>NZ_CP013398.1:0-3505262 GCF_001718535.1 Burkholderia seminalis | reverse complement strand
CTCGCGCTCCAGCAGTGCGGAACAGTGTTGCCAGAAATCGTTCATCAAGTAACTGTCGTTTTTTGCGTGCACAGCGCGGCTCGCCGGCGCCCTTGTCGCGGTCGCGCAACAAGGCCCGAAGCGGTCGTGCGAGCGTGCCTCGGACGCCTGCATCACAGTGTTGGAGGGGCAGGCGCGA
Source organism: Burkholderia seminalis (assembly GCF_001718535.1). Taxonomy (NCBI): domain Bacteria; kingdom Pseudomonadati; phylum Pseudomonadota; class Betaproteobacteria; order Burkholderiales; family Burkholderiaceae; genus Burkholderia; species Burkholderia seminalis. The sequence continues at coordinate 3,505,084 of NZ_CP013398.1, read as the reverse complement.
GCCGAGGCGGCGTGCGGGATTCTTGGAGATAAGGCGAGATTCTAACGCCAAACGCGGCCACAGCGGGACTTATCCACAGGCTGTGTTTGTGGGGCGCGGGGCCGGATCGGAGCGGCCCGGCACAGGCGAGCGACTCGTAAAGTATTGACCGTCAACGGAAAAACGGTTTAAATAGCGGGTTCCGCGAAAACCAATCCTGTATTCCCGGCGATTGCGTTCGCCCGAATGCCTCCGGTTAAGGGCACGCGGTCCCCTGAATTTCGACATTCTCGAACAAGTGAGAACATCATGAAACGTACTTACCAACCGTCCGTGACGCGCCGCAAGCGCACCCATGGCTTCCGTGTCCGCATGAAGACGGCAGGTGGCCGCAAGGTCATCAACGCTCGCCGCGCGAAGGGCCGCAAGCGCCTCGCCATCTAAGGCAGGTTGCGCGCTGTGTCCGCCGTCCGCAGTCCTGCGGAAGGTGCCGTCGAGCCGGGTGCGAATCCGTCGCAGACGAAAGCCGCCTTCCCGAAAGCTGCGCGACTTCTGAAAACGGATGAATTTTCATCCGTTTTTCGTTTGCGCCCCTGGCGGCGCTCCGCGCACTTCGTGATTTACGGCAAGCCGACCGGTCAGCCTGCACGTCTGGGGCTCGTCATCGGCAAGAAGTATGCGCCGCGAGCGGTGACGCGTAACCTCGTGAAGCGGCTGGCGCGCGATCAGTTTCGCCTGCGCCGGGCCGAATTCGCCGGTTACGACCTGCTGCTGCGGCAGCACACGCGCTTCGACAAGAAAGCGCTGCCGAGCGCGGCTTCCGCCCCGCTCGCGGCGATGTGCGCGGCCGAGATCCGCGAACTGCTCGACAGGGCAGTCCGGGAAATCGCGCGCCGTGCGTCGAAGCCCGCGTCCGAGTGACGCATCCGTGCCCGGTGCGGCGTTCGCGCCTGCCCGGCCGGTTTTGACGCGGCGTCGTACGGTGCCGCCCAAGGTATGGAAACGGTACTGATCGCCTTGCTGCGCTTCTACAAGGTTGCCGTGAGCCCGATGCTCGGCAACCGTTGCCGTTTTTATCCTTCCTGTTCGGATTACGCGCGCGAGGCAATCCAGTATCATGGCGCCGCGCGCGGCACGTATCTCGCCGTCAGGCGCGTGTGCCGATGCCATCCGTTTTCCGCGGGCGGCATCGACCTCGTCCCGCCGCCCAACTCCGACACTCGCGCTCGCGGCGAAGCCGACGCGCGGTCCCATCGACTCTGAGACAACGCATGGATATCAAACGCACCGTCCTATGGGTGATCTTCTTCATGTCAGCTGTCATGCTGTACGACAACTGGCAGCGGTCCCATGGACGCCCGTCGATGTTCTTCCCGAGCGCCACGCAGACGGCCCCCGCGGCCGCGGCCGGCGGCGCATCGGGCACGGGCGCGACGACGACGACCGCAGGTGAAGTGCCTGCCGCCGCGGCCGGCGCCGCACCGACGACGACGGCCCCGGCCGCGCAGGCGCAGCTCGTGAAGTTCTCGACCGACGTGTACGACGGCGAAATCGACACGCGCGGCGGCACGCTCGCGAAGCTGACGCTGAAGAAGCAGGGCGACGGCAAGCAGCCCGACCTGTACATCACGCTGTTCGACCACACGGCCGGCCACACGTATCTCGCGCGCACGGGCCTGCTCGGCGGCGATTTCCCGAACCACAACGACGTCTACACGCAGCTGAACCCCGGCTCGACGTCGCTGACGGGCGACCAGAACACGCTGAAGCTGTCGTTCGAGTCGCCGGTGAAGGGCGGCGTGAAGGTCGTGAAGACCTACACGTTCACGCGCGGCAGCTACGTGATCGGCGTCGACACCAAGATCGACAACGTCGGCACGGCGCCTGTCACGCCGACGGTCTACATGGAACTGGTGCGCGACAACACGGCCGTCGAAACGCCGATGTTCTCGCACACGTTCCTCGGGCCGGCGGTCTACACGGACGCGAAGCACTTCCAGAAGATCAACTTCAGCGACCTCGACAAGAACAAGGCCGACTTCGTGAACTCCGCCGACAACGGCTGGGTCGCGATGGTGCAGCACTACTTCGCGTCGGCGTGGATTCCGCAGCAGGGCGTGAAGCGCGACATCTACGCTGAAAAGATCGATCCGACGCTGTACCGCGTCGGCGTGAAGCAGCCGGTCGCCGCGATCGCGCCGGGCCAGTCGGCCGACGTGCAGGCGCGCCTGTTCGCCGGTCCGGAAGAAGAGCGCATGCTCGAAGGCATCGCGCCGGGCCTGGAGCTCGTGAAGGACTACGGCTGGGTGACGATCATCGCGAAGCCGCTGTTCTGGCTGCTCGAGAAGATCCACAGCTACGTCGGCAACTGGGGCTGGGCGATCGTGCTGCTGACGGTGCTGATCAAGGCCGTGTTCTTCCCGCTGTCGGCCGCGAGCTACAAGTCGATGGCGCGCATGAAGGAAATCACGCCGCGCATGCAGGCGCTGCGCGAACGCTTCAAGAGCGATCCGCAGAAGATGAATGCCGCGCTGATGGAGCTGTACAAGACCGAGAAGGTCAATCCGTTCGGCGGCTGCCTGCCGGTCGTGATCCAGATCCCGGTGTTCATCTCGCTGTACTGGGTGCTGCTCGCCTCGGTCGAAATGCGCGGCGCGCCGTGGATTCTGTGGATTCACGACCTGTCGCAGCGCGATCCGTTCTTCATCCTGCCGGTGCTGATGGCCGTGTCGATGTTCGTGCAGACGAGCCTGAACCCGACGCCGCCGGACCCCGTCCAGGCGAAGATGATGAAGTTCATGCCGATCGCGTTCTCGGTGATGTTCTTCTTCTTCCCGGCCGGCCTGGTGCTGTACTACGTCGTGAACAACGTGCTGTCGATCGCGCAGCAGTACTACATCACGCGCAAGCTCGGCGGCGTCAAGAAGAAGCCTGCCTGACGCCCGTGGCACGCGCGGGCGGCCAGCCGCCCGCGACGCACGCAAAAAAAGCCGCATGGTTCATGACCATGCGGCTTTTTTGTTTCCCGGCGGCGACGGTGGCGGCGCGCCGTTCCCGGTCAGGCTTTCTTCGCTTCGAGTTTCAGATCGCCGTAGAACTGCTCGACCAGTTCCTGCACGAGGTAGCGCTGATGCGGCGACAGCGCCTCGATCTTCGACGCGAGTTCGATCGTCTCGGGCGTCGGCGGGTAGCGCTCGTCGCGGGGCAGCGGTTGCGGCGTCGGATGTTCGATCACGCTCGGCGACGGCCCGTAATGCAGCCAGTGCACTTCGACGCGCAACCATTCGGCGAGCGTTTCGAGTTTGTCCGATGTCGGAATCGTGCGCCCCGTCAGCCACTTGTGCGCGGTTTGCGGCGAAACGGGATGCGTTCCGCGGTGGCGCAGATTGAATCGATTCGCCAGCTCGGTCGCGCCGGTGACTTTCTCCGGGCTGCGCCGCAGGGCGAATTTCAGGCGTTCCGAGAACGCGGCTTTTTCTTCGGATGTCGGCATGGGGGAGATTGTGCAATTCCATCGACGCGTTTCAGACAACCATATGAGCTAAACGTATCTCTTTCGGACGAATCGCGACCTTGGCCGGATGGAGTGCGGAAATTTGGGGGCAAATCGTTGGGGCGCTCCAGCGGGCATACTCGTCCGAAACGATGGCAAAGTCATCGCGCTGGACTGATACTCGGCTTATCCCCGGCGGGATAAATTCGGGCGAGTTCGAATCCGGCACGGTGGCCGGTCGCGTGTGAGCCGGCACGCTACAATGCCGGCGTTCCGATGCCCGAACTGTTGTGCGGGCGCACCGTTTTCATCCTGATCACCCGATTCCCATGCTCGCTACCGACTCCGATCCGATCGTCGCCATCGCCACTGCTGCCGGCCGAGGGGGCATCGGGGTCGTCCGCGTATCGTTCGGGCGCGGCGGCGAGGCGGCCGCGCTGCCGCTGATCGACGCGTTGTGCGGGCAGAAGCTGGCGCCGCGCCATGCGAGCTACGTGCCGTTCCTCGACGAGCATGGCGCGCCGCTCGACCGCGGGATCGCGCTGTATTTCCCGGCGCCGCATTCGTACACCGGCGAGCACGTGCTCGAACTGCAGGGGCATGGCGGGCCGATCGTGATGCAACTGCTGCTGCAGCGTTGCCTGGATGCCGGGCGCGGTTTCGGGCTGCGGCTCGCGGAGCCGGGCGAGTTCACGCGCCGCGCGTTCCTGAACGACAAGCTCGACCTCGCGCAGGCCGAGGCCGTCGCCGACCTGATCGAGGCGAGCACGGAGGCCGCGGCGCGCTCGGCGGGGCGTTCGCTCGATGGGGCGTTCTCGCGGCAGATCCATGCGCTCGTCGACGACGTGATCACGTTGCGGATGCTGGTCGAGGCGACGCTCGATTTTCCGGAGGAGGAGATCGACTTCCTCGAGGCGGCCGACGCGCGCGGCAAGCTCGCGAGGATCCGCGCGCAGCTGGCGCATGTGCTCGGCGATGCGCGGCAGGGGGCGCTGCTGCGCGAAGGGCTGTCGGTCGTGCTCGCGGGGCAGCCGAACGTCGGCAAGTCGTCGCTGCTGAATGCGCTGGCCGGCGCGGAGCTGGCGATCGTCACGCCGATCGCCGGGACGACGCGCGACAAGGTCGCGCAGACCATCCAGGTCGAGGGGATTCCGCTGCACATCATCGATACGGCCGGGCTGCGCGAGACCGAGGATGAAGTCGAGCGGATCGGCATCGCGCGCACGTGGAGCGAGATCGAGCGCGCGGATGTCGTGCTGCATCTGCTCGATTCGCGCACGGGAATGACGCCCGATGACGAAGTGATCGCGGCGCGCTTTCCCGGCGGCGTGCCGGTGGTGCGCGTGCTGAACAAGACGGACCTGACCGGTGTGCCGGCGTGCGTCGAGCATCCGGCGGCGGAAGGCGACCTGACCGAGGTGCATCTGTCGGCGAAGCGCGGCGACGGCATCGACATGCTGCGCGCGGAACTGCTGCGGATCGCCGGGTGGCAGGCGGGCGCCGAAGGCGTGTACCTCGCGCGCGAGCGGCATCTGATCGCGCTGCGGGCCGCGCAGGAACACCTGGCGCAGGCGGCGGATCACGCGGAGCAACGCGCTCAGTCGCTCGACCTGTTTGCCGAGGAGCTGCGGCTCGCGCAGGAGCAACTGAATTCGATTACCGGGGAGTTCACGTCGGATGATCTGCTGGGGGTGATTTTCAGCAGGTTCTGCATCGGGAAGTGAGCGGCCGCCTGGGACGAGACGGGCGGCTCTCTTGTCAGGCGATCTCGGTCGCCCTGTTGCTTACGACACTACGCTGCACGACCACCGTGCTTGCGCTCGTCGCGCCGATCGCTGGGCGAAAATCAAACCGTCGGCGCATCGATCACGACGGCACGTCGGCCGTTACGCGAGCGACGCGCCGGAATCCTCGCCAGCATCAATCCCAATGACGATGATGGTGGTAATACCCGTCGCCGTAGTACCCACCGTCAGGCACCACGATACAGCCGCTCAGCAACACGGCGACGCCGGCAATCAGCAAAAGGGTCTTCTTCATCGCGTTCACCTGCTCGGGTTCGATATGAAGCCCAGCATAGCGAGCGCCATCAACACCGGCTGTAAGCGATCGTATCGCCGCTCCGCAATCCGTAACGGGGGATTATTCCGGTCACAATGACCGTAACAAATAGCCAAACAGCAGACGTTTTCACGCGACGACGACCCGGTTTCGCCCCGTATCCTTCGCACGATACAGCGCGGCATCGGCGGCTTCGATCAACGCGTCGGTCGTCGACAGATCGTCGGCCGACACGGTCGCGCAACCGATGCTGACGCTCACGCGTCCGGCCGGCGAATCGGGCATCTCGAGGTTGAGCCGAAGCACGGCTTCGCGCGCTTCGTCGGCCACCACGCGCGCACCGCGCGCACCGGTGTTCGGCAACACGATCGCGAACTCCTCGCCACCGTAACGCGCGACGATATCGGCGGGCCGCCGTACCGCGCCGGCCAGCGCATTCGCGACCGCGATCAGGCACGCATCGCCTTTCACGTGACCGAACGTGTCGTTGTAGGCCTTGAAGTGATCGACGTCGACCATCAGCAGCGACAGCGGTTCGCCCTGGCGCCGCGCCTGCAGGAACAGCGTGTGGAAATGGTCGTTGAAGTGGCTGCGGTTGAATGCGCCGGTGAGCCCGTCGCGCGCGGATGAGCGAACCAGCGTCGCATGCGCCTCGAACAGCTGCTGGTACAGCATCGTCACTTCCCACGCGAGCACGCAGACGAGCACGCCCGGCGTGAACATGCTGAACACGCGCGCGACGTACCAGCCGACCGTGAAGCGATTCGTCGTCAGCAGGTTCAGCGTCGTGTCGGTCAGGCACGCGAGCACCGCGATCGCGAGCCACAGGTCGAGCGTCGTGCGCAGCCGGCCGGTGGCGAGCACCGCGACGAGCGCGAGCGCATTGAGGAGCCACACGACGAGCGCGATGCCGTTGACGGGCAGCACGGCCGCGTCGCCGGGCGGATGGAACGCCGGCGGCAGCGACACGTTCAGCGCGAGCGCGCACAGCAGCGCCGCGGCGACGGCCGGCCCGCCGACGAGCGCGACCGTCCAGCGGCGCGTCTCGTGTTCGCCGACCGGTGCGCGCGTCAACCGCTCGCGCGCGAACAGCGCGGCCATCACGAAGCACGGGAAGCCGGCATGCCAGAAGATCCACATCCATGCGGCGCTTTGGGGGCGCGCGCCGAGCAGGCCGTGCGGCGCGAATACGCCGGGAAAGGTGAGCAGTTGCAGTGCGACGGCGAGCGCGGTGAACGCATAGGCGCCGCCGAGTGCGCCGAGCACGGGCTGGCGCGTGACGGTGAACTGCGCGCCGAGGAAGAACGCGGCGATGCTCGCGGTCGTGAACACGGTGAGCGCGCACATCGGCATAAACGGCTCGACGGCCGGCAGCGCGACATTCGCGTGCGGCGCGGCGATCCCGAGCGCGAGCAGGATGACGAGCGCCGTCAGCGCGCCGAACCAGAGCTGACGTCGCGTCGTGTGCTGGATCAGGATGCCTTCCATGGAGTCCCCCGGACACGCGTGCCCGCACCCGATCTTGCGCCGGGCGGCACGCCTCCCGGTCGCGGCGCGACCGGTGCGGCCCGATCCTATCGCGTTATCGGCATCCGCTCAAATGCCGAGCCCCGGGCCGAAGTTGCCGGCGACCCAGTGCGTGACGGCATCGACGTCCGCGTAGTCCTGTTCGGGCAGACCGTCGAGCATCGACAGCACTTCGTTGCTGGCGCCGGCGTCGCGCGCGGCATCGACGATCGCATCCTTGTTCGCCGGGTAGCGGACGGCCGCCAGCACGTCGGCGATCTGCAGGTCGATCGTTTCGTGAGGGATATCGTGAGCAGGGGCAGCGGGCTTGTCGTTCACGTCGGCGTCTCGCGGGTTGGGCGGGAATCGGGTCGAAGGGCTGGTGCAGCGCGCGTTACTTGGCCCGGGGCGTCCGGGCCGGCGCGTGTTGCGGAGCGAGGGTGAACCGGCTCAATGGCCGCGTCGCACGCGGCGCCACGGATGCTTCCAGTCGATATGCGGTGCGTTTTCGTCGCGTGGATGCTGGCGCCGGTGTTCTTGCCACAGTTCGTCGGAAAACAGCGCCGCGACGATGACGAGCGGCAGCACGAGGAATATTCCGAGTATGACTTGCTCGATCACGATAGCCTCCTTGCGGTGGCAGGAACCCTTGCTCCCATTCTAGGCTCTGAACCTCGCCCGCGTTCAATTTCTTACAGTGCGGAACGGGCCCGGACGCGGCCGTGCCGCGCGGGCGTTCCGCCCGTGCGCCGGCATCCAACAGGACACCAACATGCAACTCCAGAACGATACCCACACGCTCGCGCTGCGGCCGCTGGAGCGCCAGGACCTGCGCTTCGTCCACGAGCTGAACAACGACGCGAAGATCATGCGCTACTGGTTCGAGGAGCCGTACGAAACCTTCTCGGAACTGTCGCAACTGTACGACCGCCACGTGCACGACCAGCGCGAACGCCGGTTCGTCGCGGTCGATGCGCAACGCGAGCTGGTCGGCCTCGTCGAGCTGATCGAGCTCGACTACATCCACCGCCGCGGCGAGTTCCAGATCATCATCGCGCCGCAATGCCAGGGGCGCGGTTATGCAGGGCAGGCGACGCGCCTCGCGATCGAGTACGCCTTCAAGGTGCTGAACATGCGCAAGCTGTACCTGATCGTCGACACGTCGAATGCGGCGGCGATTCACGTGTACGAGAAATGCGGATTCCAGCACGAAGCCGAATTGAAGGAAGAATTTTTCGGTAACGGCGCGTATCACAACGCCTATCGCATGTGCATTTTCCAGCGCGATTATTTCGAACGCCCGCAATCCGGTCCGAATAAGGCAGGGTAAACACGCTCGCGAAAAACGCTTGCGACGGGACTTTCTCGGGTGCCGAATCCATGCGGGGAACTACGGATAAATACGGATTCGCTTATACCTGGCATTTTTCTTGTGTCGGGTAATGGCGATTCCGCGCCGCGGTAAAGTCGAATCGTTTCGGATGACTTTATGTGCGGCGCATCAAAATGATCGGGATCACGAAATGGATTATCCAAACCGTTCAAGCGTCGCCATGTAACTTGGATGAAAGCCTTGTCGGATAACGCTTTCCGCCCGGCGTGACGGGGCTGTCCGCCACACGGCAGGTGTTGTCCGCCGCGTGCACCGCGCGAAAAACGGGCTGCGCACGGGGGTGCGACAATCCGCCGCTATTGCGGTCGCACAACAAATGTGCTTGCTATCGTTTGCCGGTCTTCTAAAGTGAAAAACGCGGGTTCACGATCATCTTTAAACGCATAGCTAACCCCAGCCTGGTGCCCGCAGCCTGGAGACAGAACATGATGAAGCGTACCGGTATCCTTTTTGCCCTCGTCGGCGCATTTTGCGCGGTGTCGATTGCCCAGGCCGGCGGCGATTCCGCCGTGAAGCCGAAGCAGGAAATCCAGTTGACGAAGAATGCGTGGGGCTGCCTGTCGAAAGACAATCTGGATTCCGTACTGAATCACGAGCGTGACGGCAAGTCGCAGGCGAAGCAGCAATACTTCGACGACTTCCGTTGCCTGTCGGTGCCGGAAGGCCAGCGCTTCCGCGTGGTGTCGGTCGACCAGGGCGACGTGCAGTTCGTCAGCGCCGACAACAGCGACCAGCAAGGCCTCTGGACCGATTCGCGCTTCGTGAAGCAGTAACCGATCCATCCCCGCGCAGTCGCACGACGCGCGAGCGCGCCGGCCCGAGGTGCCGGCGGCGCGAACCGAACACGGCCCGGCTGATGCCGGGCCGTTGCGCTGTGGGGCACGCATGACACGCGCCGGGCGGCGCGCATTCGGTATCATCACGGCCCGACCGAACCGAATGCCCGCCCGGGCCGACTCCGCATGGCGCTGAAATCCACGATCTACAAAGCCGAACTGCAAATCGCCGACATGGATCGGCACTACTACGCCGATCACGCGCTGACGGTGGCGCGCCATCCGTCGGAAACCGACGACCGGATGATGGTGCGCATCGTCGCGTTCGCGCTGTTCGCGCACGAGCGGCTCGAATTCTGCAAGGGGCTGTCGGACGTCGACGAACCCGATCTGTGGCAGAAGGACCTGACGGGTGCGATCGACGTGTGGATCGAGGCCGGCCAGCCCGACGAACGGCGCATCTCGAAGGCGGCCGGCCGCGCCGGGCAGGTCACGGTGATCGCGTACGGCGGCAAGACCTCGGATATCTGGTGGCAGGGCGTGCGCAGCAAGGTCGAACGGCTGCGCAACGTGCAGGTGCTGTCGCTCGCCGACGGCGTCGCGAGCGCGCTCGGGCAGCTCGCGGAGCGCACGATGCGCCTGCAGTGCACGGTGCAGGACGGCGCGGCGTGGATCTCGAGCGCGGACCACGATCCCGTTGCGGTCGAATGGACGGTGCTGAAGGCGCGCGCGGACGCGTGATGGCCCGCATGCCGGCCGCGTTCAGCCGATCGCGGGCGGCGGCCCCTTGAACTCGACCATGTTGCCTTCGGGATCGAACAGGTAGATCGACGGCCCGTAGCCGCCGGCGCCGTAGCGGTCGGCCGGGGCGCCCGGGCGCGCGCCGTGCGCGGCGAAATGGGCGATCAATGCGTCGGGGTCGAACGGCTCGACGCGCAGGCACAGGTGATCCAGGTTGCGCCCGGTGCCGGGCGGCCCGCTGTCGGGGCGGTCGATCGGGCCGCCGACGGCCAGCAGGTCGATCAGCGCATCGCCGGCGCGCAACTGCACGAGGCCCAGATCGGGCTGTTCCTTTTCCACATGGCAGCCGACGGCGTCGCAGTAAAAGCGCGTCATCGCCGCCATGTCGGTCACGCGCAGCACGATGTGATCGATCCCGCGGATGGTGGGCTTCATGAACCGATACTCCTTCGCAGTCGACGAGCATCGAGTGTAGACGCATCGCGCCGCCGGCCGGAACACGGCACAATCGACAGACGAAAAAAAGCCCGTTCACGCAGTGCGGAACGGGCTTAATCCATATCAGGAGGAGACATGGAGGAGACAGTTCCAACTATACACACGGCGATGGTGCGACGCAATATTCCGTTTGCAAAAAAACGTCAGGACGGCGATTTGTCGCATCCGCACTGCAGCAAAATGGTGACGGGACGATGACGAAAACCGCGCCGGAGCAGCCGTTTCGGGTGTTTTGTCGGATGGATGGCCGACCGATGTGTCCCCGGTTCGGCGGCGCGAATCACAGAGCAAGATTCAGGGCGCGACGGCAGGTGCCGATGTCTAGAGTAGGCACCATCTACACTAGAGCGTGCGAGGTTCAGATGAAAACTGCCTATCCGACCGACGATGCCCGCTGGGGCGCCGTGACCAAGCGCGATCCGCATGCGGACGGCGCGTTCTTCTATGCCGTGAGCACGACCGGCGTGTTCTGCCGTCCGACCTGCGCGTCGCGGCTGCCGCGCCGCGAGAACGTGTCGTTCTTCGCCGATCCGGCGGCCGCGCGCGCGGCCGGCTTCCGGCCCTGCAAGCGCTGTCAGCCGGAAGGGCTGCCGCGCGAGCTCGAGATCGTCAACCGCGCGTGCGCGGTGCTCGACGCGCATGCCGAGCGGCTCACGCTGCAGCAACTGAGCGATGCCGTGCACGTGAGCCCGTTCCACCTGCAGCGGCTCTTCAAGCGCGTGGTCGGCGTGTCGCCGCGGCAGTACCAGGCCGCGCAGCGCGGCGCCGCGTTGCGGCAGGCGCTGCAAAGCGGGCAGCCGGTCACGCAGGCGGCCGTCGATGCGGGTTTCAACTCGCCGTCGCGGCTCTATGCGTCGGTGCCGCGCGAGCTCGGGATGGCGCCGTCCGCGTTCCGCCGCCAGGGCGCCGGCCTGACGATCGACTATGCGACCGCGTCGACGTCGCTCGGCACGGTGCTCGTCGCCGCGACCGGGCAGGGCATCTGCCGGATCGCGTTCGGCGACGAACCGGCGGCACTCGTCGGCGAGCTGAAGGACGCCTTTGCCCGCGCCGAGCTGGTCGAGGCGTCCGCCCGGCTCGCGCCATTCGTCGCGCAGATCCGCGCATACCTGGACGGCACGCGGCACGCATTCGACCTGCCGCTCGACATCGCGCCGACCGCATTTCAGCAGCGCGTATGGGAAGCGCTCACGCATATTCCGTACGGCGAGACGCGCAGCTACTCCGAGATTGCCGAGGCGCTCGGCTCGCCGCGCGCGGTGCGGGCGGTCGCCTCCGCGTGCGCGTCGAATCCGGTCGCGCTCGCGATCCCGTGCCATCGCGTCGTGCAAAAGGGCGGCGCGCTGGCAGGATATCGCTGGGGCGTGCGCCGTAAGGCAACGCTGCTCGCATCCGAGGCGCGTCATATCCACCCCGATGAAGCCGAAGCCATGACGGAGGGCAGTGCGGTTTGAGCATCGAAACGACAACGATCACGTCCATCGCGAACGGCGGCCACGTGCCGCCGTCCGCGCAAATGACGCTGCGCTACCAGGCGCCGTACGACTGGGCGCGCGTGCTGCGCTTCTTCAGCGGGCGCGCGATTCCGGGCGTCGAACAGGTCGCGGACGGCGCGTATCGCCGCATCGTCGACCTGCACGGCGATGCGGGCCGGCTCACCGTCACGAAACATCCGCGCAAGCATTGCCTGATCGCGACCGTCGAAGGGGCCGTCGCGCGTCATGTCGACGAGGCGTTCGCCGCGCGCGTCGCGACGATGTTCGACCTCGGCGCCGATCCGGCCGCGATCGGCGGCGGGCTCGGGCGCGATCCGTGGTTCGCGCCGCTCGTCGAGGCCGCGCCGGGGTTGCGCGTGCCGGGTGCGTGGTCCGGGTTCGAACTGGCCGTGCGCGCCATCGTCGGCCAGCAGGTGAGCGTGAAGGCCGCGACGACGATCGTCGGCCGGCTCGTCGAACGGGCGGGCGAGCGCGTGGTGCATGACGACGACGGCGCACCCGCGTGGCGTTTCCCGACGCCCGACGCGCTGGCCGCGTGCGATCTCGACAAGATCGGGATGCCCGGCAAGCGGGTGGCGGCGCTGACGGGCGTGGCGCGCGCGGTGGCGGCCGGCGACGTGCCGGTCGATCGCGCGCATGCCGATCTCGCGACGCTGCGCAGCGCGTGGCTCGATCTGCCGGGCATCGGTCCGTGGACCGTCGAATACATCGCGATGCGCGCGTGGCGCGACCCGGATGCGTGGCCGGCCTCCGATCTCGTGCTGATGCAGTCGATCGCCGCGCGCGATCCGGCGCTTGACCGGCTCGCCAGCCAGAAACGCCGCACCGAAGGCTGGCGGCCGTGGCGCGCGTATGCGGCGCTGCATCTGTGGAACGAGGTGGCCGACCGGGCGGGCGGCGCGCGCGGCGGGTGATCGCGGCGCACCGCGGTCGGGTGCGACCGCAAGAAGGCGGCGCCGCAACCCGTCACGCACGCGGTGCCGGCACGCGGCGAGTGCCGGCGTGACGCGGCCCGTGATGGCGATTCCATGCATCCGGCATCGGCCGGATGTCGCGCGTGCGGATGCCTGCGCACGCGTCGTTTCCCGATCCATTCAGCGGTACGGTTGCACCTGCCGCCACCCGTTCGTCGTTCTCGTTCCGTCCGACGAATGGCGGTGACCGGCGTGCGGATCGGCTTCGTCGCGAACGGGTGACACGGGCCCGGACTGCCGCGCCGGCCCCTCCGATGGCCCGCTCAGGCCCGTGTGCCGTGCCCGGCGCCACCTCAAGCGCGTGTTCCGGCGAGATGTTAAAGTGCCCGCTACCAACGAAGCGACCAACAATCCAGCCGGCCGCGCGCGGCGTTCTGCGCGCGGCCGTCACGCACTTGCGTCTCCATGTCGAACACCATGACTCACCGCCAGTCCGAACTGCTGCTGAAACGCCTCGACGCGCTGAGCTCGGGCCCGACGCGGCAGCATCTGCCCGACGGCCTGCGCGGCATCGAGAAGGAAAGCCTGCGCGTGACGCGCGACGGCATGATCGCGTTCACGCCGCATCCGCGCGCGCTCGGTTCGGCGCTCACGCATCCGGCGCTGACGACCGACTATTCCGAAGCGCTGATCGAACTGATCACGCCCGCCGAGCGCGATGCCGCCATCACGCTCGAACGCCTCGACGACCTGCATCGCTACGTCTATGCGTCGCTCGGCGACGAGCTGCTGTGGAACGACTCGATGCCGGGCCTGCTGCCGGCCGACGACCAGATTCCGATCGCCAACTACGGCACGTCGAACATCGGCCGGCTGAAGACGGTGTACCGGCGCGGCCTCGCGTATCGCTACGGCCGCACGATGCAGTGCATCGCCGGCATCCACTACAACTACTCGCTGCACGAGGAGGTGTGGCGGCGCCTGCATGCGGAAGAAGGCTCGACGGCCACGCTCGTCGATTACCAGTCGGAGCGCTATCTCGCGCAGATCCGCAACTTCCGCCGCCGCAGCTGGTTGCTGATGTACCTGTTCGGCGCATCGCCGGTGCTCGACACGAAGTTCCTGCGCGGCAAGCCGCACAAGCTCGACACGTTCGACGCCGACACGCTGTACCTGCCGTATGCGACGAGCCTGCGGATGAGCGATCTCGGCTACTCGAACACGACGGCCCAGGCCGCGCTGCACGTCGACTACAACACGCTGCCCGGTTATCTCGACGCGCTGTCGAAGGCCGTGAGCGAGCCGTATCCGGCATACGAGGCGATCGGCACGCATCGCGACGGCGAGTGGATCCAGATCAACACGAACGTGCTGCAGATCGAGAACGAGTTCTACTCGACGATCCGTCCGAAGCGCGTCACGTACTCGGGCGAGCGGCCGCTGCATGCGCTCGCGTCGCGCGGCGTGCAGTACATCGAAGTGCGTTGCCTCGACATCGATCCGTTCGAGCCGACCGGCATCGCGCTGGAAACCACGCGCTTCATCGACGCATTCCTGCTCGCGTGCGCGCTGGACGACAGTGCGCCGCTCGACTGCGATGCGTACAAGGAAGCGAACGCGAACTTCGGCAGCGTGACGATGGAAGGCCGCAAGCCGGGGCTCGCGCTCACGCGCGACGGCCAGTCGATCTCGCTGCGGCAGTGGGCCGACGCGCTGATGGCCGATATCGAAACCGTCGGCCGCCGCCTCGACGAGATCCGCGGCGGCGACGAGCACGCACGCGCGATTGCCGCGCAGCGCGAGAAGCTCGCCGATCCGGAACGCACGCCGTCCGCGCGCGTGCTGCGCACGATGCGCGCCAACGGCCAGTCGTTCCTCGCGTTTGCGCTCGCGCAGAGCGAAGCGCATGCCGCGCATTTCCGCGCCCGTCCGCCGTCGGCGGATACGCTGCACACCGAGCAGGCGCTCGCCGCGAAGTCGCTGGCCGAGCAAGCCGAACTCGAAGCGAAGGAGGCCGGATCGTTCGATGCGTTCGTCGCGGCCTATCGCGCCTATACGCTGAACCGCTTCAGCGTCTGACGGTCGCGCGGGCGGCCGGCGCAGCGCGCGCCGCGCCGCCGCGGCGCGATCGTCCGGTTCCTTCCGTCATCGGATCAGTGATGCGCGTACGTGCCGCGATCGATCGCGTGCGGCAGCGCCGGCTTGCCTGATTCCCCGTTCGCCCGGCCGTCGCTGCCGTGACCGGTATCGCCGCCGCGCGCCCGCGCGGCACGCTGCATGATCGCCTGCATGTGCTCCGGAAAGTCGGGACTGCTTGCAAGACTCGTCCGGTAGCCGGCGGCCTGCAATTCAACGAGTTCCTGGCGGACCTGCGCGCGCGTCACCGTCGATGCCGCCTGCGCATGGGCGGCGACGGCCGCGCCGATCAGCAGGAAGGCGCATGCCGCGTGTTGGATCGTCTTCATCGTGTCTGCTCCGAGAGGTTCCGGTGCCGCGCCGTTTCTGGCCCGGCCGGAATCGATGCAGCCAGTCTAGGCGTCGGATGCCGGACGAAACATCCTCGTTGCCGTCAGTCACCTTTGCCGCGCGCGCAACATTGCGCGGTCGACCGCATGACCAGGCTTCCTGTCGAACGCGACAGCCACCCGCCATCCGCCGGTCATCTGGCGGCGCAACGGCCGTATCGGGTCGTCACGCATCGGGCTTGTCCCCCTTGTACAAGCGCCGCGCGCCTCCTAACCTCTTTTAAGCGACCGATCGGTTGGCCATGCAACGTCGTTGCGTGCGCAAGCGCCCGATCGTGGTCGTGACCACAGGACATCGCCTTGTACCGAACCCGGGGCATCGACACGCCAACCCGGGTCGTCAGCGCAAGGCATGGGACCCGAGTAAGCGCTAAAGCGCCAACTCGGGTCGACATCTGGAGACACGATGAACCCGACCGACGCCCTACCGCCCGGCATCGTCTTCGCGCAGCCGCTGACGCCCGTCGCCCACTCGCTGCTGCTGTCGTTTCTCGTCGCCGCGATCCCGATCGCCGTCGCGCTGATCGCGCTCGGCGTGCTGCGCCGCCCGGCGTGGCAGGCGTCGCTCGCCGGGCTCGTCGCGGGCCTCGCGGTCGCGATCGGCGCGTGGGGCATGCCGGCCGGGCTGGCGTTCAACGCGGTCGGCGCCGGCATGGCGCTCGCGGTCGTGCCGGTGATGTGGATCGTCTTCAACGCGCTGCTGCTGTACAACATCGCGGTGAAGTCGGGCCGCTTCGACCAGTTCCGGCAGTGGATGCTCGACAACCTGCCCGACGACCGCCGCCTCGTGCTGCTCGTCGTCGCGTTCTCGTTCGGGTGCCTGCTCGAAGGGATCTCCGGATTCGGCACGCCGGTCGCGATCACGAGCGCGCTGCTGATCGCATTGGGTTTCCCCGCGCTCGAAGCGCTCACCTATACGCTGCTGTTCAACACGGCGCCGGTCGCGTTCGGCGCGCTCGGCGTGCCGATCACCGTGCTCGGCGCGGTCACGTCGCTGCCGCCCGCGACGCTCGCGCAGATGGTCGGCCGCCAGCTGCCGTTCTTCGCGCTGCTGCTGCCGTTCTACGTGGTCGGCGCGTACGGCGGGCTGCGCTCGATTTCGAAGCTGTGGCCGGCGCTGCTCGTGTCGGGCGGCAGTTTCGCGCTCGCGCAGTTCGTCACGTCGAATTTCCTCGGCTACCAGCTCACCGACGTGCTGTCGTCGCTCACGTCGCTGATCGTGACGATCGGCTTCCTGCAGGTGTGGAAGCCGCAGCCCGATCCGCAATACGCGCTCGCGCGCAGCGTGCCGGCAGCGGCCGGCGCCGCGCGCGCGGGCTTCGGCGGCTGGCTGCCGTGGCTCGTCGTGTCGGTGGTCGTGATCGTGTGGGTGCACGCGAACATCGCGGCGATCGGCGACGTGAAGATCAAGTGGCCGGGCCTGCACAACGCGGTGTTCGTGTCGCTGTATCACAAGCCGTATGCGGCGATCTGGGACTTCCAGCCGCTCGGCACGGGTACCGCGATCCTGGTGTCGGCGCTCATCACGGCCGCGCTGACGCGCACCGGCCCCGGGGCGTTCGTCGAATGCGTGGTGAAGACGTGGCGGCAGACCTGGATCGCGATCGTCACGGTGATGATGATCGTCGGCCTCGCCTACCTGCTGAACTACTCGGGCATCAGCTACACGCTCGGCACCGGCGTCGCGTCGACGGGCGCGTTGTTCCCGCTGGTGTCCGCGTCGCTCGGCTGGATCGCCGTGTTCCTGTCGGGCAGCGACACGTCGGGCAACGCGCTGTTCGGCAACCTGCAGGTCGTGGCCGCCCGGCAGCTGGGCCTCGATCCGGTGCTGATGGCCGCGACCAACTCGTCGGGCGGCGTGATGGGCAAGATGATCTCGCCGCAGAACATCGCGACGGGCGTATCGACGACGGACCTGAAAGGGCAGGAAGGTGTCGTGTTTGCGCGCACCTTCTGGCACAGCGTGATTCTCACGCTGCTGCTCGGCGTGCTGGTGTTCCTGCAGCAGCACGTGCTGACGTGGATGATTCCGGCACTGCCGAAATGAGGTGAGCGCAACGACGGAAGGAAGGCACGAGGCAACACGAGGGAAGGCGCGGGAACAGCGCCGGTCAAGTGCGGAACCGGCGAGCGCGCGGCAGCTCAGCGCGCGTTCGCCCGCCGCGCCGTGCGTCCGGTTTCGTCCGCCGCGGCCGGCTTGCCGCCGTCCGGCAGGATGCACGCGAGGAACGCGTCGATCGCCGGGCTCTGGCGGCGCGCCTTCAGGTAGTACACGTATTCGTCGATCGTCGTTTCGGCGCCGCGCAGCGCGATCACGCGCAGGTCAGGATGGCGTTCGGCCTCGCCGAGCGGAAACAGGCTGCCGCCCACGCCGTGCAGGATCGCCTCGCGGATCGCTTCGCGGCTGCCGATCTCGGCAACCGACACGGCCGCGACACCGGCCGCCGCCAGGATCGTCTCCGTGCAGCGGCGCGTGACCGAACCTTCCTCGCGGATCAGCAGCCGCACGTCGGCGAGTCGAGCCGGATCGATCGCATCGAACCGCGCGAGCGGATGGTTGCGGTGCACGACGAGCACGAGCGGATCGGTCGAGATCACCTTGCGTTCGAGGCCGTCGGCATCGTTGCGCTGCGACGAGACGGCGAGGTCGATGCGGAATTCCTGCAGCGCCTGCAGGATTTCATCGGAGTTGCCGATCCGGCACGTGAGCGCGATCGACGGATGCGCGTGCGAGAAGCGGCCGACCGCATCCATGATGTAGTACGGGCCCGTTGCGCCGATCCGCAGGTGGCCTTCGAACAGGCCGCCGACGTTGCGCAGCATGATGTCGGCCTGCGCCTCGAGCGCGATCATCTGCTCGACGAGCGGCAGCAGCTCGATGCCGGTCTCGGTCACCTCGAGCTTGCGGCCGCTGCGGTAGAACAGCTCGACGCCGTACACCTGCTCGACCTGCCGGATCTGCGCGGCGATCGTCGGCTGGCTCACGCCCAGATGGCGTGCGGCGCGCGTGATGCTGCCCTGCCGGACGGTCGCGTGGAACGCCTTCAGCTGATCGAACACGACTCGGCTTCTCCCCCCTCTTCATCGCGCGTCAGCGTAGCGCACGCGTGTGTCGGCCGCATGAAAGGCGCGTCGTGCGCCGCTTCGAAAAAAACCTGTGGGTCACCCAAAGAATCCTGCGGTAACCGGTCATGGCCGGGACACGCCGGTGCGGGGTAATGGCGGGTAACACACCGATCGCCGGCCCCGCTCGACCGGCCCTCACTCCTACCGACAACAGGGTTCCCTTCATGTCCTCGAACAATCGACGCGATTTCCTGCGCCTTGCCGCGCAGTCGGCCGGCGCGATGGCCGCCTATGCGGGCTTTCCGCCCGCGATCCGCAACGCGCTGGCGATGCCGGCCGCCTATCGCACGGGCACGATCCGCGACGTCGAACACGTCGTGATCTTCATGCAGGAAAACCGTTCGTTCGACCATTACTTCGGCGGGCTGCGCGGCGTGCGCGGCTTCGACGATCCGCGCCCGCACCTGCTGCCGAGCGGTGCGCCGGTATGGCAGCAGCCGCCGGCGTCGGTGTTCACGAAGAACTACCATTCGCGCGGCCTCGATCCGTCGGCGCCGTACGTGCTGCCGTTCTACCTCGATCCGAAGCAGACGACCGAATTCCAGCCGGGCACCAACCACGGCTGGAGCAGCGGCCACCTGTCCTGGAACAACGGCCAGTGGGACCAATGGGTGAACCAGAAGCAGGACGTGCTGACGATGGGCTACCTGAAGCGCCAGGATCTCACGTACCACTACGCGCTGGCCGATGCATTCACGATCTGCGATTCGTACTTCTGCTCCGCGCACGCGGACACCGCGCCGAACCGCATCTACCTGTGGACCGGCACGGTCGACCCGCGCAACGTCTACGGCAACCCGCCGAACGGCCCGGGCATCGGCGAGCGCGACGACGTGAACGGCTACACGTGGACGACCTACGCCGAGCGCCTCGAGAACGCGAAGATCAGCTGGAAGGTGTACCAGGGCGGCACGGGCATCCCGGGCGACCCGACCGACAACTACACCGACAATTCGCTGATGTTCTTCAAGAAGTTCCAGGTGAAGGAAGGCGCGAGCGGCCCGCTGGTCGACAAGGGCGCATCGGACCACACGCTCGCCGAGCTGAAGGCCGACGTGCAGGCGAACCGGCTGCCGCAGGTGTCGTGGATCGTGTCGCCGTACAAGTACAGCGAGCACCCGCAGGCGTCGCCGACCGACGGCGCGTTCTACATCAACATGGTGCTCGAGGCGCTGACGTCGAACCCGGAGGTGTGGGCGAAGACGGTGTTCATCCTGAACTACGACGAGAACGACGGGCTGTTCGACCACGTCGTGCCGCCGGTGCCGCCGGTCACGAGCGGCATGGGCGGCCAGGGCATCGTGTCGTCGAACCTGCTGTCGAACCTCGGCGACGAGCTGCTCGACCTGAACCAGTACCCGGGCGAAATGAGCCCGCTCGTGCCGGGCGCCGACCCGGGCGGCATCCAGCCGATCGGCCTCGGGCCGCGCGTGCCGCTGATCATCATCTCGCCGTGGACGAAGGGCGGCTGGGTCTGCTCGGAAACGTTCGACCACACGTCGGTGCTGCGTTTCCTCGAAGCGCGTTTCGGCGTGAAGGAGCCGAACATCAGCGCATGGCGCCGGTCGATCTGCGGCGATCTCACGTCGGCGTTCGACTTCTCCGCGCGACCCGACACGCGCACGGTGAGCTTCACGGTGCCGCAGCACATCGCGACGGCCGGCCAGGCGTACCAGGTGCCCGCCCGGCAGTCGATGCCGGCGCAGGAGCCCGGCACGCGTCCGGCGCGGGCGCTGCCGTACGAGCTGTTCGTGCATGCCCACGTGCATGGCCGCGACGACAGCGTGTCGCTCGACTTCGCGAACGCCGGTGACGCGGGCGCCGCGTTCTACGTGTACGACCGCCGCAACCCGGCGACGCCGCCGCGCCGCTACGCGGTGTCCGCGCACGACCGCTTCGCCGATACGTGGAGCACGTCGGCCGCGCGCGGCGAGTACCATCTCGCCGCCTACGGCCCGAACGGCTATCTGTGCGAGTTCCAGGGCAACACGCGGCTCGCCGCGGACGGCCGCCACGCGAACCCCGAGGCGAAGATCGGCTACGACGTGCGCAACCGCCACGTGTACCTGCAGCTGCGCAACAGCGGCCGCGCGACGTGCCGCGTGACGGTCGACAACGCATACGGGCATGCGCCTGCGCGGACCTACACGCTGGAGCCGGGCGAGCGCATCGAGGATCACTTCGCGCTGTCGTCGAGCCACGGCTGGTACGATCTGACGATCACCGCGACGACGCTGCGCGGCGGCGACGACAAGGTCGTGCGCCGCTTCGCGGGCCACGTCGAAACGGGCCGGCCGAGCCAGAGCGATCCGGGGCCGGTGAAGCGCACGGCCTGACGGCCGGAGGTCGCGCGGCCGGGCAGGTTCGGCCGCCGCGTGCGCGCCGCCTGCCGGGCGTGTTCCGGCAGGCGGCATGGATTTTTGGAAACTGAAAACTGTTGACAATGTGTCGGACCGAGGGTATACAAGGATCATTCGCCGATAGGGCGCCCTCGTTTTCACCCGCAGCTCCGCTGCCTGTCCGACCATGACTTCCCCGAACGCGCTCAGCGCCATCGAACTCCTGCAAAGCCAGTCGCTCGCGATGATCGTCCAGGACATGCTCGAGCGCGCGATCGTTTCCGGCGAATACGCGCCCGGCGAAAAGCTCAACGAAGTCGACATCGCGACCAGGCTGAACGTGTCGCGCGGCCCCGTGCGCGAAGCGTTTCGTGCGCTGGAGCAGGCCGGCCTGCTGCGCAACGAGAAGAACCGCGGCGTGACGGTGCGCGTCGTGCCGCTGCGCGAGGCCGAGGAGATCTATGAAGTGCGCGCGATGCTCGACGAGTCGGTCGCGCGCGCGCTCGCGACGCGCATCTCGCCCGACACGCTGAAGGTGCTGAAGGGCATCATCCAGTCGATGAAGGACGCCGCGAAGACGCACGACGTCACGCGCTATACCGAGCTGAACGTGCAGTTCCACGATGCGATGGTGGTCGGCGTCGGCAATACGCACCTCACCGACACCTACCGCCGGCTGGTGCGCCAGCTCGGCCTGCTGCGCCAAGCCGCGATCGAGGCCGAGGAGGACGCGATCGCCGTGTCCGCGGCCGAGCACGACAAGATCGTGCAGGCGCTCGCGGCCGGCGACGCCGAGCAGGCCGTCGCGCTCGTGCGCGAGCACGTCGCGCACGGCCTCGCGCGGATGCGCCGGACGCACGAGCAGGGGCTGCCGGCCGCGGGCAAGGCGGCGCGGGATAAAACCGCGCGCGCATGAGCGTCGGCGGCGCCCGCGCGGGCTGCCGCACACACACAAAGGGACGCTGCGCAGCGTCCCTTTTTCGTTGCGTCGTCAGGTCGACGCGTCGTCACACCTTGTCGGCCTTGCCGGCCGCGCTCGCAAACTTCGCGAGCCACGTATCGACAGCCGATGGCTGCCGGCTTTCGTCCTCCGCACGCTCCTTGCGACGGATCGCATTGCGCACGACGTGCGCGCCGACGTAACGGATCGGCTCCGGCGGGAAATGGCCGAGCGGGCCGCGCGCGATCGGACTGCGCGTCCATGCGTTGTCGAGGCCGAGCACGAGCGACGACAGGATCTGCCCGCCCATGTAGGTCGGCCCGACGCCGTTGCCCGAATAGCCGAAGCCGTAGAACACGTTCGGCGCGTCGTCGAGGCGGCCGAAGAACGGGAAGCCCGTGACCGAACGATCCGACGGGCCGTTCCAGCTCGCGGTGACCGGCACGCCGGCGAGCGACGGGAAGAATTCGCGCAGGCTGTGCGTGAGTTGCGCCTCGTACGGCGAGCGCCGGTCGAACACCGGCGCGATGCGGCTGCGCCACGAGAATGTGTTGCCGCCCTTGCCGAGCATCAGCCGCCCGTCGGCCGTCGTGCGGTAGTAGTAGACGAAGATCCGCGAATCGAGCACCGACACGCCGTCCACGAGGCCGGTCTTCTCGAGCAGTTCCGGGCATTTCTCGGTGATCACCATGTCGCTCGACACGACCGCGATCGTGCGCTCGAACTGCGGAAAGCGGCTCGCCATCCACGCGTTGATCGCGAACACGAGCGTGCCCGCCGTGACGCTGCCGGACGGCGTGCGCACGACGGCCGGCTGCCCGGGCGTGAAGTCGAGCATCGGCGTGCGCTCGTAGATCCGGATGCCCATCGCGCGCGCGACGCGGCGCAGCCCGCGCACGAGCTTGCCGGGATGCACGGTCGCGGCGATCGGCGAGTAGACGCCGTCGATGTTGCGCGCGGAGCCCGAGCGGCGCGCGACCTCCGTGGGCGGCAGCGGTTCGTAGCTGTGGATGCCGGCTGCGGCGAGCGCGTCGAGCACCGGCGCGAGCGTGCCGACCTGCGCGCGCGACGTCGCGGTGTACAGCGTGCCGTCGAGCCGCAGTTCCGCGTCGATGGCGTGCGCGCGGCAGAAATCGGCGATGTGCTGCACGGCCGCTTCGGATGCCTTCACGAGCCGGATTGCCTCGGCTTCGCCGAACAGGCGCCGTAGCGTCAGGAATTTCGCGGACCACGTGAGCAGGCAGCCGCCGTTGCGTCCGCTCGCGCCGGCGCCGCACAGGTCGGCCTCGAGGATCGCGATGTCGAGCGCGGGGTTCTGCTGCTTCGCCTGGATCGCGGTCCAGAGTCCCGTGAAGCCGCCGCCGACGATGCACACGTCGGCCTGCGTCGCGCCTTGCAGCGCGGGGGCGAGATCGCCGTCGTTGAACAGCGCTTGTTCGATCCAGAAGGGTCGCATCGGATGGTTCGTCAATAAGGGTCGAGGCACGTGCCGCGCACGGCCGGGAAACGGGCGGCCGCAGGCGCGTACGCACGCGGCCGGCTGCGTCGCGCTGCGTCGTTAAGCCGCCGCCGCGGCCGAGACGCGGCGCACGCCCATCGCGCGCAGCGTGTCGGCGATCGCGGCGACGGCGCCTGGAATTCCGGCTTCGCCGAAGTGGCCGATACAGCCGACGCGGAACGTCTCGACTTCGGTCAGCTTGCCCGGATACA
The DNA here is from genome assembly GCF_001718535.1 of Burkholderia seminalis. Taxonomy (NCBI): domain Bacteria; kingdom Pseudomonadati; phylum Pseudomonadota; class Betaproteobacteria; order Burkholderiales; family Burkholderiaceae; genus Burkholderia; species Burkholderia seminalis. The sequence continues at coordinate 3,481,587 of NZ_CP013398.1, read as the reverse complement.
GAATGTAGCCGCGCTTTTTGACCTCCTGATAAAACCGCTTGAAGTCGTAGTTCGGGTCGTCCGGCGCATGGAACGTGACGATGATCGGCGCCTGGATCGCCGGATCCAGGAACGGCCGGAAGCCGAGCGCGAGCATCCCGTCGAGCAGCGCGCGCGTGTTGCGCTGGTAGCGGCCGCCGCGCGCGGCGAGCCCGCCTTCGTCGACGTATTGCGCGACGGCCGCGTCGAGTGCCGCGACCACGTGCGTCGGCGGCGTGAAGCGCCATTGCGTCGTGCGCCGCATGTAGACCCACTGGTCGTGCAGGTCCATCGCGAGCGAATGGCTGTTGCCTTCGCAGCGTTCGAGCGTGCTGCGCTTCGCGATCACGAAGCCGAGCCCCGGCACGCCTTCGAGGCATTTGCCGGACGCCGCGATCACCGCATCGAACGGCGTCGTGCGCGCATCGATGTCGATCGCGCCGAACGAGCTCATCGCATCGACGATCAGCGCGCGCCCGTGCTGCGCGACGACCTGCGCGATCTCGTGCAGCGGGTTCAGCACGCCGGCGCCGGTCTCGCAGTGGACGAGCGCGACGTGCGTGATGGTCGGATCGGCGGCGAGCGCGCGCTCGACGTCGGCCGGATCGACGCGGCGATCCTCGCGGTAGTCGATCGTCGTCAGCCGGCGGCCGAGCACGCGGCAGATCTTCGCGATGCGCTGGCAATACGCGCCGTTGTTCGGCACGAGCACGTGGCCGTCGCGCGGCACGAGCGTACCGATGGCCGCTTCGACCGAGAACGTGCCGCTGCCTTGCAGCGGCACGCATTCGTGCGTGCCTGCGCCGTGCACGATCCGCAGCAGGCGTTCGCGCAGCCGCGCGGTGATCGCGTTGAAGTCGCTGTCCCACGAACCCCAGTCGCGCAGCATCGCGTCGCGCGTGGTGTCGGAGGTCGTCAGGGGGCCGGGGGTGAGCAGGATCGGCTGGGCGGCGAGCGTCATGGTGTCTCCTTGATGAAGTCGGGACGTCACGTGAATGCGGCGGGAAATCAACGGCGATGCGGGTTGCGCCACGCCTGCGTGCGGCGCAGCAGGCGGTGCGAGATGCAGGCGAACAGCACGCACGCGAACGAGGAGGTCGCGAGCACGAGCGTGGCCATCGCCGCGGCCGGGCCCATCTGGCCCGCGTCGTCGAGGTTCAGGATCGCGACCGACGCGGGCTGCGTGTCCGGCGAGTACAGGAACGCGACGGCCGAGACCGTCGTCATCCCGTTGACGAACAGGTAGCGCGCGATCAGCAGGATCGCGGGCAGGCACACGGGCACCGTCACGCGCAGGAAGGTCTTGTAGAACGGCACCTTCAGCGATGCGGACACGGCCTCGAACTCGCTGTCGATCTGCCGGAGTGCGGTGACGGCGGTGAGGTGGCTCGACGCGTAGTAGTGGACGACCGTGACGATCGCGAGCAGCCACAGCGACCCGTACAGCCCGTTCAGCGGATTGCCGGGCGCGTTGAACAGAAAGATGTAGCTGATGCCGAGCACGAGCCCCGGCACGCCCATCGGCAGGATCGCGCACAGGCTGATGAAGCCGCGCAGCCAGCGCGCGCCGCGCGTCTTCTCGATCAGGTAGGCGCCGCCGAACACGACGATCGTGCCGCCGATCGCCACGGTCGCGGCCATCCGCAGGCTGTTCTGGTACGCATCGAAGATGCCGGCCGCGATCAGCCCCATCCGGTAGTGCTGCAGCCCGAGGCTCATCTGGTACGGCCAGAACTTCACGAACGACGCGAACACCGAGATGCCGACCACCGCGATGAAGAAAGCGCACACGAGCGCGCAATACGCGAGCATCGCGGCGTCGAAGCCGCGCGACGGTTTCGGCTGGTACGGCGTCGAGCGTGCGCCGAGCTGCGACTGCTGGCGGCGGCGGATGAAGAAATCGACGCCGAACGCGACGAGTGCCGGGCACAGCAGCATCAGGCTCACGACCGCGCTGCGGTTGAAGTCCTGCAGCCCGATGATCAGCTTGTAGATGTCGGTCGACAGTACGTTGTACGAGCCGCCGATCACGACCGGCACGCCGAAGTCGTTGATGCACATCGTGAACGCGACCATCGTCGCGCTGATCAGCCCGTACTTCGCGCCGGGCAGCGTGATCGTGAAGAACTTGCGGATGCGGCGCGTGCCCATGGCGTCGGCGGCCTCGTAGAGCCGGCCGTCCGCGAGCGACAGCGCGGTGACGAGGATCATCAGCACGTGCGGGAACGACGCGTACACCATGCTCAGCACGATGCCCGGCAGCCCGTAGATCGAATGGCCGTGCAGCAGCGGCTTCAGCAGCCCCGCGTTGCCGAACCAGTAGATGAACGACACGGCCGACAGCAGCGTCGGCGCGAGCAGCGGCAGCAGCGCGATCGTGCGCGCGGCGTTCTTCAGCGGCATGCACGAGCGCGTCAGCGCATACGCGAACGTGAACGCCATCGGCACGACGATCATCGTGACGAGCGCGCCGACCGTCAGCGAGTGCAGCATCGAGCGCAGCACGCCGCTGTCCTCGATGTATTCGACGAAGTTGTGCGCGCCGACGAAACGCCCGTCCGCGTCGACGAAGCATTTCTGCACGACGAGCGCGAGCGGCAGCAGCAGGAACAGCGACATCAGCGCGGCCATCGCGACGAGCGCGAGCTGCGCGAGGCGGTCGTGCCAGTGCGTGATCTGCCGCACGTCGGCGGGGGCGGCGGCGCCGCGGCGGCGCTCGGTCAGGACGGTGCTCATTGCAGTCGCTCCTTCGCGCACGGGAACACGCGGACATGCTCGCGATCGAGCGCGAGGTCGATGCGCGCGCCGGCCTGCACGCCGGTGCGGTCGACGTCGTGATACGACAGGTCGGCGACGATCTCCTGGCCGTCGAGCCCGTCGATCCGGAAGCTCACGCGGCAGAACGCGCCGAGGAATTCGAGCTTCTCGACGCGGCCGGCCAGCACGTTGTCGGCCGTCTCGCCCGGTACGCGGATCCGCAGGTCTTCCGGCCGCACGTAGACCGACACCGCCGCGCCTGGCGCGGGGCGGGCCGTGCCATGACGGCAGTCGAGGCCGACCGCGCCCGCGCGCAGCGTGCCGTCCCGCGCGACTTCGGCGGGAATCGTGTTGACCCGGCCGATGAAATCCGCGACGAACGGCGAGGCGGGCTGCCGGTAGATTTCGAGCGGCGTGCCGATCTGCTCGATCACGCCGTGGTTCATCACGACGATGCGGTCGGCCATCGACAGCGCTTCTTCCTGGTCGTGCGTGACCATGATCGTCGTCACGCCGAGCCGTTGCTGCAGCGCGCGGATTTCCTGGCGCAGCCGCACCCGCACGCGCGCGTCGAGCGCGGACAGCGGCTCGTCGAGCAGCAGCAGGCCCGGGGACGTCGCGAGCGCGCGCGCCAGCGCGATCCGCTGCTGCTGGCCGCCGGACAGCTGGCCGGGATGCTTGCGATGGCTGTCGGGCAGGCCGACCAGCGCGAGCAGCGTGTGCACGCGCGCGTGGATCGCGTCGCGCTTCATCTTCCGGTTCACGAGCCCGTACGCGACGTTGTCGTACACGGTGAGGTTCGGGAACAGCGCGTACGACTGGAACACGATGCCGTAGTCGCGCAGTTGCGGCGGCAGCCGCGAGATGTCGCGGCCGTCCTGCATGATCTGGCCGGCGTTCTGCGTCTCGAGCCCCGCGATGATCCGCAGCAGCGTGGTCTTTCCGCAGCCCGACGGCCCAAGGAAGCAGATCATTTCGCCCTTCATCACGCTCAGGTTGATGTCGGTGAGGACCTGCGTGTCGTTGTACCGCTTCTCGATGCGTTCTACGCTCAGATAAGGTGCCATGCGCGCCTCCATGCTGGGGCGGCCCGGGGGCCGGATTCGACGAGGGGAAGGGGCACGGGGCGGCGCGCTGCGCGGCCCCGCTGCCGGTCGCGGCGTGCTGGCCGCGTTATTGCTGGGCCTTCGCCCCGTAGCGCTTCTGCCACGTATCGAGGATCGACTGGCGGTTCTTCGCCGACCACACGAAATCGTTCTTCACGAGCAGGTCCGCGTAGTTGTCGGGGATGCCGGCCAGCTTGCGCGCGACGCCCGGATACGCGACGATCGCCCACCAGTGCGCGGTGATCTGGTTCGCATCCTTGCTCGCCATGAAGTCGGCGAGCTTCTTCGCCGCCTCGGGCTGCTTCGTCGTCTTCATGATCGCCGTGCCTTCCATGTCCCAGCCGAGCCCTTCCTTCGGGAACACGAGGTCGATCGGCGCGCCCTGCGACTGCAGTTCGTGGCCGCGGAACTCGAACGAGATGCCGATCGGGAATTCGCCGGTGCCGGCGAGCGTGCACGGCTTCGAGCCCGAGTGGACGTACTGCGCGACGTTCTTGTCGAGCGCGTCCATGAATTTCCAGCCTTTGTCGTCGCCGAAGGTCTGCAGCCATGCGGTCACGTCGAGGTAGCCGGTGCCCGACGACACGGGGCTCGGCATCACGATCGCGCCTTTGTAGACCGGCTTCGTCAGGTCTTCCCACGACGTCGGTTTCGGGATGTTCTTCGCCTGCGCGGCGACGCGGTTGTAGCAGATCGTCGCGCCCCACACGTCCATGCCGACCCAGTGCGGCGGGTTGTTCGCGTCGCTGTACTTGCGCGTGAGCTGGTCGAAGCCCTTCGGCGCGTACGGCATCAGCATGCCCTGCAGGTCGAGCAGCGTGAGGCTCGACGCGGCGAGGCCGAGCACGACGTCCGCGCGCGGGTTGTTCTTTTCCGCGAGCAGCTTCGCGGTGACCGAGCCGGTCGAGTCGCGCACCCAGCGGATCTCGATGTCGGGGTTCGCTTTCTCGAACGCGTCCTTGTAGGGCTTCATCGCCTCGTCTTCCAGTGCGGTGTAGACGAGCAGCGACGTCCTCGCGTGCGCCGCCTGCGCGACGCCGAGCGCGACCGCCGCGGCCAGCGCGAGGCGGGCCGCGCCCGTCGCCCATGCATTCAAACGCTTGTTTACCGGCACTTCGTTCATCTTCAGACCCCTTGACTGTGGCGCCGCGGCACACGGCGGATGAGTGGAGACCAGCCCTCTTGCTGCTGCGTTGTTTTGCTTTCTGTTCTCTGCATGTTGTTGACAATCTACAAATCATCCATTTTAATGTCAAGCATGGAAAACACCTCCCTTCGGCGCGGCGCGGGCGCCGACGGCTCAACCCCTTCGAACCGAAAGGAATGAACGTCATGAGTGAAACGCCTGTATCCGTGGAAGTGAACGGCCGCCGCTACAACTGGATGAGCCGGCCCGTGGTGGTGGTCTGCGTCGATGGCTGCGCATACGAATATCTGGAGGAAGCCGCCGAGGCCGGTGTCGCGCCGTTCCTGCGCACGCTGCTGAAGCCGGGCACGGCGCTCAAGGGCGAATGCGTGGTGCCGAGCTTCACGAACCCGAACAATCTGTCGATCGTGACCGGCGTGCCGCCGGCGATTCACGGGATCAGCGGCAACTACTTCTACGATCGCGACACCGGCGCCGAGGTGCTGATGAACGATCCGAAGTACCTGGTCGCGCCCACCGTGCTCGCGACCTTCGCCGAACAGGGCGCGCGCGTCGCGGTCGTCACCGCGAAGGACAAGCTGCGCCGCCTGCTCGGCAAGGGGCTGAAGGGCATCTGCTTCTCGTCGGAAAAGGCCGACGAGGCGAGCCTCGAGGAAAACGGCATCGACAACGTGCTCGAGCTGGTCGGCAAGCCGGTGCCGAGCGTGTACAGCGCGGCGCTGTCGGAATTCGTGTTCGCGGCCGGCGTGCGCCTGCTCGAGACGCGCCCGATCGACCTGATGTACCTGTCGACCACCGACTACGTGCAGCACAAGTGCGCGCCCGGCACGCCCGGCGCGAACGCGTTCTACGAGATGATGGACCAGTACCTGCAGCGTCTCGACGCGCTCGGTGCGATCGTCGCGATCACGGCCGACCACGGGATGAACGCGAAGCACGACGACGAGACCGGCGAGCCGAACGTGATCTACCTGCAGGAACTGTTCGACGAGTGGCTCGGCCACGACGCGGCGCGCGTGATCCTGCCGATCACCGATCCGTACGTCGTTCATCACGGCGCGCTCGGCTCGTTCGCGACCGTCTACGTGCCGGCGACGGCCGATGCCGACGCGCTGCGCGCGCGGCTCGCCGCGGTCGACGGGATCGAGGTCGTGCTGACGGGCGCCGAAGGCTGCGCGCGCTTCGAGCTGCCGCCCGCGCGGATGGGCGACCTGATCGTGATCTCGAAGCAGGACGTCGTGCTCGGCACGCGCCGCATCAAGCACGACCTGTCGGGCCTCGACGTGCCGCTGCGCTCGCACGGCGGCATCTCCGAGCAGATCGTGCCGCTGATCTTCAGCAAGCCGGTCGCGACCGACGTCGCGGCGCGCGCGCGGCTGCGCAACTTCGACATCATCGACATCGCGCTCAACCATCTGCAGTGATGCACCTGCATCCGCAAGGGGACATACTCATGAACGCCATTGCAGCATCGACGGCCGTCCGCGGGATTCGTCGCGAAGCACTGCGAATCGACGGCGAGCGGATTCATCGGGACGCGGTGATCGACGTGCGCAACCCGTACGACGGCTCGCTGGTCGGCACCGTGCCGAAGGCGACGCTGGACGACGTGCGCCGCGCGTTCGCGGTCGCGCGTGCATACCGGCCGGCGCTCACGCGCCACGATCGCGCGGCGATCCTGCGCCGCGCGGCCGACATCGTGCGTGCGCGCACGGCGGAGATCGCGGCGCTGATCACGGCCGAGGCCGGGTTGTGCCTCAAGGATTCGACGTACGAGGCGGGCCGCGTGGCCGACGTGCTGACGTTCGGCGCGGGCGAAGTGCTGAAGGATGACGGGCAGATCTTCTCGTGCGATCTGACGCCGCACGGCAAGAAACGCCGCGTGTACACGCAGCGCGACCCGCTGCTCGGCGTGATCTCCGCGATCACGCCGTTCAACCATCCGATGAACCAGGTCGCGCACAAGATCGTGCCGTCGATCGCGACCAACAACCGGATCGTCGTGAAGCCGTCGGAAAAGGTGCCGCTGTCGTGTTATCTCTTTGCGGACATCCTGTACGAAGCCGGCTTGCCGCCGCAGATGCTGCAGGTGATCACCGGCGACCCGAAGGAGATCGCCGACGAGCTGATCACGAACCCGGCGATCGACCTCATCACGTTCACGGGCGGCGTGTCGATCGGCAAGTCGATCGCGGCGCGGATGGGCTACCGGCGCGCCGTGCTCGAACTCGGCGGCAACGATCCGATCATCGTGATGGAAGACGCCGATCTCGACGAAGCCAGCACGCTTGCGGTGTCGGGCTCGTACAAGAACTCGGGGCAGCGCTGCACGGCGATCAAGCGGATGCTGGTGCACGAATCGGTGGCCGATCGCTTCACCGAACTCGTCGTCGAGAAGACGCGGGCCTGGTCGTACGGCAATCCGTCCGATCCGGCGGTGGACATGGGCACCGTGATCGACGAGGCGGCCGCGAAGTTCTGCGAGCAGCAGGTAAACGACGCGATCGCGCGTGGGGCGCGGCTGCTGGTCGGCAACGTGCGCGACGGCGCGCTGTATTCGCCGACGGTGATCGACCGCGTGACGCCCGACATGCCGATCGTGAAGTACGAGACGTTCGGCCCGGTGTCGCCGATCCTGCGCTTTCGCGACATCGACGACGCGATCCGGATGTCGAACAGCACCGACTATGCGCTGTCGTCGTCGGTGTGCACGAACCGCTTCGACCACATCACGCGCTTCATCACCGAGCTGGAAGTCGGCAGCGTGAACGTGCGCGAAGTGCCGGGTTACCGGCTCGAACTGACGCCGTTCGGCGGCGTGAAGGATTCGGGGCTCGGATACAAGGAAGGCGTGCAGGAAGCGATGAAGAGCTTCACGAATACGAAGACCTATTCGCTGCCGTGGTAAGCGGCGTGTAATGCGCCCGCGCCGATTGCGCGGCCGGTGCGGGCGTTATTCGATCGGCTCATATCGTTAGCGGATTTGCGTGTTTGTCGCGCTCCGGCGCATCGGTAGAATTCGCGGACCTCTCGAACGGCGCATGCGTGCCGGCGGGATGATTTCCTCTAATCATTCGGGGTCCGCACCATGAAATTTCTCCGCTCCATCCTGATCGTCGCGCTGCTGCAGGCCACCGCGGCCACCAGCGCGCTGGCCGCCGACGACTTGTCGCAGATCAAGTCGTCCGGCGTGTTCCGGGTCGGCACCGAAGGCACCTATGCGCCGTTCACGTACCACGACGAAACGGGCAAGCTGACCGGTTTCGACGTCGACATCGCAACGGCGATCGCGCAGCGCCTCGGCGTGAAGCCGCAGTTCGTCGAAGGCAAGTGGGACGGCCTGATCGCGGGCCTCGACGTGAACCGCTACGATGCGGTCGTCAATGAAGTGTCGATCACCGACGCGCGCAAGGCGAAATACGATTTCTCGACCCCGTACATCACGTCGCACGCGGTGCTGATCGTGCGCTCGGACAACACGACGATCCGCTCGTTCGACGACCTGAAGGGCAAGAAGTCCGCGAACACGCTGACGAGCAATTTCGGCAAGCTCGCGGCCGCCCATGGCGCCGACGTGGTGCCGGTACAGGGCTTCAACGAATCGATCGATCTGCTGACGTCGGGGCGCGTCGATGCGACGATCAACGATTCGCTGTCGTACCTCGATTTCCGCAAGCACAAGCCCGACGCGAAACTGAAGATCGCGGCGACCGACAAGACCGGCGCCGGCGACGCATCCGGCGTGCTGCTGCGCAAGGGCAGCCCCGCGCTGGTGGCCGCGATCGACAAGGCACTGGCCGACATCAAGGCGGACGGCACCTACGCGAAGATCTCGCAGAAGTACTTCGGCCGCGACGTGTCGCAGCCGTGACGCGAGGCTGAACGATGCCGGCCTGGCTGCACCTGATGGCGGAATCGCTGCGGCCCCTGCTATACGCGGGGCTCGTGTTCACGGTTCCGCTCACGCTCGCGTCGTTCGCGATCGGACTACTGCTCGCGTTCGGCGCGGCGCTCGCGCGGCTGTTCGGGCCGCGCTGGGCGCAGGCCGTCGTGCGTTTCTATATCTGGCTGTTCCGCGGTTCGCCGTTGCTCGTGCAACTGTTCGTGATCTTCTACGGATTGCCGAACGTCGGCATCGTGCTCGATCCGCTGACGGCGGCCGTGATCGGTTTCTCGCTGAACGTCGGCGCGTACAACGCCGAGGTGATCCGCGGCGTGATCGAATCGATCCCGAAGGGGCAGTGGGAAGCCGCCTACTCGATGGCGATGACGCGCGCGCAGGCGTTGCGCCGCGCGATCCTGCCGCAGGCCGCGCGCGTGGCGCTGCCCGCGCTGTCGAACTCGTTCATCTCGCTCGTGAAGGACACGTCGCTCGCGGCCGTGCTGACCGTGCCCGAGATTTTCCAGGCTGCGCAGCGGATCGCGGCAGTGACCTACGAGCCGCTGATTCTCTATACCGAAGCCGCGCTGATCTACCTGCTGTTCAGCTCGGTGCTGTCCACGTTGCAACGTCGCCTCGAAGCCCGCTTCGGTCGCCACGCGCTGTTCCAGGCGGAGTTGCGATGATCCGTCTCGAACGCATCGACAAGTCGTTCGGCGCGCAGCGCGTGCTGAGCGGAATCGACCTGGCATTGCAGCCGGGCAGCGTGACTGCGCTGATCGGGCCGTCCGGCAGCGGCAAGAGCACGCTGCTGCGCTGCGTGAACCTGCTCGAAGTGCCGGAAGCGGGCACGCTCGCGGTCGGCGACGCGCGCATCGCGTTCGCACCGGAGCGGCGGCCGTCGCGCGACGCGGTGTTCGCGGTGCGCAGGCAGACCGGCATGGTGTTCCAGAACTTCCAGCTGTTTCCGCACCTGAGCGTCGTGCAGAACGTGATGGAGGGGCTCGTCACCGTGCAACGCTGGCCGCGCGAGCGGGCGCGCCAGCGGGCACTCGCGTTGCTCGACAAGGTCGGCATCGCGGACAAGGCCGACGCATGGCCGGCTACGTTGTCGGGCGGGCAGCAGCAGCGCGTCGCGATCGCACGTGCGCTCGCACCGTCTCCGCAGGTATTGTTGTGCGACGAGCCAACGTCGGCGCTCGATCCGGAACTGTCCGTCGAAGTGGTCGAGGTGCTGCGCCAGCTCGCACGCGAAGGCACGACGATGCTGATGGCCACGCACGACCTGCGCCTGGCCGCGTCGATCGCACACGACGCGGTGTTCCTCGCCGACGGCCGCATCGTCGAGGCCGGCGCGTCGCGCGACCTGTTCGGCCGGCCGCGCGACCCGCGCACCGCGAAGTTCGTCGCGACGCTCGCGCAGGGCGTGCCGGTGTTCTGACGCGCGGCGCGACGCCGGCGGTGGTCAGCCGGTCACGTGCCCGTCCAGTACCGCGGCGACGATGGCCTCCGGCGCATCTTCCTGGACCAGGTGCCCGGCCCGCGGCACCCTGATCAGCCTGCCGTTCGCGATGCGATCGGCAAGCGCCTGCCCCTGTTCGAGCGGAATCCACGCGTCGTCCTCGCCCCACACGATGCGCACCGGGAAATCCGGCGGCGCGTAGCGCGCCTCGGCTTCCTCGATGTAGCACTGGCGCATCTGCGCGATCTGCCGATAGAACGCGGCCTGGCCGGCCGGCGTGAGCCACGGCGCACGGTAGATCGACAGCGCGTCGTCGCTCAGCGGCCGCGCCACCGCATGGCCGAGATAGGCCGTGAGGAGCGCGTGATGGGCATACGCGGGCAAGCCGGTGAACGCGGCTTCGTGCTGCGCGACGTGCCGCACGAACGGCGACCCTTGCGGCGCGATCGCGACCGGATTCACGAGCGTGAGATCCGCGTACGCGACGCCGTCCAGAAAGTGCGCGCGCAGCACGGTGGCGCCGCCGTAGTCGTGCGCGAGGACACGTGGCCGCGAAAGGCCCCACGCATTCAGCATCGCGCCGAACAGCGCGTTCTGGCGGCCGAGCGACACATCCGCGTCCGGCATGTCGGACTGGCCGTAGCCGAGCAGGTCGTAGCAATACACGCGATGACGCCGCGCGAGCCACGGCGCGATCCGGCGCCACACCTGCGATGAAAACGGCGTGCCGTGCACGAGCACCAGCGGCGGCCCTTCGCCGAACGCGCCCCAGGCAATCCGGTGGCCGTCGACATTGAAGCGATTCGGGAGTTCGAGCATCGGCTTCTCCGTGATAACCTGTTTTGGTTGTTAACAGGTTACGCCGGATCGTCCGGATGCGAAACCGATAGGTGAAAATAAATGGTTACTCGAACCGAGCCGGCGCGACACGCGCATGAATGGCGCGCGGCGGATTTCGTCGGCGGCCATCCGGCGCTCGATTTCCTCAATACGGTGGCCGACACGGGCAAGACTCGCGACGAGGACAAGCTCGTCGACTGGCCGGCCGTGCGCGCGTGGGCGGAGCAGGCCGGATTGCTGGCGCCGGACGATCTGGCGCGGCTGCTGCGTCATCCGCGGCAGGACGGGCCTGACGAACTGGCGGCGCTGCGCCGCTTTCGTGACGATGCGTATGCCGCGATCGCGCACCTGACGGCGGATGGGGGCGGCAGCGCCGGTGCGCGCGCGGCGGGCCGGCTCGCGGTGGCGATCCGCGAAGCGATCGGGCGCAGCGCATTCGACGCGGTCGACGGCCGCTTCGCGTGGCGGCCCGACGCGCGCGCCGCGTCGCGCTGGATCGATGCGGCCGCGCTCGGCTTCGAGCAGTTGCTGCGCAGCGACGATTTCGCGCGTGTGCGTCAGTGCGGCCGGTGTACGTGGTTCTTCGTCGATCGCGGCCGTGGTGTCGGGCGCCGCTGGTGCGACATGCGCACGTGCGGGAACCGCGCGAAGGTGGAGGCGTTCAGGGAACGATGAAGCGCACGGCGTGACGGGGCGCGCGCCGTGCGTGCGTCATTGGGCGGCTTCGCGCGGCCGGTGTTCGGGCCACAGCGTCGCGGCGATGAACAGCCCGGCGGCGAGGAACGGCGCACCGATCGCGAACAGGATGGCCGTGAGGCCCCAGCGATCCCAGAAGCGGTCGACGATCGCGCGTTCGGGGGTGACGGGGTCGTACAGCACGTTGACCGTGTCGCCCTCGTGCAGGCCCGGATGCGACGACGCCGAGCCTTGCGCGAACGTGATCAGCCGCCCGCTGTCGGTCGTGAACGCGACGATGGCCGAATAGAGCGACGTGCGCGAGCGCGACGACCGTCCGTTTTTCGCGATCTCGACGACGTGGCCGGTCGAGCGCGCGTAGTGGTGGACGATCTGCCACTGATGCAGCGCGGTCGCGCCGGCGCCGGCGAAAAAGCCCGTGCCGATCGCGATCGGAATCAGCACGATCGCGACATCCCAGCGGCGCCGCGCCCGTTTGAGCGCGGCGCGGGTCGGCGGCGGCTCGGCCGGCCGGCGCCGCCGCTCGGCGGCAATCAGCAGGCCGCCGATCGCGAACGACGCGACGGCGAGCAGCGCCGGCACGAGCACCGGAAACCAGCGTTGCGCGAAATCGTCGATCAGGGCGGGGCGGTCGGGGTGGGCGGGGTCGAGCAGCACGTCGACGTTCTCGCCGATGTCGTACGCCGGGACGGTCGAGGCGGTATTGCCGGCAATTTCGCGGCGCTGGCCGTCGTTCGCGAGGTACGCGACGATCGGCCGGTACGCGCGCATCGCGTCGCTGTCCTGCACGATGCGCACGACCGTGCCCGGCGCGCGGATCAAGTGGCCGGTTGCGCGGCCGGCCGTGACGGCGAGCACGCCTGCGAGCACGAGCAGCGCGACGCCGAGTGCCAGCACGACGAGCGCGTCCTTACCCGGCATGGTCCGATCCGGTTCGTGCGTCGCGCGGCGGATTCGGACGGGCTCGGGTGCGCGGCTCGACCGGACGGACAAGCCGATATCGGCGCAACCAGGCCCTCTGAATGGTCGCGTCTCGTTCACATGCTTCCATGTATGACGTCCCATGTTCTCTCAGTGCCGGCAGGCAAACGCCTGGGCCGGTCGTGTGATATTTGTCGGACGATTCTAGCGGAAACGTTGCGCGAGAGGCGCGCGGGTTGCATGCCGAGAAAGGTGTACAACCGTGAAATTCGGCGGCGGAAAAGGAAAAGGCCGGTCAGCTTGCGCTGACCGGCCTTTGAAATTCCTGGTGGGGCGTGAGTGACTCGAACACTCGACCTACGGATTAAGAGTCCGCTGCTCTACCAACTGAGCTAACGCCCCCAACAGAAGAAAGATTATGCCGGGGTTTTCAGGACATGGCAAGCCCTTTGTGCAAATTTCCTGAAAATATTTCGTCACGCCGGCGGCCGGCGGCGGCGCGGTAACGAGCGATCGCAGTTTGCGCGCTCCCGGTATGATGACGCCACACGTGTTGCGCGGCGGTCGCGCAACGCTTTCTGGACAGTCGAAGATGGACGAAAACGCAGTCCGCGAATTGCTGGATCGCCTGCTGGCCCCGTGGGTCCGCTCGCTGGGTCTGGTCCCCGTGTCGATCGGCGACGACAGCGTCACGCTGCGCCTGCCGTTTTCCGGCGAATTCCGCCATTCGGGCGGCATCATCTGCGGCCAGGTGTTCACGGCGGCCGCCGATACCGCGATGGTGGTCGCGATCTCGTCCGCGCTCGGCGAGTTCCGGCCGATGACGACGGTATCGCTGAACACCAACTTCATGCGTCCCGTGCGCAAGGGCGACGTGCTTGTCACCGCGCGCGTGCTGCGGATGGGCCGCAACCTCGTGTTCGGCGAAGTCGAGCTGTTCGACGAGGACGGCAAGATGGCCGTCCATGCGACGTCGACCTACGCCCTCGTCAGCTGAGCGGCGCGATGTTCGACCAGATCGTTTTTGCGGGCGGCGGCAATCGCTGCTGGTGGCAGGCCGGCTTCTGGGACGTCGCGCAGCCGGCGCTCGGCCTGCGCCCGCGCGTGATCACCGGCATCTCGGCCGGCGCCGCGACCGCGTGCATGCTGTATACACGCGACGCCGCATGGGTGATGCGCTATTACGAAGAGGCGCTGCGCGACAACCGGAAGAACGCGTACTGGGGCAACCTGTTCGGGCGCGAGCCCGTGTTTCCGCATTACCGCATCTATCGCCAGGCGTTGCTCGACATCTACGGCGAGCCGTTCGCGAAGCTGGCCGACGCGCCGGAGATCCGCATCGGCGTGTCGCACGTGCCGCGCTGGCTCGGCGCGCGCAGCGCGGTCGCCGCCGGGCTCGTCGCGTACAACATCGAGAAATACGTGCGCAAGACGCTGCACCCGACGCTCGGGCGCACGCTCGGCTTTCGGCCCGAATTCGTGCGGGCGCAGGCCTGCACGCGCGTCGACGAACTCGCCGACCTGATCCTGCAGTCGTCCTGCACGCCGCCGTTCACGCCGGTATTGCGCCGCGGCGGCCGGCCCGTGCTCGACGGCGGGATGGTCGACAACGTGCCCGTCGACGCGCTCGACCCGTCGCCCGGCGACGTGCTGGTGCTCGTCACGCGGCTGTATCCGCGTCCGCAGATGTTCACGGTCGCGCACGGCGATCAGCGGCGGCTGTACGTGCAGCCGTCGAGCAAGGTACCGATTTCGAGCTGGGATTACACGAGCCCGTCGCAGATGCGGCACGCGTACGATCTCGGGCGGCGCGACGGCGAGCATTTCCTCACGCGCGTCGGCGCGATGACGGGCGGCCGAGCGGCCGCCTGACGATCGGGAAGGGAGAAGCGGGGCCGCGCGGCGCGCGCGCAGCCCGTGCGATCAGCGCTTGCGGATCGGCGTCAGCGCTTCCGGGTTGGCGACGCTCGACATGTCGCCGTCGTCGAACGCGAGGATGTTGCGGAACGCCGCGCTGAAGTAAAGCTCGTAGCTTTCGCGCTCGACGTAGCCGATGTGCGGCGTGCAGATCACGTTTTCCATCCGCAGCAGGCTGTAGCCCTGCAGGATCGGCTCGCTCTCGAACACGTCGATCGCGACCATCCCCGGACGGTTGTGCGACAGCGCGTTGACGAGCGCGTTTTCCTCCAGCAGCTCGGCGCGGCTCGTGTTGACGAGCAGCGACGTCGGCTTCATTCGCATCAGGTCTTCCTGCTTCACGATCCCGCGCGTGTCGTCGTGCAGGCGCAGGTGCAGCGACAGCACGTCGCTCTGCTCGAACAGCGCTTCGCGGCTCTCGGCCGCCGTGTAGCCGTCGGCGCGCGCGGCTTCGAGCGAATGCTCGCGGCCCCAGATCAGCACGTTCATCCCGAAGGCCTTGCCGTAGCCGGCGACGAGCCGGCCGATCTTGCCGTAGCCCCAGATCCCGAGCGTCTGGCCGCGCAGCACCTGGCCGAGGCCGAAGTTCGGCGGCAGCGCCGACGTCTTCAGGCCCGACTGCTGCCAGGCGCCCTGCTTCAGGTTCGCGACGTATTGCGGAATGCGGCGCTGGGCGGCCATCACGAGCGCCCACGTCAGTTCGGCGGGCGCGATCGGCGAACCGGTGCCTTCGAGCACCGCGATGCCGCGGTCGGTACAGGCTTCCAGATCGATGTGGCTCGACACGCGGCCGGTCTGGCTGATCATGCGCAGGTTCGGCAGCTTGGCGAGCAGTTGCGACGTAATCGGGGTCCGTTCACGAATCAGCACGAGCGCCTCGACTTCCGCCAGGCGGCTTGCGAGCTGTCCCAGGCCGCGCACCGTATTGTTGAAGACCTTCACGTCGTGGCCGGCGAGCATCTCGAAGCAGTTCAGCTTGCGGACGGCGTCCTGGTAGTCGTCGAGGATGGCAATTTTCATGGTGAACGGGTGTCGCGCGTTGAAAGCGGCCGTGGCGGCGGCGCACGTTGCGCGCCCGTCCCGCCCGGCCGGGGCCGACATGATGCTACGTCGGCCGCCTTCATGGTGTCTTTTTAACAGGTTGTTACGCTCCGCCGCAATTGGCGGGAGCCTGACCCGGCGCCGTTCGCGCGCAGTGTGGAAGGGTGCGCTGTTGTGTCGCATCAGACACGTCCTTCCTGATTCGGCTGCTTACTCGACGAGGTTCACCCAATTGTTGCTCCAATCAGAATAATTGGATCATCCATCCGCGTAAGGCGAGGATTTTTGACTATTTTTATCGTCAACCGGCACCTTGTTGAGCAACTCTGCATCATTTCCGCTGTCGTAGGAGAATTACGCATTTGCTTCATCTTTTTGAAGTTGTACTAGCGGCAGGAGTCGTTTATGGATCATTTGCAGTCGATGCGCGTGTTCGTCAAGGTTGCAGATCTCGGCAGTTTCGCGCGGGCCGCGAGCGCAATGGATATCTCCAACGCGGTCGCGACGCGCCATGTCGCCGACCTGGAAGGCCGGCTTGGCACACGTTTGCTCAATCGCACCACGCGCAGCCTCTCCCTGACGGAGTCGGGTCAGGTCTATCTGGAGCGTGCCCGCCAGATCCTCGATGAGCTCGAGGACGTCGAGCAGATGGTCGTCGCGCGCAATCACGAGCCGGTCGGCACGCTGCGCATCGTCGCGCCGGTCGTGTTCGGCCTGCACAACCTCGCGCCCGTGCTGCAGTCGTACACGGAGAATTTCCCGAAAGTGGTGCCGGATCTCACGCTGGTCGACCGGCAGGTCGATCTCGTCGAGGAGGGCTTCGACGTCGGTATCGTCGTCACGCGCCAGATGCGCAGCGCGAGCATCGTCACGCGGCGCCTGACCACCGGCTGCATGACCGTGTGCGCGACGCCGAGCTACCTGGAGAAGCACGGTGTGCCGACGCATCCGGAGCAGCTCGCCGAGCACCCGAGCCTGAGCCTGCCGACCGAATACTGGGGCGACGAGCGCGTGTTCACGGGGCCGGACGGCGAAGTGCGCGTGCGCCCGACCAACGTGATCGTCGCGAACAACACCGCGATGCTGCGCCAGTTCGCGCTGCTCGGCATGGGCGTCGCGATCCTGCCGAGCTACCTGATCGGCAGCGACATCGCGCGCGGCGCGCTCGTTCGGCTGCTGCCGGATTTCCGGCTGCCGCAGGTCGAGATCAACATCGCGTACCCGAGCCGGCGCCATCTGCCTGCGAAGGTTCGGACCTTCATCGACCACCTCGTCGAGCATTTCAGCCACTCGACCGACGCGATGATGGGGGAACAGTGGGCCGCGCAGAGTTCGGCGCTCGCGCCGATCGGCGTCGAGACGCGTGCCGAGCAGCCGGAAGCGGCCGACCCGAACCTGTCGCCGCGCCTGCCGCGTTCGCCGCGTACGCGCGTCGCGGCGCCGTCGCCGCTGTAACGGCGCGACGGCCGGGCGGCGGTTGCCGCCGGCACAAAAGAAAAACGCGGATCGAGCGATCGATCCGCGTTTTTTTCATGGCTGCCTGGCGCAGCCCGATACGCCGGGGAAGGCTCCCGGCTCCCGGCGGCCGGGCCGTTACGACCCCGTCTTGCGCGTCGTCGTCTTGCGGGCGGCGGTCTTGGTCGCCGTGGTCTTGGCGGCCGTCTTGCGGGCCGGTGCCGATTTCTCTTCGGCGCCTTCTGTCACGGTTTCGGCCTCCTTCGTCGCCGATTTTGCCGTCTTCTTCGCGGCGGCGGCCTTCGGTTCCTTCTTCTCGAACTCGAAACCGATCTTGCCGTCCGGCTGCTTCACGAGGAACGCCTTGAAGTTGCGGCCGGTACGCGACGACTTGAAGTTCGGCAGCAGATCCGTGCGGCCGTCGGCCAGCAGCTTGCCCATCTGCTCGCGCGTGATTTCCTGTTGCAGGATCACCTTGCCCGAGCGGAAGTCGCAGGTCTTCGGGTTCGCCACCGAGTGCTCGCACACGTAGCTCATCCCGTGCTCGAACACGCGGCCCTTGCACTTCGGGCACGCGCCGACCGGTTCCTGCGCGGAGAAGTCGGGCGCTTCGCCTTCCTCGCCGCCCTGGTCCTGGCCGAAATCGAACTCGAGCTTGTAGTTCTTCGTCTCGTCGTCGAAGGACAGCTTGAGGATCGCCGAGAACGGGCGGCCCATCTTGCTGCGGAAGCCGGACAGCGGCCCGATTTCCTTCTTCTGCAGCAATTCCTCGACTTCCGGGATCTCGAACTGCCGGCTGCCCGGGATCTTCGAGATCGAGAACTCGCACTTCGTGCACGCGAAGCGGCGGTAGTTTTCCTTCACCTGGCCGCCGCAGTTCGGGCATGGCGTCTCGAGCGTCGCGTAATCGCCGGGGATCGTGTCGGAATCGTATTCCTTCGCGCGCTTGACGATCTGCTGCGTCATGCGGGCGATTTCCTGCATGAACGCGTCCCGCCCGAGATTGCCGCGCTCCATCTGCGACAGCTTGTATTCCCATTCGCCGGTCAGCTCGGGCGCGGTCAGTTCCTTCACGCCGAGC
The DNA here is from genome assembly GCF_001718535.1 of Burkholderia seminalis. Lineage (NCBI taxonomy): Bacteria > Pseudomonadati > Pseudomonadota > Betaproteobacteria > Burkholderiales > Burkholderiaceae > Burkholderia > Burkholderia seminalis. The sequence continues at coordinate 3,463,266 of NZ_CP013398.1, read as the reverse complement.
CCGCGCAGCAGCGTCATCAGCTGGAATGCCTTCGCGGTCGGGATCAGCTCGCGGCCTTCGCGCAGCAGGTATTTCTCGCCGAGCAAGCCTTCGATGATCGCCGCACGCGTTGCCGGCGTGCCGAGACCCTTCGCGGCCATCGCCTCGCGCAGCTCGTCGTCCTCGACGAGCTTGCCCGCGCCTTCCATCGCCGACAGCAGCGTCGCTTCCGAATAGCGTGCGGGCGGCTTCGTCACGAGCGCGACGGCGGCGATTTCGTCCGTCTTCACCTTCTCGTCCTTCTGCACCGGCACGAGGTTCGCGTCCGCGCCTTCGGCGTCGCGGCCGTACACCTGCAGCCAGCCCGGCTCGACGAGCACCTTGCCTTCGGTCTTGAAGTGATGGCCGGCGACTTCGGTGATCCGCGTCGTGACGCGGAATTCGGCCGCCGGGAAGAACACGGCGAGGAAGCGCTTCACGACCATGTCGTACAGCTTCTGCTCCGGCTCGGACAGCGACTTCGGCGCCTGCAGCGTCGGGATGATTGCAAAGTGGTCGCTGATCTTCGAGTTGTCGAAGATCCGCTTGTTCGGCTTGACCCAGCCCTTGTCGAGCACCTGCTTCGCGTGCGGCAGGTAGTTGTTGCTCTCCTTGAGCATCTCGAGCGTGGACTCGACCGTCGACAGGTAGTCTTCCGGCAGCGCGCGCGCGTCGGTACGCGGGTAGGTCAGCACCTTGTGCTTTTCATACAGCGCCTGCGCGAGACCGAGCGTGTTCTTCGCGGAGAAGCCGAAGCGGCTGTTCGCCTCGCGCTGCAGGCTCGTCAGGTCGAACAGCAGCGGCGACAGTTGCGTTGACGGCTTCGATTCCTCGGAGACCGTGCCGATCTGGTCGCGGCACGCGGCGACGATCGTTTCGGCGGCCGGCAGGCTCCACAGGCGGGAGTCGCGCCTCTCCGGATCGAATTCGTCGCGCTTGAATTTCGGGTCGAACCACTTGCCTTCGTAGAAGCCGCCGGCGCACGCAAACTCGGCCTTCACTTCCCAGTAGTCGCGCGGAATGAAACGGCGGATTTTCTCTTCACGTTCGACGACGATCGACAGCGTTGGCGTCTGAACGCGGCCGACGGTGGTCAGGAAGAAGCCGCCGCCCTTGCTGTTGAACGCGGTCATCGCGCGGGTACCGTTGATCCCGACGAGCCAGTCGGCTTCCGAGCGGCAGCGCGCGGCGTCGGCGAGCGGCTGCATGTCGGTGTCGCTGCGCAGGTTCGCGAAACCGTCGCGGATCGCCTGCGGCGTCATCGACTGCAGCCACAGGCGCTGGACCGGCTGCTTCGCCTTCGCGTGCTGCGCGATCAGGCGGAAAATCAGTTCGCCCTCGCGCCCCGCGTCACATGCGTTGATCAGGCGGTCGACGTCCTTGCGCTTCATCAGCTTCGTGAGCACCTTGAGGCGCGACTCGCTTTTTGCGATCGGGTTCAGGTCGAAATGCGGGGGGATGACGGGCAGATGCGCGAAGCTCCATTTCCCGCGCTTGACCTCGTACTCTTCCGGGGCGGCGATTTCCAGCAGGTGGCCGACAGCGGACGAAAGGACGAAATCGTCGCTCTCGTAATACTCGTCATGCTTGGTAAAGCCGCCCAAAGCGCGTGCGATGTCGTTCGCGACAGAAGGCTTTTCCGCAATGATCAGTGCTTTGGACATGACAGGTGTGTGTTGGTAGACCGGGTTCGCCGGTTGTGGGTCGCTTTTACGACCGCTTTATAGCACACGCCGCAGCGACGGCGGCTCGGCGTGTAAAAAGCGGCCCATCATAGAGGGGGGCTGCAACGGCGGCAAGCGCCTCGCCGCGGCGAGGCGCGCAAACACGCGCCCAACCGCTGCGCCGGCCGGCGAATTCAGGCTTCGACGATCAGGACGTTGCGCAATTTCGGTGCGTGCGGCGCGCCGGGTACCGCGCTCAGGTCGGACAGCATCCGCTCGACGATCGCCGCGTGCGGCAGCACCGTGCCGAAGAAACGCGCGGTGTTGGCGTCCTCGATCAGGATCGTCGGGAAGTTCTCGACGTCGAGATCGTCGAGCCGGTCGGCATGCGTTTCGATGTCGATCCAGGCGAAACAGGCGTTTGGATGCGCATCGGCGAGCTGGTCGAAGGCCGTCCGGTAGTCACGGCACGTGCCGCACCACTCGGCGCACAGGCAGGCGACGAGCAACGTGCCGGGATCGGCGAGGCGCTCGGCGATCCGATCCGCATCGGTGTCGAGGTTCAGCGCGGGCATGGAATTCCTTGGATATCGTCGGCGGCTTGGCCGCCTCTATGCCGGGGAATGTAGCACGCCGCGCGCGGCCGGGGTGGGCGCGGCGTCAAGCCGCGCGAAGCGTCCGCCGGGGAGGCTGGCGACGCGGCCGGCCAGCTCCAGCGCCAGCAGCGCGCCGTGCAGCACGTCGTCGGGCAGGCCGCTGTGTTCGGCGAGCCACTCGTAGGTAACGGGGCCGTATCCCAAGGCGGCAAGCACGGCTCGCTCCGGCGGGGAGCAGGGTGGCGGGGCGTCGATCCGGGCCGGCGCGATGGCCGCTGCGGCGGAATCCGCTGGTGCGATGGAGGCGGATTCGGGGGCGCGAATTTCGCCGTCTGTCGGGTTACGGCTGTCGGCGCGCGCGGCACCACCCGTCGCGCGCGCTGCCGGTTCGCCCAACCCGTATTCCTCCAGCACGTCGAGCGGCGATGCGGTGAGCTTCGCGCCGTCGCGGATCAGCGCGTGGCAGCCCTGGGCAAGCGGTGCGTGGATCGAGCCCGGCACCGCGAACACGTCGCGCCCCAGTTCGTTCGCGAGCCGCGCGGTGATCAGCGAGCCGGAGCGCGGCGCGGCCTCGACGACCAGCGTGCCGATCGCCAGCGCGGCAATCAGCCGGTTGCGCCGCGGGAAATGCGCGGCACGGGCCGGCGTGCCGAGCGGCCATTCGGACACGATCGCGCCGCGCGCGGCGATCTCGTGCGCGAGTGCGCGATGCCGCGCCGGATAGACGAGATCGGCGCCCGTCGCGATGACGGCGACCGTGCCCGAGCGGCCGTCGAGCCCGCCGCGATGCGCGGCTCCGTCGATCCCGAGCGCGAGGCCCGAGACGATCGAGAGCCCTGCGTCGGACAACGCGCGTGCGAAGCCCGTTGCGTCGGCGAGCCCCTGCGGCGTCGGGTGCCGGCTGCCGACCACGGCGAGGCCGCGTGCATGCAGCAGGTCGAGCCGGCCCTTTACATATAGCAGGGGCGGCGGATCGTGCAGGTCGCGCAGCCGCGGCGGGTAGGCCGGATCGTTGAGCGTGACCAGCACATTGCCCGGCGCGTCGAGCCACGCGAGCGCGGCGTCGGTGCACACGTCGAGATCGCCGCGCTCGCTCGCGCGGACGGCTTGCGCGGCGGCGGCGCTGCTCACCGCGGCAATGGCCGGGTCGGATGCGCGCAGCAGCGCGGCCGGCGAACCGAAGGTATCGAGCAGGATCTGCAGCACGGCCGGCGCGAGGCCGGGCGCATGCGCGAGCTGCAGCCACGCGCGCAGCGCGGACGGCGTCAGCGCTTGCGGCGACATGAGGCTGCCCTCGAATGCGGCGGCCAGCGAACCGCGTGGCGCCATGATAAAATTTTCATCATCCGAAATACTCGACAGGGCCGCGCGCACAAGCGCCCGGCCGATTGCAGGAGGCGCGATCCGCGGCGTTGATTCGCCACGCATCCGCCTCATCTTCATTGCATCCCGGCGGCGGCACCAGTCGGCCGGACGGCCGATGCGGCACGTCGCTCCACCGAATACCGAACACCATGGCTTTGCTCAATATTCTTCATTACCCCGACAAGCGGCTGCACAAGGTCGCCAAGCCCGTCGACAAGGTCGACGACCGGATCCGCAAGCTCGTCGCCGACATGGCCGAAACCATGTACGCGGCGCCCGGCATCGGCCTGGCGGCCACGCAGGTCGACGTGCACGAGCGCGTGATCGTGATCGACGTCTCCGAGGAGAAGAACGAGCTGCGCGCGTTCATCAACCCCGAGATCGTGTGGTCGAGCGACGCGAAGCAGATCTATGAAGAGGGCTGCCTGTCGGTGCCGGGCATCTACGACGAAGTCGAGCGGCCCGATCACGTGCGCGTGCGCGCGCTCAACGAGCAGGGCGAGACCTTCGAGCTCGACTGCGAAGGCCTGCTCGCCGTGTGCGTCCAGCACGAGATGGATCACCTGATGGGGCGCGTGTTCGTCGAATACCTGTCGCCGCTCAAGCAGACGCGCATCAAGACGAAGATGAAGAAACTCGAACGCGCGATGTAACGCGCGTTCCCCCTGCCCGACCCGAACGCTTTCATGACCCATACGTTGCGCGTGATTTTTGCCGGCACGCCGGAATTCGCCGCGGCTGCCCTTGCCGCGATCCACGAGGCCGGTTTCCCGGTGCCGCTCGTGCTCACCCAGCCCGATCGCCCTGCGGGGCGCGGGATGAAGCTGCAGGCGAGCGCCGTGAAGCGTTACGCCGTCGAGCACGGGATGCCGGTCGCGCAGCCGCCGTCGCTGCGCCGCGCGGGCAAGTACCCGGCCGAGGCGGCCGACGCGATCGAGCTGCTGCGCACGACGCCGCACGACGTGATGGTGGTGGCCGCGTACGGCCTGCTGCTGCCGCAGGAAGTGCTCGACATCCCGCGCGCCGGCTGCATCAACATCCATGCGTCGCTGCTGCCGCGCTGGCGCGGCGCCGCGCCGATCCATCGTGCGATCGAGGCCGGCGACGCCGAGACGGGCGTCACGCTGATGCAGATGGACGTCGGCCTCGACACCGGCGCGATGATCGAGGAAGCCCGCGTCGCCATCGCGGCCGACGATACGACCGCGACGCTGCACGACCGTCTGGCCGCCGATGGCGCGCGGCTGATCGTCGACGCGCTCGTGCGGCTCGAGCGCGACGGCACGCTGCCGGCGACGCCGCAGCCGGCCGACGGCGTGACCTATGCGGAAAAGATCGGCAAGCACGAAGCGGCGCTTGACTGGCGCAAGCCTGCCGACGTGCTCGCGCGCCAGGTGCGTGCGTTCGATCCGTTTCCGGGCGGCGTCGCGACGCTCGACGGCGCGGCGATCAAGCTGTGGGCGGCCGAGCCCGTGGCGGCGCGCGGCGACGCGGCGCCCGGCACGATCGTCGAAGCCGCGCCGGAAGGCGTGGTCGTCGCGTGCGGCAGCGGCGCGCTGCGCGTCACGCAGTTGCAGAAGCCGGGTGGCAAGCGGTTGCCCGCGCGCGAATTCCTGGCCGGCTCGCCGCTCGCCGCGGGCCAGCGTTTCGCGTTGCCCGACGCGGCCTGAGCGCCATTCGATCCGACCTGCCCGCCCTGCGCAATCGGCCGAACGGCCGAGTCGCGCGGCGCGGCAGGCGCGCGTAGAATTTCCCTGCGCTCTCCGGTTTCGAGGTTTTCATGTTCGGCATCACCCATTTCGGTTTCTTCGTGCTGGCGGTTTTCTTGCTGAACGTCACGCCCGGCCCCGATACGGCCTACATCGTCGGCCGCAGCGTCGCGCAGGGCCGCGGCGCGGGGCTGATGTCGGCGTTCGGCATTTCGGCCGGCTGCTGCGTGCACGCGCTCGCGTGCGCATTCGGCCTGACCGCGCTGCTCGCGGCGTCGGCCACCGCGTTCACGGTGATCAAGCTGGTTGGCGCGGCCTACCTGATCTACCTCGGCGTGCGGATGATCGTCACGAAGCAGGCCGCCGCGCCGTCGGGCGCCGAAGTCGCGCAGGCCGCGGCCGTCAAGCCGCTGCGCCAGCTGTTCATGCAGGGCTTCTGGACCAACGTGCTGAACCCGAAGGTCGTGCTGTTCTTCGTGTCGTTCTTTCCGCAGTTCGTGTCGGCCGACAGCCCGCACAAGGCATGGGCGTTCCTGACCCTCGGCGCGGTGTTCGTCGCGATGAGCACGGTCTGGACCAGCCTCGTCGCATGGGTGGCGGGCAGCGTCACGCAGCGTTTTTCCGGCAAGCCGGGCGTCAGGAAGTGGCTCGACCGCACGGTCGGCAGCGCGTTCGTGGGCCTTGGGCTGCGTCTTGCGGCATCGCAACGCTGAGATTGAATTTTTCCGGCAAGACCTTATCTAACAAATCGCTTACAATTTTCCGCCGTGCGCTGTGATGTGCGGCGGGTCCCCTGACGGATAAGGAGTGGGTATGTTCAATTGGGTCAAAACGGCGATGCTGATGGCCGCGATCACGGCCCTGTTCATCGTGATCGGCGGGATGATCGGCGGCTCGCGGGGCATGACGATCGCGCTGCTGTTCGCGCTCGCCATGAATTTCTTCTCGTACTGGTTCTCGGACAAGATGGTGCTGCGCATGTACAACGCGCAGGAAGTCGACGAGAACACGGCGCCGCAGTTCTACCGGATGGTGCGCGAGCTGGCCACGCGCGCGAACCTGCCGATGCCGCGCGTCTACCTGATCAACGAGGATGCGCCGAACGCGTTCGCGACGGGCCGCAACCCCGAGCATGCGGCGGTTGCCGCGACGACGGGCATCCTGCGCGTGCTGTCGGAGCGCGAGATGCGCGGCGTGATGGCGCACGAGCTCGCGCACGTGAAGCACCGCGACATCCTGATCTCGACGATCACCGCGACGATGGCGGGCGCGATCTCCGCGCTCGCGAACTTCGCGATGTTCTTCGGCGGGCGCGACGAGAACGGCCGGCCGGCCAACCCGATCGCGGGTATCGCGGTCGCGCTGCTCGCGCCGATCGCCGGCGCGCTGATCCAGATGGCGATTTCGCGGGCCCGCGAGTTCGAGGCCGACCGCGGCGGCGCGCAGATTTCCGGCGATCCGCAGTCGCTCGCGACCGCGCTCGACAAGATCCATCGCTATGCGGCGGGTATCCCGTTCCAGGCGGCCGAGGCCCATCCGGCCACCGCGCAGATGATGATCATGAACCCGCTGCACGGCGGCGGCCTGCAGAACCTGTTCTCGACGCACCCGGCCACCGAGGAGCGCATCGCGCGCCTGATGGAGATGGCGCGTACCGGCCGCTTTGACTGAACCCTGGCGTACCGCGCGGCCGTTGCCGCGCGGGGGCCGGCATGCCACCCCGCACGCTTCGCGCTGCGGGGTGTTTCATTTGGGCGCGCCTTAAAGAGGTCAAAGGGGCCAAAGGGGCCGCGTGGTCGCACGCTACAATGCGCGGTTTGGGATCGCGGGGCCTCGCGGCCGCCGCGATCCTGCCGTTAGCCGTATTTGTTTGCCGCGCCTGATTGCCGATTCCGTACCGATGACACGAACCCGTTCTTCCGCTCCGTCTTCTTCCGGCCGCCCGGCGCGTCTGGCCGCGCTGCATCTGGCGCCCGATTCGCTCGGCTTCGCGCTCGACGCGGCCGCGCAGGCGGTCGATGCGGTACGGCGCGGCACCGCGCTGCCGGCAGCGTTGTCGGCGGTATTCGCGCAGATGGCGTCCGGCGCACAGGCGCTCGCGCGCGGTGCGACACAGGACGTCGCCTACCGGACGATGCGTCGCCTCGGCAGCGCGGACTGGCTGATCGGCAAACTCGTCAGCAAGGCGCCGCCCGCGCACGTGCATGCGGTGCTCGCCGGCGCGCTCGCGCTGCTGCTCGACCCGGCGGACGAGGCCGCGTATCCGGCGTTCACGGTGGTCGACCAGGCCGTCACCGTCATCGGCGCGCGGCGCGAATGCGCGTTCGCGAAGGGCATGGTCAACGCGGTGCTGCGCCGTTTCCTGCGCGAACGCGATGCGCTCGTCGCGGCAATGCAGGACGATCCGGTCGCACGCTGGAATTACCGCGCATGGTGGGTCGATGCGGTGAAGCGTGCAGCGCCCGATGCGTGGCCGGCGATCCTCGCGGCCGGCGAACGACAGGGGCCGCTGACGCTGCGCGTGAATGCGCGCCGCGCGAGCGTCGACGCGTATCTCGAGACGCTGCGTGCGAGCGGGATCGAAGCGACCGCAATCGGCCAGCACGCGGTGCGGCTTGCGTTGGCGCTGCCGGTCGAACGCATTCCGGGGTTCGCCGACGGCGTCGTGTCGGTGCAGGACGCCGGCGCGCAGCTCGCGGCCGAATGGCTCGACGCGCGCGACGGCATGCGCGTGCTCGATGCATGCGCGGCGCCCGGCGGCAAGACCGGCCATATTCTCGAACTCGCTGACGCGGAAGTCGTTGCGCTCGAAAGCGATGCGACGCGCGCGGCGCGCATCGGCGAGAATCTCGTGCGCCTGTCGCTCGAGGCGGACGTGCGCGTCGGCGATGCCGGCGCACCCGACGCGTGGTACGACGGGCGCCCGTTCGACCGGATCCTCGCCGACGTGCCGTGCTCGGCGTCCGGCATCGTGCGGCGGCACCCCGACATCCGCTGGCTGCGCCGCGAGGCCGACATTCCGGCGCTCGTCGCGGAGCAGCGCCGCATCCTGTCGGCGCTGTGGCCGCTCGTGAAGCCGGGCGGCGAACTGCTTTACGTGACCTGCTCGATCTTCCCGGAAGAAGGCGAAATGCAGGCCCGCTGGTTTGAAGCGGCCTGTGAAGATGCGGTACGATTGGACGCCCCCGGCCAGCTGCTGCCGGGCGGCGTGCAGGGACGGGCGGCCGCCGGCGCACTCGACCAGAACACCGATCACGACGGATTTTTCTACGCGCGGTTTCAGAAACGGTGACGATCAAACACCTTTTTCCCTTTCGGCTCGCGGCCGTCCTGCTGGTCGCGTTGATGCTGTGCCTGGCCGTCGTCCGGCCGGCGCATGCCGAATCGATCGCCGTGCAGCGCGCGTCGCTCCAGGCCGACGGAAGCGGCTGGAGCCTCGACGCGCGTTTCGACTTCGAGCTGAACCCGAACCTCGAGGATGCCGTCAACAAGGGCATCCCGCTTTACTTCACGACCGACTTCGAGCTGAGCCGCGCGCGCTGGTACTGGTTCGACGAGCAGCCGGTGGCGGTGACGCAGACGATCCGCCTGTCGTTCCAGCCGCTCACGCGCGAGTATCGCGTGTCGACGGGCGGCCTGCAGCTCGGCTTCCCGTCGCTGAAGGACGCGCTCGCCGTGATCCGGCACATCACGTCGTGGCACGTGATCGACCGCAACCAGGTGCGCGCGGGCGAGACCTACACGGCGTCGGTGCGGATGCAGCTCGACACGGCGCTGATGCCGAAGCCGTTCCAGGTCGATGCCGTGAACAACCGCGACTGGACGCTCGGGTCCGACTGGAAGCGCTTCAACTTCACGGTGACCGAACGTGCTAAATAAAGTGCGCCGCGCGGCCAGCGGGAAGAGCTTCCTCATTCGCGTGATCGTCTCGACCGTCGCGCTGACCGCGTTGCTGCTGCTCGTGCTGCTCGCCGCCGCGAGCGCGAACACCGAGTTCTTCGATCGCTACTACTCGTGGCTGTACGCGACGAACATCGTCGTCGCGCTCGTGTTCCTGCTCGTGGTGCTCGGGCTGATCGGGATGATCGTCGTGCGCCTGAGGAAGGGCAAGTTCGGCACGCGGCTGCTCGCGAAACTCGCGGTGTTCTTCGCGCTCGTCGGCGTGGTGCCGGGCGGGATCATCTACATCGTGTCGTACCAGTTCGTGTCGCGCAGTATCGAGTCGTGGTTCGACGTGAACGTCGAGACGGCGCTGACGGCCGGCCTGAACCTCGGCCGCGGGATGCTCGACGCGTCGCTGTCCGATCTGCAGACCAAGGCGCGGCTGATGTCCGACCAGCTCGCGAGCGTCGACGCGAACACGAACGGCACGACGCTCACGCTGCTGCGGCTGCGCGACCAGTTCGGCGTGCAGGACGCGACGATCGTCGAGCCGAGCCGCGGCGGCTCGGGCGCGGCGCCCGACCTGCACATTGTCGCGCAGGCGTCGGGCAATTTCGCGGCGCTGATTCCGGACGACCTGCCGACACCGCTGATGCTGAGCCAGGCGCGCGAACACGGCGCGTACGCGGCGATCGAGGGCGAGGTCGACGGCGACCCACGCGCGCATGGCGCGAAGGGCGCGCTGCGGCTGCGCGTGGTGCGGCCGATTCCCGATGCGACGACGTCGCTGCTGCAGCCGGCGGAGCGCTTCCTGCAGCTCACGCAGCCGGTGCCGCCGACGCTCGCGCACAACGCGGACGCCGTGCAGCGCGCCTACCGCGAGTACCAGGAAAAGTCGCTCGGCCGCACGGGGCTGCGCAAGATGTACATCGGCACGCTGACGCTCGCGCTGTTCCTCGCGACCTTCATCGCGATGATGCTCGCGCTCGCGCTCGGCCAGCAGCTCGCGCGGCCGCTGTTCCTGCTCGCGCAGGGCACGAAGGAGATCACGGAAGGCGATTACACGCCGAAGCGCGAGATCAAGACGCGCGACGAGCTTGGCTTCCTCACGCAGTCGTTCAACGCGATGACACGGCAGTTGTCCGAGGCACGGCTCGCGGTCGAGAAGAACCGCATCGCGCTCGAGCATTCGAAGACGTATCTCGAGAGCATCCTCGCGAACCTGACGGCCGGCGTGTTCGTGCTCGACCGCCAGTTCCGGCTGACGACGGCCAATCGCGGCGCCGAGCGGATCTTCCGGCAGCCGTTCAACTCGATGATCGGCACGACGCTCGACCGGATCGGCGTGGCCGCGGGGTTCGGCGCGATGGTGCGCAAGGCGTTCGCCGATCGCGAGGCGGCGTCCGACGGCGGCAGCGGCGACCGCGGCCACTGGCAGCAGCAGTTCGCGATCGAGGTGCCGGGCGAAAGCGATCCGCTGACGCTGCTCGTGCGCGGCACGCGCCTCGTGTCGACGGTCGAAGGGCAGGCCGACGATCCGCAGACGTCCGGTTACGTCGTCGTGTTCGACGACATTTCCGACGTGATTTCCGCGCAGCGGTCGGTCGCGTGGGGCGAGGTCGCACGCCGGCTCGCGCACGAGATCAAGAATCCGCTGACGCCGATCCAGCTGTCGGCCGAGCGGCTGCAGATGAAGCTGTCCGACAAGCTTGCGCCGTCCGATGCGGACGTACTCAAGCGCGGCGCGACGATGATCGTGAACCAGGTCGCGGCGATGAAGCGGATGGTCGACGATTTCCGCGAATACGCGCGCACGCCGCCGGCGGTGCTCGCGAACCTGCAGTTGAACGAACTGGCGAGCGAGGTGCTCGGGCTGTATGGTGTCGGCGAAGGCAAGAGCCCGATCGTCGCCGAGCTCGCGCCGTCGCTGCCGGTGATACGCGGAGACGCGACGCAACTGCGCCAGGTGATTCACAACCTGCTGCAGAATGCGCAGGATTCGGTCGCGGAGTCCGCGCATCCGCGTGTGTTGATCGAAACCAAGACAGTAGAATATGGCGATCCCGACGCCGAGGGCAAAACGCGCGTCGCGGTACGTCTTACCGTGTCCGACAACGGGCCCGGTTTTCCGGCACGCATCCTGACCCGAGCGTTCGAGCCTTATGTGACGACGAAGGCGAAGGGCACGGGGCTCGGGTTGGCCACGGTCAAGAAAATCGTCGACGAGCATGGCGCGCGGATCGATCTGCGCAATCGCATGCACGGCGAGACCGTTGAGGGTGCGCAGGTGTCGATCCTGTTCCTGCAGATGGCAAGCGATACGCCAGGCGCCGAACATCGCGCACAGGACGGGGCGACCCCCGCTAAGACAAAAGCAAGTGAGCAGACAAAGGCAGCGTAAATGGCAACCATCCTGGTGGTAGATGATGAAATGGGCATCCGGGAATTGCTCTCGGAGATCCTCAGCGATGAAGGACATGTCGTCGAGGCGGCGGAGAACGCGCAGGCTGCGCGGGAATACCGACTGAATCAGGCGCCCGATCTCGTGCTGCTCGATATCTGGATGCCCGATACCGACGGCGTGACCTTGCTCAAGGAGTGGGCGGCGCAAGGGCTGCTGACGATGCCCGTGATCATGATGTCCGGGCACGCGACGATCGATACGGCCGTCGAGGCGACGAAGATCGGCGCGCTCGATTTCCTCGAGAAGCCGATCGCGCTGCAGAAGCTGCTGAAGTCCGTCGAGCACGGCCTCGCCCGCGGCGCGGCGCCGGTGTCGGCGAACGCGGCGGCGAAGGCCGGCGCCGGACAGGCCGCAGGGCCCGCGGCGGTTGCGTCCGCGGCCGCGCTGCCGACGCTCGGCGACGACATGGCATCGGCACTCGGCCTGGCGGGCCAGACGGCCGCGATCCCGTTCGACATCCCGTTGCGCGAAGCGCGCGACGCGTTCGAGCGCGCGTACTTCGAATATCACCTCGCGCGCGAGAACGGCAGCATGACGCGCGTCGCGGAGAAGACGGGCCTCGAGCGCACGCACCTGTACCGCAAGCTCAAGCAGCTCGGCGTCGAGCTCGGCAAGAAGCCGACCGAAGGCGCCGTATAAAAATATTTTGCGAAAGCACTTGCTCAGGTACGAATAGCTCGATATACTTTCATTCTTCGTTGGCCCGGTAGCTCAGTTGGTAGAGCAGCGGATTGAAAATCCGCGTGTCGATGGTTCGATTCCGTCCCAGGCCACCAGCATTTAAAACCCCAAGAATCGGAAGGTTCTTGGGGTTTTTCGTTTGTGGTGGGTATCGCGTGTCGTGGGCGGCATGGCCGGCAGCATTCGCAGGGGCATGATAAAATCCGTGCCCGCTCAATGACTTAGCGCATCGCTTCACGCGCACGGCAGGCTGCGAAGCGCACGCCGCCGCGGCATGCGGCAACGATGCTGCGCGATGGACGGTATAAGCGCGCCGCCGCGTTCGCGGCCGACCGCGCTGCCTATACTGGTCGAGCCGGCGCGGGCCGGCCGCGTCGGGCCGCCCGGCGGCAGCCGGCCCAGGGTCGGAGCGCGACGCGAGCCTACACATTCACGGAGTATCACGGTGACTCGGACAGACGCTAAAGACGGCGCGCTCGTGTTGTTTTCCGGCGGGCAGGACTCAGCCACGTGCGTGGCATGGGCCCTCGAACGCTACCAGACGGTCGAGACGCTCGGCTTCGATTACGGCCAGCGCCATATCGTCGAGCTCGAATGTCGCGAAGGCGTGCGCGAAGCGCTGAAGCGCGATTTTCCCGCATGGTCGGACCGGCTCGGCGACGATCACATGATCGACCTGTCGGTGCTCGGCGCGATCAGCGATACCGCGATGACACGCACGATCGAGATCGAGACGACGGCGAACGGCCTGCCGAACACGTTCGTGCCGGGCCGCAACCTGATGTTCATGACGATCGCCGCGGCGATCGCCTATCGCCGCGGGCTGCGCGTACTGGTCGGCGGGATGTGCGAGACCGATTTCTCGGGCTATCCCGACTGCCGCGACGACACGATGAAGGCGCTGCAGGTTGCGCTGAATCTTGGGATGGATACGCGCATGGTGCTCGAGACGCCGCTGATGTGGCTCGACAAGGCACAGACCTGGCAACTGGCCGAGCAGCTCGGCGGCGAAGCGCTCGTCGAACTGATCCGCGTCGAGACGCACACGTGCTACGTGGGCGAGCGCGCGGAACTGCACGACTGGGGCTTCGGCTGCGGCGAGTGCCCGGCCTGCAAGCTGCGCAAGCGCGGCTACGAGGCTTACCTGAAGGGCGAGCGGGTGACCGAAGCGCCGCTGTGACGCGGATGCGCCGGCAGCGCCGCATGAATAACGGATTCTGATCGACAACGAGCGGCGCGAGCCGGACGAAGCACGATGACTTACGCGGTCAAGGAAATTTTCTACACGTTGCAGGGCGAGGGCGCGAATGCGGGCCGGCCGGCCGTGTTCTGCCGGTTCGCCGGCTGCAACCTGTGGTCGGGCCGCGAAGAGGATCGTGCGGAGGCCGTGTGCCGCTTCTGCGATACCGACTTCGTCGGCACCGACGGCGAGAACGGCGGCAAGTTCAAGGACGCCGATGCGCTCGTCGCGACGATCGCCGGCCTGTGGCCGGAGGGCGAGGCGCACCGCTTCGTCGTCTGCACGGGCGGCGAGCCGATGCTGCAGCTCGACCAGCCGCTCGTCGACGCGCTGCACGCGGCCGGCTTCGAGATCGCGATCGAGACCAACGGCTCGCTGCCGGTGCTCGAATCGATCGACTGGATCTGCGTGAGCCCGAAGGCCGACGCGCCGCTCGTCGTCACGAAGGGCAACGAGCTGAAGGTCGTGATCCCGCAGGACAACCAGCGGCTGGCCGACTATGCGAAGCTCGACTTCGAGTACTTCCTGGTCCAGCCGATGGACGGCCCGTCGCGCGACCTCAATACGAAACTCGCGATCGACTGGTGCAAGCGTCATCCGCAGTGGCGGCTGTCGATGCAGACCCACAAATATCTGAACATTCCCTGAGCCCCGGCTTTTGACATCGTGCTGATTACCCGAAAACTCGAATTCGACGCGGGCCACCGCATCCCCGATCACCGCAGCCAGTGCAGGAACCTGCACGGCCATCGCTACGTGCTCGAAATCACGCTGCGCGGCGATCTCGTCGATACCGAGGGGGCGCCCGACCGCGGCATGGTGATGGATTTCGCCGACGTGAAGGCGCTCGCGATGGAGCACCTCGTCAGCAAGTGGGATCACGCGTTCCTGGTCTATGCGCGCGACGAGGTCGTGCGCTCGTTCCTCGAGCAGATGGCCGACCACAAGACCGTCGTGATCGACCGGATCCCGACCGTCGAGAATCTCGCCGCGATCGCGTTCGACCTCCTCGCGAACGTGTACGACGCGCACTACGGCGTGAACCTGCGCCTCGAGCGCGTGCGGCTGTACGAAACGCCGAACTGCTGGGCCGACGTCGAGCGCCAGCCCGGCCGCTGATTTTCCTTCCCGGCAGCCCGCGCCGGCCGGTGCGGGCTGCCCGTCACCGTGCCGTGCGGCTTCGACCCGCGCCGGCGCCGCATCCCGCCTGTTCCCACATTCCGCGTAACCGCGCGCTATGATCGTCGAGTGGCACTGGACACGATGCCCGTGCGCCGTCGTACGGCATGCGCTGTCAGATCGTCTGCCTGTCGCCGACTAACGATTCCAGGGGCGATCCTGGTGCCGCCGCCGTGCCGCACTGCACGACGGGTTGCGTCCCGCCTCGCCTGTTGCTTGTCCCGTTCGATTGCCGTTCCGTCCAGGAGGCCGTATCGATGAGCACGCTCACCAATTCCCTCAAACAACGCCTGCGTGATGGCGACGATCCGCTGTACGGCCTGTGGCTGTCGCTCGGCAGCGAGTCGGCCGCGGAAGCGCTTGCGCATGCCGGCTACGACTGGCTCTGCATCGACATGGAGCATGCGCCGAACGACAGCCGCGACGTGGCCTCGCAGCTGCGCGCGATCGCGGCCGCCCACCTGCCGAGCGAGCCCGTTGTGCGGGTGCCGGCGCGCGAGCCGTGGCTCGTGAAGCGCGCGCTCGACGCCGGCGCGCGCACGCTGATGTTCCCCGGCATCGAGACGCCCGACGAAGCCGCGCACGCGGTGCGGCTCACGCGCTATCCGTCGCCCGATTCGCCCGACGGGCTGCGCGGCGTCGCGGGCATGGTGCGCGCGGCGGCATTCGGCATGCGCCGCGATTACGTGCAGACGGCGAACGCGCAGGTCGCGGTGATCGTGCAGATCGAATCGGCGCGCGGTGTCGACGAAGTCGAGCGGATCGCGGCGACGCCGGGCATCGACTGCCTGTTCGTCGGCCCGGCCGATCTCGCGGCGAGCCTCGGGCATCTCGGCGACATCCGCCACCCGGACGTCGAAACCGCGATGGCGCGCGTGCTGGCGGCCGGCCGGCAGGCCGGCGTCGCGGTCGGCATCTTCGCCGGCGACACGGCGGCCGCGCGCCAGTACCGCGAGGCCGGCTACCGGATGATCACGGTGTCGGCCGACGTGAGCTGGCTGTTGCGCGCGACGCGGCAGGCATTGCAGGAGGTACGGTCATGAACGGCGGCAGCGGTGAATGCGGCGCGCGCGCGCGGATCGGCGTGATGGTCGGCCTGTGGGCCCTGTGTATCGCGGCGGCCGCGCAGGGCACGCCGCAAGCGAAGCCCGATCCGTCGCGCGAGACGCAGTCGGCGGTCGCGGACTACAACGCCGGCGATTATCGCGCGGCGCTGGTGCAGTTCCACGACGCGGCCGAGCGCGGCGATCGTCTCGCGCAATTCAACTACGCGATGATGCTGCTGACGGGCGAGGGCGTGACCGCGAACGTCGACGAAGGGTTGCGCTGGCTGAAGCGCGCGGCCGACGCGAACATGTCGCATGCGCAATACGTGTACGGCCGGATGTTCGACGACGGCGAGTTCGTCGCGCGCGACCCGGCCGAAGCGCATCGCTGGTTCCTGCGGGCGGCGAAGCAGGGGCACGTGCAGGCCGAGCTGTCGCTCGCGAACCAGTTCCTCGACGGGCGCGGCACGCCGCGCGACAACCGGCAGGCGTTCGGGTGGTACAAGCAGGCCGCCGACGCCGGCGAGCCGACCGCGCAGTACGTGACCGCGTCGTTCTACGAGCGCGGCGGCGACGGCGTCGCGCAGAACCTGAACATCGCGCGGGCGTATTACGCGGCGGCGGCCGCGCAAGGCGACGAGACGGCCGGGCTGAAATTCAAGGAGCTGAGCGCGCGGCTGAAGTCGCAGGGGCCGGCACCGGGCGGCGCGGCGGAGCCGGGCGGGCCGCACGCGCCGCCGCCATGAGCGCACGCGGCGTTGTGGTCCGCTCCATGAAAAACGGCGCCCCGGAGCGCCGTTTTCCTCGACCGCGGGGCAGGCCGCGCGGTCAGCTCTTCATCAGCCGCCGCTGCCGCCCGACGCTCATGATCATCCCGATCGCGATGCCGAGCGTCGTGAGCGCGGTGCCGCCGTAACTCATGAACGGCAGCGGCACGCCGACGACCGGCAGCACGCCGCTCACCATCCCGATGTTGACGAACGCGTAGACGAAGAACGCGAGCGTGAGCGAGCCCGCGAGCAGGCGGCCGAACAGCGTCGCGCCTTGCGCGGCGATGTAGAGCCCGCGCGCGATCAGCGCCATGTACAGCGTCAGCAGCACGAGCCCGCCGACGAGCCCCCATTCCTCCGAGAACACCGCGAAGATGAAGTCGGTGTGCTTTTCCGGAATGAATTCGAGGTGCGCCTGCGTGCCTTTCAGATAGCCCTTGCCGAGCACGCCGCCCGAGCCGATCGCGATCACGGCCTGGATCGTGTGGAAGCCCTTGCCCAGCGGGTCGGAGGTCGGGTCGAGCAGCGTGCACACGCGGTGCTTCTGGTAATCGTGCATCAGCGGCCACTGCACGTCCGGCTGGCAGATGCGCTCCTCGAACACCGCGATCGAGCCGACCGCGATCACGCCCGCGACGAGCACCGGCACGATCAGCTTGAACGACAGGCCGGCAAGGTAGATCACGAAGAAGCCGGCCGCGAACACGAGCAGGCCCGTGCCGAGGTCGGGCTGCTTCGCGATCAGCCCGACCGGCACCATCAGGATCCCGAACGCGGCGACGAAGTCGTACCAGCGCAGCCCGCCCTCGCGGCGCTGGTAGTACCACGCGAGCATCAGCGGTGTCGCGATCTTGAGGATTTCGGACGGCTGGATCACGACGCCGACGTTCAGCCAGCGCTTCGCGCCCTTCTTGGTCATCCCGAACAGCGCGACCGCAATCAGCAGCGCGACCCCGAACGTATAGAGCGGGACCGCGAAGCGCATCAGCGTGGTCGGCGGAATGTTGGCGATCACCCACATCAGCACGAAGGTCAGCAGGATGTTGCGCAGCTGATCCTCGACGCGGCCCGGCATGTCGATCGATGCGCTGTACAGCGTGACGATGCCGACGCACAGCAGCAGGAACACGATGAGGGCGAGCGGGCGGTCGAAGCCCGCGAACATCTGCTTGATCTTGTCGAGCCAGGCGCGCTTGTCGAATTGCATGCCTTTCTCCGTTAATGAGCGGTGCCGGCGTCTGCCGCTTTCGCGGGGGCCGTCGCACGGTGGTTGTCGTCCCGCGGCGCGGCGGCGAGCGGCTGCGCATCGCTGGCGGGCCGGCGCGGCCGGTGCGGGCGCCGGATCGGCGGCAGGCTCGCGGCCCTCGGCGCCGCGGCGCTCGCGTCGGCCGGCTGGGCCGCGCTGGCGGCTGCGTCCGATGCGGCGGCGGCCGAGGCAGCCGATGCCGCATCCGCCGCGCTGGCCGCGGTCGGCACGACCGGCTGCGGCAGCGCCTTGAAGCCGGCCGCGACGGCAGCGGGCTTGGTCGCATCGCCGATCACCGGTGCGCTGATGGGTTCGGTCGCCGACGCGGCGGCCGCCACGGCCGCCGCCTCGTTCTTCGGGTTCTGGCGCTCGACCAGGTAGTAGTCGAGCACGCGGCGTGCGATCGGGCCGGCGGCCTGCGCGCCCCAGCCGCCGTTCTCGACGACCAGCGCGATGGCGATCTGCGGGTGGTCGACCGGCGCGTACGCGATGAACAGCGCGTGGTCGCGCAGGTGCTCGGCGAGCAGGTGGCCCTTGTAGTTCGAGCCCTGCAGCGAGAACACCTGCGCGGTACCGGTCTTGCCGGCCGCGAGGTACGGCGCGCCGCGGAACACCTTGTACGCGGTGCCGGACGGGTTCTCGATCACGTTCTCCATCCCGCGCTTCACGACGTCGATGTCGGCCGCCTTGAGCGGGATCACCTCGCTTTCCTTCGGCACGGTCAGGTGGCGCGCGCGCGTGATCGGATCCTCGACTTCCTTCACGAGGTGAGGCTTCATCACGACGCCGTTGTTCGCGAGCGTCGCCGTCGCGTGCGCGAGCTGCAGGATCGTGAACGAGTTGTAGCCCTGGCCGATCCCGAGGCTGATCGTTTCGCCGTCGAACCACTTCTGCTGCGCGGCCTTCTTGAACGCCTTCTTCTTCCAGTCGGTCGACGGCAGGATCCCGCGCGCCTCGCCCTGGATGTCGATCCCGGTGATCTGGCCGAAGCCGAACGGCTTCATGAAGTTCGCGATCGCGTTCACGCCGAGGTCGCGCGCGAGCATGTAGAAGTAGGTGTCGTTCGACACCATGATCGCCTTGTTCATGTCGACCCAGCCCTGGCCCGAACGCACGTCGTTGCGGAACGTGTGGCCGCCGAACGTGAAGTAGCCGGGATCCTGGAAGCCCCAGCCCGGCGTGCGCTTGCCGAGCGTCAGGCCCGCGAGCGCCATGAACGGCTTGTAGGTCGAGCCGGGCGGGTAGGTGCCGTGCAGCGGGCGGTTCAGCAGCGGCTTGTCGGGCGAGTTGTTCAGCTCGTCCCAGGTCTGCTGGTCGATGCCGTCGACGAACGAGTTCGGGTCGAAGCTCGGCGACGACACGAACGCGAGCACGTCGCCCGTTTTCGGTTCGATCGCGACGAGCGCGCCGCGCTTGCCGGCGAACGCCTGCTCGGCGACCTGCTGCAGCCCGATGTCGAGGGACAGCACGAGGTTGTTGCCGGGCGTCGCCTGCGTGCGCGACAGCGTGCGCACCGGCCGGCCGCCGGCCGTCACCTCGACTTCCTCGAAGCCCGTCAGCCCGTGCAGCTCGGTCTCGTAGCTCTGCTCGACGCCGATCTTGCCGATGTAGTCGGTGCCCTTGTAGTTGTTCGCGTCGCGGCGCGGATCGTAGTTTTCCTGGTCGCTGTCGTTGTCGTCGCTCATCGCGTCGATGCGATCCTGGTCGCGCTTCGAGATCCGGCCGATGTAGCCGATCACGTGCGCGGCCGTCATGCCGAGCGGATATTGCCGGAACAGCCGCGCGCGCACGTCGACGCCGGGGAAGCGGAAGCGCTGCGCGGTGAAACGCGCGACTTCCGCGTCGGTGAGCCGCGTGCGGATCGGCAGGCTCTCGAAGTTCTTCGAGTCTTCCTGCAGCTTCTTGAAGCGGCGGCGGTCGCGCGCGTCGATCGGGACGATCTCGGACAGCTTGTCGATCGTGTTGTCGAGCGTGTCGTCGAGCTTCGACGGCGTGATCTCGAGCGTGTACGCCGAATAGTTCTTCGCGAGGATCACGCCGTTGCGGTCGGTGATGATCCCGCGGTTCGGCACGATCGGCGCGACCGAGATGCGGTTCTCCTCGGCCTGCAGCGCGTATTTGCCGTGCTGCATCAGCTGCAGGTAGAAGAAGCGGCTCGCGAGCAGCCCGAAGCAGACGAACACGAACACGCCCGCCGCCGCGACGCGCAGGCGGAACTTCGAGAGCTGCTGTTGGGTGTCGTTGAATTCGGTCATGCGGTTAGGGGCGGTCTGGCCCGCGCGGGCGGGCGAGGTGCCGCCCCTGGGCGCAACGGGCGTGGGGGCGGCGGGTATTCAAGGTCGGTCCGGCTCAGATGGGGCGCGTGTCGTCCGGATCGACCGGGCGGCGTTGCGGCATCAGCAGCAGGTGGCTCGCGATCGGCCACAGCGCGGCTTCGACGAAGCCGTCGACGAGGTAGCGCCAGCCCGGGAACGCCGCGCCCATCAGCAGACGGATCACGAACGGCACGAGCTGCGCGACGACGAGCAGCGGCGTGACATACAGCACCTGCACGCCGATCGGCATCCACAGCACGCGGCGGTGGATCGTGATCGCGCCGTACGACAGCAACGTATAGGCGAGCGCGTGCTCGCCGAGCAGCCCCGCGTCGTGCACGTCCATCAGGATGCCGAGCGCGAACGCGACGCCCATCCCGACCTTGCGCGGCTGATGGATGTTCCAGAACAGCAGCACGAGCGCGACGAAGTCGGGCACGCCGGGCAGGCGGCCCCACGGCATCAGGTTCAGCAGGAACGCGGCGGCGAGGCTGAAGACGATGAAGTACGGATTGACCGGCTGCAGGATGTATTGCGGGCGGTTCATCGCTGGGCTCCTGGTTGCCCGGCCGCGGGCTTCGCGGGCGCGGCGGCCGGCCTGGCCGGAGCGGCGGGCGCCGCCGGTGCAGGCTTCGCGGCCGGCGGGGTCGCGGCGGCCGGCTTCGCGTTCGCGTCGGTTTTCTCGCCCTTCTCGCCCTTCGCGGCGGCTTTCGCGCCCTTCTTGCCCTTCGCGTTCTTGTCGGCGGCCGGATCGGGCTCGGCCGGGCGCGGCGGGATGTCGTTCTGGTAATGCAGCACGAGCATCTGGCGCGCGCCGCGCACGGCGGCGATCGGCGCGCAGGTCACGCGTGCGAATGCGGTATCGGCGAGCTTGTCGACGCGCGCGACCTTCGCGACCGGCAGGCCGGGCGGATAGACGCCGTCGAGGCCGCTCGTGACGAGTTCGTCGCCGGCGACGAGATCCGCGCTCGTCGGCACGAAGCGCAGGTCGAGCGAATCGCCCTTCGGCGTGCCGTAGATCACGCTGCGCAGGCCGGTGCGCAGCACCTGCACGGGAATCGCGAGATCGCGGTCGGTGACCAGCGTGACTTCGGCCTGCAGCGGGAACACGCGCGTGACCTGGCCGATCACGCCGTCCTCGCTGACGACGGGCGAGCCGTTCTGGATGCCCTGTTGCGAGCCTTGTCCGATCACGATCTTCTGCGTGAACGGATCGCTCGTGTCGTACTGGATCTCGACCGGCGTCGATTGCGTCGCGATGTGCTGGCGCAGCTCGAGCACCGCGCGCAGGTGCGCGTTTTCCTGCGTGAGCACGGCGGCCTGGTTGGCCTGCGTGGACAGCTGCAGGTTGCGTTTGCGCAGATCGTCGTTCTCGTGGCGCAGCGACGCGCCGGTGACGGCGATGTCGGCCGCGCCCATGAACAGGTCGCGCGGCACGAGCGCCGCGCGCTGCAGCGGATAGAGCACGGTGCCGAGCACGCCGCGCACGATTTCGAGCGTGCTGAAGCGCGCGTCCGACACGAGGAGCGCGATGGCGAGGGCAACGAAGAAGATGAGCCGCGCGAGCGCGGGCGGACCTTGCTTGAAGAGGGGCGGCGGACTGTATTCCATGGTCGGCGCCGGGCGCGTGTGATCGGTTAAATGATGCTCAGACGCGCAAACGGCGCGGCGGTTCGTTCTGAACGAGCGATCCGGCCACGCCGCGGGTGCGTCATGTCAGGGAACTGCCTAGACGATCACTCGTACGAGAAGATGCTGCCCAGCTTGTCCATGCGCTCGAGCGCCATGCCCGAACCGCGCACGACGCAGGTGAGCGGATCTTCGGCGACGAGCACCGGCAGGCCGGTTTCTTCCGCGAGCAGGCGATCGAGGTCGCGCAGCAGCGCGCCGCCGCCCGTCAGCATCATCCCGCGTTCGGCGATGTCGGCGCCGAGTTCCGGCGGCGTCTGCTCGAGCGCGATCTTCACCGACGACACGATCTGGTTCAGCGGATCGGTCAGCGCCTCGAGGATTTCGTTGCTCGAGATCGTGAAGCTGCGCGGAATGCCTTCCGACAGGTTGCGGCCCTTCACTTCCATTTCCTTGACTTCGGAGCCCGGGAACGCGGAGCCGATTTCCTTCTTGATCGCCTCGGCGGTCTGTTCGCCGATCAGCATCCCGTAGTTGCGGCGGATGTAGTTGACGATCGCCTCGTCGAACTTGTCGCCGCCGACGCGCACCGAACCCTTGTACACGATGCCGCCGAGCGAGATCACGCCGACTTCGGTCGTGCCGCCGCCGATGTCGACGACCATCGAGCCGGTGGCTTCCGACACCGGCAGGCCCGCGCCGATCGCGGCCGCCATCGGCTCCTCGATCAGGTAGACCTGCGATGCGCCGGCGCCGTGCGCGGCTTCCTTGATCGCGCGGCGCTCGACCTGGGTCGAGCCGCACGGCACGCAGATGATGATGCGCGGCGACGGCGAGAACATGCGCGATTCATGAGCGGTCTTGATGAACTGCTTGATCATCTGCTCGGTGACGGTGAAGTCGGCGATCACGCCGTCCTTCATCGGGCGGATCGCCTCGATGTTGCCCGGCACCTTGCCGAGCATCTGCTTGGCTTCCTTGCCGACCGCCTGGATCGTCTTCTTGCCGTTGGGGCCGCCTTCCTGGCGG
Organism: Burkholderia seminalis; assembly: GCF_001718535.1. NCBI lineage: Bacteria > Pseudomonadati > Pseudomonadota > Betaproteobacteria > Burkholderiales > Burkholderiaceae > Burkholderia > Burkholderia seminalis. Next base: position 3,440,433 of record NZ_CP013398.1, on the reverse strand, counting down.
ATCGACACGACGGACGGCTCATCGAGGACGATGCCCTTGCCGCGCATGTAGATCAGGGTGTTTGCGGTGCCGAGGTCGATCGCAAGATCGTTGGAGAAGTAGCTGCGCAAAAAACCGAACATTCAGAATCCTGTTTCGCTCTGGGCCGGCCCTGCTTAGCGGACGCTGAGGGCGGCAGCGGAAAAAATAACAGCCTCGGGAAGCGTGGCGGAAGCGGCCGCCGCGGCGCACGAAGCTGCGAGTGATGTCTACCGGGGATCGCACGAAGCACGCACGGCTTGCCGAAGCGGGGCGAAACGGTGCGGGAAAAGGCTGCCGGGTTTGGGTCGAACGCGTAATGATACCTTATAATTTCACGGTATTTGAATCGAAACGGGCGGTATTTTTGCCGCTTCGGCCCCGATTTTTGAGGGTGGGATCGCACCCTCCAACCCCCCGCCGCAGCGCTGCTTTCGATGCGCTGCGCAGCCTTGTTTTTCCGGTGATCGCATGGCCCTGACCCTGACCGATGTGAAACGCATCGCGCACCTCGCGCGACTCGAAATGGCCGACGCCGACGCCGAGCACATGCTCGGCCAGCTCAATGAATTCTTCGGGCTCGTCGAGCAGATGCAGGCGGTCGACACCGCCGGCATCGCGCCGCTCGCCCACCCGATCGAACAGATCCAGCAAGTCGCGCAGCGCCTGCGCGACGACGCCGTGACGGAAGTCGTCAATCGCGACGACAACCAGCGTCCGGCGCCGGCCGTCCAGGACGGCCTCTACCTCGTGCCGAAGGTGATCGAGTAAGCATTCGATGACAAGCGCGCCGGCCGCCCTGCGCCGCGCGCCACCCAGAATTCCCAGGAAAACCACTCAATGCACGCAAAAAGCCTCACTGAACTGCGCGCCGCGCTCGCCGCCAAGGAGTGCTCGGCCGTCGAGCTCGCGCAGCTCTACCTGAAGCGGATCGACGCCGCACGCGACCTGAACGCGTTCGTCCAGGTCGACGCCGACCTGACCCTCGCGCAGGCGAAAGCCGCCGACGCGGAACTCGCGCGCGGCGCGGGCGGCGCGCTCACCGGCCTGCCGATCGCGCACAAGGACGTCTTCGTCACGCGCGGCTGGCGCTCGACCGCCGGCTCGAAGATGCTCGCGAACTACGAGAGCCCGTTCGACGCGACCGTCGTCGCCCGCCTGCAGGCGGCCGGCATGGTCACGCTCGGCAAGACCAACATGGACGAGTTCGCGATGGGCTCGTCGAACGAGAATTCCGCGTTCGGCGCGGTGAAGAACCCGTGGGACACGAACGCCGTGCCGGGCGGCAGCTCGGGCGGCAGCTCGGCCGCCGTCGCCGCGCGCCTCGCGCCGGCGGCAACCGGCACCGACACCGGCGGCTCGATCCGCCAGCCCGCGTCGTTCGCGGGCGTGACGGGCATCAAGCCGACCTACGGCCGCGTGTCGCGCTACGGGATGATCGCGTTCGCGTCGTCGCTCGACCAGGGCGGCCCGATGGCGCAGAGCGCGTCCGACTGCGCGCTGCTGCTGAACGGGATGGCCGGCTTCGACGAGCGCGACTCGACGAGCCTCGAGCGCGACGACGAGGATTTCACGCGCCACCTCGGCCAGCCGTGGGCGGCCGGCAACGATGCGGGCAAGCCGCTCGCGGGCCTGCGTATCGGCCTGCCGAACGAGTATTTCGGCGACGGCCTCGCCGACGACGTGCGCGCGGCGATCGACGCGGCGCTGAAGCAGTATGAGGCGCTCGGCGCGACGCTCGTGCCGGTGTCGCTGCCGAAGACGGAACTGTCGATCCCCGTGTACTACGTGATCGCGCCGGCGGAAGCGTCGTCGAACCTGTCGCGTTTCGACGGCGTGCGTTTCGGCCATCGTGCCGCGCAGTACGGCGACCTGCTCGACATGTACAAGAAGTCGCGCGCCGAAGGCTTCGGCCCCGAGGTGAAGCGCCGCATCCTGGTCGGCACGTACGTGCTGTCGCACGGCTACTACGACGCGTACTACCTGCAGGCGCAGAAGATCCGCCGCATCATCGCGAACGATTTCCAGGAAGCGTTCAAGACCTGCGACGTGATCATGGGCCCGGCGTCGCCGACGGTCGCATGGGATCTCGGCGCGAAGGGCGACGATCCGGTGCAGATGTATCTCGCGGACATCTACACGCTGTCGGTGAGCCTCGCCGGTCTTCCCGGCATGAGCGTGCCGTGCGGCTTCGGCGCGGGCGCGAACGCGAAGCGCCCGGTCGGCCTGCAGATCATCGGCAACTATTTCAACGAAGCCCGGATGCTGCAGGTCGCCGACGCGTTCCAGCGCGCGACCGACTGGCACAAGCAAGTTCCGGCAGGGGTGTAAGCAATGGCTACTCAATGGGAAGTCGTCATCGGTCTCGAGACGCACGCGCAACTGTCGACCGTCTCGAAGATTTTCTCGGGCGCGTCGACGCAGTTCGGCGCCGAGCCGAACACGCAGGCCTGCCCGGTCGACCTGGCGCTGCCGGGCGTGCTGCCGGTGCTGAACCGCGGTGCGGTCGAGCGGGCGATCCGCTTCGGCCTCGCGATCGGCTCGACCATCGCGCCGCGCAGCATCTTCGCGCGCAAGAATTATTTCTACCCCGATCTGCCGAAGGGTTATCAGATCAGCCAGTACGAGATTCCGGTCGTGCAGGGCGGCCGGATCACGATCCAGGTGCCCGCCAACGAGAAGGCCGGCAAGCCGGCCTACGAGAAGACGGTCAACCTGACCCGTGCGCATCTCGAGGAAGATGCGGGCAAGTCGCTGCATGAGGACTTCGCCGGGATGACGGGGATCGACCTGAACCGCGCGGGCACGCCGCTGCTCGAGATCGTCACCGAGCCGGAAATGCGCAGCGCGGCCGAGGCCGTCGCGTACGCGAAGGCGCTGCACGGGCTCGTCGTGTGGCTCGGCATCTGCGACGGCAACATGCAGGAAGGCTCGTTCCGCTGCGATGCGAACGTGTCGGTACGCCCGGTCGGCCAGGAGAAGTTCGGCACGCGCGCGGAAATCAAGAACCTGAACTCGTTCCGGTTCCTCGAGGAAGCGATCAACTATGAAGTGCGTCGCCAGATCGAGCTGATCGAGGACGGCGGCGAGGTCGTGCAGGAAACGCGCCTCTACGATCCGGACAAGCGCGAGACGCGTTCGATGCGCAGCAAGGAAGACGCGCACGACTACCGCTACTTCCCCGACCCCGACCTGATGCCGCTCGTGATCGGCCAGGACTGGATCGAGCGCGTGCAGTCCGGGATGCCCGAGCTGCCGGCCGCGATGCAGCAGCGCTTCGCCGACGAGTACGGCGTGTCCGCGTACGACGCGGGCGTGCTGACGTCGAGCAAGGCGATGGCCGCGTATTTCGAGTCGGTGGTCGCGAAGGCCGGCGCGGCGAACGCAAAGACCGTCGCGAACTGGCTGATGGGCGACGTGTCGTCGCAGCTGAACCGCGACGGCATCGAGATCGACGCGATCCCCGTGTCGGCCGCGCAGCTCGCGCTGTTGCTGCAGCGCATCGCCGACGGCACGATCTCGAACAAGATCGCGAAGGAAATCTTCGCGACGATCTGGGACGAGAAGGCGACCGACGAAGGCGCGGCCGACCGCATCATCGACGCGAAGGGGCTCAAGCAGATCTCCGACACCGGCGCGCTGGAAGCGATCATCGACGACGTGCTCGCGGCGAACGCGAAGTCGGTCGAGGAATTCCGCGCGGGCAAGGAAAAGGCGTTCAACGCGCTGATCGGCCAGGCGATGAAGGCGACCAAGGGCAAGGCCAATCCGCAGCAGGTCAACGAACTGCTGAAGAAGAAGCTCGGCTGAGCATGACCGCGCGCCTGAACCGCGCTTGACGACGGGCCGCCTCGAACCAGTTCGGGGCGGCCCGTTGCGTTTGGCGGATGCGTTATCGTATGCGCCACACCGTCCAACGGAGGAACGAATGGCGAAACAACCGTCTCTCGACGATTTCCGCGTGCCTGAATTCACGCGCGAGAAGGAAGCCGCCGCATTCAAGCTCGATGCGTTCGACCCGGCCGCGAAGCCGTTTTCGTCCGGCTCGAAGGACGCCGACCGCGAACGCCTGTCGGCCGTGTCGACCGAGCTCGACGTCCAGCAGGAGCGCCTGCACACGCAGCAGAAGAAGCGCGTGCTGCTCGTGCTGCAGGGGATGGACACCAGCGGCAAGGACGGCACCGTGCGCGCGGTGTTCCGCGAGGTCGACCCGCTCGGCCTGCGCGTCGTGTCGTTCAAGGCGCCCACGCCGATCGAGGCCGCGCACGATTTCCTGTGGCGCGTGCACGCGCAGGTGCCGGCCGCGGGCGAGCTCGCGATCTTCAACCGCAGCCACTACGAAGACGTGCTGGTGCCGCGCGTGCTCGACGCGATCGACGCGAAGGAGTGCGAGCGCCGCTACCGGCAGATCCGCGATTTCGAGACGATGCTGCACGAAAACGGCACGACGATCGTCAAGTGCTTCCTGCACATCTCGAAGGACGAGCAGCGCGCGCGGCTGCAGGCGCGCATCGACGATCCGACCAAGCACTGGAAGTTCGACATCGCCGATCTCGATGCGCGCAAGCACTGGGACGCCTACCAGTCCGCATACCGCGACGCCCTCGCCGCGACGTCGGTCGAGCATGCGCCGTGGTACGTGATCCCCGCGAACTCGAAGACGCACCGCAACGTGATGATCGCCGAGCTGCTGCTGCGCACGATGACCAACATGAAGCTGGAATTCCCGCCGCCGAAGCCCGAGCTCGAAGGCGTGAAGATCCGTTAAGCTGCCACCCTGTAAAAACATCGAACTGAACGGAACCCGACATGATGCGAGTGATTACCGCCAACCTGAACGGCATCCGCTCCGCCGCGAAGAAGGGCTTCTTCGACTGGCTCGGCGAACAGAACGCCGATTGCGTGTGCGTGCAGGAAATCAAGGTATCGGCCGACGACCTGCCGGCCGAATTCGTCGAGCCGCACGGCTTCAAAAGCTATTTCCACCACGCCGAGAAGAAGGGCTACAGCGGCGCGGGCGTGTACAGCCGCCGCGAACCCGACGACGTGATCATCGGCTTCGGCAGCAGCGAATTCGATGCCGAAGGGCGCTACGTCGAGGCGCGCTACGGCAAGCTGTCGGTCGTGTCGGTGTACGTGCCGTCCGGTTCGAGCGGCGAGGAGCGCCAGCAGGCGAAGTACCGCTTCATGGACGAATTCATGCCGCACCTCGCGCAGCTCAAGAAGAAGCGCGAGGTGATCCTGTGCGGCGACGTGAACATCGTCCACAAGGAAATCGACATCAAGAACTGGAAGAGCAACCAGAAGAACTCGGGCTGCCTGCCGGAAGAGCGTGAATGGCTCACGAAGCTGTTCGACGACGTCGGTTATGTCGACGTGTTCCGCACGCTCGACCCGCGTCCCGAGCAGTACACGTGGTGGAGCAATCGCGGCCAGGCGTACGCGAAGAACGTCGGGTGGCGGATCGACTACCAGATCGCGACGCCGGGCGTGGCCGGTACCGCGAAACGCACGTCGATCTTCAAGGACATCAAGTTCAGCGATCACGCGCCGCTGACGATCGACTACGACTACGCGAAGTGATTGCCGGCGCTGCGCCGCGTGCGCAGTCGCCGAATGCGAAACGGGCCGCATGTCGAACATGCGGCCCGTTTCGTTTGAGGCGGGGCTTACTGCTTGATCGACGCCATGTCGATCACGAAGCGGTACTTCACGTCGCTCTTCAGCATCCGCTCGTAAGCGGCATTGATCTGCTGCATCGGAATCGTCTCGATATCCGACGTGATCCCGTGCTGCGCGCAGAAGTCGAGCATTTCCTGCGTTTCCGCGATCCCGCCGATCAGCGAGCCCGCGAGGCGGCGGCGCTTGAAGATCAGGTTGAACACCTGCGGCGACGGGTGATCGTGTTCCGGCGCGCCGACGAGCGTCATCGTGCCGTCGCGCTTCAGCAGGTGCAGGAACGGGTTCAGGTCGTGCTGCGCGGCGACCGTGTTCAGGATGAAGTCGAAGCTGTTCAGGTGCGCGTTCATCTGCGCTTCGTCCTTCGAGATCACGACTTCGTGCGCGCCGACGCGCTTGCCGTCCTCGATCTTCGACGGCGACGTCGTGAACAGCACGACGTGCGCGCCCATCGCGCGCGCCAGCTTCACGCCCATGTGGCCGAGGCCGCCGAGCCCGACGATGCCGACCTTCTTGCCGGGGCCGACGTTCCACTGCCGCAGCGGCGAGTAGGTCGTGATCCCCGCGCACAGGAGCGGCGCGGCGCCGGCCGGGTCGAGCGTGTCCGGCACGCGCAGCACGAACGCCTCGTCGACGACGAGTTGCGTCGAATAGCCGCCGTACGTGACGTCGCCCGTCACGCGATCCTGGCCGTTGTAGGTGCCGACGAAGCCGTTCTCGCAATACTGCTCGAGCCCTTCGGCGCAGCTCGGGCAGGTGCGGCACGAATCGACGAGGCAGCCGACGCCGACCAGCTCGCCGACCTTGAAGCGCGAGACCTGCGGGCCGGTCGCCGTCACGCGGCCGACGATCTCATGACCCGGCACGACCGGGTAGATCGTGTTGCGCCATTCGTTGCGCGCCTGGTGCAGGTCCGAGTGGCAGACGCCGCAGTAGAGGACGTCGATCTGGACGTCGAGGTCGCGCAGCGCGCGACGCTGGAATTCGAACGGGGCGAGCGGCGACTGCGAATCGGTCGCCGCGTAGGCATAGGTAGTGCTCATGCGATGGGCTCCTTGTCCGGAACGGATCCGGCGAAACAGACTGCCGTCGCATCATGTGGCGATGCGGCGAGGCAGGACGTCATCGTAAGGATCGCGGCGCGCCGGCGAAATACACGAAGGTCTCGAAGATTTGCCTATTCCTCTTGAACTGCACGCGAACAGCCGTCAAAACGCGTGCAGGCTGCTACATTGCAAGCCAGATTCTCTTGCCGCGCAGGACCACGCCGATGAGCTTCCAACCCCTTTTGGCCGACGCGGGCGACCGCGTGCAGCGCCGCATGATCGAGCTGCACACGCATCTCGCGCCGAACGAGGGCGATACGCTCGCGGCGCTCGACGGCGTGCGCCTGATCCGCGTGAGCCGTCCCGTGCCGCGCCTGCCCGTGCTGTACGAACCGAGCATCATCGTCGTGTGCCAGGGGCGCAAGCTCGGCTATCTCGGCGACCGCTCGTTCGTCTACGACGCGCAGCAGTACCTGGTGCTGTCGGTGCCGCTGCCGTTCGAATGCGAGACCTTCGCGAGCATGGACGAGCCGTTTCTCGCGATCTCGATCCGCGTCGACCTCGCGGTGATCGCCGAGCTCGCGATCCTGCTCGACGAGACGCTCGGCGCGGCCGTCAGCGAACCGCTCGGCGTCTATTCGACGCCGCTCGACGCGCCGCTGGCCGACGCGGTCGTGCGGCTGCTCGAAGCGCTCGCATCGCCGCACGACACGCGCGTGCTGGGGCCCGCGATCATGCGCGAGATCGCCTATCGCGTGCTGACGGGCGAGCAGGGCGACGCGATGCGCGCGGCGCTCGTGCAGCAGCATCACTTCGGCCGTATCGCGAAGGCGCTGCGGCGCATCCATGCGGAACTGAACGCCGACCTCGACGTCGAGACGCTCGCGCGCGAGGCCGGAATGAGCCTCGCGGTGTTCCACGCGCAGTTCAAGCACGTGACGGCGACGTCGCCGATGCAGTACGTGAAGGCCGCGCGGCTGCACCAGGCGCGGCTGATGATGGTGCAGGACGGGATGGGCGCCGGCACGGCGGCCGCGCGCGTCGGTTATGCGAGCGCGTCGCAGTTCAGCCGCGAGTTCAAGCGGCTGTTCGGCCGCAGCCCCGGTGACGAGGTGCGCTGGATGCGTGAAAGCGGGGTCCGCCCGGTCGCGACCGGGGTGGGCGCGTAGCGTTCGGCGTTACCCGGCGGCGCGCCGGACGACCTTGCGCCGTTGCGCGCTGATGCCCGCATAGTCGGGCAGCGCGTCGACCCGCTTGCCGATCGCCTTCGCATACAGCGGAATCAGGTCGGGCAGCCGGTTCAGCAGGTCCTGGCGTCGCGCGGTGCTGTACGGGTGCGTGTAGATGAAGCCCGTCGCCTTGTTCGCGCGCGTCGCGACCGCGAGCTTGTCCCACAGCGTGATCGCGGCGCGCGGATCGAAGCCCGCGCGTGCGGCGATGTCGCCGCCGATCACGTCGGCTTCGGTCTCGTCGGTCGGCTCGTAGTGAAGCGACTGCAGGCGCTCGCCGAGATTCAGCGCCTGCGGCAGCGGATCGCCGACGCCGAACAGCGGCGGCAGCGCGGCCGCCCGCAGCGACGTCTGCGACGTCGCGCTGAAGTTGCTGCGCGCGTGTTCGCGCAGCGCGTGCGCGATGCCGTGCGCGAGCAGCACGCCGAGCTCGTCGTCGTTCAGGCGGATGCGGTCGAGCATGCCGCCGTACACGAGCACCTTGCCGCCCGGCAGGCAGGTCAGGCGGATGTCGCGCGAGCGGATCGCGTTGACGTCCCAGGCCCAGCTCTTCACGCGGTCGTTCCACTTCACCGAATACGGCGCGAGCTTCGCGACGATCGCGCGCAGGCGTTTCACGCGCGGCTGGTTCGCGGGCAGCAGCCGGTTGCTGTCGGCGGCCGTCTGCACGATCTGCGCATATTCGTTCGCGGTGAGCTGTTCGAGCAGCGGCGACGGGATCAGCGTGCGGAACGCGATCGCGTTGCCGTAGCGGACCTGCTGCTGAGGCGTTTGCGCATACGCCTTCGCCGGCGCGGCGGCGCCCGTCGGCTGCGCGGCTTCGGCGGCGGACGGTGCCGCGGGCGCGGCGGAAGTCGCCGGCGCGGGCGGTGCGGCAGGCCCGGAGCCCGCCGCGGTCGCGGCGGCGTCGGATGCGTGCGCGAACGACGCCGCAAGTGCCGCGGCGCCGATGCTCAGCGAGGCCGCCGCGCGCGCGACGCGGTGCAGGCGGTCACTGCGCACGGCTGGCCTCGCCGTTGCGGGCGGTACCGTTCCACGGCGCGATCTTGAACAGCAGCAGCATGCCGGGAATCGCGAGCGCGGTACACACGATGAAGTAGTCGAACCAGCCGATCTTCGCGACGATGAAGCCGCTCGCGGCCGACGCGAGCGTGCGCGGCACCGACGCGAGGCTCGTGAACAGCGCGAACTGCGTGGCCGTGTAGCGCGGGTCGGTCGTGCTCGCGATATAGGCGACGAACGCGGCCATCGTCAGGCCCGTCGTGAAGGTTTCGAACCCGTAGACGATCGCGAGCGCGACCGTCATCGGGCTGAATTGCGGCGCGACGGCGATGCCGAACACCGACAGCGCCGATGCGATCGCATGGCTCGTCGAGACGGTGAAGTCGTACAGCATCGCGAGTACCGGCGAGCCGGGGCCGAGCTGCGCGAGCCACGCGAAGCCGAGCGTCGACACCATCTGCAGCGCGCCGAAGATCCACAGCCCGCGACCGATGCCGATCTTCACGAGCCAGATGCCGCCGATGATGCCGCCGGCGACGCTCGCGACGAGCGCGGTGGTCTTCGCGACGATGCCGATCTCGGTGCGCGAGAAGCCGATGTCGAGGAAGAACGACGTCGACAGCGTGGTGGCCATCGTGTCGCCGATCTTGAACAGGAAGATGAACGCGATGACGAGCAGCGCGCCGGCCCAGCCGTCGCGCTGGATGAATTCGCGGAACGGCAGCACGATCGCGTCGCGCAGGTTGCGCGGCGGCGTGCCGACCACTTCGGGCTCGCGCACGAGCAGCGTCATCAGGATGCCCGGCAGCATGAACGCGCCGGTGAGCGCGAACACCGCGTCCCACGGCATGTGGTCGGACAGGATCAGCGCCAGCGAGCCGGGGATCAGCGCGGCGAGCTTGTACGCGTTCACGTGCACCGCGTTGCCGAGGCCCTGCTCGGTGTCGCGCAGCAGCTCGCGGCGGTACGCGTCGATCACGATGTCGGAGCTCGCGCCGAAGAACGCGACGAGCGTCGTGAGCGCGGCGACCGTCCAGATCGAGTCGCGCGGCGACACGAAGCCGAGCGCGGCGATCGCGCCGGCGACCAGCACCTGCGTGAGCAGCATCCAGCCGCGCCGGCGGCCCGGCCGCCAGCCGGGCAGGCGCGGGATGTAGCGGTCCATCAGCGGCGCCCACAGGAACTTCCACGTATACGGGAACTGGATCAGCGCGAACAGGCCGATTTCCTTCAGGTTCACGCCCTCGGAGCGCAGCCATGCCTGCACCAGGTAGACGAGCGTGAAGAGGGGCAGGCCTGACGTGAAGCCGAGGAACACGCAGATCAGCATGTGCGTGTTCAGATAGGCTCGCCAGCCGGGGTGATCCTCGTGAGCGGTGAGTGCGGGCGCCTCGTGTGGCGTTTTCGACATGGACTGGAACTGGGTAGCGTTGACTGATTGCGGCGGCAGCGCGCGGCGGGGGCGGCGCGGGCCGGGCCCGGCGTCCGTCAACGGCCCCCCGGCTCAGCTGCGCTTGACGCGGTAGACAGCAAGACTACCACGCCAGTTCGCTCCCCATCGAATCGGCTGGCCCTCGTGCAGCACGACGCGGTCGAGGATCGTGACGCCGACTTCGGGCGCGAGCGCCTCGAAATCCTTGATCGTCAGCACCCGCACGTTCGGCGTGTTGTGCCACTGGTACGGCAGCGATTTCGACACGGGCATGCGGCCGTGCAGCACCGACAGCCGGTGCGGCCAGTAGCCGAAGTTCGGGAACGACACGATGCACTCGCGGCCGACGCGCGCCGTTTCGCGCAGGATCGCGGCCGTCTGGTGGATCGTCTGCAGCGTTTGCGACAGGATCGCGATGTCGAAGCTGTGGTCCTCGAACAGCCGCAGGCTGTCCTCGAGATTCTGCTGGATCACGTTGATGCCGTTCTTCGCGCTCGCGAGCACGCCCGCGTCGTTCAGCTCGATGCCGTAGCCGGTGACGTCCAGTTCCTCCATCAGCAGCGCCAGCAGCGAGCCGTCGCCGCAGCCGAGGTCGAGGACGGTCGAGCGCGGCTCGACCCAGCGCGCGATCGTGCGGAAATCCGCGCGCGCGGACAGGGAATTCAGCGCTTGCTGGTTCATGCACCCACCTCGTTGGCGATTCGTTCGTAATACGCGCGGATCAGGTTGTGATAGCGCGCGTCGTCGAGCAGGAACGCGTCGTGACCGTGCGGCGCATCGATTTCCGCGTAGCTGACCGTGCGCTTGTTGTCGAGCAGCGCCTTCACGATCTCGCGCGAGCGCGCGGGCGCGAAGCGCCAGTCGGTCGAGAAGCTCGCGATCAGGTACTTCGCCTGCGTGTGCGCGAGCGCGGCCGTCAGGTTGCCGTCGAACGCCTTCGCCGGGTCGAAGTAGTCGAGCGCGCGCGTGATCAGCAGGTACGTGTTCGCGTCGAAGTAGTCGGCGAACTTGTCGCCCTGGTAGCGCAGGTACGACTCGACCTCGAATTCGACGTCGAAGCTGAAGTTGTACGCGTCGAGCGCGCCGTCGGCGCGGCGCAGCGCGCGGCCGAATTTCTCGGCCATGTCGTCGTCGGACAGGTACGTGATGTGGCCGATCATCCGCGCGACGCGCAGGCCGCGCTTCGGTTTCACGCCGTGCGCGTAGTAGTCGCCGCCGTGGAAGTCGGGATCGGACAGGATCGCCGAGCGCGCGACCTCGTTGAACGCGATGTTCTGCGCGGACAGCTTCGGCGTCGACGCGACGTCGATGCAGTGCGCGACGCGCTCCGGATACATCAGGCTCCACGCGAGCGCTTGCATGCCGCCGAGGCTGCCGCCCATCACCGCGGCGAAGCGCTCGATGCCGAACGCGTCGGCGACGCGCGCCTGCGCATGCACCCAGTCCTCGACGGTCACCACCGGGAACTTTGCACCGTACGGCTTGCCGGTCGACGGATCGATGCTCATCGGGCCGGTCGAGCCGAAACACGAGCCGAGGTTGTTCACGCCGATCACGAAGAAGCGGTTGGTGTCGAGCGGCTTGCCGGGGCCGACCATGTTGTCCCACCAGCCGGTGCTGCGCGGATCGTCCGCGTAGACGCCGGCGACGTGGTGCGACGCGTTGAGCGCGTGGCAGACGAGCACCGCGTTCGAGCGCGCGGCGTTGAGCTCGCCGTACGTCTCGACGACGAGCTGATAGTTGCCGATCACGCTGCCGCTTTGCAAGCGCAGCGGTTCGGCGAAGTGCATGGTCTGTGGAGCGACGATGCCGATCGATTCCATTCGTTCCGCCTTATGACTGGGCGGCTAAATGGTGTCGGCGAGGCGCGGAGTCGGAGATGCGCGGCTGACGACCTCTTTAGCCGCATTTGTAGTGAACCGCCGGGACGGAGACATCGTCAACGCCCGGCCGGTTCGCGCGCCCGCAATCGAGTCAGCAAATCGGCGCGCTCCGACCTGCCGCCCGAGGAGCGACAGTCGGCAAAGTATAGCGGAAATTGCGCGGCGCGGATTCCGGCACGCATGGCGCGGCGTGCCGCCGGGCGTCGGTCACTGCAGGATCAGCCGCAGATGCGCATCGGCCTGCTCGCCCGGCGGCTTGTGGAATCCGCCTTTCGCGAAGCGGTGCCAGCGGCCGATCACGTAGCTGACGAGCAGGCTCGCGCGGGCGGCGGGATCGTAGTCGGCCGGCAGCACGAAGGGCGTCGCGCCGTCGGGCGCCTGCGCCTCGGTGCGCGCGACGCGCAGGCATTGCTTGACGGTCGCCTCGATGCGGTCGAGCAGCTGGTTCACGCGCTCGGTCAGCCGCTCGTCCTCGCCGACCAGCGCCTCGCCGGTCAGCACGCGCGTCATCCCGGGGTTCTTCGCGGCGAAATTGAGCATCGTCAGCGCGATCGTTCGGGCCTGCAGCACGCCGTTCGGTTCCTTCGCGACGATCTGGTTGACGAGCCCGAACAGCGCCTGCTCGATGAATTCGATCAGCCCTTCGTACATCTTCGCCTTGCTGGCGAAGTGCCGGTACAGCGCGGCTTCCGACACGTCGAGCCGGGCCGCGAGCGCGGCGGTCGTGATCTTCTCGGGTTTCGGCGCCTCGAGCATCGTCGCGAGCATCTGCAGGATCATGACGCGGCGCTCGCCCGGCTTGGGGCGCGGGCGCGAGGGGGTAGCCTGGCTTTCGGTTACGGCTTGGTCCTGCGGGTAAGTCGGCTGCATTTTTGTCGCCCCGATCGTGTGCCCAGTCGGAGCGATTTTAGCGAACGAATGCGCTGGTCGACATAGTGGGGACGCCCGGTAACGGGCAGATGGCCCGGCAGGTGGCCGGTGATCCATACCGTGCCGATGCCGAGACGCTTGTAGCGCTTCAGGTGGCCGCGCGTATCCTCGACGAGGATCGCGTCGGACAGGCGGGCATGCGCGGCGCGCAGCGTCCGGCGCAGCATCGTGTGATCGGGCTTCGCGCGCCACGTGCGGCGGTCGCGCATGTGCTCGATCGCGATCACGCGCTCGAACAGCCGCTCGATGCGCAGCTCGCGCAGCACCGCGCGCGCATAGTTTTCCGGCGCGTTGGTCAGGATCAGCTTGCGGCCCGGCAGCGCGGCGACGATGCGCGCGAGGCCGCGCTCGGCGCGGACCATCGCGGGCAGGTCGGAAAACGTGTGGACCACGCGCAGGAAGTCGTGCGGGTCGATCGGGTGATGGCGCGTGAGGCCGAGCAGCGCGGCGCCGTAGCGCTCGGTGTAGCCGGTGCGTAGGCGGTCGGCTTCGGCGCGCTCGACCTGCAGCGTGTCGACGATGTACTGCGTCATCGCACGGTTGATCTCGGGAAAGATCGCGTGCGACGCGTGGTGCAGCGTGTTGTCGAGGTCGAACAGCCAGACGGGCGCGCCGGCGCGCGGCCGGCTGCGCGAGATGCGCCGGCGCCGCAGCGGGGCCGGCAGGTCGGGGCCGGGCGACTGGCGGCGTGCGCTCAATGCGAGCGGATCATCGTGCCGAACGGCTGCTCGGTCAGGATTTCCAGCAGCACCGAATGCTCGATCCGGCCGTCGACGATGTGTACCGACTTCACGCCGCTCTTCGCCGCGTCGAGCGCCGACGAGATCTTCGGCAGCATGCCGCCGGAGATCGTGCCGTCCTCGAACAGCGCGTCGATCTCGCGGGCGGACAGATCGGTCAGCAGGTTGCCGTCCTTGTCCATCACGCCGGGGATGTTGGTCATCATCAGCAGCTTCTCGGCGTTCAGCACGGTCGCGAGCTTGCCGGCGACGAGGTCGGCGTTGATGTTGTACGAGAGGCCGTCTTCGCCGAAGCCGATCGGCGAGATCACCGGAATGAACGCGTCGTCCTGCAGCGCCTTCACGACCGCCGGGTTGATCGCCTCGACTTCGCCGACCTGGCCGATGTCGATGTACTCGCCCGGGTTGTCGCGGTCCGGCATCAGCAGCTTGCGCGCGTGGATCAGGCCGCCGTCCTTGCCCGTCAGGCCCACCGCGTGACCGCCGAAGTGGTTGATCAGCATCACGATGTCCTGCTGCACTTCGCCGCCCAGCACCCACTCGACGACTTCCATCGTCTCTTCGTCGGTGACGCGCATGCCCTGGATGAAGGTGCCGGCCTTGCCGATCTTCTTCAGCGCGTGATCGATCTGCGGACCGCCGCCGTGGACGATCACCGGGTTGATGCCGACCAGTTTCAGCAGGATCACGTCGCGCGCGAAGCCCTGCTTGAGCCGCTCTTCCGTCATCGCGTTGCCGCCGTATTTGATGACCACGGTCTTGCCGTGGTAACGGCGGATGTACGGCAGCGCCTCGGCGAGGATTTCTGCTTTCAGCGTCGGGGCGATCTGCGAGAGGTCGATGGGCTCGGACATGGCGGCGGCTCTGGCTGGGAACGGTTGAAACACGGCGAATTGTACAGGAGTGGCGCAGCGCAGCATCGGGTTTTTGGGCGGCCCGGAATGCCGGCGGCGCGAGGCGGCACGGCGTGCGGCGGCCCGCCGGCTATGGCGCGGCGCGATTCCGGCGGCCGGGCGCGCGCGGTCGCGGCAGGGCGATGCGCGCCGGTTGGCGGCGGACGTCGGCCGGGCGGCCGGCGTGCAAAATCCGTGCGCCGCGCTATGCTTGTCGCGTGGGGCGGCTTTTCGCCCGTTTCCGCGATTGCGCCATGACCGACTCCGCCGCCGACGCCCGTTCCGTTCCGCGCCGCGCGCGTTGCCCGCACTGCGGGCGCGGCTTCGACTGCGGCGCGCGTACGCAGCCGTTCGACTGCTGGTGCGCGTCGATGCCGGTGCTGCCCGGCGGCGCCCCGCCGGCGGCCGGCGCACGCTGCCGCTGCCCCGAATGCCTTGCCGACGAGATCGCGCAGCGGCTGGCCGGCACGACCGGCTGACGGCGTCGGCCGTGCCGCGGTTCGCGCCGTCCGTGCGCGCCGATCCGGCCCCGCTAGAGGCGCCGCCCGCTAAACGGGTAAACTGCTCGGATGCAACGAATCACCACTACCGGGCGCGTCAACCTCAGTCACCTGTTCTGGCTTCGCAATCTCGCGATCATCGGCCAGCTCGTGACGATCGGCGTCGTGCAGACCTATTTCGGCGTGCATCTGCCGTTGCCGGCGATGCTGATGGTCATCGCGCTCGAGATCGTTTTCAATGCGCTGACCTGGGTGCGCGTGCTGCGCGCGCGGCCCGAGACCAATTTCGAGCTGCTCGGCCAGCTGTGGGTCGACCTCGGCGCGCTGTCCGCGCTGCTGTTCCTGTCGGGTGGCACGACCAACCCGTTCGTGTCGCTGTACCTGCCGTCGCTCGCGATCGCGGCGGCCGTGCTGCCCTGGCACCTGATGATCTGGCTCGCGGCGTTCGCGGTCGCGTGCTACGCGGCGCTCGGTTTCGATTCGGTGCCGCTCAACATGGACAATCCGGCTAACCTGTTCGACTACTACCGTACCGGCATGTGGGCGAACTTCATGGTGAGCGTCGGGCTGATCGCGTGGTTCGTCGCGCGCATGTCGAATGCGCTGCGCCAGCGCGATGCGGCGCTCGGCGAAGCGCAGCAGCATCTGCTGCGCGACGAGCGGGCCGTTGCGCTTGGCGTGCAGGCGGCCACCGTCGCGCACGAGATGGGCACGCCGCTGTCGACGATCGCGATGCTCGCCGAGGAACTGCGCGACGCGGCGCGTGCCGATCCGGGGCTCGCGCGCTACGAGGCCGACCTGAAGGTGCTCGAGGAGCAGATGACGCTCTGCACGTCGGCGCTCGCGCGCCTGCGCAGCCGCGCGAGCGCGCCGGCGAGCCGCCAGCCGGTGGACGACTGGCTCGACACGTTCGTCGAGCACTGGCGCCTGCGGCATCCGCATGTGCAATTCGAGCTGCTCGGCGCGCGTCCGGCGGGCGTCGCGCTCGACGACACGGTCGCGGCCGGCCAGATCCTGACGATCCTGCTCGACAACGCCGCGCGCGCGAGCCCGCAGCGCGTGACGCTGGCCGCGAAGGTCGCGCATGGCGGCACGGCCGACGAGATCGAATTCGAGGTATGCGACGACGGGCCCGGCATTCCGGCGTCGCTGCGCGAATCGCTCGGCGCGATGCCGGTCGACAGCACGCAGGGCGGGCATGGGGTCGGCCTGTATCTCGCGTTCAGCGCGGCCGCGCGGCTCGGCGGCGAGATCGAGCTGTCCGATGTCACGCCGCGCGCGGCGGGCGGCAACGGGCGGGCCGGCGGTGCGGGCAATGGTCACGCCGCCGCCGCATCGGGACCACGCGCGGGCCAGCGCACGGGCGAGCGGGCAGCCGAACGGCCGGCCGGCACGCCGGACAGCCGCGCGACCGCCGCGCGCGGCACGCGGGCCGTGCTGCGCCTGCCGGTCGTGCGCGTCGCGGCGCCGGCCGCCTCAACCAACACGTAGACGGAGAAACCACATGAGCGAGAACAATTTCCTGGTGATCGACGACAACGAGGTGTTCGCGGGCACGCTCGCGCGCGGCCTCGAGCGGCGCGGTTACGCGGTCCAGCAGGCGCACGACAAGGAGGCGGCGCTGCGGCTCGCCGCCGGCGGCAAGTTCCAGTTCATTACCGTCGACCTGCACCTGGGCGAGGATTCGGGCCTGAGCCTGATCGCGCCGCTGTGCGACCTGCAGCCCGACGCGCGGATCCTGGTGCTGACCGGCTACGCGAGCATCGCGACGGCCGTGCAGGCCGTGAAGGAAGGCGCCGACAACTACCTCGCGAAGCCGGCGAACGTCGAGTCGATCCTGGCCGCGCTGCAGACCAACGCGACCGAGGTGCAGGCCGACGAGGCGCTCGAGAACCCGGTCGTGCTGTCGGTCGACCGGCTCGAATGGGAGCACATCCAGCGCGTGCTGGCCGAGAACAACAACAACATCTCGGCGACCGCACGCGCGCTGAACATGCACCGCCGAACGCTGCAGCGCAAGCTCGCGAAAAAGCCGGTGCGCCAGTAAGCGGGCGCACCAACGAAAACGGGCGGCCCGCCGGGCCGCCCGTTTCGTATCCGGTGCCGCGCGCGTTACAGCACGTAGCGCGACAGGTCCTCGTCCTGCGACACTTCGCCGAGTGCGCGATCGACATACTTCGCGTCGATCGTCACGCGCTCGCCGGCGTGGTTGCCGGCCGAGAACGACACTTCCTCGAGCAGCTTCTCGATCACCGTGTACAGCCGGCGCGCGCCGATGTTCTCGGTCTTCTCGTTGACCGCGAACGCGATCTCCGCGAGGCGGCGAATGCCGTCTTCGGCGAATTCGAGCTGCACGTCCTCGGTCGCGAGCAGCGCCTGATACTGCTTGACGAGGCTCGCGTCGGTGGCGACGAGGATCGCTTCGAAGTCGTTCACCGACAGCGAGTCGAGCTCGACGCGGATCGGGAAGCGGCCCTGCAGTTCGGGAATCAGGTCGCTCGGCTTCGCGAGGTGGAACGCGCCGCTCGCGATGAACAGGATGTGATCGGTCTTCACCATCCCGTACTTCGTGTTGACCGTCGTGCCTTCGACGAGCGGCAGCAGGTCGCGCTGCACGCCCTGGCGCGACACTTCGCCGCCGCTGCCTTCGTTGTTGCGCGACGTGATCTTGTCGATCTCGTCGAGGAACACGATGCCGTTCTGCTCGACGTTCTGCACGGCTTTCGTCTTCACTTCCTCTTCGTTCAGCATCTTCGCCGCTTCCTCGTCGGTCAGCAGCTTCAGCGCTTCCTTGATCTTCACCTTGCGGCGCTGCTTCTTGCCGCTGCCGAGGTTGGAGAACATCGAGCGGATCTGCTCGGTCATCTCTTCCATGCCCGGCGGCGCCATGATGTCCATGCCGGCCGACGGCTGCTCGAGGTCGAGCTCGACTTCCTTGTCGTCGAGCTGGCCTTCGCGCAGGCGCTTGCGGAAGGTCTGGCGCGTCGCGTTGTTGTCGTCGTTCGCGTGTTCGGCATTGCCGCCGAAGCCCACCGCGCGCGGCTGCGGCAGCAGGATGTCGAGGATGCGGTCTTCCGCCTGGTCGGTCGCCTTGCTGCGCACCTTGCGCATCTCGGTCTCACGCGTCTGCTTGACGGAGATCTCGATCAGGTCGCGCACGATGCTGTCGACGTCGCGGCCGACGTAGCCGACTTCGGTGAACTTGGTCGCTTCGATCTTGATGAACGGCGCATCGGCGAGCTTCGCGAGGCGGCGCGCGATTTCGGTCTTGCCGACGCCCGTCGGCCCGATCATCAGGATGTTCTTCGGCGTGATTTCCTGGCGCAGCGGATCGGCCACCTGCTGGCGGCGCCAGCGGTTGCGCAGCGCAACCGCGACGGCCTTCTTCGCCTTCGCCTGGCCGATGATGTGCTTGTCGAGTTCCGAGACGATCTCGGCAGGGGTCATGGTGCTCATGGTGCGGTCCTTACTCGATCGTTTCGATGATGCGGTTGTGGTTCGTGTAGATGCACATGTCGCCGGCGATCCCGAGCGACTTCTCGACGATCTCGCGCGGCGACAGCTCGGTGTTCTCGACGAGCGCACGGGCCGCGGCCTGCGCGTAGGCGCCGCCCGAGCCGATCGCGCAGATGCCGCCTTCGGGGTCGAGCACGTCGCCGTTGCCGGTGATCACGAGCGTGGTGGTGGCGTCGGCCGTGATCAGCATCGCCTCGAGGCGGCGCAGCATCCGGTCGGTGCGCCAGTCCTTCGCGAGCTCGACGGCCGCACGGGTCAGGTTGCCCTGGTGCTTCTCGAGCTTCGCCTCGAAGCGGTCGAGCAGCGAGAACGCATCGGCGGTGCCGCCCGCGAATCCGACCAGAACCTGGTTGTTGTAGATCCGCCGCACTTTCCGCGCGCCACCCTTCATGACGATGTTGCCGAGGGTTACCTGGCCGTCGCCGCCGAGCGCGACCTTGTCGCCGCGCCGGACCGAAACGATGGTCGTGCCGTGAAATTGCTCCATCTGCGTTCCTTGAGAAAAACGGGGAAGAGTCGGGCGGCGCGACGCGCCGCCGCGTGAATCCGCAGTGCGCCGGGGAGCGGCCCGGCGCGCGTCCGTTTCATTTTAGGGCGGGCACCGGGATATCAAGAGGCGGGGGGCAAATCGGCACACCGGGAACCGGTGCCGGAAAAACAAAAAGCGCGCGGCAGGCCGCGCGCTTTCGGGAAGCAGCGTGTCTGAGCGGAACGCCGCTCGATCAGTCGCCGAACAGCTTCTGGCGCAACTCGCGGCGCTCCTGCGCCTCGAGCGACAGCGTGGCGGTCGGACGGGCGAGCAGCCGCGGAATGCCGATCGGCTCGCCGGTCTCCTCGCACCAGCCGTAATCGCCGGAATCGATGCGGGCGAGCGACTGCTGAACCTTCTTGAGGAGCTTGCGTTCGCGATCGCGCGTACGCAGCTCGAGCGCGTGCTCTTCCTCGATCGTCGCGCGATCGGCGGGATCGGGGACGATCACCGTTTCGCGCAGGTTCTCGGTCGTCTGGCCTGCATTCTTGAGGATGTCCGCCTGCAACTGTTCGAGCCGATTTTTGAAGAAGGCGAGCTGATCCTCATTCATGTAATCCTTGTCGCTCATCTTCAGGATTTCGGCTTCGGTCAAGAGTTTCTTCGTCATCTGCTTGCTTCTTCAATGTGCGGCAAATCAAGAGATATTGCCTGCACTTTGGGATTACCCGCAACCGCGTTTGCATTCATTTGCGATTTGCCGCCGCGGGGCCGAAAGCCTCTGGAAAACCGGTTCTCAAATACCAGGATAGGCCTGGCGCGGAGTTGCGCGCGCTGCGAACCGGTGTGCTGCGCGGCACATCGCATCGGCCGCGGCCGGGAGGCGGATTGGCGATCCGGCGCGGTTGCGATGCCCGGAAAACTGGTTCAGCAAGAACCGGGCCTGTTTGTTGCCGTACTCCAGCGGGCACGTATTGTAACTGAATCGCAAGCGGGCGCCGTATCGGGTCGATCCCCGTCGGCTGCGCCAATATCTAGAAAATATAACGCGCAAATCGCGAAAAAGCGATGACGGCGAAACCCTGCCCGGAAAGTGCGCCGCGCGGGCGCCTCGGCCACCGGGAAAGGCGGCCGGGCGACACCGTGCGCGGCGGTGCCCGCGCGCGTCAGGCGAGGCAGGCGTCGAGGCCGTCGGTGATCAGGTCCTGCGGCAGGTCGACGCCGATGAACACCATCTTGTTGGTCTTCTTCTCGACCGGCAGCCACTTCGCGGCGAGGTCGCTGCCCATCATCTGGTGCACGCCCTGGAACACGACCTTGCGGTCGACGCCCTTCATGTACAGCACGCCCTTGTAGCGCAGCATCCGCTCGCCGTAGATCTGCAGGATGCCGCCGAGGAAGTCTTCCAGCTTGTTCGGATCGAACGGGCGGTCGTTGCGGTACACGAACGACTTGATCTTGTCGTCGTGGTGCGCGTGGTGGTGATGGTGGTGGCCGTGGTCGTGATCGTGCGCGCATTGGCCGTGATCGTGATCGCAACCGGCGTGATCGTGCTCATGGTCGTGATCGTGGTGGTGATGCGCGTGGTCGTCTTCGGCGAGGAAGTCGGGGTCGATCTCGAGTTTCGCGTTCAGGTTGAAGCCGCGCAGGTCGAAGATCTCCTTGATGTCGGCTTCGCCGAAATTCACGACCTTGATCGCGGCCTTTGGGTTCATGTGCATCAGGCGGTGCTTGAGGCCGGCGACAGTCTGATCGTCGACGAGGTCCGACTTCGTGATGAACAGGCGGTCGGCGAAACCGACCTGGCGCTGCACCACTTCGTGCTCGTCGAGCTGAGCGTTCGCGTGCTTCGCGTCGACGAGCGTGATGACCGCGTCGAGCAGGAAGTCGTCGGCGATTTCGCTGTCGATGAAGAAGGTTTGCGCGACGGGGCCCGGGTTCGCGAGGCCGGTCGTCTCGATCACGATGCGGTCGAAGTCGAGCTTGCCTTCGCGCTTCTTCGCGGCGAGATCGCCGAGCGCGCGGGCGAGGTCGCCGCGGATCGTGCAGCAGATGCAGCCGTTGCTCATCTGGATGATCTGCTCGTTCGAATCCTGCACGAGGATTTCGTTGTCGATGTTCTCTTCGCCGAATTCGTTCTCGATCACGGCGATCTTCATGCCGTGCTGTTCGTTCAGGATGCGCTTGAGCAGGGTCGTCTTGCCGCTGCCGAGGAAGCCGGTGAGGATGGTGACGGGAGTGGCCATGTCGGTCGCCTGTGGTTCGTGAATCGGGGTCAAAACCAGGATGTGCGTCGCACCCTCGCGCTGCGAGCCGGGGCGCACAACCATCCATTGAAACATACCTGTCAAGCCCGCGCCCGTCGTCCGAACGACAGGGGCGAGCGCTGGTCCGCCAGGCGCGGAGGGCCGGCGGACGCGGGTGTGCGTCTAGATCGGGGCGATCAGACGATTTGCAACAGCAGGCCCTTCAGATATTCGCCTTCCGGGAACGCGGCGAGCAGCGGGTGGTCGACGCCAGCGCCGAGCCGCTTCAGGATGCGCGCGTCGACCTTCGCGTCGGCGGCCGCGCCCGCGACGATCTTCTGGAACAGGTCCATGTCGATCGCGCCCGAGCACGAGTACGTGAACAGCAGGCCGCCCGGACGCAGCAGCTTGAAGCCGCTCAGGTTGATGTCCTTGTACGCGCGCGCCGCGCGATCGACGCTGTCGCGGGTCGGCGCGAACTTCGGCGGATCGAGCACGATCAGGTCGAAACGCTCGCCTTCGTCGACGAGGCGGCGCAACGTCTTGAACGCGTCGGCGTCGAGCCAGGTCGCGCGTTCGGCGTCGAAGCCGTTGGCGACGACGTTCTGCTGCGCGAGCGCGAGCGCATCGCCCGACGAGTCGATCGACACGACGCGCGTCGCGCCGCCCTTGAGCGCCGCGAGCGAGAAGCCGCCCGTGTAGCAGAAGCAGTTCAGCACGTCGCGGCCGGCCGCGTACTGCGCGACGAGCGCGCGGTTGTCGCGCTGGTCGACGTAGAAGCCCGTCTTGTGGCCGTTCGGCACGTCGACGTGATAGCGCACGCCGTTTTCGTTCGAGATCAGCGTCGCGGGCGGCGCATCGCCGGCCAGCACGCCGGTCGTCTGCTCGAGCCCTTCCTTGTCGCGGATCGACACGTCCGAGCGCTCGTACACGTTCGGGCAACCCGTCGCGCCGGTGAGCGCCGCGACGATCGCGTCCTTCCACGCTTCGACGCCGGCCGCCATGAACTGGCAGACGAGCTGGCCGCGCGGCGCGGCGCCGGCTTCGGCGGTGTCCGCGACGTAGTAGTCGACGATCAGCCCCGGCAGCCCGTCGGCCTCGCCGAACACGAGCCGCACCGCGCCGGTGCCCGACACCATCGTCGTGCGGTGCGCGACCGCGCGCTGCACGCGGCGCTTGAAGAAGGCGTGGTCGATCGGCTCGTGCTCGTCGAAGCTCCACACGCGCACGCGGATCTGCGACTGCGGGCTGTACGCGCCGCGCGCGAGGAAGCGGCCGTCGTGCGCGCGCACGAGCACGGTCGCGCCGGGCGCGGGCTTGCCGTCGACGCGGTCGATCGCATTCGCATAGATCCACGGATGGCGGCGCAGCAGCGATTTTTCCTTGGACGGCTTGAGGGTGACGGTTTGCATGATGAGATCGAAATGGGCCGCGACGGAAGCCAACCGTTATCGGTCGCCGTGCGCGGCGGGTAGCACGGGAAGGGCGTCAGTCGCGCTTCTTCGCGCGCGGATGCGCGCTGTCGTAAATCTTCGCGAGATGCTGGAAGTCGAGCGACGTATAGACCTGCGTCGCGGCGACGCTCGCGTGGCCGAGCAGTTCCTGCACCGCGCGCAGGTCGCCGCTCGACTGCAGCACGTGCGTCGCGAACGAGTGGCGCAGCACGTGCGGATGGACGTTGGCGGGGATGCCCGCGGCGAGCGCCGCGCGCTTCACGCGCTCGCGCACGACGCCCGGCGACATCCGGTTGCCGCGCACGGACACGAACAGCGGATGCGGGTCGTGCCTGACGAATTCGCCGCGCACCGCGAGCCACGCGTTCAGCGCGTCGATCGCCTTGCGGCCGACCGGCACCTTGCGTTCCTTGTTGCCCTTGCCGCGCACGGTGACTTCGGCTTCGGCGAGATCGAGCCAGCCGGTCGAACGGTAGCCGTCGGCCTGTGTATACATCACGTCGAGCCCGATCAGTTCGGCGAGGCGCAGCCCCGACGAATAGAACAGTTCGAGGATCGCGTGATCGCGGATGCCTTCGGTCGTGCCGGCGAGCGGCGCGTCCATCAGCGCGGACGCGTCGTCGACCGACAGCGCCTTCGGCAAGGTCTTCGGGCGTTTCGGCGCGCGTACCGCGGCAACCGGATTCGCGGGCATCTCGACGCGCTGCGCGAGCCAGCGGTAGAACGCGCGCCAGGCGGACAGCCGGTGCGAGATCGACCTCGCGGACAGCCCGCCCGCATGCGCGCGCGCGACCGCGCCGCGCATGTCGGCGGCCGTCAGCGCGTCGAGCGGCCGGCCGGCCGCGAGCTTCTTCAGTTCGTCGAGTTCGTGCGTGTACGCGCGCAGCGTGTGTTCCGACAGCTGCCTGACGTGTTTCAGGTTCGACAGGTAGGCGGCGATCGGGTCGTCGGTCATCGCGGGCGGCGGATCAGTGCGGCAGCAGGCGCGTGAGCGCGGCGCTCGCGAGCGTCGCGATCTGCGCGAGGAAGTCGGTGGCCATCCCGTCGTGGAAGCGGCGCGGATCGGGCGAGCCGAGCACGAGCAGGCCGAACGCGGGCGCATCGGTGCCGGCGAGCGGCGTGCGCAGCGCGAGCAGCGCGACCGAGGTGGCCGCGCCGTCGCCGGCCGGCGCGGCTTCGGCGCCTTCCGCCGCATGCGCGGCCGGCGCGGCGAGCGCGGGCGCGAGCCACTGCGCCGCTTCGAAGCCCGTGTTCGCGCCGCAGTACGGCGTCGACAGCCCGTTCGTGAACAGGCGCACTTCCTCGCCGACCTGGCGGGCGAAGTCGGCCTGCGCGTAGGTGTCGGCGACGTCCCACACGCGCAGCGCCGTCTGCGGCACGTCGAACACGTCGGCGATGCCGTCGGCGATCGTGCGCGGCAGCGCGTACGGATCGCGTTCCGCGATCACGCGCGCGGTCCAGCGGCTGAACTTCGCGGACAGGCTGTCGTTCTCGTGGCCGTAGCGCACGAGTTCGGCCAGCCGGCGCTCGAGATGCTTGTTCTTGTCGCGCAGCATCTCCATCTGCCGCTCCTGCAGCGAGATCGCGGCCTTGCCGTGCGGGTTCGCGAGACGGATCGTCGCGAGCAGTTCGGCGTGCTGCGCGAAGAATTCGGGATTGGCGAGCAGGTAGTCGGCGACTTCGCGATCGTTCATGTGGCTGGCGCGTTCAGTTATCAAGGACGTTGCAGGGTCAGGCGTTCAGGTCGATTTCGCCTTCGAACACGGTCGCGGCGGGGCCGGCCATCATCAGCGCGGCGGCTTCGTCGCGCGCGCCGTCCCAGCCGATCGTCAGCGTGCCGCCGTGCGTGTGCACGGTCACGGGCGAATCGAGCAGGCCGCGCCGGATGCCGGCCGCGACCGCCGCGCACGCGCCGGTGCCGCACGCGAGCGTCTCGCCCGCGCCGCGTTCGTACACGCGCAGCTTCACTTCGTTGCGCGACACGATCTGCATGAAGCCGGCGTTCACGCGCTGCGGGAAACGGGCATGGCGTTCGATCAGCGGGCCTTCTTCCAGCACCGGATACGCGTCGGTATCGTCGACGACCTGCACCGCGTGCGGATTGCCCATCGACACCGTCGAGATCCAGCGCGTCGCACCGCCGACGTCGAGCGGCCACAGCGTGTCGCGGCCTTCGCGGCGGCCGTCGAGGCCCGCTGCATCGAACGGCACCTGCGCCGGCGCGAACACGGGCGCACCCATGTCGACGACGACTTCGCCGTTGTCCTGCAGCGTCAGCGTGATCAGGCCCTTCATGACCTGCACGCGCACGCTGCGCTTGTCGGTCAGGCCGCGGTCGCTGACGAACTTCACGAAGCAGCGCGCGCCGTTGCCGCAGTGTTCGACTTCGCCGCCGTCGCAATTGAAGATCCGGTACTTGAAATCCGCGCCGTCGACGGTCGGTTTCTCGACCAGCAGCAACTGGTCGGCGCCGATGCCGAAATGACGGTTGGCGAGTGCGCGCACCTGCGCGTCGGTGAGCGGCGGCAACGCGCGCGAATAGCCGTCGAGCACGACGAAGTCGTTGCCCGCGCCGTGCATCTTGGTGAACGAGAGTTTCACTGGGTCCGGAATTCCATGACGAACAAGGCGGTCGGCACGGCATGAACGGCCGGCGGCCGGGCCGGGCGGTGTCGTTCGTCGTGCAGATCTCAACCGCAAATGATACATGCAGCCGACTGGGGCGTCCCGCGCGGGGGCGGCGCTTCGCGTCGCGCCGGCGGGCGGTATCGGTCGATCAGTCGACTGGTCGGGCAGGTGACGGGCAGGCAAATTGTCGGGATACGGCGGGCGCCGTCGCGGCGAAAGCGGCGCTGGCGATGCGTGCCCGCCGCGCGGCGAAGGTACGGCGCGATCAGGACGCGCGTTTTCGTACCGGTCAAATCGGATATTCCGCGGTCAGCGTCAACGCCAGCTGGCGGCTGACGTTCCGGTTCGAAGGCGCCGATGCCGTGCTGGTCAACGACCAGAACCATCACTGGGGTGATTCAAGCCATGCCCTGCGTCTTCAATCCGCCCCATCCGGGCGAAACGCTGCGCGACGACGTGCTGCCGGCGCTGGGCCTGAGCGTCACCGAGGCCGCGTCGCAGCTGGGTGTGACGCGAGCCGCACTGTCGCGCATCTTGCACGGTCATGCGGGCATCTCACCGGACATGGCGCTGCGTCTCGAAGCGTGGCTCGGCGAGGACGGCGAGGACGGCGAGGGGCGGGCCGATCTGTGGCTCGCGCAGCAGTCGGCCTACGATCCGTGGCGGGCGCGCGCGAAAGGCGCGCCGAAGGTGGCGAGAGCGCAGGCGCGCACGTGACGGCGCGCCCGCGGGTTTCGCGCGGCAGGGTCAGTACAGGCTCGGCTCGCCGGGCGGGCGCGTCTTGAAGCGCTTGTGGACCCAGTAGTACTGCTCCGGCATCAGCGGGATCTGCTCCTCGAGGAATGCATTCATCCGCCGCGCGTCGAGATCGTCGTCGCCGGTCGGGTAGTGATCCCACGGCTTGAATACCTTCAGACGGTAGCCCTTGTAGTTCGGCAGCACCTCGCCGATGAACGGCACGACCTGCGCGCGGCCCGTCTTCGCGAGCCGGCCGACGGCCGTCAGCGTGCAGGCCGGCACGCCGAAGAACGGCACGAACGTCGAGTTGCGCAGCCCGTAGTCCATGTCGGCGCCGAGCATCACGGGCTTGCGGTCGCGCAGCCAGCGCAGCACGACGCGCGCGCTGTCCGCGCGGCCGACCATCTCGGCGTCGAAGCGCCCGCGCGCCTTCTTCGCCGCTTCCTCGAGCACCGCATTCGAGAACGGCTGGTACAGCGACCCGCAGCGGCGGTGCAGCGAACGGTTCAGCCAGATCGAACCGGCCTCGATGCCGACGAAGTGCAGGCCGAGGAACAGCGTCGGCGGCAGGTCGGGATCGTCGAGATCGACCGCGCTGTCGACCTGGATCAGCTTCGCGAGCTTTTTCTCCGAGCCGAACCACTGCACGCTGCGCTCGACGTAGCTGCGGATCGCATGGCGGAAATGCTGGCCCGCCACTTCCTCGCGCCGCGCGTCGCTCCAGTCCGGGAAGCAGAGTTTCAGATTGGTGTGTACGATGCGCTTTCGCCGGCTGGGGATCTGGTACAGCAGCCAGCCGAGACCATCGCCGAACCGTGCGGTCAGGCCGTACGGCAGCAGGGCGAGCAGTTTCAGCAAGCCGATGGCGAGGTGCGTGGCTAGACGACCTAGCATGCGAAACCTCCGAGGGACCGGCTGGCCGGCATGTCGAGAACAGGGTGGTAAGACAGCGGAAGATGCAGCACGGGCGGCGCTCTGTGACAATTCAGGAAAGCCGCTATAATACGGGCTTCGCCGAGTTAACTGACAACTTGCGGGGCGAAGCCGGCTGGTGCCACACGCACTGCCCGGTCCTGGTAATCCGCTAAAGCGTCGCCGCTTCAGGCCCAACGAAGCTGGCTACGTGAAACCAACCGTAACCACACAGGAGCCTGAAAAAGTGGCAAACGATTATCTCTTCACGTCCGAATCCGTCTCCGAAGGCCATCCGGACAAAGTCGCGGACCAGATCTCGGACGCGATTCTCGACGCCATCCTCGAGCAGGACAAATATTCCCGCGTAGCGGCCGAAACGCTGTGCAACACGGGTCTCGTCGTTCTGGCCGGTGAAATCACCACGACGGCCAACATCGACTACATCCAGATCGCGCGCGACACCATCAAGCGCATCGGCTACGACAACACCGACTACGGCATCGACTACAAGGGTTGCGCGGTGCTCGTCGCGTACGACAAGCAGTCGCCGGACATCGCGCAGGGCGTCGATCGTGCTCACGACGACAACCTCGACCAAGGCGCGGGCGACCAGGGCCTGATGTTCGGCTATGCGTGCGACGAAACCCCGGAACTGATGCCGCTGCCGATCTACCTGTCGCACCGCCTCGTCGAGCGCCAGGCCAGCCTGCGCCGCGACGGCCGCCTGCAATGGCTGCGTCCGGACGCGAAGTCGCAGGTGACGGTCCGCTACGTCGACGGCAAGCCCGATTCGATCGACACCGTCGTGCTGTCGACGCAGCACGCACCGGACATCGAACTGCCGGCGCTGCGCGAAGCCGTGATCGAGGAAATCATCAAGCCGACGCTGCCGGCCGAGCTGATCAAGGGCGACATCAAGTTCCTCGTGAACCCGACCGGCCGGTTCGTGATCGGCGGCCCGCAGGGCGATTGCGGCCTGACCGGCCGCAAGATCATCGTCGACACGTACGGCGGTGCCGCACCGCACGGCGGCGGCGCGTTCTCGGGCAAGGATCCGTCGAAGGTCGACCGTTCGGCCGCGTATGCAGGCCGCTACGTCGCGAAGAACATCGTCGCCGCCGGCCTCGCGTCGCGCGCGCTGATCCAGGTGTCGTACGCGATCGGCGTGGCCGAGCCGACCTCGGTGATGGTCAACACGTTCGGCACGGGCCGCGTGTCGGATGCGGTGATCACGAAGCTCGTGCGCGAGCATTTCGACCTGCGTCCGAAGGGCATCATCAAGATGCTCGACCTGCTGCGCCCGATCTACGAGAAGACCGCTGCCTACGGCCACTTCGGCCGCGAAGAGCCGGAATTCTCGTGGGAAGCGACCGACAAGGCGCTCGCCCTGGCCGAAGCGGCTGGCGTCGAGCCGACGGCACGCGTCGCGTAAGCGTCGTTCGCCCGCAAAGAAAAACCCCGGCTTGCCGGGGTTTTTTTATGGGTGCCGATCGCCGGCGCAACGGCGGCGATCGTGGCGGGGCGGGTGTGCCCGCCGGCGCGCGTTCAGCGTGCGCCGAACCCGAACCAGCCGTTGCTGGCCGCGAGGCGGCGCGGGCGGTTGATGCGGCGCTGCGGGCCGAGCGCGCGGCGCAACGCGAGCGCGCGCAGCGACGACGGCTTCTGCAGCAGCGAGCGCAGGCCGGCACGGCGTGTGAATGCCTGCGCGCTCATCATCGAGAAAAATGCGTGGAACCACGCACGGATACCGTCCAGCCGGCTGTGCGCGGGCGTACGCTCGGCCAGCGCCTGCGTGCGGGCGCGGTGATGGCGCAGCGAGCGGGCAGGAGCGGGCGGCACGACGCGCTTCGCAGCGCGGTTGAAACGGGAAGTCAGACGGAATGGCATGTGAACGATGCTTCGCTTGTATGGGTGGCGCCCTGGAGAGCGCACTGGTATGAACGGCCTCGGATGGCGCAACGGATCTTACCGAAACTCGCTGCGCG
Organism: Burkholderia seminalis; assembly: GCF_001718535.1. Lineage (NCBI taxonomy): Bacteria > Pseudomonadati > Pseudomonadota > Betaproteobacteria > Burkholderiales > Burkholderiaceae > Burkholderia > Burkholderia seminalis. The sequence continues at coordinate 3,411,130 of NZ_CP013398.1, read as the reverse complement.
CCGCGCCCGCCAGAATTGACAGGCCGCGACAGGCTACAGGGGATTCATGACGGGCAAAAGTCGCGATAAACCCTTGAGCCGCAAGGCGTGTGCCGCATACCGCCTGTCGGTGAGGCAGGTGCCGCGACGAACAGTTCCCTTGAGCCGGATCAAATCCGCGATTGGCATGCCCCTGCGCACGACAATGGCGCTGTTCGCGGCATCCGGCGCCGATTTACAATCGTCACATTCACACAATAAACGTCTGGCATCCCATGTCGTCTTCATTGCAGTCGGAATCGATCCGCGCGCAAGTCGCGGAATTGCGCGAGCGCGGCTTCGTCGTCGCGCGCGGCCTCGTCGGCGAGCAGCAGTGCGCGACGCTCAGGCAGATCGCGGAGCGTCAGTTGCGCGAGGCCGCCGAGCCGATCGAATTCGAAGCCGATCTGCGCTACCCGGGCGCGCCCGAGTCGAAGCATGCGCCGGGCGGGCACACGGTGCGGCGGCTGCTCGATGCGTACTCGCGCGATCCGGCGTTCGCCGAACGGGCGATCGCCCCCGAAATCGGCGCGTGGATGCGCGAGTATTTCGGTGAAGAGCCCGTGCTGTCGCGCGCGCATCACAACTGCATGATGACGAAGCATCCCGCGTACGGCAGCCTGACGGGGTGGCACCGCGATTTCCGTTACTGGTCGTTCGCGCGTCCCGACATGGTGTCGGTGTGGCTCGCGCTGGGGCCGGAAACGAACGAGAACGGCGCGCTGTGGCTCGTGCCGGGCTCGCATACGGCGGAATTCGGGCCGGAAGCGTTCGACGACGCGAAGTTTTTCCGCGGCGACCTGCCCGAGAACCGCAAGCTGATCGACGCGGCCACCTGCCCGCCGCTGCAGACGGGCGATGTCGTGTTCTTCCACTGCAACACGTTGCATTCGGCCGGACAGAACCGCTCCGACCAGGTGAAATTCTCGCTCGTGTACACGTACCACGGCGCGAGCAACCGGCCGGTGCCCGGCACGCGCTCGGCGTCGAAGCCGGAAGTGCAGTTCTAGGTGCGAATCGGGCGGCGCGCAGATGCCGCGACGTATCGGGCGATGCGGCGCATCGCCGGCGCATGAAGCAACGGGCGGCCTGGCCGCCCGTTTCGTTTGGTGCGGCCCGACCGCAGGACGCGGGCCGTGCGTGCGCGGTGCGGCCGCGCGATCAGCGCTTGGCGCCCGGCATCGCGAGGCCGATCAGGCCGACGAGCGATGCGACGGCCCCGCCGACGATCAGCAGGATCGTCTTCGTCGCGGGCGAACCGGTGAAGAAGCGCGACACGTTGTCGTTGATCGAATGGAACGACTGGCCGCCGAAGTACAGCAGCACGACGCCGCCGACGAGCAATGCAACCGAGATGACCCGGGACATACCAACCTCGCTGAAACGGTGATTCGAGACGCCGCAGTGTAGGCGACGACCGCGGTCACGTCCATCGCGACGCGGCCGTGCGCGTTCCGGCCGCTTTCGCTAACATAGTCGTCGTACGACTCCTTCGCCGCCGCCGCGCCGTGCGCGGCCGGCGCGCGTCCTTCTGTCCGATGTCCTGACGGGAATTATTCATGGCCTACGAAGCAGCTTCCGAACGTTATGCCGGCATGCAATACCGCACCTGCGGCAAATCCGGGCTCAAACTGCCCGCCCTGTCGCTTGGCCTGTGGCACAACTTCGGCGACTCGACGCCGATCTCGACGCAGCGCGAGATCCTGCGCACCGCGTTCGATCTCGGCATCAACCACTTCGATCTCGCGAACAACTACGGGCCGCCGTACGGCAGTGCCGAAACCAACTTCGGCCGGCTGCTGAAGGAGGATTTCCGGCCGTATCGCGACGAGCTGCTGATCTCGACGAAGGCCGGCTGGGACATGTGGCCGGGGCCGTACGGCAGCGGCGGCGGGTCGCGCAAGTACGTGCTCGCGAGTCTCGACCAGAGCCTGCAGCGCATGGGGCTCGACTACGTCGACATCTTCTACTCGCACCGCTTCGATGCGCACACGCCGCTCGAGGAAACGGCGGGCGCGCTCGCGTCGGCCGTGCAGCAAGGCAAGGCGCTCTACATCGGCATCTCGTCGTATTCGGCCGCGAAGACGCGCGAGATGGCCGAGCTGCTCGCGCAGTACCGCGTGCCGCTGCTGATCCACCAGCCGTCGTACAACATGCTGAACCGCTGGATCGAGGGCGACCTGCTCGGCGCGCTCGACGACGTCGGCGCGGGCAGCATCGCGTTCACGCCGCTCGCGCAGGGCCTGCTCACGTCGAAATACCTGAACGGCGTGCCGGCCGACGCGCGCGTGAACAAGCCGGGCGGCGGCTCGCTGAAGCAGGATCACCTGAGCGCGGACAACCTCGAGCACGTGCGCAAGCTCAACGCGATCGCCGAGCGGCGCGGGCAGAGCCTCGCGCAGATGGCGCTGGCGTGGGTGCTGCGCAATGGCCGCGTGACGTCCGCGCTGATCGGCGCGAGCCGTGCGGAGCAGGTGCGCGAAAACGTCGGCGCGTTGAAGAACCTCGAATTCTCGGCGGAGGAACTGGCGGAGATCGATCGTTACGCGACCGAAGGCGGCATCAATCTGTGGGAAAAGCCGTCCACCGATCAGGCGATCTGACCGGCAGTCGATACGGCATGCGAAACGATCTCGCGTGCCGTATCGCGGGCGTGCGGGCAACCCCTCGCATCGCCGCGGCGCAGCGATGCGTGCGATAACGCCGGGTGCCGCGCTAGATCAGCGCAGGCAGGCCTTCGACGAGCAACACCGCGACGCCGACGCCGAGGATGACGCCGAGCACGCGCAGCAGGTTGTGACGGAATTCGGTGGCGCACGGTACCGCGCCGAGAAACAGCGCTCCGGCCAGCGCCATCGGAATCAACAGGATGAAGTCGCCGATCGTGAAATAGGTCGTCATGCGTGTCTCCAGTGCCGGCCGGAGTCAGTGCGTTGGCGCTTGATTCGGCCCCATGCCGGGTGTTTCTAGTGTTGGCCCGACCCGTTTGCGAGCGGGGCGGTCAATTCGAGTATAGGCAACCGGCGGCGCTTTTCGCTATCCGAACCATTAAAAATCAGCGGAAAGCCCGCGGAAACACGCATTTTTTCCGCAAGTCAGACGAACGCCTTGCGCGTATCTTTCCCGTTCCTTTCGTTTTTCGCGCACTGGGCGCATGTGTCCGATGCGGGCCGCCGCACCGCACCGCAGCGCGGCGGCCCGCGCGCTTACGCGCGCTCGGGTTGCGCGCGGGCGGCCGATGCGCGGAACACGAGCGCGAGCCCCGCGACGATCGCCCCCATGCCGGCGAGCGCGAGCGGCTCCGGCCGGTTGCCGAGCCACACGGCATCCATCAGCGTGGTGACGACGGGCACGAGATAGAACAGGCTCGTCACGTTCACGAGATCGCCGCGCTGCATCAACCGGTAGAACAGCAGTTGCGCGATCACCGAAATCACGACGCCGAGCCACAGTAGCGGGACGACGAACGCCCAGCTCGTCTCGAACGACACCGGCCGGAACGGCACGATCGCGACGCACAGCGCAAGGCCGATCGCATTCTGCAGCGGCAGCACGTCGGCGGGCGCCGCGCGTACGCGCTTTTGCAGCAGCGAGCCGGCGGTCAGCGCGACGAGCGAGGTGAGCGCGCACGCGATGCCTGCCGCCGACAGGCCGCCCGCACCGCCGCTCGCGCCCCGGCACACGACGAGCGCGAGCCCGGCCAGCGACAGCGCGAGACCCGCGACGCGCACGGGTTGCCAGCGTCGCTCGACGATCGCGAGCGTGAGGATCGGCTGTACGCCGAGGATCGTTGCGAGCACACCGGGCGCGATTCCGCGCTCGAGTGCGAGCAGGTAGAAGATCGAATAACCGCCCATCATCAGCACGCCGGTCAGCGCGGCCATGCGCCGCTCGCCGCGCGGCGGCAGCCAGCGTTTGCGCATGACGGCCAGCGCGAGCAGCACGAGCGACGCGAGCGCGAAGCGCGCGGTGAGAAAGGCGAATGCGGACGCGTGACGCAGCCCGAGTTCGGAGAAGATCGCGCCGCTGCTCCACAGCAGCACGAAGAGCGACGTCGCGCCATGCGCGGCGAGCGCGCGTTTGAACGAAACCATGTGAATCCACCTGTCGAACGGATCGGAACGTTCCATCCGCGCGCGCGGCAACAGGCGGTACGTGACGATGCACGCACTGCGGCCAGCGGGGGCGAATGGAAGACGAAACGGCAGCCGGCTGGTCAGCCGGCGCGCGCTGCCGGAGGGGGCGGCGCGGCGCCGACGAGCGGCGGTGCGACAGGAGGAGGCAGGACCGACGGATGCGCGCACGCCTGCGGCCGCGAGTCGAACTGCGGCCGGGATTGGGCGAGGGCGGACGTGAGCGGATGCATCGTGTCGGAAGGCGCTTGAACGCGGATGAAGGCTAAAGGTACCGCAAGGCAAGGATCGAGCGCAACCCTTGTCGGCGGCGTCGCATCACGAACGACGCGATGCGTCGATCACGTGCGTGCCGGCGTGCCGGGCGGTTTCGGCGGGCAGTCACATTCGACAGGGTATGATGGGGGTAACCGGGCGGGCAAGTACGTGCCCGGCGCAGTGGTTGATTGGAGACATTCGACGAATTCGCGGCACTTCGCCTGCTTCTTCTTCTTTTCGTGCTTCGATAAACCGTGAACAATGGGATGACGCGCAACGCTTCGTCGAGAGCGGCGCGGATCGTGCATTTGCCGGCCCGCCAGCGGGCCGGGTTTCAAGAGTCAAGAGTGGGGAACCATCATGCATATCGGGTCGATTGTCTGCACTACCCATATCGCGGTGCCGAAGGGCGCGCGCGGCATCGTCCAGCGCATCCTGGGCGACATGGCCATGGTGACCTGGTACGCGGGCGTGCCGGGTGAGTCGAAAGAACTCAACACCGAGCCGTTCTTTCTCGAGGACCTGATCGACACCGGCGAATCCGTGCTGCCGGCCGGCGCGGCGCTTCACTAAGCGGGCCCCGCACCGGACGCTCGTCTTTCGGTCCGGCTGGCGGCACAATGCGGGGCATGACAGACGCCACTTCCGCTTCCGCTTCTCCCGCCAGCCCGCCGTTCGCCGGCCTCACGCCCGAGTGCGTGCTCGACGCGCTCGACAGCGTGCTGATACCGGCCGGCCTGCGCACCGACGGGCGCCTGCTCGCCCTCAACAGCTACGAAAACCGCGTCTACCAGGTCGGCATCGAAGACGGCCCGCCGGTCGTCGCGAAGTTCTATCGCCCGGCACGCTGGTCGGACGACGCGATTCTCGAAGAGCATGCGTTCGTCGCCGAACTCGCCGCGCGCGAGATTCCGGCGGTGCCCGCGCGCACATTCGACGGCCGTACGCTGCACGCGTTCGACGGCTTCCGCTTCTCGATTTTCGAGCGGCGCGGCGGGCGCGCCCCCGATCTCGACCGCAGCGACACGCTGGAATGGCTCGGCCGCTTCATCGGCCGGATTCACGCGGTCGGCGCGACCGAGCCGTATGTCGCGCGTCCCGTGCTCGACATCCATACGTTCGGCTACGAGCCGCGCGACTACCTGCTCGCGCACGATTTCATCCCGGATGACGTACGACCGGCCTACGAGACGGCCGTCGCGCTCGCGCTCGAGGGCGTCGAGGCCGCGTTCGAACGCGCGGGCGACATCCGCCTGCTGCGCACGCACGGCGACTGCCATCCGAGCAACGTGTTGTGGACCGATGCCGGCCCGCATTTCGTCGACTTCGACGACAGCCGGATGGCGCCGGCGGTCCAGGATCTGTGGCTGCTGTTGCCGGGCGATCGCGAAGGCGCGTCGCGCGCGCTCGCGGACCTGCTCGCCGGTTACGAGGATTTCTGCGAATTCGAGCCGCGCGAGCTGCATCTGGTCGAAGCGCTGCGCACGCTGCGGCTGATCCACTACGCGGCATGGCTTGCGCGGCGCTGGGACGATCCCGCGTTTCCGGCCGCCTTCCCGTGGTTCAACACGCACCGTTACTGGGAAGCGCGCGTGCTCGAGTTGCGCGAGCAGATCGGCGCGATGCAGGAAGGGCCGCTCTGGCCCGTGTGACGGCACGCGCGGCATCCCCGCCGCGCGGCAGGCTGGCAAGGGCCGCGGCGCGATGCGCGCGGCCCGTCCGATACGGCTGCCTCAGAGCTTCAGCATCAGCTTGATCAGCGCGGCGAAGCGCTTGCCGTACGGCGGCGCAAGCAGGTTGCGCGTGTTCAGGCGCGCCTGCGTGAGCACGGGCTTCATCTTCGAGAACGTCACGAAACCGTCGTAGCCGTGGTATGCGCCCATGCCGCTCGCGCCGACACCGCCGAACGGCAAGCTGCCGCACGCGATGTGCATCAGCGCTTCGTTGATCGTCACGCCGCCCGAGATCGTTTCGCGCATCACGCGGTCGATCGTGCCGCCATCCTCGTCGAACAGGTAGAGCGCGAGCGGACGCGGGCGGGCGTTCACGTACGCGATCGCCTCGTCGAGCCGCTCGTACGGCACGAGCGGCAGCAGCGGCCCGAAGATTTCCTCCTGCATCAACTGCGACGCGGCCGGCACTTGCGTGACCGCGCACGGCACGAAGCGGCGCGACGCGGGATCGGAGGGCGCGTCGGACAGCGGATGCAGCTGCGCGCCGGCGGCCTGCGCGTCGCTCGCGAGTTGCTGCAGGCGCGCGTAGTGACGCGGCGACACGATCGTCGTGTAGTCGCCGTTCGTCGCCAGGTTCGGATACAGCTTCGCGAAGCGTGCCCGTGCGCGCTCGATGAACGCGGCTTCCATCCCGCGCGGCAGCAGCACGTAGTCGGGCGCGATGCAGGTCTGGCCCGCATTCAGCGACTTGCCGGCGACGATCGCGTCGACGGCCGCGTCGAAGCGCGCGTTCGGGCCGACGATGGCCGGCGACTTGCCGCCGAGCTCGAGCGTGACGGGCGTCAGGTTGTCGGCGGCCGCACGCATCACGTGGCGGCCGACATGCGTCGAACCGGTAAACAGCAGGTGATCGAACGGCAGCGCGCTGAACGCGGCGCCGACCTCCGCGTCGCCGTTCACGACCGCGACGTGGTCGCGCGTGAAGGTCTTGCCGATGAGTTGCTCGAACAGGGCCGACGTGCGCGGCGTCAGTTCCGACATCTTGATGATTGCGCGGTTGCCGGCCGCGAGCGCGCAGATCAGCGGCCCGGCCGCGAGCAGCACCGGATAGTTCCACGGCACGACGATGCCGACCACGCCGAGCGGCTGCGGAATCACCTTCGCGCGCGCCGGCCGCAGCCACTTGTTCATCGGCTTGCGGATCGGCTTCATCCAGCGCTTGCCGTGCTTCAGCGCGTCATCGATCTCTTCCTTCGCCATCCAGATTTCCGACAGCAGCACTTCCTGCTTCGCGCGATGGCCGAAATCGGCGCTGATCGCCTCGGCGAGTGCGTCCGCATGGTCGATCAGCATCGTGCGCAGCGCGCGCAGGTGCTGCATGCGCGTCTCCCATGCCGGATACGGTGCGCGCAGGTACGCCGCGCGCTGGTCGCGCAGCAGCGCCGTCAGCGCGTCGACCGACGGCAGTGCTTGCGGGGCCAGTTCGGGCAGGTCGTTCTTCATGTCGTCTCCTCCAGTTGGACCGGGCGGGCCGGCCGGCCGTCACGCCGCACGCTCGGCGAGCGCGGCGGCGCGGATCGGGTGATGCGTGTCGCGCGGCGCGGGGCCGGATGCGACGTGTACTCGAAAACCGGTTGCATCCCGCGGCGGGCGTCGCATCCGCGCGACGGTGTCCGCCGTCGACACGCGTGTCGCACGGCACGCGTGCGCGCCCCGAGGCGGTGACGAGCGGGCGTGCGATGCTGCCGCGCGATCGCATGCCGGCGCACCGAAGCAGCGCCGGGCGACGTGTCCGCCGATCCGTATCGCGATGCATCGTGCGGCTGCGGCGATACGTTATCCAAACGGTCGGCGACGACCCGTGCCGTTCGATTTCGATCGACCGAGCGCATGATGCCGAGCGTCGCCGCGGGGGCGGCCGTTTGAAATGAAATGCGGGCCGCGCGCGTGACATCCGGACCACCCGGTCGACACACGGCCTGCAGAATCCGGCGCTGCATCGTCGTCCCTCCCGTTTCGCGACGGACCGGCTTCTCGTGGCCGGCGTATCGCGCGAAGCGAATCGATACATCTTAAATTTAGTTCACGCGGGCGTTTAGAGGAATCGCTCTTGAATCCGCGCGCCGTGCATGCGACGGCCGTTCCTACAATGCCCGAACATTACAAGAGGAGACGCGGTCGCGCGGCGGTGCCGGGCGCCCTCCATGACACGACGGAGACGTGACATGCAATACGACTACATCATCGTCGGCGGCGGTTCGGGCGGGTCGAGCCTGGCCGGCCGTCTCGCCGATGCCTGCCCCGATGCGACGATCGCGCTGATCGAGGCCGGCTCGCATACGGAGCGCAACCTGCTCGTCAACATGCCGGTCGGCATCGCGGCGCTGGTGCCGTTCAAGCTCGGCACCAACTACGGCTACGAGACGGTGCCGCAGCCGGGCCTCGGCGGGCGGCGCGGCTACCAGCCGCGCGGGCGCGGGATGGGCGGCTCGAGCGCGATCAACGCGATGATCTACACGCGCGGCCATCCGGGCGACTACGACGAGTGGGCGCAGCTCGGCGCGACGGGCTGGGGCTGGCAGGACGTGCTGCCGTATTTCCGCCGCGCGGAAGGCAACGAACGCGGCGCCGATGCATGGCACGGCGCGGACGGCCCGCTGACGGTGTCGGATCTGCGCTTTCGCAATCCGTTCTCCGAACGATTCATCCAGGCCGCGCACGCGGCCGGCTATCCGCTGAACGACGACTTCAACGGCGCGACGCAGGAAGGCGTCGGCTTCTACCAGGTCACGCACCGCGACGGCTCGCGCTGCAGCGTGGCGCGCGCGTACATCTACGGCCGCAACCGGCCGAACCTGCACGTGATCACCGATGCGACGGTGCTGCGCGTCGGCTTCGACGGCAAGCGCGCGGTCGGTGTCGCGGTATCGCGCAACGGCCGCGTCGAGACGCTCGGCGCGCGCGCGGAGGTGATCCTGTCGGCCGGCGCGTTCAATTCGCCGCAGCTGCTGATGTGTTCGGGGATCGGCCCGGCCGAGCAACTGCGCCGGCACGGGATCGCGGTCGTGCAGGATGCGCCGGACGTCGGCACGAACCTGATCGACCACATCGACTTCATCATCAACACGCGCGTGAATTCGTCGGAGCTGGTCGGCGTGTGCGTGCGCGGGATCGCGAAGATGACGCCCGCGCTCGCGCGCTATTTCTCGAGCCGCACGGGGATGATGACGAGCAACGTCGCGGAGGCCGGCGGTTTCATCAAGAGCGATCCGTCGCTCGAGCGTCCCGACCTGCAGCTGCATTTCTGCACGGCGCTCGTCGACGACCACAACCGCAAGATGCACTGGGGGTTCGGCTATTCGCTGCACGTGTGCGCGCTGCGGCCGTTCAGCCGCGGCACGGTCGCGCTCGCGAGCGGCGATGCGCGCGACGCGCCGCTGATCGATCCGCGCTTCTTCAGCGATTCACGCGATCTCGACCTGCTCGTGCGCGGCACGCAGGCGATGCGCCGCATCCTGTCGCAGGCGCCGCTCGCGTCGCAGGGCGGGCGCGAGCTGTACACGCGGGCGGACCAGAGCGAGGCCGAGCTGCGCGCGACGATCGTCGCGCATGCCGACACGATCTACCACCCGGTCGGCACGTGCCGGATGGGCTCGGATGCGCGTGCGGTCGTCGATCCGCAGTTGCGCGTGCGCGGCGTCGAAGGGCTGCGTGTGGTCGATGCGTCGGTGATGCCGACACTGGTCGGCGGGAACACGAATGCGCCGTCGGTGATGATCGGCGAGCGCGCGGCGGACTTCATCGTCGCGGCGCGCAAGGGCGGGGTACCGCGCGGCGAGGCGGCTGCCGCGGTGCACGGCCGCTGAGCGCGGCGCGCGCACGGCAGCGGCCATGCTCAGGCAAACGTATCGACGAGGCCGGCGCGGCTCACGCTCGCGGCGGCCGGTGCGGATTGCGCAACGTCGGCCGGTGCATCGACGGCTGACGGTTCGCCGTTTCCGCGCCGCGACGACTGGCCGCCGGAGAAGGTCTGTTGCGGGTTCTGCTGCGGGGAAGCGAAGCCGCCGTCGCTGACGGTCGTGCTGCCGAGCCCGAGCCCGCCCGCTTCCATCGCCTCGCGCAGCTTCGGCAGCGCGGCTTCGACGGCTTCGCGCACCTGTGCGTGCTGCGACACGAACAGCGCGTGCGCATGGTTGTCCGCGACGCGCAGCACGACCTGCAGCGGCCCGAGATCGGGCGGGTTGAGCGTCAGCTCGGCGCTCTGCTGGTGCGCATTCGACAGGAACACGACCTTCTGGCTCAGGGCGTCCGTCCAGTCGGCGCTGCCGACGTGCGGCGCGAGCACGTGCGCGTTGGCGGAGGCGATCGCACCGGCGGCCGGCGACAGCTGCAGGTTCGCCTGCGCGGCGGCCGCGGCCGTTGCGCCGGCCGCGAGCGTTGCGCTGGCGGCCGGATCGGTCGCGTCGCCGGCGGCCGCGAGGGCATGCTGCGCGCCGGACTGCGCGTTCGCGTCGGCCTGCAGCGCCTGCGGCGTGGCCTGGGCCGGCGCCTGCTGGGTGGCGAGCGCGCCTTTCGCATCGGCGAGCGTACGGTCGAACGTCGGCACCTTCGGCGTCAGCGGCGCGGCGGCGCTCGACGCGGTAGCCGCCGGCGCCGAGGTCGTTGCCGCTGCGGACGTGCCGGTTGCCGGCAGCGCGATCGCGCCCGCACCGCCCGTCAGCTTGGCGAGCGCGGCTTGCAGCGCGTCGCGGCTCGACGCCGGTTCGAGCGGCAGGGCAGCCGTATCCCGGGTTGCATGATCGGCCAGCGTCGCCGTGGCGTCGGGCTGGCCGGACACGGCCGTTTTTTGCGTCGTGTCGGCGACAGCGGCAGCGGCGGCGGTGCCAGCCGCATCGGCCGGCGTCGTCGCGTTGTCCGTGCGCGCCTGCAGTTGCGCCTGCACGGCCGCGGCGGCCGCGAGCGCGGCGGCGTCCGGACTGGTCGTCGCGTTCGCGGCGTCGGTCGACTTGTCGTCGTCGTCCGTGCCCGACGGCTTCGTGCCGGCGGCCGGCTTCGACGCGGCCTGCGTCGTCGACGCATCGGGCGCGGCGGTACTCGACGCGTCGCGACGCGTGACGACGCTTTGCTTCAGCGTCTGCGCGAACGGCACGGCGGTCGCGGTCGCCGATGCATCGTTGCCGGCGGCGGACGAACCCGCGCCGCGGGCGGCCTTGAGTGCGGCGCCGGCGGTATCGAGCAGCGCGCCGAGCAGGGGCAGGGGAGGCATGTCGGTTCTCTCGTTCGAATGCGGTGGTCGGTTACGACGAGCGGGCCGCGTCGGCCCGCATGCGCAGGATCTTCGCGGCGTGTTCGTCGGCGTCGCGCTGTTCGCGCCGGGCCTCGCGCGTCGCTGCCTGCGCGACGCCGCGCGCCTGCAGGATTTCATACGAGCCGACGGTGCGTTTCTTTTGCTGCCAGTTCGGGCGCGCTTCGTCGATGCGGACTTCGGCGGCGGCCAGCACGTTGCGCTGCTGCGCGATCGCCGCGTCGAGCGTGTCGATGAACGCCTGGAAATTGCGCCAGTTGCCGGCCGGCATCCCGTGTTGCGCGGACTGCGCGAAGCGTGCGTGATATTCGTCGCGGTAGCGCAGCAGCGCGTCGAGCTGTTCGGCGGCCGCGGTGCGGTCGCGCTGCGCGGTGCCGAGCTGCTTCGCGGCCGAGTCGAGGTCGTCCTGCGCACGGTCGAGCAGCAGTTGAAGGGGAAAGCCGTGAGCCATCGGGATCAGCCTCCGTAAGCGTCGAACAGCGCATCGAGCGCGGCGAGGCTCGGTGCGAACGGCGCGCATTCGCGAAAGCCCTGCTGCAGGAATGCCTCGATGCGCGGATAGAGCGCGATCGCGCGGTCGAGCTGCGCGTCGCGGCCGGGTGCGTAAGCGCCGACCGCGATCAGGTCGCGATTGCGCTGATAGCGCGACAGCATCTGCTTGAACTGCCGTACATGATCGAGATGGCCTTCGTCGATCAGCGCCGTCATCGCGCGGCTGATCGACGCCTCGATGTCGATCGCGGGATAGTGGCCGGCCTCGGCGAGCGCGCGCGACAGCACGATGTGGCCGTCGAGGATCGCGCGCGCCGAATCGGCGATCGGATCCTGCTGGTCGTCGCCTTCGGTCAGCACCGTGTAGAACGCGGTGATCGAGCCGCCGCCCTCGGGCCCGTTGCCGGTGCGCTCGACGAGCGCGGGCAGCTTCGCGAACACCGACGGCGGATAACCCTTGGTCGCGGGCGGCTCGCCGATCGCCAGCGCGATCTCGCGCTGCGCCATCGCGTAGCGCGTCAGCGAATCCATCAGCAGCAGCACGTGCTTGCCCTGGTCGCGGAAATACTCGGCGAGCGAGGTCGCGTACGCGGCGCCCTGCATCCGCAGCAGCGGCGACACGTCGGCCGGCGCGGCGACGACGACCGAGCGCGCGAGCCCGTCCTCGCCGAGGATCTGTTCGATGAATTCCTTCACTTCGCGGCCGCGTTCGCCGATCAGCCCGATCACGATCACTTCGGCGCTCGTGTAGCGCGCCATCGTGCCGAGCAGTACCGACTTGCCGACGCCCGAGCCCGCGAACAGGCCCATCCGCTGGCCGCGGCCGACGGTGAGCAGCGCGTTGATCGCGCGCACGCCGACGTCGAGCACGTGGTGGATCGGCTCCCGATCGAGCGGGTTGATCGACGGCGCCGACAGCGGCGCATCGACTTTCGCGGTGAGCGGGCCGAGGCCGTCGAGCGGGCGGCCCGACGCGTCGACGACGCGCCCGAGCATCTCCCAGCCGACCGGCAGCCGCTTCGCGCCCGCGAGCGGGTCGGCGACGGGCGCGGCCTCCCGCGGCCACACGCGCGCGCCGGGCAGGACGCCGGCGACGTCGGTGGTCGGCATCAGGAACAGGCGGTCGCCGGCGAAGCCGACGACTTCGGCTTCCGCATGCGGCAGCGTGCTGCCGGGCGGCAGTTCGATCGTGCATTCGGCGCCGACCGACAGGCGCAGCCCGATCGCCTCGAGCACGAGGCCGGCCGCGCGCGTGAGGCGCCCGCAGGGCCGCAGCGGCAGCGCGCGGTGGCTGCGCGCGGCGAGCCCGTTCAGGTGCGTGCGCCAGTGCGCGAGATGCGGATTGTGCGGCGCGCGCGGGGCGGCGGCAGCGGTGTCGGCGCCTGCGTGCGGCGCGGCGGAGTGAGCGGTATCGTGCGCGGCGACCGGCCCGAACGACGCGAGCGCGAGCTCGCGCTCGAGCGGCGTCATGCCGTCGTGCGCGAGCGCCTCGGGCGGCCGCGTTACCACGTGCTCACCTTGCCGATCGCGGCGGCGACGCGCTGCCAGCGGGTGGGCAGCGTCGCGTCGACCTCGCCGGTCGCGGCGTGCGCGCGGCAGCCGCCGCGCTCGATCGACGCGTCGGTGCGCACGGTCCAGCCGAGCGTATCGAGATCGTCCTGCAGATAGGCTTCGACGACGGGCAGGTCGGCCGGATTCACCGCGAGATGCGGCGCGCCGGACAGCGCGGGTTCGGCCGCGAGCACGTCGCGCACGGCCGCGACCAGCGCGGCCGGGTCATGCTTCACGTGCTGGCGCACGACCTGCTGCGCGATGTCGAGCGCGAGCTGCGCGATGTCGGACGCGAGATCGTGCTCGATGTTCGACACGGCCTCGCGGAACGATGCGGCAAGCGCCGCCAGCTGCGCGGCCTGTTCGCGCGCGTCGGCCTGGCCGGCCTCGAAACCCTGTTCGCGGCCCTGCTCGAAACCGGCCTGATAGCCGAGCGCCTGGCCTTCGACGTGGCCGGCGGCATGGCCTTCGGCGTGCGCGGCGTCGCGCACGCGCTGCAGGTCCTTGGCGAGCGCGGCGGCAGCGGCCGCCGCGTCGTCGGGCGGCGGCGGGGGCGGCGGCGGGTCGAACGACGCCATCTCCCACCGCTGGTACGCGGTGAGGGTGCCCACGCGATCGCTCGCCGAATCAGACATACGCGTCTTCCGCCTTGCCGCCGATCACGATCTGGCCGCTCTCGGCGAGATTGCGCACGATCTGCAGGATGCGGCGCTGCTGCGTCTCCACTTCGGACACGCGCACCGGGCCGCGCGCGTCGAGATCCTCGGCGAGCAGTTCGGCCGCGCGCTGCGACATGTTCGCGAGGAACTTCTGGCGCAGGGCGGGCGGCGCGCCCTTCAGCGCGATGATCAGCGTTTCCGACTCGACTTCCTTGAGCACCATCTGGATCGCGCGATCCTCGAGGTCGAGCAGGTTCTCGAACACGAACATCTGGTCGACGATCTTCTGCGCGAGATCGGCGTCGTACTGGCGCACGCTTTCGAGCACGCCTTCCTCGTGCACGCTCGTCATGAAGTTCAGGATCTCGGCCGCGGTGCGGATGCCGCCCATCGGGCTGCGCTTCAGGTTGTCGCTGCCGGACAGCAGGCCCGTCAGCACGTCGTCGAGTTCGCGCAGCGCGGCCGGCTGGATGCCGTCGAGCGTCGCGATCCGCAGCATCACGTCGTTACGCAGCCGCTCGGTGAAGCACGATGCGATCTCCGATGCCTGGTCGCGGTCGAGGTGCACGAGGATCGTCGCGATGATCTGCGGATGCTCGTTCTTGATCAGTTCGGCCACGGCGCCCGAGTCCATCCACTTCAGGCCCTCGATGCCGCTCGTGTCGCTGCCCTGCAGGATGCGGTCGATCAGCACGCCGGCCTTGTCCTCGCCGAGCGCCTTCGTCAGCACCGAGCGGATGTAGTCGCTCGAATCGAGCGACAGCGCGGTGTGCTGCTCGGCTTCCTTCGCGAACTCCTGCAGCACGTCCTCGACCTGCTCGCGCGTGACGTTCTTCAGCGCGGCCATCGCGGCGCCGATCTTCTGGACCTCGCGCGGCGCGAGGAACTTGAATACCTGCGCGGCCTCTTCCTCGCCGATCGACATCAGCAGCAGCGCGCTCTTGGTCAAGCCTTCAGCGTTCATCGGACACCCAGTTCTTCACGACGGTGGCGACGATCTTCGGATCCTGGCGGGCGATCGTGCGCGCGTAGTCGAGGTTGCGTTCGTAGCGGTTCTTCTCGGTTTCGAAGCCGAGCAGCATCGTGTCGGGCTCCTCCGTCTTGGCCGGCGCGGGCAAGCCGTCGAGCGCGACCGGATCCTCCGGCGCCGCGAGCGCCGGCGCGGCCGGCTCGGGCGGCGGGAACGCGCGGCGCATCGCCGGGCGCACGAACATGAAGTAGAGCGCCGCCGCGGCCGCCGCGATGCCGAGCCACTTCGCGGCTTCCTTCGCCATCGCGATCATGTCGGGCTGGCGCCACCACGGCAGGTCGGCGTACGGGTCGCTCGCGGTCGAGAACGCGCTGTTCACGACGTTCACCGAGTCGCCGCGCTTCTCGTCGTAGCCCATCGCGTCCTTCACGAGCTGCTCGACCTGCGCGAGCTTCGCGGGCGGCAGCGGCTGCATCGTCACGTGGCCCTTCGCGTCGGCGACCGGCTGGTAGTTGACGACGACCGCGACCGACAGCCGCTTCACGCTGCCCATCGGCTGCTCGAGGTGACGGATCGTCTTGTCGAGTTCGTAGTTGGTCGTCTGGTCCTTGCGGTCGCTGACCGGCGTCGTCTGCGGCGCGTTCTGGCCGTTGCCGGCGACGACCGGCGCGGACGCCGGCTGCGGCGGCGTGTTCGACAGCGCGCCCGGCACGCCGGAGGCGCCGCCCTGCGCGAGTTCGGTCGAGCTGCTGGTCTGCTGGCTGCGGATCGCCGATTGCTGCGGATTGCCGTTCGGGCCGTAGCTTTCGGACGTCTGCTCGACCTTCGAGAAATCGAGGTCCGCGCTGACCTGCGAGCGCGCGTTGCCGGCGCCGAAGATCGGCGCGAGGATCGCGTCGATGCGCTTCTGCGTGTTGCGCTCGACCTGCTGCACGTACTTGAGCTGGCTCGCGTCGAGGCCGGAGGCGGACGCGGTCTGGGTCAGCAGGTTGCCGTCCTGGTCGACGATCGTCACGTTCTTCGCGGGCATGTCGGGCACGCCGGACGACACCATCCGCGTGATCGCCTGGACCTGTCCCTCGTCGAGCACGCGGCCCGGGTAGAGGTCGACGAACACGGACGCGCTCGGCGCTTCCTTGTCGCGCACGAAGACCGACGGCTTCGGGATCGCGAGATGCACGCGCGCGCTGCGCACGGCGTTGATCGATTCGATGGTGCGCTGCAGCTCGCCTTCGAGCGCGCGCTGGTAATTGATCTGCTCGGCGAACTGGCTGATGCCGAATTTCTGGTTGTCCATCAGCTCGAAGCCGACCGAGCCGCCCTTCGGCAGGCCCATCGCGGCGAGCTTCAGGCGCGTTTCGTGCACCTGGTTCGACGGCACGAGGATCGCGCCGCCGGCGTCGGCGAACTTGTAGGGAACGTTTGCCTGCTGGAGCGCGGCAATGATCGCGCCGCCGTCGCGGTCCGACAGGTTGCTGTACAGCACGCGGTAGTCGGGCGCGCGGCTCCACAGCACGAGCGCGGTGATCGCGGCGATCGCGAACGCGACGGCGATCAGGAACGGCAGCTTCGGGTTGCCCTTCATCCGCGAGATGCCGGGAATGCGTTCCGCGAAGCCGCCCAGCCCGAAGTCAGCGCCGGCGACGCCCGCGCCCGGCAGCGCGGCGGCCGCGGCGGCGCCGGGCGCCGGGCTGGCGAGGCCCGCGCGGGCGTCGGGGTTGATCAGCGAGTTGGCCTGCGAATCCATGCGTCGAGTTTCTCCGGAGCGGGACCACTGAGCCCGCTCGGACGAGCGGGCGGACAATGACACGATGCGATTATCGGGATCCGACGCGCACTCCGATCGACCGAAAAGAGCGGGGTTTCCCCCGTACTTTCTCGGCTTTGACAGGCGGCGCGCTGCTATCCTTTTTTGCGATCCGGCATGGTGCGCGTGGTGCGGCGCCGGCGGAACGCCCGGTGCGTCCGGGTCTCTTCTCTAAGTCTGGGGACAGCATGACTGCGAACGTCAGCGGAATCGGTTCGGTGTTGCAACAGATGCAGTCGATGGCCGCGCAGGCGTCCGGCGGCGTCGCGAGCCCGACGGCGGCGCTTGCCGGCTCGGGCGCGGCGACGGCCAGCACGTTCGCGAGCGCGATGAAGGCGTCGCTCGACAAGATCAGCGGCGACCAGCAGCACGCGCTCGGCGAGGCGAAGGCGTTCGAGGTCGGCGCGCCGAACGTATCGCTGAACGACGTGATGGTCGACATGCAGAAAGCCAACATCGGCTTCCAGTTCGGACTCCAGGTCCGCAACAAGCTCGTGAGCGCCTACAACGACATCATGCAGATGTCGGTGTGACGGGCGTGCCGGGCGGGGCCGGCGGGCCGGCTTCCCGAGCCGGCGGCCGCCGCTTGCGCCTAAAGGTTTTCAAATCCCTTCCGATAACTCCGGAGAAGGCCGCGCCGTGCGATGCACGGCGGCGGCGACCGTATAGCCAAGGCAAGACAAGGAGAAGCGCATGTTTTCCCCAGGGCACGCTGGAGCCAGTGCATACGCGCGTGTCGGCGTCGAGACGGGGGTGATGGGCGCCTCCCCGCACCGGCTGATCGCGATGCTGTACCAGGGCGCGCGGCAAGCGATCGCGCTGGCGCGCATGCATTTGCAGCAGGGCAACGTGCCCGCGCGCGGCGACGCGATCGGCAAGGCGATCCGGATCGTCGAGAGCGGCCTGCAGGCATCGTTGAACCACGACGCGGGCGGCGAGATCGCGGACCGGCTGGGCGCGCTGTATGCGTATATCGGCCGGCGCCTGCTCGACGCGAACGCGCAGGCGAGCGACGCGATGCTGGTCGAGGTCGACGGGCTGCTCGCGACGCTCGAGGAAGCTTGGACGGGCATCGCCCCGGAAGTCGCGCGGATGGCCGCGCAACAGGCAGCGGAAGCATCACGATGAATCACAAGGCCGAATACTTCGCACGTTACGAGGCGCTCGCCGCCGTGTCGGGGCGCATGCTGTGCGCCGCCCGCGGCGCCGACTGGAGCGCGTTGCCGGGGTTGCAGGCCGAATTCATGCAGCTTGTCGACGGGCTGAAGGAAGCCGATCCGGGCGTCGCGCTCGACGAATCGGATCTCGGCCGCAAGCTCGACCTGATCCGCCGCATCCTGGCCGACGACGCGGCGATCCGCGATCTCGCGAGCCCGGACGTCGCGCGGCTGTCCGCGCTGTTCGAGGCGCGGCGCTCGACCCAGGTATTGACCGATCTCTATCGCGCGCGCGGCTAGGGCCCGTCGACGGGAGAGGCCGGCGCGCCGTACCCGCGGATGGCACCGGCGTGCCGTGCCCGGATTCGCAACGAAGTGGCTGAGGTGAGCAGGCTCCGATCATGACCGGTATCGACTCCGTTGCGGCCGCGCTGCTGGCAAGCCGCCTCGACAGCCTGCTGACCGACACCGTATCGGCATCCGCCGGCGGCGGCGCGACCGCGCAGGTCGGCACGCCGGGCAGCGGTGCGCCGTCGTCGCCGCCGGCCGGCAGCCCGCCGGCCGCGCCGCCGGCCTCCACGCAGACCGCGCTGTCCGACGTCGGGCGCGTGCTCGACGCGATTTCACGCGCGGGCGGCGATGCGACGCCCGCGATTGCCGGCCGCACGCCGCTGCTGGCCGATCCCGCCGTGCTGCTGACCGATCCGGCCGTGCCGGCGCCCGTTGCCGCGGCCCCCGCGTCGGCTGCATCCACGCCGGCCTCCGCGGCGGCATCGTCCGCCGCGGCCGCCCGTGAAGCGGCCGCGCCGCTGCCGGTCGCCGCGCTGTGCGCGGCGCTCGCGCAGGCCGTGAGCGAGAGCGGCCTCTTCTACGAATCCCATCTGGCGCAGTGGCTGGCCGGCCAGCGTCCGCTCGCGGCGCTGATGCGCGAGCCGCAGGCGCGCCTGACGGCCGCACTCGCGCCGGCCGATCCCGATGCGTTGCCGTCCGGTTCGACCGATGTGCTCGACGAGCTGCTGGCGCAGCGTCCGCCGCCGCCTGCGACCGCGCGGGCGGCCGCGCAGCCGGGTACGCCGGCGCAGGGCGGGGGCGCGGCCCGCGATCCCGCGCAGGCCCTGACGACGGCCGCCCGGCAGGGCGCATCGTTGCCGCCCGATCCCGCCGATCCGCTGGGCACGCATGCCGACACGCGCTGGACACCGGCGCGGGCCGACCTGGCTGCCGCATCGTCTGATCCGCAGGCGCAGACGCTTGCGACCGTCCATCCGGCCACCGTGCCGATCGTCCGGCAGCAGCTCGATGCGCTCGCGACCGACCAGTTTCGCTGGACCGGCGAGGCCTGGCCGGGCGCGCGGCTCGACTGGACGATCGAGCCCGACGCGCCGGACAACCGCGGGCAGCGCAGCGGAGGGGACGACGCGGGCGACGGCATCGCCTGGCGCACGCGCCTCACGCTGACGCTGCCGTCGCTCGGCACGGTCGATGCGGAACTGGTGCTGAACGGCGCGCAGCTCGTCGCGCGGCTGCGCGCGAACCAGACGGGCGCCGAGCGTCTCACGCGAAACGAGGCCGCGCTGCGGCAGCGGCTCGAGGGGTCGGGGCTCAAGGTCGGCGGACTGTCGATCCGCGCGGTCGACGACGGGCCGGACGGCTTCGACCTGTTCGCGGCCCAGGCGGCCGCCGCCGCGTATGCGCGGGGAGCGGCCGGCGCCCCGCCGACGCAGGTGGCCGACGACGAGGCGCCGCGATGAGCATGACGTCCCGCAAGCGCGCGGCCGCGCTCGTCTACGACCCGAAAGGCGGCGACACGGCGCCGCGTGTGGTTGCGAAGGGGTATGGCCTGCTCGCCGAGATGATCGTCGCACGCGCGCGCGACGCGGGGCTGTACGTGCATACGGCGCCGGAGATGGTGTCGCTGCTGATGCAGGTCGATCTCGACGACCGGATTCCGCCGCAGCTCTACCAGGCCGTCGCCGATCTGCTGGCGTGGCTGTACGCGCTCGATCGCACCGAGGCCGGGCCGGACGACACCGCGCCGCGCTTTCCGCTGCCGCCGCTGCGCTGACGCGCCTGGCGTCGCGCGACTTCTTACGAAATGCTGTCTCGGCCGTGTCGCGCCAGTCCGACGGCATTTGCCGCATATCGATCGGCATTTCCGTGCAACGCGCACTCATCAGCCGAATCTCTCCATGCATGATGGGCCGCCGCCGGCGACCGTGACGGATTGAGCCGGCGATCGATTTATGTAATGATATCCATTCTCATTTTCATGTTGCTCGGCCGGCGTGCACGCACTGCGCGCCGGCCGTTGTTTTGAACGAATGGAACCTTTCGCGTGAACGCGCCCGAAACGATCGACCCGCCCAAGACGGGCATGCCGCGCGCCGGCGTCACCGTGCTGCACCCGGCGGGCCGCCCGCTCAGCGACGACGAACTGGCCGCGCGCCGCCAGCGCTCGCGGCGCGCCACCTTCATCAAGTGGCTGCGCAAGGTGCACGGCTGGGTCGGGCTGTGGGGCGCGGTGCTCGGGCTGCTGTTCGGCGTGACGGGCGTGCTGCTCAATCACCGCGCGCCGCCGCTGAAGATCCCGACCGGCGAGCCGCAGGTCGAGGAGATGCAGATCGCGCTGCCGGATCCGGTGCCGAAGACGCCCGCCGCGATGACGAAGTGGCTGCAGCAGGAGCTGCATTTCGACGGCAAGCCGGGCCGCATGCGCAAGGAGCCCGCGCAGGCCGTCGCGTGGGGCGACAAACGCGTGATGCAGCCCGAGCACTGGCAGTTCGGCGTGTTCGGCCCGCACCAGAACCTGCAGGCCGAATACTGGGTCGGCAACGGCTACGTATCGGTGAAGCGTACCGGCAATACGTTCCTGACGACGCTGAACAACCTGCATCGCGGCGTCGGGATGAACCTCGGCTGGGTGCTGCTGATGGATACGATCGCGGGCTCGCTGATCCTGCTGTCGCTGACCGGCGTGCTGTTGTGGACCGAGCTGAACAAGCGCCGCACGGTCGGCGTCGTGTTGGTGGTCGGTTCGGTCGCCGCGGCGCTGGCCGCCGGCCTGGCCTGATCGGGGTTCGCGCCGGGCGGTCGCCGGCGCGATCGTCGTTGGCCGCCGCGGCGGCTCAGAGCCCGCAGGCCGCGCCGCTGTTCGCCGCGATCTCGCGGGCGGCTTTCGCGCCTTCGACCTGCAGGATCGTCGGCAGCGACACGTGATTCTTCGCGGCCGTGACCTCGGCGAGGATCGAGATCGCGATTTCCGGCGGCGTCCTGCTGCCGATGTAGATGCCGGCCGGCCCGTGCAGCCGGCCCAGTTCCGCTTCGTTCAGGTCGAATTCGCGCAGCCGTTCGCGCCGCGCCGCATTGTTGCGCCGCGAGCCGAGCGCGCCCACGTAGAACGCGGGCGTCTTCAGCGCTTCCATCAGCGCGAGATCGTCGAGCTTCGGGTCGTGCGTCAGCGCGATCACGGCCGAACGCGCATCGAGCTTCATCTCGAGCACCGTATCGTCGGGCATCGTGCGCACGACGCGCGTGCCCGGCACGTCCCACGCATCCGTGTATTCCTCGCGCGGATCGCACACCGTTACCTGGTAGTCGAGCCCGACCGCGATCTGGCACAGATAGCGCGACAACTGGCCGGCGCCGATCACGAGCATCCGGTAGCGCGGCCCGTGGATCGTCACGAGCCGCTCGCCGTCGAACGCGAGCCCGTCGGTGGCCTGGGCAGGCGACAGCGACGCGCGGCCGGTCGCGAGCGTCATCGTGCGCGTGACGAGGCGGCCGGCCTCGACTTCCGCGCACAGCGCGGCAATCCCGCTGTCGCGCGTGAGCGGCTCGAGCACGAGCTGGATCGTGCCGCCGCACGGCAGCCCGAAGCGGTGCGCCTCCTCGGCCGTCACGCCGTACTTCAGCGCTTCCGGGCGCGCGTCGGCCGCGATGCCGCTCGCGTGCACGCGGGCGATCAGGTCGTCCTCGATGCAGCCGCCGGACACGGAGCCGACCACCAGGCCGTCCTCGCGCACCGCGAGCATCGCGCCTTCGGGGCGCGGCGACGAGCCCCACGTCTTCACGACCGTCACGAGCAGCACGCGGCGCCCTTCTTCGAGCCAGCGCGCGCTGGATTTCAGTACATCGAGATCGACACTTTCCATCGTGTTTTCCTGTTGCCGGACGGCCCTTTGCCCGGGACCGTCGTTCGATGGCGGGATTATGAACCGCGCGGCGCACGCGTGCAGGCGGCGTGGCGGCCCGTGCGGGCAAATCCGGAGAATCGGGCAAGAGATCGCGACGATCGGACAGCGATCGCGCGCGGGAACGGCGCCTGGCCGGTTCGGGGGAGGGGACGCGCAGGGCCGGTGGCGGCCCCGCGGATGTCGCGTTCGTCGTCGCGCGGCATGGGCGCGCGACGACGGCGCTCAGTGCGCGTCGTGGTGGCCGTGCGCGAGCTTCGAGTGGTGCCGCGAGTACAGGAAGTAGATCGCGAGACCGATCACGAGCCAGATGCCGAATGCGGCCCACGTGACGGGCTGCAGGTTCAGCATCAGGAACAGGCAGGCCGCGACCGCGAGGATCGGCACCACGGGCACGCCCGGGCAGCGGAACGCGCGCGGCAGGTCGGGGTGCGTGCGACGCAGCACGAGCACCGCGATCGACACCATCGAGAATGCCGCGAGCGTGCCGATGTTGATCAGTTCGGCGAGCACGTTGAGCGGCACGAGCGCGGCGATCAGCCCGAAGAACAGGCCGACGAGCCAGGTCGTCAGGAACGGCGTCGCGTAGCGCGGGTGCACGCGCGACAGCATCGCCGGCAGCAGCCCGTCGCGCGACATCGCGAAGATCACGCGCGTCTGGCCGTAGCTCATCACGAGAATCACGGTCAGCATGCCGAGCACCGCGCCGAGATCGATGAAGCCCGCGACCCACGTCTCGCCGGCAACCTGCAGCGCGTACGAGATCGGGTGCGAGATGTTCGCGTACCGGGCCGCCGGCACGATGCCGGTCGCGACCGCGGCGACCGTCACGTACAGCACCGCGCACACCGCGAGCGACGCGATGATGCCGATCGGCAGGTCGCGTTTCGGGTTCTTCACCTCCTCGGCCGCCGACGACACCGCGTCGAAGCCGATGAACGCGAAGAACATCACGGCCGCGGCGCCGAACACGCCGTTCCAGCCGTGCGGCATGAACGGCTTCCAGTTCGCGGGCGTCACGTGGAACAGGCCGACCGCGATCACGAGCAGCACGACCGACACCTTGATGAACACCATGATGTTGTTGATGCGGGTCGACTCGCGGATGCCGATCGACAGCAGCGTCGTGATCACGATCATCACGAGGAACGCGGGCAGGTTGAACCACGTGACGACGCCCGGCACGGCGCCGGGCGCGGCCGTCAGCACGGTCGGCAGCGACAGTCCGAAGCCCTGCAGCAGCGACTGCAGGTAGCCCGACCAGCCGACCGACACGGCCGACGACGCGAGGCCGTATTCGAGCATCAGGTCCCAGCCGATGATCCACGCGACGAGCTCGCCGAGCGTCGCGTACGAATACGTGTAGATCGAGCCGGCGACGGGGATCGTCGACGCGAATTCCGCGTACGACAGCGCCGCGAGGCCGCACGCGATCGCGGCGATCACGAACGACAGCATCAGCGCGGGGCCGGCCTGCACGGCGCCGGTGCCGGTCAGCACGAAGATGCCGGTGCCGATGATCGCGCCGATGCCGAGGAAGGTGAGGTCGATCGCGCCGAGCGCTTTCTTGAGCCCAGCGGCGTGCGCGCCGGCGATCATGCGATCGACGTTTTTCTTGCGGAAGAGAGACATTGCGGATGAATCGCCGGCGCGCGCAGGGGCGGCGCGCTGACTGAGTGAAAACCCGTAATTTTAGCCGATTTGACGAACAAGACCCGCTGCGGCGCAGCGGCATGTCGCGGAATCGTCCGGAAAAACAAGCGCTTGCGCGCGAAACGGGGGGCGGTTTGAAGGCGACGCGGCGCGTGCCGCGTCGTGGAATCGGACGAATCCGAGGTGGCGAGCCAATCGGGCCGGCCCAACGCCGGCGGGCCGGTCAGGCGCCGGTCGCGGGCGCCATGTCGACCAGCCGGTTGCTCATCACGTAGAACGTGAGTTCCGCGTTGTTCGACAGCCGCATCTTCTCGAGCAGCCGCGACCGGTACACGCTCACCGTCTTCACGGACAGCGACAGCGTGTTCGCGATGTCGGTGAGCCGCTTGCCCGACGCGAGCATGCAGAGCGTCTGGTATTCGCGGTCGGACAGCTTCTCGTGCGGCAGCGGCTCGTTCTCGAACGACACGTATTCGGCGAGCGCCTCGGCCATCGCGGGGCTCACGTACTTGCGGCCGGCCGCGACCTGCTGGATCGCGCCGATCATCTGCGCGGCGTTGACCGTCTTCGACAGGTAGCCGGCCGCGCCGGCCTTCAGCGCGCGTACCGCGTACTGGTCCTCGCGGTACATCGAGAACATCAGCACCGGCGTGCGCGGCAGCTTGCGCTTGAGGCGCTTGAGCACCTCGATGCCGTTGGTGTCCGGGAGCGAGATGTCGAGCAGGATCACGTCGAATTCCTGCTTGTCGACGGCCGCCATCGCGTCGCCGCCGGTCTCGGCCTCGGTGACGTCGCGCGCGATGCCGCGGTCGATCAGCAGCTGGCGAATCCCTTGCCGGACGATCGCGTGATCGTCCACGAGCAGGATGTTCAGGCTCATGACGACCTCACGAAAGCGACGCGCGGCGGGCCGCGACGGGCACCGCGAGCAGCGAATCCCACGCGAAACGCGCGGTGACGCGCGTGCCGCGGCCGGTTTCCGGCGTGGCCGTCTCGAAGCCGCCGCCGAAGGCCTCGCAGCGGGCGCGCATGCCGGCGAGGCCGTAGCCGGTGCGGCGGCTGCGCGCGAAACCGGTCCCATCGTCGGCGACAATCAGTGACAGATGCGTGCCGTCCGTGACGATCCGTACGTCGACCGACGTCGCGCGGGCGTGCTTCGCGACGTTCGACAGCGCTTCCTGCGCGACGCGGAATATCGCGAGTGCGCTGGCGCCGGCGATCTGCGTGAGGCGCGCGTCGGCCGCACACACGAAGCTCGTGCGCAGGCCGGTGCGCGCCGCGTGCGTGTCGATCCACGACGACAGCGCGCCGATCATGCCCGCGTCGAGCGCCGGCGTGTCGCGTTCGTCGATCAGCCGGCGATTCGCGTCGGTGGCGGCGTCGAGCGCCTGCTGCGCCAGCTCCAGCGCGCGCAGGCAGCCGTCCGGCGCATCGGCCGGCAGCCACGTTTGAACGTTTGCGAGGGCGAAACGGGCAGCGGTCAATTCGGCGCCGAGCCCGTCGTGCAGCTCGCCGGCCAGATGGCGGCGGGCGGCTTCGTCGGCGGCGAGCAATTGGGCGGACAGGGCCGCGATCCGTGCGGCGGAGGCGTCGCGTCCGGACGCGGTGTCGGGAACGGGCGGAGTCGCGACGCGGTTGGGCACGCGCTGCTGCGACGGGAACGGGGCGTGGGCGCCCGCGGGCGCGTTAAGCGACGTATCCATGACTCTCCCTGCTGTCAGAAAGCGGTTCAGACACCGGCTGGCTGCGTGAATCGGCTGCCGTTTCGATGACGGTCGCCGCCAGAGAATCGCTCCATGCCGAGGTAACAAAAGTTACACCTTGTAACACTTGCATCCGACCCTTCCACTCTCATTCGAACGACAACCACGCGCGCCGAATAATATCTCAAAATTTCCGAAAAGGTCATGTCGGGCGGACATTTAAGGGTAAATGTGAATAATCGGAATGAACCTGTTGTAGGAAAAACACTGACACCCGACGACCCGGCGATGACGTATCCAAATGTAACTATTTGAGATGAGATGGTCCCAGTTTGTTACGAATTCGCCAAGTGCGGACGAAAAAAAACCGGAGCTTTTGCTCCGGTTCTTGACGATGCGCAAATCTGGGGACCGATCAGTCCACGAACGCGCGCTCGATCACGTAGTGGCCCGGTGCGCTGTTCTTGCCTTCGACGAGGCCGGCCTGCTTCAGCAGGTCGGTCGTATCCTTCAGCATCGCGGTGCTGCCGCACAGCATCACGCGGTCGTTTTCCGGCGAGAACGGCGGGACGTCGAGATCCGTGAACAGCTTGCCCGTCGCGATCAGGTCGGTGATCCGGCCCTCGTTGTCGAACGCCTCGCGCGTGACCGTCGGGTAGTAGACGAGCTTTTCCTTGATGATGTCGCCGAGGTACTCGTGGCCCGGCAGGTCGTGCTTGATGTAGTCCATGTACGCGAGCTCGCCCTTCAGGCGGCACGTGTGCGTCAGGATCACCTTGTCGAAGCGCTCGTAGATCTCCGGATCGCGGATGATCGACATGAACGGCGCGAGGCCCGTGCCCGTCGACAGCATCCACAGCGTCTTGCCCGGCAGCAGGTTGTCGGCGACCAGCGTGCCCGTCGGCTTCTTGCCGATCAGCACGGTGTCGCCCACCTTCAGGTGCTGCAGGCGCGACGTCAGCGGGCCGTTCTGCACCTTGATGCTGAAGAATTCGAGATGCTCTTCGTAGTTCGGGCTGACGATCGAGTAGGCGCGCGCGAGCGGCTTGCCGTCGACCTCGAGGCCGACCATCGTGAATTCGCCGTTGTTGAAGCGCAGGCTCGCCTCACGGGTGCAGGTGAAGCTGAACAGCGTGTCGGTCCAGTGATGGACGGATTGGACGGTGGCGGTGTCGTATTTGCTCATGGCTTTGAAAACGGACGCGCGTGGCGAACGCGTGTAACGGGCCCAAAAACGGGCAAAAAAACCGAGTGCGACGGCCCGATCCTGGATCGGCCGGCCGGCGCGTCGGACACGCGCCTTCTCGATGACAGACGTTTGAGGAACTCGTTATTTTACCCTGTTGGCGCCGATCGCGGGCTTGACCCCCGCGGCTGCGCGGATTTGGCGCAACAAATACTTGCAACGAGCTTTCAGCGGTCGGCCGCGAGTTTCGCGCCGAGGCCGACGAGCGCGACGCCGCACAGCGCGTCGAGCGGGCGCCGCACGCGCCGGTAGCCGCGCTGCGCGCGCGGGCTCGCGAACAGGTACGCGACGCACGAATACCAGCCGGCCGACAGCACGCCGATCGTCACCAGCACCGCGCCGTCGAACCACAGCGGCACGTGCGCGGGCAGCATCGCCGCGAACACGCTGGTCCAGAACGCGCACGACTTCGGGTTCGTCAGGCACGTGAACAGGCCGCTGCGGTACGCGCGCAGGTAGTCGCGCGCCTGCGGCGCGGCCAGCGGCGCGGCGGCGTCCGGCGCGTCGACCGGCGCCGCGTCGCGGCGCACGCCCGCGCGCAGCAGTTTCAAGCCGAAATACACGAGATACACGGCGCCGCCGATGCGGATCGCCTCGTACAGCCATTCGACCTGGTGCAGCACGGCCGCGAGACCGAGCATCGCGAGCGTCGCCCACGCGACCGACGCGGTGCCGACGCCGAGCGCCGACGCGGCGCCCAGGCTGCGCCGGCCGGCGAGCGACAGTTGCGAAATCATGAAGAAATTCGGGCCGGGCGTGATCGCCGCGACGAGGTAGACGACGGCGATCTGCAGCAGGATCGGCAGGTAGGTCATGGCGGCGCGGCCCGGCGGCGGGGCGAGGGCGGAATGGGCAAGCCGTTACTGTAGCGCGCGCGGCGCGGCCGCGCTTCGGCGGCGCGCGAGCGGGCCGCTATTGCGGATCGAGCCGCAGGCGCGCGATGTACGGCAGGTGGTCGGACAGCCACGCGGCCTCGCCGGACGGCGCGCGCCATTCGAGCGGCGTCAGGCCGCGCACGAACATCTTGTCGAGCGCGAGCGCCGGCGAGAACGCGGGGAACGTGCGGCCCGATTCGCCGAGCAGCGTCGCGACCTCGGACATCCCGATCTCGCCGAACAGCGCGACCGAGTCGTTGCGCCAGTCGTTGAAGTCGCCGGCGAGCATCAGCGGGCCGTCGCCCGCGTTGCGCACGATCCAGTGCGCGATCCAGTGCATCTGGCGCAGCCGCGCGGCGCGCGTGAGCGCGAGGTGCGCGCACAGCAGCGTGACCGGGCGCGCGCCCGCGAGCGTCGCGCGCGCGACGAGCAGCCCGCGCCGCTCGAAGCGGTGCGCGGAGATGTCCCAGCGGCCGCCGAGGTCGAGCGGGTGCGGCGACAGGATCGCGTTGCCGTGCCGCCACGACGGCTTGAAGACGTTCGGCCCGAGCGCGATCTGCCAGTCGAGCGCATGCGCGATCTCGGTGGCCTGGCAATGCCACACGTCGTCGACCGCGTCGTCCATCTGCGCACCGAAGCCGGGCGCGAGCACGGGGCGCGGCATGCGGCGCGCCATCGCTTCCTGCAGGAAATACACGTCGGCGTGCGTCGACTGCATCCAGTTGCGCATCGCGTTCCACGCGGTGAAGCCGAGCGGCGAGCGGCCCTTGTGCAGGTTCCAGCTGACCGCGGTGATTTCGTCGGGCGCGGCGTGCGGTTCGGCGAACGGCAGGGACAGGGCGTCGGCGGACATGACGCTCAGTCCTTCGCGACGTGCGCACGCACGCGGTACACGAGGTGCGGATGCTGCTCGACGAGCGTCCAGTCGGTCCACGCATCGCCGCCGACCGACAGGCCGGGATGGCTCGCGACGATCTGCCGCGGCGACGCCGGTATGCACGGATCGCTGCGCGTCGCGTTTTCGTCGTCGAGTGTTTCCTGCACGTCGAGCGCGAGCGACACCGTGTTCGCACCGGCATCGACGGCGAGCGGCGCGACGGTGACCGAACGCGTGCGCTCGGCCGGCACGACGCGCGCGGCATTGCCGCAGCCGACCGGCACGGCGGACGGATAACGATGGGTATCCGTGCGGCTCTGACCGACGGTGGTGCGCTGCTGGAACGTGTCGATCGTCTGACCGTCGCGCACCACCTGGATCTCCCACGCGACGGAGGCCGGCGCGGGGCTTTGCGCATGGGCGGCGAGCGCGACGCTCGCAAGCAGGACGGCCAGGCCGTGTTTCAGCATGAAACGTCTCCGGAAACGCGCGATAACGGGGAACGGACGCACATCTTACGCCCGATCGATTTCGATCGTGATGTGACAGGACAGGCGGCGACAGGTTCGCCGCACGATGCGGTCCTGCCGGAAAGGTAGGGCCGCCGCACGCGTTTTCAAGCGAAGAAGCGCGCGAACTCGGCGACGGGCGCGCGCTCGGTGACGAGGCGGTTCTCGATCGCGTCGGGGTCCGCATGGCCGAGCGACATCCCGCAGACGAACTGTTCGTTGGCGGGAATGCCGAGGTGGCCGGCGATGATCCGGTGAAACGGCACGAACGCGGCCTGCGGGCAGGTGTCGAGCCCACGTGCGCGCGCGGCCGTCATCACGCCCTGCAGGAACATCCCGCAATCGAGCCACGCGCCGTGCGTCATCACGCGGTCGAGCGTGAAGAACAGCGCGACCGGCGCATCGAAGAAACGGAAGTTGCGCGCATGCTGCGCATGCATGCGCGCCTTCTCGTCGCGGCCGATGTTCAACAGGCCGTACAGGTCCCAGCCGACCTTGCGGCGCCGGTCGACATACGGCGACACCCATTCGCGCGGGTAGTAGTCGTATTCGGCGACGTATTTCTCGTCGCGCGCGGGATCGTCGTGCGCCGCGGTCAGCGCGGCGGCGAGCGCATCGCGCGTGGCGCCCGTCGCGACGTACACGCGCCACGGCTGGATGTTGGTGCCCGACGGCGCGCGGCTCGCGGCTTCGAGGATCGCCTCGAGCGTGTCGCGCGGCACGGGCGTCGGCAGGAAGGCGCGGATCGCGCGGCGCGACGTGAGCGCCGCGTCGACGGCGTCGATCGCATCGGCATGAACGCGCGGGGAAGCAGTGGGGACGGACATCGGCATACCTTCGGGCCATCGGGCGACGCGCCGCGCGGGCGCCGTCGGCAACACCGGCGCGGCGGGTGGGTGAACCGACGATCATACGCCGCGGCGCGCGGCCGTGCAGCGCGCGCGAGGTGTTAGCAGCAGACTCGCCCGGCTGCTTGCTTGCGCGGTGATGCGGGATCGCTACACTGAAATCGTAAGGGTCTGATGATCATGTGATGGCAAGTGCAGCGAGGTTGGTATGACGACGGCGATGGTGAAACATGAACTGGCGGTGGCCTCCTTCAGCACGGTGTACGACCTTGAGCAGGTCGAGACGGCGCTGAGCGACCTGAACGAGAGCGCGAGCGACGCACTGCGCGCCACTTACGAGCGGATGCTCAAGACGGGGAATCTGCGCTTCTGCGTGAAGCCGAACCGGATGCCGTCGTTCGATGAGCTCGGCGAAGCATTGCCGAATTTCGGCGAGCCGCTCGACGACGTGCGCAAGCAGGTCGCGCTGTGCCTCGAAACGGACGACCGGCTCGAACTGATGCCGATCCTGCTGCTCGGGCCGCCCGGGATCGGCAAGACGCATTTCGCGAAGGCGCTCGCGCACCTGCTCGGCACCGCGTACCACTACGTGCCGATGAGTTCGCTGACGGCCGGCTGGATCCTGTCGGGCGCGTCGTCGCAATGGAAGAACGCGAAGCCCGGCAAGGTGTTCGAGGCGCTCGTGAACGGCAGCTACGCGAACCCGGTGATCGCGGTCGACGAGATCGACAAGGCCGGCAGCGATGCGCAATACGATCCGCTCGGCGCGCTGTACGCGTTGCTCGAACACGACACGGCGCGCGCGTTCGTCGACGAATTCGCGGAAGTGCCGATCAATGCGGGCAACGTGATCTGGATCGCGACCGCGAACGACGCGCAGGCGATTCCGGAGCCGCTGCTCAACCGGATGAACGTGTACGAGATCGCGCCGCCCGATGCGGCCGGCGCGCGCCGGATCGCGCAGACGATCTACGACGAGATCCGCACGTCGCATGCGTGGGGGCAGCGCTTCCCCGACACGCTCGGCGACGACGCGCTCGACGTGCTGGCCGCGACGCCGCCGCGCACGATGCGCCGCGCGCTGCTGCACGCATTCGGCGCCGCGCGGCTCGACGGCCGCGATGCGATCGGGCCGCACGACATCCGCGCGGACGAAGGCGCCCAGAAGCGCCGGCCGATCGGCTTCTGACACGCTGGCGCGTGCACGGCCGCGGGGTGGGCGCGCTGCACGCGCCGCCGCCCCGCCGGCGGCCCCGTCGCGACGCGATGCAACCGGGTTCGGCAAGCGAATGAACCGGGACGTACAATTCTCTTCTCCCCCTTCGACGCGTTAGCGGCGCGAAATGTCATGGAGCAGATGGATTGTGTCGTGATCGGCGCGGGCGTCGTCGGTCTGGCGATCGCGCGGGAACTGGCCGCGCGCGGGCGTGAAACGATCGTACTCGAGGCGGCCGACGCGATCGGCACGGGCACGAGTTCGCGCAACAGCGAAGTGATCCACGCGGGGCTCTATTACGCGCGCGGGTCGCTGAAGGCGACGTCGTGCGTGCATGGCCGCGACATGCTGTACGAATTCTGCGAAACGCATCACGTGCCGCACCGGCGTGCGGGCAAGCTGCTCGTCGCGACGAGCGCCGCGCAGGTGAAGCAGCTGAAGGCGATCGCCGCGCGCGCGGTCGAAAACGGCGTGCTCGACCTGCTGCCGCTCACGCGTGCCGAGGCGCAGACGCTCGAGCCCGCGCTCGAATGCGTGGAGGCGCTGTTCTCGCCGTCGACGGGCATCGTCGACAGCCACCAGCTGATGCTCGCGCTGCTCGGCGACGCGCAGCGCGACGGCGCGATGTGCGCGTTGAAATCCCCGGTCGAATCGATCGACGTGCTGCGCGGCGGGCGCTTCGTCGTGCGCACGGGCGGCGACGCGCCGACCGAGATCGAGGCCGCATGCGTGATCAACAGCGCGGGGCTCGGCGCGCAGGCGCTCGCGCGCCGCACGCACGGGCTCGACCCGCGCTGGGTGCCGCCGCTCTATCTCGCGCGCGGCAATTACTTCAGCCTGTCGGGCCGCGCGCCGTTCTCGCACCTGATCTACCCGATGCCCGATCGCGCGGGGCTCGGCGTGCACCTGACGCTCGATCTCGGCGGGCAGGCGCGCTTCGGCCCGGACGTCGAGTGGTGCGATTCGCTGCGCTACGAAGTCGATCCGGCGCGCGCGGGCGCGTTCTACGCGTCGATCCGCGCGTTCTGGCCGGGCCTGCCCGACGACGCGCTGCAGCCGGCGTACGCGGGCATCCGGCCGAAGCTCGCGGGGCCCGGCGAGCCGCCGGCCGATTTCATCGTGCAGGGCGCCGCGCAGCATGGCGTGCGCGGGCTCGTGAACCTGTTCGGCATCGAGTCGCCGGGGCTCACCGCGTCGCTCGCGCTCGCGCAGCGTGTGGGAGAGATGACCGCCCGCCGTTGACGCGGCGCGCGTGACGGCAGTGCGAAATCCCTTATCTCCGGAATTTCGGCGCGCACATTTATTCGCTTGAGCGTTATTCTGTCGAACGGCTGTCGCCAGAACAGCTTTCAAATCGATAACGTTGGAGCGAGTCCCCCATGAAAACATCCCGTCGGAGTTTCCTGATTACGAGCATTGGTGCCGTGTCCGCGCTGGCGCTGTCGCGCGAAGCGCTGGCCGATGCGCCGATGCTGTCGGAGACGGATCCGACCGCCGTGGCGCTCGGCTACAAGGCCGATGCCACCAAGGTCGACAAGACGAAGTACCCGAAATACGCCGCGGGCCAGGATTGCGCGGCCTGCATGCTGTACCAGGGCAAGAAGGGCTCGGCTTCGGGCCCGTGCGGCGCCTTCCCCGGCAAGCAGGTGTCGGCGAAGGGCTGGTGCAGCGCCTTCTCGAAGATGGGTTGAGGCCCGTGCGGCATCGTGCGATGCCGCATTGTGGCGAAAACCGCACAACGCCCGCCGTCGAACGACCGCGGGCGTTTTTTATTGCTTGAAAACGGTTCCGTCGCTTTCTACACTCGCTGCAAACCTGCGCGCCGCGGCCCACCCGCGCGACGCGCCGCCCGATACGGTGAATTCACGAGGACGACACACGCATGGCGACGATTGCGAATTCAACCAAAACGGTGCGGCCCGAGCGTGCGCTGAACCGCCGCGCGGTGGCCGCCGCCGTGATCGGCAACGCGCTCGAGTGGTACGACTTCACGGTGTTCGGCTTCATGACCGTCGTGATCGCCGAGCTGTTCTTCCCGACCTCCAGCGAATACTCGTCGCTGCTCCTCACCACCGCGACGTTCGGCGTCGCGTTCTTCATGCGCCCGATCGGCGGCATCGTGTTCGGGCTGTACGCGGATCGCGCGGGCCGCAAGGCCGCGCTGTCGCTCGTGATCCTGCTGATGACCGCCGGCATCTTCCTGCTCGCGATCGCGCCGCCCTATGCGGCGATCGGCATCGGCGGCCCGATCCTGATCGTGCTCGGCCGGCTGCTGCAGGGCTTTTCCGCGGGCGGCGAATTCGGCAGCGCGACGGCGCTGCTGATCGAAGCCGCGCCGTTCTCGAAACGCGGCTTCTACGGCAGCTGGCAGATGGCGAGCCAGGCGGCCGCGCTGCTGATCGGCGCGCTCGTCGGCGCGGCCGTCACGCGCGGGCTGTCGCACGACGCGCTGCGCAGCTGGGGCTGGCGCGTGCCGTTCGTCCTCGGGCTCCTGATTGGCCCGATCGGCTTCTACATCCGCCGCCATCTCGCCGATTCCGAGGCGTTCCTGCATGCGCAGCAGAGCGCGCGCCGCGCGACGCTCGGCGAAGTGTTCACGCGCCACCCGCGCGAGGTGCTGTGCGGGCTCGGCTCGGTGATCGCGCTGACGGTGACGATCTACGTGCTGATCAGCTATCTGCCGACCTTCGCGGTGAAGCAGCTGAAGCTGCCGTACGCGGAATCGTTCTACGCGGTGATCGTCGGCAACCTGCTGCTGATGGTGTTGTCGCCGGTCGCGGGCGCATGGTCCGACCGCATCGGCCGCAAGGGGCTGTCGCTGTGGTCGCTGGTGCTGACGCTCGCGCTGATGTATCCGCTGTTCGCGTGGCTCGACGCGGCGCCGAGCATCGGGCGGCTGATCGCGGTGCAGGCCGTGCTGTCGGTGACGCTCGCGGGCTACTACGGGCCGTTCGGCGCGATGATCGCCGAGCTGTTCCCGGCCAACGTGCGCTCGACCGGGCTGTCGATCGCGTACAACGTCGCGGTGATGCTGTTCGGCGGCTTCGGGCAGTTCATCGTCACGTGGCTGATCAAGGTCACGGGCACGCCGCTCGCGCCGACCTACTACGTGATGGCCGGCATCGCGCTGTCGATCGTCGCGGTCGCGTTCGTGCCCGCGCGCAGCGCCGACCTCGATGCGCCGGCGTGATCGCATGACGGATCGAGGACGGTCATCGGATCGTTTCGCAAAACGCAATGATGGACGGGTGGCAAAACGATGAAAACAGCCGCCGCCCCCCACGCGTTCGCGCCCGAATTGTTTAGTTGTCGAACGAAACTTGCGCCGGATGAACGGAACTGCCGTTCGCGCGCGTTCTCGCATTTCCCGCGGGGGCGAAACATCGGCAAAAACCCGCGCAAGGGCGTCGAGAAGAGTTTTTTCTCCAGCTTGTTGCAGCATCGCTAGCTCAAGTAATATCCGCGTACGCCGGACCCTGGCGGGAACGGTTCCGATCTGGAGACCTGGAGGAAACATGGAATACAACCGTCTGTTGCACACCCTGCGTGTTACAGCCATTGCAGGCGTGGCAGCGGCATCGCTCGGCGTCGCGGGCTCTGCATTCGCACAGATCCCGAACAAAACGCTCGTCTACTGCTCAGAAGGCAGCCCGGCGGGTTTCGATTCCGCGCAATTCACGACCGGCGTCGATTTCACCGCCGCCACGTTCACCGTCTACAACCGTCTCGTCGAATTCGAGCGCGGCGGCACGAAGGTCGAGCCGGGCCTTGCCGAGAAGTGGGACGTGTCGTCCGACGGCAAGGTGTATACGTTCCATCTGCGCCACGGCGTGAAGTTCCACACGACCGACTTCTTCAAGCCGACGCGCGAATTCAACGCGGACGACGTGCTGTTCACGTTCGAGCGCATGCTCGATCCGAACCAGGCGTTCCGCAAGGCGTACCCGGTGTCGTTCCCGTACTTCACCGACATGGGCCTCGACAAGCTGATCACGAAGGTCGAGAAGGTCGATCCGTACACCGTGAAGTTCACGCTGGCCGAGCCGAATGCGCCGTTCATCCAGAACATGGCGATGGAATTCGCGTCGATCCTGTCGGCCGAATACGGCGACCAGCTGATGAAGGCCGGCAAGGCCGCCGACATCAACCAGAAGCCGATCGGCACGGGCCCGTTCATCTTCCGCAGCTACACGAAGGACGCGACGATCCGTTTCGACGGCAATCCTGATTACTGGAAGAAGGGCGAAGTGAAGCTGTCGAAGCTGATCTTCTCGATCACGCCGGATCCGGGCGTGCGCGTGCAGAAGATCAAGCGCAACGAATGCCAGGTGATGAGCTATCCGCGTCCGGCCGACATCGCGACGCTGAAGGCCGACGCGAACGTCGACATGCCGTCGCAGGCCGGCTTCAACCTCGGCTACCTCGCGTACAACGTCGAGCACAAGCCGGTCGACAAGCTCGAAGTGCGTCAGGCGCTCGACATGGCGATCAACAAGAAGGCGATCCTCGAGTCCGTCTACCAGGGCGCCGGCCAGGCCGCGACCGCGCCGATGCCGCCGACCCAATGGTCGTACGACAAGAACCTGAAGATGGCCGCCTACGACACCGCGAAGGCGAAGGCGCTGCTCGCGAAGGCAGGTTTCCCGAACGGTTTCGAGATCACGCTGTGGGCGATGCCCGTGCAGCGCGCGTACAACCCGAACGCCCGCCTGATGGCCGAGATGATCCAGGCCGACTGGGCGAAGATCGGCGTGAAGGCGAAGATCGTCACATACGAGTGGGGCGAGTACATCAAGCGCGCGCACACGGGCGAGCAGGATACGATGCTGATCGGCTGGACGGGCGACAACGGCGATCCGGACAACTGGCTCGGCACGCTGCTCGGCTGCGAGGCGATCAAGGGCAACAACTTCTCGCACTGGTGCTACAAGCCGTTCGACGAGCTGGTCCAGAAGGGCCGCACGACGACGGGTCAGGACGCCCGGACGAAGCTCTACACGCAGGCCCAGCAGATCTTCGCGCAACAGCTGCCGTTCTCGCCGATCGCGAACTCGACGGTCTACCAGCCGGTGCGCAAGAACGTGGTCGACATGCGTATCGAACCGCTCGGCTATGCCCGCTTCGACGGTGTTAGCGTGAAGTAACGCGCCTGTCGTAAGCTGTCGCGAAGACCGGCTAACTCATCCGGCGGCGGGAGGCCAAAAGCTTCCCGTCGCCGGTCGCACATTTCCCACAAGAAAATACGAGACGCATCATGTTCAGATTCGTGTTGCGCCGCGTGGGCATGGTGATCCCGACCTTCATCGGCATCACCATCCTGGCGTTTGCGCTGATTCACCTGATACCGGGCGACCCCATCGAAGTGATGATGGGCGAGCGTGGCGTCGATCCCGCGATGCATGCGGAGGCGATGAAACGCCTCGGGCTCGACCAGCCGCTGCCCATGCAGTACATCCACTACATCGGCCGGGCGCTGCATGGCGACCTCGGCACGTCGATCATCACCAACACGAGCGTCGCGGGCGAATTCTTCGCGCGCTTCCCGGCGACCGTCGAGCTGTCGCTGTGCGCGCTCGTGTTCGCGCTCGCGGTCGGGCTGCCGGCCGGCGTGATCGCCGCGCTGCGGCGCGGCTCGGTGATCGACCACGGCGTGATGGGGACCGCGCTCACCGGTTACTCGATGCCGATCTTCTGGTGGGGGCTGATCCTCATCATGGTCTTTTCGTCGTACCTCGGCTGGACGCCCGTGTCGGGGCGCATCGCCGTCGAATACGATTTCCCGCATCCGACGGGCTTCATGCTGATCGACGCGCTGCTCGCGCCGGACGAAGGCTCGTTCAAGTCGGCGGTCAGCCACCTGATCCTGCCCGCGATCGTGCTCGGCACGATCCCGCTCGCGGTGATCGCGCGGATGACGCGCTCGTCGATGCTCGAAGTGCTGCGCGAGGATTACATCCGCACCGCACGCGCGAAGGGGTTGTCGCCCGTGCGCGTGGTCGTCGTGCATGCGCTGCGCAACGCGCTGATCCCGGTCGTCACCGTGATCGGCCTGCAGATCGGCACGCTGCTCGCGGGCGCCGTGCTGACCGAGACGCTCTTTTCGTGGCCCGGTGTCGGCAAGTGGCTGATCGATGCGATCGGCCGCCGCGACTATCCGGTCGTCCAGGGCGGCATCCTGTTGATCGCGACGCTCGTGATCGTCGTGAACCTGGTCGTCGACCTGCTGTACGGCGTGCTGAATCCGCGCATCCGCCACACGAGGTAATTCCATGAGCAATCTGCAAAATACCCTGCCGACCGAATCCGCGCCGGCCGGCGGCCGTGCGCTCGCGCTGCGCGAGTTCTGGGCCAACTTCTCGCGCAACCGCGGCGCCGTCGGCGCCGGCATCGTCGTGATCGTGCTGATCCTCGTCGCGCTGCTCGCGCCGCTGATCGCGCCGCACAGCCCGGTCGAACAATACCGCGACTACGTGAAGATCCCGCCCGCGTGGCTCGCCGGCGGCAACTGGCAATTCATCCTCGGCACCGACGAAGCGGGCCGCGACATCCTTTCGCGGCTGATGTTCGGCGCGCGGATGTCGTTCTGGATCGGCTTCGTGTCGGTCGTGCTCGCACTGATCCCGGGCATCGTGCTCGGGCTCGTCGCCGCGTTCTTCCAGAAGTGGGCCGACACGCCCGTGATGCGCATCATGGACGTGCTGCTCGCGCTGCCGTCGCTGCTGCTCGCGGTCGCGGTCGTCGCGATCATCGGCCCGGGCCTCACCAACACGATGTTCGCGATCGCGATCGTCGCGCTGCCGGCCTACGTGCGCCTCACGCGCGCATCGGCGCTCGGCGAGCTGCAGAAGGAATACGTGACGGCGTCGCGCGTGGCCGGTGCCGGCACGCTGCGCCTGATGTTCTCGCAGGTGCTGCCCAACTGCACGGCGCCGCTGATCGTGCAGGCGACGCTCGGCTTCTCGTCGGCGATCCTCGACGCGGCCGCGCTCGGCTTCCTCGGCCTCGGCGTGCAGCCGCCGACCGCCGAGTGGGGCGCGATGCTGGCCTCCGCGCGCGACTACATCGACAACGCGTGGTGGATCGTGACGATGCCGGGCCTGTCGATCCTGATTTCGGTGCTCGCGATCAACCTGCTCGGCGACGGGCTGCGCGACGCGCTCGATCCCAAACTGAAACGGATGGCATGACCATGAGCACTCTTCTGACCATCCGCAATCTCGCGGTGAATTTCAACGGCCTGCCTGCCGTCGACCGGATCAACCTGTCGATCGCGCCGGGCGAGGTGGTGGGCGTCGTCGGCGAATCGGGCTCGGGCAAGAGCGTGACGATGATGGCGCTGATGGGCCTGATCGACGCGCCGGGCAAGGTGACGGCCGACGAGGTCACGTTCAACGGCGTCGACCTGCTGAAGGCGTCGCCGAAGGCGCGCCGCAAGATCGTCGGCAAGGACATCGCGATGGTGTTCCAGGACGCGCTGACGAGCCTGAACCCGAGCTACACGGTCGGCTACCAGATCAAGGAGGTGCTGAAGCTGCACGAAGGGCTGCGCGGCGACGCGCTGAACCGGCGCGCGCTCGAACTGCTCGACCAGGTCGGCATTCCCGACGCGAAGAACCGCATCGCGTCGTTCCCGCACCAGATGTCGGGCGGGATGAACCAGCGCGTGATGATCGCGATGGCCGTCGCATGCAACCCGAAGCTCCTGATCGCCGACGAGCCGACCACCGCGCTCGACGTGACGATCCAGGCGCAGATCATGGATCTGCTCGTGAAGCTGCAGAAGGAGCGCGGGATGGCGCTCGTGCTGATCTCGCACGACCTGGCCGTGGTGTCGGAGGTCGCGCAGCGCGTCGCGGTGATGTACGCGGGCGAGATCATCGAGACCAACAGCGTGCCCGACATCTTCCGTGCGCCGCATCATCCGTACACCGAAGCGCTGCTCGCCGCGATTCCCGAGCACAATCAGGGGGCGCGTCGCCTTGCCGCATTGCCGGGCATGGTGCCGGGCCGCGATGATCGCCCGTCCGGGTGCCTGTTCGCGCCGCGCTGCAAGTACGTCGTCGACGATTGCCGCAAGGCGCGGCCGGCGCTCGACACGCTGGTGCCGGGCAACGATGCGATGCGCGCGCGCTGCATCAAGCCGCTCAATGTTTCCAACCTCGACCTGACGGGAGGCGCACGATGAATGCAGTCCAAGATACGCGCCACGCGTCGCCCGACGAGGACGTCCTGGTGGCCGACGGCCTCGCGAAGCACTATTCGGTGAAGCGCGGGATGTTCGGGCAGGGCACGGTGAAGGCGCTGAACGGCGTGTCGTTCTCGCTGAAACGCGGCAAGACGCTCGCCGTCGTCGGCGAGTCGGGCTGCGGGAAGTCGACGCTCGCGCGCCAGCTCACGATGATCGAGACGCCCACGTCGGGCAGCCTGACGATCGACGGCAAGAATGTCGCCGGCGCGAGCCGCGACACGATCGCCGAGCTGCGCCGCCGCGTGCAGATGGTGTTCCAGAACCCGTTCGCATCGCTGAATCCGCGCAAGACCGTCGAGCAGACGCTGTCCGAGCCGCTCGAGATCAACGCGAACCTGACGGCCGCCGAGCGTGCCGCACGCATCGCGCAGATCATGCGCACGGTCGGCCTGCGGCCCGAACACGCGAAGCGCTATCCGCACATGTTCTCGGGCGGCCAGCGCCAGCGTGTCGCGATCGCGCGCGCGATGATCCTCGATCCGCGCATCGTCGTCGCCGACGAGCCGGTGTCCGCGCTCGACGTGTCGATCCAGGCGCAGATCCTGAACCTGTTCATGGACCTGCAGGAGCAGTTCAAGACGAGCTACGTGTTCATCTCGCACAACCTGTCGGTGGTCGAGCACGTCGCGGACGACGTGATGGTGATGTACTTCGGCAGCGTCGCCGAGCTCGGCGACAAGGCGACGATCTACGCGCGGCCGCGCCACCCGTACACGCGGGCGCTGATGTCGGCGACGCCGGCGATCTTCGAGGAAGACCGCCGCGTGCAGATCAAGCTGCAGGGCGAACTGCCGTCGCCGCTCAATCCGCCGTCGGGCTGCGCGTTCCACCAGCGCTGCCCTTATGCGGTCGAGCGGTGCCGCGCGGAGGAGCCGAAGCTGCGCGAGGTCGACGGCCGGCAGGTGGCCTGCCATCGCGCCGAGGAGGTAGGGGAGGCGAATGCCTGAAGCGTTGGCGGCGCGCGTGTCCGGCGTGCGCCGTGCGGGGGCAAGCGGGGCGCGCGTGATGCGCGCGTACCGCGACGCGCGGCGCTGGAGCGTGCGTACCGTCACGGGCGCGGCGCTGGCCGGCGCGTGCGTGGCGGCCAGCCTCGTGGTTCCCGTCGAATCCGCGCGCGCCGAAGGGCGCGCACCGGCCACGTCACCGATCCATCCGTCGCAAGTCCCGCCGCCCGGCATGAGCCTGCCGGGCTTCCACGCGCCGTCCGTATCGGACGGCACGGTGTCGCGCGGCACCGTGCGCGTGCAGCCCGCGCGCATGCCGTTCTACGTCGCGACCAAGGGTAACGTCACGCTGTACGTGCTCGGCACGCTGCATACCGGCGACCCGTCCGATTACCCGAGCGCGCAGCCGTTCCGGCCGCGCATCCTGGCAGCGCTCGCCGCGTCGCCGACGCTTGCGCTCGAACTGTCGCCCGACGATCTGCTCGAATCGCAGGACGACGTGTCGAAGTACGGCGTGTGCCGCTACCCGTGCCTGCAACGCCTGCTGCCCGAGCCGTTGTGGCAGCGGCTCGCGGCACGCCTGCGCGGCAACCCGGCCGCGCTCGCCGAGATCCGCAAGATGCGGCCGTGGCTCGCGGCGCTCGTCGTCGAGACCTACGATTCGCTGTCGGCCGGCCTGCAGACCGAATACGGCACCGAGGCCCAGCTGCAGAACGTGTTCCTGAAGAAGAAGGGCGGCCGCGTGATCGGGCTCGAGACGCTCGCCGAACAGATGCGCGCGTTCACCGGGCTGACGCTGGCCGAGCAGCGCGAGATGCTCGCGCAGGACATGGTGCAGACACCCGCGCAGAACGCCGACGACATCAAGGCGCTGCACCGGCTGTGGCGAATTGGAGACGCCGACGCGATCTCCGCGTGGGCCGTCGCGAAGAGCGAGCGGCTCGCGCGTTCGAAGGTGCTGTCGGCGTCGATCGACAACAAGATCGTGTACGAGCGCAACCGGCGCTTCGTTGCACGGATGACTGCAATCGCCGCGCCGAACCGGCCGCTGTTCGTCGCGATCGGCGCGCTGCATCTGGGCGGCCCGCGCGGCGTGCTCGAATTGTTGCGTCAACAAGGTTACAGGGTCGACGCGAACTGATCGCCGCCGTCGCGCCCGAACCGATCCTCCCCTGTTTGATCGACGTCGTTCGGGCCACGTCAAACGCTTGTTTGTACACGCGATTCGATAAGGAAAACCCTCGATTCGTCGGAAAATAGCGTTTCAAACGATTGACATCCCGTTCCGCCAATATCTATTCTTCGATCCACAAGTTGAAAAATTGAAAAGAATAGAAAAAGTTCTACGGGGTAGCAGAAAACAAAGCGCGGGGTGAGCGCGTTGCCGGCACGTGGTGCACACGTGTCGGCCGCGGAAGTGTCTGCATGTACGGCGGGGCCAATCATCGTCGGACAACAACAATACATGCAGGCCGACTTGCGGATAAGCGACGCTCCGTCGTCTGACCGGGGAAGGCAGTGATCGGGCGGCGGCGGACGTTTTTTAATCCGGAATATTTTTCCGGTCCCGTCGAAAGACGGTTTCGGGGGGCGAATCGACAGACGGCGAAGCCGCAGCGATTGCGCCAACGGAAAAGCGCCACGAGGGCGCTTTTTTCTTTTGGGCGGCCGAGATGACGATGCGCGTTACGCGCCTTCGTCGGCCTGCAGCGCGCCGGGGGCCACCACGTCGACGCCGGCAGCCTCCAGCGCCGCGCGAATCCGTTTCGCGAACGCCAGCGCATGCGGCCCGTCGCCGTGCAGGCAGACGGTCTGCGCGTTGAGCGGCACCCATTCGCCGCTCAAGGCACGCACCTGCCGGTTGCGCACCATGTCGAGCGTGCGCGCGAGCACCGCGTCCTCATCGTCGATCAACGCGCCGGGCTGGCTGCGCGGCACGAGCGAGCCGTCCGCGCGGTAGCCGCGGTCGGCGAACACTTCTTCCACCGCGGCGAGCCCCGCATGCCGCGCGGCCGCGACGAACACGCTGTTCGCGAGCCCGAACACCGCGAGCGACGGATCGAAGTCGTGGATCGCGGACACCACCGCATCGGCGATCATCGGGTCGCGCGCGGCCTGGTTGTACAGCGCGCCGTGCGGTTTCACGTGCGCGATGCGCCCGCCTTCGGCCTGCGCGATCGCCGACAGCGCGCCGAGCTGGTACAGCACGCCCGCGTAGATGTCGCCGGCCGGCAGCTGCATTTCCTTGCGGCCGAAATTCTCCGGATCGTGAAAGCTCGGGTGCGCGCCGATCGACACGCCTTTCTGCACGGCCCAGCGCACGCAGTCGCGCATCGCGTTCGCGCCGCCCGCATGCCAGCCGCATGCGATGTTCGCCGACGTGACGAGGTCGAGCAGCGCCTCGTCGGATCCGCATCCTTCGCCGAGATCGGCATTCAGATCGATTTCCATGATGTTCCTCGTCCACTGATGGCGTGGCGCGTCTTTCGTTACTGCTTCCGCCAGGGTCACGCTGCGCGCGATTGGGCGCGGCGGCGCGCTTCTTCTCGCATGTCGATCGCCACGTCGATCTGCCGCAGATAGGCACGTTCCGCGGCGAGGGCGGCGCGCGCGGCGTCGGGGGTCGTGCGCACGAAGCGGATCGGCAGGTTGAGCCGCGCCTGTGCGAGTTTCCACAGATCGGCGCGGATCACCGTGCCGATCTTCGGGTAGCCGCCGGTGGTCTGCGCGTCGTGCATCAGCACGATCGGCTGGCCGTTCGGCGGCACCTGGATCGTACCGGGCAGCACCGCGTGCGACAGCAGCTCGACCGGCTGCTCGCGCACGAGCTCGGCGCCCGCGAGGCGATAGCCCATCCGGTTGCTGTTCGCGGTGACGAGCCATTCCTCGTCCCAGAACGCCTGCTGCGAATCGGCCGCGAACGAGGCGTAGTCGGGGCCCGGCAGCACGCGCACGGGCATCGCCCACGGCGCATGCGCGGGGCGGTGGCGGCGCGGCGGCTCGTCGACGCGCACGAAGGCGCACCACGCGGGCGCCTTCACGCCGAATTCGGGCGCATCGGCCGCGAGGCAGCCCGCGCCGGCCGGCGGCACGCCGACCGGGAGCCGGTCGCCGTCGCGCAGCGTGCGGCCGCCGAGGCCGCCGAAGCGCGACGCGAGATCGGTGCTGCGCGAGCCGAGCATCGGCAGCACGTCGATGCCGCCCGCGATGCACAGATAGCCGCGCATCCCGCGTTTCGCGGCCGGCAGCACGAGCGTCTGGCCGGCCTCGACCGGCAGGCTCCACCACGAATACACGCGCTGGCCGTCGAGCGTCGCGCCGAATTCGGTGCCGGTGATCGCGATGCGCGTCGCGCGCGGGAAGCGGAACGCGGCGGGGCCGATCGTGATCTCGACGGCCGCCGCGTCGGGGCGGTTGCCGACGAGCCGGTTGCCGACCTCGAGCGCGAGGCCGTCGAGCGCGCCGCCCTGCGCGACGCCGAGGTGGCGTGCGCCGCGGCGCCCGAGATCCTGCACGGTCGACAGCGGGCCGGCGCGCAACACCTCGATGGTGCCCGGTGCGTTGCTCTGGGTCATGACGCGTCGACTCCCGCAATGGTGAAGCGCACGCGATCGCCGGGCAGCAGCAGCGTCGGCTGCGGCCGCGCCGGATCGAACAGCACCTGCGACGTGCGGCCGATCAGCTGCCAGCCGCCGGGCGACGTGGCCGGGTAGATGCCCGTCTGCGCGCCGCCGATGCCGACCGAGCCGGCCGGCACCTCGAGGCGCGGCGCCGCGCGGCGCGGCGTGTGCAGCGATGCGTCGAGGCCGCCGAGATACGCGAAACCCGGCTGGAAGCCGACGAAGAACACGACGTATTCACCGGCCGCGTGGCGGGCGACGACCTCGTCGGCCGGCAGGCCCGTGTGCGCGGCGACGGCCGCCAGGTCGGGGCCGGCGGCCCCGCCGTACTCGACCGGGATCTCGACCTCGCGGCCGTCCGCGTGCTCGACGTCGGCCGTCTCCCACGCGTCGCGCAGCGCGGGCGTGAGCGATTCGGCCGTCGCGGCGAGCGCGTCGAACACGATGGTCAGGTTGTTCATGCCGGGCACGACGTCGATCACGTCGGGCCACGCGCGCGCGGCCTCGGCAACGGCCCAGACGCGGCGCTGGCAATCGAGCGTGGCGGGCGGCGGCACCTCGCAGACGAGGGCGGCATCGCCGAGCGGATAAATGCGGGGTTGCGTCATCGGGCTGGCACGGTTCGGACGGCAATGTTAGCGCACATTGTCAATAAGATATCGATAAGTTACCAATAAGCGTTTTCGCCTAGCCCGTATACAGCGGCTTCTGGCGTACACTCGGCACACCCTGACATCCTGCTTGCGCCGCCTTTCCATGAAGCGTCATCCGACCAAGATCGTGTCATCCGAACACCTCGTTTCCGATTCGAGCGCGGAGCTGTCGGAGCTCGAATACGGGCTCATCATGGCCGGCAACGCATTCAACCGCTGGATGGTGCGCTGCATGTCGGCGGCCGGCG
This sequence comes from Burkholderia seminalis, assembly GCF_001718535.1. Taxonomy (NCBI): domain Bacteria; kingdom Pseudomonadati; phylum Pseudomonadota; class Betaproteobacteria; order Burkholderiales; family Burkholderiaceae; genus Burkholderia; species Burkholderia seminalis. The sequence continues at coordinate 3,366,277 of NZ_CP013398.1, read as the reverse complement.
CGAAGGACATGACGGCGGTCGAGGTGTCGCTGCTGCATCACGTCAGCCATCGCGAACGCAAGAAGAAGCTCGCCGACATCTGCTTCGTGCTCAATATCGAGGATACGCACGTCGCGACCTATGCGCTGAAAAAACTGATCGCGCGCGGCTATGTGAAGAGCGAGAAGAGCGGCAAGGAAGCCTTTTTCTTCGCGACCGACGCGGGCCGCGAGCTGTGCCTGAAATACCGGGAGGTGCGCGAGCACTGCCTGATCGAGACGCTGAAGGACAGCGGGCTCACCAACGAGCAGATCGGCGACGCGGCGCAGTTGCTGCGCCACGCGTCGGGCCTCTACGACACGGCCGCGCGCGCGGCGGCGTCGCTGTAAACGATTGCCCGGGCGGTTGCGCGCGGCGTTGCGCTGACGGGCCGGCGACGACGATCGCGGCGCCGCGCGCCGCGTCATCCGGCGGCCGGGTAGAGCGCGCCGTCGGTCACGATCCAGCGCAGCGCGAGATCGTGCGCTTCGGCCGGCAGCGCGTCGACGCGGCACGCTTCATAGGCGATGCCGACCGTCACGGGCGGCGCGTCGCCCGGCCACGCGGCGAGCGTGCGGTCGTAATAGCCGCCGCCGTAGCCGAGCCGGTAGCGCTCCGGATCGAATCCCACACAGGGAATCAGCAACAGGTCGGGCACGACGACGATTCCCGACGCCGGTTCCGGAATCCGGTGATGACCTTCGCGCATCGGCGTGTGCGCATCCCATGCATGGAACGCGAGCGGCGCATGACGCGCGCCGATCACCGGCAACGCGGCGCGCCGGCCGGCGCCCGCCGCGCACCAGGCGAGCACCGCGTCGCGCGCATCGAATTCCCCGGGCAGCGGCCAGTAGAAGCCGACCGTGCGCGGCGCCAGACGGTCGAGCAGCAAGCGCAGGCGGGCGTCGAGCGCGGCGTTCGCGGCGGGCTGCGACGCGGCGTCGCGACGCGCGCCGGACAGCGTTTTGCGCAGCGCAACCTTCGGGTTCGGCACAGGGTTGCGTGCTATGCTTTCGCTCACTTCGTGCTCCATTCAAATCGATGTCGAACAGCCTTTTCCGAGTATATCGCGCGGTCGCGCTGACGCTTTCGGCCGCCGCGCTCGTCGCCGGTACGGCCGCGTGCGCCGCACCGAACGACGACACGGTCGCCGGGGATGACCAGATCTTCGTACAGCTTCGCGAAGCCGCACGCCGCAACGACGCCGCGAAAGCCGCGCAGCTCGCGTCGATGATCCCGAACTATCCGGTCCCGTCCTACGTCGAGTATTTCCAGATCAAGCCGCAGCTGTTCGATTCGACGGGACGCGCGCGCGTCGATGCGCCGGACGCGCCCGTGCAGTCGTTCCTGCAGCGCTACGACGGCCAGGCGATCGCCGACCGCCTGCGCAACGATTACCTGCTCGTGCTCGGCGCGCGCCACGACTGGCGCAACTTCGACGACCAGTACAAGCGCTTCGTGCTCGACGACGACACGCAGGTCAAGTGCTACGCGCTCGAATCGCGCGCGGCGCGCGGCGAGAACGTCGCCGACGCGGCGCGGGCGCTGCTCGTCGAGCCGAAGAACTACGGCGATGCGTGCGTCGACCTGATCACCGCGCTCACCGTCAACCAGCAGTTCACGAGCGACGACGTGTGGCAGCAGGCGCGCCTCGCCTACGAGCAGAACTACACGACGCTCGGCGGCAAGATCGTCGACGCGCTCGGCCCGCGCCCGGTCGGTTTCGACCAGGCGACGAGCGCGCCGCCGCTGTACCTCGCGCGCGGCGTCGGCGCCGACGCGACGTCGCACCAGCTCGCGCTGATCGCACTCGGCCGCATGGCGCGCAACGATCCGGACGCCGCCGCGGGGATGCTGACGACGGTCGCGCCGTCGCTGACCAAGCAGGAACAGGCGATCGCGTGGGGCGCGATCGGCTACCAGGGCGCGATCAAGCGTTCGCCGCTCGCGTCGGTCTGGTACGCGAAATCCGCGAACGCGCCGCTGTCGAATCCGGGCTACGAATGGCGCACGCGCGCCGCGCTGCTCGCCGGCAACTGGCCGATGGTGCGCTGGTCGATCGAGCAGATGCCGCCGTCGCTGCGCAACGATCCGGCGTGGATCTACTGGCATGCGCGCGCGCTCAAGCAGAGCGGCGACACGCTGCAGGCGAACCAGGAATTCGAGCAGGTCGCCGGGCAGTTCAACTTCTACGGGCAGCTCGCCGGCGAAGAGCTCGGCCAGCGCACGTCGATCCCGCCGCGCACCAAGGTGAGCGACGCCGAGATCGACGCGATGGGCAAGATTCCGGGCTTCGCGCTCGCGCAGCGCTTCTACGCGCTGAACCTGCGCCTCGAAGGCAATCGCGAATGGAACTGGCCGCTGCGCGGGATGACCGATCGCCAGCTGCTCGCGGCCGCCGAATACGGCAAGCGCGTCGAGCTGCTCGACCGCACGGTCAACACGGCCGACCGCACGAAGGCCGAGCACGACTTCACGCTGCGCTACCCGTCGCCGTACCGCAACATCGTCGAGCGCTATGCGCAATCGACGGGCCTCGACGTCGAATGGGCGTACGGGCTGATCCGCCAGGAATCGCGCTTCATCATCAGCGCGCGTTCGTCGGTGGGCGCGGGCGGCCTGATGCAGCTGATGCCCGCGACGGCCCAGATGGTCGCGAAGAAGCTCGGCATGGGCACGATCACGCGTGCGCAGATGCACGACATCGATACCAACATCCAGCTCGGCACCTGGTATCTGGCGGACATCTACAACAACTTCGACAGCTCGCCGGTGCTCGCCACCGCCGGCTACAACGCGGGCCCGGGCCGGCCGCGCCAGTGGCGCCAGGTGTTGACGCAGCCGGTCGAAGGCGCGATCTTCGCGGAGACGATTCCGTTCAACGAGACGCGCGACTACGTGAAGAACGTGCTGTCGAATACCGTCTACTACGCGGCGCTCTTCGAGGGCAAACCGCAGTCGTTGAAGAAACGTCTAGGCATGATCTCGCCCTGATACGCAATCTTCACACTGCCGCGCGAGACGCGGCAGTGCTCTTTTGAGGTTCCGAACATGGATCGCCAGACCGTCGCGCTGCTGGGCGGCACCGGCTTCATCGGCAGCCGGCTCGTCAATGCGCTGATCGACGCCGGCAAGCAGGTACGGATCGGCACGCGCCGGCGCGACCACGCGCGCCACCTCCAGATGCTGCCGGTCGAGATCGTCGAGCTCGACGCCCTCGACACGCGCACGCTCGCGCGCTTCGTCGCCGGCGCGCACGCGGCGATCAACCTGGTCGGCGTGCTGCACGGCGGCCGCGGCACGCCGTACGGGCCCGGTTTCGAGCGCGCGCACGTCGCGCTGCCGGCCGCGCTCGCGAGCGCCTGCACCGAGGTCGGCGTGCGGCGCCTGCTGCACATGAGCGCGCTCGGCGCCGATTCGCGCGGCCCGAGCATGTACCAGCGCTCGAAGGGCGACGGCGAAGCCGCGCTGCATGCGGTCGCGGCGACCGATTCGCTCGCGCTGACGATCTTCCGCCCGTCGGTCGTGTTCGGCCCCGGCGACGCGTTCCTCAACACGTTCGCGAACCTGCAGCGCACGGTGCCCGTGCTGCCGCTCGCGATGCCCGATGCGCGCTTCCAGCCGGTGTTCGTCGGCGACGTCGTGCGCGCGTTCGTCAACACCCTCGATCTCGCGGCCGCGCACGGCAAGACCTACGAACTCGGCGGGCCGACCGTCTATACGCTCGAGCAGCTGGTGCGCTATTGCGGCACGCTGGTCGGCCGGCAGGCACGCATCGTGCGGCTGCCCGACGCGCTCGCGCGGCTGCAGGCGCGCGTGTTCGAATGCCTGCCCGGCGAGCCGGTGATCACACGCGACAACCTCGCGTCGATGTCGGTGCCGAACGTGCTGTCCGGCCCGCTCGCGCCGGAACTCGGGATCTCGCCCGCGAGTCTCGAAAGCATCGCGCCCGCGTATCTCGGCGAAGCGACGAAGCGCTCGCGCTTCGACTGGTTCCGCTCGCGCCGCTAGCGCGCCGCGCGGGGCGCGGACGTTCAGCCCCTTTCCGTTTCCTTTTTGCGTTGTCCGGAAAACCGTCATGAAACTCGTCATTGGTGACAAGAACTACTCGTCGTGGTCGATGCGCCCGTGGGTGCTGCTCACGCATTTCGGCATCCCGTTCGACGAGATCGCGGTCGAGTTGCGCCGCGACGACACCGCCGCGCGCATCCTCGAGTATTCGCCGTCCGGCAAGGTGCCGTGCCTCGTCGACGATCACGGCGTCGCGATCTGGGATTCGCTCGCGATCGCCGAGACGCTCGCCGAGCGCTATCCGCAGTTGCCGATGTGGCCGGCCGACCCGCTCGAGCGGGCGCATGCGCGCTGCGTGTCGGCCGAGATGCACGCGGGCTTCGCGGCGCTGCGCACGCAGATGGGCATGAACGTGCGCGCGTCGATGCCGGGGCGCGGCGCGACGCCGGATGCGCTCGCCGACGTCGCGCGCATCGATGCGCTGTGGAGCGCGTGCCTCGAGGCGTCGGGCGGGCCGTTCCTGTTCGGCGAATTCGGGATCGCCGATGCGATGTACGCGCCGGTGGTGATGCGCTTCAACACGTATGCGCCGGGCCTGTCGCCGGAAGCGGCCGGCTACGCGGCGCGCGTGACGGCGCTGCCGGCCGTGCAGCGCTGGATCGACGCCGCGCGCCGCGAAACGACCGTGATCGCCGAATACGAGCCGACGCCATGAATATCTACGCAGTAGGCGGAGCGATCCGCGACGAATTGCTCGGCGTGCCCGTGCAGGACCGCGACTACGTGGTGGTGGGCGCGACGCCCGAGCAGATGGCCGCGCAGGGGTTCCGGCCGGTCGGCAAGGATTTCCCGGTGTTCCTGCATCCGCAGACGCAGGAGGAGTACGCGCTGGCGCGCACCGAGCGCAAGACGGCGGCCGGCTATCACGGCTTCCAGTTCCACTACGCGCCGGACGTGACGCTCGATGAGGATCTCGCGCGGCGCGACCTGACGATCAACGCGATGGCGCGCGAGGTGAGCCCGGAAGGCGGGCTGGTCGGGCCCGTGATCGATCCGTTCGACGGGCAGGCCGACCTGCGGGCGCGCGTGTTCCGGCACGTGAGCGACGCATTCGTCGAGGATCCGGTGCGGATCCTGCGCATTGCGCGCTTTGCCGCACGGTTCGCGGATTTCACGGTGGCGGACGAAACGCTCGCGCTGATGCGCCGGATGGTCGACGCGGGCGAGGTCGACGCACTCGTGCCCGAACGCGTATGGCAGGAAATCGCGCGCGGGCTGATGGAAGCGAAGCCGTCGCGGATGTTCGCGGTGCTGCGCGAGTGCGGCGCGCTCGTGCGCATCCTGCCCGAGGTCGACGCGCTGTGGGGCGTGCCGCAGCGGGCCGACTACCACCCGGAAGTCGATACCGGCGTGCACGTGATGATGGTGGTCGACTATGCGGCGAAGCAGCGCTATTCGCTGCCGGTGCGCTTCGCGGCGCTCACGCACGATCTCGGCAAGGCGACGACGCCCGCCGACGTGCTGCCGCGCCACGTCGGCCACGAAGGCCGCAGCGTCGACCTGCTCAAGCCGTTGTGCGAGCGGCTGCGCGTGCCGAACGAGTGCCGCGATCTCGCGCTGGTGGTCGCGCGCGAGCACGGCAACCTGCATCGCGTGATGGAGATGGGCGCGGCCGCGCTGGTGCGGCTGTTCGAGCGCAGCGATGCGCTGCGCAAGCCCGCGCGTTTCGCCGAGATGCTGCAGGCGTGCGAATCGGATGCGCGCGGGCGGCTCGGGCTCGAGACGCAGCCGTATCCGCAGGCCGAGCGGTTGCGTGTCGCGCTCGCGGCGGCGCGCAGCGTCGATGCCGGCGCGATCGCGCGCGGCATCGGCAACGACGCGGAGAAGATCAAGGATGCCGTGCATCGCGCGCGGATCCAGGCCGTCGCGCAAGCGCTCGAGATCGGCGAATAAGGGCGGCGAACCGGGCGGCGCGCGCCCGCGGCCGCTACGACTTCTTCTTGCGCGCCGGGGTGGCGGCCGCGGCGCGTTTGCCGGGGGCCGCGCGCGGCTTCGCTGAAGCCTGCGGGTCTGCCGTACCGGCCTTGGCCGGCCGTGCCGCATCGGCGCCGCGATCGCCGCGTCGGGTCACGCGCGGCTTACCCGCCGCCGGCTGCCTGATGTCCATCGTCGCCGACACCAGTTCGGCACACCGGTCGTCGAACAGCGGGAGCGTGCCGACCGCGATCAGCTCGGCCGGCCCGTCGCCGACGTTCGCGACCCGATGCCGCTTGCGCGCATCGAAGTGCAGCGAATCGCCGGGCGCCAGCGGGTAAACCTTCTTGCCGATCGTGTAGCAGATGCGGCCGGCCAGCACGTACACGAACTCGTCGCCGCCGTGCGACACCCATTCCGAGCGGTAGCCTTCCATCATCCGCACCTTGAGCGCGTTGACCTGGCTGCCGTCGAAGGTGGTGGAGAGCCGCTCGTACCACTGCGACGTGGCGTCGAGCGCGTACGGCTGGCGGCTGCCTTCGTGCGAATCGGGCTGCGCCTGGCGCGGCTGGTCGATCAGCGCGCCGAGCGGGACGTCGAGCGCCTTGGCGACGTTGACGAGCGAAGACAGCGAGATGCCGGTGAGATGCCGCTCGACCTGCGACAGGAACCCGACCGACAGCTTCGCCTCGGTCGCGACTTCCAGCAGCGTCTTCTTCGCTTCCCGGCGCAGGCGGCGAATGCGCAGGCCGATACGCATGATGTCTGAATCCATGAATCTCTTTCGTGGCAACGAGTCGGCAGGCGAGCGGAGAGGCGGTGCAGTCGCCGGGACTTGCTTTCCGCGCATCGCACGAAGCACGGCCGCCGGGACGGCGATGCCGGCGCATTGTACCGCGCGGTGTCGCCGGGCGATCTGGCGCTGTGCCGGGATCCGCAGCCGTCGTGCCGATTTTAGTCCTACGAAAATTTTAGCTTGACCTCAATTTCAGCGTGCTCTAGATTCTGTCGCGCATCAAACAAAGTTAAGTGAGACAAAAATTCCCCGAGGGCCTGCTGCCGGAACGGCACCGCGGCCCGGCTGCGCGCCGGGCCGTGCGTGATCCGCGTCAGGGCGGCGTGTCGCTTCAGGCACGCGCCATGCCGCGTCACGCCGCCGGCCGCCGACAACAATGAATAACGGGCACACGATGATCGATCGACTGAAATACAGCTTCTCCGGCCTGCCTCCGTACGACGCGTCCGTCGCCGACACGCAGGCCGGCCTGTCGCGCCTGCTCGACGCCGCGCGCCTCGACGCGGTGGTCGTCACGTCGCAGGACGAATACGTGACCGAGTACCTGCCGCGCAGCAACAATCCGCGCTACGCGCTGTCGGGCTTCGACGGGTCGGCCGGCTGCGGGATCTTCCTGAGCGCGGCCACCGCGCAGGCGCTCGGCGTGCCGCCGTTCGTGCTGTTCGTCGATGGCCGGTATCACCTGCAGGCCGAGCAGCAGTGCGATCCGGCGCGCGTGCATATCGAGAAGCTCGGGATGAACGTGACGATCTGGCAGGCGATGGCCGACTGGCTGGTCGCGCATGCGAGCCGGCTCGCGCGGGTCGGCTACGACGCGCTGCGGATCAGCGTCGCGCAGCGCGACCGGCTGCTCGCGCAGACGCAGGCCGCGTCGCTCGACTGGACGGGCCTCGCCGATCGCGAGATCGACCGCGCGATCGCGCTGCCGGGCTGGATCGTCGAGCGGCCGATCTTCGAGGTGCCGGAATCGATGACGGGCCTGAGCGTCGCGCAGAACCTCGACACGCTGAACCGCCGGCTCGCCGCGCACACCGGCGCGGCCGACGGCAAGACCGCGTTCTTCTCGTGCGCGTCGGACGATCTCGCGTATCTGCTGAACAGCCGCGGTTATCACATCCCGAATGCGTCGTCGCACCTCGGTTTCCTGTTCGCGGTCGGCGGCCAGGTCGTGCTGTTCCTGCCGGAAGGCTGCGATCGCTGCCCGGTCGCGCTCGATTCGTATCCGGCGCTGCACGTGATCCGCCGCGATGTCGCGGCGCTCGAGCGCTTTCTCGCGCGGTTCGCGGTCGAGCACGTGTGCTACGGCTTCGAATCGGTGAATTGCGCGCTTGTCGACGCGGTGAGCCGCGTGTGGCCGCATGCGCGGCATGCCGATTTCAACCCGGTCGAGGCGATGCGGGCGAGCAAGACGCCGGCGGTGCTCGAGCGCTTCCGCGACGCATTCGCGCGCAGCTCCGCGGCGATCGCCGAGACGATGCGCTGGGCGAAGACCGGCGAGCCGGGCGCCCGCCACACCGAATACGACCTGGCGCGCACGATCAACGACGCGTACGGCGCGCGTTCGGCCGTCGCGCTGACGTTTCCGTCGATCGCGGCGAACGGCGCGAACAGCGCGTTCGCGCACTACACGGCGGCGAGCGCCGGCGTCGAGCTGACGGAAGGCGAGCTCGTGCTGCTCGACAGCGGCGCTTACTACGAAGCCGGCTTCGCGACGGACTGCACGCGCGTCGTGCTGCGCCGCACGCGTCCGGATACGGTGGCGCAGCCGTGGCAGCGCGAGATCTACACCGTCGCGCTGAAGGCCTGCATCAAGGGGCTCGTCGCGCGCTTCCCGAGCACGGCGACGGGCGCCGACGTCGATGCGCTCGTGCGGCAGGTGTGCCGCGACCACGGCCACGATTTCGGCCACGGCACCGGGCATGGCGTCGGGATTCACGTGCACGAGGGCGGCGTGCGGTTCGCGCCCGGCGCGAAGTACGGGCTGGTGCCGAATGCGGTGATTTCGGTCGAGCCGGGCATCTACCTGGCGGGCAAGGGCGGCGTGCGGATCGAGAACATCGTGATCATCCGGCCCGACGACACGCAGCCGGATACCGTGACGTTCGAGAACATCGTGACGGTCGGCTACGACTGGGACCTGATCGATCTCGACCTGCTCGACGACGGCGAGCGCGCGTACCTGCGCGACTACGAGCGGCTGTGCGTGGAGCGCGGCACGCAGGTCACCGCGTGTCCGCTGCTGTAGGCACCGCCGCCCGCGGCGGTCAGTTCAGCAGGCGCGCGCGCACGAATGGCGCGATCCGCTCGGCGAGCCACGCATGCGTGCGCGTCGTCGGGTGCAGCGTGTCCCAGAACACGAAGCGCGCCGGGTCGCGGCAGTCCGCGCGCGGCGTCTGCGCGCCCAGGTAGGTGAGCGACGACGGTTTCGGGATGTCGAGGCACGCGCGCGTCGCGTCGTCGAAGCCGTACCGGGCCGGGTGGCTCAGCAGGTCGTCGAACGGCGCATAGGCGTCGAACACCTCGAGCCGCAGCGCCGCGCCGTAGCGATCGCGCAGCGCGGCGGCCGCGTCGACGAGCCGCCGGTTGTAGTCCCTGACCTGCGCGGCGACGCTCGCCGTGTCGGCGCGGGTCGCGAACACCGGCGCGCGCGACACGTCCGGCAGCGTGACGAGCATGATCCGCGTCGCGCCGGCCGCGGCGAGCTGCTCGAGGCTGTCGCGCACCGCATTCGCCGCCTGCTCGGGCGAGCGCCCGTAGTTCACGAGATCGTTGCCGCCCGCGAACACCGCGAACAGCGTGTTGGCGGGCCGGTAGTCCGGCGCGCGATCCATGTATTCGCGCCACGAGTCGATCTGCTGCACGAGGCCCGGCACGACGAGGTGCTGGTCGGTCGCCGCGCCGCCGATCGCCCAGTTGTAGAACGGCAGCCGCAGCGCGTTGGCGAGATATTCGGCCCACACCGGGCCGTTGCTGAAGCGCCCCGCATGCCAGCTCGTGCCGTTCGGCAGCTTCCACTGGCTCGCGTTGAACATGTTCTGGGTGTCGGACAGGCTGTCGCCGAACACGATCAGCTTGTTGACGCGCGCATCCTGCCGCGCGTCGTCGAGGGTCCACACCGTGTAGTTGAACGACAGCGCGTTGTTGGCCGCGACCGCCTGCGTGAGGCCGGCCTGGATGCCTTTCGCGGCCAGCGTCTTGCGGCACACGTCGGCGAGCGTGTCCTGCGGCGTCGTGCTGTAGAACATGTTCTTCCACTGCGTGACGCCGTCGGCCCACCAGTAGCCGGGCACGCGATACCAGTCGCCGCCGGCCGGGTCGCGCGCCCATTCGTAGGTCGCGGCCGGCTTCAGCGGATCCGCGTCGATCCGGTACCAGCAGCGCAGGTACGTGTAGGTGTCGGACCCGCGGCGCGCGGCGCGCGCCGTCGCGCCGGGCGTGCCCGACGCGGCCGGCGGCGCGACGTCGGGGCCGGCCGGCGACAACGACATGTCGCCCGTCGGCGTGGGCAGCGGCGCGGGGCCGGCGGCGCGCGCGGCGGGGAGCGTCAGCGCGGCGCCCAGCGCCGCGGCAGCGGAAACGGCGACGATACGGGAAAACAACGGAATACGGAAATACGGCATGCGGCCCTCTTCTGATTGTTGTGACGGGACGGCGGCGCGGTTGCGTGGCCGTGTATCGGAAGGGACCGTGGGTGCCGGGCTCGGGCCCGGTCTGTCGAATCGTGAGTGGCCGCGAACGGCGGCGAGAGGCGGTGAGAGGCGGTGAGTGCGGCGGCGGCCGGTCAGCGGGCCAGCGCCGAGACGCGCCCGTCCGGGCCGTAGACGCCGGTGGGTGCGGGCGCCGAGCGCAGCACCGCGAGCGCGCGCTCGTTGTAGTCCATCCGGATGCGGATCAGCATTCCGTTGTTCGCATTGGCCTGGCGCGCGCGTTCGGCGGCCTGCTGCAGCAACTGCCAGCGGCCCGCGAGGCGCGCATCGCGCTCGGCGGCCTGGTCCATGCCCTTCTTGCCGGCCGGAAAACCGAGCGCGGAAAGCTGCGTGTCGCGCGTGCGTTCGAGCTGCGCGAGCCGGTCGATCAGCGCGCTTTTCCTTTCGACGATGCCGGGCAGCATCTCGAGCGGCTCGGCCGTCGTCAGCGCCTTTTCCTCGTAGACGAGCAGGGACGCGAACGCTTCGACCGTCGCGTGTTCGTCGTTGACCGTGGCCAGCAGCTCTTCTCTCATCGCGTCATGCTCGTCGCGCCGGTGCGCGCGGTGGGCGCGCGCCGGCAAACCGGTGGAACCGGCCTGGGCCGGCTTAGTTACCCTGCGGGCGCTGCTGCTGCAGCAGCTCGCGGGCGGTGTTCAATACGCCGTCGGCAATCTTGCTCGCGTCGATCGTCAACGTGCCGTTGTTCAGCGCGTCCTTGATCGACTGGACCAGGCCCGTGTCGATATCGGCGTCGCCCGACGCGGATACCGAGCGCAGCTGGCCGGACAGACCCGACAGGTTCACGCTCGTGTCGCCGCCGGTCGATCCGGCGTCGGCCGCCGGCGCGGACGACTGGGCCGTGCCGGATTGCGCACGGGACGCGCCGTTGCCGGTCGGCGCCAGGGGGCTCGGGTTCGGAGTGGAATCGATCTTCACGATGGGTTTCCTGTACGGTTTGACCCAGATAACGGCCGGGTCGGCCCGAACTTTAGCATCGCGAGCCCGAAATGCTCCGAATAAACAATTCTTTACACTCTTGCCGTTTGATCCGTCCCTATAGCGGAATTTCCACGGTGCCGGCGTCCTTGACGATCGCCGTGACGATCTGGCCCGCCGCCATCCGCACCCGCACCGACTGGCCCGGCGCCGCGTTCGCGAGCACGCTGCCTTCGGCCGAAATCGTGAAGCCGGGCCCGGCCGCGACGACCCGCACCGTCTGGCCGGCGGATACCGACGCCGCGCTCTTCAGCATGTCCTGCCGCAGCGGCAGGCCGGCCGAGATGCGCGCGAGCGCGGTCGCGCCGATCGCCTGCGCGGGATCGGTGATCACCGCGAGCGGCATGACCGTCAGGTCGCCGTCGCGGGCGACCAGGTCGGCCGCGGAGAGCGGCTCGCCGGGCGCGATCTGGCGCGCGGCGACGTAATAGGTGGCCTGCACGGCGACCTTCGCCTGCAGGTAGACGGTCCACGGCCGCTCGCCCGCGCAGCGCACGCCGACCGTCGTGCGGCCCCACAGGCGCGCGCCGGTCGGCAGGAACGGCTCGAGCGTCGTGCACGCGGCGAGCCCGCGCGGAAACGCGGTCGTGACCGTCGCGGTGGTCTTGCCGGGCAGGCCGGCGATCTGCTGCTGCAGGAACGCGAGGGCCGCGCGGCGGATCGTCTCGGGATCCTGCTGGCCGGGCGTCGTCGCGGGCTGCGCCGCGGCGGCGGCCGGGGCCGGAGGCGCGGAAGCCGCTGCTGCGCGCGGCGCCGGTGCGGCTGACGCGGCGCGGGCCGCTGCGAAACGGGCGGCGGCGGCAGGCGCGGGCGCCGGCCGCACGGGATTCGACGCGGATTCGGCCGTGCCGGCGACGACCGTCGCGATCGCGGTCGGGTCGGCGGCGCGCGGCTGCGCGCCGTAGCCGGCGTTCGCACGGGCGGCTGCACGAACGGGCGCGGGCGCCGGCGGCGGGACGGTCGTCACGACCATCGCGCCGGCCGGTTGCGCCGCGTAGCCGGCCGCGGCACCCGCACCCGAAACCGCGCGGCCCGCTTCCGGCGCGATGCCCGCACCCGAGGCCATTCCCGTTGGCCCGCCGAACTGGCCGCCGTTCGCCGCGTTGGCGTGCGCGAGCGCGGCTTCCGCCGTCTCGCCGCGGCCGGGAATCACGATCATCCCGTCTTCCGCGTGCACGGCCGGTGCGGCGATCCACAGCGCCGCGGCGAGCACGCACGCACGCCGGACGCGCGTGAGCCGCCCGTTCCCGCCGCGAAGTGCGCTGTCCGTCATCGCCGTGTCCTCGATCCGTTGATCCGAGTTGCATTCTAGGGAGCCGGGCCGTCGCGCAAACGATGAATAGAGGGGGCCTTTGCCGCGTTATTCGCCCGATTGCCGGTTGCGTCCGACGCCTACCATCGCTGTCATGGAAAAAAGCCTCTCGGGTCGCCATCCGGCGCGAGGGGCGTGCAGCGCTTCATACGGAGAGACGCACACATGCTGGACAAACTCGATGCGGAATTCGCGTTCGGCCGACAGGCGCTCGACGTGCGCGCCTACCGGCAGGAACTGCTGTCGTCGAACATCGCGAACGCCGACACGCCGGGCTACCAGGCCCGCGACGTCGATTTCGCGTCGACGCTCGCGCGCTCGCTGAAGCAGACGAGCGGCGGCCTGGCGCCGAGCAACGCCGCGCAGTTGCCGATGACGCAGCCGGCCGGCGTGACGAGCGGCATGTCGATGGTGTCGACGGCGGCCGGCCACATGGCCGGCACCGCGAAGCTGATCCCGACCGGCGGCCCGTCGGACGACTACGGCCGCGCGCAATACCGGATGCCGCTGCAGCCGTCGCTCGACGGCAACACGGTCGATCTCGACGTCGAACGCGTGCAGTTCGCGAACAACGCGCTGCACTACGAGACCGGGATGACCGTGATGACCCAGCAGATCAAGGCGATGATCGCCGCGATCTCGACGAACTCGTAAGCGCAACCGTACCCGAGCACACGCACCAGGAGCCACCATGCCTTCGTTGATGAACATCTTCGGCGTCGCCGGTTCGGCGCTGTCCGCGCAATCGCAGCGCCTGAACGTCACCGCGTCGAACCTCGCGAACGCCGACAGCGCCACCGGCCCCGACGGCAAGCCGTACAAGGCCAAGCAGGTCGTGTTCGCGACCGACCCGATCGGCGGCGCGCGCACCGCGTCCGGCCAGGGCGTGGGCGGCGTGCGCGTGACGAAGGTGATGGACGACCCGTCGCCGATGAAGTCGACCTACGACCCGGCGAACCCGGCCGCCGACGCGAACGGTTACGTACAGATGCCGAACGTCGATCCGGTGCAGGAGATGGTGAACATGATCTCGGCGTCGCGCTCGTACCAGGCCAACGTCGAGACGCTGAACACCGCGAAGACGCTGATGCTCAAGACGCTGACGATCGGCTCGTAAGCCGTTCGCCCGCCGACCTCACAGACCCGACAGAAGGCCAACCAGGATGACTTCCTCCAGCACGACGATCGGCAGCAACGGCACGAACGTGTCGAACCTGCCGACCGACACGATGAACACCAACAACGTGTCGTCGACCAACGGCACGTCGGCGAGCGACCTGCAGGCGACGTTCCTGAAGCTGCTCGTCACGCAGCTGCAGAACCAGGATCCGACGAGCCCGGTCGACAGCTCGCAGATGACGTCGCAGCTCGCGCAGATCAACACGGTGAGCGGCATCGCGCAGCTGAACACGTCGCTGACGTCGCTGTCGACGCAGCTCACGGCCGGCCAGCAGACGCAGGCCGCGCTGCTGATCGGCACGAACGTGCTCGCGCCGGGCAATTCGGTCGCGGTGAAGAGCGGCGCGGCGTCGCCGTTCGGCGTGTCGCTCACGAGCGACGTGTCGAACCTGACGATCACCGTGAAGAACAGCGCGGGCGTCGTCGTCAACACGATCAACGCGGGCAAGCAGTCGGCCGGCACCGTGCCGTTCAACTGGACGCCGACCGACGCGGCCGGCAACGCGCTGCCGGACGGCGCGTACACGGTCAGCGCGCAGTACACGGGCACCGACGGCAAGAACTACGCGCCGACCGTGCTGGCGGCCGCCACGGTGCAGAGCGTGATCAAGCAGGCGGACGGCACCGCGGGGCTGGTGCTGTCGAACGGTACGACGGTCGGGCTCACCCAGGTCGCGTCGATCTTCCCGAACGTCAAGACGTCGTCCACGGCCGGCGACACCACCACCAACTGATCGAGCTTTCACGAAACGGAGATCGAAATGGGTTATCAACAGGGTCTGAGCGGCCTCGCCGGTGCCTCGAACGCACTCGACGTGATCGGCAACAACATCGCGAACGCGAACACGGTCGGCTTCAAGTCGAGCACCGCGCAGTTCGCCGACATGTACGCGAACTCGGTCGCGACGTCGGTCAACACGCAGATCGGCATCGGCACGTCGCTGAATGCCGTGCAGCAGCAGTTCGGCCAGGGCACGATCAATACGACGAACTCGTCGCTCGACGTCGCGATCAACGGCAACGGCTTCTTCCAGATGTCGAACAACGGCGTGACGACGTACTCGCGCGACGGCACGTTCCAGCGCGACAAGAACGGCTTCATCGTCGACTCGCAGGGCCGCAACCTGATGGGCTACGCGGCCAACGCGGGCGGCGTGATCAACACCGCGCAGACCGTGGCGCTGCAGGCGCCGACGACCAACATCGCACCGACCGCGACGACCAAGATCACCGGCCAGTTCAACCTGAACTCGCAGGACAAGACGCCGACCAAGACGCCGTTCGACCCGACCGACAACACGACGTACAACTACTCGACGTCGATCCAGGTGTACGACTCGCTCGGCGGTTCGCAGGCGGTCAACATGTACTTCGTGAAGTCGTCGGCCGGGACGTGGGAAGCGTACGCGGGCGTGCAGGGCGCCGCGACGGCGACCGACCTCGGCACGGTCACGTTCGATACGTCGGGCGCGATCAAGAGCACGACGACGGGCACGCCGCCGACGCCGACCACGTCGCTCGGCCAGTTCCAGTTCACCGTGCCGAACACCGACGGCTCGGCGACGCCGCAAAGCCTCACGCTCGACCTGACCGGCACCACGCAGTACGGCGGCAAGGACGGCGTGAACAACCTCGCGCAGAACGGCTATGCGAGCGGCACGCTGACGACCTACTCGATCGGCGCCGACGGCAAGCTGACCGGCAACTACTCGAACGGCCAGACCGCCGTGCTCGGCCAGATCGCGCTCGCGAACTTCAACAACCCGAACGGGCTGGTGAACCTCGGCGGCAACCAGTACGCGGAAACCTCCGCATCGGGCGTGCCGCAGATCTCCGCGCCGGGCAGCACGAACCACGGCACGCTGCAGGGCAGCGCGCTCGAAAACTCGAACGTCGACCTCACGTCGCAGCTCGTCAACCTGATCACCGCGCAGCGCAACTACCAGGCCAACGCGCAGACGATCAAGACGCAGCAGACCGTCGACCAGACGCTCATCAACCTGTAAGCGCGGATAACCGGCAGCCATGGACCGACTGATCTACACGGCGATGACGGGCGCGTCGCAGTCGCTCGACCAGCAGGCGATCGTCGCGAACAACCTCGCGAACGCGTCGACGACGGGCTTTCGCGCGCAGCTCGCGACGTATCGCGCGGTGCCGATGAATTTCGGCGACGGCAGCAACGTCGACCCGACGACGACGCGCACCTACGTGCTCGCATCGACGCCCGGCGCGGATTACGCACCGGGCCCGATCACGCGCACCGGCAACCCGCTCGACGTCGCCGTGCAGGGCGCCGGCTGGCTGTCGGTGCAGGTGGCCGACGGCAGCGAGGCGTACACGCGCGCCGGCAACCTGCACGTCGACGAGAACGGCCAGCTCGTCAACGCGAGCAACCTGCCGGTGATCGGCAACGGCGGCCCGATCTCGGTGCCGCCGAACGCGGAAGTGACGATCGGCAAGGACGGCACGGTGTCCGCGCTGATGCCGGGCGATCCGCCGACGGCCGTCGCGATCGTCGACCAGATGAAGCTCGTCAATCCCGATCCGGCCACGCTCACGCGCGGCAACGACGGGCTGTTCCGCACCGCCGACGGCAATCCGGCCGACGCCGACCCGAACGTGGTCGTCACGCCGAATTCGCTCGAAGGCAGCAACGTCAACCCGGTGACCGCGATGGTCGCGATGATCGACAACGCGCGCGCGTTCCAGCTTCAGTCGAAGCTGATCCAGACGGCCGACCAGAACGAGCAGTCGGCGAACCAGCTGCTCAACTTCAGCTGAGCGCCCGCGCCAGCCCACGCAGGAGAATCGACAAGTGAACCGTTCGCTCTACATCGCCGCCACCGGCATGAATGCGCAGCAGGCGCAGATGGACGTGATTTCGAACAACCTCGCGAACACCAGCACGAACGGCTTCAAGGCGT
This sequence comes from Burkholderia seminalis, assembly GCF_001718535.1. Classification (NCBI taxonomy): domain Bacteria; kingdom Pseudomonadati; phylum Pseudomonadota; class Betaproteobacteria; order Burkholderiales; family Burkholderiaceae; genus Burkholderia; species Burkholderia seminalis. The sequence continues at coordinate 3,349,375 of NZ_CP013398.1, read as the reverse complement.
CGCGCGCGGTATTCGAGGATCTGCTGTACCAGACCATTCGCCAGCCCGGCGCGAATTCGACGCAGCAGACCGAGCTGCCGTCGGGCCTGCAACTCGGCACCGGCGTGCAGCAGGTCGCGACCGAGCGCCTGTACACGCAGGGCGGCCTCACGCAGACCGGCAACTCGAAGGACGTCGCGATCAACGGCGCGGGCTTCTTCCAGGTGCTGATGCCGGACGGCACCAACGCGTACACGCGCGACGGCTCGTTCCAGACCAACGCGCAGGGCCAGCTCGTCACGTCGAGCGGCTACCAGGTGCTGCCGGCGATCACCGTGCCGCAGAACGCGCAGTCGCTGACGATCGGCAAGGACGGTGTCGTGTCGGTCACGCAGCCGGGCTCGAGCAACGCGGTACAGATCGGCTCGCTGCAGATCGCGACCTTCATCAACCCGACCGGCCTCGAGGCGAAGGGCGAGAACCTGTTCGCGGAAACGACGTCGTCGGGCGCGCCGAACGTGTCGCAGCCGGGGCTGAACGGCGCGGGCGTGCTCAACCAGGGCTACGTCGAGGCGTCGAACGTGAACGTCGTGCAGGAACTCGTCAACATGATCCAGACGCAGCGTGCCTACGAGATCAACAGCAAGGCCGTGACGACGTCCGACCAGATGCTGCAGACCGTCACGCAGATGAAGAGCTAACCGGAAAGTCCCGCCGTCGCCATGAAGCAGGTCCGCCTCCTCCCGTCAGCCCCCGTCCGCGCAGCCTGCGCGGTCGCGGTGGCGGCGCTCGCCGGTTGCGCGCAGATTCCGCGCGATCCGATCATCCAGCAGCCGATGACGGCGCAGCCGCCGATGCCGATGTCGATGCAGGCGCCCGGCTCGATCTACAACCCGGGCTACGCGGGGCGGCCGCTCTTCGAGGATCAGCGGCCGCGCAACGTCGGCGACATCCTGACGATCATGATCGCGGAGAACATCAACGCGACCAAGTCGTCGGGCGCGAACACGAACCGGCAGGGCAACACCGACTTCAACGTGCCGACGGCCGGCTTCCTCGGCGGGCTGTTCGCGAAGGCGAACCTGTCGGCCACCGGCACCAACAAGTTCGCGGCGACCGGCGGCGCGAGCGCGGCGAACACGTTCAACGGCACGATCACGGTGACCGTCACCAACGTGCTGCCGAACGGCAACCTCGTGGTCAGCGGCGAGAAGCAGATGCTGATCAACCAGGGTAACGAATTCGTGCGCTTCTCGGGCGTCGTCAACCCGAACACGATCTCGGGCGCCAACTCCGTCTACTCGACGCAGGTCGCCGACGCGAAGATCGAATACTCGTCGAAGGGCTACATCAACGAAGCCGAGACGATGGGCTGGCTGCAGCGCTTCTTCCTCAACATCGCGCCGTGGTGATGACGATGCAGACGACCCCGATCCGCCGCCTGTCGGCCCGCGTGCAAGCCGCCGCGCGGCTCGCCGTCGCGTTCGCGGCCGTGGCCGCGGCCTGCGTGTTCGGCGCGGCGCCCGCGCAGGCGGAACGCCTGAAGGACCTCGCGCAGATCCAGGGCGTGCGCGACAACCCGCTGATCGGCTACGGCCTCGTCGTCGGCCTCGACGGCACGGGCGACCAGACGATGCAGACGCCGTTCACGACGCAGACGCTCGCGAACATGCTCGCGAACCTCGGCATCTCGATCAACAACGGTTCGGCGAACGGCGGCCCGTCGTCGCTGAACAACATGCAGCTGAAGAACGTCGCGGCCGTGATGGTGACGGCCACGCTGCCGCCGTTCGCGCGGCCGGGCGAGGCGCTCGACGTGACGGTATCGTCGCTCGGCAACGCGAAGAGCCTGCGCGGCGGCACGCTGCTGCTCACGCCGCTGAAGGGCGCGGACGGGCAGGTGTACGCGCTCGCGCAGGGCAACATGGCGGTCGGCGGCGCGGGCGCCAGCGCGAACGGCAGCCGCGTGCAGGTGAACCAGCTCGCGGCCGGCCGGATCGTCGGCGGCGCGATCGTCGAACGCGCGGTGCCGAACGCGATCGCGCAGATGAACGGCGTGCTGCAGCTGCAGCTGAACGACATGGACTACGGCACCGCGCAGCGGATCGTGTCCGCGGTCAACTCGAGCTTCGGCCCGGGCACCGCGACGGCGCTCGACGGCCGCACGATCCAGCTCGCGGCGCCGGCCGATTCGGCGCAGCAGGTCGCGTTCATGGCGCGGCTGCAGAACCTCGACGTGAGTCCGGACAAGGCCGCGGCGAAGGTGATCCTGAACGCGCGCACCGGTTCGATCGTGATGAACCAGATGGTCACGCTGCAGAGCTGCGCGGTCGCGCACGGCAACCTGTCGGTCGTCGTCAATACGCAGCCGGTCGTGTCGCAGCCGGGGCCGTTCTCGAACGGGCAGACCGTGGTGGCGCAGCAGTCGCAGATCCAGCTGAAGCAGGACAACGGCGCGCTGAAGATGGTGACGGCCGGCGCGAACCTCGCCGACGTCGTGAAGGCGCTGAACACGCTCGGCGCGACGCCCGCGGACCTGATGTCGATCCTGCAGGCGATGAAGGCGGCCGGCGCGTTGCGCGCCGACCTGGAGGTCATCTAAATGGCGGCGAACCTTCCGAACGCGAACGACCTCACGCAGCGCTTCGCGCTCGACGTGCAGGGTTTCGATGCGCTGCGCGCGCAGGCGAGGCAGTCGCCGCAGGCCGGCGCGAAGGCGGTCGCGGGCCAGTTCGACGCGATGTTCACGCAGATGATGCTCAAGAGCATGCGCGACGCGTCGCCGGACGGCGGCCTGTTCGATTCGCATACGTCGAAGATGTACACGTCGATGCTCGACCAGCAGCTCGCGCAGCAGATGTCGACGCGCGGGATGGGCGTCGCCGACGCGCTGATGAAGCAGCTGCTGCGTAACGCCGGCGCCGGTGCCGGCAGCGACACGGCGGCCGACGTGGGCGCCGGCGCGGGCGGCCTGGGGGCGGCCGGCTTCGGCACGGCCGGCAACGAAGGCAGCCTCGCCGCGATGAACGCGATGGCGAAGGCTTATGCGAACGCGGCGAACAACGGCGGGCTCGCCGGCGCGCGCGGCTATTCGGCCGGCAGCGCGCTGACGCCGCCGCTGAAGGGCGCGAGCGGCGTGCAGGACGCCGACGCGTTCGTCGACCGGCTCGCGGGCCCCGCGCAGGCGGCCAGCGCGACGACCGGCATCCCGGCGCGCTTCATCGTCGGCCAGGCCGCGCTCGAGTCGGGCTGGGGCAAGCGCGAGATCCGCGCGGCCGACGGCTCGACCAGCTACAACGTGTTCGGCATCAAGGCGAACAAGAGCTGGACGGGCCGCACGGTGTCGGCGCTGACGACCGAATACGTGAACGGCACGCCGCGCCGCGTGGTCGCGAAGTTCCGGGCGTACGACTCGTACGAGCACGCGATGACCGACTACGCGAACCTGCTGAAGAACAACCCGCGCTACTCGGGCGTGCTCAGCGCGAGCCGCAGCGTCGAAGGCTTCGCGCACGGGATGCAGAAGGCCGGTTACGCGACCGACCCGAACTACGCGAAAAAGCTGATCTCGATCATGCAGCAGATCGGCTGACGGCCCGCGCCCGGTTGCGCCGGAAACGGGCGCCCGCCGCCCTCCGCTCGCCCCTTTCGGACCGCGCCCGGCAACTCGCCGCGCGCGGTTTCAACGTTTGCGCGAAAAAATTCGCCAATTCGATCTAAACTTTCGGTCAGCACTGCCGCTAAGTGTGAGAGACCTGTGACCGGGCTCGTGATCTGGCCCGGTTTTACTGCGCACCGGTTGTCCGGGCGCTCATGACAAGAAAGACCGGCTAGCCATGAATATCGAAACGTCGACGGACCCCAGCCTGGATGCAGGCCACTCCGGGCCCGACTATGCCCGCCGCAATCCGCTGGAAATCGGCGTGCAGCTGCGCAACCTCGTGAACCGCGGCGATTTCCTGACCGTCCAGTACCCGGGCGGCCAGCTCGTCACGCGCCTGCTCGAGGTCGACGTCGGTGCGCGGACGTTCACGTTCGACTGGGGTGCGCTGTCCGAGCAGAACGCCGGCATCCTCGGCGCGTCGCATTGCACGTTCGCGGCCTCGCCGGAAGGCGTGCGCGTCGAATTCACCACGGGCACGCCGCGCGAGACGCGCTTCGAGGGGCTGCCCGCGTTCGTCGCCGATTTCCCCGACGTGCTGGTCTGCATCCAGCGCCGCGAATATTTCCGCGTCGACGCGCCGATCGTCGATCCGTTCCTGTGCCGCGGCAAGCTGCCGGACGGCGAGAGCTTCCTGTTCGAGGTGCATAACCTGTCGCTCGGCGGCGTGGGGCTGCGCACGGCCGACGAACGCGTCGAGGCGCTCGAGGTCGGCACGCTGCTGCCGGACGTCGAGCTCGAGCTGACCGGCCACGGCAAGCTGTCGCTCGACCTGCAGCTGGTGTCGCAGCGCTCGACGCAGATGCCGAACGGGTCGCGGCGCTACCAGCTCGGCTTTCGCTACATGTCGCTGCCGGGCAGCGCGGAAAACACGCTGCAACGGCTGATCACGCAGCTCGAAATGAAGCGCCGCTCGCTCGCGCGGGCCTGACGCGCCCGCGGCCGCCGGCCTTGCCCGGCGCGCCCCGCGACCCGCCGCCGGCCCTGCCCGCCGGACGCTTCGACCGGCGACGCGCACGCGCGCGTCGCGCGTGCATTTTTTCCTCAATTTTTTCGATCGGCGGCCGTTATACCGGGAGTCACGCAACCCGGCGGCCGCAGCGCGGCCGGCTCATCAGGATCGCGCATGTCCAACACACTCATGAACCTCGGCGTCAGCGGCCTGAATGCCGCGCTCTGGGGCCTCACGACGACCGGCAACAACATCAGCAACGCCGCGACGCCCGGCTATTCGGTCGAGCGGCCGGTCTATGCCGAAACGAGCGGCCAGTACACGGGCAGCGGCTACATGCCGCAAGGCGTGAGCACCGTCACCGTGCAGCGCCAGTACAGCCAGTACCTGAGCGACCAGCTGAACACCGCGCAGACGCAGGGCGGCGCGCTGTCGACGTGGTACACGCTCGTCGCGCAGCTGAACAACTACATCGGCAGCCCGACGGCGGGGATCTCGACCGGGATCACGAGCTACTTCACCGGGCTGCAGAACGTCGCGAACAACGCGTCCGACCCGTCGGTGCGCCAGACCGCGATCAGCAACGCGCAGACGCTGGCCAACCAGATCAACGCGGCCGGCCAGCAGTACGACGCGCTGCGCCAGAGCGTGAACACGCAGCTCACCAGCACCGTGTCGCAGATCAACACGTACACCGCGCAGATCGCGCAGCTGAACCAGCAGATCGCGGCGGCGAGCAGCCAGGGGCAGCCGCCGAACCAGTTGATGGACCAGCGCGACCTCGCGGTGTCGAACCTGTCGGGCCTCGCCGGCATCCAGGTCGTGCGCAACGACAGCGGCTACAGCGTGTTCCTGTCGGGCGGCCAGCCGCTCGTCGTCGCCGACAAGAGCTACCAGCTCGCGGCCGTCACGTCGTCGTCCGATCCGAGCGAGCTGACCGTCGTGTCGCAGGGGATCGCCGGCGCGAACCCGCAGGGGCCGAACCAGGCGTTGCCCGATTCGTCGCTGTCGGGCGGCACGCTCGGCGGCCTGCTCGCGTTCCGCAGCCAGACGCTCGATCCCGCGCAGGCCCAGCTCGGCGCGATCGCGACCAGCTTCGCCGCGCAGGTCAACGCGCAGAACGCGCTCGGCATCGACCTGTCGGGCAACCCGGGCGGCAACCTGTTCACGATGCCGTCGCCGACCGTGTACTCGAACCAGGGCAATACCGGCAACGCGTCGTTGTCCGTATCGTTCGCGAACGCGTCGCAGCCGACGACGAGCGACTACACGCTCTCGTTCGACGGCACGAACTACACGCTGACCGACCGCGCGAGCGGCGCGGTGGTCGACCAGAAGGCGGGGCCGATGCCGGTCTCGCTCGGCGGGCTGAATTTCTCGACCCCGTCCGGCACGATGAACGCCGGCGACAAGTTCACCGTGCTGCCGACGCGCGGCGCGTTGAACGGCTTCGGCCTCGCGACGACGAGCGCGTCGGCGATCGCGGCCGCGTCGCCGGCCGTCACGTCGGCGGCGAGCACCAACACCGGCACCGGCAAGATCACGCTCGGCGGCGTGACCGCGGGCTACCAGGTGCCGACGACCAAGCTGACCTACGACGCGACGGCGAAGACGCTGACGGGCTTCCCGGTCGGCACCACGGTGACGATCGGCACCACGCCGCCGACGTCGGTCACGATCAACAACCCGACGGACACCGTGCCGTACGACCCGGCGGCCGGCGCGACGCTGACGATGTCGGGGACGGCCGCGGGCGCGCTCAACGGCGTGAGCGTCACGCTGTCCGGCGCACCGGCGACCGGCGACTCGTTCACGATCGGGCCGTACGCGGGCGGCACCAGCGACGGCTCCAACGCGCTCGCGCTGTCGAAGCTGGTCAACGCGAAGGCGCTCGGCAACGGCACGACGACGCTCACGGGCGCGTATGCGAGCTACGTGAACGGCATCGGCAACACGACGACCCAGCTGAAATCGTCGAGCGCCGCGCAGACCGGGCTGATCGGCCAGATCACCGAGGCGCAGCAGTCGGTGTCGGGCGTGAATCAGAACGAGGAAGCGGCCAACCTGATGCAGTACCAGCAGCTCTACCAGGCGAACGCGAAGGTGATCCAGACGGCGGCGACGCTGTTCCAGACCGTGCTCGGCCTGTTCAACTGACCGGATTCGAGGAATAGAAGCGATGCGGATTTCCAGCGCCCAGTTCTTCCAGCTGAACGTTTCCCAAATGAACGATCAGCAGGCCCAGCTCGCGCAGCTGTATCAGCAGATCTCGAGCGGCGTGAGCCTGCAGACGGCGGCCGACAACCCGGCCGGCGCGGCGCAGGCCGTGCAGCTGTCGATGACGTCGGCGACGCTGTCGCAGTACGCGACCAACCAGAACACCGCGCTCGCGTCGCTGCAGGCCGAGGACCAGACGCTGCAGAGCGTGAGCAGCGTGCTGACGAGCGCGCAGACGCTGCTCGTGCGCGCCGGCGACGGTTCGTTGTCCGACAGCGACCGCTCGGCGCTCGCGACGCAGCTGCAGGGTTACCGCGACCAGTTGATGACGCTCGCGAACACCAACGACGGCGCGGGCAACTACCTGTTCGCCGGCACGAAGAATTCGGCGGCGCCGTTTTCGACGACGCCGAGCGGCAGCGTCACCTATGTCGGCGACACGGGGACGCGCCAGGTGCAGATCGCCGATTCGAGCACCGTGGCGCAGGGCGACACGGGCGCGGCCGTCTTCATGTCGGTGCCGGCGATCGGCAGCTCGCCGGTGCCGTCGGCCGGCGCGGGCAACACGGGCACCGGCACGATCGGCGCGGTCACGGTGACGAACCCGTCGATCGCGACGAACGGCCATCAGTTCTCGATCACGTTCGGCGGCACGGCCGCCGCGCCGACCTACACGGTGACCGACAATTCGGCCAGCCCGCCGACCACCACGCCGGCGCAGGCCTATTCGGCGGGCTCGGCGATCTCGCTCGGCGGCGGGATGACGGTGGCCGTATCGGGCACGCCGGCCGCCGGCGACACGTTCGCGGTCTCGCCCGCGCCGCAGGCGAGCGGCGGCTCCGACGTGTTCTCGACGCTCGACGCGATGATCTCGGCGCTGAAGACGCCCGTGACGGCGAATGCGGTGGCGGGCGCGGCGCTGAAGAACGCGCTGATGACCGGCTCGACCAAGCTCGGCAACACGATGCGCAACGTCACGACGATCCAGGCATCGGTCGGCGGCCGCGAGCAGGAAGTCAAGGCGATGCAGGCCGTCAACCAGACGGCGTCGCTGCAGACGACCAGCAACCTGTCGGACCTGACCAGCACCAACATGGTCACGACGATCAGCCAGTACCTGCAGGTGCAGAACGCGCTGACCGGCGCGCAGAAGGCCTACGTGCAACTGCAGAACATGTCGCTGTTCCAGTACATCAACCCCTGATGCACCGCGCGCCGGCGGCGATGTGAGCGCACGCTTACGTCCGCGCCGGCGCCCTCCGCCGCCCGCGTGCCCCGCGCGGGCGGCCGCTTCGCCGGGCCGCGCGGCCGCGCACCGGTCCGCGCGGGCGGGACACCCCGTCCCACGCCCGTCAGCCGCGCGTGCCGGCGCGCTTGCCAGCCCCATCTCCGCTCCGTAAACTCGCGCCAGATTCCAGACCGGCGCATCCCAGGCAGCCGGCGACCGACAGGAGCCCTTTCCCCATGTCCGATTCCTACTTCCCGCGCTGGCGGGTCCAATCGACCGGCGCGGCATCGCGCGTGGTCGGCCCCGACGAACGCCTGGCGTGGCCGCAGATGATCGCGATGGGCGTGCAGCACGTGGTCGCGATGTTCGGCTCGACCGTGCTCGCGCCGCTGCTGATGGGCTTCGACCCGAATCTGTGCATCTTCATGTCGGGCATCGGCACGCTGCTGTTCTTCGTGCTGGTCGGCGGCCGCGTGCCGAGCTACCTCGGCTCGAGCTTCGCGTTCATCGGCCTCGTGATCGCGGTGACGGGCTACGGCGGCAGCGGCCCGAACCCGAACATTCCGGTCGCGCTCGGCGGGATCGTCGCGTGCGGCGTCGTCTACGTCGCGCTTGGCGCGCTGGTGCAGGCGATCGGCACGCGCTGGATCGAGACGCTGATGCCGCCGGTCGTGACCGGCGCGGTGGTCGCGGTGATCGGGCTGAACCTCGCGCCGATCGCGGTCAAGGGCGTCTCGGCGTCGACCTTCGATTCGGTGATGGCGCTCGTCACGGTGCTGTGCGTCGGCGGCGTCGCGGTGTTCGCGCGCGGGATGATGCAGCGCCTGCTGATCCTCGTCGGGCTCGCGATTGCCTACGCGATCCATGCGATCGCGACCAACGGGATGGGCCTCGGCAAGCCGATCGACTTCTCGATCGTCGGGCAGGCCGCGTGGTTCGGCGTGCCGGCCTTCCGCGCCCCGGTGTTCGACCCGCACGCGATGCTGATGCTCGCGCCGATCGCGGTGATCCTCGTCGCCGAGAACCTCGGCCACATCAAGGCCGTCAGCGCGATGACGGGGCACAACCTCGACCGCTACGTCGGCCGCGCGTTCATCGGCGACGGCCTCGCGACGATCGTGTCGGGCAGCGTCGGCGGCACGGGCGTCACGACGTACGCGGAGAACATCGGCGTGATGGCCGTCACGCGGATCTACTCGACGCTGGTGTTCGCGCTCGCCGCCCTGATCGCGATCGGGCTCGGCTTCTCGCCGAAATTCGGCGCGGTGATCCAGACGATCCCGGGCCCCGTGCTCGGCGGCGTGTCGATCGTCGTGTTCGGGCTGATCGCGGTGACGGGCGCGCGGATCTGGGTCGTCAACAAGGTCGACTTTTCCGACAACCGCAACCTGATCGTCGCGGCCGTCACGCTCGTGCTCGGCGCCGGCGACTTCTCGCTGAAGTTCGGCGGCTTCGGCCTCGGCGGGATCGGCACCGCGACGTTCGGCGCGATCATCCTGTATGCGATCCTGCGCAAGGAAAAGGAACCGGGCCCGGTGGTCTGACCGGGGACGGGCGGCGCGCTGCCGCCCGCCGGCGCGCCTTCACGCGCCGGTATTCGACTGCGCCTGCAGCCACGCGCAGAACTGCGCGACGAGCGGATCGTCGGCCGGCGCGTGCGGCGTGATCCACCAGTAGCTGCGCGTCGCGATGCGCGGCCCGGCCAGCGGCATCACGAGCCGTCCGCTCGCGAGCTCGTCGTCGATCAGCGGCAGCGGGCCGAGCGCGACGCCGAGCCCGTCGACGGCGGCCTGCAGCGCCAGGTAGAAGTGGTCGAACGACTGCCGCTTGCGCCCCTTCATCGTCACGCCGGCCGCCGCGAACCAGTCGCGCCAGCCTTCCGGCCGCGTATCCGAATGCAGCAGCACGTGCCGCGCGAGATCGTCCGCGCGGGTAATCGGCGCGCGCCTGAGCAGCGCCGGGCTGCAGACCGGGATCACGCTTTCGTCGAGGAAGTGGCCGCTCGTGCAGGTCGGCCAGTGGCCGGGGCCGCGGCGGATCGCGACGTCGAAGCCGTTCAGCGTGTCGAGCGGCGCATTCGACGTCGACAGCTTCAGCTCGACGTTCGGCACGTCGCGCTGGAACCGCGACAGGCGCGGCAGCAGCCATTTCATCGCGAAGGTCGGCAGCGCGTTGATGCGCAGCACGCGCGCCGCGCCGGTATGGCGCAACTGCTCGGTCGCGTGCGCGATGCTGTCGAACGCCGCCCGCACGGTGTCCAGGTAGCGGCGGCCTTCGTCGGTGAGCTTCACGCGCTTGCCGTAGCGGTGGAACACCGGCTTGCCGAGCCACGCCTCGAATCCGGCGATCTGCCGGCTGATGGCACCATGGGTCACATGCAGCTCGTCGCCGGCGGCGCTGAAGCTTTCATGTCGTGCCGCGGCTTCAAAGGCCCGAAGCGCGGAAAAGGGCGGGAGATCGCGTGCCATGCTTGTGATTCTAGATCACAAGGGCGCACCGATAAAATCGTTTTGCCATCCTCCCGAACGGCGGTAACCTCGGTTCACCGTTTAGTGAGGAGCACCATGCAATCCGTTTCCCCGCCGTCCGCCGCGACGCCCCGCCGCGTCGGCCTCGCCGAGCTGTTCACCGGTTTCCTGTCGCTCGGCCTGATGTCGTTCGGCGGCGCGTTGCCGTTCGCGCGGCGCACCATCGTCGACGAGCGCAAGTGGCTCTCCGCCGACGAATTCACCGATCTGCTCGGCCTGTGCCAGTTCCTGCCGGGCGGCAACGTGATCAACCTGTCGGTCGCGGTCGGCATGCGCTTTCGCGGCGTTGCCGGCGCGTTCGCCGGCATTCTCGGGCTGATCGCGGGCCCGACGCTCGTCGTCGTCGCGCTCGGCGTGCTGTACGCGAAGACGCAGAACGATCCGCACGTGCAGCACCTGTTCGCGGGGCTCGCGGCCGCGGCCGCCGGGCTGCTCGTCGCGATGGCCGTGAAGGTCGCGAAGCCGCTGCTGCGGGCGCCGCGCTCGGCGGCCGCGATCGCGGCGCTGGCGTTCGTCGCGATCGCGGTGGTGCGCCTGCCGCTGCTGACCACGATGCTCGTGCTGACGCCCGTCAGCGTGTGGCTCGCGTCGCGCCGCCGCGACGCGGGCACGCCACAGCCGGCGCCGGCCGCCGCGCGGGGCGCGCACGATTCGCAGGGCACGCCCGACTCGCAACCGGAGCGCCGGCCATGAACGACACGCTGATCGCCATCGCGACGATCTTCAGCCAGTTGTCGCTGCTCGCATTCGGCGGCGGCAACACGATCCTGCCGGAGATGCAGCGGCAGGTCGTCGACGTGCATCACTGGATGAGCGCGCACGAGTTCACCGCGCTGTTCGCGCTGGCCCAGGCGGCGCCCGGGCCGAACATGATGATCGTGTCGCTGGTCGGCTGGCACGTGGCCGGCTGGGCGGGGCTGCTGGTCGCGTCGCTCGCGAAGTTCGGGCCGTCGTCGATCGTCACCGTGCTCGCGCTGCATGCGTGGGAGCGCTTTCGCGACCGGCCGTGGCGCCGCTACGTGCAGCAGGGGATGATGCCCGTCACGGCCGGGCTCGTCGCGGCGAGCGCGCTGCTGATCTCCGAGGCGTCGAACCGCACGGCGATCCAGTGGGGCATCACGGCCGCGTGCGCGGTGCTGGCGTGGCGCACGCGCATCCATCCGCTGTGGCTGCTCGCCGGCGGCGCGCTGATCGGCCTCACGGGCATCGGGCAGTGAGCGGCCCGCGGCCGGCCGGCTAGCGCGACGCCGGCAGGTCGCCGTTCACGAGGCCGAGCAGCCGGCCGCGTGCGCTGCCGACGTCGTCCGTCACCGCCGGCCAGTCGACCACGAAACCCGCGTCGAGCGCGTCGCGCATGATCGCGCCGTAATCGGCCTTGCCGACCTTGCCGCCGCGCAACGCGTCGGCCACCTCGTGCTTCAGCTTCGGTGTGAACGACGGATAGGCGGCCACCCGCGCCGCGTACTGGCGCGCATCGATCTCGCCCGATTCGCGGTGGAACGCCCGGACGGCCACCAGCACGATCGCGGCGAACGGGATCACGGTATGGCGCAGGAAGAACTTCGCGAGTGTCATTCGAAGGCTCGGTGAAGCGGCGCGGGGCGGCGCTCGGGGGGGCAGTCGTGGCGCGATCGGAGCCGGTCGGCCCGGTATACTCGGCCGGTCTTCCGGCGACGCAACCCGCCCGGTCGCGAGGCTCCGGCGCGCGACGATGCGCGCCGGGAATCGGCCCCCCGACGGCCAGCATCATATTGGCGCGCGGCACGCGGGCGAGGCCCGGCCGCGCGGCGCCGGCGGCGTTCGCGCCGGCCGGCAGGACTGAATTTCGCACCGCCCGCCGCGCGTGGCCGGGCGGCGCGCACCACGGGAGGATCGATGGATCTCGACGGCGCCAGCCGCAATCTCACCGTCGCCGCATTGCTCACGCTGTCCGGCGGCTACCTCGACGCGTACACGTACGTCGGCCACGGCCACGTGTTCGCGAACACGATGACCGGCAACGTCGCGCTGCTCGGCATCAACCTGTCGGCCGGCGAATGGGCCGCCGCGCTGCATCACGTGCCGCCGCTCGTCGGCTTCGTGATCGCGGTGTTCGTCGCGCACCTGCTCGGCCTTGCCGCGCAGCGCGGCTGGATGCGGCACACGGCGTTCACGAGCCTGCTCGTCGAGATCGCGTTTCTCGGCATCGCCGCGAGCGGGCTCGTCGGCGCGTCGAGCGCGTGGCTGATTCCGGGCATCTCGTTCGTCGCGACGCTGCAGACGCTGTCGTTCACCCATCTCGAGGAACTGTCGTACACGTCGGTGATGACGACCGGCAACCTGCGGCGCGCCGCGCAGAAGCTGTTCGTCGGGCTGATCCCGCGCTACGACGCGGGCGCGCTGCACGACTCGGCGCTGCTCGCGACGATCAGCTTCTGCTTCCTGGCCGGCGCGGTGGCCGGCGGCCTCGTGACGCGGCTCATGCCGGACCTCGCGCTGTGGGGCGCGGTGCTGCTGCTCGTCGGCGCGTTCGCGGAAATCGTGCGGCGCGCGTGGCGCCGGCATACGGCCGACGGCGGGCCGGCGGCGGCGTGACCCCGTACACGGCGCACGCTTGCGTGCGCCGATCCGTTCCGGGGCGCCTGTCACGCGATCCTAACAAACCCGACGCACCGTAAACTCGCGGCCGGTTGCCGCCGCGCGACGCTCGCCGCCCGCCGGACAAGCATCACGCCCGTAACGTTGTGCGCGGGCGACAGTTCCGCGATTACCGCGCATTTCAATTTCTTTCAGCGATTGCACTCGTCATATGATTCAGGCCACATCGCGCGCGCCAAAAACGCGAGCGATCGCCACCCGGCTGCGCACGCGGCCGGCCATGAATGGAGACTCCAACAAACAGGAAAGCTCATGAAGCAGACCACCCGACTCGCAGCCATCGCAGGGGGCGCCGCGCTCGCATTTGCCAGCCAGTACGCGGCCGCGCAAAGCTCGGTCACGCTCTGGGGCGTCGCCGACGCCAGCATCCGTTACCTGACCAACGCCAACGCCAAGAACGACGGCCTGCTGTCGATGACCAACGGCGCGATCACGAACAGCCGCTTCGGCATCTACGGCACGGAAGACCTCGGCGGCGGCCTGAAGGCCGTGTTCAACCTCGAAAGCGGCGTGAACCTGCAGAACGGCGCATTCGCCGACAGCGGCCGCCTGTTCAACCGCGCAGCGTACGTCGGCCTGCAGAGCCCGTACGGCACGGTGACCCTCGGCCGCCAGAAGACGCCGCTGTTCGACCTGCTGTCGGACACCTACGATCCGCTCACGGTCGGCAACTACCTCGAAAACGCATGGCTGCCGGTGGCACTCGGCGGCGGCCTGTATGCGGACAACCAGATCAAGTACACCGGCAAGTTCGACGGCCTGACCGCGAAGGCGATGTACTCGACGGGCACCAACTACGAATCGACCGGCGCCGGCGGCTTCTCGGGCCAGATTCCGGGCTCGCTCGGCAAGGGCAATGCGTGGGGCGTGTCGCTGTCGTACGTGATGGGGCCGCTCAGCATCGCGGCCGGCGCGCAGCAGAACAGCGACAACTCGGCACGCAAGCAGACGATCTACCACGCGAACATCGTGTATGCGTTCAGCAAGGCGAAGATCTACGCGGGCTACCTGCGTTCGAAGGACGACACCGGCTTCGTCGACAGCCTGCTCGCGCAGCAGACGATTCCGGTCGCGAAGGGCACGGGCCGGATCGACGACGGTCCGTTCGCGGGCGTGAGCTGGCAGGTCAGCGCACCGCTGACGCTGACGGGCGCGTTCTACTACGACCACATGCGCAACGCGATGACCACGAACGGCACGCTCGCGAGCGGCAACCGCTATGCGATCGTCGGCATCGCCGAGTACGCGCTGAGCAAGCGCACCGAAGTCTACGGCACCGTCGACTTCAACAAGACGAACGGCGCGGCGAACGTCGAGCTGCCGGGGCGCAGCAACCAGACGGGCATCGCGATCGGCCTGCGCAATATCTTCTGACGAACGTCGGAACGCATGCGCCGGCATTCGCCCGGCGCGCATCGAAGAGGCGCCGCGAGGCGCCTCTTTTTTTTCGATCCGCGACCTTCATACGCGCGCACGACTATTCGGTAATCGCTCCATTGCCGAACTCCCGCGCCGTAAGCGATCCGTCGGCATTCCAGAACATACTTTTACAGTACGCGCGCAGGCTTTCCGCTACGCTGCGTGCATCGCCCGTTGCGTGCCGTCAGGCCCGCGCGTGCGTCGTTCCGGTGGCGCGCGTCGAGCGCGGCCGGCCAGGTGCGTAACTTGTGTATCCGGCGATGACAATCGCGGTCCGCCGGTTTTTTTCGTGGGACGGTGCGCTCACGATTTTCTTGAAGGGGACGACGATGGGTATCCTGAACACCGTGGGTGAAATCGCCGGCGCAATCGCAGCCGTGGAAGGCGCGGAGAAGCTCGATCCGGATGCGGGCCTGCTGACCAAGGCGGCCGCGGCCGTGGCCGGCTTCAAGGGCGCCGAAGCGATCGAAGGCATGCTCGAGAAGAAGGAAGAGCAGCCGCAGCAGGCAGACGACACGCAGGCGACGGACGGCAGCGACACGTCGCAGGCATGAGCATGGCGGCCGGTCCGGCCGCGGGCGCGCCCTTCGCGCGCCCGGGCGGACCGGTGCCGCGCGGCCGGCGGGTCGGGCATGCGGTCGATCGGTGACGCATGGCACACCCGGCAGCCGGTTTGATCGGCGAGAGGCCACGTCTCTCGCCGTTTTTTATTGGGCGCGCGCCCGGCGCCGCGCGCCGCACGCATCCCCGAATCTTGCTATCGTCCGTTCATCCGAACTGCGATGAGGCAATGCGATGGATTTCGACTACGACCTGTTCGTCATCGGCGCCGGCTCCGGCGGCGTGAGGCTCGCGCGGATGTCCGCGTCATACGGCGCACGCGTCGGCATAGCGGAAGAAGAGCAGATCGGCGGCACCTGCGTGCTGCGCGGCTGCATCCCGAAGAAGCTGCTCGTCTACGCATCGCACTATCCGCAGGAAGTCGAGGACGCGAAGGGCTTCGGCTGGACCTTCGGCGCCGGCACGCTCGACTGGCCCGCGCTGATCGCCGCGAAGGATCGCGAGATCAACCGGCTCAGCGGCATCTACATCAACCTGCTGACGCAGTCGGGGGTCGACATGCACGCGGGGCGCGCGACGCTCGTCGATGCGCATACCGTCGCGATCGGCGGCCGCACGCTCCGCGCGCGCCACATCGCGATCGCGACCGGCTCGCGTCCGTCGTTGCCGCCGCGTCCCGGCATCGAGCACGCGATCACGTCGCGCGAGGCGCTGTCGCTCCCGGCGCTGCCCGCGCGCATCGCGGTGGTCGGCGGCGGCTATATCGCGGTCGAGTTCGCGGGCATCTTCAACGGCTTCGGCAGCCAGGTCGACCTGTTCTATCGCGGCGAGAAGATCCTGCGCGGCTTCGATGACGACGTGCGCCAGTTCCTGACCGACGAGATGACGAAGCAGGGCGTCGCGATCCACGCGCGCGCGGTGGTCGAGTCGATCGAGCGCGCGGACGACGGCACGTTGAGCGTGCGCGTCGGCGATGCATGGCACGGGCCGTACGACCAGGTGCTCTATGCGACCGGCCGCGTGCCGAACGTCGACGGGCTCGGGCTCGAGCAGGCGGGCGTGATGCTCGACGCGCGCGGCGCGATCGCCGTCGATGCGTATTCGGCGACATCGGTGCCGTCGATCCACGCGATCGGCGACGTCACGTCGCGGCCGCAGCTCACGCCGGTCGCGACGCGCGACGGCGGGCTGCTCGCGCGCACGCTGTTCGGCGGGTCGCGCGTCGCGGCCGATCATGCCTGCGTGCCGTCGGCCGTCTTCAGTCAGCCCGAGGTCGCGACGGTCGGTCTGACCGAGGCCGATGCGCGTCACGCGCACGGCGAGGTCGACGTCTACCGCACGTCGTTCAAGGCGCTGCGCCATACGCTGTCGGGGCGCGACGAGCGCACGATGATGAAGCTCGTCGTCGCGCGCGACAGCCAGCGCGTGGTCGGCGCGCACATGGTCGGCCGCGACGCGGGCGAGATCATCCAGGGCATCGCGATCGCGATTCGCGCGGGCGCGACGAAGGCGCAGTTCGACGACACGATCGGCATTCACCCGACCGCGGCGGAGGAATTCGTGACGATGCGGCAGAAGGTGGCCGAGTAGCGGGCCCGGCGCGCATTTATACCGGCGCGTGGGCACCGGCGGCGTCCGCGCGCAGCCGTTCGTCGCGGGCGCGCATGCCGCTCAATGCACGCCGAACGCGTCGAGCAGCCGGTACCAGCTCATCGCGAGCACCAGCGCCGGCGTGCGCAGCGCTTCGCCGCCGGGGAAGTCGCGATGCCGGATCTTGTCGAACAGGTCGAAGCGGCTCGCCTGTCCGTCGATCGCTTCGGCGATCAGCTTGCCCGCGAGCGCGGTCGTGTTGACGCCGTGCCCCGAAAACCCCTGCGCGAAGTACATCGTCGGCGCGATGCGGCCGAAGTGCGGCGCGCGGTTCATCGTGATGTCGACGAAGCCGCCCCACGCGTAGTCGACCTTCACGTCCGCGAGCTGCGGGAACGTCTTCAGCATGTCCGCACGCATCGCCGCGGCCAGGTCGCGCGGTTCCCGCGTCGAATAGCTGACCTTGCCGCCCCACACGAGCCGCGTGTCGGGCGCCGGCCGGAAATAGTCGAGCACGAAGCGGCTGTCGCAGATCGCCGCGCGGGCGGGCATCAGCGCGGCGGCGCGCGCTTCGCCGAGCGGCTCGGTCGCGATCACGTAGGTGCCGACCGGCATGATCTTCCTCGCCAGCGCGGGCGCGAGCGTGCCGACGTAGGTGTTGCACGCGAGCACGACGAAGCGCGCGCGCACGTTGCCGCCGCGCGTCTCGACGACGTGGCCGCCCGCTACGTCGCGCACGCGCGTCACGCAACTGTCCTCGTGGATGCGCACGCCCGCGCCGGTCGCCGCCCGCGCGAGGCCGAGCGTGTAGTTGAGCGGATGCAGGTGGCCGCTGTCGGGGTCGTACAGCCCGCCGCAATAGCGGGCCGACTGCACGTAGTCGCCGAGTTCGTCGGCTTCGACGAAGTGGAAGCGGTCGTAGCCGAAGCGCTTCGCGGCGTCGTCGCGCCAGCGCTTGAGCGAATCGGCGTCGCGCTCGGTGTTCGCGGCGGTCAGGTAGCCGGGCACCAGCGCGCAGTCGATGTCGTGCTGCGCGATACGCGACTTCACGAGCGACAGCGTTTCGAGCCCCATGTCCCAGATGCGCTTCACGTCGCTTTCCGGCATGAACTGGCCGAACGTGTCGATGTCGCACGCAAAGCCGCCGATCAGCTGGCCGCCGTTGCGGCCGCTCGCCGCCCATCCGACCCGCGACGCTTCGAGCACGGCCACCGAATGGCCGCGCTCGGCGAGGTTGAGCGCGGCGGAGAGGCCCGTGAGGCCCGCGCCGATCACGCACACGTCGGCGTCGATCGTGCCGGCGAGCGGCGGGTGGCGGGTCGTATCGTTGGCGGTTGCCGCGTAGTACGACGCGACGTGCGGCTGGTTGGCGAAGGTCTGCATGATCGGGAGTACGGAGAAAAGGAGTTCAGAACAGCTCGCGCACGCGGTGGTACAGCATCCCGAGTTCGAGCGCGGGTTGCCGCCATGCGTCGCCCCCGGGAAAGCGCCGGTGACGCAAGCGTGCGAACAGGTCGAACGCGTGCGTGTCGCCCGCGATCGCGCCAGCGATCGCGCGTCCGGCGATGCCGGTGAGCGCGACGCCGTGGCCGCTGAAGCCCTGGACGTAGAAGAAGTTCGGATCGAGTGCGCCGAAGTCCGGCGCGCGGTTGCGCGTGACGTCGACGAAGCCGCCCCACGCGTGGTCGACGCGTACGTCGCCGAGCTGCGGGAACACGCCGACCATGCGCTGCCGGATCGCTTCGGCGAGCGCGGCGGGCGAGGCGCCGGCCGAGTTCGCGCGGCCGCCGAACAGCATCCGGTGGTCGGCCGACAGCCGGAAGTAGTCGAGGAAGAAGTTGTTGTCGCACACGGCTTCGCGGCGGGCGATCAGCGCGTCGGCGCGCGTCTGCCCGAGCGGCTCGGTCGCGATGATGTACGACGCGATCGGCGCGATGCGGGCGGCGGTCGCGGCCGGGAGAATGCCGCCGGGCCCCGCGTTGCAGCACGCCACGACGAAGCGGCAGCGCACCTCGCCCGACGGCGTGCGCACGACGGGCCGCGCACCGCGCACGATGTCGAGCGCCGGCGTGTGCGCATGCAGCGCGATGCCTTCGCGGCGCGCCGCGTCGGCGAGGCCGAGGCAGTACTTGAGCGGATGCAGGTGGCCCGACAGCGGATCGTGCACGCCGGCCAGGTAGCGTGTCGATGCGATGCGTGCGCGGATCTCGCCGGTATCGAGCCATGCGAGCGACGGATGGCCCCATCGCGACGTCGCGGCTTCCATCCACGCGCGCAGGTCGTCGATGCGGCGGGGTTTCGTCGCGACCGTCAGGTAGCCGCGCGTGAAGTCGCAGTCGATCCCGTAGCGCGCGATCCGTTCGGCGATCAGCGCGACGCCGTCGAGCGACAGCGACCACGCGGCACGCGCGCCGTCGGCGCCGAGCTGCCGCTCGATCACCTCGTCCTTCGCGAAGCCCGTGATCGCCTGGCCGCCGTTGCGGCCCGACGCGCCCCAGCCGGGCCGGTGCGCATCGATCACGGCGACGGACAGCCCGCGCGCGCGGCAATCGAGCGCCGTCGACAGGCCCGCGAAGCCGGCGCCGATCACGCACACGTCGACGTCGATCGCGTCCTCGAGCACCGGATCGTCCGCCACCGGGCGTGCGACCGTTGCTTCGTAGTACGAGTCGCGCGCGAGCGCATCCGCGCGGCGGGTGAAAGACTGCGTCATCAAAACGTCTCCTTCGAAAAGGCGGCAAGCTGCGCGCAGCCACCCCTGAAAACGGCACGGGACGCCGTGCGCGCGGCACGGCGTCCCGCGTGTGGTGCGTCAGAACGAATAGATGAACTGCGTGGCGAGCAGGTCGTTGGACTTGCCGTACGAACCGTCGTTGCGCAGGAACACCTTGTTGTTCGCCCAGTCGTGCCGGTATTCGACCTTCACGGTGATCTGCTGGGTCGGATAGAACAGCAGGTCGAGCGCGACGTCCTGGCGTACCGCCCCCTTGCACTCGAAGCCGAGGCCGCCGCCGGCCTTCGACTGCGCGAGGCAGTCCGCGTCGACGCCGAAGCCGTTGCTCGGATCCATCCCGTTGCCGTTCAGCGCGATGCCGCCGCCGCCGCCGCCGTTCTTCGAGTTGGCGAGCAGGTCGTAGCGCAGCGTCACGCCCATGCGGCCGACCACCGGCGCGTTGAACTTGCGGTGCGCGAGCAGCGACAGGCCGTACCACTGCGCGAGCCCGCCGTTGAACGCCGCGTGCTGCTGCCGGCCGTAGTCGACTTCCGCGTTGTACTGAATATCGGCGAGCGTGTAGGTCGCGTCGAGTTCGCCGAAGAAGAACGAACCGTATGCGCTCGGTGCCGCCCCGCCCGGGCCGTAGTGGACGACGCCGTTGTCATCGATCGCGCTCGACAGCGTCTGCCGCCCGATGTTGAACGAACCGCCGATATCGAGCGCGCTCGACCACGTGTAGTCCGCGCGCGCGGTGAAGGTCGGCACCTTGTTGCTGGTGGTGATCGGATCGCCGAGCGCATTGGTGCCCGTCTGCGTGACCGAACCGTACGTGCGGTACTGCTCGTTGCCGAGGAAGAACTTCCACGCCCAGTTGCCCTTCGTGTAGTTCGCGCCGACACCGACGTAGCTGCCCGGATCGGAGAAATCGTACAGCAGGTTGTGCGTGAGCGTGAGCATCTGGTTCGACTGCTGCACCTCGTAGCCGCCGAAGCTCGGGATCAGGCCGGCGACCAGTGTCGTCGTGGCGGTGATCGGCACGTTGACGACCGCCGTGTTCAGCAGGTTGTCGGTGATCGAGCCGCGCGAGTTCTGCAGCAGCGTGATGCCGTTGCCGCGGTTCGGCATCAGCGTGATCTCGGCCGACGGCGCCATCGGGCCGACGCCGAACGTCTTCTTGATGTCGAGGTAGAGATCGCCGAACGTGCTGTTGAAGTAGTTGTACGCGTTCTCGTGGTTCGCGAACAGGAACGACGACGTGCCGGCCGCGCGGTTGTAGATGTAGGTCGGGTCGATGTAGCCCGTGACCGACAGGCCGGCCAGCGGGCCCGTGTTGGCCGCGTCGGTCAGCGAATCGACCTTCAGCTGCTGGTTCGCGATCTGCTGCTTCATTTCGCTGACCTCGTCGTTGGTCAGCGTGGCCTGTGCCTTGCCGTAATCCGGCGAGCCCGGATCGGCGGCCACCGCGACGACCTTGCCGCCGCCGCCCGTGCCGGCGCCTGCACCCGCGCCGGCAGTCGCGACCGCCGTGCCGCCCGGCTTCGCGGCGAGCT
This sequence comes from Burkholderia seminalis, assembly GCF_001718535.1. Lineage (NCBI taxonomy): Bacteria > Pseudomonadati > Pseudomonadota > Betaproteobacteria > Burkholderiales > Burkholderiaceae > Burkholderia > Burkholderia seminalis. The sequence continues at coordinate 3,328,337 of NZ_CP013398.1, read as the reverse complement.
GCGCCTGCATCGCCTTCATCTGTTTCTGCAGTGCCGCGACCTGCGCCTGCAGCGCCTTGATCTCGGCGGATGTGGAACCGGCCAGCGCGATGCCCGGCAACGCGCCGGCCACCAGCAGGCAGATCAGTTTCTTCTTCATTGCGGATTCTCCTTGTCGTGCGCCTGTCAAATCGGGATCGAATCGCGCGCCCCCCCTGGGGCAGCGCGTCTTGCTTGTCTGCCGTGCTTGTTATCCTCGAAGCGGGTGGGCCGTCATGCCGCCGCGAACGCCGCCTTCAGGTCGGCCATGCGGCGCCGCTCGCGGGCGATCATCATCCGGTTCACGACGATCACGCCGATCGTCACGGCCGTGATGAACAGCGTCGCCAGCGCATTCATCTCCGGGTTCAGCCCCAGCCGCACGCGCGAGAACACCACCAGCGGCAGCGTCGTCGAGCCCGGCCCGGACAGGAACGCCGACAGCACCAGGTCGTCGATCGACAGCGTGAACGACAGCAGCCAGCCCGACAGCAGCGCCTGCGAGATCAGCGGCAGCGTCACCACGAAGAACACCTTCAGCGGCGTTGCCCCGAGATCGAGCGCCGCTTCTTCCAGCGACTTGTTCATCTCCTTCACGCGCGACTGCACGATGATCGCCACGTACGACACGCACAGCATCACGTGACCGATCCAGATCGTCAGCATCCCGCGGCCCTTCGGCCAGCCGAACATCTGCTCCAGCGCCACGAACAGCAGCAGCAGCGAGATGCCCTGGATCACTTCCGGAATCACCAGCGGCGCGTTGATCATCCCCGTGTACAGCGTGAAGCCCTTGAAGCGGCCGAAGCGCGCGAGCACGAAGCCCGCCCACGTGCCGATCACGACCGACGCGGTCGCCGTCAGGAGGCCGATCTTCAGCGACAGCCACGCGGCCGTCAGCAGCTCGTCGTCCTCCAGCAGCGCCGCGTACCACTTCAGCGAGAAGCCCGACCACACCGTCACCAGCTTCGACTCGTTGAACGAGTACACGATCAGGCTGATGATCGGGATGTACAGGAACAGGAAGCCGAAGGCGAGGACGCCCGTCGACAGCGGTTTGCTCGGCTTGATCATTTCGCTTCCTCCAGTTCCTTGACCTGGTAGTACTGGAACAGCGCCATCGGCACCAGCAACAGCAGCACCATCGCGACCGTCACCGCGGACGCCATCGGCCAGTCCATGTTGTTGAAGAATTCATCCCACATCACGCGGCCGATCATCAGCGTGTCGGCGCCGCCGAGCAGCTCCGGAATCACGTACTCGCCCACCGCCGGGATGAACACCAGCAGGCTGCCGGCGATGATCCCGTTCTTCGACAGCGGCAGCGTGATCCGCGTGAACGCGACCCACGGCTTCGCGCCCAGGTCGTATGCGGCTTCGAGCAGCGTCAGGTCCATCTTCACGAGGTGCGCGTACAGCGGCATCACCATGAACGGCAGGTACGAATAGACCATCCCGATGTAGACGCCCGCGTCGCTGTGGTACAGCCGCAGCGGCGTGTGGATGATGCCGAGCGCGATCAGCGTGTGGTTCAGGAGGCCGTCGTCCTTCAGGATCCCGATCCACGCGTACACGCGGATCAGGAACGACGTCCAGAACGGCAGCATCACGGCCATCATCAGCACGTTGCGGCGGTTCGGCTCCGAGCGCGCGATGTAGTACGCCATCGGGTACCCGATCAGCAGGCACAGCACCGTCGACACGGCGGCCATCTTCAGCGAGCTGAGGTAGGTCGCGATATACAGGTCGTCCTGCAGCAGGAACGCGTAGTGCGACAGCTGCAGCGCGAAGTGCACGACGCCGTCCTTGATTTCGACGAGCGACGTGTACGGCGGAATGCCCATCACCTGGTCGGCGAAGCTGATCTTCAGCACCAGCACGAACGGCAGCGCGAAGAACACCGCGAGCCACAGGAACGGCACGCCGATCGCGACGCTGCGGCCCGACGGCAGGAAGCGCGACAGCGCGGCGAAGCGGCCCGGGCGCGAGCGGCCGGCGGCCATGCTCGAGGCGCCGGCCGACACCGGCGTGGAAGGCGTGGAAGCAGAGGTTCTCATCGCGTCGCCCTCATTGCGTCAGCACGACGCCGCTGGCCGGCGACCACGACACGAACACGTCGTCGTTCCACGCCGGCGCGTTGTCGTTCATCAGGTGCGAGCTCGACAGGTTCGACACGACCGTCTTGCCGCTCGGCAAGCGCACGTGGTACAGCGAGTAGCTGCCCATGTACGCGATGTCGGTCACGACGCCGCGCGCCCAGTTGTGCTTCGAGCCCGGCTTCTCGCGCGACACGTGGATGCGCTCCGGGCGCACCGAGATGCCGACCGGCATGCCGAGCGGGCCCGTGACGCCGTGGCTCACGTACATGCGCGCCTCGAGGTCGTCGCTCTCGACGAAGATGTGATCGGGTTCGTCCTCGACGACGCGGCCCTCGAACAGGTTGGTCGAGCCGATGAATTCGGCCGAGAAGCGGCTGTTCGGGAACTCGTACACCTCGCCCGGCGCGCCGATCTGCACGATCTTGCCTTCGCTCATCACCGCGAGGCGGCTGGCCATCGTCATCGCCTCTTCCTGGTCGTGCGTGACCATCACGCAGGTCACGTCGACCTTCTCGATGATGTTCACGAGTTCGAGCTGGGTCTTCTGGCGGATCTTCTTGTCGAGCGCGGACATCGGCTCGTCGAGCAGCAGCAGCTTCGGGCGCTTGACCAGCGAGCGGGCCAGCGCGACGCGCTGCTGCTGGCCGCCGGAGAGCTGGTGCGGCTTGCGCTGCGCGTACTTGCCCATCTGCACGAGCGCGAGCGCATCGGCCACGCGCTCCTTGATCTCGTTTTTCGGCGTGCCTTCCTGCTTCAGGCCGAACGCGACGTTCGATTCGACCGTCATGTGCGGGAACAGCGCGTACGACTGGAACATCATGTTGACCGGGCGGCGGTACGGCGGCAGCGACGCGAGGTCCTCGCCGTCGACGAAGATCTTGCCGGAGGTCGCCGTTTCCAGCCCGGCGAGCATGCGCAGCAGCGTCGACTTGCCGCAGCCCGAGCTGCCGAGCAGTGCGAACAATTCGTTCTTCGCGATCGTCAGGTTCACGTTGTCGACGGCCGTGCTGTCGCCGAACTTCTTCACGACGTTTTCGATGCGTACGAACGCGTCGTTTTGCGGACGGGCCGCGGCGGCCGGTTGGGTCTGTCGTGCAGCAGCGGAAGAGGGTATCGATTGCATGGGAGTCACCATTCGTTCTTCACGGATTGCAGGCGTGAGCGTCCCCGCACGAGGCGCGCAACGCGACTCGCGGACAACGGCTCGTGCCGGATGGAACAGTGCGCGCGGCGCGCGCGGGCGGACGGAGGTCCGCGAATCTCAGGCGGGCAGGCGTGATGCGATGCCTGCGCCGCCGTAATGCATGACGATCAGTGGCCCGTCTTCAGCTGGGCCCACAGACGGTTCTCGAGGCGCAGGATGTCGGCCGGCATCGGCTTCATCAGCACCATCTTCTTCAGCACGTCTTCCGGCGGGTAGACGGTCGGATCCTGCGCGACGGCCGGCGTGACGAACTGGTGCGCCGCCTTGTTCGCGGTCGGGTAGAACACCGTGTTGGTGATCGCCGCGTTGACCTTCGGATCGGACACGTAGTTGATCCACTTCAGTGCGGCCTCGGGGTGCGGCGCATCCTTCGGGATCACCATCACGTCGAACCACAGCAGGCCGCCTTCCTTCGGGTTCGAGAACTTGATGTCGTACGAACGCTTCGCTTCCGCCGAACGGCGGTGCGCGATGCCGACGTCGCCCGACCAGCCGAGCACGACGCACACGTCGTTGTTCGCGAGGTCGTTGATGTAGCCGGACGAGTTGAACTGGGTGATGTACGGGCGGACTTTCTTCAGGACTTCGAATGCGGCCTGGTAGTCGCCGGGGTTCGTGCTGTTCGGGTTCTTGCCCATGTATTGCAGCGTGGCGGCGAACACGTCGACGGCCTGGTCGAGGAACGACACGCCGCAGCTCTTCAGCTTTTCCATGTTGGCCGGGTCGAACACCAGCGCCCAGCTGTCGACCGGCGCCTTGTCGCCGAGCGCCTTCTTCACCGCCTGCGCGTTGTAGCCGATGCCGTCCGTGCCGTAGGCCCAGGGCACGCCGTACTGGTTGCCCGGATCGGCGTCGGCAATCATCTTCATCAGCAGCGGGTCGAGGTTCGCGAGGTTCGGAATCTTCGACTTGTCGAGCTTCTGGTACACGCCGGCCTGGATCTGCTTGGCCATGTAGTTCGACGTCGGCACGACGATGTCGTAGCCCGAGCTGCCGGCCAGCAGCTTCGCCTGAAGCGTGTCGTCGCTGTCGTAGTTGTCGTACTTGACGTGGATGCCCGTCTGCTTCTGGAAGTTCGGGATCGTGTCCGGTGCGATGTAGTCGGACCAGTTGTAGACATTCAGCTCGTCGGCACGCGCCGTCGGGCTGGCGACCGACGTGAACGCGGCCGCGGCGGCAAGGGCGGCAACAGAACAGGCTTGGCGAAGAAAGCTGGCACGCATGGTGGAATTCCCCTGGTTATGGCGGCGTGCGGCGCCCGCCGCACGCCTGTAGGCAAAGCCGTTACGAAATACCCAGTTGCTGGGCGGTTGCATCGACGGCTTTCTTCGCCTTCGACACGAGTTCATCGATTTCCTGGCGCGTGATCACGAGCGGCGGCGACAGCAGCATCCGGTCGCCGGTCGCGCGCATGATCAGGTTGCCGTTGAAGCAGAAGTCGCGGCAGATCGTGCCGACGTCGCCGCCGTTCGCGAAGCGGCGGCGATCGGCCGGCGATTCGGCGAGCTGGAGGCTCGCGACGAGGCCGTGACCATGCACCTCGCCGACGATCGGGTGACGCGCGAAGGTCTCGCGCATCAGCGCCTGGAAGTACGGGCCCGTGTCGGTCTTCACGCGCTCGACGATGCCTTCGTCGCGCAGCAGCTTCAGGTTCGCGACCGCGACGGCCGCCGCGACCGGATGGCCCGAGTACGTGAGGCCGTGATTGAATTCGCCGTTGTCGATGATCGGCCGCGCCACGCGCTCGTGAATGCCGACCGCCCCCATCGGCACATAACCCGACGTGAGGCCCTTGGCCATCGTGATCAGGTCCGGCTCGAAACCGAAGTGCTGATGCGCGAACCATTCGCCGGTGCGCCCGAAGCCACCGATCACCTCGTCGGCGACGAGCAGGATGTCGTACTTGCGACAGATCCGCTGGATTTCCGGCCAGTACGTCGACGGCGGGAAGATCACGCCGCCCGCGCCCTGGAACGGCTCGCCGATGAACGCGGCAACGTTCTCCGCGCCGAGTTCGAGGATCTTCGCCTCGAGCTGCTGCGCGCGCGCGAGGCCGAACGCTTCCGGCGTCTCGCCCGGCTGCGCTTCGCCGAAGAAATACGGCTGGTCGATATGCACGATGTGCTCGACCTTCGACGGCATCTGCTCGTGCATGTAGCCCATCCCGCCGAGCGTGCCGCCCGCGATGGTCGAGCCGTGGTAGCCGTTCTTGCGCGAGATCACGAACTTCTTCTGCGGCTTGCCCTGCACGCGCCAGTACTGGTGCACGAGGCGCAGCACGGTGTCGTTGCCTTCCGAGCCGCTGTTGCAGTAGAAGAAGTGGTTGAAGCCGGCCGGCGTCAGTTCCGCGAGCAGCGCGGACAGCTCGATCACCGGCGGGTGCGTGGTCTTGAAGAAGGTGTTGTAGAACGGCAGTTCCTGCAGCTGGCGATACGCGGCGTCGGCGAGTTCCTTGCGGCCGTAGCCGACGTTCACGCACCACAGGCCGGCCATCCCGTCGATCACCTTGTTGCCGTCCGAATCCCACAGGTAGACGCCGTCGGCCTTCACGATCACGCGGCTGCCGGCGCGGTTCAGCGCGCCCATGTCCGAGAACGGGTGGATGTGGTGCGCGGCGTCGAGCGCGCGGTATTCGGCGGTCGAGCGTGCCTGCGTCGCGCGCGGCGCGGCGGCCGGCGCGGCCGGCTGGATCCAGGCAGATTCGTTGCGGTAAGTCATGTTTCCTCCGTGATTCCGTATTCGGTTGCGCGCACGTTCAGACGTGCAGCAGCAGATGGCGGCGTTCCCACGAGCTGATCACGCGGAAGAACGCTTCGTATTCGGTTTCCTTCAACGCGAAATACGCCTTCAGGAACTTGTGGCCGAGGATCTCGCCGAGCGGTTCGCACGCGGCCATCAGCGTCAGCCCTTCCTCGAGGTTGCGCGGCAACTGGTACGGCAGGTCGTAGCCGTCGCTGACGAGCGGCTCGGTCGGCTCCAGGCGCTGCGTCATGCCGAGATAGCCGGCCGCGAGCGTCGCGGCGAGCGCGAGGTACGGGTTGCAGTCGACGCCCGGGATGCGGTTCTCGATGCGCCGTGCCGACGGGCCCGAGTGCGGGATGCGGAAGCCGACCGTGCGGTTGTCGTAGCCCCACTGCACGTTGATCGGCGCGGCCATGAAGCGCGACAGGCGGCGGTACGAGTTGATGTACGGCGCGAAGATCGGCATCAGCGCCGGCGTGTACTTCTGCAGGCCCGCGAGGTAGTTGTAGAACATCGACGTCGCGCCGCCGGTTTCCGGCGACGTGAACAGGTTCTGGCCCGTTTCCTCGTCGACGATGCTCTGGTGCACATGCATCGCTGAACCCGGTTCGTCCTCCATCGGCTTGGCCATGAAGGTCGCGTACATGTTGTGACGCAGCGCGGCCTCGCGCACCGTGCGCTTGAACAGGAACACCTGGTCGGCCAGCGACAGCGCGTCGCCGTGCATGAAGTTGATCTCCATCTGCGCGGCGCCGACTTCGTGGATCAGCGTGTCGATGTCGAGGTTCTGCGATTCGCAGTACTCGTAGATGTCCTCGAACAGCGGATCGAACTCGTTGACGGCCTCGATCGAATACGACTGGCGGCCCGTTTCGGGGCGGCCCGTGCGGCCGACCGGCGGACGCAGCGGCAGGTCCGGGTCCTTGTTCATGTCGACGAGATAGAACTCGAGCTCCGGCGCGACGACGGGTTTCCAGCCCTTCGCCTTGTACAGGTCGAGCACGCGGCGCAGCACGTAGCGCGGCGAGATCTCGACCGGCGAGCCGTCGAAGTGCACGCAGTCGTGGATCACCTGCGCGGTCGGGTCGACGGCCCACGGGATCAGGCGGATCGTCGACGTGTCGGGCACGCACACCATGTCGGGGTCGGTCACGCCGGTCAGCGAGCCGTCTTCCGGATATTCGCCGGTGACGGTCTGCACCATCACGGCCTGCGGCAGGCGCATCGATTCGCCGGACGTGAACTTGTTGCGCGGCGTGATCTTGCCGCGCGCGATGCCGGCCATGTCGGGGATGATCGCTTCGATCTCGGTGATCCGGTGCTGCTTCAGGAAATCTTCGATGTCTTGCATGTCTGTTCTCGTGGGTTTGGGGCGGCGCGCTCAGGCGAGCGCGGCGGCGGCCATGGCGCGCGTGCGGGCAGTGCGGCGGGCGCGGCAGGCATCGCCGAAGGCGCGGAAGATCTCGCTCGACAGCGGGTCCTGCGCATGGCGCCATTCGGGGTGCCATTGCACGGCGAGGGCGAAAGCCGGTGCGTCGACGACGCTGACGGCCTCGATCAGGCCGTCCGGCGCGACGGCTTCGACGGCGAGGCCGGAGCCGAGCTGCGCGATGCCCTGCTTGTGCAGCGAGTTCACGTGCACTTCGTCGCGGCCGCCGGCGAGTGCATGCAACCGGCCGCCGGGCGTCAGGCGCACGACGTGCGCGGGGCCGTATTGCGTGTCCATCGGCGCGTCGTCGTCCTCGCGGTGATCGGCGAGGCCCGGCACTTCATGCACGCGCTGGTGCAGCGTGCCACCGCAGACGACGTTCAGCTCCTGGAAGCCGCGGCAGACGGCGAGCACGGGTACGCCCGCGGCGATCGCCGCGCGCAGCAGCGGCAGCGTCGTCGCGTCGCGTGCCGGGTCGTGCTTCGTGCCGGGTGCGCTCGGTTCGCCGCCGTACCGGTGCGGCTCGACGTTCGAATAGCTGCCGGTAAACAGCAGCCCGTCGACCGTGGCGAGCACGTCGTCGACCGACTGGCGCTCGCCGAGTGCAGGCAGCACCATCGCGAACGCGTGCGCGCCGTCGACGATCGCGGCGACGTATTTGTCGCCGACCGTGTGCGACGCGTGTGCGCCGATTTGCGTGAGGTCGGCGGTGATGCCGACGAGGGGTTTCCTTTCCATGACGTCTATCAGCTATCCAGAGGGTTGTTGCGTGCGGCTCGCCGGACGGCGCGAAACGCGGGCGTGCAACAGCCCCGCAGCCTGGCGCAAGGCGCAAGGCCGCTGGTGAATGGGCGCAACGGGATGGCGTGGCGATCCGCGCTGCGCGCGACGATCAGGCCGTCGTTCGTTTCATTGCGACACGCGACGCGGCAACGAATGCGCGAACGCGTTCCGTCACCGCACGGACCATGCGGTTGGCGAATCAGCGGATGAAACGAACGGCGTAAAGAAAGGAGAGGCGCTACGGCAGCAGCGACGCCACTTCGTCGGTATCGACGGCGACGAATGCGCGTGCGGATACGGCGTTGTGGCGCCGAACGGAACGACGAGACAGGATGGTGTAGATCGACAGATGCTGCAGGCGAGGACTATGCCAGCCGCAACTGCCATCGGAAGGGGATGCCGCGCTGCGCGAACTTCGCGCCACGCTACGATCCCACCTCACCAGAGGGCCACGGACTCTCACGATTACACTCGACTGGGTTGTTGAAAGTATTGAACACCCGATCTTTTCAACGCGCTGGGCGTTTAAAATAATCAAGGCGCCGGTTATGCGTCATTTACATTGATGGGCATCAATTTTTGCGTTGCAATAACGCTTTTTGCTGCCTGTGAAAACAAAATGACGCTGACCTGAGAGCCAGCATATACGAGCCAAAAACGGCGTCAAATGTTTTTTAACGGTCCTGCATCAGGGCTTTCCCGAGCAGTGCGAACAAAAGATTCGCAAACGGAATAGTCGGCGAGGTGTTCATTATTTCGAACGCCTTTCAGGGTTTTCCCCGCTGATCTGCGGCATAAAGTGATTAGAATATTCAACGGCTGTCCACTGCGTCGTTTCACTTTGTCATCGCACCTATCGTGTCCGAAACCGAATCGATGTCCACCGAAGTCGCCGAGCGCCTGCGCTTCGTGCGCAACAAGCATGGCCTGTCGCAGCGCGAACTCGCGAAGCGGGCCGGCGTGACCAACGGCACGATCTCGCTGATCGAACAGGGGCGCGTGAGCCCGTCGGTCGGATCGCTGAAGAAGTTGCTCGAATGCATACCGATGAGTCTGGCGGAGTTCTTCACGTTCGAGCTCGTCGAGTCGCGCTCGGTCGTGTCGCGTCGTGACGAGATGCCGAACCTCGGCAACGACACGCTCGCGTTTCATCTGGTCGGCGCGAGCGTGAAGGACCGCAACATGTGCATCCTGCGCGAGATCTATCAGCCGCACGCCGACACGGGCCCCGAGATGCTCGTGCATGCGGGGCACGAGGGCGGTGTCGTCGTGTCGGGCCGGCTCGAGCTGACCGTCGACGGCGCGACGTGGCTGCTCGACCCCGGAGACGGCTACTACTTCGAAAGCCGTTTGCCGCACCGTTTTCGCAATCCCAGCGCGGAACTGATCTGCGAGGTCGTCTCGGCCAATTCGCCGGCGACCTTCTGACCGCGCGTCATCGCATTCGCTGCAGGCCGGCCGCGCGTCAGGCGCGCGGCGCACCGCGAATGTCAAAACATTGAGGCATCCTGATGAACAAGTTGACTTTGGCTGACTGGCAGGACAAGGCGGCGTCGCTCCGGATCGAAGGGCGCGCATTCATCGACGGCGCGTCGCGCGACGCGCACGGCGGCAAGACGTTCGACTGCGTGAGCCCGATCGACGGCCGCGTGCTCGCGAAGGTCGCCGACTGCGGCGAAGCCGACGTGAACGCAGCCGTCGCGGCGGCACGCCGGGCGTTCGACGCAGGCGTATGGGCCGGCCTGAACCCGCGCGCACGCAAGGCCGTGCTGCTGCGCTGGGCCGCGCTGATGCGCGAGCATCTCGACGAACTGTCGCTGCTCGAGACGCTCGACGCGGGCAAGCCGATCGGCGACACGACGACGGTCGACGTGCCGGGCGCCGCGTACTGCGTCGAATGGTTCGCGGAAGCGATCGACAAGGTCGGCGGCGAGGTCGCGCCGGCCGATCATCATCTGGTCGGTCTCGTCACGCGCGAGCCGGTCGGCGTGGTGGCGGCCGTCGTGCCGTGGAATTTCCCGATCCTGATGGCCGCGTGGAAATTCGGCCCCGCGCTCGCGGCCGGCAACAGCGTCGTGCTGAAGCCGTCGGAGAAATCGCCGCTGACCGCGATCCGCGTCGCGCAGCTCGCGTTCGAAGCCGGCATCCCGGCCGGCGTGTTCAACGTCGTGCCGGGCGCTGGCGAACCGGGCAAGCTGCTCGCGCTGCATCGCGACGTCGACTGCATCGCGTTCACGGGCTCGACGGCCGTCGGCAAGCTGATCATGCAGTACGCGGCGCAGTCGAACCTGAAGCGCGCATGGCTCGAGCTCGGCGGCAAGTCGCCGAACATCGTGCTGCCCGATTGCCCCGATCTCGACCGTGCCGCGCAAACGGCGGCCGGCGCGATCTTCTACAACATGGGCGAGATGTGTACGGCCGGGTCGCGGCTGCTCGTGCATCGCGACATCAAGGACGCCTTCATCGAGAAGCTCGTCGCGGCCGCCCGCGCGTACGTGCCGGGCAACCCGCTCGACCCGTCGGTGTCGATGGGCGCGATCGTCGACGGCATCCAGCTCGAACGCGTGCTCGGATACATCGAGGCGGGGCGCGGCGAAGGCCGGCTCGTCACGGGCGGGGCGCGCGTGAAGGAGGAGACGGGCGGCTTTTACGTCGAGCCGACGGTGTTCGAGGTGACGCCCGATGCGAGGATCGCGCGCGAGGAAATCTTCGGGCCCGTGCTGTCGGTGATCGTGTTCGACGACGTCGACGAGGCCGTGCGGATCGCGAACGACACCGAATACGGGCTGGCCGCGGCCGTGTGGACGTCGAACCTGACGACCGCGCACGACGTGTCGCGCCGGCTGCGTGCGGGTACCGTGTGGGTGAACTGCTACGACGAGGGCGGCGACATGAACTTCCCGTTCGGCGGCTACAAGCAGTCGGGCAACGGCCGCGACAAGTCGCTGCACGCGCTCGAGAAATACACCGAGCTGAAGTCGACGCTGATCCGGCTGCGCTGACGCGCTGCCGTGTGCGGGCGCATCGCCGTGCGGCGGTGCGCCCGCCTTTCCGAGGGCGCGTCAGGCGGCGCGCAGCGCGGGATGGAAGCCGGCGGCCTCGATGATCGACTGCACGCGCTCGGCGCCTTGCGCCGATTCGACCTTGACGATTTTCGCCGCGACGTCGATGTCGAGCTTCGCGGCGGGATCGGCGGCCGTCACCGCACGCGTGATCGCATTGGCGCAGCCGCCGCAGGTCATGTCCTGCACTTCGAATTCCATCGTGTTCTCCTGAATGGATGATTGACGAACACCGTCAACATGAAGTTTGCCATGGTGGGAAGGTCAAGCACTGTGTGCAGGATACCGCGCGGCCGATGGATGACGCGTCAGGCGGTGGTCGGACGAATCGGCGCGGCGCCGCGCATGCCGGTCGGTGTTTGGCCCGATTGACCGTGGCCGCGCGGCGTCGCGCGTCGGGAAAAGCCTTTCCGGACAACATGCCGTGAAACGATGTGGGGCATTATTTCCATATTGAAAACGTGGGCATTCGTTGTGGAAATGCGAATCGCTCTTAGTATCGATTCCCCTCAAGATCCGTTCTCCGTTTCCGACCATGAATCGTTTTGCTTTCGGCTTCGCGCTGGCCCTGCTGGGCGCATCGGCAACGTCCGCATTCGCTGCCGACGACGTCGTCAACCTGACCCTGAAGGACCACAAGTTTTCGCCCGATGGCGTGACGATCCCCGCCGGCAAGAAGGTGAAATTCGTCGTGAAGAACCTCGACGCGACGCCCGCGGAATTCGAGAGCGACGACTTCAAGGCGGAGAAGGTCGTGCCGGCCGGCAAGTCGGTCGAGATCCTCGTCGGGCCGCTGAAGGCGGGCACCTACGAGTTCCACGACGAGTATCACGAAGCGCAGTCGAAGACGCACCTGACCGTCAAGTAAGCGGAAACCGACATGCTGTCGACTGCCCTGATCGTCTTTCGTGAAGTGCTCGAGGCCGCGCTGGTGGTGTCGATCGTGATGGCCGCCACGAAGGGCGTGCCGCGGCGCGGCTGGTGGGTGAGCGGCGGGCTGGTCGGCGGCGTGATCGGTGCCGGCCTGATCGCGGCGTTCGCCGACGTGATCTCGCAATGGGCGTCCGGCATGGGGCAGGAAGTCTTCAACGCGGGCGTGATGTTCGTCGCGACGCTGATGCTGGCGTGGCACTGCATCTGGATGAGCCGGCACGGCCGCGAGATGGCGCTGCACATGGGCGAAGTCGGCCGGGCCGTCGCGGCCGGCCGCCGGCCGCTGACGGGTCTCGCCATCGTGGTCGGCGTCGCGGTGCTGCGCGAAGGCTCCGAGGCCGTGCTGTTCCTCTACGGGATCGCGGCGGGCGATCCGGGACAGACGCCGCAGATGATCGTCGGCGGTCTGCTCGGCGTGCTCGGTGGCGCCGGGCTCGGCTATGCGATGTATGCGGGCCTGCTGCAGATTCCGCTGAAGCGCCTGTTCTCCGTCACCAATGCGCTGATCGTGCTGCTCGCGGCGGGGATGGCGAGCCAGTGCGTCGGCTTCCTGCTGGCCGCGGGGCTCGTGCCGTCGTGGGGCGACGCGATCTGGGACACGTCGTGGCTGCTCAAGGAATCGAGCATCGTCGGCAAGGCGCTCCATACGCTGATCGGCTATACCGCGCGTCCGGCGGGCATCCAGATCGCCGCGTACGTCGCGACGCTGGCGGCGATCCTCGTGCTGGCCCGGCTCGTCGGCCGGCCGCGGCAGGTGGCGAGGCCGCCGCGCGCGACCGCCTGAGCGTTGCGGGTTCGAATGAAAGAAGGGGCGTCGTCGACGCCCCTTCTTTCATGTGCGATGCGTGAGCGCCGCGACCGTCACGGCACGCGTACGGTGGCGCGGCCGGTCAGCGGTGGCTGTCGATCCAGGCGCGGGCCCATTCGAGCCCCGCTTCGCGCGCCTCGTCCTCGGTATCGAAGACGCCGAGCACGCCGGATGCCTCGACCAGCTTGTTGTTCTGCGTGATCGTGCCGCTCGCCGCGAAGCGGTCGGGCTGCATGATCTCCTCCTGCTGCAGGATCGCATGGCCCCAGATCTGGTAGCCGTGGTAGGTTTGCGCTTCCATTATCGAGTCACCTCCGCGGCGCGGCCCTGCGTGCCGACCTGCAGCACGTTGCCGTCCGGCGTGTATTGACGCGGGATGTTGGAGAAGCCCAGCGCGTGCGTCTCGTCGGAGCCGGCCGGGTGCATCACCGTGAGGCGGCCCGGCGCGGGTTGTGCGACAGGGCGCGGCGCCGCCGGCGTTTCGGTCGCGGTGGCGGCCGGGTGATGCGGGCCGGCTTTCACGGCTTGCGCGACACGGCGCTTGTGCGGCTTCGCGGGGGCTTTCGGCGTGACGCTCGCGTGCTTCTCCGCGCTCTTGCCGGTACGCGCGTCGGCGCCCGTGCGCGCGGCCGGCGTACGGGCCGCCGGATGTCGTGCCTCGGGCGGGTTCCAGACCTCGACGTAATGCTCGGCGGCCCAGCCCGTCGACGCGAACGTCAGCGCCAGCAATCCGCATCCAATCAGTCTTACCATTGTCTCTCCGTCTTCGACCTGGCCGAATGGCCTGCTTCGCACCGCGGCGCGATGAGGGTGGCCCGGCGCGGGCCATCCCGGTCGTCCTGCGTTACTCCACCGTCACCGATTTCGCGAGGTTCCGCGGCTTGTCGACGTCGGTGCCGCGCGCGCACGCGGTGTGATACGCGAGCAGCTGCAGCGGCACGACGTGCAGGATCGGCGACAGCTGCCCGTAGTGTTCCGGCATCCGGATCACGTGCAGGCCGTCGTCGTTGACGATCTGCGTATCGGCATCGGCGAACACGTACAGCTCGCCGCCGCGCGCGCGCACTTCCTGCATGTTCGACTTCAGTTTCTCGAGCAGCGTGTCGTTCGGCGCGACCGTGACGACCGGCATCGCTTCCGTGACGAGCGCGAGCGGCCCGTGCTTCAGTTCGCCGGCCGGATAGGCCTCGGCGTGGATGTACGAGATTTCCTTCAGCTTCAGCGCGCCTTCCAGCGCGATCGGGTAGTGCAGCCCGCGGCCGAGGAACAGCGCGTTTTCCTTGCGCGCGAACTCCTCCGACCACGCGATGATCTGCGGCTCGAGCGCGAGCACGCTGTTCAGCGCGGCCGGCAGGTGGCGCAGCTCCTTCAGGAATTGCGCTTCCTGCGCGGCGTCGACGTGCCCACGCAGCTTGCCGAGCGTCGCGGCCAGCACGAACAGCGCGACGAGCTGCGTCGTGAACGCCTTCGTCGATGCGACGCCGATCTCGGTGCCCGCATGCGTGAGGAACTGCATTTCCGTCAGGCGCACCATCGCGCTCGTCGCGACGTTGCACACCGCGAGCGTGTGCGTGTGGCCGAGCGACTGCGCGTGCTTGAGCGCCGCGAGCGTGTCGGCCGTCTCGCCCGACTGCGAGATCACGAGCACGAGCTGGCGCGGGTTCGGCACCGATTCGCGGTAGCGGTATTCGCTCGCGATCTCGACCTGCGTCGGGATCTTCGCGATCGATTCGAGCCAGTACTTCGCGGTGAGGCCCGAGTAGTAGCTCGTGCCGCAGGCGAGGATCAGCAGGCTGTCGATCTCCGCGAACGCGGCGGGCGCGGCGTCGCCGAACAGCGTCGCGTCGAAGGCTTCCGTCTGCGGCACGGTATCGCTGATCGCGCGCGGCTGCTCGAAGATTTCCTTCTGCATGAAGTGGCGATAGGGGCCGAGCTCGACCGCGCCGCCGTACGCGCTGACCACGCGGATCTCGCGCTGCACGGTGGCGCCGTGGCGATCGACGATCGTCACGCCGTCGAGCGACAGCTCGCACACGTCGCCTTCCTCGAGGAACGTGAAGCGGTCGGTGCTGCCCGCGAGCGCGAGCGCATCGGACGCGAGGAAGTTCTCGCCGTCGCCGTGGCCGACGACGAGCGGCGAACCCTGGCGCGCGCCGACGACGGTATGCGGCTGGTCCTTGTGGATCACGGCGATCGCATACGCGCCGTGCAGCTGCTGCACGGCTTCGCGCACGGCGTCGAACAGGTTGCCGCGATACAGGCTGTGCACGAGGTGCGCGATCACCTCGGTGTCGGTCTGCGACACGAATTCGTAGCCCTTCGCGCGCAGCGCCTCGCGCAGCGGCTCGAAGTTCTCGATGATGCCGTTGTGCACGAGCGCCAGCGCGTTCGACGAGAAGATCGGGTGTGCGTTGTGCGTGACGGGCGCGCCGTGCGTCGCCCAGCGCGTGTGCGCGACGCCCGTCGTGCCTTCGAGATGCGACTCGCGCACCTGCGTGTCGAGATCGGCGACGCGCGCGACGCTGCGCGCGCGCTTCGGCGCGCCCGGCTCGAGCACGGCGACGCCGCACGAGTCGTAGCCACGGTATTCGAGGCGCCGCAATCCTTCGATCAGCACCGGAACGATATTACGCTGCGCAACTGCGCCGACAATGCCGCACATGAATGGTCAATCCTGTAAGTCGACGCGGGCGCCGCCGGGGCACCCGCAAAAGGTTCAGCTCTTCTTCTTGACCGGGCGGACGTAGCCGCTCTTCGCGGTCTGGGTCTTCTCGTTCAACGCGAGCAGGCCGTCGGCCACGTCCTTCCAGATCGTCGTGCCGGCGGCGATCGTCACGCCGCGGCCGACGCGCACGGGCGCGACGAGCTGCGTGTCGGAGCCGACGAACACGTCGTCCTCGATCACGGTGCGGAACTTGTTCGCACCGTCGTAGTTGCAGGTGATCGTGCCCGCGCCGATGTTCACGCGCGCGCCGATGTCGGCGTCGCCGATGTAGGTGAGGTGGTTCGCCTTCGAGCCGTGGCCGATCACCGCGTTCTTCACCTCGACGAAGTTGCCGACGTGCGCTTCGTCCCCGAGCTGCGCGCCGGGGCGCAGCCGCGCGTACGGGCCGATCACGGTGTGCGCGCCGAGCTCGGCGCCGTCGATGTGCGTGAACGCGTCGATGCGCGTGCCGGTGCCGACCGACGCGTTGCGGATCACGCAGTTCGCGCCGATCGTCACGTTGTCGGCGAGCGTCACGTTGCCTTCGAACACGCAGTTCACGTCGATCGACACGTCGCGGCCGCAGCGCAGCGTGCCGCGCACGTCGAGGCGCGCCGGATCGGCGAGCGTGACGCCGTCGGCGAGCAGCGCGTCCGCGACGTTGCGCTGGTGGATCCGCTCGAGTTCCGCGAGCTGTGCCTTGCTGTTGACGCCGAGCGTTTCCCAGTCCTCGTCGGGCTGCGACGTGACGACCTCGAAGCCGGCCTCGATCGCGAGTTCGACGACGTCGGTCAGGTAGTACTCGCCCTGCGCGTTCTCGTTCTTCAGCGCGCCGAGCCACATCGACAGCTGGGCCGTCGGCGTGACGATGATGCCCGTGTTGATCTCGGCGATCCTCAGCTCGTCCGGCGAGGCGTCCTTCTGCTCGACGATGCGCGTGACGAAGCCCGACGCATCGCGCACGATGCGGCCATAGCCGGTCGGATCGTCGAGCGTGACGGTCAGAATCCCGTAGCGGCCCTCGCGCGCGGCATCGACGAGGTGCTGCAGCGTCGACGCGCGCGTGAGCGGCACGTCGCCGTACAGCACGAGCGTCGGTTGCGCGGGATCGAGGAGCGGCAGGGCCTGGCGCACCGCGTGGCCGGTGCCGAGCTGCTCGGCCTGCACCGCGAACTGGACATCGGGCGCGGTGACGGCGGCTTCGACCTGCTCGGCACCGTGACCGACGACGACGACCAGCCGGGACGGCTGCAGCGTGCGCGCGGTGTCGATGACGTGGGAGAGAAGCGGCCTGCCGGCCAGGGGGTGAAGCACTTTCGGCAGCGCGGAACGCATGCGCTTGCCGGTGCCTGCCGCCAAAATCACGATATTCATGGCGCCAGCTTGTCTGAGGAGTTCGAAGCCGTCCATTTTAGCATGCGGCCCCCGCCGTTCCGGGCCTGTCGCGGCGGGGCGACAGCGCCGGAACAGGGGCCGCGAGCCCTTGTTCCGGCTGGGTTCGGGCCCTGCTTACAGGTCGTCGAACTGGACGATCGAGATCGGCCGGGCGGCGCCCGGCGCGGCGGTATCGTCGCCCGATGCGCACGGTTCCTCGTCGAACGCGATGTCGCCTTGCGGATCGGCCTCGCCGGTCGCGCGCAGCGACTGGAACGGGTACAGCGTCGTGTCCATCAGGTGCGACGGCACGACCTTCGCGAGCGCGTTGAACATGTTGTCGACGCGGCCCGGGAAGCGCTTGTCCCATTCGCGGATCAGCGCCTTCATTTCCGCGCGCTTCAGGTTCGGCTGGCTGCCGCACAGGTTGCACGGGATGATCGGAAATTCGCGCAACTCCGCGTATTTCTCGAGATCGGTTTCCTTCACGTACGCGAGCGGGCGGATCACGATGTTCTTGCCGTCGTCCGACTGCAGCTTCGGCGGCATCCCCTTCAGCTTGCCGCCGTAGAACATGTTGAGCAGCAGCGTCTGCACGATGTCGTCGCGATGGTGGCCGAGCGCGATCTTGGTCGCGCCGAGCTCGCCGGCCACACGGTACAGGATCCCGCGGCGCAGCCGCGAGCACAGCGAGCAGGTCGTCTTGCCTTCGGGGACGAGCCGCTTGACGATGCTGTAGGTGTCCTGGTTCTCGATGTGGAACGGCACGCCGACCTGCTTCAGGTACTCGGGCAGCACGTGCTCGGGGAAGCCCGGCTGCTTCTGGTCGAGGTTCACCGCGACGATGTCGAAGTCGATCGGCGCGCGCTCGCGCAGGCGCAGCAGCACGTCGAGCATCGCGTAGCTGTCCTTGCCGCCCGACAGGCACACCATCACCTTGTCGCCGTGCTCGATCATGTTGTAGTCGCCGATCGCCTGGCCGACCTGGCGCACGATCCGCTTGTACAGCTTGTTGTTCTCGTACGCTTCCTTCTGCTCGCGGCGCGTCAGCGCCTGGCGGCCGGCCGGCGCGGCGTCGTCGAGGGTGGCGGCCGCGGCCGCCGTGTCATTCGTGTGGGGGGCGTTCATGCGCGCTCCTCGTCCTTGATGCGAAAGACTTCGACGCCGACGGCGTCGCAGTCCGGATAGGCGTCCGGTTTCTCGGTACAGACGCGTACCGCGCGCACGGTGTCGTGCGCCAGCAGGTGCGCGGCGATCGCGTCGCACAGCGTTTCCTGCAGGTGGATGTGGCCGCGCGCCACGCATTGCGCGACGCTCTGCTTCATCAGATCGTAGTCGACGACTTCATGCAGCCGGTCGTCGACGGGGGTGGACAGCGCGAGCGGCACGAACAGGTCGACGTTGATGACGACGCGCTGCTCGCCGCGCTTCTCGTGTTCGAAGGCCCCGATGTTGATGTGCACCTCGTAGTCGCGCAGGTAGAGCCTGCGGCAATCCGCGAGGCGGGGGTGCAGGAGAGCGGAAAACATGGTCGTCCCAGTCAAATTGGCGTGCGCGCACGCAAAGCGGCGCGGGTGGCGGCGGTCAGGCCGCGCCCGCGCGGTTCATTCATTCGGGCCGGCGGCGGGCGGCACGAGGTGCTCGCCGCCGTCGACGGTCAGCGTCGCGCCCGTGACGCCGGGCGCGCTCGCGAGATAGCAGGCGGCCGCCGCGATGTCGTCCGCGTGCGGCGCGTGACCGCGCACGAGCGCCGCGACCCGCACCTTCGGCGCGAGTGCCAGCGCCAGCGCCGACGTCGCGCGGTTCAGCGCGGCCTGCATCAGCGCGTGCGACAGCTGCGCCGGTGCCGGGTGAAACAGGGCCTGATCCAGCACGTGAATCGCGCACGCGCGCAGCGCTTCATGCTCGCGCGCGGCGTCGGGCGTCGCATCGGCGAGCGCGCGGGCCAGCGCGAGCGGCGCCGTCACGTTGCGCGCGAGCGCGCCGGCGAGCGACGCGCCGTCGATCGTCCGCGCGTCGTCGGCGCCCGCGCTGGCGCTGACGAACACCGCGCACGCGGGCCGGCCGAGCGCTTCGCCGCACGCGGCGACGAGCGCGGCCGCATCGGTTTCCAGGGCCAGATCGGCGTCCAGCACGACCGCGCGGCGGCCGAGCGCGGCGACGTCGGCGACGAGCGCATCGGCGGCCGCGCGCGGCGCGCCCTGGCCGCGCTGCAGCGCGACGTCCCAGCCGCGGCGGGCGAACCCCGTCGCGAGCGCGCGGCCGATCGACGCGGCGTCGGCCGCGCTGCCCAGGGCGCCCGTGACGAGCACCACGCGCGGGGTCGACGTATCGGCTGAAACGGTCATTTACAATGCCGGGATGAACCCGAAAGCTCACGAACCCGCTAGTTTACCTGCTCCCGGCCCCGACGCGCTCGCGCAGTCCGAAACCCTTGCCGCGCAACTGCGCGACGAGATCGCGGCGGCCGGCGGCTGGCTGCCGTTCGACCGTTTCATGGAGCGCGCGCTGTATGCGCCCGGCCTCGGCTATTACAGCGGCGGCGCCCGCAAGTTCGGGCGCCGCGCCGACGATGGCAGCGACTTCGTCACCGCGCCGGAGCTGTCGCCGCTGTTCGCGCAAACGCTCGCGCAACCGGTCGCGCAGGCGCTCGCGGCGAGCGACACGCGCCGCGTGATGGAATTCGGCGCGGGCACGGGCAAGCTCGCGGCCGGGCTGCTCGCCGCCCTCGACGCGCAGCGCGTCGAACTCGACGAATACCTGATCGTCGACCTGTCCGGCGAGCTGCGCGAACGGCAGCGCGACACGATCGCGGCCGCCGCGCCGGCGCTGGCCGCGAAGGTGCGCTGGCTCGACGCGCTGCCCGAGCGGTTCGACGGCGTCGTGGTCGGCAACGAGGTGCTCGACGCGATGCCGGTGCGGCTGTTCGCGAAGGCGGGCGGCGCGTGGCACGAGCGCGGCGTCGCGCTCGACGCGCGCCAGGCGTTCGTGTTCGACGACCGGCCCGCCGACGCGGCCGGCCTGCCGCCGGCGCTCGCGGGGCTCGACGTCGGCGACGGCTACGTGACCGAGACGCACGAGGCCGCGCTGGCGTTCACGCGCACCGTCTGCACGATGCTCGCGCGCGGCGCGGTGCTGCTGGTCGACTACGGCTTTCCGGCGCACGAGTACTACCATCCGCAGCGCGACCGCGGCACGCTGATGTGCCACTACCGCCACCAGGCGCACGACGACCCGTTCCTGTACCCGGGGCTGCAGGACATCACCGCGCACGTCGAATTCACCGGCATCTACGACGCGGCCGTCGCGACCGGCGCCGACCTGCTCGGCTACACGTCGCAGGCGCGCTTCCTGCTGAACGCCGGCATCACCGACGCGCTGGCCGCGATCGATCCGTCCGACATCCGCGCGTTCCTGCCGGCCGCGAACGCGGTGCAGAAGCTGATCTCGGAAGCCGAGATGGGCGAGCTGTTCAAGGTGATCGCGTTCTCGCGCGGCATCGACGGCACGCTCGACGCGTTCGCGCGCGGCGACCGCTCGCACGCGCTTTGAGCGAGGGCGGACATGCTGCGCTGGCTGCTGACGACGTTCATCGCGGTGATGATCCTGACGCGCTGCTGGCCGTGGCTCGGCAAGCTCGGCATCGGGCGGATGCCGGGCGACGTCACGCTGACGCTCGGCGGGCGGCGCTACCCGTTCCCGTTCATGTCGACGCTGGTGCTGACGATGCTGCTGTCGATGGTGGCGCGGCTGCTCTGAGCCGCGCCTGAAAGAGGGGGCGCGCGCTACAGCTCGATCTCGCCGAGGATCCGGTGCGCGAGCGCCTTCGCCTCGTCGAACGCTTCTTCCTCGCTGGGGCTCGTCGAGTGGACGTCGTAACGTGTGTTCTCGGTGTCGTCCCCGTCGTCGCGCGAGAGGATCACGTAACCCTGAAACTGCCCGTTGCCCGCATGCTGGGTATGCGCCTTGGCCGTGTAGATGCCTTTCGTGAACGTGTTCGTGTCCATCGTGCTCTCCCGCAAAAGGACACTTCATCGTAGCACTGCGGCGCAGCATGTACAGCGTCGCTTATCGGTGACCGAACGGCGTCCGGTCGCGGCGGCCGGTCACCGTTCCGCTATCAGCGCTCGATCAGCGCGACGACCTCGTCGAGCGTCGGCGCGTGCGCGCCCGTATGCCGGCACGCGGCGGCGCCCGCCGCCAGCGCGAACACGAGATGCTCGCGCCACGACCGCTGCGGGGCGGCCATCAGGCTGAACAGCAGGCCGCCGATCGACGCATCGCCCGCGCCGACGGTATCGGCCACCTCGACGCGCGGCGGGCTGGCCTCGAGCACGTCGCCGCCCGCGTAGAGCGTTGCCGCCTGCGCGCCGCGCGTGACGAGCACGGCCGCGCGCGGGTTCAGCGCGCGCACCGCCGCGATCGCATCGGGGCCGTCGCCGCCGAACAGGTGCCGCAGGTCCTCGTCGGATACCTTGATCAGGTCGGCGAGCGCGGCCATCTTCTCGAGCGTCGGCCGGTACGCGTCCGTCATCAGGTTCCGGACGTTCGGATCGAAGCTGATCTTCACGCCGCGCGCGTGCAGCTCGGCTGCCAGTGCGGCCAGTGTGCCCGCGAGCGGTTCGCGCACGAGGCTGATGCAGCCGAAATGCGCCCATTTCACGTGGTCGGCCCAGCCGGCCGGCAGCCGTGCGGGATCGAACGCGAGATCGGCACTCGCTTCGCCGATGAAGAAATAGGCGGGCGGGCGGGTCTCGTGGACGATCGCGAGCAGCGGCGGCCGCGCGACCCGCTGCAGGAAGCGCAGGTCGAGCCCGGCCGCTTCGCTCGTGCGCCACAGTTCGTCGGAGAAGCAGTCTTCGCCGATCGAACCCGCGAGCGCGCTCGGCACGCCGAGCCGCGCGACCGCGCGTGCGACGTTCCAGCCGGCGCCGCCCGGCACCGAGGTCCATTGCGCATCGCCCGCGCGCACCATGTCGGTCAGGATGTCGCCCGCCGACACGAAAGCCGGAAACGTGCCGCCGCTCATTGCGTCGGTTCGCCGCGTTGCGCGCGCGCGAGCGTCGCGAGCACGTCGTAGCACGCGCCCATCGTGTGATAGTCGGTCTTGCCGGCCGGGCTCTTTTCGTCGCTGTACTTGCGGTTGTCGCAGGTGAGGATCCGGTACCACGCGCCGTAGCGGTGATCGACGAAATGGGCCCAGCTGTAGCGCCAGATCTCGTCGTACCAGTCCCAGAAGCGCTCGCTGCCGGTGCGCGCGCCGAGCATCGCGGCCGCCGCGAAGGTTTCGGCCTGCACCCAGAAGTACTTGTTGTGGTCGCAGATCGTGAAGTCGGGGCCGAAACCGTAGTACAGGCCACCGTGGTCGGCGTCCCACGCATGCGTGAGCGCCGCGTCGAACAGCTCGGCCGCGCGCGGCACGAGCCAGTCGAGCGGGCGGTGCCGTTCGAGGATCAGCAGCAGCTTCGCCCATTCGGTCTGGTGTCCGGGCTGGAAGCCCCACGGGCGGAAGATGTTCGAGCTGTCTTCCTTGTTGTAATCCCAGTCGACCGACCAGTCCGCATGGTAGTGCTCCCACACGAGCCCGCCCGACAGCGCGGCCTGGCGCTGCGTGACGTGGCTCGCGAGCTTTTCCGCGCGATCGAGGTATGTGAGGTGGCCGGTCGCCTCGTACGCCGCGAGCAGCGCCTCGGTCATGTGCATGTTCGCGTTCTGGCCGCGGTACGACGACACGATCCAGTTCGGCGTCGCATCGTCCGCGTACAGGCCCGCGGCCGCATCCCAGAAGCGGTGCTCGGCCAGTTCGTAGGTCGCGGCGATCAGCGGGCGCGCCTCGTCGATGCCGGCCATCGTCGCATGCGCGGCCGCGAGCAGCACGAACGCGAGCCCGTAGCAGTGGCGCGTGCCGTCGAGCGTCGCGCGCTTGCCGCCGTCGCGCCAGTCGAGTTCCCAGTCGTAGCCCTGCAGTTCGTCGTCCCAGTGCGCGTCGCGCAGGAAGCGCAGCCCGTGGCGCGCGTATTCCAGGTGGCGCGGGTCGCCGAAATGCCGGTACGCCATCGCGTAGTTGAAGACGAACCGGCAGCTGCTGACGAGGTGGCGCGACGTGCGGTTGTAGATGCTGCCGTCGTCGCGGAAGTAATGGTAGAAGCCGCCCGTCGGGTCGAATGCGTTCGTCGCGTAGAAGCGCAGCGTGTCCTCGATGTGCGACAGCAGGAACGACGGATCGCGGAAGCTCGCGACGAACGGTGCGTCTGGCGTGTGGGCGGCCGGTGCGGCCGTGCAGGGTTGGACCGGGGGCATGTTCATGATTCGGTGACCGTTGCGGTATCGAGTGCCGGCGAGCCGGCGGGCTGGCTGCTGGCCCGCACGATCAGCTCGACGGGCAGGGAGATCTCGGTGCGCTCGGGCGACTCGGCGAGCAGCAGCTCGACGCCGCGGCGGCCGAGCGCCTCCTTGTCGACCGACAGCGTCGTGAGCGGCGGGCTTGCGTGCGCGGCGGCCGGGATGTTGTCGAAGCCGACGATCGCGATGTCGTCCGGAATCCGCAGGCCGCGCGCGGTGCACACGCGCTGCGCGGCGAGCGCGGCCGCGTCGTTGTACGCGAACACGGCTTCGGGGCGCGGGCCCGGCGCGTCGAGCAGTTGCTCCATCGCGCGCGCGGCGCCCGTGTCGGGATCGAGCCCCGCGTCGATCGTCACTTCGTACGCGGGGTCGAACAGCCGCCCGGCTTCGAAGAACGCGCGCCGGTAGCCGATCGCGCGCTGCGCGATGCTGTAGTGCGCGGGCGAGCCGCCGATGAACGCGATCCGCGTGCGGCCGGTGGCGAGCAGGTGGCGCATCGCGAGCGCGGCGCCCGTCGCGTTGTCGATGTTGACCGAGCGCAGCCCGGGCGCCCACAGGTCGATCAGCACGAGCGGCCGGCCGGTCGCGGCGAGCGCCTCGATCGTCTCGGGCTCGATGAAGCCGGCCACCGCGATCGCGTCGGGCGCGTGCGGGCGCATCTGGCGCAGCACGTCGTCGTTCGGGCCGACCGTGAGCAGCGTCGGCACGATGCCGCGCTCGCGGCACGCGTCCTCGACGCCGTGCAGCACGTGCGAGAAGAACGGGCTGGCGGGAAAGCGGTTGTGCTGGCGATGCAGCAGGAAGGTGAGCCGGCGGATGCGCGGCCGCAACTGCGCGGGATCGTAGCCGAGCCGCTGCGCGATCTCGACGATCCGCGCCCGCGTGGCTTCGGACAGGCCCGGCTGGTTCTTCAGCGCGCGCGAGACGGTGCCGATCGAGACCTCTGCCGCTCGCGCCACATCGCGAATGGTCGTACCCATCGTTCGTTCGGGTCCGGTTTGTTTAGGGTGGGGGCGATTGTATAGTAAAACCCGATGCGGAATTCGGGCCGGATAACCGGGGAATACCCGCAAATAACGGGTTTTTAAGGGCTAATCTGCGAAAACGCCGTTACTAAAAATACTAAACAAAACGTGCAAAAGGCAAGGCGCGCGTGCGAGGCGCCACGGCCGGGAGGCGGGCCGGAAGCGAACGGGCTTCGCACGTCCGGGCGGCATGCGCGACGGCTTGCACGGCCAGGCCGGCAGCCGGTGCGCCACGGTCGGTGCAACGGCGGCGGGCGGACCTCCGTCGCCATCGCCCGAGACGCGGCCGTGCCGCCGCGAACCGCCGGCCGCGTGCCGCTCAGCCTGCCGCCGCGGCCGGCGGTTCGCCGCGATGGCGCAGCGCGGCGCGGCCCGCGTCGAGATCGACGACCGCCAGCCCGTCCGGCTGCTGTTTCGCGCGCCGCTTCGCGAGCGCCGCGACCGATGCGATCTCGTCGCTGCCGTACCGTTTGGCGCCATGCGCGCCGGCCGGTACGCCGACCGCGCCGATCGCCATCGTCACGAAGCCGAAGAACGCCGGGTTGCCGTGGCGGTCCTCGCCGTGCAGCCCGCCCGCCTGCCGGTCGGCCTGCGTGTAGAAGAGCCGCGCGCCGTCGTTGAAGCGCGCGATCGCGTCGGCCGCGCGTTCGCGCCAGTCGTCGCGCTGGAACAGCACGAGGAAATCGTCGCCGCCGACGTGGCCCAGAAAGTCGCGCTGCGGATCGCACACGCCGGCCAGCACCGTCGCGGCGAACTTCAGCACCTCGTCGCCCTGCCAGTAGCCGTACTGGTCGTTGAACGGCTTGAACTGGTTCAGGTCGACGTAGCACGCGTGAAAGCCGGCATCGCGCTGCAGCAGGCGGTCGATGTGCGCGCTGATCGGGATGTTGCCGGGCAGGAATGTCAGCGGATTCGCGTAGCGCGCGGCCTCGATGCGCATCTCGGTCACCGCGCGCACCAGGCTCTCGCCGGTGCCGAGCCCGACGTAGCGGCCGTGTTCGGTGATCACGAAGCCGTCCGCGAGATAGCGCTGGTCGTGGCTCGCGAGCAGACTTGCGAGCTGCTCGAACGTCGTTGCGTTGTCGATCATCAGCGGCGCGTCGTTCGCGAACTGCAGGCACGGCTTCTTCCCGAACACCTCGCGGTGATACGGCAACGCGAAGCGGTCGATGAAGCCGCGGCGATTCACGAGCGCGACGGGCCGCCCGCGTTCGACGAGCGCGACCGCGTGCAGGTCGGGCATCCGGTTGAACAGCTCGAGCACGTCGTTGCTGGTCGCGTCGCGCGGCAGCGCCGGCGCGGGCACCAGCATCTTCCCGGCGATCGTGCCGGCCGGCCGCACCGAGCGCGTCGCGCCGGGAAACACCGCGATGTGCGGCGCGCGGATCGCGTCGCGCGCGGCCGGCGCGACGACGCGCGACGGCCGCGCGTTCGGCCGGCCGAGCAGGAAACCCTGCACGCAGCAGATCCCCATGTCGCGCACGACGATCAGGTCGCATTCGTTCTCGATGCCTTCCGCGATCAGTTGCGCGCCGCTCGCCTGCGCGAAGTGCTGCATCGCCTTCACGGCCTCGAACTTGAGCGGGTCGCGCGCGATGTCGTGGATGAAGAAGCGGTCGATCTTCACGACGTCCGGCTGCAGGCGCAGCCACAGGTTCATGCTCGCGTTCGCGGTGCCGTAGTCGTCGAGCGCGAACTGGACGCCGGCGTCGCGCAGCGACGCGACCGCCGGCCCGATGTGCGCGACATCGGGCATCGCATTCTGCTCGGTCAGCTCGATCACGATGCGCTCGGCGCCGACCCGCGCGCGGCCGAGGAACTGCCGTGCGCGCTCGCGTTTGCTGGCGAGCGCGAGGATCGTCCCGGCGCTGAAATTGAGGAACAGCTTGCCGTCGCAGCCGAGCGCCGCGAACGCGTCGAGGCAGGTGAGCGCGGCGGCCTGCTCGAGCGCGATGGTCTCGCCTTCGCGCGCGGCCTGTGCGAACAGCGCGGCGGGCGGTTCGAGGTCCGTGCCGCGCGGGCCGCGGATCAGCCCTTCGTAACCGACGACCGTCCCCGACCGGAGGTCGACGATCGGCTGGAAGACGGCCGCGAGCGCGCGATCCGCGATCAGGCGCGTGGTGCGGGCGGCAGCGGAGTCGGTGGGGAGCGCGGGCATGGGCGAGGGCAGCCGAATCGACGGGACGTCCGGCTTAACGGCAGCGCTCGCGCGGAATTGAATGAAGATTTCGTGACACGATGGGCGCCGATGGCGCATCGCGCCGCACGCCTGTCGGTGCACGCCCGGAAGGCCGGCAGGAGAAGGGGCGGCGGCCTTCCGGCGGCCGTCCTGCCTTCCCCGCGTCAGCGCTTGCCCGCGCTCAGCGCGCCGGACGCGGACGTCGCGTCGCCCTCGTCGTGCTCGCCGCTCATGTCGCGCGCCCCCCAGCGCTGCGCGAGCGCCGCGCACGCCATCAGCTGGATCTGGTGGAACAGCATCAGCGGCAGCACGACCGCGCCG
Organism: Burkholderia seminalis; assembly: GCF_001718535.1. NCBI lineage: Bacteria > Pseudomonadati > Pseudomonadota > Betaproteobacteria > Burkholderiales > Burkholderiaceae > Burkholderia > Burkholderia seminalis. The sequence goes on along the minus strand of NZ_CP013398.1, from coordinate 3,301,314 downwards.
ACCGCGTTCGCCGAGAAGATCACCTTCGCCATCGGCACGCCGGCCGCGAGGCTCTTCTTCGATCCGCAGAAGATGATCGTGATCTGGTCGGCGCGGTTGAAGCCGAGCCGCTTGCTGACGAACGCGGTCAGCAGCAGCGCGATCGCGAGCAGCACGAGGTTGACGACGAGCAGGCCGCCGAGCGCGCGCGGCGGGATCTGGTGCCACAGGCCCTCGTTGACGGCCTCGCTGAACGCGACGTAGACGACCAGCAGGATCGAGCCCTGGTCGACGAAGCGCAGCACGCCGCGGTTGCGGTCGATCCAGCCGCCGATCACGGGGCGCAGCAACTGACCGGCGATGAACGGCACGAGCAGCTGCATCACGATGCTGCCGACGGTGCTCCACGGCGACGCGGCGCCGGCCGACTGCGACGTGATCATCAGCCCGACGAGCGCCGGCGTGACGAAGATCCCGAGCAGGCTCGACGCGGATGCCGCGCACACGGCGGCCGGCACGTTGCCCTTCGCGATCGACGTGAACGCGATCGACGACTGGACCGTCGACGGCAGCGTGCACAGGAACAGCACGCCCGCATACAGCGTCGGCGTGACGAGCGGCTGCAGCACGGGTTTCAGCGCGAGGCCGAGCAGCGGGAACAGCGCGAACGTGCTGAGCAGCACGACCGCGTGCAGCCGCCAGTGGGTCGCGCCCGCGACGACGGCTTCGCGCGACAGCTTTGCGCCGTGCAGGAAGAACAGCAGGCCGACGGCGATGTTGGTCGCCCAGTTGAACGCGTGGGCGGCCGGGCCGCGGCAGGGCAGCAGGCTCGCGAGCACGACGGTGCCGACGAGCGCGAGCGTGAAGTTGTCGGGAAGAAAACGGGGACGGGCCATCGGGAACTCGATTCGGAAACGACGGAGGCGCGCGTCGCGCGCGCGGATGGCGTCATTGTCCCGGTTGACGATTCACTACACAAATTCATTGTGGGAATCGATTGATGAACTGATTGCATGTAACGGCGGCTGTCGCAGCGGCCCGTCGACACGCGGGATGGCAGAAGAATGTTCTGTCGCGATCGCGCCCTGAAGTGAAAAAACCTAGCAGTAACATGGTGTTACACCGGTGCCCGCGACATAACACTTTTTGGCTCGACACAGTTTCGGGCCGCTCATAAATTACTGCTGAAAGCCTTGGGTCGGCCGAAAGGAGCCGGCGGCGGGCGTGGACGGGCACTGAACGATGACGGAACGGGTGAAACGGAAGATCGGACGATGGGTGGCAGGCGTGCTCGGCACGTTGCTGATGCCGCTCGCGCTCGCGCAACCGCCCCACGGCGGTCATGGGTTCGGCGGCCACGGCTTCGGTGGCGGCGACATGCGCGCGTACGGTCAGCCGAATGGCGGCGGGCCCGGCGGCGTGCCGGTCTGGCGCCGCGTTCCGCCGCCCGGCGGGATGCGCCCCGGCGGCGTGAGCGGCTCCGGCTCCCGCTGGGGGCTGCGGCCGACGCCGTCGTACGGCCACTACGCCGCGCAAAGCCCGTATCGCCCGATCAGCGCCGAGGCGCGCCAGATGCCGCGCCCGCCGGGCGGCGGCAACGTGCCGCTGCGTGCCGGGTCGATCCGCGCCGACGTTGCGCGCTACAACGAGGAGCGCGGCGGCCGTCCGATGCCGCCGCCCCGCTCGCAGGAAGAACCTTCGCACTCGCCGTTTTTCTCCCCGTTCTACCGAAACTGAGCGCCCCGGCATTCGCCCCCCCGCCGGCTGATGCGAATTCGCCACAGTCGCGCGCAGATTTCCGCTGATTTTCCCCTCGCATTGCGCTATCTTTCGCGCCCGGCACGCGTATGCCATGCCGCCGCTGCGCCGCGCGACCGCGTTCGCGCCGGGCCGCCGCCGTGCATCCGGCCATGTATCGATCCCGCGAAGTTAATGCCGCCGCTATACCCGCAATAAGTGTGCGCAATTTTGACCGGACGAATGATCCGTAAAGATGGCTGCGCCCCATACGACGCAAGCACTCGGCTCCAAAAAACAACGCTCGCGCCACTTATCGACTATTCGACAAAACCTGGAGATCCCATGAAAGGATTCGCTCGCCGTGCCTCGCGCACGTCCGTCAAGCTGATCGCCGCAGCCGCCTGCGTGGCGGCCGCCGCACCCGTCCACGCGCAATCGAGCGTCTCGCTCTACGGCCAGGTCGACGAATGGGTCGGCGCGACCAAGTTCCCGGGCAGCGATCGCGCATGGAACGTGTCGGGCGGCGGGATGTCGACGTCGTACTGGGGCCTGCACGGCGCCGAGGATCTGGGCAGCGGCTACAAGGCGATCTTCACGCTGGAAAGCTTCTTCCGTGCGCAGAACGGCCAGTACGGCCGCTTCCAGGGCGACACGTTCTTCGCGCGCAACGCGTACGTCGGCATCAGCTCGCCGTACGGCACGGTGACGGCCGGCCGCCTGACGACGCACCTGTTCCTGTCGACGATCCTGTTCAACCCGTTCTACGACTCGTACACCTTCTCGCCGATGGTGTATCACGTGTTCCTCGGCCTCGGCACGTTCCCGACCTATCCGAGCGACCAGGGCGCGGTCGGCGATTCGGGCTGGAACAACGCGCTGTCGTACACGTCGCCTTCGTTCGGCGGCCTGAACTTCGGCGCGATGTACGCGCTCGGCAACCAGGCCGGCGACAACCGTTCGAAGAAGTGGAGCGCGCAGTTCAACTACGCGAACGGCCCGTTCGCGGCGACCGCGATGTATCAGTACGTGAACTTCAACAACGGCCCGCAGGATCTGAGCGCGCTCGTCGCCGGCATGAAGAGTCAGGGGATCGCGCTGGTCGGCGCGACCTACGACCTGAAGCTCGTGAAGCTGTTCGGCCAGTACATGTATACGAAGAACGACCAGGTCGCGGGAAGCTGGCACGTGAACACCGCGCAGGGCGGCGTGTCGGTGCCGCTCGGCGTGGGCAACGCGATGGCGTCGTACGCGTACTCGCGCGACGCGGGCGGCCTCGACCAGACGCGCCAGACCTGGGCCGTCGGCTACGACTATCCGCTGTCCAAGCGCACGGACGTCTACGCGGCCTACATGAACGACCACATCAGCGGCCTGTCGACCGGCAACACGTTCGGTGCCGGTATCCGCGCGAAGTTCTGACGCGCACGCGCGAACGGTGCGCGGGCCGCGCGTGTAAATCGCGCGTTCCGGCTGCATGTTTTCCCGCCAGAAACGGCGCCGCCACACGCGGCGCCGTTTTGCCTTTCTTGACCTTTCTGTTTCCTCGCCTTTGTTACCCTATCTCGTAATTGGACCATTCCCCCCGTCATTACGAGCTAGTTCGATGGATACCCTCGTCAGCATGAATGTGTTTCGCTACGTCGTCGAAGTGGGCAGCTTCGTCGGCGCGGCCGAGCGCATGCAGATGTCGGCTGCGATGGCGAGCAAGCACGTGATGCATCTCGAGCAGCAGCTCGGCGCGCGCCTGCTGCATCGCACGACACGACGCGTCGCGCCTACCGAGGCGGGACGCGAATACTACGAGCGCCTCGTGCAGGCGCTGTCCGAACTCGACGAAGCCGGGCAGGCCGTCGGCGCCGCGAGCGTGGTGCCGCAGGGCAGGCTGCGCGTGACGTCGCTGTCCGCGTTCGGGCTGCGGCACGTGATGCAGGCCGTCACCGATTACGCGGGCCGCTTCCCGGACGTGACCGTCGACATGACGCTGTCCGATCGCGTGGTCGACCTGATCGAGGAAGGCTACGACGTCGCGGTGCGCGCGGCGCCGAACGGCCTGAAATCGTCGTCGCTGGTCGCGCGGCAGATCGCGACCGCGCACATCCTGCTGGTCGCGTCGCCCGAGTATCTCGAGAAGCACGGCACGCCGCAGACGATCGCCGATCTCGCGCACCACAACTACCTGCGGCGCGATTCGAATTCGACGATGCTCGATTCGCTGGTGATCGACGCGGCCGCCGCGTCGCGCGTGAACCTGAACGGCAACCTGATCGTGAATCATCTCGAAGGGCTGCGCGCAGCCGTGCTCGCCGGCGCGGGCATCGCGCTGCTCGGCACCGAGGTGGTCGGCGACGACATCGAGTCGGGCCGGCTCGTGCCGGTGCTGCTCGATTCGGTGCCGCCGCACGAAGCGCCGATCTATGCGGTGTACGCGAGCCGTCGTCACGTGTCCGCGAAGGTGCGCTCGTTCGTCGATTTCCTCGCGGCGCGTTTCGAAGGGCAGTCGCTGTGCCCGTCGATCGAATCGCGCCTGCGCGTGCTGCCGATCACGCGGATGAAGCGGGTGGTCTGAGCCGCGGATTCCGCCGCGGCGGGGCAACAAAAAAAAGCGCGGACCGCAGCGGTTCGCGCTTTTTTGTTGGTGCCGACGGTTGGCGTGTCGATCGCGGCGGCGGGGGCCGCCGCATGCGTCAGCGCGGGATGCCGAGCCGCGTCTTCGCGTCGTCGTACTCGCGTTTCAGCCGCTCGACGAGCGCCCCCACGCTCGGCAGGTCGTCCATCAGGCCGACGCCCTGGCCGGCGCCCCAGATGTCCTTCCACGCCTTCGTCTTGTCGCTGCCGAAATTCATCTTGGTCTTGTCGGATTCCGGCAGCGCCTCGGGATCGAGGCCGGCTTTCTCGATGCTCTCGCGGATGTAGTTGCCGTGCACGCCGGTGAAGAGGTTCGTGTAGATGATGTCCGACGATTTCGCGTTGACGATCGCGCGCTTGTAGTCCTCGACCGCGTGCGCTTCCTGCGTCGCGATGAAGCGCGTGCCCATGTACGCGAGGTCGGCGCCCATCGCCTGCGCGGCGAGGATCGAGCCGCCGTTCGCGATCGAGCCGGACAGCACGATCGGGCCGTCGAAGATCTTGCGGACTTCGCCGACCAGCGCGAACGGCGACGTCGTGCCCGCGTGGCCGCCGGCGCCGGCCGCGACGAGGATCAGCCCGTCGACGCCGGCTTCGAGCGCCTTCTGCGCGTGGCGCAGGTTGATCACGTCGTGCAGCACGATGCCGCCGTAGCTGTGCACCGCGTCGACGATCTCGCGCGCCGGCGCGCGCAGGCTCGTGATGAAGATCGGCACCTTGTGCTCGACGCACACGCGCACGTCGTGCTCGAGCCGCGCGTTCGACTGGTGGACGATCTGGTTGACCGCGATCGGGCCGATCACCGCGTCGGGGTGTTTCGCCTTGTGGTCGGCCAGCTCCGACTGGATCTGCGTGAGCCACGCGTCGAGCTGCTCGGCCGGACGCGCGTTGAGCGCGGGGAACGAACCGACGATGCCCGCCTTGCATTGCGCGAGCACGAGTTCGGGGTAGCTGACGATGAACATCGGCGACGCGATGACGGGCAGCGTCAGGTTCTGCAGGACAGCGGGCAATGCCATGTGATGTCTCCAGTCTCCAGGGGCCGTCGGCGCCCGCGCGGTCGCGTGGCGCCGACACCCATGCTTGGCGTGCGAACGGTGATTCGAGTGTAGCCGCGAACCGCGGTGCGCTCGATGGCGTTCATATTAATACGAACGGTCGTGCGATTCTACGCGAGCTTAACAAAATGCGCGGTGGGGCGGCAATCGAGGGAGTGTTCTCTTTCTACGGTTTCGGGTGGTTACCCCGCTGTGTAGACGCACCGGCGCTCCTAAAATAGCCGCCATAACAAACCAACGAGAAACAAACCATGTCGTTTGAGGCGTTTGCACCGTTTCGCGTGACGGTGCAGGACACCGACATCTTCGGTGTCAAAGGAGGCGCGGGTCCGCCGCTTCTGTTGCTGCACGGGCATCCGCAAACCCACATGATCTGGCATCGCGTCGCCGCGACGCTTGCGAATCATTTCACGGTGATCGCCACCGACCTGCGCGGCTACGGCGCGTCGGGCCGGCCGCCGAGCGACGCGCGGCACATGCCGTATTCGAAACGGGCGATGGCGGCCGACCAGGTCGCGGTGATGCGGCATTTCGGCTTCGAGCAGTTCCACGTGTGCGCGCACGATCGCGGCGCGCGGGTCGCGCACCGCCTCGCGCTCGATCACGCGGACGCCGTCGAGCGGATGATGCTGCTCGACATCGCGCCGACGCTCGCGATGTACGAGAAAACCGACCGCGCATTCGCGACCGCGTATTTCCACTGGTTCTTCCTGATCCAGCCGGCGCCGCTGCCCGAGACGCTGATCGGCGCCCATACCGATGCCTACATCGAGCGCGTGATGGGCAACCGCTCGGCCGGGCTCGCGCCGTTCGCGCCCGCGGCGCTCGACGCCTATCGCGCGGCGCTCGCGCAGCCGGGCGCCGTGCATGCGATGTGCGAGGACTATCGCGCGTCGGCGACGATCGACCTCGAGCACGACCGCGCCGATCTCGAGCGCGGCAACAAGGTCGCGTGCCCGCTGCGCGTACTGTGGGGCGAGCACGGGATCGTCGGCCGCTGCTTCGATCCGCTCGACGAATGGCGACGCGTCGCGCGCGACGTCAGCGGCCGTGCGCTCGACTGCGGCCACTACATTCCGGAAGAGGCGCCCGTCGCGCTGATCGACGAACTGCTCGCGTTCTTCGAAGCGCGCGACCCGGCTGCGTAGCGGTGCGTGCGGGCAGCGCGCGCGGCCCGCTGCTCAGCGCTGCGCGTGGTCGTCGTCGGCCAGCGGCGGCAGGCGTCGCGGCACCGGTGTCGATTTCACGATCGCGGTGCTCGTCTCCGCGCGCTCGGTCACCTTCGACAGGATGTCGTCGAGGTGCGCGATCGTGCGCAGGTAGAGCCGGCAGATGAAGCAGTCTTCGCCGGTGACCTTGTCGCATTCGACGAATTCGGGAATGCGCCGCAACAACTCCTCGACCAGGTGCAACTGGCCCGGCAGCGGCTTCACGCGGACGATCGCCTGCAACGTGTAGCCGAGCGCGCGCGGGTCGAGCTCGACGGTGAACGCGGCGATCACGCCCTGCGCCTCGAGCCGGCGCACGCGGTCGGCGGTGGCGGGCGCCGACAGCCCGATCTGCCGGGCGAGTTCGCTGGTCGCGATGCGCGCATCGTCGGCGAGCGCCGCGAGGATCGCGCGGTCGGTCGCGTCGAGCGACGCGACGGCGGGAGGAGAAAGGCGTTTCGGCATGATTGCTTTGCTTTCGAAGGTCAATCGGCTGATTCGCTTCAGTTTAGCCGTGGTTTCGGCGAAAGCAAGTTTCTAGAATCGAAGTCATCCAGTCTCTTCAACGGAGTTCATGATGGCCTCGAATGAAATTCGCCGCGGCGGCGCCGAGATGGTCGTCGCGATGCTGATGTCCGGCACGATCGGGTGGCTCGTGATGTCGTCGCAGCAGCCGCTGACGAATGTCGTGTTCTTCCGCTGCCTGTTCGGCGCCGCGACGCTCGCGATCGTCTGCGCGGCGTTCGGCTTCCTGCGCCGCTCGCTGTTCTCGCCGCGCATGCTCGCGCTCGCGACGCTCGGCAGCGTCGCGATCGTCGCGAACTGGCTGCTGCTGTTCGCCGCGTATTCGCGGGCGTCGATCTCGATGGCCACCGCCGTCTACAACACCCAGCCGTTCATGCTCGTCGCGCTCGGCGCGATCGTGTTCCGCGAACGGATCACCGCGTCGACGGTCGCGTGGCTCGCGCTCGCCTTCGCCGGGCTCGTGTTCGTGGTGCGCGTCGAGCCGTCCGTGCTCGCGGTGCCCGGCGAGTATCTCGAGGGCGTGGCGCTGTCGCTCGGCGCGGCGTTCCTGTACGCGATCTCGTCGATCGTCACGAAGCACCTGAAGGGGACGCCGCCGCACCTGCTCGCGTTGCTGCAGGCCGGCATCGGCATCGTGCTGCTCGCGCCGTTCGCGCACTTCGGCACGCTGCCCGCGACGGCCGGGCAGTGGCTCGACCTGATCGTGCTCGGCGTCGTCAACACGGGCCTGATGTACGTGCTGCTGTACGGCGCGATCCAGAAGCTGCCGACCGCGATGACCGGCGCGCTGTCGTTCGTCTACCCGGTCGTCGCGATCGTCGTCGATCACTTCGCGTTCGGGCAGACGCTCGCGTGGTCGCAGGTGCTTGGCGCGCTGCTGATCCTGCTCGCGGCGGCCGGCGTGAACCTCGGCTGGCGCATCGTGCCCGCGCGTCGCGCGGCGATCGGCAACTGAAACGATCGTACGATTCGGCATGGCCGAACGATGCCGTCGCCGCCCGCCGGGCGCCCGTTTCGGGAACGACGATTGCGCGCGAAAGCGGCCCGCGCGCACGCGTGGAAAACGCTGTAAGAAGTTGTAGGGAAACACCCGATGCAATGCGGCCGCGTCGCTCGTATGATGCGGGCTGTGACGTTGATCACGTTCACAGGATTCCGATCTCGACGCCGTTCGCCCGCGAGGCTGAACGGCTTTTTTTTATGTCTCGCTTCCGGCGAGCAGGCGCCGCCGCGCGTCGAGCCGCGCGAGCAGCGCACGCCTCGCGTCGTCGTCCGACGTGCGCCATCCCTTGATCTCGCCGCGCGTGCGCAGGCAGCCCGCGCACCAGTCGGTGCGCGGATCGATCCGGCAGACGTCGGTGCACGGCGACGCGACCGTGCCGACCGGCAGCGGCACGTCGCTCATGCCGGGTCCCGCAACGCGACGTCCGCGACCGGCGCGCCGGTCAGCGACACGAGTTCGTGCGGCGACAGGTTGAACACCGCGTGCGGATGGCCGGCGGCCGCCCACAGGCTGTCGAGCGCGAGCAGGTCGGCGTCGATCAGCGTGACGGGTTCGACGAGATGGCCGATCGGGCAGACGCCGCCGATCGCGTAGCCGGTGTTGTCGCGCACGAATTTCGCGTCCGCGCGGCCGACCGCGCCGACTTGCGCGGCAACCTTCTTCTCGTCGACGCGATTGACGCCGCTCGCGACCACCAGCACGGGCGCGCCGTCCGACTGCCGGCGAAACAGGATCGACTTCGCGATCTGCGCGACCGAGCAGCCGAGCCCGGCCGCGGCCTCGGCCGACGTCTTGCCGGTTTCGGCGAGCATCACGATGCCTTTCGCGTGGCCGCGCTCGCGCAGCAACAGCGCGACGCGTCGCGCGGAATCGGGGAGGGAATCGAATGAAGCAGGTGTCGTCATGTTGAGGAATCCATGGAGTGCCGTGGTCACACGCAGGCCGCGTCGTCGGCCGCGCTTTGTGCCTTGGCGAGCAATGCGCGACCGGCGCGCGACACGTTCGCGCGGCCGATCGCGTTCGAGATGAAGTCGCCGGCGGCGACGACCTGCGCGAGATCGATGCCGGTGTCGATGCCGAGGCCCTGCAGCAGGTACAGCACGTCCTCGGTCGCGACGTTGCCGGTCGCGCCCTTCGCGTACGGGCAGCCGCCGAGACCCGCGACCGAGGCGTGGAAGATCTCGATCCCTTCGAACAGCGCCGCGTAGATGTTCGCGAGCGCCTGGCCGTAGGTGTCGTGGAAGTGGCCCGACAGGCGCTCGCGCGGAAACACGCGCGTGACGGCCGCGAGCACCTCGCGCGTGCGCTTCGGCGTGCCGACGCCGATCGTGTCGGCGATGTCGATCTCGTCGCAGCCGAGCGCCGCGAAGCGCTCGACGACGTCGACGACCGACGCGACCGGCACCTCGCCCTGGTACGGGCAGCCGAGCGTGCACGACACGCTGCCGCGCAGCCGCAGGCCCGCATCCTTCGCGGCCTTCGCGACGGGCTCGAAGCGCGCGATGCTCTCGGCGATGCTGCAGTTGATGTTCCGCTGCGAGAATGCCTCGCTCGCCGCGCCGAAGATCACGACCTCGTCCGCGCGTGCGGCGAGCGCATTCTCGAAACCCTTCAGGTTCGGCGTGAGCACCGAGTACACGGTGCCCGCGCGGCGTTCGATACCGGCCATCACGTCGGCACCGTCGGCCATTTGGGGCACCCATTTCGGCGACACGAACGACGCGGCCTCGATGTTGCGGAAGCCGGCGCGCGACAGCCGGTCGACGAGCGCGATCTTCACGTCGGTCGGCACGAAGGTCTTCTCGTTCTGCAGCCCGTCGCGCGGGCCGACTTCGACGATCTTGACGGCGGTGGGGAACGTCATGGTTGTCTCCTGGTTTCTCTCGAGGCGGAATTCAGTAGCCGCGCGCGTAGTCGACGACGCCGCTGACGCGTTCGCCGCGCTCGAACGCGCGGATCTTGCCGGCGATCTGCTCGACGGCCTCCGCGCGCAGCGTCTCGGCCGAGCTGTGCGGCGTGATCGTGATGCGCGGCGTATGCCAGAACGGATGGTCTTCCGGCAGCGGTTCGTGCTGGAACACGTCGAGCGTGGCCGCGGCGATCCGGCCGCTCGCGAGCGCGTCGAGCAGGTCGGCCTCGACGAGATGCGCGCCGCGCGCGACGTTGACGACGTACGCGCCGGGCGCGAGCCGCGCGAACGCGCGCGACGACAGGATGCCGTCGGTGTCGGGCGTGCTCGGCAGCAGGTTGACGAGCACCTTCGCGCCGTCGATGCAGGCGTCGAATGCGCCGTCGCCGGCGAAGGTCGTCATGCCGTCGAGCTGCTTCGCGCTGCGGCTGTAGCCGCGCACGGGCAGGCCGAGCGCGGCGAGGGCGCGCGCGACCTGCGTGCCGAGCACGCCGAGGCCGAGCACGGCGACGGTGAAGCTCGCGCGCGGATGCGGGTCGAGCGGCTGCCAGCGGCGCTCGCGCTGCAGCGCGTCGTATTCGTCGAAGCGGCGCAGGTAGCGCAGCACCGCGTGCGTCACGTACTCGACCATCTGCCGTGCCATGCCCGAATCTTCCAGCCGCACCAGCGGCACGTGCGCGGGCAGCGTGCCCGGATGTGCGCGCTCGAGCGCGAGCAGCGCGTCGACGCCCGCGCCGAGATTGAAGATCGCGCGCAGGCCGTCGCGCGGCGCGAAGAATTCGCGCGGCGCGCGCCACACGAGCGCATAGTCGGCGGCGGCCGTGTCGCCCGGCTGCCACGCGCGCAGCTCGGCTTCCGGCAGCGCGTGGGCGATCTCGTCGCGCCATGCGCCGGCTTCCTGGTGCGGGGAGTAGAACAGAATCTTCATTGCGCGACGGCGTGCGCGCCGGCGGGGCGCGTCACGGGCAAGGCGAGCGGAGCCGGGCGCGGCGCGCCGGCGGGCGTAGCGAACATCGGGCGTCTCCTGGCGAGCGGGCCCGGCGCATCGGCGTCCGGCCCGGCTCGGTGTGAAGCTGACGGGAAGCCCACATTCTACGGTTTCGCGGCACATTGCGCCGTCGCGCGGGCCCGCGCAGGCGGCCGGCACGCGGATGGCCGCGCGGGACGGCCGGCCCACGGATGGCCGCCCCACGCAAAAGCAAAGCACAAAATATTGGTTCGGCCGCCGGGGACGCGGCGCCACAATCGAACCTCGTCTTCAAGCAAGCGAGGGCAATCATGAGCGCATGCAGCAAATCGGCGTGGCCGCCGCGGCTCGTCACCGTTCCGGGTCTGCACGGCAGCGAAGGCGCTCACTGGCAGACCTGGCTCGAGCGGCAATTCCCGCGTTCGCTGCGCGTCGAGCAGGACGACTGGGACGCCCCCGATCTCGCCGGCTGGGCGCACTCGGTGCGCACGCTGCTCGAACGCGAGCGCGGGCCGTTCGTGCTCGCCGCCCACAGCTTCGGCTGCCTCGCGACCGCGCATGCGCTCGCGCAGGGGCCGCATACGGGCGATGTCGCGGGCGTGCTGTTCGTCGCGCCGGCCAGCCCGAAGAAATTCACGTTCGCCGGGCCGTTCGACGCACGCCGGCTCGCGGTGCCGTCGATCGTGATCGGCAGCGAGACCGATCCGTGGATGCCGCTCGCCGACGCGCGCACGCTCGCGCAGCGCCTCGGCAGCGCGTTCGTGAACCTGGGCGACGCCGGGCACATCAACACGGCGGCCGGCTTCGGGCCGTGGCCGCGCGCGAAATACTTCATCGATACGCTGGTGCACTGCGCGGCGCCGCTGCGCTTTCGCGACGCGGACGACGGCTTCGAAGCCGCGCTCGTCGACCGCGCGCTCGCGCACGCGGTCTGACGGCGCGGGCCGTCGCGCTTACGACGCGGCGACGGGCTTGACGGCGGCCGGATCCGAATAACTCGGCCGGCCGTTTTCGACGTGGCCCGCGAAGCGGCGCGAGAACGTGCCGCTCGCGCCGTCGCTGACCGTCACGTCATACCACTGGTGGCTCGACGCGAGCGCCCACTGCTCGACCCGCTCGTCGCCGCCGTGCAGCGTCACCTGCCGCGACGGCGCGCCGTATGCGTTGTCGGTCAGCGTCAGCGTGACATGCGCGCCACCGTGGTTGCGCAGCTTCAGGTACAGGTTCCCGTTCGCGACGTCGTAGCCGGCCTTCACCTCCGGCTGGGCCGGATTGCGGTGCGGCGCGGCCGTGGCCGGCACGTTGCCGGAGAACATCCGCACGAACCCGTTCGGCCCGTACACCGCGAACGCATACACGCCGTGCGTCGCCGTCAGGTCGAAGTCCGCGTGCAGCACGCGGCGCGCGCCGACCGTATAGCGCCACGGGCCGTCGGTGCGGTTCGTCGCGTACACGTGGAAGTGCGCGCCCTGGTTGCCGCGGTTCGCGAATTCGATGCGCAGCTTCGTTCCGACGTCGAGGGTCGCGTTCACATGCAGTTCGTACGGCAGGGCGCGCGCGGGCCGCACGCCGGGCTCCTGCGGATCGACCGGCGACGGCGTCGCGGGCACGGTGGGCGCGGGCTGCGACGTGCACTGCTGGTCCGCGATCGAACGGTACTGGCTGGTATCCGGCAGCGGCGGGAACGCGGTATCCGACGAGCGGAAGTCGAACGCGGCGGTGAGGTCGCCGCACACCGTGCGGCGCCACGGCGTGATGTTCGGTTCGTCGATGCCGAAGCGCGCGCCGATGAAGCGGATCACCGACGTATGGTCGAACACCTGCGAGCAGACGTAGCCGCCCTTGGTCCACGGCGACACGACCGTCATCGGCACGCGCGGCCCGAGGCCGTACGGCAGGCCGTCGGCCGTGTAGCTGCCGCCGCGGCCGGGGTTCACGACCGTATGCAGCTCGCCGTCGGTCGTCACGGTGGACGCGCCCTGCGCGGCCGACGTCGGCGGCTGCGGCGGCACGATGTGGTCGAAGAAGCCGTCGTTCTCGTCGTACATGATGAACAGCACGGTCTTGCGCCACACGTCCGGGTTCGACGTGAGCGCATCGAGGATCTGCGACGTGTAGTTCGCGCCGTACGCTGGCGTGTATTTCGGATGCTCGGAGAACGCGGCCGGCGGGCACAGCCACGACACCTGCGGCAGCCGGTCGTTGATCACGTCGTCCTTCAGGTGGTCGAGCGTGCGTACCGTCTGCGCGCGCTGGTACAGCGAGGAACCGGGCTTCGCGTTGATGAAGTTCGCGAAGTTCTGCAGCACGTTCGTGCCGTAGTTTCCGTTGTACGGATCGTTGCCCGTCGTGCCCTGCTGGTAGATCTGCCACGACACGCCGTGCGCGTCGAGACGCTCGGGAAAGGTCGTCCACGACAGCAGCTGGTAAGCGGGCGGCCCGTCGCCGTCGACGTAGTCGCTGTTGTCGAGCAGCGGGCCGCCGAACTTGCCGGTCGGGTCGACCGTGCCCGTCATCAGGTAGGAACGGTTCGGATGCGTCGGGCCCGGCAGCGAGCAGAAGTAGTGGTCGCATACGGTGAACGCGTCGGCGAGCGCGTAGTGGAACGGAATGTCCTCGCGCACGTGATAGCCCATCGTCATGTCGGTCTTGTTCGCGGGCCACTGGTCGTAGCGGCCGCCGTCGATCGCCGCGTGCGTCTTGTACCACGAGTGGTCGAGATCGCCGACGCACTGCGCGCTCGTCGTCAGCGTGTTCAGCCGGAACGGCAGCACGGGCTTGCCCGGATCGGCCTTCGACGGCTGGTACCACACCGGCTTGCCGTTCGGCAGCGGGATCGGGAAGCGGTCGTTGTAGCCGCGCACGCCGCGCAGGTGTCCGAAGTAATGATCGAACGAGCGGTTCTCCTGCATGAACACGACGATGTGCTCGACATCGCGGATCGTGCCGGTGCCGCGCGCGGCGGGAATCGCGAGCGCGCGGCGGATCGATTCGGGAAAGGCGTTGAGCGCGACGGCGGCGCCCGCGGATTGTGCGACGGTATGCAGGAAACGGCGGCGGCTCGATGACGTCATGTGGTTCACCTCGGTTCTGCGGTCGGGGGACGGAAGCGGCGGGATCAGCCCGGCGACGACGCCGCGGCGCTCGACGCGGCCGCGTTCGACGCCGGCTTCGCGTCGTCGTCGTCATCGGGCGGGTAGTGCACGACGGGCGGCGCGAGCGGCGCGGCATCGGATGCGGCACCGCCCGCGGCTGCCTCGCTGTTGAACGCGCTGGCGGAGCCGGCCGATGCGCTGCCTTGCTGGGAGGCGTCGGTCGCGTGAGCGTCGTGCGGCGCGTCGTCGCTGCAGGCGGCGACGAAAACGGCGGCACAAAGAACGACGGCGACGGAAACGCGGCGCATGACTTCTCTCCTGGCGGGCTGATCGGGAAACGTTTTCGAGTATGCCGATGCGATGCGACGTTTCGGTGAATCGTTTGCGACCGGCGCATGATCGCGGAATGCTTTCGCGCGCCTGACCAAACACTTTCGCGCGATCGCGGGGCGGCAATATTTCCCGGCGCGCGAGGCGGGCCCGGCACTTTTACGCGGACGCGCAACGCGATACGCGACGGCATGACCGTTCGCGACGGGCGTGCGCGGCCGATCGCGCGGCGTCAGCGCCGCGGCGTCCTGCGTCGCACTTCGCTGCGCAGCCAGTCGAGCCAGGTGCGGATCGCCGCTTCGTGAGGATGGCCGGGGCGCCACACGACGTAATGCGCATACACGTCGGTGATGCGCACCGTCGACACGCGCACGAGCGTGCCGTCCGCGAGTTCGGGCTCGATCAGCGAGCGGCGCGCGAGCGCGACGCCGCGGCCTTGCCGCGTCGCGTCGATCAGCGCGTTCGCGTCGGTGAAGCGTGGCGCGCGCGCGGATTCGGTGAGGTCGAGTCGTGCCGCCTGGAACCACGGTTCCCACGGCTGCGCCGGATGGCGCAGCAGCGTCGCGCGCACGAGATCGGCGGGCGTGCGCGGTGCGATGCCGTCACGATTGCGGTACGCGGGGCTCGCGACCGGGAAGATCGTCTCGTTCATCAGTTTTTCGGCGACGACGCCCGGCCAGGTACCGGGCCCGTAACGCAGCGCGACGTCGATGCGGTCGCGCTTGCGCAGCGGCGCGAGCGCCACGTCCAGGTGCAGCGCGATCGCGATGTGCGGATGCGCGGCCGTGAAGCGCGGCAGGCGCGGCGCGAGCCAGCGCTCGGCGACGCTCGGCAGCACGCTGACGTTCAGCGTCACGTCGCAGGTGCGCGGGCGGCGGCGTACCGCGAGTGCCGGCTCGAACGCGCGTTCGAGCACGCTCAGGCCCTGGCGCACCTGCAGCGCCAGGGCATGCGCGGCGTGCGTCGGCGTCGCGCCGTTGCGTTCGCGCGTGAAGAGCGGATAGCCGAGCTGCGCCTCGAGCGCGCGGATGTGCTGGCTGACCGCGCCTTGCGTGAGCGCGAGTTCGTCGGCCGCGCGCGTGAAGCTCTGCAGCCGCACGGCGGTTTCGAACGCGCGCAGCGTCTGCAGCGGAGGGAGGTGGATGCGTCGCATGCGGGTATTAGTAACACTAATGGCCGAGCACGACAATTCATCGTTTGCCGCCCGTCGGTACGCGTTCCTACACTCGGTTCCGTCTTCCACATCCCCGTCGGGGCACACACCATGAACGCCTACCGTCTCTATCTTTCGCCGGGCGCCTGCTCGCTTGCCGCCCACATCGCGCTCGAGGAAACCGGCGCGCCGTTCGACGTCGAGATCGTCTCGGTGCAGAAGCAGCAGAACCTCGCGGCGCCCTATCTCGCGATCAACGCGAAGGCGCGCGTGCCCGTGCTCGCGATTCCGGGCGAGCCGCGCGTGCTGACCGAAACGCCGGCGATCCTCACGTATCTCGCGCGCCGCTATCCGGACGCGCAATTGCTGCCGCTCGGCGATCCGCTGCGCGAGGCGCGGTGTCACGAGTGGCTTGCGTGGCTGGTCGGCTGGGTGCACGGCGTCGGTTACGGCGCATTGTGGCGGCCGGGCCGCTTCATCGGCGATCCGGCGCTGCACGGCGCGGTCAGCGCGCACGGGCGCGGCACGATCGAAGCGGCGAACGCGTCGATCGAAGCAGCGCTCGCCGATGGCCGCACGTGGGCCGAACCGGGTGCGCATTCGATCGTCGATCCGTTCCTGTTCGTGCTGTATCGCTGGGGCGCCGCGATCGGACTCGACATGACGCGGCATGCGGCGTGGACGGCCCATGCGCAGCGCGAGGCCGAACGGCCGGCCGCGCGGCGTGCGCTGGCGCGCGAGGCCGGCTGACACGTTGGGGATCTCGCGCGGCGCGATACTGGGTCTGTCATTTCGTTCGGATCACGAAATTCGAACGTGTCCAATTGCCATGTTGCAGCCATTTCTTTTGAATGGGAATCATTCTCATCCAAGAAATGGAGTGACCATGACATACCGCATCCGGTCGAGCGCGACACCGCCGCGTCGCGCGACGGCTTCCGTCGCGCTTGCAATGATGACGTGCGCGTCCGCGTCCGCGGATGAAACCGATCCGCGGCCGGCGCCGCATCTCGACCCGATCGTCGTGCAGGGCAGCCGCGACGCCGGCTCGCGCGTCGACCGCTCGGGTTCGGCGAAGTATGCGGCGCCGCTGCTCGACGTGCCGCAGACGATTACCGTCGTGCCGCGCGAGGTGCTCGACGAGCAGCAGGTCACGAGCTTGCGCGACGCGCTGGCCAACGTCGCCGGCATCACGTTCAATGCGGGCGAGGGGGGCGGCGGGTCGGGCGACATGTTCAATATTCGCGGCTTCGGCGCGAATGCGAACCTGCAGCTCGACGGCCTGCGCGACAGCGCGCAGAACAATCGCAGCGATCTGTTCAACGTCGAGGCGGTCGAGGTCATCAAGGGGCCCAACTCGGTGTTCGGCGGCGCGGGCACGACCGGCGGCTCCGTGAACCTGGTCAGCAAGGCGCCGAAGCGCGACGCATTCGTCGAGGCCGGCACGGTGCTCGGCACGTCCGACTACCGGCGCGTGACGCTCGACGCGAACCGGCCGTTGCCGGGCACCGACGGCCGTGCGGCATTCCGGTTGAACGCGATGGCGCACGTCAACGACGTTCCCGGCCGGAACGACATCCGCAAGCGGCGCTGGGGCGTGGCGCCCTCGCTTGCCTTCGGGCTCGGCACGCCCACGCGCGTCACGCTCGGCTACTTCCATCAGTACGACAACAACCTGCCCGACTACGGGTTGCCGGCCCGCGGCGGACAGGTGCTGGCCGGCGTGTCGCGCGACAGCTACTTCGGGTGGCGCAACCTCGATCGCGAGCGCATCGCGTCGGATGCCGTCACGGTGAAGGCCGAGCACGACTTTTCGCCGAACCTGAAGCTGCAGAACCTGAGCCGGTATGCGCACCTGGGCCGCGACACCGCGATCTCCGCATCGCACGTCAATCTCCAGGGGGTGCCGCCCGGGCATTACAGGCCGGCCGGGCCGCAAGGCTACGGCCGCGATTCGTCGACGGCGATGTGGGCCAACCAAAC
Organism: Burkholderia seminalis; assembly: GCF_001718535.1. NCBI lineage: Bacteria > Pseudomonadati > Pseudomonadota > Betaproteobacteria > Burkholderiales > Burkholderiaceae > Burkholderia > Burkholderia seminalis. The sequence goes on along the minus strand of NZ_CP013398.1, from coordinate 3,283,739 downwards.
GAACGTCACGGCCGCGTTCGACACACTCGGGCTTGGCCATACACTCGTCGCGGGCTTCGACCTCTCGCGGGAAACCTATGGGCGCACCACATACTCGTACGGGCTCAACCGGTTCTATCCGCCGGGCGGTTTTTCATTGGCCGCGCCGCCGGGCGAATGGCGCGGTCCCGCGCAGCGTCGGGACAGCGGACGCAACGACACGGCGCTCGTCGTCAAGGCGCTCTATGCCTTCGATACGATTGTGGTCGGCCGATACTGGAACATCGACGTGGGGCTGCGTCACGACTGGATCGACGGCTGGTCGCGGAGCACGCCGGCCGGCCAGCCGACCGAACGTGCGGACAGCGCCGGCCGGCACCTGAGCACGCGCGCGGGGCTGGTGTTCAAGCCGACCGAGAACGGGCGCGCGTATTTCGCGTACGGCACGTCGTTCAATCCGTCGGCCGAATACCTGGTCACGACCGGGTCCGGCGTGAGCGCAGCGACCGGCGCACTGGCGCCGGAGAAGAACGAGAGCCTCGAGCTCGGCGCGAAGTGGGAAGGGCTGGCGGGACTCGCGCTGAACGGCGCGTTGTTCCAGACGGAGAAGAAGAACGCGCGCGAACGGATGGCCGACGGCAGCTACGCGCTCGCGGGCAGGCAGCGCGTGCGCGGCATCGAGCTCGGGGCGGCCGGCAAGGTGACGCCGCAATGGGACGTGTTCGCGAACTACACGTATCTGGCGAGCGTGACGCTGAGTTCGCCGGCGTCGCCGCGTCGCGACGGCCAGGCACTCGGCAATACGCCGCGCCATGCGTTCAATGTCTGGACGACCTATCGCCTGCCGGCCGGCTGGACGCTCGGCTACGGCTCGCACTTCGTCGGCCGGCGCAACGTGACGTCGGAGGGGAACGGCACGCTCGGCGCGTACTGGGTGCACAACCTGATGGCCGGCTACGACGTGAACCGCCGGCTGCGCTTTCAGCTGAACATCGACAATCTGTTCGACCGCGCCTATGTCGAGCGTGTGCGCCAGGTGTCGGGGAGCGAGGCGAGATCGTCCGCGGTCGAACTCGGTGACGGCCGCTCGGCGATGCTGTCGGCCGTGTACAAGTTCTGACGGCGTGCGCTGCATAGGTGTCGCGGTTATCGCGCGAACAGCGGATAGGTCGCAGCCGCGATCAGCGCGGTCGCGAGCCACACCACGCCCCACGAGCTGACCGCGAGCAGCGGCGGAATCGCGAGCGGGGTCGCGAACAGCCCGAGGTAGACGATCGTGTTCGCCATCCCGAGCGCGGTGCCCGCGTGGTTCGCGCCCGCGAGCGTCGCGAGCTCCGTGTACGCGACGCCGTGCCACGCCGACACGCAGATGCCCGCGAACACGAGAATCCCGACGATCGCGGCGAACGGCACGTGCGCGCTGCCGGCCGTCGCCGCCGCGAGCAGCGCGAACGAACCGGCCGCGACGAGTACCGACCCGCGCAGATACGCGCGCCGGTTGCCGTGCCGGTCGGTATGGCGGCCGCTCCACACGCGCATCACCATCGCGCCGAGCTGCAGCGCGACCATCGCCGCGCTGATGCCGGCAAGGCCGAGCCGGCCGAAGTCGTGCAGGAACACCGTCGCGAACGTGAGCACCGCGAACTGCGGCGCGCACAGCAGGCCGATGCCGAGCACGATGCGCCACACGGGGCCGCTTGCGAGCGGGGTGCGCGCATGCGGGACGGACGGCTGACGTTCGACGGGGCGATGCGCGACGAGGTCCGCCACGGCCGGCTCGGCCGGCGGCTCGTGCAGCCAACGCCACGTGAGTACGGCCGAACCCGCGCACAGCAGCATCAGCGCACCGAACACCGCGGCAAAGCCGAGATGCGACGCGAGCGACGGCAGCAACGCCGCGCCGATGCCGCCGCCGAGCGGCACGGCCGTCTGGCGGATGCTCATCGCGAGCCCGCGTTCGCGCTCGCCGAACCAGCGCATCACCGCGCGTCCGCTCGACCCGTTGACGCTGCCGCCGAGCAGGCCGACGCAGCACATCGCCGCGACGACGCGCAGCAGCGGCGGCACCGCGTGCGCGCTCGGGACGATCGTGCACACCATCAGCGCGAGCATCGCGGCCGTCGCGACGAGCCCGGTCAGCAGCACGCGGCGGTCGCCGAAGCGGTCGGCGGCGATCCCCCACGGCAGCTCGGACAGCGCGACGCCGAAGCCGAGCGCGCCGAGCACGAGGCCGAGCGCGCCGTTGTCGAGGCGATAGGCCGTGCGCATCCACACGGCCGTGGTCGGAATGCCGGCCGCGGCCGCCGAAAAGCTCAGGTTCGCGGCGACGCCGGCCGCCAGCACGCGCCAGCGATGAGCCGGGCCGCGCACGTCGCGGGCGGGCGAGGAGGGGGAAGCGATGTACGAGGTGTCCATGACGGCAGGCCCGGTTGGAAATTGACATCCACAGTCTGGCGGCCTACATTCATCCTGAAAATCGGAAAGTTTTTGATGAATCGTTCGATAAAACAGGATGATTGAGATGTCCGGACAAGACCTTCCGCGCGGCGGCGCGCCGCTCGCCGTGGCCGATGCCGCGCTGGCGCGGCCCAATTTCGACGTGGCCGCGTTGCGCAGCCTGGTCGCGGGCGTGGATCTCGGCAGTTTTGCGAAGGCAGCCGACCGTGTCGCGCGCTCGTCGTCGGCGGTGAGTGCGCAGATCCGCAAGCTCGAGGAGCAGGCCGGCACGCCGCTGTTCGTGAAGGCCGGGCGCGGGCTCGCGCTGACCGATGCCGGCGACGCGATGCTGCGCTATGCGCGGCGCATGATCGCGCTGAACGACGAGGCCGCGGCGGCCGTGCGCGGCGTGAACCTCGACGGCTGGGTGCGTGTCGGGCTGCAGGAAGACTTCGGCGAGGCGATCCTGCCCGATGTGCTCGGGCGATTCGCGCGCGCGCATCCGAAGGTGAGGATCGAGGCGCGCGTGGCGCGCAATGCCGACCTGTTCGACCGGCTCGACGCGAACCAGCTCGATCTGGCGCTCGTGTGGGGCGATCCGGCGTCGGCCGATTTCGGGTCGCGCGCGGGGATCGGCAGCGAAACGATCGCGCAGGTGCCGATGCAATGGATCGGCGCGGTGGGGAGCGGTGGATTCGGGGCACCGGAGGGCGGCGACGCGGCGGCCGACGGTGAGGCGGATGAAACGGGCGGCCGCGCCGGGCACGTGCCCGGCGAGCCGTTGCCGCTCGTCGTGTTCGACCGGCCGTGCCGGTTCTTCGGCGCGGCGGCCGATGCGCTCGACCGCGCCGGCACGCCGTGGCGCGTCGCGTTCACGACGCCGAGCCTCGCCGGGTTGTGGGCCGCGGCGGCGGCCGGCCTCGGGCTCACGGTGCGCTCGCGCTACGGGCTGCCCGCATCGGTGCGCGCGCTCGACGCGGCGTCGTGCGGGTTGCCGGAGCTGCCGAGCCTGCCGCTGATCCTGCTGCGGCGCACGTCGCCGGCGACGCCGACGGTCGACCGGCTCGCGCGGATCGTGACGCAGGCGGTCAGGGAGGCGACGGACGGGGCGGCGGCGCTGGCGGCCTGACGATACCGTCGGTCGCCGCCACGGGCGCGATTCGTTCGCCCCTCTGCCGATCACCTCGCGCCTGCCTCGCTACCCATTCGATCCGGAATCCTGCAAGGGAAGGACCCGAATCGCGGATGACTTCGATACGCCGCTGCGTCGGGCCGGCATTCATCGGCCGGCGGCGCCATGTGCGGTGGTGCGGCTCATGCCGCGGCGGCGTCCGGCTCGCTTGCTTCGAGCGCGGCACGGATCGTTGCCAATCGCTCCCGCAGCGCTTCGCTCGCCGGCACGAACGGCAGCCGCAACCCGTCCTCGCACCACCCCTGCGCGGCGAGCACGGCCTTCACCGGCGCCGGGTTCGGCTCCGCGAACAGCGCTGCGACGAGCGGCTGCAGCGCGACCGACAGGCGCCGCGCGTCGGCGAGCCGCCCGTCGCGCAGTAGCGCATGAATGCGCACGTGCCATTCGGGCAGCACGTGCGCGCTGCTCGCGATCGCGCCGTGCGCGCCGGCGCACATCGCCGCGAAGTTCTGGTTGTCGTCGCCGGACAGGATCGCGAGCGGCGTGTCGTGCACGAGACGGCTCATCCGGTCGAGCGTGCCGCCGCATTCCTTGATGCCCGCGACGCGCGGGTCGCGCGCGAGCGCCTGCAGCGTGTCCAGTTCGACGTTCACGCCGGTGCGGTACGGGATGTTGTAGACGAGCACCGGCAGGTCGGCCGCGTCGACGATCGCCTCGACATGGCGGCGGATGCCGTCCTGCGTCGGGCGCACGTAGACGGGCGGCGTGACGAGCAGGCCGTCGGGCCGCAGGGCCGCGAGTTCGCGTGCGCGCGCGGCCGCGACATGCGTCGCGCTCGCGGTCAGCCCGACGACGATCGGCCGCCCGGGCGCCGCGTCGCGCAGCGTCGCGAACACCGCGTCCTGTTCGCGCGCGTCGAGCAGGACGCCTTCACCGGTCGTCGCGCCCGCGACGAAGCCCGCGATGCCCGCGGCCGCATAACGACGCGCAAGCCGCGCGAGCGCCGCATGGTCGACTTCGCCGTGGTGAAACGGCGTGATGATCGGCAGCCAGATACCTTCGAAACGTGTGTTCATGCAAAGCCTCATGGTGGAAACGGAGTGGGAAGGAACCGTTCCGCCGGCGGTGTGCCGGAGCGAGGCGTGCGTGCAAGGAGAATGAAACGACCTGCGGGCATCCCGTCCGGCATTCGCCTGACGGGACGCGACGTCCCCGTCAGTCGAGGAGTCGTTTTTTCAGTTTCAGCCCGGCCGCGCGCGTACCTGCCGCGACGGCGGCGAGGATCGAAAGCGAGCGCAGGGGAGCGGACATGGATGAACCGTAAGTGGGCTGAGCGGCGATCTTAACACCGGATCGGCGGCGCGCGCGAGCGCCGGTCGCCGTTTAGCAGGATTCGAGATTTGCTTTCCACGACTGATTGGAAGGCGCGCCGCGCCCGGCCGCTAGAATGCCCGCTTACGTTTCGATGACAGCGCGTACGCGTGCCGTCACGCACATTCACCACCACTGGAAACGGGGCATATCACGATGGCAAGCATCAAGGGGATCGGCCGCTGGCTGCACACGGGCGCGGCGGCGGCGCTGGTCGTGGCGGCGACGGCCGCGCATGCGGACACGTCGATCCTGAACGTGTCGTACGACGTGACGCGCGAGCTGTACAAGGACATCAACACGGGCTTCGCGGCCGCATACAAGCAGAAGACCGGCGAGACCGTCACGATCAAGCAGTCGCACGGCGCGTCCAGCGCGCAGGCGCTGTCGGTGCTGCAGGGGCTGCAGGCCGACGTCGTGACGATGAACCAGCCGAACGACATCGACCTGCTCGCCGAGCGCGGCCAGCTGCTGCCGAAGGACTGGCGCGCACGCTTCCCGGACAACAGCTCGCCGTACTCGACGACGATGGTGTTCCTCGTGCGCAAGGGCAATCCGAAGGCGATCAAGGACTGGAGCGATCTCGCGAAGCCGGGCGTCCAGGTCATCATCGCGAACCCGAAGACGTCGGGCAACGGCCGCTACGCGTATCTCGCCGCATGGGGTTTCGAGAAGCTGAAGGGTGCGACCGACCAGCAGGCGCTCGACTTCGAGAAGGCGATCTTCCGCAACGTGCCGGTGCTCGATTCGGGCGGCCGCGGTGCGACGACGACGTTCACGCAGCGCGGCATCGGCGACGTGCTGGTGACGTTCGAGAACGAGGTCGCGCTGATGGACACCGGCGCATCGGGCGCGCAGTTCGACGCCGTGTATCCGTCGGCGAGCATCCTCGCGGAGCCGCCGGTCGCCGTCGTCGACAAGGTCGTCGACAAGAAGGGTACGCGCAAGGTCGCGCAGGCGTATCTCGACTACCTGTACACGCCGGAAGCGCAGGAGATCATCGCGCAGCACCATCTGCGCCCGCGCGACGCGAACGTGCTGAAGAAGCACGCGGCCGAATTCAAGGCGCTGAAGACGTTCAGCGTCGAGCAGGTTTTCGGCAGCTGGGCGAACGCGCAAAAGACGCATTTCGCCGACGGCGGCACGTTCGACCAGGTGATCGTCGACCGGAAGTGACCGCGGCGCGCCTCGCGCGCGGGTCCGCACGATGACGACGCAGCCGGCCGCCCACGCGGCCGGTTTTTTTTCGGCACGGCGCGGCGGATTTCCGTTTCGCGCCGGTACGCGTTCCCGGCCGCCGCCGCGCATGCTACGCTCATCGCCTCCCTGCAACCGGCGCCGCGCGATGAACGTCGATTCGTCTTCCCCAGCCCCCCGCGGCCGCGGCCGCAAGATCTGGTCGGGCACCCGCCCGGTGATCGCGTACGGGATGCCGCCGCTCGGCTGGCGCGACTTCTACCATCGCGCGCTGACGGTGAGCTGGCCCGTGTTCTTCCTGTCGCTCGCGGTGCTGTTCCTGCTGCTCAACGGCGGCTTTGCGACGCTCTATCTGCTCGGCCATGCGCCGATCGCGAACCAGTCGCCGGCCGGCTTCGGCGGCGCGTTCTTCTTCAGCGTCGAGACGCTCGCGACCGTCGGCTACGGCGACATGCATCCGCAGACCGTTTACGCCCACCTCGTCGCGACGTTCGAGATCTTCGTCGGGATGTCGGGCATCGCGCTGGCCACGGGGCTCGTGTTTGCGCGCTTTTCGCGGCCGCAGGCGAAGATCCTGTTCGCGCGCAACGCGATCGTGCGGCCGCTGAACGGCCGGATGACGCTGATGGTGCGCGCCGCGAATGCGCGCCAGAACGTGATCGCCGAGGCGCAGGCGAAGTTGCGGCTGATGCGCATCGAAGGCACGCACGAGGGTTACTCGCTGCGCAAGATCCACGACCTGCCGCTCGTGCGCAGCGAGCATCCGATCTTCCTGCTCGGCTGGAACCTGATGCACGTGATCGACGAGTCGAGCGCGCTGTTCGGCGAGACGCCCGAATCGCTGGCCGCGCGCGACGCGTCGTTGCTGATCACGATCGAAGGCTCGGACGAGACGACCGCGCAGGTCATGCAGGCGCGTCATTCATGGGCGCATGGCGAGATCCGCTGGCGTCATCGCTACGTCGACCTGATGCACGACGAGGACGGCATCACGCACATCGACTACACGCATTTTCACGAAGTCGTGCCGATCGACGTCGATACCGACGAGCGCGGCTCGCCGGGCGTGGTGATCGACGCCGATGCACCGGCGCAGGGGCCGGCCGCGCAGGCGTGATCGAGGGGCCGGCCCGTCAGGCGTCACGCATGCAGCAACCGCGCCGCTTCGCGCTGTTCGATCGCAACGGCGCGGCGGAATGCGTCGCGATCCTCGGCGCGCGCGACGTAGTCGCCGAGCACGCCTTCGTGCGGCAGCAGGTGCGCGTCGAACGCGATCTTCAACGTACTGGCGAGCAGCAGGTCGGCTGCGGTGAAGCGTTCCCCGACGAGCCACGGGCGATGGGCGAGCGCTTGCGCGAGCGCGCGCTGGACGCGCGTGATGTTGCCCCAGCCGAACGCGACCGGATTGCCCGACGCGCCGGTGAATTTTTCGGCCATCGCCGGTTCGAGGCAGGTCGGCGTGAAGAACATCCATTGCAGGAAGCGGCCGCGCAGCGGATCGTCGGGCGCGATGCCGAGCCCGGCGCCCGGGCAGCGGTCGGCGAGGTAGAGCAGCACGGCGCCCGATTCGGCGAACGGCGCGCTGCCATCGTCGAGCGCGGGCAGCTTGGCCATCGGGTTGACTTGCACGAACGCGTCGCTGCCCTGTTCGTGCGAGCGCAGGTCGATCGGCACGAGTTCGTACACCACACCGATTTCCTCGAGCATCCACAACGCCCGGAATGCCCGGGTCTTCGGCCAGTAGTAGAGCTTCATCGCGCCTCCGCGTGTGGGTGCAGGTGTCGGTCCGGTCGATGCTCAAGCGTACCCGAGCGCAGGAGGTTCGGACAGGGGCGCCCGGCCAGGGGCCATTCGGTCGAGCGAGCCTGTTCGGGCGTTGTATGGCGAGCGCGGATCGGGCGAAAAATCGGGCAAAGCCTGACGGCACAAGGAAGTTTTGCGATAACTAGTTATATATTGACTAGTTAGTAAAATCGAGAGTGATCCTGACGGAAACGGCGTTACCACCCGGGGGCGCCGCCGGTCCCGCGGCATCCTCGCACACGGCCTCGCAGGCATTCGACCACCACCGCCGACGCATCACGAAACGTGGAAATCACCAGGGACAAGTCACGCATGGCAAACGACGATCGCACCACGATCATTCCGCGAAGAACGCCGGAATCGGCGGCGATGGTGGCCGAGGTCAAACGCGCGATGGCGATCACGGCGCGGCTCAACCGTCTGACGTTCGACGATGCGGCGGCAGTGCGCGCAGTGTTCGGCGAACTGATCGGCACGCAAGTGGACGACGGCTTCGTGCTGATCCCGCCGTTTCACGCGACGGGCGGCACCGGCATGAAGCTCGGGCGCAACGTGTTCGTCAACCAGAACTGCACGTTCTACGACCTGGGCGGACTCGAGATCGGCGACGACGTGATGATCGGCCCGAACGTCAGCCTGATCACGTCCGGTCATCCGGTCGAGCCTTCGCGGCGGCGCGACTGCGTCGTTGCGAAGCCGATCGTGATCGAACGGAATGTGTGGATCGGCGCCGGCGCGACGATCATCGGCGGCGTGACGGTCGGCGAGAATGCGGTCGTCGCGGCCGCGGCGGTCGTCACGCGTGATGTTCCGCCGAATACGCTGGTCGGCGGCAATCCGGCGAAGGTCATCCGGTCGATTGCGGAGTAGCGTTTGCCCGGGCGCCCCTGTCGGGGCGACGGCGCATCGTCGGACGGATGTGGACAACTCGCCCCGTAGCGACTCGAAACGCTGTGCATTTGAATGGTGAGGGTGCCGCCGAGGCCGTCCGGACAAGGCTTTCCGGCTTTTCCGGTTGCGGTGCGCCGAGGCGTTCGCCGATGCGCGCATGGAGGTCTCGTCGTGCGACCGCTTGTGGATATCCTCGCCCCGAAACGACTCGGCGCGCTGTGGATTTCACCGGTGAGGATCACCGGATGCCGCTCAAGAGGCGAAGCGGGGTGTGGACAACTCGCCGCGAGACGAAGCGAAATGCTGTGAAATCCACTGGTGAGTGTCGCCGCCCGATCGCGCGAGGCGCCCGTTCCAGCAAGGCTTGCCGGCCTCTGCCGTGAGTCGGGGCGCCGCGCATTCTAACGGAACGCGCGAAGGCGTGACCGAACCCCCTGTGCGTCGCGATGCCGGCATCCGGGTGCGGATCCCGGTCGCAGGGTCGTGCATTCTAACGGTGAGCGCGGGCGCGTGGCTTCCAACGTGCGATTTTCGTCGCATGCCCGTGCTCTCCCGAGCGACTCGACATGCTGTGGGAATCAATGGTGAGCATGAGCGTCCGGCTGGCCGGCAGCCAGTCCGGACGCGGCTGTCCGGGCGACGTCGCCGCCGGGGGCACGTGCCCGGTCAGGCGCGCCGCGCGCGCTTCAGTGTGGATATCCGGCCATCGGAACGACTCGCGGCACTGTGGTTTTCGACGGTGAGGGTCGGCGTCCGATCGGGTGACAGGCCGCTTCGGGCATGGCTTGCCGCCCGCCGGCGCGCTTTGGAACACGCTTTCGCGATCGATCTGCCGAGGCGCTCCGATGTGGATATCCGGCGTCACAAGCCACTCGAAGCGCTGTGGTTTCCAACGGTGAAGGGGCGTGCATGGCCGGAAGGCAATGCAGGTTCGGGCACGGAAAACGGTCGCCGCGGCCAGTCGAAACCCTGTGCATGTCGACGGTGAGGGAGAAGCGGTGGTCGCGGCGCATGCGTATTCCGGCGTGAGGATCCGACGGACAAAGCCACTCTCGGCCCTGTGTATTCGAACGGTGAGGGTGGACAGCGGATCGACGAAACGTGCAAGCCGAGATGGGGATATCCACCGCCATCAACCACTCGCCGCGCTGTGACTTTCAACGGTGAGGGTCGGCGCCCGAGCGAACCGCGTGCCGGTTCCGGATGTGGATATCCCGGTCCCGACGCCACTCGAAACGCTGTGCAATCGAACGGTGAGCGCGCGAACCCGGTCGGCGAGAAGGGTCCGACGTTGTGGACATCCGGCGCGCCGGACCAATCGGAACGCTGTGCATTGCAACGGTGAGGGGGACCGCCCGATTCCCGCGAAACCCTTGTCGCGCGGGGTTCGAGCGCCAGTCGATGGGCGCGAGGCGCGCCTTGCGGCACGCGCGGGCTGGTGGGCCGCCCCTTTTGTCGTGCCAGCCGGCCGTCCCGGCGTCCCGCCAACCGCTCGCCCGGCGCTCGCGTGAAAACTCTCTCAAATTCCGGCAAAAACCTGCGCAGTTTTTCTCGCACAAGCGCCGGTCGAGCAAGATGAGAAAAAACATTCTCGGCTGCGCGCGAAAAAATAGAGCCATTCGCTGCCGCCGGTCACCCGCCGCCCGATGGCCCGCCGCGCAGCCCAGAACAGCACAATCCGGAGACTTCCCCCATGACTGCCCGCCTGCCCGTCGACGGCACGCCTACCCTGTCCGATTACCGACTGACCGACAACCTGACCGCGACGCGCGGCCGGATCTTCCTGACCGGCACGCAGGCGCTGATCCGCCTGCTGCTGATGCAGCGCACGGTCGATACCGAACAGGGCCTCAACACGGCCGGCTTCGTCAGCGGCTATCGCGGCTCGCCGCTCGGGATGGTCGACCAGCAGCTGTGGAAGGCGAAGAAATTGCTCGACGCGAGCAGCGTGCGCTTCCTGCCGGCCATCAACGAGGAACTCGGCGGCACGGCCGTGCTCGGCACGCAGCGCGTCGAAGCCGATCCCGAGCGCACGGTCGAGGGCGTGTATGCGATGTGGTACGGCAAGGGCCCGGGCGTCGATCGCGCCGGCGACGCGCTGAAGCACGGCAACGCGTACGGTTCGTCGCCGCACGGCGGCGTGCTGGTCGTCGCGGGCGACGATCACGGCTGCGTGTCGTCGTCGATGCCGCACCAGAGCGACTTCGCGATGATCGCGTGGCACATGCCGGTCGTGAACCCGGCGAATATCGCCGACATGCTCGAGTTCGGCCTGTACGGCTGGGCGCTGTCGCGCTACTCGGGCGCGTGGGTCGGCTTCAAGGCGATCTCGGAAACGGTCGAGTCGGGCTCGACGGTCGACCTCGATGCACTGCAGACGCGGTGGCCGGCGCCGGCCGGCTTCACGCCGCCGTCGGGCGGGCTGCACAACCGCTGGCCCGACCTGCCGAGCCTGACGATCGAGGCGCGTCTCGCCGCGAAGCTCGACGCGGTGCGCCATTTCGCGCGCACCAACAGCATCGACAAGTGGATCGCGCCGAGCGCGCACGCGAACGTCGGCATCGTCACCTGCGGCAAGGCGCACCTCGACCTGATGGAAGCGCTGCGCCGTCTCGACCTGACGGTCGCCGATCTCGACGCGGCCGGCGTGCGGATCTACAAGGTCGGCCTGTCGTATCCGCTCGAGATGACGCGCGTCGAGACCTTCGTCGACGGGCTCGACGAAGTGCTCGTGATCGAGGAGAAAGGCCCGGTCATCGAGCAGCAGATCAAGGACTACCTGTACAACCGCGCCGAAGGCGCCCGCCCGCGCGTGCTCGGCAAGCACGACGCCGCGGGCGCGTGCCTGCTGTCCGAGCTCGGCGAGCTGCGCCCGTCGCGCATCCTGCCGGTGTTCGCCGACTGGCTCGCGCGCCACAAGCCGGCGCTCGACCGGCGCGAGCGCGTCGTCGATCTGGTCGCGCCGCAGATCCTGTCGAACGAGGCCGACGCGGTGAAGCGCACGCCGTACTTCTGCTCGGGCTGTCCGCACAATACGTCGACGAAGGTGCCGGAAGGCTCGATCGCGCAGGCCGGCATCGGCTGCCACTTCATGGCGTCGTGGATGGAGCGCGACACGACGGGGCTGATCCAGATGGGCGGCGAGGGCGTCGACTGGGCCGCGCACGCGATGTTCACGAACACGAAGCACGTGTTCCAGAACCTCGGCGACGGCACCTACTTCCACTCGGGCATCCTCGCGATCCGCCAGGCAGTCGCCGCGAAGGCGAACATCACGTACAAGATCCTCTACAACGACGCGGTCGCGATGACGGGCGGCCAGCCGGTCGACGGCAGCATCTCGGTGCCGCAGATCGCGCGCCAGGTCGAGGCCGAAGGCGTGTCGCGCTTCGTCGTCGTGTCCGACGAGCCGGAGAAGTACGACGGCCATCACGGACAGTTCCCGACGGGCACGACTTTCCATCACCGCAGCGAGCTCGACACGGTGCAGCGCGAGCTGCGCGAGACGCCGGGCGTCACCGTGCTGATCTACGACCAGACCTGCGCGGCCGAGAAGCGCCGCCGCCGCAAGAAAGGCGAATTCCCCGACCCGGACAAGCGCCTGTTCATCAACGACGCGGTGTGCGAAGGCTGCGGCGACTGCGGCGTGCAGTCGAACTGCCTGTCGGTCGAGCCGCTCGAGACGCCGCTCGGCCGCAAGCGCCGCATCGACCAGTCGTCGTGCAACAAGGACTATTCGTGCGTGAACGGCTTCTGCCCGAGCTTCGTGACGGTCGAAGGCGCGGCGCTGAAGAAGGCGGCCGGCGCCGCGTTCGACGAAGCGGCGCTCGCCGCGCGCGTCGACGGGCTGCCGGTGCCGGCGACGCATCTCGACGCGGCGCCGTTCGACATGCTCGTGACGGGCGTGGGCGGCACGGGCGTCGTGACGGTCGGCGCGCTGATCAGCATGGCCGCGCACCTCGAAGGCAAGAGCGCATCGGTGCTCGACTTCATGGGCTTCGCGCAGAAGGGCGGCTCGGTGCTGTCGTTCGTGCGGATCGCATCGAGCGACCGGTGGCTGAACCAGGTGCGCATCGACACGCAGCAGGCCGACGTGCTGCTCGCGTGCGACATGGTCGTCGGCGCGAGCGCGGAAGCGCTGCAGACGGTGCGTCACGAGCGCACGCGGATCGTCGTCAACACGCACCGGATCCCGAACGCGTCGTTCGTGCGGAACCCGGATGCGAACCTGCATGCGGATGCGCTGCTCGAGAAGATGCATCACGCGGCCGGCGACGGCTACCTGTCGAGCTGCGACGCGCAGGCGCTCGCCGCGAAGTTCCTCGGCGATTCGATCGGCGCGAACATCCTGATGCTCGGTTACGCGTGGCAGCTCGGCCTCGTGCCGGTGTCGCTCGCCGCGATGATGCGCGCGATCGAGCTGAACAACGTCGCGGTGCCGATGAACAAGCTCGCGTTCTCGATCGGCCGGATGGCGGCCGGCGACGCGGCGGGCCTCGACGCGTTGTGGAACGCGCGTCACACGGTGGCCGTGCATGCGGCGCCCGAGACGCTCGCCGGGCTGATCGCCGATCGCGAAGCGCGTCTCGACGCCTACGGCGGCGCGCGTTACGTCGAGCGCTACCGTGCGCTCGTGAACGCCGCCCGCGCGAAGGGCGACGACGCGCTGACGCGCGCGGTCGCGACGACGTTCTACCGGCTGCTCGCGGTAAAGGACGAATACGAAGTCGCGCGGCTGTACACGGACGATGCGTTCCGTACCGCGCTCGAGGCGCAGTTCGAAGGCGTGCCGGGGCAGGCGTACCGCGTGAAGTTCAACCTCGCGCCGCCGACGGTCGCGAAGGCCGGCCGCGACGGCAGCGCGCCGAGGAAGCGCGTGTTCGGCCAGTGGATGTGGCCGGTGTTCGGCATGCTGGCGCGCGTGCGCAGCCTGCGCGGTACCTGGCTCGACCCGTTCGGCCGCACCGTCGAGCGCAAGATGGAGCGCGCGCTGGCCGACGACTACGAGACGACGCTCGCGCGTGCGTTCGCCGCGATGACGGCCGGCAATGCGGCGCAGGTCGTGCAACTGGCCGACCTGCACGCCCGCGTGCGCGGCTTCGGTCACGTGAAGGTGCGCAACCTGGCCGGCGTGAAGCGCGCGGAGCGCGAGCTCGCGCTGCAGCTCGGCATCGATGCGGCGACGAGCGCGGCCGTGCAGCACGCGCTCGACGAGATGAAGGGCGCGGGGATGCTGAAGGGGATTCCGGTCGTCGTCGCGAAGTAACGCGAACGTGTGGGGAAGTGAAAACGGCGATGCCTGGGCGTCGCCGTTTTTTCATGCGTCCCGGCCGTTGTGCGCGGGCCGTTTCCGGCCCGTCAGTCAGAGGATGCCTTTCTTGCGCGTCGACAGCGCGGTTTCCGACAGGTCGATCTCGCGGATCAGCTTCGTCAGCGTCTCGTCGGAAATCTTGCTGTCGCTGCGCAGCCGGTACAGCGCGGAGCGCTCCGCGCGCACGGCCGCGATCCGCATCTGCAGCTCCATCGTTTCGGCCTGCTTCGCTTCCGCGCGCGGCGTGGGGCCGTCCTCGGCCAGCGCGGAGAGCCGGCGGCGGTACTGGTCCATCACGCGTGCGGAGATGTCCGCGCAGCGCGCGGCGCCCGATTCGTCGAGACCGGCCGAGATCGCATCGTGCGACGAATCGATCGCGCGGATCGCGGCCTGCGCGGCGGCCGCGCGCGCGGTGCGCTCCTCGTCGCCGAGCGGGTTGCGCGTCGAGCGCACGCCGCGCAACAGCAGCGGCAGGCCGATCACCGCGACGATCAGCGAGCCGAGGATCACGGCCGACGCGACGAAGATCGCGGTGTCGCGCCCCGGCAGCGGCGCGCCGTCGGACAGCGCGACCGGGATCGACAGCACGCCCGCGAGCGTGACCGCACCGCGCACGCCGCCGACCGTCATCACCGCGATCGTGCGCACGCCGGCCATCGTGCCCGCGAGGCCCTGGCGCGCGGCGCGGCGGCTCGCGAACCAGCGCAGCAGCCAGACCCACAGGAAGCGGATCGCATACAGCGCGAGCATCATCGCGCACACGTTGAAGATCATCCGGCCGACCAGCGCGTCGCTCGTGTGGTGCGCATCGACGAGCGCGCGGCCGATGATGTGCGGCAACTGCAGCCCGAGCATGATGAACACCATGCCGTTGAACACGAACTCGATCATCGCCCACGTGCTTTCGGCACGCACGCGCGACGCGACCGTGCTTTTGCGCGAGAAGCTCGTGTAATTCATCATCATCCCCGCCGACACGGCCGCGAGCACGCCCGACAGATCGAGATGCTCGGCGAACAGGTAGGCCGCGAACGGCACCAGCAGCGTCATCACGATGCCGGGGGCCGGATCGCCTTCCTGCTCGGCGTTCAGGAAACGCGTCGACAGCGCACTGAACACCCATGACACGATCGCGCCCGTCGCGAGGCCGCCGGCGGCGACGATCACGAACGTGACCGACGCGGCGCGCAGCGAGAACACGCCGGTCAGCGCAGCCGCGATCGCGAACTTCAGCGCGACGAGGCCCGACGCGTCGTTCATCAGCGCCTCGCCTTCGAGGATGTGCATCAGTTGCGGCGGGATCCGGCCCTTGCCGGCGATGCCGGACAACGCGACCGCGTCGGTCGGCGACAGCACGGCCGCGAGCGCGAACGCGATCGGCAGCGGCAACTCGGGAATCAGCCAATGCGCGAAGTAGCCCACTGCGAGTACCGTCATGAACACGAGCCCGAACGCGAGCATCAGGATCGCGCGGCGCTGCAGGTACAGCTCGCGTTTCGGAATCCGCCAGCCGTCCGCGAACAGCAGCGGCGGAATGAACAGCAGCATGAAGATTTCGGGGTCGAACGTGACGTGCAGGTTCAGCTTCGGCCATGCGAGCAGCGCGCCGAACGCGATCTGCATCAGCGGCAGCGGCAGTTGCAAAGGCAGGTTGCGCGTGACGGCGCCGGACAGCGCAACGGTCAGCAGCAGAATCAGGACTGTGAAGACGATTTCCATCGATACGGCGAATACGGGGAATGAAACGATCGTACGGAGTGTAGCGTGCCGACGTGACGGCTGCGCTCGAGCGGCCGGTGCGCGCGCACGAAGATGGTGCGTCGGGCGTGTGCCAAGGTGGTGCGATGGCCCGGCGCAGCCGCATGGCATATGGGTTGTCGGCGCCTTGCACGGAGCTTGCTTGAAGGTGGCAGCCGCCCGGCTTCGATCGGGCAACCGAGGGTCCAACCATGACATTGCACGTACTGTCCGCTTCGTCGGACGGCGCGACCAGGAGGAAGGCATGACGATCGTTCAACAGGAGCGTCCGTCCGCCGCGTCGCCGTACCGGTTCGAGCGGGAGATGAGTTCCGGCTTCGAACGTCTGGCCACGCAGCATCACGACCTGACGCTGACGACCGTATTCCAGCCGATATTCAGCTTGTCGCACCAGCGTGCGGTCGGCTACGAGGCGCTGTTGCGCGCGCACGATGCGCTCGACCGCGCGGTGTCGCCGCTCGACGTGTTCGGCGAAGCCGCCCGCCGGGGCGAGCTGCTGCAGCTCGACCGGCTCGCGCAGGCGCTGCATCTCGAGAACTTCGCGCTGCTCGGCGCCGAGCGCGAATGGCTGTTTCTCAACGTCCATCCGGGCGTGCTGACCGATCCGTTCCAGGCGGCCGCGCTGCTCGCGAACCTGAAACGGCTCGGCATGCCGCCGCGCCGCATCGTGCTCGAAGTGCTCGAGCAGCGCGCGGAAGACGTCGAGCGCCTCGCGGAGGCCGTGCGTGAATTCCGCACGCATGGCTTCCTGATCGCGCTCGACGATTTCGGCGCCGGTCATTCGAACCTCGAACGGATCTGGCAGCTGAACCCGGACATCGTGAAGCTCGACCGGATCATGCTGTCGCACGCGGCACACCGCACCGGGCTCACCGCGATCCTGCACGGGCTCGTCACGTTGCTGCACGAGGCCGGCAAGCTCGTGCTCGTCGAAGGGATCGAGACCGAGCACGAGGCGCAGATCGCGCTGTCGTGCGAGGCCGATTTCGTGCAGGGCTACTACTTCGGGCGCCCGGCGCCGGGGCTGCCGGACAGCGCGACCGCGACGGGCTGCATCGGCGAGCTGACCGAGCGCTTCCGTCAGCAGACCGAAGCGCGCGAGCGGCGCGACGCGCAGCGGCTCGCGCCGTATCTGCGCGCGTTCGAGCGGGCGGCCGAGCGTCTCGCGGCCGGCGAGCCGCTCGACGAGGTGTGCTGGAACTTCCTCGCGCTCGACGCGGCCGCGCGCTGCTTCCTGCTCGACGCGCACGGCCGCCAGTCGGGACGCAACGTCGTGCTGCGCGCCGATCGCGCGCTGAGCGAGGCGCGCTTCTCGCCGCTGGCCGACGCGCAGGGCGCGAACTGGCTGCGTCGCCCGTATTTCCGTTCGGCGATCGCCGAGCCGGGACGCGTGCAGGTTACGCGGCCGTACCTGTCGATCAACGAGGCGCAGCCGTGCGTGACGCTGTCGGTGGCCGTGCGCGTCGGCGATGCGCAGCGCGTGCTGTGCGGCGATATCGACTGGGTCGACGACGAAACGGACGCCGGCTAGCACCGCCCGGATCGCATGCGGCGATCGGGGCGCGGCGGCGCGGGACGGCCGCCGTCACGCTGGCGTCCGTCACGCGGCTCGGCTAGGATGCGCGAATTGTCCAGACGATTCGCGGGCCGCCCATGAACCGACATGCCGCTTCTTCCGTGCTTCTAGAAGTGATCGCCACGACCGTCGGCGATGCAAGGGCCGCCGCCCGCGCGGGCGCCGACCGCCTCGAACTCGTGACCGCGATCACCGAAGGCGGGCTGACGCCGAGCGTCGGCCTGATCGAGGCCGTCGTGGCCGCCGTGCCGATTCCCGTCAACGTGATCGTGCGACCGCACAGCCGGTCGTTCGTCTATGACGCCGACGATCTGCGCGTGATCGAGCGCGACGTGCGCGCGGCCGTCGCGGCCGGCGCGAACGGTGTCGTGTTCGGCGCGCTCGACGCGCGCGGCGACGTCGATCTCGAGGCGCTGGCCCGCATCGCGGCCGCCGCGGACGGCCGGGCGCTCACGTTCCACCGTGCCTTCGACGTCGCACGCGATCTCAACGCCGCGTTCGACGCGCTGCTGCGCGTGCCGGCCGTCACGTCCGTGCTGACGTCGGGCGGCCATCCGTCGGTGCTCGATGCCGTCGCGACGATCACGCGGCTGGTGCGGCAGGCCGCCGGTTCGACCTGCACGGTGCTGGCCGGCTCGGGGCTCACGATCGACGCGGTCGGCGATTTCGTTCGCGCGACCGGCGTGCGCGCGGTGCATTTCGGCTCGGGTGTGCGGCCGCGCGGCGAGGTGCTGGCGCCCGTCGACGAACAGCGCGTCGGGCGCGTGCGCGCGGCGCTCGACGGCGCGACGTCGCACGTGTGACGCGCGCGGCGGCACCACGCACCAGAACACGCATCGAGGGCGAGGGCCACATGACCGACGCAACCCACGACACACCGGACGACGCCGCCCCCGGCTGGGACGCGATCGACGGCGCGCTGGCCCGCCTTTATCCGGGCCAGGCGCCGAAGCACTACGGCACGCTGGTCAAGTGGCGGCTCGGCGGCCCCGACCCGCTCGACGGGATCAGC
Organism: Burkholderia seminalis; assembly: GCF_001718535.1. NCBI lineage: Bacteria > Pseudomonadati > Pseudomonadota > Betaproteobacteria > Burkholderiales > Burkholderiaceae > Burkholderia > Burkholderia seminalis. Next base: position 3,265,273 of record NZ_CP013398.1, on the reverse strand, counting down.
GTGTGGAAGCGCGCGGCGCCCGTGCCGCACTGGCACTTCGTCACGTACGGGCTGAGCGAGCTGTACGAGAAGGCGTCCGACGATCCGGCCGTCAGCGGCTTCGGGTTCGAGCTGACGATGCGCGTCGCGTGCGCGGCCGGCGACGACGAGCCGCCGCGCTGGGTGTTCAGCTTCCTGCAGAATCTCGCGCGCTACGTGTTCGAGAGCGGCAATGCGTTCGACGATGGCCACTGGATGACGGCCAACGGCCCGATCGCGCTCGATACCGGCACGGCGCTCTGCTCGATGGGTTTCGCGTTCGATCCGGAACTGCCGGCGATCGACACGCCGCACGGCCGTCTCGCGTTCCTGCAGGTCGTCGGGCTCACGCTCGACGAAGAGCGCGCCGCGAAGCGCTGGCGCACGCGCGCGCTGCTCGACGCGCTGCTGCCGCACATACCGCTCTGGGTGACCGATCTCGGCCGCGCGTCGCTGCTCGAACGGGCGGACGTGCGCGAGCAGGTCGATGCCGGCACGCAGCGCGACGGCTCGGCGAGCGGCTATCTGTTCACCGACGTGCTCGGATGGGGCACGCGCAAGCGGCTGCTGCGCGCGCCCGTGATCGAGATCACCGTCGGCGCACGGCAGGTCGAGGAACTCGTCGCGTTGCTGCCGTTGCGGTTGCCGTTCGACCGGCCGTTTCGCCTGGTCGGCCATGACGGCGCGGTGCGATTCGTGCGCGCCGACGCGAACGGCGTGACCGACGAAGACGGCACGCTGACGCTGCGCCTGACCGACGCGACGGTGCGGGCGCTGGCGCGCACGCTGAAGCCGCGCGCCGGCGAGTATGCGATCGACGGGCTCGACGGCGTGCGCTGGCGCGTGGAAAAGACGGTGATCCGCGACGCGAACGGCAACCCGGTGCAGACCATCGGATGAAAAAAAACCGGGGCGTGCCCCGGTTGTTTCGTCGGCGAACCCGGCCCGCCGGCCGAGGTCGCTTACGCGCTGGCCGACATCGCGTCCGCGTCGCTCGCGCGGATGCCGAGGCGCTCGAACAGCGCGCGGTCCTTCTGCGATTGCGGATTGCTGGTCGTCAGCAGCTGGTCGCCGTAGAACATCGAGTTCGCGCCGGCGAGGAAGCACAACGCCTGCATCCCGTCGTCGAGCTGCTCGCGGCCGGCCGACAGGCGCACGACGGCCTTCGGCATCGTGATGCGCGCGACCGCGATGGTCCGCACGAACTCGAACGGATCGAGCGGCGCGGTGCCTTCGAGCGGCGTGCCTTCGATCGCGACGAGGTTGTTGATCGGCACCGAATCCGGATACGGGTTCAGGTTCGCGAGCTGCGAGATCAGGCCCGCGCGCTCGCGGCGCGATTCGCCCATCCCGATGATGCCGCCGCAGCACACGTTGATGCCGGCGTCGCGCACGCGGTCGAGCGTGTCGAGGCGGTCCTGGTACGTGCGCGTCGAGATCACCTGGCCGTAGAACTCCGGCGACGTGTCGAGGTTGTGGTTGTAGTAGTCGAGGCCGGCGTTCGCGAGCTGCTGCGCCTGTTCGTCCTCGAGCATGCCGAGCGTCATGCAGGTCTCGAGGCCGAGTTCCTTCACGCCGCGCACCATCTCGGTCAGCGCCGGCATGTGGCGTTCCTTCGGGTTGCGCCATGCGGCGCCCATGCAGAAGCGGCTCGCGCCGTTCGCCTTCGCGGCGCGCGCGGCGTCGAGCACCGCGTCGACGTCCATCAGCTTCTCGGCCTTCAGGCCCGTGTCGTGATGCGACGATTGCGAGCAGTAGCCGCAGTCTTCCTCGCAGCCGCCCGTCTTGATCGACAGCAGCGTCGACAGCTGCACCGCGTTCGCGTCGAAATGTTCGCGATGCACTTGCTGCGCGCGGAAGATCAGGTCGTTGAACGGCAGCGCGAACAGCGCGACGACGTCGGCGACGCGCCAGCGCTGCGGGGCCGGTGCGGCCACGGGAATCGCGTCGGGTTGCACGGCGGCGGTCTGGGCTTGGGTCATTTCGGTTTCCTGTCCTGGGCGGGAATGGGGATTCGGTTGGGTCAACGCCGCGCGGTGCGCAGCGACTCGACGAGCGCGTCGATGTCGAGCATCGCCGCGGCGGATTCGGGCGCGGCCGGCGCCATGTACGGAATGCGGCCGATGAGCGGGGCGCGATGCTCGCGGGCGAGCCAGTCGCGCAGCGTCGCGACGTTCTCGTCCGGGAACGACATCGCCGGGTCGACATGATTCGCGACCCAGCCCGCGAGCGCGAGGCCGCGCTGGCGAATCGCGTCTGCCGTCAGCAGCGCGTGGCTGATGCAGCCGAGCCGCACGCCGACCACCATCACGACCGGTACGCCGAGCGCGACCGCGAGGTCGGCCATGTCGCGTGTGTCGGTGAGCGGCACCCGAAAGCCGCCGGCGCCTTCGACGACGACGATGTCCGCGCGCGTCAGCGCCTCGCGATGGCACGCGACGATCGTGTCGATGTCGAGCGTCACGCCTTCCCGCGCGGCGACGATGTGCGGCGCGGCCGGCGCCTTCAGCAGGAACGGCGTGCGCAGCTCGGGCGGCAGCACGACGTTCGCGGCCGCATCGAGCTGGTCGGCGTCCTCGTTGCGCCAGACGCCGTCGCGTTCGTACGCGCCGGCCGCGACGGGCTTCAGCGCGGCCGCGCGCAGGCCGCGCCGCGCGAAGCCGTGCAGCATCGCGGCCGAGACGAAGGTCTTGCCGATCTCGGTGTCGGTGCCGGTGACGAACAGGGAGAGCGGGGCGGGGTTCATGCGGCTTCCTCGCTGGCCTGGATCAACGCGGCTTCGAGCCGCGCGAGATCGTCGAACGAATGCGCGGCCGACAGCGACACGCGCAGCCGCGACGTGCCGGCCGGCACGGTCGGCGGCCGGATCGCGGGCACCCACAGGCCGTGCGCGTCGAGCGCGCGCATCGCCGTGAGCGTCGCGTCGTTGCTGCCGATCACGAGCGGCTGCACGGCCGTATGCGAATCGACCGGCTGCCAGCGCGTGTTGCGCAGCAGCGCGCGGGTGCGGTCGATCAGCGCGGCGAGGTGCGCGCGTCGCGCGTCGCCTTCGTCGCCCGCGATGACCTTCAGGCTGGCCGATACCGCATGCGCGACGGCCGGCGGCGCGGCCGTCGTGAAGATGTAGCTGCGCGCGCGCTGGATCAGCCATTCGATCACGGTTTCATGCGCGATCACGAACGCGCCCGCGACACCGGCCGCCTTGCCGAGCGTGCCGACGTACACGAGATGCGGCGAACGCAGCGCGGCGGCGGCCAGGGCGCCGCGGCCCTGCGGGCCGAGCACGCCGAAGCCGTGCGCATCGTCGACGACGAGCCACGCGCCGTGGCGTTCGGCCAGCGCGACGAGTTCGGCGAGCGGCGCGAGATCGCCGTCCATGCTGAACACGGTATCGCTGACGATCAGTTTCGTTTCGGCATCCGAGGCGTCGAGCAGCGCGGCGAGCGCGGCCGTATCCGCGTGCGGATAGACCTGCACGTTCGCGCGCGACAGCCGCATGCCGTCGATCAGCGATGCGTGGTTCAGCGCGTCGGAGAAGATCGTCGCGCCCTGGCCGGCGAGCGCCGTCATCGCGGCGAGGTTTGCCATGTAGCCGGTGCTGAAGTACAGCGCGCGCGGTGCATCCGAGAAGCCGCCCGCGAAGCCCGCGAGTTCGTCCTCGAGCGTCGCGTGCGCGCGCGAATGGCCGCCGAGCAGGTGCGAGCCGCCGCTGCCGGAGCCGTAGCGCCGCGCGCCTTCGGCGAATGCGGCGACGAGCGCCGGATGCGCGGCGAGGCCAAGGTAGTCGTTGCTCGCGAAGCCGACGATCTCGCGGCCGTTCACGGTCATGCGTGCGTCGCACGCGGTGTCGGCGATGCGGCGCACGCGGCGCAGCCCTTGCGCGTCGAGATCGGCGAGGCCGCGTTGCAGGGTGTCGAGCAGGCTCATCGGCCGATGTCCTCCAGCGTCGCGTCGAGCGTGTCGCGCGTGCGCTGCGCGAGCCACGCGATGTCGTCGTCGCTCATCACGTACGGCGGCATCAGGTACACGGTCGTGCCGATCGGGCGCAGCAGCAGCTCGCGCGCCAGCGCGTGTTCGAAGAAGCGTCGCGAGAAGGCGCGCGCCGCGTCGCCGTCGAGCGCGACGTCGAATGCGAACAGCGTGCCGCGCGCGCGCAGGTGGCGCACGCGCGGATGCGCGTCGAGCGGCGCCAGCGCCGCGCGCAGCGCCGCCGATTTGCGGGTGTTTTGCGCGAGCACGTCGTCGCGCGTGAACAGGTCGAGCGTCGCGACCGCCGCGCGGCACGCGAGCGGGTTGCCGGTGTACGAGTGCGAGTGCAGGAAGCCGCGGGTCGTGTCGTCGTCGTAGAACGCCGCGTACACGTCGTCGCGCGTGAGCACGAGCGACAGCGGCAGGTAGCCGCCGCTGATGCCTTTCGACAGGCACATGAAATCGGGCCAGACGCCGGCCTGCTCGCACGCGAAGAAGGTGCCCGTGCGACCGCAGCCGACCGCGATCTCGTCGGCGATCAGGTGCACCCCGAATTCGTCGCAGAGGGCGCGCAGCCCGCGCACGTACGACGGATCGTGCATCGCCATGCCGGCCGCGCACTGCACGAGCGGCTCGACGATCAGCGCGGCGATGCGCTCGCCGCGTTCGACGAACAGGCGCCGCACGTCCGCGAGCGCGCGGCCCGCGACGTCGGCGGCCGTTTCTCCGGGCAGGGCGCCGCGTGCATCGGGCGATGCGACGACGTGCGCATGGCGGATCAGCGGATCGTACGCATCCTTGAACAGCGCGACGTCGGTCACGCCGAGCGCGCCGATCGTCTCGCCGTGATAGCTGTTCGCGACGCAGACGAATTCCTGCTTGTTCGCACGGCCGCGGTTGCGCCACGCATGGAAGCTCATCTTCAGCGCGATCTCGACGGCCGACGCGCCGTCCGACGCGAAGAATGCATGGCCGAGCGTGCGCGCGGTGAGCGCGTGCAGCCGTTCGGCGAGCTCGATCGCGGGCTCGTGCGTGCAGCCGGCGAGCATCGCGTGCTCGAGCGTGTCGAGCTGGTCCTTCAGCGCCGCGTTGATGTCCGGGTTTGCATGGCCGAACAGGTTGACCCACCACGAGCTGATCGCGTCGAAGTAACGGCGGCCGTCACGGTCGTACAGCCACACGCCCGCGCCGCGCGCGACGGGGACGAGCGGCAGGCGCTCGTGATGCTTCATCTGGGTGCAGGGATGCCAGACCGCGCGCAGGCTGCGCGCGACCCAGTCGTCGGTGGCTGGCGTACTCAAGGCGACTCCGGGGGGTAAAACGGCCGCGCGGCATCGACGGATGCCGCGCGGCGGAACACGAAACGCGGTGAGATTAGCGTGTTCCGCCGGACGTTGCACTAGCGGTTACAAACCCCGCAAAGCCTTGCCGGGCGGGAGTTCGGCGCAGTTCGGGGGGGCTCGGAACCGAACGCGGCGGATGCGGGAAAATGACCGTAGATGACGACGTTCGAGTGAGCCCCCCTGACAGAAAAATATCGCGGGCCGCGCGCCGGCATGACCGGGAAAAACGGGGATCGAAGACGGGCGCGAGGGGGCGGCGTGACGCCACGCACGCGAGGCGGCGGCCGAATGGTCTACGGAATCAGCGGCGAACAGGGGCGGCCGGCAGGGCAGGCGAGGCGGCATGCCGCATGGCCGCGAGCAGGGGCAAGGCAGAAGGAGGTGCCGGATCGGGCGGAACGGGCGCGGCGGACGATCCGCCGCGCGTCAGCGCGAAGCGAGTGCGTGCGTATCGGCGTCGCGCGTGTTGGCGTCGCCGTTGTCGGCCGTCTGCGCCGTGTTCCACACGACCCGGTCGTTGACCGCATACAGCCGGCACGCGCCCGCGCCCTGCTTCGCGCAGTTGTCGAGCGCGAGCGCCATCGGGTCGTCGCCGCCTTCCGCCCACGACCACGCGCCTTCCGACGATACCGCGAACGCGCGGCTCGGATGCTGGTTCAGGAAGCGGCGATAGCCTTCGCGGCCGGCTTCGTCGACATACGGCACCGCGTTGACCGCATCGATCGACGCATAACCGGTGGCCTTCGGCTCGTGCGGGTTCGCGACCGCGTAGCGCACCGAGGTCGGCAGGTTCAGTTCCGCGAGGAACGCATGCACGGCCGGCCACCACACGGGCACGCCGTCGCGATCGACGATCAGGCGGTGCGCGTCGTCCTTGTAGCGGCCGAAATCGATGAACAGCGCCTGGGTGCCGTGCGACACGTACGCGTCGTGCATCTGCGCGACGAGTGCGGGCGTCCAGACCGAATCGTTGTCGCCGTACAGCCACAGCGAGCGCACGGCCGTGTGCGCGCCGTACTGATCGAACGCATCGACCAGGTTGCGCTGCCAGCCGTCGCACAGGTCCTGGCGCAGCCCGCCCGAGAAGTTGATGATGCCGCGCACGCCCGGCGCGGCTTCGGTGCCGTACGCGACCGACGCGAGGCCGCCGTGCGACGTGCCGGCGACGACGATGCGCGACGCATCGACGTACGGCTGGTGCGACATGTAGCGCACCGTCGCGTCGACGTCGGCGGCCTGCGCGAGGCCGTTCTTGCCGACGTTGCAGCCTTCCTGCTGGTACGTGCCGCCCGAGCCGGCGAAGCCCTGGCGGTTCGGCGCGATCACCGCATAGCCGCGGCGCACGAATTCGCGCGCGAACGCGAGCGGCCGGCTGCGCGGCTGCAGATGCAGATCGCCGGTGTTCTTGCCGTGGTTGAAGACGACGAGCGGGAACGGGCCGGGGCCGTCCGGCTTGAAGAGCGTCGCCTCGAGCGTGACGGCGCCCGAAGCGTCGGCCGGGATGCGGAGAATCTGTTCGTTGAGATCGGCCGCGACCTGCGGCAGGTTCGAGTCGCCGTAATCGAAGCGCTCGGCATGGGCGAGCGAGCCGCTCGCGCCCGCACCCGGCGTTGCGTTCGGCAGCGCACCGGCCTGAGCGGCCGACAGCGCACCGGCCGCCATCCATCCCACCAATACCTTGCTGAACGCCATTCGTAAGCCCTGCCATGCAACATGACCAATTCGAGGTCATCCTAGCCCGACAAAATCGGGTTGTGCAATGCGGGAATTACCCGGCGTCTGACACAGCAACTATTTGTCAGCGATCACTTACTTCGCCGTCGACGTAACGCCAGAAACCGTGCTCGTCGCGCTCGAAACGGCTCGTCTCGTGGAGCCGGTGAGCGCGCCCGCCGACCTTGTAGCGGGCCACGAATTCGACCTCCGCGTGGCGTTCGTCGAGCGGCGCATGGCGTTTGACCGCGAGGCCGAGCCAGCGCGGCGCGTCGGGGGCGTCGGGGTCGGTATCGAGATCGGGCGGGCAGGTGCGCGCGGCCCAGGTTGCGCGCAGGTAGTCGGTCGCGCCGAGTACGTACGCGCTGTACCGCGAGCGCATCAACTCGAGCGCGGTCGGCGCGGCCTCGCCGCCGTCGATGAAGCGGCCGCAGCACGCCGCATAGCGCGGCGCCGGCGCTTTGCCGGCGGGCGCGGGGGACGCGCCGCCGCACGGGCACGCGTCAGGTCGGTTCAAAATCATGCGAAACGGGAATTAACGACGTTCGGTTGTCGGTTCGGCTCACCAGCTCAGCTCGATGCCGTCGTACTGGAAGAAGCGGCCGTTGGCCTGCGACACGTCCGCACCGGATTCCGCGATCACGCGGCGCATGCCGGTCACGCTCGTTTCCGGGTCGATCGCGGCCTGCGCGCCGCCCATGTCGGTGCGCACCCAGCCGGGGTGCAGCGAGATGCACGCGGCATGGCGCGTCTGCAGCGACGCGATGCGCAGCGCATCGTTCAGCGCGGCCTTGCTCGCGCGGTACAGCCAGCCGGTCGTGCCGGTCGCCTCGGCGATGCTGCCCATCCGGCTCGACACGACCGCCAGCACGCCGCGCGCGTCCTCGACGAGCGGCAGCAGGATCGGCAGCAACTGCATCGGCCCGCGCACGTTCGTATGCATCACCGCGTCGAAATCCTCGGCCGTGATCGTCTCGACGCCTTCGGTGCGCGGCCCGTACACGCCCGACACGAGCACGGCCGCATCGAGCCGTTCGCCGTCGAGCTTCCAGCCGAGCGCCGCGATCTGCTCGGGCCGCGCGATGTCGAGCGCATGCGCGTGCGCGCCGAGCGCGCGCAGCGCGTCGAGCGACGCTTCGTCGCGCGCGGTCGCGATCACGTTCCAGCCGTCGCGCCGGTATTGCCGGACGAATTCGCGGCCGAGGCCGCGCGATGCGCCGACGATCAATACGGTTTTCATGCCCGTCGCTCCTTTCCTGGGCGCCGCCTGGGCGGTGCCGGTGTCAGATCCGTTCGAAATGGGTCGCGGCCACGTGACGGCGGCCGCCACGCGCATGCCGCGTTACTGCGCGTCGTCGCACGGCTTCAGCGTGGCGGCGACCGCCTGCGCGACGCCTTCGAGCCGCCGCGCGGCGTCCGCCGCGATCATGTCGTTGTCCGGCGCGTGGTTGCCGCCGGCGGTGAGCGCGGCCACGCAGCGCTTGTAGGTCTCGTCGAGCGCGTCGAAGTTCGACACGGCCATCCCGAGGTTGCGCATCCGGCCGTCGTGCACGCCGTACACGAGCCCGTGCACGGTGAGCGACTGGCCGCGGGCCCACGCGTCGTTGACGATCGTCGTGCGGCATACGTTGACGACCTGCTCGATCGCGTTCAGCTCGATCAGGCGGCGATAGCGCGCTTCGCCGACCGGCCAGTCCTCGAGCAGCGCCGCGTGACGCTCGCGCACGTCCTGCACGTGATGCAGCCAGTTGTCCGCGAGGCCGACGCGCCGGTTGAGCAGCGCCGCGTTCACGCCGGAGCAGCCGTAGTGGCCGACGACCATGATGTGCTTCACGCGCAGGATGTCGACCGCGAACTGGATCACCGACAGGCAGTTCAGGTCGCTATGCACGACGACGTTCGCGATGTTGCGGTGCACGAACACTTCGCCCGGCGGCAGGCCGATGATCTGGTTCGCGGGCACGCGCGAATCCGAGCAGCCGATCCACAGGTACTCCGGCGCCTGCTGGTCGGCGAGGCGCGCGAAGAATTGCGGATCGTCCTCGAGCTTGCGCTTGACCCAGGCTTCGTTGTTGTCGAACAGATGTGAGAGCGGATTGTCTGGGGTATTCATCGGTGTGGATTCCGTTGACGGAAATCGGATCGATATCGGATCGATCGGCAGGTTCGGTGTCCGCGGCGTCAGGCGGCGCGCTGCGCGTCGCCTTCGCCGTCGTTCTGGTCCGTCGCGCCGAAGCGCGCGGGGTAGCGCACGTTGAAGCGCAGCGCTGCGTCGTACGGATAAAAATCGGGCAATTCGCCCTGCATCAGGCGGTCCTTGCTCGCCTGCCACAGCGCGGGATCGAAGAAGTCCGCGTGGTGCTTCATGAACACGTCGCGCACGCGCGGGTCGCCGAGCAGGAACGGTCCGTAGGTCTCCGGAAAGATGTCGTGCGGGCCGACGGTATACCACGGTTCGCCGGACAGCTCGTCTTCCTCGTTGCGCGGCGGCGGCACGCGGCGCACGTTGCAGTCGGTCAGGTACTCGATCTCGTCGTAGTCGTAGAACACGACGCGGCCGTGGCGCGTGACGCCGAAGTTCTTGTACAGCATGTCGCCCGGGAAGATGTTCGCCTTCATCAGCTCCTTCACCGCATTGCCGTATTCCTTCACGCCGTGCTCGACGTCCGCGTCGCTGCCGTTCTGCAGGTACAGGTTCAGCGGCGTCATCCGGCGCTCGATGTACAGGTGCTTGATCACGAGGTTGTCGTCCTCGTATTCGAGCAGCGACGGCACTTCCTTCTCGAGCTCGCGCACGAGCGCGTGGTCGAGCCGCGCGAGCGGCAGCGCGACGCTCGAATACTCGAGCGTGTCGGCCATCCGCCCGAGGCGGTCGTGGCGCTTCACGAGCTGGTACTTCTCCATGATCTGCGCGCGCGTCGTTTCCTTCGGCGGCGGGAAGTGGTCCTTGATGATCTTGAACACGTACGGGAACGACGGCAGCGTGAACACGAGCATCACGAGGCCCTTGATCCCGGGCGCGATGATGAAGCGGTCGCTCGAATGCGACAGGTGGTGCAGCAGGTCGCGGTAGAACAGGTTCTTGCCCTGCTTCTGCAGGCCGACCGACGTGTAGATCTCGGCCTTCGGCTTGCCCGGCATGATCGTGCACAGGAAGTCGACGTACGCGGACGGCACGCCCATGTCGACGAGGAAGTACGAGTGCGAGAAGCTGAAGATGATCTGCAACTGGTCGCGGCGCAGCAGCACCGTGTCGAGCGCGAGCAGGCCCGGCCGCACGTGGCGGATCGGCACCGCGAACGGCAGCACGCGGTCGGCGTTGATGATGCGGCCGATGATGTACGCGCTCTTGTTGCGGAAGAACAGCGACGACAGCACGTGGATCTGGAAATTCGGCGCCGCGTCGAAGTGGCCGAATTCGTCGTCGATCGCCTGCATCACGCAGCCGATGTCGCGCGGGAGATCCTCGAACGCCGGTTCGAGCTGGAAGTTCGTGACGACGCGCTCGAGCGTGGCGGCGAGCCCGTCGGTGCCCGGATAGTACGCGCGGTAGGTCGGTTTCGCGGCCGGCTCGTCGTTCTCGAGATACTCGGTCGAGATCGCCGGGCGCACGAAGATGAAATCGTTGCTGAAGTACGACCGGTGCAGGATCTTGCAGCACACCGAATTGAAGAAGGTTTCCGCGCACTCGGGCTGGCGGTGCGACGTGAGCAGGCCGATGTAGTGCAGCTTGATCTGCTGCCACACTTCGTCGTCGATGTTCTCCGCGTCGTATTCGTCTTCCAGCAGCTCGACGCATTCCTGCACGCGCTCGTCATATGACGTGATCCGCTCGCGTGCGAGCCGCTGCAGCCCGTGCCAGTCGGAATGCTCGAACAGCGTCTTCGCCTCGACCGCCGCTTCGCGGAAGATCCGGTAATGGCGATCGAAGTATTCGAGCATCGTCTGCGCGACGTCGAAACCGATCTGCGACGACAGCAGTTTGGGGAAGTGATTCATCGCGTGCAGGCTCGTTCGGGAGGGGCTGTAAGCACTCGCCATTTTAGCGCCCAAGTCGGCGTTTCAATGACTTTCGGGGTGACGCGCCAACGGCGTCCAATCGGCGCGTTGTTCACCGTTGCGTGCCGTTCGGTGCATCTTCGCGTAAAGATACGGGTACGGAACCGATTCTGGCACGAACTTTTTTTGACCGCCCGGCCGCCGCCGGGCACGCGTTCCGCACGACGGCGATAGAATCGACGCACCGCCCGCCGTGCCTGCCGCCGGCGGGCATTCGCACCGATAACGACGAGACGCCCCACCGATGAACGCACTGGAACACCAACTCGACTATCCCTTCGCCGACACGCTGCCTGCCGCGGGCGACACGTTCGAGGTCGCGCCCGGCGTGCGCTGGCTGCGCATGCCGCTGCCGTTCTCGCTCGACCACATCAATCTCTGGCTGCTGCGCGACGAGATCGACGGGCAGCAAGGCTGGACGATCGTCGATTGCGGGATCTCGTCGGACGCGATCCGCGCGCACTGGGAGCAGATCTTCGACACGCATCTCGACGGCCTGCCGGTGCTGCGCGTGCTGGTCACGCACTGCCACCCCGATCACTTCGGCCTCGCGAACTGGTTGTGCGAAGGCGGCGACCAGGGCCGCTGGAACGTGCGGCTGTGGATGACGCTCGGCGAATACATGTTCGGCTGCCTGATGGCGGCCGGCAACGGCTCGAACGCGGGCGGCGCGGCCGCCGCCGATCATTTCGCGCGCCACGGGCTGACCGATCCCGCCGCGCTCGACAAGCTGCGCAACCGCCGCGGCTACTACTCGGATCTCGTGCCGGCCGTGCCGCCGCGCTACCGCCGCCTGCGCGAAGGCGACGCGGTCGGGATCGGGGCGCGCACGTGGCGCGTCGTCACCGGTTTCGGCCATTCGCCTGAACATTGCGCGCTGCACAGCGAAGCGGACGGCGTGCTGATTTCCGGCGACATGGTGCTGCCGCGCATCTCGACGAACGTGTCGGTGTTCGACCTCGAGCCGGAAGGGAACCCGCTCGCGCTGTACCTGCAGTCGCTCGGCCGCTACGAGACGATGGCGGCCGACACGCTCGTGCTGCCGTCGCACGGCAAGCCGTTCCGCGGCGTGCGCACGCGCATCGCGCAGCTGCGCGAACACCACGATGCGCGGCTCGCCGAAGTGCGGGTCGCGTGCGCGGAAAAGCCGACGAGCGCGGCCGACATCGTGCCGATCATGTTCCGCCGCCGCGAGCTCGACATCCACCAGATGACGTTCGCGCTCGGCGAGGCCCTCGCGCACCTGAACCTGCTGTGGCTCGCGGGCGAGCTCGTGCGCGAGCAGGGCGACGACGGCGTGCTGCGGTTCCGCGCCGCCGGCTGAGCGCGCTTCGTCGTCCTTACACGACGGGTTCGTAGCGCCACCCGTCGCGATGCCATTGCATCGTGTGCGTCGGCTCGAGCGCGGCGAGAAACGCGGCGTCGTGCGACGCCACCACGATTGCGCCGGGGAAACCGGCCAGCGCGGCTTCGATCGCACGCACCGATTCGAGATCGAGGTGATTGGTCGGCTCGTCGAGCAGCAACAGCTGCGCGGGCGTGCCGCGCCACAACGCACAGGCGAGCGCGGCCTTCAGCCGTTCGCCGCCGCTCAGCTGCCGGGCGGGCTGCGTCGCGCGCGTTGCATCGAGCTGCAACAACGCGAGACGGCTGCGCAGGTCGCCTTCGGCGAGCGGTGTATCGAGCAGCCCCAACTGCTCGACGATCGAATGCTCGGGGTCGAGCAGCGCGAGCCGCTGGTCGAGATAGGCGGCGCTGACGTGTGTCGTGCAGGCACCTGAGCGCGGTTCGAGTTCGCCCGCGAGCATCCTCAGCAAGGTCGATTTGCCGCAGCCGTTCGGGCCCGTCAGCGCGACGCGCACGGGGCCGCTCGCGGACCACGTGATTTCGCCGGTGCCGCCCGCGACGCGCCACGGCGGTTGCGCACGGTCGAGCGTGAACAGCTGGCGGCGCGCGCTGACCTCGGTACCCGGCAGCGATACGAGCACGGGGGCATCTTCTTCGACGCGCGCGGCCGCTTCCTGCACGCGTTCGTCGAGCGTCGCCTTGAAGTCGCCCTGTTGACGCCGGACGGCCCCCATGATGTTGCGCGCCGCCCCCTTGCGGCTTTGCTTCGCCCCCGACGACAGGTTCGCCGTCTTCGCGTCGCGCAGCGATGCGGCCGCGTGACGCTGGATCGTGTCGTGTTCCTGTTCGAGCCTGCGCCGTACGCGCCCGCGCTCGGTGCGTGCATGGTCGAGCGCCGCTTGGGCGGCCTGCTGCGCCGCGTCGCGCTGCGCGCGGTAGAGCGCGTAGTTGCCGCCATACGAGCGCGCACCGTGCGGCGTCAGCTCGACGATGCGCTGCACGCCGGCGAGCAGCGCACGATCGTGGCTGACGATGACGACGCCGCCGCGCCAGCCGTCGAGCGCCGCGCGCAGCCACGCGCGGCCCGGCGCGTCGAGATGGTTGGTCGGTTCGTCGAGCACGAGCAGGCCGGCGCCGGACAGCAGCGCGCCGGTCAGCGCGACGCGTGCGCGCTGGCCGCCGCTCAGCGCATGAGCGGGCGTGTCGGGGCGCACGTCGCGCAGGCCCGCCGCATCGAGCGCCGTGCGCAGCCGCTCCGCGAGATCCCAGCGATCGCCGATCAAGTCGAAATCTTGAGGCTCCGCGCGGCCGTGCGCGAGACGCGCGAGCGCGCCGAGCGGCACGTCGAGCGCGGCGACCTGCGCGACGGTTCGCGGGCCGGCGGCGGCGAGCGCGTCGTGCTGCTGCGCGACGTAGACGACGGGCGTGTGCCGCTCGATGGTCCCCGCGCTCGGCGCGCGGCGCCCCGCGATCAGTTGCGCGAGCAGGCTCTTGCCGACGCCGTTGCGGCCGACGATGCCGGTCGGCGTGCGATCGATGGTCAGGTCGAGCGAATCGAACAGCGTGACGCCGTCGTCGAAGCGGAAGGAAACGTGATGAAGCGCGACGAGCGCGCCGGCGGGCGTGGCTGCAGCCATGAGCACCTCCAAAAATGCGTGAAGACCTTCGCGCGCGGCGTGCGTGGCACGGGCGGCGAAAACATTTCGGGAAGGCTTAGTGGTTCACTTTGGCTGGCGTCCGGTAGGAGGAACAGGCGCGCAGTGTAGCAAGCGGCGCGCGCGGGTCGCAAGCGAGCGGCGCGGGGCCGTCGCTTGCGCGCCACGCGCGGTTACTGCACGGCCACCGTCGTGAAGTTCTGGCGTCCGAACGGACTCACGTGATAACCGCCCACGTTCGTGCGTGTGAGCGCGGCGGCCGTCGGGTAGCCGAGCGGGATCCACAGCGCCTGGTCGTGGATGATCTTCTGCGCCGATTCGTACAGCTTCGCGCGCTTCGCCTGATCGGCCGTCGACTTGCCGTCGGCGATCAGCTTGTCGAGCTGCGCGTCGCAGAAGCGCGCGAAGTTGATGCCCGACTTCACTGCATTGCAACTGAACAGCGGCGACAGGTAGTTGTCCGGATCGCCGTTGTCGCCGGCCCAGCCCATGAACAGCATGTCGTGCTGGCCGAGCTTCGCCTGCTTGATCAGCTCGCCCCACTCGATCACCTTCACGTCGGCCTTCACGCCGATCTTCGCGAGGTCGGCCTGCAGCAGTTCCGCGCCGACCTTCGGGTTCGGGTTCAGCACGCTGCCGGTCGGGCGCGTCCAGATCGTCGTCGAGAAGCCGTTCGGGAAGCCGGCCTGCGCGAGCAGCTGCTTCGCCTTCGCGGGATCGTACGGATACGGCGCGACATCCTTCGCATAGCTCCACGTGTTCGGCGGGTACGGGTTGTTCGCGGCCGTCGCGGTGTTGTCGAACACGACCTTCAGGTAGGTCGCGCGATCGAACGCGAGGTTCAGCGCCTCGCGCACCTTGTCGTTGTCGAGCGGCTTCTTCTGCGTGTTCAGCGCGACGAACGCGGTCATGAACGCGGGCGTCTGCACGACCTTCAGCGCGCTGTCGCCCTTCGCGGCGAGCACGTCCTGCGGCTTCGGCGACAGCGCGATCTGGCATTCGCCGGCCTTCACCTTCTGCAGCCGCACCGACGGGTCGGGCGTGATCGCATAGATCAGCCGGTCGACCTTCGGCTTCGTGCCCCAGTACGTCGGGTTCACGTCGTAGCGGATCAGCGCGTCCTTCGTATAGCTCTTCAGCACGAACGGGCCGGTGCCGACCGGCTTCGCGTTCAGGTCGGCCTGCTTGCCGGCCTTCAGCAACTGGTCCGCGTATTCGGCCGAATAGATCGACGCGAAGCCCATCGTCAGGATCGGCACGAACGTCGCGTTCGGCTCGTTCAGCACGAACTTCACGGTGCTGTCGTCGACTTTCGTGACCGACTTCACGAGCTTCACGAGGCCCATCGACTGCGCGTGCGGGAAGCCGCTCGCGCCGGCCACCTTGTGCCACGGGTTCGAATCGTCGAGCATCCGCGTGAACGTGAACACGACGTCGTCCGCGTTCAGCGCGCGGCCCGGCTTGAAATAGTCGGTGGTCTGGAACGCGACGTTCGGGCGCAGGTGGAACGTGTATGTGAGGCCGTCGGCGCTCGCTTCCCATTTGTCGGCGAGCGCGGGCACGACCTTCTTCGCGGCTTCGTCGTAGGACACGAGCGTGTTGAAGATCACGTCGGCCGATGCGTTGGTCGTGACGAGCGAGTTGTACTGCACGACGTCGAAGCCGTCCGGGCTCGATTCCGTGCAGACGGTGAGCGGCTTGGCGGCGGCGAGGCCGGGGGCGGCGAGGGCGGCGGCAACGGCGGCCGCCGCGAACAGCTTGACGTGCATAGGATCTCCCACGTGGCTTGTGTTTTTTGCTGGGTGACGGATGCGGGCGCGGCCCGGAAGCGGGCAGGGCCGGCGCGGCTGGCGAATAGCATACCGTCAAAGCGCGCGACGCGTGAAAAAAGGCGCCGGAACGCGGCGAATTGACCGAAAAACGGCTGCGTTCGCGACGGAACGGGTGTTGATGCGGCGCAGGCGCGGGGAGGGGGGCGGGCGGACGGCGAAGCGGACGGGCGCGGCGAGGGCGCCTCGGAAGGTGACGCGGAACCGACGCGTCGACGGCGACGATACGGCCCGGCGCACGTCGCGCGGGCCGCGCCGACGCCTCGTCAGTGCGCGCCGGCCTTCGGCTTGCGCGGCGCCTTTTCGAACAGGCGGTCGTACAGCCAGCGCGGCAGCACGTGCAGCACCTTCGCGACGACGCCCATCTGCCACGGAATCACGCGGAACGCGTGCTGCCGCGCGATCGCGCGCGCCGCGCGTGCGGCGAAGCGGTCGGCGTCCATCAGGAACGGCATCCGGTACGGGTTGTGCGCGGTCATCGGCGTGCGGATGTAGCCGGGCGCGATCGTCACGACGCCGACGCCGGCCGGGCGCAATTCGACGCGCAGCGATTCGAGATACTTGATCGCGGCCGATTTCGACGCGCTGTACGCGCCGGAGCCCGGCAGGCCGCGCACGCCGGCGACACTCGCGACGCCGACCAGCGTGCCGTGGCGGGCGGCCGTCATCGGGCCGACGAACGGCTCGAACGTCGCGACCATCCCGTAGTAGTTGATGTCCATCACGTCGCGGAACGTCGCGAGGTCGCCCTGGCCCGTGACGGCGCCCTGGCTGATGCCCGCGTTCGCGATCACGACGTCGGGGCAGCCATGCGTCGCGATGAACGACGCGGCGGCCGTCGCGAGCGCGTCGGCGTCGCGCACGTCGGCGGAATAGACGGAGATGGACAGCTTGGGGAAGCGCCGCGCGAACGCATCGAGGGCATCGGTGCGCCGCGCGACGAGGGCGAGCGTGGCGCCCTGGCGGGCGTATTCCTCGGCCATCGCGAGGCCGAGGCCGCTCGACGCACCGGTGATGAAGACCTTCAGCGGAGTAGTCATGCCGGTGCGCGGACGGGGATCAGAGCTTCTTGTCCTGAACCTGCTTCACGAGGAAGTCGAGCACCTGGGCCGTGCCCGGGATGCTGTTCGTGTAGGCGGGGCCCGTCTTGTACTTGCCCTGGACGACGACCGTCGGCACGCCGTCGATCGCGTAGTCCTTCAGCAGCTTGGCCGACTGGTTCACCTCGCCCTGCACGCTGAACGAGTTGTACGCGTCCATGAACTGCTTCTTGTCGACGCCTTGCGTGGCCAGGAAGTCGGCCTGCGCCTGCGGCGTCAGCAGGTAGTTCTTCTGCTTGTGGATCGCGTTGAAGATCGCCGGCGTGACCTTCTCGGCGATGCCGAGCGCGGACACCGCGTAGAACAGTTTCGAGTGCGGAACGAAGTCGTCGCGGAACGCGACCGGCACGCGCTTGAAGTCGATGTTGTTGCCCTGTTTCTTCACCCAGGCCTCGATCGTCGGCTCGAATTCGTAGCAGTGCGGGCAGCCGTACCAGAAGAACTCGATCACCTCGACCTTGCCGGCCGGCGCGGACGCCGGCTGCGGCGACTTCATCACCTCGAAGTCCTTGCCGGCGACCGGCGCGGCGGGCGAAGCGTGGACGAGGCCGGCGGCCAGGCCCAGGGACAGAAGGAGCGTGCTAAGCAGTTTTTTCATGTTGTGAACGTCGAATCAGTTGCTCGGGTTACGGAACGTAACGGGTTCTGCGTGGGCTCGGCCGGTTGGCTTACTGCTTCGTGAAGCGGATCACAGCCGTGTCGACACCTGCGTCGGACAGGCGCTGACGGGCCGAGTTCATATCCTCGAACTTCGAGAACGGGCCGACGCGCACGCGGAAATAGGTCACGCCGCTGACGTCGCGCTTCGACACCTTCGACTCGAAGCCCTGGAAGCCGAGGCGCGCGCGCTGCTGCTCGGCGTCGCCTTCGGTCTTGTACGCGCCCACTTGCAGGAAGTAGCCGGTGTTCGCGTCGTTCGCGGTCGGCGGCTTCGCGGCCGCCGCGGCGGCAGCCGACGACGTCGGCTTCGGCGTGTTCGCGGCCAGCTGCTGTTGCTGCTTTTGCGCGGCGGCCTGCTGCGCCTGCTTCTGCGCGGCGAAGCGTGCGAGGTCATCCTCGCCGCCTTGCTGCTGTTGCTGCGCCTGTTGCGTCTTCTTCGGCGGCGTGGTGTCGGCCGGCTTCGGTGCGACGGCGACGCCGTTGCCCGACGACGTATTGTTCGATGCCGCGGTGTTGTTCGAACCGCTGGTGCCGTTCGGGTTGCCCGACGGCGGCACCTCGACGATCTGCGGCTCGGGCAGCAGGCCGCCCTGGGTCTGGTTCGCGGCCTGGCCGGGCGCGGTGTTCGGCGGTGCGGGCTGCGCGGCCTGCGGCACCGGCTGGCCGGGCGTCTTGCCCTGCAGCGCGCGGTTCGGGTCGAACTGCTGCGGCTGGCTCGCGCCGTTGTCGGCCGGCGGCGGCGCGACCTTCGACACGAACGGAGACGGCGAACGCGTGATGTAGAGCGCCACCACCACGGCGATCGCCAGGCCGACGATCAGGCCCAGCACGATTCCAAGAAATGTCCCTCCGGCTTGTTTCGATTGCTTCGAAGTTCGGCGTGGTTGTGCCATTGCTTGAGTCACCTGCAAAAAGAATCGTGAAAAGGCCGCGGCAGGCGCTGCCGCGGCCATTCGCTGCCCGGATCGGGCTGCTTACATCTTGGCGGGCGCGGACACGCCGAGCACCGCCAGGCCGTTCTCGAGCACCTGCCGGGTCGCGGCGAGCAGCGCGGCGCGCGCATTGCGCGGCGCTTCGTCGTCGACCAGGACGCGCTCCGCATTGTAGAACGAGTGGAATTCGCCAGCGAGATCGCGCAGGTAGAACGCGACCGCGTGCGGCGCCAGCTCGTTCGCCGCGTGCGTGAGCATGTCCGGGTACTCGGCCAGCTTCTGCATCAGCGACGCCGCCTGCGCGCTCGTCAGCTGCGACAGGTCGGCGCCCGGCAGCTGCGCGACGTCGACGCTGTAGCGCGACTTCAGTTCGTTGAGCACCGAGCAGATCCGCGCATGCGCGTACTGGACGTAATAGACCGGGTTTTCGTCGTTCTGTTTCAGCGCGAGGTCGATGTCGAACACGAATTCGGTATCGGCCTTGCGCGAGATCAGGAAGAAGCGCACCGCGTCGCGGCCGCGCGTGATGGTGGCCTCGTCGATCAGGTCGGGTGCCGCTTCCTGGCCCGCCGCCGCGCCGCCCGACCATTCGATCAGGTCGCGCACCGTCACGTAGCTGCCCGCGCGCTTCGAGATCTTCACTTCCTGGCCGTCGCGCATCACGGTGACCATCTTGTGCAGCACGTAGTCGGGATAGCCCTTCGGAATCCCGATGTGCAGCCCCTGCAGGCCGGCGCGCACGCGCGCGATCGTGCCGTGGTGGTCCGAGCCCTGGATGTTGATCACCTTCGTGAAGCCGCGCTCCCACTTCGTCACATGGTACGCGACGTCCGGCACGAAGTACGTGTACGTGCCGTCCGACTTGCGCATCACGCGATCCTTGTCGTCGCCTTCGTCGGTCGTGCGCAGCCACAGCGCGCCGTCCTGCTCGTAGGTCATGCCGGCCTTGATCAGCGCGTCGACCGTCTTCTCGACGCGGCCTTCGCTGTACAGCGACGACTCGAGGTAGTACTGGTCGAACTTCACGCCGAACGCCTGCAGGTCCATGTCCTGCTCGCGACGCAGGTACGTGACCGCGAACTTGCGGATCGCGTCGAGATCCTCGACGTCGCCCGTGCCCTTGACCGGTTCGCCGTCCGACGCGGCGACCGTCTCGCCGTTCAGGAAGTCGCGTGCGATGTCGGCGATGTATTCGCCGTTGTACGCGGCTTCCGGCCAGCCCGCGTCGCCCGGCTTCAGGCCGCGTGCGCGCGCCTGCGTCGAGATCGCGAGGTTGCCGATCTGCACGCCGGCATCGTTGTAGTAGAACTCGCGGTGCACCGCGTAGCCCTGGCTCGCGATCACGTTCGCGAGCACGTCGCCGAGCGCGGCCTGGCGGCCGTGGCCGACGTGCAGCGGGCCGGTCGGGTTCGCCGACACGAATTCGAGCAACACTTGCTTGCCTTTTTCGCGATCCGACGTGCCGAACGCGCGGCCCTGGTCGAACACGGCGGCGATCACCGCCTGCTTCGCGGCGGCCGACAGGCGCAGGTTGATGAAGCCGGGGCCGGCGATCTCGGCGGCTTCGACGAGGCCTTGCGCGGCCGGCTGCGCGGTGAGCGCGGCGACGATCTGTTCGGCGAGCTGGCGCGGGTTCGTGCCGAGCGGCTTGGCGAGCTGCATCGCGACGTTGCACGCGACGTCGCCGTGCGCGGCGACCTTCGGACGCTCCAGCGTGATGGTCGGGGCGACGGACGCCGCATCGGCGCCTTTCAGCGCGTGTGCGACCTGCTTGACGCTATCCGCGAGCAGGGCTTCGAGGGTCTGTTTGTGTGCTGGCAGCATGCTGGTAGAAGGCTTCGTTGGTGGCGGCCGGAAACGCCGGCCCGCCGGCGCGCTTTTTAAGCGCGCGTTTCAGGGATCGCAGAATTTTAACAGGTGCTAATATGCCGCTCAGGCGGTCCGCGTCCGCGAGGCCGGACGCCGGTCTGCCAGCGTTCCCCAACCGCGCCGCGCAGGCACAACAAGATGAAAAGGGAATTGTCATGATTACGTTCAAGAGCAAGGCGGCACAGGATCTCGACGTGCTGAAGGATTTCGCCGTGTACGTGCTGGGCCTCGTCGGCAAGCAGCTGGGCGAGCGCGGTGTGATTACGCACGACGAGCTGGACCACGCGATCGCCAAGCTGGAAGGCGCCGTTGCGCAGGCGAAGCAGGAACGCGCCGAGCATGCCGGCCATTTCCACGAGGACGAAGCCGACCACGCGCACCACGAAGTGCCGCCGAGCCTGGCACAGCGCGTCGCGCCGTTCCTCACGATGCTGCGCGAGGCGAAGGCCGGCGAGGCCGACGTGCACTGGGGCTTCTGAGCTTCGTTGCCCGGCGGGTCGCAAGACCGGCAACGCAAGAAAAAGCCCGCGTTCGAGCGGGCTTTTTCTTTTGTCTGATGAAAATCGCGCCCAGCAGGGATTTACCTGAAATCGGGGACGGCGTGCATGGCGCTTGCCTTGACCGACAGGCGAAATTCCTTATAATTCAACGCAAGACCATGTGAAAGCGGGTGCGAAAACATGGCGCCGCCCGAGCAATCGGGTCCCACCGGGAGTGGGTATTTCGTCGAAAGACGGAAAGAGAGTCCCGCATGCGACGGCTGCCGAAAGGCGGCCGTCGGTTTTTCTATGCCCGGATCCTGCGGCCTTCCAGGCTTGCACGCAGCAATGTGCGCAATGCGACCTTCCGGGCTTCCCGCTGGCGTCGATTCAGCCCGCCGTCCAGCATGTAGGCCGACTGCACGCGCAGGATGAGCCGGCGTTTCCTGATCCGGTCCTTCGACACCTCGAAGAACACGGCGTACACGCGTTGCGTGCCGTCCGATGCGACCGCTTCCACCGTTACGAAGTTGGGTTGCCGTTCATCGGCGACAACGATCCGGCGCGTCGCCAGCCCGACGATCACGTCGCGCAACAGTTGCCGTGACGCGCGATACCGGTCCGCGCACAGCACGCGTGTCTCGCGGCCGTCGTCGTAGATCTCGTCGTCTGGTATGGCGTCGCGGGGGCGCCCGTCCCACTTGAAACTGCGCGTGAAGCAGTGACAGGAGAACAGGACCAGGACCGTTACGTCGAAGTCGGTCTCCAGATCGCATGTGAACGTCAACGGACGCAAATGATTCAGGTCCCAATGTTCGCCGCGGTAGCGTGTCGGCGGGAACGGGCTGGCGGCGTCGAGCGGCGTTTCGGTGATCCTGATCTCGAAGTTCGGCATGGCGGCGAGTGTCGGGCCAGGACGCCGGCTAGCGCCGGTTTCCGCAATCTCGATCGGCAAATATCAAGATTAGGTATCCTGATTTATAGGTTCGATATGCAACGCGCCCCGTGATCGGGGCGCGTGACGGCGAGACGCGGCTGGCGTGCCGCGGCTCGATCGGTTACAGCTGCGGCGCGAGCGCGCGGCGCGCGTCGTCGAGCGACAGCGCCATGCGCCGCGCGTAATCCTCGAGCTGATCCTGCCCGATTTTGCCGACCGAGAAATAGCGGCTGTCCGGATGCGCGAGGTAGAAGCCCGACACGCTCGCGGCCGGCAGCATCGCCAGCGAGTCGGTCACGCTCATGCCGATCTCGTCCGCATGCAGCACGTCGAACATGTCGCGCTTCACGAGGTGATCGGGGCAGGCCGGGTAGCCGGGCGCCGGGCGGATGCCCGCGTACTTTTCCGCGATCAGCGCGTCGTTGTCGAGCGTCTCGCCGCTCGCGTAGCCCCACAGCTCGCGGCGCACGCGCGCGTGCATCGCTTCGGCGAACGCTTCCGCGAAGCGGTCGGCGAGCGCCTTCAGCATGATCGCGCTGTAGTCGTCGTGGTCGGCTTCGAACTGCTTTTCCTTCACGTCGACGCCGAGGCCGGCCGTCACCGCGAACATCCCGATGTAGTCGGCCACGCCCGACGCCTTCGGCGCGATGAAGTCGGCGAGCGAACGGTTCGGCCGCATCACGCCGTCGACCACCGGCCGCACGCTCTGCTGGCGCAGGTTGCGCCACGTGAGCAGCACTTCCGAGCGCGATTCGTCGCTGTAGATCTCGATGTCGTCGTCGTTGACGGTGTTCGCCGGCAGCAGCGCAATCACGCCGCTCGCGGTCAGCCAGCGACCCTGGATCAGGCGCGCGAGCATCGACTTCGCGTCGGAGAACACGCGCCGCGCCGATTCGCCGACGATCTCGTCGTTCAGGATCGCCGGGTACGGGCCCGCGAGGTCCCAGGTCTGGAAGAACGGGCCCCAGTCGATGTAGTTCGCGAGCTCGCCCAGGTCGTAGTTCTTGAACACGCGGCGGCCGATGAACTTCGGCTTCACCGGCGTATAGCCGGCCCAGTCGACCTGGGTCTTGTTCGCGCGCGCCTCGGCGAGCGTGACCATCGGCTGCGCCTTGCGGTTCGCGTGCTGGTCGCGGATGCGTTCGTAGTCGGATTTCAGCTCGTCGAGGTACTTCGCCGCGCCTTCGTCGGACAGCAGGTTCGACGCGACCGACACCGAGCGCGATGCGTCCGGCACGTAGACGACCGGGCCTTCGTAGTGCGGCGCGATCTTCACGGCCGTGTGCACGCGCGACGTCGTCGCGCCGCCGATCAGCAGCGGGATCTTCTTCACGCGGAAGTAGTCGTCTCGCTGCATTTCGGACGCGACGTACGCCATTTCCTCGAGGCTCGGCGTGATGAGGCCCGACAGCCCGATGATGTCCGCGCCCTCGACCTTCGCCTTCGCGAGGATCTCGTTGCACGGGACCATCACGCCCATGTTGACCACTTCGAAGTTGTTGCACTGGAGCACGACCGACACGATGTTCTTGCCGATGTCGTGCACGTCGCCCTTCACGGTCGCGATGACGATCTTGCCCTTCGCGCGCACGTCGCCGCCCGCTTCCGCGAGCAGGCGCTTTTCTTCCTCGATGAACGGGATCAGGTGCGCGACGGCCTGCTTCATCACGCGCGCCGACTTCACGACCTGCGGCAGGAACATCTTGCCCTGGCCGAACAGGTCGCCGACGACGTTCATCCCGTCCATCAGCGGCCCTTCGATCACGTTGATCGGACGGCCGCCGGCCGCGGCGATCTTCGCGCGCGCTTCCTCGGTGTCCTCGACGATGAAGTTCGTGATGCCGTGCACGAGTGCGTGCGCGAGGCGCTTCTCGACCGGCTGGTTGCGCCACTCGAGGTTCTCTTCCTTCTTCGCGGCGCCGGTCTTGAACTTGTCGGCGATCTCGAGCAGGCGGTCGGTCGAATCCGCGCGGCGGTTCAGGATCACGTCCTCGACGCGCTCGCGCAGTTCCGCGTCGAGATCGGCGTACACGCCGAGCTGGCCCGCGTTCACGATGCCCATGTCCATCCCGGCCTGGATCGCGTGATACAGGAACACGGTGTGGATCGCCTCGCGCACCGGGTCGTTGCCGCGGAACGAGAACGACACGTTCGACACGCCGCCGCTCACCTTCGCGTACGGCAGGTTCTGCTTGATCCAGCGGGTCGCCTCGATGAAGTCGACCGCGTAGTTGTTGTGCTCCTCGATGCCCGTCGCGACCGCGAAGATGTTCGGGTCGAAGATGATGTCTTCCGGCGGGAAGCCGACTTCGTTCACGAGGAAGTCGTACGAGCGCTTGCAGATCTCGGTCTTGCGCTCGAACGTGTCGGCCTGGCCCGTTTCGTCGAACGCCATCACGACCGCGGCCGCGCCGTAGCGGCGGATCAGGTTCGCGTGGTGGCGGAACGCGTCCTCGCCTTCCTTCAGCGAGATCGAGTTCACGATCGCCTTGCCCTGCACGCACTTGAGGCCGGCCTCGATCACCTCCCACTTCGACGAGTCGATCATGATCGGCACGCGCGCGATGTCCGGCTCCGATGCGATCAGGTTCAGGAAGCGCACCATCGCCGCCTTCGAATCGAGCATCGCCTCGTCCATGTTGATGTCGATCACCTGCGCGCCGTTCTCGACCTGCTGGCGCGCGACGGCGAGCGCCTCGTCGAACTGGCCGTTGAGGATCATCCGGGCGAACGCCTTCGAGCCGGTGACGTTGGTGCGTTCGCCGACGTTGATGAAGAGCGTCCCGGGCGTGACGTTGAACGGCTCGAGGCCGGCAAGGCGCATCATGTGATCGGTCATGGCGGTGCGAATTCTGGTGATGAAGGACGTGGGGGGCGGTCAGGCGTTGTCGCTGTACTGGTTCGGCCAGCGGCGCGGCTTCACGTCGGCGAGCGCCTTCGCGATTTCGGCGATGTGTTCGGGCGTCGTGCCGCAGCAGCCGCCCGCGAGGTTCACGAGCCCGGCCTGCGCGAATTCCTTCAGCAGGCCCGACGTGACGTCCGGCGTTTCGTCGAAGCCCGTGTCGCTCATCGGGTTCGGCAGGCCCGCGTTCGGGTAGCACGACACGTAGGTGTCGCACAGCTTCGCGAGCTCGGCGATGTACGGGCGCATCAGCGCCGCGCCGAGCGCGCAGTTCAGGCCGAACGTGAGCGGCTTCGCATGGCGCAGCGAATTCCAGAACGCCTCGACCGTCTGGCCCGACAGGATCCGGCCCGACGCGTCGGTGACGGTGCCCGAGATCATGATCGGCAGGCGCTCGCCGGTATCCTCGAACAGCTCGTCGAGCGCGAACAGCGCGGCCTTCGCGTTCAGCGTGTCGAAGATCGTCTCGACGAGGAACAGGTCGACGCCGCCGTCGAGCAGCGCCTTCGCCTGCTGGTAGTACGACGTGCGCAACTCGTCGAACGTGACGTTGCGCGCGCCCGGATCGTTGACGTCGGGCGAGATGCTGGCCGTCTTCGGCGTCGGCCCGATCGCGCCCGCGACGAAGCGCGGCTTGTCCGGCGTTGCGTATTTCGCGGCCGATTCGCGCGCGAGCCTCGCCGACTCGACGTTCATCTCGACGACGAGATCTTCCATCCCGTAGTCGGCCTGCGCGACGGTCGTCGCGCCGAACGTGTTGGTCTCGACGATGTCGGCGCCGGCCGCGAAGTACTGGTCGTGGATCTCGCGGATGATCTGCGGCTGCGTGAGCGACAGCAGCTCGTTGTTGCCCTTGATGTCGCGCGGGAAATCCTTGAAGCGCTCGCCGCGATACGCGGCTTCGTCGAGCTTGTAGCGCTGGATCATCGTGCCCATCGCGCCGTCGAGGATCAGGATGCGCGATTTCAGCAGCGCGGGCAGTGCGGCGCCGCGCGTGTAGGGCGCGTCGAGCGGGACGGAAGCGGCGAGAGGGGTCGCAGACATGGGCGGAAGACCGGCGAAGACGGAAAACCGCCATTGTAGCCGGTGCGCCTGGGCGCCGCCCGGCCTTGCGCCGCGCGGGCGGCCCGCCAAATGAAAACCCCCGCCGGCGAACCGGGCGGGGGCGTGATCGGAGTGCTCGCGGGGGCCGCGCGGCGTGCGCGGCGAATGGCCCGGCCGCACGAGGCGCCGGGCCGCGGGTCGTCAGTGCAGCACGACGGGCATCATCATCAGGCTGTCGAATTGTCCGAGGAATTCGTCGACCTCGTCGAGCGACGGCTCATCCTCGATCAATTGCTTCACGTGTGCGCGGAATCGTTCGGCAAGCTCGCCGTCGATGAAGATTTCGCGCTGCGCGTTCTTGTCGACGATTTCGTATCCGCCGGCATTCATCAGATGATGGCCGGCCTGCGGCGCGAATTCGACGACGCAGTAGTTGGGGCTGTTGTAGATCATTTGCATGGCGGCACTCCTCTTCGCAGTGGCATCTGGCCTTGTTGTCCCCTAGGTGGGGCGAGCCTTGCCGGTTTCAAGGGGCTTGCGCTGCACACCCCGTTCCCGTTTGCGTGGGGTGTATCGGTTAGAAGCCGATATCGATGAAACGTTTCCCATTGTCTGCCGGTGGACGGAAATAGTTGTTAAAGAGTGTCATCGGCTATTTCACGGGAATCTGTAATCGGTCGAAATTGCCGAATCGCGTGCGCTTACGCTCGGGTTCACTGTGTGACAGTCGAAGCAGCCGGCGGCGCAGCCGGTTGGGCGGGCGGTTGCACGGCGGCCGGCGGCACCGGTTGGGCCGGTTCCGCGGCCGGTGTGGGCGAGGCCCCCGGCGCCGGCGCACCGGCGGGCGCGTTCGTTGCGCCGCCCGGCGGCGCGGCGTCGGCCGGCACGCTCGGCGCCGCGAGGGGGCCATGCCACACCAGCTCGATCTGTGCACCGTTCGGCTCGGTCTGCATGAGCCGCGCGGGCAGCCAGCCGAGCGACGGCGCGAGCCACATGTCGATGCGGCGCGTATCGCCGTCCCGGCGCGGCAGGCGCATGAAGTGCCGCGCGTCGATGATGCCGGCCTGCGTCTGCACCTGCTCGTCGCCGATCACGGCGATCGGCCAGGTCTCGCCGCTGTTGTTGTCGATCACGAAGAACTGCTGCGTGACGCCCGGCTTGTACGCGGACGGATTGCCGCGCACGAGCCCCGACAACTGCATCAGCATGCTGAAGCGGTCCTGCACGCCGTCGGGCAGCGGTGCGTTGTTCGGCGTGCGCGTGAACACGACCTGCCGGATCTCGCGGTTGAAGATCGCGATGTCTTCCGGCCGCTTGCCGCGCTTCTCGACGTAACGGTCGGGCGCGATGCCGAACGCGTCGATGCGGCCTTCGCTGCGATAGGTGAACGGGCCGACGAACGGCACGGGCATTGACACCGACAGGTCGTACGTGTGCCCGTCGGTGCGCCAGCGGATCGTGCCGATCATGTTCTGCATCCCGTTGTAGAACGTGTCGTATTGCAGGTCGCCGGACGGGGGCGCGGCGAACTTCACGCCGCTCGTTGCAGGGCCCGGCGTCGCGGCGCTGCCGGCGCCGGCGGCCGATGCGGCTTGCGCGCCCGACGCACCCGGTACGCCGCTCGCCGCCGACGCGGCGGCAGGCGGCGGTTCGCCGTGCTCGGCCGTCTGCGTCGACGTGAGGACCGGCTCGGGCGCCGGCGCGGGTTTCGGCGCGGCAGCCCTGGGCGTGGCGGGGGCCGGGCGTTCGACCGGCTTCGGCGCCGGCGGGGCAGGCTGGCGCTCGATCGGCCGCGGTTTCAGCAGCTCGATCTGCACGGGGATTTCGGCGGGCGGCGGCGTGAACGATTCGCGGCTGCGCATCAGCCAGACGGCGGCGAGCGCATGCAGCACCAGCACGACGACGAGCGCGACGGCCACGCGCAGCCAGCGGCGGGGCAGGGCGTGACTCGGGCGGATGTCGGCGGGCTGAATGGGCATCGGAACAGGATCGGGGCGGTCGCGTGACGTCGGGCGCGCAAGCGCGCCACAGGAATCGGACCGTCGGATGCGCTGCGCGTTCGCGATGCGAGACGTGTACCGGTGCGTCAGGCGTCGCGTGCGTCGGGACTATAGCCGAGTTCGTAAGACAGTTTCCGCGCGCATGCGCGCAGCGCGGTGTCGATCTCGCCGCCCCACGCGATGTCGAACGAGCCTTCCTGGCCGAGCGCGACGAGCGCGAGCGCGAGTTCGCCGACCGCATCGAATACCGGCATGCAGAACGCGTGGATCGTCGGCAGCAGCATCCCTTCGACGCGCGCGGCTTCGTGCCGGCGCACGTCGGCGAGCACCGCGTCGACCTCGTCGAGCGTGCGCGGGCCGCCGTGGTGCGGCGAGCGGCGCGTATCGGCGAGTTCGCGCTCGAGCATCGCGGCGGTCTTGCCGCGCGGCAGGTACGCGGCGAACAGCAGGCCCGTCGCCGAGCCGAGCAGCGGCATCACGTCGCCGAGCTTCAGCGACGCCTTCGCCGGATGGCTCGATTCCATCCAATGCACGATCGTCGGCCCCTGGTTGCCCCACACCGCGATACCGACCGTCTGGTCGAGGCGGTCGCGGAATTCGGTCAGCGCGATCCGCGCGAGCTTCACGCCGTCGACGCGCGCGAGCCGCGCGAGCCCCATCTGCAGCGCGAAACCGCCCAGCTCGTAGCGGCCGGACACCGGGTCTTGCGACACGACGCCGAGCCGCGAGAAGCTGACGAGGTAGCGATGCGCCTTCGCGGGACTCATGCCCGCGCGCTGCGCGAGATCGCGCAGCATCATCGCGCGCGGCTCGCTCGTCAGCACGTCGAGCAGGCGGAAGCCGACCTCGATCGACTGGATGCCGGAACGGACTTTCTCGCCGTGCTCGCCGGAAGCGGCGTCATCGGTGTCGGAGTCGGCGAGATCGTCGTCGGGAAGCGGGCTGGCGGGCATGGGCAACGGGGGCGCGAAAATGCGGCAGGAATCGGGGCGGAAACGGCAGGCGCGATCGTCGCGCGCCGCATGGATTCACCATCGTAAAATAGATTCCCTCCATCGTCACTACAACGGCAGAGTCCCCCTTATGAAACTTGCTTCGCTGAAGGACGGCACGCGCGACGGCCAGCTGATCGTCGTGTCGCGCGACCTGCACACCGCGGCGATCGCCGACACGATCGCGCCGACGCTGCAGCGCGTCCTCG
This sequence comes from Burkholderia seminalis, assembly GCF_001718535.1. NCBI lineage: Bacteria > Pseudomonadati > Pseudomonadota > Betaproteobacteria > Burkholderiales > Burkholderiaceae > Burkholderia > Burkholderia seminalis. The sequence goes on along the minus strand of NZ_CP013398.1, from coordinate 3,236,216 downwards.
ACGACTGGGCGTTCTACGCGCCGCAGCTGCGCGACCTGTACGACGCGCTGAACCACGGCCGCGCGCGCCATGCATTCGCGTTCGATCCGGCCAACTGCATGGCGCCGCTGCCGCGCGCGTTCCAGTGGGCCGACGGCTCCGCCTACGTGAACCACGTCGAGCTCGTGCGCCGCGCGCGCGGCGCGGAGATGCCGCCCGAATTCTGGACCGATCCGCTGATGTACCAGGGGGGCAGCGACGATTTCCTAGGCCCGCGCGACGACGTCGTGTGCCCGTCGGAGGAATGGGGCATCGATTTCGAGGCGGAAGTCGCGGTGATCACCGGCGACGTGCCGATGAGCGCATCGCCCGACGCCGCGTTGAAGGCCGTGCGCCTCGTCACGCTCGTGAACGACGTGTCGCTGCGCAACCTGATTCCGGCCGAGCTCGCGAAGGGTTTCGGCTTCTTCCAGAGCAAGCCGGCCACCGCGTTCGCGCCGGTCGCCGTGACGCCCGACGAGCTCGGCGACGAATGGCGCGAAGGCCGCGTGCACCGGCCGATGATCGTCCACTGGAACGGCAGGAAGGTCGGCCAGCCCGATGCGGGTACCGACATGGTGTTCCACTTCGGCCAGTTGATCGCGCACGCGGCGAAGACGCGCAACCTGCGTGCCGGCTCGATCGTCGGCTCGGGCACGGTGTCGAACAAGGACGCGAAGCGCGGCTACTGCTGCATCGCCGAGAAGCGCTGCCTGGAGACGATCGAGCACGGCGCGCCGCAGACCGAATTCATGCGCTACGGCGACACCGTGCGCATCGAGATGTTCGACACGGCCGGCAAGTCGATCTTCGGCGCGATCGAGCAGTCGGTCGCTCCGCCCGACGGCGCGGCGTAAGCCGCGTACCGCGACACCCGGCCCCGGTCCGCGCGCCGGGTTTCGCCCGATGTTTGCCCGCGCGGGCTTGGCTACACTCGATTCAAGAGCGTCGAACAAGGAGCGGCACATGGCCGATCTCGCCGCGTACGGCGGTTACGAAGCACTGAAGGTGACGCGCCGCGACCACGGCGTGCTCGACATCGTGATGAGCGGCGAGGGCGCGAACCGCAGCGGCCTCGCGACCGCGAACGCGCGCATGCATCGCGAGCTCGCCGACATCTGGCGCGACGTCGACCGCGATCCCGACACGCGCGTCGCGGTGATCCGCGGCGAAGGCAAGGGCTTTTCGGCGGGCGGCGATCTCGCGCTCGTCGAGGACATGGCCAACGACTTCGACGTGCGCGCCCGCGTGTGGCGCGAGGCGCGCGACCTCGTCTACAACGTGATCAACTGCAGCAAGCCGATCGTGTCGGCGATGCATGGCCCGGCCGTCGGCGCGGGGCTCGTCGCCGGGCTGCTCGCCGACATCTCGATCGCCGCGCGGGATGCGCGCATCATCGACGGCCATACGCGGCTCGGCGTCGCGGCCGGCGACCACGCGGCGATCGTGTGGCCGCTGCTGTGCGGGATGGCGAAGGCGAAGTACTACCTGCTGCTGTGCGAGCCCGTGAGCGGCGCGGAGGCCGAGCGGATCGGGCTGGTCTCGCTCGCGGTCGAGCCGGCCGACCTGCTGCCGAAGGCGTACGAAGTGGCCGAGCGGCTCGCGCAGGGTTCGCAGTCGGCGATCCGCTGGACCAAGTACGCGCTGAACAACTGGCTGCGCTCGGCCGGGCCGACCTTCGATACGTCGCTCGCGCTCGAGTTCATGGGCTTCTCGGGGCCCGACGTGCAGGAGGGCATCCGCTCGCTGCGCGAGCGGCGCCCGCCCGCGTTCCCCGGCGACGCGCCGTTCTGACGCGCGCGCTATGATCGATTCACGCGCGGCCGCGCGACGCATGGCGGCCGCCTCGCTTCCCCAGTCAAACAGGATGCCCGTATGACGACCGATGCCTCCGACGCCAACCCTTTCGCCGGCTTTGCCGGCTTCAAGCCCGCCGACATGATGGACCGCATGTGGGACATGATGCGGATGTCGCCGTTCGGCGGCATGGCGCCGTTTCCCGGCGCGGCGACAGGGCTGCCGCCGTCGCTGTCGAGCATGTCCGACATGATGGCGCCGCTCACGAGCGTCGAGGAACTCGACAAGCGGATCACCGATCTGCGCGCGGTCGAGCAGTGGCTGAAGCTCAACCTCGGGATGCTGCAGTCCGCGATCCAGGCGCTCGAGGTGCAGCGTGCGACGCTCGCGACGCTGCGTGCGTTCGGCGCGTTCGCGCAAAGCTCGATGTCGGCGGCCGAGGACGCGGCCGTTGCCGCCGCGCAGGCGGCGAAGGCCGCACCGTCCGGCGACGCGGCGCCGGCGCCGGATGCCGCCGATGCGCCCGCCGGCGACGCCGGGCAGGCGTTCGACCCGGCCGGCTGGTGGAACCTGCTGCAGTCGCAGTTCAACCAGCTCGCGAGCCTCGCGATGGCGCAGCCGGGCATGCAGCCCGCCGCGCCCGGCGACGCGCCGCCGGATGCGGCCGCCGCGCCGGAACCGGTCGCGAAGCCGGCGCCGGCGGCCGCCGCGCCGCGCAAGCCCGCCGCGAAGCGCGCAAAGCCGTCCGGCTCCGCCGCGGCGCGCGCCGCCGCCGCTTCGTCGCCCGAAACGCGTCCGCCGAAGCGCTCGACGTGACGCGGCGCCGGTAGCAGGTCGATCATGCGGCTCGCGCTCGTTCTGATGGGGGGCGGCGCGCGTGCCGCCTACCAGGTCGGCGTGCTGAAGGCACTGGCCGAGATCGCGCGCGAAGCCGATCCGCAGCGGCACACGCTGCCGTTCGCGGTGGTGTGCGGCTCGTCGGCCGGCGCGATCAACGCGACGTCGCTCGCGAGCCACGCGGACGATTTCTCTCACGGCGTGCGGCGCCTGCTCGAGTTCTGGGAGCCGCTGCGCGCCGATTACGTGTATCGCAGCGACTGGCTCGGCATCGCGGCCGCCGGCGCGCGCTGGCTCGCGACCATGACGTTCGGCTGGGCGGCCCGCCGCTCGCCGCGCGGGTTGCTCGACAACACGCCGCTCGCACACCTGCTGCAGCGCGAGCTGAGCTTCCACCGGATCGAGCAGATGCTCGAGGCGCGGCTGCTGCATGCGCTTTCGATCACCGCGCTCAGCTATTCGAGCGGCCGGCACCTGACGTTCTACCAGGCGGCGCAGCCGATCCAGGCATGGCGGCGCGCACAGCGCACCGCGCGACTCGTCGACCTGTCGGCGTCGCACCTGCTCGCGTCGTCGGCCATCCCGTTCGTGTTTCCGGCCGTGCCGCTCGTGCTCGACGGGCAGATCGAATACTTCGGCGACGGGTCGATCCGGCAGATCGCGCCGCTGTCGCCGGCCATCCACTTCGGTGCGGACCGGATCGTCGTCATCGGCGCGGCCGACCCGCGCCCCGAAATCCCGGCCGCGAACGGCGCCGGGCTGGTGCGCGGCTACCCGACGCTCGCGCAGATCGGCCAGCAGGTACTCGCGAGCGTGTTCCTCGACTCGATCGGTTCGGACATCGAACGCATCGAGCACATCAACCGGATGATCGAGCACCTGCCGCACCAGGTCGAGGTCGACAGCGGCTGGCGGCACGTGGACGTGCTCGCGATCGCGCCGTCCGAGCGCATCGAGCTGATCGCCGCGAAGCATCTGAAGCAGATGCCGGCGACGATGCGCGGGCTGCTCGGCGCGATCGGCGGCAGCCAGCCGGCCGGCGCGTCGTTCGCGAGCTACCTGCTGTTCGAGGAGGCATTCACGCGCGAGCTGATCGAGCTCGGCTACGTCGACGGGCGCGCGCAGCGCGACACGCTTGCCGGCTGGATCGCGCAGGCGGACGGCAGCGGCGCGACGGCGGCCGGCACGCCGCCGGAAGGCGGCCACGCGGCCGGCAAAATACGGGTCTGACACGCGCAGGGGAATGTAAGGTTGCGTTTTCGCGACGGTTGCCCGCGACCGATCGCCGCACCGCGGTGGGCGGCGCGCGACCGGGCAAGCGTCTCGGAACCGTCATGCACGCGTGATATCATGGCCGCCGCCGTATACACCATATCGAGCAGCCCGCCGATCCGGCATCCGCACGGGACCCTCCGGGGAACCCGCCTGGGGCAGGGGACGGGCGCGCCAACGAGCCGGCCAGCGCCGGCCCCCAACGCAGGCAAGCGTGGCCGGCTCCGTCCGAACGGAGCGCGGCTGCGGCATGCCCAACGGCGGCGACGCGGCCGCACGGCTGCCGGACGAGGAATCAACGTCCGGCGGGTCGGTTTCCCGCGTAAAATTTGAGTCTTGGCTGCAAAAAGCGCGCGTGGCGCGCCGGCGCGGCAACAGTCACGTTTAGAGAAGTCGCATTGCGCAGAACAGGGGTGGGACCATCATGAACACGATGCTTTATCCGGAACTTTACAGGTCGCTCGAAGCCGTCCGCTGGGACATGGAGAAGGACATTCCGTGGGACAAGTTCGACGCTTCGCTGCTCACCGACGAGCAGGCGAAGACGATCAAGATGAACGCGATCACCGAATGGTCGGCGCTGCCCGCGACCGAAATGTTCCTGCGCGACAACCAGCACGACAGCGATTTTTCCGCGTTCATGAGCGTGTGGTTCTTCGAGGAGCAGAAGCATTCGCTCGTGCTGATGGAGTACCTGCGCCGCTTCAAGCCGGACATGGTGCCGACCGAAGAGGAACTGCACGCGGTGCGCTTCCAGTTCGACCCGGCGCCGCCGCTCGAGACGCTGATGCTGCACTTCTGCGGCGAGATCCGCCTGAACCACTGGTACCGCTGCGCGGCCGACTGGCACACCGAGCCCGTCATCAAGCAGATCTACGAAACGATCTCGCGCGATGAAGCGCGTCATGGCGGCGCCTACCTGCGCTACATGAAGAAGGCGCTGAACAACTGCGGCGACGTCGCACGCGCCGCGTTCGCGAAGATCGGCGTGCTGATGGCGTCGGCGCGCCGCACCGAGAAGCCGCTGCATCCGACCAACCTGCACGTGAATCAGGCGCTGTTCCCGCGCGACACCGTGCAGTCGCGCCTGCCCGATCCGGAATGGCTCGAGCGCTGGCTCGACGAGCAGATCCGTTTCGACGGCGAGTGGGAAAAGAAGGTCGTCGAGCGGATCCTGCACAACCTGTCGATCCTGTTCGAGCGTACGTTCGCGACCGCGCAGGAGCTGAACCGCTATCGCAAGGAAGTCACCGGCCGCCTGCAGGCCGAAAGCGGCCCGTCGTCGGCCGCGCAGCCGGCCTGAGGCCGGCAGGTGCCGCCGCCGGCGTGATGCGCGCCGGCCGCACGGCGCCGTCGCGTATTCGTTGCATGAAGCCCGCCTGGCCAGCCCGGCGGGCTTTTTAACTGGCGCCGCCGTTGCGCGGGCCATCGTTCATTCCGTCCGATCTCCACCATGTCCGCTACCTTCGAACGCAAGCTGATCACCCGCGATGCCCTCGTCGCACTGCGCGCGTCGCTGCCGTCGCCCGTCGTGTTCACCAACGGCGTCTTCGACATCCTGCATCGCGGCCACGTCACGTATCTCGCCGACGCGAAAGCGCTCGGCGCGTGCCTGATCGTCGGCGTGAACAGCGATGCGTCGGTGCGCATGCTCGGCAAGGGCGACGACCGGCCGATCAATCGCGAAGAAGACCGCGCGGCACTGCTCGCGGCGCTGGAAAGCGTCGACTGGGTCGTGACGTTCGGGGAAAAGACGCCGGTGTCGCTGATCGAGGCCGTCCGTCCGGACATCCTCGTGAAGGGCGGCGACTACGACATGGATGCGTTGCCGGAATCGGCGCTCGTGCGCGGCTGGGGCGGCCGTGCGCTGGCGATTCCGTTCGAGCACGACCGCTCGACCACCGCGCTGCTGAAGAAGGTGCGCGCGCAGCAGCCCTGAGCGCGGACCGGCGCCGTCAGGGCGCGGACGCGGCGAGCGGTGCGGTCGTGACCGCCGGCGGCGCGATCGGGCCGCCGATGACGGGCTGGTCGGTCGCCTGCGCGAGCGGCGTCACGCGCAGCGCGTCGGGCCGCACCTGCCGCGACAGCACGCCGGGTTCGCGCGGGCCGGCCGCCGGCAGCGGCCCGAACACGCCGCGTGCCACCACGAACGCGAGCATGTTGGCGAGAAAGAGAACAGCGATCAGCCAGCGCAGCATCGTCGAAACTCCTTGTCGTCATCGACGTGGTTCACGTCATTCAGTCGAGCCGGCCGCATGGCCGGCTTTTTCATGGTTCGCGCCGATCGATTGCGCGGGCGGTTGCAGCCGCGCCGCGCGCCCCGCATCGTCGGTGTGACGCGGGTCCGTCCGGACCCGCGCCGTCACGTACCGGCGCGCTGCCGGCACCTGTTCCGTCAATCCTGCGCGGCCTCGGCCGCGATCAGCGCGAGCCCGGACAGGATCAATGCATCGTGCCGCGTATGCGGGACCGTCAGCGCGCGCGCGACCTCGTCCGCCGCACCGCCGGCCAGTACGAGCCGCACGGGCGCCTGCCAGGCTTCGGCCAGGTCGCGCCACGCGCGTTCGATCAGCCCGGCCTGCGCATACAGGCACCCGGCCGACAGCGAGCGCGGCGTATCGACCTGGAACGGCTCGGCCTGCGCACCGGCGAGCAGCCCGCTCGCGATATCGGTGGTCAGCGTCGGCAACTGCGCGGTGTGCGTGCCGAGCGCGCGCATCATCAGCGCCCAGCCCGGCGCGATCAGCCCGCCCGTGAAGCGGCCGTCCGCGCGCAGCGCCTCGAGCGTCGTCGCGGTGCCGAACGTCGCGATCAGCAGATGCTCGCCGGGAAACGCCGCGTGCGCGCCGATCAGGCCGGCCCAGCGGTCGCTGCCGAGCTGTTCGGGTGTCGTATAGCCGTTCGTCACGCCGCATTGCACGGGCCGCGCGCGGATCGTCGTGCGCGGCAGGCCCGGCCAGCGCCCGTCGAGCAGCGCGTCGATCCGCGCGGCGACGTCGGTGCCGGCGACGTTCGAGATCCACGCGCCGTGCGGCCGCGCCAGGCGCGACCAGTCGGGATCGGCGCCGCCGTCGCGCGTGTGGCCGAACGCGCCCGTATCGACGAGCGTGCGCCGCGTGTCGGCGAGCGCCCACTTGATCCGGCTGTTGCCGGCGTCGATCAGCAGGTGCGGCTCGCTCATTGCGCTTCGCGCAGCGATACGTCGCCGGCCGCGATCGTCTGCACGCCGTCCGGCGTGTCGAGCAGCAGTTGCCCGGTCGAGTCGATGCCCGTCGCGATGCCGCGCGCACGTTCGACACCCTGCTCGAGCAGCACGACTTCGCGGCCCGCATACGCGTGCAGCGCGTGCCAGCGCGGCAGGAACGGCGCGAGGCCGTCGGTGCCGAACTGCGCGAGCGCGGGCGTGAGTGCGTTCAGCGACGCGGCGAGCGTATCGGTGAGGTTGGCCGACGCGCATGCGATCGACAGCGCGGCGGGCGGCAGCCCGCTCGCGAGCGTCGCTTCGCGCGCGCGCAGCGCATCGACCTGCGCGGCGACGGCTTCCGCGCCGCGCACGTTGATGCCGAAGCCGATCACGACGGCGGTGGCGTCGGCGGTGGTCCAGACGGTTTCGATCAGGATCCCGGCGAGCTTGCCGACGATGTGCGGCGCGCCGTCGTCGGTCATCAGCAGCAGGTCGTTCGGCCATTTGAGCGCGACGCGCGCGCGCGCGTCGAGCGGCAGCGTGGCCAGCCCTTCGGCGAGCGCGACGCCGATCGCGATGCTGAGGCCGCCGAGCGCGTCGACGGGGCGCGGCACGATGCAGCCGACCGAGCACAGCAGCGCATTGCCGGGCTGCGCGAACCACGGGCGGCCCTGCCGGCCGCGGCCGGCCGTCTGCTCGAACGCGACGCGCACGAGCGGCGCGGGCAGGGCCTGGGCGTTGCGCGGCAGCGCCTTGAGCCGCGCCGCGACGTCGGCGTTGGTCGAGCCGGTGGCGGCGACGATGTCGAGCGGCCACGCGCGCGGCGCGGCGTCCAGATGGGCCTCGAGCCGGTTGCGCGCGATGTGCGCGTCGCCGGATTCGGGCGTGTCGGAGGAGGTGGGGGCGTTCATGGCGCCTATTGTAGCGACAGGGGGCGGGGGTGCGTCGGGAAGCGGGGAGACGGGGATGCGCCCCTTGCGGTGCCGGGGCCGGGGCGTCGCTGAATGCTCGACGCCATCGCGTGGCGTTGTCGGCCAATGAGGCGTTGCGCCGCGCGCAACGGACGATCGTTATTCGGGGTTTCGAATTTTCCTGATTGATTCCCGATTTGCGGTCACGCGTTTGGGGAGCTGCGCGATTTTCGCCAATTCGAGATGAAAGAGGACCGCGGATGAGTCGCCGGGCCGCGAGATTGCTCCACCATTTCTCAGGTCCGATATCACGGGTTGCGGCGAGCGTCGCGTCACTGCCTTCCCATGAATTCGAGGATTTCCGCTCCAACTCTCCGCATTGGCCCTGGCAGCGTATCCGATTCCCGGCGCATCCGTTTCATAAACGGGATGCGAACGCCCGGCGAGGACATACGTCACGTTCGGAACGAATGTGCCATGTCAGGCCGCGGTGCCCCGATCTGTCGGACAGTCGTTGTACAGCGCATGTGTGGTCGATGTCTTCAGCGCACGCGTGCCGATCAGTGTGCCCGGTACCAATGCGTCGCGCGACGCGGAGATGCCGGCCGGGGCGATCGGCGCTGCCGCCGCGACTCGGACGTATCCGCAAGCTAGGGCTTCTGCGCGCGATACGCCGGACAGAAGAAGCCGACGAAAAGCATCCTCGCCAACAGCAGGCTTCGGGTGGTCGTTCGCACTCGCGATACCGCAAAAGCATCGAAGAAATCTGACTCGTCCCCAACCTGCACTCCGGTCACAACGGGTCGCGTCTTCCGCGTCGATGACCGGCTTGGCTCGCGGGTCCGCTCATATGGGACATCAAACTAAAAACCTCAATATCGTACTTGTCCTATTTGAAAAGCAAATCAAATCGGTCGCGTCCAATTCGATAAATTGTCCGAAATTTCGATAATGGTCTTCGAATCGCGCTTCGTCATTTTTAGACACGAGCACCGAATGATGCATGCACGTTTCAAATCATCAACCATCGTTTGAGATCAATACCATGAAACTCGCAACCAGCACCAAGATCGTTTCGACCCTTCTGGCCGTGGCAGGCCTCGGCCTGGCATCGGCGGCCCACGCGGCGGACGGCACCATTACGTTCACCGGCAACGTTACCGCGGCGACCTGCAAGATCGACGGTACGGCCGCGGGCGCGACGTCGAACAAGTCGGTCGCCATGCCGACGGTCAGCTCGGGCTCGCTGAACGCCGCGGGCGCGGTCGCCGGCCGCACGGCCTTCGGCTTCAAGCTGACGGGCTGCGCGGTGGATAGCGACAATTCGAAGGGCAACCCGACGAAGGTCCAGGTCATGTTTGAAAACGCAACGAACGTGACGGCCGACGGCAAGCTGTCGCTCGACAAGGGCACGATCGAAGCGCCCGAGGCGAAGAACGTCGTCCTGCAGGTCCTGAACGACCAGCAAGCCCCGATCAAGGTCGGCGCGAACTCGCTGGACCAGAACTCGCAAGTCGTCTCGATCGGCGAGGACGGTACCGCCCAGCTGAACTTCTTCGCCGAATACCTGGCGACGGGCGCGGCGACCGGCGGTTCGGCCAATTCGAAGGTCCAGTACTCGCTCATCTACCAGTAAGTCTCGCGCTTGCTCCGGCCCGCTCGTTCGACGGGCCCGGGGCGGTGTGCCGATGCATGCCGCCCCGCGGGCCATCCCCTTGCCGCCCGTCGACATCAACGACCAGCACCCTTCGAGAGTTCACATGAACGTCATCAGAAAATCGCTCCAAACCGTCGCTCTGGCCACCGTTCTGATTGCTTCGCAAGCCTGCGCGAGCGTCGTGATCTCCGCGACGCGCGTCGTTTTTCCGAGCAACGAGCGCGAGATGACGATCAAGCTGACGAACGATGGTCCGGGGCCGGCGCTGATCCAGGCCTGGATCGACAAAGGTGACGCGCATGCGTCGCCGGAAGCCGTCGACGTGCCGTTCACGCTGACGCCGGCGATGTTCCGCATGGAGCCGAACAAGGGGCAAACCTTGCGGCTGCTGTATGCGAACGAGCCGCTGCCTGCCGACAAGGAATCGCTGTTCTGGCTCAACGTGCTGGAAATCCCCCCGAAGATCGCGAACGCCGAGCGCAACCAGCTTCAGGTCGCGTTCCGGACGCGCATCAAGATCATGTTCCGCCCGCAGAACCTGCCCGGCAGCGCGCAGAACGCGCCGGCGCAGGTCCGCTGGCAAGTCGCGCGCGGCACCGGCGGTCATTTCGTGCTCAACGCGACCAACCCGACGCCCTACGTCGTCAACCTGGGCAGCGTGCAGCTTCAATCGAGCGGCCATCAATACGATGCGGGCGCGGGCTACGTCCTGCCGGGCGGCACCCAGGCCTTCCCGGTCCCGGACCTCAAGGCGCCGCCCGCGGCCGATGCGCGTGTCCGGTTCGGCAGCATCAACGACTGGGGCGCCTCGGCCAACCACGAGATGCCCGTTTCGATGCAATGACGCCGAGCCGGCTGCTCGCCGGCAGGGCTGCCTGACACAGCGCCTACTCGTGTAACGCGTCGTGCGTGATTGCGCAGGCGCGCGCCGCTTCATGGCCTTTTTGCCTCTCCCGGAGCGCCCTTGCCATCCGCGCCCATCGGGCGCCCATGTCCCGGCCCGTGTTTTCGATTTCAATCCGACGCAAATAGGAGTCCTCAGGAATGACATCGTCGATCCGACATCTTCGTCCGGATGAGACCCGATTGCCGCGGCTCAAGCCGATGTCCGTGCTGATGCTGTCCGCCCTTGCCGTCTGGTCGATCGACAGCCGCGCAAACACCGACACCGCGGTGCCCGCTGCCCGGGAAGCGTTACAGGTCGCGCAGATCGACGTCGCGCAGGCCCAGTTCGACCCCGACTTCCTGAGCAACGGCGCAGGCCAGGCAGTCGACATCACGCGCTTTGCGCGCGGCAACGTCACCGCGCCGGGTACCTACACCGTCGATCTCGTCGTCGGCGAGGACTGGGTCGGTCGATACGACATCGAATTCAAGGCCGCGCCCGGCACGCCGGACGCGCAGCCTTGCTTCGACGAGAAAACGCTGCGCCGTATCGGCATCGATTTCACGAAACTTCCCGCGCAAACCGTCAAGGCCGTCACGATCGACGGAGAATGCCGGCGTATCGGCCAGCTCGTGCCCGAGGCAAGCGCGTCGTTCGACTTCAGCGAGCAGCGCCTGACGCTCAGCATCCCGCAGGCGTCACTGGTACGCCGTGCGCGAGGCTATGTGAGCCCCGACCAGTGGGACGACGGCGTGCCTGTCGGCATGCTCGATTACAACCTGAACGTCTACAGTTCGAAGGTCAAGGGCAGCCGTGCGGACACGCAGGGTTATCTCGGGCTGAACAGCGGCGTCAATATCGGCAACTGGCACTTCCGCCACAATGGTTCGTACTCGTGGTCCGAGCGCGGCGGCAGCCGCTATCAGAACGTGTCGACCTACGTGCAGCGCGATCTGCCCGCGCTGTCGTCGCAACTCGTACTCGGCGAAACGTTCACGTCCGGCGAGCTGTTCGACTCGGCCCAGTTTCGCGGCGTACGGCTGTCGACCGACGACCGGATGCTGCCCGACTCGATGCGCGGCTACGCGCCCGTCGTACGCGGCGTCGCGAACAGCAACGCGAAGGTGACGATCCGCCAGAACGGCGTGACGCTGTACGAGACGACCGTCTCGGCCGGTCCGTTCGAGATCAACGACCTGTACCCGACCGGTTATGGCGGCGACTTGCGCGTGTCCGTCACCGAGGCGGACGGTTCCGTCCATACGTTCTCCGTCCCTTATGCGGCGGTTCCGCTGTCGCTGCGACCCGGTATCCAGCGCTACAGCTTCGTCGCGGGCGCGCTGCGCAACCAGCAGGGCACGAGCAACCCGCTGTTCGCGCAAGCCACCTATCAGCGCGGCCTGACGAACCTGCTGACCGGATACGGTGGCGTGACGGTTGCGGCCGGTTATACGGCGGCGATGCTGGGTGGCGCCTTCACTACGCGGGTCGGCGCGCTCGGTCTCGACTTCACGCAGGCCGTCACGTCGGTTCCCGGCGTGAAACGCTTCAGCGGCTCGAGCCTGCGGATCAGCTATTCGAAGTCCGTCGCATCGACTGGCACCGACGTATCGATCGCCGCATACCGCTACTCGACGAACGGTTATTTCAACCTCAACGACGCGATGAGCGCCCGCGACTCGGTCCGCAACGGCTATTCGGTCGACACCGTCTGGCGGCAGCGCAATCGCGCATCGCTGATGGTCAGCCAGCGCCTCGGCAAATCGGGCGGGCAATTGAGCCTGACCGCGTCGGCCGCCAGTTACTGGAACCGCTCGGGCTCGGACATCGACTACTCGGTCGGTTACAACAATTCGTTCCGGAATATCTCGTACAGCCTGTCCGCCACGCGCCAGCGCAATGTCGGCGGCAACATGAGCACGCTGTACTACGCCAGCGCGACGATTCCGTTCGGCAAGTCCGGCTCGACGATGCTGACCAGCAACCTGTCGCACGACACGCAAGGCCGCACGCAACTGCAATCGATGCTGTCCGGCTCGCTCGGCGTCGACAACGCGTTGTCGTACAGCGTCGCCGCGAACCACACGAACGGCCAGGGCAGCGCGAGCACCGACGGCAGCGGCAACGTCACATATCGCGCACGCTTCGCCGAGTTCAACGTCAGTGCCGGCGGCAGTTCGAACTACCGGCAGGGTTCGGTCGGCATTCGCGGCGCGGCGGTCGCGCACGGCGGCGGCATCACGCTGTCGCAACCGCTGTCGGAAACGTTCGCCATCGTCGAGGCCAAGGGCGCGGAGGGTGCACGGCTCACGAGCGCGTCGGGCGCGCGGGTCGACCACCGCGGTTACGCGATCGTGCCTTACCTCACGCCGTACAACATGAACACGGTCGAACTCGACCCGAAAGGCATCTCGATGGATGTCGAACTGAAGGAAACGAGTCAGCAGGTCGCGCCGCGCGCCGGCGCCGTGCCGCTGCTCAGGTTCGACACCGATACCGGGCGCGCCGCCGTGATCCAGGCGCGCCGGGCGGACGGCACGCCGCTGCCGTTCGGTGCGGCCGTGACCGACGATACCGGCAAGAGCCTCGGCGTCGTCGGCCAGGCCAGCAAGATCTTCGTGCGCGGCCTGAAGGACCAGGGCGAACTCACGGTGAAGTGGGGAGACGACGCCCGCTCGATCTGCCGCATCGAATACATGTTGCCGGTCAAGCAAGGCAACAACAAGCCGGCTTCCTTCGAGCCGATCAAGGGCGTATGCGGCGCGAAGACGCATGCCGCGGCGCTTTGATTCGCGGGTTACGCCCCCGCACCCTTCTGGAATCGATATGAAACGAGTACCGTTTGCATCGCCTCTCGCGTCGGCCCCCCTTCTGTTGCCGCGTGCAACATTCAATTTCCACGCGCCGGCGCCGCGTTTCATCAAGGCATTCGCTTTCTCGCTGCTCGCGATGCTTGCTCATCCCGCGTTTGCCGCCTGCCAGGCGAACTCGATGATCGTCACGCTTCCGAGTCCTCTCACGTTCAGTGGGCCGGCCGATGCGAACCCGCTCGGCGCGCAGATCGGCGGCTGGAGCGGTCAGGTCACGGACAAGCGGGCGTTCGACATCGCCAACTGTCCCGGCTGGACTGCCAATGCGGTTCCGCAGGATGCGCCGATCAACGGCCTCACGCATCAGTCCGACGGCGAGTCCTATCCGGTTTACCCGACGGGCATTCCCGGGGTCGGCTATGTCATCGGCATCAAGGATCCCAATGCGAGCAACTGGATCAGCGTCGCGCCGCCGCAAACGCAGACCTATCCGGCGCCTGGCACGACGACCGGTGGCGGACAAACGTCGTTGGGATTCACCACGCAGATCAAACTCATTGCGACAGGCCCGGTGCCGTCCGGCACGCATTTTTTCGCACCGCGAGTCGTGGCGAAAATGATCGCGCTGGACGGCAACAAGAAGCCCGTCGCCACACCGCTTTCGCTGACCCTCGGCGCGTTCACAGTCGAAGCCAAGAGCCGCGGATGCAAGGTCGTGCAGGGCGGGAACCAAGCGATCACGCTGCCGACCGTTGCCACCTATGCCTTCAAGGGCGTCGGCTCCACGGTGGGCGCGTCGAACCGGTTCACCATCGGCATTGCATGCGATCAGGACGTCGCGGTCTACGCGACCATGACGGACGTGAGCAATCCGTCCAATACCGGCAATACGCTCAGTCTCGGCCCGGACTCTTCCGCCGCGGGTGTTGGCTTGCGGTTGTACAAGCGCGACGAGACGCAGCCCATCATGTATGGTCCGGATTCGTCGCGGAAGGGCAACGTCAACCAGTGGCTGGTCGGCAATACCGCGTCCGGCGCTCAGATATTCACGATTCCGTTCGAGGTGAAGTACGTGCAGACGGACGCCAAGATCAGCCCCGGCAGCGTGAAGGCCAAGAGCAGCATCACGTTTTCCTATCAGTAAATCGGAACGCGCGGTACGTCGATGCCATGGTTAGTCATGGTGGACGCCTGTTGCCCGGGCGCCGCCCGCCGCAGCGAGTGGTGGCGGGCTCGCCTGCTATGACGTTGCGCTCTTCGGCAAGATCACCTGGCGCCAATGCGAGGGAAATGGACCCGGGGGAAGGGAGATCATGGATTCAACGAGGTGCCTTGGTGAGCGCGCTCGTGGCTGCGCACTGGCTCGCGACGCCATCGATCAGGCCGATATAGGCGGCATTGGTGCTTCGGCAAGAGACCGGCTGGCACCATCGGGCATCGATGGGTAACGTGCCAAGTAACGGAAAGCGACGGAGCTGATGCGTCGCTTTCCGGGTTTTCGTCACGGCGCGACAACCGGATGCTTCAGCGCATGCGCGGTCTCGATCCACTGCGCGTGGAATTCATCCGCATTGGGCTTGAGCCCCAGCTCGCCGTTGCGATAGGCCATCGCGAGCGTCTGCACGGCCTCCGGCAGCTCGTGCTCGGCGGCGCGGCGATAGAGCGCCAGCGCGCGCGCGTCGTCGCGCGGCACGCCGCTGCCGTCGCGGTACGCGTTCGCGAGCATGAAATCCGCGGCCGGGATGTCCGCGCGCGACGCGATCTCGAACCAGTGCGCGGCCTGCACCGGATCGGCGGCGATGCCGTAGCCGCTGCGATAGATCAGCCCGAGGTAATACGCGGCGGCCGGGTCGCCCTGTCCGGCCGCCGCGCCGAGCAGCGCGCGGGCGCGTGCGTAGTCTTTCGGGATGTCGCTGCTGCCGAGCAGCAGCGCCTTGCCGAGCGCGAGCTGCGCGCGCCTCGCGGCCGGCGCGTCGGCCTTGCCGTCGGCCGTCGCGGCCGTTTCCAGCCAGCCGCGCCCCTCGTCGCGCAGCCCCGGTTCGCGCGCGTCGACGAGCGCGATGCCGAGCGCCGCCTGCGCGGCGCCCGAGCCGCGGCGCGCGAGCGTGCGCAATTGCGCCAGCGCGTGCGGCTCGGTGGCCTGCGTGACCATCGCCTGCCACTCGTCGAGCTGCGCGGCGCTCGGCGCGGGGCCGTTGCCGCGCAGGCCGGTCGCCGCGACGACGGCCGCGACGGTCACGGCCGCCGCCGCGAGCAGGGCGGCCGGCGGGAGTTTCGCGCGCAGCACGCGCCGCGCGGCGGCGGCGACGCCGGTTTCGGCAGGCCGCATCGTCCGGATCGGTTGCATCGGATGTCTCATTGCGTGAGGTCGATCTCGTAGGTCGCGAGGTTCTTGCCCGAGCCGTCGTCGGCCGCGACCTGCGTGATGCCGGTCAGGCCGGCCGCCGCTGCGTCGCCCAGGCGGTTCGGTGCGGACGCGAACTGCACGTGCGCGACCGAGCTCGCGAGCTTCGTGAAGCGCCAGCTGCGCTGCGCGCCGTCGGCCGCACGCGTGATCGCGGCGCGTTTCTTGATGAACGCGATCAGCACGTCGCGGTTCGCGTCGGGCGACGCGAAGATCGTCTTGCTGCCGTCGAGGCCCGGGAAGTTGCCGCCGCCGCTCGCGCGGTAGTTGTTGGTCGCGACGATGAACTGCGCGTTCGGATCGATCGGCGCGCCCTTGTACGTCAGGTTCTTGATGCGGCTGCCGACGGCCTGCGTGACGTCGATTTCATACGCGAGGTCGGCCGACGTGAACATGTCGAAGTTGTAGCCGGGGAAGGTGCTGACGAGCGGCTGCACGGTCGCCTTGGTCGGGTCGATCCGGTTGAAGCGCTTCGCGGCCGTCTCAAGCCAGTTCTTCACGTCGGCGCCGCTCACCTTCACCGCGTACACGGTGTTCGGATACAGGTACAGGTCGGCCGCGTTGTTGATCGCGAGCGCGCCCGGCGCGACATCGGTGTAGTCGGTGCCGCCGCCGAAGCCGCTCTTGAACGGCGCGCTGACCGACAGCACCGGCAGCGACGCGTACTGCGGCAGGTTCGCCTGCACGTAGGTCTTCACGTAGTCGGCCTGCGCCTCGTTGACGATCTGGATCGCGCCCGGATCGCCGACATCCGCGAAGTACGAGTTCATCCGGTAGTCGGTCGAGCCGATCGGCGTCTTCACGTAGTCGATCGTCGCCTGGTGCTCGGCGGCGATCGCGGCGGACACCGACGGATCGGGCGCGACGTAGCTCTTGTCGGCATTCTGGATCGACCGCGCCTCGACGGTCGTCTGCGACGGGTCGACGCTCCATGTCTTGCCGTCGAACTTCAGGCCGAGCTTGATCACGCCGAGGTGCTTGCCCCAGTAGTTGGCCATCACGGTCGGCACGCCGTTGACGGTGCCCTTGACCTTGTCGACGCCCGGCAGGTTGAACTGCGACACGGTGCTGTTCGCGTCCGGGAACACCTGGTGCGAGTGGCCGATCAGCATCGCGTCGATGCCCGTCACCTTCGACAGCCACCAGCTGCCGTTTTCCATCGTCGGCGAGTACGCGGAATTGTCGAGGCCGCCGTGCGAGATCGCGACGACGAGATCGGCGCCCTTCGCGCGCATTTCCGGAATGTACTTCTCGGCGGCTTCCTTCAGGCCGGTCGTGTAGACCTTGCCGTCGAGCCAGCGCTTGTCCCAGTTCATGATCGCGGGCGGCGTGAAGCCGATGATGCCGATCTTCACGGGCGCGCTGACCGTCCTGCCGTCCGGCGTCGTGGCCATCACCGTCCGCGTCAGGATCGTGTACGGCGTGAACAGCGGCGCGTTGGTCTTCGCGCTGATCACGTTCGCGAGCACCTGCGGGAAGGTCGGGCCCGCGCACTTCTTCTGCTGGGCCGGCGCGGGCAGGCCGTCGACCTCGAACGTGTTGCCGGTCACCTGCGACAGGTACGGCAGCCCGTAGTTGAACTCGTGGTTGCCGATTCCGCCGCCGTCGAATTTGGCGGCGTTCATCACCTTGTAGATCGCGAGCGTCTGGTCGCAGCCGATCGGCTTCACGAGCGCCTGGTAGTCCGACAGCGCGGTGCCCTGGATCGTGTCGCCGTTGTCGAGCAGCAGCGTGTTCGGGTACTGCTTGCGCGCCTGCGCGATCAGCGTCGACACGCGCTCGAAACCGAGCGAATTGTCGGCGGCGAGCTTGAAATAGTCGTATGACAGCACGTTGGTGTGCAGGTCGGTCGTCTCGAGCAGCGCGAGCGTGGCCGTCGTGCCGACGGGCGTCTGGGCCTGCGGCTGTGACGGTTGCGTGGCGGTGACGTCGTCGCCGCCGCAGCCGGCGAGGGCGAAGGCGAGGCTGGCGAGCGCGGCGGCGGCCGGTACGTGGCGGCGGGAAAACGGGGGGAAGCGCATCGGTTGTCCTGTTCGGTGTTCTGTTTTATGAAACGCGAGGGATGCAGCGAATGGCGGCGCGGCGCGCCGACGGCCTGATGTGCGGCGCGAGAGAGTATCGAAAGGAAACGTGACGGAAGAATGAAAGGTCACGACGCCGGCAGCGGTCAACCGCCAACCGGCGGCCGGCATCGGGCCGCGGCAGACGGTGGCGCCGGGCTGGCCCGGACCGGGCGGCCGCGGCGGGGCGACCCCGCCCGGCGCCGCCGCGGAAATCGTCACGTCGCGGCATCGGGCGGTTCGCTACAATGGCCGCTGTCATCCTTTTGCAAACAACCTGCCCTTGGACTTCGAGACTCCTCCCGGCCTCTCGGTCGACGCCGGCGGCCAGGGCCAGACGGTGCGCCTGTACGGCCAGTGGACCGCGCTCGCGCTCGCGCGCAATCGCGGCGCCGTGGCGCGCCGCATCGCGGGCATCGCCACCGGCCGCGTGAGCGAATGGGATCTGTCCGGCATCGAGCGGCTCGACCATGTCGGCGGCCAGGCGCTGTGGCGCGTATGGGGGCGCAAGCTGCCGGCCGGCGTCGCGCTGAGCGCCACGCAGCGCACGATCTTCGAGCGCATCGAACGGCTCGACAGCGGCCGCGAGGCGCCGGAGCGGCTCGTGCGCGTCGATCCCGTCACGCGGCTCGGCCAGGCGATCTTCGCGTTCGGCGAGCACCTGCAGGGCGGCATCGCGATGTTCGGCCTCGTGATCCTCGATGCGCTGTCGGTGCTGCGCCGCCCGCGGACGATGCCGTGGAAGGAAACCTCGGCGAACATCTACAGCGCCGGCGCGCAGGCGCTGCCAATCACCGCGCTCGTCGCGTTCCTGATCGGCATCGTGCTCAGCTACCTGTCCGCGCAGCAGCTGCAGATGTTCGGCGCGAACCGCTACATCGTGAACATCCTCGGGCTGTCGGTGATCCGCGAGCTCGGCCCCGTGCTGTCGGCGATCCTCGTCGCGGGCCGTTCGGGCTCGGCGATCACCGCGCAGATCGGCGTGATGCGCGTGACCGAGGAGCTCGACGCGATGCGCGTGATGGGCATCCCGCACGGGCTGCGGCTGATCCTGCCGCGCGTGCTCGCGCTCGGCATCGCGATGCCGCTGCTCGTGATGTGGACCAACATCATCGCGCTGACGGGCGGCGCGTTGGCCGCGAAGCTCGTGCTCGGGATCGACGTCAACTATTTCGTGCGCTCGCTGCCGGGCGTCGTGCCGATCGCGAACCTGTACATCGGCGTCGGCAAGGGCGTCGTGTTCGGCATGCTGATCGCACTGGTCGCGTGCCATTTCGGCTTCCGGATCAAGGCGAACTCGCAGAGCCTCGGCGAAGGCACGACCACGTCGGTCGTGTCGTCGATCACGGTCGTGATCCTCGCCGACGCGGTGTTCGCGATCCTGTTCCAGAACGTGGGGCTCGGATGAACGCATCGAACGAAACGACCGCGCATGCGGCGGCCATCGGCGCCGGGTCGGTCGGCCCGCGGCCGGCCGGGGAGGCCGACGCCGGCGACCTCGTGATCGAGGTGCGCAACCTGACCAAGCGCTACGGGCGCAACATCATTCACCAGAAGCTCGACTTCGATGTGCGGCGCGGCGAGATCGTGTCGATCGTCGGCGGCTCGGGCTCCGGCAAGACGACGCTCGTGCGGCAGATCCTTGGCCTCGAGCGGCCGACGTCGGGCACGATCAAGGTATTCGGCGAGGATACGGCGACGATCGACGACGCGAGCGCGCGGATGATGCGCACGCGCTCGGGGATGCTGTTCCAGCAGGGCGCGCTGTTCTCGTCGATGACGGTGTTCGACAACGTCGCGCAGCCGCTGCGCGAGCTCGGCCGCGTGCCGCCGGACCTGCTGCACGACATCGTGATGCTGAAGCTCGAGATGGTCGGCCTGCCGTGCAAGCACGCGTCCAAGATGCCGGCCGCGCTGTCGGGCGGGATGGTGAAGCGGGTCGGCATCGCGCGCGCGATCGCGCTCGAGCCCGAGCTGCTGTTCCTCGACGAGCCGACGGCCGGCCTCGATCCGCAGGCGTCGGACGAATTCGTCGAACTGATCGCGACGCTGCACCGCACGCTGGGGCTGACCGTCGTGATGGTGACGCACGATCTCGACACGATGGTCGCGCTGTCGACCCGCGTCGCGGTGCTGGCCGACCGCAAGGTGCTGGTCGCCGCGCCTGTCGAGGAGGCCGCGAACGTCGACCATCCGTTCATTCACGAATATTTCCTGGGGCTGCGCGGGCGCCGCGCATTGCAGGCGCTGCCGCCCGAGCGGCGCGCGAAGCTGCCGAAGGCGGCCCTCGAACCGGCGCTGTCGAGCGTCGAGTTGTAACAGGCAAGGACAAGGAACCCTCTGATGGAAAACAAATCACATGCGTTCTGGGCCGGCCTGTTCACGATCGCGCTGACGCTCGCGATCGCGGGCACCGTGTTCTGGTTCAACGTCGACCGCACCGTGCGCGTGCCGTACGACCTGCTCGCGCGCACCAATGTGACGGGGCTGTTCCCGGACGCGGCCGTGCGTTTTCGCGGCCTCGACGTCGGCAAGGTGCAGTCGATCGGTTTCGACCGCACGCATCCGGGCCAGATCCGGATCCGCATCCTCGTCGACCACGACGCGCCGATCACGCAGTCGACCTACGGCAGCCTCGGCTTCCAGGGGGTGACGGGCATCGCGTTCGTGCAGCTCGAGGATACGGGGCGCGACCTGGCGCCGCTGCCGTCGTCGGCGAAGTCGATCGCGCAGATCCCGATGCGGCCGAGCCTGTTCGACCAGATCCAGGAGCGCGGCGACGTGCTGCTGCGCCAGCTCGAGCTGGCGGCCAAGAGCGCGAACGCGCTGATGTCGCCCGAGATGCGCGAGCAGTTGCGTGCGACGGCAGAGAGCCTGCAGCACGCGGCCGACGGCGCGGCGACGCTGACGAAGCAGCTCGGTCCGGCGGTCACCGCGCTGCCGGAGACGATGCACGAGGTGAATCGCGCGATGGCGTCGGCGAACACGCTGCTGCAGCCGAACGGGCCGCTCGTGTCGAACCTGAACAAGGCCGGTACGGCCGCCGAGCAGGTCGGCGTCGCGCTGAACGACTTGAACGCGCGCGTGCAGTACGACACGCTGCCGCGCTTCAATTCGCTGGCCGGCAGCGTCGGCGACGCGTCGCGGCAATTGAAGGACGTGGCCGGTGAACTCGGCCGCAACCCGCGCAGTCTGTTGTTCGGTTCGCCCGGCGCGGCGCCGGGGCCCGGCGAAGCGGGCTTCGTCTGGCCCGGTGCGACCGCCGGGAAATGAAGCGCGCATCCATCGACCGTCCGGCCGGAAACGGCCGGGCCATGACGCCTATCGAAACCGGAAACCTCATGCAGGAACATGCCATGCCACGAATCCTTGACCGCGCGCTGCGTCCCGCCGCGGCCGCGCTTGCCGTGCTGACGCTCGCGCTGGCGGCCGGCTGCGCCGGCAACAGCGCGGTGCTGTCGAATGTTCGCTACGACCTCGGACCACCGTCGTCGGTCGTGACGGCCGGTTCGGGCCCCGCGCTGAAGGTGCTCGACGTCGTCGCGCCCGACGCGCTCGACTCGGACAAGTTCGCGTACCGCCTTGCCTACGCGGATGCGCAGCACGTGGCCGCCTATCGTGACAGTCGCTGGACCGCGCCGCCCGCGCAACTGCTCACGCAGCGGCTGCGCGGCGCGCTGTCGTCGCGCGGCGCGGTGCTCGAGGGGGCCGACGGCGTGCGCGCGCCGACCCTCAAGGTCGACCTGAACGAATTCGAACAGGTGTTCGACGGGCAGTCGCAGAGCCACGGCGCGGTGACCGCGCGCGCGACGCTGACGCTCGACGGCAAGGTGCTCGGCCAGCGCACGTTCGTCGCGCGGGCACCGTCGAGCACGCCGGACGCCGCAGGCGGCGCGCGCGCGCTCGCGGCGGCGAGCGACGAGCTCGTGTCGCAGATCGCCGCATGGGCCGGCATGCAGGCGTACGCGGGCACGCCGTGACGCGACCCGCGCAGCCGCGATGAACGCGGCCGGCACGCATCGCGCATCGCCGCTCGCGCGGCAGGCCTTCGCCGCTTACGCGGCGCTCGTCGTCTACGCGTCGCTGTATCCGTTCGACGGCTGGGTGTCGCTCGGCATCGGGCCGTTCGATTACCTGTTCGCACCGATGCAGCGCTACGTGACCGCCTTCGACGTGGTCACGAACGTGCTCGGCTATCTGCCGTTCGGCGCGCTCGGCGTGCTCGCGCTGCACCCGCGCTGGCGCGGCGTGGCCGCGACGCTGATCGCGGGTGCGCTCGGCGTGCTGCTGTCCGGTTCGATGGAAGCGCTGCAGACCTACCTGCCGACGCGCGTCGCGTCGAATCTCGATCTCGGCGCCAACGCGCTCGGCGCATTGCTGGGCGCGGCGCTCGTCGCGCCGGCCACGGGCGCGCTGCTCGACCGCGGCGCGCTGCGCCGGCTGCGTTTCGCGTGGTTCGAGGCCGACGGCGCGACACCGCTGCTGCTGGCCGCGCTGTGGCCGTTCGCGATCCTGTTTCCGTCGCCGTTCCTGTTCGGCATCGGCGACTGGCCGGCCGCGCTGTGGGAACGCGCCGACGCGTCGATGCAGGACGCGCTGCTCGCGTGGCTGCCGGCCGCGTGGCGCGTCAGCGAATGGCCGGAGCGGGTCGACGGCTGGCTGTCCGATTCCGCGTGGGAGGCCGTGCTCGGCGGGCTGATGCTGTTCGCCGCGCTGGCGATCGCGTCGCTCGCGATGCGGCCGCGCGCGCCGCGCATCCGGCTGCTGGTCGCGCTGGTCGTCGTCACGCTCGTGCTGAAGGCGGCCGCGACGTTCATGCAGTCGGCCACCGGCCTCGTCGTCGTGTGGGCGACGCCCGGCGCGCGGCTCGGCATCGAGCTCGGCTTCGCCGCCGCGCTCGTCGCGCTGCGCGTGCCGCAGACCTGGCGCGCGGCGCTCGCGGCGCTGGCGCTGCTGGCCGGCGTGGCGCTCGTGAACCTGCTGCCGGTCAACCCGTTCTTCGACTTCACGCTGTCGGGCTGGCGGCAGGGCCGCTACGTGCACTTCAACAGCATCGCGCGCTGGCTCGCATGGATCTGGCCCTACGCGGCGCTGATCTGGCTCGGCCAGCGCGTCGAGCATGCGTGGCTGCCGGGCGCGCTGCGCCGCTGACCGGGCCGCCGGGGTGGGGCGGCAGCGGCGCTTGCGCGGGCAGCCGCGTGCGCCGGTCGCTATAATCGTCCGCATCCTCCGTTGCCTCCCGCGCAACGGCAATCCATCGCCCTTCTTTTCGGCACGGCGTCGCGCCGGGCCGCTCGTCACCACCATGGATTCCTACTACCAGCACCACGTCTTCTTCTGCCTGAACCAGCGCGAACCGGGCGCCGAACGTCCGAGCTGCGCGCAATGCGATGCGCAGACCATGCAGGAGTACGCGAAAAAGCGCGTGAAGGAACTCGGCCTCGCGGGGCCCGGCAAGGTTCGCATCAACAAGGCCGGCTGCCTCGACCGCTGCGAGGAAGGGCCCGTGATGGTCGTGTATCCGGAAGGCACGTGGTACACGTACGTCGACCAGGCCGACATCGACGAGATCGTCGAATCGCACCTGCGCGACGGCAAGGTCGTCGACCGCCTGAAGATCTGAGCGGGCCGGCCGAATGAACGTACATACGCAGAAATCGCTGATCGCGGGTCCGGTCGGGCAGATCGAAATCGCGGTCGACCTGCCGGATGCCGTGCGCGAAAGCGGCGCCGCGCCGCGCGGCATCGCGCTCGTCGCCCATCCGCATCCGCTGTTCGGCGGCACGATGGACAACAAGGTCGCGCAGACGCTCGCGCGCACGCTCGTGCAGCTGAACTACGTCGTCTACCGGTCGAACTTCCGCGGCGTCGGCGCCACCGAAGGCGTGCACGACAACGGCGCCGGCGAAGCCGACGACCTGCTCGCGGTGCTCGCGCACATGCGCGCGCAGCCCGCGTACGCGGACCTGCCGCTCGTGCTCGCGGGCTTCTCGTTCGGCACCTTCGTGCTGTCGCACGTCGCGAAGCGGCTGCGCGACGCGGGCGAGTCGATCGAGCGGATGGTGTTCGTCGGCACGGCCGCGAGCCGCTGGCAGGTGGCCGACGTGCCCGAGAACACGCTCGTGATCCACGGCGAAACCGACGACACGGTGCCGATCGCGTCGGTGTACGACTGGGCGCGGCCGCAGGAGCTGCCGGTCGTCGTGATCCCCGGCGCCGAGCATTTCCTGCATCGCAAGCTGCACGTGCTGAAGCGCATCATCGTCGACGCGTGGCGGTAACCGGCGCCCGCGCGCGGGGGTGACGGCCGCAGGCCGGTGCCCGCAGCGCGTGCCCGCGCTTGCCGCGGGCGCGACCCGCCCGCGCGGCATCGCGCCGCACGCGGCGCTCGCTTCGACTTGCACGCCGCCTGCACGCGCCTTTCGACGGGCTTCACGCGCGATCGCCTACGGCAGCTGCCCGAGGCCGAGGCGCGCTGTCCGCCGACGGGTCGGGGCTCGACTTCCGCCGCCCTCGATGTGCCGTCTTTTCGCATCCGTGGCGGCATCGCCTGGCGCCCCGGCGCGGCCGGGCGGTGCGCCGGTTTGCGCGATGCCGCGAGCGCGAGTCGGCCGGGACATCGACACCGTTTCGCACCGAACGCGACACAAGGTTCGCGAAAACGCCCTGCGCGGCCACGTATAATGGCCGGATTCCGCGTCGCCCGCGGCCCGGCTGGGCCCATGCGGCGCTCGTTTCGCCGCCTGTCCGCCCGCTCGCGACGGCCGCGAACCGAACGCGTCCGCACGAGTCCAACCGGCGCGTTTCGCGCCGCCCGACGCTGTCGGGCGCGTGCCCGGAACGCCCGCCGCCTTGCCGTTCAACCCTGCGCGTTTCGCACCGCACTTTCTGCCATCAGCCTGAATCGATCATGCGTCTGTCTTCCCAAGGCCTCAAGTCCCTCGCTTCCTCCATCGCCTTCGGCACCGCCGCGCGCAACGTCGCGCTCGGCGTGATGCTGCCTGTCGCGCTCGCATCGACGATCGTCGTCGCCGAGGCGAAACCGGCCGCCAAGGCCAAGGCCGCGCATGCGGCGCCGGCCGCCGAGCAGTTCACCGGCGCGCCCGCGACCTACATGCCGGGCGCGGTGCCGCCGCCGGGCGTGAACGCGCGCTCGTGGGTGCTCGTCGACGCGACCAGCAACACGGTGCTCGCATCGGGCAATGCGGACGAACGCGTCGAGCCGGCCTCGCTGACGAAGCTGATGACCGCGTACCTCGTGTTCGAGGCGCTCGACAAGAAGAAGATCTCGATGGAACAGATCGTCACGCCGAGCGACGCCGTGCGCCGCGTCGGCCGCGACGAGTCGCGCATGTTCATCGAGGCGAACAAGCCGGTGTCCGTGCATGACCTCGTGTACGGGATGATCATCCAGTCGGGCAACGACGCCGCGATCGCGCTGGCCGAACTCGTCGGCGGCAGCGAAGGGCAGTTCGTCACGCTGATGAACGACGAAGCGCAGCGCCTCGGCATGAAGGGCACGCACTTCGCCGACGTGAACGGCATGCCCGACCCGAACCACTACACGACGGCCGGCGACCTCGCGAAGCTGTCCGCGCACCTGATCCGCGATTTTCCGCAGTACTACAGCATCTTCTCGGAGAAGGAATTCAAGTACAACAACATCCGCCAGGGCAACCGCAACCGCCTGCTGTGGCTGGATCCGACGGTCGACGGCCTGAAGACGGGCCATACGCAGGCGGCCGGCTACTGCCTGATCGCATCGGCGAAGCGCGCGATTCCGGGCGTCGACGGCCAGCGCCGCCTGGTGTCGGTGATGATGGGCGAGCAGAAGGAAGGCGAGCGCACGCAGGACAGCATGAAGATGCTGAACTACGGCTACAGCGCGTTCGATTCGGTGCGCCTGTTCAAGGGCGGCCAGGCGATCTCGACGCCGCGCCTCTACAAGGGCAAGGAAAACACCGTGCAGGTCGGCGTGAAGAGCGACCAGTGGGCGACCGTGCCGCGCGGCCTTGGCGACAAGGTCAAGACGGAGGTCGACGTCAACGCGCCGCTGATCGCGCCGCTCGCGGAAGGCCAGCAGGTCGGCACCGTGAAGATCGTCGCCGACGGCAAGACGCTGTCCGAATTCCCGGTCGTCGCACTGCAGGCGGTGCCGGAAGCGGGTATCTTCGGGCGTATCTGGGACTCGATCCTGCTGATGTTCAGCAAGAAGAAGTAAGCCCGACGGGCCTTTGTTTTCACGACTTCATCCCCATCTGTCATCACTATGAGCCAAGCCGAATTCGAACCGATCGTCTACCTCAGCGTTGCGTCGCAGGAGGAACTGGTGCCGCTGTCCGAAGCCCGTGTGCCGGTGCTCGACCGCGGGTTCATCTTCGGCGACGGCGTGTATGAAGTCGTGCCCGTTTATGCGCACGACGGCGCGCACGTGCCGTTCCGGATCGATCAGCATCTGGAGCGGCTCGCGCGCAGCCTGAAGAAGATCGGCATCGACGATCCGCACGACGCGGCCGGCTGGCGCGCGCTGATCGAGCGCGTGGTCGCGGCGAATGCCGAAGGCCTCGGCGACGGCAACGCGCTCGTCTACCTGCAGGTGACGCGCGGCGTCGCGAAGCGCGGCCATGCGTTCCCGGCGAACGCGGTGCCGACGGTGTTCGCGATGACGAGCCCGCTGCGCCTGCCGTCGGAAGAGGAGCGCGCGAAGGGCGTGCGCTGCGTGACGGCCGAGGATCGCCGCTGGCTGCATTGCGACATCAAGTCGATCTCGCTGCTCGGCAACGTGCTGATGGCGCAGCATGCGGCGGAGCGCGACGCGTTCGAGACGCTGCAGCTGCGCGACGGCAACCTGACCGAAGGTTCGTCGTCGAACGTGTGGATCGTGAAGAACGGCGAGCTGATCGCACCGCCGCGCAGCAACAAGATCCTCGAAGGGATCCGCTACGCGCTGGTCGAGCAGCTGGCCGACGAATGCAAGATCCCGTTCGTCGCGCGCGAGATCAGCGAAGTGGAGTTGCGCGCGGCCGACGAGATCATGATCACGTCGGCCACGAAGGAAGTGCTGCCCGTCACGTTGCTCGACGACCTGCCTGTCCAGGGCGGCAAGCCGGGCCCCGTGTTCGCGGCGTTGTACGACGCGTACCAGCGTGCGAAGGCACGCGAGTTTGAACAGTTTGACCTAACCCGGAGAAAGTGATGAGCGAACCGACCAAAACCATCGAGGTGACCGGCGCGATCGATACCCGGAAGGAGTCGCTGCTGGAGTTTCCGTGCGATTTCCCGATCAAGATCATGGGCAAGGCGCATCCGGAGTTCAAGGACACGATCTTCAAGGTCGTGGCCGTTCACGACAACGAGATCGATGTCGAGAAGATCGAGGAGCGCGCGTCGAGCGGCGGCAATTACACGGGCCTCACGATCACCGTGCGCGCGACGAGCCAGGAACAGCTCGACAGCATCTACCGCGCACTGACCGGCCATCCGATGGTCAAGGTCGTCCTTTAAGCGCCTTCCAGCCGCCTGAGCGCTTTCCATCCTCCTTCCCGCGCGCACTCGGCGGGGGTCTTCCCCGCCGCGCGCCGCGCGTCCAGCTCGTCGCACAGCCGCTTGTATTCCACGACCTGCTCGAACAGCCAAGTCCTGAACGCCTGCACGCGCGGCGTGTTCAGAAGCGGCGGCGGGCACACGAAAAAATAGTGCCACGGGCTCTGCCCGTCGATGTCGAACAGGCGCACGATGCGCCCGTCGAGCAGGTCGTGTACCGCGAGCGAGCGGCGTACCAGCGCGATGCCCTGGCCGTCGATCGCGGCCAGCAGCAGGTTCGACGAATCCTGGTACAGCACCCCCCGTTTCGGCTCGGTCAGCGTATCGAGCCCGGCCGCGTCGAACCACGGCCGCCACAGCTCGTCGTCCGAGCGCAGCAGGTTGTAGTGGACGAGATCGGCGGGCGTTTGCGGCAGCTTGCCGCCGTTCAGCGTCGGCGCACAGGCCGGAAAGAACACCTCCTCGAACAGCGGCTCGACGTGCAGCCCCGGATAGGTGCCGGAGCCGAAGCGGATCGCGAGGTCGACGTCGTCGCGCGCGAAATCGGTGAGCGAGTTGGTCGACTGCAGCTCGACGTCGATTTCCGGATGCCGCTCGATGAACGAGCCGATGCGCGGCGTGATGAAGCGCGCAGCGAACGACGACAGCATCGACACGACGAGCCGCCGGTCGCGGTCGCTCGAGCGCACCTCGCGCGTCGCGTCCGCGATCACCATCAGCGCGGTGCGGATCTGCTGCGCGTAGCGCATGCCGGCGTCGGTCAGGCACAGCCGCTTGCCGTTGCGTGTGAACAGCTGCACGCCGAGCTCCTCCTCGAGTGCGCGAACCTGATGGCTGACCGCGCCGTGCGTGACGTACAGCTCGTCGGCGGCGCGCGAGAAATTCTCGTGACGGGCGGCGGCTTCGAACGCGCGAATCGCGTTCAGCGCAGGCAGCTGGCGGAGGTCCATTTGCTAATTTTCCTCACATCGACGTGAAAATTGGTCGTTTTGTCGGACGCCTTGAAGTGTCTACGATTGTAGCCATCGAAGCACTTATTGGCGGAGTCGATCATGCAAGAAATCTCTTCAAGCATCACGTTCGAAATCCCGGCGGGCGAAACCGTACCGATGAAGGTACAACGCAGCACGCGGCTGATCGTTCAATGCGGGCCGGTCTGGGCCACGCGCAGCAACGACGTCGACGACTATTTCCTGGTCGACGGCGAGACGCTGAAGCTGCGCCGCGGCGAGCGGCTGTGGCTCAGCGCGGAAGGCCGCGAGGGCGCGTGCGTCGCGTTCTCGGTGTCGCGGCCGCCCCGGGAGGTCGCGCTCGGCGGGCTGGCACGGCTGCGCGAACGCGTGAGCGCGCTGTTCCACGACGGCTGGCGCACGGTCTGACCTGCATGTCGTCCGACGGATACCGGCGATCCGTCCCCGTCCCAAGGCCGGCGAGACCCATGGGTTTTCGGTAAACTACCGCCCATGTCCGTTTCGCCGGTTTCCATCGTGTCCACCCCTGTCGCCGTTTCCGTATCGCCCGCCGATTCCCCGGCCCAGCCGGTCACCGTGCGCTGGCGAGGCCTCGAGGCCTACGAGACGAGCTTCGACGCGATGCGCGCGTTCACCGACGCGCGTACGGCCGATACCGGCGACGAGATCTGGGTGGTCGAGCATTCGCCCGTCTACACGCTCGGCCAGGCCGGCGACCCGGCCCACCTGCTGGTGGCCGACAGCGGCGTGCCGCTTGTGAAGGTCGACCGCGGCGGACAAATCACCTACCACGGCCCCGGCCAGATCGTCGTCTACCTGCTGCTGGACCTGCGCCGGCGCAAGCTGATGGTGCGCACGCTCGTGACGAAGATCGAGGAGGCCGTGATCGAAACCCTCGCGGCGTATAATCTCGCTTCGGTCCGCAAGGCGGGCGCGCCGGGGATCTACGTGGCATCCGGCGTGCACGAGGGCGCGAAAATCGCGGCCCTCGGCCTGAAGATCCGCAACGGCTGCAGCTATCACGGGCTCAGCCTGAACGTGAAGATGGATCTGCGCCCGTTTCTTGCGATCAACCCGTGCGGCTATGCCGGACTGGAAACCGTCGACATGGCGAGCCTCGAGGTTGCCGCCGACTGGAACGACGTCGCGCACACGCTGGTGCGCCGTCTGATCGCCAACCTCGACGGCGCATCCGCGGCCGCCGACAAGCCGCAGGCACTGGAACAATCGAATGACTGACGTTACCGCTTCTCCCGCACCGGCCGATTCGGCCGCCACCGCTGCCTACGATCCGACCACCAAGCAGAAGGCGCAGGCGAAGACGGCGCGCATCCCGATCAAGGTCATTCCGATCGAGAAGCTGAAGAAGCCCGAGTGGATCCGCGTGAAGGCGGCCACCGGCAGCTCGCGCTTCAACGAGATCAAGACGATCCTGCGCGAGCACAACCTGCACACCGTGTGCGAGGAAGCGAGCTGCCCGAACATCGGCGAATGCTTCGGCAAGGGCACCGCGACGTTCATGATCATGGGCGACAAGTGCACGCGCCGCTGCCCGTTCTGCGACGTCGGCCACGGCCGCCCCGATCCGCTCGACGCCGACGAACCGAAGAACCTCGCGCGCACGATCGCCGCGCTGAAGCTCAAGTACGTGGTGATCACGAGCGTCGACCGCGACGACCTGCGCGACGGCGGCGCCGCCCACTTCGTCGAGTGCATCCGCGAAGTGCGCGAGCAGTCGCCGGAAACGCGCATCGAGATCCTGACGCCGGACTTCCGCGGCCGTCTCGACCGCGCGATCTCGATCCTGAACGCCGCACCGCCCGACGTGATGAACCACAACCTCGAAACGGTGCCGCGCCTGTACAAGGAAGCGCGCCCGGGTTCGGACTACGCGCACTCGCTGAAGCTCCTGAAGGACTTCAAGGCGCAGCATCCGGACGTCGCGACGAAGTCGGGCCTGATGGTCGGCCTCGGCGAGACGGAGGAGGAAATCCTGCAGGTGATGCGCGACCTGCGCGCGCACGACGTCGACATGCTGACGATCGGCCAGTACCTGCAGCCGTCCGAGCACCACCTGCCGGTGCGCGCGTACGTGCATCCGGACACGTTCAAGATGTACGAGGAAGAGGCGTACAAGATGGGCTTCACGCACGCGGCCGTCGGCGCGATGGTGCGGTCGAGCTATCACGCCGATCTGCAGGCGCACGGGGCCGGCGTGGTCTGAGCGCCGCGTTCGCGCAGCAGTCTCATGCAGTCGAAAAAAGCCCGCAGCGATGCGGGCTTTTTCGTTGCCGCGCCGGCCGTCCGTGCTGCCGCACGGCAATCGCCACCCGACCGGACACGCGATCCGGTCGAGCGTGGAAAGCAAAGCTGAAACGGCATCGATAGCTTCGCAGGATAAGTTCGCTCCCGCGGCACACAAAGCTCGTAAAGTCGGCTCTCCCGCAGCAATGCCCGCATTCCGAAGGAGAGCCGCATGTCCCGTTTCAGCTTCATCCGCCGCGCCGTCGTCGCGCTGACCGCCTTTGCCGCGCTCGGCGCGGCGCACGCCGAATCGCGCGAAGTCGTGATCGCGTACCAGGACATGGTCGTGCCGTGGCGTTACGCGCAGGCGAGCGGTGAAGTCGAAAAGGCGACCGGCTACAAGGTCACGTTCCGCAAGCTCGACAGCGGCGCCGACGTGATCCGCGCGCTCGCGTCGGGCTCCGTGCAGCTCGGCGAAGCCGGGTCGAGCCCGATCGCCGCCGGTCTGTCGCAGGGGCTCGACATCTCGCTGTTCTGGGTGCTCGACAACATCAACGACGCCGAGGCGCTCGTCGCGCGCAACGGCTCGGGCGTCACGAACGTCGCATCGCTGAAGGGCAAGAAGATCGGTGTGCCGTTCGTATCGACGTCGCACTTCCATACGCTCGTCGCGCTGCAGGCAGCGGGCGTCAATCCGAACGACGTGAAGATCGTCAACCTGCGTCCGCCCGAAGTCGCGGCCGCATGGGCGCGCGGCGACATCGACGCGACCTACATCTGGGATCCGGTGCTCGCGAAGGTCAAGCAGTCGGGCACCGTGCTGACGACGTCGGGCCAGGTTGCGAAAGAAAGTGGCAAGGCGACCTTCGACGGCTTCGTCGTGAGCCGCAAGTTCGCGCGCGAGAATCCCGAGTTCGTCACGCGCTTCGTGAAGGTGCTCGCGGCGGCGGACGCCGACTACCGCACGCATGCGGCGGCATGGAAGGTCGGCTCGCCGCAGGTCGCCGCGGTCGCGAAGGTGTCGGGCGCGAACGCGCAGGACGTGCCGGCGAGCCTCGCGCTCTACGCGTTTCCGACGGCAGCCGAGCAGGCGTCGCCGACGTGGCTCGGCGGCGGCGCGCAATCGGGCGCCGCGAAGTCGCTCGCGGCCACGGCCGCGTTCCTCAAATCGCAGGGCACGATCCAGACGGTGCTGTCCGATTATTCGGCCGGCGTCGATCCGCAGTTCGTGCAGAAGGCCGCGCGCTGAGCGCGGCGATCATCGCGGAGTCCCGAGCATGAGCACGCTGGAAGTCCGTCAGGTATCGGTTGCCTATCCGGGCGAGCGCGGCAGGCCGACGACGCAGGCGCTCGCGCGCGTCGACCTGCGTATCGATGCCGGTGAATTCGTCGTCGCGCTCGGCGCCTCCGGGTGCGGGAAGACGACGCTGCTGAACTGCATGGCCGGCTTCGTCGCGCCGACGACGGGCGACGTGCGCGTCGACGGCGTGCCCGTCACGGGCCCGGGCGCCGATCGCGGCGTCGTGTTCCAGAAATACGCGTTGCTGCCGTGGCTCGACGTGCTCGACAACGTCGCGCTCGGGCTGCGCTTCGCGCGCGTGAAGAAGGCCGAACGCGAGGCGCGGGCGCGACAGATGCTCGCGCTCGTCGGGCTCGACCATCATGCGCATGCGCGCGTGTACGAGCTGTCGGGCGGGATGCAGCAGCGTGTCGGCATCGCGCGTGCGCTCGCGAGCGACCCGCGCGTGCTGCTGATGGACGAGCCGATGGGCGCGCTCGACGCGATGACGCGCGGCTCGATGCAGGCGCTCGTGCTCGACGTGTGGGCGCGTACCGGCAAGACCGTGTTCTTCATCACGCACGATGTCGAGGAGGCGTTGTTTCTCGCGACGCGTCTCGTCGTGATGACACCGGGCCCGGGGCGCATCGCGGAAACCTTCGAGCTGCCGTTCGCGCGTCGCTACGTCGAATCGCGCGATGCGCGCGCGGTGAAGTCGTCGCCGGATTTCATCGCGTGGCGCGAGCGGCTGATCGCGTACCTGCATCGCGACGAGGCCGTCGCGGAGCACGCATGACGAGCGAACTCGCGCGGCACGGCGCGGCCGTCGGGCGCGGCCGGAACAGCACTTTGCACAGGCAGGACAGCATGAGCACGCAGGATTCGTGGGCGGCCGATCGCGCGGCCGCGGGTATCGAGCAGGGCGGTCGCACGGAACACGAGGCGGCGGTGCGTCGTGCGCCGTCGTCGCGCCGCTACCGGCTGCCGGGGGAAGGGAAGACCGCGCGACTGAGCGCGGCGACGGTCGCGGCGCTGGCCGTGCTGTGGTGGGGCGCGACGCATCGCCAATGGCTGCCGCCGCTGTTCCTGCCCGCGCCGGAAGCCGTATGGGCGGCGTTCGTCGATGCGTGGCACGGGCGCATCCAGGGCGGCCTGCCGCTGTCCGACCATCTGCTGTGGAGCGCCGCGCGCGTGTTCGGCGCGTTCCTGCTCGCGACCGCGATCGGCGTGCCGGCCGGCATCCTGATGGGCGTGAGCCGCGTCGCGCGCGGCGTGCTCGATCCGCTGCTGGAGTTCTACCGGCCGCTGCCGCCGCTCGCGTACCTGCCGCTCGTCGTGATCTGGTTCGGCATCGACGAGACGGCGAAGCTCGTCGTGATCTTTCTCGCCTGCTTCGCGCCGATCGCGATGGCCGCACGCGCCGGCGTGCGCGCGGCGACGGTCGAGCAGATCAACGCCGCGTATTCGCTCGGCGGCAGCTTCGCGCAGATCGTGCGCCACGTGGTGCTGCCGGCCGCGCTGCCGGAAATCCTCACCGGGCTGCGGATCGCGATCGGTTTCGGCTGGACGACGCTCGTCGCGGCCGAGATGGTCGCCGCGACGGCCGGGCTCGGGCAGATGGTGCTCAATGCGTCGAGCTTCCTGCGCACCGATATCGTCGTGATGGGCATCCTGATCATCGGCGCGATCGCGTGGCTGTTCGATCTCGCGATGCGGTGGGTCGAGCGGCGCGTCGTGCCGTGGAAGGGGCGCGGCTGAAGCAGCGCGCGGCACGCCCGGATCGGCTGGCGCACGACCGTCAGCGGCCGGGCGTAAGCGGCGGTGAATTCGGCGACGAATGCGTCGCTCGGCAGTCGGGGCACCGACGCGCATCGCCGTACCGGCGATGCCCGCCGCCTGCAATCACGCGCTCATGTTCTGCGCTTGCGCAGGCGCTGCGTCGAGCGAAGCCGCCGGGTCGATCAGCCACGTGAAGTTGTCGCTCATCGCCCTCACTCGCCCATCGCCACCCCTTCCCGACGCGGATCCGCGCCGCCGAACCACACCGTCTGCCCCTGCACGTTCAGCCGCTGGATCCCCTGCAGCCCGGAGTTCATCTCGACGACCTGCACGTCGTGCCCGCGGCCCTTGAGCCCGTCGGCGAGCGCCTCCGACACGCGGCCGCGCTCCAGTTGCGTCGGCCCGTTCATCGACCCGAAGTTCGGCAGCGCGATCGCCTGCTGCATCGTCATGCCCCAGTCGAGCACGCCGACCAGCGTCTTCGCGACGTGGTTGATGATCGCGGGGCCGCCGGCCGAGCCGACGACCATCGTCACCTGTTTCGTCTTCTTGTCGAACACGAGTTCCGGCGACATCGCCGAGCGCGGCCGCTTGCCCGGCTGCACGCGGTTCGCGACCGGCCGGCCGTTGTCGTTCGACACGAACGAGAAATCGGTGAGCTGGTTGTTCAGCATGAAGCCGCGCACCATCAGCCGCGAGCCGAACGCATCCTCGATGCTGGTCGTCATCGACAGCGCCTGGCCGTAGCGGTCGACGATCGCGATGTCGGACGTCGACGGCCGTTCGGGGCTGCGATCGTCGGCCATCGCGAGCGTCGCGCCCTGCGGCGTGCCGGCCTGCGCGACGCCCATGCTGGTGTCGCCGATCAGCCGCGCGCGCTGCGCGAGATAGGTCTTGTCGGTGAGGCTCGCCCAGTTGCCGCCCGGCAGCGGCACGAAATCGGGATCGGCGACGTAACGCGCGCGGTCCGCATACGCGAGGCGGCCGGCCTCGCTGAACAGGTGCGCGGCGAACGGCGTCGGCTCGTAGCCGACATCGTTGCGCACCGGCTTCTGCGCGCCGATCTGCTGCCAGTCGGGCATCGCCTCGAGGATGCCGAGCATCTGCGCGATCGCGAGGCCGCCCGACGACGGCGGCGGCATCCCGCACACCACCGAGCGCCGGTAGTCGGCGCACAGCGGCGTGCGTACCTTCGCCTTGTAGCGCGCGAGATCCTGCAGCGACAGCAGGCCCGGGTTGGTCGGGTGCTTGCGCACCTTCGTGACGATGTCGCGCGCGATCGCGCCGCTGTAGAACGCATTCGCGCCGCGCTCGGCGACCTGACGCAGCACGGTCGCGAGCGCGGGGTTCTTCAGCACCGTGCCGGCCGCCTTCGGCGTGCCGTCGGCGTTGTAGAAGTACGCGCGCGCGGCCGGGTCGTTCTTCAGGTACCGGTCGTTCGCGATCAGCGTCGCGAGCCGCGGGCTGATCGTGAAGCCCCGCTCGGCGAGCCGGATGGCCGGCTGGAACAGCCGGCGCCACGGCAGCTTGCCGTGCGCGCGGTGCGCGGCGTCGAGCATGCGCAGCACGCCCGGCGTGCCGACCGAGCGGCCGCCGACGACACCTTCGTAGAA
Organism: Burkholderia seminalis; assembly: GCF_001718535.1. Taxonomy (NCBI): domain Bacteria; kingdom Pseudomonadati; phylum Pseudomonadota; class Betaproteobacteria; order Burkholderiales; family Burkholderiaceae; genus Burkholderia; species Burkholderia seminalis. The sequence goes on along the minus strand of NZ_CP013398.1, from coordinate 3,200,951 downwards.
GCTCATCGGCTGGCCGGTCGGCCCGTAGAACAGCCGGTCGGTCGCGGCGGCCGGCGCGGTCTCGCGGCCGTCGTACGCCTGCGCCGTCTTGCCGTCGAAGTACAGCATGAACGCGCCGCCGCCGATCCCCGACGATTGCGGCTCGACGAGCGCGAGCACCATCTGCGTCGCGATCGCCGCGTCGATCGCGGTGCCGCCGGCCTTCAGCATGTCGTAGCCGGCCTGCGTCGCAAGCGGGTTCGCGGCCGCGATCATGAAGTGCTGCGAGGTCCAGCCCGGCTTGTCGGTCCATCCCGACGACAGTTCGGGCGCGTGAACGCCGGGCAGCGGGACGGCCGCGCCCGATGCGGCGGCGACCGGGACGACGGCGCCCGACGGCGCGGACGGGGACGTGCAGCCGGCGTTGAACGCGACGAGCGCGACGGCGGCAAGCAGCGTCCAGGGACGCGGGTGCGGGCGAATCCGGTCGAACATTGAACCCTCGGCAGCAGTGAATGCGAATGAGGCGACGGCGCCGGCGCAACGCGGCTGCCGGCCCGGCGCGCTATTGTCGCCGCGCCGCCGGCGGATTGTCATCCGACAGAAAACCCTGACGAATCGCGGCGGGCCCGCCCCGGCCGGTCTTTCCGGCCTGTTCGAGGATGAACTCTATGAACGTCGACGTCGCGCGCGTGTGATGCCGGTTCGGCATGTACAGCATGTACATGTGCGTGCCGAAGATGCTGAGCCGGTACGCGTCGAGCGACGTGACGACGGTGCCGCGCCGCATGTCGTCCTGCATCACGTAGTCGGGCACGATGCCGACGCCGATGCCCGCGAGGATCGCCTGGCGCAGGAACAGGAAGTTCTCCGAAATCAACGTGGGTTCGAGCAGCACCTCGTGGCGCTCGTCGCCGAGATACGCGGCGATCCGGAGCTGCCGGCCCATCACCGTCGCGGTGACGACCGGCGCGGCGGCCAGCGCGCCGAGGCTCGACGGCATCCCGTGCGCGGCCGCGAACGCCGGCGACGCGCACGCGACGTAGCGCACCGCGCCCATGTCGCGCGCGACGAGGTTCTGCGGCGGCTCGGACATCACGCGGATCGCGATGTCGACTTCGTCGCGCATCAGGTCTTCGACGCGATTCTCGAACACGACGTCGAGCACGATGCCCGGGTGCAGCCGCTTGAACGCGAGCAGCCAGTCGGACATCACCATCTGCCCGTAGCCGCTCGGCACCGACAGCCGCACGCGGCCCTGCAGGTCCTGGCCGAGCGTCGTCACCGATTCCTGCGCGGCGAGCAGTTCGTTGCGGATGCGCCGGCCGTGCTCGTACAGCTTCAGCCCGATCTCGGTCGGCTCGATACGCCGCGTCGTACGCCGCACCAATTGCTGGCCGATCGAGCGTTCCAGCTGGTTCAGCCGGTAGCTGACGTTCGCGCGGCTCATCTTGAGCCGCTGGGCGGCCTTGCTGAGATTGCCGGCGTCGAGGATCTCGACGAGCAGCGTCAGCGCGTTCAGGTCCATGTTTTCGCTCCTGATCCGTCCCGTTTAACGGTCGGAATGCATCCAGTGTCAAGTCAGACTTGACAGCTTGTAAAGGCAAGAGGGAATTGTCAATGAATCTCGATCAATCGAGAATCGGGTCATGCCTCGTGCACAGACTGGAGACGCCATGAATGCCCCCGCCACCCCCCAAGCCGGCACGGTCACGCGCGAGCGCCGCGACAAGGTGCTCGTCGTCACGATCGACCATCCGCCCGTCAATGCCCTGTCCGCCGACGTGCGGCGCGGCCTGGCCGACGCGATCGACGCCGCGCAGGCCGACGACGCGATCCGCGCGGTGCTGATCGTCGGCGCCGGCCGCAACTTCATCGCGGGCGCCGACATCCGCGAATTCGGCAAGCCGCCGGTGCCGCCGTCGCTCCCCGACGTCTGCGAGCGGATCGAATCGGGCACGAAGCCGGTCGTGGTCGCGCTGCACGGCGCGACGCTCGGCGGCGGCCTCGAAGTCGCGCTCGCCGCGCATTACCGGCTCGCGGTGCCCGGCGCGAAGCTCGGGCTGCCCGAAGTCACGCTCGGCCTGCTGCCCGGCGCGGGCGGCACGCAGCGTGCGCCGCGTCTGATCGGCGCGAAGGCCGCGCTCGACCTGATGCTGACGGGCCGCCATGCGAGCGCCGAGGAAGCGCTCACGCTCGGCCTGGTCGACCGCGTCGCGCACAGCGACGACACGCTCGCCGAAGGGCTCGCCTACGCGCAGGAACTCGTGTCGCTCGGCGCGCCGGTGCGCCGCACGCGCGATGCGCGGGGCCTTGCCGACCGTGCGGCCGCGCAGGCCGCGATCGACGCGGCGCGTGCGGAGTTGCCGAAGAAATCGCGCGGGCTGTTCTCGCCGGCGAAGATCGTCGACGCGGTCGAGGCCGCGCTCACGCAGTCGTTCGACGCGGGGATGAAGTTCGAACGCGGCCTGTTCCTGCAATGCCTCGACAGTCCGCAGCGCGCGGGCCTCGTGCATGCGTTCTTCGCCGAGCGTGAAGCGGCGAAGGCGCCCGAGGCGCGGCGCGCGAGCGCGCGGCCGGTCGAGCGGATCGGCGTGGTCGGCGGCGGCACGATGGGCGCGGGCATCGCGGTCGCGGCGCTCGACGCGGGTTTGCCGGTAACGATGATCGAGCGCGACGAAGCATCGCTCGCGCGCGGCCGTGCGCACGTCGAGAAGGTGTACGACGGCCTCGTCGCGAAAGGGCGCATGACGCCGGCCGCGCACGCGGCGCGGCTCGCGCGCTTCAAGGGCAGCACGTCGTACGACGCGCTCGCGCAGGCCGACGTCGTGATCGAGGCCGTGTTCGAGGACATGGCGGTGAAGCAGGCCGTGTTCGCCGAACTCGCACGCGTGTGCAAGCCGGGCGCGGTGCTCGCGACCAACACGTCGTATCTCGACATCGACGCGCTGGCCGCGAGCATCGACAGGCCGGCCGACGTGATCGGCCTGCATTTCTTCTCGCCGGCCAACGTGATGAAGCTGCTCGAGATCGTCGTGCCGGCGCGCGTGAGCGCGGACGTCGTCGCGACCGCGTTCGCGCTGGCGAAGCAACTCAAGAAGACACCGGTGCGCGCGGGCGTGTGCGACGGCTTCATCGGCAACCGGATCCTCGCCGTCTATCGCACGGCGGCCGACTACCTGATGGAAGACGGTGCGTCGCCGTACCAGATCGATCGCGCGGTGCGCGACTTCGGCTTCCCGATGGGCCCGTTCCAGGTCGTCGACCTCGCGGGCGGCGACATCGGCTGGGCCACCCGCAAGCGCCGCGCGGCGACGCGCGACCCGCGCGCACGCTACGTCGAGATTTCCGACCGGCTGTGCGAGCGCGGCTGGTTCGGGCAGAAGACCGCGCGCGGCTATTACCTGTACCCGGACGGCGCGCGTGTCGGCACGCCGGACCCGGAAGTCGACGCGATCGTCGCGGCCGAGCGTGCGAGGAAGGGCATCACGCCGCGCACGTTCACCGACGACGAAATCCTGCGCCGCTACCTCGCCGCGATGATCAACGAAGGCGCGAACGTCGTGCACGAGAAGATCGCGCTGCGCCCGCTCGACGTCGACGCGGTGTTCCTGTACGGCTATGGCTTCCCGCGCTATCGCGGCGGCCCGATGCACTACGCGGACACGATCGGCCTCGCGAACGTGCTCGCCGATATCCGCGCGTTCGCGAAGGATGATCCGCTGTTCTGGAAGCCGTCGCCGCTGCTCGTCGATCTCGTCGCGCGCGGCGCGGATTTCGCGAGCCTGAACCGCGTCGACTGAACGCCCACCGCATTCGCAACGGAACGAAGATGGACCTCAATTTCACGCCCGAAGAGGAAGCCTTCCGCACGGAAGTGCAGCGCTTCCTGCAAGCCGAACTGCCCGAGCGCATCGCGCGCAAGGTGAAGGGCGGCCTGCATCTCACGCGCGACGACATGCGCGAATGGCACGCGACACTCAACGCGCGCGGCTGGCTCGCGAGCCACTGGCCGCGCGAATACGGCGGCCCCGGCTGGAGCGTCGCGCAGAAGTTCCTGTTCGACAACGAATGCGCGCTCGCGGGCGCGCCCCGTATCGTGCCGTTCGGCGTGAACATGCTCGGCCCCGTGCTGATCAAGTACGGCGACGAAGCGCAGAAACGTCACTGGCTGCCGCGCATTCTCGACGGCACCGACTGGTGGTGCCAGGGCTACTCGGAGCCGGGCGCCGGCTCCGATCTCGCGGCGGTGAAGACGAGCGCGGTACGCCATGGCGATCACTACGTCGTGAACGGCCAGAAGACCTGGACCACGCTCGGCCACTACGCGAACATGATCTTCTGCCTCGTGCGCACCGCGACCGACGTGCGCAAGCAGGAAGGCATCAGCTTCCTGCTGATCGACATGAACACGCCGGGCGTCGAGGTCCGCCCGATCATCACGCTCGACGGCGAGCACGAAGTGAACGAGGTGTTCTTCACCGACGTGCGCGTGCCGGTGGAGAACCTCGTCGGCGAGGAGAACCGCGGCTGGACCTACGCGAAATACCTGCTCACGTACGAGCGCACCAACATCGCGGGGATCGGCTTCTCGACGGCCGCGCTCGACCGGCTCCGCGCGGTTGCCGCGAAGGTCACGAAGAACGGGCGGCCGCTCGCCGACGATCCGTTCTTCGCGGCGCGCGTCGCGCGCGTCGAGATCGAACTCGAGAACATGCGCACGACCAACCTGCGCGTGCTGGCCGCGGTCGCGGGCGGCGGCGTGCCGGGCGCGGAAAGCTCGATGCTGAAGATTCGCGGCACGCAGATCCGCCAGGAAATCACCGCGCTGATGCGGCGTGCGATGGGGCCGTACGCGCTGCCGTTCGTCGACGACGCGCTCGCTGCCGATTACGACGGCGAGCCGGTCGGCCCGGACGAAGCCGCGAGCGCCGCGCAGCAGTACTTCAACAACCGGAAGCTGTCGATCTTCGGCGGCTCGAACGAGATCCAGAAGAACATCATCGCGAAGATGATGCTCGGGCTGTAACGAGGGACGCGACGATGGATTTCCAGCACACAGAAGACCGCCGGATGCTGGCGGACACGTTGAACCGCTTCATCGCCGAACAGTACGCGTTCCCGGTGCGCGACCGCATCGCGCAGTCGGCCGAAGGCTTCGATCGCGCGATGTGGCAGCGCCTTGCCGAACTCGGCACGGTCGGCGCGCTGTTTCCCGAAGCCGACGGCGGTTTCGGCGGCGCGGGCTTCGACATCGCCGTGGTGTTCGAATGCCTGGGGCGCGGGCTCGTCGTCGAGCCGTTCCTCGGCGCGCTGCTCGCGGGCCGCGCGTTGTCGCTCGCCGGCGGCGATACGCATCGCGACAGGCTCGCCGCGCTGATCGACGGCAGCGCGAGCGCCGCGTTCGCGCACGACGAACCGGGCTCGCACTACGAGCTGACGACCGTGCGCACGCGCGCCGAACGCACCGGCGACGGCTGGGTGCTGACGGGCGCGAAGGGCGTCGTCGACCAGGCCGCGCAGGCGGCGTTCTTCGTCGTCAGCGCACGCGTGTCCGGGCAGGACGACGACGCGGCCGGCATCGGCCTGTTCGTCGTGCCGGCCGATGCGCCGGGCGTGTCGCTGCGCGACTACCGGAAGATCGACGGCGGCCGCGCGGCCGAGGTGCGCTTCGAACGCGTCGCGCTGGCGGCCGATGCGGCGCTCGGCGCGCACGACGGCGAAGCGGGCGCCGAGCTGCTCGAACGCGTACTCGGCTACGGGCTGCTCGCGCTGTCGGCGGAAGCGCTCGGCGCGATGGATGTCGCGAAGGAGCACACGCTCGACTACCTGCGCACGCGCAAGCAGTTCGGGCTGCCGATCGGCAGCTTCCAGGCGCTGCAGCACCGGATGGCCGACCTGCTGCTCGAGGTCGAGCAGGCGCGCTCGGCCGTGATCAACGCGGCCGCGCAGCTCGACGCGCCGCGCGCGGTGCGCGAACGCGCGCTGGCCGCGGCCAAGTACAGCATCGGCCGGATCGGCACGCTGGTCGCCGAGGAAAGCATCCAGCTGCACGGCGGGATCGGGATGACCTGGGAGCTGCCGCTGTCGCATTACGCGAAGCGGCTCGTGATGATCGATCACCAGCTCGGCGACGAGGATCACCATCTCGCGCGCTACATCGCGCTGTCGAAACAATAAGGACGAGCACGCGAATGGAGGAGACAAGAATGACGAACGACCCGCGCGCGCTGCCGCTGGCCGGCGTGAAGGTGCTCGATTTCTCGCGCGTGCTGGCCGGCCCGTGGTGCGCGATGGTGCTCGCGGATTTCGGTGCGGAAGTGATCAAGGTCGAGCATCCGGTACGCGGCGACGACACGCGCGACTGGGGGCTGCGGATCGGCGACACCGAAACCACGTATTTCAACAGCGTGAACCGCAGCAAGCGCTCGATCTGCCTCGACCTGCAGACGGAAGCGGGCCAGCGCATCGCGCGCGACCTGGCCGCGCAGGCCGACGTGGTGATCCACAACTTCAAGTTCGGCGGCGCGGAGAAGCTCGGCCTCGGCTACGACGCGCTGGCCGAACTGAATCCGCGCCTCGTGCATTGCGCGATCTCCGGCTACGACCGGTCGGGCGCCGAGGCCGCGCGGCCGGGCTACGACCTCGTCGTGCAGGGCGAGGCCGGGCTGATGGCGCTGAACGGCGAGGCCGGCCAGCCGCCGCTGAAGTTCGGCGTCGCGGCGGTCGACCTGTTCACCGGCATGTACTCGGCGCAGGCGATCCTCGCCGCGCTCTACGAACGCCATGCGACCGGGCGCGGGCGGCGCCTCGAGATGGCGCTGTTCGACTGCGGGCTGATGATCACCGCGTACTACGGGCTCGACGCGCTGTTGATGGGCGAGGACCCGCCGCGCTACGGCAATGCGCATCCGTCGATCGTGCCGTACGGCGTGTTCGACGCGGCCGACGGCCCGCTCGTGATCACGGTCGGCAACAACACGCAGTTCGCACGCTTCTGCGACGCGATCGAGCGCCCCGATCTCGCGGCCGACGCGCGTTACGGGACCAACCTCGGCCGTTCGGAAAACCGCGCCGACCTGCTGCCGGAGATTCGCCGAGAACTCGCTCGACGCTCGCGCGCGACACTGCTCGCCGCGCTCGCCGATGCCGGTATTCCATGTGGCGAAGTGCTCGGGTTGCACGAGGCACTGACGTCCGAACGCGCGACCCGCGCCGGGCTCGTCACGCGGCAGCCGCATCCGGTCGCGGGCGGCGTCGACGTGCTGGCGCCGCCGTACCGCTTCGACGGCGCGCGGCTGCCGGTGCGCGGTGCGCCGCCGGTACTGGGTGCCGATACGGATGCGGTGCTCGGCGGCTGGCTCGGGATGTCGGCCGACGAGGTCGCGCGGCTGCGCGCGGATCGCGTCGTGTAACGCATCGATGTGCCGCCACGGCGCGGGCGGATCGATTGGCGCGCCGGCCATCCACAAGACACTTCTCGCACATCGACGAGAGGACATTGGAGACACCATGGAGCTTTCCGTCATCGAATCGGTCACGGCGCGCCGCGACTACCAGCAGCTCGTGCGCGCACGGCGCCGCTTCAGCTTCACGCTGACGGCGCTGATGATCGCGACCTACTACGGCTTCATCCTGCTCGTCGCGCTCGCGCCGCACGTGCTCGCGGCGCCGCTGTACCGCGGTGCGACGACGACGGTCGGCATCGCCGCGGGCGTCGCGATCATCCTGGTCGCGATCGGCCTGACCGCGTGCTACGTGCTGCGCGCGAACCGTGCGTTCGACCGCCGCGTCGACGCGATCCTGCAGCGTTCGTGATGGAGGCCGACATGCGACGCACTTCGAGCGCGCTCGGCGCGCTGGCCGTTCTCGTTTCCTCCACCGCGCAAGCGGTATCCGTCGCGGGCCCGATGCCCGACAAGGTCGAACTGAACCCGGTCGCGATCGGGATGTTCTTCGCGTTCGTGTTCGCGACGCTCGCGCTCACGCGCTGGGCCGCGCGGCGCACGCGCTCGACGCGCGACTTCTACACGGCCGGCGGCGGCATCACCGGGCTGCAGAACGGGCTCGCGATCGCCGGCGACTACATGTCGGCCGCGTCGTTCCTCGGGCTGTCCGGCATGGTGTTCATGTTCGGCTTCGACGGGCTGATCTACTCGATCGGCTTCCTGGTCGGCTGGCCGTTCGTGATGTTCCTGATCGCCGAGCCCTTGCGCAACCTCGGCAAGTTCACGTTCGTCGATGTCGTCGCGTACCGCTTCGCGCAGCGGCCGATCCGGCTGCTGACGTCCGCGAACGCGCTGACGATCGTCGTGCTGTACCTCGTCGTGCAGATGGTCGGCGCGGGCAAGCTGATCCAGCTGCTGTTCGGGCTGTCGTACGGCACGGCCGAGCTGATCGTCGGCGTGCTGATGGTCGTCTACGTGTTCTTCGGCGGCATGACCGCGACCACCTGGGTGCAGGTGATCAAGGCCGTGCTGCTGCTGTGCGGCGCGACGCTGCTGGCGTTGCTCGCGCTCGGCGAATTCGGCTTCAGCGTCGACGAGATGTTCCGCCGCGCGGTGGCCGTGCATCCAGGTGCGCTGTCGATCATGGGGCCGGGCAAGCTGATCCGCGACCCGGCCAACGCGCTGTCGCTCGGCATCGCGCTGATGTTCGGCACGGCCGGCTTCCCGCACATCCTGATGCGCTTCTTCACGGTGCCGAACGCGAAGGAGGCGCGCAAGTCGGTGCTCTACGCGACCGGCTTCATCGGCTACTTCTACCTGCTGACCTTCGTGATCGGCTTCTCGGCGATCGTGCTGCTCGCGCAGCATCCGGAGTTCTTCAGGCTCGGCGCGAACGGCACGTTCAACCTGACGCACGACCTGCTCGGCGGCTCGAACATGGTCGCGGTGAAGCTCGCGCAGGCGGTCGGCGGGAACTGGTTCTACGGATTCATCGCCGCCGTCACGTTCGCGACGATCCTCGCGGTGGTCGCGGGCCTGACGCTCGCCGGCGCGACGACGATCTCGCACGACCTGTATGCGCAGATGTGGGCGCGCGGCAAGCCCGACGAGCGGCTGGAGATGCGCATCTCGCGCGCGTCGACGATCGTGCTGTCGGCCGTCGCGATCGGGTTGTCGATCCTGTTCGAGCACGTGAACGTCGCGTTCATGGTCGGGCTCGTCGCGGCGGTGGCCGCGAGCGCGAATTTCCCGGTGCTCGCGATGTCGATCTTCTGGCGCGGGATGACGACGCGCGGCGCGGTGCTCGGCGGCGGCCTCGGCCTCGCGTCGGCGGTGGTGCTCACGGTGCTGTCGAAGTCGGTGTGGGTCGACGTGCTGCATCACGCGCACGCGCCGGTGTTCCTCGACAACCCGGCGCTCGTGTCGGTGCCGCTCGCGTTCGTCGGGATCGTCGTCGGCTCGCTCGCGGATCGCGGCGAGCGCGCCCGGCGCGAGCGCGACGCGTTCGCGCAGCAGGAGTTCTATGCGCAGACGGGCCTGCTGGCCAGCCGCGCCGTGCAGCACTGATTCATCTGAAGAATGAGGGAATCCGTCCGGATCGCCGGACGGATATTTTCCGGAAATCCGGAATCCCGGATTTCCTTGCCTGCCGCATTATGGGAAATACAATGAAAACAACGGTTTGAGGGGTTCCGGAAACCTGGCATCGACCTTGCGATATAAAACGCACGGCCATTCCCCCCGGCCGAACTACTACAGCAAGCAAGGAGACAACGATGACCGACGCCTTCCTCCCCCTCCGGATGTCCTGAGGCATCGCTTGTTGCGGCACGGCAGCCGCGCGGGCGAGTGGCCTTTCCCCTGAGACATTCGCCTGCGCGCGTGACGCCGTATCCACCGGCTCATCTACTTCAGCAGGAACCATCGTGAAGAAGAAACCCTTCTACAAAGTGCTCTATGTGCAAGTGATCTTCGCCATCATCGTCGGCGTGATCCTCGGCCACTATTACCCGGCGCTCGCCACCGACATGAAGCCGCTCGGCGACGGCTTCATCAAGCTGATCAAGATGGTGATCGGTCCGATCATCTTCTGTACGGTCGTCACCGGCATTGCCGGCATGGAGGACATGAAGAAGGTGGGCCGCGTCGGCGGCAAGGCGCTGCTGTACTTCGAGATCGTGTCGACCTTCGCGCTGCTGCTGGGCCTCGCGGCCACGCACCTGCTGCGTCCGGGCGTCGGCTTCAACATCGACCCGGCGACGCTCGACGGCAAGGCTGTCGCGTCGTACGCGGCGAAGGCGCACGGGCAGTCGACGGTCGACTTCCTGATGCACATCATCCCGAACACGATGGTCGATGCGTTCGCGCAGGGCGAAATCCTGCAGATCCTGCTGATCGCGCTGCTGTTCGGCAGCGTGCTCGCGCACCTCGGCGAGCGCGGCAAGGTCGTGACCGACTTCATCGACGGGCTCACGCGCGTGCTGTTCGGCATCGTGCACATCGTCACGAAGCTGGCCCCGATCGGCGCGTTCGGCGCGATGGCGTTCACGATCGGCAAGTACGGCGTCGGCTCGCTGGTGCCGCTGCTCAAGCTGATCGGCACGTTCTACCTGACGTCGGTCGTGTTCGTGCTCGTCGTGCTCGGCGCGATCGCCCGCTTCACGGGCTTCTCGATCATCCGCTTCGTGTCCTACATCAAGGAAGAGCTGCTGATCGTGCTCGGCACCAGCTCGTCGGAAGCCGCGCTGCCGCAGTTGATGGAAAAGCTCGAGAAGGCGGGCTGCTCGCGTTCGGTCGTCGGCCTCGTCGTGCCGACCGGCTATTCGTTCAACCTCGACGGCACCAACATCTACATGACGATGGCCGTGCTGTTCATCGCGCAGGCGACCAACATCGAACTGACGTGGATGCAGCAGCTCACGCTGCTGGCCGTCGCGATGCTGACGTCGAAGGGCGCGAGCGGCGTGACGGGCGCGGGCTTCATCACGCTCGCCGCGACGCTGGCCGTCGTGCCGACGATCCCGCTGTCGGGCATGGTGCTGATCCTCGGCATCGACCGCTTCATGAGCGAATGCCGCGCGCTGACCAACATCGTCGGCAACGGCGTCGCGACGATCGTCGTGTCCGCGTGGGAGAAGGAGCTTGACCGCAACAAGCTGCGCCAGGCGCTGAAGGGCGGCGGCGAGGTCACGCCGACCGAGACGGCCGGCGTCTGACGTCATGAAGGAGCAGGCGGCGGCGCCCGCCGCCGGCGGCGCGGGGCGCGGCGCTCGACCCGTGGATGCGGAGGCCTATGACACAATAGGCGATCCGCATCGCCAGGAAGCCTCGACCGTGACGCGCCGCCTGCTCATCCTCGTCGTGCTTGCCGCCGCGCTCGTCGCGGCATGCGCGCTGACCTGGACGGTCACCTGGCAGCGCGGCGTCGCCGAGCTGCAGCGCAATGCCGCGGTGCGCGTCGATCGCACCACCAACGCGCTCAAGAGCACGCTCGACCGCTACGAGTCGCTGCCCTACCTGCTGGGCAGCCATCCATACGTGCAGGACCTGCTCGCCGAGCCGAAGCGCGGCGACTACACCGCGCGCGTCAACCGTTATCTCGAAGATCTCAACGAACACGCGCACGCGACCGTCACCTACGTGATCGGCGCGGACGGCCTGTGCGTCGCGGCCAGCAACTGGCGCGCGCCCGACAGCTTCGTCGGGATCGAATACCGCTTCCGCCCGTATTTCGTCGACGCGATGAACGGCCAGGTCGGCCGCTTCTTCGGCATCGGCACGATCTCGCGCGACCCCGGTTACTACATCTCGCAGCCCGTGTGGCGCGACGGCAGGATCGCGGGCGTCGTCGTCGTGAAACTCAATCTCGAATGGTTCCAGGGCGCCGATGCGTCCGAGCCGCTCGTCGTCGCGGACGATCACGGCGTCGTGTTCCTGTCGTCGGTGCCCGCGTGGAAGTACCACACGCTGCGCCCGCTCACGGGCCCCGTGGCCGCGTCGATCTACGAGACGCGCCAGTACGCGCAGCAACCGGTCACGCCGCTGCCGCTGCGCATCGAGCAGACGCTCGGCGCCGATGCGGAGATCGTGCGCCTCGGCCCCGGCCGGCGCGCGCCGCGTTTCCTTGCCAGCAAGCGCCGGATCGGCGAGCCCGACTGGCTGCTCGTCACGCTCGCGCCGATCGCGCCCGTCGACACCGATGCGCGCAACGCGACGATCGTCACGGGCTTCGGCTTCGTGTCGGTGGCGCTGCTCGCGTTCTACTGGCGGATGCGCCGCGCGCGCGTGCGCGAAATGATCCGCGGCCGCGCGCTGCTGCAGCAGGCGTACGCGGAGCTGAACCGGCGCGTCGAGGAGCGTACGGCCGACCTGTCGGAAGCGAACGCGCAGTTGCAGAAGGAAGTCGGCGACCGGATCCGCGCGGAGCAGGAGCTGCGCGCCGCGCACGACGAACTGATCCAGGCGAGCAAGCTCGCCGCGCTCGGCCAGATGGCGGCCGGCATCACGCACGAACTGAACCAGCCGCTCGCGGCGCTGCGCAGCTTCTCGGACAACACGCGCGTGCTGCTCGATCGCGGCGAGCAGGCGGCCGCGCGCGAGAACCTCGAGGCGATCGCGGCGCTCACCGAGCGAATGGGCAAGATCACGAACCAGCTGAAGCTGTTCGTCGGCCGGGCGAAGCCGCGCAACGAGCAGGCGCTCGTCGTGCGCGCACTGCGCAGCGTGCTGTCGCTGCTGGGCGAGCGCCTGAGCGGCGTCGCGCTCACGCTGACGCTGCAGGACGCGACCGTGTCGCCCGCGCACGATGAACCGCTCGACCTGGCGCGCGACTATCCGGCGCTCGTCGCGCGCTGCGAGGATTTGCGCCTCGAACAGGTGCTGATCAACCTGCTCGGCAATGCGCTCGACGCGGTGGCCGGCGTCGCGGCGCCGGCGATCGAGGTGACGATCGCGGTGTCGGCCGCGACGCTCGCGGTCGAAGTGCGCGACAACGGCTCCGGCATCGCGCCCGACCTGCTGCCGCGCCTGTTCGAACCGTTCTTCACGACGAAGGAAATGGGGCGCGGGCTCGGTCTCGGCCTCGCGATCTCGTCGTCGATCGCGAGCGACGCGGGCGGTGCGCTGACCGCGCGCAACGCGCCGTCGGGCGGCGCGCTGTTCGTCTTGACGCTGCGGCGCGCACGCACGCATCATCCGGACTCCGTGTCCGAGCCGGCGGGTTCGCACTAGACCCGTCGCAGGCCCGGTCGGCGCACGACCGGCATCAACGCAGCCGCGCGCGACACAGCCGCGCGGCCTGTCAGGAGCAAGTGAGTACGATGGCCAACCGGCTGCAAGTGATCTATATCGAAGACGATGCGCTCGTTCGCCGGGCGAGCGTGCAGAGCCTCCAGCTGGCGGGCTTCGACGTCGCCGGCTTCGAGTCGGCCGAAGCGGCCGAGAAGGCGATCGTCGCGGACACCGCCGGCGCGATCGTCAGCGACATCCGGCTGCCCGGCGCGAGCGGGCTCGACGTGCTCGCGCAGTGCCGCGAGCGCGTGCCCGACGTGCCGGTGATCCTCGTCACCGGGCACGGCGACATCTCGATGGCCGTGCAGGCGATGCGCGACGGCGCGTACGACTTCATCGAAAAACCGTTCGCGGCCGAGCGCCTGATCGAGACGGTGCGTCGCGCGCTCGAGCGCCGCGAGCTCGTGCTCGAGAATCACGCACTGCGGCGCGAGCTGGCCGGGAAGGACGTCGTCGCGCCGCGCATCATCGGCCGCAGCCCCGCGATCGAGCAGGTGCGCAAGCTGATCGCGAACGTCGCGCCGACCGACGCGTCGGTGCTGATCAACGGCGACACCGGCGCCGGCAAGGAGCTGATCGCGCGCAGCCTGCACGAGTTGTCGCCGCGCCGCGACAAGCCCTTCATCGCGGTGAATTGCGGCGCGCTGCCCGAGCCGATGTTCGAATCGGAGATGTTCGGCTACGAGCCCGGCGCCTTCACGGGCGCCGCGAAGCGCCGCGTCGGCAAGCTCGAATATGCGTCCGGCGGCACGCTGTTCCTCGACGAAATCGAAAGCATGCCGCTCGCGCTGCAGGTGAAGCTGCTGCGCGTGCTGCAGGACGGCGTGCTGGAGCGGCTCGGCTCGAACCAGCCGATCCGCGTGAATTGCCGCGTCGTCGCGGCCGCGAAGGGCGACATGAGCGAGCTCGTCGCGGCCGGCACGTTCCGGCGCGACCTGCTGTACCGGCTCAACGTCGTGACGATCGCGCTGCCGCCGCTCGCCGAGCGCCGCGAGGACATCGTGCCGCTGTTCGAGCACTTCATGCTCGACGCGGCCGTGCGCTACGGGCGGCCCGCGCCGGTGCTGACCGACCGCCAGCGCGCGAGCCTGATGCAGCGCGACTGGCCCGGCAACGTGCGCGAGCTGCGCAACGCGGCCGACCGTTTCGTGCTCGGCGTGGCCGACATGCCGCAGGAAACGGGCGCCGGCGGCGACGGCGCGGACAACGACCAGACGCTGAAGGAGCGCATCGAGCAGTTCGAGCGCGCGGTGATCGCCGAGGCGCTGAACCAGACGGGCGGCGCGGTCGCCGCGACGGCCGACCGGCTGCACGTCGGCAAGGCGACGCTGTACGAGAAGATGAAGCGCTACGGGCTGTCGGCGAAAGGCGAAACCGAGCGCTGAAAAGCAAACGGACCGCGGAACCGGGTTGCCCGGCCGTACGGTCCGTGTAGGCGGGAAGGGCGCTGCGCGCGGCCCGTCGAGCCGGATCTTGCGGCGCTCAGGCCGCGTTGCCGTCGAGCGCCTTCTTGAGCAGCGCGTCGAGCTCCGCGAACTGCGGCGCGCCGACGTAGCGCTTGAGGATCTTGCCGTCCTTGTCGACGACGAAGGTCGTCGGCGTGAGCTGCACGTTGCCGAACTGCTTCGCGACGCTGCCGTCGTCGAGCGCGACCTTGAACGGCAGCTGGCGCGTCTGCGCGTAGTTCGCGACGTACATCGGCGGATCGTAGTTCATCGCGACCGCGACGAATTCCAGACCCCGACCCTTGAAACGGTTGTAGGTATCGACCATCTGCGGCATTTCCTGCATGCAGGTCGCGCAGCTCGTCGCCCAGAAGTTCACCAGATAGACCTTGCCCTTCAGGTCGCCGGCGGTCGAGACCTTCTGGCCCGACAGCAGCGTGAACGTCGCGTCCGGCACGCTGGACTTGCCGTTGAACGCGAAGAAACCGGCGACGGCGATGGCCGCGACGACGGCGGCCGCGACGAGGTAGCGGACGGGGCCGGCACTGCGGCGGGCGGGAGGCGTGGTGTTCATCAGGTGCTCTCGGAGTCGGTCGATGACGCGGGTCGATGCAAAGGACGTCGAAATTCGGCGCCCATTTTAGCGCGAATGCGGCGCGCGCACCGGCGGCCACCACGCATTCCGGTTGTCAGGTTCGGCGGATAATGCCGGTTTTGCCTGTCCCCGATCCACGCCATGCCGAAGGAAGTCATCGATTCGTTGCGCCCCCTTTTTCGCCCGCTGCGACACTTCGCCGCGCTCGCATGCATCAGCGCCGCGCTGGCCGCGTGCTCGCCGTCGTTCGACTGGCGCACGCTGCACAACGATGCCGGCTATACGGTCGACCTGCCGGCGAAGCCGACCGTCGAGGAGCAGCCGGTGGCGATCGGCGGCACGTCGATGCCGATGCGGATGCAGGCCGCGCACGTCGACGGCGCGGTGTTCGCGGTCGGCACGCTGACGTTGCCGGACGACCGTGACGACACGCGTCGCACGGCGCTCGACTTCCTGCGCGCCGGGCTGTCGCGCAACCTCGAAGGCGCGCCGCGGACGGCATCGGTGCCGGTGCCGCTCGCGGCCGGCGGCGCGGTGGACGGGATCGAGCTGCGTATCGCGGGGGCCGCCGCCGGCGGGGATCGCGCGCGCAAGACGATCGTCGCACGACTCGCCGCGCGCGGCCGGCACGCGTACCAGGCCGTCGTGATCGCCGACCGGCCGCTCGCGCAGGAGCAGCTCGACCAGTTTTTCGGCTCGTTCAAACTCGATTGATCGCGGCCCGCGAGCGCCCCGGACACGCAGTGACAACTGAAAGTTCATTCGCAGCTTTCGACGCTAGTGACCGGATTTTGCGAGGTTTTTTCGACTATCCACAGCGCATGTGGATAACTTTGTTGAAAAGTCACCTGGATTTCCCGCCGAGCCTCACCGGACGGCCTTCCGGCTCATTTGGCCGTGCACGTGCCGTTTGGGAAAGATCAATGAAAACAAAGGGATACGGATTCCGTCACGCAACGGCCCCGGCGAGCCGCGATCCGGGGCCGGATTCGCTAAATTGTGCATAAGTCAAGTCTTGACAGCCGGATTTTGTCCTAAGAGGGCGCTTAGAGCGCCGTGAGCGCGCGCCGGTAGCGGATCGCCTCGGCGATCTGCGCGGCCGTCGGCAGCGGGTCGCCGGCCAGGTCGGCGATCGTCCGCGCCACTTTCAGCACGCGGAAATACGCGCGCGCCGACCAGCCGAAGCGCTCGCCGGCCTCGCGCAACAGCCGCTCGCCTTCGTCGGTCGGCCGGCACAGGTCGTCGGTCTCGCGGCCGCTCAGCATGTGATTCGTCTTGCCCTGCCGGTCGAGCTGCAGCGCCCGCGCCTGCGCGACGCGCGCGGCCACCGCGGCGCTCGGCTCGCCGGGCGCCGTCGTGCGCGACGCGAGCTCGGCCGGCGACAGCGCGGGCAGGTCGATCTGGATGTCGATGCGATCGAGCAGCGGCCCCGACAGCTTGCGCAGGTAGCGCGCGGCGACGTCCGGCGAGCAGCGACAGCGCCCGGACGGATCGCCGTGCCAGCCGCACGGGCACGGATTCATCGCGGCGATCAACTGGCACGCGGCCGGGAAGTCGGCCTGCTGGGCCGCGCGCGAAATCGTGATGCGGCCGGCTTCGAGCGGCTCGCGCAGCATTTCGAGCACGTGCCGGTCGAATTCCGGCAGCTCGTCGAGAAACAGCACGCCGAGATGCGCGAGCGTGATTTCTCCCGGCTGCGGCGGATTGCGGCCGCCGACCAGCGCGGCGGCGCTCGACGAGTGATGTGGCGAACGGAACGGCCGCCGGCGCCACTGCGCGGGCGAGAAGCCGAGGCGGCTCGCGGAAAGCAGCGCGGCCGACGTCAGCGCCTCGTCGTCGGTCAGCGGCGGCAGCAGGCCGGCCAGCCGCGCGGCCAGCATCGACTTGCCGGCCCCCGGCGGCCCGACCATCAGCATGTGATGGCCGCCCGCGGCGGCGACTTCGAGCGCACGCCGCGCCCCGCGCTGGCCGACCACATCCGCGAGGTCGGGCGCGGCCGGCGCCGGCAGGCCGTCGAGGCAGGGCGCCGCGACCGGCGTGAGCCGCCCGTCCGGCGCATCGGCGAGGTGCGCGCACAGCGCGGGCAGGTCGCGCGCGCCGAACACGGTCACGCCCGGCACGAGCGCGGCCTCGGCCGCGCTGTCGAACGGCAGGTACAACTCCGGCGCGCGTGATGCCGCCGCGGAGCCCGGCGTCGCGACGGCGTCCGGGCCCGAGCCCGGTTCCGATCCGGTTTCGCCCGTCCGCCAGTCCCGCGCGGCACCGCACGCCATCGCGAACGCGCCGCGCATCGGCCGCAGCGCGCCCGTCAGCGACAGTTCGCCGGCGAATTCGCGGCCGGCCAGCGCGTCGGCCGGGATCTGGCCGTTCGCGGCGAGGATGCCGAGCGCGATCGGCAGGTCGAACCGGCCCGACTCCTTGGGCAGGTCGGCCGGCGCGAGATTCACGGTGATGCGGCGCACGGGAAATTCGAAGCCGCAGTTCTGCAGCGCGGCGCGCACGCGCTCGCGGCTCTCGCGGACTTCGAGATCGGGCAGGCCGACGATCGAGAACGACGGCAGCCCGTTGGCGAGATGGACTTCGACGGTAACGTCCGGCGCGCGGCCGGAGGCGGGCGCGCGACTGCGCACCACGGCGAGCGACATGGCGAGGCTCCTGTAAGCAGGCGGACGACGGCCGTTCGGGGCCGCATGCCGCGGGAATCGGAGAAATCGGTGCGCGCGTGCCGGCGTGGCGCGGGGAAAGAACGAGGGGCTGCGAAACGACGAACTGCGAAGAGCGATGGACTGCGAAGAGCGGGGTGCTGCGGAGAACGACGGACGACGAACTACGACGAAAACGGAGGCTCGGCGGTGGCGGGCGCGGGCCGCGCGAGGCGGCCCGCGCCCGGACCTTGCGGCCGGGTGCGGCTTCAGGCCTGCGGTGCGGCGAGCTTCTGCTCGAGTTCCGCGACGCGCTTTTCGAGTTCCTCGAGGCGCACGCGGGTGCGGGCGAGCACCTGGGCCTGCGTGTCGAATTCCTCGCGCGTGACGAGATCGAGCTTCGAGAAGCCTTGCGACAGCATGGCCTTCACGTTGCGCTCGACGTCCTTGGCCGGCGAGTTTTTCAGCAGGTCGCTGACGCGCGACTGCAGATCGTTGAAAACGTCGCTGGGTTGCTTCATGTGATTCCCCTTCCTTGCACAAAAATTGTGCATCTTCAGTTGCGTACGTGCCCATGATGCACGCATGACCGGAAATGGTGCGCCGGGGGCGCGAATTCCGGGCATGGCGCCGGCATGGGTGAATGGCCCGGTAATCCGGGACGTGCGTGCACTCTAGCAACGTTCCTTTCGCCGCGCCAGCAAACCGGCCCGCGTTGGCCATTCGGCCGGGCTTCGGCGCCTTACATCGGGGGATGCGACCCCGTTCCCGAGCCCTTCGAGACGGTGCTCGGATCAACATGGCATGCGAGTTGCTGAGGAGAGTCCGTTACAACATTCCAACCAATTCGACGGGACAACTCAGCGAGAGGACTTCATGAAACTCATTACCGCAATCATCAAGCCGTTCAAGCTCGATGAGACGCGCGAGGCGCTGTCGGCGCTTGGCGTCTCGGGCATCACGGTGACGGAGGTAAAAGGGTTCGGCCGCCAGAAGGGGCATACCGAGCTGTATCGCGGCGCCGAATACGTGGTCGATTTCCTGCCGAAGATGAAGATCGAGGCGGCCGTGTCCGACGATCTCGTCGACCAGGCGGTGGAAGCGATCGAGCGGGCCGCGCGCACCGGGAAAATCGGCGACGGCAAGATTTTCGTCACGCCGATCGAGCAAGTGATCCGGATTCGCACCGGGGAGACCGGCGCCGACGCGCTGTAACAGAACAGACAAGACAAGCGACAAGAGGAAACCCAAGATGCGCAAACTTCTGATGTCCCTGCTGATGGCCGGCTCGCTGATGGCGGCCGGCGTCGGCTCCGCGCTTGCCGACGACGCGGCGTCCGCCGCGGCCGCATCCGCGCCCGCCGCCACGGCTTCCGACGCATCGGCCGCCGCCGCGCCGGCCGCTTCGGCGCCGGCCGCCGACGCATCCGCCACCGCCGCTGCCGCCGCACCGGCTTCGGGCGCTGCCGACGCATCGGCCGCCGCCGCCGCGTCCGCGCCGGCCGCACCGGCTGCGCCGACCGCCCCGTTCTCGGTCGATTCGTCGAAGATCAGCGCGGGCGACACCGCGTGGATGCTGACCTCCACCGCGCTCGTGCTGTTCATGACGATCCCGGGCCTCGCGCTGTTCTACGCGGGCATGGTCCGCAAGAAGAACGTGCTCGCGACCGTGATGCAGAGCTTCGCGATCACCGCGGTGATCACGGTGCTGTGGACGGTGGTCGGCTACAGCCTCGCGTTCACGCCGGGCAACGGCTTCATCGGCGGCCTGTCGCGCGCGTTCCTGCACGGCATGAACTACATCAAGGGCGACAAGGCGACGACGCTGACCGTCAGCCATCTCGCGACGACGATTCCGGAATCGGTCTACTTCGTCTACCAGATGACGTTCGCGATCATCACGCCGGCGCTGATCTGCGGCGCGTTCGCCGATCGCATGAAGTTCTCGGCGATGCTCGTGTTCATGACGCTCTGGTCGCTGATCGTCTACGTGCCGATCGCGCACATGGTGTGGGAGCCGACCGGCTGGCTGTCGGCCGACGGCGTGCTCGACTTCGCGGGCGGCACGGTGGTGCACATCAACGCCGGTATCGCGGGCCTGGTGTCGTGCCTCGTGCTCGGCAAGCGTGTCGGCTACGGTCGCGAATCGATGGCGCCGCACAACCTCGTGCTGACGATGATCGGCGGCTCGATGCTGTGGGTCGGCTGGTTCGGCTTCAACGCGGGTTCCGCGGTCGCGGCCGACGGCCGTGCCGGCTTCGCGATGCTGACCACGCAAGTGGCAACCGCCTGCGCGGCGCTCGGCTGGATGTTTGCCGAGTGGATCGCGAAGGGCAAGCCGTCGGTGCTCGGCATCGTGTCGGGCGCGGTCGCGGGTCTCGTGGCGATCACGCCGGCCGCCGGTTTCGTCGGCGTGGCGGGCGCACTGGTGATCGGTATCGCCGCCGGCGTCGTCTGCTTCTGGTCGGCGACCTGGCTCAAGTCGAAGCTCGGCTACGACGATTCGCTCGACGCGTTCGGCGTGCACGGCATCGGCGGGATTCTCGGCGCGCTGCTGACGGGTGTGTTCGCGGTCAAGGACATCGGCGGCGCCGACGGCAGCCTGCTGCTGCAGGCGAAGGGCGTGCTGATCACGCTGGTCTACAGCGGCGTGCTGAGCTTCGTGCTGCTGAAGCTGATCGATCTGACGATGGGCCTGCGCGTGACCGAAGAGGAAGAGCGCGAAGGTCTCGACGTGATCCTGCACGGCGAGCACGTGGAATAAGTCTCACGAATCAACAGCGGGCCGCCGCGACGACGGCGCCCGCTCCGAATGAGCGCAGCGACTTCGGCCCGCCTACCCGGCGGGCTTTTTTTCTCCTGCCACTCACTGCCGTAGCGGATAACCCTTCACTCTATCGGGTCAATAGCCGAAAACTTCCTCCTTATCCTTGTGAAGCCGGGAACAATCCCCAAATGGGCAAGGCAATTGCTCTACAATCTTCATTCTCCCGCTCGCGAGTGATTCATGGTTCCCCACCTCGTTACCGCGTTGAACGGTCCGCTGCTCGAACTCGAGCAGAAGATCCTCGACGCGACGCCTGCGATCGAACGCTGGTTCAGGCTCGAATGGCAGGAACACACCCCGCCGTTCTATTGTTCGGTGGACCTGCGCAATGCCGGCTTCAAGCTGGCGCCCGTCGACGCGAACCTGTTTCCCGGCGCGTTCAACAACCTGCCGTCCGAAGTGCTGCCGCTGGCTGTGCAGGCCGCGATGGCCGCGATCGAGAAGATCTGCCCGGACGCGAAGAACCTGCTCGTGATCCCCGAGCTGCCGACCCGCAACGCGTTCTACCTCGAAAACGTCGCGCGCCTCGCGACGATCATGCGTCAGGCCGGCCTGAACGTGCGCTTCGGCTCGCTCGACCCGAGCATCACCGACATGACGCCGATCACGCTGGCCGACGGCCAGAAGATCGTGCTCGAGCCGCTCGAGCGTTCGCCGCGCCGCCTTGGCCTGAAGAATTTCGATCCGTGCTCGATCCTGCTGAACAACGACCTGTCGGCCGGCATCCCGGCCGTGCTGGAAAACCTGCACGAGCAGTACCTGCTGCCGCCGCTGCACGCGGGCTGGGCCGTGCGCCGCAAGTCGACGCACTTCGCGTGCTACGACGACGTCGCGAAGAAGTTCGCGAAGATGGTCGGCGTCGATCCGTGGATGGTGAATCCGTATTTCGCGCACGTGGAAGGCGTCGACTGGCAGGCGCATGAAGGCGAGCAGGCGCTCGCCGACGCGATCGACGGCGTGCTGAAGAAGATCGCGCGCAAGTATCGCGAATACGGGATCAGCGAGAAGCCGTACGTCGTCGTGAAGGCCGACGCGGGCACGGCGGGGCGCGGCGTGATGACCGTGCATGACGCGGCCGAGATCGGCCGGATGTCGAAGGCCGAGCGCGCGCAGATGGCCGAGTCGAAGGCCGGCCTCGCGGTGCGCGACGTGATCGTGCAGGAAGGCGTCTATACGTTCGAGCGCGTCGGCGACGAAGTGGCCGAGCCCGTCGTGTACATGATCGACCGCTACGTGGTCGGCGGCTTCTACCGCACGCACGGCGGCCGCGAGCGCGACCAGAACCTGAACGCGCCCGGCATGCACTATGTGCCGCTCGGCTTCGAGCACACCGCGCTGCCGGATGCCGGCGCGAAGCCCGGCGCCGCGCCGCCGAACCGTTTCTACATGTACGGCGTCGTCGCGCGGCTGTCGCTGATCGCGTCGTCGATCGAACTGGAAAAGACCGATCCCGAAGCCATCCAGGTGTAACGGACCTTCGCTACGTACAGGACCCGCATGGACATTCTTTTTATCGCCGACCCGCTCGAGCATTTCAAGATCTACAAGGATTCGACCTACGCGATGATGGCGGAGGCCGCCCGGCGCGGGCATGCGGTGTACACGTGCCAGCCGCACCAGCTCGCGTGGACGGGCTCGGGCGTCGAGGCGGACGTGCAGCGCGTGACGATCGTCGGCGACACGACCGACCTGCATCGCCGTCCGTGGTACGAGGCGGCCGCGCACGAGTCGCGTCAACTGACGTCGTTCGGCGCGGTGCTGATGCGCAAGGATCCGCCGTTCGACATGGAGTACGTGACGGCCACCTGGATGCTGGAGCTGGCCGAACGCGCGGGCGCACGCGTGTTCAACAAGCCGCAGTCGATCCGCGATCATTCGGAGAAGCTGGCGATCGGCGAGTTTCCGCAGTTCGTCGCGCCGACGCTCGTCACGCGCGACGCGGCGCGCTTGCGTGCATTCCACGCCGAGCATGGCGACGTGATCGTGAAGCCGCTCGACGGGATGGGCGGGATGGGCGTGTTCCGCGTGAAGGCCGACGGGATGAATCTCGGCGCGATCATCGAGATGCTCGGCCATGACGGCACGCGCTCGCTGATGATCCAGAAGTTCATTCCGGAGATCAAGGCGGGCGACAAGCGCATCCTGTTGATCGCCGGCGAGCCCGTGCCGTATTCGCTCGCGCGGATTCCGCAGGGCAGCGAGGTGCGCGGCAATCTCGCCGCGGGCGGGCTCGGCGTCGCGCAGCCGCTGACGGCTCGCGATCGCGAGATCGCGGCCACGCTCGGGCCCGTGCTCGCGTCGCGCGGGCTGCTGCTGGTCGGCCTCGATGCGATCGGCGACTGGCTGACCGAGGTGAACGTCACGAGTCCGACGTGCTTCCGCGAGATCATGGAGCAAACGGGCTTCGACGTCGCCGCGATGTTCATCGACGCGCTGGAGCGTGCGGCCGCGTAGGCCGCTTTCCGCGCAACCCCGGCGGCGGCCGCGCAGGCCCCCCGTCGCCGGAGCCGCTTGACCGGCCTGCTACAATGCCCGCTTGCCAGGTGCCGTTTTCGGCGCACCGAAGGCCCGGCGGTCGGGCCGATACTGTTGCAAGGCTGAACATGAAACGTTTCCCACACTCGCTACGCTCATTGCCCCGCCGCGGGGCGTCGGCCCGCCAGGGGCGGCCGGGAGCGATCTGACATGGCCGGGATCCTGATCATCGCGCACGCTCCGCTCGCCACCGCGCTGCGGGACTGCATCGCGCACATCTATGGCGGCGTGCCTGCCCGCATCGGCTGTATCGACGTGATGGCGGACAGCGACCCGGCCCAGGTGATGGCGTTCGCGCATGCGGAACTCGCGCGGCTCCGGGAAGACAACGGCGTGGTCGTGCTGACCGACATGTACGGCGCGACGCCGGCGAACATCGCCGGCCAGCTCGCGAAGCTCGACAACGTGCGCGTGCTGGCGGGCGTGAACCTGCCGATGCTCGTGCGGGCCGTCTGCTACCGTACCGTGCCGCTCGACAAGCTCGTCGACAAGGCGCTGTCCGGCGGCGCGAAGGGCGTCCACGAGGTGTCGGCCGGCATACCGCCGCCGCCGACGGAAACCGGCTGCGGCCAATGCGCGCCGATTCCGCCGGAACCGCAGCCGCGCACCGAGTCGCACTGATTTCCCGTTTTCCGTTTTAGACCACACCGCCGGCGTGCGCCGCCGGCGGCCTCGACCGACCCGACCGAGAATCATGCTTCAACAAGAAACCACCATCGTCAATAAATTGGGGCTCCATGCGCGCGCATCGGCCAAGCTCACGCAACTGGCCGGCAACTTCCAGTCGGAAGTCTGGATGACGCGCAACGGGCGCAAGATCAATGCGAAGAGCATCATGGGCGTGATGATGCTGGCGGCGGGGATCGGCAGCACCGTGACGATCGAGACCGAAGGGTCCGACGAGCAGGAAGCGATGGACGCGCTGCTGAAGCTGATCGCCGACAAGTTCGGCGAAGGCCAGTGATCGCCACGCGCGATCGTTGCCGTTTCCAGTCAGAATGCCGCGGATTTCGCGGCATTTTTTTCGTCGGCAGCATTGATGCGGAATGCGCAATGCTGCGGTGCATGCAGTCAGCGGGGGGGCGCGGAATTTATAATCGCTAACCGGGGTCATAAGCGCATCGCAGCAGTGTGCCGCGGCTTTACTTGTACAGAGGAGGTGCGCGTGTCCTTCACGCTGCATGGCATTCCCGTCTCACGTGGTATCGCGATCGGGCGAGCGTATCTGATCGCGCCGGCGGCGCTCGACGTCGCCCATTACCTGGTCGAGGCACCCCAGATCGACGCCGAGGTCGAGCGATTCCGCACGGCGCTCGACGTCGTGCATCACGAACTCGAGGCGCTGCGCGCCGACCTGACCGACGACACCCCGAGCGAAGTCGGCGCATTCATCGACGTCCACACGATGATCCTGAGCGACGAGATGCTCGTGCAGGAAACCATCGACCTGATCCGCACGCGCCGCTACAACGTCGAATGGGCACTGACCGAGCAGCTCGAGCTGCTCACGCGCCACTTCGACGACATCGAGGACGAATACCTGCGCGAGCGCAAGGCCGACATCGAGCAGGTGGTCGAGCGCGTGCTGAAGGCCTTGGCCGGTGCGCCGTCCGCGTCGCAGGCGCTCGACCGCGCGGCCAAGAACGGCACGAACGAGATGATCGTCGTCGCGCACGACATCGCGCCGGCCGACATGATGCAGTTCAAGACGCAGTCGTTCCAGGCGTTCGTCACCGATCTCGGCGGGCGCACGTCGCACACGGCGATCGTCGCGCGCAGTCTCGGCATTCCGGCCGCGGTCGGCGTGCAGCACGCGAGCGCGCTGATCCGCCAGGACGACCTGATCATCGTCGACGGCGACCAGGGCATCGTGATCGTCGATCCCGCGCCGATCGTCCTCGAGGAATATTCGTACCGCCAGTCCGAGAAGCAGCTGGAGCAGCGCAAGCTGCAGCGGCTGAAGTTCTCGCCGACGCAAACGTTGTGCGGCACCAAGATCGAGCTGTACGCGAACATCGAGCTGCCCGACGACGCGAAGGCGGCCGTCGAGGCCGGTGCGGTCGGCGTCGGCCTGTTCCGCTCCGAGTTCCTGTTCATGCATCAGAAGGAGATGCCGGAAGAGGAGGAGCAGTTCGCCGCGTACAAGCGCGCCGTCGAGTGGATGAAGGGCATGCCGGTGACGATCCGCACGATCGACGTCGGCGCGGACAAGCCGCTCGAGGCGCTCGACGAAGGCTACGAAACCGCGCCGAACCCGGCGCTCGGCCTGCGCGCGATCCGCTGGAGCCTGTCCGAGCCGCAGATGTTCCTCACGCAGCTGCGGGCGATCCTGCGCGCGTCCGCGTTCGGCCAGGTGAAGATCCTGATCCCGATGCTCGCGCACGCGCAGGAAATCGACCAGACGCTCGACCTGATCCGCGAGGCGAAGCGCCAGCTCGACGATGCGGGGCTCGCGTACGACCGGAACGTGCGCATCGGCGCGATGATCGAGATTCCGGCCGCGGCGATCGCGCTGCCGCTGTTCCTGAAGCGGTTCGATTTCCTGTCGATCGGCACGAACGACCTGATCCAGTACACGCTCGCGATCGACCGCGCCGACAACGCGGTCGCGCACCTGTACGACCCGCTGCATCCGGCCGTGCTGCACCTGATCGCCTATACGCTGCGCGAAGCGAAGCGCGCGGGCGTGTCGGTGTCGGTGTGCGGGGAGATGGCGGGCGATCCGGCGCTCACGCGCCTGTTGCTCGGGATGGGGCTCACCGAGTTCTCGATGCACCCGAGCCAGCTGCTCGTCGTGAAGCAGGAGATCCTGCGCGCGCATCTGAAGGCGCTCGAGAAGCCGACGGCCGACGTGCTCGCGGCGTTCGAGCCGGAAGAGGTGCAGGCGGCGTTGCAGCGGTTGTCGGTCGCCGAGCCGCGGGCGGATGCGGCCGCCTAGGCGGCCAGGTCGCCGCTCGCTGTCGCCGTGTCGCGCAGGCGCCGCTCGGCGCCTGCCCGTCGCGCGTCAGTGCCGGCCCCCGCACACGGGGCAGTCGGCCTGGCGCGCGATTTTCATCGTCGTCCACTCCATTCGCAGCGAATCGAGCATCATCAGCCGCCCGTTGAGCGTCTTGCCGATGCCGCCGATCACGCGCAGCGCTTCGGCCGCCTGCATCGCGCCGATGATCCCGACCGTCGGTGCGAACACGCCCATCGTCGCGCACGCGACTTCCTCGAACGGCTGGTCTTCCGGGAACACGCACGCATAGCAGGGCGCGGCCGGATCGCGGAAGTCGAACGTGCTGATCTGGCCGTCGAAACGCAGTGCGGCGCCCGACACGAGCGGCACGCCGTGCGCGACGCACGCGCGGTTGATCGCGTGGCGCGTCGCGAAGTTGTCGGTGCAGTCGAGCACGACGGTCGCCCGCGGGACGTGCGTGTCGAGCCACGCATCGTCGACGCGTGCCGCGACCGCGTTCACCTTCACCTCGGGGTTCAGCTGCGCGAGTGCGTCGCGCCCCGATTCGACCTTGCTGCGGCCGACCGATGCCGTCACGTGCAGGATCTGCCGCTGCAGGTTCGTGAGGTCGACCGTATCGGCGTCGACGAGCGTGATCGTGCCGACACCCGATGCCGCGAGGTACATCGCGGCGGGCGAGCCGAGGCCGCCCGCGCCGACGACGATCGCATGCGCGTCGAGAAAGCGCTGCTGCGCGTCGATGCCGATTTCGTCGACGAGGATGTGTCGGGAGTAGCGCAGGAGTTGATCGTCGTTCATGGGGAGTCGTGGGGCGAGGCGGGCGGACGTTTCGTTATTTTAGGCGCGCATGAAAAACGGGCCATCGCGGTCTTCCCGCGATGGCCCGTCGGATGCCGGCCGGCGCTTACTTCGGCGCCGACGCGGGCTTCGGTGCGGACGCCGGCTTTGCGCTGGCGCCCGATGCCTTCGATACGGCGGCAGCCTTGCCGGTCGGGCTCTTCGTGCTCTCGGCGAGCAGCGACTTCGATTCCTGGACCGGCTTGCCCTCGAGCTTGTTGAGCGCCTGCTGCATCATGAAGTCGTCGGCGCTGCCGAACTCGATCGGCTTGCGATCGCGATCCTTCTGGCGTTGCTCCGGCGTCTTCTTGTCGTTCTGCTCTTCGAGGATGCGCAGCTGATCCATCCGGCGCTGCTCGCGCTCTTCCTGTTCCTTCTTCTCGTTCGGGTCCTGCGTGTTCGCGAGGTGGTTCGTGTAGTCGACCTCGCGCGTCACGAGCACGTCGTCGGGATCGCCGTCCGCGTACTGATCGACCGGCACGTCCGGCGTGATGCCCTTGTTCTGGATCGAACGGCCGCTCGGCGTGTAGTAGTACGCGGTGGTCAGGCGCAGCGCCGTGTCGGCCGTCATCGGGCGGACCGTCTGCACCGAACCCTTGCCGAACGTCGTCTTGCCCATGATCTGCGCGCGCTTCGAATCCTGCAGCGCACCCGCGACGATTTCCGACGCGGATGCCGAATAGGCGTTCGTCAGCACGATCATCGGCACGGTCTTGAAGACCGGCGGCAGGTTCTTCAGCGGATCGCCGTCGAAGGACGGCAGGCGATAGTTGTCGTACGTATCGCGGTAGACCTGCTTCGAATCGGGGATCTGGCCGTTGGTCGACACGACGACCGAGTCGGGCGGCAGGAACGCGCCGGCCACGCCGACCGCGCTCTGCAGCAGGCCGCCGCCGTTGTTGCGCAGGTCGAGGATGAGGCCCTTCAGGTTCGGCTGCTGGCGCGCGATGTCCTGCAGCTTCTGCGCGAGGTCGGGCGTCGTGCGCTCCTGGAAGCTCGTGATGCGGACATACGCGTAGCCCGGATCGAGGATCTTCATCTTCACGCTCTGGACCTTGATGATCGCGCGCGTGACCGTGACCGGGAACGTGCGGTCGTCGCTCTTGCGGAAGATCGTCAGCGTGACCTTGGTGCCCGGCTCGCCGCGCATCTGCTTGACGGCCTTGTCGAGCGTCATGCCGCGCACCGGCTTGTCGTTGATGCGCGTGATCAGGTCGCCCGGACGGATGCCGGCGCGGAACGCGGGCGTATCCTCGATCGGCGAGATCACCTTGACGAGGCCGTCTTCCTGCGAGATCTCGATGCCGAGACCCGCGAAGCGGCCCTTCGTCTGCTCCTGCAGCTCGTCATAGTCGGTCTTGTCGAGGAACGACGAGTGCGGGTCGAGGCTCGACACCATGCCCTTGATCGCCGCCGTCAGCAGCTTCTTGTCGTCGACCGGTTCGACGTACTCGCGCTTGATCTGGCCGAAGACTTCCGCGAACAGGCGGAGCTGGTCCAGGGGAAGCGGCGCCGTGGCGGTCTGCTCGGCCGATGCGGAAACCTGCAGCGTGGCGAACACGCCCGTGGCGAGGCCCGCGGCAATCAGGCCGATGTTCTTCAATTTCATTCGCATAGAGATCTGGTGCGGTCGGGAAGCGCGTGGCGGTAGCGGGGATGTAGCGGACAAGTATAACTGTTCGTCCGAAGACTCAGTGGAACGGCGCGAAAAGCGCCGCAAACGGCCCGGAGCCGGCCTGGCTGGGCCCCGCCGCGGGTTCGAAAGCGGATTCGACAGCAGCGGGGCCGAGAAGGTTCGCGCGGGGTGCGGGCCGCGGCCGGGCACCCCGCGCCGGACGCGGCCCGCCCGGCGCGACGGGCGTCAGCCCGCCTTGCCCTGCTTCGCGACGGCGGCCTGCGCCTGCGCGATCGCGTCCTGGTCGCCGAGGTAATAGTGCTGGATCGGCTTCAGGTTCTCGTCGAGTTCATACACGAGCGGCACGCCGTTCGGGATGTTCAGGCCGACGATGTCGCTGTCCGAGATGCCGTCGAGGTACTTGATCAGCGCGCGCAGCGAGTTGCCGTGCGCGGCGATCAGCACCTGCTTGCCGGCACGGACGGCCGGCGCGATCGATTCGTTCCACAGCGGCAGCACGCGCGCGACCGTGTCCTTCAGGCACTCGGTGAGCGGCAGCTGCTCGCGCGGCACCTTCGCGTAGCGCGGGTCGTTGAACGGCGCGCGCTCGTCGGTCGGCTCGAGCGCGGGCGGCGGCGTGTCGTAGCTGCGGCGCCACACGAGCACCTGCTCGTCGCCGAACTTCGCGGCGGTTTCCGCCTTGTTCAGGCCCGACAGCGCACCGTAGTGGCGCTCGTTCAGGCGCCACGAGTGGACGACCGGCAGGTACATCAGGTCCATCCGGTCCTGCACGTGCCACAGCGTGCGGATCGCGCGCTTGAGCACCGACGTGTACGCGATGTCGAACGTGTAGCCGGCCTCCTTGAGCAATTCGCCGGCCTGGTAGGCCTCGTTGCGACCCTGTTCGGTCAGGTCGACGTCGACCCAGCCGGTGAAGCGGTTTTCCTTGTTCCACGTCGATTCGCCGTGGCGGATGAGAACGAGTTTGTACATGGATCTTGCGGTCGGTAGTGATAGGGAAGCGGGGCGCGTCGCACGGGACCCGACCGGGGCCCGCCATCGCGCAAGACGGTTATTTTATAATGGCGGGATTGTCCTCATCCGATTTCTCTTTTTCCGGCGGAATTCCGTGACGTTCTTTACCGATTACACGAACCTGGCCCTCATCGCGATCCTGGTGGTCTCCGGCGGCCTGCTGGCCTGGCCCGCACTGCGCCGCGGCCGTGGCGGCCTGTCGGCCGCGGAGGCGACGCAACTCATCAACCGTCGCAACGCGGTCGTGATCGACCTGCGCGCCGCGTCCGATTTCGCCGCCGGCCACCTGCCGTCGGCGCGCCAGGTCGCCGCGGGCGAGATCGGCGCGAAAATTGCGCAAGTCGCGAAGAACAAGAGCACGCCGGTGCTGCTCGTCTGCCAGAACGGCCAGCAGTCGCAGAAGGCGGCGCGCGAGGTCGAGGCGGCCGGTTACGCCGAGGTGCACGTGCTCGAGGGCGGCGTGGCCGCCTGGCAGCAGGCCGGGATGCCGGTCGTCAAACAAGGAGTGGCGAAGTGAACAAGGTTTTGATGTACAGCACGCAGGTGTGTCCGTATTGCATGCAGGCCGAGCGCCTGCTGAAGCTGCGCGGGGTCGAGCAGATCGAGAAGGTGCTGATCGATCGCGATCCGGCCCGCCGCGAGGAAATGATGACGCGCACGGGGCGCCGCACGGTGCCGCAGATCTATATCGGCGACACGCACGTCGGCGGTTACGACGATCTGTCGAAGCTCGACCGCGAAGGCGGGCTCGTGCCGCTTCTGCAAGCGGCCTGATTAGGGCAGAATGGCCGCCGGCCGCGCCGCGGCTTGGGCGCGCAGGATTCATCCGTGGCGGCCGGCGAGAAGCCGGGCCGCCCCGTCACCACTTTTAGGGAAACACCATGTCCGACGTCGAAAACCAACCGTTCTTCAACATCCAGCGCGTCTACCTGAAGGATATGTCGCTCGAGCAGCCGAATTCGCCGGCGATCTTCCTCGAGCAGGACATGCCGTCGGTTGAAGTCGAAGTCGACGTGAAGGCCGACCGTCTCGCGGAAAGCGTGTTCGAAGTCGTCGTGTCGGGGACCGTCACGGCGAAGGTGAAGGACAAGGTCGCGTTCCTGATCGAAGCGAAGCAGGCCGGTATTTTCGACATCCGCAACATTCCGGACGAACAGCTCGACCCGCTCGTCGGCATCGCTTGCCCGACGATCCTGTTCCCGTACCTGCGTTCGAACATCGCCGACGCGATCACGCGCGCGGGCTTCCCGCCGATCCACCTGGCGGAAATCAACTTCCAGGCGCTGTACGAGCAGCGCCTCGCGCAGCTTCAGCAGCAGGCCGGCGCCGCGGCAGGCGCGCCGAACGGCACGACGCTGAACTGACGTTGAACGCAGACCGGTGCTGGGTATGAAAGTAGCCGTTCTCGGCGCCGGTGCCTGGGGCACCGCGCTCGCGGGCCATCTGGCCGCGCGGCACGATACGCTTCTGTGGGCGCGCGACGCCGCGCTCATCGCCGGGCTGCAGGCCCGGCACGAAAACGCCCGCTATCTGGACGGCATCGCGCTGCCCGACGCGTTGCGCTACGACGCCGATCTCGGCGCCGCGCTCGCGCACGGCGCCGCGGACGACGCGCTGTGCGTGATCGCCGCGCCCGTGGCCGGGCTGCGCACGCTGTGCCGCGCGATGCGCGACGCAGGCTGCGTGCCCGCGCATATCGTCTGGGTCTGCAAGGGCTTCGAGGCCGACACGCATCTGCTGCCGCACCAGGTGATCGCGGCCGAGCTGCCCGAGCAGCAGAGCAACGGCGTGCTGTCGGGCCCGAGCTTCGCGCGCGAGGTCGGCCAGTCGCTGCCCGTCGCGCTGACGGTGGCGAGCACGTCGTCCGCATGCCGCGAGCGCACGCTCGCCGCGTTCCATCACGGCGCCATGCGGATCTACACGGGCGACGACGTGGTCGGCGTCGAGGTCGGCGGCGCGGTGAAGAACGTGCTGGCGATCGCGACCGGCATCTCGGACGGCCTGGGCCTCGGGCTGAACGCGCGCGCCGCGCTGATCACGCGCGGCCTCGCCGAAATGTCGCGGCTCGGCGTCGCGCTCGGCGGCCGCGCGGAAACCTTCACGGGCCTCACGGGCCTCGGCGACCTGATCCTCACCGCGACGGGCGACCTGTCGCGCAACCGTACGGTCGGCCTGCAACTGGCGGCCGGCCGCACGCTGAACGACATCCTCGGCGCGCTCGGCCACGTGGCCGAAGGCGTGCGCTGCGCGCAGGCCGTGCTGGCGCTCGCGCGCGCGCAGTCGATCGAAATGCCGATTACCGAGGCCGTGTGCGGCGTGCTGTTCGACGGCATCGCACCGCGCGACGCGGTCAGCGGCCTGCTGCGGCGCGACGCGCGCGCGGAGTAGCGCGAACCGGCGCTTCCCGGTGCGGTTGCGCCGGGCGCGCGGCACCAAAGCGGACTACGCTTGAACCGTCTCCGGCGTTCCGGGAGGGTGTCATGCTGCAGATCGGTTCCACCACGCTCGACGCGCGGGTCGTCGACATCACGACGCTCGAGGTCGACGCGATCGTCAACGCGGCGAACGGCTCGCTGCTCGGCGGGGGCGGCGTCGACGGCGCCATCCATCGCGCGGCCGGCCCCGGCCTGCTCGCCGAGTGCCGCACGCTCGGCGGCTGCGACACGGGCGACGCAAAGCTCACGCGCGGCCACGGGCTGCCGGCGCGCTACGTGATCCATGCGGTCGGCCCCGTATGGCACGGCGGCGGGCGCGGCGAGGCCGACCTGCTCGCGTCGTGCTACCGGCGGGCGATCGAACTGGCCGAGGAGGTCGCCGCGACGTCGATCGCGTTTCCGGCAATCAGCTGCGGAATCTATCGTTATCCGGTCGAGGAGGCCGTCGGCATCGCGGTCGGCACCGTCGCCGAAATGCTGCCGCAGGCGCCGAACCTCGCACGCGTGGTGTTCGCGTGCTTTTCCCCCGACATCTACGACCTGTATCGCGTGCGGCTCACGCGGACCTGACGCATCGCGCGCCGCGGGTGGCGTGCCCGGTGGGTCAGGCGCCGCCTTCGAAGCCGGCCTGGCGCCACGCCTCGAACACGACCACCGCGACCGTGTTGGACAGGTTCAGGCTGCGGTTGTCCGGCCGCATCGGCAGGCGGACGCGCTGTTCGTCCGGAAAGCGCTCGAGCAGCTCGGCGGGCAGGCCGCGGGTCTCCGAGCCGAACACGAACCAGTCGCCCGGCAGGAACGCGTGATCGTGGAAGCGGCCCGAGCCGCGGGTCGTGAACGCGAACATCCGCGCGGGATCGGGTGCTTCGGATGCGACGAACGCATCCCAGTCGCGGTGCACGCGCATCTGCGCATACTCGTGATAGTCGAGGCCGGCGCGGCGCATCCGTGCGTCGTCGAGCGGGAAGCCGAGCGGCTCGATCAGGTGCAGGTGCGCGCCCGTATTGGCGCACAGGCGGATCACGTTGCCGGTGTTCGGCGGAATTTCGGGAGCGACGAGGACGACGTTGAACATGTTTCGGTTTGGCTGGGCCGGCCGGGGCCGCGCAACGTGCGCGTTCCCGGCCGGCCGGTTCGTGGCGGCCGCGGCCACGCAGGCGTGGCCGGCCTCTCTATCTAATTAATCCCTGGCGGTGCGCAGCGCAACCAGATTCGTCACGCGCGCGGCGCCCGCCGCCTTCAGCGCGTGCGCGGCGGCCGCGAGCGTCGCGCCGGACGTCATCACGTCGTCGACGAGCGCGATGTGGCGGCCGGCGACGTCACCGGCCACCACGAACGCCGCCATTACGTTGTCGCGCCGCGCCTGCCGGTCGAGCCGCGACTGCGGCGCGGTGTGGGCGACGCGCGCGAGCAGCGCCGCATCCGCGCGCACGCCGAGCCGGCGCGCGAGCGGACGTGCGATCGCCCACGCCTGGTTGTAGCCGCGCGCGACGAGCCGCCGGTGCGACAGCGGCACCGGCGCGACCCGGTCGAAACGGCCCGCGCCGCACGTATCGTCGACCAGCCGCGCGAGCCGCGCCGCGAATTCGGCGCCGAGTGCGAGCCGCGCGTGAAACTTCAGGCCGCGTGCCAGCCCGTCGAGCGGCGCGCGGTAATCCGCGAGCGCGAGCGTCGCGTCGAACGGCGGCGGGGCAGTGCGGCACGCATCGCATCGATACGCGGCCGGGTGGCCGGCACCGGTGCGGCGGCCGTCGCGCGAACGCGGCTGCCCGACACCCAGCGGCAGCGCGCAGGCGTCGCAGCGCAATCGCGCTTCATTCCAGTACGCGGCGTCGCAAGCGTCGCAGATCACGGCGTGTGACAAATTGCCGCACAGCGCGCAGCGATTCGGCAGCGCGACCGCGGCGACTTTCGCCGCCAGCATGCGAACCTGCGACAAAACGACGCGCATCGTGCGTCCGGCGGAACTGCAGGTCATCGCAACACTCCTGCCACCCCGTCTCAATGAAGCTTCCGGGGCGAGCGAGTATACTTCGGGCTCTTCGCCAGTGTGCCCGACATGTCCCCAGCTTCGACTCCAACCGGCCGTCCGGCCAATGACGCCAGGCGCCTGCGGCGGATCTTCGACCGCCGTGCCGCCACCTTCGACGCGGTCGCGTTCCTGCCGCGCGAGATCGCGCAGCGGATGAACGAGCGTCTCGAATACATCAAGGTGAGCCCCACGGCCGTGCTCGATGCCGGCTGCGGCCCGGGCGACGATCTGCCGGCGCTGCGCGCGCGCTTTCCGGAAGCGCCCGTGTTCGGCGTCGACCTGTCCGGCGCGATGCTCGCGCGGGCCGGTCAGCGCGAGGTCGAACAAACCAACTGGCGCCGCTGGCTGCCGGCGTCGCTCGGCCGCGCGCTGGGCCAGCGCGGGCCGCGCGTCGCGCAGGCCGATTTCGCCGCGCTGCCGTTCCCGGGCGGCGCGTTCGACCTGATCTGGTCGAATCTCGCTCTCCACTGGCATTCGCGTCCCGACGCGGTGCTGCCCGAATGGCAGCGCGTGCTGCGCGTGAACGGCCTGCTGATGTTCAGCACGCTCGGGCCCGACACGCTGCGCGAGCTGCGGGCGGCCTGCGCGGACGCCGAAGCGGCGCTGGGCATGGCGCCGCCCGCCGCGCGCGTGATCGATTTCGTCGACATGCACGACCTCGGCGACATGCTCGTCGAGAGCGGCTTCGAGATTCCCGTGATGGATCAGGAAGTGCTGACCGTCACCTACAAATCCCCCGATTCCCTGCTGGCCGACGTGCGCCGCTGGGGCGCCTATCCGTTCGAGCGCACGGCGCCGCGGCACGCGACGCGGCGCTTTCGCGCGGCGCTCGGCGATGCGCTGGCGGCGCGCCGGCGCGAGGACGGCACGATTCCGCTGACCTTCGAGGTGATCTACGGCCACGCATGGAAGGCCGTCCCGCGCACGACCGCCGAGGGGCACGGGATCGTGCGCATCGAGGATATCGGCAAGGGGCGTCCGAAGAATCGGTAAAGCGGTAAAGAGGGGTTTTGTTATGTCTGAAATTAGCGGCGCAAAGCGGGGTCGAATTGGCGCGAAAAATGGCCGAAAAGCTTGTCGCGCTTGGCTTGGCGGGCGATAGGCGCTTGCTTGTGGATGCCATTGAACCCGCCTATAATGCGTCAGCTTGTCGTCCCGGGGTCCCCGCAATACGGGGCGACGAGTCCGATGCAGGCATGCATCGCATGCCATTCGCGTGAGGCGGCGATGGAAGCAGCGAGGGTTTTGGCGGAGACGACGAACGGCGAGCCGGTCCTCGAAGACTGGCTGATCAAACGCAACTGTTCGGTGTCGCCACGCCAGTTCGTGCTGTTTTATGCGTCGCTCGCGGGCTTCTCGCTGGTGATCGCGTCGTTGCTGATGTGGAGAGGGGCCTGGCTCGTCATGCCCTTTACCGGAATCGAGTTGCTGGCAGTGGGTGTCGCATTTGCGATCCATGCTCGTCATGCGGTCGATTACGAGCGCATCAGGCTGTTTCCGCATCGGCTCGTGATCGAGCGGATGGATGCGGAGCGGCTCACGCAGATCGAATTCAACCCGCGCTGGGTGCGGGTCGAGCCGGGTGCGACGCCACGCGATCCGATTCGACTGGTATCGCGCGGGCAGACCGTCGTGATCGGGCAGCATCTCGCGCAGTACAAGCGTGCGCAGTTCGCCGACGAACTGCGCGTGTCGCTCAGGCGCTGCGGCTGACGAGGCGCGGGCACCGGCCGATACGGGCCGGCGGCTTGCGACGGGGGAGGGTTTGAATGGAAATTTTGGGTAAGGATGCTATGAAAACAATCAAGCGAGCCCTCACGGGCGTGCTGGCATGCAGCGGATTGCTCTTTGCCGGTGCCGCCCTGGCGGTCGGTGATAGCCCGGGCGGCCCCCGCGTCAACGAGATCAACTTTCAGCCGCCGGTCACGAAAATCGCCGAGGAGCTCTACGATCTCCACACGATGATGCTGATCCTGTGTACGGTGATCTTCGTCGGCGTGTTCGGCGTGATGTTCTATTCGATCTTCGCGCACCGCAAATCCAAAGGCCACAAGGCCGCCAATTTCCATGAAAGCACGACCGTCGAGATCATCTGGACGATCGTGCCGTTCGTCATCGTCGTGCTGATGGCGCTGCCGGCGACGAAGGCCGTCGTCGCGATGAAGGACACGACGAACGCCGATCTCACGATCAAGGTCACCGGCTACCAGTGGAAGTGGGGCTACGACTACGTGAAGGGCCCGGGCGAGGGCATCGGCTTCCTGTCGACGCTGACCACCCCGCGCGACGAAGTGATGGGCAAGAAGCC
This sequence comes from Burkholderia seminalis, assembly GCF_001718535.1. NCBI lineage: Bacteria > Pseudomonadati > Pseudomonadota > Betaproteobacteria > Burkholderiales > Burkholderiaceae > Burkholderia > Burkholderia seminalis. Next base: position 3,164,469 of record NZ_CP013398.1, on the reverse strand, counting down.
GATCACCGACACCTATCTGCAGGAAGTCGACAACCCGCTCGTCGTGCCGGTCAACAAGAAGATCCGCATCATCACGACCGCGAACGACGTCGTCCACTCGTGGTACGTGCCCGCGTTCGGCGTGAAGCAGGATGCGATCCCCGGCTTCGTGCGCGACACGTGGTTCAAGGCCGACAAGGTCGGCACGTTCCGCGGTTTCTGTACCGAGCTGTGCGGCAAGGAACACGCGTACATGCCGGTCGTCGTCGAAGTGCTGTCGGAAGACGACTACGCGAAGTGGGTCACGGCGCAGAAGGCCAAGCTGGCCAGCGCGTCGGTCGATCCGAACAAGGTCTACACGATGGCTGAACTCGTCGCGCACGGCGAGGAAGTCTACAAGGCGAACTGCGCGGCCTGCCACCAGGTGAGCGGCAAGGGCCTCGGCGCGTTCCCGGCGATGGACGGCAGCCCGATCGTGAACGGCCCGATCGCCGGCCACGTCGAGCGCGTGCTGCACGGCAAGGGCGCGATGCCGTCGTGGGCGTCGCTGTCGGACCTCGACATCGCGTCGGTCATCACGTACGAACGCAACTCGTGGGGCAACCACAAGAACGACCTGCTGCAGCCGAAGCAAGTGGCCGACGCGCGCAACGGCAAGATGCCGGAAGACGCGGCAGGCGCGGCAGCGGCACCGGCGGAAGCGGCATCGGCACCGGCGCAAGCCGCGTCGGGCGCCGCCGAGCAGCCGGCGGCATCGGCCGCGCTGTCGACGATCTACTTCGAAACGGGCAAGAGCGTGCTGCCGGCCGACGCGAAAGCGGCGATCGCCGCCGCGGCCGACTATGCGAAGGCACATCCGGACGCGAAGCTCGCGCTGTCGGGTTTCACCGACAAGACGGGCTCGGCCGACGCGAACGCCGAACTGGCGAAGCATCGTGCACAGGCCGTGCGCGACGCGCTGAAGGCAGCAGGCGTGGCGGAAGACCACATCATCATGAAAAAGCCGGAAACGATCACGGGCGGGGCTGACGCTAAGGAAGCCCGGCGTGTCGAGATCGGCCCGGCGGCTTGACGTGTCGCTGAGTTAGTCGACGTATTCGCATTAGGAGATTCTCATGTCTAGCATCGGGCACGACGTAGCCGCGGACCACGCGCACGACGACCACGCGCACGAAATGCCGCACGGCTGGCGTCGCTGGCTGTTCGCCACCAACCACAAGGACATCGGTACGCTGTACCTGCTGTTCTCGTTCATCATGTTCCTGTCGGGCGGCGTGATGGCGCTCGGCATCCGTGCCGAGCTGTTCGAGCCGGGCCTGCAGATCATGCGTCCGGAGTTCTTCAACGAACTCACGACGATGCACGGCCTGATCATGGTGTTCGGCGCGATCATGCCGGCGTTCGTCGGCTTCGCGAACTGGATGATTCCGCTGCAGATCGGCGCATCCGACATGGCGTTCGCGCGGATGAACAACTTCAGCTTCTGGCTGCTGCCGGTCGCGGCCGTGCTGCTGGTCGGTTCGTTCTTCGCGCCGGGCGGCGCGACGGCTGCCGGCTGGACGCTGTACGCACCGCTGTCGACGCAGATGGGCCCGGGCATGGACTTCGCGATCTTCGCGGTCCACATCATGGGCGCGTCGTCGATCATGGGCGGGATCAACATCGTCGTGACGATCCTGAACATGCGCGCACCGGGCATGACGCTGATGAAGATGCCGATGTTCGCATGGACGTGGCTGATCACGGCGTACCTGCTGATCGCGGTGATGCCGGTTCTGGCAGGCGCGATCACGATGGTGCTGTTCGACCGCCACTTCGGCACGTCGTTCTTCAACGCGGCAGGCGGCGGCGACCCGGTGATGTACCAGCACATCTTCTGGTTTTTCGGCCACCCCGAGGTGTACATCATGATTCTGCCGGCGTTCGGGATCGTATCGCAGGTGATCCCGGCGTTCGCGCGCAAGACGCTGTTCGGCTATAGCTCGATGGTGTACGCGACGGCATCGATCGCGATCCTGTCGTTCATGGTCTGGGCGCACCACATGTTCGCGACGGGCATGCCGGTCACCGGCCAGTTGTTCTTCATGTACGCGACGATGCTGATCGCCGTGCCGACGGGCGTGAAGGTGTTCAACTGGCTCGCGACGATGTGGCGCGGCTCGATGACGTTCGAAACCCCGATGCTGTTCGCGATCGGCTTCCTGTTCGTGTTCACGTTCGGCGGCCTGACGGGCCTGATGCTCGCGATGGCGCCGCTCGACATCCAGTATCACGGCACCTACTTCGTGGTGGCGCACTTCCACTACGTGCTGGTGGCCGGCTCGCTGTTCGCGCTGTTCTCGGGCTGGTACTACTGGGCGCCGAAGTGGACGGGCTGGATGTACAACGAGACGCGCGGCAAGATCCACTTCTGGGCGTCGATGATCTTCTTCAACCTGACGTTCTTCCCGATGCACTTCGTCGGTCTGGCCGGCATGCCGCGTCGTTATGCGGACTACCCGGCGCAGTTCACGGACTTCAACCAGGTGGCGACGATCGGCGCATTCGGCTTCGGCCTCGCGCAGGTGTACTTCCTGTTCGCGGTCGCGCTGCCGGCCTACCGTGGCGGCGGCGAGCTGGAAAAGGCGTCGGACAAGCCGTGGGACGGCGCGACGGGCCTCGAGTGGACGGTGCCGAGCCCGGCTCCGTTCCACACGTTCGAGCAACCGCCGCACGTCGAGTAAGTTTCATGGTGCGCCCGGCCGCTGCCTGCCTTGATGGCAGGCGCGGCGGGCGCCGCATTGAGGTTTCAGCGAAGTTTCAGATGAACCGGAATCCACAAGAAAGACGAACGCCCGAGCAGATTCGCGCGGGCAACAAGCGGCTCGGCCTCACCCTGCTCGTCATCGCCGCCGTTTTCTTTGTGGGTGTCGTGATCAAGCAGTGGTGGCTGTCCACTCACTGATGCAGCAACTGACGCAGTAGCGAGGAAGTCGTCGTATGTCGAAGCCGGAAGAGGGCGCCGTCGATCGCGCGTTCAATCGTTCGATGCTGGTGAAGCTCTTCGTCGTGGCCGGACTGATGTTCGGTTTCGGCTTCGCGCTGATCCCGATGTATCGGGCGATCTGCCAGATCACCGGCATCAACAACCTGGTGCAGCGCGACGTCAGCGAGCGCGAGGTGAAGAACTCGCAGGTCGACTACAGCCGCACGGTGTCGGTCGAGTTCGATGCGAACGCGCGCGGGCCGCTCGGTTTCAAGCCGGAGCACAACAGCCTCGACGTGCATCCGGGCGAACTGATGACGATCGTGTACGACGTGACGAACGGGCAGGGCCGGCCGGTCGTGGCGCAGGCGATTCCGAGCTACGCGCCGAAGCAGGCGACGGAGTTCTTCAAGAAGATCGAGTGCTTTTGCTTTACGCAGCAGACGCTGGCCGCGAACGAGTCGCGCAAGATGCCGGTGGTGTTCGTGATCGATCCGAAACTGCCGAAGGACGTGAAGACGATCACGCTGTCGTACACGTTCTTCGAACTGAATACCCCGGCCACGCCGGCACCGGCGCAGCGCAGTACCGCGGCGCAGGGCACGGCGAAGCCGGACGCATGACGACGGAGGCGGGGCGATGACGGAGGTCAAGCGGGGCGGGTCGTTCGGCCAGGCGCTGAAAGCCGTGCTGTGGTCGTTCTTCGGCGTGCGCAAGCGGCGCGACCTGGAGGCCGATGCGACGCAGCTGAATCCGCTGCACGTGCTGATCGTCGCGTTGCTCGCGGCCGGCGTGTTCATCGGCGTGCTGATCCTGATCGTGCGTGCCGTCGTGGGCTGAGGCCCGCGGCCACGAAAGAATGCAGTGCGCGGCGTCACGGCGCGGCGTGCGGGAAAGAGCGGTGGCAGTCGCGCCGCGCAAGAAATAAAGCCGGAGCGGTTTCCGGTACACAAATTGGACTGAAGTGGAGAATCAAGCATGAGCGGTCAAAACCAGACCCCGTACTATTTCGTGCCGCATCCGTCGCAGCATCCGATCAGCGCGGCCATCGGCCTGCTGGTCATGCTCGGCTCGGTAGCGCTGTGGATCAACGGTCACGACTGGGCGCCGTTTACGGCGCTGCTCGGCCTGCTGTGGTTGCTCTTCACGCTGTATCACTGGTTCGGCGACGCGATCGCCGAATCGGAAGGCGGTCATTACGGCAAGAACGTCGACAAGTCGTACCGCTGGAGCATGAGCTGGTTCATCTTCTCGGAAGTGATGTTCTTCGGCGCGTTCTTTGGCGCGCTGTTCTATGCGCGTGAAATCGCGCTGCACCAGCTCGGCAGCCTCGACTACAAGCTGATCTGGCCGGACTTCTCCGCCGTGTGGCCGAACGAAGGCCCCGCCGCGCTCGCCGGGCACTTCAAGACGATGGGCCCGTGGCCGATCCCGACGCTGAACACCGCATTCCTGCTGTCGTCGGGCGTGACGCTGACGATCTCGCACCATGCGCTGCGTGACGATCATCGCAAGAAGGCGATCGCATGGCTGGCCGCGACGCTCGTGTTCGGTATCTGCTTCCTGTTCCTGCAGGGCTTCGAGTACTACCACGCGTACAACGAACTGAACCTGACGCTGAACTCCGGCGTGTACGGCTCGACGTTCTTCCTGCTGACGGGCTTCCACGGTTTCCACGTGTTCCTCGGCGGCACGATGCTCGCGGTGGTGCTGGTGCGGATGATTCGCGGCCACTTCAAGCCCGATCATCACTTCGCATTCGAAGGCGCCGCGTGGTACTGGCACTTCGTCGACGTCGTCTGGCTCGGCCTGTACGTCGTCGTCTACTGGCTGTAAATGGAAAAACGGCCCGCGCAGCAATGCGCGGGCCGTTTTCATTGGTGCCGACCGGTAGCGCCGCTGCCTGCCGACACCACCCTGGCGCCGCCGCGACTCAGTCAGGCGGCGCTTTTGCTTGGTGGCGCGACCGTGCGGCGAAATGTCACAGCGGCCGCCGCGGCAACGGCATCAACGCCCGATCGGCAGGCCGGTCGAATGGATCCAGCCCATCCAGTTCGCGATCAGGATGAGCAGGAACAGCGACACCGACAGCCCGACACGGGTGGCGAGCGACCAGACCATGCGTTTCGTGTGGCCGCGGTCGTGCATCATGAAGTAGAGCGCCGAGCCCATGCTGGCAATGATGAGGACGAAGGCGATGGGAACGAGGATGTGCATGACACGAACCGGACGACGGCCATTCGAAAGGAAGGGGATAATTATCGCACTTCGCTTTCGCGCATGTGCCGGGCGGGCCGCATGATGAAGATCCGCTGGCTGCCCGCGCTCCTGATCCTCGTCGTCGTCGCCGTGACGATCCGGCTCGGTTTCTGGCAGCGCGACCGCGCGCACCAGAAGGAAGCGCTGCAGGCGAGCATCGCGCGCTACGAGCAGGCGGCGCCCGTCGACGTCGGCGCGCAGCCGATGCCGCTCGCGTCGATCGAGTTCCATCGCGTGCGGGCCAGGGGCCGTTTCCTGCCCGAGCAGGCGGTGTTTCTCGACAATCGGCCGTATAACGATCAGCCGGGTTTTTACGTCGTGATGCCGTTTAAACTCACGGGCGGCGGCGTCGTGCTCGTGAACCGCGGCTGGCTGCCGCGCAATATCGCCGATCGCACCGCGATCGAGCCGTTCGCGACGCCGGCGGGCGACGTCGAGATCGTCGGTATCGCGCGTGCCGACGCATCGCGTGCGTTCGAGCTCGGCGAGGGCGGGTCGGCCGCGCACCAGAAGATCCGGCAGAACCTGGACGTCGCCGAGTATGCGAAGGAAACGGGGCTGCCGCTGCAGCCGTTCGTGATCCAGCAGACGAGCGACGACGGCGACAAACTCGTGCGCGACTGGCCGGCGGCGACGACCGGCGTCGAGCGCAATTACGGTTACATGTTTCAGTGGTGGGCGATGGCGGCGGCCGCGCTCGGCTTCGGCCTGTACGCCGCGCGGCGTGCGGCGAAGAAGTCGGCCGGCGCATGAGCGCCATCCCAGGACGCGGCGCCGGCGCCGCGGGTTCGTTTCGAGAGGTCTGATTTGTCCATGCAATCTTCCCGTCAGGGTCCGGCCGCCGCGCCGATCTCGCCGGCGGCCCGCAAGCGCGGCCGCTGGATGCTCGTGCTGCTGGGTCTCGTGTGCGCCGCGCCGATGATCGCGTCGTACTTCACCTATTACGTGATCAAGCCGAAGGGCGGGTCGACGAACTACGGCACGCTGATCGAGCCGCAGCGTCCGATCCCGGCCGGTCTGCAGGTGACCGACGAAACCGGCAAGACCGTGCCGCTGGCGTCGCTGCGCGGCGTGTGGCTGTTCGTGATGACCGACCGCAGCGCGTGCGACGATGCGTGCGCGCAGAAGCTCTATTTCATGCGCCAGATCCGCGTCACGCAGGCGGGCGAGCGGCACCGGATCACGATGGTGTGGCTGCGCAGCGACGCGGGCGCGATGCCGCAGAAGGTGCTCGACGCGTACCCCGACACGCGCCGGCTCGTCGCCGATCCGGCCGCGGTGGCCGCATGGCTGCCGGCCGATGCCGGCACGAAGGACAGCGACCACATTTACCTGGTCGACCCGAACGGCAACCTGATGATGCGTTTCCCGAAGGACCCGAATCCCAGCAAGATCAAGTCGGACGTGACGAAGCTGCTGAAGTGGTCGAGCATCGGTTAAGGCAAGAGAACGAGGCACCATTCCGATGTCGTATCTACTGCAACTCGGCCTGATCGGCTTGTGCATCGCGCTGCTGCCGCTGTCGTACGTGTGGGTGAAGGCCGACGACGACAAGTTCCGCAAGCTCGTGTGGATCACCACCTTCCTGACGCTCGACCTCGTGATGTTCGGCGGCTTCACGCGGCTGACCGATTCGGGGCTCGGCTGCCCCGACTGGCCCGGCTGTTACGGCACGTCGTCGCCGTTCATCGCGCACGCCGCGATCACGGCCGCGCACCAGGCGATGCCGACGGGCCCCGTCAGCATGACGAAGGCGTGGATCGAGATGATCCACCGCTATTTCGCGATGGCGATCGGCGTGCTGATCATCGCGCAGGTCGTGATCGCGTGGGCCGCGCGGCTGCGCCGCCGCCCGCTGCACGTGTCGCCGTGGTGGCCGACGAGCCTGCTGCTGCTGATCCTCGTGCAGGGCGCGTTCGGCGCGTGGACGGTCACGATGAAGCTGCAGCCGGTGATCGTCACGATCCACCTGCTGCTCGGCCTCACGCTGCTCGGCACGCTCGGCTGGCTCGCGGCGCGGCAGACGCCGCTGCCGTCGTATGACCCCGAGGCCGGACGCTACCGCGCGGCCGCGCTCGCGGCGCTCGTGCTGCTGGTCGTGCAGATCGCGCTCGGCGGCTGGGTGAGCACCAACTACGCGGTGCTTGCCTGCACCGACTTCCCGACCTGCAACGGCCAGTGGATCCCGCCGATGGACTTCCAGCATGGCTTCCACCTGTGGCGCGCGCTCGGGATGACGAAGGACGGCGAGGCGATCACGCAGGACGCGCTGGTCGCGATCCACTGGACGCACCGCACGTTCGCGTTCGTCGTGGTCGCGTACCTGGTCGCGTTCGCGCTGAAGATGCGCCGCTTCGAGTCGCTGCGGCGGCCCGCGAACGGCGTGCTGCTGGTCGTGCTGCTGCAGTTCGTGACGGGCCTGACCAACATCGTGCTGCAGTGGCCGCTGCCGGTCGCCGTCGCGCACAACGGCGGGGCCGCGATCCTGCTGCTGCTCGTCGTCATGTTAAACTTTCGCATCCTTTCAAGCCGCCCCGGCCGTGTCGCGCAGCCTGCGCGCGACGCCGCCCCGGCGTGACCGTCCCCATGCAAAGCACCCTCTCCCAATCGCCCGGTAGCCGCTTTTCCCAGTACATGGCGCTGACGAAGCCGCGTGTCACGCAGCTCGCGGTGTTCTGCGCGGTGATCGGCATGTTCCTCGCGACGCCGGGCATGGTGCCGTGGCATGTGCTGATCGGCGGCACGATCGGCATCTGGCTGCTGGCCGGTGCCGCGTTCGCGATCAACTGCCTTGTCGAACAGAAGATCGACGCGATGATGCGCCGTACCGCGTGGCGCCCGTCCGCGCGCGGCGAGATCACGACGCCGCAGATCCTGCTGTTCTCGGCCGTGCTCGGCAGCGTCGGCGCATGGACGCTCTATACGTTCACGAACCCGCTGACGATGTGGCTGACGATCGCGACGTTCGTCGGCTACGCGGTGATCTACACGCTGCTGCTCAAGCCGATGACGCCGCAGAACATCGTGATCGGCGGCGCGTCGGGCGCGATGCCGCCGGCGCTCGGCTGGGCCGCCGTCACCGGCGCGGTGCCGGGCGACGCGTGGATCCTCGTGCTGATCATCTTCGTGTGGACGCCGCCGCATTTCTGGGTGCTCGCGCTCTATCGCCGCAAGGATTACGAGAACGCGGGGCTGCCGATGCTGCCGGTCACGCACGGCGAGAAGTTCACGCGGCTGCACATCCTGCTGTATACGGTGATCCTGTTCGCGGTCACGCTGATGCCGTTCATCTCCGGGATGAGCGGGGCCGTCTACCTGACGAGCGCGGTGCTGCTCGGCGCGGTGTTCCTCGCGTATGCGTGGAAGATCCATCGCGACTATTCGGACGAACTCGCCCGCAAGGCCTTCCGCTACTCGATCGTCTACCTGTCGCTGCTGTTCGCCGCGCTGCTCGTCGATCACTACGCACGCCCGCTGCTCGGCGTGTAACCGCACGGTTGAACGCAATGCTCCAATCAAGGTTCGGGCGCCGCGCGCGCCAAGGCTGGATGTTCGCGTGCGCATTCGCGGCGGCGCTGCTGCTCGCCGGATGCGACAACGCGCCGAAATTCCAGAATCTCGACATCACCGGCAACACGCAGTTCGGCAGTGATTTCTCGCTGCCCGATACGGCCGGCAAGGTGCGCACGCTCGCCGATTTCAAGGGCAAGGCCGTCGTGATGTTCTTCGGCTATACGCATTGCCCGGACGTGTGCCCGACGACGATGGCCGAGCTGTCCGAAGCATTGAAGCAGCTCGGGCCCGATGCCGCGAAGCGCGTGCAGGTGCTGTTCGTCACCGTCGACCCGGAACGCGACACGCCGGCGCTGCTCGGCCAGTACGTGCCCGCGTTCGATCCGTCGTTCATCGGCCTGCGGCCGGCCGACGAAGCGGCGCTGAAGAAGGTGACGAAGGATTTCCGCGTGTACTACGCGAAGGTGCCCGGCAAGACGCCCGGCAGCTACACGATGGATCACACGGCCGCGAGCTACGTGTTCGACCGCGACGGCAAGCTGCGCCTGTTCGTGCGCGACGGCCAGGGCCCCGGCCCGTGGGTCCACGACCTGAAGCTGCTGGTCGACTGACCGGCCGCCGCCGGGCGTCCTGCCCGGCGATCACGTGACGGCCGTCCCGCGCCGTCACGCTTTTCCTCTTTCCCCGCTGTCCGCCTGCGCTGAGCGCCGGGCGGCGCGCGCGTTACGGCAGCGCCGGCACGTTGAAGCCGGACGCGGCACGCGTGATCCGGAATTCGGTCACGCGATAGGTGGCGAGCCCCTCGGTGACGAACGGATCGGTCTCGAGGATCGCGTCGAGTGCGTCGCGATCGATGCGGGCCGCGAGGATCATGCCGCCTTCGCGCGGCACCTTCGGTCCCGCCGCGATGAAGATGCCCTTGTCGAATTGCGGCTGCAGATACGCGCGATGGCGTTCGAGCGCGTCGTCGATGCGTTCGAGCGACGCGGTGTAGTGGATGTCGATGACGTACATGGATGGCCCTGGAATGGTGCCGGCGCGTTGCGCGCCGGTCAGGCGGTCTTTGTAGCACAGCGGATGCGGGCTGTCGCGCCGGCGCTGCCCGCCGAGCGCCGGCGCGTATTCAAGTTGTAAGCCTCGTTGCCGTAATTGAAGGAGCAACCGTTTGCGCGGGACAGGCCGTTCGCGCGCATCGGCGCATCGACATCGACAAAGGCACGCAGATGAGCAGAATGAGTTTGAACCGCAAGCTGTGGCTCGCGCTTGCGCTGGTATGGGTCGGTCTGCTGGGCGTCGGCGCATGGAGCGCGTACGAGACGCGCGCGACGATGCTGGACGAACGCAAGGCGGGCATCGCGAATCTCGTCGACTCGGCGGCCGGCATCGTGAACGCGTATCACGCGCTCGCGCAGAGCGGCACGCTGCCCGAGGCCGACGCGAAGCGCGACGCGCTCGCGAGCCTCGCCGCGATGCGCTACGGCGATTCGGGCTACGTGTTCGTGATGGACTCGAAGCCGGTCGTGCTGATGCATCCGACGCTGCCGAAGCTCGTCGGCACGCAGGTCGGCGACTATCTCGATCCGGACGGCAAGCCGCTGTTCGTGACGATCCTGAACGCCGCGAAGGCGACCGGCAGCGGCTTCGCCGAATATCGCGGGCGGCTGCCGCACAGCGAGACGGCCGTGCCGAAGATCAGCTACGTCACGCGGTTCGCGCCGTGGGACTGGAACATCTCGAGCGGGGTGTTCCTGAAGGACATCGACACCCTCTATTACCGGACGCTGCTGGGCCACCTCGCGGTGGTGCTCGTGATCGGCTTCGTGATCAGCGCGGCGATGCTGGTGATCATTCGCAACGTGCGCGGCAGCCTGGGCGGCGAGCCCGACGAAGCGGCCGCGCTCGCGGCGCGCATCGCGCGGGGCGACCTGACGCAGCCGGTACCGGTGCGCGCGGGCGACCGCACCAGCATGATGGCCGCGATGCACGACATGCAGGCGCGGCTGCAGGCGACGCTCGGCGGGATCCGCCAGTCGGCGGAGTCGATCGCGTCGGCGAGTCGCCAGATCTCGGCCGGCAACGACGACCTGTCGCAGCGCACCGAGGAGCAGGCCGCGTCGCTCGAGGAAACGGCCGCGAGCATGGAGCAGCTCACCGCGACGGTGAAGCAGAACGCCGACAACGCGCGGCAGGCGAGCGGGCTCGCGAACAACGCGTCGGACATCGCGCGCACCGGGAGCGATGTCGTGAGCCGCGTGATCGGCACGATGGGCGAGATCGACGACAGCTCGCGCAAGATCGCCGACATCATCGGCGTGATCGAGGGCATCGCGTTCCAGACCAACATCCTCGCGCTGAACGCGGCGGTCGAGGCCGCGCGCGCGGGCGAGCAGGGGCGTGGTTTCGCGGTGGTCGCGGGCGAAGTGCGTTCGCTCGCGCAGCGCAGCGCGACGGCCGCGAAGGAAATCCGCGAACTGATCGTCGACTCGGTCGAGCGCGTACGCAACGGCTCGACGCTGGTCGGCCAGGCTGGCACGACGATGGGCGAGATCCTGCAGGCCGTCGCGCGCGTGACCGACATCATGGGCGAGATCGCGGCCGCGTCCGAGGAGCAGGCGAGCGGCATCACGCAGGTCGGCCGCGCGGTCACGCAGATGGACCAGGTGACGCAGCAGAACGCGGCGCTCGTCGAGGAAGCCGCTGCGGCTGCCGCGTCGCTGCAGGAACAGGCCGCGCGGCTGCGCGACGCGGTCGGCGCGTTCCGGGTCGGCGACGCCGGCGGGCGGGCGCCGCGCCGGGCCGGCGAGCGGGCGGCCGAGCCGGCGTTCGGGGCGAACACGGCCGGCGAGACGGCGATGAGGTAAAGCGTGCCGGCCGACGTGCGATGCGTCATGAACGCAACTAACGGCCGAGCCCCGCACCTGCCGCCAGCACTGTACCGGTGCATACCCATATGAGCGGGATGTATTTCACTTCCCGCCGATCCTGTGACACCATTTGCCCCTTCCTGCGAGTCGGGGCTTACCCGTATCGCGCCCCATTTTTTAGCAAGCAAGAAAGCGAGAAACAGATGAAGCGTCGCAGTCTCCTGAAGGTATTTTCCGTACTGGCCACCGGTGCCGCGCTGACGCTGTCGGCAGGCGCGCGCGCCGACGACAAGGTGATCAAGGTCGGCACGGTCGCCGGCCCGGATGCGGAAGTGTGGCAAGTCGTGCAGAAGGTCGCGAAGGAGAAGGAAGGCCTGAACGTGAAGGTCATCGAGTTCAACGACTACGTGCAGCCGAACGCGGCGCTCGACGCGGGCGACCTCGACGCGAACAGCTTCCAGCACCAGCCCTACCTCGACAGCCAGGTGAAGCAGCGCGGCTACAAGATCGTCAGCGCGGGCCTGACCTACATCTCGCCGATCGGCGTGTACTCGAAGAAGTACAAGTCGCTGAAGGACCTGCCGCAAGGCGCGAAGCTCGCGGTGCCGAACGATCCGTCGAACGAGAACCGCGCGCTGCTGCTGCTGCAGACGCAAGGCGTGATCAAGCTGAAGGCGGGCGCCGGCACGGGCGGCAACAACGCGACGGTGCTCGACATCGCCGAGAACCCGAAGAAGCTGAAGATCTCCGAACTCGACGCCGCGCAACTGCCGCGCGTGCTGTCGGACGTCGATGCCGCCGTGATCAACACGAACTACGCGCTGGCCGCGAACCTGCAGCCGACCAAGGACGCGATCGCGCTCGAATCGCTGACGAGCCCGTACGCGAACCTGATCGCCGTGCGCGCGAAGGACAAGGATCAGCCGTGGGTGAAGAAGCTGGTCAAGGCGTACCAGTCGCAGGAAGTGCGGGAATTCATCAAGAAGCAGTTCAAGGGCTCGATGGTCGCGTCGTTCTGAGCGCCGCACACCGGTCGGACCGCTGAACGAAAAGGGCCTGCATCGCGCAGGCCCTTTTTTCATGGGCGTCCGGCGCGCGGCGCCCGTTCACATCTCGCCGCGCCGCGAGCAGATCGACATGATCTGCTGGATCGCGTAGTTGTCGCGCACGCCCGGCAGCGACTGCACGACGCACTCGTGAAAGCGCCGCTCGCGCGGCAGCAGCATCGCGTTGTTGCGGTACAGCGCGTCGCACGAGCGCTGGATCAGCTGCGCCGCCGCGCCGTTGCGGCTTTCGCGCAGCGCATTGAGCATGCAGTCGTCGTATTGCGCGCTGCCGTCGGTCAGCGCGCATGCGGTACCGGGCAGCGCCAGCGCGACGGCCACGCATGCGATGGTTCGGATCCCCCGTTTCATCTGCCCTCCGATGGCGTGGATTGGGTCGGCCGACAGCATAACGTAAAGCCGCGCGCGCGGCTGACGCGTTGGCCGACACCGGCCGGCACCGCCGCCGGCCGGGCTTCGCGCGCATTTTCGGGCTCCGGCGCGTGCCGCGATTCGGCGTGCCTGGCGAAAGCGTTCAGTCAGGCGGTGGTCTGAGGAAATGGTATGCTCGTGCGTTCGCCGCTGCACGCTTTCCCGGAGCGTGCGCGGGCCGATCGCCGGCGTGTCGTACGCGCGGCGGCGCCCGCCCGACGGCGGCGGGAATCCATCATCCAGAACCGACACAATACGGGGGAGACTCACCCATGAAGCGATTCAAGACTTTCGCGATCCGTTCGATCGCGGCCGGCGTGGCCGCACTCGCGCTGGCCGGCGCCGCGCATGCGCAGACCGTCAAGGTGCTGTCGATCGTCGATCATCCGGCGCTCGACGCGATCCGCGACGGCGTGCGCGCCGAACTGAAGGCGGAAGGTTACGGCGACGACAAGCTCAAGTGGGAATACCAGAGCGCGCAGGGCAACACGGGCACGGCCGCGCAGATCGCGCGCAAGTTCGTCGGCGACCAGCCGGACGTGATCGTCGCGATCGCGACGCCGGCCGCGCAGGCGGTCGTCGCCGCGACGAAGAGCGTGCCGGTCGTCTATTCGGGCGTCACCGATCCGGTCGCCGCGCAGCTCGTGAAGGGCTGGGGCCCGTCGGGCACCAACGTGACGGGCGTGTCCGACAAGCTGCCGCTCGATCGCCAGGCTGCGCTGATCAAGCGCGTCGTGCCGAATGCGAAGACGGTCGGCATGGTCTACAACCCGGGCGAGGCGAATTCGGTCGTCGTCGTGAAGGCGCTCAAGGAGATCCTCGCGAAGCAGGGGATGGCGCTGAAGGAAGCCGCCGCCCCGCGTACCGTCGACATCGGCCCGGCCGCGAAGAGCCTGGTCGGCAAGGTCGACGTGATCTACACGAATACCGACAACAACGTCGTGTCCGCGTACGAAGCGCTCGTGAAGGTCGCGAACGAAGCGAAGATCCCGCTCGTCGCCGGCGACACCGACAGCGTGAAGCGCGGCGGCATCGCGGCGCTCGGCATCAATTACGGCGATCTCGGCCGGCAGACGGGCAAGGTCGTCGCGCGCATCCTGAAGGGCGAGAAGCCGGGCGCGATCGCGTCGGAGACGAGCAGCAACCTCGAACTGTTCGCGAACACGGGCGCGGCCGCGAAGCAGGGCGTCACGCTGTCGCCGGATCTCGTCAAGGAAGCGAAGACGGTCATCAGGTAAGCCGCGGCACGCGCGCCGCGCTTGCCGGCCCGATCCGGGCCTCGACGACATCGCCGGACGGGCGGCTCCCACCCGGGGCCGCCCGTTCGCTTCGCCCGGCCGTACACGTCCGGCCGGGAAGCAACAGGATTTCCCCACCATGTCTCTGTTCTCGTTTCTGGGCGCACTGGAGATCGGCCTGATCTTCAGCCTCGTCGCCCTCGGGGTGCTGATCTCGTTCCGCATCCTCAACTTCCCCGACCTCACCGTCGACGGCAGCTTTCCGCTGGGCGGCGCCGTCGCCGCGACGCTGATCTCGGCCGGCTACGACCCGTTCACGTCGACGCTGCTCGCGATCGTCGCGGGTGCGCTGGCCGGCTTCGTCACCGGCTGGCTGAACGTGCGCCTGAAGATCATGGATCTGCTCGCCAGCATCCTGATGATGATCGCGCTCTACTCGGTGAACCTGCGGATCATGGGCCGCCCGAACGTGCCGCTGATCTCCGAGCCGACGCTGTTCACCGTGCTGCAGCCGGACTGGATGCCCGACTACGTGCTGCGCCCGGCGCTGCTCGCGATCGTCGTCGTGGTCGCGAAGCTCGGCCTCGACTGGTTCTTCTCGTCGCAGCTCGGCCTCGCGATGCGCGCGACCGGCGCGAACCCGCGGATGGCGCGCGCGCAAGGCATCGCGACCGGCCGCGCGACGCTCGCCGGGATGGCGCTGTCGAACGCGCTCGTCGCGCTCGCCGGCGCGCTGTTCGCGCAGACGCAGGGCGGCTCGGACATCTCGATGGGGATCGGCACGATCGTGATCGGGCTGGCCGCCGTGATCATCGGCGAGACGCTGCTGCCCGCGCGCCGACTCGTGCTGACGACGCTCGCGGTCGTGCTTGGCGCGATCGTCTACCGTTTCTTCATCGCGCTCGCGCTGAACAGCGAATTCATCGGCTTGAAGGCGCAGGACCTGAACCTCGTGACGGCCGCGCTCGTCACGCTCGCGCTGGTGCTGCCGGCGACGCGCAAGAAGCTGTTCGCGCGCAAGAACGGAGGAGCATGACATGCTGTCCGCACACGATCTCAAACTCACGTTCAATCCCGGCACGCCGATCGAGACGCGCGCGCTGCGCGGGCTGTCGCTCGAGATTCCCGACGGCCAGTTCGTCGCGGTGATCGGCTCGAACGGCGCCGGCAAGTCGACCTTCCTCAATGCGGTCAGCGGCGACCAGCCGGTCGATGCGGGGCGCATCGCGATCGACGGCGCGGATGTGACGCGCAAGGCCGCGTGGGACCGCGCGCATCTCGTCGCGCGCGTGTTCCAGGATCCGATGGCCGGCACCTGCGAGGCGCTGACGATCGAGGAGAACATGGCGCTCGCGATGGCGCGCGGCGTGCGGCGCGGCTTTCGCGCCGCGCTCGACCGGCCGTCGCGCGAACTGTTCCGCGACAAGCTGCGGCTCCTGAACCTCGGCCTCGAGAACCGGCTGACCGACCGGATCGGGCTGCTGTCGGGCGGCCAGCGGCAGGCCGTGAGCCTGCTGATGGCGTCGCTGCGGCCGTCGCGGATCCTGCTGCTCGACGAGCACACGGCCGCGCTCGACC
This sequence comes from Burkholderia seminalis, assembly GCF_001718535.1. Lineage (NCBI taxonomy): Bacteria > Pseudomonadati > Pseudomonadota > Betaproteobacteria > Burkholderiales > Burkholderiaceae > Burkholderia > Burkholderia seminalis. The sequence continues at coordinate 3,148,598 of NZ_CP013398.1, read as the reverse complement.
CGAAGACGGCCGCGTTCGTGCTGGAGCTGACCGCGCGCATCGTCGCCGAGAGCAAACTGACGACGATGATGGTCACGCACAGCATGCGGCAGGCGCTCGACTACGGCGACCGCACGGTGATGCTGCACCAGGGGCAGGTCGTGCTCGACGTGTCGGGCGATGCGCGCAAGGGGCTCGACGTGCCGGACCTGCTGCAGATGTTCGAGAAGGTGCGTCACGAGCAGCTCGACGACGACGCGCTGCTGCTCGGCTGACGGGCGGGGCCGGCCGGCGTGCGATGACCTGACGCGCGCGCCGGCCTCCTCCCGGCTTTCCTCTGACGAAAACCGGTTTCGCACCGGTGCTGTGCGACGCGGGCGCATTGCCATATACTGTATATCCATACAGTTGTGGGTGGCGTCATGCTCGCATCCTCCATTTCTCCCGAATCCCTTCATCCGTCGCTCTGGCGCGGCTCGCAGCTCGCGCGCGGCGGCCCGCGCACGATCGAGACCGGCTTCGCGCCGCTGTCGGCCGAATTGCCGGGCGGCGGCTGGCCGGTCGGCGGGCTCGTCGAACTGCTGGCCGCGCAGCCGGGCTGCGGCGAGATGCGGCTGCTCGCGCCCGCGCTGGCCCGTACCGTCAGTGCGCGGCGTCCGCTCGCGCTCGTCGCGCCGCCGCAATCGCCGCATGCGACCGCGCTCGCCAGTCTCGGCGTGCCGGCCGACGCGCTGCTGTGGCTGCGCGCCGGCAGCCGCACCGATGCGCTGTGGGCCGCCGAGCAGGCGCTCAGGACGGGGTGCTGCGGCGCGCTGCTGCTCTGGCAGGAGGCGCGGCCCGATGCGCTGCGGCGCCTGCATCTCGCGGCCGCGCGCACGGGCGACACGCTGTTCGTGATGCTGCGCCCGCTGTCGGCCGCGCGGCAGCCGTCGCCGGCCGTGCTGCGCGTCGCGCTGTATCCGGTGCCGGGCGGCGTGTCGCTCGACATCGTCAAGCGTCGCGGCCCGGCGCGCGGCGAGCCGCTCGTGCTCGACCTGCCGTCGCCCATCGTGGAGAGCCGCTATGCGCGTCTTGCTCGGCATCCATCTGCCGCGCCTGCCGCTCGACGTGTGCGTCCCGCCGCCGTCTGACGCAGCGGCCGGCGAGGCAGGCGACGCAGGCTGTGCGGTGCTCGAGCAGGGTGTCGTGCTGATCGCCGATGCGGCCGCGCAGCGGCGGGGCGTGCGCGCGGGCATGAAGCGCGGCGGCGTGCTCACGCTCGCGCCCGAGACGCAGCTCGTCGAACGCGATCCCGCGCGCGAAGCCGATGCGCTGCGCGCGGTCGCGCTCGCGTTGCTGCGTTTCTCGCCGTGCGTCGCGCTCGACGACGAAGCCACGCTGATCGTCGACGTCGGCCCGAGCCTGCGGTTGTTCGGCGGCCTGCCGTCGCTGTGCCGCCAGGTGCGCGCGACGCTCGCGGCGCTCGGTTATGCGGCGCGCCTGTCCGCCGCGCCGACCGGGCGCGGCGCGTGGCTGCTCGCGCGCACGTCGGCGCGGGCGCGTCTCCGGCGCCGCGTTGCGCGCCCGGCTTCGCTCGTCCGTTCGCTCGACCGGCTGCCCTGCGTGCTGCTGCCCGATGCGCGCCCGTACGCGGGCTGGTTCGACGGCCTCGGCTGCCGCACGCTCGCCGATCTGCGCGGTCTTCCGCGTGCGGGGTTGCAGCGTCGTTGCGGCCCCGCGCTGCTGGCCGCGCTCGATCGTGCGTACGGCGACGCGGTCGAGCCGCTCGCGTGGATGGCGGTGCCGCCCGTGTTCGACGTGCGGCTCGAATTGCCGGAGCGCGTCGAATACGCGGAAGCCGTGCTGTTCGCCGCGCGGCGGCTCGTCGTGCAGCTGTGCGGGTGGCTGGCCGCGCGGCAACTGTCGCTGGCCGCGATGACGTTCGAGCTCGAGCACGAGCGCGGCCGCCAGGCCGTGCCGCCGACGCCGCTCGAACTCGCGTTCGCCGCACCCGTGCGCGACGAAGCGCACTTCATGCGGCTGCTCGGCGAGCGGCTCGCGCGCGTCGAGTTGCCGGCCGCGGTGATCGCGGTGCGCCTGAAGGCCACGCGCGTCGAGTCGGTCGCGCCGCCGGCCGACGATCTTTTTCCCGAACCGGGCGGTACGCGGGAAACCCGTGAGCGGTTGTTCGAACTGCTGGTCGCGCGGCTCGGCGCGGAGAACGTGCTGCGCGCGGCGCCCGTCGCCGATCACCGGCCCGAGGCCGCGAACCGCTGGCTGCCGCTCGATGCGCAGGCGGGCAAGCCGGCCGGCGGGCCGCCGGCGGTGCCGCCGAGGCCCGCGTGGCTGCTCGCCGAGCCGCTGCCGTTGCTGGTGCGCGAGAACCGGCCGGTATTCCATACGCCGCTGAGAATGATGTCGTCGGTGGAGCGGATCGAGGCCGGCTGGTTCGACGGTCAGTTCGCCGCGCGCGATTACCACGTCGCGCAGGACGAAGCCGGTGCGTGCTACTGGGTGTTCAAGGAGCGGGCGGGGAGCGAGGCCGAGCCGCGCTGGTTCCTGCACGGCTTGTTCGGGTGAACGGAGATGGTTGCGGATTTCAGTGGGTTGCCCGATTACGCGGAGTTGTTCTGCCGCTCGAACTTTTCGTTTCTGCATGGCGCGTCGCATGCGGAAGAACTGGTCGAGCGTGCGGCGGAACTCGGCTATCGCGGGATCGCGATCACCGACGAGTGCTCGCTCGCCGGCGCGCCGCGCATGCATGTCGCCGCGCAAGCGAAAGGGCTGCCGCTCGTCATCGGTTCGTACTTCGACGTCACGCCGGACGACGTCGCGCCCGGTCACGATCCGGGCCCCGGTGCGTTCGGGCTCGTGTTGCTCGCGCAGAACCGCGAGGGGTACGGCAATCTTTCGGAGCTGATTTCGTGGCGGCGGATGGCGTCGCCGAAGGGGACTTACACGCTGACGTCGCGGATGCTGTCGGCGCCGCCTGCGGAGTTTGCCCATTTGCGCGGGATGCCCGACTGCTTCGCGATTCTCGTACCCCTGTATCCGGTACGCGCGGACGTGCTCGATGTGCAGGTCGCGTGGTTTCGCGTGACGTTCGGCGCGCGCGCGCGGCTCGGGCTCGTGCAGTTGCAGCGTGCGCTGGACGGCGCGCAGCGCGACGAGATTCGCGAGGCGGGCGAGCGGCGGGGCGTGCGTATCGTCGCGCTGGGCGACGTGACGATGCACCGGCGCTCGTGCAAGGCATTGCAGGACGTGATGACGGCGATTCGCGTCGGGATGCCGGTGTCGGAATGCGGCTATGCGCTGGCGCCGAATGCGGAACAGCATTTGCGTTCGCGCGGGCGGATCGCGAAGCTGTTTTCGCCGGACGAGATCGCGGAGACATGCGCGATGCTCGATGCGTGCGATTTCGAACTCGATTCGCTGCGCTACGAATATCCGGACGAGATCGTGCCTGAAGGTCATACGCCGACGAGTTATCTGGAGCAGGAAACCCGGGCAGGCGCGCGCCGTCGCTATTCCGGGGAACCGCCGGAGCACGTCCGGGAACGGATCGACTACGAGTTGGCGCTGATCGCGACACTGAGTTACGAGCCGTTCTTCCTGACTGTCTACGACATCGTCAAGTTTGCACGTAGCCAGAACATCCTGTGCCAGGGGCGTGGTTCCGCGGCGAACTCGGTTGTTTGCTATTGCCTCGAGATCACCGAAGTCAGTCCCGATCAGAGCACGATGCTGTTCGAGCGTTTCATCAGCGCGGAGCGCGGCGAGCCGCCCGACATCGACGTCGATTTCGAGCATCAGCGCCGCGAAGAAGTCATTCAGCATATCTATCGGAAATACGGCGAGAATCGCGCCGCGCTCGCGGCAGCCGTGTCGACCTATCGTCCGCGCGGCGTGCTGCGCGAAACCGGCAAGGCACTCGGCATCGATCCGATGTTGATCGATCGCGTCGCGAAGGGGCATCGCTGGTTCGACGGCAGCCGCGACCTGTTGCAGCAATTCGCGACGACCGGACTCGATCCCGAAACGCCGCTGATTCGCACATGGGCCGAACTGGCGGGGCGATTGCTCAACTTTCCGCGTCATCTGTCGCAGCATTCGGGCGGCTTCGTGATCAGCCGCGGCAAGCTCACGCGGCTCGTGCCGGTCGAGAACGCGGCGATGGACGGGCGGCGCGTGATTCAGTGGGACAAGGACGATCTCGAATCGCTCAAGCTGATGAAGGTCGACGTGCTCGCGCTCGGCATGCTGTCGGCGTTGCATCGGGCGTTCGACCTGCGCACCGCATGGCGCGGGCCGGCGGAGGACGGCGAGCCGTTCACGCTGAAACACATTCCGCCGGACGATAAGGAAACCTACGACATGATCTGCCGTGCCGACACGGTCGGCGTGTTCCAGATCGAATCGCGCGCGCAGATGTCGATGCTGCCGCGTTTGCGACCGCGTGATTACTACGATCTGGTGGTTGAGGTCTCCATCGTGCGACCAGGGCCGATCCAGGGCGGTGCCGTCCATCCGTACCTCAAGCGGCGCAAGATCAAGGCGGGGGAGGAAAAAGGGGAAATTACCTATCCGAGCGACGCGCTCAAGGAGGTGCTCGAACGCACGCTCGGTATTCCAATCTTCCAGGAACAGGTGATGCAGATCGCGATCGTTGCGGCGGGTTTTACACCCGGCGAAGCCGATCGACTGCGTCGTGCGATGGCCGCGTGGAAGCGCAGGGGCGATCTCGGCCCCTACCACGACAAGATCGTCCAGGGCATGCTCGCGCGCGGCTACACACGCGAATTCGCCGAGCAGATCTTCGAGCAGATCAAGGGCTTCGGCGAATACGGCTTCCCCGAAAGCCACGCCGCCAGCTTCGCGAAACTGGCGTACGCGAGCAGCTGGCTCAAATGCCACGAACCGGCGATCTTTCTCGCCGCGCTGCTGAACAGTCAGCCGATGGGGTTCTATCCGCCGTCGCAACTCGTGCAGGATGCCAAACGCCATGGCGTGCAGGTTCTGCCGATCGACGTGACGCAAAGCAACTGGGAGGCGTCGCTCGAAGCGCTCCCCGGCCAGCTGCCGCCGCACGGCCAGCCGGCCGTGCGGCTCGGCCTGTCGCTCGTGCGCGGCCTTGGCGAAGCCGCCGCGCGCCGGATCGAAGCCGCGCGCGCCGCCGGCCCGATCGACAACGTCGATACGCTCGCGCGCCGCGCGCAGCTCGAACGCCGCGACCTCGAAGCGCTCGCCGCGGCGAACGCGCTCGCGACGCTCGCCGGCCATCGCCGCGACGCGCTGTGGCAGGCTGTCGCCGCGGCGCCCGAGCGCGACCTGCTCGCCGCCGCACCGATCGACGAAGCGGAGCGGCCCGCGCTCGGCGCGCCGTCGGAAGCCGACGACATCCTCGCCGACTATCACACCACCGGCCTCACGCTGAACCGCCACCCGGTCGCGCTGCTGCGGCCCGCGCTGCGTGCGCGGCGGCTGTCGTCCGCGGCCGAGCTGCACGACCGTCCCGACGGCCGGCTCGCGCGCGCGTGCGGGCTCGTGACCGCGCGGCAGATGCCGGGTACCGCGAAAGGCGTGATGTTCATGACGCTCGAGGACGAAACCGGCTGCGTGAACCTGATCGTCCGGCCCGAGCTGCTCGCGCGGCAGCGCCGCGAAACCCTCGATTCGCGGCTGCTCGCGGCGTCCGGCGTGTGGCAGGTCGCGAGCGACGTGCGGCACCTCGTCGTGCAGCATTTCGAGGATCTGACGCCGCTGCTCGGCGGCCTGCGCACGTCGAGCCGCGAATTCCACTGAGGCCGGCATCGCGCCGGCCTGCTCGGCAGGTGCATACCAGTTGGACTAATTGGTTCTATTTCGGTCTTATATCCGCGTCCGAAATCTCGCCGGGTCATGCCCTCGAACTGTCCCCTTGCATACCACCTCGGGTAAATCCCTATCCCGCACTGCTTTGTAAACAAAGGCTTTGCCGGCACTAAAACGCTTGTCGGGCAAGGCTTCCGGCGATTTCCGCGATGCTAATACCAGTTCGTTGACTGGTATTATGGTGGTTATATAATGCGTTCACTTTCGACGGTCCGAGATCGTCGTCCGACACCCGGAGGCACATGGAAACCGGCTGGTCCGAACTGGCGCCCGATCCCCTCGACGACACGCCGCTCTATCTGCAGCTCGCCCGCAACCTGGCGAGCGCGATCCACGGCGGCGCGTGGCGGGCCGGCGAGGCGCTGCCGTCGGAGCGGTTGCTGTCGGTGTCGGTCGGCGTATCGCGCATCACGGCGCGTCGCGCATTGGCGCTGCTGGTCGAGCAGGGGCTGATCAAGCGGGCGCGCGGGGCGGGCAGTTTCATCACGCCGCGCGTGGCCGATCCGCTGTCGCGTCTGGTCGGCTTCACCGCGAAGATGCAGCAGCGCGGCTTCGTGCCCGATTCGGTGTGGCTGTCGCGCCGGCTGCGCGCCGCGAGCCGCGACGAGATCACGCATCTCGGCCTCGCGCCGGGTGCGACGGTGGCGCGGCTCGAACGGCTGCGCCGCGCGGACGGCATCGTGATGGCCGTCGAGCACTCGACGCTGCCGGCCGCGGTGGTGCCCGATCCGCAGGCGCTCGGCGCGTCGCTGTACGAATACCTCGAAGCGCGCGGCATGATCGTCGTGCGCGCGCTGCAGCACTTTCGCGCGGTGAACGCGACGCGCGAGATCGCGAAATGGATGGCGGTAAAGCCCGGCGCGGCGCTCCTCGTGATCACGCGCATCGGCTACGGTGCCGACCAGCGCGCGATCGAAGTGACCGAAACGTATTGCCGCGACGACTATTACGACTTCGTCGCCGAACTGAAACGCTGACGCGCGAGACTGCGCGCGCATCCCGCGCGATCGCGATGGAACGCAATCGCGCGCGATGAATCGCAACGAATTGGCAAATCGCGACGCGGACGCCCGCGTCACCAGATCATCAAGAGAAACGTCATGCTGACTGGCAACATCCTCACCCCCGACGGCTGGATTCACGGTTCGCTCGATAGCGAGAACGGCCGCATCACCACGCTCGACGGCGCGCCCGTCGATCCCGCGACGAACGACGCGCCGTACATCCTGCCCGGCTTCATCGACCTGCACGTGCACGGCGGCGGCGGCGCCGACGTGATGGAAGGCGGCGACGCGATCGAGACGATCGCGCGCACGCACGCGCAATTCGGTACGACGAGCCTGCTCGCGACGACGATGACCGCGCCGCGCGACGAACTGATGCAGGTCGTCGCGAACCTCGGCACCGTCGCGCGTACCCGCACGCCGGGCGGCGCGCGCGTGCTCGGCGTGCACCTCGAAGGGCCGTACATCAACCCCGGCAAGCTCGGCGCGCAGCCCGACGCGGCCGTGTCGGCGGTGCTCGACGAAGTGCTGAAGTACCTGTCGATCGCGCCGATCCGCGTGGTCACGCTGGCACCGGAAATCGCGGGCCACATCGAGATCATCGGCGAGATGGCCGCGCGCGGCGTGCGCGTGCAGCTCGGCCACTCGCTCGCGACCTACGACGACGCGGTCGCCGCGCTCAAGCACGGCGCGTGCGGTTTCACGCACCTGTTCAACGCGATGTCGCCGCTGCATCACCGCAACCCGGGCCTCGTGGGCGCGGCGCTTGCGCACGCCGAATACGCGGAAATCATCCCCGACCTGCTGCACGTTCACCCGGGCGCGATTCGGGCCGCGCTGCGCGCGATTCCGCGCCTGTACGTCGTGACCGACAGCACGTCGGCCACCGGCATGCCCGACGGCGAATACCGGCTCGGCAGCCAGCACGTGACGAAGTGCCTCGGCGGCGTGCGGCTCGCCGACGGCACGCTCGCCGGCAGCACGCTGACGATGGACCAGGCGCTGCGCAACCTCGTGTCGCTCGGCCTGCCGATCGCCGACGTGTCGAACCGGATGTCGCGCTACGCGGCCGATTACCTCGGCGTAGCCGATCGCGGCCGCCTCGAGCGCGGCGCATGGGCCGATCTCGCGGTGTTCGACCGCGACCTGAACCTCACCGCGACCTACGTCGAAGGAGAATCGATTGTCGAATATGCTTAAGGAAGCGCGCGAGTCCGCCCAGGTCGTCGCCGCGCAGATCGCCGACACCACGCGCGTCGAGGCGCTCGCCGGCCAATTGCTCGATTACCCGCCGGCCGTCGCGCTGACGGTCGCGCGCGGCAGCTCGGATCACGCCGCGAGCTATTTCGCGAGCCTGACGATGAGCCGCCTCGGCGTGCCGGTCGCGTCGCTGCCGATGTCGGTCGCGACGCTGCAGCAGGCGCCGCTGAAGGTGCAGGACCAACTCGCGATCGCGTTCTCCCAGTCGGGCAAGAGCCCCGACCTCGTCAACACGATGGCCGCGCTGCGCGAAGCCGGCGCACGCACCGTCGCCGCCGTGAACGTGCTGCCGTCGCCGCTCGCCGACGCATGCGAGCACCAGTTGCCGTTGCTTGCCGGCCCCGAACTGTCGGTCGCCGCGACCAAGAGCTATATCGCGATGCTGTCGCTGTCCGCGCAGATCGTCGCCTACTGGCAGCGCGACGCCGCGCTGATGACCGCGCTGCGCGGGCTGCCCGACGTGCTCGCGCAGGCCGGCCGGCTCGACTGGTCGCAGGCCGTCGCCGCGCTCGCCGGTATCGAGCGGATGATCGTCATCGGCCGCGGCCTTGGCCTCGCCATCGCGCAGGAAGCCGCGTTGAAACTGAAGGAAACCTCCGGCATCCAGGCCGAGGCATTCTCGAGCGCCGAAGTCCGGCACGGCCCGATGGAGCTGATCGACCGCGATTATCCGCTGCTCGTGTTCGCCCCGCCCGGGCCCGAGCAGGCCGGCCTGCTGCAGCTCGTCGACGACATGCGCGCCCGCGGCGCCGCCGTGCTGCTCGCGGCGCCCGCCGGCACGCCCGGCGCGACGCTGCCGCTCGCGCAGTCCGCCCATTCGGCGCTCGACCCGATCGCCGCCATTCTTTCGTTCTACGTGATGGCGGCGGATCTCGCCGTCGCGCGCGGCCGCAATCCCGACACGCCGCGCCACCTGAACAAAGTCACCGAAACGCACTGATAGCCGAGACAGCCGATGAGACGCGCCGAGGAGTCCCAGTTGAAGAGCCCCACCCCCGATCAGATCGTCCTGCTTAGCCCCTTGACGGGGCCGATCGTCGCGCTGGCCGACGTGCCCGATCCGGTGTTCTCCGGCGGGATGTTCGGCGACGGCATCGGCATCGACCCGCTCGCGGGCCGGCTCGTCGCACCGTGCGCGGGCGTCGTGTCGCATCTCGCGCGCACGGGCCACGCGGTGACGATCACGACGCCGCAAGGCGCCGAAGTGCTGCTGCACATCGGCATCGACACCGTCGAGCTGAACGGGCAGGGCTTCATCGCGCACGTCGAGGCCGGCGCGCGCGTCGAAGCGGGCACGCTGCTGATCGAATTCGACCAGGATGCGGTGGCGCGCAGCGCGCATTCGCTCGTGTCGGTGATCGCGATCGCGAACTCCGACGCGTTCGAGGTCGTCGAGCGCGCGAGCGGCTTCGCGACGGCCGGCGAGACGCCGCTGCTCACGTTGCGCGGCAAGGGCGACGCGGCCGTGCAGGCCGCGCAGACCGGTGCGGCGGCGCAGAACGAAGTGCGCCGCGAGATCGTGCTGGCGCAGCCGGGCGGCCTGCATGCGCGGCCGGCCGCGCGGGCGCGCGAAGCCGTGCGCGGGTTCGACGCGACCGTCGACGTGCTGTTCGACGGCCGCAAGGCATCGATCGCGAGCGTCGTCGGCCTGCTCGGCCTCGGCGCCGGCGAAGGCGCGACGGTCGAACTGGTCGGCCGCGGCGCGCATGCGCAGCAGGCGGTCGACGCGGTCGAGCACGAGCTGCTGCGCGAAGCGCACGGCGAAGTGGAGGAAAAGCCGGCGCGGATGACGTCGCCCGTGCCGCGGACGATCGCGCGCAGCACCGGCGCACCGCTGGACCCGAACACGCTCGCGGGCGTGTGCGCGGCGCCCGGCATCGCGGTCGGCACGCTGGTGCGCCTGGACGATGCGGACATCGTGCCGCCCGAACAGGCCGCCGGCACGCCGGCCACCGAAAGCCGCCAGCTCGACCAGGCGCTGAAGGCGGTCGATGCCGAGCTCGACGAAACGGTGCGCAATGCGTCGGCGCGCGGCGCGGTCGGCGAAGCGGGCATCTTCGCGGTGCATCGCGTGCTGCTGGAAGATCCGACGCTGATCGACGCGGCGCGCGACCTGATCAGCCTCGGCAAGAGCGCGGGCTTCGCGTGGCGCGCGACGATCCGCACGCAGATCGACACGCTGTCGAAGCTCGACGACGCGCTGCTCGCCGAACGCGCGGCCGACCTGCGCGACATCGAGAAGCGCGTGCTGCGCGCGCTCGGCCACACGAACGGCGCCGCGCGTACGCTGCCCGACGAGGCCGTGCTCGCGGCCGAGGAATTCACGCCGTCCGACCTGTCGTCGCTCGATCGCCAGCGCGTGACCGCGCTCGTGATGGCGCGCGGCGGCGCGACGTCGCATGCGGCGATCATCGCGCGGCAGCTCGGCATTCCGGCGCTGGTCGCGGTCGGCGATGCGCTGTACGCGATCCCGGACGGCACGCAGGTCGTCGTCGATGCGAGCGCGGGCCGGCTCGAACACGCACCGACCGCACTCGACGTCGAGCGCGCGCGGCACGAACGCCAGCGCCTGGACGGCGTGCGCGAGGCGAACCGGCAACTGGCCGGTGCGGCCGCCGCGACGGTCGACGGCCGCGCGATCGAGGTCGCCGCGAACATCGCGACGCTCGACGATGCGAACACCGCGGTCGACAACGGCGCCGACGCGGTCGGCCTGCTGCGCACCGAGCTGATGTTCATCCATCGCCAGGCCGCGCCGACGGTCGTCGAACACCAGCAGAGCTACCAGTCGATCGTCGACGCGCTGCAGGGCCGCACCGCGATCATCCGCACGCTCGACGTCGGCGCGGACAAGGAAGTCGACTACCTGACGCTGCCGCCCGAACCGAACCCGGCACTCGGCCTGCGCGGCATCCGCCTCGCGCAGGTGCGCCCCGACCTGCTCGACGATCAATTGCAGGGCCTGCTCGCGGTGAAGCCGTTCGGCGCGGTGCGCATCCTGCTGCCGATGGTTACCGACGCCGGCGAACTCGTGCGGCTGCGCAAGCGCATCGACGAATTCGCGCGCGCGCAGGGCCGCACCGAGCCGATCGAGGTCGGCGTGATGATCGAGGTGCCGTCGGCCGCGCTGCTGGCCGACCAGCTCGCGCAGCACGCGGATTTCCTGTCGATCGGCACCAACGACCTGACCCAGTACACGCTCGCGATGGACCGCTGCCAGGCCGACCTGGCCGCGCAATCCGACGGCCTGCATCCGGCCGTGCTGCGCCTGATCGACATCGCGGTGCGCGGCGCGGCGAAGCACGGCAAGTGGGTCGGCGTGTGCGGCGCGCTCGGCGGCGATCCGCTCGCGGTGCCGATCCTGGTGGGCCTCGGCGTGACCGAACTGTCGGTCGACCCCGTATCGGTGCCGGGCATCAAGGCGCGTGTGCGCCGTCTCGATTACCAGTTGTGCCGTCAGCGCGCGCAGGACCTGCTCGCGCTCGATTCGGCACAGGCGGTAAGGGCAGCAAGCCGCGAGGTCTGGCCGCTCGACTGAACGTCGGCGGCAGGTTCGTGGCCCGTATGACGACGAAAGCAATCAGCGCAACGACGATTAACGAAGAGACAAGGATTGGAGGACTGAATGAACGGGAATCCGTTTCTGAAAATACAGGGCCTGGGCCGGGCACTGATGCTGCCGATCGCGGTACTGCCGGTCGCCGGCATCCTGCTGCGACTCGGCCAGCCGGACGTGTTCAACATCAAGATGATCGCCGACGCCGGCGGCGCGATCTTCGACAACCTGCCGCTGCTGTTCGCGATCGGCGTGGCGGTCGGGTTCGCGAAGGACAACAACGGCGTGGCGGCGCTCGCGGGCGCGATCGGCTACCTGATCGAAACCGCGATCATGAAGGACATCGATCCCAAGCTGAACATGGGCGTGCTGTCCGGGATCATCGCGGGTGTCGTCGCGGGCCTGCTGTACAACCGCTACAAGGACATCAAGCTGCCGGACTACCTCGCATTCTTCGGCGGCAAACGGTTCGTGCCGATCATCACGGGGCTGGTGTGCGTGGTGCTCGGCATCGTGTTCGGGTACGTGTGGCAGCCGGTCCAGCACCTGATCGACGCGGCCGGCCAGTGGTTGACGACGGCGGGCGCGATCGGTGCGTTCGTGTTCGGCTTCCTGAACCGCCTGCTGCTCGTCACGGGCCTGCATCACATCATCAACTCGCTGGCGTGGTTCGTGTTCGGCAACTTCACGCCGCCGGCCGGCGGCGAGATCGTGCACGGCGACCTGCACCGCTTCTTCGCGGGCGACCCGACCGCGGGCACCTTCATGGCCGGCTTCTTCCCGATCATGATGTTCGGCCTGCCGGCGGCGTGTCTCGCGATGCTGCACGAAGCGCCCAAGGAACGCCGCGCGATGGTCGGCGGCCTGCTGTTCTCGATGGCGCTGACGTCGTTCCTGACCGGCGTGACCGAGCCGATCGAGTTCAGCTTCATGTTCCTCGCGCCGGTGCTGTACGTGATCCACGCGGTCCTGACGGGGCTGTCGCTCGCGATCTGCCAGATTCTCGGCGTGAAGCTCGGCTTCACGTTCTCGGCCGGCGCGATCGACTACGTGTTGAACTACGGGCTGTCGACGAAGGGCTGGATCGCGATCCCGCTCGGCATTGCGTACGGCGTCGCGTACTACGGGCTGTTCCGCTTCTTCATCCGCAAGTTCAACATGGCCACGCCGGGCCGCGAGCCGGCATCGGCCGATGCGGCTGCCGAATCGTACGCGTCGGGCGGCTTCGTCGCGCCGGCTGCGGGCGCCGCCGCGACGGCCGCCGCACCGCGCGCGCAACGCTACATCGCCGCGCTCGGCGGCGCGGGCAACCTGTCGGTCGTCGACGCCTGCACGACGCGCCTGCGCCTGACCGTCGTCGATCCGGAGAAGGTCTCGGAACCTGAACTGAAGTCGATCGGCGCGCGCGGCGTGCTCAAGCGCGGCGGCAACAGCGTGCAGGTGATCATCGGGCCGGAGGCCGACATCATCGCCGACGAAATGCGTGCCGCGATCGGCAGCGGCGCGACCGGTGCCGCGTCGGCCGCGCCGGCCGCCGCCGCGCAGCCCGTCACGGGCGCGGCCGCCGGCCCGCTCGATCCGGAGCCGACGCGCTGGCTCGCGGTGTTCGGCGGCGCGACCAACGTCGCGTCGCTCGATGCGGTGGCGACCACGCGCCTGCGCGTCGTCGTGCGCGATCCGTCGGCGGTCGATCGCGATCGCCTCGGTGCGCTCGACGTCGCGTGGGTGTCGCTCGACACGTTCCACATCGTCTGCGGCAACGCGGCCGCACGTTATGCCGAACAGCTCGGCGCGCGCCTGCCGCCGTCGGCCGGCGGGGCGGCCGCGCAGCCGGCCTGATGCGATGAAACCGGCCCGACCCGCGATGCGGGTTCGGCCGGGCGGTAAAACGAAAAACGGCTTGCGATGTGTCGCAAGCCGTTTTTCGTTGGAGCGGGGCGACGGCGCGTGGCAGTCGACTGCCGCGCGCTGCGCCCGACGGCTCAGCCGGTCACGGATTCGTCAGCGTGAAGGTCGGCTTCCGGTAGCCGACACCGGCGCGGTCGAGCTTCGGCAATTCGCGTTGCGTGAGCAGCGTCGCGAAACCGGCCCAGTCGCGCTGCAGCGCGGCCGTGTCGACGTGATGCGTGTCGCCGCGCTTGAAGCGCACGCCGGCCGCATACGGCAGCTCCCAGTCGGCCCGGTGCCACGCGCGCTCGGCGAGCGCGAGCAGCCGCGGATAGGCCATGTATTCGAGGAAGGTGTCGTTGCGCATCACCTCGCCCCATGCCTGGCCTTGCATGCCTTCGATGCGCGGCGCGGGGCCCGTGCCGGTCGCCTCGAACGGGTTGCCGTCACGGTCGCCCATCACTTCGGCGTTCTGCGGCAGGTTCTCCGGCGCGAGCGAGAACACCTTGTACTCGTCGGTCGCGTGCGAGCCCCAGTAGTAGCCGCGCTCGCGCGGGTTGAGCGTGTACGGGAAGTCGAAGTACAGGTAGTCGGGCAGCGCGAGCACCGTCAGGTAGCCCTTGCCGCTCAGGTCGCGCGCGTTGTCCGACGCCCCCCAGAAGATCGTGTCCCACAGCGACACCATCACGTGGCGCGTGCTGAAGTCCTGCGGCCCGTTCGCATGCTTGATGCCGTCCTGCCACGCGGCCATCGTGTCGATCCCGTTCGCGCTGACGGCCGCGCTCACCTGTTTCGCGAAACGCGTCGGCAACTCGTCGATCGACTTGATCTCGCCGCGCTGGAGCAGCGCCGTGCACGCGGGCGAGCGCGCCCACGGCTTGTCCTGCGCGGCGAGATCGATGCGCCCCTTGTTCGGGTCGGTGCCGTTCAGCGGCTGGAAGCCCCCGCCGAGGAAGATGTTCTTCGCTTCGTCGCCGCCGTAGTGCCAGGTGCGTAGCGGCGCCTGCGCGTCCGCATGCATCGCCGCGATCTCGCGGATTACCTTCGACGCGAAATTGAGCGCGCCCGGCACGCACGGGTTCAGGTCGCTGCGCCGGTCGTAGAACTGCACGGTCGTCAGGTTCGTCGTGTCCTGCGGATCGAGCAGCCGGTACGCGTTCGCTTCCTGGTCCCGGCCGGCCGCATGCAGCCGCCGGTAGCGCGCCTCCATCGTCACGACGGCCGCGCGCGCATGCGCGGGCATGTCGATCTCGGGGATGACCTGCACGAAGTGCGCGGCCGCGTAGCGCACGAGCGCCACGTAGTCGTCGCGCGTCAGGTAGCCGCCACCAGAGCGGTTGTCGGGGCCCGAGCCGAGCTGCGGCAGCAGGCAGCGCGTCTCGTCCGGGTCGTGGCAGCGGCGCCCGCCGATTTCGGTCAGCTCCGGCAGGCCGGGAATCTCGATGCGCCAGCCTTCGTCGTCGGACAGGTGCAGGTGCAGGCGGTTGAGCTTGTACGCGCTCATCTGGTCGATCAGGCGGCGCAGCGTCGCCGGGTGCTTGAAGTTGCGCGCGAGGTCGACGTGCATCCCGCGGTGCGTGAAGCGCGGCGCATCCTCGACGAGCATCGCCGGGACCGGGCCGCCGCCGGCCGGCACGAGCGAGTAGAGCGTTTGCACGCCGTAGTAGAGGCCCGCGCGATCGTAGCCTTCGATCAGCACGCCGCGCGGCCCGATCGCGAGCCGGTAACCGCCCGGCGTCGCGATGTCGGCCGGCAGCCGGCGCGGCGCGACGGCGCCGCGAACCGGCGTGCGCGCGCCGTCGAGCCCGAGTGTCGCCGCGCGTTCGCGCAGTGCCGCGACCTGCGCGTCCGCCAGGTCCGGCAGCGCGAGTTCGACGCCGCGCAGCTCGAGCGTGCCGGGCAGCGGCTGTGCGCGTTTCACGCTCGGCAGCGCGCGGCTCGCGTCGGGCCGTGCAGCCACCGGCGGTGCAGCCACCGGCGGTGCATTGCCGGTCGAGTTGTTCTGCGCGTCGGCCGGCAGCGATTCGACGTAGCGCAGCTCGTCGTCGGTGTCGTTGTAGCGCAGCACGACCGGCGGCGCGCCGTCGACCACGACATACGGGCGCGGAATCACGTCGCTGTAGCGCAGCAGCCAGTACTCGGCGACGAACGGCAGCTCGATGCGCTCGCCGGGCGCGAGCCGCACCGAGCCCGGCTGCGGCGTCAGTTCGTACAGGTCGCCGGTGAGCCGCCGCAGCGCGAAGCCCGGGCGGTCGATCCGCAGCAGCCGGCGGATGCTGTGCAGATAGAGCTTCCAGCCGCCGTCGGCGATCGCCTGGTGGCCACGGTTCTGCAGGATCAGGCGGCCCGTCGCGCAGGCCGCGCCGTCCGCGCCGAGATCGGCGCACGGCACGCCGGCCGTGGCCGCGTGATTGTTGTCGACGGCGACGCGCAGCGCGAGGCCGTTCGACAGCAGCGTCGCGAGACTGGCCGCTCGCGCGGCGGCTGGCGCGGTGCCGACGGTCGTGCCGGCGGTGGCCGGCGCCGGTTGAGCCGCGATCGCGGCCGGCGACAGCACCGCGATCGGCAGGCTCGCAAGAAGGGACGACAAGATGTTTTTCATTCGAACTCCTAAAAAGTAGGCGTAGCGGCGTCGTGGGACGACGTCGCTGCGATCGGGTCTTTCAGTGGAGCTGCGGGCGATACCAGCACGCGGGGCGATGCGGCCGCACCACGCGCAATCTGCACGCGGGGGCGTGCGTTACGGAACGGGAGGCGGGCACGCGTGCCGATCGGATCGGCGCGGCGGTGTGCGTGGGGTCATCGGCGGCGCGCCGCCATTGCCGCGGCGGCGAGTCGAGCGCGGCCGGCCGGATTCGGGCCGCCGCGCGCGAGCACGACGGGCGCCGCCGCCGCACGCGGACGTCGACACGGCGCGCACGCGCGCGCCCCACACGGGATTCGCATGTCTCCCCCACCCAAGAAGGAATCGGCCTGTCAGCGGCCGTGTCCAACGATCTTATGAAACCTTTTATTGGTATTCAAGTGGTATCAATCTGGCGCTAAATTGGCATCGATGCACGGCGCCCGTCCGGCGGGGGCGGGACGAAAAAAACCTCGCGTGATGCGAGGTTCGTTCCGGACGGCGGCGGCGCGATCGGCCGCACGCGGGTCAGGCGGGCATCAGTCGCGGCGGGCGCGCACGGGTGCTTCCTGCGCCTTCTGCCGTGCTTCGAGCCACATCGCGTTGACGATGCCGAACGACAGCGCGACGCCGATACCGAGAATCCAGCTGAAATACCACATGATCCGACTCCTTGCGAAACGATGGGCGAGGGCGCGGCGCGCCCCGGCCCGGTTCTTCAATACATCGAGTGCTTGTTCTCTTCGAGCGTCTGGCGCGTGACCTTGCCGCGCATCACGCGATACACCCAGCTCGTGTAGAGCAGGATGATCGGCAGGAACACGATCACCGCGAACAGCATCACCTGCAGCGTCAGGTGGCTCGACGTCGAATCCCACACGGTCAGGCTGCTGCGCGGGTCGAGCGACGACGGCATGATGAACGGGAACATCGAGAAGCCCGCGGTCAGGATCACGCCGGTGATCATCAGCCCCGTGCAGAAGAAGGCCGTCTTCTCCTGCTTCGAGCCGGCGAGCAGCAGCGCGAGCAGGCCGCCCGCGATGCCGACCACGGGGGCGGCGATCATCCACGGGAATTCGCCGTAGTTCGCGAGCCACAGGCCCGAGCCGGCGGCGACATCCTTGAGCAGCGGGTTCGCGACGGTGTCGGTCGGCGCGGCATGCGTGATGTGGAAGCCGCCGATGGTCGACGCGACCAGCACGCCGGCCAGCACGAACAGCACGACCGCGAGCAACGACGCCACGCGCAGCGCGATCGAGGCGCGGCGCGCGATCACGCCGTCGGTCTTCATCTTGATGAACGCGGCGCCGTGCGCGACGAGCATCGTGAGGCTGACGAGCCCGCACAGCAGCGCGAACGGGTTCAGCAGCGCCCAGAAGCCGCCGTAGTAGGTCACGCGCAGGTCGCTGTCGAACTTGAACGGCACGCCCTGCAGCAGGTTGCCGAACGCGACGCCGAACACGAGCGCCGGCACGAAGCCGCCGACGAACAGGCCCCAGTCCCAGCCGGCACGCCAGCGCGGGTCGGGCCGCTTGCTGCGGTAGTCGAAGCCCACCGGCCGGAAGAACAGCGCGAACAGCACGAGCAGCATCGCGAAGTAGAAGCCGGAGAACGACGCCGCGTAGACGAGCGGCCAGGCGGCGAACATCGCGCCGCCCGCCGTGATCAGCCACACCTGGTTGCCTTCCCAGGTCGCGCCGACGGTGTTGACGATGATGCGGCGCTCGTCGTCGGTCTTGCCGAGGAACGGCAGCAGCGCGGTCGCGCCCATGTCGAAGCCGTCGGTGACGGCGAAGCCGATCAGCAGCACGCCGACGAGCAGCCACCAGATCAGCTTGAGAGTTGCATAGTCCATAGCGATTCCTTGTTCCGTTTCGGGTGCGTGCTCACGCCGGGGCGCGCTCGCTGGCGGCCGCGAGTTCGTGGTGATAACGGCCGGTATGCAGCGACGACGGGCCGAGGCGCGCGTACTTGAACATCAGCGTGATCTCGATGACGAACAGGACGGTGTAGAACAGGATGAAACCCGCGAGACTCAGGTACAGGTCGCTCGGCTGCAGGCTCGACGCGGACAGGTGCGTCGGCAGGATGCCCGCGATCGTCCACGGCTGGCGGCCGAGCTCGGCGACCACCCAGCCGAATTCCGCGGCCAGCCACGGCAGCGGGATCGCCCACACCGCATAGCGGAGGAACCAGCGGCGGTTGTCCTGCAGCAGTTCGCGGCGCGCGCAGAACCAGAACGCGGCGACGAAGGTCGCGAGGAACAGGAAGCCGAGGAACACCATGATCCGGAACGAGAAGAACACGGGCGCGACCGGCGGAATCGTCTTCTTCGCGGCGGCCTTGATCTGCTCCGGCGTCGCATCGACGACGTTCGGCGTGAACTGCTTGAGCATCAGCCCGTAGCCGAGATACTGCTTGTGCTGGTCGAACAACGCGCGCGTGGCCGCGCTCGTGTCGCCTTCCTTCAGCTTCTGCAGCGCGCCGTACGCGATCATCCCGCTCTGGATGTGCTCCTCGCTGTGCTTCGCGAGATCGCGCAGGCCGATCACGGGCTCGTCGATCGAGCGCGTCGCGATCAGGCCGAGCGCGTACGGGATCTTGATCGCGTAGTCGGTGCGCTGTTCTTCCTGGTTCGGAATGCCGATCAGCGTGAACGACGCGGGCGCCGGCTGCGTTTCCCATTCGGATTCGATCGCGGCGAGCTTCATCTTCTGCACTTCGCCGGTCGTGTAGCCCGATTCGTCACCGAGCACGATCACGCACAGCGTCGCCGCGAGGCCGAAGCCGGCCGCGACCGCGAACGAGCGCAGCGCGAAGTCGACGTCGCGCTTCTTCAGCAGGTACCACGACGACACGCCGAGCACGAACATCGCGGCCGTCACGTAGCCGGCCGACACCGTATGCACGAACTTCACCTGCGCGACCGGGTTGAACAGCACGTCGAACAGGCTGGTCAGCTCCATGCGCATCGTCTGGTAGTTGAACTCGGCGCCGACCGGGTTGTTCATCCAGCCGTTCGCGACGAGGATCCACAGCGCGGACAGGTTCGAGCCCAGCGCGACGAGGAACGTGACGATCAGGTGCTTGACCTTCGACAGGCGGTTCCAGCCGAAGAAGAACAGGCCGACGAAGGTCGATTCGAGGAAGAACGCCATCAGCCCCTCGACCGCGAGCGGCACGCCGAAGATGTCGCCGACGTAGTGCGAGTAGTACGACCAGTTCGTGCCGAACTGGAATTCGAGCGTGATGCCGGTCGTCACGCCCATCGCGAAGTTGATTCCGAACAGCTTGCCCCAGAACTGCGTCATGTCCTTGTAGACCTGCTTGCCGGTCATCACGTAGACCGCTTCCATGATGACGAGCAGCCAGGACAGGCCGAGCGTCAGCGGCACGAACAGGAAGTGGTAGAGCGCCGTGATGCCGAACTGCAGACGTGACAGATCGACGACATCGCTACTTATCATGGTGGTCTCCCTCGGTAGATGCAGGCGCCGGTACCGAGAGCAGCTTCTCGGCGACGGCGGCAGGCGGAAGCGACATGTGCTCGGCCTGCGGATGATTGAAGAATGCGTATTTGAGCGACATCAGGAGGATCAGCTTGACGATCAGCACCAGGGTGATGTCGCGGGCGAGGGTCGGTCCGCGTGCCCACGCGGCGATGCGCGCGCGCCAGCCGATCGTGCCGGGCGGCCGCGGGGAAGGCGGCGCAGGCTCTTTATTGATCGAGATCAAGGTGATTATCCTGAATCGATTTACGTCGGATTTGGGGCGACTTTACGTCGGATTTATGACGGCCGTGAAGCTGTTTTAATCCTTTTGCGCCTGACATGCCAATTTTAAAAGGACTGCTTTCCGATGCCGAGTGCTGCGCTGCGGCAGACCGTCGCGAAACGGGGGGCAAAAGTTGAGGCAGATCAAGGTTATGCGGAAGGGGCCCGCAAATGGCCGAATACCTGATGAATCAGCTCAATTAATCGGCGGAGAAACGGGAAGGGAAACGAGCGGAGAAACGAGCGGAGAAACGGGAAGAGAAGCGGGAAGAGAAGCGGGAAGAGAAGCGCATGCGGAAGCGCGTGAAAGTCCGCGAAAAAGACGGGCGAAAAAAAACCGCTGCCGGTCGGGCAGCGGTTTTCGACGAGGCGCGCTCGAGCGCCGGGGATTTACGCGTATTCGGCGAGGGCCGTGCGCATCTTTTTCATTGCGCTCGCTTCGATCTGGCGGATGCGTTCCGCGGACACGCCGAATTCGGCGGCGAGATCGTGCAGCGTCGAGCCGCCCGAGCCGTCGTCGTCGACGTGCAGCCAGCGCGCCTCGATGATGCGGCGGCTGCGCGCGTCGAGTGCCTCGAGCGCCTGCGCGATGCCGTCCGTCTGCAGCATGTCGCGCTGACGCGCGGCGAGCACGGCGGTCGGCTCGTTGTGCGAGTCGGCCAGGTAGGCGATCGGCGCGTACGATTCCTCGCCGTCTTCCACCTGCCCTTCGAGCGCGATATCGCCGCCCGACAGGCGCGTTTCCATCTCGGTCACGTCTTCGCGCTTGACGTTGAGTTCCTGCGCGAGACCGTCGATTTCCTCGGGCGTCATCGCCTGCATGGACTTCTTGTGGCTGCGCAGGTTGAAGAACAGCTTGCGCTGCGCCTTCGTCGTCGCGACCTTCACCATGCGCCAGTTGCGCAGGATGTACTCGTGGATCTCGGCCTTGATCCAGTGGATCGCGTACGACACCAGGCGCACGTTTTGCGCCGGGTCGAAACGCTTCACCGCCTTCATCAGGCCGATGTTGCCTTCCTGGATCAGGTCGCCGTGCGGCAGGCCGTAGCCGAGATAGTTGCGTGCGACCGACACGACCAGACGCAGGTGCGACAGCACGAGGCGGCGCGCCGAGTCGAGGTTGTTGTCCTCGCGGAATTCGGTTGCGTACCGGCGTTCCTCTTCGGCGGTCAGCAGCGGAATGCGGTTGACGGCCTGGATGTACGCGTCGATGTTACCGAGCTGGCCGGGCAACATCGATTGGGCTGCGAGCGCCAGCGAGCCTGCCGATTCGGCCTTGGCCGGCGTCGGGCTCAGGGTGTTCGGGAGGGTCAGGGCGTTGCTCACTAAAAACTCCTTTGGAATCAGGGACAAACCCCCGGTCTCGAATGAGATTCCGTGGGCCATCTTAGCACTCCCGGAAGACGAGTGCTAATCCTTAGAGCGGACGTGGGCATCCGAGTTCCCGTTTTTCTATCGAAGAAGTCGAATCGATAGTCTAATCTGCGACCCGGGGCGCGACGCGAAGTTCCGTAAACCGTTGTTTCTGATGGTAATCAGTAGACGATTTCGATTTTTGCCGTTTTGGAAGCAAGCCATTTCGCTTCGTGATGCCGATCCGAAAAGTCCTTTACCATACCATTCAGTTCGCTCGGGCCAGGCCGTCGCGGCAGGCTCCATTCAACCCAAAAAGTTGGAGTGTCAGATGAACAATAAGAAGAATCGCCGGCCCCGCAGCCGGCTTGCGCTGCATGCGTTGCTGGCGGCGTCCCTGCTGGGCGGATCGGGTGCGGCGTTCGCGGATCGATGGGGGATCCAGGCGGGCGGCGGGTTTTCGGATCGGCGCGGGATCGACAAGGGCGACCTGGGCGTCGTGTGGGATCCGGGCTGGAACTGGTGGCAGGTCGGCGGCTGGCACTTCGCGTTCGTCGTCGAAGGGCACGCCGGATACTGGCACACGGGCGGCAACGTCCACGGCAGCATCGGCGAATTCGGCGTGACGCCGTTGTTCCGCTTCATCAAGAGCACGGGCGAGATTCGCCCGTTCATCGAGGCGGGCGGCGGGGTCCGGCTCCTGACCCATCCGACGATCTCGAACAACTTCTCGCTGTCGACCGCGTTCCAGTTCGCGCCGACCGGGGGCGTCGGCGTACAGTTCGGCCAACGGCAACAGTATCAGGTCGGCTACCGTTTTGAACATGTGTCTAACGCGGGTATCAAAGAGCCGAATCCTGGTATAAATTTCCACCAGTTCTACGTGCAGTACAACTTCTGATCCGCACGCCCGCGCACGGCGGGCGCGTTGCCGAGGAGTCAGGCGATGGCGAAGGTGATCGATGCGATCCGCGCGCTCGAGCGCGATCGGTTCCGGGCGATGGTGGACGGGGACGGCGAGGCGCTCGGCGCGCTGCTGTCGGACAAGGTGTTCTTCGTGCACACCAACGGCAAACGCGAAACCAAGCAGCAGTTCATCGATGCCATCGTCGCCGGCCGCCGCCGCTATCGCCAGATCGAAATCCAGTCGCAGGACGTGCTGCCG
Source organism: Burkholderia seminalis (assembly GCF_001718535.1). Lineage (NCBI taxonomy): Bacteria > Pseudomonadati > Pseudomonadota > Betaproteobacteria > Burkholderiales > Burkholderiaceae > Burkholderia > Burkholderia seminalis. Next base: position 3,126,148 of record NZ_CP013398.1, on the reverse strand, counting down.
GTCGGCGGCGAAACCTGCGTCGTCACCGGGCGCGCGTTGATCGAGATGGAAACGAACAACGGCGGCCTGGTCTTCCCGATCGCCTATACGTCCGTCCACACCGAGGAACAGGGGCGCTGGTGCCTGCTCGCGTGGCAGGCGACGCGGTGCGCGACCGAGACATGAGCGCGCGTCGCGCTCCTTTTCATGCCCCCGAATCGAGCGGCCTTCTGGGCCGCTTTTTGCTGGCCCGTGCGGCGCGGATCGCGCGGCGCACGGGCGGTCGTTCCGCTCGCTGACGTTTGAACGCTCGGTCGATGCGCGGCCGTCAGGCCGCCGCGCGGTGGTCCGTGCAGTGCCACGCCGATCGGTTGATCGCACTGACGACCGCGTCGAGCGCGGCGCTCGCCGCATCGGCATGCAGGCCGACGCCGTGCCGCCGCGGTGCGTCGCCGACCCGGCAGCCGACCGATACCGCGAACCGTCCGTCCGTCGCGCGCACCGATTCGCACGACGCGACGTCGATCGCGGCGCCGGCCGCCGCCGCGAAGGCCGCGGCGAATCGTCGCACGGCGTCCTCCGGCGCCGACTCGGTCGCGGCCGCGGGCGCCGCCGCGATCTCGCGGTTCTGCCAGCGCGCGCTGCCGCCGTGGCGCGCGGCCGGGCCGTCGGTCTCGAAGAATTCGCGCGTGAACAGCGCGCAGATCGCGTCGCCCGTCACTTCCTCGCCGGATGCGTCCGCGAGCGTCTGCACCGCGTGGCTGAATTCGATCTGCACGCGCCGCGTCGGCGTGAAGCCCATCCCGCGTTCGAGCAGGAACGTCGCGCCGCCCTTGCCGGACTGGCTGTTCACGCGGATCACCGCGTCATAGCTGCGGCCGAGGTCGGCCGGGTCGATCGGCAGGTACGGCACTTCCCAGACCGCGTCGGGGCGTTGCTGCGCGAAACCCTTGCGGATCGCGTCCTGGTGCGAGCCCGAGAACGCGGTGAACACGAGGTCGCCCGCGTACGGGTGGCGCGGGTGCACGGGAATCTGGTTGCAGCGTTCGACGACGCGGCGCACCGCGTCGATGTCGGAGAAGTCGAGGCCCGGGTCGATGCCTTGCGTGTAGAGGTTCAGCGCGAGCGTGACGAGATCGACGTTGCCGGTGCGTTCGCCGTTGCCGAACAGGCAGCCCTCGATGCGGTCGGCGCCCGCGAGCAGCGCGAGTTCGGCCGCCGCCACCGCGGTGCCGCGGTCGTTGTGCGGATGCACCGACAGCACGATGCTGTCGCGATACGCGAGGTTGCGGTCCATCCATTCGATCTGGTCGGCGAACACGTTCGGGCTCGCGGCTTCGACGGTGGCCGGCAGGTTGACGATCATCTTGTGGTCGCGGGTCGGGCGCCACGTCTGCGCGACCGCGTCGCAGATCTCGCGTGCAAACGTCAGCTCGGTCATGCTGAAGGTTTCCGGCGAGTACTGGAAGGTCCACTGCGTGTCGGGGCGCGCGTCGGCGTGTGCCTTGATGATGCGCGTGCCGTCGATCGCGAGCGCCTTCACGTCGTTTTTCGACATCCCGAACACGATGCGGCGGAACGACGGGCACACCGCGTTGTACAGGTGCACGATCGCGCGCGGCACGCCTTCGAGCGCGTCGAACGTGCGGGCGATCAGGTCCTCGCGCGACTGCACGAGCACCTCGATCGTCACGTCGTCGGGAATCCGCTGGTCGTCGATCAGCTTGCGGACGAAATCGAAGTCGGTTTGCGACGCCGACGGAAAACCGACTTCGATCTCCTTGAACCCGATCGCCACCAGCATCTCGAAGAATTCGAGCTTCTGCTCGATGCTCATCGGCTCGATCAGCGACTGGTTGCCGTCGCGCAGGTCGGTGCTCATCCACACGGGCGCGCGCTCGATGGTGCGGGACGGCCAGCGGCGGCCATTGAGGCGGACGGGTTCGAACGGACGGTACTTGTCTTGCGGATTGCGCTGCATCTTCTGGACCTCGGGTCTCAAGTCGCGAGCGAAGACGGGCGGCGTGAGCGACGGTTGGCGCTGCCTCGCATCGCCGCGCGCCATTGCGCCGCGGATGCGGATGATCTTCGCGAATCGGCCGACGGATAGACGGACGAATGCTGACGACTTCGGTTGTAAAAACTGCGAGAGGGGTACTGCGAGGAACTGCTGGGAGGGACCGTGCGGACAGCACACGGCGCTACGACAGCCTTAGGCTAGTCGTAGCGATAGCGGCCGCGCTAGGCGGCCGGAGGTAATTCGGAGGGTGTTCGGAAAGGAACGCATGGCAGTCACTCTATGCCAGGATGCGGGCGCGTGTCAAATGGTCGGGACAAAGGGGCCGGTCGCGGCCGCGTCGTCAGCGTGCGATGCGCGCGATCTCCACGATCGTCGCGACCTGCCGCGCCACCGTGTCCGGCACCGGCACCTCGCCGCGCAGCACGGCGTCCGTCCACGCGGCCGTGGTCGCCGCATCGCGCGCTTCGGGCAGCGCGACGGGCGGCGCATCGGTCGACGAACGCTCGGCCTCGATCAGCGTGTCGCACACGCCGTCGTGCAGCCAGTCGACCTGCACCTGGCGCCGCGTGTCGGCGACGGCTTCGCCCTCGGTGCCGCGCGCGAGCAGGGCGCCGCCCAGCGCGGCGTCCGGATGATCGCGAAACAGCTGCGCGAGGCTGTCGCGGTACGGCGGATGCGTGTAGTTGACGAGCCGCAGCCCGGCCGGCGCGAACGGCTGCAGGATCTTCACGAGCGTGTGCGTCGAGTTGCGTACGCCGAGCACGCTGCGCATCGACAGCAGGCGGGCGATGCGCGGCGCCAGGACGCCGATCGGTGCGAACGCGACGCGGCGCTCGGCCAGCATGTCCTCGATCGCATCGTGCGACGCCGACGGCGCGAGCGACAGCGCGGAGAAGATCTCCGCGCTCGTCACGCGACCGGGATCGCGCTCCACGCCGTGCACGAGCGCCGGTACGCCTTCGCGCGCGAGCAGCAGCGCGAGCAGCGGCACGAGGTTCGGCTGCTTGCGCGCACCGTTGTAGCTCGGGATCGCGACCGGGCGGAACGCGGCGTCCTGCACGTGCACGGGCTCGAACGACGCCTGCGCGGCGGCGAGCATCGCGGCCAGTTCGTCGGCGGTTTCGCCCTTCAGCCGATAGGCGATCAGGATCGCGCCGAGTTCGACGTCCGACACGCGTGCGTCGAGCATCGCGCGGTAGAGCGCGAACGTGTCCTCGGCGGACAGCGCGCGCGCGCCGTTCGGGCCGCGGCCGATTTCCTTGATGAAGCGAGCGCAAGGGAACGGAGCGGCGGCGGTGTCGGGGGAAGCGGTCATCGGGGCGTGGGGCGGGCGGCCGGCATCGGGCCGCGCGGTGAGCGGTGAGGAATGCCCGAGTATCGCACGGGCGCGGCCGCGCATCGTGCCGCGCTACACTCTGGGTCCCGGCGGTGCGCGCGCCGGTTGCGCCGCGCCCGTGCCGTTGCCGGCCGAATACGACCAACAGAGACATCCCATGAAGCTCTACAGCTATTTCCGCAGTTCCGCGTCGTACCGCGTGCGGATTGCCCTGAACCTGAAGCGGCTGCCGTTCGACTATGTTCCCGTGCACATGCTGCGCGATGGCGGCGAGCAACTGAAGGACGCGTACCGCGCAGTGAATCCGGACGCGGTCGTGCCGACGCTGGTCGACGGCGACGCGACGCTGCAGCAGTCGCTCGCGATCATCGAGTATCTCGAGGAAACCCATCCCGAGCCCGCGCTGCTGCCGAAGCAGCCGGTCGATCGCGCATACGTGCGCGCGATCGCGCTGCAGATCGCGTGCGAAATCCATCCGCTGAACAACCTGCGCGTGCTGAAGTACCTGAAGCACACGATGAAGGTGCCCGAGGAAGCGAAGAGCGCGTGGTACCGGCACTGGATCGAGGCCGGCTTCGAGACGCTCGAGACGCGTCTCGCGAGCGATCCGCGCACCGGCAAGCTGTGCTTCGGCGACACGCCGACGCTCGCCGACGTGTGCCTCGTGCCGCAGGTGTTCAACGCGAACCGCTTCTCGATCGATACCACGCGCTTCCCGACGATCCAGCGGATCGCCGACCACGCCGCGGTGCTCGACGCGTTCAAGGCCGCCGAGCCGGGCGCGCAGCCCGACGCGGAATGAGCGCGCCGCGCCGCCGGTGACGAGCGGGCGCGCATGAAAAAGGGCGCCCGAAGGCGCCCCGTGCGATGCGTGCCGGCGAGGGTCAGCCGAGCAGCGCGTCCGCGAATTCCACCGCGCTGAACGGCTGCAGGTCCTCGACCTTTTCGCCGACGCCGATGAAGTAGACGGGCACCGGGCGTTGCCGCGCGATCGCGGCGAGAATCCCGCCCTTCGCGGTGCCGTCGAGCTTCGTGACGATCAGGCCCGTGAGGCCGAGCGCGTCGTCGAATGCCTTCACCTGCGTGAGCGCGTTCTGGCCGGTATTCGCGTCAATCACCAGCAGCACTTCGTGCGGCGCGCCGTCGTGCGCCTTCGCAATCACGCGCTTTACCTTCTTCAGCTCTTCCATCAGGTGGAGCTGCGTCGGCAGGCGGCCGGCCGTATCGGCCATCATCACGTCGATCTTGCGCGCGCGCGCGGCGCTGACCGCGTCGAAGATCACCGCGGCCGGATCGCCGCTTTCCTGCTGCACGACCGTCACGTTGTTGCGCTCGCCCCAGACCGCGAGCTGCTCGCGCGCGGCCGCGCGGAACGTATCGCCCGCGGCCAGCAGTACCGACTGGTCGAAGCTCTGCAGATGCTTCGCGAGCTTGCCGATGCTGGTCGTCTTGCCCGCGCCGTTCACGCCGGCGATCATCATCACGAGCGGCTGCGCGCGGCCGAGCATCAGCGATTTCTCGAGCGGCGTCAGCAGTTCGACGAGCAGGTCGTGCAGCGCGCCCTTTACCTGCTGCGGGTCGGTCAGCCGGCCCGTGCGCACCTTTTCGCGCAGCGCGCCGAGCAGGTACTCGGTCGCATCGACGCCCGCGTCGGACATCAGCAGCGCGGTTTCGAGCTCCTCGTACAGATCCTCGTCGATCTTCGTGTTGACGAAGACGCCGGTGATGCTCGAGCCCGTCTTCGCGAGCCCCGTTTTCAGGCGCGCGAGCCACGACTTCTTCGCGGACGCGTCCTGCAGCGGCGGCGGGACGATCTCGACCGTCTCGACGACCTCGTCGCGGCCGTCGTTGGTCGGCGTGACCGTCATCACGACGGCCGGCGCGGCCGGTTGCGCGGGTGCCTGCGGCACGTCGGCCGCGGGCGGGGCCACGGGCGCGGGCGCATCGGACGGCTCGTCCGCTTGCTGCGCGTCGGCCGATTGCGATTCCGCCGGATCGGGCTCCTGCGATTTCTTGAATCGTTTGAAGAAACTGAACATGGTCTGACGTCGGGAAGAGGGCAGGCCCGCCGAGAGAGGCGGGGCGCTGGGCGGGCCGTTCTGCGTTCGCGCGGGCGCGGCGCACGGCGGCCGAAACCGTGCATTTTATCAGTGCGGTGTGGCGCTCGCGTCAGCGCGCGCCGCCGCTGTGGTAACGTGCGCCTGTTTGGCGGTGCGCCCCTGCGCGCGCCCGGTCCCTCCGTCGTCGATATCCCGTATGTCCCGTTCCTCTTCCGGCCGCCCGGCGGCCCCTCCTGCCCGCGGCAAGCCGCACACGATCCGCATCATCGGCGGCGACTGGAAGCGCACGCCGCTCGCGGTGCTCGATCTCGACGGCCTGCGGCCGACGCCCGATCGCGTGCGCGAGACGCTGTTCAACTGGCTCGGCCAGGATCTCGAAGGCCGCCGCTGCCTCGACCTGTTCGCGGGCACCGGCGCGCTCGGCTTCGAGGCCGCGTCGCGCGGCGCGGCGGGCGTCGTGATGGTCGAGCGTCACCCGCGCGCCGCGCAGCAGCTGCGGGCGATCAAGGACAAGCTCGGCGCCCGTTCGGTCGAGGTTGCCGAGGCCGATGCGCTGCGGCTCGCAGCCGGGCTCACGCCGGGCGCGTTCGACGTCGTGTTTCTCGATCCGCCGTTCGGCGAACCGGCCGTGCTCGATCGCGCGATCGCGCTGGCGGCGCCGCTCGTCGCGGCGGGCGGCGCGCTGTACGTCGAAACGGGGGCGGAACTCGACCCGGCCGCGCACGAGGCGCTCGCGGGCTGGGAGGTGGTGAAGCACGGCAAGGCCGGCGCGGTTCACTATCATTTGCTGCGGCGCGAAAATGATGAATAATGCGCGTTCCATACGAGGCGGCGCGCCGCAAAGGCGACGCATGCCCATCTCGGCAGTGGCGTGCGCATCGCGCGGCTGCCATCCCGTTTGCGTGATGACAGGAGGAGCGACATGGTAGTCGCCGTGTATCCCGGTACGTTCGATCCGCTGACGCGCGGGCACGAAGACCTCGTGCGGCGTGCGTCGAGCATTTTTGATACGCTGGTCGTGGGCGTCGCCGACAGCCGCGCGAAAAAGCCGTTTTTCTCGCTCGAAGAACGTCTGACGATTGCGAACGAGGTGCTCGGCCATTACCCGAACGTGAAGGTGATGAGTTTCACCGGCCTCCTGAAGGATTTCGTCCGGACCAACAACGCACGCGTGATCGTGCGCGGCCTGCGTGCCGTGTCCGATTTCGAATATGAGTTCCAGATGGCGGGGATGAACCGCTACCTGTTGCCCGACGTCGAGACGATGTTCATGACGCCGTCCGATCAGTACCAGTTCATCTCGGGGACGATCGTGCGCGAAATCGCGCAGTTGGGCGGCGATGTCAGCAAGTTCGTGTTCCCGTCCGTCGAGAAGTGGCTGACCGAGAAAGTGACGGCGATGGGAGGCCCTGCCGCGTGATGCGGCGCCGGCCGGTTTCGTCGCGAAGCCGGCCGCCGGCCTGAGGAAGTGAGATCAGTATGGCTTTGATGATTACCGACGAGTGCATCAATTGCGACGTGTGCGAGCCCGAGTGCCCGAACGGCGCGATTTCGATGGGCCCGGACATCTATGTGATCGACCCGAACAAGTGCACCGAGTGCGTCGGCCATTTCGACGAACCGCAGTGCCAGCAGGTGTGTCCGGTCGAATGCATTCCGCGCGATCCGCAGCATGACGAATCGCACGCGCAATTGATGGAGAAGTATCACGCGCTGATCGCCGTGAAGGGCGACGACGCATCGTGATCCGGCAGTGACGCGCGCCCGTTGATGGGCGAGCGCGCGTCCTGCGTTCAGAGCGGCGCCACCCGGCGCCGGTTCTTCCGTATCAGGCCAGCCACTCGCGCAACGCCGCGACGAGCGCGTCGCATTCGGCGTCGGTGCCGACCGTGATGCGCAGGTGCTGGTCGATCCTCGGCAGCCGGAAGTGCCGCACGAAAATTTCCCGTTCCTTCAGTTTCGCCGCGATCGTGCCCGCATCGTGCGCGGGATGGCGCGCGAACACGAAATTCGCCGCCGACGGCACGATGTCGAAGCCGAGCGCGTCGAGCGCGTGCGTGAGCCGCGTCCGGCTGTCGACCACGCGCCGGCAGGTCGCGTCGAAATAGTCGGTGTCTTCATACGCGGCCTGCGCGGCGACCTGCGCGAGCCGGTCGAGCGGATAGGAGTTGAAGCTGTCCTTCACGCGGTTCAGTGCGTCGATCAGCGCCGCATCGCCGAACGCGAAGCCGACGCGCATGCCGGCGAGCGAGCGCGCCTTCGACGTCGTGTGCACGACGAGCAGGTTCGGATGACGGTCGATCAGCGTAATCGCCGACTGCGCGCCGAAATCGACATACGCCTCGTCGATCACGACGACCGATGACGGGTTCGCGGCCGCGATCCGCTCGACATCCGCGAGCGGCAGCGCGCGCCCGGTCGGCGCATTCGGGTTCGGAAACAGCACGCCGCCGGCATCGTCGAGGTAGTCGTCGACACGGATCGAGAAGTCGTCCGCGAGCGGCACGATCGCGGTCTCGACACCGTACAGACGCGCGTAGGTCGGATAGAAGCTGTACGTGATGTCCGGAAAGCGCAGCGGCCGGTCGTGCTTCAGCAGCGCCTGGAACGTGTGCGCGAGCACCTCGTCGGAGCCGTTGCCGACGAACACCTGCTCGGGCTTGATGCGGTGATGGGCCGCGACCGTCTCGCGCAGCGCGCGCGCGACCGGGTCGGGATAACGACGCAGCGTGTCGCCGGTCGTGCCGAGTTCGCGTGCGATCGCCGCGACGACGCGCGGCGACGGCGGATAGGGATTCTCGTTGGTGTTCAGCTTGACGGGGTGCGCGAGCGCGGGCTGCTCGCCCGGCACGTAAGGCACGAGTTGCTGAACGACGTCGCTCCAGTAACGGCTCACCGCTTGGCTCCTGTCGGGCAAAACGTCGAGATTACCGCATGTGCGCGTCGTAGTGGGGCGGGCGCAGCCGCCCGGCGACGCCGGACGGCCCGATGCACCGGGCCGGTGCGAGCGGCGATCAGTTGCGATGCAGTTGCATCGTCGCGCGGTCGAGTTCGCCCTTGACGACCATCGGCATCACGGCGAGCGCGCGTTCGATCGACGCGTCGATCACGTCCTGCTCCTCGCGGCGCGGCGGCTTCAGCACGAAGTTCGCGACGTCGGGCTTCGCGCCGGCGCGTGCGCTTTCCGGAATCAGGTCGCGCGGATGGCCGATGCCGATCCGCAGCCGCCAGTACTGCTGCGACGACAGGTGCGCGGAGATGTCCTTCAGGCCGTTGTGGCCGCCGCTGCCGCCGCCGAGCTTCAGCTTCACGGTGCCGGGTGGCAGGTCGAGCTCGTCGTGCGCGACGAGGATCTCGTCGGGCAGGATCTTGAAGAATTGCGCGAGCGCGACGACCGACTGGCCGGAGCGGTTCATGTAGGTCTGCGGCTCAAGCAGATGGACTTCCTCGCCGTGCAGGCGCGCTTTCGCGTAGAAGCCGTGGAATCGGCGTTCGTCGCGCAGCGTCGTGCCGGCTTCGCGGGCGAGCTGGTCGATCAGCCAGAAGCCGGCGTTGTGGCGCGTCGCGGTGTATTCCGCCCCGGGATTGCCGAGGCCGACGATCAGTTTGATCATGACGTTTCGAAGGCGGCAGCGGCCGCCTGGGCGCAGAAAAAGAAAAACCCGCCGGGCAAGCCGCGGCGGGTTGCGTCGACCGTTTCGTGAAACGGATCGATGGGGCGCGTAGGCAGCCGCTTAGGCAGCCGGCGTTTCGCCTTCGGCTGCGTCCGACACGGCACCAGCCGGGACCGTCGCCGAAGCGATGACCGGGTTTTCCGCGTCGATGTGCGCGACCAGCGCGACGCCCTTCGGCAGCGTGATGTCCTTCGCGTGCAGCGATTGACCGGCTTCGATCTTCGACAGGTCGACTTCGAGGAACTCCGGCAGGTCGGCCGGCAGGCACTCGATTTCGATTTCCGTCGCGACGTGCGAAACGATCGCGCTCGACAGCTTCACGGCCGGGCTGACTTCCGCGTTCAGGAAGTGCAGCGGTGCCTTCGTGTGCAGCTTCTTCTTCGCGTCAACGCGCTGGAAGTCCACGTGCAGCACCAGTTGCTTGAACGGGTGGTATTGCACGTCGCGCAGCAGAACCTGTTGCGACTGGCCAGCCACTTCGAGGTCGAGGATCGACGAGTGGAAAGCTTCCTTCTTCAGGGCGTGCCACAGGGCGTTGTGATCCAGTTCGATCTTTTGCGGGGCGGCTTCGCCACCGTAAACGATACCCGTGGTCTTGCCAGCGTTGCGCAGGCGGCGGCTCGCACCCGTACCTTGCTGTTGGCGCTCGAAAGCGACGACTTTCATATGATTCTCCAATAGCTGCCCGCGACCAGGCAGTAAAACGGGGCCGTCAAACGGCGGCCCCTGATGAAACGGCCGGGGTTTCGTCTATCCCGTCCGATTGTGCAAAAAGCGAAGCGTTGCCGCTTCGCTTTCCGCGCATGCTTTGTTCCGTCGATTCGCGATCAGGATTCCGCGAACAGCGACATCACCGAATCGCCGCGGCGGATCCGCGAGAACGTCTCGGCCAGCAGGCTCGCGCTCGTCAGCGAGCGGATCTTCGAGCAGGCCAGCGATTCGGCCGACAGCGGGATCGTGTCGGTGACGACCAGCTCGTCGAGTGCCGATGCGGCGATGCGATCCGCGGCGCCGCCCGACAGCACGGGGTGCGTCGCGTACGCGAACACCTGCTTCGCACCGCGGTCCTTCAGCACTTGTGCGGCCTTGCAGAGCGTGCCGGCCGTATCGACCATGTCGTCCATGATCACGCAGGTGCGGCCTTCGACTTCACCGATGATGTTCATCACTTCGGCGACGTTCGCCTTCGGGCGACGCTTGTCGATGATCGCGAGATCGCAGTTGAGCTGCTTCGCGAGTGCCCGGGCACGCACCACGCCGCCGACGTCCGGCGACACGACGAGCAGATCCGAGTAGTTCTGCTTGCGCAGGTCGCCCAGCAGGATCGGCGTTGCGTAGATGTTGTCGACCGGGATGTCGAAGAAGCCCTGAATCTGGTCGGCGTGCAGATCCATCGTGATGATCCGCTCGACGCCGGCGATTTCCAGCATGTTCGCGACGATCTTCGCCGAGATCGCGACCCGCGCCGAACGCGGGCGGCGATCCTGACGAGCGTAGCCGAAGTAGGGGATGGCTGCGGTGATCCGGCCGGCGGATGCGCGCTTGAGCGCATCGACCATGATCATCAGTTCCATCAGGTTGTCGTTCGCCGGTGCGCACGTGGATTGCAGGACGAAGACGTCCTTGCCACGCACGTTTTCCTGGATCTCGACCTGGATCTCGCCGTCGGAGAAACGGCTGACCATTGCTTTGCCGAGGGGGATACCAAGGATATTGACGACTTCCTGGGCAAGCGCGGGATTCGCGTTGCCAGTAAAGACCATCAGGCCATCATGGCTGTGGCTGCTCATCGTGCACCTGCTTCAGGCTTGGGGCGGGAAATGCGGGAAAATTTTTGGCAGGGGAGGAAGGACTCGAACCCTCGCATGCCGGAATCAAAATCCGGTGCCTTGACCAACTTGGCGACTCCCCTACACTTAACTGACTGCTTCACCGAACTCGTGTAGGCCGTTCGGCAAAGTAAAACTTCATGACGCGAAAGCGAAGAGCGGATGCTCGTTCAGACTCTCGGCAACTGCGCCCTTCCAGCTGGCGGGCAGCTTGGCTTTCGCCGCTTCTGCCTCGTGCTTGCTGTGAAACGCTGCAAACACGCTTGCTCCGGAGCCGGTCATCCTCGCGGGGGTCACATCATACAACCATTTGACCGCCTGCGCAACTTCCGCGTACTTCCTTGTTACAACTTCCTGCATGTCGTTCCGGCCGAAGCTATCTGGCCATCCCGCATCGCTGGTTTGCTGTGCAAGAAAGTCAGCAATTGTGACGGGCTTCGTATCTCTTGTCAACAACTCATCTGAAAATATTTCAGCGGTCGGGACATGAACGCTTGGCGTCACAACCAAGAACCAGCGAGTCGGCAATTCTACCTCAGCTAATTCTTCTCCGATACCCTCTGCGAACGCATTTTTTCCAAAAATAAAAAACGGGACGTCGGCGCCGAGTTTGACCGCGAGCGACTGGAGCTCGGCACGCGGCAGGTCGAGCTGCCACAGGCGGTTCAGCGCGAGCAGCGTCGTCGCCGCGTCGGAGCTGCCGCCGCCGAGACCGGCGCCCATCGGCAGGCACTTGTCGATCTCGATGTCGACGCCGTGCGTGGTGCCCGTATGCGTTTTCAGCAGGTTGGCCGCGCGCACGACGAGATCGCTTTCCTCGGGCACGCCGGGCACGTCGGTGACGCGTGCGACGCGACCGTCGTCGCGCAGCGTGAAGTGCAGCGTATCGCCCCAGTTCAGCAGCTGGAACACGCTCTGCAGGTCGTGATAGCCGTTCGGGCGACGGCCGGTGATGTGCAGGAACAGGTTGAGTTTCGCGGGCGCAAGGCAGTTGCGCAGCGAGCGGGTCGAATCGGTCATGCGTATGTCTGGGCTGGGCCGGTGCTCACTGGTCGAGCACGAGCTTGATGTCGAGCGGCGGTGTCGCGCGCACGAGGTTGACGCGTTTGACGCCCGTGGCCGGGGCATCCGCGTAGGCAAGGTAGTCGATCGTCCAGCCGTCCTGGCGGATCTGCTTGACGCGCGTGCCGTCGGCCGGGTCGCGCACGGTTTCCGCCTGTGTCGCGGGCGCGGCCGTCGGCAGCAGCCAGTAGCGCAGGCCGGCGAGCGGCAGTTCGAAGCCGAGCGTCTTCTGCATCAGGTCGCCGACGTCCGGCGCGTATTGCGTCGGACGGTTCGGCAGTTCGAGCGAGGCTGCCTGCGGCGTCGATTTCACGATCGCGAGCGTCTGGCCGAGCGGGCTGCGCAGCTCGAGCGACACGTCGTCGCCGTGTTCCTGCCAGTCGAAGTTGCCGTACACGTGCTGCTGCTTGCCGAGACGGTCGTCGTACTGCACCGCGAAGCGGCCGTGGTAAGCATGCGACGCGGCCGTTTGCAGCACCGCGCCGGTCGCCGGCGCGCTGGCCGACGGCGGCGTGCTCGCGCAGCCGGCGAGCGCGAGCGCCGCACCGGCCGCGGCCAGCGTGCGCTGCGCGCGGGAGAACGGGGAAAGCGTCGGGAACATCCGCATCAGAGGCCGTTGATCTGGAGGCGCTTCAGCGTCTGCACGAGCGTCTCGTTGTCGGGTTCGAGCTTCTGCGCGTCGCGCCATGCGGAACGCGCGTCGTCCTGCGCGCCGCTCTTCCACAGCACTTCGCCGAGGTGCGCGCCGATTTCGGCGTTCGGCTGCAGTTCGTACGCGCGCCGCAGGACCTTCGTCGCGCCGGCCGTGTCGCCCATCCGGTACTTCACCCAGCCGAGGCTGTCCATGATGTACGCGTCGTTCGGCGCGAGCGCCATCGCCTTGTCGATCAGCTTGCTGGCTTCGGGCAGGCGCTGGTTGCGGTCGGCCAGCGAATAGCCGAGCGCGTTGTACGCCTGCGGGTTGTCGGGCTGCGTGCGGATCAGCTCGCGCAACTGCTTTTCCATCGTCGTGTAGTGGCCGGTCTTTTCGGCCGCCATCGCGTAGTCGTAGCGCAGGTCGGGATCGTCGGGGAAGTCCTGGACCGCCTGGCCGAGCCGTGCCTCGGCTTCCGGATAGCGTTTCGCTGTGAACAGGATCGACGCGTCGGTGCGCGCGACCACGGCCGCGTCGCGCGGATCGGTGATCGGCAGGTCGTCGAGCACCTTGCGCGCCTCGTCGGTCTTGCCCTGTTTCTGCAGCAGCTGCGCGCGCGTGATTTGCGCGGGCAGGTAGTGCTGGCTCGTCTGGTCGACCTTGTCGAGCCATTGCGACGCCTGCGCGTCGTTGTTCTGGTCGATCGCGATCTGCGCGAGGTAGATGTAGCCCTGGCCGACGTCGAGGTTCGGCTGCTTGTTGCCGAGCTGCACGTACTGCTTCAGGTAGGCGGTCGCTTCGTCGAGCTTCTTCTGCTGGATCTTGATCAGCGCGAGCGCCATCAGCGGCGTCGGATCCTTCGCGTCGAGCTTGCGCATCGTCTCGAACTGCTTCTGCGCGTCGTCGAGGCGGTCGTCGGCGAGATACAGCTGCGACAGCGCGAGCCGCGCATCGCGCGACTTCGGATTCTGCTGAACATACTTCTCGAACGAGGCGATGCCGGCCGCGCGTTCCGCCGGGCCCATCTGCGACAGCATCAGCGCCGCCGGCAGGTAGTCGGGGCGCAGCGCCAGCGCCTGCTTCAGCGACTGCGCGGCGCCGTCCTTGTCGTCGACCGCGAGCTGCTGCCGTGCGATCGCGAGCTGGGCCTCGGGGCGGTTCATGTCGTTCTTCAGCATGTCCTTCAGCACCGCGAGGCCGCCGACGCGGTCGGGGCCGCGCACGAGCAGCGCCTGCAGCGCGAGGATCGCCGGACCGCGCGTCTCGCCGGTCGCGCGGGCCAGCTCGCGCGCGAGCATCGGCTGCGCGTCGGCCGGCTTGCCGGCGAGCACCAGCAGCGCGGCATCGACCTGCGACGCCCGGTTCGAATCCGGCGCGTACTGGCGCCACAGATTCGCGGCGGACAGCGCGTCGGCCGGGCTCTGCGCGCCGAGCGCGATCTCGGTCGCGCGCTGCGCCATGCGCGGATCGCGCGTGTCGCGGGCAAGTGCGAGGTAGGTCTGGTAGGCGGGCGCCGGCTGGTTGCGCTGGAGCGCGACCTCGGCGGCGAGCACCTGGTAGACGATCTGGCTCGTCAGCGGCACGCCGGGGAGATTCTTCTGCTCGTCCGGCATCACATGCTCGAACGCACCCTGCGGCTCCGCGTCGTCCGATGCCGGATCCTGCGCGTGGGCCGGGAAGGCGGTGAGGGTCCAGGCGGCAAACAGCGCGGCGCCGAGTGCACGGCGGACCGGGAAGGCGCGCACGCCGCGCACGGCGGCGGGGCGCTTCTGAAGCAGCTTCGAGGGCAGAGTCATGGAAATCCGTTCGATGTTTCAACCGATTGTAACGCGCTCGCTACAATACACGCACGATCGTGAATCCAGCCTCAGACCCGTAAAACATGCCAGAGTTGCCAGAAGTCGAAGTCACGCGCCGGGGCATCGAGCCCTTTGTCGCGGGCCGCCGCGTCGAGCGTGTCGACGTCCGTACCGAGATGCTGCGCTGGCCCGTGCCGGCGGGGCTCGCCGAGCAGTTGCGCGCGCGCGAGGTGCTCGCCGTCGAGCGTCGCGGCAAGTATCTGCTGTTCGAGGTCGACGCCGGCTGGTTCATCGTCCATCTCGGCATGACGGGCACGCTGCGCGTGCTGCCCGCGGCCGGCGTGCCGGTCGCCGCGAAGCACGACCATATCGACTGGATCTTCGACGAATTCGTGCTGCGGTTCCGCGACCCGCGCCGCTTCGGCGCCGTGTTGTGGCACCCGCGCGAAGCAGGCGACGTGCACGCGCATCCGCTTCTCGCGAGCCTCGGCGTCGAGCCGTTCTCGCCGGCGTTCACCGGCGCGCTGCTGCACGCGCGCACGCGCGGCCGCACGGTGTCGGTCAAGCAGGCGCTGCTCGCGGGCGACATGGTCGTCGGCGTTGGCAACATCTATGCGTCGGAGAGCCTGTTTCGCGCCGGCATCCGGCCGACGACGGCCGCCGGCAAGGTCTCGCTGCCGCGCTACGAGCGGCTGGCCGACGCGGTGCGCGCGACGCTCGCCGACGCGATCGAGCGCGGCGGCAGCACGTTGCGCGATTTTGTCGGCAGCAACGGCGAAAGCGGCTACTTCCAGCTCGACTGCTTCGTCTACGACCGGGCGGGCCAGCCGTGCCGCGTATGCGGCACGCCGATCCGCCAGATCGTGCAGGGCCAGCGGTCGACCTATTTCTGTCCGACCTGCCAGCGTTGAAACCTTTTTTCACGATTAGATAACTTGAAGCCGCCCCGCATCGCCCCCGCTCCGTTCCCCGTCACGCCGCTGCACCGCACGTTCGCCACGCGCCTGGTCGCGTGGCAGCGCGAGCACGGCCGCCACGACCTGCCGTGGCAGAACACCCGCGATCCGTACCGGATCTGGCTGTCGGAAATCATGCTGCAGCAGACGCAGGTGTCGACCGTGATTCCGTACTACACGCGCTTTCTCGAACGCTACCCCGACGTCGCGGCGCTCGCCGCCGCCCCGGCCGACGACGTGATGGCGCTGTGGGCGGGGCTCGGCTACTACTCGCGTGCGCGCAACCTGCATCGCTGCGCGCAGGTCGTCGTCGCCGAACACGGCGGTGCGTTTCCGGCGACGCCCGACGCGCTGGCCGAACTGCCGGGCATCGGCCGCTCGACGGCCGCCGCGATCGCGTCGTTCGCCTACGGCGCGCGTGCGACGATTCTCGACGGCAACGTGAAGCGCGTGCTCGCGCGCGTGTTCGGCGTCGAGGGGTTTCCGGGCGAGAAGCGGGTCGAGAACGACATGTGGGCGCTCGCCGAATCGCTATTGCCCGATGCCGCGAACGCGGCCGACGTGAGTGCCTACACGCAGGGGCTGATGGATCTCGGCGCGACGCTGTGCGTGCGCGGCAAGCCCGATTGCGCGCGCTGCCCGTTCGCGGGCGACTGCGTCGCGCAATCGACGGGCCGCCAGCGCGAACTGCCGGCCGCGCGGCCGAAGAAGGCCGTGCCGACGCGCAGGACCTGGATGCTCGTGCTGCGCGATGGCGATGCCGTGCTGCTGGAGCGCCGCCCGCCGACCGGGATCTGGGGCGGACTGTGGAGCCTGCCGCAAGCGGACGGCGACGCCGCGCTCGCGGAACTCGCGCGCGGTTTCGGCGGCGGCGGTACGGTGCCGCTCGCCCCGCTCACGCACACCTTCACGCATTTCCGGCTCGAGATCGAACCGTGGCTGAGCGATATCGCGGACGGCGGTGGATTGCCTTCGTCCGCGCGCGACGCGGATACCGCCTGGGTGCCGTTGAGCCGGCTCGATGCGTACGGCGTCCCGGCGCCCGTGCGCAAGCTGCTCGACGCACTGAGCGGGCCGCTGCTGTAACGAAAGGGAAAGGGCGCCGCGCGCCCGGGAATGCGCCGGGCCGGCGCCGCCTAAAGCCAGCCGTGCCGGTCGAGCACGTGGTGCACGGCGTCGATGCGTGCGCCGACGTCCGGAAACTCCATCAGCTTCTGCCGCGCCCGCAGGTCGAGCGGCAGCAGTTCCGCGAGGCGGTTCGACACCCAGCTCGGATCGTCGAGGCGGAACGGTTCGCCGAACGGCATCTTCTCCGGATCGGACCTCTTCAGCGCGTTGATGATGCGCTCGAGCACCTCGGCGCACGAGCCGAACTGCGCGAGCGTCTGCTCGCCTTCGAGCGGGATGTCGTCGGGCAGCGGCTCCGCGATGCCGACCAGCAGCCCGTTGCCTTCGACGCGATACGACAGCAGCTCGAAACGCTGCGTGCCGACCGCCTGCAGATACAGCATCCCGAATTCACCGGTATCGCACTCGGTGATGCGCGCCATGCAGCCGATGGTCTCGGGCACCGACACGGCGCCGTCCTGCGCGACTTCGGGCCCGCTCTTCAGCAGGCACACGCCGAACGGTGAGTTATCGCGCAGGCACGCGCGGGACATGTCGAGATAGCGCGCCTCGAACACCTTGAGCGGGAGCAGGCCTCCCGGAAACAGTACCGTGTGCAGTGGAAACAGCGGCAGGTCGATCAGGGTGGTCGATAGGGAGGACATGGCGCGCTGACAAGGGAGCGGGTGTCGCTAGGGTCGGGCGACCTCGGAGACGAGCCGCGACGACGCGTCGACATCCACTGGCGCGTCACGATGCCGCACGATCACGTTCGCCTCGTGCGCGAGGCGCGCGGCGAGCGTTTCCGCGATGAACACCGAGCGATGCTGGCCGCCCGTGCAGCCGATGGCGACGGTCAGGTAGCTGCGGTTGTCATCACGGAAGTGCGGCAGCCATTTCATCAGGAACGCATGGATGTCGTCGATCATCTGGTGGACGATCGGCAGTGCGTCGAGAAAGGCGATGACCGGCCGGTCGAGCCCGGTGAGCGGGCGCAACTCGTGGTCGTAGTACGGGTTCGGCAGCGCGCGCACGTCGAACATCAGGTCGGCGTCGAGCGGCACGCCGCGCTTGAAGCCGAACGACTCGAACATCACCATCAGGTCGTTGTCTTTCTGCTCGATGAAGCGCTTGACCCACGTGCGCAGCACGTTCGCGCGCAGCGTGCTCGTATCGATCTGGTGGCCGAATTCGGCGAGCGGCGCGACGAGGTCGCGCTCGCGCTCGATCGCTTCCTCGAGCGACGACAGCAGGCCGACGTCCGCATCGTGCGACAGCGAGCCGGACAGCGGATGGCGGCGGCGCGTTTCGGAGAAGCGCTGGATCAGCGCCTGGGTGCTGGCGTTGAGGAACAGCACGCGCACGTCGTGCTCGCCCGACAGTTCGCGGATCAGGCCGGGCATTTCGTCGAGCGACGCGCTCGAGCGCGCGTCGATCGCGACCGCGAGCCGGCGCTGGCCGTTCTGGCCGAGGTAGCGGGCGAGTTCGGGCAGCACGTGCGGCGGCAGGTTGTCGACGCAGTAATAGCCTGCGTCTTCGAGCGCGTTCAGCGCGACGGACTTGCCTGAGCCGGAGATGCCGGTGATAAGGACGATGCGCATGGGAAGCAGTGAATCCTGACGTTTCATCATAGCACCGGCTCGACGCGTCGGCGTTGCGCGGCCGGCGCGTGCGGGTTACACCAGTTTGCCGGGGAACTGACTGTCGGGATCCTGCATCGCGAGTCGTTGCCGATCCATGAAATCGCGCAAGGTGTCGATTCCGCGCAACTGCAGGATCGTGTTCCGGACGGCCGCCTCGACCAGCACCGCGAGGTTGCGGCCGGCCGCGACCTGGATCGTGACCTTGCTGATCGGCAGGCCGAGCACGTCGACGGTCTGGCTTTCGAGCGGCAGGCGTTGGAATTCGCCGTCGGGGCGCCGTACGAGCTGGACGATCAGCTTCAGCTTCATTTTCCGCCGCACGGCGGTTTCGCCGAAGATCGTCTTGATGTCGAGCAGGCCGAGGCCGCGCACTTCGAGCAGGTTCTGCAGCAGCGGCGGGCAGCGCCCTTCGACGAAATCGGGGCCAAGTCTGACGAAATCGACCGCGTCGTCGGCGACGAGGCCGTGGCCGCGGCTGATCAGCTCGAGGCCGAGTTCGCTCTTGCCGAGGCCCGAATCGCCGGTCAGGAGCACGCCCATCCCGAGGATGTCGATGAACACGCCGTGCAGCGTCGCGCGCGGCGCGAGGATGCGCGACATGTAGAGCCGCAGGCTGTCGATCACGGCGGCGGCCGACATCGGCGTCGTGAACAGCGGGGTGGACGAGCGCGTGCAGCGCAGCACGAGTTCGGGCGGGGCCGCGGCGCCGCCGGCGACGACGAGGAACGGCGGCTCGAGTGCGATCAGCTCGGCCATGTGGCGCGAGCGGTCTTCGTCGGTCTGCCGCTGGTAGTAGTCGATTTCGGCCTCGCCGAGCACCTGGATCCGGTTCGGGTGGATCAGGTTCAGGTGGCCGACGAGGTCGGCGCTCGAGGTCGCATTGCCGACCGTGTCGGCGGAAAAGCCGCGCTCCCAGCCTTCATGCCCCGTCAGCCAGCTCAGTTTCAGCGTGGCCGCGTTGTCGTCGAAGATGCTCTGGGCGTTGATGCTGGACGTATCCATGACTCTCGTCACTCCAATGAGCCGGTGCATGCGCGCGGCGACGGGCGTCGCCATGCCGAGCCGGCGCCGGGCGGCCCTGGACGGCGGCGTGTGCCGCCGCGTACCGGAAAATATTCCGCCCGGATCAACTCAAGGTTGCCACTGAGTGAGCAGGCGATGCAACTCGGCGATATCCGTTTCGTTGTGCAGACGCTCGCGCGCGTCGCGATCGGATAGCAGTTGCGCGATTTCCGACAGGATCTCGAGGTGCTGCTGGGTGGCTTGCTCGGGGACGAGCAGGAAGATCAGGAGGCCGACCGGCTGGCCGTCGGGCGCTTCGAACGGGATCGCATCGGCGAGGCGGACGAACGCGGCGAGCGGGTGCTTGAGACCCTTGATGCGGCCGTGCGGAATCGCGACCCCTTCGCCGAGCCCGGTCGAACCGAGGCGCTCGCGCGCGAACAGGTTGTCCGTGACGATGCTGCGGGCGATGCCGTTCTGATTCTCGAACATCAGCCCGGCTTGTTCGAAGACGCGTTTCTTGCTGGTGACTGAGAGGTCGATGACGACGTTCTCTATGGGCAGGATTTTGGCTAGGCGATTCATGTTGGCAGGCGATTGGGCGGCCTGGGGTCTCCTTGCTGCGGCAGACTGATTTTCCATGTTCGGCGATATCAAGGCATGTGGCATCGGCAACCTGCAACGCAGCTACCGCACCCAGCGCCCCCCGGCGATAACCGGAACATTATAGAGCACAGCCGCGTGCGTGGCGCAGCCCGGACCGACCGGTTGCACCCCTGCGCGGAGTCGCAAAAAAAACGCCCGGCGAACCGGGCGGCGTGCGTGTTGCGGTAAGGTTATTGCGGCGGCAGTTCGATCTGGTCGATCGACGGTTGAAGCTTGATCGGGTCGTGCGCGTGCGTTTGCAGGCGCTCCATGTGCTTGACGACCTGGCGATCCAGCTTGTCGATCAGCAAATCGATCGCAGCGTACAGGTTGCCGTTCGCGCTTTCGACGAAGATGTCCTTGCCCTTCAGGTGCAGGTTGATTTCCGCGCGCTGCTGCTTGTCCTTTTCCTTGTGGTTGTCGACCGAGAGGATCACAGTGCCATCGATCACCTGATCGCTATGCCGTAGCACCCGGTCCAGCTTGGTGATCACGTATTCGCGAATGGCAGGCGTGACTTCGAGATGATGTCCACTGATCTTCAGGTTCATAGTGCTTCTCCAAGCGAGTGACCACCCGGCCGCATCGAGGCGGCGCTCCGGTCGACTTGCCCCTGCCGCACGAGGCGGCATATCGCGGACAAGTCGCCCGGCCTGTTCCCCGTGTGCGCGGTGGCCGGAACACGCCTGCCGCCGGGCAGGCAGCAGGCTTAAAGAGACTTGCGCAGATTCACTGCCGGGATCTTGAGGGCTTCGCGATATTTCGCAACCGTGCGGCGCGCGACCACGAAACCCTGTTCTGCCAGCAGCTCGGCAATGCGGCTGTCCGAAAGTGGCGATTTTGGGTCTTCAGCTCCTATCAGTTGCTTGATGAGGGCTCGGATGGCGGTCGACGAGGCGGCGCCACCGGTGTCGGTCGAAACGTGAGATCCGAAGAAGTACTTAAATTCCAGCGTCCCGAACGGGGTCAGCATGTACTTCCCGGTTGTCACACGGCTGACAGTCGACTCGTGTAGGCCCAGCGTATCAGCTATTTCCCGCAAAACCAAGGGGCGCATGGCAATTTCACCGTGCGCAAAGAAATTCTTCTGACGCTCGACAATAGCCTGCGCGACTCGCAGGATCGTGTCGAAACGCTGCTGGATATTTTTGATCAGCCAGCGCGCTTCCTGGAGCTGCTGCTTCAGCGAACCGGCCGACGGATCGCCGCGGCTGTTGCGCAGGATGTTCGCGTACAGGTTGTTGATCCGCAGGCGCGGCACGACCTCCGGATTGAGTTCCGCGAGCCACCCCTGGCCGGCCTTCTTCACGATGATGTCGGGCACGACGTAGTCGGCCTCGGCCTTGCCGTACGCGGCGCCGGGGAACGGCTCCAGCGAGCGGATCAGCGCATGCGCGTCGCGCAGCGCGTCGTCGCTCGCCTTCAGGTGCTTGCGCAATCGTGTGAAATCGCGGGCCGCGAGCAGTTCGAGGTGCTGCGACACGATCTCGAGCGCGAGCGTGCGCGTCGGGGACGGATCGAGGCGCAGCAGCTGCAGCTTCAGGCATTCGGACGCCGAGCGTGCGCCGACCCCGGGCGGGTCGAAGCTGTGCAGCAGCGCGAGCGCCGCGTTCAGTTCGTCGCAGTCGATCTCCAGCTCGGGCGGCAGGTCGGCGAGCACCTCGTCGAGCGTCGCGGTCAGGTAGCCGTCGTCGTCGAGCGACTCGATCAGGAACATCACGAGCGCGCGATCGCGCGGGCCGGCCTGCGTGACGCGCAACTGCGCGGACAGGTGGTCGCGCAGCGACGTCGCGGCTTCCTGCACCTGCAGCGGCGGGAGGTCGTCGTCGTCGGACGCGCCGCTCGCGCGGCCGAATTCGTCGAGATTCCATTGCGGGCCGTCGTTGCCGTCGCCGGAACCGTAACCGTCGTAGTCGTCGGCACCGGCCGGCTCGTCGCGCTCCGCGCGATCGCTGGACGTGCTGCTGCCGTTTGCCGAGGCCGGCTCGGTGTTCTGCGCGGGCGGCGTCTGCGCGATCAGCGATCCGTCCGCCGCGACACGCAGCGGGCTCGCGATCCATTCGTCGTCGTTCTCGAGCAGCGGGTTCTGCGCGACGGCCATCGCGACTTCCTGCTGCAATTCGAGCGTGGACAACTGCAGGAGCCGGATCGACTGCTGCAGCTGCGGCGTCAGCGCCAGGTGTTGCGACAGGCGGAGTTGAAGGCTGGCTTTCATGGCAAGGAGGGAGTCATACCGGCAGTTTGCCACGACCCAGGCGCATTGAGCCATCCGCGATTACGCGCGGCGCGCCGCCCGGCCGCGGGCATGCCCGCGGGGCGTGGATGCAAAGCAGGGCGCGGCCCCGCGCGGCGATGCCGGGCGGGGTGCAGCCAGCCACGAGGGGAGTTACATGCGGAAGTGTTCGCCGAGGTACACGCGGCGCACGCTTTCGTTTTCGATGATTTCGCTCGGCGCGCCGGCGGCGAGCACCGAGCCGTCGCTGATGATGTACGCGTGATCGCAGATGCCGAGCGTTTCGCGGACGTTGTGGTCGGTGATCAGCACGCCGATGTTGCGTTGCTTCAGGAACTTGACGATCTTCTGGATCTCGAGCACCGCGATCGGGTCGACGCCGGCGAACGGTTCGTCGAGCAGGATGAAGTTCGGGTTGGTCGCGAGCGCGCGGGCGATCTCGACGCGGCGCCGTTCGCCGCCCGACAGCGACAGCGCGGGGTTCTCGCGCAGGTGGCCGATCTGCAGCTCGTCGAGCAGCGCCTCGGTGCGCGACGAGATCGCGTCCTTCGACAGCCGCTTGCCGTCTTCGCCGTGCTGCAGTTCGAGCACCGCGCGGATGTTTTCCTCGACGGTCAGCTTGCGGAACACGGACGCTTCCTGCGGCAGGTACGACAGGCCGAGCGACGCGCGCTTGTGGATCGGCAGCAGGCTGATCGAGCTGCCGTTCAGCGAGATCTCGCCCGCGTCGAGCGGCACGAGGCCGACGATCATGTAGAACGACGTGGTCTTGCCGGCGCCGTTCGGGCCGAGCAGGCCGACGACCTCGCCGCTCTTCACGTCGAGCGACACGTCCTTGACGACCGTGCGCGAGCCGTAGCGCTTCTTCAGGTTGCGGACGACGAGCGAGCTCGTGGTGCCGGCAGGCTGGCGGTTCGGTAGCGCGTTCATTGGCCCGGCGCTCCCTGGATCGTGGTCGACGGCGACAGCTTCGCCGGCGCGCCGTTCAGCGGCGCGGGGCCGCCGTTCTTCGGCGACAGCATCGCGCGCACGCGGCCGTTCGGGTTGCCCGGCGCGGCCACGTCCTTGCCGCCCTTCGCGGTGTAGAAGTCGCGCTGGCCGTCGTACGTGATCACGCTGCCGTGCACGGTATCGGCGACGGTCGACGTGCCCTGCAGGCGGCGCACGGTCGCGGCCGTCGTGAGCGTGGTCAGGTCCTGCTTGCCGTCGTAGTCGATGCGCTCGGCGTCGCCGTCGATGTATTCGTCGAGGCCTTCGCGCTTCTGGCGGAACGTCGCGTGCTTCTTGCCGCTGCCGAACGAGGTGGCGTACTGATAGCCTTCCGGGTCCTGGCGCACTTCGACGCGATCGCCCTTGATGATGATCGTGCCCTTCGTGATCACGACGTTGCCGGTCGCGACCGTGACCTGCTTCAGGTCGTCATAGGTCAGGTTGTCGGCCTCGACGTTGATCGGCTTGTTCTGGTCGGCCTTCTCGGCATGGGCGAGCGGCGCCAGCCCGACCAGCGGGAGCGCCACGAGCGTCGCGGCAAGCGCGGCGCGGACGGCGCGCGCAGCGCCGCCGGAAATCTGTCGAGGGAACGGTTCGTTCATGCAGTCACGTGAGGGATGCGTCACTTGGGTTGACCTTTCGAGCCGCCGGACGTGTCCGCGGCGGCAATCGTGCCGCGCACGTTGCCGTAGAGCTCGATGACCCGGGTGACGTTGTTGTACTTCATGCCGTCGGTCGCGTTGACGAGCGACAGGCCGCGCTGAAGTTTAACCGGCTTTTCGGTCTGGATCACATCGTCATTGACGAAGATCCGGAAATGCTGGGAATCGGCCTGCATCTGCGGATCGCCGCCGCCGGCCGCGCGCAGGATGCGGGCATCGTCGTACAAATCGACGATCGACACGTCGCCGTTGACGGTGCCGCGCTTCGCGGTGGTCGTGACGACCGGCTTGCCGGGCTGGAACGCGCGCATGGCCGGATCGGTCAGGTCGCTGCTTTCGGTGTCTTCGTAGTGGATCAGCTTCGCGGCCGTCAGCCGGTACTGGGTCGAGCCGGACTGGTCGAGCTCGGTGACCGAGAAGTTGTCCGCGAAATAGTCGGGCGTGTGGCGCTTCGGCTGCACGGTGCCCTCGCCGGGCGGCGGCAGCGTGGCCTGCAGCAGCCACCACGTGACGCCCGCGAGCGCGGCGACCGCGCCGAGCGGCAGCAGCTGGGTCCAGCGGAAATGCGTATTCATCCGTCAGGCTCCGCAGGCCGCCGCGAGCAGCGCGTCGTAGCGGCGCTGCGCGCGCAGGATCGCGTCGCAGACTTCGCGCACGGCGCCCTGGCCGCCACGGGCCTCGGCCACCCAGTGCGCGCGGGCGATCACCTCGGGGTGCGCATTCGCGGGGGCCGTCGCGAAGCCGCAGCGCAGCATCACCGGCAGGTCGGGCCAGTCGTCGCCCATGTAGCCGCATGCGTCGGCGGCGAGGCCGAGCGAGGCGATCAGGTCGGCGAACACGGCGAGCTTGTTCTCGACGCCCTGGAACAGGTGCGCGATCTTCATTTCCTTCGCGCGCGCCGCGACGATCTCCGAGCGGCGGCCCGTGATGATCGCGGTCGCGATACCGGCTTCGCCGAGCAGCTTCACGCCGTGGCCGTCGAGCGAATTGAACGACTTCATCGTGTCGCCGGCCGCGGTAAACAGCAGGCCGCCGTCGGTCAGCACGCCGTCGACGTCGAAAATCATCAGCTTCACGCGGCTGGCGCGTTCGGCCGCAGTCAGCGCTGCGCTCATCAGATCACCTTCTTCGAAAACAGGTCGTGCATGTTCAGCGCGCCGATCAGCGCGCCGTCGGCATCGACCACCAGCATCTGGTTGATCCGGTGGCGCTCCATCAGTTCCACGGCCTCGACCGCCAGATGATCCGGCGCGATCGTGCGCGGGTCGCGCGTCATCACGTCGGTGATCGGCAGCGTGCGGAAATCGCCGTCGCGTGCGAGCACGCGGCGCAGGTCGCCGTCCGTGAAGATGCCGACGACCTTGCCGGCGGCGTCGACCACGGCCGTCATGCCGAGGCGTTTCGCGGTGATCTGGAACAGCGCGTCCGACAGCGTCGCGTCGAGCCCGACGGACGGGACGTCGTCGCCCGAGCGCATCACGTCGCGCACGTAGGTGAGCAGGCGCCGGCCGAGCGCGCCGCCCGGGTGCGAGCGCGCGAAATCCTCCGAGCCGAAGCCGCGCGCGTCGAGCACGGCGACGGCGAGCGCATCGCCGAGCGCGAGCGCGGCGGTCGTGCTCGCGGTGGGCGCGAGGTTCAGCGGGCACGCTTCCTTCGAGACGGCGGCGTTCAGGTTCACGTCGGCGAGTGTCCCGAGGCTCGACTCCGCGCGGCCCGTGATCGCGATCAGCTTCGCGCCGATCCGCTTCACGAGCGGCAGGATCGCGACGAGTTCTTCCGACTCGCCGGAATAGGAGATGCCGATGAAGACGTCGTCGGAGGTGACCATCCCGAGGTCGCCGTGGCTGGCTTCGGCGGGGTGGACGAAGAAGGCCGGCGTACCGGTGCTGGCCAGCGTGGCCGCGATCTTGCGGGCGATATGCCCCGATTTGCCGATACCGGACACCACCACGCGGCCGCAGCAGCCGAGCAGCAGCGCGACGGCCTGGACGAAGCCGCCGTCGAGCTGGTCGCGCAGCGCGCGCACGGCGTCCGCCTCGATGTCGAGTACGTCGCGGGCGAGCGCGAGCGCCCGATCATCATTGATTTTCGCTATCATGCGCGGAGTATAGCAAAGGCGTTTGTTCGCCGCGCCGGGCCCTCGGACTCGTCCGAGGTCGCCTGTCCACCGCCACCACCCGCGCCCGCATTGCCGTGGCCCCGACGAACGAGGACGCTTCGCCTGTGATTTCCCCGCTCGAAATGACCCTGCTGCTGCTGCTGGCCTCGGTGGTGGGCGTCGTCGTATTCCGTTCGCTGAACCTGCCGCCGATGCTCGGCTATCTGACCGTCGGCATCCTGGTCGGCCCGCATTCGTTCGGCGTTGCCGCGGATCTCGAACGGGCCGAGCACCTCGCGGAATTCGGCGTGGTGTTCCTGATGTTCTCGATCGGCCTCGAATTCTCGCTCGCGAAGCTGAGGGCAATGCAGCGGCTCGTGTTCGGGCTCGGGTTGCTGCAGGTCGTCGCGACGCTCGTGCTCGCGCTCGTGCTCGGCGCGCTGTTCGAGCGCTGGGTGCACATCACGTGGCAGGGCAGCATCGCGCTTGGCGGCGCGCTCGCGATGTCGTCGACGGCGATCGTGTCGAAGATGCTCGCCGAGCGCCTCGAGATCGAGACCGAGCACGGCCGCAACATCTTCGGCGTGCTGCTGTTCCAGGATCTCGCGGTCGTGCCGCTGCTGATCGTGATCGCGGCGTTCGGCGCCGAATCGTCGAAGGACCTCGCGATCACGCTCGGCTTCGCGGCGGTCAAGATCGTGATCGCGCTGACGCTGCTGCTGGTCATCGGCCAGCGTTTCATGACGCGCTGGCTGAACGTCGTCGCGCGGCGGCGCTCGCAGGAACTGTTCGTGCTGAACCTGCTGCTCGTCACGCTCGGCGCCGCGTTCGTCACCGACCGTTTCGGCCTGTCGCTCGCGCTCGGCGCGTTCATCGCGGGGATGCTCATCTCCGAGACGCCGTTCCGTCACCAGGTGGAAGAGGACATCAAGCCGTTCCGCGACGTGCTGCTCGGCCTGTTCTTCGTGACGACGGGGATGCTGCTCGATCCGCGCGTGATCTGGGAGCACCCGCTCCTCGTGCTCGGCTTCTTCGTCGGCCAGATCCTGTTCAAGGCGACGATGATCGCGGGGCTCGCGCGGCTGTTCGGCGCGACGCCGGGCGTCGCGATGCGCACCGGCATCGGCCTCGCGCAGGCCGGCGAGTTCGGCTTCGTGCTGCTGAACCTGATCCTCGACCGGCATCTCGTCGATTCGACGCTGCTGCAGGCGATCCTCGCGTCGATGCTGCTGTCGATGCTCGCCGCGCCGTTTCTGATCCAGAACGCCGACCGGATCGTGATGCGGCTGTCGTCGACCGAATGGATGCAGCAGTCGCTGCAGATGACGCGGATCGCGACGCAAAGCCTGAAGCAGCGCGGCCACGTGATCATCTGCGGCTACGGCCGTGCCGGGCAGAACCTGGCGCGGATGCTCGAGCAGGAAGGCATTTCGTACGTCGCGCTCGACCTCGACCCCGATCGCGTGAGCGCGGCCGCGGCGGCCGGCGAGTCGGTGGTATTCGGCGACGCGGCGCGCCGCGAGTCGCTGCTCGCGGCCGGTATCCACCGCGCGGCGGCCGTCGCGATCACCTATGCGAACACGCCGTCGGCGCTGCGCGTGCTGCACCACGTGCACGAGCTCGAGCCGACGCTGCCGGCGATCGTGCGTACCGTCGACGATGCCGATCTCGAGAAGCTGCTCGCGGCCGGCGCGACCGAGGTGATTCCCGAGATCGTCGAGGGCAGCCTGATGCTCGCGTCGCACACGCTGGTGCTGGTCGGCGTGCCGATGCGCAAGGTCGTGCGGCGCGTCGAGGAAATGCGCGACGAGCGTTACAGCCTGCTGCGCGGCTATTTCCGCGGGGCGGACGATGCGGACGACGACGACCACGAGCAGGTGCGGCTACAATCGGTGCCGGTCGACGCGCGCGCGGACGCGGTCGGGCGTTCGCTGGAAGAACTCGGGCTGTATGCGCTGGGGCTGGAAGTCACGGCGATCCGCCGCCATGGCATCCGCGGCGTCGAACCCGACCCGCAGACCAAGCTGCGCGCGAGCGACATCGTCGTGCTGCGCGGGCTGCCCGAGGCGCTCGCGCTCGCGGAGGAGCGGCTGTCGCGCCATCGGCGCGATCCGCCGGCCGCCGCCGCCTGAGTCGCGATTCACAACCTGACCCGTATTTATTCGAAACGGTGCCCGATCTTCGCGCACCGTTTTTTTCGGAGAGTTTCATGCCGCACTCGTCGCCGGGCGCACCGCTCGATCCGGTCGCCTTCATCCACAGCCAGATCCGTACGGTGCCCGACTGGCCGCAGCCGGGCGTGCAGTTCCGCGACATCACGACGCTGCTGCAGAGCCCGAAGGCGCTGCGCATCCTCGTCGACCTGTTCGTCGAACGTTATGTCGACGCGAAGCTCGACTATGTCGCGGGCCTCGACGCGCGCGGCTTCATCATCGCGCCGATCGTCGCGTACGAGCTGAGCGTCGGCTTCGTGCCGATCCGCAAGGTCGGCAAGCTGCCGTACAAGACGCGCTCGGAATCCTACGATCTCGAATACGGCAGCGCGACGGTCGAGATCCACGAAGACGCGTGCCGTCCCGGCGATCGCGTGATCATCATGGACGACCTGATCGCGACCGGCGGCACGATGATGGCGGGGCGCAACCTGCTGCAGCGGCTCGGCGCGGTGGTCGTCGAAGGCGCGGCGATCATCGACCTGCCCGATCTCGGTGGCTCGACGCTGCTGCGCAATGCCGGGTTGCCCGTCTATACCGTCACCGAATTCGGCGGCCACTGAGCGTCAGCGTCCGTCATCCCGCGAGGTCACGATGCCCAACTTCATGCTGTTTCTCGCCACGTCGATCGCGATCACGTTCGCGCCCGGTCCCGACAACCTGCAGGTGCTCGCGCGCGGCATCTCCCAGGGCCGCGCGGCCGGCTTCGTCGCCGCGCTCGGCTTCACCGCCGGGATCCTGTTCCACACGACGCTCGCGGCGCTCGGCGTCGCGGCCGTGCTGCGTTCGTCGCCCGTCGCGTTCCAGATCCTGAAGCTCGCGGGCGCCGCGTACCTCGTGTGGATCGGCATCAAGGCGCTGCGCAGCCAGGGGCTCGCGAATGCGCATGCGCGTCCGCCGCAGCCGCTCGGCACGATCTTCCGGCAGAGCGTGATCGGCAACCTGATGAACCCGAAGGTCACGCTGTTCTTCGTCGTGTTCCTGCCGCAGTTCGTCGATCCGCACGGCGCGCAGGGCGTGACGCTGCAGATGTTCGAGCTCGGCGCGCTGTTCATGCTGCAGACGGCCGTGGTCTTCTCGCTGTTCGGCGTCGGCGCGGGCATGATCGGCACGTGGCTGAAGCGCCGCCCGAAGGCCGGCGTGTGGCTCGACCGCATTGCCGGCGCGACGTTCATCGCGATCGGCATCCGCGTCGCGCTGAAGGACTGATCGCGATGACGTTTCCGTGCATCGCGGCCGCGCGCCGTTTCGATCCGGCCGCGCACCTGCGTTTCGAGATCGCCGGCCAGGCGGTTGGCTGGGTGCGCCGTCAGGACGTCGCGAAGCTCGCGCGCTGGCCCGACGTGTTCGAGCTGACCGGCGAGCGCGTCGTGCTGTCGGCGCGCTACGACTCGGTCGACGCGCGCAGCATGGCGCTCGCAAGCGCGATCGGCGCACTGGCGGCCGACGGCGCGATTCCCGGCTGGCGCGACGAGATCTACGCGATCCGCAACCGCTTCGACGACCCGCCGCTCGCGTACATCGAGCGCGCCGCGTCGCGCTTCTTCGGCACGCAGACCTATGCGGTGCATCTGAACGGCATCGTAGAATATGCGGTTGCGCCGGGCGCGCCGCGCGCCGCGGCCGTGCCGCAGATGTGGCTCGGCCGCCGCAGCGCGACCAAGGCCACCGACCCCGGCATGCTCGACAACGTCGTCGCGGGCGGCATCGGCTGGGGGCTGGGCGTTCACGAGACGCTCGCGAAGGAGTGCTGGGAAGAAGCCGGCATTCCGCCCGAACTGGCCGCGCGCGCGATCGCGGGCCGCGCGGTGCAGGTGCTGAACTCGCTGCCGGAAGGCACCCAGTCCGAACTGATCTTCGTGTACGACCTGCCGCTGCCGCCCGACTTCGCGCCGCGCAACCAGGACGGCGAAGTGGCCGAACACCTGCTGGCCGGCGTGCCCGAGGTGATCGGCTGGCTGCGCGAAGGCCGCGCGACGATGGATGCGAGCCTCGCGACGCTCGACACGCTGCTGCGCCACCGCTGGATCCCGGCGGCCGACGCGGCCGGCATCGACGCGCTGTTCGTACCGGCCGCATGACGCACGCCGCGGCGCGCGGTCAGGCGGGGCGAACGGGCAATTTGACGAATACGGAAACAAAGGGAGTAGCGGTCATGCCGACCGATCACAGCTTTATCTTGAAACTGTCGTGCCCCGACCGGCACGGCATCGTCCACGCGGTCTCGGGCTTCCTGTTCGAGCGCAGCAACAACATCCTCGATTCGGCGCAGTTCGGCGACAGCCGCACCAGCGAGTTCTTCATGCGCGTGCACTTCGAGCAGGACGGCGACGGCACGGATGCCGCGACGGCGCTCGACACGCTGCGCAAGGAATTCGCGCCGCTCGCCGAGCAGTTCTCGATGCGCTGGGAGCTGCACGACGCGGCCGTGAAGCCGCGCGTCGTGATCATGGTGTCGAAGATCGGCCATTGCCTGAACGACCTGCTGTTCCGCTATCGCACCGGCCAGCTGCCGATCGAGATCCCGGCGATCGTGTCGAACCACAAGGAGTTCTACCAGCTCGCCGCGAGCTACAACATCCCGTTCCATCACTTCCCGCTGATCGGCGGTTCGTCCGATGCCGCGAAGGCCGCGCAGGAAGCGCGCGTGCTGGAAGTGATCGACGAGCACCAGGCCGATCTCGTCGTGCTCGCGCGCTACATGCAGATCCTGTCGCCGAACATGTGCGAGCAGCTCGCCGGGCGTGCGATCAACATCCACCATTCGTTCCTGCCGAGCTTCAAGGGCGCGAAGCCGTACTACCAGGCGTTCGACCGCGGCGTGAAGCTGATCGGCGCGACCGCGCACTACGTGACGACCGATCTCGACGAAGGCCCGATCATCGAGCAGGAAGTCGAGCGCGTCGACCACAGCATGACGCCCGACCAGCTGACCGCGATCGGCCGCGACGTCGAGTGCGTGACGCTCGCGCGTGCGGTGAAGTGGCACGTCGAGCACCGGATCGTGCTGAACGGGACGAAGACGGTCGTGTTCCGCTGATCGGCCGGGCACCGGACGGCCTCGAAACGAAAACGCCGCACCCTTTCCGGGGTGCGGCGTTTTTTGTTGCCCGAGCGGGCAGCGCTGCGTCAGATCAGCCGCAGCAGGTACAGCTCGCGCTTCAGATACGCGTAGAAGATCGGCGCGGCGATCACGCCGGGCAGCCCGAACGCGGCTTCCATGATCAGCATCGCGAGCAGCAGCTCCCACGCGCGCGACTCGATCTGGCCGCCGATGATCTTCGCGTTCAGGAAGTATTCGAGCTTGTGGATGACCACCAGGAACGCGAGCGATGCGATCGCCGTGCCCATGCTGACCGACAGCGACACGGCGACGATCAGCGTGTTCGAGATCAGGTTGCCGATCACGGGCAGCAGGCCGACGATGAACGTGACGAGCACGAGTGTCTTCGACAACGGCAGCCGCTGGTGGAAGATCGGCAGCGCGACGAGCAGGTAGATGCCCGTGAACGCCGCGTTGATCGCCGAGATCTTGATCTGCGCGAACACGATCCGGCGGAATGCATCGGCGAAGCGCGACACGCGCGTGACGAGCGCGGTCGACAGCGGCCGGCGCACCTTGCCGTGCTCGACGCCGATCGCGATCATCGCGCCGATGATCATCCCGAACAGCACGTGGCCGAAGCCGCGCGCGACGCTCTTGCCGCTCTGCTGGAGCTGGTCCATGTGCGAGTGCATCAGCACGGCGGCCTTGGTCTTCATTTGCTCGACGTCGACGGGCAGCAGGTTCGCGATCCAGGCCGGCGTGCGCGCGCGGGTCTGCTCGACGATCTGCATCAGTTGATCGAGCAGGCTTTGCAGGTTCGGCACCGTGCGCTCGAAGTGTTCGATGATGCCGATCGTCAGGCCCGTCAACGCGCCGACGATCGCGATCGACAGCAGCACGACGGCGACCCAGCGCGCGCGCATGCTCGTGGTGTGGCGTTCGATCGCGGGCGCGATCGTGTGGATCAGCTGGTAGACGAGCAGGCCGGCCAGCAGCCCGCCGAGCAGCTTGAGCTCGATCACGAGCCACATGGAAAGGATCGCGAACGCATAGCTGCCGATCTCGAGTGCCGACAGCTTCGGCAGGCTGAAGTCACTCGTCAGCCGCACGCTGCGCAGGTGCGGTTCGCGATTGTGCGTATCGCGAGACGAGTCGGGTTGCTTCTCCATTGTGGATTCCTGTCGTTCGTGTGTCATGCCGCGGAATGCGAGGCAGAGCCGTGTTCGCCCGGTTCCGCACCGGATTGGTGCGGGTGGCGAACCTTACGACCGTAAAGTATAGCTGCCATTATGGTCCGCAACGGGACGGTTTGGCGCGTGGTGTAAACGCAGAAGGGAAAACGAGGGGAAGCGGGTTGCGCGGGGCGCCGGGACGCGCGCGCGGCCGGGCGGCCGCGCGCGGGAAGGGGGCCGGCGTCAGCCGGCCGCGACCTTGCGGGTCGGGCGCTTGAGCAGCGGCGCGAGGTACTTGCCGGTGAAGCTCGCCTTGGTTTTCGCGACCTGCTCGGGCGTGCCCTGCGCGATGATCTGGCCGCCGCCGGCACCGCCTTCGGGGCCGAGGTCGATCACCCAGTCGGCCGTCTTGATCACGTCGAGGTTGTGCTCGATGATCACGACCGTGTTGCCCTGGTCGCGCAGCCGGTGGATCACTTCCAGCAGCAGCGCGATGTCGTGGAAGTGCAGGCCGGTGGTCGGTTCGTCGAGGATGTACAGCGTGCGGCCCGTGTCGCGCTTCGACAGCTCGAGCGACAGCTTCACGCGCTGCGCCTCGCCGCCCGACAGCGTCGTGGCCGACTGGCCGAGACGGATGTAGCCGAGGCCGACGTCGAGCAGCGTCTTCAGCTTGCGCGCGATGACCGGCACCGCGCTGAAGAACTCGTACGCGTGCTCGACCGTCATGTCGAGCACTTCGCTGATGTTCTTGCCCTTGTACTGCACTTCGAGCGTTTCGCGGTTGTAGCGCTTGCCGTGACACACGTCGCACGGCACGTAGACGTCCGGCAGGAAGTGCATCTCGACCTTCAGCACGCCGTCGCCCTGGCACGACTCGCAGCGGCCGCCCTTCACGTTGAACGAGAAGCGGCCCGGATCGTAGCCGCGCTCCTTCGAGGTCGGCACACCCGAGAACAGCTCGCGGATCGGCGTGAACAGGCCCGTGTACGTGGCCGGGTTCGAGCGCGGCGTGCGTCCGATCGGCGACTGGTCGACATTGATCACCTTGTCGAAGTGCTCGAGCCCCTCGATCGCCTCGTGCGGCGCCGGCTCGGCCGACGAGCCGTACAGGTGGCGGGCGACCGCGTGATACAGCGTGTCGTTGATCAGCGTCGACTTGCCGGAGCCCGACACGCCGGTGATGCAGGTCAGCAGGCCGACCGGCAGGTCGAGATCGACGTGCTTCAGGTTGTTGCCGTGCGCGTCGACGATGCGCAGCATCCTTTCGGGATCGGGCGCGAGCCGCTCGTCCGGGTACTCGATCGTGCGCTTGCCGACCAGGTACTGGCCCGTCAGCGACTGCGGGTTCGACTGCACCTGCTTCGGCGTGCCTTCGGCCACGATCACGCCGCCGTGCTCGCCCGCGCCGGGGCCCATGTCGACGACGTAGTCGGCCGTGCGGATCATGTCCTCGTCGTGCTCGACGACGATCACCGAGTTGCCGAGATCGCGCAGGTGCTTGAGCGTCGCGATCAGGCGGTCGTTGTCGCGCTGGTGCAGGCCGATCGACGGCTCGTCGAGCACGTACATCACGCCCGTCAGGCCCGAGCCGATCTGCGACGCGAGCCGGATGCGCTGCGCCTCGCCGCCCGACAGGGTCTCGGCGCTGCGCTCGAGCGACAGGTAGTCGAGGCCGACGTTGTTCAGGAACGTCAGGCGCGCGACGATTTCCTTGATCACCTTGTCGGCGATCTCGCGCTTCGCGCCTTCGAGCGTCAGGCCGTCGAAATAGCCGAGCGCGTCGCGCAGCGGCCAGCCGCTGATTTCATAGATGCCGCGCGCGTAGTCGCCGGTGCCGATCCGCACGTGGCGCGCCTCGCGGCGCAGCCGCGTGCCGTCGCACGACGGGCACGGCTGGTTGTTCTGGTACTTCGACAGCTCTTCGCGCACCGCGACCGAATCGGTCTCGCGGTAGCGGCGCTCGAGATTCGGGATGATCCCCTCGAACACGTGCTCGCGGATCGTCGTGCGGCCGCGCTCGTTGATGTACGAGAACGGGATCGTCTGCTTGCCGGAGCCGAACAGCAGCACCTTCCGGATCTTTTCCGGCAGATCCTCGAACGCGGCGTCGATGTCGAATTCGTAGAATGCCGCGAGACTCTGCAGCATCTGGAAGTAGAACTGGTTGCGGCGGTCCCAGCCCTTCACGGCGCCGGCGGCGAGCGACAGCGACGGGTGCGCGACGACCCGCTTCGGGTCGAAGAACGTGATCTGGCCGAGGCCGTCGCATTCCGGGCACGCGCCCATCGGGTTGTTGAACGAGAACAGGCGCGGCTCGAGCTCCTGCAGCGAGTACGAGCAGATCGGGCACGCGAACTTCGAGCTGAACAGGTGCTCGCGGTCGGTATCCATCTCGAGCGCGATCGCGCGGCCGTCGGCGAGGCGCAGCGCCGTCTCGAACGATTCGGCGAGCCGCTGCTTCATGTCCGGACGCACCTTGAGGCGATCGACGACGACGTCGATCGTGTGCTTGTCGTTCTTCTTCAGCTTCGGCAGCGACTCGACCTCGTAGATCTTCGCGACGCCTTCGTTCGCGGTGCCGCCGCCCGAGCGCACGCGAAAGCGCACGAAGCCCTGCGCCTGCATGTCCTCGAACAGCTCGGCGTGCTCGCCCTTGCGGTCGGCGACGACGGGCGCGAGGATCATCAGCTTGGTTTCCTCGGGCAGCGCGAGCGCCGCGTCGACCATCTGCGACACGCTCTGCGCCTCGAGCGGGATGTCGTGGTCGGGGCAGTACGGCGTGCCGACACGTGCGTACAAAAGTCGCAGGTAGTCGTGGATCTCGGTGACCGTGCCGACGGTCGAACGCGGGTTGTGGGACGTCGCCTTCTGCTCGATCGAGATCGCGGGCGACAGGCCCTCGATCAGGTCGACGTCGGGTTTCTCCATCAACTGCAGGAACTGGCGGGCATACGCGGACAGGCTTTCGACGTAGCGGCGCTGGCCCTCGGCATAAAGGGTGTCGAACGCGAGCGACGACTTGCCCGACCCGGACAACCCGGTAATCACGATCAGCTTGTGGCGCGGCAGGTCGAGATTGACGTTTTTCAGGTTGTGGGTGCGTGCCCCACGGATACGGATCTGTTCCATGAACCTGGCGAAAATGGAGGGAACCAAACCTGCTACTATAACGGCTTTTCGAGACCGTCGTTTACGGCCCCCCAGCCTTTACAGCAGGTGGCAGCAAGGCGACACCCGCACCGGGGAAAGCGGTCGCGCCGCACGGTTCCGGGCGGCCCGCGGGCTGCCGGCATCGCGCCCCGACGCGTCGTCCGCCAGGCCTCCCGGGCCGCCGGTCCTGATCTTCCGCCGCCCGCCGCCGGGCGGACACCCCGATCATTCGAAATTCATTCCCGATGTCCAATCCGTCCGCCACGTCTTCCCGCATGACCGCGCCCGAACTGCGCGCGACCACGTCGCTCGCGGCGATCTTCGCGCTGCGCATGCTCGGCCTGTTCATGATCATGCCGGTGTTCTCGGTCTACGCGAAAACCATCCCGGGCGGCGACAACGTGCTGCTCGTCGGTATCGCGCTCGGGGCCTACGGCGTCACGCAGTCGCTGTTCTACATCTTCTACGGCTGGGCGTCCGACAAGTTCGGCCGCAAGCCGGTGATCGCCACGGGCCTCGTGATCTTCGCGATCGGCAGCTTCGTCGCCGCGTTCGCGCACGACATCACGTGGATCATCGTCGGCCGCGTGATCCAGGGGATGGGCGCCGTGTCGTCCGCGGTGCTCGCGTTCATTGCCGACCTGACCTCCGAGCAGAACCGCACGAAGGCGATGGCGATGGTCGGCGGGTCGATCGGCGTGTCGTTCGCAGTCGCGATCGTCGGCGCGCCGATCGTGTTCCACTGGGTCGGGATGAGCGGCTTGTTCGCGATCGTCGGCGTGCTGTCTATCGTCGCGATCGGCGTCGTGCTGTGGATCGTGCCCGACGCCGCGAAACCCGTGCACGTGCCCGCGCCGTTCGCCGAGGTGCTGCACAACGTCGAGCTGCTGCGCCTGAACTTCGGCGTGCTGGTGCTGCACGCGACGCAGACGGCGCTGTTCCTCGTCGTGCCGCGCCTGCTGGTCGACGGCGGGCTGCCGGTCGCCGCGCACTGGAAGGTCTACCTGCCGGTGATGGGGCTCGCGTTCGTGATGATGGTCCCGGCGATCATCGTCGCGGAAAAACGGGGCAAGATGAAGCCGGTGCTGCTCGGCGGCATTCTGGCTATCCTGATCGGCCAATTGTTGCTCGGCAGCGCGCCGCATACCATCCTGATTGTGGCGGCGATCCTGTTCGTCTACTTCCTCGGGTTCAACATCCTGGAAGCGTCGCAGCCGTCGCTCGTGTCGAAGCTCGCGCCGGGTTCGCGCAAGGGCGCGGCCACGGGTGTTTACAACACCACGCAGTCGATCGGGCTCGCGCTCGGCGGCATCGTGGGCGGCTGGCTGTTGAAGCACGGCGGCGCGAACACGGTGTTCTATACGTGCTCGGGGCTCGTGGCTGCGTGGCTTATAATCGCGGCCAGCATGAAAGCGCCGCCGCGCAAGGCCTGAACCTTATTTCGGGCAGGCACCGGCCGCGTGCCGGCTTGCCCGGCGGGCCGTTCCGGCGACAGGCGCGGGCGGCCCGGCATCGAATTTACTGGAGAAACACATGGCATCCGTCAACAAGGTCATCCTCGTCGGCAATCTCGGCGCCGATCCTGAAGTCCGTTACCTGCCGAGCGGTGACGCGGTTGCGAACATCCGTCTCGCGACGACCGACCGTTACAAGGACAAGGCGAGCGGCGATTTCAAGGAAATGACCGAGTGGCATCGCGTCGCGTTCTTCGGCCGTCTGGCGGAAATCGTCAGCGAATACCTGAAGAAGGGTTCGTCGGTCTATATCGAAGGCCGCATCCGCACGCGCAAGTGGCAGGGCCAGGACGGCCAGGACCGCTACTCGACCGAAATCGTGGCCGACCAGATGCAGATGCTCGGCGGCCGCGGCGGTTCGGGCGGCGGCGGTGGCGGTGACGAAGGCGGTTACGGCGGCGGCTACGGTGGTGGTGGTGGCGGCGGTCGCGGCGAGCAGGCGGAACGCGGTGGCGGCGGCGGCGGCGGCGGTCGTGCCGGCGGCGCGGCGCGCGGCGGTGCAGGCGGCGGCGCGCAAAGCCGTCCGAGCGCACCGGCCGGCGGCGGCTTCGACGAGATGGACGACGATATTCCGTTCTGACTTCCCGTAACCAAAAACTGTAAAGATCAACCCCGCCTTTTGGTGGGGTTTTTCTTTTTGTATCTGGGATTCCGAGCTTTCCTTGACCAGCAACATTTGCCGGAGGGGTGCCATGGCTGCCGGCGTTTTTTTGTCCGTAACTATTACCGTCAACTTGGGGCGCCGACGGTTTGGCGGGGCGGGGTACGTCGGCCGTTGCCACGAAAAAGTCGTAAACATTGCCTATGTTGGATCGCGAGCATCTAGGAGAAATCGATGCGTACCCGATTTCACGTGGTCACGGTCCGGCACCCGAGCGGCGAACGATTGCCGATCCTGCTGGACGCCGACAGGCAACCGATACCCTGGGTCAACGCGTATCTAATTCAACGTCTGCGTCCCCGGCTGTCGGTCAGTAGCCTCGTCAAGACGCTGCGCGTTCTGGGCTATATGTGGGCGTGGGCTTTGGCAGAGGCCTTTCCGTTGCAGGCACGACTTGTGTCCGGCCAGGGGCTGAGTCAGGATGAGATCGTTAGCCAGCTTTACCCTTGGCTGAGGCGCAACTTCCAAGCGACAGGAAAAGTTCGCAAGCTCGTCGTATCACCCAACACTGTGGCATTCCGGCTGAACGTGGTTTCGCAGTGCGTCAGGTGGCATCTTGAGTGCGCGATGTCGGCGCTGCCAGTGGGTAGCCCGGAGATTCGCGACATACGGGCACGACTGACGCTGATCGAGCGCAGCTTTGCTACCGCAGCTCGCGCCCGGGTCGAATCGTCGGTTCACGCAGTGCCGCTGACCGATGACCGGTTGCAGCGGTTATTGCAGATCTGCCATCCCGACGCCTGCGACAATCCGTGGAAAACGCCGTATCGCGGGCGCAATTTCCTGATCGTATTGATGATGGCGACACTCGGCGTGCGGCGGGGCGAACTGCTCAAGCTCCGGGTTTCTGACTGCCACCTGGCCCGAGCCATTCCCGAAATTCGTGTGGTGCGTTCACCTGACGATCCTGTTGATCCGCGGATCAACGAGCCGCAGGTCAAGACCGAGTCGAGACATCTGCCGTGCGACGCCTCACTGGCGAGATACCTCAATGAGTACATCTGTAGGGCGCGACGGCAGATTCCCGGTGCTAACAGGAGCCCGTTCCTGTTTCTGAGCCGGGGCGGGCAGCCGATGAGCCTCGCGCGCGTGAACGGTCTGCTCGATCAAGTTTCTGTGGTCCATCCTGAGTTCGACGATCTGCACCCGCACTGCCTGCGCAGCACGTGTGCCACCGGCTTCCGCGCGGCAGGACTGCGCAACGGTCTGGATGAGGAACGGATCGACAAGCACATGATGTACTTCTTCGGCTGGCGCTCGGCCGACTCGGTGAAACCGTACATCGACGCCGCCATCCGACGGGAATCATGCGAGATCAGCCTGAGCTACCAGGCATCGCTCTTCGATAGATCAATCGTCCGGGACGATAGATGACAAACAGTGACGTGAACCGGGCCATGGCTGCACATATGCGGCGAAACGGGCTGCCTCCGTTACCCGATCACGTAGTGGACCGAGATGGGCGGCGGATGAATCTCGACGGCCTCGTATGGAAATTCAATGTTGTCACCACACATGTGGCCATTGACTGGTCCAGCCTCACCGACTGCAATGTGATTGTGAACTATGCGCTGCGGCGATGGGCGGTGCTGCTGCTTGCCCAGCAATCTGGACAAACCGTTGCGGCCGGAATCCGTACGGTTGTCGGTGCGCTGCGTGGCCTTCACTCAGAACGCAAGATGGCCACTGGCGAGCTTCAGAACATGTGGCGGCAGCTGTCTGGGATCAATGATCCATCGCGCCTGCGAACCGCCCTGCGCGTCCATATCGAAAAGGCAATCCAAACTCTCCGCACGCGGAAAGCGATGGATGATTTTTACGTCCTGCGTAGCTGGTACCTTTGGTCATCGGAAATGCTGGACTGTCTCGGTTTCGACGAGGAATTCGCGCTCGAACTCGATGAGGTGCAGATTCCTGCGCGGCCATCGCGCCTCGTGGTCGAACTCGAGGACGTAGAGTGCGGCCCGCTCTGGGATACCGAGGTGACGATCTTGCGTCGCGCGCTGTTGGATGACGTATCGATGGTTCGTCTGCACGTAATGCAGCGTGCTGCCGTCGCGCTTAGTCTTGCATACGGCCGCAACCCGGCTAACTTCTGCTTGCTGCGGGAGACGGACTTGAGGAATGCGCTCGAGGGGTTCGACGTACCGGAGCAATGGGTGCTCTTGATTCCAAGGATCAAGAAGCCGGGCATTGGTGTTCGGCAGGCATTTGTCGAGGAGCGCGTGAGTGCCGAACTGGCGGGCGTCTTACGGACGCTTCTGGACGCCAACCTGGCGATCGACTGCGGCGATTTCCCTCGACCGCTCTTCATGCGCAACAACATCGATCCTTGGTGCCTGGATACCGGTATAGGTGAATATGGGTATCACATTACGGTCGAACAGTTCCGTCAGCTGATAAAGCAGTTTGCCGCGCGGACGAATCTCAAATCCCCGCGTACGGAGCGCGCGCTTCACGTTACCTCCCGTCGGTTGCGCTATACGTTCGCAACGACGATGGTCGAGCTGGGCGTATCACGGAAAGTGCTGGCCGCCATGCTTGACCACTCCGATACACAGCACGTTCAAGTTTAT
Source organism: Burkholderia seminalis (assembly GCF_001718535.1). Classification (NCBI taxonomy): domain Bacteria; kingdom Pseudomonadati; phylum Pseudomonadota; class Betaproteobacteria; order Burkholderiales; family Burkholderiaceae; genus Burkholderia; species Burkholderia seminalis. Next base: position 3,086,087 of record NZ_CP013398.1, on the reverse strand, counting down.
TACTCATTGAAGGGACGTCGACTGACGAAGATCTTGGATCGTGCTGCCGCGCTTAGGATCGGGCCACTGATGAGGCTGTTCCGTGGAACGCTGGTGCCGTCGTCAGCGTCGGCAGTGAATGGCACCGACCCCGCGAAAAGCATCAGGTTCATTGGAGACATGTTGGCGGTACCGCCGGTTGAAATTGGAGCGTGTGGGCAGGATCGACTCTGTCTACTCGACCCACCATTCTCGTGCTATCTGTGCCCGAAATTCCAGCCTTATGTGGAAGCCGACCATCAAGCTGTGCTAAACGAGTTGCTGGCGAGCCGACGGGAGCGCGAGCAGAAATATGCTCCCCGCTTGTCGATCCAGCTTGATGACGTGATATACGCGGTCGCAGAAGTGATTCGGAAAGTTGACGAATATGTGCGCGGGCATCGCAAGCCGGCGTAAGTCGATGGCCGCCGTCGGCGCTGTCGAGGGGCTGTCAGACAATTGGCTCATCAACCGTGAGGTGCTTATATCCAACGCCAAGACTAGAGTCCCGTTCCCGGGTGTGGTGTGGAGCAGCGCGATCTGGGACGTGTCGGAGGCCTATCAGCACCGAACCCGTGGTTACAAGGCGGACAGGCCTGCACAGCGTCTGCTGTTCACCCAACATAGCTGTGTGCCACGTGTGGCCGGATCGCCACTATGTGGGTCGTTTGGGGATGTGGTGAAGTCGCTCGTTTGCCTGAGGCACCGTCAACGCGGCCAATCCGCAAGCAGCCACATGGTGTTCGTTCGAGCAACGCGCTACGTATATGATGCGTTGGCCGACCGCGACTACAACATCGGCGAACTGACGGCGGACCACCTGGACGCTGCTGCCGCGATGCTGTTCAAACGTGAGAATGAATCGTCGGCATACAAGGTCGTTGGTCACATGGAAGAGTTTGCCGACGCGCTGGACCGCAACGGTTTGTGCCGGATACGACTCGACTGGCGCTGTCGCCGCAAAGTTCGTCCGGAATCGATGACGCCTGATCGTATCGACGACTCGAAATCGGAGGTCGGGAAACGGAATTCGCTACCAGATGAGGAGGCCATTCGTGCAATCGGCTACCTCTATCAGCAAATTCCGCGCGGTGCATCGCCGCATGATCCGGCCAGTGCCGATCGCATCATGGTTCTGATTGCTACGGTAATGGTCTGCACCGGGCTGCGCATCGGCGAAATGCTGACCCTGCCGGAGAAACCCCTCTCCTTGTCTGAAGATGGAAGCAAGAATCTGCGTTATGCACGTTTGAAGGGAAGGGTCGATGATGTGACCGTCGAATGGGAAAGCAAGCCATTGCTGACGGAAACGGAGCAGGTCGTCGAGGAGGCTCTAGATGAACTGCGCGAAGCAACACGGGGCGCGCGGCAGGTCGCTCGGGCCTTCCATGAATCGGGTGAATTACTCGCAACGATACCGTCACAGGTCGAAGTGGATGGGGCTGCGTTGCTCACGGTGCTCGGTTTGCGAAGCAGGAATATCGCGCAGTTCCTGAAAGCGCGAAGCATTGCGTATAAGGTCGTCGACGGAAGGATACGCATCGATCGCGACGCGTTGCTGAGGGGAATCAGAGTCGACCACTGGATGACGCCCACGATACCGGGTGCGCCAGGGGGCGGAATCGCGCTCCACGAAGCGCTCTGCGTTGCATATACAAACCAGATGCATCGCGGTACCCGGACGACGCTGACCTATGCTGCGCGTCCGATCACGGACCAGAACGTGCGGGACTTCCTGACGGGACGTGGTGTCATCAGTTCGGTCTTCGAGCGTCATGCAATAGCCAACAGTGATGGTGACCACATAAACGTCCGTTCGCATGGATTCCGCCACTTCCTGAACCACCTGCTCGATGAGGGCGGTGCGCCGGACCTCGTCCAGACCAAATGGTTTGGGCGCAAGCACGCTGCCGACACGAAGGCCTACCAGCATCTGACACCCGCCCAAAAGGCCACGCAGGTAGTGACGGACATCATGAACGGTCGCATCAGCGGTGCGGTGCCGGAGATAGCGAAGGTATTGCCAGTCGAGCGCGCACACACGTTTCTGTCAGCACGCATCCATGCCGTCCATGATGTCGGGACGGGGATTTGCATCCATGACTTCCAGATGGCGCCATGCCCGCGTCACCTGCAGTGCTCGGCCAATTGCGACGACTATATCTGGCTGAAGCACGATGCGTCGCGAACGGGCGAACTCAAGAGACAAGCGGCTGTCGCCTATATGAGCCTGCAGAATGTCCGGATGCAGATCGACGAACGCGCGTTGGTTGAAGCGGATTGGTTGAGGCACCTGCGTATCCGCTACGAGCAGTTGATGACGCAACTGGTTGCCTTTGACTTCGGTGAGGCCGACCTTGTGCGCTATATCGCGGAGGGAGGCGGCAATGCCGAAGACGATCCGAGCTAATTCCAAAATCAGTGCTGCGAAAACGGTCAGCATCCTCGCCGAGCTTGAGCGGTGGCGCGACAAGGAGCTCGGCATCAAACTGACATGGGAGAGGATTGAAGCGTTTTCAGGATTTACGCGGCAAGCACTGAGCCGTCATCCGAAGATTGCCAGTGCGTATCAGGAAGCCAAACGGTCACTGTCGATGCCTGATCGTCGTTCTCGATCACGTTCGCAAGACGATGAGCGCGCGTACTTTGACGAAACTCTTGCTTCGCTACGAGCGGAGGTGAGGCGGTACGAAGCATTGGAACGAGAGTGGCTTCAGCGTTGGCAACGCATCGCATTCCATTGTTCCCGACGCGGGCTGAGCATCGGTGAACTTGATCAACCGCTGGATGATCCAGGACGGAGCTTCGATGCAGGAAGAAGAGAGTGATCGCGGCTTAAGCGGGGTTCTCGATCATCGACGCCGCGCGCCCGAACATTCGCCACTGCCGCGAGTTCTATCGCGCTTCTTCAAGGAGCGTCATTAATTCACTTCTCAGCTCGGAGAGGGCCGTCTCCACCCCGTTGTCGCTGTATTCGTCCAAGTATGCGCAGGCTACGAGCGTGAGAGGGTGGACGCCAAGCACCTCTGCCAACTGCTCGATCTTTCCGAGAGTAGGAGACTTGAGGCCGCGCTCGACGGTGCTGACATAGGTGCGGCTGGAGACAACGCCGAAGTCCTCTTGAGATACTCCTTTCGCTTGGCGAAGCATCCGCAACGCTGCGCCGATTCGCGCCAATGAGTGCATGCAAGCCCCCTCGATAAAGGACTTGATGTACTCATTTCGAACACTAAAGAACTACAATCTATAGTGTTCATTTGGTATCATCGGCGCCATGTTTGCAACACACAAAGCCAATGCATTGCCGTTTTATTCCGCCGTCGCGGGGGATCAATTTTCTGTATGGTCGATCGTCGACATCTGGGGAGGCAATGACGCACTTGTTCTCCAGCTGTCAGAGAGCGCTCAGCGAGGAAGTCCAAGAAAAGTCACCCTTGTCGATTTGAAGGATTGCCCAGCTGTAATCCAGCAGTGCGTTAGCGATGGACTCGTGGTTCGCGGTGCTGCAATCCTGCGATTGAGTGCCGCGTGTTCGTCGCGGATGTGGAAGCTTGAAGCGTTGCGAGAGATTCGTGCCGGTGTGATTCCACCGACGGCGCAGAAGAGTCGCAACGTACGCCAACGTCCAGCCATGGCGTTGATTGCCGAGGACGGTTCTCGGCACTACCTCCCGATGGCAGCCGATGCTCCGACATACCCTAGCAAGGGCCAACGAGTTTATCGTCGATCGATCACCACTAAAGCGAGTACCGGGAACTTGTGACGTCCGATCTACCGGGGCCAGGGTGGGTGTCGCGAGGCATCGTAGACATGTCCGTCCGACGTGCGACTCGATGCTACGGCGCTTACTTTTTCGACGTGCTTCTCATCATTCTCGGTAGGTACCGTGGAACGGATGAGATCCCGTTCCAATTCACGACGATACCGACTGTCACTCCCTATCCAGATCAACGACGAGCTGTCGTGTCACCTCTGGTTTCGCTGTCAGCGAAATAAACTTCGCTGACAGCGAAGTTTATGCTATGCTGAAGTCTGGTTGGTGTTGAAGATAAAGCCAGCGTGGTACCTGGACCGTTTTCATCGGTCTGCGGAGAGGTAACTCTCCAAACCTTACCCCGGCACGTGTGCTCGGGGCCCCGCCCGCCGCCTGGTACGGCGGGCGGAGACGGATAGGCAGGGGAAACGTCGTCCCGCTTCGATTTCTCGTTACGTACTGGTCCCGAGGCAATTGTGCCGAGGGGTAACGAGAGAACACCATGGTCAAAAAAACCATACCCAACCAGGGACGACAGTCAGTGCATCAATCTCGGGGCGGTTCGTGGGCCAAGCTTCGGCGAGCCCTGGTCAACCCCAAGACCGTGTCACTGTTGATGGGATGGCTTCGCGTTGCTGTTGCGATTGCGCGGCTGTTCGATCACTGGACGCGGTGAGCGCCGACACCCCTGCCTAGTCCTTGTTTTGAAAGGAGGCGATCAAATGTTGCACAAGGCTTTACGCCACCTTCGCCGATATCATCGAATGACCCAGGAAGAGTTGGCGAGCCGCCTCGAGATTTCCAACAACTACTTGTCGGAGATCGAATCGGGCAAGAAGGCGCATGCAATCACGGTCGATTTGCTGAACAGATATGCGAGCGTGTTTGGCGTACCCGTGTCGAGCCTGATGCTGTTCTCCGAGGAGTTGGAATCCGACAAGCGCAGCGAGAAGATTCGTGTTGCGATGGCGTCAAACGTGCTGAAGGTACTGGACTGGGTAGCCGCCGATGACGAGAGACGCGCGTAAGCGAGATAAATCTGCGGGGCGTGCACGACTGCGCAAGAACAAGTCGGCGCGCTATCCGATCGAATCGTCCCCGCTCTGGAAATTGTCGAGCATTCATCAACTCGCGGTACTGATCGGCATTCCAGTCGATGAGCTTGAGGCCACGTGCATGGCGCCGACGTACCATCGATTCGATGAAGCATCGAAGGACGGTAAGGAGCCGCGGCACATCCAAGAGCCTACTGGAGCCACGCTGCGTGCTCACTATCGCCTTGTCAGGCATCTGGATAGCATTCAACGGCCCGATTTCCTGCATTCCGCCACGAAGAAGCGCTCACACATTACGAACGCTCGAGCTCATGCCGAGAGCGGTGGTGCCGTAGTGGCGATGGATATACGCAAATTCTTCGAGAGCACAATGTATCAGCACGTCAAGAGTTTCTTTCACAAAGATCTCGGCTGCTCGCACGATATTGCTCGGTTCTTGGCAAACATCTGTACTGCGGATGGACATCTGCCGACTGGCAGTTGCATCAGTCCGTTGCTCTCGTATTTCACGCATCGTCATCTTTTCGCAGACATCGAACGACTCTGCGCTGAGCGTGGTGTCACGATGACCCTTTACGTTGATGACTTGACCCTCTCGGGCTCTCATGCGACAAAAGGCCTGCTATTTGAAACAAAGGCAATGATTAAGCGGTGTGGTCTGCGAACGAAGGATGCAAAGGACGCTGTCGTGCGGCCGGGAAAGGCAGCCATCATTACGGGAGTCGTGCGACGCGACGGCGGTGTTCGGCTTCGCAACAAGCACCACGGTGCGATTGTGGCAATTCAAGATTCGATTGCGACAGCCGGTGATAACAACCGCGACGTGCTGAGAGGACGATTGGCGGCTGCGCGAGCAGTGGAGCCGAGCGCTGCTGCTCGTCTCGAGGAGCGATTGACGCGTATGATGACGAGAAAGTCGGTGAACGAATCGCTCAAGTAAGGGAGCGATATACGGCGGTATCATAGCGTCGATTAGTATTGAGTCAATGACGCTACGAGCAGTCCGAGCGAGAAGTTCGGGGATCGGATGCTCACGATGTGCGAAGACGTATGTCAATGCGCAAGAAGAAATATATGAGGGGATATGTGTACAAATCCGACTCAGAAGCCAGTGCGGAAGAGCCGTTTTTCGGTCAAGCGCGGCGTTATTCCTCCGTCGTCCCAGATTTTGCTAATTCACCCCGACCAGTGGGAGAAGCTTGTCGAGGTGGCCTGCCGAAATCGTCCGCTCGGCGGTGGCGCGAAGTACGCCTTCGTCAAGCATTTGGGCGGCTCTGGGGATGGTGGGCGCGACGTCGAAGCTCGCCTGGTTCCCGCATTGAGCGCGGGGCAATGGGACTTGTTCCAAGGCAAGCATTATGACCACGCGTTGACGCCGACCGACGTGTTCAAAGAACTGGTCAAGTTCTTCAAGCACTTAGCGGCGAAGACTTACCCTGAGCCACGCTACTACTACCTCTGCGCACCGCGCGGCGTGGGTAATGATCTGCATAATCTACTAGCCAAGCCCAACGAATTCAAACAGCGCCTGCTGGACGCATGGAAGGCGGAGAGAACAGGGCTTCAGGGGCGTGCCGCCGAGTTGACTCAGGAACTCGAGAGTCTGGTTACTGCTTTCGACTTCCGGAATATCGTCGAATGCCAGACGCGAGACATTCTGGAATGGCATGCCCTGGATCGAAAGGCCCACTTCGAACTGTTCGGCATCGAGGGGGAGCGTGGTGACGATCCCTTGGCCCCAACCGCCCCCGAACTCCGTGAACATGTCTACATCGAGGAGTTGCGGAAAGTTTACGCTGAAGTTTGCGGCATGAGCTTGACGCTTGATGAACTGATGTCATCGGATTCGTGCGGCGAGCATTTCCAAAGTCATCGTGTGCTTTTCTACTGCGCTGAAGGCCTGAAGACATTCAGTAGAGATACGTATGGAGAAGCCGAGTTCGATGCATTGCTGAACATGGTGCTGACCGGCATAGGGCCGAAGGTCAAAAGCCCGCGACACCGAACCGGGCTCGACAGGCTTGAGGCGGGCACCAGTGGCGCCGAGCAACTGGTCGTCAGCGATAGCGTACTTGCTCCCAAATTGCGGCCTGGTGATCTGCCGGGTACCTGCCACCACTTGGTGAACCAGAAGAGGCTAAAGTGGGTCAAGTGAAGCGACGGGCGCTGCCTGTATTCAATTCACCCTTCGAGCTTGGCATACGCATGGTCTACTTGCTGCAGGCACTCACGCCGCGAGGAGCGGACCTGCAGAAACTGGTGCTTCTCGACTATGCCATCGTGTACTCAGCCGACTTGAACGGACCGAGCAGCTTGCATACGCCCATCCCATTTCGCGGCGCGGAGCTCATGAGCCGACGCGAGCTAATTGAGCAGGGGCTCTACTTAATGAGCACGCGTGGCTTGGTGACGGCCACGTGGGGTGCAGATGGGATCACTTATTTTGCAGGGGATCTCGCGCGAACTATGACGGGCGCGCTGACTTCAAACTATCTGCGCGAGTTGGAGCACCGCTGCACATGGGTAGCGGAACACTATGGTCAAGCAGGCTCCACGGAACTCACTGCTCAGTTCGCTGCTAGCGGCCACCTGTGGGGCGCCGAGCTTGAGTCGGTGGCACGAGATGGAGGCGGCGTATGGGCATAGTTCTGACGTCTCTTTCGGTCCTTGGGCCCGATCGTGAAGTCGCTCAAGTCACGTTCCACCCCAAGCGGCGGCTGATCCGAGGACCAAGTGAGACCGGGAAGTCGTACATCTACGACTGCCTCTGGTACATGTTGGGAGGCGACGATTTTCCCGAGACGTTTCCGTTGTCGCAGGGTTATCAGGAATTTTGCTTGCGGTTTACCGCTCTCGGCGATGAATATGAAGTCCGCCGCGGGATATCTGGCGGCGGCACGGCAATTTACTGGCGAGCGTTGGGCAGCCCTGAGGAACAAGCGTTCGAGCCTCTCGATCAAGACCTCGGGAAATTGCTCGTGAGCCTGGCTGGTGCTGACGGCAAGCAGATTCTGCGCAATCACAGTAAGCGGGGCGCTGTGACGGGGGACGACCTTCGTCACTGGGCGTTGTGGTCGCAATCCGATATCCCCGCTAAGCAGCCCAGCGTTGGGATCGGGCAAGCAGCGTCGAAGCGCGAGGCTTCTTTCCATCTATTCCTGACGGGTACCGACGACTCCGGTATTCAACTCCGCAAGTCTCTGTCAGAGGCCGAGCGTGCCCGCGGCGAGTTACAAGCCGCCGAGGCTGCTTTAGCGCGCATTCAAGAATTCATGTCGACGGACCTGAATCGCGGGGATGTAGCAGACGCGCTGGAGCGGGTGGATAGTACTTTGTCGGCGATGACGAGCCAGTATGACGCGCGTGCTTCCGCATTGCAGGATCTGCGCAAGCAGATTGCAGAAACGTCAGACAGTTTGCGCAGGGTAGAAAATAAACGAAATCATGCGCGGTCCATGATTAGCCGGTTCGAACTGCTGGACAAGAAGTACACGAACGACTTGGCACGCCTTGGTGGCACTAGCGAGGGCGTCGCATTCTTCCAGGAACTTCCGACGGTGGATTGCCCGTTGTGCGGCACGCCGGCGGAAAGTCAAGTTGACCCTAACGACCTGCGTCCAAGGGCGCCTGGCAATTATCGGGCGGCCATCGCGGCGGAGGTCGAGAAGATTCGTATCTTGCGCATCGGACTCCTCGGGGCACTCCACCACGAGCGAAACCGATATCAACTCTGCAAGACTGACGCGGAGAAACTTGCGGGTGATATGAGTGCGTTGCAGAACCGTGAGGCGATGGTTCTACAGAACGCACGCATAGAATTTACTGCTGACCCGAAGAGCTTGGCGCTGCGACGTTCTGAGCTCTCGGCGCAACTGAGTAACTTCGACGAGATGCAGCGCTTAACTGCCGAGATTGGTCGTTTGAAGAAGGCTACCGTTCGCAAGCGCATCACCGTAACTCGTGAAGCCGGTACATTTGGGCGCGAGGTGGCGGATCGTGCCAGGGAGTTGTTGAGTGCCTGGGGGTTCAACGCTATCGAAAATATCGCACTCGATGACGACGCTTGCGACCTGCGTATCGACGATCGCTCAAGATTGAGCTACGGCGCTGGTGTGCGAGGTCTGTACCTATCCTCGCTAATGGTCGCACTCATGGAGCACGCCCTTGAGAAAGGACATCCCCATCTCGGTGTCGTTGTCTTGGATTCCCCCTTAAAGACGTACGCAGATCCGGAGTCGACCGAGGAACATGAGGTACCCCCCGCAACGATCGTTGATCGGTTCTATAGCTGGATGTCTACATGGAGCGGACGTGGCCAAGTCATTGTTCTCGAGAACGAACCCATAAAGTTGGAGACTGCAGAAGCACTCGATCCCATCACGTTCACGCGTATTCGTGGCAAGGGTAGGTACGGTTTTTATCCATTACGCGATGGCGTCAGCCATGGTTTGGAAGCCGAGGTAGCCGAGTCGAGCGAAGCAGGTGGTGTGCCTAGCGACGATCTGGGCGATGAAGACGACGCAGGAATGGGAGTGCGGAGCTAGTACCGCGTTGCTGCTACCTACGTTGGACACCTGGTGGCTCAATGTTCTAGCTTGTTCTCGGCCCCATACGTTCATCCAATATGAGCTTGATCAAGGCGAAGTACGAAAAACTGGCCCCTCGAATGGAGTACCTCTGTGATGAGGTGGTTCTAGCGCTTGCTTGGAAGAAGGCTTCGGCGTACGTCCGAAGGCACAACTGGTATGCAGACACGTTAGAGTTAGATGCCTCCGGGCTCAATCTCGAGGGGTTGACCCAAGCGTGGTCATTCGAGGTCGCAAATAAGCACTATGAGCCCAACCCCGCCAGATTGGTGCCGGCGCCGAAGAATGGGCGCTGGGGCTTCGCAGAGAATCTACCGGGTGGGTGGGGGCCGCTCCCGTCTCTGGATAACCAGGATAGTGCATCGACACTGCTGACTCTGCGTCCCTTGGCGCATGTGGGCATTCGCGAACAGACCATCGCTACCGCAGTGATGCTCTGCCTTGCCGACTGTATCGAGACCGCGCAGGGCAATCCGGCTGTGAAGGCTACGGAAGCGCTGGGGAAGGGGGTCTTCAGCTATGGAAATCGGCTTTACTGCCGTTGGAGCGACGACGATAGCCAAGCGAGATTCTCGTGGGGCAGTTCTGACACCTACAGTCGCTACTACGCTGACTATCAGCAGTTTGTCACTAGGCCGAGGGAGGTCGCTGCCGCGCTCGAGGACGAGTTTGACAATGAAGACGATGCGCGCGTTTTGATGGTGAAGCTCGATGTCAGCGCCTACTACGATCGGATCAATATTCCACGGCTCATCGCAAAGCTGAAGAATGAGTACAACCGCTACTGGGGCGACGACATTGAAAGACCGATGGACGACGATGCGTTCTGGGTGGCCGCCGAGGCTGCGCTGACCTTCGAGTGGTCTACTGCCGATGATGCGCTCAAGGGGCTGTTGAGGAATAGCGAGCTGCCGCGTGGTTTGCCGCAAGGGCTCATGGCGAGTGGCTTCTTTGCCAATGCCTACCTACTGGAGCTTGATCGTGCGATTGGGCTTGCATGCCAGAAGCGGCGCACTATCAAAATCGGTGACCGCGAATCACTGGTGACGCTTCACGACTACTGCCGCTACGTCGACGACCTGCGCTTGGTAGTGTCTACCGATGACCCTGAGTTGGACCTCGCCGAGTTGCAGACGGGCATCACAAACTGGACTCAAAGGCAACTGAACAAATCTTTGAGCGACGCTCAAGGGAAAATCACACTGACCCTTAACGACGCCAAGACCGAAATTGAGTTGCTGAGCAAAGTTGCGAAAGGCACAAGCATTGCCAATCGCATGCGGCAGGTCCAGCAGCAACTCAGTGGCCCATTCGATCTATCTTCGTTGGAAGATCTCGAGACAGCATTGAATGGCCTCCTGTCGATGGCAGAGGTGGAAGGAGCAACCAGCAAGGTACGGAAGCCCCGCGGCGTTCCCGCCTTGGCCCTTGTAACCAAACCACCGATGGACGTACGTGATGACACGCTTACCCGATTCGCTGCATTCCGCATCTGCAAATCGCTGAAGCAGCGCCGGCTTTTGACCGACTTGGGCGAGACGCGCGAGAACGGTACGGCCGGCGAGCAGCTTCAACAGGACTATGAACTTGCCGCTCGGCGCTTGGTTGGAGCTTGGTCGGAAAACCCTTCGCTTGTTCAAGTTCTGCGGTACGCGTTTGACCTATTTCCCTCAGCATCTCTGTTACGGGATGTCCTCGACGCACTTGCCCGGAAGTTGCAGGACGCAGACAGTCATTCTGACCAAGCGTCTGTCGCTTGGTACATTTTGGCCGAGCTGTTTCGTGCGGCTGCCACGGAAACAGGCCGATCGTCGGTCGGTGATGACGGGCTGCATGTCGGGGATATCGACGAGTACCGTGCGGAGCTGGCTGAGTATGCAGAGACGGTTCTGCAGGGCGGCGACTGTCCATGGTTTGTGCAGCAACAGGCTGCGCTACTGCAAGCTACGCTTGGCGCTCCTTCGAACTCACTGAGTAACGAACCAGAACTTGCGCGCTATCGCGTCCTCCATGCGTACCTCTCCGGTCGATATCAAGCTGAAGGTCTCCCAGACGATGACGTTGTCGGAATTGCCATCGTGGGCTATCAGTTGGAAGGCAACGCGCGTAGGTTTGCAAACTGGCTCCGCCGCTTCTTGGGTAAGCGAAGTAAGAACAGCACTCGCCGCGCGTTCGAGCTGGTATACAAGGGTGACCTATCTCTCTTCGATGCGATTACCACGCTCCGCGTTAACGGTGCGGCTTTTTTTGATCGCGAGCTCCTCAATCCAGAGCAGGCTCTGCACGTTGAATCTCGGAACATGGATGGCGAGCCTCTTGCAACCGGGGTTTGGCTCCGCCTGAGCACGGCTGCTTGTCATTCCACGAAACCGTTTAGGCATGAGAACGCGCTGCTGAGGCTTGCGCAATGCCTGACCGAAGTGGATGACTGGACTCGGCCGGACGATACGATCTACTCAGCCTTTGACTTTGATGTGATGTGCGAAGACTGGACGCGGCTCGACGACCCCGACGGCCCATCGCTGCATGTTCGGCTCCAGCCAAAGAGCGCGCAACGAAAGACGCCGCGATTCCGGGCTCCAGCGTGGTGCAAACCCGAGTTGAGTTGGCAGTACGCGATTGGCGCAATCCTGCGTGCCGCTGCGGTTGGTAGCAACGACTTCACCCTCGTTTGGCGCGTTGGCGGGAGCGAGTCTGGTTGGTACCGCGGACTTTCAAGTACCCCGTCACGTCGACAAGTTGGGATGCTCCATTCCTCGCAGGCTTTGGGCGGCACTGCCTCGTCAGTTACGCCATGGTTTAGTGGCCTGCTCAACGTTCTGCTTCGATGGCCCGGGATTGAGGTTGACCCGGACGAGCATCCGGCCTCAAGCACTGCCGAAGTGAAGGATCTGAGGGGCATCATTAACGAGCGCCTCAAGGTCCAGAGCGGAATTTTTGGCCGCAGCACTGGTTCACCGGTCTACCGCTACCCCGTACGTTGGCAGCTCCGCGATTCCCGGTCGCTGCGAGTGGTTGTTGTTCAGGGATTGCTCCCGAGCGTCGCTGACTTTAAGACACATGAACTCGACGGTCTCAGCAAAAACCCCTTCCGAACGCAACACCGCAATCACACCGCCGCGCTGTTGAACTTGGTCGCCAAGAAGCTGGATGCGTACGAGCGCCTCGGTGATGGCGCGAAGAAGCCAATCGTTGACCTCGTCGTCTTCCCAGAGTATTCAATTCATGTTGACGATCAGGATCTCCTTCGAGCGTTCTCCGATGATACCGGTGCAATGCTTCACTATGGCTTGTTGGGAGCGGTGCATCCGACGACCGGAAAGTATACGAATGCTTCACGCTGGCTGATTCCAGTTCGAACCAACAGCCGGAGATCCTGGATTGAAGTGGACCAGGGAAAACTGCATCTCACTGGAGCTGAGCTGGATATGGGGGTCGAGAGGTGGTGCCCGTATCGTATTGTGATAGAGCTGCAGATGGACCAAGTCACGTCATATCGAATAGTGGGAGCCATCTGCTATGACGCCACAGACCTTGCGCTTGCCGCTGACATGAAGAACGAGTCGCACATGTTCGTGGTGCCAGCACATAACCAAGACATCAAAACGTTTGATAGCATGATTGCTGCGCTGAGGTACCACATGTACCAACATGTGGTCATCTGCAACATCGGTGAGTTCGGCGGCTCGTCGGCACAGGCGCCGTATGACGAAGAACACCGGCGCACGATTTCCCACGCGCATGGGGCGAACCAAATCTCGGTGGCGGTTTTCGAAGTGCCGATGGACCATTTCGGTCCCAAGCTCTTGGCGTTGTCACAGGAAGTACCGAAGACGGTTAAGAAACGACTGGGCAAGACTCCACCAGCGGGACTCGCTCGTCGGCCATAGCAGGCTGCCCCTAACGGAGTTGTTTTCGATTGGGCCGGCGATGGTAGTCTTGTATGGCGACTTTAGCTGCCTCTTCCAACTGACCGTGGTCAGCGCGAGCTTGCCACCACCGCAGTGAAATCTGGTTCAGGCGCACGACGTTCACCTGAGTGCTGGGTCGATGAGTTGCCCCTCTCCCGATACCATCTTCGCGTGTCGGCGGATACCGCGCGATTGCGGCTAACGTGCTAAATGCGCAATTGGGGAGGGGCGAGCGTCGGCTAACTTAGCGCGAGACTCTAGATCTGGCGCCATACCGCAGTGATTGCGACAAGTGCACGTCGAGACTGCTCCAAAAGCGCTGACCCATTCGGTTGAGCTTCGAGCTTGTGCAGCAAGCCTCGCTCGAAGCAGCTGTGGTAGTAATCGTCGATAACGGGCATTGCGTGCATGGGGTATGCTTTCAGCAAGGTGCTGGCGAAACCGGCGATGCGTGCGACGTTAAGCAAGAACGGCTCCCGCCCTTCTATATTTACCGGGATGGTTCCCACATGAGTCACGGGTCGCTTGTGCTCGGTTGTTCCGACGATCCGCGCCCAGTCGTCGCGCACATACACATACAAAAACTCCCGCCCAATCAATCTGGCAAATTCGGCGACCGGTGATCGGTGCGAGGAGGCTGCTCTCACCGAGCCACTTGGTTCGTTCAAAAAGCGGAGCAGCGAGTTGTAGCCGGAAAATTTATCCTCGAAATACCCAGGGACGACGATGCAATCGACTTGCATCCCCGACTCCCCCGACGCCTGTCGCCGCATGATACGGCGCAGGACCTCGGACGCCAATTGAGGGCGGCAACGGCGATAACTGGAAAACATCCACCCTGCTGGACTGCCGTCCTCGCGGGCCTGCGCGACGAACTCATTGAAATACGCGGCGTCGGGCGCCTCTGCTTCGGGAAATATGACGTCGACGACGCTTGTGCGCTCAACGAATGCATCCAAATCGCCCATTCCCAACACCTTGTTGGAGTCGGGAGACGACCCAACCAAGCGCGGCCGGATGTGCGAAACCGTGCGGGCCACGATCACGAATTCGCGCAGCGCTGACGCTAGGCTGGCATTCGCATGCGGCGACTTGCGCCGATCCTCGTTAACGCTTATCAGTTCCACTCCCGCACGTTCGTAGAGCGGCTTGACGAGCGTCTCGCTTAGGTCCGTGTTTCTGATCAATTCCGCAGCAGCGCTGCGTAGGTCAGAGTGCTCAAGGAAGTAGTCGAAGGTCGTCGCGCTGATGAGTTCTTCGATGAATCCAGCTGTCGACCGAGGCTGACGCATCCACCATGAGTCGTCATTCCAAGCTTGAGTAACATCTCGCGCATCGGAGAATTGGATGGACTGGCACAACGATTCGTGTGAGAGGATGATGCTGACTGATGCGGCAATCGCATCGCCAACGCCGGTCCGCGTGAGCCACGGGGCACTGGTGTGAGCACGCCAATCGGGGCAGAACTCCTCACACATGATCGCCGTCCCGCGGTAATCGGTGCGAGCAAGTTCGATGAGTGCGCGTGATGAGAACCAAAAGTGCGCGATCGATTGAGCGATTAGGTAACGCAGGAAGGACGACTTGCAATGGGCGTCAACGATGGCACTCATGAAATCATAGTAAGCCCGGTATTGCTCGGGCAGGCGAGACAGCGCTGCGGCGCGATCCTGTTCGGTCTCTAGATATATGACCCCGAGATAGGTCGCGGCGCATTCATGAGCGAAGCGAGAGCCTTCGAGCAAGTACTGGCTGGCGCGGGCAAGCTCGTCGGCGAGTTGCGAATCCGCCAGTCGTGGCCCCGCGATTCGAAGCAACCGCAAGAGGTTTCCATCGATCGTGGCGTTGATAAGTGCGCCGTGGATGCGTTCATGGTGAAACACCATGCCGTCGTTGGTAGCGTGCTCGACTACGTTGAGGCTCGAACCGTCGCTCCAGCCAAGCGTATTACTGAGCTCCACCTCGAAGGGTTGGAACGGAGTGGGGGGCGCCGTCATTACCGAGGCGCGAGGACGAGCCCGAGGCCGACTTGGCGTTCGTCGAATCCCGGTGCGAAGTTCGCGAGCGAAGTGCCAGCTAGCAGCCGGGCCTTGGCGAGCGGCGTCGTGTGAAAGAGGTTAATCGACGCTGAGCCGCCGCTTCGAGCCGCTTGGAAGCGTAGGGCTGCGACGCCTGCGACATGAGGAGTGGCCATACTCGTGCCGCTCATCGCCACTAGGCCGGTCTTCGTGCCCGCCTCAGCCGAAAGGACGTCGACGCCGGGCGCACAAAGCGCGCAATTGATGTTCGAGAAAGGCGCGATCGACAGCTGGCCTGTGTTGCTGCGCTGTACTGCACCGACCGAGACGAACTCGTCCGCCTCGCCAGGCGGTGCAGCCGGCATTTCGTAGACCGGGTTGAGGTTGCGCCGCGACTCGTTGCCGGAGGCGGCGATGAGCAATACTTCATGCTGACCGGTCTGCGGGCGTGCCGCCAGCATCGCTCCGAGTCGGTCAAAGAGGCGCACGTTTGAGCGATACTTGTGGAGTGCGATGGCGGTTGCCAAATCGATCGGCAAGCCGTCAATCTCATGGAGCTGTTTCGCAAGCGATGGATAGTCGAATCCCAGCGACATTGAGATGACGTTGCAACCATGGGCGACCGCGTCGGTGATCGCCTGCACCAGCATGCCGCTGTCGCCACCGCTTGTTCCGATCGCCTTGCCCACAAATACGTCGTTTACTCCACGTGCCACGCCTACGCGAGTGCCGGCCACGTCCCTGCCGAAGATCGTCGCGGCGCAATGCGTGCCGTGCCCATCAGTGTCGTTCAAACCTTCTCCGGTGTAGTCCACCATCTTGATTTTCACGCCTGCGAAGCACTCGTGCGAGTCGTCTATTCCGGTGTCGATGACACCGATACTAACGCCGCTACCATCGAATGGAGAAAGGTCCGCCCCGATTGCGGAGATCCCCCAAGCTATCCCTCCGGGTGCGAACGCGTCCGACGGGGCCGCGCTGGCCATCGGACGGATCAAGCGCAGCGGGATTGTGGGCGCGATTGCGGTGTCCGGCTGGAGAGCCAACTGCGCGGCATCGGCATCGCTCAACTCTGGTGTGCTGATAGAGATCGTGTCTGCTTTTCCTGACTTGCCCTTGATAGCCAATGTCATCGCAGAGCTGGTAGCGCGTTCTCGTGCGCTCGAATCGCGTCGCATCACAATATATTTCTGCACCATAACTCCTTGGACTAGGACTGCTATCCTAAGCTATGCGTGGCCGCAGTGCCATAAGCGGTGAACGCATTCTCTCAAGCTCTCGTCCCAATCCGAAGTTTTAGCTTCCTTACCATCTGGGCGCTCAAACTAGCTCTCTGCAGGACCCTTGCACGCAGGGGGGCGCAGCGGCGATCATGAGGCAAATGCGCTTAGCCCTAGCTAACAAGCAGGAGCTTCACGCAGTCACTGAATTTCCACGGACGCTGGATTTCGCCCGATGGCTGCTATAGGCTGCACGACCAGACATCCGCCGCAGAAGACTCGACTTCTGCTTCTGCTGTATTGCAGACGTTAGCGTCCGCCGCTTAAATGACTGAGCAGGGCCGACTTTCACACTATGTGGACCGATTAATTGCGGAGCGCTATGCTGGGTCGACGTCGGCGGAGTTCGGCAAGTTCCTGCCGTTCGACACGAAACTGGGGCCGTCGACAATTCTTGGCCAGACTAGCGATCTCTTTAACGGTCGACATCCCGTTCCTAATAACCTGAAATTTCTTCTCTAGCGAATTGAAATGCCACGAGACCAAATGGAATCCGCCGCTATCGAAAAGTTTGCGCTTAGCGTCACTGTGCCAATTTTCCTCGAGATGGGCGATTGGGGCGGCCTGCTAGCTACAGGTACGCTATTCAAGATTGACGAGCGTGCATTCCTCATTACGGCACGACACATCTTCGATGACGTGCAAGATGCCAGCAAGCTCGCATATCCGGAGAACCCGCTACGGGGAGGGCTCTATACATTCGGCTCCATAAACATCCTCAAGCCTACAGAGGAGCATATTGACGTTGCTGCCATTGAACTCCTGAGTCCGGAAACCGTTCAACGATTGAACGCAAACTGGAAGTTTCTCGGGCTAGCAAACGTCGCCTCAGCGTCCATGACCACAAGTGACGGAAGTTGCTTCGTATCAGGGTATCCAGAGTCACTCACTCAAAACGTTCAGGGGTGGACAAAGGGCAAGTTCGTTACGGCATACACGCAACGCTTCCACGATGTTCCACCAGAGGCTAGGTTGCCGGTGATACCGGATTTGGATCTCTTCTTTGACTACAGCGACGAAGGCACATCGATCACTGGCGAGACTGTGCAAACGCCGGAGCTACCAGGAGTTAGTGGTGCTTCTATATGGGAGCTGGTGTCCAGCACATCGAGCGTATGGTCACCCGAAGCAGTCACGCGAGTTGTGGGTATTCAATCTGCCTACGTGCACTCGAAGTACATTCGAGCGAAGAGTTGGTGGGCAGTTGCAAAAGTGCTTGAGCAGGCAGATGAGCAATTGGCCATCGCTATTCGAAGAAAGCTTAACTAGAGCTCGACGAATGCCGACGGATCGCCAACTAGCTTCGGGCAATTGGGAAGTTCAAAGTGTGCACTTCAGAGTTGGCTACTTGTGCCTCGGGTTGGCTGCTGCCGCTCGGCAGCAAGTAGTGGCCTTGGATGGATAAGCGCCTGCAGTACCTAGGGAGGCGAGCGCCGATAGAAAGCTACCCCGAAATGTCGGTGATTCGTAGCACGGGAGAGGCGGCAAGAGTCTAGACTAGTCTCAATTCAGCGCGTACCGCGCATCGACTTGTTGCCCAGTAGGCGCGAGCATGTCCAGCATCAATCTTTACGGTTTCAGGCCCGCTAACATCATAGAGGTCAGTCCAATACTCGTCGCCTAGGAATGTTTACATAATTGTGGAACAGAACCGTTCTGATCGCCAAGTCGTCATCCCGCATCACGACGGGCCCGAATGTCCGAGTCAAGCCGCTTGCTTGGCCCGGGTCTTCGGGCCTTTCTTCGTTTGACGTCGTTCCTGCACTTTTTCCGTATGTCGTGCTCCGGGTAAAACGTGGCTGACGAACTTCCCGACCTCATCGCCGAACATCTCGACGTGCTGTTCTGCGGGATCAATCCGGGCCTGACCGCGGCCGCGACCGGGCATCACTTCGCGGGAAGAAACAACCGCTTCTGGCGCGTGATCCATCTCGCGGGCTTCACGCCGACGGAATTTTCACCGCAGGACGATCACATGCTGCTCCGGTACGGCTGCGGCCTGACGGCGGTCGTGAAGCGGCCGACGGCGAGTGCCGAGCAACTGTCGCGTGCCGAATTCATCGCCGCGGCGGCGGCGTTCGAGCAGAAGGTCGTGCGTTACGGGCCGTGCTTCGTCGCCTTTCTCGGCAAGGCCGCGTATGCGGCGCTGTCGGGGCAACGCGAAGTCGCGTGGGGGCTGCAACCGGTCCGCATGCAGGGCGCGAACGTCTGGGTGCTCCCCAATCCGAGCGGGAGAAATCTCGCGTTCGGTCTCGGCGACCTGGTCGACGCGTACCGTCCGCTTTATCTGGCCGCGACGACGGCGACACGACATGCGGCGCGATAAGACCGCTTTCGTCTGGCCGGGCACCGTGTTGCCGCGGGCGTTCTTCGATCGCGCGGCCACCGACGTCGCACCGCTCCTGCTCAACAAGATCCTCGCGGCCGCCGACGGCCGCGCCGGCCGCATCGTCGAAGTGGAGGCGTATGCCGGCGCGATCGACCCGGCGGCGCACACCTATCGCGGCAGGACGCCGCGCAATGCGACGATGTTCGGGCCGCCGGGGCATCTGTACGTCTATTTCACGTACGGCATGCACTGGTGCTGCAACTGCGTGTGCGGTCCTGACGGTGCGGAAACGGGCGTGCTGATCCGCGCGCTGGAACCGCTGCACGGAATCGAGCGCATGCGTGCGGCCCGGCCGCCGCAGACGCGCGATCGCGACCTGTGCCGCGGGCCGGCGCGGCTGACGCAGGCGATGGGCATCGATGGCGCGCAGGATGGCGCCGATCTCGTCGCTGCGCGCGAAGGGTTCGCGATCGTCGACGACGGCACGACGCCGCCCGCGAACCTGGCGGGCGGGCCGCGCATCGGCATTCGCGTCGGCATGGACTTCCCGTGGCGGTGGTGCGTGCCCGGCAACCGCTACGTGTCGGGGACGCCGCCGCGCACCTGATGCGTGCCGGACACAAGCCGCACGCCATTCGACCTGCGTCATGCGGTCGCCATTATTGACCGGCTAAGCTGCTCTTTTCGACGTTTGATCGAGGGGGCACCATGCGGCGGGTCGTGTTCAACCAGAAGGGCGGCGTAGGCAAGTCGACGATCGTCTGCAACCTGGCGGCGATCAGCGCGAGCGAAGGATTGCGCACGCTCGTCATCGACCTCGACGCACAGGCGAACTCCACGCGCTACCTGCTCGGCGATGCGGCCGCCGACGCGCAACCGGGCGTTGCCGGGTTCTTCGAAACCGCGCTGACCTTCAACTTCCGGCCGATCGACGTCGCATCGTTCATCCATCCGACCCCGTTCGAAGGGCTCGACGTGATGCCCGCGCATCCGGATCTCGACACGCTGCACGGCAAGCTCGAATCGCGCTACAAGATCTACAAGCTGCGCGACGCGCTGAACGAACTCGACGCCTACGACGCCGTGTACATCGACACGCCGCCCGCGCTGAATTTCTATACGCGCTCGGCGCTGATCGCGGTCGAGCGCTGCCTGATCCCGTTCGACTGCGACGATTTCTCGCGCCGCGCGCTGTACACGCTGCTCGAGAACGTGAAGGAAATCCAGCAGGACCACAACGCGGCGCTCGAGGTCGAAGGGATCGTCATCAATCAGTTCCAGCCGCGCGCGAGCCTGCCGCAACGGCTGGTCGACGAGCTCGTCGACGAAGGGCTGCCGGTGCTCGCGTCGAGGCTGTCGGCATCGGTGAAGATTCGCGAGTCGCATCAGCAGTCGAAGCCGGTGATCCATCTCGAGCCGGGGCACAAGCTCGCGCAGGAATTCCGCGCGCTGCATCGCGAGCTGGCCGGCTGATTCCGCATTCACCCGTGTCGACCGCGGCCGCTTCATGCGGCCGTATTTTCATTTCGACTCTCAATTCATCAGATCATTGATTTATTCAATAGTAATTCAGAAAACGATTTCATAATAATCCAGAAAAAACGATTACATCAGTGACCGCTCCATTTTCAATCGGCGTCGGTTTTCTAATAAACGGAATAATGGATTGGTAAATGTTGCGCGATGTCACGGCGCGCTATCCTGCAGAAAGGTAAAAAGGCATTGCGGGACCCGCGCCCCGGTGGAATCTTCTCCGTGATACCGGCGTGTGGTGGGTTCCAGCAGCTGCCTGAAATGATAATAAGGGTTTACACCTACCATTAATGCCATTTAATTGACAATTAATCGATCTAGAATGACCTCCTTCAACTTCCCGTACTCAAATAAGTGGCGGGTTGTCAATAAGGAGGCCGTTTGAGATCGAGCTTCCATTTTTACGTCGTCTCTCGCATTGCTAACAGGAGCGTGCCCGATGTCCGTATTTGCCCCCGAAAGACTCACCGCCGATTATCAGTCCGGTATTGCCGCGTGGTTTGCGATTGCCCGTCCGGCGATTCACGGCTTCGAGGCTGTCGTCGAACTCAACCTGCAAGCGGCCCGGACGGCGCTGGAAGAGTACGAGGACAAGCTGAAAAACGCCTTCAACGGCAACAATCCGGCCGCCGGCTTCGCGCAGCAGATTGCCGCACCGCAAGAAGCGGCCGGCAAGGTCGTGTCGTACGGCCGCCATCTGTTCGACATCGCGGTGTCGACGCAGTCCGAATGGGCGAAGGTCGCGCAGGCGCAGTACGAACAGAACGACAAGCGCCTGAAGGACGTGCTCGGCGAGCTGTCGAAGCACGCGCCGGCGGGTTCGGCACCGGTGGT
The DNA here is from genome assembly GCF_001718535.1 of Burkholderia seminalis. Lineage (NCBI taxonomy): Bacteria > Pseudomonadati > Pseudomonadota > Betaproteobacteria > Burkholderiales > Burkholderiaceae > Burkholderia > Burkholderia seminalis. The sequence goes on along the minus strand of NZ_CP013398.1, from coordinate 3,064,769 downwards.
GGCTGCGCTGAATTCGGCGCTGTCGGCGGCGACGGCCGCGGCCGACTCGGTGCGCGCGGCGACGGGGCAGGCGATCGAGGCCGCACAGAGCGGTTTCGACGCGGTCAGCGAAACGGCCACGCGCGGCGCCAAGCAGACGGCTGCCGCCGCGCGCAAGGACGCTGCCGCGCGCGAATCGGCTGCGTAACCGCACGACGGCGTGCCGCGTGAAAGCGCGACACGCTCGATCGGCGCCGGACGGCGTCGGGCGCCGCGTGTGCCATGCGGGGTCCGGCCGTCGTCCGGTTCGCCGCAAGGCGCCCGTACCGGTGTGCCGCCGGTGTGCGCGAGCGCCGTCCGCCCCCATGGCGGCGTGCGATCGTGATCGCGCCGGATGGCGCGACGGGTGCCATCGCCCGTTGCAGCCGGCGCGTGCCGGTGTCGGAACGACGAACTGATTTCGATGCAGGAATTGAACATGACGGACGTAGTGATCGTATCGGCCGCGCGAACCGCGGTCGGCAAATTCGGCGGCTCGCTTGCGAAGATTGCAGCGCCGGAGCTGGGCGCGACGGTGATCCGCGCGGTGCTGGAACGTGCGGGCGTGAAGCCCGATCAGGTCAGCGAAGTGATCATGGGCCAGGTGCTGACGGCCGGATCGGGGCAGAACCCGGCGCGGCAGTCGCTGATCAAGGCCGGGCTGCCGAACGCGGTGCCGGGGATGACGATCAACAAGGTGTGCGGCTCGGGCCTGAAGGCCGTGATGCTGGCGGCGAACGCGATCGTCGCGGGCGACGCGGACATCGTGATCGCGGGCGGCCAGGAGAACATGAGCGCGTCGCCGCACGTGCTGCCGGGCTCGCGCGACGGGTTCCGGATGGGCGACGCGAAGCTGGTCGACACGATGATCGTCGACGGCCTGTGGGACGTGTACAACCAGTACCACATGGGCATCACCGCGGAGAACGTCGCGAAGGAATACGGGATCACGCGCGAGGAGCAGGACGCGTTCGCGGCGCTGTCGCAGAACAAGGCGGAAGCCGCGCAGAAGGCCGGCCGTTTCGACGATGAAATCGTGCCGGTGTCGATTCCGCAACGCAAGGGCGAGCCGCTGCAGTTCGCCACCGACGAATTCGTGCGTCACGGCGTGACGGCGGAATCGCTGGCCGGTCTGAAGCCGGCGTTCTCGAAGGACGGCTCGGTGACGGCGGCGAACGCGTCGGGGCTGAACGACGGGGCGGCGGCGGTGCTGGTGATGTCGGCGCAGAAGGCGGTGGCGCTCGGCCTGACGCCGCTGGCGCGGATCAAGGCGTACGCGAACGCGGGCGTGGATCCGAGCGTGATGGGCATGGGCCCGGTGCCGGCGTCGCGCCGGTGCCTGGAGCGCGCGGGCTGGACGCCGGGCGACCTGGACCTGATGGAAATCAACGAGGCGTTCGCGGCGCAGGCGCTGGCGGTGCACAAGCAGATGGGCTGGGACACGTCGAAGGTGAACGTGAACGGCGGGGCGATCGCGATCGGCCATCCGATCGGCGCGTCGGGCTGCCGGATCCTGGTGACGCTGCTGCACGAGATGGCCAAGCGTGACGCGAAGCGCGGGCTGGCGTCGCTGTGCATCGGCGGCGGGATGGGTGTCGCGCTCGCGGTCGAGCGCGTCTGAGCAGGGCTTGGCGACACGGTTCGCCGCGGCGCCGGCTGGCGCCGCAGCGAACCAGACGGGTTTCGCGCATGACAAGCAGCCAATAATACGCGCGAAGGTTCCGGTGCGTACCGCACCCGCGACGCGGGCGGTGGCGTATCGAAGCGGTGGGGCGGCAGCAGGTACGATGCCGCCGCCCCGCATTCATCGATTACTTTTTTGTCGGTAATTTATAGGATGACTAAGCGAATTGCAGTTGTGACTGGTGGAATGGGCGGTCTTGGCGAAGCGGTCAGCATCAGGTTGAACGACGCGGGCCACCGGGTAGTCGTCACGTATTCGCCGAACAACGCCGGCGCGGACCGCTGGCTGACCGAGATGCATGCGGCCGGTCGGGCGTTCCATGCGTACCCGGTGGACGTGGCCGATCACGATTCGTGCCAGCAATGCATCGAGAAGATCGTGCGGGAGGTCGGCCCGGTCGACATTCTCGTGAACAACGCGGGCATCACGCGCGACATGACGTTGCGCAAGCTCGACAAGGTCAACTGGGATGCCGTGATCCGCACCAACCTCGACTCCGTGTTCAACATGACGAAGCCCGTCTGCGAAGGCATGGTCGAGCGCGGCTGGGGGCGCATCGTCAACATCTCGTCGGTGAACGGCTCGAAGGGTTCGGTCGGCCAGACCAACTATGCGGCCGCGAAGGCCGGCATGCACGGCTTCACGAAATCGCTCGCGCTGGAGATCGCGCGCAAGGGCGTGACGGTGAACACCGTGTCGCCGGGCTACCTCGCGACGAAGATGGTGACGGCGATCCCGCAGGACATCCTCGACTCGAAGATCCTCCCGCAGATTCCGGCGGGCCGGCTCGGCAAGCCCGAGGAAGTCGCGGCGCTGGTCGCTTATCTGTGCTCGGAGGAGGCCGGCTTCGTGACGGGCTCCAACATCGCGATCAACGGCGGCCAGCACATGCACTGACGCGCGGCGGCCCGCACGGCAGTCGCGCACGTGACGGGCCGCGTTCTGCACTATCCAGTGCCGGAGCGGCGGCAGGCGCGCCGCTTCGGCCTCGCATTCCGGAGAACGCATGGGCGACACCTGGATCGGAATCGCGATCGGCGGCACGGCGCTCGCCGTCGCGCTGACAGTGGCGGTCTCGCTCTACTGGCTCGAGCGGCGCCGCGCGCGGCAGCTGCGGAACTTCGATCATCGCGACGGCGGGCTCGTCGCGTACGGCAGGTGCTTTGCGCGCAGGCCGGTACGACAGGCACGCCGCATGCGCGGGACGCGTTGACGGCGGCAGCCTCGCGGCCGTGACGCGTTGCGATCGATGAATGGTCATTCGTTGATCGCGGTCCGTCCGCGCACGACGCGCGTGATCAATCGTTCGTGCCGCTCTTTCCGGACGACTCGCCCGAGTCGCTCTTGTGGAAGATCCGCTTCGTCGTGCGCTTGGTGGCATCCCAGCCTTCGCGCGACGCGTGTGCGACGCCGTGCCCGACCGCCTTCGCGGCGCTCGCGGTCGCGTGGCCGAAGCTGCGCGCCGCCTCGCCGGTCTTGTGCGCGGCTTCCTTCGAATCGCGCTTGATGTCCTGCTTCACTTCCGACATGTCCGCGTGCGCGATCGGGCTGATCAGCGCCAGAACGAGCGCGGTACCTATGAACTGACGAACTTTCACGACCTGGTTTCCTTGGGGTTGGTTTCTTCAGCGAGGATTCGGGGTGCCGGCAGGTGCCGGTCGAAACGTGCCCGCGGCCGACGCGTCGAGCATCACCGCGGCGCGGCCGGACAGCAGCACGCGGTCGCCGCAGCGCAGCGCGAAGCCGTACAGCACCGAGCGGTCGTCGCCGCTCACGCGTTCCGCCTCGACGACGAGCGGCTGATCGAACGTGTCCAGCCGGTCGACGAACGCGTCGACGTTGCGCACGCTCGCGAGATAACCGACGCGCGGGCGGGCTTCGTGCGCCCCGAGCAGCGCGCCGTGCACGGCCATCGCCTGCGCCGCGTATTCGATGCCGCAGACCGACGCGAGCCGGCCGTGCGAGCGCAGCGGGTTGTGCGGATCGCGATGGCTCGTCGCCGTGCAGCGGATCCGTTCGGCGTCCCATGCATCGACCGTATCGAGCATGCACATCGCGCCGGCGTGCGGAATGTGCGCGGCGATCCAGGCGCGATCGAGCGGCGGCGCAAGCGGACGCGCGGCGGTCATCACGCCCGCTCCGCGAAGCGCTCGGGGATCGCGATGTCGATCTGCACGCGCGTATCGTCGAGATAATCGAGCACGACACGCGTCGACCGCCGCGTGGCCAGTGCGTCGAGCAACGGCAGCGCGCGCGCGGCCGGATTGCCGGCGCGCAACGCATCGAGTTGGGCATGCGCGAGTGTCGTCGCGGGCGCGTCGGTGAGCCGCACGTCAATACGGGCGAGCGCGCGTTCACGCTCATCGGGTGCGAGCACGAGTGCGACGCCGAACGCGTCGTCGATCGGCCGCACCGCGCGCAGCGGTTCCGGATAGTCGGTGTCGTACGCGATCAGCAGCGTCGGCGTGCGATCGACCACGACCTGGCACAGGCTCTCGAGCAGGCCGGCAGCAAAGCTGCCGTCGTGCGCGCACAGCACGTTCGACGTCGCCATCGCACGGGTCGCGATGCTCCAGTAACCGGCCGGCGCGTTGTGTACGGAGTTGTGAAAGCGCGTCGGCGACAGCTGGCGATCGTCGCCGGCCAGCGTCTCGCAGATCGCGTGGCAATTCTGGCCGTCGCCGCCGGATGCGCTGAAGACGGTCGCGAGCGTCGCGGCATCGCGGTCGCTCGCGGCCACGGCTTCGTGGCCGACCGCGAGCGCCGTGCGCACGACGGGGCCCGTGCGGCGCCGCTCGGCCGACGGCAGCCCGGCCGGCGGCGGCAGCGCGGTGCGCGCGGGCGCATAGGGTGCGCGGCCCGCGAGCACGTCGGCCGCGTGTGGCCAGTCGTTCAATCCGGGCCCGACGAGGCCGATGCTTTCGATGAAGGCGGTGAGTGTCATGGCGGGCCTCAACGGCGTGCGTGATCGGCGCGGCCGAGGATCAGGCTGCAATTGGTGCCGCCGAAGCCGAATGAATTGGACAGGACGGCGCGCACACGCGTGTCGCGGCTCGCGAGCACGTAGTCGGCCGCGAGCGCCGGGTCGGGTTGCGTCGTGTTGATGCCGGCCGGCACGAACTGCTCGCGCAGCGCGAGCGCGGCGACGACGGCTTCAAGCGCGCCGGCCGCGCCGAGCGTGTGGCCGGTCGCGCCCTTCGTCGAACTGGACGGCGTGCTGGCGAACAGCGCGCCGACCGCGCGGCTTTCGGCTGCATCGTTGCTCGGCGTCGCGGTGCCGTGCAGGTTCACGTAGTCGATATCGCGTGCGCCGAGGCCGGCGGACGCGAGCGCCTGCTCGATCGCGGTGCGCGCGCCGAGCCCTTCCGGATGCGGCGACGACATGTGATGCGCATCGCTCGATTCGCCGATGCCGAGCAGCAGGATCGCGTCGTCGTCGAGCGCGGCGGGCGGGCCGGGCACGCGCTCGACGAGCGCGAACGCGGCGGCCTCGCCGATCGAGATGCCGTCGCGCGCGACGTCGAACGGCCGGCACGGCCGGCGCGACAGCAGCTCGAGCGAATTGAAGCCGTACAGCGTCGTCAGGCACAGCGAATCGACGCCACCGACGACGGCCGCGTCGATCAGCCCGGCCTCGATCATGCGGCGCGCGGAGCCGAACACCTTCGCGCCGGACGAGCACGCGGACGAGATCGCCATCGCCGGCCCGCGCAGCGCGAAATACGCGCGCACGAATGCCGCCGGCGAATACGGGTTGTGCGTTTGCGCATAGCGGAAGCCGGCCGGCAGTGCGCCGTTCGCCGGGTCGCGGTGCCGGTATGCGTGTTCGGTCTCGAGGATGCCGGCCGTGCTCGTGCCGACGAACACGCCGACGCGCGCCGCACCGTAGCGCGCGACGGCCGCCGCAACGCTTGCGTCGAAGCCGTCCTGCATGAGGCCGAGCTGCGCGAGGCGGTTGTTGCGGCATTCGAAGTCGGCGAGATCCGCGCGCACGGGGTGTGCATCGACCCCGTCCACCGCGCCGATCCATGTGTCGAGGTTCGCGCGCTCGAAGTCGCACGGCGTGAGCCCGCCACGAGCGTGGCGCAGCGCATCGAGGGTCGCGTCGAGGCCGCGGCCGATGCAGCTGGTGGCGGTGAAGTGCGAGAGCAGGAGAGGTTTCACGAGGGTCGCATCCGGTGGCCGGAACGGGCGCCGCAGCACGGCTGGCAGGCGCGCCGTTCGAGGTCAGATTTTATCAAACGGGGGGGCCGGAATGCCCGGCTGGCCGGACGGTTCGGGCGCGAGCGCCGCGCGCAGCGTGGTCCAGTGCAACTGCGCATCGGCGGCGGCGTGCAGTACCGCCTGCAGCACGTCGAGCACGACCGGTTCGCCGCGCGCATCGCGTGCCGCGTGACCGTCGTGCACCAGCAGGATGTCGCGCGCATCGAGCCCGTGCAGCAGGCGCTGTGTGACGATCGCGGCATCGCGGGTGCGCGTGTCGAAACCGCGTCGCGTCCAGCTGGCGAGCTGCAGGCCGAGTTCGCACAGCACCGGTTCGAGAAACGGATTGCGCAGGCCGGCCGGCGCGCGGAAGAACAGCGGGCGCGTGCCGGCGATCTCGGTCAGCGTCCGTTGCGCGGCCGAGATCTCGCGCCGCAGTGCGGCGGGCCCCGACAGCGAGAACGTATGCCGGTGCCGCTGGCTATGGTTCTCGACCGCATGGCCGCGCGCGACGATCGCCTCGATCCACCGCGGATGACGGCGCGCGAGATCGCCGATGCAGAAGAATGTCGCGCGCGCGTCGTAACGGTCGAGCAGGTCGAGCACGCGCGGCGTGACGTCCGGGTCCGGGCCGTCGTCGATCGTCAGCGCGATCCGGCGGCCGGCACCCGTCGGCAGACGCGTCCAGTTCGGGCCGAGCAGCGCGCTGCGCGGCCACAGGCCGGCGGCCGTCAGCGCGAGATGCGACGCGACCACGCCACCGACGGCCCACGGCCACGCGGCCGGCTGCGCGATGACGGCGGCCGCCGCACCCGCGTGCAACGCGGCCGCGCCGGCGATCAGCGGCGTCGGTTTCCAGCGGCGCGCATCGCCGGCCCGATGCGATGGAACGGACGGCGGCGCGTTCATGCCGGACTCCGTTGACGACGATCGCCGGCCGCCGCGGCGCGCGGCGCGAGAATCGCCGCGAAGGCGAGCGCGAGCATCGCGCCGGGGCCGACGGTCAGCCCGAAGGTTTCGAGCAGCGGCACGCGCGACAGCGCGAGCAACCCGAAGCCGGCGACCGTCGCGAGGTTCGCGATCAGCAGCGACACGAGCGTGTACGGCGTCACGGGCTGCGCGTCGTCGCGCTTGCAGAAGAACAGCGCGTAGTTCGAGCCGACCGCGACGATCAGCAGCATTCCGACGAGATGCAGGATCGTCAACTGCACGCCGGCCAGCGCGAAGCCGGCCGTCACGACCAGCACGGCCGCGACGAGCGGTGCGAGCGCGCGCGCGGCAACGCGCGGCGAGCGCAGCGCGATCAGCATCAGCACGGCGATCGCGGCGAAACCCGCGAGCGACAGCCGGATGTCCTCGCGCACGTAGCTCACGTAGAGGCGATCGGCTTCGGCCTTCATGTCGACGAACAGCGCGTCGGGCACGCCCGCGCGCGCGACGGCCGCGCGAATCGGCGTCGCGTCGAGGCCGGCCGTCGGCTGCGCGGCGCGTGCGGCGTCCGGCGCGCGCAGCGGCAACATCGCGTTCCAGCGGCCGTCACGTTCGGTCAGCAGCGCATCGACGGCCAGCGCCATCGACGTGCCGCGCAGGTCCGCGCGCGTCAGCAGCGGCGCGTGGCGTGCGGCGTCGACGTCGGCGATGAACGGTGCGAACAGCTCGGGCTTCACGGCGATCGGCTGGTTCGCGACGGCGTCGCGCATCCGGGCGGCGAGCACGTCCGCATCCGGCAGGCTCGCGAGGCGCGCGCGCTGCGCGGCATCGCTCGGCAGGTAGCGCGCGGGGCTTTCGAAACCGGCGAGCGCGCCCTGGTCGACGAGCGGCTGCAATTGCGCGGCGACTTTCTCCGCGCCTTCGAGCGCGGCCTGTTCGGTCGGCGCGGCGATCACGACGAGGTAGCGCACGTCGGGCGCGCCGACGTCGGCGCGCAGTCGCGCGTCGAGTGCCTGCGCCGCCGCAGGCACGGGGCTGAGCGCGGCGAGTTCGCGGCTCCACAGGCCGTCGCGATGCAGCACGAGCGTCGCGGTCGCGGCGACCACTAGCGCGGCGAGCGGCCAGCGCAGCCGCGGCGCGGCATCGGCCGCCCGTGCGAGCGCCGCGCCGATGCGCGATACGTCGCGGATCGCGACGTGCTCGCCGCGCAGGTGCGGCAGCACGAAGCGCGTGACGAGCGCGGCGGCCGTCAGCCCGACGATCGAATACAGCCCGAGCTGCACGAGGCCCGGGAATCCGGAGAACAGCATCGACGCGAATCCGCACACGGACGTCAGCACGCCGAGCCGGATCGTCGGCCAGTACGCGGCGACCCATGCGCGTGTCGCGTCGCCCGGGCGCGCGGCGCCGCGCGTGCCGGCCTGCGCCGATTGCACGAACAGGTAGATCGAGTAGTCGACGGCTTCGCCGATCAGCGTCGTGCCGAAACCGAGCGTGAGCCCGTGGACCGTGCCGAACGCGACGCTGACCGCCGCGATCCCGGCCGCGACGCCGGTCAGCACCGGCAGCAGCCCGAGCGCGAGCGTGCGCGGCGAACGGTACAGCGTGAGCAGCAGCGCGACGATCAGCACGACGCTCGCCGTCGACAGGCGCTCGACGTCATGCCGGATCGTGTCGCGCGTGTCGACCGAGAACACGCCGGGGCCCGTCATCGCCAGCGTGTTCGCCGCTGCATTCGGGACGGCCTGTTGCGCGGCGGCGAACGCGCGGCGCACCGTGTCGATCGCGCGTGCCTGCGCGTCGGTATCGGCGCCGGCGGCGGCCGTCTGCACGACGAGCACCGCGCGCGTGCCGTCGCGCGATGCCCACACGCCGTCGCGGCTCGCCGGTTCGGCCGCACTGTCGAGCTGGTCGACGAGCGCGGTGACTTCGCCGGTCGGGTCGCGCGGCAGCATCGCCTTGGCGACGAGGCCGGCCGACGAGCTCAGCAGGTCGAGGCTGTCGCCGAGCGCGCGGTGCAGGCCGTCGGCGCTGAAGCGCCGCGGCGTGACGGCCGGGCTCAGCAGGTAGCGGTGATCGAAGACGAACTGCCGATCGCGCGCGTCGTTCGCGGCTTCGCCGTTGTGCACGGCCGCGAATTGCGGATCGGCGCGCAGCGCGCCGGCGACGCGCCGCGACAGTGCGGCACGCGTGGCCGCATCGCCGCCGTCGATCGCGACGAGGATCAGCCGCGACACGATGCCGTCGCGCAACTGGTCGACGAGCACGCGCTGTCCGGCGCTCGGCGAACTCGGCAGGAACGCGGACAGGTCGGCCGTGAAGTGCGCACGCCCGATCGCGACGCCGCATGCGGCGAGCGCGAGCAGCCACACGAGCACCGCGCGCTGCCGCCACACGTGCAGGCGGCGCGCGACGGGGGAGGGGCGCGTGCGTTCGTCCATCAGTTCGCGGTCGCCGCAACGGGTTGCAGGCGCATCACCGACCGGTCGCCGTCGGCCTGCCGGATCGCGACGCCGCGCAATTCGTCGCGCGTGCCGTCGAGCGTGATCGTGCTGACGACCTTCAGCATCCGCGCGTCGAGCGGCGTGAGCGTCAGCGTCCAGTCGTCGCCGCGCCCGGAAAGGGCGACCTTGTACACCTGTTCGAGCGCGAAGCGGTTGCCGGCGAGCGTCGCGCGGATGCTGTCGATGAACGCGCCGAGTTCCGGATAGCGCGCGAGCGCGAGCGTGAACGTGCGGTTGTTGCGCTCGACCGTGAGCATGTCGCCGTCGACCACGAGATGTTCGGGCTTCGGGCTCAGGGTGTGCTTTTCCAGATGATCGGGGGCGACGAACACGAGCTCGCCGGACGATTCGACCGGCTGCGTGGCGATCGACAGGTACTTCGTCTCGGTGAACGTCGCGCGTCCCGACTTGTGCCGCGCGAGCGTCGACATCAGCCGGTCGAGGTTCCACGCAGGCGTCGTGTCGGCCGCGCGCGCGGGCACGGCCAGCGCGAGCGCGGCGGCCGCGGTGGCGAGCAGGCGCGCGGCGCGGCGCGCCGCGAACGGAAGCGGAAAGCGGCGAACGGCGGTCATGCGTCGGAATCCCTCGTGGCGGGCAGGTCGGCACCGGCGTGCGCGGTGTCGCGGCGCGCGGCCGCGGCGTCGCCGTCTTGCCAGAAATCGAAAAAGTTGAACCAGTTGTACGGCGCCGCGCGGCAGTACTTGTCGAGTAGCGCGACGTAGCGCGCGAGTGCCGTGTCGACGGCCGCCGCGCGCGTGTCGCGCCGCACGTCGGAGAAATCGGCGAGCGTCTCGAAGTGCACGTCGTAGCGGTTGCCGTCGCGATAGAGGCCCGTCATGAAGATCACCGGGCGCTTGAGCATCGCGGCCATGTACAGCGGCCCGCGCGGGAACGCGGCCGGCGTGCCGAGCAGCGGCAGCCGCCGCAGCGACGCGGCCGCGTCGTCGAGCAGCGTGCGGTCGGCGAGCATGCCGACCATGCAGTTCGCGTCGAGGCGCTCGCGCACCTTCAGCATCGAGTCGACCTGCCCGAGCGGAATCACTTCGGGCTTCGCGGCCGGGTTCACCGCGGCGAGTGTCGCGTTGATCTTGCGCGCATTCGTCTCGTACATCGTGACGACGACGCGCAGGTCCGGATGCGTGCGGCCGATCGCGCGCACGACCTCGAAGCTGCCGAGGTGCGCGCCCATCAGGAACGCGCCGCGGCCGCCCGCGAGCGCATCGTCGACGAGCGTCTCGCCGTGCAGCCGGATGTCGAACAGGTCGAAGCGTCCGTTCATCAGGTAGATGCGGTCGTGAATCGTCGCCGCGAACGTGAACACGTGCCGGTACACGTCGCGCCAGCGCGCGGGGCGGCCGAGCACGCGGCGCAGGTAATCGCGCGACGCGGCGCACGCGGCCGGCGAGAACAGCACGAAGTACGTCGCGATCAGGTGCAGCACGAGGCGCGCGCGCTGCCGGCCGAAGCGCAGCGAGATCCACGTCATCGTGCGCAGCAAACCGGCGTTGCTGCGTTCCTGGCGTTCGGCCCACGCGGTGCGCTTCATGGCTGCGCGCCATCCCGCGCGGCCGGCGGCGCGGACAGCACGCCGGTCGCGACTTCGCGCGACCCGACGCGCAGCGTGAAGCGGATCGCGCCGCCGGCCGCGGTGTCGTATGCGAGATCGAGCGGTTCGCCCGGGGCGACCGGGCTCAGGAATTTCGCGGAACCGAGCCGCCATGCGTGCAGCGGGCGGTTCAGCGCCGTGCCGATCGCGCGGATCGCGTGATCGAGCAGCACGACGCCCGGCACGACCGGATGGCCGGGGAAGTGGCCGGGCAGCGCCGGATGATCGGCGGGAATCGTGAACGCGAGTGCGGAGGCGGCCGCGGCGCGTTCGGGCGCCGGCGCGGCCGTCGCGCGCGCATGTTGCGCGACGAGCGCGGCGAGCACGTCGCGCGGCAGCTTGCCCGTTTCGTTGCGCGGCAGCGCGTCGACGAACACGAGCGGGCGCGGCATGAATGCAGGATCGATCCGCTCGCGCAGCGCGCGCTGCAGATCGGCGGCCGTGAGCGTCGGCGCGACGACGAGCGCGACGAGGCGCGTGACCGGTTCGAGGCCGGTATCGCCGTGCGCGGGCGCGGCTTCGTCGGGCATGAAGAACACGCCGTCGACTACCTGCGCAATCGCGTTGAGCTGATGATTCAGGTAGGCGAGCGACGTACGCTTGCCGGCGATGTTCACAAGGTCGGCCTTGCGGCCGTGCAGCAGGAACCGGCCGTCGCCGAGCAGTTCGAGCGCATCGCCCATCGGCACGGGCGCCTCGACGTGCCCGCCCGATACCCACACGGTCGGCCCGCTGTCGTCGCCGTCCGGTTCGGCGCGCGCGTCGAGGCGGATGTCCGGGAACAGTTCCCACGCCGCGCCCCGCGACGTGCGGCGCGTCGCGATCTGGCCGGTTTCCGTGCTGCCGTAAATCTCGACGAGCGGCGCGTCGAGCGCGGCTTCGGCTTCGCACGCGAGTTTTTCCGACAGTGGCGCGGTGGCCGACAGCACGAGGGCCGCCGGCGGCAGCGCATGGCCGGCGGACAGCAGCGCCCGCAGGTGGATCGGCGACGTGACGAGCACGCGCGGCTGCGGGATCGCGTCGAGCTCGTCGCGGATGTCGACCGGGTAGAACGGCTGGCGGTTGCTGAACGCGAGGCCGCCGATCAGCGCGAGCAGCACCGTCGACTCGAAGCCGTACATGTGCTGCGCGGGCACCGTGCCGATCAGCGTGGCCGCGCGCCCGTCGAGCAGCCCGAGGCGGTCGGCCGCCGCGCGCACGCAGCCGACCAGGAAACCCCAGGTCTTGCGGTGCGGCACTGGCGTGCCGGTCGAGCCGGACGTGAACACGTAGGCCATGATTCGCGCCGCGTCGATCCGCGGCACGGCGAACGGCGCGTCGTCCGCAAGCGCGCCGGGCGCGGCATCGGGATAGGCGAAGCGCGGCAGGTCGATCGTGCAGTCGGGCGCGTCGTGCAGGCAGAACGCGTCGGGTGCGAACGAGGCGAGCTGGCGGACCATTTCCGGCGTGTGCGTCGACGGCAGCAGGCTGATCTTGCCGGCGACGAGCGCCGCGCACAGGCTGACCGCGAAACGGTAGCGGTCGCGGCACACGTTGAACACGTGGCCGCCGGCGGGCAGCGCGGCGGCCACGCGCGCGACGTCGGCGACGAACGCGCGCACGGTGACGGGCGTACCGTCGCGCCAGGCGATCGTCTGGTCCGGCGAGGAATGGAATACCAGCGGGTGAGTCGGCATAAATCGGTCAAAACGGGGGCGAAGGCCGGCGCGGCGGCGCGCCGGTCATGAATTCATCGTGACGCCTGCGACGCGTGTGCCGTCGCGCGGTACGCGCGCACCGCGTCGGCCATCCGGGGCCGCGGTTCGTGCGGCAGCGCGAAGCGCCGGCACGCATGCTCGGCGGCGAACATCACGGCGACGAGCGGCAGCGACAGGTAGTTCGCGAACGTCGACCACGTGACGATCGGCGCGGTCGCGAACAGCAGCGTCGACACGGCGGCGGTCGCGACGAAGAACAGCGTCCACGCGAGCGTGATCCGCCGCGTGTAACGCGCGACGGCCGGCGTGACCGTGCCGTGGATCATCGCCGCGAAGCGCGTGCACAGCGGCACCTGGCCGGCCGCGAGCGTGCGGCCGAACAGCAGCGCCATCGCGAGGTTGAAGCTCGCGTGTTCCAGATACAGGCCCCATTCGAAGTGCCGCGCGAGCGGCGCGCGAGCCCCCCACAGCGCGGCGGCGGCCAGCAGCCACGCCGGCACGAGCCATGCGCGCCGCGGCGAACGCAGCGCCGCGCCGAGCGCGAGCAGCAGCGGCGGCACGAGCGCCATCGCGAGCCCGAAGCCGTGCGCGCCCGGCGTCGCGCTCGCGTAGTGCGCGCCGGCCTGGTAGGCCGCCACGGCACCGACCGCTGCCGCGCCGCGCAGGACCGACAGCAGCCGGCTCATCGGCCGCCTCCGTGCGCACGGCGCGGGCACCGGGCCGCGGCCGCGGCACGGCGGCGGACGGACAGGCGAACCGGAACGGAGCGGAAGGGCGGACGCGGCATGACTGGAGACATCGGGCGGATCGTGGCCGGACACGGTGGTCGGGTCGTCAAACATCATATGAATGGCGGCCCGGACGCGGGTCCGGGCCGGTGGTCGGGCACGCTCATTTTAGGGCCGCGGCGCCGCGCGTTCGGGGCCGGTGCGACCGGGTTTTGTAACCGATTGTATGGCACCGGACGAACGGTTTCGCGGGGTCGGTCCATTTCCATCCAAAGCGGCTCAAGCGTCTCGTGCATTCGCGTCGCGAAACGGGCCGCGGCGCCGGCTCGCCAGTCTGTAACCATTCACGGTATACGCCCCGATACCCTTCGTCTAGAATCCGCGTAACTTTTACAAACCATCCCCAGACAACGCAGGCGGGGAAGCCGGCAGACGCCGGAGGGACGGAGATTGGCACGCGCCGGGCGTGCACGACGGTTGCCTTTTCCGGGCGCCTTCCGCTGCCATGGGCCGCCTGCCCGCACGCATGATGAACGCACTGGAACAAGAGCTCGCCACGCTGATCATCGGCGAACTGAATCTCGAAGACGTCCCGCTCGACACAGTGACGGCCGACACTCCGCTGTATGGCGAAGGTTTCGGGCTCGACTCCATCGACATCCTGGAAATCGCGCTGCTGATCTCGAAGAAATTCGGCTTCGAACTGCGCTCGGACAATCCGGACAACCAGACGATCTTCGCGACGCTCGGCGCGCTGGCCGCGTACGTCGCCGCGCATCGCACGAAGTAACGGTGGCGCGCAGTGCATGACGGGATGCGGCGGCGATCGGCGTACGGTTCGCCGTCGCGTCGATCGAGGTGAAACGCGATGAACGGAGCAATTCGATGCGGGCGCTCGTGACGGGCGGCAGCGGCGCACTCGGGCAGGCGATCTGCACGGCGCTCGCGCAGGCCGGCCATGAAGTATGGGTGCATGCGAACCGCCATCTCGCGCAGGCGGAGGCGGTCGCGCAGCAGATCGTCGCGGCCGGCGGCAGCGCGCATGCGATCGCATTCGACGTGACCGACGCCGAAGCGACGCTCGCCGCGCTGAAGCCTTTCATCGACACGTCGCCGGTGCAGATCCTCGTCAACAACGCAGGCATTCACGACGACGCGCCGATGGCCGGCATGTCGCAACGGCAATGGCACAGCGTGATCGACGTGACGCTCAACGGCTTTTTCAACGTCACGCAGCCGTTGCTGCTGCCGATGATCCGCACGCGCCGCGGGCGGATCGTCAACATCGCGTCGGTGGCCGGCGTGACCGGCAATCGCGGGCAGGTCAACTACGCGGCCGCGAAGGCGGGGCTGATCGGCGCGACGAAGTCGCTGTCGCTGGAGCTCGCGTCGCGCGGCATCACCGTCAACGCGGTGGCGCCCGGCATCATCGAATCGCCGATGGCCGAACAGGCGTTTCCCGCCGAACGCATCAAGCAGCTCGTGCCCGCGCAACGCGCGGGCCGGCCCGACGAAGTCGCGGCGATGGTCGCGTATCTGGTGTCCGACGCCGCGGCTTATGTGACGGGGCAGGTGCTGTCCGTCAACGGCGGTCTCGCGTGACGACGCGCGCCGCGTCCGTCGCGTAACGCAACGCGGCGCAGGGCCGTGTTGCCGCGCGGCCCGCGCCGCATAGTGAGGAAATCGAAGTGTCCGTGCATCCCGTCGACGCCGAACGGCGCTCGTGTTCGCCGCCGTCCGCCACCGCGCCGTTCGCGCATGGCGGCGACCGCGCGCTGCGGCTCGTCCAGATGAGCCATGCGCGGCTCGTCGCGTTGCTGCATGCCGCGCGGCTCGACCACGTCGTGCCGGGCGCGCTGGGCGCGGTGTGCATCGGCGCGGCCGGCTCGCATGCCGATGCCGCGCAACGGATCCTTGCCGATACCGCGCCCGACCTGCCGGTCGCACCGGTGCGGATGGCGCTGCTCGGCGCCGATGCCGCGCCGCACGACGCCGTCTGCGAAATCTGGCAATGCGATGCGCGCGACCTGCGCAGCGAACGGCGCGGCGCGCTGCACTACCGCTACAGCGAAACGGCCGGGCTCGTGTTCGGCAGCCTCGTCGTGCAGGAGACGCATGTCACGCACAATGCGTATGACGGCGGTACGCCGCTCGAGCGCGCGACGTTCGATGCATACCGCATGCTGTTCGACCTGCTCGATGCGCTCGACATGCCGCATCCGCTGCGCATCTGGAACACGGTGCCGGCGATCAACGCGGTGCAGTTCGGGATCGAGCGCTATCGTCAGTTCAATATCGGCCGCCAGCAAGCGTTCGACGCGTGCCGTCGCGCGCTGACGGGCGGCGTGCCGGCCGCGTGTGCGCTCGGCTCGGTCGTGCCGGTCGCGGGCGATGCCCCGCCGGCCGCGCCGCTCGCGGTTCATTTTCTCGCGAGCCGCACGCCGGCCGATCCGGTCGAGAATCCGCGCCAGGTGAGCGCGTACCACTACCCGGCGCAGTACGGCCCGCGTGCGCCGACGTTCGCGCGCGCCGCCGCGTGGGCCGCTGGGGCCGCGGCGCCGGTGCTGTTCGTATCGGGTACCGCGAGCATCGTCGGGCATCGCACCGTGCATCACGGCGACGTCGTCGCGCAGACGCGCGAGACGGTCGCGAATCTCGCGGCCGTGCTCGAGCAGGCCGCGCGGCAGGGGCATGGCCCGTTCTCGCTCGCCGACCTGAGCTATCGCGTCTACGTGCGCGACGCCGGCGATGCCGCGGCGCTCGCCGCGATCGGGCGCGTGCTGCGCGACGCGGCCGGGCCACGCGTGCGGCCGCTGTTCGTGCACGCGGACGTGTGCCGCGACGACCTGCTGGTCGAGATCGAGGCCAGTGCGGGACATGCAATGGAGTGGCTGTCATGAAGCGCGAGAACCTCACGATCCGGCAACCGGCGAATGGCGTCGACGATGTCCTCGACGAAGCCTGCCGACGTTCGCCGGCAAGTCATAAAATTTTGTCAGGATCCCCGTCTTCGCAATCGGCTGTTTCCATGTCCAAGCTGCACGCCTCGTCCACCCATCTCGTGCTGATCCCGAGCTACAACCCGGGTGTCAAGGTCGACACGACCGTGCGCCAGGCGCGCGCGCGGTGGAACCCGGTGTGGGTCGTCGTCGACGGCAGCACCGACGGGAGCGCCGAACGGCTGCAGGCGATGGCGAAGCGCGATCCCGGATTGCGCGTGATCGTGCTGCCGGAGAATCGCGGCAAGGGCGCCGCGGTGCTCGCGGGGCTCGACGCGGCGGCCGCGAGCGGCTTCACGCACGTGCTGACGATGGATTCCGACGGCCAGCATCCGGCCGACCTGATTCCCGCCTTCATGGCCGCGTCGCAGGCCGAGCCCGACGCGATGGTGCTCGGCGTGCCGAAGTTCGACGCGAGCGCGCCGCAGCTGCGCGTGCAGGGCCGCCGGCTGTCGAACGCCTGGGCCGACCTCGAGACGCTGTGGGCCGGTATCGGCGATTCGCTGTACGGGTTTCGCGTGTATCCGGTCGCGCCGCTCGCGGCGATCATGCGGCGCCAGCCGTGGATGCGCGGTTTCGACTTCGATCCCGAAGCGGCCGTGCGGCTGTGCTGGGCCGGCGTGCGCCCGATCCGCATCGACGCGCCGGTGCGCTATTTCGGCCGGCACGAGGGCGGCGTCTCGCACTTCCACTATGGCCGCGACAACGCGCTGCTCGCGTGGATGCACCTGCGCCTGTTCGCCGGTTTCGCGGTGCGCCTGCCGATGCTGGTCGCGCGGCGGTTGACGCGGCGCAGCAACCAGACCGCCTGAGCGGCGGCCGGCCCGGTTTCCGTCCCGAACGTCGCCCGGGGGCGACGATTGCTCCGTTTTTGTCGTCAATTCGGTGACGAATCGCGTCTTCATTTCAATTCATAGAGTAATGAAGGTGTCATCCGATGTAAACATCTGGTAATTTTCTGCCGGATTATGCAAAATCGCCGCTCCCAAATACAACTATCGAGGGATTCCGGGATGCAACTCAAGAAAGCGGTGGCGGCGTGTGGCGTGGCGTTCCTGTTGAGCGCATGCGGCGGGGTACAGAGCCTGGACGCGAACAGCCTGACGTCGGCGGGGACGAACCTGTACAAGGCGGCGACGCTGTCGGACAGCGACATCGCGGCACTGTCGAACGAATCGTGCAAGTCCAGCGACGCCGAGTCGAAGATCGCGCCGGCGAACAGCGCATACGCGAAGCGCCTGACGAAGGTGATGAAGGGCTTCGGCGACATGACGCTGAACGGCCAGAAGATCAACTACAAGGTCTACATGACCAAGGACGTCAACGCGTGGGCGATGGGCAACGGCTGCGTGCGCGTGTACAGCGGCCTGATGGACATGATGAACGACGACGAGCTGCGCGGCGTGATCGGCCATGAAATGGGCCACGTCGCACTGGGCCACTCGAAGAAGGCGATGCAGACGGCGTACGCGGTGAGCGCGGCGCGCAGCGCGGCCGGCGCGGCATCGCCGGGCGTCGCGGCGCTGTCGAGCTCGCAGCTCGGCGACATCACCGAGAAGTTCATCAACGCGCAGTTCTCGCAATCGCAGGAAAGCGCGGCGGACGACTACTCGTTCGACCTGATGAAGCAGAAGGGCATGAGCCAGAAGGGCCTCGTCACCGGCTTCCAGAAGCTCGCGCAGCTGGACGGCGGCCAGAGCTCGATGATGAGCTCGCACCCGTCGTCGGCGAGCCGCGCGCAGCACATCCAGGATCGCATCGCGAAGGGCAGCTGATCGCGCGACGCGCATGACGAATCGCCGGCCCGCGCCGGCGATCGGCACGCGAAACGAAAAACCCCACGCCCGTTCGGGCGTGGGGTTTTTGTCTTGTGGGGCCGCCGGTGCGCCGCTTACGGCACCATTCCCGGCAGCACGTACGCCTGTACGAGCGTGATCAGCCCGACGATCACCGCGAACAGCAGGCTGTGCCGCACCGTGAAGCGGAACAGCTCGGACTCCTTGCCGACGAGGCCCGTCGCCGCGCATGCGACCGCGATCGACTGCGGCGAGATCATCTTCGCGGTCACGCCGCCCGTCGTGTTCGCGGCGACCGCGAGTGTCTCGGGCACGCCGAGCTGGTGCGCGGTGGCCTGCTGCAGCGAGCAGAACAGGGCGTTCGACGAGGTATCGGAGCCCGTCAGGAACACGCCGAGCCAGCCGAGGAACGGCGAGAAGAACGGGAACGCGGCGCCGGTCGCGGCCAGCATCAGCGCGAGCGTCGACGACATCCCCGAGTAGTTCGCGACGAACGCGAACGCGAGCACGAGGCCGATCGACAGGATCGGGCGCGTCAGCTCCTTCAGCGTCTCGCCGAACGTGACGAGCGCGTCGCGCGGCTTCATCTTCAACAGCGCCATCGAGATCAGCGCGGTCACGAGGATCGCGCTGCCGACCGCCGACACCAGATCGATCTTCAGCACCGCGTCGAGCGCCTTCGGCGTCGCGGCGATCGGGGCGGTCTTCACGACGAGCCGATCGAGCCCGGCCACGTGGAACTTCAGCACGGTCGACGCGAGCGCGCCGTGTGCGGCGAACAGCGCCTTGAACGGCGCGAGGCTCCAGACGGTGACGACGGCCGTGAGAATCAGGAACGGCGACCACGCGCGCACCGTCTGCGCGAGCGTGTACGGCGACGCCCGGCGGCTCGTGCCGGTGCCGAAGCCGGTGCCGCTCGCGCCGAACCCGGCCAGCGCCGCGCCGCCGCCGGACGCGACGAGGCCGCCGGCCGGCTGCCGCGCGGTGCGCGGCTGCCACGCCTTCAGGAACGCCGCGAGCGCGACGAGGCTGACGAGCGACGACGTGATGTCCGGCAGCTCGGGCCCGATGTGGTTCGACGTGAAGTACTGCGTGACCGCGAAGCTGCCGCCCGCGACGAGCGCGGCCGGCCAGGTCTGCCGCACGCCGCGCAGTCCGTCCATCATGAACACGAGCCAGAACGGCACCGCGAGCGACAGCAGCGGTAGCTGGCGGCCGGCCATCGCGCCGATGTGGAACGGATCGATGCCCGTCACCTGCCCGGCGACGATGATCGGGATGCCCATCGCGCCGAACGCGACCGGCGCGGTATTTGCAATCAGACACAGTCCTGCCGCATGCAGCGGCTTGAAGCCGAGACCGACGAGCAGCGCGGCCGTGATCGCGACGGGTGCGCCGAAGCCGGCGGCGCCTTCGAGGAATGCGCCGAACGAGAAGCCGATCAGCAGCATCTGCAGGCGCTGGTCGTCGGTGATCGACAGCACGGACGCGCGGATGATGTCGAACTGGCCGGTCTTCACGACGATCTTGTACAGGAACACGGCCGCGACGATGATCCATGCGATCGGCCACAGGCCGTAGGCGAAGCCGAAGCCGGCGGCCGCGAGCGCCTGCGGCACGGGCATCCCGTACGCGAGGATCGCGACGCCGAGCGACAGCAGCAGCGTGATCGCGGCGGCGACATGGCCTTTCATCCGCAGTGCGGCCAGCGCGACGAAAAAGAAGATGATCGGAATCGCGGCGACGAACGCCGACAGCCCGAGGCTGCCGAGCGGCGTGTAGATCTGATGCCAAACCTGCATGGGTGTCTCCTCCATGGATTTATCGGGGTACGGGTTTGAAAGCGGGGGCGCTATTCGGGCTGGCCGCGGGCGCGCAGCAGGTCGGACAGGCTGCGCGGCGCCGGTTCGAGCGGCGTGCGGTGCTGCGTCCAGCCCATCTGTTTCGCGGGCGTCAGCGCATGCAGGCGCGTCGCGGCCCAACGGAACGCGCGGTACGCGCGCGGATGCGCGAACGCGCCCGACCAGAAGCGCCACACGAGGTCTTCCGCGCGGTTGTAGTTCGCGCCCTGGCCGCGCAGCGGATGCGCGACGGGTTCGTCGGGCTTGCGGTTCGCCTCGGTGCGCAGCCGCACGAGCAGTTGCGGGATGGGGATCCGCACCGGGCACACCTCGCCGCATGCGCCGCACAGCGTCGACGCGGTCGGCAGGTCGGCCGTCGCGTCGAGGCCGAGCAGGTGCGGCGAAATGATCTTGCCGATCGGGCCCGGGTAGGTCGTGCCGTACGCGTGGCCGCCGATGCGCGTGTAGACGGGGCAGTGGTTCATGCACGCGCCGCAGCGGATGCATTGCAGCGTCGCGCGCAGCTGGTCGTCCGCGTATGCCTGCGTGCGGCCGTTGTCGAGCAGCACGAGATGCAGCTCGCGCGGGCCGTCGCGTTCGCCGTCGCGCCGCGGGCCCGAGATCAGGTTGAAGTAGGTCGTGATCGCCTGGCCGGTGGCCGAGCGCGTGAGCAGGCTCGACAGCGGCACGATGTGCTCGAGCTTCTCGACGACCTTCTCGATCCCCATGATCGCGATGTGCGTGTCGGGCACCGTCGTCGACAGGCGGCCGTTGCCTTCGTTCTCGACGAGCCACAGCGTGCCCGTGTCGGCCGCCGCGAAGTTCACGCCGGACAGGCCGATGTCGGCTTCGGCGAATGCGCGGCGCAGCGCGCGACGGCCGGTCTGGATCAGCTCGTCGACGTCCTCCGTGTAGCGCGTGCCGGGGATGTGTGCCTCGAACAGCTCGGCGATGTCGCCGCGCGTCTTGTGGATCGCCGGCATCACGATGTGCGACGGCTTCTCGCCCGCGAGCTGCACGATGAATTCGCCCATGTCGGATTCGATGCAGTCGACGCCGTGCTCCGCGAGGTAATGGTTCAGCTCGATTTCCTCGCTCGCCATCGACTTGCCCTTGATCACGCGGCGCGCCTTCCTCGCCTGCGCGATGCCGAGCACGATCGCGTTCGCGTCGGCGGCCGTCTCGGCCCAGTGCACGTGCACGCCGGCCTCGGTGAGCTTCGTCTCCAGCCGTTCGAGCAGCGCGGGCAGTTGCGCGAGCGCGTGCTGCCGCACGGCTTCGCCGAGATCGCGCAACTGCTGCAGTTCGTCGTCGTCGGGGAATTGCGTCGCACGCTTGCCCTGCAGGAAGTCCATCGCGCCGCGAAAGCTCCGGCGCAACGCGGGATCGTCGAGCGCGGCGCGCGCGCGGCTCTTGAAGTCGCCGGGGGCGACGAATTGCAGCGTGTGGTCGCTCATCGCGGCGGCTCCTCGCAAGCGGGTGCGGCCGACGAGGCGGCCGAATCGGTGACGATCACGACCCACAGGCGGCGCGGGCCGTGTGCGCCGTAGGCGAGCGTCTGCTGGATGTCGGAGGTCTTGGACGGGCCCGACACCAGCACGAGGTTGGTCGGCATGCCGGCGTGCCAGCGTTCCGCCCGGACGGCCGCGTGCAGGTCGGCATGCAGCGTGTTCGCGTGGACGAGCGCGACATGCAGCGGCGGCACCAGCGATACCGTGCGCGGCGTGCCGGCATCGGGCGCGAGCACGACGGTGCCGGTGGCCGCGATACCGGAGCGCGCGACGGTGAAGCCCGCATCGATCGTGTCGAACAGCTCGGCCTTCCATGCGTCGATCGGCCGGTCGAACGGCACCGGGGCGACTGCGTCGGGCAGTGCACGGGCGAGCGCCGCGGATTCGGCGCGCGCCGGGTCGAGCAGCAGACGGCGCACGCCGGCGTCGGCGAGGCGCGCGGAAAGCTGCGCGGGCCATGCGTCGGCGCTCGCGCACCAGACGTCCGCGTGCGATGCGGCAAGCGCGGCCTGCATCGCCTGTGCGAGTGCCTGCGGGTCGCGTCCGGTCGAGGTGCGGCGCCTGTCGTAATGCGTGTCGATGCGCGCGTCCAGCGCGGGGGCGGCCGTTGCGGCGACGCCCGGCGAGGCGGCGCGCAGGCGCGCGAGAATCGCGGCGCGCGCGCTCATCGCTTGTCTCCGCGCAACGAGGCGGCGCCGGACGTACGGCGCCACAGGAAGCTCGCGAGATGCTCGACCGGCAGCGGCGCGCCGGCCTTGGCCGCGGCGTGGCCGATGTTCAGCAGGCAGCCGCAGTCCGCGGACACGAGCCGGTCGCAGCCCGTCGCGCAGGCCGACGCGACCTTGTCGCGCACCATCGCGCCGGAGATGTCCGGATGCTTCAGCGAGAACGTGCCGCCGAAGCCGCAGCACTCGGATTCGCGTTCGTGCTCGATCCGGGTCACGCCGGGCAGCGCGTCGACGAGCGCGACGCCATGGACGCGCGTGCCCATCTCGCGGCGGGCCGCGCACGACGTGTGCAGCACGACGCGCTCGTCGGGCCCGGCGCCGGCCGTGGCCGCGTCGAGCCGTACGTCGAGTACGTGGACGAGGAATTCCGCGAGTTCGTAGGTCCGTTCCGCGATCGCGCGGGCCTTCGGGCCGTTGACGGGATCGTCCGCGAACAGCGCTGGCCAATGGTGCCGGATCATGCCTGCGCACGAGCCGGACGGCACGATCACGGGCCACGGCTCGGCGAACAGGTCGAGCTGCGCGGCCGCGACGCGGCGCGCTTCGTCGGGATTGCCGCTGCTGTAGGCCGGCTGCCCGCAGCAGCTCTGGCGGCGCGGATAGTGGACGGTCAGACCTTCGCGCTCCAGCAGGCGGACCGCGTCGAGCCCCGCTTCGGGGACGAACAGGTCGACCAGGCAGGTCGCGAACAGATAGACGTGCGCGGGGACGGCGGCGGGGTACTGCCTTTCGTTCATGTCTCGCTCCAGGGGCGACGGCCCGGCATGCGGGTCGACGATTTCGCTGCATAATTCCCGCGACGGCGCCGCGGCTCAAATTGGTTGGGCCAATCGGCGTGACAGGCATTGAGCGGGGAGAGGCGGCGATGGCAGCGATGACGGCACGGGGCCGGACCGAAGTGGTGATGCGCAAGATCGAGACGGCGCTGCTCGACGGCACCTGGCCGGCCGGTGCGCGGCTGCCGGCCGAGCGCGTGCTCGCGCAGCAGTACGGCGTCGCGCGTAATACCGTGCGCGAGGCGACCCAGCGGCTCGTCGCGCGCGGGCTGCTGCAGAGCCGGCGCGGCGCGGGGGTCTACGTGACCGACCAGTTGCGCGCGGGCATCGCGTCGCCGTGGGGCCAGCTGGTCGCCGATCATCCGGCGCTGCGCGACGACATCCTCGAATTCCGCCGCGTGCTCGAAGGCGCGACCGCTTATTTCGCCGCGCTGCGGGCCGATGCGAACGACCGGCGCCGGATCCGCGCGCTGCTGCGCGAACTCGAAACCGCGCACGCGAACGACGACGCGGCCGTCGAGGCCGCGACCGACGCGAAGCTGCATGAGGCGATCGCGCGCGCGTCGCACAACACGATGTTCCTGCACCTGCATACGAGCGTGATCGGGATGCTGCGCGAGCACATCTCGATCAACGTGGCGGGCATGACGATGGAGGACGAGCAGGCGTCCGAGCTGCTGTTGCAACAGCACCGCGTCGTGTGCGACGCGATCTGCGCGCAGCGGCCCGAAGAGGCGCGCACCGCGATGCAGACGCATATCGACTACGTGCGCAGCCATTTCGAGCGCAGCGGCGACGCGCGGTGAGATTGGTCGGACCACAACCGCTAGAGGCGCGTCCAGCCGGCGGCTCGGGCATGCCCGGGCGTCGCCCGCCGGCAGCCGGCGGCGCGCGGGCCGCCGTGCGCCGCCCGCGCGATTGACCGGGTCGTCGGCCGCCCACTAGAATCGGCCGGAGCGGCGCGCCAGCCGCGCGCCGCGGCGAATGCGGACCGTCGTTCCGCCAGTCGAGGAAGCTCCCGTGCTCACGTCCTTCATCCGGCGCGCGCCGGCCGCGCCGTCATGGCGTGCCGCATGCCGCCCGGCCCGTGCGCTGGCCGTCTGCGCACTGCTGTCGCTCGTCGCCGCGTGCGCGACGCATCCACCCGCCACCACCCTCGATCGCCCGGTTTCGCATGCGTTGCCGCCCGACACCGCGACGCCGCTGCGCGACGCGCTGGCGGCACCCGAGGCCGCGCATCCCGGCCAGTCGGGCTTCCGGCTGCTGGCCGATGGCGCGCAGGCGCTGCAGATGCGCATCGCGCTCGCCCGCGCGGCGACGAAGACGCTCGACATGCAGTACTACATCGCGACCGAGGACACGACGGGCAAGCTGCTGCTCGCCGCGGCGCTGTACGCGGCCGATCGCGGCGTGCGCGTGCGGATGCTGGTCGACGACCTGAATTTCCGCGACATCGACCGCGTGATGGCCGCGCTGAACACGCACCCGAACATCGAGATCCGCGTGTTCAACCCGTTCGGCGCGTCGCGGCAGAGGATGGTCGAGCGCACGACCAACTTCTTCACGCGCATCGACAGCTTCACGCGCCGGATGCACAACAAGGCGATGATCGCGGACAACCAGCTCGCGATCGTCGGCGGCCGCAATCTCGGCGACGAATACTTCAGCGCGAGCCCGACGCTGCAGTTCCGCGATCTCGACGTGCTCGCCGCCGGCCCGGTGACGAACGACGTTTCGGCGAGCTTCGACACGTACTGGTCGAGCGCGAGCAGCTATCCGCTGCGCGTGCTGAATCACCAGTCGTTCGATCCGAAGGAACTCGACGCGATGCGCGACGGGCTGCGCAGCCACTGGCGCGAGAACGCCGAGCCGTACAACGCGAAGCCGCTGAACGCGACGCCGCTCGCGCAGCAGATCGCGCGCGACGAGCTCGGGCTCGTGTGGGCGCCGGCCGAGTTCAAGGTCGATGCGCCCGACAAGGTCGCTCGGCCGACCGACGCGTACGTCAGCCCGCCGATGCAGCGCCTCGTCGAACTGACGCGCGGCGCGCAGCAGGAATTCCTCGCGTTTTCGCCCTATTTCGTGCCGCACGACGCGGGCGTGAAAATTCTCGGCGACACGACCGCGCGCGGCGTGCGCGTCGCGATCCTGACGAATTCGCTCGCCGCGACCGACGCGGTCGCCGTGCAGGCCGGCTACGCGCCGTACCGCGTGCCGCTGCTGCGGCACGGCGTCGAGCTGTACGAGTTCAAGGCGCAGCCGGGCCGCCAGCGCCCGCGCCTGTTCGGGTCGCGCTCGCGCGCGAGCCTGCACGCGAAGGCGTACGTGATCGACCGGAAGATCCTCGTGATCGGCTCGATGAACCTCGACCCGCGTTCCGCGCACCTGAATACCGAACTGGCGCTGGTGATCCACAGCCCGGCGCTTGCCGAGCAGGTCGCGACGATCTTCGCGCGCGTGACGCAGCCGGACGAAAGCTACCGCGTGAGCCTCGCCGCGCCGGCGGGCGGCGGGTCGCCCGAACTCGAATGGACGGGCGTCGACGACGGCCAGCCGGCGACCTATCGCGTCGATCCGCACGCGGGGCTGATGCGCAACCTGATGACGGGCATCTTCACCCTGCTGCCGGTCGACGATCAGCTTTGAGCGCCCCGGCAAACAGGGGGCGGAAGCGCTCCGGCTAAACCCGCGTTACCGGGGCGCGGGGAAGGTGATATGGTTGTGTGCGCAACTATATGGGCGTGCGTGACGATGCCGCGGACGGCCCGTGCCGTGCGCGCCGCGCGCACCCGCAACCGGAGTTCCCCCATGCAACGTGTACCGAACCAGCCGTTCACGCGTCCCGCCCGCTTCTCCGAAGCCGAATGGCAGGCGCGCGTGCAGCTCGCGGCCGCCTACCGCATCTTCGACCACCTCGGCTGGACCGAGCTGATCTACAACCATATCTCGCTGCGCGTGCCGGGCGAGGACGGGCATTTCCTGATCAATCCGTTCGGGCTCCATTACCGCGAGGTGTGCGCATCGAACCTCGTGAAGATCGACATCGACGGCAACGTGATCGGGCATTCCGACTGGCCGATCAATCCGGCCGGCTTCACGTTCCACAGCGCGATCCATGCGGCGCTGCCCGATGCGCATTGCGTGATGCACGTGCACACGACGCCGACGATGGCCGTGTGCTGCTCGCGCGACGGGCTGTCGTTTTCCAATTTCTATTCGGCGCAGCTGTACGGGAAGATCGCGTATCACGACTTCGAGGGCATCACCGTGCATCTGGAGGAGGGCCGGCGCATCGTCGAGAGCGCGGGCGGGCGGCCCGTGCTGCTGCTGCGCAACCACGGACCGGTGACGATCGGCGCGACGCTCGCGCAGACGTTCTCGCTGATGTGGCTGCTCAACCGCGCGTGCGAGGTGCAGGTCGCGACACATGCGATCGGCGGCGCGCTGCCGATCGCGCCGCCCGTGCTCGAGGGGTGCGTGCGCGATTCGCTGAATTTCGATCCGAAGCACGGCGCGGGGCAGGATGCGTTCGACGCGCTGCAGCGTATCGTCGATCGGATCGATCCCGGCTATCGCGCGTGACTCGACCTGGCGCGGCTGCCGGCGGCGCATGCAAAAAAAACGCGGCCGGGTGGCCGCGTGAATACTCGCAGACTCCTTCGGACGAAGGAAACAAGCAACTGTGAGACGAAGTGTAGCGAAAGCCCGCGCGCGGATTCAGCCGTCGGGTTGCAAAGGTCCGTTCCAGGTTGACGCAGACTGACGCAACGCTGCCGGTCGCGGCGCGGTGACGATTCGCTGCCTGGCCGTTCGGCGGACTCCCGCAACGGCGGCGATCGACTACCATCCTATCTGGCGCCCCCGTCCGGGCGGCGTACAACGTCGTACAAGGAGAGTCCATGCTCAAGCTGCGTTTGCTCCAGGTCGCGTTACTCGCGGGCGTGCTGGCCGCCGGCAGCGCCGCTGCCGAAACGGTGCGCCTGTCCGCCAGTCTCCAGCCGTCGAGCGAAGTCCCGCCCACGGCGACCAAGGGTTCGGGCAAGGTCGACGCCACGTACGACACGGCCACCCATACGCTGCAGTGGACGGTCACTTACGAACACCTCACGGGGCCGGCCACCGCCGCGCATTTCCACGGGCCCGCGCCGGTCGGCCAGAACGCGGGCGTGCAGGTGCCGATTCCGAAGGACGAGCTGGCGAGCCCGATCAAGGGTTCGAAGGAACTCACCGACGCGCAGGTTACCGACCTGATGGGCGGCAAGTGGTACTTCAACGTTCATACGAAGGAGCACCCGGCCGGCGAGATCCGCGGCCAGGTGATGCCGGCGAACTGAGCGCCGGCGTTTGATATAGAGGCACCTGTCGAGCGGGGCGGGAACGTTCGCACGTACCATCGTCACACTGCGATGACGGAGTGCATTCGATGAGTTGGCAAAGCAAGCTCGCCTGCTGGCTGCTGCGCTGGCAGTTTCGTCCCGAGACCACGCGCGAGGTGCTCGACCCCGCGCGTGCGCGGCGCTTTACCGATCTGCGAATGATCGTGCCGCGCCGCGCGCCGTCGGGCTACCGGCTGCGCCAGTGCCATGGCGCGGGCGATGCGCCGCTGCGCGGCGAGTGGCTCGAGCGCACCGACGCGAGCGCGGGGCGCGGGCCCGGCCGCACGCTGCTGTACTTCCACGGCGGCGGTTATTACTTCTGTTCGACGAGAACGCACCGGCCGCTGGTGTTCGGCCTGACGAAGCGTGCGGGTGTGCGCTCGTTCTCGCTCGACTACCGGCTCGCGCCCGAAAACCGTTTCCCGGCCGCGCTCGACGATGCGCTCGCGGCCTACCGGCAACTGCTGGCGCTCGGCACGCCGCCCGAGTCGATCGTGCTCGGCGGCGATTCGGCGGGCGGCGGCCTCGCGCTCGCGACGCTCGTCGCGCTGCGCGATCGCGGCGAACCGTTGCCGGCCGGCGCGATCCTGTTCTCGCCGTGGACCGATCTCGCGGCCACCGGCGCGACGCTGCGCACCAACGACGGCGCCGATCCGATGTTTGCCGGCTCGGCGCTGCCAAAGGCCGCGAAGCTGTACCTCGGCGACACGCCGGCAACGCATCCGTACGCATCGCCGCTCTACGCGGATTTCACGGGCCTGCCGCCGCTGTATATCCAGGTCGGCAGCACCGAGGTGCTGCTCGACGATTCGCGCCGCGTTGCCGAGCAGGCGAAGGCGGCCGGCGTGGCGGTGGAGATCGAGGTGTGGCCCGACATGCCGCACGTGTGGCAGTTGTACGCGCCGATGATGCCGGAAGCGCGCGACGCGCTCGACCGCGCGGCCGCGTTCCTGCGCCGCGTCGCGGTCGAACGCGCGGTTCAGCGCGTCGGCGAGGCGTCGATCGCCTGATAGGCGGCCTTGACGGCCGCCGCGCCGTACTTGCGCTCGAGCCGGCGCACGGTGAAATGGCCGTGCGCCATCTGCTGGAAGTGGTCGATGAACAGCGTATTGACGGTCGCCCCCAGCACGGCGCCGATCGCCGGGATCGACTTCGCGGCCATCTGCTCGGTCACCTGCACCGAGAAGCGCGACGCGACCGTCTGCACGAGCTTGAACACGGCCGCCGAGCTGTGCGCGGCGATGCCTTTCGTCGTGATGTCCGACGACGCCTTCGAGATCGCTTGCGCAAGCGCGCCGCGCAGCACGAAATAACCGAGATCGGCGTCCTCTTCCTGCTTGTCCGGGTTGCCGCCCATGCCGAGCACGGCCAGGCATTGCAGCTGCGTATCGACCGACGTCAGGTCCTCGCCTTCGCTGCGCGCGATGTCGCATACCGAGCGGAAGATCAGCGTGGTCGTCACCGGCAGCTCGACCGGCAGCGCGAGAAAGCCGAACGCGCCGCCCGCCGCGCCGGTCGTCGCGACCGCGAGCTTGTGCAGCAGGTTGCTCGGCTTGTCGGGCTCGGCGTCCGGCGCCGGCGGCTTGCCGAGCGTGCGCAGCGCGATGTTCAGGCACTTGCGCAGCGCGAGCTGCGTCGCGTCGTTGATCTTGCCGGTCGCGAAATCCGGCAGCCGCGCGATCATTTTCTCGACCGGCGCGCCGAGCATCCCGGTCAGCTTCATCGTCAGCGACGGACTTTCCAGTACCTGCTTCGCGCGCCCCAGCGCGTCCCGATCCTCCGGGGACAGCGTCGTCGCGGGGTTGATTGAAATCGGTTCCATTTCTCTCCTTGGCGTGAACAGGCCCCAAACCGTCGCCAGCCTAGATTACTCCGGCATGCTAGAATTTTGAGATTGTTTGACTCGTCAAAAGTTGCATCAACAAAAAAATGGCTGTCCATACTGCCGCCCACCATTCGAGCGGGCAAGTCCTGCCGTTCCGCGAATCGCTGCTGGCGATGATCGGCATCTCGTTCGTCACCATGCTGGTCGCGCTCGACCAGACGGTCGTCGGCACCGCGCTGCCGACCATCGTCGCCGAACTCAGGGGCTTCGACCTGTACGCGTGGGTCGCGACCTCGTATCTCCTCAGTTCCGTGATCACCGTGCCGATCTTCGGCCGGCTCGGCGACTATTACGGCCGCAAGCCGTTCGTGATCGTGTCGATCGTCGTGTTCACCGGCGCATCGGTGCTGTGCGGGATGGCCAACGACATGCTGTACCTCGTGCTCGCGCGCGGCCTGCAGGGAATCGGCGGCGGGATGCTGGTCGGTACCGCGTTCGCGTGCATCCCCGACCTGTTCCCCGATTCCGTCGTGCGGCTGCGCTGGCAGGTGCTGATGAGCTCCGCGTTCGGCATCGCGAACGCGGTCGGCCCGTCGCTCGGCGGCGTGCTGACCCAGTCGTTCGGCTGGCGCTCGGTGTTCTACGTGAACCTGCCGGTCGGCCTGCTGTCGCTGTTCTTCGTGTGGCGCTACCTGCCGCACCTGCGCCACGTCGTGCACGATCGCAAGATGCGGCTCGACTGGCCGGGCGCGCTGCTGATCGCGCTGTCGCTCGGCGCGCTGCAGCTGTTCGTCGAATGGCTGCCGAAGTACGGCGTCGCGAGCTGGGCGTCGCTGCTGCTCGTCGTCGCGGTCGCGGCCGGCGTCGGCCTGTGGCACTGGGAGAAGCGCTGCACACAGCCCATTTTGCCGTTCGACATGTTCGGCAACCGCGCGCTGTCCGCGCTGTTCGTGCTCGCGATCCTCGCCGGGTTCTCGATGTTCTCGCTGCTGTTCTACGCGCCGCTGCTGTTCCAGGGCGGCTTCGGGATGTCGCCGAAGGAAGCCGGGCTCGTGATCACGCCGCTCGTCGTGTTCATCACGATCGGCAGCATCATGAACGGACGCGTCGTCACGCGCATCCGCCATCCGAACGCGATGCTGCACGTCGGCTTCGTGCTGTTCGCGATCGCGTGCGCGGGCATCGTCGTCTCGACGCACACGACGCCGGCCTGGATGCTGATGGCGCTGATGGTCGCGGGCGGCATCGGGCTCGGTTTCGTGCTGCCGAACCTCACCGTATTCGCGCAGCAGGCAGCCGGACGCGAGCACCTCGGGATCGCGACGGCGCTGCTGCAATCGCTGCGGATGGTCGGCGGGATGCTCGGCACCGCGCTGACGGGCACGCTCGTCAACCAGATGTATTCGAGCGGCGTGCGCGACGCGCTGTCGGCCGATCACGCGATGCAGTGGCATGCACAGCTCGCCGATCCGCAGATCCTGATCGATCGCGCGGCACAGGGCGGTCTCGTCGCGGCGCTCACGCGCGCCGGGCATAATGGCGCGCTGCTGCTGGAAGCGGCCCGCGAATCGCTGGTCGGCGCGATCCACCTGGGCGTCGCGATGGCGGCCGTCGTGGCCGTGGTGTCGGTGTGGCAGTGCCGCCGCGTGCCGCCGATCGCGTTGCGGCGCAAGATCGAGCCGCACGTCGCGGCCGATTGACCGATCGGGCGATTCAACGATTCAACGATTTACCGGAACGACATCAGCGCATGGAAGAACAGGACCGCGTCGCGATCTTGCAGCAATTCGGACGCACGTATCGCGCGTTCATGATCGCGTTCGAAGCGCACGTCGGGCAGCCGATGCCGCGCTGGCGCATCATGGTCGCGCTGCACACGATGGGCGGGCATTCGTCGCAGAAGAAGCTCGTCGAAGTGCTGCGCATCGATCCGGGCGCGCTCACGCGCCAGTTGAAGTCGCTCGATGCGCTCGGCTGGATCGAGCGCGAATCCGATGCGCGCGACAACCGCGTGACCAACGTGACGCTGACGGACGAAGGCCGCGCGGCGTTCGACGCGTGCCTGCCGCGCCGCAAGGCGTTCATCGAACAGACGATGGCGCAGTTGCCGGACGACGTGCTCAATGCGCTGTCGGGTGCGCTCGCGATGCTGGAAGCGCGGATCGCGGACGTCGGCTCGACGCCGGCCGCGCGCTGACGCGCGGGGCAGGGCGGCACGCCGGCGCCGCCGGCCGCCGCTTCATGTCATCCCGATCCGCTTCGGGCTTACAGCTCGATGCGCGTGCCGAGCAGCGCGAGGAATTGCGCGAGCCAGGCCGGATGCGCGGGCCACGCAGGCGCGGTGACGAACGGCGCGTCGGTCACGGCCGCGTCGACCGGAATATCCGCGTATTCGCCGCCCGCGAGCTTCACCTCGGGGGCGCAGGCCGGGTACGCCGAAATGCGTTTGCCGCGGATCACGTCGGCGGCCGCCAGCAACTGTGCCGCATGGCAGATCGCGGCGATCGGCTTGCCGGCTTCGGCGAACGCGCGCACGAGCGCAATCACCTTCGGATCGAGTCGCAGGTATTCGGGCGCGCGGCCGCCCGCGATCGCGAGCGCGTCGTAGCGCGCCGCATCGACGTCGTCGAACGCGGCATTCAGCGTGAACTGGTGGCCGGGCTTCTCGGTGTAGGTCTGGTCGCCTTCGAAGTCGTGGATCGCGGTCTTGATCTTGTCGCCCGCGCGCTTGCCCGGACACACGGCATCGACATGGTGGCCGACGGCCTGCAGTGCCTGGAACGGCACCATCGTTTCGTAGTCTTCGGCGAAATCGCCGGTCAGGAACAGGATCTTCTTCGCGGCCATGGCTTTCTCCCGTAAAGCAGCGTTGAAGGCCCGTTCGCGCCGTGCGCGACGGTCGCGAAGGGCCCCGAGGACGAAAGCGCAGTGTACTCCGGCGGATTGAAGCGCGCGTGACGGCCGCCCCGCGCGAGCGGCGGGGCGGTGCGCGCAATGGACGTCAGAAGAACGTTTCGACGACTTCCGTCACGCGGAACTGCGGATCGAGCACGAGCACCTGGCGCCACTTGTCGAACGTCAGGCACGGGTGCGAGATGTCGAACGCGATCATGTCGCCGACTTTCACGTCCGCGCCCGGCGGGATCTGCAGGTACGCGTGCTGGTCCATCATCCCGGTCACGGCCCAGCCTTCGGTCGCCGCGACGTCGCGCGGCGCGGTGTCGCGTCCCGGACGGAAGTGGCGCGCCGGCTCGGGCAGGCCCGCGTCGAACGCCGCGTCGCGCTTGCCGAGCGCGACGATCGCCCGATCGGCCTCCGGCACCGACTGCACGTACGCCCACAGCTGCAATGCCGGCAGCAGCCCCTCGCCCATCGAGCGCGCGATCGGGTTGCGCGCGAACACGTCGGTCTGCGCCTTCTTGTAGATGCCGACGTCGTGCGTCAGGTAGCAGCCCGGTCGCAGCACGACTTCCGCGAAGCCCGCATCCGACGCCTTCCTGAATTCTTCCGCGACCACGTCGTACCACGCCGAGCCGGCGCCGGACAGGATCGCCGGCGTACGCGCGAAGCGGCCTGCCTCGGCGAGCACGCGCGTGAGCGCGACGGCTTCCTGCAGGAACGTGCGGATCTCGCCTTCCTCTTTCAGCACGCCTTCATAGAGTTCGATGCCGGCCAGCTTCAGCGTGTCCGGATAGCGCGCGATCGCGGCCAGCACGGCCTCGCGCTGCGCGGCATCGCGCACGCCCGCGCGGCCGCCCGGCACGCCGAGCTCGATCAGCACGTTCAGCGGTTTCTTCGCGTCGCCGAAGAAGCGGCCGAGCTGGTCGACGCTTTCCGCGGAATCGACGAGACAGAAGAATTCGAAATCGGGATCCGACAGCAGCCCGGCGATGATCGTCATGTTCTGGCGGCCGACCAACTGGTTCGCGAGCAGCACGCGCCGCACGCCGCCGTGATACGCGGCCTGGGTCTGGTGCGCGGTCGCGAGCGTGATGCCCCACGCGCCGGCGTCGAGCTGGCGGCGGAACAGTTGCGGCGCCATCGTCGTCTTGCCGTGCGGCGCGAACTTGACGCCGTATTTCCGGACGAACGCCTGCATCCAGTTCAGGTTGTGTTCGACGCGATCCTCGTAAAGCACGGCGGCCGGCAGGCTGACGTCTTCCGCGAGCAGGTTCCACTCGAGGCGGCCTGCGTCGTCGAGCGGCACGCTCGCGCTCGGCACGTTGCCGAGACCCTTGCCCAACGGATTGATTGTCGGTTCTTGATAGTTTGTAACTTTCATGTCATCCCGCTCCATCATCACTATGCATTGCACTGAAGTTGACACGCAGATGGTACAGAAAGTAGCATCTGCGCGGTGATGTTATTTAGTAACATCGAGCTTCGCACCCTTATCCGCAGATGAATACGCCCGCCTCCCCGTCCGCTCCGCTCGCGGCCGAGCTTCATCCGGCTCCGGCCGCCCCGCCGGTCCTCGACATCGTCGCGCGGATCGCCGAATGCGCGCCCGAGCTGCGCGAAGCCGAGCGCAAGGTCGCCGCGTTCATCCTCGCCGATCTGGCGCGCGCCGCGCATGCGAGCATCGGCGCGCTCGCGCGCGACGCGGAGGTCAGCGTCGCGACGGTCACGCGTTTCGCGAAGGCCGTCGGCTGCCGCGACGTGCGCGAACTGAAGGTGCTCGTCGCACAGGCGGCGGCCGTCGGCCAGCGCTTCCTGGTGCCGTCCGGCGACGCGCCGGCCGACGACACGAGCCCCGCGTCGATGGTCTACGACGAGATTCGCGTGGCGCTCGCGCACAACCACCAGCTGCTGCGCAACACGTCGTTCGATGCGGCGGCCGACCTGCTCGCCGGCGCGAAGATGACCTACGTGTACGGGCAGGGCGGCGGCTCGACCGCGCTTGCCGACGAGCTGCGCTTCCGGCTCGTGCGCTTCGGCCGGCCGGTCGCGAGCTACCAGGACAGCGTGCTGCAGCGAATGGTGGCCGCGACGCTGTCGCGCGACACCGTGGTCGTCGCGCTGTCGGTGAGCGGGCGCGTGCCCGAGCTGCTCGAGAGCTGCCGGCTCGCGAAGCGCTACGGCGCGAAGCTGATCGCGATCACCGCGCCGGCGTCGCCGCTCGCGAAGCTCGCCGACCACCTGATCCCGGTCGTCGCATTCGAAACCGATTTCATCTACAAGCCTTCGACGTCGCGCTACGCGATGATGATGGCGATCGACGTGCTCGTTACCGGAGTCGCATTGCGGCTCGGCGATGCGGGCCGGGAATCGCTGCGCCGCATCAAGCACGCGCTCGATGCGCACCGCGGCGGCGGAGACCGTCAACCGGTAGGAGACTGACCATGCATTCGCATCCCGAAGCCGCCGATACGCTGATCGTCGGCGCGCAACTGTACGACGGCACCGGCGCGCCGCCCGTCACGCGCGACGTCGCGATCCGCAACGGCCTGATCGCCGCGATCGGCAACCTGTCGAACTGGCTGGCCGAGAACGTCGTGGAGGCGAACGGCCGCGCGCTCGCGCCGGGCTTCGTCGACGTGCACACGCACGACGACACGCACGTGATCCGCGCGCCGGAGATGATCCCGAAGATCTCGCAGGGCGTGACGACCGTGATCGTCGGCAACTGCGGGATCAGCGCGTCGCCCGTGACGCTCGCGGGCGATCCGCCCGACCCGATGAACCTGCTCGGCGAGCGCGGCGCGTTCCGGTACCCGACCTTCGCCGACTACGTCGCGGCCGTGAACGAGGCGCGCCCGGCCGTGAACGTCGCGGCGCTCGTCGGTCATACGGCGCTGCGCAACAACCAGATGGACCGTCTCGACCGCGCGGCGACCGACGGCGAGATCGCCGGGATGCGCGAGCAACTCGAGGAGGCGCTCGCGAACGGCGCGCTCGGCCTGTCGTCGGGCCTCGCGTACGGTTCCGCGTTCGCGGCGCCGGCCGAGGAAGTGATGGCGCTCGCCGAGCCGCTCGCGAAGGCCGGCGCGCTGTATACGACGCACATGCGCACCGAATTCGACGCGATCCTCGACGCGATGGACGAGGCGTATCGCGTCGGCCGCCATGCGCAGGTGCCGGTCGTAATCTCGCACCTGAAGTGCGCGGGCCCGTCGAACTGGGGGCGCAGCACCGAAGTGCTCGCATCGCTCGAGGGCGCGCGCCGCTACCAGCCGGTCGGCTGCGACTGCTATCCGTACAGCCGCAGCTCGTCGACGCTCGACCTGAAGCAGGTGACGGGCGATATCGACATCACGATCACGTGGTCGGAGCCGCACCCGGAAGTCGCAGGCAAGCTGCTCAAGGCGATCGCGGCCGACTGGGGCGTGACCGAGCAGGAAGCCGCGCAGCGCATCCGCCCGGCCGGCGCCGTGTACCACAACATGTCCGAGGACGACGTGCGCCGGATCCTGTCGCACCCCGCGACGATGGTCGGCTCGGACGGGCTGCCGAACGATCCGCTGCCGCATCCGCGGCTGTGGGGCGCGTTCCCGCGCGTGCTCGGCCATTACGTGCGCGACACGAACCTGCTGCCGCTCGAGGAGGCGATCCGCAAGATGACGTCGCTGTCCGCGCGCCGCTACGGGATCGCGAAGCGCGGCGAGGCGCATGTCGGCTACCACGCCGATCTCGTGCTGTTCGACCCGGCGCGCGTGATCGACGCCGCGACGTTCGAGAAGCCGCAGCAGCCCGCGCACGGGATCGATGCCGTGTGGGTGAACGGCGTGCTGACTTACGAAAACGGCCAGCCGACCGGCGAGCGCGCCGGCGGGTTCGTCGCGCGCGGCGAGCGCGTGGCGGCGAGTGCCGACGCCGCGTTCTGAGCGCGGCGGCCGTTCCGATCTTCCGCGCGTGCCGCAGCCGGCGCGCGCATCCGCAACCGAGATGTGAGGAGTGAAACGATGAAGCGATATGGCGTGGGCGAAGCGAAGGGGACCGGCGGCCAGGTGATGCCGTTCGCGCGTGCGGTCGAGGCCGACGGCTGGCTGTATGTGTCCGGCCAGACGCCGATGGTGAACGGCGAGGTCGTCGAGGGCGGCATCGTCACGCAGTCGAAGCAGACGATCGAGAACGTGATCGCGATCCTGAAGGAAGCCGGCTACGGCCTCGAGCACGTCGTGCGCTGCGGCGTGTGGCTCGACGACGCGCGCGATTTCGCGTCGTTCAACAAGGTGTTCGTGTCGTACTTCGGCGAGCATCCGCCGGCACGCGCGTGCGTGCAGTCGAGCATGGTCATCGACTGCAAGGTCGAGGTCGACTGCATCGCGTACAAGGCGCCGGCGAAGTAACGCGGCTGCGCTTTCCGCGCACGGTAAACAGCCCGGTCGGTGGAAGCCGACCGGGCTGTCTCGTCTGGCGCCCGCCGCGGGCCGTCCTTACTGCCGCGCCGTGCGCGCGTTGTCCGGCATCGGCTGGTTGTAGTTGGTGCGGAACGGGTTGATGTCGAGCCCGCCGCGCCGCGTATAGCGCGCGTACACCGCGAGCTTCACCGGTTTGCACGCGTGCATGATGTCGAGGAAGATCCGCTCGACGCACTGCTCGTGAAAGCCCGTGTGATTGCGGAACGAGATGATGTAGCGCAGCAGGCCCGCGTGGTCGATCTGCGGCCCGACGTAGTGGATCTGCACGCTGCCCCAGTCGGGCTGGCCCGTGACCGGGCAGTTCGAGCGCAGCAGGTCGGACACGAGCGTCTCCTCGACCGGCGCTTCGTCCTCGGCGGCCGACAGCAGCGACGGATCGGGTTCGTAGATGTCGGTGTCGAGGTCGAGGCGGTCGAGCGACAGCCCGTCGAGCTCGTCCATCTCGAGCTTGCCGAAATCGTGCGCCGACACCAGCTGCACCGACACGGTCGCGCCGCACGCGGCCGATACGTCGCGCTTCAGCACGTCGCGCACCGCTTCGATCGAGTCGAATTTCGACTGCGCGAACGAGCCGAGATACAGCTTGAACGACTTCGATTCGACGATGTTCGGCGATTCCGCCGGCACGTAGAACGTCGCGACCGCGACCTGCGGCTTGCCGCGCGCGTTGAGCCACGACAGCTCGTACGCGTTCCAGATGTCGGTGCCGAAGAACGGCAGCGCCGACGTGATGCCGAGCTGCTCGCGCGCGCCGGCGCGCGGGATCGGGAACAGCAGCGACGCGTCGTATTGCGCCGCGTAGACGGTGGCCTTGCCGAGCGGGGAATGTTCGGGGTTCATCGTGTGACGCCTTTACGACAGGAAGAGGCGGTAAGCCGGGTTGGCGCTCTCTTCGACATACGGATAGCCGAGTGCCGCGAGGAAGCGTTCGAATTCGGCGCGATCGGCCTGCGGCACCTGCAGCCCGACGAGGATCGAGCTGTAGTCCGCGCCCTGGTTGCGGTAGTGGAACAGGCTGATGTTCCAGTCCGGCGCCATCGACGACAGGAACTTCATCAGCGCGCCCGGCCGCTCGGGGAATTCGAAGCGGAACAGGCGTTCGTCGAGCGCGAGCGGCGAGCGGCCGCCGACCATGTAGCGGATGTGTTCCTTCGACAGTTCGTCGTGCGTCAGGTCGACGCTCTTGAAGCCGTGCGACTCGAAGTTCGAGGCGATCTCCGCCGATTCGCCGCGGCGCTTGATCTGCACGCCGACGAAGATGTGCGCGGATTGCGCATCGGCGATCCGGTAGTTGAACTCGGTGACGTTGCGGTCGCCGACGAGCGAACAGAAGCGCTTGAAGCTGCCGCGCTCCTCGGGGATCGTGACCGCGAACACCGCTTCGCGCGCCTCGCCGACCTCCGCGCGCTCGGCGACGAAGCGCATCCGGTCGAAGTTCATGTTC
The DNA here is from genome assembly GCF_001718535.1 of Burkholderia seminalis. Classification (NCBI taxonomy): domain Bacteria; kingdom Pseudomonadati; phylum Pseudomonadota; class Betaproteobacteria; order Burkholderiales; family Burkholderiaceae; genus Burkholderia; species Burkholderia seminalis. The sequence continues at coordinate 3,026,742 of NZ_CP013398.1, read as the reverse complement.
GCGCCGGAGGTGACCGCGACGAGCGTCTGGTTCTCGACGCCTTCGCGTTCCGCGTACAGCTTCGCGCCGGCCACCGCGAGCGCGCCGGACGGTTCGAGCACGCTGCGCGTGTCCTGGAACACGTCCTTGATCGCCGCGCACAGCGCGTCGGTGTTGACCGTCACGACGCCGTCGAGGAATGCGCGGCACAGCCGGAAGGTTTCCTCGCCGACGAGCTTCACCGCGGTGCCGTCGGCGAACAGGCCGACCTCGCTGAGCTCGATGCGCTCGCCGGCGTCCAGCGACTGCGCCATCGCGCACGAATCCTCGGCCTGCACGCCGATGACCTTGATCTCCGGGCGCACGGCCTTCACGTACGCGGCGACGCCGGACGCGAGCCCGCCGCCGCCGATCGGCACGAAGATCGCGTGGATCGGGCCCTGGTGCTGGCGCAGGATCTCCATCGCGATGGTGCCCTGGCCGGCGATCACGTACGGATCGTCGAACGGGTGGACGAACGTGAGATCGCGTTCCTGCTGCACCTTGACCGCGTGCGCATAGGCATCGCTGTACGATTCGCCCGCCTGGATCACCTCGACGCTCGGGCCGCCGTGCGCGCGCACGGCATCGACCTTCACCTGCGGGGTCGTGACCGGCACGACGATCACGGCCTTGATGCCCATCCGGGCCGCCGAGAACGCGACGCCCTGCGCGTGGTTGCCGGCCGACGCCGTAATCACGCCGCGCGCGAGCGCGTCCGCCGGAATGTGCGCCATCTTGTTGTACGCGCCGCGCAGCTTGAACGAGAACACCGGCTGGTTGTCCTCGCGCTTCAGGTAAACGGCATTGCGCAGCCGGGCCGACAGGTTGCGGGCGGGTTCGAGTTCCGTCTCGATCGCGACGTCGTAGACGCGCGCGGTGAGGATTTTCTTCAGGTAATCGTGGGATGCCATGGACGCTCGCGTGCAGTGCGGATGCAGACGGTAAAGGATCAATGATAGCGCCAAGGGTCCGCCCGCATGCAAGCGGCATGCCGGGCGGGCGGCCGCGAAGGGGGCGGGCCGGGCGTTCGCGGCGCCGGGCGCGCCTTTTCTGCCGGCTTAACCGCACGGTTACCGACCGGACGGACGGCGAATGATCGAGCCAAACCGTGCCGAGCCCCGTCCGGTGCGGCTCGCGGCGATAGCCCCACGACCTGTCCGGCGTGCCACGGACGGGCCGATCATGGGTTAGAATTCCGTTTTGAATCAAGGATCGGAAGATGCAGAGGCACCCTCGGATCGCACCGTTGAAGCCGACGCCGCGCGCAGCCAGCCCCGCGGCCGAACGGCATGCGCGCCGCGCGCGATCGTGCTGATCGTTCCGAGTGCCGCCAGGCCCTGTCGCCGGCCAGGAGGGGCGAACCGCCCGCTCCGGCCCCATGAAGGACAGCCGCGCGCCTGGTAACAGAACAGATTTCCCCAAGATTGCGCCCACGCGCTTGCCGACGCCCGTGCACGGTGTATCGGCCCTCCGAGTCGTCCGAACATGAACGCACCACAAGTTTTCGATCCGCATGGCGCGGCCGCCGCCGTCGCCGCCGACCCCGCGCCCCGCTTGCGCGAGATTCCCTATAACTACACGTCCTTCTCGGATCGCGAGATCGTGATCCGCCTACTCGGCGAAGAGGCGTGGTCGGTGCTCGACGAACTGCGTGCCGAGCGCCGCACGGGCCGCTCGGCACGGATGCTGTACGAAGTGCTCGGCGACATCTGGGTCGTGCGCCGCAACCCGTACCTGCAGGACGACCTGCTCGACAATCCGAAGCGCCGCGCGCTGCTGATCGAGGCGCTGAACCACCGCCTGACCGAGATCGGCAAGCGCCGCAGCGCGGATCTCACCGAGCACCGCGACGAGGCGGGCCGCGAGCGCGCATCGCGCGTCGAGATGCTCGAAACCGCCGCGCAGCGGGCGGTCAACGAGTTCGCCGACGAATTCGAGAAGATGGCCGACCTGCGCCGCCGCGCGACCAAGGCGCTCGGCCGCTGCACGGAGAAGGACAATATCCGCTTCGATGGGCTGTCGCGCGTGTCGCACGTGACCGATGCGACCGACTGGCGCGTCGAATACCCGTTCGTCGTGCTGACGCCCGATACCGAGGCCGAGATCGCGGCACTGATCAAGGCCTGCTTCGAGCTCGGCCTGACCGTGATCCCGCGCGGCGGCGGCACCGGCTACACGGGCGGCGCGGTGCCGCTCACGCCGTTCTCGGCCGTCATCAATACCGAAAAGCTCGAACAGCTCGGCGCGGTCGAGCTGACCGAACTGCCGGGCGTCGCGCACAAGGTGCCGACGATCTTCTCCGGCGCGGGCGTCGTCACGCGCCGCGTGACCGAGGCGGCCGAGGCGGCCGGCTACGTGTTCGCGGTCGATCCGACGTCGCTCGATGCGTCGTGCATCGGCGGCAACGTCGCGATGAACGCGGGCGGCAAGAAAGCCGTGCTGTGGGGCACCGCGCTCGACAACCTGGCCTGGTGGCGGATGGTCGACCCGGACGGCAACTGGCTCGAAGTCACGCGCCACGAGCACAACCAGGGCAAGATCCACGACATCGCGGTCGCGCGCTTCGAGCTGAAGTGGTTCGACGGCGCGTACGCGCCGGGCGAGAAGCTGCTCAAGACCGAAATGCTCGAGATCGAGGGCCGCCGGTTCCGCAAGGAAGGGCTCGGCAAGGACGTGACCGACAAGTTCCTCGCCGGCCTGCCGGGCGTGCAGAAGGAAGGCTGCGACGGGCTCATCACGTCCGCGCGCTGGGTGCTGCACAAGATGCCCGCGCACACGCGCACCGTCTGCCTCGAGTTCTTCGGCCAGGCGCGCGAGGCGATCCCGAGCATCGTCGAGATCAAGGACTACCTGTTCGAAACGTCGAAGCAGGGCGGTGCGATCCTCGCGGGCCTCGAGCACCTCGACGAGCGCTACCTGCGCGCGGTCGGCTACGCGACCAAGAGCAAGCGCAACGCATTCCCGAAGATGGTGCTGATCGGCGACATCGTCGGCGATGACGCCGACGCCGTGGCGCACGCGACGTCCGAAGTGATCCGGATGGCGAACGGCAAGAGCGGCGAAGGCTTCGTCGCGATCAGCGCGGAGGCGCGCAAGCGCTTCTGGCTCGACCGCAGCCGCACGGCCGCGATCGCGAAGCACACCAACGCGTTCAAGATCAACGAAGACGTCGTGATCCCGCTGAACCGGATGGGCGAGTACACCGACGGCATCGAGCGGATCAACATCGAGCTGTCGCTGAAGAACAAGCTGCAGCTCGTCGACGCGCTCGAGACGTTCTTCCGCGGCGGCAACCTGCCGCTCGGCAAGACCGACGACGCGAACGAGATCCCGAGCGCGGAGCTGCTGGAAGACCGCGTGCAGCAGGCGCTGGAGCTGCTCAAGCGCGTGCGCGCGCGCTGGGAATTCGTGCGCGACCGGCTCGACCAGCCGCTGCGCGAGGCGCAGCACTACCTCGTGCAGCTCGGCTACGAGGCGCTTGCCGAGAAGTTCGCGGATCGCGCGGACGAACAGCCGGGCGCGACCGTGTTCCACGTCACGCAGGACCGCACGGTCCGCATCTCGTGGAAGCAGGAGATCCGCGCGGAACTGCGCGCGATCTTCAACGGCGGCGCGTTCAAGCAGATCCTCGACGAGGCGCAGGCGATCCACAAGCGCGTGCTGCGCGGCCGCGTGTTCGTCGCGCTGCACATGCACGCGGGCGACGGCAACGTCCACACGAACCTCCCGGTCAACTCCGACAACTACGAGATGCTGCAGGACGCGCACGCGGCGGTCGCGCGCATCATGAAGCTCGCGCGCTCGCTCGACGGCGTGATCTCCGGCGAGCACGGGATCGGCATCACGAAGCTCGAGTTCCTGACCGACGACGAGATCGCCGAATTCCGCGCATACAAGCAGCGCGTCGACCCGAACGGCCGCTTCAACAAGGGCAAGCTGCTCGACGGCGCCGACCTGCGCAACGCGTACACGCCCAGCTTCGGGCTGATGGGCTACGAATCGCTGATCATGCAGCAGTCCGACATCGGCGCGATCGCCGATTCGGTGAAGGACTGCCTGCGCTGCGGCAAGTGCAAGCCGGTGTGCGCGACCCACGTGCCGCGCGCGAACCTGCTGTACAGCCCGCGCAACAAGATCCTCGCGACGTCGCTGCTGGTGGAGGCATTCCTGTACGAGGAGCAGACGCGCCGCGGCGTGTCGATCAAGCACTGGGACGAGTTCAACGACGTGGCCGACCACTGCACGGTGTGCCACAAGTGCGCGACGCCGTGCCCGGTGAAGATCGACTTCGGCGACGTCACGATGAACATGCGCAACCTGTTGCGCAAGATGGGCAAGAAGAAGTTCAACGCCGGCAACGCGGCGGGCATGTTCTTCCTGAACGCGACCAATCCGCAGACGATCAACGCCGCGCGCACCGTGATGATGGGCGTCGGCTACAAGGTGCAGCGCTTCGCGAACGACATGCTGAAGAAGGTCGTGACGAAGCAGACGCAGCACCCGCCCGCGACGACCGGCAAGCCGCCCGTCGTCGAGCAGGTGATCCACTTCGTCAACAAGAAGATGCCGGGCAACCTGCCGAAGAAGACGGCGCGCGCGCTGCTCGACATCGAGGACAACAAGATCGTGCCGATCATCCGCAACCCGAAGTCGACGACCGTCGATTCGGAAGCGGTGTTCTACTTCCCGGGCTGCGGCTCCGAGCGCCTGTTCTCGCAGGTCGGCCTCGCGACGCAGGCGATGCTGTGGGAAGCGGGCGTGCAGACGGTGCTGCCGCCGGGCTACCTGTGCTGCGGTTATCCGCAGCGCGGCTCGGGCCAGTACGACAAGGCCGAGAAGATCGTCACCGACAACCGCGTGCTGTTCCACCGGGTCGCGAACACGCTGAACTACCTCGACATCAAGACGGTCGTCGTGTCGTGCGGCACCTGCTACGACCAGCTTGCCGGGTATGAATTCGACAAGATCTTCCCGGGCTGCCGGATCATCGACATCCACGAGTTCCTGCTCGAGAAGGGGATGAAGCTCGACGGCGTGTCGGGTACGCGCTACATGTATCACGACCCGTGCCACACGCCGATCAAGACGATGGACCCGGTGAAGCTCGTCAACGAGCTGATGGGCTCGGAGAAGGACGGCTACAGGATCGAGAAGAACGACCGTTGCTGCGGCGAATCGGGCACGCTCGCGGTCACGCGCCCGGACGTGTCGACGCAGGTGCGCTTCCGCAAGGAAGAGGAGATCCGCAAGGGCGCCGCGAAGCTGCGTGCGATTCCCGTGGTGGCCGGCGCTGCGCCGGCGCCTGCCGCCGCGGCCGCGAACGGGCCGGACGTGAAGATCCTGACGAGCTGCCCGTCGTGCCTGCAGGGCCTGTCGCGCTACAGCGAGGACGCGAATCTCGAGGCCGACTACATCGTGGTCGAAATCGCGCGCCAGGTGCTCGGCGAGAACTGGATGGCCGATTATGTCGCACGTGCGAACAATGGCGGGATCGAGCGCGTGCTGGTCTAATGCGGGCATGACGACCGCCCGACCGGGCCGGAAATGAGCGGGCGCCGGCGCAGTCATGCCGGCGCCCGTCCACATGGGAGCGACGATGGAATGCGTGTTTTGCCGTGAAGACGGCGGCGAGGTGCTCTGGCAGGACGACGTGCTGCGCGTCGTCCTCGCGACGGGCGAGCACGACTATCCGGGCTTCTGCCGGGTGATCTGGGGCACGCACGTGGCCGAGTTCTCCGATCTCGGCGAGCCCGAGCGGGCACACCTGATGCGCGTGGTCTACGCGGTCGAACGGGCCGTGCGCCGCGTGATGCAGCCGAACAAGGTGAATCTCGCGAGCCTCGGCAACATGGTGCCGCACGTGCACTGGCACGTGATCCCGCGCTTTTCCAACGACGCCCATTTCCCGCAGCCCGTCTGGGCGCCGCGCCAGCGCAGCGTGTCCGAGGCGCTGTTGCGCACGCGCGCCGCGCAGGCCTCGCTGCTGCACAATGCGGTGCGCGAGGAAATTCAACGCATGACCGATTCGAGGCAGCCATGAGCGGTTTGACTTCCACGACGCCGATTCCGTCCGGCGTCGTCGTGCACGCGGTATCGCGCGTGCTCGAATTGCAGTACCCGAACGGCGACAGCTACCGGATTCCGTTCGAGCTGATGCGCGTCTATTCGCCGTCGGCCGAGGTGCGCGGCCACGGGCCCGGCCAGGAGACGCTGCAGACCGGCAAGCGCGAGGTGACGATCACGGCGCTCGAGGGCGTCGGCAACTACGCGCTGCAGCCGACGTTCTCCGACGGCCATTCGACCGGCATCTACTCGTGGGACCTGCTGTACGAGCTGGCGACGCAGCAGGACGCGCTGTGGCGCGACTATTTCGACAAACTGAAGGCGGCAGGCGTCGAGCGCGACGCCCCGATGCAGGCGGCCTCCGCGTCGCACGGCCACTGCCACTGAAATCGACGGCGCCCGCTCGGCGCCGTCCTGCCATTTACTGAGGATCAACGCGATGAGCAAAACCCACTTCGGCTTCGAAAGCGTCGAGGAAAACGAAAAAGCGAAGAAAGTGGCGGGCGTGTTCCATTCGGTCGCGAGCAACTACGATCTGATGAACGACCTGATGTCGGCGGGCATGCACCGCGCGTGGAAGGCGTTCACGATCGCGCAGGCGAACGTGCGCCCCGGTTTCAAGGTGCTCGACATCGCGGCCGGCACCGGCGACCTGACGAAGTCGTTCAAGAAGGCGGCCGGCCCGACGGGCGAGGTGTGGCATACGGACATCAACGAATCGATGCTGCGCGTCGGCCGCGACCGGCTGCTCGACAAGGGGATCGTGACGCCGTCGCTGCTGTGCGACGCGGAGAAAATCCCCTTTCCGGACAACTACTTCGATGTGGTCACGGTTGCATTCGGGCTGCGCAACATGACGCACAAGGACGTCGCGCTGGCCGAGATGCGTCGCGTGACGAAGCCCGGCGGCCGCGTGATGGTGCTGGAATTCTCGAAAGTCTGGGATCCGCTGAAAAAAGTGTACGATCTGTATTCTTTCAAAGTATTACCGTGGCTTGGCGACAAGTTCGCGAAAGATGCTGAAAGTTATCGGTATCTTGCTGAATCTATCCGGATGCACCCCGATCAGGACACGCTGAAGACGATGATGGAACAAGCGGGCCTCGATGCCGTCAAATATTACAATTTGTCAGGTGGCGTGGTAGCTTTACACCTAGGAACCAAGTACTAAGGGGTTCTTTCCATACATTCGCCTTACATCTGGAGAAGCTGATGTCCGAAACGCGTCCGTTGTTCAACCGTAGCAAGCCGTCGAAGCCGTGGGCTCGACGGGTCGGCACGCTGCTGATGGTCGGCCTGCTCACGGCCGGCACGTTCGCATCGCTCGACGCTGAAGCCAAGCGCATGGGCGGCGGGCGCAGCATCGGCCGCCAGAACTCCACCGTCACGCAGCGCCAGGCCACGCCGCCCGCGCAGCAGCCGATGCAGCAGGCCGCGCCGTCGCAGGCGCAGCGTGCGAACCCGGCGGCGCCCACGCCGGCCGCGCAGCCCAACCGCTCGCGCTGGCTCGGGCCGATCGCCGGCCTCGCGGCCGGTCTCGGCATCGCGGCGCTGCTGTCGCACTTCGGCCTCGGCGGCGCGTTCGCGAGCATGATGGCGAACGTCATCGTGATCGCGCTGCTCGCGGCGATCGGCATCTGGCTGATCCGCAAGTTCATGAACCGCCGTCGCCCGCAGGAGCCGGCGTACTCGGTCGGCGGTTCGGCGTCGGCGTCGGGCGGCTACTCGCAAAGCCCGTCGTTCCAGCAGGGCAATGCCGGCGGCAGCTACGCGGGCAGCGGCAGCAGCTATGCGAACGAAGCGCAGGGCGTGTTCGGCGGCGGCGCGGCGGCCGCCGGCGCGGCAGCGGCTGCGGCGGCGCCGCTCCAGGTGCCGGCCGGTTTCGATACCGAAGCGTTCCTGCGCAGCGCGAAGGTCTACTTCGTGCGCCTGCAGGCGGCGTGGGACCAGGGCAACCTGGCCGACATCCGCGAGTTCACGACGCCCGAAATGTTCGCGGAGATCAAGATCGACCTCGATTCGCGCGGTAACGAGGCGAACCAGACCGACGTCGTGCAGCTCGACGCGGAGCTGGTCGCGATCGAGGATCGCGGCATCGAGCAGTCGGCGAGCGTGCGCTTCCACGGCCTGATCCGCGAATCGGCGAGCGCGTCGGCCGCCCCGTTCGACGAGGTGTGGAACCTGTCGAAGTCGGGCAGCCAGGGCTGGCTGCTCGCGGGTATCCAGCAGATCAACACGCACTGAGCGTGCCCGGCGGCCCGCGCCGCCGGGCACCCGGGCGACGGCCGCCGCACTGCGACCGCTTGCCGCCCGGGTGTACGGTCGGGCACGGTCTGCCGACGATCCGACGTTACAATAGAAACCCGCGTGGGCGCCCGGCCTGCGCGGGTTTTTTCTTTCCCAGCCCGATGACCTTTGCCGCCAAGCCTTTTGCTGCTGCCGTCAATCACCTGCTCGCGCGCGAATCATGGGCGCGCGATCGCCTGATTCCCTATGCGGGCAAGACTGCCCGGATCGACGTGCCTCCCGTCACGCTCACGCTGCTGGTGCAGCCCGACGGTTATCTGTCGGCCGTCGACGCGCACGATGCGCAACAGGTCGACGTGTCGATCGCGCTCGCGGGCGACACCGTCGCCGCGTTCCTGCAGGGCGGCCAGGCGGCCGTGATGAAGCACGTGAAGATCGAGGGCGACGCGGAGTTCGCGACGCAGATCGCGAAGCTGGCCGAGCACCTGCGCTGGGAACCTGAAGAAGATCTCGCGAAGCTGGTCGGCGACGCGGCGGCATACCGGATCGCGACGGTCGTGCGCGATGCCGGCGCCCGCGCGCGACGCACCGGCCGCAACGTGCTCGAATCCGTCGCCGAATACTGGCTCGACGAAAACCCGCAAGTCGTCCGGCGCGCGTCGCTCGGCGGCTTCGACGCCGATCTGGCGCGCGCACGCGATGCGCTCGCGCGGGTCGAAAAGCGGGTCGAGCGACTCGAACAAAAAATCGGCGCGCGCACGGGCCCAGGCCCGCGCGGCGCGCACTGAGGGCCGCAGGGCATGCGCATTTTCCGTTTCATCAAGATTGTCTACACCGTCATCCGCTTTGGCCTCGACGAAGTGATGCTGTCCCGGATCGACGACCGGCGCGTGAAGCTGCTGCTGCGGATCACGACGATCGGCCGCCGCTATTCCGATCCGCCCGCCGTGCGGCTGCGTCACGCGCTCGAGAGCCTCGGCCCGATCTTCGTGAAGTTCGGCCAGGTGCTGTCGACGCGCCGCGACCTGCTGTCGGTCGATTTCGCGAACGAACTCGCGAAGCTGCAGGACCAGGTACCGCCGTTCGATTCGGCCGTCGCGATCGCGATCATCGAGAAGTCGCTCGGGGCGCCGGTCGACGAGCTGTTCGACGAATTCGAGCGTGAGCCGATCGCGAGCGCGTCGATCGCGCAGGTGCATTTCGCGAAACTGAAGCAGGGCGTGCACGCGGGCAAGGCCGTCGCGGTGAAGGTGCTGCGCCCGAACATGCTGCCGGTGATCGATTCCGACCTCGCGCTGATGCGCGACATCGCGACATGGACCGAGCGCATGTGGGCCGACGGCCGCCGCCTGAAGCCGCGCGAGGTCGTCGCCGAATTCGACAAGTACCTGCACGACGAGCTCGACCTGATGCGCGAGGCCGCGAACGGCAGCCAGCTGCGCCGCAACTTCGCGGGCCTCGACCTGCTGCTCGTGCCCGAGATGTTCTGGGATTTCTCGACGTCGCAGGTGCTCGTGATGGAGCGCATGACCGGCGTGCCGATCAGCCAGGTCGAGACGCTGCGCTCGGCCGGCGTCGACATCAAGAAGCTCGCGCGCGAAGGCGTCGAGATCTTCTTCACGCAGGTGTTCCGCGACGGCTTCTTCCATGCGGACATGCACCCCGGCAACATCCAGGTGAGCCTCGACCCGAACACGTTCGGCCGCTATATCGCGCTCGATTTCGGGATCGTCGGCGCGCTGTCCGATTTCGACAAGAACTACCTCGCGCAGAACTTCCTCGCGTTCTTCAAGCGCGACTACCACCGCGTCGCGACGCTGCACCTCGAATCGGGCTGGGTGCCGCCCGAGACGCGTGTCGAGGAGCTCGAAAGCGCGATCCGCGCGGTGTGCGAGCCGTATTTCGACCGGGCGCTGAAGGACATCTCGCTCGGCCAGGTGCTGATGCGCCTGTTCTCGACGTCGCGCCGCTTCAACGTCGAGATCCAGCCTCAGCTCGTGCTGCTGCAGAAGACGATGCTGAACGTCGAAGGGCTCGGCCGCTCGCTCGACCCGGAACTCGACCTGTGGAAGACCGCGAAACCGTACCTCGAGCGCTGGATGACCGAGCAGATCGGCCTGCGCGGCTGGTATGAGCGTTTCAAGGTCGAGGCGCCGCAGTGGAGCAAGACGCTGCCGCAACTGCCGCGGCTGATCCATCACGCGATGGCGGCGCGTCACGACGCACCCCGCGCCGCCAGCGAGGAACTGATGCGCCAGATCCTCGTCGAGCAGAAACGGACCAACCGGCTGCTGCAGGCGCTGCTGATCTTCGGCCTGTCGGTCGGTGTCGGGGCGCTGGTCGCGCGGGTGTTGTTCGCGCTCGCATACGGCGCCTGACCGAAAGGAGCACCGCGATGTCCGATCCGAAGCAACCGCCTGTCCCGACCGCCGCCGAGTTCGCGACGCGCGACCCCGGCCACGCGTCGTTCTGGGACGAGCGCTTCGAGCGCGGCGTGACGCCGTGGGAATTCGGCGGCGTGCCCGGCGGCTTTCGCGCGTTCGCGCACCGGCTCGAGCCGTGCACGGTGCTGATTCCCGGCTGCGGCAGCGCGCAGGAGGCGGGGTGGCTCGCGCAGGCCGGCTGGCCGGTGCGCGCGATCGATTTCGCCGCGCAGGCGGTGGCCGCCGCGAAGGCGCAGCTCGGCGCGCATGCGGACGTCGTCGAGCAGGCCGATTTCTTTACGTACCGGCCGCCGTTCGACGTGCAGTGGGTGTACGAGCGCGCGTTCCTGTGCGCGTTGCCGCCGGCCATGCGCGCCGACTATGCGGTACGCATGGCCGAGCTGCTGCCCGCGGACGGCTTGCTGGCCGGCTATTTCTTCGTGACGGCGAAGCCGAAGGGGCCGCCGTTCGGGATCGAGCGCGCGGAACTCGACGCGTTGCTCACACCGTACTTCGGGCTGATCGAGGATTTGCCCGTGACCGATTCGCTGGCCGTGTTCGAAGGACACGAGCGCTGGCTCACGTGGCGCCGCCGCTAATGCGCGGGCGTCGCTGCGATTGCCGGAGCGCGCCGGGGTTTCAGCTATAATTCAAGGTTTTGCAAGCCGTTTCCAGTTTCTGCGGGAAAAATATCATGCCGATCTACGCCTATCGATGCGAAGCGTGCGGTTTCGCGAAGGACGTGCTCCAGAAGATGAGCGACGCGCCGCTGTCGCAATGCCCTGAATGCGGGAAGGATGCTTTTCGCAAGCAGGTGACCGCCGCCGGGTTCCAGCTGAAGGGCTCGGGGTGGTATGTCACCGATTTCCGCGGCGGCTCGGGCGGCACCAGCGCACCGGCGACGGCGTCGGGCGACGCGGCGCCGGCAGCACCGGCGGAAGCCGCGCCGGCCGCCGCCGCACCGGCTGCGGCAAGCCCTTCCGCCAGTACGACGACGAGCGCGGCGCCGGCACCGGCTGCAGCGCCCGCCGCCAGCAGTTGACCGTCGCGGCCCGGCCGGGTCGCGACCAACCCGCGCCGCTGGCGCGGTTCATTGACGGCAGATGATGAAAAAGACGACCCTGAAAACGGTGTTTCTGACCGGCCTGCTGGTCCTCGTCCCGCTCGCGATCACGCTGTGGGTGCTCGGCCTCATCATCGGCACGATGGACCAGACGCTGCTCCTGCTGCCCGAATCGTGGCAGCCCGAGCGGATGCTCGGCTTCCATCTGCCGGGAATCGGCGCGGTGCTGACGATCGCGTTCATCTTCGTCGTCGGGCTGGCCACGCAGAATTTCATCGGCCAGAAGCTCGTCACGTGGTGGAACGCGGTCGTGCGTCACATCCCGGTCGTCGGGCCGATCTACACGAGCGTCAAGCAGGTGTCGGACACGCTGCTGTCGAGCAGCGGCAACGCGTTCCGCAAGGCGCTGCTGATCGAATACCCGCGCCGCGGCTCGTATACGATCGCGTTTCTGACCGGTACACCCGGCGGCGACGTGGTCAACCATCTGACGGAAGAGTACGTGAGCGTGTACGTGCCCACGACGCCGAACCCGACGTCCGGCTTCTTCCTGATGCTGCCGAAGAGCGAAGTCGTCGAACTCGACATGTCGGTCGATGCCGCGCTCAAGTACATCGTCTCGATGGGCGTCGTGGCGCCTCCGGCGCCGGTACCGGCGCCCGCCCGCCGCCCCGTCGAGCCGCCGCTGTAAGTAAAGAATCATCGCCCGGGCCGCGCGTTGCGGCGCCCGTTGATCAAACCGAACGAAAGCAAACATCATGTCGATGCGTACTGAATACTGCGGTCTCGTGACCGAACACCTGCTGGGCCAAACCGTGTCGCTGTGCGGCTGGGTGCAGCGCCGCCGCGATCACGGCGGTGTGATCTTCATCGACCTGCGCGATCGTGAAGGCCTCGTGCAGGTGGTGTGCGACCCGGATCGCGCCGAGATGTTCGCGACCGCCGAAGGCGTGCGCAACGAGTTCTGCGTGCAGATCAAGGGCCTCGTGCGCAATCGTCCGGAAGGCACGGTCAACGCCGGCCTGAAGAGCGGCAAGATCGAAGTGCTGTGCCACGAACTGAACGTGCTGAACGCGTCGGTCACGCCGCCGTTCCAGCTCGACGACGACAACCTGTCGGAAACGACCCGCCTCACGCACCGCGTGCTCGACCTGCGCCGTCCGCAGATGCAGCACAACCTGCGCCTGCGCTACCGCGTCGCGATCGAGGCGCGCAAGTACCTCGACGAGCAGGGCTTCATCGACATCGAAACGCCGATGCTGACGAAGAGCACGCCGGAAGGCGCACGCGACTACCTCGTGCCGTCGCGCGTGAACGCGGGCCAGTTCTTCGCGCTGCCGCAGTCGCCGCAGCTGTTCAAGCAGCTGCTGATGGTCGCGAACTTCGACCGTTACTACCAGATCACCAAGTGCTTCCGCGACGAAGACCTCCGCGCCGACCGTCAGCCGGAATTCACGCAGATCGACTGCGAAACGTCGTTCCTCGGCGAGCAGGAAATCCGCGACCTGTTCGAAGACATGATCCGTCATATCTTCAAGACGACGATCGACGTCGAGCTCGACGCGAAATTCCCGGTGATGCCGTATTCGGAAGCGATGGCGCGTTTCGGTTCGGACAAGCCGGACCTGCGCGTGCAGCTCGAGTTCACCGAGCTGACCGACGCGATGAAGGACGTCGATTTCAAGGTGTTCAGCACGCCGGCCAACGCGAAGGACGGCCGTGTCGCGGCGCTGCGCGTGCCGAAGGGCGGCGAGCTGTCGCGCGGCGACATCGACGGCTACACGGAATTCGTGCGCATCTACGGCGCGAAGGGCCTCGCCTGGATCAAGGTCAACGAGAAGGCGAAGGGCCGCGACGGCCTGCAAAGCCCGATCGTCAAGAACCTGCATGACGCATCGATCGCGGCGATCCTCGAGCGCACCGGCGCTGAAGACGGCGACATCATCTTCTTCGCGGCCGACCGCGCGAAGGTCGTCAACGACAGCCTCGGCGCGCTGCGCCTGAAGATCGGCCACTCGGAGTTCGGCAAGGCGAACGGCCTCGTCCAGGCCGGCTGGAAGCCGCTGTGGGTCGTCGACTTCCCGATGTTCGAATACGACGACGAAGACGCCCGCTACGTCGCCGCGCATCACCCGTTCACCAGCCCGAAGGACGAGCACCTCGAGTACCTCGAGACCGACCCGGGCCGCTGCCTCGCGAAGGCGTACGACATGGTGCTGAACGGCTGGGAAATCGGTGGCGGCTCGGTGCGTATCTACCAGGAGGAAGTGCAGAGCAAGGTGTTCCGCGCGCTGAAGATCGGCGCGGAAGAAGCGCAACTGAAGTTCGGCTTCCTGCTCGACGCGCTGCAGTACGGCGCGCCGCCGCACGGCGGTATCGCGTTCGGTCTCGACCGCATCGTCACGATGATGGCCGGCGCCGATTCGATCCGCGACGTGATCGCGTTCCCGAAGACGCAGCGTGCGCAGGATCTGCTCACGCAAGCGCCGAGCCCGGTCGACGAGCGTCAGCTGCGCGAACTGCATATCCGCCTGCGCCAGCCGGAGCAGCCGAAGGCATAACGCATTCGGCACCCGGTCGCGTGTGCGGTCATGCACACACGACGCAGATGAAAAAGGCGCAGCGATGCGCCTTTTTCGTTTTTTGCGGTACAGTCGCAGCACTTGCCGTACGTTCGGAGCACATGGCCGTCGCACGGCCCCGTGCCGCATGAAACAACGATGACGAAGCCGCCGAAAATCCCCGAATCCGTTCTTGTCGTGATCTACACGCCCGACCTCGATGTGCTCGTGATCAAGCGTGCCGACCAGCCCGATTTCTGGCAATCGGTCACCGGCTCGAAGGACGCACTCGACGAACCGCTCGCGGTGACGGCCGCGCGCGAAGTGGCCGAGGAAACCGGCATCGCCGTCGGCACGCCCGACGTGCCGGCCGCCGCGCTCGTCGACTGGCGTCACCGGATCGAATACGCGATCTATCCGCAATACCTGCACCGCTATGCACCGGGCGTCACGCGCAACGTCGAGCACTGGTTCGGCCTGTGCGTGCCGGGGCGCATCGACGTCACGCTGTCGCCGCGCGAGCATGTCGACCATGCGTGGTTGCCGTTCCGCGAGGCGGCCGCGCGCTGTTTCTCGCCGTCGAACGCCGAGGCGATCCTGCAGCTGCCCGCGCGCGTGGCCCTGTCGCGCGCGCCGCACGGCTCGTCCGCATGACGGCGGAGGCCCGCAAGCGCTTCGCGCAATTGCGGCAGATGTTCCTGCAGGAACGCGGCTCCGCATCGCGGCTCGCGTTCACGACCGGCAATACCGTGCGGCTGTGCGAAACCGGCGGCGAATTCTTCCACGCGCTGATCGAGCGGATCGATGCGGCGCGCGAGCAGGTGATGCTCGAAACCTACATCTTCTGCGACGACGCGGCCGGCCGGCCGGTGTCGGACGCGCTGATCCGCGCGGCGCAGCGAGGCGTACGTGTGCGCGTGATCACCGACGGCGTCGGCACCGCGCGCCTGCCGCTGTTCGACACGTGGGCCGAGGCCGGTGTCGAGCACTGCATCTACAACCGCTTCCTGTTCGGCCGTTTCGGCTTCTCGCGCACGCACCGCAAGCTCGCGGTGATCGATCATGCGGCCGCGTTCTGCGGCGGCATCAACATCGTCGACGACTACACGCAGGGCAGCGCGACGCTGCCGTTTCCGCGCTGGGATTTCGCGGTCGAGATGGCCGGGCCGGCGGTGTCCGACGTGCGCGCCGCGTTCGAGCTGCAGTGGCACCGGATCCAGTTCGGCCACAAGCCGTATGCGCAGTACGCGGCCGGCCTGCACGGCGGCGAGGCGTTTCCCGACATGTTCCGGCGCTGGATGCGCAGCCACCGGTGGATCAAGGCCGGCGCGCTCAGGGTCGTGACGGAGCCGAGCGTCGCGTTCGTCGCGCGCGACAACGTCGTGAACCGCCGCGCGATCGAAAAGGCGTATCTCGCGGCGATCGGCCAGGCGCGCCAGCGGATCCTGCTCGCGAATCCGTACTTCATGCCGGGCCGCAAGCTGCGCCGCGCGCTGACGGGCGCGGCGCGGCGTGGCGTCGACGTGCGGATCCTGATCGGCCGCAAGGAGTTCGCGGCGCTCGACACGGCCGTGCCGTTCCTCTATCACGCGCTGCTGCGCGCGGGCGTGCGGGTGGCCGAATACGACAAGACGATGCTGCACGGCAAGGTCGCCGTGATCGACGACAACTGGGCGACGGTCGGCTCGTCGAACCTGGACGCGCTGAGCCTGATGCTGAACAATGAAGCGAACGTCGTGCTGGTGCGCTACGATGCAGTCACGAACGAATTGCGCGACGCGATCGCCGCCGCGTTCGCCGATGGCCGGGAAATCGACGCCGCGCGTTTCGCGGCGCGCCCGCGCCTCGAGCGTCTGCTGAACTGGCTCGCGTACACCGCGTATCGTCTCGTGATGAAGGCGCTGACGGTCGGCGGTTACGACTGACGCAGACTAAGCATTCGCTTCAAAATATCTGTCCGCACGTTCGTGCGGAAAAGCCGCTCCGGTCCCGCCGGAATCGCGCAAAATAGCGGCTCGGTTAGACACCGGTTTCTAATAATTTCCTTGTTTCGCGAGCGGCCGCACTCAATAATAGTACGGCCGTTCGATTTTATTCGAACCCCCGAACGGTTACAGAAATAGCTATGCGAAAAGGCGAACAGACGCGTGCCGCGATACTTGAAGCTGCTTTGGACCTCGCCAGCCGTGACGGGCTGGAGGGGCTGACGATCGGCCTGCTGGCCGAGCGCATGCAGATGAGCAAGAGCGGTGTGTTCGCGCACTTCGGATCGCGCGAGGACCTGCAGGTCGAGGTCGTCCGCGAGTATCACCATCGTTTCGAAAACGAGGTGTTCTTTCCGAGCCTGCGCGAGCCGCGAGGCTTGCCGCGCCTTCGGGCGATGCTGGCCCGCTGGACGGAGAAGCGCATCCAGGAGGTGACGACGGGATGCATCTACATCAGCGGTGCCGTCGAGTACGACGACCGGCCTGACAGCCCCGTGCGCGAGCAGTTGATCGCGAGCGTGACGGCCTGGCGTGCCGCGATGCTGCGTGCCATTTCGCAGGCGAAGGAAGAAGGCCATCTGCGTGCGGATACCGATCCGGACCTGATGCTCTTCGAGTTGTACAGCTTCACGCTCGGCCTGCATCACGACGCGCGCTTCCTGCATTCGCCGGACGCCGTGCGCCTCACGTGGGCCGCGCTGGAAAAGACGATTGTTTCGTATCAGAGCGAGAGCCGTTAGCGGCGCGTGACCCGCCCGCCAGGAGCTCGAGCCGTTTTGCCCACCTTTGGAGAGAGTCATGGGACAGTACGCCGCGCCGCTGCGCGACATGCAATTCGTGTTGCACGAGCTTCTGAACGTCGAAGCCGAAGTCAAGCAAATGCCCAAGCATGCGGACCTCGACGCCGACACGATCAACCAGGTCCTCGAGGAAGCGGGCAAGTTCTGCTCCGAGGTACTGTTCCCGCTGAACCAGGTCGGCGACCGCGAAGGCTGCACGTATGAAGGCGACGGCGTCGTGAAGACGCCGACCGGCTTCAAGGAGGCCTACCAGCAATACGTCGAGGCCGGCTGGCCGGCGCTCGGCTGCGATCCGGACTACGGCGGCCAGGGCCTGCCCGCGTTCGTGAACAACGCGCTCTACGAAATGCTGAACTCGGCGAACCAGGCATGGACGATGTATCCGGGCCTGTCGCACGGCGCGTACGAATGCCTGCACGCGCACGGCGCGCCGGAACTCCAGAAGCAATACCTGCCGAAGCTCGTGTCGGGCGAATGGACGGGCACGATGTGCCTGACCGAGCCGCACTGCGGCACCGACCTCGGCATCCTGCGCACCAAGGCCGAACCGAACGGCGACGGCTCGTACTCGATCAGTGGCACGAAGATCTTCATCTCGAGCGGCGAGCACGACATGTCGAAGAACATCGTCCACCTCGTGCTCGCGCGCCTGCCGGACGCGCCGCAAGGCACGAAGGGGATCTCGCTGTTCATCGTGCCGAAGTTCATCCCCGACGCGGCGGGCGAGCCGGGCGAGCGCAACGGCATCAAGTGCGGCTCGATCGAGCACAAGATGGGCATCCACGGCAACTCGACGTGCGTGATGAACCTCGACGGCGCGAAGGGCTGGATGGTCGGCGAGCCGAACAAGGGCTTGAACGCGATGTTCGTGATGATGAATGCCGCGCGCCTCGGCGTCGGCATGCAGGGCCTCGGCCTTACGGAAGTCGCGTACCAGAACTCGCTCACGTACGCGAAGGAACGCCTGCAGATGCGTTCGCTGACGGGCCCGAAGGCACCGGACAAGCCGGCCGACCCGATCATCGTGCACCCGGACGTGCGCCGCATGCTGCTCACGCAGAAAGCCTACGCGGAAGGCGCGCGCGCGTTCACGTACTGGTCCGCGCTGCAGATCGACAAGGAACTGTCGCACGCCGACGAAGCGGTGCGCAAGGAAGCGGCCGACCTCGTCGCGCTGCTCACGCCGATCATCAAGGCGTTCCTGACCGACAACGCGTTCGAGTCGACCAACCACGCGATGCAGATCTACGGCGGCCACGGCTTCATCTCCGAGTGGGGCATGGAGCAGTACGTGCGCGACGCGCGGATCAACATGATCTACGAAGGCACGAACTCGATCCAGTCGCTCGACCTGCTGGGCCGCAAGGTGCTCGGCGACATGGGCGCGAAGCTGAAGAAGTTCGGCAAGCTCGTGACGGAATTCGCGGAAGCCGAAGGCGTGAAGCCGGAAATGGCCGAGTTCATCAACCCGCTCGCCGACATCGGCGACAAGGTGCAGAAGCTGACGATGGAAATCGGCATGAAGGCGATGCAGAACCCCGACGAAGTCGGTGCCGCCGCCGTGCCGTACCTGCGTACCGTCGGCCACCTGGTGTTCTCGTACTTCTGGGCGCGCATGGCACGCCTCGCGCTCGACAACGAAGCGTCGGGCGACCCGTTCTACAAGTCGAAGCTCGCGACGGCCCGCTTCTACTTCGCGCGCCTGCTGCCCGAGACGGCGTCGACGATCCGCGCGGCGCGCGCCGGCTCGAAGACGCTGATGGAAGTCGACGAATCGCTGTTCTGACGCGAGTCCGGGCGGGGCGCGCCGCGCGCCGCCCGAACGCAACGGTTCCTGGTACTCACTTCGTCGTGCAGCCCTCACATCCCGCGCTGCACGACACTATCCGGAGACATCCCGTGAGCAATTTCCTGATTCGCAAGGTCGCCGTGCTGGGCGCCGGCGTGATGGGCGCGCAGATCGCCGCGCACCTCGTCAACGCGCGCGTGCCGGTGCTGCTGTTCGACCTGCCGGCCAAGGAAGGCCCGAAAAACGCGATCGCGCTGAAGGCGATCGAGAACCTGAAGAAGCTGTCGCCCGCGCCGTTCGGCGTGAAGGACGACGCGAAATACCTCGAAGCGGCGAACTACGAGGACGACATCGCGAAGCTGGCCGAATGCGACGTCGTGATCGAGGCGATCGCCGAGCGGATGGACTGGAAGCACGACCTGTACAAGAAGGTCGCGCCGCACATCGCGCCGAACGCGATCTTCGCGACCAACACGTCGGGCCTGTCGATCACGAAGCTGTCCGAAGGGTTCTCGGACGAGCTGAAGTCGCGCTTCTGCGGCGTGCACTTCTTCAACCCGCCGCGCTACATGCACCTCGTCGAACTGATCCCGACCGCGCACACGCGCCCGGAGATCCTCGACCAGCTCGAGACGTTCCTGACGAGCGTCGTCGGCAAGGGCGTCGTGCGCGCGAAGGACACGCCGAACTTCATCGCGAACCGCGTCGGCATCTTCTCGATCCTCGCGGTGATCACCGAGGCCGCGAAGTTCGGCCTGCGCTTCGACGAAGTCGACGACCTGACGGGCAGCCGCCTCGGCCGCGCGAAGTCGGCGACGTTCCGCACCGCGGACGTGGTCGGCCTCGACACGATGGCGCACGTGATCAAGACGATGCAGGACAACCTCGCCGACGATCCGTTCTTCCCGGTCTACCGGACGCCCGCCGTGCTCGCCGAACTGGTGAAGCAGGGCGCGCTCGGCCAGAAGACGGGCGGCGGCTTCTACAAGAAGGAAGGCAAGGCGATCAAGGTGCTCGACGCGAAGACTGGCACCTACGTCGACTCGGGCGCGAAGGCGGACGAAACCGTCGGCCGCATCCTGAAGCGTCCGCCGGCGGAACGCCTGAAGCTGCTGCGCGAAACGGATCATCCGCATGCGCAGTTCCTGTGGTCGATCTTCCGCGACGTGTTCCACTACATCGGCGTGCATCTCGAATCGATCGCCGACAACGCGCGCGACGTCGACCTCGCGATCCGCTGGGGCTTCGGCTGGAACGAAGGCCCGTTCGAAGGCTGGCAGGCCGCCGGCTGGAAGCAGGTCGCCGAGTGGGTGCAGGAAGACATCGCGGCCGGCAAGGCGCTGGCAAACGTGCCGCTGCCGTCGTGGGTGCTCGAAGGCCCGGTCGCCGAGAAGGGCGGCGTGCACACGGCCGAAGGCTCGTGGGCGCCCGCCGCGAAGCGCTTCGTGCCGCGTTCGGATCTCGCGGTCTATGACAAGCAGGTGTTCCGCGCGCCGCTCATCGGCGAAGCCGGCGCCGATCCGAAGACCTACGGCAAGACCCTGTTCGAGACCGATGCCGTGCGCGCATGGGTCGACGACCGTGCGGGTGAGGACGACGTCGTGATCGTGTCGTTCAAGTCGAAGATGAACACGATCGGACCGAGCGTGATCGACGGCCTCGTGCAGGCGATCGAGCTCGCGGAGAAGGACTACAAGGGCGTGGTGATCTGGCAGCCGACGTCGCTGAAGCTCGGCACGCCGGGCGGCCCGTTCTCGGCCGGCGCGAACCTCGAGGAGGCGATGCCGGCGTTCATGATGGGCGGCGCGAAGGGTATCGAGCCGTTCGTGAAGAAGTTCCAGGAAGGCATGCTGCGCGTGAAGTACGCGAACGTGCCGGTCGTCGCGGCCGTATCGGGCATCGCGCTCGGCGGCGGGTGCGAGCTGATGCTGCACAGCGCGAAGCGCGTCGTGCACGTCGAGAGCTACATCGGTCTCGTCGAAGTGGGCGTCGGCCTGGTGCCGGCGGGCGGCGGCCTGAAGGAAGCGGCGCTGCGCGCGGCGGATGCCGCGACGGCCGCCAACGCGACCACCGACATCCTGAAGTTCGTCACGAAGTCGTTCGAGAACGCGGCGATGGCGAAGGTCTCGGCGTCCGCGCACGACGCACGCGCGATGGGCTACGTGAAGCCGTCCGACACGATCGTCTTCAACGTGTTCGAACTGCTCGACACCGCGAAGAAGGAAGCGCGCGCGCTGGCCGCCACCGGCTACCGCGCACCGCTGCGCGCGAAGGACGTGCCGGTGGCGGGCCGCTCGGCGATCGCGACGATCAAGGCATCGCTCGTCAACATGCGTGACGGCCGCTTCATCAGCGACCACGACTACCTGATCGCGAGCCGCATCGCCGAAGCCGTGTGCGGCGGCGACGTCGAAGCCGGCAGCCTCGTCGACGAGCAGTGGCTGCTCGCGCTGGAGCGCCGCGCGTTCGTCGAGCTGCTCGGCACGCAGAAGACGCAGGAACGGATCATGGGCATGTTGCAGACCGGCAAGCCGGTGCGTAACTGAGCGAGCAGACAAGGAGTCTGAAATGAGCAAACAACTGCAAGACGCATACATCGTCGCCGCCAGCCGCACCCCGATCGGCAAGGCTCCGCGCGGTGTCTTCAAGAACACGCGCCCCGACGAGCTGCTGGTTCACGCGATCAGGTCGGCGGTCGCGCAGGTGCCGGGTCTCGACACGAAGGTGATCGAGGACGCGATCATCGGCTGCGCGATTCCCGAAGCCGAGCAGGGCCTGAACGTCGCGCGCATGGGCGCGCTGCTCGCGGGCCTGCCGCAGACGGTCGGCGGCGTGACGGTCAACCGCTTCTGCGCGTCGGGCATCACCGCGCTCGCGATGGCGGCCGACCGCATCCGCGTCGGCGAATCGGACGCGCTGCTCGCGGGCGGCTGCGAATCGATGAGCATGGTGCCGATGATGGGCAACAAGCCGTCGATGTCGCCGCACATCTTCGATCGCAGCGAAGACTTCGGCATCGCGTACGGGATGGGCCTGACGGCCGAGCGCGTCGCCGAGCAGTGGAAGGTGAGCCGCGACGACCAGGACGCGTTCTCGGTCGAGTCGCACCGCAAGGCACTGGCCGCGCAGCAGGCCGGCGAGTTCAACGACGAGATCGCCGCGTACACGATCAGCGAGCGTTTCCCGAACCTCGCGACCGGCGAAGTCGACGTGAAGACGCGCGAGATCAAGCTCGACGAAGGTCCGCGCGCGGACACGTCGCTCGAAGGCCTCGCGAAGCTGCGCACGGTGTTCGCGAACAAGGGCTCGGTCACGGCCGGCAACAGCTCGCAGACGTCGGACGGCGCGGGCGCGCTGCTCGTCGTGTCGGAGAAGGTGCTGAAGGAATTCAACCTGACGCCGCTCGCGCGCTTCGTGAGCTTCGCGGTGCGCGGCGTGCCGCCGGAAATCATGGGGATCGGCCCGAAGGAAGCGATTCCGGCCGCGCTGAAGGCCGCCGGCCTGAAGCAGGACGATCTCGACTGGATCGAGCTGAACGAGGCATTCGCCGCGCAGTCGCTGGCGGTGATGCGCGATCTCGGTCTCGACCCGTCGAAGGTCAACCCGATGGGCGGCGCGATCGCGCTCGGCCACCCGCTCGGCGCGACCGGCGCGATCCGCGCGGCGACCGTCGTGCACGGCCTGCGCCGCCGCAACCTGAAGTACGGGATGGTCACGATGTGCGTCGGCACCGGCATGGGCGCCGCGGGCATCATCGAACGCCTGTAAGCGGGACGCGACGAAAGGCGACGACGGTGCGCGGGCCACGAGCTCGCGCACCGTTTTTTCATTCCGATAGAGGAAAGTCAAGGAGACGGTTGTGGCCGAAATTCAAGTGGAACGCGCCGAAGGCGTGATGACGATCACGATCGCGCGCCCGGCGAAGAAGAACGCGCTGACGGCGGCGATGTACCAGACGATGGCCGATGCGCTCGCCGACGCGCAGGAAGACAAGGCGATCCGCGTGATCCTGCTGCGCGGCAGCGACGGCAATTTCAGCGCGGGGAACGATCTCGAGGATTTCCTGAAGTCGCCGCCGAAGGACGACACCGCATCGGTGTTCCAGTTTCTCGCGCGGATCAGCAGCGCGAGCAAGCCGATCGTGGCCGCGGTGCCGGGCCTCGCGATCGGCGTCGGCGTGACGATGCTGCTGCACTGCGATCTGGTCTACGCGGCCGACACCGCGACGTTCTCGCTGCCGTTCGCGCAGCTCGGGCTGTGCCCGGAAGCCGCGTCGAGCGTGCTGCTGCCGCGCCTGGCCGGCCATCAGGTCGCCGCCGAGAAGCTGCTGCTCGGCGAGGCGTTCGACGCGCTGGAAGCGCACCGGATCGGCATCGTCAACCGCGTGCTGCCGGCGGCCGAGCTCGACGCGTTCGCGGCGAAGCAGGCGGCCAAGCTCGCGGCGCTGCCGGCGTCGTCGCTGCGGGTGACGAAGGCGCTGCTGAAGGAGACGGGCGGCGTGGCGACGTCGGCGCGGATGGCCGAGGAAGCGGGCCACTTCGCCGCGATGCTGCGCGCGCCGGAAGCGCGCGAGGCGATGACGGCATTCTTCGAGAAGCGCAAGCCGGATTTTCGTCAGTTCGACTGACGGAGCAGGCCGTGCCGGCGGCGGATCGCCGGCCCGCGCCCGCGCTTGCGGTCACGCCGTGCCGTAGTCGACGTAGCCGGTTTCGCGGCAGAAGCTGACGAGCCGCAGGCCGGCCGCCTTCGCGATCTCGATCGCGAGCGACGACGGCGCGGAGATCGTCGCGACCAGCGGGATGCCTACTCGCGCGGCCTTGCGCACCAGCTCGTAGCTCGCGCGGCTCGACAGGAACACGAAACCGTCGGTGGCGTCGGCGCGCGACAGCACGAGCGAGCCGATCAGCTTGTCGAGCGCGTTGTGGCGGCCGACATCCTCGAATGCCATCCGGATCGCGCCTGTTGCATCGCACCACGCGGCCGCGTGCAGGCCGCCGGTCAGTTTCGTGAGTGCCTGGTGCGACGGCAGCCCGTGCGCCGCGCGCGCGAGCGCGTCGGGCGCGAGGCGTGCCAGAAAGCCGGTGTCGGGCACGCGCTCCGGCGCGAGGTCGAGCAGGTCGATGCTTTCGATCCCGCATACGCCGCAGCCGGTGCGCCCGGCGAGCGCGCGGCGCCGGTCCTTCAGCGCGGCGAATGCCTGCTGGACGACCTCCAGATGCACTTCCGCATGCGGCAGCGGTGCATCGGCGTGCAGGATCACCTCGATGTCCTTGATGTCGCTGCCGCGCGCGACGATCCCTTCCGAGATCGCGAAGCCGACCGCGAACGCCTCGAGGTCGCACGGCGTACACATCATCACCGCGTGCGAAATACCGTTGAACACGAGCGCGACCGGCCATTCCTGGCCCACGTGGTCGTGCGCGGTTTCCACGGTGCCGCCGCGCGTGCGGCGCACGGGCAGTTCGATCGCGCCGCGCGGTTCGTCGCGCAGCGCGTCGCGCGGTTGATCGATCTTGGTCGGATTCACGAGCACTCCCGTTGATTCGAGGCACGGCCGGCGACAATCGTGCCGCCGCCCGCGCGCAGAGGTTCTAAAATACCCCAGGCAGGCCGGCCGCGCCGGCATCCGCCACGTCAGGTAACGACCATGGGACTCAGCGACGCTCCGTTGCTCTTCAACTTCGAACACGATTCGTCGGAAAACTTCACGTACATCCCGATGATCGTGCGTTTCAATCTCGACCGCTTCGGTCTGCGGATTTCGCTCGAACAGTGGCAATTGTTGCCGCTCGAGGACCGCAAGCTGCTCGCGCGCTTCCCGGCCGACGACGACACCGCGATCGAGCCCAACTTCGATCATGCGCTGTTCGAAATGCTGCGCACGCATGCGGATCTGGAACCGTCATGGTTCCAGCCGGACGAGCAGCCGGCCTGGCGCACCGTCGACGCGGTGCCGGAATCGCTCGTGCAGCAGAGCGCGCTGGCCGGGCTGACCGCGCCCGCGCTCGCGCAGTGGCAGCGGCTCGCGCCGTTCCAGCGCTACGTGCTGGTGAAGCTGTCGCGCAAGCCGAAGCTGAATCACGATTTCCTGCCCGCGATGCGGGAGTTCGGGCTGACGGCCACGCACTGACGCGGCCGTGCGCCGCGCGGCCGCGGCGCGCGCCGGTCAGAGCGGCGGCAGTTGCCGCGGCTTGCGGTCCGTGCCGGTCGCGACGTACGTGAGCGTCGCTTCGGTAACCTTCACGACTTCGCCCATCAGGCGCATGCGCTGCGCGTACACCTCGACGTCGACCGTGATCGACGTGTTGCCGGTGCGCATGATGGTGGCGTAGAAGCTCAGCAGGTCGCCGACGAACACCGGCTGCTTGAACACGAACGAGTTGACCGCGACCGTCGCGACGCGACCGTTCGCGCGCTGGCTCGCGGGGATCGAGCCGGCGATGTCGACCTGCGACATGATCCATCCGCCGAACACGTCGCCGTGGACGTTCGCGTCGTGCGGCTGCGGGACGACGCGCAGCGCGGGCTGCTTCTGCGGGAGTTCGAGGGTCGAATCGGTCATGGCGGGGGCTTTCATCCTGTAATAAATGGGCCGCCGCGCGCAGGCGGGCCGGCGAGGCCGCCGGCAGCGGCGCGAAGCGGCTTCTGCGACAATACAACGTTCGCAAATTGTACGAGAAAGCGCGCGAGCCGGCCGTCGAACCACGTGCCGTGCCTCGCCACAGAGACTCCCCCATGCGCCGATTTCCTGCTTCCGGCGAGCCCGCGCCGGCTTCGACCGGGCCTCGCAACGACTGGCAGACCATCCGGTCGCTGCTGCCGTACCTGGCCACCTACAAATGGCGCGTCGCGCTCGCGCTCGGCTGCCTGATCGGCGCGAAGGTCGCGAACCTCGGCGTGCCGATCGTGATGAAGCGCATCGTCGACCACCTGTCCTACGTGCAGCAGATCACCGCGCTCGGGCGCGCCGAGCAGTCGGCCGGCATCGTGCTCGCGGGCGGCGTCGGGCTGCTGGTCGTCGCGTATGCACTCGTGCGGCTGTCGACGTCGCTGTTCACCGAGCTGCGCGAGATCCTGTTTTCGAAGGTCACCGAAAGCGCGGTGCGCCAGCTCGCGCTGCAGGTGTTCCGGCACCTGCACGGGCTGTCGCTGCGGTTCCATCTCGAACGCCAGACGGGCGGCATGTCGCGCGACATCGAACGCGGCACGCGCGGCATCCAGCAACTCATTTCGTATTCGCTGTACAGCATCCTCCCGACGCTCGTCGAGGTCGGGCTCGTACTCGGCTTCTTCGTGGTCAAGTACGAGGCCTATTACGCGTACGTGACGTTCGCGGCGCTGGTCACGTACATCGTGTTTACCGTGAAGGTCACCAACTGGCGCACGCATTTCCGCCGCACGATGAACGAACTCGATTCGCGCGCGAACTCGCGGGCGATCGATTCGCTGATCAACTACGAGACGGTGAAGTACTTCGGCAACGAGGAGTGGGAGGCGCAGCGCTACGACGAGAACCTCAAGCGCTACCGCAAGGCCGCGATCCGCTCGCAGAACTCGCTGTCGGTGCTGAACTTCGGCCAGCAGGCGATCATCGGCACCGGGCTGGTGTTCATCCTGTGGCGCGCGACGCAGGGCGTGCTCGCGGGCAAGCTGACGCTCGGCGATCTCGTGCTGATCAACACGTTCATGCTGCAGCTGTACATTCCGCTGAATTTCCTCGGGGTCGTGTATCGCGAGCTGAAGCAGAGCCTCACCGACATGGACCGGATGTTCGGGCTGTTGTCGGCCGCGAAGGAAGTGGCCGACCGGCCCGATGCGCGGCCGCTCGCGGTGGCCGGCGCGCAGGTGCGCTTCGAGCACGTGAACTTCGCGTACGAGCCGGCGCGGCCGATCCTGCACGACGTGACGTTCACGATCGATGCGGGCACGACGACCGCGGTGGTCGGCCACAGCGGTTCGGGGAAGTCGACGCTGTCGCGCCTGCTGTTCCGTTTCTACGATCTCGACCGCCAGGCGGGCGGCGCGATCCGGATCGACGGCCAGGACATCCGCGACGTCACGCAGGATTCGCTGCGCGCGTCGATCGGGATCGTGCCGCAGGACACCGTGCTGTTCAACGACTCGATCTACTACAACATCGCGTACGGCCGGCCGACCGCGACGCGCGACGAGGTGGTCGCGGCGGCGCGCGCCGCGCACATCCACGATTTCATCGAAAGCCTGCCGAAGGGCTATGACACGCCGGTTGGCGAGCGCGGGCTGAAGCTGTCGGGCGGCGAGAAGCAGCGCGTCGCGATCGCGCGCACGCTGCTGAAGGATCCGCCGGTGCTGCTGTTCGACGAGGCGACGTCGGCGCTCGATTCGCGCTCGGAGCGCGCGATCCAGCACGAACTCGACCAGATCGCGCGGCATCGCACGACGCTCGTGATCGCGCACCGGCTGTCGACGGTCGTGCACGCGCAGCAGATCCTCGTGATGGATCACGGCCGGATCGTCGAGCGCGGCACGCACGACGAACTGGTGCGCGCGGACGGGTTGTATGCGCAGATGTGGGCGCTGCAGCAGCAGCGCGCGGCGGCCGGCGGCGAGGAGGCCGAGGCCGTGTAACAACGGGCGGCGCTGCACGACGCGCTGTCGTGCGGGGCGGCCCGCCGTCCGGTCAGCCCGCGGCGCGCAGCCGCGCGTCGAGCTCGCCGAGCTGCGCGGGCGTGCCGACGTTCTCCCAGATACCTTCGTACAATTCGCCGGTCGCAAGTCCGGCCTCGATCGCCGCGCGGTAGTACGGCGTCAGCGCGCGCCGCGTGCCGGGCGCGAGATCGCGGAACATCCGCGTGTCGTACAGGCCGATGTTGCCGAATGTGACGCGCGCGGCGCCGTCGAGCGCGAGGCGGCCATCGCCGCCGAGCGCGAAATCGCCGGCCGGGTGGAACGGCGGGTTCGGCACCATCACGAGGTGCATCGCGGGCGTATCGAGCGTGGCCATCCGCGCGGCGTGCGGCGCGAGCGTCCGGTAGTCGAACGCGCAGTACACGTCGCCGCTGACCGCCGCGAACACGGCCGGCTGCCCGTCGCGCTCGATGAGCGGCAGCGCCTGCGCGATGCCGCCGGCCGTTTCCAGCGCGTCGCCCTCGGCGGAATACGCGAGCCGCACGCCCCAGCGCGAACCGTCGCCGAGCGCGGCTTCGATCTGCTCGCCGAGCCACGCGTGGTTGATCACGATCGTCTCGATGCCCGCGCGTGCGAGCGCCTCGATCTGCCACACGATCAGCGGCTTGCCGCCGGCTTCGAGCAGCGGTTTCGGGCGGGTGTCGGTCAGCGGGCGCATCCGTTCGCCGCGCCCGGCGGCGAAGATCATCGCCGTGGTCAGGGTAGTGCTCATGTTCGACTGGGCGTGAGGACGGTCAGAACGTATAGCCGACGTCGGCCGGCGCGTTGCCCTCGAGCTCGTCGAGCAGCTTCGCGAACGGCACGAGCGGGCGGTAGCGCAGCGCGACCTTGCGCGCATAGGTCAGGAAGCGCGGCAGGTCGTTCAGGTAGTGCGGCTTGCCGTCGCGGTAGTTGATGCGCGCGAACAGGCCGAGCACCTTGATGTGGCGCTGCAGCCCCATCCATTCGAGCTGGCGGTAGAACTCGCCGAAATCGGGATCGACCGGCAGGCCGGCCTTTTTCGCCTTTTCCCAGTAGTACGCGAAGCAGTCGAGCTCGAACTCCTCGTCCCAGCTGACGAACGCGTCGCGCAGCAGCGACACGACGTCGTACGTCAGCGGCCCGTAGACGGCGTCCTGGAAGTCGAGCACCCCCGGATTCGGCTCGCAGACCATCAGGTTGCGCGGCATGAAATCGCGCAGCATGAAACCCTGCGGCTGCGCATGGGCGCTCGCGACCAGCAGCGCGAACGTGCGGTCGAGCGTGCCGCGCATCGCGTCGGTGACGGGCTTGCCGAGATGACGGCCGACGAACCATTCGGGCAGCAGCTCCATTTCGCGGCGCAGGAACGCTTCGTCGAACGGCGGCAGCACGTCGGGTTTCGACGTGAGCTGGAAGCGGATCAGCGCGTCGAGCGCGTCGCGCATCAGCGGCCGCGCGGCGACCGGGTCGGCCGGGTCGAGCACCGAGATGTACGACGTGCGGCCGAGGTCCGTCACGAGCATGAAGCCCGCGTCGAAATCGTGGGCCAGCACGTCCGGTACGTGGTCGCCGGCCGCGGCGAGCAGCTGCGCGACCTGGACGAATTCCCGGCACTTCTCGGGCGGCGGCGCGTCGACGGCGATCAGCGTGCCGCCGGGGCTCGCGGCCGAGGCGACACGGAAATAACGGCGGAAACTGGCGTCCGACGACGCGGGCGCGAGGGTCGACAGGTCGAGGGCATAGCGCTCGGCGAGCGGTTGCAGCCACGCGGTCAGGGCGTCGAGGCGGGCGTCGGGCTGGGATGCGGCGGATGGGGGCGTCATGAAACTCGGCGGAGGGGGGAACGTCTTGCCATATAATACCCCACGACTTTTTTGACGCGCCCCGCGTCAGCTTCCGCCGTGCAGGCCCGCTGCCTGTCGCGCCGCCCGCCCGATCGCCTCCCCGGTTTGCGCTCAGCCGCAGTCGCGGTGCGACGGCGCGGCCCGCCGTGCGCGCATGTGCCGTGAAGGCGCGGTTGACAAGGGGCGATTCGCCAAACGATAGATGCCGCCCAAACCGCTATTCCCGAATGTTTTCCCCGGTGACGGGGCGCCGCGCAAACGGCGGCTCGCGCTCGCGCTCCTGGCCGTGCCCGGCCTCGTGCCGGCCGTGTCGTACGCGCAGCTGTCGGGTGCGGCCGCGCAGCCGCAGCCGCTCGACTCGCCGTGGGATCTGCGCCTCGCGCCCCAGCTCGAGGATCATCCGCTGAAGGACGGCGCGAAGCCGGCCGCCTTCGTGATCGCCGACCACACGAGCGGCACCGCCGAGCAGGACCTCGCCGCCAAGGGCTCCGCCGAGCTGCGGCGCGGCGACGCCGTCGTGAAGGCCGACGCGCTCCACTACGATCAGGATACCGACATGGCCGATGCGTACGGCCAGGTCAAGGTGATCAATGGCGGTACGTCGTTCGCGGGCCCCGAGGCGCACCTGAAGATCGAGGCGAACCAGGGCTTCATGACGGCGCCGAAGTACCACTTCAACATGACGGGCGGCTCGGGCAGCGCCGAGCGCGTCGACATGGTCGACAACGAGCGCTCGGTGTTCGTCAACGGCACCTACACCGCGTGCCAGTGCTCGACGAACCCCGCGTGGTACATCAAGGGCAGCCGCTTCGACTTCGACACGGGCGCCGACGAAGGCACCGCGCGCAACGGCGTGCTGTTCTTCCAGGGCGTGCCGATCTTCGCGAGCCCGTGGATGACGTTCCCGCTGTCGGGCGAGCGGCGCAGCGGCCTGCTGCCGCCGACGTTCTCGGTGAACTCGAGTAACGGCTTCGAGCTGACGCTGCCGTACTACTTCAACATCGCGCCGAACCGCGACCTGACGCTCACGCCGCGCATCATCTCGCGGCGCGGCGTGATGACCGAGGCGACGTTCCGCTACCTGTCGCCGTCGTATTCGGGCACCTTCACGGCCAACTACCTGCCGGACGACCGGCTCGAGCACCGCAACCGCTACGCGATCTACTGGCAGCACCAGCAGAACTTCGGCGGCGGTTTCGGCGGCTACGTCTACTACAACAAGGTCTCGGACAACACGTATCCCGAACAACTGGGTTCGATGAACCAGTTCATCAACGGGACGCAGACGTTGTACCAGCAGGAGGCGGGCCTCACGTACAACAACGGTCCGTGGTCGGTGCTCGCGCGCTACCAGCACTGGCAGACGCTGCCGCCGTCGATCGCGCCGTACAGCCGCGAGCCGCAGTTGAACGTGAAGTACACGAAGTACAACGTCGGCGGCTTCGACTTCGGCGCGGAAGCCGATTATTCGCGGTTCCGCATCACGACGGCCGACGCGACCGAAGGCGACCGCATCGTCTTCAACCCGTATATCGCGTACGGCGTGTACGGCCCCGGCTACTTCGTCGTGCCGAAGGTCCAGTATCACTTCGCGTCGTACGACCTGAACTACCTGTCGTCGACCACGCCGAACAACCCGAAGCGCTTCACCGAGTCGATCCCGACCGTGACCTTCGATTCGGGCCTGATCTTCGATCGTTCGGTGCGCCTGTTCGGCCAGGACTTCATCCAGACCCTCGAGCCGCGCCTGTACTACGTGTACACGCCGTATCGCAACCAGTCGAACGCGCCGCTGTTCGACACCGCGGAATCGGATTTCGGCCTCGCGGAGATCTACCAGCCGAACACGTTCGTCGGCAACGACCGGATCGCCGACGCGAACCGGATCACGGCCGGCCTGACGTCGCGCTTCATCGATCCGCGCACCGGCGACGAGCGCGCGCGTTTCGTGATCGCGCAGCAGTACTACTTCGCCGATCAGCGCGTCACGCTGAACCCCGGGCAGAGCGCCGTGCTGGCGCGCCATTCGGACCTGATCGTCGGCGCCGCGCTGAAGCTCGGCTCGGGCTTCATGTCGGAGACGGCGTTCCAGTACAACCAGAACAACAACCAGCTCGTGAAGTCGAGCGTCGGTTTCGGCTACAGCCCGGGCGAGCGCCGCGTGATCAACGTCGGCTATCGCTACACGCGCACGAACACCACGCTCGACAACCAGCCGATCAACCAGTTCCTGGTGTCCGCGCAATGGCCGCTCACGCGCCGCCTGTATGCGATCGGCCGCTTCAACTATGATCTGGCCGGCGATCGCGTGGTCGACGGTCTGGTCGGCTTACAATACGACGCGGATTGCTGGGCGCTCGGGGTCGGGGTGCAACGGGCGGCGAACGGCATCAATTCGTCGGGACAGCAGAACTCGTCGACGCGATTCATGATGCAGCTGACGCTCAAGGGCCTGTCGACCGTCGACAACGGCCTCGTGTCGGCATTCCGCGCCGGGGTACCGGGCTACACGCCGCTGCCGCCGCCGCCGCCGCCGATGTCCCGCTTCAGCAACTACGAGTAACGCCGGCTTGTCTGCACCGGTCAGCACGATTTCAATGGAGTTTCAGTGGCAATGAAGAAAAACCTTCGTTTCGCGGCAGTCGTGTCCAGCCTCGCCGCGTCCGCCGCGCTGCTCGCCGCCGCGCCGGCCGCGGCGCAGGCGCTCGGTTCGCAAGGTGCGCAGCTCGCCGACGAAGTCGTCGCGGTCGTCAACAACGACGTGATCACGGGCCGCGAACTCGACCAGCGTGCCGGCCTGATCGCCCGCCGGTTGCAGCAGCAGAACGCGCCCGTGCCGCCGACCGACCAGCTGCGCGCGCAGGTGCTGAACCAGATGGTGCTCGAGCGTATCCAGGTGCAGAAGGCGAAGGACGACGGCATCCGCATCGACGACGCGACCGTGCAGTCCACGCTGCAGCGTCTCGCGCAGGCGAACGGGATGACGCTCGAGCAGTACCGTGCGCGTCTCGAGGCGCAAGGCGTGCCCTGGAGCATCTTCACGAGCGATGCACGCACCGAGCTGATGCTGTCGAAGCTGCGCGAGCGCGAGGTCGACGGCAAGATCACCGTGTCGGACGCCGAAGTCGCGAACTACATCGCGAGCCAGCGCGGGCCGAACGCGTCGCAGCAGCAGGATCTGCGCTTCCAGCACATCTTCATCAAGGCGCCGACCAACGCGCCGCAGGCCGACATCGAGGCCGCGCAGAAGAAGGCCGAGGCGCTGCTGCAGCAGGCGAAGTCCGGCGCCGACTTCGAGCGCCTCGCGAAGAACAACTCGGAAGCGAACGACGCGAAGAAGGGCGGCGACCTCGGTTTCAAGGCGCCCAGCGCGCTGCCGGCCGACGTCGTCGACGCCGCCTCGAAGCTGCGCCCGGGCCAGGTCAACCCGACGCTGATCCGCGTGCCGGACGGCTTCGAGATCGTGCGTCTCGTCGACCGCCGCCAGAGCCAGGGTGCGACCGCCGCCGCGCCGAAGATCGTCCAGACGCACGTGCGCCACATCCTGCTGCGCGTCGGTGAAGGCAAATCGGAAGGCCAGGCGCGCCAGCAACTGGTCGACATCCGCAACCAGATCGAGGCCGGCGGCGATTTCGCGAAGTTCGCGCGCACCTACTCGCAGGACGGTTCGGCGTCGCAGGGCGGCGATCTCGGCTGGATCAGCCCGGGCGAGACCGTGCCGGAATTCGAGCGGGCGATGAACAGCCTGCAGGACGGCCAGGTCAGCCAGCCGATCCGCACCGAGTACGGTTACCACCTGATCCAGGTGCTGAACCGCCGCGAAGCGGAAGGGTCGGTGCAGCAGCAGATGGACATCGCCCGCCAGGCGATCGGCCAGCGCAAGGCCGAGCAGGCCTACGCCGACTGGCTGCGCGAACTGCGCGATTCGTCGTACGTTCAGTACAAGATCGGCGGCGTCGCCCCGGCGAACTGAGCGAGCTTCGGATGACCACGCCCGCGCTGCAGATCGCGATCACGACCGGCGAACCCGCGGGGGTCGGCCCGGAGCTGACCGTGCAGGCGCTGCGTGACGCCGCGCAGCGCTGGCCCGACGCGCATTTCACCGTGCTCGGCGATGCGGCGCTGCTCGACGCGCGTGCGGCGGCCGTCGGCGCCGAGCGCACCGTGCTGGCCGGCGGCGCACCGGTATCGGTCGCGCACCACGCGCTGGCCGTTCCCGCGCGGGCAGGTACGCTGGACGCGGCGAACGGCCGGTACGTGCTCGGGCTGCTCGACGCGGCGATCGACGGCGCGCTGGCCGGCCGGTACGACGCGATCGTGACCGCGCCGCTGCAGAAGAGCACGATCAACGATGCGGGCGTGCCGTTTACCGGCCATACCGAATACCTGGCGGAGCGCACGCATACGCCGCGCGTCGTGATGATGCTGGCGGGCACCGGCGACAAGCCGCTGCGCGTCGCGCTCGCGACGACGCACCTGCCGCTGAAGGATGTGTCCGCCGCGCTGACGATCGACGGTCTCGTCGAGACGCTCGCGATCATCGACCGCGACCTGCGGCGCGACTTCGGCCTCGCCGCGCCGCGCATCCTGGTGACGGGCCTGAACCCGCACGCGGGCGAGAACGGTTATCTCGGCCGCGAGGAGATCGACGTGATCGCGCCGGCGCTGGCCCGTGCGAACGCGCTGCGCATCGACGCGCGCGGCCCGTATCCGGCCGACACGCTGTTCCAGCCGCGCCATCTGGCCGATGCCGATTGCGTGCTCGCGATGTTCCATGACCAGGGCCTGCCCGTGCTGAAGTATGCGACCTTCGGCGAGGGCATCAACGTGACGCTCGGGCTGCCGATCATCCGTACGTCGGTCGATCACGGTACCGCGCTCGATCTGGCCGGCACGGGTCGCGCCGATCCGGGCAGCATGATCGCCGCGCTCGATACGGCCGTCACGATGGCGCGCCATCGCCGCGCGGCCTGACGCGGCCTCACCTCTTTCGTCGTATTTTTCGTCTTACTCAGTCGATGTCGAACAGCAGACAGCATCAAGGCCATTTCGCGCGCAAGCGCTTCGGGCAGAACTTCCTCGTCGATCACGGCGTGATCGATTCGATCGTGGCGACGATCGGCCCCGCGCGCGGCCAGCGCATGGTCGAGATCGGCCCCGGGCTCGGCGCGCTGACCGAGCCGCTGATCGAGCGCCTCGCGACGCCCGAGTCGCCGCTGCACGCGGTCGAGCTCGACCGCGACCTGATCGGCCGCCTGCAGCAGCGCTTCGGCGCGCTGCTCGAGCTGCATGCGGGCGACGCGCTCGCGTTCGACTTCCGTTCGCTGGCGGCGCCCGGCGACCAGCCGTCGCTGCGCATCGTCGGCAACCTGCCGTACAACATTTCCAGCCCGCTGCTGTTCCACCTGATGACGTTCGCCGATGCGGTCATCGACCAGCATTTCATGCTGCAGAACGAAGTCGTCGAACGGATGGTCGCGGAGCCCGGCACGAAGGCGTTCTCGCGCCTGTCGGTGATGCTGCAGTACCGCTACGTGATGGAAAAGATGCTCGACGTGCCGCCGGAATCGTTCCAGCCGCCGCCGAAGGTCGATTCGGCGATCGTCCGGATGATTCCGTACGAGCCGCACGAACTGCCGGACGTCGATCCCGTGCTGCTCGGCGAAATCGTCACCGCCGCGTTCTCGCAGCGCCGCAAGATGCTGCGCAACACGCTCGGCGACTATCGCCAGACGATCGATTTCGATGCGCTCGGTTTCGATCTCGCGCGTCGTGCCGAGGACGTGAGCGTGGCCGAATACGTCGGCGTCGCGCAGGCGCTCGCGGCAGTGCGCAAGGCCGGCTGACGCGCGGCGCACGAAGCCGGACCGCAGGTGACGAAAGGGCTGCCCGACGGGCAGCCCTTTTCATTGCACGCGTGTATGTGGCCGGTCGCCTACGCCCGCCTGCGCGGCGGCGCGTTGACGAGCGCGATGCCGGCCAGCACGAGCGCGGCCGCGGACATGAAGCGCCAGCCGACCGATTCGCGGAGCAGCAGCACGCCGAACGCGACGCCGAACAGCGGCGACAGGAACGTGAAGACGGACAGCCGCGACGCACTGTAGCGCGTCAGCAGCCAGAACCACGACAGGTAGCTGACGAACGCGACGATCACCGACTGGTACGCGAGGCTCGCCACCGCGATCGGCGTCACGTGCGGGAGCGACACCTGGCCGAACAGCGCGGCGAGCGCGACCAGCACGACCGCCGACACCGCGAGCTGGTAGAACAGCGTCTTGCTCGCGCTCGCCCGCGCGAGCGCCGTCGAGCGCACGACGACCGTCGTCGCGGCCCACATCGCGCCGCCGAGAATCCCGAGCGCGTCGCCGGCCAGCCCGGCCAGCACCGAAGCGCCGGGCGCGCGCGGCGTCAGGAAGCCGTCCGCGAACGCGAGCGCGATGCCGGCGAACGCGAGGCCGACGCCGGCCCATTGCGTGCGCTGCAGCCGCTCGCCCGGTGCGAACAGGTGCAGGCCGAGCGCGGTGAAGCACGGCGCCGTGTACAGGAAGATCGCCATGTGCGATGCGCTCGTCAGCGTGAGCCCGAAGAACACGCAGATGAATTCGCCGGCGAACAGCGCACCGGCCGCGAGGCCCGCGCCGAACGTGCCGTCGGCCCGGAACAGCGGTGTGCCGCGCGCGCGGGCCCAGCCCCACAGCAGCGCGGCGGCGATCACCGAGCGCAGCCCGGCCTGGAACATCGGCGCGATCGCGGCGTTCGTGTACTTGATCGCGACCTGCTGGAAACCCCAGATCGCGCACAGCAGCAACATCAGGCCGGCGGCGCGCAGGTCGAGCGCGCGGCGCACGGGGGCGGCGGCGAGTGGGGTCATCGGCGCGCCTCGCTCGATCGGGACGGCGGCAGCGAGGCCGGGCGGGCGGCGCGTCGGGCGCGCTCGAATTGGCGGTTTCGCACGGCAGTGTGGCGTCAGGGAAGGGTGGGTGGTCGCGTTCGGGTGGTGCGTGGCATGCCCGCTTTTGGTGCGAAGTGGAGGGATGTTACCCGATCGGCACGATCGACGGGGCGAGCCGGACCGTGCCGTTTTCCGCCATTGCGCGCGTGCCCCGATGCGCGGTATCGGCCGCCCGGTCTAGGCGCCCCCGGCTAGGCGCCCCCGGCGAGTTTCACCCGACTCTGGTAGAGTTTCCGGTTCTGGAAAGTCCCCACAGGAGTACAAGACATGCGTTTGCTGCATACGATGCTGCGAGTTGGCGATCTCGACCGCTCGATCAAGTTCTACACCGAATTGCTCGGCATGAAGCTGCTGCGTCGCGAGGATTATCCGGAAGGCAAGTTCACGCTTGCGTTCGTCGGCTATGAAGACGAGCGCACCGGCACCGTGATCGAGCTGACCCACAACTGGGATACGCCGTCCTACGATCTCGGCAACGGCTTCGGCCACCTGGCCGTGGCGGTCGAGGATGCGTACGCCGCGTGCGAGAAGATCAAGGCGCAAGGCGGCAAGGTCACGCGCGAAGCAGGCCCGATGAAGCACGGCACGACCGTGATCGCGTTCGTCGAGGATCCGGACGGCTACAAGATCGAGTTCATCCAGAAGAAGTAAGCGCCGGACGAACGGGCCGCCGCGTGCGATGCGCATGGCGGCAAAAAGGGCGATGCGGGGTGACCCGCATCGCCCTTTTGCATCGACGGCGCTGCCGCGCGCGTCATGTCAAAGCGACGGCAGCAGCTCGGGCGGGTGGTGCTTGAGCGTGTGCCGCGCTTCGCGGAACTCGGGGAAGATCGATTCGACGGTCTGCCAGAAGGCCGGGCTGTGGTTCATCTCGCGCAGGTGCGACAGCTCGTGCGCGACGACGTAGTCGATGATCGACATCGGGAAATGGATCAGCCGCCAGTTCAGGCGGATCTTGCCGTCGCTCGAGCAGCTGCCCCAGCGCGTCGCGGCCGACGACAGCGCGTACATCGAATACGTGACGCCGAGTTTTTCCGCGTAGACCGGCAGGCGTTCGCCGAAGATGCGTTTCGCCTCGCCCTGCAGCCAGCCCTGCACGCGATCCTTGATCTGCTGCATGTCGGCCTGCACGGGCAGCGGCAGCGACAGCCGCAGCGCATCGGCGTCGAATGCGACGGCGCCCGCGCCGAGCGCGATCGTCACCGTCTTGCCGAGATACGGCAGCTGCGCGCCGTCGCGCCAGTCGATCTGCGGCAGCGCGCGCTGTTCGGTGCGCGTCTTCCACTCCGCGAGCTTCGCGAAGATCCAGCGCTGCTTCTCCGAGATCGCCGCTTCGATGTCGGCGAGCGTGACCCAGCGCGGCGCGGTGATCGACAGCCCGCTGCCGTCGATCGTGAAGCCGATCGTACGGCGTGCCGACCGCTTCAGCCGGTATTCGAGCACGCGGCTGTCGAGCGCGAACGTGCGCACGCGCGAGCGGTCGGGTGCCGCGCCCGGAGCGGGCGGGGCGGTGGGAGCGGCTTCAGGCGGCGCCGGCGGCGCGGCGGGCGCCGACGGTGCGGCGGCCGGCCCGTCGAAGAGCGGCAGATCCATCTGGCGATGATCGAGGGCCACGACGGCAGGCCGTGGCCGCGGACGCTGTTTCATCAGTTCGCTTCTTTTTGTCGTACGCAACGGCTGCAATCCGGGGGCTTCAGGCACGCGCGGCATCGCGCGTGCCGGCATTGCCCGCCTGGCGATAGGAATCGGGATCGATGCGGCGCATTTCCGCTTCGATCCATGCTTCGACCTGCGAGTTCAATGCATCGGGCGTCAACCCGTCGCTGGGGATCGGCTTGCCGATCGACACGGTGACGATACCCGGAAATTTCGTGAACGAGTTGCGCGGCCAGACCCGACCTGCATTGTGCGCGATCGGCACGACCGGCGTGCCGGTTTCGATCGCGAAGCGTGCGCCGCCCGTCTTGTACTTGCCCTGCTTGCCGACCGGCGTGCGCGTGCCTTCGGGGAACATGATCATCCAGGCGCCTTCCGACAGGCGCTTCTTGCCCTGGCGGATCACCGACGCGAACGCGTTCTTGCCTTCCTTGCGGTTGATGTTGACCATGTGCAACATGCCGAGCGCCCAGCCGAAGAACGGTACGTACAGCAGCTCGCGCTTGAACACGTAGCAGAGCGGCTTCGGCATCAGCGCCGGAAACGCGAGCGTCTCCCACGCCGACTGATGCTTCGACAGCAGCACGGCCGGGCCGTCGGGCAGGTTTTCCATCCCCTCGATCCGGTAGCGGATGCCGTTCAGCCAGCGCACGACCCACAGGGTCGACTTGCACCAGCCGGCGGCCATCCAGTAGCGTGCGTCGGGGCGCATGAACGGGAACGCGATGAAGCACGCGGTGGCGTACGGCACCGTGTACAGGATGAAGTAGATCAGCAGCAGCAGGGAGCGGACGAAGCGCATCGGCGTGAGTCTGGTGTGAGGGAGGATGCGCGCGGCTGCCGCATCACTCGTGTTCGTGTGAAAGAAAGTCGAGCGCGAACGCGCGCAGGTCGTCATGGACCTTCGTGCCGGGCGGCAGGTTGCCCGCGGCGAGCGTCTTCTTGCCCTTGCCGGTCAGCACGAGGTGCGGCTGGAAGCCGACCGCGACGCCGGCCTGCAGGTCGCGCAGCGAATCGCCGACCACCGGCGTGTGACCGGGATCGATCTCGAAGCGCTCGGCGACCATCTGCATCATGCCGGGTTTCGGCTTGCGGCAGTCGCAGTGATCCTCGGCCGTGTGCGGGCAGAAGAACACCGCGTCGATGCGCGCGCCGACCGCGGCCGCCGCGCGATGCATCTTCAGGTGCATTTCGTTGAGCGCGGCCATGTCGAACAGCCCGCGACCGATGCCGGACTGGTTGGTCGCGACGACCACGCGATACCCCGCGTGGTTGAGCCGGGCGATCGCCTCGAGGCTGCCGGGCAGCGCGATCCATTCGTCGGGCGTCTTGATGAACGCATCCGAATCGACGTTGATCACGCCGTCGCGGTCGAGGACGACGAGCTTTCGGTTGGGGCTGATCGGCATCGTGCGGCCCTTATGCGGCGAGCTTCGAGATGTCGGCGACGCAGTTCATCTGCTGGTGCAGCGCGGACAGGAGCGCGAGACGGTTGGCTCGCAGTGCCGGATCTTCCGCATTGACCATCACGTCGTTGAAGAACGTGTCGACCGGCGCGCGCAGCGCGGCGAGCGCCGACAGCGCGCCCGTGTACGCGCGCGCCTCGAGTTGCGACTGCACGTGCGGCGTGACGGCCGCGAGCTGTTCGTGCAGCGCCTTCTCGGCGGCCTCGACGAGCAGCGCCGGCTGCACCGTGCCGTTCGCGCCGCCTTCCGACTTCTTCAGGATGTTCGAGATCCGCTTGTTCGCGGCCGCGAGCGCTTCGGCTTCCGCGAGGCGCGTGAATTCGCGCACCGCGTCGAGGCGCGCGACGAGATCGTCGACGCGCGTCGGGTTCAGGCTCAGCACCGCGTCGATTTCGCCGGCCGAATAACCGCGCTCGCGCAGCAGGCCGCGCAGGCGATCCATGAAGAACGCGAGGATCGCGTCGGTCGATTCGGCGACGCCCGGCACGCCTTCGAAGCGCGCGTGGGCCGTGCGCAGCAGCGACACGAGATCGAGCGGCAGCTGCTTCTCGAGCAGCAGGCGCAGCACGCCGAGCGCGTGGCGGCGCAGCGCGAACGGGTCCTTCTCGCCGGTCGGCGCGAGGCCGATGCCCCAGATGCCGACGATCGTCTCGAGCTTGTCGGCCAGCGCGACGGCCGTCGACACGGGCGTGGTCGGCAGCGCGTCGCCGGAGAAGCGCGGCTGGTAGTGCTCGGCGCACGCGAGCGCGACGTCGTCGGCTTCGCCGTCGTGGCGCGCGTAGTACGTGCCCATCGTGCCCTGCAGTTCGGGGAACTCGCCGACCATGTCGGTCAGCAGGTCGGCCTTCGCGAGGCGCGCGGCGCGCTTCGCGTGCGCGGCGTCGGCGCCGATCGCGGGCGCGAT
This sequence comes from Burkholderia seminalis, assembly GCF_001718535.1. NCBI lineage: Bacteria > Pseudomonadati > Pseudomonadota > Betaproteobacteria > Burkholderiales > Burkholderiaceae > Burkholderia > Burkholderia seminalis. The sequence continues at coordinate 2,986,340 of NZ_CP013398.1, read as the reverse complement.
CTCGCCGGCCAGCGCCTCGAGGCGCTCGACGCGCGCGAGCGCCGAGCCGAGCTTGTTGTGATACACGACGTTCGCGAGTTGCGGCACGCGGTCGGCGAGCGGCTTCTTCTTGTCCTGCTCGAAGAAGAACTTCGCGTCGGCGAGGCGCGGGCGCACGACGCGCTCGTTGCCTTCGATGATCTCGCCCGGCGTCTTCGTCTCGATGTTCGACACGATCAGGAAGCGCGAGCGCAGCTTGCCGGCGACGTCGGTCAGCGCGAAATACTTCTGGTTCGTCTGCATCGTGAGGATCAGGCATTCCTGCGGAACCTGCAGGAATTCGTCCTCGAAGCGGCACGGGTAGACGACCGGCCATTCGACCAGCGACGTCACTTCGTCGAGCAGCGATTCGGGCATCACGACGGTATCGCCGTTCGCGTGTTCGTTCAGTTGCGTGCGGATCGTTTCGCGGCGATCGGCGAAGTGCGCGATCACGCGGCCCTTGTCGCGCAGCGTGTCGGCGTACGCGCGCGCATGCTGGATCGCGACGAGGCCGTCGGACAGGAAGCGGTGGCCGAGCGTGGTGTCGCCGGCATCGACGCCGAACGCGGTAACGGGCACGATGCGGTCGTCGTGCAGCACGGTCAGGCGATGGACCGGGCGCACGAACTTCACGTCGGAGCCGTCCGGGCGCTGGTACGTCATGAACTTCGGGATCGGCAGCTTCGCGAGCGCTTCGTCGAGCGCGGCCTGCAGGCCGTCGGCGAGCGTCGCGCCGGCCGCAGAGTAGTTGATGAAGAACGCTTCGGCCTTGCCGTCCTGCGCGCGCTCGAGATCGGCGATCGACAGGTTCGGGTGGCCGAGCGCCGCGAGCTTCTTCGCGAGCGGGGCCGTCGGCTTGCCGTCGGCGTCGAGTGCGACCGACACCGGCAGGACTTTTTCGCGGACCTGCTTGTCAGGCGCGACGGCGCGCACGTTCTGCACGACGACGGCGAGGCGGCGCGGCGTGGCGTAGCGTTCGAACACGAGTTCGCCTTCGACGAGGTCGCGCGCCGCGAGGCGTTGCGCGAGACCTTCAGCGAATGCGTCGCCGAGGCGCGCGAGGGCCTTCGGCGGCAGCTCTTCGGTCAGCAGTTCGACGAGCAGGGGGGCGGGATGATTGTGCGTCATGGTTGGAATGATTCTCGTCTCGTCAGTCCTGATCGATCTTGCGTTCGACCTTGAGCGGCGGCGCCCATGCCGGCTGCGCGGCGTCCTGGGCGTCGGTGGTGAGGCCCGGCACGCCCGGCGGGTTGCCGAGCATCGGGAAGCCGAGCTTCTCGCGCGAGTCGTAGTAAGCCTGCGCGACGAGACGCGACAGTGCGCGGATGCGGCCGATGTACGCCGCGCGCTCGGTGACCGAGATCGCGCCGCGGGCGTCGAGCAGGTTGAACGTGTGGCCGGCCTTCAGCACGAGCTCGTACGCGGGCAGCGCGAGCTGCGCGTCGATCATCTTCTTCGCTTCCGCTTCGTAGCTGTTGAAGAACGTGAACAGCAGGTCGACGTTCGCGTGCTCGAAGTTGTAGGTCGACTGCTCGACCTCGTTCTGGTGGTACACGTCGCCATACGACAGGCGGCGCAGCTCGGGGCCGTTCGGGCCCTGCTCTTCCCACTCGGTCCACACGAGGTCGTACACGTTCTCGACCTTCTGCAGGTACATCGCGAGGCGTTCGAGGCCGTACGTGATCTCGCCGAGCACCGGCTTGCATTCGAGGCCGCCGACTTCCTGGAAATACGTGAACTGCGTGACTTCCATCCCGTTCAGCCACACTTCCCAGCCGAGCCCCCACGCGCCGAGCGTCGGGTTTTCCCAGTCGTCCTCGACGAAGCGCACGTCGTTCTGCTTCAGGTCGAAGCCGAGCGCTTCGAGCGAGCCGAGGTACAGGTCGAGGATGTTTTCCGGCGCCGGCTTGAGCACGACCTGGTACTGGTAGTAGTGCTGCAGGCGGTTCGGGTTCTCGCCGTAGCGGCCGTCCTTCGGGCGGCGCGACGGCTGCACGTACGCGGCGCGCCACGGCTCGGGGCCGACCGCGCGCAGGAACGTGTGGACGTGCGACGTGCCCGCGCCGACTTCCATGTCGATGGGCTGGAGCAGGGCGCAACCCTGCTTGTCCCAGTAGGACTGCAGCGTCAGGATGATTTGCTGAAACGTAAGCATGAAGAGCCTTCGTGGCGCTGGCGCTCCGTTGCGGGCGGCGCTCCGGGCGGGGCCCGGAGGGTCGGCTCGCGCGGCGGCGCGGCTTGTTAGTGTGCTGAAACGCGTAATTTTACCGGATCGGCGAGCGGATGCGGCCGGAACGCGGGCGAGGCCGCCGCCGGCGCGCTTCCGGAAGGGCCGCACGAGCGGGCGGCGCGGTCCGTGCGGCCGCCCGCGGGGTTGTCGCGACGCGCATGCCGTGCCGCTTCGCGCGGGCGTTAAGATGCGCATATTGCGGCGCGCGCCACGCGTGCCGCGTCACCGCTTGCCGACGCCGATCGCATGGACGACCCGACCGACCTCCTCATTCCGCTGCTTCCGCCGCTGCTCGCGCTGCTCGGCCAGGCCGCCGACGCGCAGGCGCGCGGCGAGCGCGCCGCGCACGATCTGTGGCTCGCCGCTGCCGCCCATCTGCACGCGGTCGACGCCGATGCGCTCGCGCAGCTCACGACGACGCTCGTCGCGCGGCAGCGCACGGCCGATGCACTCGCGCTCGCCGAATGCGCGGCGCGCGTGCGGCCGGGCGCGACCGCGTACTTCAATCACGGTTACGCGCTGCAGATGGCCGACCGCCACGCGGATGCCGTCGCGCCGTACCGCGCGGCGCTGGCGATCGATGCGGGCCGGCCGTCGTTGCGCAACAACCTCGCGATCGCGCTGCGGTTGTCGGGTGGCGACCGCGCGGAGGAGATCGCGCTGCTCGACGCGGCCGTGAAGCACGATCCGCAAGACGTGCAGGCGTGGATCAATCTGGTCGTCGCGCGGATCGCGGCGCACGACCTCGACGGCGCGCTCGCGTGCGCCGCGCGGCTGGACGACCTCGCGCCCGGCAACGCGCTCGCGATGAACAACGTCGCGATGGCGATGAAGGAGGCGCAACGCTGGGACGATGCCGAGCGTTACGCGGCGCGTGCATGCGAGCTGGCGCCCGACGACGCGTCGTTCCGTTTCAACCTCGCGATCATCCAGCTCGTGCGCGGCAACTACGCGGCCGGCTGGCGCGGCCACGAGGCGCGCTGGGACGGCGCGGGCGAACTGCGCGGCCGCCGGCCGGCGCTGCCGGGTCCGCGCTGGCAGGGCGAGCCGCTGGCGGGAAAAACGCTGCTGGTGTGGGGCGAACAGGGGCTCGGCGACGTGCTGCAGTTCTGCCGCTACGTCGCGCCGCTCGCCGAGCGCGTGCATCGCGAAGGCGGCCGGCTCGCGTGGAATACGTTCCCGCAGGTCGGCACGCTGATGCAGCGCAGTCTTGGCGCGCACGTGGACGTATTCGGTGCGGGCGGCGGCGTCGACGCGCTGCCGGCATTCGATTACGAGGTGCCGCTGATCGGCCTGCCGCTGATGCTCGGCATGGAGAACGAGACGCTCGGATCGTCGGTGCCTTACCTGCGGGCCGATCCGCACGCGCGCGATGCGTGGCGCGCGCGGCTTGCGGGCGAGCGCCGGCTGAAGGTCGGGCTCGTGTGGACGGGCAGCGCGGGCCACCAGCGCAACCCGTTTCGGCGCGTCGGGCTCGAGCGCTATGCGGACGCGTTTCGCGGGATCGACGGCGTCGCGTTTTATTCGCTGCAGCCGGGCGCGCACGCGGATGTCGCGGCGGCGCGCGCGGCCGGTTTCGCGATCGAGGATTTCACGGCGGAGCTGACGAGCTTCGACGATACGGCCGCATTCATCGGCGCGCTGGATCTGGTGATGACCGTGTGCACGTCGGTCGCGCACCTGGCGGGCGCGCTCGGGGCGCGCACGTGGGTGCTGCTCGACGTGAATCCGCACTGGCCGTGGATGCTCGAACGCACGGACAGCCCGTGGTATCCGAGCGCGACGTTGTACCGGCAGCCGGCGTTCGACGCGTGGCTGCCGGTGATGGAGGCGGTGAGTCGCGACCTGCGCAGCCTCGTCGCGCAGCCGGATCGACCGGGTCAGCCGGCCCGGCAGGCCTGAACGGCCGGCTAGCGGTCACCGGCCGCCGCTTGCGTCATTTGGGTTGATCGCCGCCGTTGTTGCGGCCATTGCGCCGGCGCAGCCCCGGCCCGAACGTGAAGCCGAACGCGAGCAGCACGAACGACACCGCGAGCACGATGTTGTTGCCGCTCGTCACGTAAGGCGTGAAGCCGCTCGTGCCTTCGATCCGCACGTCGAGCGAGCCGATCGTGAACGGCTTCAATTGGCCGAGCACGCGCCCGTGCGCGTCGATCGCGGCGGTCATCCCCGTGTTGGTCGAGCGCAGCATCGGCCGGCCCGTTTCGAGCGAGCGCATCCGCGCGATCTGCAGGTGCTGGTCGAGCGCGATCGTGTCGCCGAACCACGCGAGGTTCGTCACGTTGACGAGCACGCCGGGCGGCTGCGGGTTGTCGCGGATCGTCGCGGCGATTTCCTCGCCGAACAAGTCCTCGTAGCAGATGTCGGCCATCACGGGCTGGTTGTGCACGAGGAACGGCTTCTGCACCGGCGCGCCGCGCGCGAAATCGCCGAGCGGCATCTTCATCAGGTCGACGAACCACCGGAAGCCCCACGGGATGAATTCGCCGAAGGGCACGAGATGGTGCTTGTCGTAGTGATAGATATCGCGCGAGTTCGGCGTCACGCCGTACAGGCTGTTCGTATAGTCGACGTAGTGGCCGTCCTCGGTCACCGACGCGCCGACCGCGCCGAACAGCACGGCCGAGCCCGTCGTGTCGCTGAACTTGCGGATCGCGACGGCGAACGGCTCGGGCAGTTCCTGGATCATCACGGCGATCGCGGTCTCCGGCGTGACGATCAGGTCGGCCGGCTTCTCGATGATCATCCGCTGGTACATCTTGATCGCCGCGTCGATGCCTTCCTGCTCGAACTTGATGTCCTGCTTCACGTTGCCCTGCAGCAGCCGCACGGTGAGCGGCGCATTCGCGGGCACCGTCCACGTGACCTGCGACAGCCCGAGGCCGGCCGCGACGAGCGCGACCGCCACGCCGGCCGGCGCGGCGATGCGCACGCGCGGGTTGCCGCCGGCACTCCCGGCGCCGTTGTCACGCGCGGGCGCCGGGCGCGCGGCGACGAGCGCCTGCACGACCAGCGCCGCGAACAGCGCGAGTACCCACGCGATCCCGTATACGCCGACCACCGGCGCGAAGCCCGCGAACGGGCCGTCGACCTGCGGGTAGCCGCTGGCGAGCCACGGAAAGCCGGTAAACAGCGTGCCGCGCAGCCATTCGCCGAAGGCCCACGCGCTCGCGAACGCGAACGCGCCGTGCCAGGTCGGCGAGAACGGACGTGGATCGGGGGTACGGCGATGCCACGCATGGCCCGCGCAGAACGACCACAGCCCGGCCGAGAACGCCGGGTACAGCGACAGGTACAGCGCGAACAGCACGAGCGCGCCGCCCGCAAGCGGCGCGGCCATCTCGCCGTACACGTGCATGCTGATGTAGAGCCACCAGATGCCGCTGATGAAGTTGCCGAAGCCGAATGCGCCGCCGGTGAGCGCGGCGCCGCGCCAGCTCGACGTGCGCGTCAGTTGCGCGAAAAACCAGACGAATACGACGAGTTGCAGCCAGCCGCCGTGCGGCGTCGGTGCGAAGCTGAGCGTATTGGCCGCGCCCGCGAGCAGCGCGGCCGGGTAGTGCCAGCGCGGCAGCGCGCGGCCGGGCGCCGGCGCGAGGAGGCCGCCAGCCGGGCGGGACGGGATCGGATCGTCCATGTGAAGCGGAAGTGGGCGAGCGGTTGAAGGAAACGCGGCTGGCGCGGAACGGTCAGTCTTCGTGCGAGGTTTCGGCGCGACGGCTGGCGAGCGGGTTGCGGCGCACCAGCAGCACGTGCACTTGGCGTGCATCGCCGCGCTGGATCTCGAACACGAGGTTGCCGAGCTGCAGCTTCTCGCCGCGATGCGGCACGCGTCCGAAATGATGGGTGATCAGGCCGCCGATCGTGTCGACTTCGTCGTCGGGGAAATCGGTGCCGAACGCCTCGTTGAACTGTTCGATCTCGGTGAGCGCACGCACGCGGAAGCGGCCGTCCGGCCCCGAGATGATGTTGCCGGCTTCCTCGTCGAAGTCGTATTCGTCCTCGATGTCGCCGACGATCTGTTCGAGCACGTCCTCGATCGTGATCAGGCCCGCCACGCCGCCGTATTCGTCGACGACGATCGCGAGGTGGTTGCGGTTCACGCGGAAGTCGTGCAGCAGCACGTTCAGGCGCTTCGATTCCGGAATGAACACGGCCGGGCGCAGCATCCCGCGCACGTCGAACTCTTCTTCGGCATAGAAGCGCAGCAGATCCTTCGCGAGCAGCACGCCGATGACGTTGTCGCGGTTCTCCTCGTACACGGGGTAGCGCGAGTGCGCCTTTTCGAGGACGAACGGGATGAAATCCTCGGGCTTGTCGGCGATGTTGATCGCGTCCATCTGCGCGCGCGGCACCATGATGTCGCGGGCGCACAGATCGGAGACCTGGAACACGCCTTCGATCATCGACAGCGAGTCGGCGTCGATCAGGTTGCGTTCGTGGGCGTCCTGGAGGATTTCCAGCAGCTCGCCGCGGGATTCGGGCTCGGGCGAGATGAAGTCGGTCAGGCGCTCGAGCAGCGAGCGCTTTTCTTGCGGTTTGTCGGTTGGCTTACGACTGGGATACGAATCGTTCATGGTGGTGCGCCCGGGTCATGCCGGGGCGCGCTGTCACGGAGTAGGCAAGGATACACCAAGGGCACGACGCGACCGTGTCACCCCGGCCGCACGGCCAGGGCGGGCGGCTCGCGGGCCCCGCTCGCGGACGGCCGCGCCGGGCGCGACCTCGTCCTCGGGTCCATCCTATCCCAGAAAAGGGCGAAGGCGCAGCAGCGCAAAAAACAGGTTCGGGCAGGACGGGGCGGCGCAACGGGGAAAACGACCGGCCGGCCGGTTGGCATCGGCGGCAATCCGCCGCATGCGATCGCGGTCGAAGACGGGGGCGAAAGGGGGCTCGGCAGCGAAAGGGGGCTCAGAAGCGCATGCCGGCCGAGCAGCCGCCGGCGGCCGCTCCGTTGGTCGCGGCGCCGCCGCAGCCCAGGATCCCGCAGCCGGACAAGGCGACGCTCGCGGCGACGAGCAGCGCGGCGACCTTGCAGCGCGACCAGCGTGACGGTTTCATCGGTGGGCGCCTCGTTCGAATGCGCGGGCGGTGCGGGATCGCGTCACTTGCATCGTGCGAGCAACCCTTCCAGCGCGCGATCGGGAATGCCGCTCGCGCGCAGCGCGTCGACCGTGCGGCTCACGTAGTCGAGCGTCGTGCCGTAGCGGCCGGCCGCGCAGCTGAACACTTCCTTCACGACGGTGTCGGACAGCTTGCCCGTATAGGTCGGTACGTCGCGGCGCATCACGAACGCGAGCGCGTTCACGCGTTCGCCGCTCTCGAGCGTGCAGGGCAGCCACGCGGGCCGGTACGACCCCATCGGCATCTCGCGCTTCCACAGTGTCTCGAGGTGCGGCTGCGCGGTCGGGCCCGACAGCCGGAACGCGATGCCCGAGCACGAGCCGCCGCGATCGAGCGCGAGCACGAGGCCCGGGCGTTCGGGCGTGCCGCGGTTCACGCGCGACCACAGGTAGAGCCCGCGGTGGTAGCCGTGTACCTTGCCGCGCACGGCGGCGACGGTCGGGAGACCGGGGTTCCAGATCAGCGAGCCATAGCCGAACAGCCAGAGATCCTGCCGGCCGTCCCAGTCGCGCATCGTGTGCGCGAGCGAGGCCGCGAGCTCGTCTTCCGTCAGCAGGCGCCCGTCGCCGATCGACGGCGGGTAGGCGGGCGGGAGCATCGCGGCGTTGCGCATCGTGCGAAAGGCTTACTGGTACGGGTTCGGGAAGCCCAGCTTCGCGAGGATGTCGACTTCGAGCGCTTCCATTTCGGCCGCGTCCTCGTCGCTCGTCTCGTGGTCGTAGCCCTGCGCGTGCAGCGCGCCGTGCACCAGCAGGTGCGCGTAGTGGGCCAGGAGCGGCTTGCCCTGCTCGTGCGCTTCCTTCTCGACGACCGGGCAGCACAGCACGAGGTCGCCGATCACGGTGCCGTCGGGCGCCGCGTCGTACGCGAAGGTCAGCACGTTGGTCGGGTAGTCCTTGTGGCGGTAGCCGGCGTTCAGCGTGCGCCCTTCGCCTTCGCCGACGAAGCGCACGGTGAGCTGCGCGCTCGCGAACAGCGCCGGCTCGATCCATTCGGCGATCAGCTTGCGCTTGGGCAGCGTCTTGCGCACGTCGCTCGTGATTTCGTCGCCATACTGCACGGACAGGTCGAGTTCCAGCGCGCGCGGTGCGTCGTCGTGGTCGTCCTCGCGCGGCGCGAGCTCGGCCCCCACGTGCAGCGTTACGCTGTCGTAGTGCTCCGGCTGCAGCGCGAGCTTCGCGCGCATCGCCGGATCGTTGTGCTGCGCGACGATCGCGACGGCCGCGTCGCCGGAGCTGCCCGACAGGTCGAACATCAGGCTGCGGCCGTCCGGGAAGTCGATCCGCAGGCCCTGTGCGTTGACGGTGCGGGCCTTGCCCTTCGCGTCGAACAGCGAAAGACGGGGGGATTCGGGCGCGGCGGACTGGGCGCGACCGGACTTGCGGGAACGGGAAGATTTCATGACGCGTACGGCGATTGGGACGCGTCGAGGATACACCAAACGGCCGATCCCACCCGAATTCGACCGGGCAAAAAAAGCCCGGCGCGCCGTGTGGCGGGCCGGGCCGGCAGGGTGGGGGCAGGGCAGGCTGCCGCTCAGCCGTCCTGATGCTGTGCGTGGAACTCGTCGTACGCCTCGACGATGCGGGCGACGAGCGGATGACGCACGACGTCCGCGCTCGTGAAGCGCGTGAGCGCGATGCCGCGCACGCCGCCGAGCACCTGCTGCGCCTCGACGAGGCCGCTCTTGTGGCCGCGCGGCAGGTCGACCTGGCTCGTGTCGCCGGTCACGACGGCCTTCGAGCCGAAGCCGATCCGCGTGAGGAACATCTTCATCTGCTCGGGCGTCGTGTTCTGCGCCTCGTCGAGGATGATGAACGCGTGGTTCAGCGTGCGGCCGCGCATGTAGGCGAGCGGTGCGATCTCGATCATCTGGCGCTCGAACATCTTCGCGGTCTTGTCGAAGCCGAGCAGGTCGTACAGCGCGTCGTACAGCGGGCGCAGGTACGGGTCGACCTTCTGCGCGAGATCGCCCGGCAGGAAGCCGAGCCGCTCGCCGGCCTCGACGGCCGGGCGCGTCAGCACGATCCGCTTGACCTGGTCGCGCTCGAGCGCGTCGACCGCGCACGCGACCGCGAGGTAGGTCTTGCCGGTGCCGGCCGGCCCGATGCCGAACGTCACGTCGTGCGACAGGATCTGCTTCAGGTACTCGCGCTGCGCGGGCGTGCGGCCGCGCAGGTCGGCGCGCCGCGTGTACAGCTTCGGCGCGGGTTCCTCGTCCGGCTCGCTGGCGTCGAGCTGCACGACGGGCTCGTCGAACGGATGGTCGGGGTCGCCGCGGAAGCGCACGTCGAGCGTGTCCTGGCGGCCGTTGCCGGTCGTGTGGCGCACCTCGACCAGCGCGAGCTGGATGTCGTCGACCGACAGCGGATCGCGCGCGCGGTTGTAGAAGTTCTCGAGCGCGGCGAGCGCGAGCTTCGCGCCGCGCCCGCGGATCGTGATCCGGTGGCCGCGCCGCGCGAGCGTGACGTCGAGCGCCTGTTCGATCTGCCGCAGGTTCTCGTCGAGCGGGCCGCAGAGGTTGGCGAGGCGCGCGTTGTCGTCGCGCGGGGCAGTGAATTCCAGTGCTTGGACGGTCTTCAAAGTAGCGTCGGGCTCCTGTTGAGCGTCAATCAGTGGGTGGCCGCGCTCGCATCGCCGCTGACGAGCACGAGCTCGCCGCGCAGCGAATGCGGGTACGCATGGTTGATCCGCACGTCGATCATCTGGCCGATCAGGCGCGGGTGCGCGGCGAGCGGCGCCGGGAAATTCACGACCCGGTTGTTCTCGGTGCGGCCCGCGAGTTCGTTCGGGTCCTTGCGCGACGGGCCCTCGACGAGGATCCGCTCGACCTTCCCGACCATCGACTGGCTGATGCGTGCGACGTTCTCCTCGATGGTCGCCTGCAGATGTTGCAGGCGTTTGAGCTTCACGTCGCGCGGCGTGTCGTCGTGCAGGTTCGCGGCCGGCGTGCCGGGGCGCGGGCTGTAGATGAACGAGAAGCTCGTGTCGTAGCTCATCTCGTGCACCAGGGCCATCATCTTGTCGAAATCGTCCTCGGTCTCGCCGGGGAAACCGACGATCATGTCGGTCGACAGCGACAGGTCGGGGCGGATCGCGCGCAGCTTGCGGATCACCGACTTGTATTCGAGCACCGTGTAGCCGCGCTTCATCGCCATCAGGATGCGGTCGGAGCCGTGCTGGACCGGCAGGTGCAGGTGGCTCACGAGCTTCGGCACCTTCGCGTAGGTGTCGATCAGGCGTTGCGTGAATTCCTTCGGGTGCGACGTCGTGTAGCGGATCCGCTCGATGCCCGGGATGTCGGCGACGTATTCGATCAGCGTCGCGAAATCGGCGATGTCGGACGAGCCGGCCGCCAGCGCGCCGCGGTACGCGTTCACGTTCTGGCCGAGCAGCGTGACTTCGCGCACGCCCTGGTCGGCGAGGCCGGCCACTTCGGTCAGCACGTCGTCGAGCGGGCGCGACACTTCATCGCCGCGCGTGTACGGCACCACGCAGTAGCTGCAGTACTTCGAGCACCCTTCCATGATCGACACGAACGCGCTCGGCCCCTCGACGCGCGCGGGCGGCAGGTGGTCGAACTTCTCGATTTCCGGGAACGTGATGTCGACCTGCGCGCGGCCGCTCGCGCGGCGCGCGTCGATCATCTGCGGCAGGCGGTGCAGGGTCTGCGGGCCGAACACGAGGTCGACGTACGGCGCGCGCGACACGATCGACGCGCCTTCCTGGCTCGCGACGCAGCCGCCGACGCCGATCAGCAGGCCGGGCTTCGCTTCCTTCAGCTCGCGCACGCGGCCGAGGTCGGAGAACACCTTCTCCTGCGCCTTTTCACGCACCGAGCAGGTGTTGAACAGGATGATGTCCGCGTCTTCGGGCGTATCGGTCTTCTCGAGGCCTTCGGCGGCGTTGAGCACGTCCACCATCTTGTCCGAGTCGTACTCGTTCATCTGGCAGCCGAAGGTCTTTACGTAAACTTTCTTGGTCATGGGGATTCGCCGTTCGCAGTGGTTGACCTGGGGGCGTCGTCAAGGGTGAATCGGGACGGCCGTGCGCGGCACGCGGATGCGCGCGGCGAGCAGGAAAGGCCGTCGGAAAAGCCTTCCATTATAGCTTTTCGCGCCGCCCCGGACGGGCGGCGGGTTGCGGCCGCGCGACGCCGGGTGTCAGGTTCCGACCCCTGAAAGGCCGGGTACCGGCCGTCAGCGGCACGCGTTCAGCAGGTCGTCGAGCGCGGTTTCCTCGCGCGCGAAGCGTTCGGCGAGGAAGTCGAGCAGCACGCGCACGCGCGGCGCCATGTAGCGCTTGCTGTGATAGATCGCGTGCAGCGGCGCGTCCTGGTGCCGCCAGTCGGGCAGCAGCACGCGCAGGCGGCCCGCGCGGACGTCGTCGGCGATGTCCCACAGCGACTTCAGCGCAATGCCGTGGCCGCGCAGCGTCCATTCGCGCGTGAGGCCCCCGTCGTTGGTCTCGAACGCGGTCGACACGGGCACCGTATGGATCTGCACCTCGTCGCCGCGCGTGAAATGCCAGGTGTTCATCGGCCCGGACGCGATCGTGATCACGTTGCATGGAAAACGGGCCAGATCGTGCGGATCGGCCGGCGAGCCGTGACGCTCGACGAACGACGGCGCCGCGCACAGCACGCGCCGGTTGGTGGCGAGCCGGCGGGCGATCAGCGCGCCGTCCGGCGGCGCGGCGAAGCGGATCGCGAGGTCGATCTCGTCCTGCCACAGGTTCGACGACGAATCGGATGCCGTCAGCGCGAACGTGACGTCGGGGTGCAGCGTCGTGAATTCGTCGAGCCAGTCGAGCAGCTGGTTGCGGCCGAAATCGGACGTCGACGACAGCCGCACCTTGCCGCCGACGACGTTGCGGCCTTCCTGCAGCATGGCGTCCGCGTCGTCGAGCGCCTGCAGCGCCTGGCGGCAGCAGTTCAGGTACAGCCTGCCCTCGTCGGTGAGCCGCAACTGCCGCGTCGAGCGTTCGAACAGCCGCGTCGCGATCTTCGCCTCGAGCTTCGCGAGGCGCGCGCTCGCGGCGGCCGGCGTGAGGTTCAGCTTGCGCCCGGCGGCCGACAGGCTGCCTAGCTCCGCGGCTTCGACGAACAGCCGGATATCGCCCAGTCGGTCCATGCGATTTTCCAGAAATTTTTGAAAATGGTTCAAATGCCACGCCAATTATCAAATATAGGCGTCTTCGGGACAATGCGCGCACATCCCGCTTCTTGTGCGGTGCGGCACCGATCGGGCGCCGCGGCCGCCGCCTTCCGGAGAACGTCATGCCCATCCCGTTACTGGCGCTCGCGATCAGCGCCTTCGCCATCGGCACCACCGAATTCATCATCATGGGCCTGCTGCCCGAAGTCGCGCACGACCTCGCCGTGTCGCTGCCGTCGGCCGGCCTGCTCGTCACGGGCTACGCGCTCGGCGTGGCGGTCGGCGCGCCGCTGCTCGCGGTGCTCACGAGCCGCATGCCGCGCAAGGCCGCGCTGCAACTGCTGATGGCGATCTTCATCGTCGGCAACGTGCTGTGCGCGACCGCATCCGGCTACGCGATGCTGATGGTCGCGCGCGTCGTCACGTCGTTCGCGCACGGCTCGTTCTTCGGGATCGGCGCGGTGGTCGCCGCGTCGCTCGTGCCGGCCGACAAGCGCGCGAGCGCGATCGCGCTGATGTTCACGGGGCTCACGCTGTCGAACGTGCTCGGCGTGCCGTTCGGCACCTTCGTCGGCCAGCTGCTCGGCTGGCGCGCGTCGTTCTGGATCGTCGCCGCGCTCGGCGTGCTGTCGCTCGGCGGCGTGGCCGCGCTGGTGCCGAACCGTCACGACAGCGGGCCGGTCGGCCTCGGCCACGAAGTGCGCGTGCTGAAGGAGCCGCAGGTATGGCTCGCGCTGCTGATGACGGTGCTCGGCTTCGGCGGCGTGTTCGTCGTGTTCACGTACATCGCGCCGATTCTTGAAACCGTGTCGGGCTACGCGCCGCGTTCGGTCGCGCTGATCCTCGTGCTGTTCGGCGCCGGGCTGACGATCGGCAACACGCTCGGCGGCAAGCTCGCCGACCGCGCGCTGATGCCGTCGCTGATCGCGATCCTCGTCGCGCTGATGGCCGTGATGGCCGTGTTCGCGAAGACGAGCCACCTGCCGGTCGCGGCCGCCGTCACCATATTCGTGTGGGGGATCGCCGCGTTCGCGACGGTGCCGCCGCTGCAGGCGCGCGTGGTCGAGAAGGCCGCGAGCGCGCCGCATCTCGCGTCGACGCTGAACATCGGCGCGTTCAACGTCGGCAACGCCGGCGGCGCGTGGCTCGGCGGCCTCGCGCTGGAGCACGGCCTCGCGCTCGACGCGCTGCCGTGGGTCGCCGTCGCGGTCACGTTCGCGGCGCTGGTCGTTACGTGGCTCGCGATGCGGCTCGACGCGCGCGGCCCGGCACGCGGCGCGGCGCCGGCAGCGCAGTGAGCGCGTCACGGGGCCGGGCGGCGACGCGATAGCGGCAGGAAAAGGTTCGCGAGAAACGCATTCCTCCGCAATGGTGATAACGGTGTGAAGATAACTTCGTTTGCCCGTGCCAGGCCGGGTGATAGCGTCTCGATACGCGCCATGGCTGGCGCAACCCGATTCCGATCCCGGCTTACCCCCTACGCAGGGCCGCACGGCGGCCCGGAGGCAATGCTATGTCTTCATCCCTGGCGCTCGTGCGCGACGTGTCTTCCTTCGAGTCCGGCAACGCGGCCGACCTGCACGCGTCCGCGTCGCTCGACGCCCTCGAGCAGGTCGTCGGCGTGAACCTCGCGCGTTTGCGCGCCGAGCGGCAATTGTCGCTCGATGCGCTCGCGCGGCTGTCCGGCGTATCCCGCGCGATGCTCGCGCAGATCGAGTCGGCGCGCAGCGTGCCGTCGATCAAGGTGCTTTGCAAGATCGCCGCGGCGCTGAAGGTGTCGGTCGCCGCGTTCCTGCGCCGCCACGCGGTAAACGGCTTCGAGCACCTGGCGGCGGAGCGCGCGTCGCGCGTCGTCAGTTCGAACGGGCGTTTCTCGGCACGCGCGCTGTATCCGGAAGGCGAGCCGGCCGCGGCCGAATTCCACGAACTGCGGATCGCGCCGCTGCATACGGAGCCCGGCGCGCGCCGTGCCCCCGGCACGACGATCAACCTCGTCGTCAGCGAAGGCACGCTCGAAGTCAGCGTGCATGACCGCCGTCAGTTGCTGGCGACCGGCGACGCGATCGTGTTCGATGCCGACCAGCCGTACAGCCTGCGCAACCCCGGCGACAGCGAAGCGCGCGCGTTTCGCGTGACGGTGAGCCCCGAGGTGCCGCCGCGCTGGCTCGTGCCCGATGCGGCGCATGCGGCCCACTGACCGCGCGGGCGCGACGCAACGGCCGCTGTCGCGCTGTGTCGCGGGCGTGCGGCCGGAGAGTCGGCCGTTCGGACGATGCCGTTAGACGGAGTCGTCAGTAAGGTTTTAGGTGTGGTGCGCTGCGCTTCGTGCGCAGCTGTTGTATGCTTGGCCCGCCGTTGACGGGGAACCCCCGTCCGGCAATCAGTGCGTCTTCAGGGCGGGGCGAAAATCCCCACCGGCGGTAGGCTGGCGTAAGCCGGCGAGCCCGCGAGCGCCCGCGCATCCGCGCGGGGTCAGCAGATCTGGTCGAATGCCAGAGCCGACGGTCATAGTCCGGATGAGAGAAGATGTGCAGATAGTCATGTCCGTCAGGGCCGCTTCGCGATGCGTGCGAAGCGGGTTGTCGTTCTGTCTGTTTGCAATGCCCTGGAACGTTTTTCGCCCAAATCGTATTTGCGAGGAGCGTTTCACATGTCCTTGATGTCCCGTTCGTCGGCACCGGCCGACGCCTTTGCCGATCTCCCGTTGCTGGATTCCGAACCGGTGCCGCCGCGCATCGCCGCTGCGCTCGACGCGATGCGCGCCGGCCGCGCGGTCGTGCTGCAGGACGACCACGACCGCGAGAACGAAGCCGACCTGATCGTCGCCGCCGAGCGCATCACGCCCGAGACGATGGCGCTGCTGATCCGCGAGTGCAGCGGCATCGTGTGCCTGTGCCTGACCGACGACACGGTGCGCGCGCTCGAGCTGCCGCCGATGGTGCAGACCAACGAGAGCCGCAACGGCACCGCGTTCACGGTGTCGATCGAAGCGCGCGAAGGCGTGCATACCGGTGTGTCGGCGGCCGACCGCGTGACGACGATCCGCGCGGCGATCGCGGAAGGCGCGAAGCCGCACGACATCGTGCGCCCCGGCCACGTGTTTCCGTTGCGTGCGCAACCGGGCGGCGTGCTCGCGCGCCGCGGTCACACCGAAGGCACGGTCGACCTGTCGATCCTCGCGGGCCTGAAGCCGGCCGGCGTGCTGTGCGAGCTGATGAATCCGGACGGCACGATGACGCGCGGCGACGACGTCGAGCGTTTCGCGCAACGGCACGGGCTGCCGATGCTGACGATCGCGGAACTCGTCGAGTTCCGCGAGGCGCTGGCGGCCGCGCGCGAGCGCTGCTGCGAGCCGGCCTGAGTGACGGGAAAGCGGGTGCGTTCGCGCATCCGCGGCGGGCCGGATCGACCTGATCCGGCCTGCATGAATCTCAGGACTGCACGTCGCCGAATTCGCCGCGCATGCCGGCCTCGACAAGCGAGGGCAGTTCGTCCATCTTGCGCATGATCCGTGTGATGCCCATCGCGCGCAGCGCGTCCGCGTAATTGTCGGGGATGTGGCTCGCACCGACGAACGCGATCGTCTTCATCCCGGCCGCCCGCGCGGCATTCAACCCCGATACGCTGTCCTCGACGACGATGCAGCGCGCCGGCGCGACGCCGAGCGTCTGCGCCGCGTGCAGGTAGACGTCGGGGTAGGGTTTCGGTCGTGCCACCTGTTCCGAGCTGAACACGCGCTCGCCGAAGATCTCGGTGAGCGACGCGCGCTTCAGCGAATTGCGCACCCGCACGAGCCGGCTGTTCGAGACCACCGCCGCCGGCAGCGTGACCTTCAGCAGCGCATCGCGCACGCCGGAGATCGGTGCGAGCGATTGCGCGAGCGCGACCTCGATGTTGTGTTCGATGGTCTCGATGAAGTTCGCGGGCATCTCGATGCCGAAGCGGGATTCGATCCCGGTGAGGAAGCGCGACGTCTGCTGGCCGAATGCCGACTTCGCGGCGGCTTCGAAATCGAGGTTCGGGAACGTGGCGGACAGCGTGTCGAGCAGCACGCGGTCGGCAATGACTTCGCTGTCGACGAGCACGCCGTCGCAGTCGCAGATGAGGTGATCGAGCATGATGGTGAACAAGCGGACAATCGGCGACGCCGATCAATTCGCCATCATACGTGCTTTCATGCGCGCGCCGCGTGACGTTTCGGCAAATTTGCCCGATGCGGCCGGGTCGTGCCGATCGGTGCGGAGGCCCGCCTGTCAGGCGCGCGGCCGCCGTTGTCGAAGGGCGTGCCGACGGGTGGGCGCGTGCTCGACGAGGACGCGGAAATCCACTCCCATCCGATGCGCATTGCGCGGTTCGCCGCCGCAAGCGCCTTCAGGCGTGCATCGGGATTCGTCTGGGAAATGCGGCTGGAGAGAATGCCGGTCGAGCGCGTGATCGACGTGACGCCGGTCGTAGTCGTGGAGACGAACGTGAAGCGGAAATCGCGGGTGACGGCCGCGAGCGACCGCTAGCGAAAAGGGGGGGCGGGGCAAGAGAAGGACGAAGCGCGCGGCGCCGAACGCCACGCGCTTCGTTCAGGCCGCGATCAGATCGTGGCGTGCAGGTGCAGATACAGGCCGGCTGCCGCGGCGCCGCCGAGCAGCGGGCCGACGACGGGCACCCACGCATAGCGCCAGTCGCTGTCGCGCTTGCCGGGGATCGGCAGCAGCGCGTGCATGATGCGCGGCGACAGGTCGCGCGCCGGGCTCATCGCATAGCCGGTCGGGCCGCCGAGCGAGATGCCGATGCCCAGCACGAGCAGGCCGACGGGCAGCGCGTCGAGTGCGCCGAGGCCGACCTGCGGCGACGCGAGGTACAGCACGCCGAGGATCAGCACGAACGTGCAGATCGCTTCGGTCAGTACGTTGTGCGTGACGCTGCGGATCGCCGGCGCGGTGCAGAACACCGCGAGCTTCAGGTCCGCATCGGCTTCCTTCGCGAAGTGCTGGCGATACGCGAGCCACACGAGCAGCGCGCCGGCCATCCCGCCGAGCATCTGCGCGAGGACGTAGCCGCCGACTTTCGACCACGCGAACTTGCCCGCGAGCGCGAGGCTGATCGTGACGATCGGGTTCAGGTGCGCACCGCTGAACGACGCGGTTACGTACACGGCGACGAACACGGCCATCGCCCAGCCCATCACGATCACGATCAGGTCCGCGCCCTTGCCCTTGGTCTTTGCAAGCAGCACGTTTGCGACCGCGCCGTTGCCGAGCAGCACGAGGATCGCCGTGCCGATGAATTCTGCAATATAAGGTGACATGTTGTCTCTCGTATGTCGCGGCGGACTCGCGCGTGGCGCGGTCCGCCGGTGTTGTTGTATTTCGTTGGGATACCGGAGGATTACTGGGCGTCGTCGGCCCATGCCTTCGCGGCGCGCACCGCGCGTTGCCAGCCGGACATGCAGCGATCGACCTGCTCCTTCGGCATCGACGGCGAGAAGCGGCGATCGAGCTGCCACTGGTCGCGCACTTCGTGGAGGTTCTTCCAGTAGCCGATCGCCAGGCCCGCGAGGTAGGCCGCGCCGAGCGCGGTCGTCTCGGTGATCTGCGGGCGCACCGCATCGACGCCGAGCAGGTCGGCCTGGAACTGCATCAGCAGGTTGTTCGCGCTTGCGCCGCCGTCGACGCGCAGCTCGCCGATGCTGATGCCCGAATCGGCTTCCATCGCGGCCAGCACGTCGAGCGACTGGTACGCGATCGCGTCGAGCGCCGCGCGCGCGAGATGCGCGGAGGTCGTGCCGCGCGTGACGCCGAATACCGAACCGCGCGCCCGTGCGTTCCAGTGCGGCGCGCCGAGACCGGCGAACGCGGGTACGAGGTAGACGCCGTCGGTATGCGGCACGCTCGCGGCGAGCGCTTCGATTTCCGCGGCCGTCTTGATGATGCCGACGCCGTCGCGCAGCCACTGCACGACCGCGCCCGCGATGAAGATGCTGCCTTCGAGCGCGTACTGCACGTCGTCGCCGATCTGCCACGCGATCGTCGTGACGAGGTTGTTCTTCGACTCGATCGGCTTGTTGCCGGTGTTCATCATCAGGAAGCAGCCGGTGCCGTAGGTGTTCTTCACCATGCCCGACGTCGTGCACATCTGGCCGAACAGCGCCGCGTGCTGGTCGCCGGCGATGCCCGCGAGCGGGATCTTCGACGCGAACACGGTGGTCTTCGTGTGGCCGTAGATTTCCGACGACGCCTTCACTTCCGGCAGCATGCTGCGCGGGATGTCGAGCAGCTCGAGCAGCTCGCTGTCCCACTCGCGCGTGTGGATGTTGAACAGCATCGTGCGCGATGCGTTCGTCACGTCGGTCACGTGCAGTTCGTGCTTCGTGAAGTTCCACACGAGCCAGCTGTCGACGGTGCCGAACGCGAGCTTGCCCTGGCGCGCCTTCTCGCGTGCGCCCGGCACGTTGTCGAGGATCCAGCGGATCTTCGTCGCGGAGAAGTACGAGTCGATCGGCAGGCCGGTCTTCGCGCGCACCTTCGCCTCGAGCCCCTGCTTCTTCAGCGAGTCGCAGAAGTCGGCCGTGCGGCGGTCCTGCCAGACGATCGCGTTGTAGACGGGCTGGCCCGTCTCGCGATCCCAGACGATGGTCGTCTCGCGCTGGTTGGTGATGCCGATCGCGGCGATCGACGTGCCGTTCAGGCCCGTGCGCGTGACGGCTTCCGCGGCGACGCCGGCTTGCGTCGACCAGATTTCCTGCGGGTCGTGCTCGACCCAGCCGGGTTGCGGGTAGATCTGTTCGAATTCCTTCTGGGCGATCGAAACGATATTGCCCTGGCGATCGAACAGCATCGCGCGGGAACTCGTGGTGCCCTGGTCAAGCGCGAGGATGTACTGGTCCTGCATGTCTCTCATCTCCATCCGTGGATTGGCGTAGTTGTGATGCGCGCCGCATGTGGGGCGGCGCGTCGGTGAATCAACGTCGGTACGGCAACTGCAACAGCATCCGGATCACGCGTGCGGCGCGTGCGCGGCGGCGAACCATGCGTCGACCGCGGCCGTCACCGCGTCGAGCGTGCCCGGCGTCACGTGCAGGCCGAGCTTCGAGCGGCGCCACAGCACGTCCTGCGCGCAGGTCGCCCATTCGGCGTCGCGCAGGTAGCGCAGTTCGGCTTCGTGGATGCCCGGGGCGATTTCGGCGCCGAGGTCGGCGAGCGACTTCGCGCCGTCGATCACGCGCTCGGCGCGCGTGCCGTACGCACGCGCATAGCGGCGGGCGAGCGCGGCGGGCAGCCACGGATGGCGTTTTGCGAACGCGTCGGCGAATACGTCGAACTTCGCGTCCGCGATGTCGCCGCCCGGCAGCGCGACGCCGGCGGTCCAGGTTTTCGCGTCGCGGCCGAGCGCGCGGCACAGCATGTCGCCGGCTTCTTCCGCGAGCTTGCGGAACGTCGTGATCTTGCCGCCGAACACCGACAGCAGCGGGGCGCCCGCGCCGTCGTCCAGCTCGAGGCGATAGTCGCGCGTGACGGCCGACGCGTTCGCCGCGTTCTCGTCCTCGAGTAGCGGGCGCACGCCCGAGTAGGTCCAGTGCACGTCGGCCGGCGAGATCTTGCGCTTGAAGTAGCGGTTGATCGAATCGCACAGGTACTGCGTCTCGTCGCGATCGATCGCGACCTTCGCGGGATCGTTCGTGTACTCGACGTCGGTCGTGCCGATCAGCGTGAAGTCGTGCTCGTACGGAATCGCGAAGATGATCCGCTTGTCCGGGTTCTGGAAGATGTATGCGTGATCGTGATCGAACAGGCGGCGCGTGATGATGTGGCTGCCCTTCACGAGCCGCACGCTGTGATGCGCGCCGCGGCCGAGCGCGCCGTGCAGCACTTCGCCGACCCACGGGCCGGCCGCGTTCGCGATCGCGCGCGCATGCACGACCTGGATCGAGCCGTCGGCGTGCTGCAGCCGCGCTTCCCATTCGTCGCCGCGGCGTTCGGCGGAGACGAGCCGGGTGCGCGTCAGGATCTCGGCGCCGCGCTCCTTCGCATCCATCGCGTTCAGCACGACGAGGCGCGCATCGTCGACCCAGCCGTCGGAATAGACGAAACCGCGCTTGATCGAGTCGATCAGCGGCGCGCCGGCCGCGTGGCGGCGCATGTCGATGCCGCGCGAGCCGGGCAGCAGTTCGCGTTTCGCGAGGTGATCGTAGAGGAACAGGCCGATGCGGATCAGCCAGGCCGGGCGCAGGTTCGGCATGTGCGGCATCACGAAGCGCAGCGGCCACATGATGTGCGGCGCCGCGCGCAGCAGCGTTTCGCGCTCCTGCAGCGCCTTGCGCACCAGCCCGAACTCGTTGTATTCGAGGTAACGCAGGCCGCCGTGAATCAGCTTCGTGCTGGACGACGACGTGTGCGACGCGAGGTCGTCCTGCTCGCAGAGCAGGACCGACAGGCCGCGGCCGGCCGCATCGCGCGCGATGCCCGCGCCGTTGATGCCGCCGCCGACGACGAGCAGATCGTAGCGATTCGGTTGGATCACCTGCTGTCCTTATCGTCTGTTGAAATAGAGCGAACACAAAAATGTTCGAATTCGAAATTTAACGAACGAAATCGAAAAAGTAAAGTTCGAAAAAGCGGGGCCAGTAGCGCGTGGCGCGATCCCGGACGATACTGGCGGAATCGACCGTTTCGCGAGGTGAATCATGCGTATTGGGATGTGGACCGGCGTGGGCGCCGTCCTTCTGGCGGGCTGCAGCGCCGGCACGCCGCCGCTCGCCGGCAACTGGCGGGCGCCGTCGTTCGTCGACTTGCAGACGTCGTGCGGCGGTCCGGCGCGCGACTGGGGCGCGGACGCGCAGCCGGTCTACTCGACGCTGTACGACGCGTATGTGGCGAAGCGGTATCGCGGGCTGACCGAGGCGAACTATTGTGCGTTCGTAAACGAACTTTCGACCCACTATGTGGCGCCTGACGCGGCGGCGCGCGCCGGCTGGATCGCATATTTCAACGGGGCGCGCGCGCAGGCCATCAGCTGGCGGGCGGCGGTCGATCCGACGCTGCGCGGCGGTTGAAGCCGGCCGCGGCGAACGGGCGGGGCAAGCGGAAACGACCGCGCGGCCGGAGTCGGCCGCGCGGACGGGTCAGGTCAGGAACAGCGGAATGTCACGAATAGCGGTACTTGATGGATCGCAGCGCGGCGTCGCCGGTCTCGGTCACGCAGTATTTGCGTCCCGAGCCGAGCCCTTCCAGGCGAACGAGCTGCTGTTCGAGCAGGATGTCCAGTTCATCCCGATCCATATCGCGCTGATCAGGCGCGTCCTTCACAAGCAATAGCGTGGCGAATTCATGCGGACTCAGCATCGTTCTCTCCATGGCAATCGGACTGCCCGCGCAGCCGGCGCAAACGCCGGCGCGCGATACCCCGCGGGGTATGGCTTGGGGGGAAAAGCTGCATTCGCCGGCCCTGCAGTTCGCACCGCCCTGGCACAGGCGGATCAGGCGAACGGGCCGGGGAACTGGAGTCTAGTCGAGCGCGCGGGCAACGACAAATCGTGCCCCGTTAATTTTCCGTTTGACAGGAACGGGGGCCGCAAGCGGTTCGCGCGCGGCGCCAACTTCTTGATTTCACTTGAAGTTTCAGGTGCGGTGCAGCATCGCGATCGTCATTCCGCGACGTACACCTGGGTGCCGGCCGCGGCCACGGTGTCGGCCATCTCGGGCGGCAGCGGCTTGTCGGTGAAGAGCGCGTGCACCTGGCTCAGGTGGCCCTGGCGCACGAGCGCCGGGCGGCCGACCTTCGAATGATCGGTCACGAGGTAGACCGTGCGCGCATGCTGCATGATCGCCTCGGCCACGCGCACCTCGCGCGTGTCGAAGTCGCGCAGCGTGCCGTCGGCCTCGATCGCCGACGTGCCGATGATCGCGTAGTCGACCTTGAACTGCCTGATGAAGTCGATCGCGAGCTCGCCGACGATGCCCTTGTCCCACGGCCGCACGATGCCGCCCGTGATCAGTACCTCGCAGTCGGGATAGCCGCTCATCATCGACGCGACGTTCAGGTTGTTCGTGATCACGTGCAGCCCGTGATGGCGATTCAGCGCGCGGGCGACTTCCTCGGTCGTCGTGCCGAGGTTGATGAACAACGACGCCTGGTCGGGAATGTGCGACGCCGCGAGCGCCGCGATGCGCCGCTTCTCGTCGTGGAACATCCGCTGGCGCGCGGTGTATGACACGTTCTCCGAACTGGTCGGCAGGCTCGCGCCGCCGTGGTAGCGGCGCAGCAGGTTCAGGTCGGCGAGCCAGTTCACATCGCGGCGGATCGTCTGCGGCGTCACGGCGAAGTGCGCGGCGAGATCGTCGACGGTCACGAAGCCGTCGCGCTGCACCCATTCGAGCAATTCCTGCTGGCGCGCGTTGAGGGTGAGGCGGGGATCTCGGGTCATGGCTCGATGGTCGTGTCGTGAGACGGAGCGGGTATTGTAAGGGCGGCAACGGCATTCGGCCGGCGCGGCGGGCGTCGCGGCGCGTAATTCATGCGGAAATAGCATGGATTCATGTGACAAATGAATTTGTGCGATCGCGCTGATCGCGCTGCAATGGCGGATTGCCTGCGCACGCGGGCGCGCGTTCACTCAGCTTTCGACGAGGTGGCATCGATGACTGGCTTCAACTGGCACAACCCGTATCCGACGACCCGCATTCCGGTATTCGCGCGCAACGTCGTGTCGACGTCGCACCCGCTGGCCGCGCAGGCCGGCCTGCGGATGCTGTGGAAGGGCGGCAATGCGGTCGACGCGGCGCTGGCCGCCGCGGCCGCGATCACCGTCGTCGAACCGGTGTCGTGCGGCCTCGGCGGCGACGCGTTCGCGCTCGTGTGGGACGGCGAGCGGCTGTCCGGGCTGAATGCGTCGGGCGTCGCGCCGGCCGCATGGAACGTCGACTACTTCCGCAAGCGCCACGGCGAGAACGCGCACGGCTTCGCGAACAAGCCGACGCGCGGCTGGGATACCGTGACCGTGCCGGGCGTGATCGCGGGCTGGGAAGCGCTGCACGCGAAATTCGGCTCGCTGCCGTTCGCGGACCTGCTCGAACCGGCGATCGAGATCGCGGAGCGCGGTTATGCGGTGCCGCCGATCGTCGCGCACAAGTGGGCCGCTGCCGTGCCCGAACTGCAGGGCCTGCCGGGCTTCGCGGACACTTTCATGCCGCACGGCCGCGCGCCGCACGTCGGCGAACGCGTGTGCCTGCCCGGTCATGCGCAGACGCTGCGCACGCTGGCGAAGGACGGCGCCCGGGCGTTCTACGAAGGCGCGCTCGCCGAGCGCATCGCCGCGTTCGCGCGCGAAGGCGGCGGCGCGATGACCGAAGCCGACCTGCGTGCGTACCGGCCGGAATGGGTCGAGCCGATCGGCAAGCGCTTCGGCCGCCACACGATTCACGAGATCCCGCCGAACGGGCAGGGCATCGCCGCGCTGATCGCGCTCGGGATCGCCGAGCAGGCGGGCGTGACCGAATGGCCGCTCGATTCGGTCGACTCGCAGCATCTGCAGATCGAGGCGATGAAGCTCGCGTTCGCGGACGTCTATCGTTACGTCGCCGATCCGCGCGCGATGGACGTCACGCCCGAGCAGATGCTCGACGAGGCGTATCTCGCCGAACGCGCGAAGCTGATCGATCCCGCGCGCGCGACGCACTTCGGCGCCGGCCGGCCGCATTCGGGCGGCACGATCTACCTGTCGGCCGCCGACGAGCGCGGGATGATGGTGAGCTTTATCCAGTCGAACTACATGGGCTTCGGTTCGGGGCTCGTCGTGCCGGGCACCGGCATCGCGCTGCAGAACCGCGGGCACGGCTTCTCGATGGATCCGGCGTCGCCGAACGTCGTCGCGGGCGGCAAGCGGCCGTTCCACACGATCATCCCGGCGTTCGTCACGGAGGAAGTCGACGGCCGCACCGAGGCCGTGATGAGCTTCGGCGTGATGGGCGGCGACATGCAGCCGCAAGGCCATCTGCAGACCGTCGTGCGGATGCTCGGCTACGGGCAGCAGCCGCAGGCCGCGTGCGATGCGCCGCGCTGGAAGGTCAACCGCGACTTCACGCTCGACGTCGAATCGACGATGAACCGCGCGACCGTCGACGCCCTGGCCGCACGCGGCCATACGATCCAGTCGATCGACGATCCTTACATGGATTTCGGTTCGGGGCAGTTCATCTGGCGTCTCGACCGCGACGATCGCGAGCGCGGCTACGTGGCGGCGAGCGACAGCCGGCGCGACGGCCTGGCGGCCGGTTTCTGACGGATCGCCGCCGTTTTGCGTGCTCGACGGGCGGCCGAACGGCCGCCCGTTTCGTTTGGCGCGGCCCCGTACCGTCGACCGGGCGCAAGCGGTTTGAAGGACTCATCTAACGAACGGCAACGGACGTCGCGGAACTGCGCCTGTCGGGTATGGTCAGTGCTCTGGAGCACGAACCGCAAAGTCCGGCTAAGATGCCAGCATGGTTCGGCCGGACCAATTCACTATAAACGACGTAAAACGCCGCCTGCGGGAAGGCGGGCGCCTGTGCCGAAGGCATGGGCCGGCCCCCGCGCGACGACTGGGAGCGCACCACCATGGACACGAAAACGACGCATGTCATGCCGTGGCGTATCGAGGACATCGACCTGAACCGGATCGATCGTCAGCGTGCCGCCGCGAACGAGGATCTGCTGCTGCTGCTGTGCGCGTCGTCGTTCATCGAAAGCGGCTCGGATCTCTACACGAGCAATCTGAGCACCTTCTTCAATGACGATCCGGAAGTCTCCGCATGGCTCAACAATGCATGGGAGCACGAAGAATTGCAGCACGGCCGCGCGCTGAAGGCGTACATCGCGCACGTGTGGCCCGAGTTCGACTGGGATACCGCGTTCGCGAATTTCTTCGCCGAGTATTCGAAGACCTGCTCGGTCGAGGCGTTCGAGAAGACCCGCGCGCTCGAGATGGTCGCGCGCTGCGTCGTCGAGACGGGTACCGCCACGCTGTATCGCGCGATCAACGAGTGCTCGGACGAGCCGGTGCTGAAGGAAATCACCGACAACATCCGCACCGACGAAGTGCGTCACTACAAGCACTTTTTCAAGTTCTTCAAGAAGTACAACCAGGTCGAGGGCAACGGCCGGCTCGCCGTGCTCGGCGCGCTGGCGCGCCGCGTGATGGAAATCAAGAACGAGGATTCCGAGATCGCGCTGCGCCACGTGTTCGCGATCCGCTATCCCGATCGCGTCGGCGACAATCAGTACAACCGCGAGCGTGCCGCGCGCATCAATTCGCTCGTGCGTCGCAACCTGTCGGCCGACATGTGCGTGAAGATGCTGCTCAAGCCGCTCGACCTGCCCGCGAAGATCCAGCCGGGCGTCCACTATCCGCTCACGAAGATCACGCGGCACGTTTTCCTGCGTTGATCGACGCGGTACGGCCCGTCGCGCGTACGCTGGCGCCTCCTCGTCCGATCCGCTCCAGGGCCACGCCATCATGACCGATACCCATCGCCACGCACTCGAACAATGGACGTTCGATGCGTGGCCGTCCGCCATCGTGGCGCTGTTCGACGGCACCGCGCTCGAGCGTCATGCCGACCTCGCCGCGTCGCTGATCGTCGCGACCGACGACGGCCAGTTGCGCACGACGCTGCTCGGCGTCGGCGAGATCTATGCGCACGATGCGCGTACGCTGCTGATCGCGCTTTGGCCGCAGTCGCGGGCCGCGCGCGCGATCGCGCAGCGGCGCACGGCCGCGTTGACGCTCGTCGCGGACGGAGCGTTCTTTCAGGCGCAATTGAAGATGACGCCGCTCGAAGGAGACTTCGGCGGCCTCGCCGGATTCGCCGCGACGATCGCGCGGGGCGATGCGCAGCGGGTCGGCTATGCGCGACTCGCGACGGGTGTCACGTTCACGCTGGAAGGGGAGCGCGCCGCGGTGCTCGCACGCTGGCAACGCCAGGTCGAGCACCTGCGGCGCGCAGCCGCGCGGCTTCAGTGACCGCGCTGGCCGCTGCGCGACGAACGATTGCGGTTCGGGTGCGCGGCGTTGCCGTTCGCCGGGCGGGCGCTGTTGCCGCCGCCCGCCGGACGTCCGCCGGTACCGCCGGCGGCGCCTTGCGTGCGCGGCTTCGCGGCCTTCTGCTGCGAGGCTTTCGGTTGCGCGTTGCCGTCGCGTTTCGCGGCCGGCTGGCCTGAGCCGCCCGCCCGCGGCTGGCGATTGCCGCCGCCACCGCCGCCGCCATTACCACCAGCGCGCGGCTGTTGCCCGCGACGCTGCTGGATCGGCTCCGGCTTCGCGTTCGGATCGGGTTCGAAGCCCGCGATCACTTCCTGCGGAATCTCGCGCTTGATCAGCCGCTCGATGTCGCGCAGCAACTGCTTCTCGTCGACGCACACGAGCGACACGGCTTCGCCGGTCGCGCCCGCGCGGCCCGTGCGGCCGATCCGGTGCACGTAATCCTCGGGCACGTTCGGCAGGTCGAAGTTGACGACGTGCGGCAACTGGTCGATGTCGATCCCGCGCGCGGCGATATCGGTCGCGACGAGCACCTGCAGCGTGCTGTTCTTGAACTCGGCCAGCGCGCGCGTGCGGGCCGACTGGCTCTTGTTGCCGTGGATCGCCATCGCGCTGATGCCGTCCTTCGTCAACTGCTCGGCGAGCCGGTTCGCGCCGTGCTTGGTGCGCGTGAACACGAGTACCTGGAACCAGTTGTGTTCGCGGATCAGGTGCGTGAGCAGCTCGCGCTTGCGATCGCGGTCGACCGGGTGGATCTTCTGCGCGACGCTTTCGGCCGTCGTGTTGCGGCGTGCGACCTCGATCAGCGCGGGCGAATCGAGCAGGTTGTCCGCGAGCGCCTTGATTTCGTCGGAGAAGGTAGCGGAGAACAGCAGGTTCTGGCGCTCCGGCGGCAGCTTCGCGAGCACGCGCTTGATGTCGTGGATGAAGCCCATGTCGAGCATCCGGTCGGCTTCGTCGAGCACGAGGATGTCGAGATCCGACAGGTCGATGGTCTTCTGCTGCATGTGGTCGAGCAGGCGGCCCGGCGTCGCGACGACGATGTCGACGCCGCGCTTGAGCGCATCGATCTGCGGATTGATGCTGACGCCGCCGAACATCACGGTCGAGCGCAGCTTCAGGTACTTGCTGTACGCACGGACGCTTTCCTCGACCTGCGCGGCGAGTTCGCGCGTCGGCGTGAGGATCAGCGCGCGCACCGCGCGCTTCGCCCCGCGATTGTCCGCGTAGAACGTATGCAGGCGTTGCAGGATCGGCAGCGTGAAGCCGGCGGTCTTGCCGGTGCCCGTTTGCGCGCCGGCGAGCAGGTCGCCGCCGCCGAGGACGGCAGGGATCGCCTGCTGCTGGATCGGGGTCGGCGATGTGTAGCCGAGCTCGTTGACCGCCTTGACCAGCGGTTCGGCCAAGCCGAGAGATTCGAAAGACATAGATACCACTCTTGAGTTTTATGATCGGCGACACCTCGCGCGGCCCGCGCGGGGACTGGCGTCGCAAAAAGCAAAGGGGCGCGGCTGCGGTTTCCCGCAGCCGCGCCCCGTTTGCGTCACGCGTTATTTAGTCAAGCGGCGCGGAACGCAGGTCACTCACCTGTTGCGGCGAGATCGGCGTACCGTTGTTGCCCCACGACATCCGGATGTACGTTACTACAGCTGCGACTTCCTGGTTCGACAGCGACTGCGCGAACGGCGGCATGCCGTACGGACGCGGGTTCTTGAACGTGCTCGGCGGATAGCCGCCATTCAGCACCATGCGGATCGGGTTGACCGCCGATTCCATCATGATCGAGTGGTTGCCCGCGAGCGGCGGATAAGCAGGCGGCTTGCCCGCGCCGGTTTCGGCGTGGCAGGTCGCGCAGTTGTCTGCGTAGATCTTCTTGCCCTGGTCGAACAGCGCGTTGCCGAATTGCTTCGACGGCTCGTACTGCATGTTTTTCGGCGCTTCAGCCTTCTGCGGGATCGACTTCAGGTACGTCGACATCGCGCGCGTATCTTCGTCGGTCATGTACTGCAGGCTGTTGTGGACCACGTCCGCCATCGGGCCGAACACCGCGCCCTTCTGCGACACGCCGGCCTGCAGCAGGTCGGACAGCTCCTGCACGTGCCAGTCGCCGAGGCCGAGTTCCTTGTCGTTCGTCAGCGACGGCGCATACCAGTTCTGCAGCGGGATCAGGCCGCCGGCGAACGCCGACGAACTCACCGGGCCGCCCATCATGTTGATCGACGTGTGGCACATCGAGCAGTGGCCGAGGCCTTCGACGAGGTACGCGCCGCGGTTCCATTCGACCGACTTCGTCGGATCCGGCTTGTATTCGCCTTCCTTGAAGAACAGCGTGCGCCAGCCGATCAGCAGGTTGCGGTTGTTGAACGGGAACTTCAGTTCGTGCGGACGGCTCGGCACCGACACCGGCGCGACCGAGCGCAGGTACGCGTAGATCGCGTCCGAATCCGCGCGCGTGACCTTCGTGTAGCTCGCGAACGGGAAGCCCGGGTAGAGCAGGCTGCCGTCCTTCGAGCGACCCGTGTGCATCGCGCGGTAGAAGTCGTCCGACGTCCACTTGCCGATACCGTTCTGGTCGTCCGGCGTGATGTTCGGCGTGTACATCGTGCCGAACGGCGTCGCCATCGGCAGGCCGCCCGCGAACGACTTGCCGCCGCGCACGGTGTGGCACGCGATACAGTCGCCGACGCGCGCGAGGTATTCGCCCTTCTTGATCAGCGCGGCCTGGTCGGCCGGCGTGGCCGCGACGGCGGAAGCGCCGTGCAGCGTGTCGTTGCCCGGCCACAGGACCGGCACGAGGGCGGCGGCCGCGACGATCGCGGCGGCCGAGAGTGCAAACAGGGACTTGCGTTTCATTGTGTCTGTCTCCCTTGCCTTATTGCGGTTCGCTGCCGCAGGCGAGCGGAGTCTTCATCGAACGCGCCGGGGCCGGCACGGGGTTGGCGGGCGCCGGTTGCGCGGCGAGCCATGCGGTCACGGCCGTCACGTCTTCGTCGGAAAGCTTCGACGCGATGTCGTGCATGCAATCCGGTGCCTTCGCGTGACGGTTGCCCGAGCGCCAGGCGCCGAGCTGCGCGCTCAGGTAATCGGCGTGCAGGCCGACGAGGCCCGGGATCGCCGGCTGCATGCCGGTCAGCCCTGCGCCGTGGCAGGCCACGCAGGCCGGCAGCTTGCGGGACGGATCGCCCTGCGTGACGAGCTGCTTGCCGCGTGCCAGCGTCGCAGCCGGCAGCGTCGGCTTCGCCGGCGTCGGATACGGCGGACGTTCGGCCGAGAAGTGCTCGGCGATTTCGCGCAGGTAGTCGTCGTTCAGGTACGTCAGCAGGTAGTTCATCGGCGGGTACTTGCGCCGGCCGTCACGGAAGTTGACGAGCTGGTTGTACAGGTACTCGGCCGGCTTGCCGGCAAGACGCGGGAAATAGTCGTTGTCGGTGCCCTGGCCGTGGACGCCGTGGCATGCAGTACAGCCGCGCACACGCTCGGCCATGGTATCGGGTGCCTTGAGCGGCGCCTGCTGGGCGTGCGCTTGCTCCGTGGGCTTGGTCTGCGCTTGGGCAGCGCTCATAAGGCCCGCGCCGCCGATCATCAGAACGGCGAGCAGCGGACGGAAGAGGCGTCTTGAAGACACACGAGACTCCATGATTATTCGTCGGGGACCTTGTCCGGGCTACGATCGGCTCGGCGCATGGACGGCAGGACAGCCGGGCTGCTGCGACGCGGCATTCTATCATCGATGGGTAATGACGGCTATTTGGCAAAAGGACATCGGTTCCTGTCTGTTTGCGACTTGCGACAATTTGACGCGTATTGCGACGCCGCTGTGTGAACCGGCGTGCGTTTTCCCCATCGAAGACCGTACACTCGCGGGTCGCGCGGCGCCGCCTCCGCCGCTGGTCCAGTCATTTCTCCCGTTTCCGGATTCATCAATGACGTTTTCTACCGTGCCGTTGCCTTCCTCACGCCGTCCGTCCCGTTGCCGCCTCGCCGGCCCGTCGCTTTCGGGAGGGTGCGCGCGATGAAGTTCGACAGCTTGTGGATCGGTCAGGTCGCGCTCGCGGCGCTGATGGACGCCGCGTTCGCGATGGCGGTCGGCTCGGCGCTGCTCAAGGCGTGGCTCGGCAAGGACGGCGCACGGCCGGTCATCTCGCCGTCGCATCCGGCGTGGCTGCGCGCGCAACATTCGCTGGTCGCGGCGGCGCTGGCGCTGGTGCTCGCGGATCTCGGCTGGCTCGTCTACGAGGCCGTGACGATGAGCGGCGCGGGGCTTGGCGGCGCGTTCGCCGCGATCCCGGTCATGCTGATGCAGACGCATACGGGCTTTGCGTGGAGCGTCGCGTTCGCCGGCGCCCTGGTGCTCGCGATCGTCGCGCTCGCGAAGCCGGACGGCCCCGTCGCACACGCGGTGCTGTGGTTCGCGGTGATCGTGATCGCGGCCGGCAAGGCTTCCCTCGGCCATGCGGCCGATACGGGCGCACTGTCCGCGGCGGTCGGCGTACAGACGCTGCACCTGCTCGCGACGGCGGTGTGGGGCGGCCTCGTGCTCGCGGGCGGGCTCGCGGTGCTGCCGGCACTCGGCTCGTCGGTCGCGCGCGGCGCGCTGATCCGCATCGGCCAGCACCTGTCGCGCACGTCGATCGCCGCGGTCGTGTTCGTGCTCGGCACGGGCGCGCTCAACGCGATCCGCGGGCTCGGCGGCTCGCTCGCGCCGCTCGACGGCAGCACGTGGGGGCGCGTGCTGTTGCTGAAGCTGCTGCTCGTCGCGCTCGCGCTCGTGCTCGGCGGCCTGAACCGCTTCTCGGCGCTGCCGCGCCTGCGCCGCACCGCGTCGACCGAGGACGCGCACACGTTCCGCAATATCCTGCATCTCGAGGGGATGACGATGATCGGCGTGTTCGTCGCGGCAGCCGTGCTGTCGTTCAGCGTGCCGGGCTTCGCGGCGCTCGGCTGACGGCCCGTTGCGCGCGGCGCCACGCAACGGTGCCGCGCATGCAGGCACGGCCGCCTGTCGGGCGGCCGTGCCGACATCGGGGCGTACCGCGCGGGCCTCGGCCGCGCGCGATGCGCGTCGCGCTTACCACTCGGCGACACTGCCGTCCGCATGGCGCCATACCGGATTGCGCCAGCGGTGGCCGGTCTTCGCCATCTCGCGCACCTTCTCCTCGTTCACGTCGATGCCGAGCCCCGGGCCCTGCGGGATCGCGACGAAGCCGTCCTCGTAGCGGAACACCTCGGGGTTGCGCAGGTAGTCGAGCAGGTCGTTGCCCTGGTTGTAGTGGATGCCGAGGCTTTGTTCCTGGATGAACGCGTTGTAGCTGACCGCGTCGAGCTGCAGGCACGCGGCGAGCGCGATCGGGCCGAGCGGGCAGTGCAGCGCGAGCGCGACGTCGTAGCTTTCCGCGAGCGTCGCGATCTTGCGGCACTCGGTGATGCCGCCCGCGTGCGATGCGTCGGGCTGGATGATGTCCACGTAGCCGCCCGCGAGGATGTGCTTGAAGTCCCAGCGCGAGTACAGCCGTTCGCCGAGCGCGATCGGCGTGTTGGTCTGGTTGACGATGTCGCGCAGTGCCTCGGCGTTCTCCGACAGCACCGGCTCCTCGATGAACATCAGCTTGTACGGGTCGAGCTCCTTCGCGAGCACCTTCGCCATCGGCTTGTGCACGCGGCCGTGGAAGTCGACGCCGATCCCGACGTGCGGGCCGACCGCGTCGCGCACGGCCGAGACGTTCGCGATCACCTGCTCGACCTTGTCGTAGGTATCGACGATCTGCAGTTCCTCGGAGCCGTTCATCTTGACGGCCTTGAAGCCGCGCTCGACGACCGCGCGCGCATTGTTCGCGACGTCGCTCGGCCGGTCGCCGCCGATCCACGAATACACCTTGATGCGATCGCGCACCTGGCCGCCCAGCAGCGCGTGCACCGGCACGCCGTGATGCTTGCCCTTGATGTCCCACAGCGCCTGGTCGACGCCGGCGATCGCGCTCATCGTGATCGGGCCGCCGCGGTAGAAGCCCGCGCGGTACATCACCTGCCAGTGGTCTTCGATCAGCAGCGGGTCGCGGCCGACGAGGTAGTCGGCCAGCTCCTGCACGGCGGCCTCGACCGTGTGCGCGCGGCCTTCGACGACCGGCTCGCCCCAGCCGACGATGCCCTCGTCGGTTTCGATCTTGAGGAACAGCCAGCGCGGCGGGACGACAAAGGTTTCGAGGCGGGTGATTTTCATGACGCGAGTCTCCATGGTTGACCGGCGCGGCCGCTCGGGCGCGGCGCACGGTCGCGTGCTTTCACGGTTATCCTAGCGTAGCCCGATAAAAAATAGTATTAATAGCATTATTGTGCAGATAGTGGGCAGCCGGCCTGCCGGATCAACGGAGAACGACCATTCAACGCGACCTGCATGGACAGACGGCCTTCCAGCTGGCGACGGCGATCCTGCGCGGCGACCATCCGCCCGAATCGCTGCTGCCGAGGGAGCCCGACCTGATGGAGAGGTACGGCGTGAGCCGCACGGTGATGCGCGAGGCGTTGCGCACGCTGACGTCGAAGGGGCTCGTCGAGTCGCGGCCGAAGGTCGGCACGCGCGTGCGGCCGCGCCGTGCGTGGAACCTGCTCGATGCCGATCTGCTCGACTGGTATGCGCGCGTCGCGCCGCCGCTCGCCTTCGCGCTGAAGCTGCAGGAGATGCGCGAGATGATCGAGCCGTACGCGGCCGCGCTGGCCGCGCGCGCGCATACGCCGGAAGCGTTCGCCGCGATCGACGGCGCGGCGCGCGCGATGGCCGCCGCACGCACCGTCGACGAATGGGTGCGCGCCGACCTGCGCTTTCACCTGAGCGTGCTCGAGGCCGGCGGCAACGAACTGCTGGTGCCGCTCGGCACGCTGATCGACCGCACGCTCGAGGCGCAACTGCACCTGAATGCGCGCCGGGCCGACGTCTACAACGCGTCGCTCGCCGAGCACCTGGCCGTCAGCGACGCGATCCGCGTGCGCGACGAGGACGGTGCGCGCCGCGCGATGGCGTCGCTGCTCGCGGTGACGCGCGCGCGGATCGAGATGTCGTGACGGAAAGAGGCGGGCGGCGCGGCGCCGTCAGGCGTTCGCGCAGCCGCCCGGCTTGACGACGCGTTCCGTCGACGCCGGGTATTTCGCGAGCAGGCTCGCCGGCCGGCGCGGGCGCGCGACCAGGTCGCCGCCGCAGTTCGGGCAGCGACCCTTCAGCACGTCGTCGGCGCAGGTCGCGCAGAACGTACATTCGAACGTACAGATGCGCGCCTCCGCCGAATCGGGCGGCAGGTCCTTGTCGCAGCATTCGCAGCCGGGACGCAGTTCGAGCATGATGGTTTTTCCTGGGTCGACGAGGGGCGGGACGCGTGCCGCCCGACGTCGTGGGCGGCGCATGCGAGCGCTACTGTACGCGTTTGGATCGGCCTGGCCAACGGTGTTCGCCCGGATGTCGTGCGAGGCGCGCGCCGCTCCGGGAGACGGACGTGCTGGATCGCGGAAACCGCCGCCGTGCGGCGGCGGCCAACGTCTGCCGTCTCGAGAATGTCTACCTCGACGCGCCGCCCGCCGGGCACGACGATGGCCGCCCGCGCCGAGCGGCGCGCGGCGGCGCGACCGGTCGTGCAGTCATCAGGAATCAGGACGGTTGCGCCGACGCGGCGTCCGGCGCGGGCGTTTCCGCTTGCGGCGCCGGGCCGGCCGTCCGCGTGCCGGTGCCGGCCGGGCGCTCGATCAGCGGCGCGAGCGCCGGTGCCATCGACTTCAGCAACTGCACGGCCATCGCGCTCGTGAAGTCGTAGCGGGCCGCGTACGGCTCGTGCGCGGTTGCCGTCAGGACCCCGAAGAACCGGTCGCCGATCACGAACACGAACGTGCCGCTGCGGTTGACCTTGCGCGACTCGATCAGCCGCGCGCCGCGCGCGTAGACGTTGAAGCGCTGGTCGCCCGTCCCCGTCTTGCCGTACACCGGGAGCGTCTTGCCGTCGGGTAGCGTGAGGCCGCCCGCGAGGCGGCGCGCGGTGCCGTTCAGCACGACGTCGCGCAGCAGCGTGTGCGCCACGTTGACGACCTCCGGCGGCAGCATCGGCTGCGGTTGCGCGGCCGCGCGCACGAAGCGCGTTTCGTACGGCGTGCCCTTCGCGAAGTCGAGCCGCGTGATCGTCTCGGTCGGCGCCTTCTGGCCGCCGTTCGCGATCAGGCCGATCAGTTTCGCGAGTGCGTCGGGCTGGTCGCCCGACGCGCCGATCGCCGCCGCATAGGACGGCGTGACTTCCGCGAACGGGTAGCCGAGGGCGCGCCACGACTTCGTGATCTCCGCGTACGCGCGCAGCTCGACCATGCGGCGGATGCGCCGATCCTGCGTCGCGTGGTAGCGCGTCTTGTACAGCCACGAGTACGTGTAGAAACGCGCATCGCGGCTGTCGCGCTGGACCTCGGCGAGCGACGCCGCCGGGTGCGCGCGCAGGTAGTTGAGCGTCCACAGCGCGAGCGGATGCACGCTTGCGATATAACCGCGGTCGTTGAGGTTGAAGCGGCCGATCGCGTACTTCGCGTAGAGCGCGGCGAGATCGTCGTCGGACAGCGTCGCGGCCGGCGTGCCCTTCAGCTGCGCGCGCATCTGCGCATCGAACCAGGCGAGCGATTCGTTCGGCGCGACGCTGCGCAGCACGGTCGCGATCTTCGGCGGCGACTTGCGCACGTCGCGCAGCAGCAGCGCGAGCGCATCGTCGGGTGCCTTGCCCGCGTAGCGCGTGTAATAGCGCCTCACGTAGACCTGGCTTTCGCCGTCGACGAACTGCTGCAGGTAACGCCGGCGCTGGTCGGGATCGCCGAGCCACGACGACGAGGGGCCGGCCGCCTGCAGCATCTCGTAGTGGACGATGTCGCGCATCAGCCGCACGAACACGAGGTTGACCGAGTGCTCGAACGCCGCGTGCAGCGTCAGGATGCGGCCGTTGTCCGACTTTTCGAAGTTCGAGAACACCTGCGCGCCGCCGCCCGTGTAGAACACGTCGGGGCTCGCCGAGTACTTGCGTTCGACGGCCGCGTCGAGCATCGCCTGCAGCGAGCGGTCGCGCGTATGCGACAGATAGTCGAGCGCCCAGCGCGATAACCCGTCGATCGGGTCGGGCTTCACGCGCGCGAGCTCGGCGTTTGACAGGCTCGCGTAACGCGCATGCAGGTCGGACACGATCTGCAGGTACGTGATCAGCGTGCGCAGCTTCGCGGTCGAGCCGAGGTTGATGCGGCCGCCGCGATTCACGTCGAACGGCTGGTTCACGCTGTCGGTCTGCACGCGCAGCAGGTTCGCGCCGTTGCGGTGTTCGTACAGCGTGAAGCTGTACGTGAGGTGCGACGGGTCGTCCTTCGGCGCGAGCATCTCGAAACCGTACAGGCCGGCGGCCTGCGCGCCGTCGCGCGTCGACGCCTGCGCGAGCCGTTCGGCGACGGCCTGCTGCACGCCGTTGTCGAGCGTGCTGGTCGCCTGCAGGTCGAGCTGGTCGAGCTGGTACAGGTCGCTGATGCCGAGCGCCGACAGCAGCGATGCGCGCGCGGACGTCACGGCCTTGCGCGACACGAACGACTGCACGTGCGCGGCGGCGGGCGGCGCGCTGCGCTCGATCTGCGCGGCGAGCGCGGCATCGCGCAGCGCGGGAGAAATCACGCCGCCGTTCGACAGCAGCCGCAGATAGCTGTCGGTCAGCTTCTGCAGCGCCGGATAACCGCGGTTGAGGAAATACGACGGCGCGCGCTGCGCGATGATCAGCGACAGCACCTCGCGGAACGTCTTGCCCTGTTCGTCGATGTTGTCACCGGTCGTCGGCGCGGACAGGATCCGGTTCACGTCGTTGAAGTCGCGGCCGTACCAGGCGGCGAGACCGTCGCCGATGCCGGTGATTTCGCCGACATGCGGCCGGGCGGCGAGCGGCACCGAGTTCAGGTAGCGCACGACGATCGTGCGGCGCGCGAGCATCGTCTGCGGACCGTTCAGGTACGCGCGCACCGACGCGGACGCGATCTGCCGCAGCTTTTCGGGCGGCGTCGCGGTGCGGCCTTCGGGCGAATGGCGGAACTTCTCGATCTGCGTCGCGAGCGTGCTGCCGCCCGGGCGCGCCTGGTGACGGTTGACGACGTGCAGCGCCTGGTCGGCGAGCGCGCGGCTGAAGCGACCCCAGTCGATCGCAGGGTTGCGGTTCGGCTCGTTCGCGTCGAGCAGATAGCGATCCTCGATGAACAGCAGCGAATCGACGACCACACGCGGCACCGTGTCGAAGTCGGCGTACACGCGCTGCGGGAACACGGTCGCGAACAGCGGTGCGCCGGTCGAATCGAACAGCATCAGGCCGGCCTGGTCCTTCTCTTCGTAAGGGAGGAACAACCCGCGATCGCCGAGCGACAGCATCCGCTGCGAATCGCGCGCCTGCTTGCCGACGACGAAACCGCGCGCGAGCAGCCGCTGCTGGAATGCCGGAAGCAGCGCGTAGCCGAGGCGCTGGTCGTAGGGGCCGTTCGCGGGGAAGCGGATGTGATCGCTCGGGCCCGTTTCGATCGTGTAGCCGACGTCGCGGGTGAGTTCGGACAGGTAATGCGCCTGCATCCGGGACGTTTCGATCTCGGTCTGCACGAGCCGCGCAACGATCGCCACCGCGATCAGCAGTGCGGCGAGCAAAGACCACTTGACCCACGTCCAGACCGATGCGGGACCGGTCACGCGCGGCAGGATACGATTCAGCGGCCGATTCATGGCGGCGTCTCCCTGAGGGCGCGGTTGTCCGGCCGCACCCCATTAAGGATTAGTGTAGTCCTCCGCAGCGGGCTGCCAAGGGCGTCGACTACCGAGATGCGCCGATGCAACGCGCGTGCCCGTGAGGCGCGGCAACGGGCGCCGCGCCGCGATGGTGCGCGCCGCCGCGGCGTAACGTTTGCGCGTGGCGCGCGGCGCAGCCCGCGCGGCAGGAAGCGGCGGCGGGCAGGCCCGCGTGGTCGGGCCGCC
This sequence comes from Burkholderia seminalis, assembly GCF_001718535.1. Classification (NCBI taxonomy): domain Bacteria; kingdom Pseudomonadati; phylum Pseudomonadota; class Betaproteobacteria; order Burkholderiales; family Burkholderiaceae; genus Burkholderia; species Burkholderia seminalis. Next base: position 2,948,811 of record NZ_CP013398.1, on the reverse strand, counting down.
GGACGATGCACGGATTTCGTGCGTTGCGGTGCCGCTGCAATTCGGGCCGGAACCCGCGTGTGGAACGCGCGCCGTCGCCCGGCGACGCTACGGGTTTCCGCGATAGCCGCGCGCGCCGGCGGCGAGTACGATCGCCGGAGGTACGGCGCATTTCCGCTTACGCCCCGGCGTCCCATGACGATCCATCCCGTCGCGCTCGTGTGCACGGCCATCCTCGGGCTGCTGCCGTTCGGCGGGCTCGGGCTCGTCGTGTCCGTCACGCGCTTTCGGCACACCATTGGAGCCGGGTATGCGCCCGACCCGACGAACGGGCTCCACAAGGTCGCGCGCGCGCATGGCAAGACAGCCGAATATGCGCCGTTTCTCGCCGTGCTGTTTCTCCATGTCGGCGCGCGTGATCCTCGCGCTGATCGTCGCGGCAACCGTGTGCCGCTGCCTGCTGGTCGTCTTATTGCTCGCCTGGCCGACGATGGCCGACCCGAATCCCGTGCGGTTCACCGGCGCGCTCGGCACCTATCCGTGCGGAGCCGCGCCGTGCATCGCGCTGTTCGCCTGAGCGGCGCCGCTACCGCCACAGCAGCGCCGCGCGATCGTGCCGGCGCACGGCTTCGACGAAGCAGTGGATCAGGTAGTCGCAGGCCAGCGTGTTCAGCGCATCGCGGCGCGTGAGCACGCCGACCGACACGGACGGAATCGTTTCCGCCACGTCGATCGCGACCATCCGCTCGCGGATCCAGTCGACTTCCATGAAGCGCTTCGGCACGCACGACACGGTGTCGGTGTGGACGGACAGCGAAAACGCCGCGCTGAACGACGTGCATTCGACGATCGGCCGCGGCGCCGGATAGCCGTGCGCGACGAACACGTCCTGCAGCAGCCGGCCGATGCTTTCCGGCGACGTGTTGAGGATCCATTGCGCGTCCTGCAACTGCGCGAGCGACGTGCAGTGACGCAGCGGATTGCTCGCGCGCGTCATCAGGATCAGTTCCGATTCGAGCAGCGGCCGGAACGTGAATTCCGGCGACAGCCGTGCCGCATCGACGATCGCGATCACGAAGTCGAGCGAGCCGTCGCGCAGCCGCGGCAGCGCGGTGTCGAGAAACCCTTCCCGCACGTCGAGGCGGATCGTCGGCATCCGCTGGCGGAAGGCGTCGAGCGCGGCCGGCAGGAAGCCGAGCGACACCAGCGGCGTCAGCGCGCATGCGAGCGCGCCTTCCTTGCCGCCCGACAGCTGGATCACGTCGTCGCGCGCGTGCTGCATCTCCGCGAGGATCAGCCGCGCGCGTGCGTAGACGGCCTGCCCGAAACGCGTGAGCTGCGCGCCGCGCGCATTGCGCGTGACGAGCGGCACGCCGAGATCGAGTTCGAGTTCGCGAATCGCCTTCGTCAGCGCGGGCTGAGACAGATGGATCGCGCGCGCGGCCGCGCGCAGGCTGCCGTGTTCGGCGATGGCGGCAAGCGCCCGGAGCTGGTGGTGTTTCACGGCGAGGCGGGGCGCGGCGGCAGTGGCGACGTTCGTATCCTACACCGCGTCGCGGCGGGGAAAGCACGCGATAACCGTGCGTTATCACGATCGAAAAATGTCGCTCCGGGCTGCGTATTTTGAATGCCTAGACTGCGTGCGCAGGCCGTCGAACGGGCCGGGCACACGACACGCGTAACCAGTACGGAGACATACCTTCATGAAGGCGCCCCGAGCAGACAGCATGTTCGGCGGGCATGTCGGCGACGTTGCCGCATCCCCGTCCAATCGTCAGCTGATTGTCGCGATCACGATCGGCAACGGCCTCGAATTCTTCGATCTCACCGTGTTCAGCTTCTTCGCGGTGCTGCTCGGCAAACTGTTCTTTCCCGCGGTCTCCGCGCAGCAGCAATTGCTGATGTCGGTCGCGACCTTCGGCGTCGGCTTCATCGCGCGGCCGGTCGGCGGCGTCGTGATCGGGCTCGTCGCCGACCGCTTCGGCCGCGTGCCCGCGATGAACCTCACGCTCGTCACGATGGCGATCGGCACCGGGATGATCGGCGTGCTGCCGACCCATGCGCAGATCGGCCTCGCGGCGCCCGTGCTGGTCGTCGTCGCGCGGCTGCTGCAGGGCTTTTCGGCCGGCGGCGAGGTCGGCGTGTCGACGTCGCTGCTCGCCGAGCGCGCGCCGGCCGGCGAACGCGGCTACTACACGAGCTGGCAGTTCGCGAGCCAGGGTGCCGCGGCGCTCGCCGGCTCGTTCGTCGGCTTCCTGCTGTCGCATTTCCTCGATACCGCCTCGCTCGAAACGTGGGGCTGGCGCGTGCCGTTCCTGCTGGGCGTGCTGATCGCGCCGATCGGCCTCTACCTGCGCGCACGCTTCAGCGCGATCGAGCAGCACGCGCCGGCCGCGGCCGCGCGGCGTTCGTCGGCGGTGCTCGGCACCGTGCTGCGGCGCGACGGCGGTGCCGTGCTGACCGCGCTCGGCCTCGTGGTCGGCGGCACGGCCGCGCACTTCATCGTGCTGTATTACATGTCGACATACGCGATCAAGGTGCTGCACCTGCCGATGGATACCGCGCTGTGGTGCGGGATCCTCTCCGGCGCGGTGATGTTCGTCGCCGCGCCGATCGGTGGGCGGCTGTCCGACCGCACCGGCAGCAAGCGCGTCGCGCTGTGGTCGCGCGTCGCGCTGACCGTGCTGATCCTGCCGGGCTTCTGGCTGATCCGCGCGGTGCCGTCGATCGCGACGATGTATGCGGTCGTGATGCTGCTCGCCGCACTGCACTCGATCAACGCCGGCGCGAACGGCGTGATCCTCGCCGAGCTGTTCCCGAAGAGCACGCGCGCCACCGCGCTGTCGATCGCGTATGCGGGCGGCGTGTCGATCTTCGGCGGCTTCGCGCAGTTCATCGTCACGTGGATGATCGGCGCGACCGGCAATCCGGCTGCGCCCGCGTGGTAAGTGATCGTCTGCGGCGTGCTGTCGCTCGTCGCGCTCGCGTTCGCGTCGGATCGCAGCGAACACGATGCGTGATTGCCGCCGTCTCCTTCTTTCCTCCTCGCGCCGAACCGTATGACCGCCACCGTTTCGCTTTCCTCACCGCCCGCCGACGTCACGGCCGGCGAACTGTGCGACCTGTCCGCCCGCACGATGCTCGACCTGCTGATGACCCGGCAGATCAGCGCGTGCGACCTGCTCGACGCGCATCTCGCCCGGATCGCGACGGTGAACCCTCGCGTGAACGCGCTCGTGACCGTCGTCGATCCCGACCTGCTGCGTGCTCGTGCGCGCGACATCGACGCCGGCTGGATGCGCGGCGCATGGCAGGGGCCGCTGCACGGTCTGCCGGTGTCGCAGAAGGATCTCACCGCGACGCGCGGCGTGCGCACGACGTACGGCTCGGCGTTGTTCGCCGCTCACGTGCCGCAGCATGACGCGCTCGTCGCGCGCCGCTGCGCGAGCGCCGGTGCGTTGATGATCGGCAAGTCGAACACGCCCGAATTCGGCGCCGGGTCGCACACGTTCAACGACGTGTTCGGCGCGACGCGCAACCCGTGGGACCTGACGCGTTCGGCGGGCGGCAGCAGCGGCGGCGCGGCCGCCGCGCTCGCGTGCGGGATGAATCCGCTCGCGTGCGGCAGCGACATGGGCGGGTCGCTGCGCAATCCGGCCGCGTGGAACAACGTGGTCGGATTGCGGCCGTCGCCGGGCCGCGTGCCGCGCGCGCCGGACCTGAACGGCTGGGCGACGCTCGGCGTCGACGGGCCGATGGCGCGCGACGTGGCCGATACCGCGCTGCTGCTGTCGGCGATCGCCGGGCCGAGCGGCGAGACCGCGACCGAACTCGCGGAACCGGGCGTACGCTTCGCGCAGCCGCTCGAACGCGACTTCCGCGGCACTCGCATCGCGATGTCGCGCGGCTTGCCTGGCGTGCCGGTCGATCCGGAGATCGGTCGGGCGGTCGATGCGCAGGCGCGTGTGTTCGCGGCGCTTGGCTGCGAAGTCGAATTCGACGATCCCGACCTGTCCGATGCGGAGGACGTATTCCGCATCGAGCGCGCATGGATGATCGGCACGCTGGTCGACGGATTCGACGAAGCGCAGCGTGCGGCGCTGAAGCCCGAGATTCACGATGAATACCGGCTGCATCGGTCGCTGACGGCCGCCGATCTCGGCCGCATGTTCGTGCGCAAGACGCGGCTGTTCGAGCGGATGCGCGCGTTCATGCAGCGCTACGCGTTCTACGTGCTGCCGGCCACGCAGATGATGCCGTTCGACGTCGACCTGCGCTCGCCTGCGCACGTGCAGGGTGTCGCGAGCACGTCGTACATCGACTGGATGCGCGTGTGCTGGTACCTGTCGTCGACCGAGGCGCCGATCCTGTCGGTGCCGTGCGGCTTCGGCGCGACCGGTTTGCCGATCGGCATGCAGATCGTCGGCCGCTACCGCGACGACTGGGGCGTGCTGCAGTTCGGTCACGCGTACGAAGTCGCGGCCGGCCGCCGCCGGGTTTCGCCCGCCGTCGTCGCCGACGCGATGCGCTAGCCGTCTTCCCCGATTCACCGCTGACCGTTCCGGTGTGCACCGGAGCAGGCCGCGCGCCTGCGGGGGACGCGCACGCCTGCGTTTTGCCATTCGACCCGCGCAATGGAGACCTTCCGATGAAAAAACGGCTGTTGGCAGGCGCGGGCGTCGCGCTGATCGCGGGTGCGGCGCACGCACAGAGCAGCGTGACGCTGTACGGCATTATCGACGAGGGGCTGACCTACACGAGCAATCTCGCGGTCGCCGGCCCGAACGGTGCCGTGAGCGGCAAGCCGGCGTGGCGGATGCTCGGTGGCGTGCAGCAGGCGAGCCGCTGGGGGCTGCGCGGCGTCGAGGATCTCGGCGGCGGGCTGGCGGCCGTCTTCACGCTCGAGAACGGCTTCGACCCGAGCACCGGCAAGCTCGGGCAGGGCGGGCTGATCTTCGGCAAGAAGGCGTTCGTCGGGCTGTCGGGGCCGTTCGGCACCGTCACGCTCGGGCGTCAGTACGACACCAACGTCGATTTCCTCGGGCCGCTCGAGGCCGCCGCGCTGTTCGGCGGCTACATGGTTGCGCACCCCGGCGATCTCGACAACGTGAACAACGCGAACTCGACCAACAACGCGATCAAGTTCACGAGCCGCGACTACGGCGGATTCCGCTTCGCGGCCATGTACGGCGTGGGCGGCATCGCGGGCGCGGGGACGCGCAACCAGGTGTGGTCGATGACGGCCGGCTACGCGCGCGGGCCGCTCGTGGTCGCGGCCGGTTACCTGAATGCGCGCAATCCGAACGTGTCGTTCTTCGGCACGACCGGCAGCCCCGCGCCAGTCGTCGGCGGCGTGCCGGGCAACAACATGCTGTCGCCCGTGTATGCCGGTTATGCGTCGGCGCGCACGCTGCAGGTGGCGGCGGCGGGCGGCACCTACGCGATCGGCGCGGTGACGCTCGGCGCGATGTACACGAACACGTCGTTCCGTCGACTCGGCGACCTGTCGTCCGGGCCGAACCCCGGCGGCGTGTCCGGCAACGCGGTGTTCAACAACGTCGAGGCCAGCGTGCGCTACCAGTTCACGCCTTACCTGTTCGGCGGCGTCGCGTACGACTACACGCGCGGCGGTGGCGTGAACGGCCGCGACGGTGCGACGTACCACCAGGTCGCGGCCGGGCTCGACTACTTCCTGTCGAAGCGCACCGACGTGTACCTGACCGCCGTTTATCAGCGCGCATCGGGCACCGACTCGACGGGGCGCGCGGCGGTCGCCGCGATCAACGGCCCCGGCGCGTCGGCGAACGACCGCCAGTTCGAGGCGCGGATCGGCATCCGGCACAAGTTCTGACGGGGGCGGGCGCGGCAACCGGCAGGCGGCCGCCGCGCGCGGTGATATGCTCGCGGAACGCCCGCGACCGACGGGCGGATTCCGATTGCCCGCATGCGGCCGCGTTGCCGCGCCGCGCGGCGTTTCCGAGGGAAGAGCCGACACATGAGCCGCAAATTCATTCTGAAAGGCGACACGACCGACCACGGTGGCGTGGTGCTCGAAGGGATCGCCAACTCGTCGTTCGACGGACGCGAACTCGCCTATCTCGGCGCATCGGTGCTCTGCGCCGCGTGCAAGACCACCGGCGTGATCGTGTCGGACGGCGGCGAGCGGACGATGACCGTGATGGGCAAGGTCGTCGCGCTCGAACACGACCTGTGCCAGTGTCTGTGCACGCCGCAGCCGAAGCTGATTCCGTCGCAGGCAACGGGGACGATCACCGGCTGAAGCCCGCCTTCGTTGCACGTCGTCGTCTCGCGGCCGCGGGCCGCCGTCAGACGCTGCCTTCTGTCTCGATCACGAGGATGCGCGCTTCGCCGAGCGGATGCGCGACATGCTCGGTGCCGGCCGTCGCGTGGAAGACATCGCCCGTTTCCAGCACCGCCGCATGCTCGACGCCCGCTTCGCGATAGCGCATCTCGACGCGGCCGTCGAGTACCGCGAACACCTCCTCGCCGTCGTTCACGTGCCATCGATAGGGCGCGTCGGTCCAGTGCAGCCGGACCGTGATGCCGTTCAGTTTCGCGATGTCGAGCGCGCCCCATGCGCGGTCCGCCGTGTAGTCGGCACTCCGGACAATGTTCATCGATGCGTGCTCCGGCGCGAATGCGCGTCGTGTTTCCGTCATTTCACTGGTATCCGCATTCAGCGCGACGTCGCGCGCAGCGCTTGCTCGACGATCGCCTTGCGCTTCGCGAAGCCGGCGGCCGACCGTTCGGTGACGCGCTTCACGACCGCTGCCGGCGCGGTGTCGGGCGAGCCGGCAGCGAACGGCGGCGCGGGCGCGTATTCGAGCTGCAACTGGATCGCCTGCGCTTCTTCGTCGCCAACCAGCTCGGCGGCGATCGTCAGCGCGAAGTCGATGCCGGCCGTCACGCCACCGCCCGTGATCAGGTTGCCGTCGCGCACCACGCGCTCGCGCACGGGCACCGCACCCAGCGGTTCGAGCAGCGCGTGGAACGCCCAGTGCGTCGTCGCGCGCCGCCCGTGCAGCAGGCCGGCCACGCCGAGCAGCAGCGCACCCGTACAGACCGACGTCACATAGCGTGCGGCGGCCGCGCGCTGTTGCACGAACGCGATCGTTTCGGCGTCGAGCAGCAGTTCGTTGATCCCGATGCCACCCGGAATGCAGATCACGTCGAGCGGCGGACAGTCGTCGAACGTGCAGGTCGGCGTGAGGGCGAGGCCGCTGCTCGACGCCACGGCGTCGCGCGACTTCCAGACCAGGTGGACGGCCGCGTCGGGCAGCGACGCGAGCACGTCGTGCGGGCCGGTGAGGTCGAGTTGCTGGACGCCCGGAAACACGAGAAGGCCGATATGCAGGGTCATGCGAAGACTCCGAGTGGAAGTGAAGCGCGCCGTTGCCGGCACAGGATGGACAGATCGATTCTAGGCGCGTAGTGTTTGGCGAAATTGCCATATCACCCACGTTTTCAGCCAATCGCCATGCCTGCCGCTCCGCGTTCGATCCTGGTCCTCGCGTTCCCGCGCGCGCAACTGCTCGACGTGTCGGGGCCGCTGCAGGTGTTCGCCTCCGTCAACGAGCTCGCGCTGGAGCGCGGGCAGCCGGCGCCGTATGCGCCGCGCGTCGTGGCGGTCGACGCGGGGCCCGTCGAGACGTCGTCGGGGCTCGTCGTGATGGCCGAGTCGCTGCGCTCGGCCGCCCGCCCTCCCGATACGCTGATCGTTGCCGGCGGCAAGGGCGTGCATGCGGCGTCGAAGGATGCGCGGCTGGTGCGCTGGGTGCGGCAGCAGGCCGGGCGCGCGCGGCGTGTGGCGTCGGTCTGTACCGGCGCATTCCTGCTCGCCGAGGCCGGGCTGCTCGACGGGCGGCGCGCGGTCACGCACTGGGCGCGCTGCGACGAATTCGCGGCGCGCTACCCGAACGTGCGCGTCGAGTCCGATCCGATCTTCATCCGCGAAGGCGCGCTGTGGACGTCGGCCGGCGTGACGGCCGGCATCGATCTCGCGCTTGCGCTGGTCGAGGAGGATCTCGGGCGCGCGACCGCGCTCGACGTCGCACGCGAACTCGTCGTGTTCCTGAAGCGTCCGGGCGGGCAGGCGCAGTTCAGCGCGATGCTGTCGATGCAGCGCACCGACGACCGGTTCGGCGAACTGCATGCATGGATGGCCGAGCACCTGACGGCCGACCTGTCGGTGCCCGCGTTGGCCGAGCGCGTACGCATGAGCGAGCGCAGCTTCGTGCGCCACTATCGCGCGGGCACGGGCCGTACGCCCGCACGCGCGGTCGAGCAGATCCGCGTCGAGGCCGCGCAGCGCCTGCTCGGCGAAACGGCGTGGCCCGTCAAGCGGATCGCCGCGCGCTGCGGCTTCGGTTCGGAGGAGACGCTGCGGCGCAGTTTCGTGCGCGTGCTCGGTGTGTCGCCGCAGGGCTATCGCGAACGCTTCGTGCGATGACGTGCGGGGCGTGATCGAGGACGGAGCGGCTGCTGTCCGGAACTGAACGGAAACCGGTCGGTTTCGAGTCCGAAATGCCGAAACTATTCAGGATCGGAGAACAATAGACGGGGGCTTGTGCCGCGCCCGTCGCGCGCTCTATTCTGTTCTGTTGGCGATTCGAAGGGGGAAGCAGGATGGACCGAATCCAGGCAATGGAAGTTTTTACCCGTGTGGTCGACGCGAACAGCTTCACGCGCGCGGCCGATACGCTCGCGATGCCGCGCGCGTCGGTGACGACCATCATCCAGAATCTCGAGGCGCTGCTCGGCGTGCGCCTGATGCACCGGACGACGCGCCGGCTGTCGCTGACGCCGGAGGGCGCCGCGTACTACGAGCATTGCACGAAGATCATCTCGGAGATCGCGGAAGCCGACGCGAGTTTCCAGGCCGGCAACCGCAAGCCGAGCGGCGTGTTGCGCGTCCACATGCCGAGCTCGCTCGGGCGGCGCATCGTGCTGCCGTCGCTGTCGATTTTCCGGCAGCGCTATCCGGACATCACGCTCGAGCTGGGGCTGTCCGATCGCTATGTGGATCCGGTCGAGGAGGGCATCGACTGCATGATCCGCGTCGGGCCGCTCGAGGATTCGTCGATGGTCGCGCGGCGCATCGGCATGCTCAAGCGCGTGACCTGTGCGTCGCCGGAATATCTGGAGCGTCACGGCGAGCCGCACGAGATCGCCGATCTTGCCGAGCACCATGCGGTGAATTTCCGTTCGAGCCACGGTGCGCGGGCGATTCCATGGGTGTTCATGATCGACGGCAAGCCGTTCGAGGTGCGGATGAACGGCAGCGTAACGGTCAACGATTCGGATGCCTACGTGACGTGCGGGCTCGAAGGGTTCGGGATGATCCAGCCGACGCTGTTCATGGTGCTGCCGAACCTGCTCGACGGTTCGCTGGTCGAGGTGCTGCCGGACTGCAATCCGAAGCCGAAGCCGATTTCGATCGTCTATCCGCACAACCGGCATCTGTCGCAGAAGGTGCGGGTGTTCGCCGACTGGATCGCGGAGGTGTTCGAGTCGACGCCGGCGCTGGAGGGCGGGGAGAACTGGCGGGGGCGGGTGGGGGCGCAGGCGGCGAAGCAGCAGAGAGGGGCGGTAGCGGCGTAAGGCGACGAGACTTGCCGTGAATGCCTCATCCGTCGATCGTCGGGCAGCTGAACCGTCACGTCTTATGGCGGGCCTACCAGCGGATCGCGTACGGATTTTCTCCGAGCGTCCAGTGCCCGTTGTCGTCCCGTTCGAGGAGAATGCCCTTGTGCGCCCAGCCGTCCTCTTCGGGATAAAACGTCAGCGAGCCCAGCAGGTCCGGGTCGGCCAGCCACGGCGTGGCTGGCCGACCCGGCTTCCACGGGAAATTGACCCACGAGACCAGGTGCGGATTATCGTCGAACGGATTCTTGGACGGCTCCATGAATTTTTCGACGCCACCATAGGTCACGTGCGCGCAGAACAGGTTCACCATGAGCAGCGCCCGTCCACCGGGAACCGACCCGTCGGTCGTCTCGAGTTCCTCGTACCGGTAGAACGACTTTCCGACGGGGGTGAGCGCGATGTGGCTCAACGGGACATGGGTGCCGCGTGATTCGTAGTCCGGATTTCTCACGGTCGGTCGTCCTTTGCCTGCATTGAATTTCACGGTAATCAGTCCGCGGTTGATCAATGCCTGCACGTCTGATCTCACTACGCCGTCGACCCTCGGCAAATCCTTCGCATTGACGTCCGCAGGAAGTTCGGCGCCGGCCAGGCTGACGCAGGCGTCGGTCGGAGCGGTGTTCTTGTCCGCGAGCGCGGCCTTCAGGATTTCGTCGTGGCCGGTTCGCGATCTTGCCTACAGCCGGCGGATGCTGGCGGAGACCGGAGCGGTCGACGCGATGTGATTTCGCCGCGGGAGCGACGAACGTCGGGAAAAAACGGGATGGGTGGGCGGTCGCGACACGCCGGAACGGGCCATGCTGGCGGATGCCATTAAGCGCATGACGGATCCCGGTTGCGGAACCCGCTGGACCGGGCGTACGCGATGTTTATCGGCGGGGGCTGCTGCCGGAGCCACGCAGCAATGAAAAAAGCCGCTGTTTCTTTCGAAACAGCGGCTTTTCGCATTTGGTGGCGAATCAGGGATTCGAACCCCGGACCTGCGGATTATGATTCCGTCGCTCTAACCGACTGAGCTAATTCGCCGTGAAGAATTGAATTATGTCGGTCGGCCGCCTGGCTGTCAACAGCTTTTTCCATCTCCCGTGAAAAAAGTTGCCGGATGACCCGCGACGCCCTCGCGGCAGGGCGGTTTGCCGGTCGCCGGAACACCCGTCCGGCAACCCGCATCCGCCCGCCCGGACAACCTCAATCCTGCGCGTAGATGTTCGAGTCCTTCGTCTCCTTGACGAACAGCAGGCCGATCACGAAGGTGGCCAGCGCGATCACGATCGGATACCAGAGGCCCGAATAGATGTCGCCCTTCGCCGCGACGATCGCGAACGCGGTCGCCGGCAGGAAGCCGCCGAACCAGCCGTTGCCGATGTGATAGGGCAGCGACATCGACGTGTAGCGGATCCGCGTCGGGAACATCTCGACCAGCATCGCGGCGATCGGGCCGTACACCATCGTCACGTAGATCACGAGGATCGTCAGGATCACGATCGTCATCGGCCAGTTGAGCTGCGCCGGGTCGGCCTTCGCCGGGTAGCCGGCCCCCTTCAGCGTCGATGCGAGCGTCTTGTCGAACGCCGCGCCCTGCGCCTTCGCGTCGGCCGCCTTGCCGTCGTAGGTCTGGATCACCGTGTCGCCGACCTTGATCTGGGCCAGCGTGCCGGCCGGTGCCGCGACGTTCTCGTAGTTCAGGCCGGCCTTCGAGAGCGCACTCTTCGCGATGTCGCACGAGCTGGTGAACTTCGACGTGCCCACCGGGTTGAACTGGAACGAGCAGGTGGCCGGGTCGGCCAGGACCGTGATCGGCGCCTTCTGCGTCGCGAGCTCGAGCTGCGGGTTCGCGTAGTGCGTGAGCGCCTTGAACAGCGGGAAGTAGGTCAGCGCCGCGATCAGGCAGCCCGCGAGGATGATCGGCTTGCGGCCGATCTTGTCCGACAGCGAACCGAAGAACAGGAAGAACGGCGTGCCGATCAGCAGGGCGATCGCGATCAGGATGTTCGCGCTGGCCCCGTCGACCTTCAGCGTCTGCGTCAGGAAGAACAGCGCGTAGAACTGGCCCGTGTACCACACGACGGCCTGGCCGGCCGTCAGGCCGATCAGCGCGAGGATCACGATCTTCAGGTTCTTCCACTGGCCGAATGCTTCGGTCAGCGGCGCCTTCGACGTCTTGCCTTCCGCCTTGATGCGCAGGAACACCGGCGATTCGTTCAGCTGCATCCGGATCCACACCGACACGGCGAGCAGCAGGATCGACGCGACGAACGGCACGCGCCAGCCCCAGCTGCCGAACGCTTCCTCGCCGATGAACGTACGCACGCCGAGGATCACGAGCAGCGACAGGAACAGGCCGAGCGTGGCGGTCGTCTGGATCCACGCGGTGTAGAAGCCGCGACGGTTCGCCGGCGCATGTTCGGCGACGTAGGTCGCCGCGCCGCCGTACTCGCCGCCGAGCGCGAGGCCCTGCAACAGCCGCATCGCGATGAAGATCACGGGCGCGGCGATGCCGATCGACGCGTAGCCGGGCAGGAAGCCGACCACGAACGTCGAGACGCCCATGATCACGATCGTCACGAGGAACGTGTGCTTGCGGCCGACGAGGTCGCCGAGCCGGCCGAACACGATCGCGCCGAACGGCCGCACCGCGAAGCCGGCTGCAAAGCCGAGCAGCGTGAAGATGAACGCGGCGGTCGGATTGACGCCGGAGAAGAAGCTCTTGCTGATGTAGGCCGCGAGCGAGCCGGCCAGGTAAAAGTCGTACCACTCGAACACGGTGCCGAGCGACGACGCGAAGATCACCTTCTTCTCTTCGCCCGTCATCGGCGAGTGCGAAATTTGCCCGCCTAACGTTGCCATGAATCGTCTCCAAGTCCCTTGATATAGATATGCGGCCGCCTTGGGAGGGGCGGGCCTGACGACGATTATTGGCACGGAAACTTACGGCGGACTGACTCGCGCGCACAAAACGACTGCACGTTAACCCGTGCCGAATCGGCCGCTACACGCGTCGATTGTGGCGCGATCGTCCGGTAAATCGCCGGTTTCGACGCATTTTCGCCGGCCGCCGGCGGCGCGCGTCAGGGTTAATCCGGGGCCGTGCCGGTCAGCGGCAGGCTGACACGCACGAGCGTGCCGGCCAGGCGGGGCGCCTGCTGGTAGACGTGATCGTCGAGCGTCAGCGTGCCGCCGTGCTGGGTGGCGATCTCGCGCACGATCGCGAGCCCCAGGCCGCTGCCGTCGCCTTCGCGGCCGAGGATCCGGTAGAAGCGCTCGACGACGCGTTCGCGTTCGGCGGCCGGGATGCCGGGGCCCGTATCCTCGACTTCGAGATGCACGAGCCGCGCCGCCGGGTCGGCATGCACGCGTACGGTGATGCGGCCGCCTTCGGGCGTGTAGCGGATCGCGTTGTCGATCAGGTTGCCGAGCATCTCGCGCAGCATGACCGGATTGCCGTCGACGTCGAGCGGCGCGTCGTCCGGCGGCCCTTCGTAGCCGAGATCCATCCGCTTCGCGAGCGCGGCCTGCACCCAGTCGCGCACCGCGCGCCGCGCGAGCGCGGCGATCTCGACCGGCTCGAACGTGAGGCCGCTCGCGCGGTTCTCGGCGCGCGCGAGCGCCAGCAGCTGCGTGACGAGCCGCGCGGCCTGCTCGGAACTCGTCGCGATCTGTTCGAGCGAGCGCTGTACGTCGGGCGGGACCGGGTGGCGCAGCGCGAACTCGGCCTGCGTGCGCAGGCCCGCGAGCGGCGTCTTCATCTGGTGCGCGGCGTCGGCGATGAAGCGCTTTTGCAGCGCCATGTTCTGTTCGAGGCGCGCGAGCAGGTCGTTGAACGACGTGACGAGCGGTTCGATCTCGGGCGGCGCGCGCTGCGCCTCGACGGGCGACAGGTCGTCGGGCCGCCGCGCGCGGATGTGCGCCTGCAGCGCGTTGAGCGGCGCGAGCCCGCGCGACAGCCCGAACCACACGAGCAGGATCGCGAGCGGCAGGATCACGAACTGCGGCAGGATCACGCCCTTGATGATGTCGTTCGCGAGCGCGTTGCGCTTGTCGAGCGTCTCGCCGACCTGCACGAGCACGGGCTGCGCGCCGCTCGATTGCGGCAGGGCGACCGTCGTATAGGCGACGCGTACGTCGTTGCCGCGCAGCAGGTCGTCGCGAAACACGACGACGCCGGGCGGCGGGCGGTCCTCGTCGCGCGGCAGCGGCATGTCGGCTTCACCGGCGACCAGTTCGCCGCGCGTGCCGAGCACCTGGAAGTAAACGCTGTCGACGTTGTCCGCGCGCAGGAAGTCGCGCGTCTGCTCCGGCAGCGTCAGCTCGGCGACGCCGTTGACCGGATGAATCTGCCGGGCGAGCACGTACGCGTTGGTTTCGAGCGCACGGTCGAACGGGCCGTTCGCGATCGTCTTCGCGACGAGGTAGGTGACGGCGATGCTCATAGGCCACAGCAGCAGCAGCGGCGCGAGCATCCAGTCGAGGATCTCGCCGAACAGCGAGCGCGGGCGCGGCGCCTCGGGCGATTCGGTTTCGTCGGGCGGCGCGAACGGGTTCTCGTAGCGCGCGTCGCGCGCCTCGTCGGCGGCCGACGACGGCGCGCCGGTCGGATGGCGGGAATGGGCCGGCGTGGCCATCGCGGCGCCGCCCGCCGTCAGCGCAGCGGCGTGCCGGCCGTCGCGGGCTGGGGCGCTGCCGTATCGGCCGGCGCGGCGGGCGCGGCCTTCTCGAGGCAATAGCCGAGGCCGCGCACGGTCGAGATCCGCACGCCGCTCGGTTCGATCTTCTTGCGCAGCCGGTGCACGTAGACTTCGATCGCGTTGTTGCTGACTTCCTCGCCCCATTCGCACAGGTGATCGACGAGCTGCTCCTTCGACACGAGCCGGCCGATCCGCTGCAGCAGCACTTCGAGCAGGCCGAGTTCGCGCGCGGAGAGATCGAGCACGTGATCGTTCGCGTACGCGATGCGGCCCACCTGGTCGAACGCGAGCGAGCCGTGGCGCACGACGGTCGGGCCGCCGCCCGCGCCGCGCCGGGTCAGCGCGCGCACGCGCGCCTCGAGCTCGTTGAGCGCGAACGGCTTGGCCATGTAGTCGTCGGCGCCGAGGTCGAGCCCCTTCACGCGTTCGTCGACGCTGTCGGCGGCCGTCAGGATCAGCACGGGGAGGTTGGAGTTGCGCGCGCGCAGGCGCTTGAGCACTTCGAGCCCGGACATTTTCGGGAGTCCGAGATCGAGGATCAGCAGGTCGAAAGTCTGCATCGACAGCGCGGTGTCGGCATCGACGCCGCTCTTCACGTGATCGACCGCATAGCCCGATTGGCGGAGTGACCGGGTGAGGCCGTCCGCGAGTATGCTGTCATCTTCGGCGATGAGGATTCGCATGTTGCTGACCGATGGCCGGCGAGGCGTTCGCGCCGACGCGGCTGTCTCCGGAGTTATTCGTGTACAACGCCCCGCATTGCGGGCTTGCATAAACTACTGTTTTTTTATACAGTGTCTGCATTCGTGGGCGGCGCTTGAAAGCGGGCGCGCCTTTAACAGACGCTGCTCATCATAGCAAAGGACGATTCATGGAAGATAGCAAGAAGGGCTCCGGGATGACCGCCGAGAAGAGCAAGGCGCTGGCGGCCGCACTCGCGCAGATCGAGAAGCAGTTCGGCAAGGGGTCGATCATGCGGATGGGCGACGGCGAAGCGGCCGAGGACATCCAGGTCGTCTCCACGGGCTCGCTGGGTCTCGACATCGCGCTGGGCGTCGGCGGCCTGCCGCGCGGCCGGGTGGTCGAGATCTACGGTCCGGAATCGTCGGGTAAAACCACGCTCACGCTGCAGGTCATCGCCGAACTGCAGAAGCTGGGCGGCACCGCGGCGTTCATCGACGCCGAGCACGCGCTCGACGTCCAATACGCGTCGAAGCTCGGCGTGAACGTGCCGGAACTGCTGATCTCGCAGCCGGACACCGGCGAGCAGGCGCTCGAAATCACCGACGCGCTGGTGCGCTCGGGCTCGATCGACATGATCGTCATCGACTCGGTCGCGGCGCTTGTGCCGAAGGCCGAAATCGAAGGCGAGATGGGCGATTCGCTGCCGGGTCTGCAGGCCCGCCTGATGTCGCAGGCGTTGCGCAAGCTGACCGGCACGATCAAGCGCACGAACTGCCTCGTGATCTTCATCAACCAGATCCGGATGAAGATCGGCGTGATGTTCGGCAACCCGGAAACCACGACGGGCGGCAACGCGCTGAAGTTCTATGCGTCAGTGCGTCTCGACATCCGCCGGATCGGCTCGATCAAGAAGAACGACGAGGTGATCGGCAACGAAACCCGCGTGAAGGTCGTCAAGAACAAGGTGTCGCCGCCGTTCCGCGAAGCGATTTTCGACATCCTGTATGGCGAAGGCATTTCGCGCCAGGGCGAGATCATCGATCTCGGCGTGCAGGCGAAGATCGTCGACAAGGCGGGCGCCTGGTACAGCTACAACGGCGAGAAGATCGGCCAGGGCAAGGACAACGCGCGTGAATTCCTGCGTGAAAATCCGGAAATCGCACGCGAGATCGAGAACCGCATCCGTGAATCGCTCGGTGTCGCCAGCATGCCCGATGGCGTAGTCGGCAACGAAGCCGAGGCGGTGGACGAAGAAGAGTGATGGTTGCGCGCCGAGGTCAGGCTGGCGAGCCGGCGGAGAGCGACGCGCCCGAAGCGGCGGGTCGCTCCGGCCGGCGAGCCGGATCCTCGGGCGCCGACCGGCGGGCCGCGGGCAGCGATGCCGCGAACCGCACCGTGACGAGGGCATCCGGCGATGCCCTCGTTTCGTTTGAGATTGCCGCGCCCGACGATCCGTTCGACGACGACGAATCGTTCGACGCGCACGACCGGTCACGCCGTCGCGTGTCCGGTGTCCGCTTCCCGGGCGATCGCGCAGCCGATGCGTCGGCGCCGGCACGGGAAGACGTCTATACCCGCAGCAGCCAGCATCCGCGCCGCACGCGCCGTGCGTCCGGTGCGTCTTCCGGTACTTCATCCGGCGACACGCCCGGGACCGCCGAACGCAAGTCGTCGAAACCGCCACGTTCATTGAAGGGCCGTGCGCTCGGCTATTTGTCGAGGCGTGAATACAGTCGCGTGGAACTCGCGCGCAAGCTCGCGCCTTACGTCGGCGAAGAAGAATCCGTCGAGCCGGTGCTCGATGCGCTGGAAAAGGACGGCTGGTTGTCCGATGCGCGCTTCGCCGAGAGCCTCGTGCATCGCCGCGCATCGCGCGTCGGCGTCGCGCGCATCGTCAGCGAGCTGAAGCGTCACGCAGTCGGCGACACGCTCGTCGAGGAAGTGAACGCGCAGTTGCGCGAGACCGAATGGGCCCGTGCGCAGGCCGTCTGGCGCAAGAAATTCGGTGCACTGCCGCAAACGCCGGCCGAGCGTGCGAAGCAGGCCCGCTTTCTTGCCGCGCGCGGCTTCTCGAGCTCGACCATCGTGAAGTTGCTGAAGGTCGGCGACGATTTCCCGATCGACGACTGACCGGCCGGTCGCGCGCGTGGCGCGCGATTTTGCTGCAATGCAACCGCCTCCGGACAGGCGGGAATACCCGCCGTCGCGTCAAACTGTCTCAAATACCCAATATGCTAAAATCCATGGGTTTTCCTCTTCGGCCTCAACCTCCAGCATGCCGCTATCCGAGCCCGTGCCCCGTCAGTTGCGACATCGACGCGCAATCCGAGCGGAAGCTTACGAGCGCGGCGACGGCTTGTGGGACATCGAAGCCTGCCTGACCGACCACAAGCCGCGCGATGTCGCGCTTGCGTCGGGCATCCGGCCCCAAGGCCTGCCGATCCACGAACTCTGGCTGCGCGTGACTATCGATCGTGAACTCAATGTCGTCGACGCCGAAGCGTCTTCGGAATGGGTGCCGTATCCCGGTCACTGTCAATCCGCCCCGCCTGCCTACCGGGCCCTCATCGGGCTCAATCTCTTCCGCAATTTCCGCCGCAACGCGAACCGGCTGCTCGCCGGCGTCGCAGGCTGCTCCCATCTCACCGAACTGTGCGCCGTGCTGCCGACGGCGGCGATCCAGGCGTTCGCCGGTGACGTGTGGAACGTGCGCGAGGAGGGCGGCGAAGGGCCGGATCACGACGGCGCGCCCGCCGAACCGCCGTTCCAGCTCGGCCGCTGCCGTGCGCTGCGGTTCGACGGCGAGGTCGTGCGGCAGTACTACCCGCGCTGGTACGGCCCGATTCGGCCGGATATGCCCGGTGACGGCAGCACGAAGGAATGAACGGAAATCATTCGAAGAAGCGTCTTAAGCGACTTTTCATCCAACTCTCAGACTGAAGGGAATCACGCATGAAGATTCACGAGTACCAGGGTAAGGAAATCCTGCGGAAATTCGGAGTCGCGGTACCGCGCGGCAAGCCGGCGTTCTCGGTTGACGAAGCCGTCAAGGTGGCGGAAGAGCTCGGCGGCCCGGTATGGGTCGTGAAGGCTCAGATCCACGCGGGTGGCCGCGGCAAGGGCGGCGGCGTGAAGGTGGCGAAGTCGATCGAGCAGGTGCGCGAATACGCGAACCAGATCCTCGGCATGCAACTCGTCACGCACCAGACCGGTCCGGAAGGCCAGAAGGTCAACCGTCTGATGATCGAGGAAGGCGCCGACATCAAGCAGGAACTGTATGTCAGCCTCGTCGTCGACCGCATCTCGCAAAAGATCGTGCTGATGGGTTCGAGCGAAGGCGGCATGGACATCGAGGAAGTTGCCGAGAAGCACCCGGAACTGATCCACAAGGTCATCGTCGAGCCGTCGACGGGCCTGCTCGACGCCCAGGCCGACGATCTCGCCGCGAAGATCGGCGTGCCGGCTGCTTCGATCCCGCAAGCGCGCGCGATCCTGCAAGGCCTGTACAAGGCATTCTGGGAAACCGACGCATCGCTGGCTGAAATCAACCCGCTGAACGTCTCCGGCGACGGCAAGGTCACCGCACTCGACGCGAAGTTCAACTTCGACTCGAACGCGCTGTTCCGCCACCCGGAAATCGTCGCGTACCGCGATCTGGACGAAGAAGATCCGGCTGAAATCGAAGCGTCGAAGTTCGACCTCGCGTACATCTCGCTCGACGGCAACATCGGCTGCCTCGTGAACGGCGCAGGCCTCGCGATGGCCACGATGGACACCATCAAGCTGTTCGGCGGCGAGCCGGCGAACTTCCTGGACGTCGGCGGTGGCGCGACGACCGAGAAGGTCACGGAAGCATTCAAGCTGATGCTGAAGAACCCGGACCTGAAGGCGATCCTCGTGAACATCTTCGGCGGCATCATGCGCTGCGACGTGATCGCGGAAGGCGTGATCGCCGGTTCGAAGGCCGTGAACCTGAACGTGCCGCTCGTCGTGCGCATGAAGGGCACGAACGAAGACCTCGGCAAGAAGATGCTGGCCGATTCGGGCCTGCCGATCATCTCGGCCGACAGCATGGAAGAGGCTGCGCAGAAGGTCGTCGCGGCTGCCGCAGGCAAGTAAGCACGCGCTAATGAACACGTAGGGCGGCGCGGTTTGCACGCGACGCCCATCGAACAGAGGTCAAAATACATGTCGATTCTGATCAACAAGGACACGAAGGTCATCACGCAGGGCATTACCGGCAAAACCGGTCAGTTCCATACGCGCGCCTGCCGTGAATACGCAAACGGCCGCGAAGCATTCGTCGCGGGCGTGAACCCGAAGAAGGCCGGCGAAGACTTCGAAGGCATTCCGATCTACGCGAGCGTCAAGGAAGCGAAGGCGGAAACCGGCGCGACCGTGTCGGTCATCTACGTTCCGCCGGCAGGCGCGGCGGCTGCGATCTGGGAAGCGGTCGAAGCCGACCTGGATCTCGCGATCTGCATCACGGAAGGCATCCCCGTGCGCGACATGATCGAAGTGAAGGACCGCATGCGTCGCGAAGGCCGCAAGACGCTGCTGCTCGGGCCGAACTGCCCGGGCACGATCACGCCGGACGAACTGAAGATCGGCATCATGCCGGGCCACATCCACCGCAAGGGCCGCATCGGCGTCGTGTCGCGTTCGGGCACGCTGACGTATGAAGCGGTCGCGCAGCTGACGGCACTGGGCCTCGGCCAGTCGTCGGCGGTCGGTATCGGCGGCGACCCGATCAACGGTCTGAAGCACATCGACGTGATGAAGATGTTCAACGACGATCCGGACACGGATGCGGTCGTGATGATCGGCGAAATCGGCGGTCCGGACGAAGCCAATGCGGCGGAGTGGATCAAGGACAACATGAAGAAGCCGGTGGTCGGCTTCATCGCGGGCGTCACGGCGCCTCCGGGCAAGCGCATGGGCCACGCCGGCGCGCTGATCTCGGGCGGTGCGGATACGGCCGAAGCGAAGCTGGAAATCATGGAAGCGTGTGGCATCACCGTCACGCGCAACCCGTCGGAAATGGGCCGTCTGCTGAAGAAGGCGCTGTAATATTTCCCCGGGGTTCGTCCTGCAGAAAACGCCGGCTTTGCCGGCGTTTTTTGTTATGCTCGCGCAATGAATTCGTAAGCACCGGGCATGCGTCGCGCATGTGCCGGCGATGAACCGGGCCGCCTGCGACGCGGCCGCTGTCCTGTCCTCACCGCCATGCTCGAATTCCTGACATCGCTGCACTGGGGCGCCATTCTCCAGATCATCGTCATCGACATCCTCCTCGGCGGCGACAACGCGGTCGTGATCGCGCTCGCCTGCCGCAACTTGCCGGCCAACCAGCGGTTGCGCGGCGTCGTCTGGGGTACCGCCGGCGCGATCCTGCTGCGCGTCGCGCTGATCACCTTCGCGGTCGCGCTGCTCGACGTGCCGTTCCTGAAGCTCGGCGGCGGGCTGCTGCTGCTGTGGATCGGCATCAAGCTGATGGCGCCGGCCGCCGACGCGCACGACGACATCAAGCCGGCCAGCCGGCTGTGGGACGCCGTGAAGACGATCGTGATCGCCGATGCGGTGATGAGCCTCGACAACGTGATCGCGATCGCCGGCGCGGCCGAGCAGGCCGATCCGTCGCACCGGATCGCGCTGGTGATCTTCGGGCTCGTCGTCAGCGTGCCGATCATCGTGTGGGGCAGCACGCTGGTGCTGAAGCTGCTCGACCGCTTCCCGATCGTCGTGGCGTTCGGCGCCGGACTGCTCGGCTGGATCGCGGGCGGGTTGATCGTCAACGACCCGGTCGGCGACCGCTGGGCGGTGCTGGATACACAGCCGGTGCTCTACGGCGCGAGCATCGCGGGCGCGCTGTTCGTCGTGGCGATCGGCTACGCACTCAGGAAGCGCCACGGCGCGCCGCACGCGCGCTGACTGGCCGTCCGGCCGACTGCCGGCTTCACGGCCCGCTGGCTACGATCGAAACGCCTGCCTTGATCGGCAGGCGTTTTTCGTTTCCGGAGCCTGCCATGTTCGAAGCCTTTTCCGTTTCCCTGTTCCGTCGCGTGGCCGCCGATCTGCGGCGCGCGAACCGGCCCGCGCCGCGCTGGCGGCCGGCCGGCTTCACGCTGATCGAATTGATGATCGTGCTGGCGATCGTCGGCGTCGTCGCGGCCTATGCGATTCCCGCGTATCAGGATTACCTCGCGCGTTCCCGGGTCGGCGAGGGGCTTGCGCTTGCGTCGTCCGCTCGGCTCGCGGTGGCCGACAACGCGGCGAGCGGCGCGAGCCTCGATGGCGGTTACGGCCCGCCGGCCGCGACCCGCAACGTCGAATCGGTGGCCATCGACGGCAACACCGGCCAGATCACCGTCGCGTTTACCCCCCGCGTCGCCGCGGCCGGCGCGAATACGCTGGTGCTCGTGCCGTCCGTACCCGACAAGGCCGATGCGCCCACCGCGCGCGTGGCGCTTAAAAAGGGTGCGATGCAGGCCGGTGCGATTGCGTGGGAGTGCTTCGCCGCCGGCAAGGACGCGTCGTCGCTGCCGGCGCCGGGGGCCGGGCCGTTGCCGAGCGCCACCGCGACGCTGCCCGCGAAATTCGCGCCCGCGGAGTGCCGCGCATAGCGCCGGAGGCGGCGGTCGGCGGCGCGTACGGCGTGCGGGCCGCCGCTTCGGCCGGCCGGGGGCGTCGTTTCGCGCCCGGCTGCGGCGCGACGGCCCCGCACAGAGGGGGGAAAGTTTTGTATAGTGCGCCGGTTGCTGACATCCGGTTCGCTCATGCCTTCTACTTTTTCCCGTTCGTTGTCGCTCGTTGCGCTGGCTGTCGCCCTGATCGTGCCGTACGCGATCACGAATCACACGTATCCGATCCCGACCTTCTATTCCGAATTTTCCGCGCTGGTGCTGTATCTGCTGGTGGGGCTGTCCGTCGTGCTGCTCACGCGCACCGACCGGCCGGCCGAGCCGTTTGCCGCGCCGGCCGCGTTCGTCGTGCCGCTCGGGTTTGCCGCCGTGCTGATCGCGCAGACCGCGCTGATCCCGCTCAAGGTGCCGTCGATGAACTGGCTGGCGGTCGGCTACCTCGCGGCCGCGCTGGTCGCGATGCAGGCCGGGTATGCGCTCGCGCGCGACGGGCTGGCCGAAGCGGTGTCGCGGATGATGGCTGGCGCGTTGATCGTCGGCGGCGTGTTCGCGGTCGGCACCCAGATCGTGCAGCTGTTTCACCTCGAATCGTCCGTTTCGCCGTTCGTCGTGATGTACAACATCGCGGTCGACCGCCGTCCGTACGGCAACATGGCGCAGGCGAACCACCTGGCCAGCTACATCGCGTTCGCGCTCGCGGGTGCGCTGTACCTCGTGCAGACGCGCCGGCTCGCAGTGTGGGCATGGCTCGCGCTGTCGCTGGTGCTGTCGGTCGGCCTCGCGCTGACGGTGTCGCGCGGGCCGTGGCTGCAGGTCGCGGTGATGGTCGTCGCGGGCTTCTGGATGGCGTGGCTCGAATCGCGCCGCGCGCCGGGCAATGCGCGAGCGTGGCTGATCCCGGTCGTGCTCGCGGTCGCGTTCATCGCGGTGAACGTCGCGGTGCGCTGGGCGAACGTGCACTATCACCTGAATCTCGCGGAATCGGCGGCCGACCGCATGCGCGACGCGGGGCAGATCGCGCCGCGCCTCGCGCTGTGGAAGTACGGGCTTGCGATGTTCCGCGAGCATCCGCTGCTCGGCGTCGGCTGGGGCGAATTCCCGTCGCATCAGTTCGCGCTCGTGCGTACGCTCGGCGGCGTCGAGATCGCGAACAACTCGCACGACATCTTCATCGACCTGCTCGCGAAGTCCGGCCTCATCGGCCTCGGCATCCTCGTCGTCACGCTCGTGGCGTGGTTCGTGCGGGCGGTGCGCGCGCCGCAGTCGAGCATGCGCGTGTTCGGCTTCGCGCTGATCGGCATCCTACTGATGCACGCGCTGGTCGAGTATCCGCAGCAGTACATGTTCTTCCTGCTGCCGGCGATGTTCGTGATCGGGCTGCTCGACGTGAAGCCGTTGCGTATCCTGCCGGGCCGCGTCGCGTTCGGGCTGTTCGCGGTGCTGTCGTTCGGCGGCGTGCTGGCGGCGGTACCCGTGCTGCGCGACTACCAGCGCGCGGAAGTGCTCTATTACGGCAGCGATCCGGCCGCGCAGTACCGCGAGGCGCCGTCGCGGCTGTTCGGCGCGTGGGGCGAGTACGGTGCGGCCACGCTGTTGCCGATTTCGGCGGATGACCTGCCGGCCAAGCTCGCGGCGCACGAGCGCGCGATCGCGCTGCTGCCCGGCGAGACGGTGCTGCGTCGCTACGCGGCGCTGCAGGCGCTGGCGGGCCGCGAAGCCGACGCGCTCGATACCGTCGCACGCCTGCACGTGTTCGCGAAGGAACTGAAGGACTGGCCGCAGCAACTGGCGCTGTTGTACAAGCTCTGCGAGCAGCAGCCGGCGCTGAAGACGTTCAAGGCGGCCGTCGTCGCGAAGTACGGGGAAGTGCCGGCCGATGCGGCCGACGATTCGGACGACGACGATTCGGATTGAGGTACGCGGCGCACGCCGGCGCGTGCCGCAGTGTGATGCGGCGGCGGCGGGCATCGGGCGGGGTGGCCCGGGGAAACGGGACGAACGGGGCGAAGCCCGCCGCATGTCGATTACGTCGCGAATCGTGTGGATTCGGGCTGCATGCGCGCCGATTCGCGTCAACCATTGTCAAATTGCCGCCGCTGACCGGGCGGCGCGTGCACAATGCGCGGAAGCGCTCGCGTGCCCGCGGCCGTCGGGGTTGGGGGCTTGAAGACAGGCAGCGTTCCGGTCATCCGGGAGCGCCGCCAGACAGGATCGCGGCCGAGCATCGTTGGCCGCGCGGCCGTAACGGGGCGCCGGTCCGCTGGCCGCGGCGCAGTGTGACGCACGTGATGCGGCCCGGGGCACGCTTGCGCGGGAAGGCGCGTTCGTCCGGAACGGAACAATACCCAGAACGATATTCGACCATGGCTATTCGCTCGACCTACCTGATCCTGCCCGCCGTCGCGATGCTGTTTTCCGGCTGCGCGATGCTGTCGTCGTCGCAGGAGAGCAAGCTGACCTGTCACATCCCGCGCGCCGTCTATCCGGATACCGCGAAGCCGCTCACCCGCCCGGCGACCGTGCTCGTGCGCGCGCTGATGACGACGTCCGGCGAAGCGCAGAACGTCACCGTGACGACGAGCAGCCGCAACGCGGCGGCCGATCGCGCGGCCGTCGACGCGATGACGCACGCGACCTGCGTGCAGACGGGCGCGACCGCGAATCCGTTCCTGCTGACCCAACCGTTCGTGTTCGAGCCGTCACGCGGCCAGTGAAGCGCGGGCAGTGCACGTCGTGCGTCGGCGGCTGCACCGGTTGTGCGTGGCTATCGAAAGTCGATATACGCGGTAGGGGTGCCGAGCGCTCGCGGTTCGTGTGCGCAGCATCGCGGGCAAGCCGTAGCGGGCCGGCTCGCCGTATCGGCGCAGACCGGCCGGCAACGCCTCCAGCACGCGATCAGAAGGTCCGCTTCTTCAGCGTGAATCCGTGCAGCCAGTACAGCGTGTTGGTCTGTGCGTCGAAGTAGCCGCCCCGTGCGGACTTGTCGGTCGTTTTATTCCAAGTCTTGCCGGCGTCGGTGCTGCTGAACGTCAGGTCGATCGGTGCGCCGCCGCCGGTACCGCCGCTTCCGGAGTTCGGATCGGTTGCGTGGACGAGCAGGAGGCCGTTGCGACCGATGCTCATACTATCGAGCGTCAGCTTGTCGTCAAACGTATGCAACTGCTGAACCTGCTCGGGTGCACTGTTCGTCCAGGTGGAAATGGCACCGACGCGTTGTCCTTTGTCGGCGGGATTGCCGGAATTGAGCGGTTCACCGAGGCGCGACAGGGCGTAGAGCGCATAGCGATTCGACGCGACCGGTGACGAGGACAGGTTGACGATCACCTGTTCAGGAAAAACGGCATCCAGGGCGAACGCGGATTGCTCCCAACCGAGCCGATAGACGACGCTTCCGGCGAAAGCGTGCGCGGATTTCTCGACGTGGTATGCCACGCGCAAGGTACCGTCCGGGCCGAGGTCGATGCCGTCCAATGTGCGGCGAGGTTGGCCGGCCTCCGCGGCGCCCGGCGGCAGTTCGACTTCCCGCCACGATTGACCGCCGTCGGACGTGCGCCACACGTGCGGGCCCCAGCCGATCGCATAGCCGCGCTGCGGATCGAGAAACAGCAGGCGACCGATGTTCCGGTCTTCTGGCCACGCGAGCTGCATCCAGTCGCGTCCGCCGTTGGATGACTTCCAGAGCTTGGTCACTTGCGGCGTCAGGCCGTCGGCAGGCTGAGGGGACTTGTAGTCCATCCAGCCGGTGCTGATGAATTCGACCGTCCAATCCTTCGCGTGCCACCAGGCGGCGTTCTGGCCTGCCTGGGTGAAATGGCGCGTCATGTCACCGTTTACCGGGCCCCGCCAGAATTCGACCGACGTCCGGTTCAGCGTTTCACGGCTGTCGTTCATCCAGGCTTCGGTCGGCTCGGCCTTTTCCTTGTCCTTCCATTCGGCGTATGGCTTGAAGGTGATTTCAGGGTCGCTGATCTTCAGCGTGATCGCCTCGTTTCCCGATATCGCGAAATCGCCCCCGCCATAGGGCTTGCTGTTCTTCATGAAAGTGTTGGAAACGACCTGCCAGTCATTCGACATATATGAGTACCCGACAATCAATACAATGAGCGCGACTGCCGCACCCAGCGACAGCTTCAGGAGTTTTCTCGTCATTTCATTTCGGCATCAGTTTTTCGATTGCCTGTGCAACAGGGTCGATGACATGCTCGTTGACCGCGTCACCTGCTTTTTTCGCGTATTCCACGGTATTGTCGACGTATTGTTTGCCCACGCCGACACCACTGTCGAATGCTTGGTAGAGCCGGTCCCGCCGCCGGCGGTTCGGCCGCCCGACACGCCGCCGCTCACGCTGTTCCGCGTCGCATCGATGAACTGCTTGAGCGCAGAGTGGCCGGGGGCGAGCGACTCGCCCTGATGACGTGCGCTGACTTCCGGCATGGCCTCCATCAGGCCTTCCGCCCTGAGCTGCTGCTGCGTCTCCTGGACGTCGAGTGGCTGGCCCGCCGGTGGTTTCGGATACGTCGTGACGTACAGGCCGCGGTTCGCACGAACCGAACCAAATGCGTCCGAGCGCAGGTCGAAGCCGCTGCCGAGATAACTGCGGCGGTTGTTGCCCGTGTGGTCGATCAGGTAGCCGAGATGCAGATACGCGTTGGTCTGGCTGCTGTACAGGTGCACGCGGTTCTGCGGGCTCGTCGCGCCGTTGTACAGCTTGCCGACGACGATCGGGCGATCGCAGTCGCCGCCGAGAAAACGACCAGCACTTCCTCGCCGGCGCGGTGCGGGTGGACGGCGCCGTAACCGCTGCCCGAGTCCGACGTCGCGGCGCGCAGCCAGCACGACGCTTGCTCGTCGACGTTGTTGAGGCGGTCTCAGGGGAAGCGGACCTTGACCCGGTTGAGCTAGTCGATGTGGATTTCCTCGCAATAACGGGCAGGCGGCGCCCGGGCGCTCACTCCGCCGCGTCTCCCGCCTTCCAGTCCCCCGACTTCCCGCCGCGCTTCTCGCGCACGCTCACCTCCGTGATCACCATCCCGCGATCCACCGCCTTGCACATGTCGTAGACGGTCAGCAGCCCGACCTGCACGGCGGTCAGCGCTTCCATCTCGACCCCGGTGCGGCCGAACGTCTCGACCTGCACGACGCAGTGGACGCCCGGCAGCGCGTCGTCGAGTTCGAAGTCGACTGCCACGCGCGTCAGCGCGAGCGGGTGGCACAGCGGGATGAGGTCGGCCGTGCGCTTGGCGCCCTGGATCGCCGCGATGCGTGCGACGCCGAGTACGTCGCCTTTCTTGGCCTTGCCGTCGCGGATCAGCGCGAACGTGGCCGGCAGCATCCGGATCGTGCCGCGCGCGATCGCGATGCGCCGGGTTTCCTGCTTGTCGCCGACATCGACCATGTGCGCATGGCCGGCGGCGTCGAAATGGGTGAGTCCTGACATGTCATGCTCCGTCTCAACGGGCGCTTATCATAGCAGCGGCGTTCGCGTCCTCGGGGGCGCAGATGGCGCATGCGCGGCACGGGACAGTGGCCGCCGCGCCGGTACAATGACCCGAATATTCAGACCAGACGCCGCGATGCGCGCCGGGCGCGCGGGACGGCGTCGTTTTCATCCTGCCATGCGTGTCAAACAGTTGCTTGCCGTGTCGCTGTCGGCCGCGCTCGCGCTGCCGCCGGGCGGCCATGCGCAGAGCACGCCCGCGCCCCCGCTCGAGCCGGCGACGGGCGGCTCCCCGGCGATTTCCACCGTGCCGTCCGGCATCGCGACCGGCGTGTTCGGCACGTACGGCGGCGCGGAGAGCCGGTTCTCGGGCGCCGGCGGCGCGTCGGCGCCGGTCGCGAGCCTGCGCGCGCCGCTTCGTGCGCTGGAGCTGCCCGACCTCGGCGACGGTTCCGGCGGTTCGCTGACGCCGCAGGCAGAGCGCCGGCTCGGCGAGCGCGTGATGCGCGAAGTGCGGCGCGATCCCGACTATCTCGACGACTGGCTCGTGCGCGACTACCTGAACGCGATGGCGGCACGGCTCGCGGCGGCCGCCGCCGCGCGCTTCATCGGCGGCTACACGCCGGATTTCGACCTGTTCCCGGTGCGCGATCCGCAGATCAACGCGTTCTCGATGCCGGGCGGCTTCATCGGAATCAACAGCGGGCTCGTGGTCACGACGCAGACGGAGTCGGAGCTCGCGTCGGTGGTCGGCCACGAGATGGGTCACGTACTGCAGCGGCACATCGCGCGGATGATCGGCGCGAGCGAGAAGAGCGGCTACACGGCGCTCGCGACGATGCTGCTCGGCGTGCTGGCCGGCGTGCTCGCGCGCAGCGGCGATCTCGGCAGCGCGATCGCGATGGGCGGGCAGGCGTACGCGGTCGACAACCAGCTGCGCTTCTCGCGTTCGGCCGAGCGCGAGGCCGATCGCGTCGGTTTCCAGCTGCTCGCGGGCGCGGGTTATGACCCGTACGGGATGCCGGGCTTCTTCGAACGGCTCGACCGCGCGTCGACGGGCGACGCGGGCGTGCCGGCCTACGCGCGTACGCACCCGCTGACCGGCGAGCGGATCGCGGACATGGAGGATCGCGCGCGCCGCGCGCCGTACCGGCAACCGCGCCAGTCGGCCGAATACGGGTTCGTGCGCGCGCGGCTGCGCATCCTGCAGAACCGCGCGCCGACCGACATCTCGGCCGAGGCCCGCCGGATGCAGCTCGAGATCGACGACCGGACGGCGCCGAACGTCGCGGCGAACTGGTACGGCATCGCGCTCGCGGACCTGTTGCTCGGCGAATACGACGCGGCCGGCAACGCACTCGCGTCGGCGCGCGCGGCGTTCGATGCACGCGAGCGGCGCGAGAACGATCCGGACACGAGTTCGCCGAGCCTCGACGTGCTGGCCGCCGAGATCGCGCGCCGCGCGGGCCGGACCGACGACGCGGTGCGGCTCGCGGCGCTCGCGCAGCGGCGCTGGCCGGCGTCGCACGCGGCGATCGTCGCGCATCTGCAGGCGCTGATCGCCGCGCGCCGCTTTGCCGACGCGCAGACGCTCGCGCGGGCGCAGGCGAAGGCCGATCCCGAGCAGCCCGACTGGTGGGACTATCTCGCGAAGGCGAGCGACGGGAAGGGGGACGTGCTCGCGCGGCGCCGCGCGCTCGCGGAGAAACTGGCGCTCGACGGCGCGTGGCCGTCGGCGATCCGGCAGTTGAAGGAAGCGCGCGACGCGAAGGACGTGTCGTTCTACGAGCAGTCGATCATCGGCGCGCGGTTGCTGGAGTTCGAGGCGCGCTACAAGGAAGAGCGCGAGGACGAGAAGAACGGCCGCGGATAGCGGCCGTCGCGCGGCTTGTGCGGCTTGCGTGGGCGAGGCGGCGGTGCGTCAGTTGCCGCTGCCGGCCGCCTGTCCTGCGTCATGGGCGGGGCTCGCGACATAGCCGAACCGGGCGGGCACGTCCGCGCAGGCGATGCTGCCGAGCGGCAGCGTGCGGCCGTCGCGCCAGCGCAGCACGGGCGGCTCCGCATCGAAATCCGCGTGATCGGCGAACAACCCGAGGTCGTGATCGTGCAGCGCCGCGATGCGCCGCGTGCCGCCGTCGCGAAACAGCACGCCGCCCGCATCGTCGAGCCACGCTTCGTCCGGCTCGAACGGCGCACCCGTCTGGTCGGCGAGCA
Organism: Burkholderia seminalis; assembly: GCF_001718535.1. Lineage (NCBI taxonomy): Bacteria > Pseudomonadati > Pseudomonadota > Betaproteobacteria > Burkholderiales > Burkholderiaceae > Burkholderia > Burkholderia seminalis. The sequence goes on along the minus strand of NZ_CP013398.1, from coordinate 2,919,505 downwards.
CGAGTTGTCCGTCGCGCTCGGCGAGCCGGACGACCCACGGCGTATAGGCGAGCTCGACGTAGACGCGCTGGGGGCCGTTCTGGAAGAACCACCGGCCCTGCGCGTCGCATTCGTAGTTGCGGCCGATGAACGCGTTCAGCGCCGCATGCCGGATCGGCGAGCCGAGCTCGCCGGCCGCCTGGGCCGCGTCGTCGCGCAGCCGCCATTCGCCGCGCCGGTCGAGCAGCAGCCAGCCGGTACAGTGCGGCACGTTGGGCCATTTGGCGAGCGCCTGCCGGACGATGTCATCCATGGTCGACGAATTTCGCGCAATAGCCGAACACCCGCGCCGACAGCCAGTCGAGGCGGCCGGGGAACGGCCCGGTCATGAAGCCCGCGTGCCCGCCGTCCGCCGGCTGGTCGAGCTCGACGGCCGGCGACACGTCGGCCGGGCCGGGCAGCGCCGATTCCGGCAGGAACGGGTCGTTGCGGGCGTTGAGGATCAGCGTCGGCACGTCGATCGCGGGGAGCAGCGGCCGTGTGGTCGCCTTCGTCCAGTAATCGTCGGCGTCCGCGAAGCCGTGCAGCGGCGCGGTCACGACCTCGTCGAAGTCGCGCATCGTCACGGCCTGCAGCATCGCTTCGCGGTCGAACAGCCCCGGGTACTGGTCGAGCTTCGCCAGCGCCTTGCGCTTGAGCGTCTTCAGGAAGCTGCGCGTGTAGACCATCGCGAACCCCTGCGACAGCGCGCGGCCGCCGGCGTGCACGTCGATCGGCGTCGAGATCGCGGCGGCGGCGCGCAGGATCGACGTGTCGCTGCGATGCTCGCCGAGCCAGCGCAGCAGCACGTTGCCGCCGAGCGACACGCCGGCGGCGACCAGCGGCCCGCGATGCTGCGCGGCGAGCCGGCGCAGGATCCAGTCGACTTCGGCGCTGTCCGCGAGATGGTAGAAGCGCGGCTGGCGGTTGAGCTCGCCGCTGCAGCTGCGGAAGTGCGGCACGACGGCGTGCCAGCCCTTCGCGCGCGCGGCGGCCATCATCGCGAGCGCGTAGTGCGAGCCGGAACTGCCTTCGAGGCCGTGGAACAGTACGAACAGCGGCGCGTCGGGCGCGGGCGCCGCGCTGTCGAGATGGGCGACCCAGTCGAGATCGATGAAGTCGTGGTCGGGGGTTTCCCATCGCTCTCGTCGGTAGGCGACGACCGGACGCCGCGCGAACAGCGCGGGCACGATGGTTTGCGCATGGCTGTTCGGCAGCCAGCGCGGTGCGCGATAGCGCAGTGTGTCGTTGTCCGGAGCCGGAGCCCCGGTCAGCGGCGAAGTGGGCGGAGAAGCCGTACTCATGATCGCCCCGCGTATGCGTTGCTTCGTCTTTTCGTCAGTGCAGCGGACCCTGACCGTGACGGATCTTGGCGGCGAACTGCCCGGCCGCCTGTTCGGGAATCGGGCTCGCGTGGATGTGCGCGATGCGCCATTCGCCGCGTTCGTGAATCATCACGTACGTCGCGAAAACCATGTCGGGTTCGGCCGTCAGGTCGGCCTGCTGATGCGCTTCGGCGATCGTATAGACGACCGTGCCGAGGCTGTCGTACACGCGGATGTCGAGCGGCTCGATCGTCACGGGGCGCGTGGCGAGCCGGTTCGCGAGCCCGCTGCGGATCTGGTCGAGGCCGTGCAGATGCTCGCCGTCCGCCCATACGCAGCTGGCGAAATCCTCGTCGATCCACAACGCCAGCAGCGCGTCGAGATTGGCATCGGCGACGGCCTGGTAGTAGGCGTTGAGCGTATCGGCAGCGGCTTCGAAAAGGCGGGCAAAACGTGGCATCGGGGTTATCTCTCGCGCGCGTCGCGCGCCGTATTCAGCACGGCGGCCCGGATGGAGCCGCCGTACACCGGTGAATCGGATTGCCCGGCGCGCCGTGCGACGCTGCCGGTCAGGGTCAGCGCTGCCCGACGAGCATGCCGCGCAAATCGCCGAATACCTGCTCGGGACCGAGTTCGCGCAGGCAGTTCAGGTGGCCGAGCGGGCACTCGCGTTCGAAGCAGGGACTGCATTCGAGATGCAGCCATTGTACCTTCGCCAGGTCCGACAGCGGAGGGGTGTGGCGCGGATCGGTCGATCCGTACAGCGCGACGAGCGGCCGGCGCAGCGCGGCCGCGACGTGCATCAGCCCCGAATCGTTGGTGACGACCGCGTTCGCGCGCGCGATCAGCGCGCACGCCTCCGACAGCGACGTCTGCCCGCACAGGTTGCGCACGTTCGGCGCGTGGTCGGCGATCGCCTGCGCGGCGGCCGCGTCCTTCTGCGAGCCGAGCGCGACGATCTGCGTGTACGGGAACGACTGGTGGACGATCGTCGCGAGCGTCGCGAAGTGCTCGGGCGGCCAGCGCTTGGCCGGGCCGTATTCGGCGCCCGGGCAGAACACGACGAGCGGCTTGCGCGTATCGAGATTGAAACGCGCGGACACGCGCGCCGTCTCGTTCAGGTCCGCGTCGAGGCGCGGCGCGGGCAGCGTCTTCATCGACTCGGGCAGCTTCGCGCCCGGCGCGTACGCGAGCGCCGCGTAGTGGGTCGTCATCGGCGGGCGTTCGCCCGACTTGGCCGGATTCGCGTGCCGCACGTTCAGCAGCCCGTAGCGGTGCTCGCCCGTATAGCCGATCCGCAGCGGAATGTTCGCGAGCCACGGGATCACCGCGGATTTCAGCGAATTCGGCAGCACGTACGCCGCGTCGTAGCCGACGTCGCGCAGGTCGCTCGCGAGCTGCCAGCGGCGCAGCAGCTGCAGCTTGCCGTGGGCGAGATCGGTCGCGTAGACATCGTGGATCTCGGGCATCCGCTCGAGCACGGGCGCGACCCATGAGGGTGCGACCGCATCGATCGCGATGCGGGGATGGAGTTTCTTCAGCAGCGCAAAAAGCGGCTGCGCCATCAATGCGTCACCGATCCAGTTCGGTGCGATAACCAGCGCTCGACGCATCAGGTGGACTTCCGATGTCGTAATGAAGCACGGCGCGCGTCGCGCCGCGTTCGGGTTGCCAGAATGGGGAAGGGCGGCGCGCCGGCTGTCCGGCTGCGCCGCCTTGCGGTCGGCGGGCCCGCGGGCCCGGCCGGCCGGGCTCAGTGGCCCTTGACGACTTCGCCGTCGCGCAGCTTGTAGCGCGTGCCGCAGTACGGGCAGCGCGCCTCGCCGTGCGACACGTCGATGAAGACGCGCGGGTGCGCGCTCCAGCGTGCCATCGCCGGGTTCGGGCAGTAGGCGGGAAGATCCTTGGCCGTCAGCTCGACCAGCGGCATTTCCTTGATTTCACTCATGAGACTTTCTCTTATCACTCTTGTGTGGGGCGGTCGGTGGCGCGGCGCGCTCAGACCTTCGTCAGCCAGTGCGCGTACTTCGCGTTCTTGCCCGACACGATATCGAAAAACGCCGACTGGAGCTTTTCCGTGACGGGGCCGCGCGCGCCGCTGCCGATCGTGCGGTTGTCGAGTTCGCGGATCGGCGTGACTTCGGCGGCCGTGCCGGTGAAGAACGCTTCGTCGGCCGTGTAGACCTCGTCGCGCGTGATGCGCTTCTCGATGACCTCGATGCCGGCGTCGCGCGCGAGCGTGATGATCGTGTCGCGCGTGATGCCGTCGAGGCACGACGCCAGGTCGGGCGTGTACAGCTTGCCGTTGTTCACGAGGAAGAAGTTCTCGCCCGAGCCTTCCGACACGTAGCCGTCGACGTCGAGCAGCAGCGCTTCGTCGTAGCCGTCGGCCGTCGCTTCCTGGTTCGCCAGGATCGAGTTCACGTACCAGCCCGACGCCTTCGCGCGGACCATCGACACGTTCACGTGGTGGCGCGTGAACGACGACGTCTTCACGCGGATGCCCTTCGCGAGGCCGTCCTCGCCGAGGTACGCGCCCCACGGCCACGCGGCGATCGCGACGTGGATCGTGTTGCCCTTCGCGGCCACGCCGAGCTTTTCCGAGCCGACCCAGATGATCGGGCGCAGGTAGCACGACTCGAGCTTGTTCTCGCGCACGACCGCGAGCTGCGCGGCTTCGAGCGTTTCCCGGTCGAACGGCACGTCCATCTGGAAGATCTTCGCCGAATTCAGCAGACGTTTCGTGTGCTCGGGCAGGCGGAAGATCGCGGTGCTGCCGTCGGCCGTCTTGTACGCGCGCACGCCCTCGAAGACACCCATGCCGTAGTGCAGCGTATGGGTCAGGACGTGGATCTTGGCGTCGCGCCAGTCGATCAGCTTGCCGTCCATCCAGATCTTGCCGTCGCGGTCGGCCATTGACATAGATTTCTCCTGGGATGCGGTTGTATGCAGCGTTGAGCCGGAAAGACGCATATTTTAGCGTCATTTGAAGGCGATCCGGTCGGTCGGCGCGGGGCCGGCGCTATAATCGGCCGGTACCGATTCCAATAATGACGGGATGCATCGGCAGGAGGCGCCGGCGTTCCGACGAACCGCCCGCTGCGGCCCGTTTTCCCATGCTCGCTCGATTGTCCGCCACCGACCGCTTCGCGCTGATCCAGGGCGCGCGCGACTATTCCCCGACACTGATGGCGATCCTGTCCTGGGGCCTCGTCACCGGCATCGCGATGAGCAAGTCGGTCATGACGCTCGGGCAGGCGAGCGCGATGTCGCTGCTGGTCTACGCGGGCTCGTCGCAGCTCGCGGTGCTGCCGCTCCTCGCGGCGAAGCTGCCGATCTGGACCGTGCTGCTCACGGCCGCGATGGTCAACACGCGCTTCGTGATCTTCAGCGCCGGGCTGGCGCCCCATTTTTCCTACCTGCCGCTGTGGCGGCGTCTCGCGATCGGCTATTTCAACGGCGACGTGATCTACCTGCTGTTCCAGAAACAGGGTTTCGCCTACGGCCACGTGCCGGGCAAGGAAGCGTATTTCTGGGGGATGGCGCTCGCGAGCTGGGTGTCGTGGCAGGTGTCGTCGCTCGCCGGCATCCTGCTCGCGAGCTTCTTTCCCGCGAGCTGGGGGCTGGAGCTGGCCGGCACGCTCGCGCTGATCCCGATCATGGTGTCGGCGGTCGCGAACCGCTCGACGCTCGCGGCCGTCGCGGTCGCGGGCATCGTGTCGCTGGTCGCGTTCGACTTGCCGTACCGGCTCGCGCTGCCGCTCGCGGTGCTCGCCGCGCTGGCGGCCGGCTGCACGGCCGACTTCTTCGTCGAACGGGCCGACTGGCGGCGCATCCGCACCGAAACCGTGCACGAGAAGGAGATCGAATGAGCGCGACGGAGATCTGGATCGTCATCATCGGGATGACGATCGTCACGGCGGTCACGCGCGCGCTGTTCCTGATCGGCGGCGAGCGCACCGTGCTGCCCGAACGCGCGCAGCGCGCGCTGCGCTACGCGCCGGCCGCCGCGCTCGTCGCCGTCGTGCTGCCCGACGTGCTCGAAACGCCGGCCGGGCTGTCGTTCGCGCTGTCCAACCATCCGTTCTACGCGGCGCTCGCCGGCCTCGGCTGGTTTTTGTGGCGCCGCAGCATGCTCGGCACGATCGTGGTCGGCATGGTCGTGTTCACCGTGCTGCGCCTGATCTTCTGATGAATCGTCGTTCCGGCCTGCCGGGCACGGGCCGCCCGCGGGCGGCCATTGCTGCGCCGCGGCAATGTGCCGGTTTGCGCGCGCGATCCCAAATAGGCGGAATTCGCCGCCCGCGGGTCAGTCTGCCGGGTGGATCGGCTAGAATGCCCGTTCGAGATTTTTTACCCGTGCGCGTCATGCGAACCGCCAGCCACGGCCGCATCCGGCGCCCTTTCGCGGCAGCCCGCGCACGTCCAGCGTGAACCCCCTTTCCCCATCCACTACTTCAATCTGTTCAACATGAGCCAAGTCAAGCGTCTTACCGACCTGATCGCCGCCGGCCAGCTCGCCGGCAAGCGGGTGTTCATCCGCGCCGACCTGAACGTCCCGCAGGACGACCAGGGCAACATCACCGAAGACACCCGCGTGCGCGCGTCCGTGCCGGCCATCCAGGCCGCGCTCGACGCCGGCGCGGCCGTGATGGTCACGTCGCACCTCGGCCGTCCGACCGAAGGCGAATTCAAGCCGGAAGACTCGCTCGCGCCGGTCGCGAAGCGCCTCGCCGAGCTGCTCGGCCGCGACGTGCCGCTGGTGTCGAACTGGGTCGAGAACGGCGTGAACGTCGCGCCGGGCCAGGTCGTGCTGCTCGAGAACTGCCGCGTCAACAAGGGCGAGAAGAAGAATTCGGACGAGCTCGCCCAGAAGATGGCGAAGCTCTGCGACGTGTACGTGAACGACGCGTTCGGCACCGCGCACCGCGCGGAAGCGACCACGCACGGGATCGCGAAGTACGCGCCGGTCGCGTGCGCGGGCCCGCTGCTGGCCGCCGAGCTCGACGCGCTCGGCAAGGCGCTCGGCAACCCGGCCCGCCCGCTGGTGGCGATCGTCGCCGGCTCGAAGGTATCGACCAAGCTCACCATCCTGAAGTCGCTGGCCGGCAAGGTCGATCAGCTGATCGTCGGCGGCGGCATCGCGAATACGTTCATGCTCGCGGCCGGCCTGTCGATCGGCAAGTCGCTCGCGGAAGCCGATCTCGTCGCCGAGGCGAAGGCGATCATCGACGAGGCGCGCGAGCGCGGCGCGTCGGTGCCGATCCCGACCGACGTCGTCACCGCGAAGGAATTCTCGCCGACGGCCGCGGCCACGGTGAAGCAGGTCGCCGACATCGAAGCGGACGACATGATCCTCGACATCGGCCCCGATACGGCCAAGGCGCTCGCGAGCCAGCTCGAGAAGGCCGGCACGATCGTGTGGAACGGCCCGGTCGGCGTGTTCGAGTTCGACCAGTTCGGCAACGGCACCAAGACGCTCGCCGAAGCGATCGCCAAATCGTCCGCGTTCTCGATCGCGGGCGGCGGCGACACGCTCGCGGCCATCGCGAAGTACGGCATCCACGACCAGGTCAGCTACATCTCGACGGGCGGCGGCGCCTTCCTCGAGTTCCTCGAGGGGAAGAAGCTGCCGGCGGTGGAAGTGCTCGAAACGCGGGCGGCCTGAGCGTGGCGGCGCGCGCAGGGGTGACGAAGGCCGCGCGCTCCGCGAAAGCGGAGCCGCCGGCCGGCGCGGGCAAGCGCAAACGCGCGCCCGCGCGGGCGAACACCGCCCCGCGCGCACCGGCGGCCGCCGGCGACGCGGCCGACCAGCACCACGAGATTCAGAACAAAGCGATGCCGGGCGCAAGCACCGGCACGCCCCCCGGAACGGCCGCCGCTGGGCCCGCCGCTTCCGGCTCTCGCAGCGTTTCACCCAGCGCATCCACCTTGATCCAGATGAGGAGTTTCATGCAGCGCGCCACCAAGATAGTCGCCACGATCGGCCCGGCTTCCAGTTCGCCGGAGATTCTGCTGCAGATGATGCAGGCGGGCCTCGACGTCGTGCGGCTCAATTTTTCGCACGGCACGGCCGACGATCACCGCCAGCGCGCCGAGATGGTGCGCGAGGCCGCCCGCAAGGTTGGCCGCGAGATCGCGATCATGGCCGACCTCCAGGGTCCGAAGATCCGCGTCGGCAAGTTCGAGAACGGCAAGACCACGCTCGTGCCGGGGCAGCCGTTCATCCTTGACGCCGCCTGCGAGCTCGGCAACGACGAGCGCGTCGGCCTCGACTACAAGGAACTGCCGCGCGACCTGCGTCCGGGCGACCTGCTGCTGCTGAACGACGGCCTGATCGTGCTGACCGTCGAGCGCGTGCTCGGCGACGAGATCCACACGATCGTCAAGGTGGGCGGCGAGCTGTCGAACAACAAGGGCATCAACCGCCAGGGCGGCGGCCTGTCGGCGCCGGCGCTGACCGCGAAGGACATGGAAGACATCCGCACGGCGATGTCGCTCGGCGCGGACCTCGTCGCGGTGTCGTTCCCGAAGAACGCGACCGACATGGAAATGGCGCGCCAGCTCGCGAACATCGCGGGCGCGCCGTACGGCATCAAGCCGAAGATGATCGCGAAGATCGAGCGCGCGGAAGCGATTCCGGCGCTGCAGAGCATCCTCGACGCGTCCGACGGCATCATGGTCGCGCGCGGCGACCTCGCGGTGGAAGTGGGCAACGCGGCCGTGCCGGCGCTGCAGAAGCGCATGATCCGGATGGCGCGCGAGTCGAACAAGCTCGTGATCACCGCGACGCAGATGATGGAATCGATGATCCATGCGCCCGTGCCGACCCGCGCGGAAGTGTCGGACGTCGCGAACGCGGTGCTCGACGGCACCGACGCGGTGATGCTGTCGGCCGAGACGGCCGCCGGCAAGTACCCGGTCGTCACGATCGAGACGATGGCGGCCGTGTGCGTCGAAGCGGAAAAGTCGGAACATGTCGAGCTCGACAAGGATTTCCTCGACCGCACGTTCACGCGGATCGACCAGTCGATCGCGATGGGCGCGCTGTTCACCGCGTACCACCTCGGCGCGAAGGCGATCATCGCGCTGACCGAGTCGGGCGCGACCGCGCTGTGGATGTCGCGTCACTACACGCACGTGCCGATCTTCGCGCTGACGCCGCGCGTCGGCAGCGAGCGCACGATGGCGCTGTACCGCAACGTGACGCCGCTGCACGTCGACTTCAACAGCGACCGCGATTCGGCGCTGCACGCGGCGCTCGAGATCGTCGTCAAGCAGGGCTACGTGCAGCACGGCGACATGGTCGTGCTGACGGTCGGCGAGCCGATGGGGCAGGCGGGCGGCACCAACACGCTGAAGATCGTGCGGGTCGGCGAACACTACTGAGCGCCCGCTGAGCATCGGGCCGGCCTGGCGGGCCGGCCGCCGGGATCGGCCGGAAGCTGGTCTGGCACCGTTTTGCACGCGAAAGCCGCGTGGGGTTCGAAGCCCCGCGCGGCTTTTTTTCTCTTTTTTGCCCGCATTGTGCCGTGCGAACGTAACAAATTGCGAGTGAGCGCCACCGGGCGGTCGGAATCGGAGGCGCTTCGCGATAAAATGCGGCTATTCGACGCTCAGCCGCGCCGCCTCGCCCCGGGTCGAACGGGGGCGGATGCCGCGCCGGCGTCAGGGCGCACCGGTTTTCATTCCAAGGAGTTCCACAATGCCTCTCGTATCAATGCGTCAATTGCTGGACCACGCGGCGGAGCACGGTTACGGCCTGCCGGCCTTCAACGTGAACAACCTGGAGCAGGTCCAGGCGATCATGGCGGCGGCGGACCAGGTCGGCGCGCCCGTGATCATGCAGGCATCGGCCGGCGCGCGTAAGTACGCGGGCGAGCCGTTCCTGCGCCACCTGATCGAAGCAGCCGTCGAGTCCTACCCGCACATCCCGGTCGTGATGCACCAGGATCACGGCCAGTCGCCGGCGGTCTGCATGGCGGCGATCCGCAGCGGCTTCACGAGCGTGATGATGGACGGTTCGCTCGAGGCCGACGGCAAGACGGTCGCGTCGTACGAGTACAACGTCGACGTGTCGCGCAAGGTCGTCGAGATGGCGCACTCGATCGGCGTGACGGTCGAAGCGGAACTCGGCGTGCTCGGCTCGCTCGAGACGATGAAGGGCGACAAGGAAGACGGCCACGGCGCGGAAGGCACGATGACCCGCGAGCAGCTGCTGACCGATCCGGAGCAGGCCGCCGACTTCGTGAAGCTCACGCAGTGCGATGCGCTCGCGATCGCGATCGGCACGTCGCACGGCGCGTACAAGTTCTCGAAGAAGCCGACGGGCGACATCCTGTCGATCCAGCGCATCAAGGAAATCCACGCGCGCATCCCGAACACGCACCTCGTGATGCACGGTTCGTCGTCGGTGCCGCAGGAGCTGCTCGCCGAGATCCGCGAATTCGGCGGCGACATGAAGGAAACCTACGGCGTGCCGGTCGAGGAAATCCAGGAAGGCATCAAGCACGGCGTGCGCAAGATCAACATCGACACCGACCTGCGTCTCGCGATCACCGGCGCGATCCGCCGCTACCTGTTCGAGAACCCGGGCAAGTTCGATCCGCGCGACTACCTGAAGCCCGCGCGCGAAGCGGCGAAGCAGGTCTGCGTCGACCGCTACCTCGCGTTCGGCTGCGAAGGCCAGGCCGGCAAGATCAAGCCGGTGGCGCTCGACAAGATCGCCGAGCAGTACAAGTCCGGCGCGCTCGCGCAGGTCGTGCGCTGAGACTGTAGTACGATTGCCCCCGCCCGGTACTGCCGCCGGGCAAGGGCTGGCCGCCCGGTTGCCGGATTCGATCCGGCCCCGGTAGCCGCTCCGTCCGGCCGAACAAGGGCCGGCCGGCAACCGCCGGGCGCCGTCGCCCGCCGGTTCGCCGACGCATTGCAAGACCGCCGTTCCCGCCTGCCGCGGGGAACGGCGTTTCCCTTTTTGTTTGGCTCCTTATCTGCGAAAAGACGATGTCTACCCTTTACGAATCCACGCTCCGCTCGCTGCCGCTCCTCGGTCGCGGCAAGGTCCGCGACAACTACGCGGTCGGCAACGACAAGCTCCTGATCGTCACGACCGACCGCCTGTCGGCGTTCGACGTGGTGATGGGCGAGCCGATTCCGAACAAGGGCCGCGTGCTGAACCAGATGGCGAACTTCTGGTTCGACAAGCTCGCGCACATCGTGCCGAACCACCTGACGGGCGACGCGCCGGAAGCGGTCGTCGCGGCCGACGAGGTCGAGCAGGTGCAGGGCCGCGGCGTGGTCGTCAAGCGCCTCGAGCCGATCATGATCGAAGCGGTCGTGCGCGGCTACCTGGCCGGTAGCGGCTGGAAGGAATACCAGGCATCGGGCGCCGTGTGCGGCGTGCAGCTGCCGGCAGGCCTGCAGAACGCGCAGAAGCTGCCCGAGCCGATCTTCACGCCGGCCGCGAAGGCCGAGATGGGCGAGCACGACGAGAACATCACGTTCGAGGAGACCGAGCGCCGTATCGGCACCGAGCTGGCCGCGACGATCCGCGACATCTCGATCAAGCTGTACAAGGAAGCGGCCGACTACGCGGCGACGCGCGGCATCATCATCGCCGACACGAAGTTCGAATTCGGCCTCGACAACCACGGCAAGCTGTACCTGATGGACGAAGTGCTGACGGCCGATTCGTCGCGCTTCTGGCCGGCCGACCAGTACGAAGTCGGCACGAACCCGCCGTCGTTCGACAAGCAGTTCGTGCGCGACTGGCTCGAGGCGCAGCCGTGGGGCAAGACGGCGCCGGCGCCGGCGCTGCCGGCCGACGTCGTCGAGAAGACGGCCGCGAAGTACCAGGAAGCGCTCGAGCGCATCACGGGCCAGTCGCTCGTCTGAGAGAAGGAAGGAATGCACGACATGAGTGAAGTCCAGACTGCCCACACGCACGGTGCGCCGCTCGTCGGCGTGCTGATGGGTTCGAGTTCCGACTGGGACGTGATGAAGCACGCGGTCGCGATCTTGCAGGAATTCGGCGTACCGTACGAAGCGAAGGTCGTGTCCGCGCACCGGATGCCCGACGAGATGTTCGATTACGCGGAGAAGGCGCGCGAGCGCGGGCTGCGCGCGATCATCGCGGGCGCCGGCGGGGCCGCGCACCTGCCCGGCATGCTGGCCGCGAAGACCACGGTGCCGGTGCTCGGCGTGCCGGTCGCGAGCAAGTACCTGAAGGGCGTCGATTCGCTGCACTCGATCGTGCAGATGCCGAAGGGCGTGCCGGTCGCGACGTTCGCGATCGGCGAGGCCGGCGCCGCGAATGCCGCGCTGTTCGCGGTGTCGATCCTGTCCGGCAACTCGGTCGACTACGCGAACCGGCTCGCCGCGTTCCGCGTGCGCCAGAACGAAGCCGCGCACGCGATGGTGTTGCCGCCGCTCGAATGACGGCGCACCGGCGGCCGCGCGTCGCGGCTGCCTGACTTTCCCACTGCGGCGGGCAGCGCCCGCCGCGACCGACCACTGACATGACCGCAACTCCTGATTCCGTTTCCCCGATCCTGCCCGGCGCGTGGCTGGGCATGGTCGGCGGTGGCCAGCTCGGCCGCATGTTCTGCTTTGCCGCCCAGTCGATGGGCTATCGCGTCGCCGTGCTCGATCCCGATCCGACGAGCCCCGCCGGCACGGTCGCCGACCGCCACCTGCGCGCGGCGTACGACGACGAAGCCGCGCTCGCGGAACTGGCCGACCTGTGCGACGCCGTATCGACGGAGTTCGAGAACGTGCCGGCCGCGAGCCTCGATTTCCTCGCACGCACGACGTTCGTCGCGCCGGCCGGCCGCTGCGTCGCGGTCGCGCAGGACCGGATCGCAGAGAAGCGCTTCATCGAGGCGTCGGGCGTGCCGGTCGCGCCGCACGTCGTGATCGAATCGCCGGCGGCGCTCGCCGCGCTCGACGATGCCGCGCTCGGCGCGGTGCTGCCGGGCATCCTGAAGACGGCGCGCCTCGGCTATGACGGCAAGGGCCAGGTGCGTGTGAGCACCGCGCGGGAAGCGCGCGACGCCCATGCGGCGCTCGGCGGCGTGCCGTGCGTGCTCGAGAAGCGCCTGCCGCTGAAATACGAAGTGTCGGCGCTGATCGCGCGCGGCGCGGACGGCCGCTCGGCCGCGTTCCCGCTCGCCCAGAACGTGCACCACAACGGCATCCTCGCGCTGACGGTCGTGCCGGCGCCGGCCGCCGATGCCGCGCGCGTCGCGGAGGCGCAGCAGGCCGCCGTGCGGATCGCCGATACGCTCGGTTACGTCGGCGTGCTGTGCGTCGAATTCTTCGTGCTGGAAGACGGCTCGTTCGTCGCGAACGAAATGGCGCCGCGCCCGCACAACTCCGGCCACTACACGGTCGATGCGTGCGCAACGAGCCAGTTCGAGCAGCAGGTGCGCACGATGACGCGCATGCCGCTCGGCAATCCGCGCCAGCATTCGCCGGCCGCGATGCTGAACATCCTCGGCGACGTGTGGTTTCCGCACGGTGCGGCGGCCGATGCCGTCACGCCGCCGTGGGACACGGTCGCCGCGATGCCGGCCGCGCACCTGCACCTGTACGGCAAGGAAGAAGCGCGCGTCGGCCGCAAGATGGGCCACGTGAACTTCACGGCCGAGACGCGCGACGAGGCCGTTGCCGCGGCCACCGCGTGCGCGCAGCTGCTGCGCGTGCCGCTCGACTGAGGCGCCGGCCGATGTCCATCGATCTTCCGACCTCCGTGACGCTCGCGCAGATCGACGCGGCCGCCGCGCTGCTCGACGCGGGGCAGCTCGTCGCGTTCCCGACCGAGACCGTCTACGGGCTCGGCGGCGACGCGGCCAATCCCGAAGCCGTCGCGCGCATCTACGCGGCGAAAGGGCGGCCCGCGAACCATCCGGTGATCGTGCACTTGCCGCCGGGCGGTGACCCCGGCTACTGGGCCGACGACGTACCGGCCGACGCGCACGCGTTGATCGATGCATTCTGGCCGGGCCCGCTGACGCTGATCCTGAAGCGCCACGCCCGCATTCCGGATGCCGTGAGCGGCGGACAGGATTCGGTCGGGCTGCGCTGCCCGTCCCATCCGGTCGCGCAGGCGCTGCTGGCCGCGTTCAGCGCGCGGCGCGGCGGCCACGGCGGTGTGGCGGCGCCGTCCGCGAACCGGTTCGGCCACGTGAGCCCGACGACCGCGCAGCACGTGCGCGACGAATTCGGCGACACCGTGCACGTGCTCGACGGCGGCGCATCCGAAGTCGGCATCGAATCGACGATTCTCGATCTGTCGCGCGGTTTCCCGGCGCTGCTGCGCCCGGGCCACGTGACGCCGCAACAGATCGCCGACGTGCTCGGCCGCGCGCCGAAGCTGCCGGACGGCAGCGACGCGACCGCACCGCGCGCGTCGGGCACGCTGAAAGCGCATTACGCGCCGCGCACGCCGCTCGCGCTGCTGCCGTTCGACGCGCTCGAGCCGCTGCTCGCGGCCGCGCAAACCGATGGCGAACGGGTCGCGCTCGTCGCCCGTGCTTCGCGCGCGGGGCGCTGGGCGCAAGCCGACGGCGTGCATTTCGTCGCGGCGCCGGAAGATCCGCGGGCCTATGCGCGCGACCTGTACGGGATGCTGCGCGCGCTCGACCGTGCGCAAGTCGCGCGTATCCTCGTCGAGAACCTGCCCGAGACCGTCGAATGGATCGCGGTCAACGATCGCCTCGGCCGCGCGGCTGCCGCGTTCGAGGCGCGCGACTGACGTTCATCGCGCTTCACGCATGAAAAAAACGCCCGACCGGCGAACTGGTCGGGCGTTTTCGTTTGGGCGCGTGGCCGGCGGCTTACTTGCCGACGCCGGACTTCGCGATCTGCTGCTCGACGTACTGCGCGAACAGCGCATGCAGGCGCGTCGTCGGGTGGACCGTGTCGGCGAACATGTAGGTCTGGTCCGCATTCGCGACCGTGTAGGTTTGCGGCGAGCAGAACAGCGACGAGCCGAAGGCGGTTGCGTTCGCGACGCCGTACTGCGTGGCGGCCTGGACCATCGCCTTCAGGTTGCAGGCGGTGTCGGTGTTCGACACGCTGAAGCCGTTCGCCTGGTAGTTGGCCGCGATGCCGTCCTGCCACGTGAACGAATCGACCACCGCATACTTCGTCGTATCGACCTTCAGCGCGGCGAGCGTGCCGACGAGCGTCTTGTTGAAGAGGCCCGACAGTTGCGTGAACGCGGCCTGCGTGCCGCCTTGCAGCGCGAGTGGCGTGCCGCCGATGTCCGGCACGTTCGCGACGAACACGTGCGTCGCGCCTGCCGCGACGATCTGCTGGACGATCCCGCCGAGCTGCTGCGCGGCCAGGCCGATCGCCTGCGCGGCCGCGAGCTGCGCGGCCGGCGTGTTGCCTTGCGCCTGCGCGACCTGCGCCTGATAGAAGATGTCGTTCGCGCCGCCGTTGATCAGCACGATCTGGCCGGCGTTGAAGCTGCCGTGCTGCGACAGGTACTGCTTGACCTGGTCGGCGATCGGCGTCGTCGTTGCCTGCGCGTAGTCGGCGTTCGGCACGCTGGCGTCCGCGTGGCCGATGCCCGGCTGCAGCGTCACGCGCGAGCCGCCTTGTGCGTAGCCGAGGCCGCCGGTGGCCTGCAGCGGGATGCCGAAGCCGCCCTGGTTCGCGGGCTGCAGCGTGTCGCCGTAGTACTGCGCGACGTTCTGCGTCCACACCTGGCCCGGGTTGGTCGTGAAGCGGCCGCCGCCGAAGCCGAGCTTGATCTGCGAGTAGGTGCCCGCGTCGGACAGGCTGTCGCCGAACGACACGACCTGCATCTTCACGCCCGACGGCGGCGTGTTCGACGAACTGCTGCCGTTGTTGTCGTCACCGCCGCCGCACGCGGCGAGCAGCGCGAGCGCGGCGCCGGCGATCGCGACCTGCGCGGTGCGCAGCATGCGCTGACGGGTGCGGGAAGGTGCGTGTTGTTGTGTCTGCATCGTTCGATCTCCTCGTAGATATGGCCTGATGTGTTTCTCATCTGCCGCGTGCCTGCTCGGTTCCGGGCTGCGCGGCGGCCGTTGGCTGAAACGGTTTATCGGTCACGCGCAGCCGCCAGCGGCACGGTGCGCGGATCCTGGTTCGCGGCCTCGGCAATCTGCGCATGATAAGCGCTCGCCCATTCGGGCGGGCCGAAAATCGCGCGCAGCTTGTTGCCCCATCCGTCGACGCGCAACGCATCGGACGCCATCGACACCCATTCGTGGAACGTCGCGACGAGCGGGTTGTTCGAGCCGAGCCGCTCGACGATTCCGTACTGCGGCGGGTCGTCGGGCGTTTCCTCGACATAGCTGCCGAACAGGCGATCCCAGATCACCAGGACGCCTGCGTAATTGCGGTCGATGTAGCGCGCGTTGCGCGCATGGTGCGCGCGATGGATCGACGGCGTATTCAGCACGTATTCGAGCCAGCCGAGCTTGCCGATCGCCTGCGTGTGCACGAAGAACTGGAACGCGAGGTTGATCAGCACGATGCCGACGACCTGTTGCGGCGGAAAGCCGGCGAACGCGAGCGGCAGCCAGAACACCCACATGCCCGCGACGGGGTACATCAGGCTCTGGCGGAACGCGGTCGAGAAATTCATCCGCTCGGACGAGTGGTGTACGACGTGCGCGGCCCACAGCCAGCGCACGCGATGGCTCGCGCGATGAAACACGTAGTAGAGGAAGTCCTGCGCGACGAACAGCACCGCGAACGACAGCCAGCTGTCGTGCCACGTGTAAAGACGATAGTGCCGGTAGCAGTACGCATAGACGGGAATCACGAACAGCCACGCGATCTTGTCGGCGCCCTGGTGCATCAGCGCGAGCGCCGCGTTGCACAGCGTGTCGCGCCACGCATAGACAGGGTCTTGCGCACGTGTGCGGGCGAGGTGCCAGGCCTCCCATGCGATGCAGAGCAGGAAGACGGGCGCCAGCGCGAGCAGAAGCAATTCGACGTCGAATCGCATGGGCGTGTCTCCTTCTTTCCCCTGCAAGCCATGAGGCCGGGCGTGTGGCCCGTTGTAGATATCGGTCAGGCCAACAGCCTACGCAATCGCCACGCGCTAGGCGAGGGGGCAGCGTAGAGGGTTCCCTCTGAGGACAGGGTTTCTACGGAAGCCGCGCGGCACGGGGCCGGGCGGTGCGGCCCTGTTTTACGGGCGCGGCCGGCGCGCGGTGCGGCGCGCGCCGGCGGCGGCGGCGTTTCAAACCGGGCAATGCGAAAGGCGAGCGCGGGCGCGGCGGAAAAACGGCACGGGCCGCCCGCGAGGGCGGCCCGTTGCGCGATGTGCGGTGCGTCAACGCGTCAGTGCGCGCCCGCGTAGATCCACTCGAGCAGCGTGTCGTGCGCGGCGCGCGCGGCTTCCGCGTGATCGTTGTTGATGAAGCTGACGACGATGTAGCTCTGGCCGTCGGCGCCGCCGACGTAGCCCGCGATCGCGCGCACGTCGCGCAGCGTGCCGGTCTTGATGTGCGCGTTGCCGAGCACGCCGGCGTTGGTGAGGCGGTTCTTCATCGTGCCGTCGATGCCGGCGATCGGCAGCGAATCGATGAAGGCCTGCGCGACGGGGCTCGCGTTCGCGGCCTGCAGCAGCGCGGCGAGTGACTGCGCGCTCACGTGCTCTTCGCGCGACAGGCCCGAGCCGTTTTCGAGCACGAGGTCGGGCATCGCGATGCCGTTCTTCTGCAGGAATGCCTGGATCACGCGGCTCGACTGTTCGGGCGTCGCGGGCGGCTTGCCGCCGACCGCGCCGATCGTCAGGAACAGATTGCGCGCCATCACGTTGTTGCTGAACTTGTTGATGTCGTAGACGATGCTGCCGAGCACCGGGCTGTGGTGCACCGCGAGCGGCCGCGCGGTGGTCGGCACCTTGCCTTCGCTCACGGGGCCGGCGATCGTGCCGCCGTCCTGCTGCCACAGCGCGAGGAAGCCGCGCGCGAAGAACGTCGTGTGATCGAGGATCGCGAGGTTGGTCGTGTGCGCGCCGCAGCGCAGCGGGTAGTCGCCGGCGAACGACGCCGTCATGATCCCGCCGCCGGCCGACAGCGTCGGGCGCGCGGCCGCGGCGGCCGCGCTGCACGAGCCCGAGCCTTCGACGAGCTGGTTGTCGATCGACAGGTTCGCGAGCGGCGGCAGCACGTCGACGGCCACCTTGCCGTCGTCGCCCGGCGTGACCGTGAACGACACGGCCTTGAACGCGTACAGCAGCGGATCGGGGCCGACGTTGTACGGCGCGCTGGCATCGTCGTCGAACGACGGCAGGTCGCGCGTCGACGCCGCGAAATAGCTCTTGTCGAGCACGAGGCCGCCGGCCACGCGCTTGACGCCGGCCTTGCGGAGCTTGTCGACGAGGTCGATCAGCTCCTCGGGCACGAGCTTCGGATCGCCGGTGCCCTTGATGTACAGGTTGCCTTGCAGCGTGCCGTCGGGATCGACCGTGCCGTCCGTGTACGCGGTCGTGCGCCAGCGGTAGTCGGGGCCGAGGATCGACAGGCCCGAGAAGGTCGTCACGAGCTTCATCGTCGAGGCCGGCAGCATCGGCCGGCTCGCATTCCACGCGATCAGCGGCTCGGGATCGCCGACGCGCTCGACGACGACGCTCATCGCCGAGGCCGGCACCTTCGCGCGCTGCAGCGCGACGAGCACGGACGCCGGCAGGCCGGCCGCGCGCGCGGCCGGCGACACGACGGCGGTCTTGCGCGCGTCCTTGTGGGATTTCTTGCGGGCCTGCGCGGGCGGTGCGAACGCGAGGGCCGTGCAGGTGGCGACGACGGCGGCCGCGCGCAGGCACAGGCGGGCGCGGGGGGCGAACCGGGCGGAAAGATCGGAAATCGGCATGGGCGAATACGGGAAAAGCAGGGGCTCGGGCAGGGCGCGCGGCGGCGCCAAAGCGCACATTGTAGAGACAAGTCCGCGCGGGCCCCTTGCAATCCGCCTTACTGTTGCATTGCACGGTGCCGCGCACGCGATTCGCGGCGCTACAATGGTCGGCGTGTTTGACTCGCCCCATGGATACCTGTCCCGATGCGGATACTGCTCGTCGAAGATGATCGAATGATTGCGGAGGGCGTGCGCAAGGCGCTGCGCTCGGACGGCTTTGCGGTCGACTGGGTGCAGGACGGCGACGCGGCGCTCACGGCGCTCGGCGGCGAGACGTACGACCTGCTGCTGCTCGATCTCGGCCTGCCGAAGCGCGACGGCGTCGACGTGCTGCGCACGCTGCGCGCGCGCGGGCTGTCGCTGCCGGTGCTGATCGTCACCGCGCGCGACGCGATCGCCGACCGCGTGAAGGGGCTCGACGCGGGCGCCGACGACTACCTCGTCAAGCCGTTCGACCTCGACGAGCTCGGCGCGCGGATGCGCGCGCTGATCCGCCGCCAGGCCGGGCGCAGCGAGTCGCTGATCCGCCACGGCGCGCTGACGCTCGACCCCGCTTCGCACCAGGTGACGCTCGACGGCGCGCCCGTCGCGCTGTCCGCGCGCGAGTTCGCGCTGCTCGAGGCGCTGCTCGCGCGGCCCGGTGCGGTGCTGTCGAAGAGCCAGCTCGAGGAAAAGATGTACGGCTGGGGCGAGGAGATCGGCAGCAACACCGTCGAGGTCTACATCCACGCGCTGCGCAAGAAGCTCGGCTCGGACCTGATCCGCAACGTGCGCGGGCTCGGCTACATGGTCGTCAAGGAAAGCTGACGCGTGAGGTCGATTCGTCATCAATTGCTGATCTGGCTGCTCGCGATCGTCGTCGCGGGCGTGGGCATCGCGGGCTGGCTCATCTACCGGCAGGCGCTCGCGGAGGCGAACGAGCTGTTCGACTACCAGCTGCAGGAAATCGCCGCGGCGCTGCCGTCGGAGCCGTTCTCGCAGGTGTTCGGCTCGCGCACCAACGGCGACGAAGGCATCGTGATCCAGATCTGGAACCGCAACGGCGTGCTGATGTACTTCTCGCATCCGCGTGCGCCGATCGCGCCGCGCGCGGAACTCGGCTTCTCGACCGAGCGCACCGATCGCGGCGAATGGCGCGTGTACGGCGCGATCGTCGGCGACAACGTCGTGCAGCTCGCGCAGCCGCTGTCGGTGCGCAACCGGCTCGCGGCGAACGTCGCGCTGCGCACGCTGTGGCCGCTGATCGTGCTGCTGCCGTTCCTCGGCGCGGCCGTCTGGGTGATCGTCGGGCGCGGCCTCGCGCCGCTCGGCCGCGTGACGCGCGCGGTCGAGGCGCGCCGGCCGGAAGCGCTCGATCCGCTGCCCGACGCGCGCCTGCCGCTCGAGGTGCAGCCGCTCGTGCGCGCGCTGAACGGGCTGCTCGCGCGGCTGTCGGCCGCGCTCGACACGCAGAAGGCGTTCGTCGCCGACGCCGCGCACGAGTTGCGCACGCCGCTCGCGGCCGTGCAGATCCAGGCGCAGCTCGTCGCCCGCGCGAAGGACGACGCATCGCGCCGCGAGGCGGTCGCGGATCTCCAGGACGGCGTGTCGCGCGCGACGCGCCTCACGGAGCAACTGCTCGCGCTCGCGCGTGCCGAGCCGGACGGCGCGACGATGCGCGAACCGGTCGACCTGCAGGCGCTGCTCGCCGAATGCGTGACCGCGCATGCGCCGCTCGCGCAGCGGCGCGACATCGATCTCGGCTTCGAGGAGACGCGCGCGGCGAGCGTCGTCGCGGACATCGGCGCGCTGCGCGTGATGTTCGGCAACCTGCTCGACAACGCGGTGAAGTACACGCCGGACGGCGGCCGCATCGACGTGTCGCTGACCCGCGACGCGGCCGGCCGCGCGTGCGTCCAGATCGGCGACAGCGGGCCCGGCATCCCGGCCGACGAACGCGAGCGCGTGTTCGACCGCTTCTACCGCGACAGCTCCGCGCGGGCGCGCACCGACGTGGCGGGCAGCGGGCTCGGGCTCGCGATCGTCAAGCGCGTGGCGGCCCAGCAGGGCGCGACGGTGTCGCTCGGCGACGCGGCCGCGGGCGGCCTGCTCGTCAGCGTCGTGTTCCGCGACGCCGAGATGCCCGCCGAGGCGCCGCAGCCTTCCGAATCCGCGTGACGCGTGCCGCCGGGCGGCCGCCGGCGGCCGCTTAAGCCCCGCTTAAGGCTGATTAAGCCTCCTTTAAGTCAGGGTCGTTACGCTGCGTCCTAACAAAGAGGAGGTCCTACGATGAATACCCGATTCCTTGCGCGCGGCACCGTCGCGGTCGCCGTGGCGGCCGCCCTGTCAGCCGGCTATTTCGCCGGTACGCGCCGCGCCGATCCGCAGATCATCACGCCCGCGCAGGCCGCGCTGATGCCGGCCGAAGCGGCCGCCAAGACCGGCATTCCCGATTTCTCCGGGCTCGTCGAGACCTATGGCCCGGCGGTCGTGAACATCAGCGCGAAGCACGTCGTGAAGCAGGTGTCGCGGCGCGTGCCGCAGCCGCAGCTGCCGATCGACCCGAGCGACCCGTTCTACCAGTTCTTCAAGCACTTCTACGGCCAGGTGCCGGGCATGGGCGGCGACGCGCAGCCCGACGACCAGCCGAGCGCGAGCCTCGGTTCCGGGTTCATCATCAGCTCCGACGGGTACATCCTCACCAATGCGCACGTGATCGACGGCGCGAACGTCGTCACGGTCAAGCTGACCGACAAGCGCGAATACAAGGCGAAGGTCGTCGGCGCCGACAAGCAGTCCGACGTCGCGGTGCTGAAGATCGACGCGAGCGGCCTGCCGACCGTGAAGATCGGCGATCCGGCGCAGAGCAAGGTCGGCCAGTGGGTCGTCGCGATCGGCTCGCCGTACGGCTTCGACAACACGGTCACGTCGGGCATCATCAGCGCGAAGTCGCGCGCGCTGCCGGATGAGAACTACACGCCGTTCATCCAGACCGACGTGCCGGTGAACCCCGGCAACTCGGGCGGCCCGCTGTTCAACCTGCAGGGCGAGGTGATCGGCATCAACTCGATGATCTACTCGCAGACGGGCGGCTTCCAGGGCCTGTCGTTCGCGATCCCGATCAACGAGGCGATCAAGGTCAAGGACGAGCTCGTGAAGACCGGCCACGTGAGCCGCGGCCGCCTTGGCGTCGCCGTGCAGGGGCTGAACCAGACGCTCGCCAGTTCGTTCGGGCTGCCGAAGCCGGACGGCGCGCTGGTCAGCTCGGTCGACCCGAACGGCCCGGCCGCGAAGGCCGGCCTGCAGCCGGGCGACGTGATCCTGTCGGTCAACGGTTCGCCGGTCGCCGATTCGACGTCGCTGCCCGCGCAGATCGCGAACCTGAAGCCCGGTTCGAAGGCCGACCTGCAGATCTGGCGCGACAAGTCGAAGAAGTCGATCAGCGTGACGCTCGGCGCGATGGCCGATGCGAAGCTCGCGTCGAACGACGGCGGGCCGGTCGAGCAGGGCCGCCTGGGTGTCGCGGTGCGTCCGCTGTCGCCGCAGGAGCGCAGTGCCGACAACCTGTCGCACGGGCTGATCGTTCAGCAGGCTGGCGGTCCGGCCGCCAATGCGGGTATCCAGCCCGGCGACGTGATCCTCGCGGTCAACGGCCGCCCGGTCACGAGCCCCGAGCAGTTGCGCGACGCGGTCAAGGGCGCGGGCAACAGTCTTGCTCTTCTGATCCAGCGCGATAATGCGCAGATCTTCGTGCCGGTCGACCTGAGCTGACCGGCATGGCCGACGGCCGGCTCGGCCGGCCGCGGCGGGCGCCGCCGCTCGACCGCGTGACGCGGCGCCCCGTATGTGTTCCGACCCCAAGGAGAGAGCCATGCAATATCCACGCAACGTGTCCCGATTTGCCGTCGCCGTGGCGTTGGCCGCCGGCCTCGCAGCCGGTGCGACCGGCGCGTACGCGCAGTCCGACGGCTTGCCGGCCGCGCGCCAGCAGGGTGACGTCACCTTCGTGTCCGGCGGCGTCGGGCAGGACGAATCGACGGCGTTCCAGCACAACGAGGCGAAGTGGCCGCTGGCGCTGCGCTTCACCGGCAAGGGCGGCGAGTTCCTGGCCGACGTCCACGTGCGGATCGTCGACGGCAAGGGCGCGGAAGTGCTGAAGACCGACGCGCGCGGGCCGTACATGCTCGTGAAGGTGCCGCCGGGACGCTATACGGTGCATGCGTCGTACCAGGGCAACGAGGAATCGCGCGCCGTCACGGTCGGCGCGAAGGGCGGCGCGAAAACCGCGTTCCAGTGGAGCGCGCAGTAGCCCGCCGCGCGCGGCCGCGCCCAGGTCGCGCAATCGGACGAAGTTTCGCCCATAATGAAAGCCACGGCACGCGTGCCGTGGCTTTTTTTCGTTTCCTGCGCCCGGTTTGCCTGCCGGGGCGCCCGAAGGAGAAACGATGTCCGATGCAGCCGACCCTCGACTCGAAATCGTGCCGAACCGCCATCGCGTTCGCGTGATCCATCGCGGCATCACGTATGCCGATTCGCATCGCGCGCTGACCGTGCGCGAAACGGGACTGCCGGACATCCATTACCTGCCGCGCGGCGACGTCAACATGCGCCGGCTCGTGAAGTCGGGTTTCACGACCGCGTGCCCGTTCAGGGGGCCGGCCGTGCATTTCGACTTGCAGACGGAAGACGGCGTGATCGAGAACGCCGCATGGAGTTACGAGGAACCGACGGAGGCGGCGTCCGTGCTTGCGCACTACGTCGCCTTCGATGTCGCGCGGATCGACAGTCTCGTCGAGACGTCCTGATGCGGCGCGGGTTCATCGGGGAGGCGTCATGGAACTGAACGACACGTTACGCGTTGCGCTCGCGCCGCCTGTCGTGCGGGAGGCGTTCGAGGATCTCGCGTTGCTGCGGGCGAGCTTCGACCATTGCGAATCGTTCGTGAAGCTCGCGCACGGCGAGTTCGCGCTGACGATCACGGTGCCGCTCGGCCCGCTGCGCGCGCGCTACGACGTGCGCGCACACGCGGCCGCCGAGCAGGGCGACGCGCAAGGGCGGCCGCGCCGTGTGCTGAGTTTCAAGGCGCGCGCCGACGGCCTCGGCGCGCTGCGCGGCCAGGTCGAACTCGTGCTGATGCCGGATGACGACGCGAACGCGACGCGCATCGAGTACGTGGTCTGGGCGACGGCGAGCGGGCCGCTTGCCGAGCTGCCGGGGCGGCAGATCGACAACGCATTGCGCGAGTGGACCGATGATTTCTTCCAAGAGTTCTGCGCGGTCGTGCAGGCAAAGCACGGCCTCGCGCCGAATCGCGCGCGCTCGGCCGCGCCGCGCCGCCAGCATGTGTTCCTGCGGCCCGCGTCGCTGATGGCCGCGACGAAGCGTGCGCTGCCGCCGCACCTGGGCGGCGCGCTGACCGGGCGCGCGGCCAGCGCGCTCCCGCATCGCGGCTCCGGCACGGTGCCGGTTTGGGCCTGGGCGGCGATGATCGTGTTCGTCGCGCTGCTGCTCTACGCGGCACGCTGGATCAACGGCGGCTGAGCGGCCTTACCGCGCGTCGGCGCCGGTTCAGGCGCCGGCGCCGCGAAATTCCCTTCGATAGGCGGACGGCGACGTGCCGAGCGCGCCCGCGAAATGCTGGCGCAGCGACACGCTCGACCCGTAGCCGGCAGCCTGCGCGATCGCGTCGATCGATTGTCCGGTGGTTTCCAGCAGGTGCTGCGCGCGTGCGAGCCGCTCGGCCTGCAGCCATGCGGTGACGGTCGTACCCGTCGCCTGGCGGAAGTGGCGCGTGAACGTGCGCCGGCTCATCAGCACGCGTTCGGCGAGCGAATCGACGCCATGCGCGGCGTCGAGATGCGCGCGCACCCAGTCGAGCAGGCCCGCGAGCCGCGCATCGCGCGGGTGCGCGGCGACCGGCTGCGGCACGTACTGGGCCTGCCCGCCCTGGCGGTGCGGCGGAATCACGAGGCGGCGCGCGATCCGGTTCGCGGCATCCGAGCCGAAGCGCCGCCGCACCACGTGCAGGCAGCAGTCGAGCCCCGCAGCCGTGCCGGCCGACGTCGTCAGATTGCCGTCGTCGACGTACAGCACGTCGGGATCGAGCTTCACGCGCGGAAAGCGCCGGGCGAAATCGTCGGCCCATGCCCAGTGCGTGGTGGCCGGACGGCCGTCGAGCAGGCCGGCCGCGGCGAGCACGTACGCGCCGAGGCACAGGCCGACGAGCTGCGCGCCGCGGGCGGCGACCGCGCGGACGGCGTCGAGCAGTTCATCGGGCGGCACTTCGTCCGGATCGCGCCAGGAGGGCACGACGACGATGTCCGCGTCGTCGAGCGCATCGAGCCCGTACGGCGCCGCGATCGTGAAGCCGCCCGTCGTCGCGAGCGCGCCGCGCTCGGCCGAGCAGACGCGAAACTCGAACGCGGGCGACGCGGCCGCGTCGCGTTCCTTGCCGAACACGACGGACGGTACCGACAGGTGGAACGGGCTGATGCCGTCGTATGCGATCACGGCGACGACGGTCGGCGCGGGCGGGGCGGGCAACGCGGCAGCGGCCATGACGGGCTCCGGAATGGGGATGGCCCGATTTTATCGAAGAATGGCTATCGGGCCACTGTCCGGGCAAACGCCGTGGCCCGACAATGCATCCCATCGCGCTGCCGGCCGCCCCCTTCCGGGCGGGGTAGCGCTCCAGGACCAGGAGCCCGCCATGTCGAATTCGAACGCCGTCCCGTCTTCCGTTGCTCATCCCGCTGCCCGCCGCGCCCTGATCGTCATCGACGTCCAGAACGAATACGTGACGGGCAACCTGCCGATCGAGTATCCGCCGCTCGACGTGTCGCTCGCGAACATCGGCCGCGCGATCGACGCCGCGCACGCGGCAGGCGTGCCCGTGATCGTGGTCCAGCACGTCGCGCCGGCCGGCGCGCCGATCTTCGCGCCCGGCTCCGACGGCGTCGCGCTGCACGCGGTGGTCGCCGGCCGGCCGTACGCGCATCTGGTCGAGAAGACGCAGGCGAGCTCGTTCGCCGGGACCGATCTTGGCACGTGGCTCGACGCGCACGGGATCGACACGCTCGCGGTGGCCGGCTACATGACGCACAACTGCAATGCGTCGACCGTCTATCACGCCGCGCATGCGGGGCTGAAGATCGAGTACCTGAACGACGCGACGGGCGCGCTGCCTTACGAGAACGAAGCGGGCACGGCGAGCGCCGAGGAGATTCACCGCGCGTACACGGTGGTGTTCCAGTCGAATTTCGCGGCGGTGATGTCGACCGACGCGTGGATCGCGGGACTGTCTGGCGCGGCGATGCCGGCGCGCGATTCGGTGGCCGCGTCGAACCGGCGAGCCCGCGCGCAACGCGCGAAGGCGGCCTGACGCGGCAGCAGCGGGGCGGTGCGACGACCGCCGCGCGTCAGCCGCCGTCCTTCAGCATCGCGGGGCTGTAGCGCAGCATGTCGAAACAGCCGTCGACGAGCTTTTCCGCATGCTGCTCGGCGTCGATCTCGTCGGGCAGCATCAGCATGTCGCGCACGAAGCCGCTGACGAGGGTGTGCAGCATCAGCGTCGCGCGCCACGTATCGAGCCGCTCGGGCAGCAGCTTGAGCCGCACGGCCATCGCGAGATCGGCGTCGATCGCGTGCAGCGCCTCGCTCATCCCGGCGCGATTGCGCTGCAGCAGCGGCCCCATGTCCGCGACGTACTCGCACTTCATGAAGAGGATGCTGAACACGCGCCGCAGTTGCGCATCGCGCTGCACGCCGAGCACGCACCAGATCAGGATCTTGCGCACCTTCTCGAGCGGATCGCCGCCCGGTGCGTCGAGCGGCATCCGCTTCAGTTCGTCGATCGGCAGGAACACGCGGTCGAACATCGCGTCGAACAGCTCGCTTTTATTCGCGAAGTGCCAGTAGATCGCGCCGCGCGTCACGCCGGCGTGCTGGGCGATGTCCGCGAGCGACGTGTGCGACACGCCCTTCTCGAAGAACACGTGCTCGGCGGCGTCGAGAATGCGGTTGCGCGTCTCGAGCGCCTCCTCCTTGGTACGTCTGACCATGTGCAGGCCTGATTGGATCGATCGTAGGTGAATTTAGGGTCCGCAACCCCTCCCGGCCATCATTGAGACGGGCTATGCTTGCGACGGGTAACAATCTGTAAGACTGGACAGTCGGCGGAGTACAAACGGGCTTTTTACATACATCCATGAATGTATATACAATACCACCCTACGATCGAATGACCCAAGTGGCAATCAGTTAATATCCCACTCTGCTGATTCCCGCCAAAGTACCAGTCCGCAGTTCGCGGCATCCCGTCGGCATGGAGGTTTCGTGCCGACGTGCTGTATCCAGCAGTCCAGTAATTCAGGTGTTCGATCTGCGCCGCGAGGCGCATCCGTGTTGCGCTCCCGCCGGGTGCTGCACTTATTCCATTGGTTACACACAGAGGTCGCTCCATGCGCGTCGAACGGGTTCCATACCGCTTGATCACTGTCGCGGCAGCCGCGGTTTTCCTGGCTGCCTGCGGAAAAAAAGAATCGGCACCGCCGCCGCAAACACCTGAAGTCGGCGTCGTCACCGTCCAGCCGCAGGCCGTACCGGTCTTCACCGACCTGCCGGGCCGCACCAGCGCGTTCCTCGTCGCGCAAGTGCGCGCGCGGGTCGACGGCATCGTGCTGCGCCGTGAATTCACCGAAGGCAGCGACGTCAAGGCCGGTCAGCGTCTGTACAAGATCGACCCGGCGCCGTACGTCGCCGCGCTGAACAGCGCGAAGGCGACGCTCGCGAAGGCGCAGGCGAACCTCGTCACGCAGAACGCGCTGGTCGCGCGCTACAAGGTGCTGGTGGCCGCGAACGCGGTCAGCAAGCAGGACTACGACAACGCGGTGGCCACGCAGGGCCAGGCCGCGGCGGACGTCGCGGCCGGCAAGGCGGCGGTCGATACCGCGCAGATCAACCTCGGCTATACGGATGTCGTGTCGCCGATCACGGGCCGCGTCGGCATCTCGCAAGTGACGCCGGGCGCGTACGTGCAGGCGAGCCAGGCGACGCTGATGTCGACCGTGCAGCAGCTCGATCCGGTGTACGTGGACCTCACGCAGTCGAGCCTCGAAGGGCTGAAGCTGCGCCAGGACGTGCAGAGCGGGCGCCTGAAGACGAGCGGCCCGGGCGCGGCGAAGGTGTCGCTGATCCTGGAAGACGGCAAGACCTATTCGGAAGCGGGCAAGCTGCAGTTCTCGGACGTGACGGTCGACCAGACCACCGGCTCGGTGACGATCCGCGCGGTGTTTCCGAACCCGGGCCGCGTGCTGCTGCCGGGGATGTTCGTGCGCGCGCGGATCGAGGAAGGCGTGAACGAGAACGCGTTCCTGGTGCCGCAGATCGGCGTCACGCACGACCAGAAGGGGCAGGCGATCGCGCTGGTGGTGAACGCCAGCAACAAGGTCGAGCCGCGTCCGCTGAAGACGACCGGCATGCAGGGTCAGAACTGGATCGTCGAAGGCGGTCTGCAGGCGGGCGATCACGTGATCGTGCAGGGCGGCGAAAAGGTGCGCCCGGGTGCGACCGTGAAGTCGGTCCCCGCGCAGCTCGCACCGGCGGCCGATGCCGCGTCGGGTGCCGCTGCCTCCGCCGCGCCGGCTGCCGCCGGTTCCGGCACCGCTGCCGCATCCGGCGCCGCTGCATCGGGCGCCGCGCCGGCGAGTGCTGCCGCTGCTTCGAGCGCGCAATAACAGGGAGCCTGTTTCATGGCAAAGTTTTTTGTCGATCGCCCGATCTTCGCGTGGGTGATCGCCATCATCCTGATGCTGGCCGGGGTTGCGGCGATCTTCACGCTACCGATCTCGCAGTATCCGACGATCGCGCCGCCATCGATCCAGATCACCGCGAACTATCCGGGCGCTTCCGCGAAGACGGTGGAAGACACGGTGACGCAGGTGATCGAGCAGCAGATGAGCGGTCTCGACAACTTCCTGTACATGTCGTCGACAAGCGACGACTCGGGTAACGCGACGATCACGCTGACCTTCGCGCCGGGTACCAACGCCGACATCGCGCAGGTGCAGGTGCAGAACAAGCTGTCGCTCGCGACGCCGGTTCTGCCGCAGGTCGTGCAGCAGCTCGGCCTGTCGGTGACGAAGTCGAGCAGCAGCTTCCTGCTGGTGCTCGCCTTCAACTCCGAAGACGGCAGCATGAACAAGTACGACCTCGCGAACTTCGTGGCGTCGCACGTGAAGGATCCGATCAGCCGGTTGAATGGCGTCGGTACCGTCACGCTGTTCGGCTCGCAGTACGCGATGCGGATCTGGCTCGACCCGACCCGCCTGACCAACTACGGCCTCACGCCGGTCGACGTCAGCTCGGCGATCACCGCGCAGAACGTGCAGATCGCGGGCGGTCAGCTCGGCGGCACGCCGGCGAAGCCGGGCACCGTGCTGCAGGCGACGATCACCGAATCGACGCTGCTGCAGACGCCCGAGCAGTTCGGCAACATCCTGCTGAAGGTCAACCAGGACGGCTCGCAGGTGCGCCTGAAGGACGTCGCGCAGATCGGCCTCGGCGGCGAAAACTACAACTTCGACACGAAGTACAACGGTCAGCCGACCGCGGCACTCGGTATCCAGCTCGCGACCAACGCGAACGCGCTCGCGACCGCGAAGGCCGTGCGCGCGAAGATCGACGAGCTCTCGCCGTTCTTCCCGCACGGCCTCGTCGTGAAGTATCCGTACGACACGACGCCGTTCGTGAAGCTGTCGATCGAGGAAGTGGTCAAGACGCTGCTCGAAGGTATCGTGCTCGTGTTCCTCGTGATGTATCTGTTCCTGCAGAACCTGCGGGCGACGATCATCCCGACGATCGCGGTGCCGGTCGTGCTGCTCGGCACGTTCGCGATCATGTCGATGGTGGGCTTCTCGATCAACACGCTGTCGATGTTCGGCCTCGTGCTCGCGATCGGCCTGCTGGTCGACGATGCGATCGTGGTGGTGGAGAACGTCGAGCGCGTGATGGCGGAAGAAGGCTTGTCGCCGAAGGAGGCGACCCGCAAGGCGATGGGCCAGATCACCGGCGCACTGGTCGGCGTGGCGCTCGTGCTGTCGGCGGTGTTCGTGCCGGTGGCGTTCTCGGGCGGCTCGGTCGGCGCGATCTATCGTCAGTTCTCGCTGACGATCGTGTCGGCGATGGTGCTGTCGGTGCTCGTCGCGTTGATTCTGACGCCGGCACTGTGCGCGACGATCCTCAAGCCGATCCCGCAAGGGCATCACGAAGAGAAGAAGGGCTTCTTCGGCTGGTTCAACCGCACGTTCAACAACAGCCGCGACAAGTACCACGTCGGCGTGCACCACGTGATCAAGCGCTCGGGCCGCTGGCTCATCATCTATCTGGTCGTGATCGTCGCGGTCGGGCTGCTGTTCGTGCGCCTGCCGAAGTCGTTCCTGCCCGATGAAGACCAGGGCCTGATGTTCGTGATCGTGCAGACGCCGTCGGGTTCGACGCAGGAAACGACCGCGAAGACGCTCGCGAACATTTCCGACTACCTGCTGAAGGACGAGAAGGAAATCGTCGAGTCGGCGTTCACGGTCAACGGCTTCAGCTTCGCGGGCCGCGGCCAGAACTCCGGTCTCGTGTTCGTGCGCCTGAAGGATTACTCGCAGCGTCAGCACGCGAACCAGAAGGTGCAGGCGCTGATCGGCCGGATGTTCGGGCGCTACGCGGGCTACAAGGACGCGATCGTGATCCCGTTCAACCCGCCGTCGATTCCCGAACTCGGCACGGCTGCCGGCTTCGACTTCGAGCTGACGGACAACGCCGGTCTCGGCCACGATGCGCTGATGGCCGCGCGTAACCAGTTGCTCGGGATGGCTTCGAAGGATCCGACGCTGCAGGGCGTGCGCCCGAACGGCCTGAACGACACGCCGCAGTACAAGGTCGACATCGACCGCGAGAAGGCGAATGCGCTGGGCGTGACGGCGGATGCGATCGACCAGACGTTCTCGATCGCATGGGCGTCGAAGTACGTGAACAACTTCCTCGACACCGACGGCCGGATCAAGAAGGTGTACGTGCAGGCGGACGCGCCGTTCCGGATGACGCCGGAAGACATGAACGTCTGGTACGTGCGCAACGGGTCGGGCGGGATGGTGCCGTTCAGTTCGTTCGCGACCGGCCACTGGACGTACGGTTCGCCGAAGCTCGAGCGCTACAACGGCGTGTCGGCGATGGAAATCCAGGGTCAGGCCGCACCGGGCAAGTCGACCGGCCAGGCGATGGCCGCGATGGAAGGGCTCGCGAAGAAGCTGCCGGTCGGTATCGGCTATTCGTGGACCGGCCTGTCGTTCCAGGAAATCCAGTCCGGTTCGCAGGCGCCGATCCTGTACGCGATCTCGATCCTCGTCGTGTTCCTGTGTCTCGCGGCGCTGTATGAAAGCTGGTCGATCCCGTTCTCGGTGATCATGGTGGTGCCGCTCGGCGTGATCGGCGCACTGCTTGCGGCCACGATGCGCGGTCTGGAAAACGACGTGTTCTTCCAGGTCGGCCTGCTGACCACCGTGGGCTTGTCCGCGAAGAACGCGATCCTGATCGTGGAATTCGCGCGCGAGTTGCAGATGACGGAGAAGATGGGGCCGATCGAGGCCGCGCTGGAAGCGGCGCGCCTGCGGCTGCGCCCGATCCTGATGACGTCGCTCGCGTTCATTCTCGGCGTGATGCCGCTCGCGATCAGCAACGGCGCGGGTTCGGCCAGCCAGCATGCGATCGGTACGGGCGTGATCGGCGGGATGATCACGGCGACGTTCCTCGCGATCTTCATGATCCCGATGTTCTTCGTGAAGATCCGCGCGATCTTCAGCGGCGAGAAGGAAGACGTCGACGAGGCGCTGCGCCTGGCTCAGGAGCACTCGCACCACGAAGAGAAGCCGGGCAACGGCGACGAAGGCAACAAGGGACAGTGATGATGCAAAAACACGCTTTGACTGCAATCGCGGTCGCGCTCCTTGCCACGGGCTGCACGATGGCGCCGCATTACAAGCGGCCCGATGCGCCCGTCGCGCAGGCGTACCCGGCCGGCGGCGTCTACGCGACGCAGCCGGGTGCGGCCGGCGCGCGCAGCGCGAACGGCCAGGCGGCGACGGCCATCGGCTGGCGCGAATTCTTCGTCGATCCGCGCCTGCAGCGGCTGATCGAGATCGCGCTGAAGAACAACCGCGACCTGCGCGTGTCGGTGCTGAACATCGAGGCGGCGCGCGCGCAGTACCAGATCACGCGCGCGGGCCTGTTCCCGACGCTCGACGGTACGGGTACGGGCAACGTCCAGCGCGTGCCGCAGGGCTTGTCGACGACCGGTGCGCCGTATATCTCGCGTGCCTACAACGTCGGGCTGTCGGCATCGTGGGAGCTCGACCTGTTCGGCCGCGTGCAGAGCCTGAAGGACCAGGCGCTCGCGCAGTACCTGTCGACGTCGTACGCGCGGCAGGCGTCGGAGATCTCGCTGGTGTCTTCCGTGGCCGACCAGTACCTGACGCTGCTGTCGACCGACGACCTGCTGAAGGTCACGGAGAACACGCTGAAGTCCGCCCAGGCGCAGTACGACCTGACGAAGCTGCAGTTCGACAACGGCACGGGCTCGGAGCTCGAGCTGCGTCAGGCGCAGACGGTGGTCGAGACGGCGCTCGCGAACCAGCAGGCGCAGGCGCGTGCGCGTGCGCAGGCGCTGAACGCACTGGTGCTGCTGATCGGCGAACCGCTGCCGGACGACCTGCCGGCGGGCATGCCGCTGGACGCGCAGAACCTGCTGACGGACGTGCCGGCCGGGCTGCCGTCGGATCTGCTGACGCGTCGTCCGGACGTGATGCAGGCCGAGCAGACGCTGCTGGCCGCGAACGCGAACATCGGCGCGGCACGTGCGGCGTTCTTCCCGCGCATCTCGCTGACGGGCGCATTCGGCACCGGCAGCCCGACGCTCGGCGGCCTGTTCAAGGCCGGCACGGCGGCGTGGTCGTTCGCGCCGCAGATCACGATGCCGATCTTCGAAGGCGGGCAGAACATCGCGAACCTGAACCTGGCGAACGTGCAGAAGCGCATCGAGATCGCGAACTACGAGAAGGCGATCCAGTCGGCGTTCCGCGAAGTGGCGGATGGTCTCGCCGCACGCGGCACGTACGACCAGCAGATCGCGGCGCTGGAGCGCAACGAGCATGCGCAGCAGCGTCGTTTCGACCTGTCGGACCTGCGTTACAAGAACGGCGTCGACAGCTACCTGTCGGTGCTGACCGCGCAGACGGACCTGTACTCGGCCCAGCAGACGCTGATCAGCGCACGTCTGGCGCGCTGGACGAACCTGGTCGACCTGTACCGCGCGTTGGGCGGCGGGTGGATCCAGCGGGCCGGCGAAACGCCGCGCGCGCCGGATGCGCCGGTCGACTACGACAAGGCGGCTGCTCCGGTCGCTGCGTCGGCGGCCGCGACGAACGGGTAAGTGCAACGAAGGGCAGGGGCGGCCAGCCGCGCCTGTCCCTGGAACCGGCTGTATGCGGAAACGAGAACGCCACGGGCCACAATCCGTGGCGTTTTCTTTTTTGTGTCCGCGCCGACGTGCCGGCAATCGCATCGGCGTTCCGTCCACCCGTCCGGCGTCGTTCAACACGCGCAGGTACACTCGCTGCATGAAAACGACCCGGATCATCCTGCTCAACGGCGCGGGCAGTTCAGGCAAGACGTCGCTCGCGCATGCGCTCCAGGCGCTGCTGGCCAGCCCGTACCTGCACGTCCGGATGGATGCGTTTCTCGACATGCTGCCCGCGCGCTACCTGAACGACGCGGCCGGATTCACGTTTTCGTCGTTCGTCGAGGACGGCAGGAACGTGGTGTCGATCAGCAGCGGGCCGGTTGCCCGGCGAGCGATGCAGGGGATGCGCCACGCGATCGTCGCGCTGGCGGAGCAGGGCAACAACCTGATCGTCGACGAGGTGCTGCTGGGCGACGAGAAGGCCGAGTACGCCCGTATGCTGGCGCCGTTTACGGTCAGCCTGGTCGGCGTCCACTGTCCGCTGGAGGTGCTCGAGGAACGGGAGCGGCGACGGGGCGATCGTCTCGCGGGGCTCGCGCGCTGGCAGTACGACAGGGTGCATGCGGGCATGACCTACGATGTGAGCGTCGATACCAGCACGGCCACGCCGGAGGCCTGCGCGCGAAACATCATGCTGGCGCTGGCGCTGGCGTTGCACGGAGGCTGACACGCGGCGCCTCGCGGGGGCGCGTACGTGGCGTCCACGGCGCCACGGCCGCGTGGGCCCAGCCGGGAACAAGCAAAACGCCACGGCATGCCGTGGCGTCTTGCGTTATCGCGTCGCGCCATCGTCCGGCGCGGGGCGATCAGTGGTGCACGTCGGCGGGACGTCCGTCGAAGTCGTGTCCGGCGCGGCGGATCTCGCAGCGCGCATCCTTCTCGCCTTTCACGCCGTTGAACACGATGTTCAGGATCACGGCCGATGCCGACGCCAGCAGGATGCCGCTGTGCAGGATCGGCGCGAGCGCGGGCGGCAGCTTCGAGAAGAAGTGCGGCGACACGACCGGCACGAGGCCCATGCCGACGCTCACGGCGACGATGAACAGGTTGTGCGCGTTGTTCACGAAGTCGACCTTGGACAGTACCTTGATGCCGTTCGCGGCCACCATCCCGAACATCACGATGCCCGCGCCGCCGAGCACGAACGGCGGCACCGACGCGACGACCTGCGCCATCTTCGGGAACAGGCCGAGCAGCACGAGGATCACGCCGCCCGTCGCACACACGAACCGGCTCTTCACGCCCGTCACGCCGATCAGGCCGACGTTCTGCGAGAACGACGTATGCGGGAACGAGTTGAAGATGCCGCCGATCAGCGTACCGAGGCCGTCGACGCGCAGGCCGCGCACCAGGCGCTCCTGGTTGACCGGGCGGTCGACCATGTCGCCGACCGCGAGGAACATGCCGGTCGATTCGATGAACGTGACGAACATCACCGTGACCATCGTCACGATCGACAGCGGGTCGAAGTGCGGCAGGCCGAAGTGGAACGGCATCACGAAGCCGACCCACGGCGCGTGTGCGACGCCGTCGGTATTCACGCGGCCGATCGCGAACGCGATCGCGAAGCCGGCGACGATGCCGAGCAGCACCGAGATGTTCGCGACGAAGCCGCGGCCGTACTTGTTGATCAGCAGGATCAGCGTCAACACGAGCAGCGACAGGCCGAGATAGACCGGGCTGCCGTACTCCGGGTTGCCGACGCCGCCGGCCGCCCAGTTGATGCCGACTTCCATCAGCGACAGCCCGATCACCGCGATCACGGTGCCGACGACCACCGGCGGGAAGAACCGCAACAGCTTGCCGATCATCGGCGCGAGCACGATGCCGATGATGCCGGCCGCGATCGTCGAACCGAAGATGTCGAGAATGCCGAGGCCGGGGTTCGTGCCGATCGCGATCATCGGGCCGACCGCCGCGAACGTGCAGCCCATGATGACGGGCAGGCGGATCCCGAAGATCCACAGGCCCAGCGTCTGGATCAGCGTGGCGATACCGCACGAAAACAGGTCGGCGCTGATCAGGAACGCGATCTGGTCTTTCGGCAGCTTGAGTGCGGCGCCAACGATAAGCGGCACGGCAACGGCGCCGGCGTACATGACGAGGACGTGCTGCAGGCCAAGCGTTACCAGCTTGCCGGTCGGCAGCACCTCATCGCACGGATGGACCGTGTTCGATTGCATCTGTCTCACTCCATGATCTTGTTTTCGGGGTGATACGAAGTTATGCGGAATGAATCCACGCAACAAGAGCGCTGGGTACTATTCCGTTCTTTGCTGGTTCGATATGCCGTTTCGGCATGGAGCAGGGTGTCGATCATCGGGAAACTGCCGCAGGAGTGAGGTTCCCCGGTTTTATAGCCCTTCAAAATAGCGCTGACCCCCGTGCCAAATATGGGCTGCTTTATGGTCTGTATCGGGCGGGCCGCATAGTGGCAAAAAGGACCGATGCAAATTCGTGCCGGGTTAACCCGCTAACGCCCGCTTTTGCGTGCGGGTTGCGGCCCGGTGAAACCGGTCGGCCGGCCGCATGTCCGGCGCGCCGGCGTGGCGGCAAAAGCCGGGGCGCATATCGCGATCCCGTTATCATCGACATCCGTTCATTCGAATTCGCCTACCCGTCATGCGCCTGCTCGGAATCGACCTCGGCACCGGCTCCATCAAACTCGTCACGCTCGATGCAGATGGCGTCGAGCGGGCAGTCGCGAGCGAACCTTATGCGCTGTCGTCGCCGCAGCCCGGCTGGGCCGAGATCGCGCCCGATACGTGGTGGCAGGCGCTCGTGCGCGCGGCCGCGCGGCTGCCGGCCGGCGAGCGCGCGCAGGTCGCGGCGATCGGCTTCTCGGGCCAGATGCACGGCGTCGTGCTGATCGATGCGGCCGGACAACCGGTGCGGCCCGCGCTGCTGTGGCCCGACACGCGCGCGGCGCGCGAAGCGGACGCGGCCGGCTGGCCCGCCGCCGGAGTGCCCGTCGCCGGAGTGCCCGTCGCCCCGAACCCCGTCGCGCCCGGCATGGCCGGCCCGCTGCTGCGCTGGCTGGCCGCGCACGAACCCGATGCGCTGCGCGCCGCACGCCGCGCCGTGCAGCCGAAGGACTGGCTGCGCATCGCGCTGGGCGGCGACGTCGCGGCCGACCCGAGCGACGCGTGCGCGACCGCGCTCGCGACGCCCGATGGCGCGTGGGATCGGGCATTGATCGAGGCGCTCGGCTTGCCGGCCGACTGCCTCGCGCCGGTGCGCGCGTCGACCGCGCGCGGCGGCACGCTCGGCGCGCAGGCCGCCGCGGCGCTCGGCCTGCCCGCCGGCGTGCCGCTGGCGACGGGCGCGGCCGACACGGCGTGCGCGGCGCTCGGCAGCGGATTGGTTGCCGCGGGCGACGCGCTGCTGACGACCGGCAGCGGCGGCCAGATCGTCGTGCTCGCGGATACGCTGCCGCCCGCGCGGCGCGGGCTGCACCGCTATCGCACCGCGGCCGGCGGCGGCTACTACACGATGGCCGCGATGCAGAACGTCGGGCTCGCTCTCGAAGCCGTTCGCGGCTGGCTGGGTTATGCGGGATGGGCCGACGCGTATGACGATGCGTTCGCGCGGCCGGCGTCCGAACGGCTGTGCTTCCTGCCGTACCTGACGGGCGAGCGTTCGCCGTGGATGAACCCCGACGCGCGCGGCGGCTGGCTCGGCCTCGGGCTCGGCGACACGCGCGGCGCGATGATGCGCGCGGCGTTCGAAGGCGTCGCGTTCGCGTTGCGTGCGGGGCTCGATGCGATCCGCGATGCCGACCGCCGCGACCCGGTGACGACGCTGCGTCTCGCGGGCGGCGGCTCGGTCGATTCGCGCTGGCGCCAGCTGCTCGCCGACGCGCTCGGCGCGTCGCTGCACGCGATCGACTGCCCGAATGCCGCGACGCGCGGTGCGGCGCTGCTCGCGGGCGTCGCGATCGGGCATTGGCGGGAAGACGCGTTGCGCGCGCTGGCGCCCGCCGCGTCGCCCGTCGCCGTGCCGCGCGAGGACCGCTCGCTGGCCGCGCGCCACGCGCGCTTCATCGATCTGTATGCGCGCACGGATGCATGGTTCACGACGGGCGTTTAAACTCGAACACTTGTTCTTTTGCGTCAGCCATGACGCATCGTGGCAAGCCGACGACCGTTTCCCGCACGCGGTGCGTGCCGGGAGCGGCGATCATGGCGAGCACGGGATTCCGTTGCGGTGCCGCGCACGATGCCGCGCGGCACGGCTTCGACAGCTTTGCATGGAACCCGGCGGGCGCCGCAGCGCGCACCCGGGCCGACCTCACAGACAGACAGGAGTGACACGATGAAAACGAAAGCCGCGATTGCATGGAAGGCGGGTGCGCCGCTGACGATCGAGGAAGTCGATCTCGAAGGGCCGCGCGCCGGCGAAGTGCTGATCGAGGTGAAGGCCACCGGCATTTGCCACACCGACTACTACACGCTGTCGGGCGCCGATCCGGAAGGGATCTTCCCGGCGATCCTCGGCCATGAAGGCGCGGGCGTGGTGGTCGACGTCGGCCCCGGCGTCGGCACCGTGCGCAAGGGCGATCACGTGATTCCGCTCTATACGCCCGAATGCCGCGAGTGCAAGTTCTGCCTGTCGCGCAAGACCAACCTGTGCCAGAAGATCCGCGCGACGCAGGGCAAGGGCCTGATGCCCGACGCGACGTCGCGTTTCTCGCTCGACGGCAAGCCGCTGTTCCACTACATGGGGACGTCGACGTTCTCGAACTACATCGTCGTGCCGGAAATCGCGGTGGCGAAGGTGCGCGAGGACGCGCCGTTCGACAAGATCTGCTACATCGGCTGCGGCGTGACGACGGGCGTCGGCGCGGTCGTGTACTCGGCGAAGGTCGAGGCGGGGGCGAACGTCGTCGTGTTCGGTCTCGGCGGGATCGGCCTGAACGTGATCCAGGGCGCGAAGATGGTCGGCGCGGACAAGATCATCGGCGTCGACATCAACCCGAAGCGCGTGGAGCTCGCGAAGAAGTTCGGGATGACGCACTTCATCAACCCGAACGAAGTCGAGAACGTCGTCGACCACATCGTGCAGTTGACCGACGGCGGCGCCGACTACTCGTTCGAATGCGTGGGCAACGTGAAGCTGATGCGCCAGGCGCTCGAGTGCACGCACAAGGGCTGGGGCCAGTCGTTCATCATCGGCGTGGCCGCGGCGGGCGAGGAAATCAGCACGCGTCCGTTCCAGCTGGTGACGGGCCGCGAGTGGAAGGGCTCGGCGTTCGGCGGCGCGCGCGGCCGCACCGACGTGCCGAAGATCGTCGACTGGTACATGGAAGGCAAGATCAACATCGACGACCTGATCACGCATACGCTGCCGCTCGAGCGGATCAACGAAGGTTTCGACCTGATGAAGGCCGGCGAGTCGATCCGTTCGGTCGTGCTGTACTGAGCGGGAGCGCACCGTCATGCTCGAACTCGTTTCCTCGCATGCGTGCCACGGCGGCGAGCAGCGCTTCTACCGTCACGATTCGGCGGCCATCGGCCTGCCGATGAAGTTCTCGGTGTACCTGCCGCCGCAGGCGGCGCACGGCCGCGTGCCGGCGCTGTTCTACCTCGCGGGCCTCACGTGTACCGACGAGACGTTCGCGATCAAGGGCGGCGCGCAGCAGTACGCGGCGCAGCACGGCATCGCGCTCGTGATGCCCGATACGAGCCCGCGCGGCGCGGGCGTGCCGGGCGAGACCGATGCGTGGGATTTCGGCGTCGGCGCGGGCTTCTACGTCGATGCGACCGAGGCGCCGTGGTCCGCGCATTACCGGATGGAGTCGTACGTGACGGGCGAGCTGCGCGCGCTCGTCGCGGCCGAGCTGCCGATCGACGGCGCGCGGCTCGGGATCTTCGGCCACTCGATGGGCGGGCACGGCGCGCTGACGCTCGCATTGCGCCATCCGGGCCTGTACCGGTCGGTGTCGGCGTTCGCGCCGATCGCCGCGCCGACGCGCTGCCCGTGGGGCGAAAAGGCGTTCTCGGGCTACCTCGGCGACGATCGCGACGCCTGGAAGGCGCATGATGCGAGCGAGCTTGTCGCGCGCGCCGATGCGCCTAAGTTCGCGGAAGGCATCCTCGTCGACCAGGGGCTGGCCGATCAATTCCTCGCGAACCAGCTGAATCCCGACGTGTTCGAGGCCGCCTGCGCGAAGGCCGGCCAGCCGCTGACGCTGCGTCGTCATCCGGGCTACGACCACGGCTACTACTTCATCTCGACGTTCATCGCCGATCACATTGCGCATCATGCGCGTGTGCTGGTTGGGTGAGCGGAGAGGGAAGCCGGTCGCGCACGGGGCGCGCCGCACGAATTCGCGGGCAATAAAAAACGCCGGCGCTGCCTTCGGGCACGCCGGCGTTTTGACTTCGCGTCGGGCGGCGGTCAGTTGCGCCGCAACAGGCTCGCGCCGTACACGAGCGCCGACAGCGCGGTGATCCAGAAGCTCGTCGGCCAGTCGGTGTGATACGCGAGCACGATGCCGGCCCACGCCTCGAACAGTGCGAACAGCGCGGCGAGCAGCACGCCCGTCGACAAGCGCGTCGACACGTTCTGCGCGGCCGCGGCCGGCCCGACCAGCAGCGTGAACACGAGCAGCACGCCGACGATCTGCGTCGCCGCGGCCACCGCGAGCGCGCACACCGCGAGGAACAGCATCGACACCGTGCGCAGCGACACGCCCTTCGCTTCGGCCAGCTCGGGCTGCAGCGACGCGAACAGCAGCGGGCGCGCGATCAGCGCGAGCGCGGCGAGGCTCACCGCGCCGATGCCCGCGAGCACCGCGAGCGTGTCGTGGCTGACCGCGAGCACGTTGCCGAACAGCAGCGCGGTGACCTGCGTCGCGAACGACGTATAGAAATGCAGGAACAGCAGGCCGAAGCCGAGCGCGCCCGACAGGATCACGCCGATCGCGACGTCGCGGCCCGCGAGCTTTTCGCCGAGCGCGCCCATCCCGATCCCGGCCGCGAGCGTGAAGCCGACCATTCCCCAGATCGGCGAGATGCCGAGCAGCACCGCGCCGGTCGCGCCGGTGAAGCCGACGTGCGACAGCGCGTGGCCGGCGAAGGTCTGCCCGCGCAGCACCAGGAAGTAGCCGACGATGCCCGCGAGCACCGCGACGATCCCCGACGCCGCGAAGGCGTTGATCATGAAGTCGTAGTCAAACATCGTGCGAATGCCCGGGATGGGCGTGTCCGTGGTGGTGATGGCCGTGGCCGCCGCCGTGCGAGTGGCCGTCGTCGTCCTCGTGTTCGTGGTCGTGCTTCTCGATCTCGACGTCGCCCGACATCACGAAGATCTTGCCGTTCACGCGCATCACGTCGATCGGCGACCCGTAGAGCCGCGACAGCACGGGCTTCGTGATCACCTCGTCGACGGTGCCGAGCGCCGCGACGCCGTTGCCGAGATACAGCACGCGATCGAGCGCGTTCAGCAGCGGATTCAGTTCGTGCGCGGAGAACAGCACGGTGATGCCGAGCTCGCGCTGCACGGTGCGCACGAGCTCGACGACGCCGCGCTGGTGGTTCGGGTCGAGGCTGATCAGCGGCTCGTCGAGCAGCAGCAGCTTCGGATTGCCGAGCAGGCATTGCGCGAGCAGCAGGCGCTGCCGTTCGCCGCCCGACAGCTCGGACAGCGGCCGGCGCGCGAGCGTAGGGCCGCCGACGAGATCGAGCACGCGGTCGACGTCGTGGCGCGTGGCCGCGTTCGTGTGCGGCAGCCCCCAGCGGTGGCCGTCGGCGGCCATCGCGACGAAGTCGTAGCCGCGCATCCGGCGGTTCGCGAGGCCGCTCCTGATCTGCGGCATGTAGCCGATCGACGGGTTGCCGCGCACGACCGGCACGCCGCCGACGGACAGCGTGCCGGCCGACACGGGCACGAGCCCGAGCACCGCGCGCATCAGCGTCGTCTTGCCCGCGCCGTTCGGCCCGAGCACGCCGACGAATTCGCCGGGCTCGATCGAGAAGCTGACGTCGCGCAGGATCGTGCGTCCGCCCAGTTCGAGCGTGACGCGATCGACGGCGAGTGCATGGGGAGTGGCGGTCATGTCGTTACGGTCGTTTATGGCTTGCCGGCGGAAAGCGCGGCGCCGAGCGCGTCGAGCTGGCCGGCCATCCATTGCTGGAAGGTCTTGCCGGCCGGCTGCGTCTCGGTGACGCTGACGGTCGGCACGCCGCCGTCGCGCGCGATCTTCAGCATGCGTTTGGTCATCGGTTCTTCGGCCTGGCTGTTGTAGATCAGCACGCGCACCTGCTTCTTGCGCAGGTCGTTCTCGAACGCGGCGACGTCCTGCGCGCTGGCCTCGGTGTCGTTCATCGTCGCGAGCTGGAACCGCTGGTTGCGCATGTCGAGACCGATCGCGTCGGACATGTAGCCGAATACCGGCTCGGTGGCCGTCACGGGCACGCCCTTGTACTTCGCGCGCAGCGCGGCGACCTGGTCGTCGACGGGCTTCAGCGACGCGACGAACTTCTGCAGGTTCGCATCGTATTCGGCCTTGTGCGCCGGATCGGCACTGCCGAGCTCGGCGGCGATCGCGCGCGCGGCGGCGGGCATCGTCGCCGGGTCGTACCACAGGTGCGGGTTGTCGCCGGCCTTCTTGCCGACGAGGTCGGCGACGACGATCGTCGCGCGCTTCGCCTGTTTCGACGCACCGAGCAGCTTGGCCATCCACGGGTCGTAGTCGGCGCCGTTGTAGATCACGACCTGCGCGTGCTGCAGCGCGCGAGCCGTCTTCGGGCTCGCTTCGAACAGGTGCGGATCCTGGTCGGGATTGCTGAGGATGCTCGTGACCGCGACGCGGCTGCCGCCGATCTGCGTCGCGACGTCGCCGTAGAAATTCTCGGCGGCGACGACGTTGACGGTCGCGGCCTGCGCGAACGCGGGCGCCGCGAGCGACAGCGCGGCGAGCGTGGCGAACGCGGCGGCGACGCGGCGAACAGGCGACAGGGCACGCCGCGGCGTGCGGCGCTTCAGGGCAATGGACATGGAACTCCTCGTTGGAAGGGCGGCGCATGCGCCGCGCGATTCGGCGTCAGCGCTGCGCGGGCTTGCGCTTGCAGTGTCCGCACAGGCCGCTCAGCTCGACGACCTGGTGGTGAACTTCGAAACCGTGCGCGGGTTCGCTCGCGGACAATTGCTTCGCGAGGTCGCCGCCGGGAATCTCGACGGTGTCGCCGCACGAATCGCAGATCAGGAACTGGCCTTCGTGCGGCACGCCGATCTCGCAGCATGCGAAGAACGCGTTCTTCGATTCGATCCGGTGGATGAAGCCGTGCTCGACGAGGAAATCCAGCGCGCGATAGACGGTCGTCGGCGGCACGCGGCCGCGTTGCGGTTCGAGTTCGGCGAGCAGGTCGTACGCGCCGATCGGGCGCTGCGCGGCCAGCACGCGCTCGTAGACCTGGCGGCGCAGCGGCGTCCACGCGAGCCCGTGCTCGGCGGCGAATGCGTCGGCCCGGGACAGCCGGGCGTCAATGGACGATGAGGTAGCCATGGCGTAAAGCAGGGCGGTGAAACACAGTATCGCGATGATATAACGTATCGTCGCGCCGTGCAGCGTGAATTCCCCGTTTCCTGCCTCGCTCCGTCCCCTTCACCGTCGATCCCACTGCGCCGCACCGCGTGCGCGGCGCCTTGCCGGGCGTGCGCGACGGGCCGCCGTCGTGCGCGGTTGTGCCGCAGCGCGTCATAGAAAGCCGTCGCGTCGCCTTGACAGCGTGAATCGCGTATCCGATCATTCGATCACAAACAGAGCAATTGATCGGTTTGCGAGCGTTCGCTCACCTCGCGACCGTCGTACAGCAGAACAAACCGGAGACAGCCAGTGAGACTGGAAGACAAGGTCGCGATCCTGACGGGCGCCGCAAGCGGCATCGGCGAGGCGGTCGCGCAACGCTATCTGGACGAGGGCGCGCGCTGCGTGCTGGTCGATCTGAAGCCCGCCGGCGGCTCGCTCGCGCGGTTGATCGAGGCGAACCCCGGCCGCGCGGTGGCCGTCACCGCAGACGTCACGCGCCGCGACGACATCGAGCGGATCGTCGCCACGGCGGTCGAGCGCTTCGGCGGCGTCGACATCCTGTTCAACAATGCGGCGCTGTTCGACATGCGGCCGCTCCTCGACGAATCGTGGGACGTGTTCGACCGGTTGTTCTCGGTCAACGTGAAGGGGCTGT
Source organism: Burkholderia seminalis (assembly GCF_001718535.1). Taxonomy (NCBI): domain Bacteria; kingdom Pseudomonadati; phylum Pseudomonadota; class Betaproteobacteria; order Burkholderiales; family Burkholderiaceae; genus Burkholderia; species Burkholderia seminalis. Next base: position 2,876,534 of record NZ_CP013398.1, on the reverse strand, counting down.
TCTTCCTGATGCAGGCCGTCGCGCAGCGAATGGTCGAGCAGGGCCGCGGCGGCAAGATCGTCAACATGTCGTCGCAGGCCGGCCGTCGCGGCGAGGCACTCGTTTCGCACTACTGCGCGACCAAGGCCGCGGTGATCAGCTATACGCAGTCGGCCGCGCTCGCGCTCGCGCCGCACCGGATCAACGTGAACGGGATTGCGCCGGGCGTGGTGGACACGCCGATGTGGGAGCAGGTCGATGCGCTGTTCGCGCGCTACGAGAACCGGCCGCTCGGCGAGAAGAAGCGGCTCGTCGGCGAAGCCGTGCCGCTCGGCCGCATGGGCGTGCCGGGCGACCTGACGGGCGCCGCGCTGTTCCTCGCATCGGCCGACGCCGATTACGTCACCGCCCAGACGCTGAACGTCGACGGCGGCAACTGGATGAGCTGACGTGATGTCGCTCGCACGCGCAACCTGCCGGCCGGCCCGCGACGACGCGGCCGCGGTCGGACGAGGAGGGCACGCCTGATGGCCGAGATCGTCGTGGCCGGCGAACTGCTCGCCGAATTCGTCGCCGCCGAGCGCGGCCAGGGCTTCGATACGCCGGGCCTGTTCGCGGGGCCGTTCCCGAGCGGCGCGCCGGCGATCTTCGCCGACCAGGCCGCGCGGCTCGGCGCGCGCGTCGCGTATGCGGGCTGCGTCGGCCGCGACGCGTTCGGCGACGCGATCGTCGCGCGGCTCGAACGCGACGGCGTCGAGGTCGCGCGCATCCGCCGCGTCGCGCGCCCGACCGGCACCGCGTTCGTCGCGTATCGCGACGACGGCTCGCGCAGCTTCGTCTTCACGCTGTCCACCAGCGCGGCCGCGTGCGTCGATGCGTCCGACGTCGATGCCGCGATGTTCGACGGCTGCCGTTACTTCCACGTGATGGGCTCGTCGCTGACGAGCGAATCGGCGATCGCGGCCGTGCAGCGCGGCGTGATCGAGGCCGCGCGCGCCGGCGCGAAGGTGTCGTTCGATCCGAACGTGCGCCCCGAGATGCTGAGCTTTCGCCCGATGCGCGCGGCGCTCGACGAGATGCTCGCCGCGTGCCACCTGTTCCTGCCGAGCGAGGCCGACCTGCCGTTCTTCTGCGGGCCGCAACCGGCCGAGCGCGCGATCGCGGGCCTGCTCGCGACGCACCCGTTGCTCGAGCGCGTCGTGCTGAAGCGCGGCGCGCAAGGCAGCGTCGCGTTCGATCGCGCGAACCGCGTCGACGCGCCGGCCTTTCCGGTCGACGAAGTCGACCCGACCGGTGCCGGTGACTGCTTCGGCGGCACGCTCGTCGCGAGCCTCGTCGCGGGCGTGCCGATCGATGCCGCGTTGCGCCGCGCGAACGCGGCCGGCGCGATCGCGGTGACGCGGCGCGGCCCGATGGAGGGCAACAGCGACGCGGCCGAGATCGACCGTTTCCTGACCGAACGAGGTATCGCATGTCCGGCCTGACGACCCTTGCCGACCGTCCGCGCACCGCGCACGCGGACGCGGTGCTGCGGATGATCTTCGACGCGAACCGCGCCGACGCGCAGCGCGGCATCTATTCGATCTGCAGCGCGCACCGGCTCGTGCTGGAGGCCGCGTGCGAAGCCGCGCGCGCGGACGGCTCGCCGCTCCTGATCGAGGCGACCTGCAACCAGGTGAACCATCTCGGCGGCTATACGGGCATGACGCCCGCCGATTTTCGCCGCGACGTCGATGCGATCGCCGCGCGTTGCGGGCTTGCGCCGTCGGCGCTCGTGCTCGGCGGCGACCATCTCGGCCCGAACCCGTGGCGGCACCGCCGCGCGGCCGACGCGATGCGCGAGGCGGTCGCGATGGTCGCCGCGTATGTCGAAGCCGGCTTCGAGAAGATCCACCTCGATGCGAGCATGGCGTGCGCGGACGATCCGGTGCGGCTCGACGATCGCACGATCGCCGCGCGCGCGGCCGAGCTGTGCCGCGCGGCGGAAGACGCGGCGGCGCGTGCCGGTCTCGCGCCCGTCTACGTGATCGGCACCGAGGTGCCGACGCCGGGCGGCGAAGTGAGCGGCGGCGCGAACGAAGCGGACGATGCGGCGATCGCGCGGATCTCGGTCACGCGCAGCGGCAGCGTCGCGGCGACGCTCGACGCGCACCGCCGCGCGTTCGCGGCGGCCGGCCTCGACGACGCATGGACACGCGTGGTCGCGGTCGTCGCGCAGCCGGGCGTCGACTTCGACGATCGCCACGTGCTCGACTACGACAGCGCGAAGGCGGCGTCGCTCGGCGCGAGTATCCTGCAGACACCGCGCCTCGTGTTCGAGGCGCACTCGACCGATTACCAGACCGAAGGCGCGCTCGCCGCGCTCGTGCGCGACCACTTCGCGGTGCTGAAAGTCGGCCCGGCGCTGACGTTCGCGCTGCGCGAGGCGCTGTTCGCGCTGACGTTCATCGAGGAGGCACTGATCGACGACGTCGCGCAGCGCTCGCGGCTGCGGGAGGTCGTCGACGCCGCGATGCGCGCGCAGCCCGAGCACTGGGCGCCGTACTACCGCGGCGACGAGGCCGAGCAGCGGCTCGCGCGCCAGTTCAGCTACAGCGACCGGATCCGCTACTACTGGCTGCAGCCGGCCGTCGCGGCCGCGGTCGAGCAGCTGTTCGGTAACCTCGCGCGGCAGCCGGTGCCGGAGACGCTCGTCGCGCAGTGGCTGCCGGACGTCTACGCGGCGTGCCGCGCGGGCGGCCTCGCGCAGGAGCCGCGCGCCTGGGTGCGCCACCGGATACGCGACGTGATCGCGCACTATGCGCGCGCGTGCGGGATGCAGCGGCCGGCATGACGGGCCGCGAAGGAAACGACGCAACACGCAACACCGACGACACTTCGAACAAACACAGGAGACATGCCATGCAACGAAAGATGCTCGACGCCGCCGCACGCTGCCTTGCCGGAGCCGCGCTCGCGACGGCGGCCTGCGCCGCGTCCGCCGGCACGCTGACGATCGCGACGCTGAACAACCCCGACATGATCGAGCTGAAGAAGCTGTCGCCGGCGTTCGAGAAGGCGAACCCCGACATCAAGCTGAACTGGGTGATCCTCGAGGAGAACGTGCTGCGCCAGCGCGCGACGACCGACATCACGACCGGCAGCGGCCAGTTCGACGTGATGGCGATCGGCACCTACGAGACGCCGCAGTGGGGCAAGCGCGGCTGGCTCGCGCCGATCACCGGGCTGCCCGCCGACTACGACCTGAACGACATCGTGAAGACCGCGCGCGACAGCCTGTCGTACAACGGCCAGCTCTACGCGCTGCCGTTCTACGTCGAAAGCTCGATGACGTTCTACCGCAAGGACCTGTTCGCGGCGAAGGGGCTGAAGATGCCCGACCAGCCGACCTACGACCAGATCGCCGAATTCGCGGACAAGCTCACCGACAAGGCGAAGGGCACCTACGGGATCTGCCTGCGCGGCAAGGCCGGCTGGGGCGAGAACATGGCGTACGTGTCGACGGTGGTGAACACGTTCGGCGGGCGCTGGTTCGACGAGAACTGGAACGCGCAGCTCACGTCGCCCGAATGGAAGAAGGCGATCTCGTTCTACGTGAACCTGCTGAAGAAGGACGGCCCGCCGGGAGCGAGCTCGAACGGCTTCAACGAGAACCTGACGCTGACCGCCTCGGGCAAGTGCGCGATGTGGATCGACGCGACGGTCGCGGCCGGCATGCTCTACAACAAGCAGCAGTCGCAGGTGGCCGACAAGATCGGTTTCGCGGCCGCGCCGGTGGCCGCCACGCCGAAGGGTTCGCACTGGCTGTGGGCATGGGCGCTGGCCGTGCCGAAGACGTCGAAGCAGCAGGACGCCGCGCGCAAGTTCATCGCGTGGGCGACGTCGAAGCAGTACATCGAGATGGTCGGCAAGGACGAAGGCTGGGCATCGGTGCCGCCGGGCACGCGCGCGTCGACGTACCAGCGCCCCGAGTACAAGGCCGCCGCGCCGTTCTCCGACTTCGTGCTGAAGGCGATCGAGACGGCCGACCCGAACGATCCGTCGCTGAAGAAGGTGCCGTACACGGGCGTGCAGTACGTCGGGATTCCTGAATTCCAGTCGTTCGGCACGGTGGTCGGCCAGTCGATCGCGGGCGCGGTCGCGGGCCAGATGACGGTCGACCAGGCGCTCGCCGCCGGGCAGGCCGCCGCCGACCGCGCGGTGCGGCAGGCCGGCTACAAGAAGTAACGCGCCGGCAGTCACGCGGCCCGCGGCGTGCGCCGTTGCGCACCGCGGGCCGGCGAAGCCGAAAGGCGGGCAGGCCGTTCGCGCCCGCGCATCAACCGGAGGGACTCCGATCATGCGTCACCTGCGTCTTCCCCTGAGTCACGCCCACGCGCCGTCGGTCGGCGACGCGTCGTCGCCGCCGGGCGCGCCGCGCCGTGCGCGCGGCGGCGCGAGCTGGCTCGTGTCGCCGTCCGTCGCGGTGCTGCTGCTGTGGATGTCGATTCCGCTCGCGATGACGATCTGGTATTCGTTCTCGCGCTACAACCTGCTGAACCCGGACGTGAAAGGTTTCGCCGGGTTCGACAACTACCGCTTCCTCGCGACCGATCCGTCGTTCCTGCCCGCGATCTGGCACACGCTCGTGCTGATCGGCGCGGTGCTCGCGATCACGGTGGTCGGCGGCGTGCTGATGGCCGTGCTGTTCGACCGCAAGTTCTACGGGCAGGGCGTCGCGCGGCTGCTCGCGATCGCGCCGTTCTTCGTGATGCCGACGGTCTCCGCGCTGATCTGGAAGAACATGATCCTGCACCCGGTGTACGGGCTCGTCGCGAACGCGATGCGCGCGCTCGGGATGACGCCGATCGACTGGTTCGCCGACTACCCGCTCACCGCGGTGATCATCATCGTCGCGTGGCAGTGGCTGCCGTTCGCGTTCCTGATCCTGTTCACCGCGATCCAGTCGCTCGACCAGGAGCAGAAGGAAGCCGCGCGCATCGACGGCGCGGGCCCGATCGCGATGTTCTTCTACATCACGCTGCCGCACCTGAAGCGTGCGATCGCCGTGGTCGTGATGATGGAGACGATCTTCCTGCTGTCGATCTTCGCGGAAATCTATACGACGACGGGCGGCGGCCCGGGCGACGCGACGACCAACCTGTCCTACCTGATCTACGCGCTGGGCCTGCAGCAGTTCGACGTCGGCCTCGCGTCCGCGGGCGGCATCATCGCCGTGGTGGTCGCGAACGTCGTGTCGTTCTTCCTCGTGCGGATGCTCGCGCGCAACCTGAAGGGAGAGTACGAGAAATGAGCGACCTGACCTTCGAAGGCCGGCGCGGGCCGGCCGTGTTCGACCTCGTGCGGCGCGCGTTGCCCGGCACGCTCGCGTGGCTGATCGCGCTGCTGCTGTTCTTCCCGATCTTCTGGATGGCGATCACCGCGTTCAAGACCGAGCAGCAGGCCTACGCGTCGACGCTGTTCTTCATGCCGACGCTCGACAGCTTCCGCGAGGTGTTCGCGCGCAGCAACTACTTCGCGTTCGCGTGGAATTCGGTGCTGATCTCGGCCGGCGTCACGGTGATCTCGCTGCTGTTCGCGGTGCCGGCCGCCTACGCGATGGCGTTCTTTCCGAACCATCGCACGCAGAAGGTGCTGCTGTGGATGCTGTCGACGAAGATGATGCCGTCGGTCGGCGTGCTCGTGCCGATCTACCTGCTGTGGAAGAACGCGGGGCTGCTCGATACGGTATCGGGGCTCGTGATCGTCTACACGCTGATCAACCTGCCGATCGCGGTGTGGATGACCTTCACGTACTTCAACGAAATCCCGAAGGACATCCTGGAGGCCGGGCGCATCGACGGCGCGTCGACGTGGCAGGAGATCGTCTACCTGCTGATGCCGATGGCGCTGCCGGGGCTCGCGTCCACCGCGCTGCTGCTCGTGATCCTGTCGTGGAACGAGGCGTTCTGGAGCATCAACCTGTCGAGTTCGAACGCCGCGCCGCTGACGGTGTTCATCGCGTCGTACTCGAGCCCCGAAGGGTTGTTCTGGGCGAAGCTGTCCGCCGCTTCCCTGCTCGCGGTCGCGCCGATCCTGATCGTCGGCTGGCTGTCGCAGAAGCAGCTCGTGCGCGGGCTCACGTTCGGGGCGGTCAAATGAGCGCGGCCGGCGAGGGGGCTGCCGGCCACGCCGCGAACGTCCTGATCTGCGATTGCGACGGCGTGCTGATCGACAGCGAGGCCGTGGCCGCCGACGTGATCGTGCGCGAACTCGATGCGCGCTGGCCGGGCGTCGACGCGCGGCCGGCCGTGATGCCGCTGCTCGGGCTGCGCATCGAGCGCGTGCTGGCCGGTGCCGGCGAGGCCGTTGGCCGCACGCTGTCGGCCGCCGACGTCGACGCGATCCGCCGCGCGGTCGAGGCGGCGGCCGTCAATGCGCCGATGGTCGACGGCATCGACACCGCGCTGGCCGCGATCCCGTTGACGACGGCCTGCGCGAGCAACAGCTACCGCGCATACGTCGAGGCGGCGCTCGCGCGCACGGGCCTCGCGCGCTTCTTCGGCGACCGGCTGTTCTGCGCGGATGCCGTCGCGCGGCCCAAGCCCGCGCCCGACGTGTACCTCGCGGCCGCGCACTCGCTCGGCGCGGCGCCCGCGCACTGCCTCGTGGTCGAGGACAGCGTGACGGGCATCACCGCGGCGGCCGCGGCCGGCATGACCGTGCTCGGCTTCGTCGGCGGCGGGCACGCGTCGGCGGCCCAGATCGACGCGCTGCGCGGGATCGGCGCGCGTCACGTATTCGACGACATGCACGAGTTGCCCGGCTACGTCGCGCGCTGGCAGGCGACGGGCGCGGTGCTGCCGAACTAGCAACGATTGCGCGCCGCCGGCGAGGCGGTGCATCACGAACGAACGGAGACAGATCATGGCAAGCGTGCTCCTGCGCAACATCGCGAAGCGCTACGACGACACCGAAGTGCTGCGCAACGTCAACCTCGACATCGCCGACGGCGAATTCGTCGTGTTCGTCGGGCCGAGCGGCTGCGGCAAATCCACGCTGATGCGGATGATCGCGGGCCTCGAGGATATTTCGAACGGCGACCTGCTGATCGACGGCGCGAAGGTCAACGACGTGCCGAGCGCGAAGCGCGGCATCGCGATGGTGTTCCAGTCGTATGCGCTGTACCCGCACATGACGCTGTACGACAACATGGCGTTCGGCCTGAAGCTCGCGGGCGCGAAGAAGCCCGAGATCGACCAGGCCGTGAAGCAGGCCGCGAAGATCCTGCACATCGATCACCTGCTCGACCGCAAGCCGAAGCAGCTGTCGGGCGGCCAGCGGCAGCGCGTCGCGATCGGCCGCGCGATCACGCGCAAGCCCAAGGTGTTCCTGTTCGACGAACCGCTGTCGAACCTCGACGCCGCCTTGCGCGTGAAGATGCGGCTGGAATTCGCGCGGCTGCACGACGAGCTGAAGACGACGATGATCTACGTGACGCACGACCAGGTCGAGGCGATGACGCTCGCGGACAAGATCGTCGTGCTGTCGGGCGGCGCGGTGCAGCAGGTCGGCACGCCGAACACGTTGTATCACGCGCCGGCGAACCAGTTCGTCGCGGGCTTCATCGGCTCGCCGAAGATGAACTTCCTGAAGGGCACGGTCGAATCGGCCGACGCGGGCGGCGTGCTCGTGCGCTTCGACAGCGGCGAGACGCAGCGCGTGGCGGTGGACGCGAGCGCGCTGCAGCGCGGCGCCGCGGTGACCGTCGGCGTGCGGCCCGAGCACCTGCTGGTCGACGCCGCCGCGGACGGGGTGGCCGCGCGGACGATGGCGGTCGAGTCGCTCGGCGATGCCGCCTATCTGTATGCGGAGTCGGCCGCCGCGCCGGACGGGCTGATCGCGCGGATTCCGCCGCTCGACACGTACCGCACCGGCGAGGCGCTGCGCGTGCATGCGCAGGCCGAGCACTGCCACCTGTTCGACGAGCAAGGCCACGCGTTCCGTCGGCTGAGCGCGCACGCGAAGGCCGCGTGACGACCGGCGGCCGCGCCGCTCAGATGCGCAGGTGGTCGGCCAGGTAGTCGACGAACGCGCGCAGCTTCGGCGTCGGGTGCCGGCCCGACGGCCACAGCACATGGAACGGCGTGCGGCTCGCGACGTGCTCGTCGAGCACCGTGCGCAGCGTGCCGTTGGCCAGCGCGTCGTGTACGAAGAACTCCGGCAGGCACGCGATGCCGCGCCCGCGCAGCACGAAGCACAGGCGCGCTTCCGCGCTGTTGCTGACCATCGTGACCGGCACCTCGGGCGGCGGGCCGTGACGCGGCACGCGCAGCGGCCAGGTCTGGAGCCGGCCGCTGCTCGGGAAGCGGTAGTGCAGGCAGCGGTGACGCGCGAGATCGGCCGGCGTGCGCGGCGTGCCGTGCCGGTCGAGATAGGCGGGCGACGCGACGAGGTGCTGGCGGAAATGGCCGAGCAGCCGCGACGACAGCCGCGAGTCCGACGGCTGGCCGGTGCGCAGCACCGCGTCGAATCCTTCGTCGACGACGTCGACGAGCCGGTCGCTGAAATCGATGTCGAGCTCGATCTCCGGATACGCGGCCATGAAATCGGCGAGCACCGGCAGCAGCAGCGTGCCGATCGTCGGCAGGCTCACGCGCAGCCGCCCGCGCGGCGCTTCGGCACTGTGCGTCAGTTCCTGTTCGGCCGCGTCGAGCTCGGCGATCACGCGCCGGCATCGTTCGAGAAAACGCGCGCCTTCGGCCGTCAGCGTGATGCTGCGCGTGCTGCGGTGAAAGAGCCGCACGTTCAGGCGCGCCTCGAGCCGCGCGATGCGCTTGCCGATCGCCGATGCCGACAGCCCGAGCGCGCGGCCGGCCGCGACGAAGCTGCGCGTTTCCGCGACCTGAACGAACACGACGAAGCCGCCCAGATTTTCCATGCCGGTTCCCGATTGCGGACATCGATGTCCGGATTGTCCGGAACTCTACCCCGGTTTTTCTTCCCGCGCCGGCTCCCTACGATGGGCGTTCCTTCACCGTTCGAGGTCACGCCATGTCATTCCTGCCTGTCACCGCCCGTCGCGTCGAAACCGGGAGCGCGTCATGAGCGATTGCCCGTCGATGGACAGCCGCGTTGCCGGCCTGCCGGCACAGGCGGCCGAGCGGCTGCCGGTCGCGAACCTGCTGGCGCTCGCCACCGCCGGCTTCATCACGATCCTCACCGAAGCGCTGCCGGCCGGCCTGCTGCCGTTGATGAGCGCCGACCTGCGCGTGCCCGAGGCGCTGATCGGCCAGCTCGTGACCGTGTATGCGCTCGGCTCGATCGTCGCGGCGATCCCGCTTGTCGCCGCGACGCGCGCGATGCGCCGGCGCCGCCTGCTGCTCGCGGCGCTCGCCGGCTTCGTCGTGTCGAACGCGCTGACGGCCGTGTCGCCGTACTACGCGCTCACGCTCGTGGCGCGCTTCGTCGCCGGCATGGCGGCGGGGCTGCTGTGGGCGCTGCTGGCCGGCTACGCGAGCCGGATGGTCGATGCGTCGCTGCGCGGCCGTGCGATCGCGGTGGCGATGCTCGGCGCGCCGGTCGCGATGTCGGTCGGCATTCCGGCCGGTACCGCGCTGGGCGCGGCGCTCGGCTGGCGCGTCGCGTTCGCGCTGATCACGCTGGCGGCGCTCGCGCTGATCGGCTGGATCCGCCTGCGCGTGCCCGATTACGCGGGGCAGCCCGCCGGCGCGCGCGAGCCCGTGCTTGGCGTGATGATGCTGCCCGGCGTGCGGCCGGTGCTGACCGTGATGTTCGCGTACGTGCTCGCGCACAACATGCTGTACACGTATGTCGCGCCGTTCCTGGCAGGCGTGCGGATGGGCACGCAGGTCGATGTGGTGCTGTTCGTGTTCGGCCTTGCGTCGCTGGCCGGCATCGCGCTGACGGGCGCATGGATCGGCGCCGCGCAACGACGGCTGACGCTCGCCAGCATCGCGCTGTTCGCGCTCGCGGCGCTGATGCTCGGCGCCGGGTCCGGGATGGCGATCGTCTATGCGGGCGTCGCGCTGTGGGGGCTCGCGTTCGGCGGCGCGCCGACGCTGTTCCAGACGGCCGCCGCGAACGCGGCGGGGGAATCGGCCGACGTCGCGCAGTCGATGCTCGTGACGGTGTGGAACCTCGCGATCGCCGGCGGCGGCATCGCGGGCGGGATGCTGCTCGGCGCGACGGGCGCCGGCGCGATTCCGTGGGTGCTCGTCGCGCTGCTGGCGGCCGCGTGGATCGGCGCGTGGCGCGCGCGCCGGCATGCGTTCCCGGCGCCGCGCGCGGCCTAAGCGGGCGGCACCGGCGGCGTCAGGCCGCCTTCGCGGCGAGCGCGGCGCGCGCGCAGGTTTCGTCGGTGACGAGCCCCGACAGCCAGCCGCCGCGCAGCGCGGCGATCACCGCGTCATGTTTCTTCGGGCCGCCGGCGAACGCGATCGTCGGCAGCTTCGGCGGCGTCGCGAGTGCGACGCTCGTCACGCGCGCGCTGGTCGACACCGTGATCTGCGTACCCTGCGCGTCGATCGGCACGCCGAGCAGCTCGGCCACCGCGCCGAGCGCGGTCATCTCGTCGCGTTCCTGTTCGGTGATGAAGCCGTCTTCGTAGAGCGGGCAGTGCGGCCCGATGTTGCCGATCCCGACGAACGCGACGTCGGCCTGGCCCGACAGCGCCTCGACGATCCGGTACAGCCGGTGATTGCACCACTGCGCGCGCTCGGCGTCGCTGTCGGCGAACAGCGGCGCGGGCAGCAGGAAATGCTTGCTGCCGGTTTTCTCGGAGATGTACTGCGCGACGTCGTAGCGGTTCGACGAACCGTCGGCCGCGATCGCGCCCACCATCGACACGAGCCGGTGCTGCGGGCGGTCGATCTGCGCGATCTGCGCGACCGCCGCCTTCAGCGTGCGGCCGCTGCTGACCGCGATCACCATCGGCCGCGTTTCGTTCAGGTAGCGCTCCATTACCTGCGCGCCGGCGACCGCGAGCTTGCGGTCGATCGCGTCGGGCGCATCGGCATCGACGGGCACGACTTCGCACATCGCGAGGCCGTAGCGTTTCGACAGCTGCGCGCCGAGATCGAGGCAGTCGGCGAGCCGGTGATCGACGCGCACGCGGATCAGGTTCTTCTCGACCGCGAACGCGACGAGGCGCTGCGCGACCGGGCGCGAGACCTGCAGCTTCTCGGCGATTTCGTTCTGCGTGTCGCCCGCGACGTAGTAGAGCCACGCGGCACGGGTGGCGAGATCGAGTTTTTCTGAGGACTTGGACACGATAGCGATTCGGTTTGGATCAGGGGGCCGCCCCGCGGGCCGGCCGGCAGGCCGCACGACGGCGTCCACTGTAACGCATGTCGTGCGCTGCCTCGCGGTCGCGCCTATGCGAGCCGCGTGCGCGACGGTTCGTACAGCGGCTGTACGTGACGGTACAGCGAGCGGAATGCGTCGAGGCGTTCGCGCAGCCGTGCATGGCGGGCGGCGTCCGGCGCGTATTCGGCACGCACCGGCGGCTTGGTCAGCACCGTGTGCGGATCGCCGCCGACGGCCAGCCAGCCGAGCCGCGCCGCACCGAGCGCCGCGCCCGTTTCGCCGCCGCCGATCTGGCGCGTGCGCACGTTCAGCGCGTCGGCGAGCAATTGCGCCCAGAACGCGCTGCGCGCGCCGCCGCCGATCAGCGACAGCTGGTCGGTTTCGACGCCGGCCGCATGCAATGCGTCGAGGCCGTCGGCGAGGCCGAGCGTCACGCCTTCGAGCACCGCGTAGCCGAGATGCGCGCGCTCGGTCGCATGCGTCATGCCGAAGAACACGCCCTGCGCATACGGGTCGTTGTGCGGCGTGCGTTCGCCGGACAGGTAGGGCAGGAACAGCGGCGCCGTCGCGAGCGCGTCGGCGTCGAGCGCTTCGACTTCGGCGAGCAGCGCGGGCTCGTCGGTGCCCGTCAGCTTGCAGACCCAGCGCAGGCAGCTCGCGGCCGACAGCACGACGCTCATCAATTGCCAGCGATCGGGAATCGCGTGGCAGAACGCATGAACGGCGGACGCGGGGTTCGGCATGAAACGGTCGCCGACCACGCTCAGTACGCCCGACGTGCCGAGCGACACGAAGCCGTCGCCCGCGTGGATCGCGCCGATGCCGAGCGCGCTCGTCGCGTTGTCGCCGCCGCCGCCCGCGACCACGACGGCCTCCGACAGCCCGAGCGCGCGTGCGACGTCCGCGCGCAGCGTGCCGGACGGCGCGTTGCCCTCGACGATGCGCGGCATCTGGTCGCGCGTCATGTCGCAGGCGGCCAGCAACGCGTCGGACCAGTCGCGGCGCGCGACGTCGAGCCACAGCGTGCCGGCCGCGTCCGACGGGTCGGACACTTTCGCGCCGGTCATCCGGAACCGCAGGTAGTCCTTCGGCATCAGCACGCATGCGGTGGCGGCGAACACGTCGGGTTCGTGCTTCGCGACCCACAGCAGTTTCGGTGCGGTGAAGCCCGGCATCGCGAGATTGCCGGCCAGTGCATGGAGATCGGGCGCACGCTCGGTGAGCAGCGCGCATTCGTCGGCGCTGCGCATGTCGTTCCACAGGATCGCCGGGCGCAGCACGCGATCGTCGCGGCCGAGCAGCACGGCGCCGTGCATCTGCCCCGACAGGCCGATGCCGCGCACCTGCGCGAACGCGTGCGGGTGCCGCTCGCGCAACGTGGCGAGCGCGGCGAGCGTGCCTTGCCACCAGTCGTCCGGATGCTGTTCCGCCCAGCGCGGATGCGGCCGCGACACGGTGAACGGCGTGCCGGCCGTGCCGACGACCGTGCCGTCGGGGGCCAGCAGCAATACCTTCACTTCCGAGGTGCCGAGGTCGATGCCGAGATACATGAGCGATCCGTTCCGTCAGTGGGGAGTCGCTACTTTAGCCGCGCGGCAGCGCACGTGCCAAGGCAGGTTCGCCCGGATGCGCGTCAGCGCTGCGCCAGCCATGCGTCGACCCGCGCGAGCGCGCCGCGCAGCGCCTCGAACAGCGCCGCGTTGCCGGCGAGCGAGCCCCACAGCGCGCGGCTCGCGCCCAGCGCGACGACCGGGTCGTCGGCTTCGGCGATCGCCCGCGCGGCGCCGTCGTCCATCACGCCGTCCTGGTACGCATACGGCAGCAGGCCGCGCGCCCAGCGTTCGAGAAAGCGCAGGAACAACGCGGGCAGCACCGCGGTGGCCACCGGCGCCGCGCCGCGTGCGAACGATTCGACGAGCGTCGGCGCGATGAAGCCGGGGATCTTCGAGAAGCCGTCGGCCGCGACGCGCTGGTTGGTGTCGAGCACGTACGGGTTGCCGAAGCGTTCGAGCACGACGTCGCGGTAGCGCGCGAGATCGAGCGGGCTCGGGCTCAGGCACGGGATCACGTCCTGCGTCACGTAGTCGTGCGCGAAGCGGCGGATCGCCGCGTCGTGCGTGCCTTCGTGAATGTAGGTGTAGCCCGCGAGCGTGCCGGCCCACGCGATGCAGCTGTGCGTCGCGTTGAGGATGCGGATCTTCGCTTCCTCGTACGGGTGCACGTCGTCGACGAGTTCGGCGCCGGCCAGTTCCCAGCGCGGCCGGCCGGCCGCGAAGCGGTCCTCGATCACCCACTGGATGAACGATTCGCCCATCACCGGGCACGCATCGTCGATGCCGGTGGCCGCGCGCACGCGTTCGCGCACGTCGGCGGTCGGGCGCGGCGTGATGCGGTCGACCATCGCGCTCGGCGTCGCGACGTGCGCGTCGAACCACGCGAGAAGGGCCGTTTCGCCGCGCCGTTCGAGAAATTCGCGCATCCCCGCGCGAAAGCGCGCGCCGTTGTTGCGCAGGTTGTCGCAGCTCTGCAGCGTGAGCGGGCCCGCGCCGCGCTTCACGCGTTCGGCGAGCAGCGCCGCGAGCGCGCCGTACAGCGTCGTGCGCGCGCCCTGCAGGTCGGCCGCCAGATCGGCGTTCGCGACGTCGAGCCGGTTGTGTTCGTCGAGGTAGTAGCCGCCTTCGGTGACGGTGAACGACACGATCCGGCAGGCCGGATCGGCGCCGGCGTCGACCAGCGCGGCGAGGTCGATCGACCACGGCAGCACGCGCGTGATCGCGCGGATCGTCTCGTACGCACGCTCGCCTTGCGGCGTGACGGTTTCGAGCGTGTAGGCGCCGTGCTGTGCGGCGAGCGCGTCCATCGTCGCGCGCATGTCGTCGCGGATGTTGCCGACGGTCAGCGACCAGCGTTCGTCGGCCGGGACGGCCGCGTTCACGCGATGCAGATACCACGCCTGGTGCGCGCGGTGAAACGAGCCAGCGCCGATGTGCAGCAGCACGGGCGCGCGGGCGGAGGGCGATTCGCTCATCCGTTGTCTCCTGTTCGTGCCAGTCTTCTCAGTCGAATACGATCATTTGCTCTTTATGTGAGCGAATGATCGTATTCGGGCGAGCGAAAGTCAAGGCGGGGAAACGGCATTTCGATGGTGCACTGCGGCGGCGCGGGCACGGCGCGGGAGCCGCGCGCGCAAAGGGCCGGATGGGAAAACGGTGTCGGCGGCGTGCGGCCGCATGAAGGCAGGGGGCGGCCCGCACGTCGTCGTGACGGCGGGCGCATGACGGGCGTTACAGCGTGGTGCGCACGTGCCAGAGTTCGGGGAACAGCACGACGTCGAGCATCTTGCGCAGGTACGGCGCGCCGCTCGTGCCGCCCGTGCCCTGCTTGAAGCCGATGATGCGCTCGACCGTCGTCACGTGACGGAAGCGCCACTGGCGGAACGCATCCTCGAGATCGACGAGTTCCTCCGCCATCTCGTACAGCTCCCAGTGCTGCTGCGGGTGGCGATACACCTCGAGCCATGCGGCTTCGACCGTCTCGTCGTGCCGTGTCGGCTGCGTCCAGTCGCGATCGAGCCGTTGCGCCGCGATCGGGAACCCGCGCCGCGCGAGCAGGCGCACGACTTCGTCGTAGAACGACGGCGCTTCGAGCGTCGCGCGCACTTGTTCGAGGAGGTCGGGCCGGTGCGCATGCGGCTGCAGCATCTGCGCGTTCTTGTTGCCGAGCAGAAATTCGAGCTGGCGATACTGGTACGACTGGAAGCCCGACGACTGGCCCAGGTACGGGCGCATCGCCGAGTATTCGGATGGCGTCATCGTCGACAGCACGTTCCACGCCTGCACCAGTTGCTCGAGGATGCGCGACACGCGCGCGAGCATCTTGAACGCGGGCGGCAGCGCGTCGGTGCGCACCGCGTCGAGCGCGCCGCGCAGCTCGAACAGCGCGAGCTTCATCCACAGCTCGCTCGTCTGATGCTGGATGATGAACAGCATCTCGTTGTGATCGGGCGACAGCGGATGTTGCGCATCGAGGATCGAATTCAGCGACAGGTAGTCGCCATAGCTCATCGACTTCGAGAAATCGAGTTGCGCGTTGTGCCAGCCGGCATCGCCGGGCACGTGCGGCGCTTCGTGCGCGGCCGGTGCCGGTTGGGGGGCGCGTGCGCCCGAGAACGGGCAGCCTGCCGGCGCGTCGCCGCCGGGTGGCTGCATATGACCAGAATTCACGACTCTCTCCAGATTTGAATGACGAACGCGCGGCGCGCGCCGGGTAATGACGGTCAGGTCACCGCGCCGCGTTCGGCGAACTCGGGCGCCTTCCACGCGTCGGTGGCGAGGATGTCGCGCAGCGTTTCGACGGCGTCCCACACGTCGGCGAAGCGCGTATAGAGCGGCGTGAAGCCGAAGCGCAGCACGTACGGCTCGCGGTAGTCGCCTATCACGCCGCGCGCGATCAGCGCCTGCATCACTTCGTAGCCGTGCGGATGTTCGAAGCTCGCCTGCGAGCCGCGCTGGTGATGCGCGCGCGGCGTGACGAGCTTCAGCGACAAGCCCGCGCAGCGTGCTTCGACGAGCGCGATGAACGCATCGGTCAGCGCGAGCGACTTGCGGCGGATCGCCTGCATGTCGGTCTGCAGGAACACGTCGAGCCCGCATTCGACCATCGACATCGACACGATCGGCTGCGTGCCGCACAGGAAGCGCGCGATGCCCGGATCGGGCGCGAAGCCCGGCTGCATCGCGAACGGCGCGCGGTGGCCCCACCAGCCGGACAGCGGCTGCGAGAAATGCGCGTGATGGCGCTGCGGCACCCATACGAACGCGGGCGAGCCCGGGCCGCCGTTCAGGTACTTGTACGTGCAGCCGACCGCGCCGTCCGCGCGCGCGCCGTTCAGGTCGACCGGCACCGCGCCGGCCGAGTGCGCGAGATCCCACAGCATCAGCGCGCCCGCGTCGTGCACGAGCTGCGTGACGGCCGGCATGTCGTGCATGTAGCCGGTGCGGTAGTTCACGTGCGTGATCATCGCGACGGCCGTGTCCGCGCCGAGCGCGGCCGGCAGGTCGGCCGGATCGTCGATCAGGCGCAGCTCGTAAGCGCCGCCGAGCTGTTCGATCAGCCCCTGCGCGATATACAGGTCGGTCGGGAAGTTCGAGCGTTCCGACACGATCACGCGGCGTTCGGGCGCGCGCCCGGCCTGGTGGCGCAGCATCGCCGACAGCAGCTTGAACAGGTTGATCGAGATGGTATCGGTGACGACCGTTTCGCCGGGCGCGCCGCCGATCAGCGTCGCGAGCTTGTCGCCGAGACGGCGCGGCAGCGCGAACCAGCCGGCCGTGTTCCAGCTGCGGATCAGGCCTTCGCCCCATTCGGCGCCGATCACCTGCTGCGCACGCGCGGCCGACGCGCGGGGCTGCGCGCCGAGCGAGTTGCCGTCGAGGTAGATCACGCCGTCGGGCAGCGAGAACTGGTCGCGCAGCGGGGCAAGCGGGTCGTCGCGGTCGAGCGCGAGCGCGTCTTCACGGGTCTTGATCATGATGTGGGGTCGTGGGTCGGGGTAATCAGGAAGCATGCGCGGGCAGCGCGCGCAGCACCGCGCGCACGGGGCTCGCGTCGAGCGTCGCGAATTTCAGCGGCAGCGCGATCAGTTCGTAGTCGCCGGGCGGCACGTCGTCGAGCACGATGCCTTCGAGGATCGCCATCCGGTGCGCGCGCACGCGGTGATGCGCGTCCATCGTCTTCGATTCCTGCGGGTCGAGCGACGGCGTATCGATGCCGATCAGCTTCACGCCGCGGGCGGCGAGCAGGTCGACGGCCGCGGGCGCGACCGCGCAGAAATCGCTGTCCCACTGCTCGACGCTGGCGCGCGCACAGGTGCGCAGCAGCACGCGCGGCGGCACGCCGTCGAGCGCGGCCGCGATGTCGGCCGGCTGCACGACCGGCGATGCGCCGATGCAATGGATCACGCGGCACGGGCCGAGATAGGTGGCGAGCGGCACGGCGCCGATCGGCGCGCCGTCGGCGTCGTAATGCAGCGGCGCATCGCAGTGCGCGCCGGTGTGCGGCGACAGCGTCACGCGCGCGACGTTGACCGGCGAGCCGGCTTCCATCCGCCATACGCGTTCGACGGAAACCGGCGTATCGCCCGGCCACACGGGCGTGGCGGGGCTGACAGGCGGCGAGATGTCCCAGAGGGTGTCCATGGCATGACGAATCGGTGAGTCGATGCTTCGAATGATAGGTGGACGCTCGCAGAAAGTGCTTGCGAAATAAACATGGACAATCCGCCGGATTGGCAGATAATTCGACTGAGAGGGAAAACGGGGACCAAAAATGCACGCGATCACGCTCGATGCCACCGACTGCCGGATTCTGGCGGTACTGCAGGAGGAGGGCAGAATCAGCAATCTCGACCTGGCGGAACGCATTTCGCTTTCGCCGTCCGCCTGCCTGCGCCGCATGCGCCTGCTCGAGGAGCAGGGCGTGATCGAGCACTATCGCGCGTGCCTGAGCCGCGAGAAGCTCGGCTTCGAGCTCGAGGCGTTCGTACAGGTGTCGATGCGCAACGAAGAGAATCAATGGCACGAGCGCTTCGCGGAAGCGCTGCGCGAATGGCCGGAGGTGGTCGGCGCGTTCGTCGTGACCGGCGAGAGCCACTATCTGCTGCGCGTGCTCGCGCACAACCTCAAGCACTATTCGGATTTCGTGCTGAACCGGCTCTACAAGGCGCCGGGCGTGATGGACATCCGTTCGAACATCGTGCTGCAGACGCTGAAGGATGAAGCCGGCGCGCCGGTCGGGCTGGCGCGCACGGGGGCGATCAAAGCGGTGTGAGGCCGTGGAAGCCGCCGCCGTGGAACACCAGCGGCGGGGTCGCGTCCGATACCGCACGCACGCCGCAGCGTTCGACTTCGCCGACGAAGATCACGTGATCGCCTTCGTCGTAACGGCTGCGGTTGTGACATTCGAACCACGCGAGCGCGCCGTCGAGCACCGGCATCCCCGAGTTGCCGGCCGCATGCGCGATCCCTTCGAAGCGGTCGCCCTTGTAGGTCGAGAAGCGCTTGCACAGGTCGAGCTGCGACGCCGCGAGCACGTTCACCACGTAATGACTGTTGCCGCGGAACACGGGCGTCGACGCCGATTTGTGCGCGAGACTCCACAGCACCAGCGGCGGATCGAGCGAAACCGAGTTGAACGAGCTCGCGGTGATGCCGATCAGCTGCCCGGACGGTGCGCGCGTCGTGATCACCGTCACGCCCGTCGCGAACTGGCCGAGTGCCTGCCGGAAGGCGGTCGCGTCGAAATCCGGCGGGTTGGCGCGGCTCATCGGGCCACCATCCGGAACGAGACAGGCAGGCGCGGCGCGACGCGGGTGGCGCGGGCACGGCGGACGAAAGGCGACAAGGCGGTCGATTGGGAAGGGGTGCGCATGGCCCGATTTTAGCGGAATCGGGGCTGGCGGGCCCGGCCGGACGGCGCATCGCGGGGGCAGGGTGGCATAGCGAACACTGCGTCGCGCGGCGGGATGCGCTGCCGCGGGCGGGCGGCCTGGCCGTCGTGCCCGTTCGGGTGCCGCGCCGGCGCATCCCGCCGGCCGTCGCTCCCGCGCTATCGCGCCGCCGCCAGTCCGAGCGACAGCGCACCCGTCACGATCAGGCTCGATGCCCACACGGCATCGAGATTGAACCAGCTCCGCGACACGAACTTCAGCCCGAGATAGCGGTACACGAGCCATGCGAGCCCGCCGCCCGCGGCGATCATCGCGGCCGCGTGCACGGCCGCGACGACGAGTGCCATCCCGAGATGCGCATCGACGAGCACGGTCGCGGCGCGGTGGCCCGCATCGCGGTCGAAGCCGCACAGCCCGAGGTAGACCGGCACCAGCATCAGCCCCGCGCCGTGCGCGATCGCGACCGCGAACGACCACAGGCCGAGTCGCGCCGGCGGGATTCGCGCGAGCGCGCGCGGGTGCCGGCGCCGGATCAGCAGCACGGCGCCGAAGCCGATCACGAGCGCGCTCGCGCCGATCCGGATCGCCGACTGCCACGCGAGCAGCGCGGCGAGCAGCCCGAACGGCAGCATCACCGCGAAGACCGCGAGCGCATGGCCGAGCGCGAGATAGCCGAGCGCCGCGACGAGCGCGGTGCCGCGGCGCGTCATCAGCGCGTTCGATACCGCGAGCGGCCAGCCCATCGCGGGATTGAGCCCGTGATAGACGCCGCTCGCGAGCACGGCCGCCCACAGGGCGACCTGCGCGTGCAGGCCGGCGTTCAACGCCTGACCGACGGATAGCAGAACGAGTCGGTCGAGCAGTCGCCGCCTTCGAGCCGGATCTGGTGCGCGCGATAGCCGTCGGGGAATTCGACCCAGTAGTCGTCGGCGAGCGTCAGCCCGCCGTCCGGCCCCGCATGCGCGAGCACCTGCGCGCCCGGCACGCCGTCCGGATAGAACTGGTCGTCCCACGTCGAATACAGCGAATTGGTCCAGTACACGCGCCGGCCGTCGCGGCTGATCTCGACCATCTGCGGGCCGCCTGCGAACCGGCGGCCGTTCGTGTGCGGCGCACGGCGCGCGATGCCGCCGATGCGTACCGACCCCGCGAGCACCGGATTGTGCGGATCCGACACGTCGTACTGGCGCATCTCGCCGGTGCCCCAGCACGACACGTACAGGAAGCGGTCGTCGAGCGACAGGTCGATGTCGGTCACGAGCGGCGGCACCGCGCCGAATCCCTGCAGCAGCGGCGGCAGCTCATCGGCCGTGGCCGGCTCGGCGGGAATCGTCGCGGTCTTCTTCACATGGAACTTGCCGTCCTCACGCCACCAGGTCCAGATCGAGCCTTCGAGGTTGGTCGTGTCGACCACGACGCCGACGAACCCGTATTCGCGCGCCGGGTCGTGCGCGGGCCGTACCTCCAGCGCCATCTGGTGCTGCGCGCCGAGATCGATCGTCTGCACGTTGCGCCGCGCGCGCAGGTCCCAGAAATGCAGCCGGTGCCCGTACTTGTTCGCGAGCAGGTCCTCGGGGACGATGCCGTTCTCGAACTGCGGCGGCAGCGCCCATTCGCTCGACACCATGTAGTCGCGCGGCAGGTTCCACCAGAAGTCGTAGTGCTTGTCCTGCGAGCCGCGGTCGATCTCCCAGCGGCCGAGCACGTCGAACGTCTCGCAATCCATGATGAAGATGCCGGGCGCGCCGTCGGTGCCGTCCTTGCCCGCGCCGCCGAGCGTGCTCACGTAGATGCCTTCGGGGCCGCAATGCACGGTGTGCGGGCGCGAGTAGCCGGTCTTCGCGAAGATCTCGTCGGGCTCGATGATCTTGTGGATGCGCGCCTGCGTCGGGTGCGGTTTCGTATCGATCACGTAGATGCGCGACGAGCGCAGGCCCGGGATGATCAGGAAGCGGCGCTCGAGGAACGCATGGCCGGTCAGCGGCGACAGCGACGACGAGCACGCATTCCAGCCGAAGTGGTGAAACTCGTCGCCGGTGTTCGGCATCGTCACCGTATGCACGATTTTTCCGTAGGTCGGCGATCCGGGCTTCACGTCGATCACGGCGAGCGCGTCGGGTCTGGAAAAATCGGGGCTCAGCAACAACGTATAGGCAAATTCCTCCGCCGGCGCCTGCATCGCAAGCTCGGGTGAAGCATGAAACGTCGGGTCAGGCCGCATGCTCATGGTGATGCCCTCTCGATGGGTTCGGATCGTGAACGCACGGCCGTTCGTTGCGGGCGTGCGGGTCGGGATGGCCGCGCGGCGCGCATCGTGCCGGCGGATGCGATCGGCAGGCGGACGCACGTGTCGGTGCCACGCGCGTTGCCATGCATCAGATCGTGAAAGCGGGGAAAGCCGGTAAAGGCAATACGCGGGAGCGCCGCGCCGGGGGCGGGACGGACGCGTGGCCTGGCGTTGGTACGGTTGAAGCGGCGGCCCGCGGCGCGACAGCGGCCACGCGGGCGATGCAGGCGATGCAGGCGAATTCTGTTAAGGCGTGCATATCGATGTTCCGGCAGATGATGTTTGCATCAGGGTCGGGCATGCATCGGGCGCTGCGTGCGCGGCGACGGGTTTGCCGCCGCTCGCGCGTGCCTCAGTGTAGACGAGAAACGTGCGGCGAGTCGCGCGCGGCACCTGTGCAATCTGCCAGGTTCGCGCGCGAGTGAGATACTTGCCGGAGTGTCGCCGTGCCCCGCATCGCGGGCCGCGCGGCGGCGGGATGGAACGGCGGCAGCCGGCACGGGCGTGCCGCGGCCGTCATCAACGAGGGTCTGAATTCATGGGGAACGAGATGCTTGAAACCGCGACTTTGGGAGGCGGGTGTTTCTGGTGCACGGAGGCCGTGTTTCTCGACGTCGACGGCGTGACGGCCGTCCAGTCGGGTTATGCGGGCGGCCATACGCGCAATCCGGGCTACCGCGACATCTGCGAAGGCGACACGGGCCACGCGGAAGTCGTCAACGTGACGTTCGATCCGGCGCGCATCGCGTATCGCGAGATCCTCGAGATCTTCTTCGCGACGCACGATCCGACCCAACTGAACCGGCAGGGCAACGACGTCGGCACGCAGTACCGGTCGGTCGTGTTCACGCATTCGGATGCGCAGCGCGACACGGCGCTCGACGTGATCCGCGAACTCGAGCGCGAGCAGGTGTTCGGCCAGCCGATCGTCACGCAGGTCGTGCCGCTCGACGGCAACTACTGGCCGGCCGAGGACTATCACCAGAACTATTACGCGCGCAACCCGGGGCAGGGCTACTGCTCGGTCGTGATCGGGCCGAAGCTCGCGAAATTCCGGCAGAAGTTCTCACACCGGCTGAAGTCGCTGCGCGGCGCGTAAGCGGGTAGCCGGCCGGGCCGGGCGTTACGCCCCCTCCGTTACGCCGCCTCGTTGCGCCACTGCGCGCACGCGGCGGCGATTTCGCGCGCGAGCGCGATGCATGACAGCGGCGCGGAGCCTTCCGCCTTGTTGTTGATCGTGATGATCACCGGCTGCCCGGCCAGCGCGTAGCGCGCGGCCAGTTCGGCGAGCGCCGAGCGCGTGGCCGGATCCTCGTCGACGAGTTTGTCGAACGGCTCGTATTTCGCTTTCGCCTGTTCGTACTTGAAGCCGCCGTGCAGGCTCCAGCGCACGATCAGCGGGCCCGGTGCGTCGCCGTCGAGCAGCGCGAGCGCGGCGGCTTGGCGCAGCGGGTCGGGCATTCGCGCGTGCAGCCCGACGCAGTAGCGCACGCCGAGCGACGCGAGCGCGCGGATGAAGCGCGGCGTGAGCAGGCTCGCGTCACGGATCTCGATCGCATAACGCGGGCCGTCGGCTGCCGGCGCGAGCGGCGGGAGCGCCGCGAAGAACGCGGTCAGCCGGTCGATCAGCGCGGCCGGTTCGGCAAGCAACGGGTCGGGCAGCGGCGAGAACTGGAACACGAGCACGCCGGCTTTCCGGCCGAGCCCTTCGAGGCATGGCTGCACGAATTCGCGGGTCGCGAGCGCGGCGTCGAGGAAGGTCGGGTTCGGTCCCGACGGTTCGCCGCGGCGGCCGCGGATCACCGCGTCGGTCACCGAGGCCGGCGCCTTCACGACGAAGCGGAAGTCGTCGGGCACCTGCTGCGCGTAGCGCAGGTAGTCGGCCACCGACAGCGGGCCGTAGAACGACCGGTCGAGGCTCACGCTCCTGAGGAGCGGATGCGCGCCGTACGCTTCGAGCCCTTCGCGCGACAGCTTCGTCTGCGCGAAATCGCCGTCGTAGACGATGCCGTTCCAGCCGGGGAAATACCACGACGACGTGCCGAGCCGGACGTTCGGCGGCAGGCCGGCCGCGGCGTCGGCAACGTCCGCCGAGATCGGCGCGGGCAGCACGCCGCGCTTGCGCCGGCCCTTCTTCGGCGGCGCGGCGGGCGGCGACGGTTCGTCCCACAGCAGCCCCGAGGACGGTGCCGGTTCGTCGTCGGCCGCGCGGGAGGGGGCCCTGGCACGCGGTGCCGGCGGCGCTTCGTCCTGCGCCTGCGGCGTCACGGGGTCATCGGTGCGGGCGGGGCGGGGGTCGTCAGTGGGTGACGGCGACGCGCGTGCCGCGTCCGCCGGCACGCCGAACAGGTCGAATTGCCCGTCGGCGTGCGACCCGTCCGTGTCGTCGCGCTGCTGTCGTTCCGGCGGCGTCTTGCGCCGCGTCCTGCCGTCACCCATGCATGCCCAGCGTGAAGCGCCGCCTAGCGCGGCAGCGCGTGTTCGTACATATAGCGCCGCGACCACGGCAGCGTTTTCGCGCTGCGTCCGGCCTTGCGGCACACGATCTGGAAGATCGACACGTCGTCGTGCTCGAATGCATACGCGCAGCCGGCAAGATACACGCGCCAGATGCGGAATTTTTCGTCGTCGACGAGGGCTTTCGCCTGGTCGGCCTTCGCCTCGAAGTTTTCCGTCCAGATGTCGAGCGTGCGCGCATAGTGCCGGCGCAGGCTTTCGACGTCAACCGCTTCGAGCCCGCCGCGCTGCGCCGCTTCGAGCGCGAGGCTGATGTGTGGCAGCTCGCCGTCCGGGAACACGTAGCGGTCGATGAATTCGCCGCCGCCGAGCGCCGTCTCGCCGCTTTCCGCGTCGGTCGACGTGATCCCGTGGTTCATCGCGATGCCGTCGTCGGCGAGCAGGTCATGGATGCGCGAGAAGTAGAGCGGCAGGTTCTTGCGGCCGACGTGCTCGAACATCCCGACGCTCGTGATGCGGTCGAACTGGCCTTCGATCTCGCGGTAATCCTGCAGACGAATCTCGATCCTGTCTTCCAGCCCCGCGGCCTTTACACGCGCGGTCGCCAGGTCGAACTGGTTCTGCGACAGCGTCACGCCGAGACACGTCGCGCCGAACTTCTGCGTGGCGCGCAGCACGAGCGCACCCCAGCCGCAGCCGATGTCGAGCAGGCGCTGGCCGGGCTCGAGCTGGATCTTCGTCAGGATGTGGTCGATCTTCTTGATTTGCGCGGTGGCGAGATCCTCGTCGCCGTTCTCGAAGTACGCACACGAGTACACCATGTTCTCGTCGAGCCACAACTGGTAGAACGCGTTCGAGACGTCGTAGTGGTACTGGATCGCCTTCTTGTCGGTACTCTTCGAATGATTGAAGTAGCGTTTCACGCGCGCGAGCTTGCTCGCGCTCGTCACGGTGCTGCGGGCGAGCGAGTAGCCGATGTTGATGATGTCCGACAGCTTGCCTTCGATGTCGATCTTGCCCTTCACGTACGCCTCGCCGAGATTGTCGAGGCTCGGTTCGAGCAGCAGCGGCAACGCCGACGCGCTGTTTACCTTCAGCGTGACCTGCGGTGCGCTGAAGGTGCCGAAATCGAGTTGCTCGCCGTTCCACAGCACGAGGCGCGCCGGTATGTTCGCTTTCGCCCGTACTTCGTCCGCCCACTGTGCCAGCTTCTTTTCCCAGAACATTTGGATTCTCCGTTTGTTCGTTGAATCGAATACAGCCAAGTATCTTGACCGGCGCCCGCCGCTTGCGAAGCGGGCGCCCGGATGCAACACGAGACACGACCGGCGTGCGCCGGCGCCGCGCTTACGGCGACAGGCGCGAGATCGTCCAGCCCGCCGCCGTCGAGGCGTCGCGCGTATAGAGCAGGCGGTCGTGCAGCCGCGACGGGCGCCCTTGCCAGAACTCGATCGAGTCGGGCACGAGGCGGTAGCCGCCCCAGTGCGGCGGGCGCGGCGGGTTGTCGCCGTAGCGTTCGCTGACGGCCTGTTCGCGCGCTTCGAGCGTCGCGCGGCTGTCGATCACGGTGCTCTGGTCGGACGCCCATGCGCCGATGCGCGAGCCGAGCGGGCGCGACGCGAAATAGCGGTCGCTTTCTTCCGCACTGGTTTTCTCGATCCGGCCTTCGATGCGCACCTGGCGTTCGAGCTCGATCCAGTAGAACAGCAGCGCGGCTTGCGGATGCACGGCGAGATCGTGCCCCTTGCGGCTTTCGTAATTGGTGAAAAAGACGAACCCGCGCTCGTCGACGCCCTTGATGAGCACGATCCGCGCCGACGGCCGGCCGTCGGCGCCGACGGTCGCGAGCGTCATCGTGTTCGGCTCGGGCAGCTTGGCGGCGAGCGCCTCCTTGAACCAGCGATCGAACTGGGCGAAAGGGTTGGGGGCGGCATCGGCTTCGTCGAGCGAAGCGCGTGAATAGTTGATGCGGAGATCGGCGAGAGTCGTCATGTTATGCAAACGCTTCAATCTGGGGCCAGTATAGCGAACGCGCGGGAATCGTGCGTGCACAGTGGCGCGTGCGAGCGGGGAGTTCAGGCAAAATAGAGGGCTGCACGACTTACGTTTTCCTTGCTGCCATGTCCGCTGCCGACGCTGCCCCGCCCAGTTCTTCTGATCTTACCCCGACCCCGCAAATCCAGCTTGACGTGGATCGCGCGCGGCGCTTCGGCGGCGTCGCGCGCCTGTACGGCGCGCCGGCGGCCGCCGCGTTCGAGCGCGCGCACGTCGCGGTGATCGGCATCGGCGGCGTTGGGTCGTGGGTGGCCGAGGCGCTCGCGCGCAACGCGGTCGGCACGCTGACGCTGATCGATCTCGACAACGTCGCGGAAAGCAATACGAACCGGCAGATCCACGCGCTCGACGGCAATTACGGCAAGCCGAAGGTCGACGCGATGGCCGAGCGGATCGCGTTGATCGATCCCGCGTGCCGTGTGAACCGGATCGAGGATTTTGTCGAGCCCGACAACTTCGACGCGCTGCTCGGCGGCGGCTTCGACTACGTGATCGATGCGATCGACAGCGTGCGCACGAAGGTCGCGCTGATCGCATGGTGCGTCGCGAAGCGGCAGCCGCTGATCGTCGTCGGCGGCGCGGGCGGCCAGCTCGACCCGACGCGCATCCGCATCGACGATCTCGCGCTGACGATCCAGGATCCGCTGCTGTCGAAGGTGCGTGCGCAGTTGCGCAAGCAGCACGGTTTTCCGCGCGGGCCGAAGGCGCGTTTCAAGGTCAGCGCCGTGTATTCGGACGAGCCGCTGATCTATCCGGAAGCGGCCGCGTGCGACCTCGAGGACGGTGCCGAGCCGTCCGCGGCTGCGCATGTCGCGGGGCTCAACTGCGCGGGATTCGGCTCGAGCGTGTGCGTGACCGCGAGCTTCGGGTTCGCGGCCGCCGCGCATGCGCTGCGCGCGATCGCGGCGCGGGCCGCCGGCTGAGCGAGCGACGCGCGCGCATCGACGATTGAGGGTGCGGCGCGAGTCGTGCGCCGCAAGCGATCCGGCGTCGGGCCGGGCCGTGGCGGCCCGGCTGAATCGCCGTATCGGGTCAGTTGAGCGCCATGCTCAGCTTGCGTCGCCACCCGGCGACGAGATCGGGGCGATCGCCGGCCAGCTCGAACACCGAGATCAACGTGCGGCGGCCGAGATCGTCGCCGTATGCGCGGTCGCGCTTGACGATTTCCAGCAACTGCTCCACCGCGCCTTCGTACGCGCGCCGCGCGATCAGGCTCTGCGCGAGGTCGAAGCGCGCGTCGAGGTCGGCCGGGTTCGCCGCGATGCGGGCTTCGAGCGCGTCGGTCGGCGGCAGGTCGGCCGTGGCGTCGAGCGCGTCGAACCGGGTCTTGATCGCCTGGTAGCGCGGATCGCCGTTCTGCACCGTTTGCGGCGACAGGCGCTCGGTCTCGGCACGCGCGGCGTCGACCTGGTTGTGCGCGAGCAGCAGTTCGATCAGGTCGAGGCGCGCGTCGTCGAAGCCGGGGTTCAGCGCGAGCGCCGCTTCGAGGTGCGTGAGCGCATCGTCGTAGCGCTGCTCGGCGATCGCGTATTGCGCGGCGCGGCGCTCGGCTTCCTCGGGCGCCGGCAGCAGCCGGTCGAGGAACGCGCGCAACTGGCCTTCGGGCAGGACGCCGACGAATTGATCGACCGGGCGGCCGTCGGCGAACGCGATCACGTGCGGGATGCTGCGCGTCTGGAAGTGCGCGGCCAGTTCCTGGTTCTCGTCGACGTTGACCTTCACGAGCTTCCAGCGGCCTTCGTAGTCGGCTTCGAGCTTTTCCAGCAGCGGGCCGAGCGTCTTGCAGGGGCCGCACCACGGCGCCCAGAAGTCGACCAGCACGGGCGTGTCCAGCGACGCCTCGATGACGTCTTTCTCGAAAGTGGCAAGCGTGGTGTCCATGTCGTTCTCTTCGGTTCGAATATCGTCAGGATGGGGGCGGCGCGCCCCTTTTTCAACGCGGCTTCGGCTCGGGCAGCGGAATCCACTCGGTCTCGCCCGGCACCTTGCCCAGTTCCTGGCGCGTCCACGCTGCTTTCGCGCGCTCGATCGCGTCGCGGCTGCTGGCGACGAAATTCCACTCGATGAAGCGTTCGCCGTCGATCCTGTCGCCGCCGAGCAGCATCGCGCGCGCGCCGCTGCCGCTCGTCAGCGTGACCGTGGCGCCCGGCGCGAGCACGGCCATCTGTTCGGCCGGCACCGGCGTGCCGTCGATCGCGAGCTCGCCGTCGACCACATAGACCGCGCGCTCCTCGTGCGACGCATCGAGTTCGAGCCGGCCGCCGGCCGCGAATTCGGCCGCGACGTACAGCGTGCGCGAGAACGTCGTGACGGGCGAGCGCAGCCCGAATGCGTCGCCGGCGATCACCGTCAGCGCCACGCCGTCTTCGTTGCGCTTGGGCAGCGTGTCGGCCGCATGGTGCTCGAACGACGGCTCGGTCGTCTCGTGCGCCTGCGGCAGCGCGACCCAGGTCTGGATGCCGTGCACCGTATGGCCGCTGGCGCGCTGCGCATCGGGCGTGCGTTCGGAGTGCACGATCCCTCGGCCGGCCGTCATCCAGTTCACGTCGCCCGGCACGATTTCCTGCAGCGAGCCGAGGCTGTCGCGGTGCAGGATCGCGCCGTCGAACAGGTAGGTGACGGTCGCGAGCCCGATGTGCGGATGCGGGCGCACGTCGAGCCCCGTGCCGGCCGACAGCGTGGCCGGCCCCATGTGATCGAAGAAGATGAACGGGCCGACGAGACGCGCGGCGAGTGCGGGCAGCGTGCGGCGCACCTGCAGGTTGCCGATGTCGCGCACGTGCGGCTTCAGCAGGGCTTTGATCGAGTCGGTCATGGCGGCTCCAGTGGGGCGGCGGGGGATGCCGGTCATTGTACTGGGCGCCCGCCGTCGATTCCATGCGCGCCGCGCGGGTATCGGGCCGCGCGGCGAAACCCGGTAGACTGACGCGCTTCTCGGGAAAACGCCGGGCCGCCCCAGGTTTTCCCGACCCCCTCGGGGGCTGGCGCGAAGCGACAGGACGGGGGCTTTGCACAACGATTCGAATCGAGGAGACGCCGATGATGGCCCCGAAGGACTTGCTGCTCGCGCTGGTCGTGATCCTTGCGTGGGGTGTGAACTTCGTCGTGATCAAGGTCGGCCTGCACGGGATGCCGCCGATGCTGCTCGGTGCGCTGCGCTTCACGCTCGCGGCCGTGCCCGCGGTGTTCTTCGTGCGCCGGCCGCGGATTCCGTGGCGCCTGCTGGTGTTGTACGGCGCGACGATCCAGCTCGGCCAGTTCGTGTTCCTGTTCACCGGCATGTACGTCGGCATGCCGGCCGGCCTCGCATCGCTCGTGCTGCAGTCGCAGGCGTTCTTCACGCTCGTGTTCGCGATGCTGTTTCTCGGCGAGCGGCTCCGTGTGCAGAACCTGGTCGGGCTCGCGATCGCCGCCGGCGGGCTCGTCGTGATCGCCGCACAGGGCGGCCGCGCGATGACGCTCGCGGGCTTCCTGCTGACGATCTGCTCGGCCGCGATGTGGGCGTTCGGCAATATCGTCACGAAGAAGGTCGGGAAGGCGAACCTCGTGTCGCTCGTCGTGTGGGCGAGCCTCGTGCCGCCCGTGCCGTTCTTCCTGCTGTCGCTGTGGTTCGAGGGGCCGCAGCGCATCGCGACCGCGCTCGCCGGGCTCGACCGCGCATCGATCTTCGCGGTCGTCTATCTCGCGTTCGTCGCGACGCTGCTCGGCTACGGGCTGTGGAGCCGCCTGCTGTCGCGTTACCCGGCCGCGCAGGTCGCGCAGTTCTCGCTGCTGGTGCCGGTCGTCGGGCTCGCGTCGTCGGCGCTGCTGCTCGACGAACATCTGACGCGCACGCAGCTGATCGGCACCGTGCTCGTGATGGGCGGGCTCGCCGTGAACGTGTTCGGCGGGAAAGTGCTGAGCCGCTTCGCGGCGTCGTGACGCGCCGGCACGCCACGCGTGCCGGCGGCAGGGAAGGGGCGGCCGTCAGGCCATCCGGTTCTTCGCGAGCGGCGGATTCGCGGCGAAGTAACGCTTGATGCCGCGGAAGATCGCGTCGGCCATCTCGTCGCGATAGCTGTCGTCGTTGAGCCTGCGCTCTTCGTCGGGGTTGCTGATGAACGCGGTCTCGACGAGGATCGACGGAATGTCGGGCGCCTTCAGCACCGCGAACCCGGCCTGCTCGACCGAGCCCTTGTGCAGCTTGTTGATGCCGCCGACTTCCTTCAGCACGTAGTTGCCGTAGCGCAGCGAGTCGCGGATCTGCGCGGTCGTCGACATGTCGAACAGCGCGCGGTTCACGGCCGCGTCCGCCGTCTTGATGTTGATGCCGCCGATCAGGTCCGACGAGTTCTCCTTGTTCGCCATCCAGCGCGCCGCGGCGCTCGTCGCGCCGTGGTCGGACAGCGCGAACACCGACGAGCCGCGCGCGGACGGCGTCGTGAACGCGTCCGCGTGGATCGATACGAACAGGTCGGCGCCGACGCGGCGCGCCTTCTGCACGCGCACGTTCAGCGGTACGAAGAAGTCGGCGTCGCGCGTCATCATCGCGCGCATGTTCGGCGCGCCGTCGATCTTCGCGCGCAGCTTCTTCGCGATATCGAGCGCGATGTGCTTCTCGTACGTCCCGGCGCCGCCGATCGCGCCCGGATCCTCGCCGCCGTGGCCCGGATCGATCGCGACCGTCAGCAGGCGCACCGTGCCGCCCTTGCCGGATTTCGGCGCGGTGAACTTGTAGGTGTCGCCGTCGTCGTCGCTGTCGTCGCGGCGCGCGATGACGGGCGGCGGCTTGACGGCCGGCTTCGGCGGTGTCGAAGGCGTGCCGGCGGCCGGCGGCGTATGCGGCGCGGCCGGCGTGTTCTGCGCGAAACGCTGGAAGAACGCGTCGCTGTTGTCGCCCGTGGAGGGCGGCGTGCCGGGGCCGGACAGCGTGGTCGGCGGTTGCATCTGCTGCGCGCGCGTCGTGTCGTTGAGCGCCTGCTCCTTGCGTTCCGTCTGCGCGATCAGGTCGGACAGCGGATCGGGCGCGACGGCCGGATACAGGTCGAACACGAGCCGGTACTTGTAGGTGCCGACGGGCGGCAGCGTGAACACCTGCGGCTTCACCGAGCCCTTCAGGTCGAACACCATCCGCACGACGTGCGGCTGATACTGGCCGACCCGCACCGACTGGATCTGCGGGTCGTTCGGCGCGATCTTCGACACGAGGTCGCGCAGCGCCTGGTCGAGATCGAGGCCGGTCAGGTCGACGACGAGACGGTCGGGACCCTGCAGCAGCTGTTGGCTATTCTGCAGCGGCTGGTCGGATTCGATCGTGACGCGCGTGTAATCGCGCGCGGGCCACACGCGCACGCCGAGCACCGACGACGCGTGCGCGAGCCGCGGCGCGACGAGACCGAGCACCAGCGTCGACGCACCCGCGCGCAGGATCTGGCGGCGCCGCCAGTTGTGCGTCGCGGTGGCCGCCGATTCGATCGAGCGGAACGGTTTGATCAACATCTTTCGAGACATGCCTTTCCTGAAGCGCTGTACGCCCGGACGGTGAGGGCGCGGCCGTCGCCATCCACGTCGAGCGAGAAAACCAGATCGGGCACGCCGAGCAGGGCGCCCGCCTGTTGCGGCCATTCGACGAGGCAGATCGCGCTCGAATTGAAATATTCGCGAAAGCCTGCGTCGGACCATTCGGCCGGATCGTTGAATCGATACAGATCGAAGTGATAGACCTCGAGTTCCCCATCGCTGCGTTCGAGCGCGTACGGCTCGACGAGCGTGTAGGTCGGGCTGCGCACGCGGCCCTGATGGCCGAGGCCGCGCAGGATCGCGCGCACGAGGGTCGTCTTGCCCGCGCCGAGATCGCCGACCAGCTGGATCTGGAGCCCGTCGAACGCATGCGCGCGATCGAGCGCGATGCGCGCCGCGTCGAGCGCGTGCGCGAAGCGGGTGCCGAATGCCTCGGTCGCCGCTTCGTCGGCGAGTGCGATCACGCGCTCCGCGAGCGGGGCGGGCAGCGTGGTGGCGTGAGGCGTATGGGACGTGGCTGGCATTCTCGTAAAATAGTGCGATGAACCGATTACCGGAACTCGCCGCATCCGACAGGCCTTCGACTCGTGCCGAAGGCGCGGCGCCGTGCGCGCTCGACGATGCGGCGTTGACTGCGCTCGCCGCGCGCATCAGGGCGTGGGGGCGCGAATTGGGTTTCGGGGCGATCGGCATCAGCGATACCGATCTCTCGGATGCCGAAGCAGGCCTCGCCGCCTGGCTGGAAGCCGGATACCACGGCGAAATGGATTATATGGCGAAACATGGGATGAAACGCGCGCGCCCGGCCGAACTTGTGGCCGGTACGCGACGCGTGATTTCCGTGCGGCTCGCCTATTTGCCGGCCGAAACGCTCGCCGGCGATGCGCGCGGCGGCGCGCCCGGCGCGCTCGTGCCGCACGACTGGCGCGCCCGCGAGCGCGCCCGGCTCGATGATCCGCAGGCGGCCGTCGTGTCGATCTATGCACGCGGCCGCGATTATCACAAGGTGCTGCGCAACCGGCTGCAGACGCTCGCGGAGCGCATCGAGCACGAGATCGGCGCGTTCGGCTACCGCGTGTTCACCGATTCGGCGCCGGTGCTCGAGGTCGAACTCGCGCAGAAGGCCGGCGTCGGCTGGCGCGGCAAGCACACGCTGCTGCTGCAGCGCGATGCCGGTTCGCTGTTCTTCCTCGGCGAGATCTACGTCGACCTGCCGCTACCGACCGACGCGCACACGGCGCCCGACGCCGCGCCCGAGACGCCCGGCGCGCACTGCGGCAGCTGTACGCGCTGCATCGACGCATGCCCGACCGGCGCGATCGTCGAGCCGTATCGCGTCGATGCGCGCCGCTGCATCTCGTACCTGACGATCGAACTGAAAGGCAGCATCCCCGAAGCGCTGCGGCCGATGATCGGCAATCGCGTGTACGGCTGCGACGACTGCCAGCTCGTCTGCCCGTGGAACAAGTTCGCGCAGGCCGCGCCCGTCGCCGATTTCGACGTGCGGCACGGTCTCGACCGCGCGACGCTCGTCGAGCTGTTCGCGTGGGATGCGGACACGTTCGATACGCGGATGCAGGGCAGTGCGATCCGGCGCATCGGTTATGAAAGCTGGCTGCGCAATCTCGCGGTCGGGCTCGGCAATGCGCTGCGCGCGGGCGCGGACCGGCTCGCGCCGCCGGCGCGCGACGCGATCGTCGCCGCGTTGCGCGCGCGGGCCGACGATCCGTCGCCGGTCGTGCGCGAGCATGTCGAATGGGCGCTGCGTGCCGCGTGAAGGCAGCGTAAAGTGTCGTCGGCGCGCGGCAGCGACGCGCGCATTCATCGGCCAGGAGAGGGCAATGTTCAACGCAGTCATCGACGCGCCGTTCGGCAAGGTCGGCATCCGCACGGACGCCGCGGTGGTGCGCGAGATCGTCTATCTGCCCGAATCGGTGAAGTCGGTCGATCCGGACTCGCCGCTCGCGAAGCGTGCGGTCAAGCAGATCGAACGTTATTTCGAGCGTGCGTCGGCGCGCTTCGACCTGCCGCTCGCCGAAGTCGGCAGCGCGTTCCAGCACCGCGTGTGGGACGTGATCAGCGATATCCCGCCCGGCATGGTGCTGACCTACGGCCAGGTCGCGAAGCGGATCGGCAGTGCGCCGCGCGCGGTCGGCCAGGCGTGCGGCGCGAACTACTTCCCGCTCGTGATCCCGTGCCATCGCGTCGTCGCGGCGGGCGGCCTCGGCGGCTTCGCGAACCACGACGACAACGGTTATTACCAGAAAGTGAAGCGCTGGCTGCTGGCGCACGAAGGCGTGCCGTACTGATGAGCGAACCCCTGATGACTTCCGACGCCGACGGCGAGGTCGCCGCGGCCTCGCCCGCGCTGCACGCGAGCCGCGCGTCGATCGACGTGTTCTGCGATGCGCTGTGGCTCGAGCACGGGCTGGCGCGCAATACGCTCGACGCCTACCGGCGCGATCTGGTGCTGTTTTCACAATGGCTGGCCGAGACGCACGACGCGCCGCTCGACAAGGCCGACGAGGCGATGGTGACGGGCTACATCGCCGCGCGCAGCGACGGCAAGGCGACGTCGTCGAACCGGCGGCTGTCGGTGTTCCGTCGCTATTACGGGTGGGCCGTGCGCGAGCATCGCGCGAGCGCTGACCCGACGCTGCGGATCACATCCGCGAAACAGGCGGCGCGGTTTCCGTCGACGTTGTCCGAGGCGCAGGTCGAGGCGCTGCTCGGCGCCCCCGACACCGGCACGCCGCTCGGCCTGCGCGATCGCACGATGCTGGAACTGATGTACGCGAGCGGGCTGCGCGTGAGCGAGCTCGTGACGCTGAAGACCGTCGAGGTCGGCCTGAACGAAGGCGTCGTGCGCGTGATGGGCAAGGGTTCGAAGGAGCGGCTCGTGCCGTTCGGCGAAGTGGCGCACGGCTGGATCGAGCGTTACCTGCGCGACGCGCGGCCGGCGCTGCTCGGCGCGCGCGCGGCCGATGCGCTGTTCGTGACCGCGCGCGGCGACGGGATGACGCGCCAGCAGTTCTGGAACATCATCAAGCGTCACGCGCGGCAGGCCGACGTGCGCGCGCACCTGTCGCCGCACACGCTGCGGCACGCGTTCGCGACGCACCTGCTGAACCACGGCGCCGACCTGCGCGTCGTGCAGATGCTGCTCGGCCACAGCGACATCTCGACCACGCAGATCTACACGCACGTCGCGCGAGAGCGGCTGAAGACGCTGCACGCGCAGCACCACCCGCGCGGCTAGCGCGCGGTGCGTGCCGCCAGGCGCGCCGGCCGGCGTCAGGCCAGGTCGCGCAGCTTGTGTTTCAGCACCTTGCCGGTCGACGCGGCCGGCAGCGCGTCGAGCACGCGGATGCGGGCCGGGCGCTTGTAAGGCGTGAGCCGCTCCGCGCACCACGCGTGCAGCACCGCTTCGTCCGCACTCGCGCCCGGCACCAGCTCGACGAACGCCAGCACTTCCTCGTTGCCTTCGACCGCGCGGCCGATCACGGCCGCCTGCACGACGTCCGGATGGGCGTTCAGCACCTGCTCGACCTCGACCGGATACACGTTGAAACCCGACCGGATGATCAGCTCCTTGCTGCGGCCCGCGATCGTCACCGCGCCGTCGGCCCCCTGCCGCGCGAGATCGCCGGTGCTCAGCCAGCCGTCCGGCGACACGGCCGCCCGCGTCGCGTCCGCGTTGCGGTAGTAGCCGAGCATCACGTTCGGCCCGCGCACGCGAATCTCGCCGACGTCGCCCGGCGGCACGTCGGTGCCGTCCGGCGCGACGATCCGCAGCTCGACGCCCGGAATCGGCACGCCGACCGAACCGTCGGCGCGCGGCGCGTCGAGCGGCGTCTGCGTGATCGTCGGGCTGCTTTCGGTCATCCCGTAGCCGTTGTGGAGCGGCAGGCCGTACTGGCGCTCGACGCGCGCCTTCAGGTTCGCGTCGAGCGGCGAGCCGCCCGAATACGCGAAGCGCAGGCGCGGCGCGTGCCACGCGTGGCCATGCGTGTGCAGATGTTCGAGGAGCTTCGCGTGCATCGCGGGCACGCCCTGGAAGATCGTGACGCCTTCGTCGGCGAGCGCGACGCGCACGGCTTCCGGCGAGAAGCGCGGCGCGAGCCGCAGCGTCGCGCCGGCGTAAAGGCTGCCGAGGCAGACCGACGCGAGCCCGTACACGTGCGACACGGGCAGCACCGTGTAGACGACGTCGTCGGGCGACACGCGGCGCAGCGCGCTCGATGTAGCCGCGATGAACAGCAGGTTGCGGTGCGACAGCATCACGCCCTTCGGCGTGCCAGTCGTGCCGGTCGTATAGATCAGCGCCGCGCATTGCGCGGCGCTGTCGGCGGCGACCGGTTCGGCGGGCGCGCCTGCGTCGACGCGATACGACCACGCGCCGATGTCGACCGGCAGCGCGCCGGCGGGCGTCGCGCCGAGCCGCGCGGCATGCGCGCGCGCGTCGGGCGATGCGTCGGTCGTGAACGCGACCAGCTTCGGGCGCGCATGCGCGGCGATCGCATCGAGTTCGCCGGCCGACAGCCGCGCGTTCGACACGAGCGCCCATGCGTCGAGGCGGGCGACCGCGAACAGCAGCACGATCTGCGCGACGCAGTTTTCCGCGACGATCATCACGCGGTCGCCGCCTTGCACGCCGAGGCTCGCGAGTCGCGCGGCCGCCGCATCGACGGCCTGCGCCAGCTCGCCGTACGACAGTCGGCGCGCATCCTCGATCAGCGCCGGGTGCGCGGGCGCCTGCGCGGCCCAGCGCGCGGGCACGTCGGCGATGCGGCGCGGCAGCGCGGCGAGCAGGGCGTCGACGTCGAGCGACTCGGATGAACGGATGGGCGAGGGCATGGCGTCTCCAGAAAAGGGGCCGGGCGGCGGCTTGACGATGTTTGCGAACGATCGTGCCATGACGGCGCGCGCGCCACAATCGGCCAATCGGGCAATAGCCCTTCGCGATGTCCGCAATGATGACGGGCGCAATGGCGGCGGCGCAG
Source organism: Burkholderia seminalis (assembly GCF_001718535.1). Taxonomy (NCBI): domain Bacteria; kingdom Pseudomonadati; phylum Pseudomonadota; class Betaproteobacteria; order Burkholderiales; family Burkholderiaceae; genus Burkholderia; species Burkholderia seminalis. The sequence continues at coordinate 2,840,500 of NZ_CP013398.1, read as the reverse complement.
GCGGCCGCCCGGCGGAAAACGGGCGGCGAGTATACCGTCGGCCGCGCACATCGCCGCCCGCCTGCTGGTCGTTCGCCATTAAAATGCCGCCATGAGCAAATCCAGACACGTGTCCGAAACCCCGGCGACCCAGCTGTTGCGCCGTCATGGCGTCGCGTTCGGCGAGCATCCGTACGACTACGTCGAGCATGGCGGCACCGGCGAATCGGCGCGCCAGCTCGGCGCGGACGAGCACTGCGTCGTGAAGACGCTCGTGATGGAAGACGAGCACGCGAAGCCGCTGATCGTGCTGATGCACGGCGACCGCACCGTGTCGACGAAGAACCTCGCGCGGCAGATCGGCGCGAAGCGCGTCGAGCCGTGCAAGCCGGAGGTCGCGAACCGCCATTCGGGTTATCTCGTCGGCGGTACGTCGCCGTTCGGCACGCGCAAGACGATGCCCGTCTATGTCGAGGCGTCGATCCTCGAGTTGCCGACGATCTACCTGAACGGCGGCCGCCGCGGCTACCTCGTCAGCCTTGCGCCGGCGGTGCTCGTGTCGCTGCTCGGCGCACGGCCCGTGCAGTGCGCGAGCGTCGACTGAGGGTTTCACCTTCGTGGCACCCCGCGCCCGTTCGGTAGAATGGGCGCCGTTTCGGCTCGCCGGCTTGCCGCGCACGGCCGTCCCTTTACCGATACGTTGAAAGAAGAGTCCTCCGCATGCAGATCCTGCTCGCCGCCCTCGTTGCCTACCTGATCGGTTCGGTGTCGTTCGCCGTCGTCGTCAGCGCCGCGATGGGCCTGGCCGACCCGCGCTCGTACGGGTCGAAGAATCCCGGCGCGACCAACGTGCTGCGCAGCGGCAACAAGAAGGCCGCGATCCTGACGCTCGTCGGCGACGCGTTCAAGGGCTGGATTGCCGTCTGGCTCGCGCGGCGCCTGGGCCTGCCCGATGTCGCGATCGCATGGGTCGCGATCGCCGTGTTCCTCGGCCATCTGTATCCGGTGTTCTTCCGCTTCCAGGGCGGCAAGGGCGTCGCGACCGCGGCGGGCGTGCTGCTCGCCGTGCACCCGGTGCTCGGGCTCGCGACCGCGCTGACCTGGCTGATCGTCGCGTTCTTCTTCCGCTATTCGTCGCTCGCGGCGCTGGTGGCGGCCGTGTTCGCGCCGGTGTTCGACGTGTTCCTGTTCGGCACGGGTCACAACCCGGTCGCATGGGCCGTGCTCGCGATGAGCGTGCTGCTTGTGTGGCGTCACCGCGGCAACATTGCGAAGCTGCTCGCGGGGCAGGAGAGCCGGATCGGCGACAAGAAGAAGGCGGCCGCGGACGGCGGCGCGCAGGACGGCGGGCAAGCCTGAGAAAGCGCGGCGGCTGCCGCGGGCCGGGCGCGCCGCGTGTGCGGGGCCCGGCAGGATGACGTGACGGATCGGCCAGCGATCAGTCGCGGAAGTTGTTGAAGTCGAGCGGCGTGTCGGTCACGTCCTTGCGCAGCATCGCGATCACGCTCTGCAGGTCGTCGCGCTTCGTGCCGGCCACGCGCACCGCGTCGCCCTGGATGCTTGCCTGCACCTTGATCTTGCTGTCCTTCACGAGGCGCACGATCTTCTTCGCGAGATCGCCGGTCACACCTTTCTTCACGGTGACGATCTGCTTGACCTTGTCGCCGCCGATCTTCTCGACCTTGCCGTAGTCGAGGAAGCGCACGTCGACGTTGCGCTTGGCCAGCTTGCCGATCAGCACGTCCTTGACCTGGCCGAGCTTGAAATCGTCATCGGCGAACAGCGTGAGCTCGCGTTCCTTCTGCTCGACGCGCGCGTCGGAGCCCTTGAAGTCGAAGCGCGTCGAAATTTCCTTGTTCGACTGCTCGATGGCGTTCTTCACTTCGATCATGTTCGCTTCGGAAACGACGTCGAACGATGGCATGGCATTCTCCCTTGAGGTGCGGGCACCCGGCTGGCGCGCGGGCACTCGCTATAATTGCGGACTGTTTGCCATTTTACCGATGCCCCTCCGTTTGCCCAAGGCCGGCCGTCTGCCGGCCCGGGGCGACGTGACCGCGAATGCCGATGCCTCCTGACGATTCCGCCCTGTCGCTGCTCCCCGACCATCCGCTCGCTGCCCACAACACGTTCGGCATCGCCGCGAACGCGCGCTTCGCCGCACGCATCACGCATGCGGCGCAGTTCGAGGCGCTGCACCGCGACGCGCGCGTCGCGCACCTGCCGCGGCTCGTGCTCGGCGGCGGCAGCAACGTCGTGTTCACGCGCGATTTCGACGGCATCGTGCTGCTCGACGAGATCGCCGGCCGCCGTGTCGTGCGCGAGGACGACGACGCGTGGTACGTCGAGGCCGGCGGCGGCGAGAGCTGGCACGGGTTCGTCGCGTGGACGCTCGAGCACGGGATGCCGGGTCTCGAGAACCTCGCGCTGATTCCCGGCACCGTCGGCGCCGCGCCGATCCAGAACATCGGCGCGTACGGCCTCGAAATGAAGGCGTATTTCGACTCGCTGGTCGCGGTCGAGCTGGCGACGGGGCGCCGCGAGCGCTTCGACGCCGCGCGCTGCGCGTTCGGCTACCGCGACAGCTTCTTCAAGCGGGACGGGCGCGGCCGGTTCGCGATCGTGTCCGTGACGTTCCGGCTGCCGAAGCAATGGGCGCCGCGGCTCGGCTACGCGGACGTCACGCGCGAGCTCGACGCACGCGGCATCGCGCCCGAGGCGGCGACGCCGCGCGACGTGTTCGACGCGGTCGTCGCGATCCGCCGCGCGAAGCTGCCCGATCCGCTCGTGCTCGGCAATGCGGGCAGTTTCTTCAAGAATCCGGTGATCGGCGCCGCGCAGTTCGAGGCGCTGCGCGCCCGCGCACCCGAGGTCGTGTCGTATCCGCAGCCGGACGGGCACGTGAAGCTCGCGGCCGGCTGGCTGATCGACCGCTGCGGCTGGAAGGGCCGCGCGCTCGGTGCGGCGGCCGTGCACGACCGCCAGGCGCTCGTGCTCGTCAATCGCGGCGGTGCGACGGGCGCGGACGTGCTCGCGCTGGCGCAGGCGATCCAGGCCGACGTGCGTGCGCAATTCGGTGTCGAGCTGGAGGCCGAGCCGGTCTGCCTGTAACGCGGGCTTCGCGCCGTTTCCCGCACGCCCAAACAAAAAGCGCCGATCGACGATCGGCGCTTTTTCATGCGGGTGCGTTCCGGCGGCTCGGTATCAGTGCTTGAGGCGGCCGAGCAGCAGGAACTCCATCAGCGCCTTCTGCACGTGCAGCCGGTTTTCCGCCTCGTCCCACACGACGCTCTGCGGGCCGTCGATCACGCCGGCCGTCACTTCCTCGCCGCGGTGCGCGGGCAGGCAGTGCATGAAGAGGGCGTCCGGGTTCGCATGGCCCATCATTTCCTCGTCGACGCACCAGTCGGCGAACGCCTGCTTGCGGGCCTCGTTCTCGGCCTCGAAGCCCATGCTCGTCCACACGTCGGTGGTGACGAGGTCGGCGCCCTTGCACGCTTCGTTCGGATCGTCGAACACCTCGTAGAACGGCGCGCTGTCGGGCGACACGAGCTTCATGTCGAGCGCATAGCCGGGCGGCGTGGACAGGCGCAGCTTGAAGCCGAGGATCTGCGCGGCCTCGATCCACGTGTAGAGCATGTTGTTCGCGTCGCCGACCCACGCGACGGTCTTGCCGGCGATCGGACCACGGTGCTCGTAGTACGTGAAGATGTCGGCGAGCACCTGGCACGGGTGGTACTCGTTCGTCAGGCCGTTGATCACCGGCACGCGGGAGTTGTCCGCGAAGCGCTTGATGACCTCCTGCTCGAACGTGCGGATCATGATGATGTCGACCATCCGCGAGATGACCTGCGCGGAATCCTCGACCGGTTCGCCGCGGCCGAGCTGCGTGTCGCGCGTGCTCATGAAGACGGCGTGGCCGCCGAGCTGGAAGATCCCGGCCTCGAACGACAGGCGCGTGCGCGTCGAGCTCTTCTCGAAGATCATCGCGAGCGTGCGGTCGTGCAGCGGGTGGTAGGTCTCGTAGTTCTTGAACTTGCGCTTCAGGATACCCGTGCGCTCGAGCACGTACTCGTAATCTTCCAGCGAGAAATCCTTGAACTGCAGGTAGTGACGAATGGTTTTGGCGGTCATGAAGCGAAATACGGCGGGTTTCACCCGGCAGCGAGGCCGGACGGCGCCGCCGTCGGGTGTGGATAACTCAAAGCAGCATAAAGGATTTTCTGTGCTTTGACGAGCCGCGGAGCGAAGCGGGGCACGATCGAGGCGGGCGGCGGACAGCGCGGGAAGGGGGCGGTCGGGACGACGCGCGATGGCGCGCTGCGGTATAATCCGAAAGTTTTCTCCAGCCCGGCAGGCAAGGCTTTTCGCGCTCTGCCGGACACAAGCCGTGCGCTGCACAAATCCGGTGCAGTCCGCCGGCGGCGCGCACCGGCGTCCCGTTTTCGGGATATCGGAACGCTTGTGCCGCCGTCCGTTCCAGCTTTGTGTTCGCGTATCCAGGCGCTGTTGCCTGGACATCGCCGGGCCGTCACTTGGGTAACCACATGGCTGAAACCCCTCCGACCGAATTCTTCATCCAGGGCATCACGAAAGACGGGAAAAAGTTTCGCCCGAGCGACTGGTCGGAACGTCTGGCCGGTGTGATGGCCTGCTTCGGGCCGGGGGCGAGTGGGCCGAATGCGCGTCTCAAGTATTCGCTGTACGTGCGCCCGACGATGCTTGGCGACCTGAAGTGCGTGATTCTCGATTCGCGGTTGCGCGACATCGAACCGATGGCTTTCGATTTCGTGCTGAATTTCGCGAAGGACAACAACCTCGTCGTCACCGAGGCGTGCGAGCTGCCGGACTACAACACGAAGAAGTGATGCCGGCAGGCGAGGGCGCAGGCTGCGCCCGCCGCGGCAAGACCCTCCGCCCCGCGTGATGCGCGGGCGACAGGCAACAAAAAAGCCCGCCTAGGCGGGCTTTTTTGCGATCGCAGGAAACAGGAACGCCCGCGCGAGCGGGCGCACCGGATTTACGCTGCTGCCTGCAGACCCTTGACGGCTGCGGCGAGGCGGCTCTTGCTGCGAGCGGCCTTGTTCTTGTGAACGATCTTCTTGTCGGCGATCGTGTCGATCGTCTTCACGGCAGCCTTGAACAGCTCGGCAGCCTTTGCTTGGTCGCCGGCTTCAACAGCCTTGCGAACCGACTTGATCGCGGTACGGAATTTCGAGCGCAGCGCCGAGTTGTGCGAGTTTGCCTTCGCGGCCTGGCGGGCGCGCTTGCGTGCTTGTGCGGAGTTAGCCATGACGGTTCCTTATCCTGTCCTGTTTCCAGAGCTTGGAGCCTGACGGCCAAGCGCTGCTTTTCGATCCGTCCCCTGAGAACGATTGCCCAGGGGCGCATAAAAAAACGGTGATTTTAACCGAGGCAGGGACATGAAAACGGCAGTTGCCGCGCATGTACGAGCCCAGAAACCGGCGATTATAGCAACAAAATCAAGCGAGTGGCAAGTTCGAAGTGATACCCGCGGGACGAGGCGCCGGCTGCCGCTGCGCTTTTCGGCGTCGGCCGCTGGCCGGGTCGCGCAACGTCCGTATAATAAGCGCCCCATGAATCTATTCCGAGCCCTGCTGACGGTCAGCGGCTTCACGCTGCTGTCGCGCGTGACCGGACTGGCCCGCGAGACGCTGATCGCCCGTGCGTTCGGCGCCAGTCAATACACCGACGCGTTCTACGTCGCCTTCCGCATTCCGAACCTGCTGCGCCGCCTGTCCGCCGAAGGCGCGTTCTCGCAGGCGTTCGTGCCGATCCTCGCCGAGTTCAAGAACCAGCAGGGGCACGATGCGACGAAGGCGCTCGTCGACGCGATGTCCACCGTGCTCGCGTGGGCGCTTGCCGTGCTGTCGGTCGTCGGGATCGCCGGCGCGTCGTGGGTCGTGTTCGCGGTCGCGTCCGGCCTGCACACCGATGGCCAGGCGTTTCCGCTCGCGGTCACGATGACGCAGATCATGTTCCCGTACATCGTGTTCATCTCGCTGACGACGCTCGCGTCCGGCGTGCTTAACACGTACAAGAGCTTCTCGCTGCCCGCGTTCGCGCCGGTGCTGCTCAACGTCGCGTTCATTGCCGCGGCCGTGTTCGTCGCGCCGCACCTGAAGGTGCCGGTCTACGCGCTCGCGTGGGCCGTCATCGTCGGCGGCGTGCTGCAGTTCCTCGTGCAGCTGCCGGGGCTGAAGAAGATCGACATGGTGCCGCTGATCGGCCTGAACCCGCTGCGCGCGCTGCGTCACCCGGGCGTGAAGCGCGTGCTCGCGAAAATGGTGCCCGCGACGTTCGCGGTGTCGGTCGCGCAACTGTCGCTGATCATCAACACCAATATCGCGTCGCGGCTCGGGCAGGGCGCCGTGTCGTGGATCAACTACGCCGACCGCCTGATGGAATTCCCGACGGCGCTGCTGGGTGTCGCGCTCGGCACGATCCTGCTGCCGAGCCTGTCGAAGGCGCACGTCGATGCCGATTCGCACGAATATTCCGCGCTGCTGGACTGGGGGCTGCGCGTCACGTTCCTGCTCGCGGCGCCGAGCGCACTCGCGCTGTTCTTCTTCGCGACGCCGCTCACCGCGACGCTGTTCAACTACGGCAAGTTCGACGCGCATACCGTCACGATGGTCTCGCGCGCGCTCGCGACCTACGGGATCGGCCTTGTCGGCATCATCCTGATCAAGATCCTCGCGCCGGGCTTCTATGCGAAGCAGGACATCAAGACGCCCGTGAAGATCGCGATCGGCGTGCTGATCGTCACGCAGCTCTCGAACTACGTGTTCGTGCCGCTGATCGGCCACGCGGGCCTCACGCTGAGCATCGGCGTCGGCGCGTGCCTGAACTCGCTGCTGCTGTTCTTCGGGCTGCGCAAGCGCGGCATCTACCAGCCTTCGCCGGGCTGGCTGCGCTTCTTCATGCAGCTCGTCGGCGCGGCGCTCGTGCTCGCGGGCCTGATGCACTGGTGCGCGATCAGCTTCGACTGGACCGGGATGCGCACGCAGCCGCTCGAGCGCATTGCGCTGATGGCGGCGTGCCTCGTGCTGTTCGCTGCACTATATTTCGGTATGTTGTGGGTGATGGGCTTCAAATACGCTTACTTCAGAAGGCGCGCAAAGTGACGACCGCAATGACCCGCGTCCTCGACTACTTCAGCACGCTCGTGGCGGACGACGACAGTCTGCCCGTCACGGAAACCGCGCTGTCGCTGGCGCAGGACGCGTATCCCGACCTCGACCTGCAGGGCACGCTGGCCGAACTCGACATGCTGGCGGCGCGATTGCGCCGGCGGCTCGCCGACGATGCGGACCTGAAGGGCCGCGTCGCCGCGCTGAACGATTTCTTCTTCCGCGAACTCGGCTTCGCCTGCAATCACAACGATTACTACGACCCCGATAACAGCCACCTGAACGCCGTGCTGAAGCGGCGGCGCGGGATTCCGATCTCGCTGTCGGTGCTGTACCTGGAGCTCGCCGAGCAGATCGGCGTGCCGGCGCGCGGCGTGTCGTTCCCCGGCCATTTCCTGCTGCGCGTCACGCTGCCGGACGGCGACCTGATCATCGATCCGACCAACGGCCATTCGCTGTCCGAGGCCGAGATGGTCGAGATGCTCGAGCCGTACGTCGCGCGCGCGGCCGGCGCGGTCGACAGCGCGTTGCGCGCGCTGCTGCAACCGGCGACGAGCCGCGAGATCATCGCGCGGATGCTGCGCAACCTGAAGACGATCTATCTGCAGACGGAACGCTGGCAGCGGCTGCTCGCGGTACAGCAGCGGCTCGTGATCCTGTTGCCCGAGCAGCTCGACGAGGTGCGCGACCGCGGCTTCGCGTATGCGCGGCTCGACTACCTGCGCCCCGCGCTCGAGGATCTCGAGCAGTATCTGGGCGAGCGGCCGGAGGCGGACGACGCGACCGTCGTCGAATCGCAGGTCACCGAATTGCGGCAGCGGATGCAACGCGACGGCGAGGACTGAGCCGCCGTCGCACCGTTGCAGGAACGAGCAAGAACGCCCGCATCGCGGGCGTTTTTCTTGTGCGCTTACTTCGGCTGCATCCGGATCGCGCCGTCGAGGCGGATCACTTCGCCGTTGAGCATCGGATTCTCGACGATCTGGCGGACCAGCATCGCGTATTCGGCCGGTTTGCCGAGCCGCGGCGGGAACGGCACCATTGCGCCGAGCGCGTCCTGCACGTCCTGCGGCATGCCGAGCAGCATCGGCGTCTCGAACAGGCCGGGCGCGATCGTCATCACGCGGATGCCGCTGCGCGACAGGTCGCGCGCGATCGGCAGCGTCATGCCGGCGACACCGGCCTTGGATGCCGCGTACGCGGCTTGGCCGATTTGTCCGTCGAAGGCGGCGACCGACGCGGTGCTGACGATCACGCCGCGCTCGCCTTCCGCGGTCGGCGCGGTCGCGGCCATCGCGGCGGCCGCGAGCCGGATCATGTTGAACGTGCCGACGAGGTTCACGTTGATCGTCTTCGCGAACACGTCGAGCGGGTGAGCGCCGTCCTTGCCGACGGTTTTCGCGGCCGGCGCGATGCCCGCGCAGTTCACGAGGCCGCGCAGCGTGCCCGCGCGTGTCGCCGCGTCGACGGCGGCCTGTGCGTCGGCCTCGCTCGACACGTCGCAGCGTACGAATATGCCGCCCAGTTCGGTCGCGAGCGCGGTGCCGGCCGCTTCGTTCAGGTCGGCGAGCACGACCGTGCCGCCGGCCTGCGCGAGCATTCGCGCGGTGCCGGCGCCGAGGCCCGATGCACCGCCCGTGATCAGAAACACGTTGCCGCGAATTTCCATGACTGTCTCCGTGTCGACCGCCCTTGGCGCTTTAGCGCCTAGGGAGGTCCCATGCAAAGCGTCGACCGCCCTTGGCGCTTTAGCGCCCAGGGAGGTCCCATGCAAAGCGTCGACCGCGCTTGGCGCTTCAGCGCCCAGGGTGGTCCCATGCAAAGCGTCGACCGCGCTTGGCGCTTCAGCGCCCAGGGAGGTCCCATGCAAAACGGTTGTTCCGTCCGATGCCGATTGTACGGGGCGTCGTCGCGCGGAGGCGATACAAGCATGGTCCTTCGAATCCCGGCCAGGCGAAAAAAAAACCGCCCGAAAAGGGCGGCTTTCGCGGATGCGCGACGCGTGGCTTACTTCAGCGCGTCAAACGCGCGCTCGCGGATTTCCTCGACGGCGCCAAGACCCGAGATCTTGCGATACTGCGGTGCCTTCAGGCCGTTTTCCTCGCCGCGCCGTGCCCAGTCGCCGTAATACGTGATCAGCGGCTTGGTCTGCGCTTCGTACACTTCGAGACGCTTCTTGACGGTTTCTTCCTTGTCGTCGTCGCGCTGGATCAGCGGTTCGCCCGTCACGTCGTCGTGGCCCTCGACCTTCGGCGGGTTGAACTTGACGTGGTACGTGCGGCCCGATGCCGGGTGCGTGCGGCGGCCGCTCATGCGCTCGATGATTTCCGAGAACGGGACGTCGATCTCGAGCACGTAGTCGATCGCGACGCCGGCTTCCTTCATTGCGTCAGCCTGCGCGATCGTGCGCGGGAAACCGTCGAACAGATAGCCGTTCGCGCAGTCGGATTCCTTCAGGCGCTCCTTGACGAGGCCGATGATCAGCGCGTCCGGCACGAGCTTGCCGGCGTCCATGTAGCCCTTCGCTTCGACGCCGAGCGGCGTGCCGGCCTTCACGGCCGCGCGCAGCATGTCGCCCGTCGAGATTTGCGGGATGCCGAACTTTTCCTTGATGAAGTTTGCCTGGGTGCCCTTTCCCGCGCCGGGCGCGCCCAACAGGATCAAACGCATGGTGATATCTCCAAGTATGTAGATTCGTGTGGCGAGCCTCAAAGGTGTCGGCGACGGCGGGCGCGGGGCTTGCCTGGCGCGCGGCGGGCCGGTCTGATGCGGCGCGTCGACTTGGGCGACGCGCGGCTGCCGGCAAGGCCGCGGGCGGGGTCAAGCGAGAACGCGCTGGTCGCGGACGGCTCGCACAATCGCCTGATTATGCCACGGGTTATTTTGAACCCGGCCGAAAAAGGGCCTGCACGCGCGCGAGATCGGCCGGCGTATCGATCCCGGCTTCGGGCGCGGACTCGGTGATCCGCACCGCGATGCGCTCGCCGTGCCACAGCGCGCGCAGCTGTTCGAGCTGCTCGGCCTGTTCGATCGGCGCCTGCGCGAGCGACGGATAAGTGCGCAGGAAACGTGCGCGATAGGCATAGAGGCCGATGTGCCGATAGACCGGGAAAGCCGGCGCAGGCATGGCCGCGACGTCCGGCCAGTGCGGCTGGTACGCGTCGCGGCTCCACGGAATCGGCGCGCGCGAGAAGTACAGCGCGACGCTTTGCGCGTCGAGCGCGACCTTCACGACGTTCGGGTTGAACACGTCGGCCGCGTCGTGGATCGGGTGGGCGGCGGTCGCGATCGCGCAGGCCGGATGCGCGGCCAGGTGCGACGCTACGTCGCGCACCAGCACGGGGTCGATCAGCGGCTCGTCGCCCTGCACGTTGACGACGACTGTGTCGTCGCTCCACCCGAAGGCCGCCGCGACTTCCGCGAGCCGGTCGGTGCCGGACGGATGGTCGGCACGCGTGAGCACCGCTTCGAAGCCGTGGTCGCGCGCCGCGTCGAGCACGCTCTGCGCGTCGGAGGCGACGAGCACCTGCCGTGCGCCCGCCTCGCGCGCGCGCTCGGCGACACGCACGACCATCGGCTTGCCGCCGAGATCGGCGAGCGGCTTGTTCGGCAGGCGCGTCGACGCGAGCCGGGCGGGAATGACGGCGATGAAGGGTTGCGGGTGAGTCATCGGGGTGAGCGGTGAGAAGAACGGGGCCGGCGGCGCGTCCGGAACCGGGCGGCCGGCAGGGTTTGGCGCCCCGGCCGGGGCGCCGCAGGCGGCTTAGCGGCCGGCCGGATCGACCGGCGTGCCTTCGACGGTCTGGCGCGCTTCGTCGACGAGCATCACGGGGATGCCGTCGCGGATCGGGTAGGCGAGCTTGTCCGCATTGCAGATCAGCTCCTGCGCGGCGCGGTCGTAGTGGAGCGGGCCTTTGCAGATAGGGCACACAATGATTTCAAGCAGGCGAGCGTCCACGGAGTTTCTCCACAACGAGGGCAATGAGGCGAGGGTCGAGCGCGGCTTCGACGGGGACGACCCACAGTCGGGCATCGCGCCAGGAAGCGCCCAATTTTACTGCATCCTTCTCGGTGATCAGGATTGCATCGACCGCGTCGTCGATGAACGGATTGTCGGCGAACGCGTAGTGGTCGGGCAGCGCGCGCGTCGCCGGCGCGAGACCGGCCGCGCGCAGCGTCGCGAAAAAGCGTTCCGGCGCGCCGATGCCGGCCGCGGCGAGCACGCGCTCGTTGGCGAACTGCGACAGCGGACGGCGCAGTGCCGGCTGGTCGAGGTGCCAGGCGGCGCCCGGCGTCAGCGCGAGCGCGTAGGTGTCGGGCCACGGCGGCAGCGTGCCGCTGTACGGGTCGTTGACGAGCGTCGCGTCGCGGTGCCGCGACAGCGGCTCGCGCAGCGGCCCGGCCGGCAGCAGGAAGCCGTTGCCGCCGAGCCGGTGGTCGAACACGACGAGCTCGACCGTGCGCGCGAGGCGGTAGTGCTGCAGGCCGTCGTCGCTGACGATCACGTCGACGTCCGGGTGCGCGGCGCGCAGCGCCCGCGCGGCCGCGACGCGGTCGGGGCACACCCATACGGGCGCACCGGTGCGGCGGGCGATCAGCAGCGGTTCGTCGCCGGCCGCGCTCGCGCGCGACGCCGGCGTGACGGCGGTCGGCGCCGTCACGTTCGCGCCGTAGCCGCGCGACACGACGCCGGGCGTGAAGCCGGCCGCGCGCAACGCGTCGACGAGTGCGATCACGGTCGGTGTCTTGCCGGTGCCGCCGACGGTCACGTTGCCGACCACGACCACGGGCACGCCGACGTCGACCGGCTTTTTCCAGCCCTGCGTGTAAGCGGTGCGTCGCAGCGCCGCGCACAGGCCGAACACGCAGGCGAACGGCGTGAGCGCCCAGGCGAGCGCGCCGCGCCGCTGCCATTCGCGTGTCAGGCGCGCTTCGAGCCGTGCGAGCGGGCCGCCGGGCGCGCTCATCGGGCCGGGCGCGGCGCATCGTGCGCCGCGGCGTGAGACGGATTCGTCAAGGCGGATTCTCCGTTGGGCGGCGCGTGCCGCGGGGTCTGCGGAAGGCGGCACTCTAGCGCGCCGCAGGCGGCCGCGGCAAGCGCGGCCGGCCGACGCGGCTCGCGGGGCCGGATCGGGACGGGCTGTGGATAACTCTGTGAAAAACTCCCCGCCCGAGCACCTCAAACGCCCGCCGGGCGGGCATCGAATCGGATGAGAATCATTTCGAAAGATTTAAAAATATATAAAAATCAATGCGTTATCGTCAATCGTCTGGATTTTCCAGCGGTTTTAATGCGTTTTACGCGGAAGATTGCCAGAGTGTGGACACCTTCCGCGTGCCGCGGCGAATGCGGCCGGCGCTGGACGCCGCGCGCGTGTCGGACTATCGTGTCGCCGCCAGCATTCATCCGACCGCCCATGCTTTCCGACACCCCTTTTTCCGCACCCGGCGCGACGCGCGGCGGCGACGACGTGATTCCCGTTTCGGCGCTCAATCGCGCGATTTCGACGATGCTCGAGCGTTCGTTTCCGCTGTTGTGGATTTCGGGCGAAGTGTCGAATTTCACGCGCGCCGCGAGCGGCCACTGGTATTTCTCGATCAAGGACCAGCAGGCGCAGATGCGCTGCGTGATGTTCCGCGGCCGTGCGCAGTATGCGGAATTCACGCCGCGCGAAGGCGACCGGATCGAGGTGCGCGCGGTCGTCACGATGTACGAGCCGCGCGGCGAAGTGCAGCTCAATGTCGAGGCCGTGCGGCGCACCGGGCAGGGGCGCCTGTACGAGGCGTTCCTGCGGCTGAAGGCGCAGCTCGAAGGCGAGGGCCTGTTCGCGCCCGAGCGCAAGCGGCCGCTGCCGGCGCATCCGCGTGCGATCGGCATCGTCACGTCGCTGCAGGCCGCCGCGCTGCGCGACGTGCTGACCACGCTCGCCCGCCGCGCGCCGCACATTCCGGTGATCGTCTATCCGGCGCCCGTTCAGGGCGCCGGGTCCGCCGAGAAGCTCGTCGCGGCCGTCGAGGCCGCGAATGCGCGCCGGGAGGTCGACGTGCTGCTGGTCTGCCGCGGCGGCGGCTCGATCGAGGATCTGTGGTCGTTCAACGACGAAGCGCTGGCGCGCGCGATCGCGGCGAGCGAATTGCCGGTCGTGAGCGGCGTCGGGCACGAAACCGATTTCACGATCGCGGATTTCGCGGCCGACGTGCGCGCGCCGACGCCCACCGGCGCGGCCGAGCTCGCGAGCCCGCAGCGCGCGCTGCTGCTGCGCGAGGTCGACGACCGCCGGCGGGCGCTCGCGCGCGGCATGGCGCGCCGGCTCGAGCAGCGCGCGCAGCAGCTCGACTGGCTCTCGCGCCGGCTCGTGAGCCCGGCCGAGCGGCTGCAGCGGCAGCGTACGCACGTCGAGCAACTCGCGGTGCGGCTCGCGTCGGCGGCGTCGCGGCCGGTGCGCGATGCGCGTGCGCGTTTCGCGCTCGTGCAGCTGCGCTGGCAGCGCGCGCGGCCCGATCCGTCGCAGGCGCGCCAGGCGCTCGCGGGGCTGTCGCAACGGCTCGCGGTTGCGTGGCAGCGCCGTCACGAACGCGACACGGCGCGCGTGTCGGCCTGTGCGGCGCGGCTCGAGGTGCTGAGCCCGCAGCGCACGCTCGAGCGCGGCTATGCGGCGCTGATCGATGCGCAGACGGGCCGCGCGGTGCGCGCGCCGAACGCGCTGAAGCCGCAGCGGCGCCTGACCGTGCATCTCGCCGAAGGCTCGGCCGACGTGTCGCTCGCCGACGTGCAGCCGCGGCTGACCGATACGATCTGACGTAATCGCCGTAAGGCGGGCGAAGGCCGCCGCAACGGACGCATCGTGAGCGGGAACGGATGCTGCGCATCGTCGGGTTCGTCCTGCCGGACGTCGCGCGAACATCGCTTTTCCGCATACCGCGGATAAATGGCCCGCGAGTTTGCGGGGTTATTCGGTCTCGCCTACAATCGGACGCTCGGCAGCATCCAACACGCCCTCCCTACATACTCAACGAAGGAATCGCCATGGCTCATACGCTCCCGCCGCTCCCGTACGCTGAAGACGCACTCGCGCCGACCATCTCGCTCGAGACGATCCAGTACCACTACGGCAAGCACCATCAGGCTTATGTGACGAACCTGAACAATCTGATCCCGGGCACGGAATTCGAAAACCTGTCGCTGGAAGAGATCGTGAAGAAGTCGTCGGGCGGCATCTTCAACAACGCCGCGCAAATCTGGAACCACACGTTCTTCTGGAACAGCCTGTCGCCGAACGGCGGCGGCGCACCGACGGGCGCGCTGGGCGACGCGATCAACGCGAAGTGGGGTTCGTACGACGCCTTCAAGGAAGCGTTCACGAAGGCCGCAGTCGGCACGTTCGGTTCGGGCTGGGCATGGCTCGTGAAGAAGGCTGACGGTTCGCTCGACATCGTGTCGACGAGCAACGCGGCGACGCCGCTGACGACCGCCGACAAGGCACTGCTGACGATCGACGTGTGGGAACACGCGTACTACATCGACTACCGCAACGCACGTCCGAAGTTCGTCGAAGCGTTCTGGAACATCGTGAACTGGGACTTCGCGGCGAAGAACTTCGCGTAAGTCCGGCGCCGGCGCGCCGCCACGGCGCGCAGCACCCCGAAAAAGCCCTCGTTTCGAGGGCTTTTTTGTTTTTTGTCGCGCGGGCAGGCGGCGCGCGTGCCGGATCAGGCGGCCAGCCCGAGCGCCCAGCCGAGTGCCGCGCTCGCAAGCACGACGGCCCATGGCGGCACGCGCCAGAACACCAGCGCGACGTAGGCGACGAGCGCGGCGGCCAGGTCGCGCGGTGCGACGATCGTGTCGGTCCAGACCGGGTGATAGAGCGCGGCGAGCAGCAGCCCGACGACGGCTGCGTTCACGCCCGCGAGCGCGGCCTGCATGCGCGTGCTGCGGCGCAGGCGCTCCCAGAACGGTGCGGTGCCGGCAATTAGCAGGAACGACGGCGCGAAGATCGAGACCAGCGCGAGCGTGCCGCCGAGCCAGCCGTTCGGCGCGTCGCGCAGCGAGGCGCCGAGGAACGCCGAGAACGTGAACAGCGGTCCCGGCACGGCCTGCGCGACGCCGTACCCGGCAAGGAACGTCGAATCGCCGACCCAGCCGGGCGCGACCACGGCCGCCTGCAGCAGCGGCAACACCACGTGCCCGCCGCCGAACACGAGGGCGCCGGTGCGGAAGAACGCATCGACGACGGCGAGCGTATCGGAGTGGAGCGCGCGGGCCGCGAACGGCAGCGCGACGAGCAGCGCCGCGAACAGCGCGAGCCACAGCATGCCCGCGCGGTGCGACACGTGAAGCGGCAACGGTTCGTGCGCGTCGCGTGCCGGTTGCGGCAACAGTGCGAGGCCGGCGGCACCGGCCGCGGCGATCACCGCGATTTGCGTCCACGCGGCCGGCGCGAGCAGTGCGACGCACGCGGCCGCGGCCATCAGCGTGACGCGGCGCGCATCGGGGCACAGCGTGCGCGCCATCCCCCAGACGGCTTGCGCGATCACCGCGACCGACACGATGCGCAGCCCGTGCAGCGCGCCGGCTTCGATCGGTGCGCCCGTCGCGTGAATGCCGAGCGCGAACAGCATCATCAGCAGCGCCGACGGCAACGTGAAGCCGAGCCACGCGGCGAACATGCCCGCGTAGCCGGCGCGCGCGAGGCCGATCGCCATCCCGACCTGGCTGCTCGCGGGCCCCGGCAGGAACTGGCACAGCCCGACGAGATCCGCATATGTGCGTTCGCTGAGCCAGCCGCGCCGCGTGACGAATTCGGCGCGGAAGTAGCCGAGGTGCGCGACCGGGCCGCCGAACGACGTGAGGCCGAGCCGCAGGAACGCGACGAAGACGGGCCACGGATGACGGGGCGGGGCGGCGGCGGTCGATGGATTCAAGATGGGGCGCGGGGAGATCGGACGAGCCGACACGATAGCGCAACGCGGCGGCGGCGGGGCGGCGTGCGACAGCGCGGTACGCGCTGCTCAGCGCGTGCCGTCGCCCAGCCCGCTCGCGCGGCGCAGCGCGTCGATGTCGACCAGCTCGATCTCGCCGACATGCAGCCGCACGACGCCGTCGGCCTGCAGCGCCTTCAGCAACTGGTTGGTGGTCTGCCGCGTCAGCGACAGCATCGACGCGAGCGTTTCCTGCGACAGCCGCACGCGCGTGCGCCCGGCGCTGATGCCGCCGTAGCCTTCGGCGATCATCAGCAGGCGCGCGGCGAGCCGCTGCGCGGCCGGCATCACGCTCATCGCCTCGACGGTCAGGAAGCTCAGGCGCAGTTTCTGCGCCATCAGCAGCGCGAACTGCCGCCAGTATTGCGGCGTCGCATCGAGGATCGCGAGCAGCGCGGCCTGCGGGACGTGCAGCAGCAGCGCGTCGTCGAGCGCGATGGCGTCGTGCGTGCGCGGCTGGCCGTCGAACAGCGCGATTTCGCCGAACCACGTGACGGGCTCGGCCACCGTCAGCAGCGCTTCCTTGCCCTGCGGGTCGACCGCACCTATCGTGAGTGAACCGGCCAGGACCGCGTACAGCCCGCACGGCGGGTCGCCGCGCCGGAACAGCGCGTGGCCGGCCGGCAGGCGGCGCAGCGCCGCGCCGGCGAGCAGGTCCGCGCGCAACGCGGGCGGCAGCGCGGCGAACCACGGGTTCGCTTCGATCTGCGGCAGGTATGGGGCGAGCGGAGCAGGCATGGGCACGCGATGTCGGGTAGCTGACAGAGGTTGTCGGGCGTGACGCGCATCATAGCGCTCAATAACCGACCAGGAGACGCGATGAAGACGCTCGAAGACCATCTTTCGCAGTATGCGGCCTACCATCGCGACGCGCGCAACATCGCGACGCATCTGGTCGGCATCCCGATGATCGTGTTCGCGGTCGAGGTGCTGCTGTCGCGGCCGGCGGTCGGGATGCTGGCCGGCGTCGCGCTGTCGCCGGCGCTGCTGCTCGCGGTCGCGTTCGTCGTGTTCTACCTGCGCCTCGACCTGCGGTTCGGGATCGTGATGACCGCGCTGTTCGCGCTCGGCCTGTGGGCCGCGCAGTCGCTCGCGTTGCTGCCGACCGCGCAATGGCTCACGATCGGCATCGGCGCGTTCGTCGTCGGCTGGATCGTGCAATTCGTCGGGCACTGGTTCGAAGGGCGCAAGCCCGCGTTCGTCGACGACCTGGTCGGCCTGATGGTCGGGCCGCTGTTCGTCGTCGCCGAAGTCGCGTTCTTCGCGGGGCTGTGCGCCGACGTGCGCCGCGAAGTCGAGCGGCGCGCGGGCCCCGTGCACGGCGGCGCGCACTCGCATGTCTGATGCGCCGGTCTGCGTGTTCGGCGCAGGTGCCGTCGGCTGTTATCTCGGCGGCCGGCTCGCGGCGGGCGGCGCGCACGTGACGCTCGTCGGCCGCGCGCGGATCGGCGATGCGATTCACCGGCACGGGCTCACGCTGACCGACCGGCGGGGCTATCGCGCGACGCTCGCGGCGGCCGATGTCGCGTTCGCGACCGATCCGGCCGCCGCGGCCGACGCACGGCTCGTGCTGGTCGCGGTGAAGTCGGCCGCCACGCGGGAGGCAGCCGGGCAACTGGCCGGCGTGCTGCGGCCCGGCACGGTCGTGATCAGCTTCCAGAACGGCCTGCACCATGCCGACACGTTGCGCGACGCGCTGCCGCAAGCGACCGTGCTGGCCGGCATGGTGCCGTTCAATGTGATCGAGCGCGGGCCCGGTGCGTTTCACCAGGGTTCGGCCGGCGCGCTCGCGGCCGACGCGTCGTCCGCGCTGCAGCCGTTCGCCGGCGCATTCGCGCGTGCCGGGCTGCCACTCTCGCTGCATCGCGACATGCGGGCCGTGCAGTGGGCGAAGCTGCTGCTCAACCTGAACAATGCGGTCAATGCGCTCGCGAACCTGTCGCTGCGCGACGAGCTTGCGCAACGCGCGTACCGTCGCTGCGTCGCGCTGGCCCAGCGCGAGGCGCTGCACTGGCTGGCACGCGCCGCGATCCGGCCGGCGCGGCTCACGCCGCTGCCGGCCGGCTGGGTCCCTGCCATGCTCGATCTGCCCGACGCGGCTTTCCGTGTGCTCGGCGGCCGGATGCTGGCGATCGACCCGCTTGCGCGCTCGTCGATGTCCGACGATCTTGCGGCGCGCCGTGCGACGGAGGTCGAGTGGATCAACGGCGAGATCGTGCGGCTGGCCGCGCGCTTCGGCGCGCAGGCGCCCGTCAATGCGCGCCTGTGCGCGCTCGTCCACGACGCGGAAGGCGCGGTCGTGCGCCCGGCGTGGCGCGGCGACGCGCTGTGGGCCGAACTGATCGCGCGGGCGCCACGCGCGGGCGACGTGCGGGCCGCGTAGGCCGGGTCGCGCGCGGCGCCGCAGGCCACGCGCAACGGCTAAGATGCGGGGTGCGTCATACGACGCCCTTGCGGAGCACTCACCATGGTGGATCGCCCGACGCTCGACGCGTACGACGCCCATGCCGCGCGATATGCGCAGGACTGGCTCGACCAGGCCGCGCCCGACGACATGTACGCGCTGCTCGAGCAATATTTCTCGCCGGGGCCGACCGCGGACGTCGGCTGCGGCGCCGGCCGCGACACGGCCTGGCTCGCGTCGTGCGGTTTCGACGTCCGCGGCTACGACGCGAGCGCCGCGCTGCTCGACGAGGCGCGCCGGCACCATCCGGACCTGCGCTTCGAGCTCGCCGCGCTGCCGGCGCTGGCCGGTGTGCCGTCCGGCGCGTTTCGCAACGTACTGTGCGAGACGGTCGTCATGCACCTCGAACAGGCCGATGCGGCAGCGGCGGCCGCGCGGCTGGCCGATCTGCTGATGCCGGGCGGCACGTTGTACCTGAGCTGGCGGGTGGCGGGACACGGCACGTCGCGCGACGAGCGCGGCCGACTTTATACGGCACTGGATTCGGCGCGGATGCATGCGGCACTCGGCGCCGACGTGCAGGTGATCGACGAGCACGAGGTCGTCGGCGCGTCGTCCGGCAAGCGCGTACACCGGCTGATCGTGCGCAAGGCGGGCGGCGCCGCGTGACGGCGGCGCGCCGTCGCGCTTACTCGCGGTTGAGCGCCGCTTCCCAGTTGATGTCGACGCAGAGCACCTGCATGCCGGTCGCCGCGGGCGCGGCGATCGACGCGGTCACGCACAGGTGCGCCTCGTTGATCGACAGGTAGGGCGCCGTCAGGTGCACGCGGCCCGGCGCCCGCATCGCGTCGATGAAGTACGGGCGGCGCTCCCAGCTGGCCCCTTCGGAATGCAGCAGCGGACGGAAGCGCTTCGCGCGTTGCGACACGCTGCCGCGCGCGAGCACGTTGTCGCCGATCTGGCGCCCCGATGCATCGAGCAGGAAGCAGCGCGCGGTTTCCGGCAGCCCGAGCACGGCGGCGGCCGCGTCGGTGAGCGGCGCGTCCGCGCCGAGCTTCTGGCTCGCTTCCTCGAGCGCGGCGACGTACGGCGCGAGCCGCTCCGCCTGCGTGCGTTCGCGTTGCGCGACGCGCAGCCGCAGTGCGGCCGACAGCGTATCCATGCAGCCCGCGGCGGCCTGCGGCTGCACGGGGTCGACGCTCGGCCCCGCGAAATACTGGCCCTGCACGAAATCGACGTCGCATTCGAGTGCGATCAGCGCGTCGCGTTCGGTCGACAGGCCGCCCATCAGCACGAGCTGGCCGGATTCGTGCAGCAGCGACACGAGCCCCGGCAGCACGCGTTCGAGGTGCGAGTGCTCGCTCGCCTGCGCGAGGATGCCGCGGTCGAGCGTGACGATGTCGGGATGCAGGTGCCACACGCGGTCGATGTTCGAATGCTTCGCGCCGAACCCGCCCAGCGCGATCAGGAAGCCGGCCTTGCGCAGCCCGTCGACGATCGCCGCGTAGCGCGGCGTTTCGCCGCCGGCCTGCTCGGGTACCTCGAGCACCACGCGGTGCGGCGGCAGCCCGAGCGCCTTCAGGTTCGCGAGCAGCGCGTCGCCGTAGACGGTGTCCATCAGCGCGGCCGGATGCAGGCTCAGGAAGAGCCATTCGTCGTGACTGTCGAACGCGTGGAAGTTACCGAGATGCAACGATTCGGCGAGCCGGCCGAGTTCGAGCAAGTCGCCGCGCCGCGCCGCCTGCGTGAAAACCTCGTGCGACGCCACCTGGCGGCTTTCCTCGTCGTGCGCACGCAGCGACGCGTGATAGCCGATCGCGCGGCGGTGCGACACCGAGAAAACGGGCTGGAACACGCTGAACACGGTGTATCCGCCGTACAGCACGGTGCGCCGGTTCCCGTCGTCGCCGGCGACGGGGCGGGGCGGCTGAAAGCCGGGGGGATCGATTTCGATCATGCTCATGATGTCGGCCGATGGAAGACTGCCAGTTTACCTAGAGAATAGGCCAGCAAGAAGCATGCACGGCATCGCGCCGCGTGCGGCCGCCCGTCGCGGCCGGGACGGGGCGCATCGGCGCGTGCGTTGCCGGGGGCGGCCTGCACCGTCCTGGTGCGCGCGGCGGCGGCGCGGCCCCCGAAACGGCGCGCGCCGCGCGTCACGCGCGCTCGGACGGGTCGGTCTTGCGCGCGGTGCTGCGGATCTCGGGCGCGAGCTGCGCGAAGATCCACGCCGACGCGGCCGTGATGATCCCGACGCAGATGAAGGTCGCGTGGAACGCCGGCAGCGTATTGCTCGGCGTCACGGTGCGCAGCATGCCCGTGAACGTCGCGAGCAGCGCGCCGGCGACCGTCACGCCGAGGCTCATCGACAGCATCTGCACGAGCGAGAACAGGCTGTTGCCGCTGCTCGCGCCGCCCGTGCCGAGATCCTTCAGCGTCAGCGTGTTCATCGCGGTGAACTGCATCGAGTTGAAGCCGCCGAACAGCGCGAGATGCACGACCTTCACCCACACCGGCACCGAGTCGCGCATCAGCGCGAAGCTTGCCATCATCACGCCGACCATGATCGTGTTCGCGAGCAGCACCTTGCGGTAGCCGTGCTGCGTGATCAGCCGCGTGATGATCCGCTTGGAGAACATCCCGGCCGCCGCGACCGGCAGCATCATCAGCCCCGCCTCGAACGCCGAGTAGCCGAGGCTCACCTGCAGCAGCAGCGGGATCAGGTACGGCATCGCGCCGCTGCCGATCCGCGCGAACAGGTTGCCGAGCAGCCCGACGCTGAACGTGTGGATCCGGAACAGGTCGAGCGAGAAGATCGGTTGCGGCGCACGCACCGCGTACAGCCCGTACGCGACGAAGCACGCGAGGCTCAGGATCAGCAGCACCAGCACGGCGGCGTGCTGCATGCCGAGATCGGCGAGCCCGTCGAGCGACAGCGAGATCGCGACCATGCCGATCGTCAGCAGCAGATAGCCCTTCAGGTCGAAGCGGCCGACGGCCGGGTTGCGTGAATCGGGCATCGAGTAGAAGGTCGCGATGCAGCCCGCGACGCCGACCGGCACGTTGATCAGGAAGATCCAGTGCCACGACGCGATCTTCACGAGCCAGCCGCCGAGGGTCGGTCCGATCAGCGGGCCGATCAGGCCCGGGATCGCGACGAACGACAGCGCGGGCAGATAACGCTCGGCCGGAAAGGTGCGCAGCACCGCGAGCCGCCCGACCGGCAACAGCATCGCGCCGCCGACTCCCTGCACGACGCGGAACGCGACGAGCTGCGAGAGCGTATGCGCATTCGCGCACAGCAGCGAACCGAGCGAGAACACCAGGATCGCGCTGAAGAACACGCGTCGCGTGCCGAAGGTATCGGCGAGCCAGCCCGACACGGGGATCATCACCGCCATCGTCAGCGAGTACGCGATCACGACCGACTGCATCCGCAGCGGCGATTCCCCGAGGCTCGCGGCCATCGACGGCAGCGCCGTGTTGACGATCGTCGAATCGAGGGTCTGCATGAAGAAGCCCGTCGCAACGAGCCAGAGCATCACGGTGAGATTTTTTTCGCCGGGGGCGGCGGCAGGCGGGCGCTGGAACATGGGAGCGGGGCGGTGGCGCGGGACAGCCGACATTGTAGGGAAACCCGATGGGCCGTGCAGGTTCGGCACCCGGCGTGACGCGAAATCCGGCGGTCGGATGCCGTCCTTGTCGCTCGACCAGTACAGTTCAGCTAAAAGTGTCTGCAGCCGTATCTGTCCGCGTGCTGTCACTGTCCGAAATACTGGTGCCATCGGAACCGTGCGACCAGGAGGCTGCCATGCGCGAACTGCGACTTTACGTGATCGACGGCGACGAGCCGGCCGCACGGTGGCGGATCGTCGATCGCACCGCACTGCAGGTGGCGGACGGCGACGTGTGGGTGACCGTCGAGGGCCGGCTCGACGACCACTGGCTGGGCGCCGGCGATTCGCTGACGTTCGAGCCCGGCGTGCGCGTATGGGTCAGCGCGGGGCCACGCGGCGCGACGTTCGCGTTCGGGCCGCACGCGGCACCGGCCGCGCGTGTTGTGCATGCGTGGTGGCGGCCGCTCGTCGCGTGGCGGGACGGCCGGCGCCACGCGGCCGCGTCGCTGCCGATGTAGCGTGCGCGGGGCGCTTGCGCGAACGCGGCGGATGGCGGAGGTACCCGGCGCCGCGGACGGATCTGGCGCCGATCGCGCTTGCCGGCCTCCTGAAGCGCGCCCGCGCCTCGATTCGCGCGATCGGGATTGATTGCGCCGGGCGCGAATTCTAGACTCGATTCCGTGTCCTCCATCGCCCTTTCACCATGACGCCGGAACTCGCATTGACGCATCTGTGGCAAAGCGCACACGGCGATCGCGACGCGCTCGCCCGCGTGACCGTGACGGGGCGGGACCCGACGTTGCCGTCGACGTTTCATGTCGGCACGCTCGCGGCAGCGACGATCGCGGCAACCGGGCTCGCGGCGGCCGAATGTCACCGGCTTCGCACGGGCGTCGCGCAATCCGTCGACGTGTCGGTGCGCGATGCGCTGGTCGCGTTCCGCAGCGAACGCTACCTGCGTGTGGACGACGGCCCGCCGCCGGAGTTGCGTCATCCGGTGACGGGCTTCTTCGAGACGGGCGACGGGCGCTGGATCCAGCTGCATGCGAACTTCCCGCATCACCTGCGCGGGATCCTCGCCGTACTCGGTTGCGGCGCGCAGCGCGCCGACGTCGCCGCGGCGATCCGCAGATGGGACGGCGCGGCGCTCGACACCGCGCTGGCCGAGGCCGGCCTGTGCGCGGCATTGATCAGAACCCCTGACGAATGGGCGGCGCACGAGCAGGCGCGCGCGATCGCGTCGCTGCCGTTGTTCGACATCGAGCGGATCGGCGATGCGCCGCTCGAACCGATCGGCCGCGGCGAAGCCGGGCCGCCGCTCGCGGGCGTGCGCGTGCTCGATCTCACGCGCATCATCGCGGGCCCGGTCGCGGGCCGCACGCTCGCGTCGCACGGCGCGCAGACGCTGCTCGTCAACGGGCCGCACCTGCCGAACATCGCGCCGCTCGTGATCGACAACGGGCGCGGCAAACGTTCGACATGGATCGACCTGCGCGATACGGCGGGTGTCGAGACGCTGCACGCGCTCGTGCGCGACGCGGACGTGTTCCTGCAGTCGTACCGGCCCGGCTCGCTCGCCGCCCGCGGTTTCGCGCCGCAGGCGCTGGCGCAGCGGCGGCCCGGCATCGTGTGCGTGTCGATCTCGGCATACGGGCATGCGGGGCCGTGGGCGGGGCGGCGCGGCTTCGACAGTCTCGTGCAGTCGGCGAGCGGGATCGCATGGCGGGAGCAGCAGGCCGCCCATGCGGATGCGCCGCGCCCTCTGCCGTGCCAGGCGCTCGATCATGCGACCGGCTATCTCGCGGCGTTCGGCGCGATGATCGCGCTCGCGCGGCGATCGTGCGAAGGGGGAAGCTGGCACGTGCGGATGTCGCTCGCGCAGACGGGGCGCTGGCTGCAGTCGTTCGGCAATGTGCAGGACGGCCTGCATGCGCCCGATCTCGCGGCTGCCGACGTGCGCGACCGGATCGATCGCGTCGCGTCGCCGTTCGGCATGCTCGACACCGTGCGCCCGGCCGAGCGGTTGTCGGCCACGCCGCCGACGTTCGCGCGGCCGCCCGTGCCGCCCGGCACCGACGATGCGCGCTGGCTGTAGATGCCGGCTGCGCGGCCGGCGTTACTTGCGCAGTTCGACGACGAAGTCGTAGTAGTCGTTGCGGCAGTAGGTATCGGTCAGTTCGATGGCGCGCTGGTCCGACGTATAGCCGATCCGCGTGATCAGCAGCAGCGCGTCGTGCGGCGCGATGCCCATCTGTTCGGCGATCTCGTCGGTCGCGTTGACCGCGCGGAAATGCTGCAGCGCGCGCACGATCGGCGTGCCGCGCGCTTCGAGATAGCTGTACAGCGAGCCGGCGATCGCCTGCGGATCGGGAATCAGCGTGGCGGGGAACGTCGAGTTCTCGACGGCCATCACGATGCCGTCGGCGAGACGCAGGCGTTTCAGGCGTGTCACCGATGCGGCCGGCGACAGTCCGAGCTGGATCACTTCGTCGCGGTTCGCCGGCTGGATTTCGCGCGCGAGCCATTGCGAGCTCGGCTTGAAGCCGCGGCGCTCGAGCATTTCGCTGAAGCTCGACAGTCGCGACAGCGGATCCTCGTAGCGCGGCTGGATGAAGTTGCCCGCGCCCTGCGTGCGGCGGATCAAGCCCTGCTCGACGAGCAGCGCGATCGCCTTGCGCGCGGTGATGCGCGATACGCCGAGCGCATCGGACAGCACGCGCTCCGAAGGCAGGGCCTCGCCGGCCGTCCAGCGGTTGTCGTGGATCGCATCGCCGAGCTTGCGGGCGAGCTGCAGGTACAGCGGCGTGTCGTTGTCGGGGTCGGGGCGCAGGTCTTGCCACCGGTCGTCCGTGGGTGCCTTCATGGAATGGGTATCGATCAGGTTGCGGCCATTCTAAGTCATCATGCGGCACCGTTATAGCCGGTTTTTGCCGTGCAATAGGCCGACGCCGCGCCGATTGACTACACTGACACGTCGTATTCCATGCTTCGGCCGCGGTGCGCGGCCACGAATCCGCAACGAGGAACGCATGACAGACACGATCGCCACGGTCGTCCTGCCGGACGGCGAGACGATTCCGAAGCTCGGCCAGGGCACCTGGGAAATGGGCGAGCGGCCGGCCCGCCGGGCGGACGAGATCGCCGCGCTGCGTGAAGGTGTCGAACTCGGGATGACGCTGGTCGATACGGCCGAGATGTACGGCGACGGCGCGACCGAGGCACTCGTCGGCGAGGCGCTCGCGGGCCTGCGCGACGACGTCTTTCTCGTCAGCAAGGTCTATCCGCATCATGCGAGCCGGCGCGGCGTCGTCGCCGCGTGCGACGCGAGCCTCAAGCGATTGCGCACCGATCGCCTCGACTTGTACCTGCTGCACTGGCGCGGCTCGGTGCCGCTCGAGGAGACGGTCGAGGGTTTCGAGACGCTGCGGCGCGCGGGCAAGATTCGTCACTGGGGCGTGAGCAACTTCGATACGGCCGATATGGAGGAGCTCGTCGGCGGGGCGGGCGGCGGCGCCTGCGCGACCAACCAGATCCTCTACAACATTGCGCGGCGCGGCCCGGAATTCGACCTGCTGCCGTGGCTCGCCGACCACCGGATCCCGGCGATGGCATACAGCCCGGTCGACCACGGACGGTTGCCGAAGCGTTCGCCGCTCGACGAGATCGCGCGGCTGCGCGGCGTATCGGTGATGCGCGTCGCGCTGGCTTGGGTGCTCGCGCAGCCGGGCGTATTCGCGATCCCGAAGGCGTCGAGGATCGAGCACGTGCGCGACAATCGCGCCGCGCTCGATCTCGAATTGAGCGAGGACGAGCGCGCGCAGCTTGACGCGTACTTCCGACCGCCTCGCAGCAAGCGCGCGCTCGAGATGCTCTGACGGCACCCGGCCGGGTAACGCTTACGGTCAGTGGTTGCCGCCGGACGATCCGCCGTTGCCGTGACCGCCGCCATTGCCGTTGCCGGTACCGTGGCCATTGCCGACACCGTTGGCGCCGCCATTGCCGGCCCCACCACTGCCGTTACCGTTGCCATTGCCGCCGCCGTTACCGTGGCCACCATTGCCGTTGCCTTGGCCACCGTTGCTGCCGGCCCCATTGCCGTTGCCGCCGCCGTTGCCCGAACCGCCGCCGCTGCCATGGCCGCCGTTACCGCCAGCGCCAGCGCCATTGCCGTTGCCAACGCCGTTGGCACCACCGTTGCCAGCGCCGCCACTGCCGTTGCCATTGCCATTGCCGCCGCCGTTACCGTGGCCACCGTTGCCGTTGCCCGAACCGCCATTGCCGCTGCCACTGCCATGGCCGCCGTTACCGCCAGCGCCATTGCCGTTGCCGGCGCCGTTACCGTGGCCACCGTTGCCGTTGCCCGAACCGCCATTGCCGCTGCCACTGCCACTGCCATGGCCGCCGTTACCGCCAGCGCCATTGCCGTTGCCGCCGCCGTTACCGTGACCACCGTTGCCGTTGCCCGAACCGCCATTACCGCTACCACTGCCATGGCCGCCATTGCCGCCGGCACCATTGCCGTTGCCCGAGCCGCCACTGCCGTTGCCATTGCCGTGACCACCACCGTCACCGTTGCCGTGGCCGCCACCATCGCCGTGACCACCGCCATCGCCGTGGCCGCCACCATTACCGTGGCCACCGCCGTCACCGTGACCACCGCCGTCACCGTGGCCGCCACCGTCGCCGTGGCCGCCGCCGTCACCATGGCCGCCACCATTGCCGTGACCACCACCGTCTCCGTCGCCTCCACCTCCGTGTCCGCCATGGCCTCCGCTTCCAGAAGTGCCGCCACCCGAAGTACCGCCACCCGAAGTACCGCCACCCGAAGTACCGCCACCCGAAGTACCGCCACCCGAAGTACCGCCACCCGAAGTGCCGCCACCCGAAGTGCCGCCACCCGAAGTGCCGCCACCCGAAGTGCCGCCACCCGAAGTACCGCCACCCGAAGTACCGCCGCCCGAGGTGCCGCCACCCGAAGTACCGCCGCCCGAAGTACCGCCACCCGAAGTACCGCCACCCGAAGTACCGCCACCCGAAGTACCGCCGCCCGAGGTGCCGCCGCCCGAAGTACCGCCACCCGAAGTACCGCCACCCGAAGTGCCGCCACCCGAAGTACCGCCGCCCGAAGTACCGCCGCCCGAAGTACCGCCGCCCGAAGTACCGCTGCCCGAAGTACCGCCACCTGAACCACCGTTACCGGACGCGTTGCCTCCGCGACCCGTGCCGCTCGTACCGCCGGATGTGCCGCCTGTCGCTCCACCGACACCGGCAGGCCCGACGGCGCCGTTCCCGTTATTTGCACCGCTGCCGCCGCCATTGCCGTTACCCGGCCCGGGACTGCCGCCGCCGCCACTCGGGCCGGCACCTTTACCGCCGCCGATCCCATGACCGGCATGAACCTGCCCCGCACACGCGGCCGGATTGGCGGCGCATGACGAAGCGTCCGCGACCAGCGTCATGATGGTGTCCGCGCTGGCGCTCGCGTCGGGCCCGGAGTCGGGCGTGGTGGTTTGTGCGACGGCATACGAGCAGCAGCACGCCAACGCGGCTGCGGCCAGCAAGGTTGCACGAGGGCGCCGTCCCGCCGGGCGGGACGGTTGTTTCGTCTTATGCATCATGGCCTCCCCTTGCGCGCGATGCCTCGTTGCCGCGCGACTATCTACGTGTGGTGCAGGGGGCCAGCAAGGATTCGTTGTCCGGTCGGCGGCCGATTGCGTTCGGGCCGACGCTTGACGCCAGCCGCGAACGCGGATCGGCACGCGGGCCCGCCGTGCGAATCCCTCTCTGCGAGATTCGTGCCATCGGCCGCTTGTGCCCGTCGCGCAACGCGCACGTGGGCACGCGACGGGCGCATGCAACGTCGTGGGGGTGTTTTGTTTCCGGATTGAAACGTCTGAGCGTTCGCGGGCGGCTCAGCGTGCGGGCGCGTCGGCTGCGCGCTGCCAGCGATGGAACAGGATCGACGCGATCCAGCAGACGAGGAACAGCGCGATGATGCCGTAGCCGATCGAGCCGAAGCGATCGCCGAGCGCATCGAGCGTATCGCGCACGGGGCCCGTCAGCGACAGCTTGTCGGCCAGGAGTCCGGCCGCCTCGATCCCGCCGATCGCCAGTGCAACGGCCGCCGACACGAACGTGATGCTTGCGTTGTAGAGCAGCTTGCGCTGCGGATCGTCCATCGCCCAGCCGTATGCCTGAATCATCAGCACATTGTCGGTCGAGTCGATCAGCGTCATGCCGGCGGTGAACAGCGCGGGAAACAGCATGACCGTGTAGACCGGCAGCCCCTGGCTCGCCTGCGCGGCGGCGATCGCGAGCAGGCCGATTTCGGTTGCAGTATCGAAACCGAGCCCGAACAGCACGCCGACCGGATACATGTGCCAGCTCTTCGACACGAACCGGAACAGCGGGCGCAGCAGCCGCGAGACGAGCCCGGCGGGGCGGTGTACATGCGCATCGTCGTGCGCGTGACCGGATGCGCCGCGATAGCGTCGCCAGACGTCGCGCAGGATCAGCAGGTTCACGCACGCGAGCACGAGCAGGAAGGTGGCCGATACGGCCGTGCCGATCGTGCCGCCGATTTCACGGAACGCATCGAACCGGTCGCGCAGCGCGAACGCGGTCAGCGCGATGCCGAGCGTCGCGGCGATCACGATGGTCGAATGGCCGAGCGAGAAGAACAAACCGACGCTCACCGGACGCTGGCCATCCTGCATCAGCTTGCGCGTCGCGACGTCGATCGCGGCGATGTGATCGGCGTCGACCGCGTGACGCAGCCCGAGCCCGTACGCGATTGCCGCGGTGCCGAGCAGCAGCGGATGGTCGCGCAGCACCGCGAGCGCCCACAGCCAGACCGCGACGTTCGCGGTGATCAGGCCGGCATAAAGGATCAGCAGGCGGCGCAGGGCAGGGGTGGGCGGCATCGGGCGGGTTCCATCTGACAATTCGCCATCCATTGTGGCACGCGAAAAAAATGCCTGGCGTGCCGATCAAAAAGCCGCGAACCCCGCGCGCGCCGGATGAAAAAAAAGCCCGTCCGGAACCGGACGGGCCTTGCGTGCATGCGACGGGGCGCGCGCGCCCGGCGCTTACTTCGTTTTCGCGCTGATCACGCCTTCCGACACGTTGACCGGCGTTTCCGCGTACTGCTTGAACTCCATCGTGTAGGTCGCGCGGCCCTGCGTGGCCGAACGCAGCGACGTCGAATAGCCGAACATCTCCGCGAGCGGCACTTCGGCGCGCACGAGCTTGCCGCCGCCGCCCGCGATGTCTTCCATCCCCTGCACGATGCCGCGACGGCTCGACAGGTCGCCCATCACGTTGCCCATGAATTCCTCGGGCGTCTCGACTTCGACGGCCATCATCGGCTCGAGCAGCACGGGCTTCGCCTTGCGCATCGCTTCCTTGAACGCCATCGAGCCGGCCATCCGGAACGCGTTTTCGTTCGAGTCGACGTCGTGGTACGAGCCGAACGTCAGGTGCACCTTCACGTCGACGACCGGGTAGCCCGCGAGCACGCCGCTCTTCAGCGTTTCGGTGATGCCCTTGTCGACGGCCGGGATGAACTCGCGCGGAATCACGCCGCCCTTGATCTCGTCGAGGAACTCGTAGCCCTTGCCCGGGTTCGGCTCCAGCGTGATCACCGCATGGCCGTACTGGCCGCGGCCGCCCGACTGCTTGACGAACTTGCCCTCGACGTCGGCGGCCGTCGTGCGCACCGTCTCGCGATACGCGACCTGCGGCTTGCCGACCGTCGCTTCGACGCCGAATTCGCGCTTCATCCGGTCGACCAGGATTTCGAGGTGGAGCTCGCCCATCCCCGAGATGATCGTCTGGCCGGACTCTTCGTCGGTCTGCACGCGGAACGAAGGATCTTCCTGCGCGAGACGGTTCAGCGCGAGGCCCATCTTTTCCTGGTCGGCCTTCGTCTTCGGCTCGACGGCCTGCGAGATCACCGGCTCGGGGAATTCCATCTTCTCGAGGATGATCGGCTTGGCCGGATCGCACAGCGTGTCGCCCGTCGTCGCTTCCTTCAGCCCGACGGCCGCCGCGATGTCGCCCGCGCGCACTTCCTTGATTTCCTTGCGCTCGTTCGCGTGCATCTGCAGGATCCGGCCGAGCCGTTCCTTCTTGTCCTTCGTCGCGTTGAGCACCGTGTCGCCCGACTCGACGACGCCCGAATACACGCGGAAGAAGATCAGCTGGCCGACGAACGGGTCGGTCATGATCTTGAACGCGAGCGACGAGAACGGCTCGTCATCGCTCGGATGACGTTCCGCCGGTTTTTCCGGATCGGCGAAGTCGTGGCCGAGAATCGCGGGCACGTCGACCGGCGACGGCAGGTAGTCGATCACCGCGTCGAGCATGGCCTGCACGCCCTTGTTCTTGAACGCGCTGCCGCACAGCATCGGCACGATCTCGTTCGCGATCGTGCGCTTGCGCAACGCGGCCTTGATCTCGTCCTCGGTCAGCGACTCGTGGTCGTGCAGGTACTTCTCGAGCAATTCCTCGCTCGCTTCGGCCGCCGCCTCGACCATCTTCTCGCGCCATTCGTGCGCGAGCTCGACGAGGTTCGCGGGGATCTCCTCGTACGAGAACTTCACGCCCTGGCTTTCGTCGTCCCACACGATCGCCTTCATCTTCACGAGATCGACGACGCCCTGGAAATGATCTTCGGCGCCGATCGGAATCTGGATCGGCACGGCGACACCCTTCAGGCGCTCGCCGATCTGCTTCTGCACGCGGAAGAAGTCGGCGCCGATGCGGTCCATCTTGTTGACGAACGCGATGCGCGGCACCTTGTACTTGTTTGCCTGGCGCCATACGGTTTCGGACTGCGGCTGCACGCCGCCGACCGAGTCGTAGACCATGCACGCGCCGTCGAGCACGCGCATCGAGCGCTCGACTTCGATCGTGAAGTCGACGTGCCCGGGCGTGTCGATGATGTTGATGCGGTGTTCCGGATAGTTGCCGGCCATGCCCTTCCAGAAGGCCGTGGTCGCCGCCGACGTGATCGTGATGCCGCGTTCCTGCTCCTGCTCCATCCAGTCCATCGTGGCCGCGCCGTCGTGCACTTCACCGATCTTGTGGCTCACGCCGGTGTAAAACAGGATGCGCTCGGTCGTCGTGGTCTTGCCGGCATCGATGTGAGCGCTGATCCCGATATTGCGATAGCGCTCGATGGGGGTTTTGCGGGGCACGTGAACCTCCTGGTGGTTCGGATCTTAAGCGGGCCGACTGGGCCGGCCCGGGCTGGAACAAGCGAGACTTCAAGCATAGCGCTTGCGCGTGGCTTTTGCAGATGCGGCCAGCAGCGGCGGAATCAAGCGGGGCGTTGCCGCCGGCAGGCGAAAAAAAACCGGCGCGCAGCGGGCGGCCGGCTTCGGTCGGTGCGCGGCGCGCCGCCGCGGAAAAGACCGTTACTGGGCCTTCGGCAGGCCGTCGAGCTTCATGCCGGGCTTGATGCCCTTGGCCGCGAACCAGCCCTTGCTCATTTCGAGCGCGTAGACGCCGTTGTTGCGCGGGCAGTGGTTGTCGGTCGTCTCCGCCCGCATCTCGTCGATGTCGGTGATCGTGCCGTCCGCGCGGATGAACGCGATCGACAGCGGGATCAGCGTGTTCTTCATCCAGAAGCAGTGCACGGCGTTCTCGTTGAAGACGAACAGCATGCCTTCGTTGGGCGCGAGCTGCGAACGGTACATCAGCCCCTGTTCGCGGTCGGCGTCGTTCGCGGCGACGGCCGCGTCGATCACGTACATGCCGGCGCGCAGTTTCACGCGCGGGAACTCGCTCGGCTGCTTGGCGCCGGGCGGCACCTGCGCGGCGGCGGCCTGCATGCCGAGCGCGAGGACGGCGAGCGCGGCGGGAAAGACGGCGGCGCGCGCTAGGCGGCCGAGCGACGAGCGCAGGGAGAATTGCACAGCATGGCTCCTGTCTGGAAAACGAGACCCGCATGGTACGCGATGCGCGCCGGCGGGCACAAAAAAGAAAAAGGCAGATCGCCTTGCGGTGATCTGCCTTTCAACGCCGTAAGAACGGCAAGACTGCGTGTTCTTGACTGCGTTATTACAGCTTGCTTACTTAGTTCGAAGCAGCTGCCGGTGCTGCTGCGTCGCTTGCTGCAGCCTTCTTCGATGCCTTGTGGTGCTTCTTGGCAGCGTGGTGCTTCTTGGCAGCGTGCTTAGCCGGTGCCGAAGCAGCTTCTGCTGCTGCCGGAGCAGCTTCCGGAGCCGAAGCTTGTGCGAAAGCAGCCGTTGCGAAGAGGCCAGCGACCAGAGCGGCGATCAGTTTGTTCATGTTGTGTTCCTCAGCTTTAGTTAATTAACCAAATGACCCGGCAATAGGAGTCATGTCGTCTAACGGTGCCATCCACCTTTCGGTTGACAGACGCTTCGAGAAATTTCTCATTGCGCTGCGGGCGCCGAATCGTATTCGAGAAAAACGTCGCTTTCGTGACGCAAACACGGGTTCGGCTGCCAATGCCGGATAGCTAAGGTTGGCATCTGCGTGGTTTAACGCGCGATCTTCGCGGGCGGTTGACGAAAAAGATGACGAAAAATGCGCGCCTCCCGAATTCGTCATCCGGCGGGCGCGAAACCGTCCCATGGCGCGCGCGGCGGCAGTGCGATTGTTTCGCCCGGCGCAATGCCGAGCGCAAATATGTCCAGCGCGCCGATGCCGACACGCACCAGGCGCAACGTCGGGAAGCCGACGGCCGCGGTCATCCGGCGCACCTGCCGGTTCTTGCCCTCGGTGATCGCGAGTTCGATCCACGTGGTCGGGATCGCGGCGCGATAGCGGATCGGCGGCGTGCGCGGCCACAGCGTGTCGGGCGGCTCGATGAATTCGGCGCGGCACGGCCGCGTCACGTAGTCGCCGAGGTCGACGCCGCGCGCGAGCGCCTTCAGGTCGGCCGGGCCGGGCGCGCCCTCGACCTGCGCCCAGTAGCGTTTCACGAGCTTGTGGCGCGGCTCCGCGATGCGCGCCTGCAGCGCGCCGTCGTCGGTGAGCAGCAGCAAGCCTTCGCTGTCCGCGTCCAGCCGGCCGGCCGCATACACGCCGGGCGTTTTTACCCAGTCGCCGAGCGACGGGCGCGTCTCGTGCGCGGAAAACTGGCAAATCGTGCCGAACGGCTTGTTGAGGGCGATCAGGTTCATGGCGGGGCGCCCGCCCGGCGCGCCGCGGGACGCGGAGGCGGGCGGTCTATGGCAAATGGCGGAATCTTAATGCATAATACGGAACGGCAAGTCCTCTGTCTTATATAAGACATAAGTGAGGTCTTGATACGCAGTGCCGCGGTTCATGCCGAAGTGCCCGGTTGGGGCGCTAGAATAGCGGCTCGCTGTTGCCCGTCACGGGGTGGCCATGCCGCGCCCCCGCCGCGCGCGCAGCTTCGACCAGCATCACCTGCTCAGCCACGTCACTGGAGTCGATCATGCCGTATCAGCACATCAAGGTTCCGGAAGGCGGTGACAAGATCACCGTCAACAAGGACTTCTCGCTCAACGTTTCCGATCAGCCGATCATTCCCTATATCGAAGGCGACGGTACGGGCTTCGATATCACGCCGGTCATGATCAAGGTCGTCGACGCGGCGGTCGCGCATGCCTACAAGGGCAAGCGCAAGATCCACTGGATGGAGATCTTCGCGGGCGAGAAGGCGACGAAGGTGTACGGTCCGGACGTGTGGCTGCCGGACGAGACGCTGCAGGTGCTGAAGGAATACGTGGTGTCGATCAAGGGGCCGCTCACGACCCCGGTCGGCGGCGGCATTCGTTCGCTGAACGTCGCGCTGCGCCAGGAACTCGACCTGTACGTGTGCCTGCGCCCGGTCCAGTACTTCAAGGGCGTGCCGTCGCCGGTGCGCGAGCCGCAGAAGATCGACATGGTGATCTTCCGCGAGAACTCGGAAGACATCTACGCGGGCATCGAATGGGCCGCGGGTTCCGAGCAGGCGAAGAAGGTCATCAAGTTCCTGCAGGACGAGATGGGCGTGAAGAAGATCCGCTTCCCGGAAACCTCGGGGATCGGCGTCAAGCCCGTGTCGACGGAAGGCACCGAGCGTCTCGTGCGCAAGGCGATCCAGTACGCGATCGACAACGATCGCAAGTCGGTCACGCTGGTGCACAAGGGCAACATCATGAAGTTCACGGAAGGCCTGTTCCGTGACGCCGGTTACGCGCTGGCCCAGAAGGAATTCGGCGGCGAGCTGATCGACGGCGGCCCGTGGATGCGCGTGAAGAACCCGAAGACGGGCAACGAGATCGTGATCAAGGATTCGATCGCCGACGCGTTCCTGCAGCAGATCCTGCTGCGCCCGGCCGAATACGACGTGATCGCGACGCTGAACCTGAACGGCGACTACATCTCCGACGCACTGGCCGCGCAGGTCGGCGGCATCGGGATCGCGCCGGGCGCGAACCTGTCGGATTCGGTCGCGATGTTCGAGGCGACGCACGGCACGGCGCCGAAGTACGCGGGCAAGGATTACGTGAACCCCGGTTCCGAGATCCTGTCGGCGGAAATGATGCTGCGCCACCTCGGCTGGACGGAAGCGGCCGACACGATCATCGCCGCGATGGAGAAGTCGATCCTGCAGAAGCGCGTCACGTACGACTTCGCGCGCCTGATGGAAGGGGCGACGCAGGTGTCGTGCTCCGGCTTCGGCGAAGTGCTGATCGAGAACATGTAAGACCCCTTCCGGGGTGGGCCGGCGCATGCCGGCCGCTCCGGTGCTGACTGCCGGCGCCGGAGCGTTTCGTGGATGGCAGGTTTGTTGGCAGGGCGGTCCGGCATGCGGGCCGCGGCGCCGCGAAGCGGCCCGGAGGCCCTGCAAGGTAGAACATGACGGCCCTCGCAACACCATCGCCCGGCTGAACCCGGCGCCCCTTTCGCGACCGACCTGGTCGCTCCCCGCCGGTTACCCGCCGGCGCTCCTCAGTCCCATTTCACGTAGCAACGCATCGACCATGTCCACTTCGCCCAAGATCATCTACACCCTCACCGACGAAGCGCCCGCGCTCGCGACCTATTCGCTGCTGCCGATCGTCAAGGCCTTCACGCGCTCGTCCGGCGTCGCCGTCGAAACGCGCGACATCTCGCTCGCCGGCCGCATCATCGCGGCCTTCGCGGACATCCTGCCGCCCGAGCAGAAGGGTTCCGACGATCTGGCCGAGCTGGGCCAGCTCACGCTGAAGCCGGAAGCGAACATCATCAAGCTGCCGAACATCAGCGCATCGGTGCCGCAGCTGAAGGCCGCGATCGCCGAACTGCAGGCGCAGGGCTACAAGCTGCCGGCCTACCCGGAAGACCCGTCGACGGACGAAGAGAAGGCGGTCAAGGCGCGCTACGACAAGATCAAGGGCAGCGCGGTGAACCCGGTGCTGCGCGAAGGCAACTCCGACCGCCGCGCGCCGCTGTCGGTCAAGAACTACGCACGCAAGCATCCGCACAAGATGGGCGCATGGAAGGCGACGTCGAAGGCCCACGTCGCGCACATGAGCGAAGGCGACTTCTACGGCAGCGAGAAGTCGGCGCTGATCGCCGAGGCCGGCAGCGTGAAGATCGAGCTCACGACGACCGACGGCGCGAAGAAGGTGCTGAAGGAAAAGACGGCCGTGAAGGCCGGTGAAGTGATCGACGCATCGGTGATGAGCCGCAATGCGCTGCGCAGCTTCATCGACGCGCAGATCGCCGACGCGAAGGCGCAGGACGTGCTGTTCTCGGTGCACCTGAAGGCGACCATGATGAAGGTCTCGGACCCGATCCTGTTCGGTCACTTCGTGTCGGTGTTCTATCGCGACGCGCTCGCGAAGCACGCGGACGTGCTGGCGCAGGTCGGCTTCAACCCGAACAACGGGATCGGCGACCTGTACGCGCGCCTGAAGGACCTGCCGGCCGACACGCGCGAAGCGATCGAAGCCGACGTGAAGGCCGAATACGCGGTGCGCCCGCGCCTCGCGATGGTCAACTCGGACAAGGGCATCACGAACCTGCACGTGCCGAGCGACGTGATCGTCGACGCGTCGATGCCGGCGATGATCCGCGATTCGGGCGGCATGTGGGGCCCGGACGGCGCGCTGTACGACGCGAAGGCCGTGATTCCGGACCGCTGCTACGCAGGCGTCTACCAGGCCGTGATCGAGGACTGCAAGCAGCACGGCGCATTCGATCCGGTCACGATGGGCAGCGTGCCGAACGTCGGCCTGATGGCGCAGGCGGCCGAAGAATACGGTTCGCACGACAAGACGTTCCAGATCCCGGCGGACGGCGTCGTGCGCGTCACCGACGAAGCCGGCAACGTGCTGCTCGAGCACGCGGTCGAGTCGGGCGACATCTGGCGCATGTGCCAGACCAAGGACGCACCGGTGCAGGACTGGGTCAAGCTCGCGGTGAACCGCGCGCGTGCGACCGGCGCACCGGCCGTGTTCTGGCTCGATCCGGCGCGCGCGCACGATGCGCAGATCATCGCGAAGGTCGAACGCTACCTGAAGGATCACGACACGAACGGTCTCGACATCCGCATCATGACGCCGGTCGACGCGACGCGTTTCTCGCTCGAGCGCATCCGCGCGGGCAAGGACACGATCTCGGTTACCGGCAACGTGCTGCGCGACTACCTGACGGACCTGTTCCCGATCATGGAGCTCGGCACCAGCGCGAAGATGCTGTCGATCGTGCCGCTGATGGCCGGCGGCGGGATGTTCGAAACGGGCGCCGGCGGTTCGGCACCGAAGCACGTGCAGCAGTTCGTCGAGGAAGGCTTCCTGCGCTGGGATTCGCTCGGCGAATTCCTCGCGCTGGCCGCGTCGCTCGAACACCTCGGCAACGCATACCAGAACCCGAAGGCGGTCGTGCTCGCGAAGACGCTCGACCAGGCGACCGGCAAGTTCCTGGACGAGAACAAGTCGCCGGCGCGCAAGGTCGGCGGCCTCGACAACCGCGGCAGCCACTTCTACCTGTGCCTGTACTGGGCGCAGGCGCTGGCCGAGCAGACCGAGGACGCCGCGCTGAAGGCGCAGTTCGAAGGCGTGGCGAAGTCGTTGTCCGACAACGAAGCGCGCATCCTGGAAGAACTGGCGGCCGCGCAAGGCAAGGCGCAGGCGATCGGCGGCTACTACCGTCCGAACGTCGACTTGACGAGCCAGGCGATGCGCCCGAGCGCGACGCTGAACGGCATCGTCGACGCAGTCGTCTGACGCGGGCCGCGCGATCGCGCGAGCCGATGCGTATGTCGACGCGGCGCGGTTAGCCGTTCGCCGTCCGACGTCCAATGAAAACGCCCCGGTCGCCCGGGGCGTTTTTCGTTGCAGGCTTGCCATTCAGACGTGAACGATTTCCCATTCGGCGATTTCGTGCGGCACCTCGAGCGTGGCCGTGTCCAGTTCGGACAGGTGTTCGCAGTCGCCGCGGGAGATGTGGTCGGCCGCGACTTCGGGGCACGAGAATGCGCCGAGCAGGGCGTTGCCGAACGTCGCTTCCCAGCCGCCGTTACCCGGCAGGATGTAGAACGACCCGAGCGCTGAACCAAAGCGAAATCCCTTCATTTCCGTTCTCCCTTTCTGATCACAAGCGATTCTGGTGTGCCGCCTGCCGGCTCGGCCGGCTGTGGCCCGACTGGCTGCTTGCGCCGGGTTCCGTATCGAACGTCGTGGCGAAGCGTCAGTGCATGGAACAAAGTCTACGTCCGCGACCCGGTTGGATGGTGCAACTAGAACGGCTTCTCGAAACAAAAATTCATGTTTAAAAACAACGGATTATTTTCCATGTTCCATATTGCGGAACGTTTTTTGCCATCGCGAAACGGGAAATTTGTGCCCTGCACCACGAATTTTTACAACGCAGGGACTTGTTCCGCATCGTGAAAAATTGGCGGTTTCGTGGAGGGGTGGCGCGACACGCGCCGACCGGGTGGCCGACGGTAGGGGCGAAACGGGCGGCTGGATGCGGCGGCGGGCATGGTTCAGGGCAGGGGCGATCGCTGCCGAAGGGCCGTAAGCAGTAGCGCTGCGGCGTATCGCCGCCCGGCCGGGGCGGCGCCGTTCGAGCGGAGCCAGCGGTTATGATGACGCGGGCATCAGGTTTCGCGTCGCGCACCGGCGGTCCGGCCGGCCGGCGCGTGCGTCGTGGCGGTCGTGCGACGCTGCATGGATAACGAGGATCGATTGATGAGACGGAGAACCTTCCTGTCGCGCGCCATCGGCGTCGCAGCCGCGTCGCTGTTCGCGCGCACCGCGTGGGCGCAGCATGCCGGTCATGCGGGCATGGCCGGCATGGATTCGATGGACGACATGTCGGGCATGTCGGGGATGGCGGACCATGCGGGGCACGGCAAGCCCGCGCCGGCCGCGCTCGCGGCCGCCGACGCGCTGCCGGCCGGCGCGCCGCTCGCGACGTTGCGCACGCTCGCGAACGAAAGCCGCGAGCCCGGTACGTTCCGGGCGACGCTGGTCGCGCAACCCGTCGCGCGCCCGATGCTGCGCGGCACGCGGCCGACCACGTTCTGGCAGTTCGGCGCGGGCGCGCAAGGCCCCGTCGTCGGCCCGCTGATCGACGTGCGCGAGGGCGACACCGTCGAAATCAAGTTCGTGAACCGGCTGCCGCAGCCGTCGACGATCCACTGGCACGGCCTGCCCGTGCCGCCCGACCAGGACGGCAATCCGTCCGATCCCGTCGCACCCGGCGCGTCGCGCGTGTACCGTTTCACGCTACCGAAGGGCAGCGCCGGCACTTACTGGTACCACCCGCATCCGCACATGATGACGGCCGAGCAGGTATTTCGCGGGCTGGCCGGCCCGTTCATCGTGCGCGCCGCGGACGATCCGCTCGCCGGCTGGCCCGAGCGCAACCTGTTCGTGTCGGACCTGAAGCTTGCGCGCGACGGCACGATTGCGCCGAACGACATGATGGACTGGATGAACGGCCGCGAAGGTCAGTTCGTCCTGGTCAACGGCGCGCGCCGGCCGCGCATCGACATCGCGGGCGACGAGCGCTGGCGCGTGTGGAACGCGTGCAGCGCGCGCTACCTGCGCGTCGCGTTCGACGACGGCCGTGCGTTCGAGCACGTGGGTACCGACGGCGGGCTGTTCGATGCGCCGCGCCGCGTGACGTCGTTGCTGATCGCGCCGGGCGAGCGTGCGGAGCTGCTCGTGCGCGCGGGCGACCGCGCATCGCGCGCGGTGCTGCAGGCGGCCGAATACGACCGCCGCAAGATGGCGATGTCGCACGACGACGGCCACGGCAGCCTGCCGCCCGATCCGGCGCTGGCACTGGCCGATGTCGCGTTCGCGCCCGCCGCCGCGCGCGCGTTGCCGGCCACGCTGCGCACGGTATCGCCGCTGGGCGAACCGGTTGCGCGCAAGACGGTCGAGTTCGGCGAGGAAATGGACATGGACGCGATGATGAAGGGCGCGGCGCACGGCCGGCCGGCCGGCATGCGCTTCATGATCAACGGCGAAACCTATGCGGCGCACCGTGCAACGCTGACGAGCCGCCGCGGCGACGTCGAGCGCTGGGAGATCCGCAACGGCACCGACATGGATCACCCGTTCCACCTGCACGGCACGCAGTTCCAGGTGATCGAGCGCGCGTCGGGCGGCGCGCGCACGACCGAACCGTTGCGCGCATGGCGCGATACCGTGAACGTGCGCAGCGGTGAAACCGTGTCGATTCTCGTCACGCAAGACATGCCCGGAGAGCGCATGTTTCATTGCCACATTCTCGAACACGAGGATCTCGGCATGATGGGCACGCTGAAGGTCGTGTAACGAAGTCGTGAATATGTTTCACGTGCGGGATCGATATCCGATCTGCATGTGTGACAAGACAATGTGTGTTCAATTATCGGGATTGAACGAAAAGGCCGGCCAATCGATTATCGAATGGCCGGCCTCCAAAAAAAGAAACCCGGCGCAATGCGCCGGGTTTCTTCGTCAGATATCCGATGCCTTATACGGCCTGGATGTTCGACGCTTGCTTGCCCTTCGGCCCTTGGACGACGTCAAAGCTCACCTTCTGGCCTTCCTTCAGCGTCTTGAAGCCATTCATGGTGATAGCCGAGAAGTGCGCAAACAGATCCTCACCGCCCTCGTCGGGAGTGATGAAACCGAAGCCCTTCGCGTCGTTGAACCATTTAACGATACCAGTTGCCATTTCCTACTTCCCCTGTCACACAGTCGCTGCTACTTACCACGAGCACGCTCGAAAAGCTAAACGACCGGAAAATGCAGCCGTTCCCCCCTCACAAGCTCACCTCGGCCTCATTCATTTCGCCAACCGGCGAATTGAAAAAAGTGCCAGCTTGATTGTTGGCGCTCTTTATTGGAGTGTCAAGAGGAATTTTTAGACGTTTAGAGGGTCGTTGTAAAGAACCCATTTTCAGGGTTTTTCCGGCTTTGCTTTGCAGCATGCCGCCGAGCGCCGGGGCTTGAAAAGCCGCATAATCGGCTCATATACCAGGCTCGAGTGACACGCGTTCGAGTCGTCCCGGCTTGTGGGATACTGGATGCGGACACGACGCTCCGGTGCAGTTGCCCCCTGACGGTTCGTGTTCCGCGCCACGCGTGAAAGCCGGCACCGCAGCCGGCTTTCGTATGGCACGAAGACGATAGCGTGTTCCGGGATACCGGGGAGGGCGCCGGCCGGTCGGTCGGGTTATGGCAGGATTGCGGGCCTGTCCGAGTTGTTTAGAATGGGTGTATGGCGATTATCCCGGACAAGCAGGACAGTACCGTCCTGGAACGCAAGCAGCAGAAGCTCAAGCCGCCTTCGATGTACAAGGTGGTGCTGCTGAACGACGACTTCACGCCGATGGAATTCGTCGTGATGGTGGTCCAGGAGTATTTCAAGAAGGATCGCGAGACGGCCACGCAGATCATGCTGAAGGTCCATCGCGAAGGGCGAGGGGTATGTGGGGTCTATACGCGGGACATCGCGTCGACCAAGGTTGAGCAAGTCGTTACCCATGCGCGGCAGGCCGGGCATCCGCTGCAGTGCGTGATGGAGGAAGCATGATTGCCCAGGAATTGGAAGTCAGCCTGCACATGGCGTTCATGGAAGCACGCCAGGCGCGCCATGAGTTCATCACGGTCGAGCACCTGCTGCTGGCCCTGCTGGATAATCCGACGGCAGCCGAGGTGTTGCGCGCGTGCGCGGCAAACATCGAGGACTTGCGTCAGAACCTGCGCAATTTCATCCACGACAACACACCGACCGTCCCGGGTACCGACGATGTCGATACCCAGCCGACGCTCGGTTTCCAGCGGGTGATCCAGCGCGCGATCATGCACGTCCAGTCGACGTCGAACGGCAAGAAGGAAGTCACCGGCGCGAACGTGCTGGTCGCGATCTTCGGCGAGAAGGATTCGCACGCCGTGTACTACCTGCAGCAGCAGGGCGTCACGCGCCTCGACGTGGTGAACTTCATTTCGCACGGCATCGCGAAGACGAACAACGGCGAAGCCGCGAAGTCGACCGACGCGAACGCGGAAAGCGAAGACGCGAACGCGCAGAAGGAAACGCCGCTCGCGCAGTTCACGCAGAACCTGAACCAGATGGCGAAGGACGGCCGCATCGATCCGCTGATCGGGCGCGAGCCCGAAGTCGAGCGCGTCGTGCAGGTGCTGTGCCGTCGCCGCAAGAACAATCCGCTGCTCGTCGGCGAAGCCGGCGTGGGCAAGACCGCGATCGCCGAAGGGCTCGCGTATCGCATCACGCGCGGCGAAGTGCCGGACATCCTCGCGAACGCGCAGGTGTACTCGCTCGACATGGGCGCGCTGCTCGCGGGCACCAAGTACCGCGGCGATTTCGAGCAGCGTCTGAAGACGGTGCTGAAGGAACTGAAGGAGCGCCCGCACGCGATCCTGTTCATCGACGAAATCCATACGCTGATCGGCGCGGGCGCCGCGTCGGGCGGCACGCTCGATGCGTCGAACCTGCTGAAGCCGGCGTTGTCGTCGGGCACGCTCAAGTGCATCGGCGCGACGACGTTCACCGAGTATCGCGGCATCTTCGAGAAGGATGCGGCGCTGTCGCGGCGCTTCCAGAAGGTCGACGTGACGGAGCCGAGCGTCGAGCAGACGGTCGCGATCCTGCGCGGGCTGAAATCGCGCTTCGAGGAGCATCACGGCGTCAAGTATTCGTCGGGTGCCCTGTCGGCCGCGGCCGAACTGTCGGCGCGCTTCATCACCGATCGTCACCTGCCGGACA
Source organism: Burkholderia seminalis (assembly GCF_001718535.1). NCBI lineage: Bacteria > Pseudomonadati > Pseudomonadota > Betaproteobacteria > Burkholderiales > Burkholderiaceae > Burkholderia > Burkholderia seminalis. The sequence continues at coordinate 2,798,162 of NZ_CP013398.1, read as the reverse complement.
AGGCGATCGACGTGATCGACGAGGCCGGCGCCGCGCAGCGCATCCTGCCGAAGTCGAAGCAGAAGAAGACGATCGGCAAGAGCGAGATCGAGGAAATCATCTCGAAGATCGCACGCGTGCCGGCGCAAAGCGTGTCGCAGGACGATCGCAGCAAGCTGCAGACGCTCGACCGCGACCTGAAGAGCGTCGTGTTCGGCCAGGATCCGGCGATCGACGCGCTCGCGGCCTCGATCAAGATGGCGCGCGCGGGGCTCGGCAAGATGGACAAGCCGATCGGCGCGTTCCTGTTCTCCGGCCCGACGGGCGTCGGCAAGACCGAAGTGGCGCGCCAGCTCGCGTTCACGCTCGGCATCGAGCTGATCCGTTTCGACATGTCGGAATACATGGAGCGTCACGCGGTGAGCCGCCTGATCGGCGCGCCGCCGGGTTACGTCGGGTTCGACCAGGGTGGCCTGTTGACCGAAGCCGTTACGAAGAAGCCGCATTGCGTGCTGCTGCTCGACGAAATCGAGAAGGCGCATCCGGACATCTTCAACGTGCTGCTGCAGGTGATGGACCACGGCACGCTGACGGACAACAACGGCCGCAAGGCGGATTTCCGCAACGTCATCATCATCATGACGACGAACGCGGGCGCCGAGTCGATGCAGAAGGCGACGATCGGCTTCACGACGCGCCGCGAAACGGGCGACGAGATGACCGACATCAAGCGCCTGTTCACGCCGGAGTTCCGCAACCGCCTGGATTCGATCATCAGCTTCCGCTCGCTCGATGAGGAAATCATCATGCGCGTGGTCGACAAGTTCCTGATCCAGCTCGAGGAACAGCTGCACGAGAAGAAGGTCGACGCGCTCTTCACCGACGCGTTGCGCAAGCATCTCGCGAAGCACGGCTTCGACCCGCTGATGGGCGCGCGGCCGATGCAACGGCTGATCCAGGACACGATCCGGCGCGCGCTGGCCGACGAGCTGCTGTTCGGCAAGCTCCTCAACGGCGGTCACGTGACGGTCGACGTCGACGAAAACGACAAGGTGCAGTTGTCGTTCGACAAGCTGGCGAATCCGCCGCACAAGCCGAACGAAGAGACGGTCGAAGTCGAGTAAGCGATAATTCGTTGTTCATGCGAACGGCGCGGGAAGTTCTCCGCGCCGTTTCGTTTTATCCGGCGCCGGCGGCGCGATGGTGGTGCAGGGGAGTGGTAACGCAGTGACACAACAACAACGGTCGTTCGACGATATCGTCGCGCGCGAACAAGGGTTGCGCCACGCACTGACGTCGGGGCAGATGGCGATGATCGCGATCGGCGGCGCGATCGGCACGGGGCTGTTCCTCGGCAGCGGATTCGCGATCGGGCTCGCGGGCCCGAGCGTGCTCGTGTCCTATGCGATCGGCGCGCTGATCGCGCTGCTGCTGATGGGCGCGCTCGCGGAAATGACGGTCGCGCACCCGACGGCCGGCTCGTTCGGCGCGTATGCCGAGCACTACGTCGGCCCGCTCGCGGGCTTTCTGGTGCGCTATGCGTACTGGTTCGCGGTCGTATTCGCGATCGGTACCGAAATCAGCGCGATCGCCGTGTTCATGAAGTACTGGTTCCCCGCCGTACCCGGCTGGTACTGGGTGATCGGCTTCTCCGCGCTGCTGATCGCCGTGAATCTCGCCAGCGTCACGCTGTACGGCACGGTCGAATACGCGTTCTCGCTGCTGAAGATCGCGGCGATCGTCGTGTTCATCGTGCTCGGCGCGTATCTGGTCTGGTCGGCGCCGGCCGCATCGGGCATCGGTTTCGCCAACTACACCGCGCACGGCGGCTTCATGCCGAAGGGGCCGTGGGGCACCTGGGTCGCGGTGATCGTCGCGATCTTCAGCTACATGAGCATCGAAGCCGTCGCGATCGCAGCCGGCGAGGCGCGCGATCCGCAGCACGCGGTCACGCGCGCGTTCCGCTCGACGGTGTTCCGGCTCGTGCTGTTCTACCTGCTGACGCTGTCGCTGATGCTCGCGATCGTGCCGTGGACGGCGGCCGGTACCGACGAGAGCCCGTTCGTGAAGGTGATGGCCGCGACGCATGTGCCGTACGCGGCCGGCGTGATCAACTTCGTGCTGCTGGTCGCGGCGCTGTCGGCGATGAACAGCCAGCTCTACGTGACGACGCGGATGATGTTCAGCCTGTCGCGCGCACGGCTCGCGCCCGCGGTGTTCGGCCGGCTCGGCGCGAACGGCGTGCCGCGCGCGGCGCTGTGGATCTCGACCAGCGGCGTCGCGGTCGCGGCCGTGCTGGTCGCGCTCGCGCCCGACACCGCGTTCACGGTGATGATGGCGATCGCGATGTTCGGCGCGCTGTTCACGTGGCTGATGATCTTCATCACGCACCTGCGCTTCCGTGCGCGGTATCGCGGCCCCGTGCTCGCGTTCCGGATGTGGGGCCACCCGTTCGGCAGCCTGCTCGGCGCGGCGCTCGTCGCGGCGATCCTGCTCACCACCGCGTTCACGCGCGAATTCCGGATGACGATGGTGGTCGGCGTCGTGTTCGCCGTGCTGCTGACGCTCGCGTACGCGCTGCATTACCGGCACGAACACGCGCGCTGACGGCGCCGGCGTACTCGTGCACCGGCTTCACGTTCGCTAAGGTTCCGTTAAGCCGGCGGCGACTACATTCGATCCTGTCCGCAAGGCGGGCCGGCACGCGCCGGCTCGCCGCTTCCTGCAAATGGGGTTCGAATGAACAAACTTCCCGAAATCACGCTCGCGTTCTGGATCATGAAGATCTGCGCGACGACGCTCGGCGAAACCGGCGGCGACCTGCTGTCGATGACGCTGAACGTCGGCTACGCGGTGAGCTCGATCCTGCTGTTCGGTTTCTTTCTCGTGACGCTGGGCGCCCAGCTCCGGACGACGCGCTATCGCCCGGCGGTCTACTGGGCCGTGATCGTCGCGACGAGCACGGCCGGCACGACGATGTCCGACTTCATGGACCGCACGCTCGGCCTCGGCTACGCAGCCGGTTCGTCGATCCTCGTCGCGATCCTGCTGGCGATCTTCGCGGTCTGGCGCCTGAGCGGCGAATCGCTGTCGGTCGACCTGATCCGCACGCGCAAGGTCGAACTGCTGTACTGGATCGCGATCCTGTTCTCGAACACGCTCGGCACCGCGCTCGGCGATTTCCTCGCGGACAGCTCGGGGCTCGGCTTCGGCGGCGGCGCGCTGCTGATCGGCGGGCTGCTGGCGGTGATCGTGCTCGCGCACTACTTCACGCGGATCTCCGGCGTGCTGCTGTTCTGGGCCGCGTTCGTGCTCACGCGTCCGTTCGGCGCGACGGTCGGCGACCTGCTGACGAAGCCGGTCGCGAAGGGCGGCCTCGCGCTCGGGACGGTCGGCTCGTCGGCCGTGTTGCTCGGCGTGCTGGTCGCGATGGTGATCTATGCGAGCATCGCGCAGGCGCGGCGGCGCGAACCGGTGCCCGCGCGGATCGCGCAGCCGGCCGGCGAGTGACGATGAACGGAAAAGAAAAAGGGGCCGCGCGGCCCCTTTTTCGTGTGATGCCGATCAGTGGCGGCCGGTGCTGCCGAAGCCGCCTTCGCCGCGATCGCTCTCGGCGAAATCGTCGACGATGTTGAACTGCGCCTGCACGACCGGCACGATCACGAGCTGCGCGAGCCGTTCGAACGGGTTCAGCACGAACTCGGTCTGGCCGCGGTTCCACGTCGAGACCATCAACTGGCCCTGGTAGTCGGAGTCGATCAGGCCGACCAGGTTGCCGAGCACGATCCCGTGCTTGTGGCCGAGGCCCGAGCGCGGCAGGATCAGCGCCGCATAGCCGGGATCGGCGAGGTGGATCGCGAGGCCCGTCGGGACGAGCGTCGTTTCGCCCGGCCGCAGCGTGACCGGGGCGTCGAGGCACGCGCGCAGGTCGAGGCCCGCGCTGCCGGTGGTCGCGTAGGCGGGCAGGTAGTCGCGCATGCGCGCGTCGAGAATCTTCAGGTCGAGTTTCATGCGGTCGTCGAATCGGTCGGGAAGGGCGCGGCGGCCAGCGCCGCCGCGCGGGTGATCAGATCAGGCGGTTGTCGGGCAGGCGCTTCGCGATTTCCGCGACGAGCGCATGCGCGAGTTCGTCCTTCGGGGCGCGCGGCAGGCGCGTGAGGCCGGCCGCTTCGAACAGCACGACTTCGTTGTCGTCGCGGCCGAACGTCAGCGGGCCGAGATTGCCGACGAGCAGCGGCACGTTCTTGCGTTTGCGCTTTTCGTCGCCGTGTACGTCGAGGTCGCCGCTTTCGGCCGCGAAACCGACGCAGAACGGCGGATCGGGCAGCGCCGCGACCGACGCGAGGATGTCGGGGTTCTCGACGAACGCGAGCGCCGGCATCTTGCGGTCGGCCGTCTTCTTCATCTTGTGCTCGGCCGGCTGATCGACGCGCCAGTCGGCCACCGCGGCCACCGCGATGAAGATGTCGGCATCGGCGACCGCATGCATCACCGCGTCGTACATCTGCTGCGCGGTCTGCACGTCCTGGCGGTACACGCCCCACGGCGTGTCGAGCGCGACCGGCCCCGCGACGAGATGCACGTCGGCGCCGGCCTGCTGCGCGGCGCGTGCGAGCGCGAAGCCCATCTTGCCGCTCGAGCGGTTCGTCAGGCCACGCACGGGATCGAGCGGTTCGAACGTCGGCCCGGCCGTGATCAGCACGCGCCGGTGCGCGAGCACCTTCGGCGCGAAGTGCGCGACGATGGCTTCATAGATCGCCTCGGGCTCGAGCATGCGGCCGTCGCCGACTTCCCCGCATGCCTGCGCACCCGAATCCGGGCCGAGCACCGACACGCCGTCCGCGCGCAGTTGCGCGGCGTTGCGCTGCGTGGCGGGGTTCTGCCACATCTGGCGGTTCATCGCGGGGACGACGAGCAGCGGACAGTCGCGTGCGACGCACAGCGTCGACAGGAGGTCATCGGCAAACCCGTGCGCGAGCTTCGCGAGGAAGTCCGTCGATGCTGGCGCGATCACGATCGCGTCGGCCTCGCGCGACAGGTCGATGTGCGCCATGTTGTTGTCGACGCGCGCATCCCACTGGCTCGTGTAGACGGGCCGGCCCGACAGCGCCTGCATCGTGACGGGCGTGATGAACTGGGTGGCCGCTTCGGTCATCGCGACCTGCACGGTCGCGCCGGCCTTCACGAGCAGCCGCGTGAGCTCGGCGATCTTGTAGCAGGCGATGCCGCCCGTCAGGCCGAGAACGAGGTGTTTTCCTGCGAGTTCTGCGTGTGCCAACTCAGGCCTCCAAGGGTCAAACGGAACGGCCGGCGCGAAGCCGGCCGTCGACGCCGAGTATGCGCGTTTAGCGCGAGCCGCGCACGCGACGCAGCTCGTCGTAGATCAGCAGCACCGCGCCGACCGTGATCGCGGAATCGGCGAGGTTGAACGCCGGGAAGTGCCAGGCGCCGAGGTGGAAATCGAGGAAGTCGATCACGTGGCCGTAGACGAGCCGGTCGATCACGTTGCCGAGCGCGCCGCCGAGGATCAGCGCGAGCGACAGGCTGAACAGCCGCTGCTGGCCGTGGCGTTTCAGCAGGAAGCAGATCACGAGCGTCGCGCCGATGCCGAGCGCGGTGAACGCCCAGCGCTGCCAGCCGCCGGCGGTCGACAGGAAGCCGAACGCGGCGCCGCGGTTGTACACCAGCACGAGGTTGAAGAACGACGTCAGCGCGTGCTGCGCGCCGTACGCGAACGTTTTCAGGATCGCGATCTTCGACAACTGGTCGAACAGGATCACGATCAGCGAAATGCCGAGCCAGGGCGCAAGCGCGCCGCTGGCCGGTTTCGACAGGGTTTTCGCCATATTTAAGCAGCGCTCCGGATTTCGCCGTTTTCGAACAGGTTGGAGAAGCAGCGGCCGCACAGCGTCGGATGATCGGCGTGCGCGCCGACATCTTCGCGGTAGTGCCAGCAGCGTTCGCACTTCTGGTACTTCGAGGCGGCCACGTCGACGCTTTCCTGCGCTTCGTCGTCGACCTTGACGACCGTCGCGGCCGACGTGATCAGCACGAACTTCAGGTCGTCGCCGAGGCTCGTGAGCGCGTCGTAACGCGCGCCGCTCGCGTGCACGGCGACTTCGGCCTGCAGCGACGAGCCGATGCGGTTCGCGGTGCGCGCTTCCTCGAGTGCCTTCGTCACGTTGCCGCGCACCTCGCGCAGCAGCGCCCACTTCTCGATCAGCGCGGCCGAGCCGGCGACCTCCGGATACGCATAGTAGGTTTCCGTGAAGATCGTGTCGCTGGCCGGCTGGAACACCTTCCACGCTTCTTCCGCCGTGAACGACAGGAACGGCGCGAGCACGCGCAGCAGGCCGTGCGTCAGGTGGTACAGCGCCGTTTGTGCCGAGCGGCGCGCGCGCGAGTCGGCCGCGCTCGTGTACAGGCGGTCCTTCAGCACGTCGAGGTAGAAGCCGCCGAGATCTTCCGAGCAGTACGTCTGCAGCTTGGCGACGACCGGGTGGAATTCGTACTTCTCGTAGTGGCCGAGCAGCTCCGTCTGCAACTGCTGCGAGAACGCGACCGCATAGCGGTCGATCTCGAGCCATTCGTCGACCGGCACCGCGTGCTGCGCGAAGTCGAAGTCCGACAGGTTCGCGAGCAGGAAGCGCAGCGTGTTGCGGATGCGGCGATAACCTTCGGTCACGCGCTTCAGGATTTCCTCGGAGATCGCGAGTTCGCCCGAGTAGTCGGTCGACGCGATCCACAGACGGATGATTTCCGCGCCGAGGCGGTTCGCGACTTCATGCGGGTCGATCCCGTTGCCGAGCGACTTGCTCATCTTGCGGCCTTCGCCGTCGACCGTGAAGCCGTGCGTGAGCAGGCCCTTGTACGGCGCGCGGCCGTCGATCATCGACGCGGTCAGCAGCGACGAGTGGAACCAGCCGCGATGCTGGTCCGAGCCTTCGAGGTACAGGTCGGCCGGGAATTGCAGCTGATCCTTGTGCGAGCCGCGCAGCACGTGCCAGTGCGTCGTGCCCGAGTCGAACCACACGTCGAGCGTGTCGCGGTTCTTTTCGTACAGGTTCGCGTCGTCGCCGATCAGCTCGCGCGGGTCGAGCGACTGCCATGCCTCGATGCCCGACTGCTCGACGCGCTTCGCGACTTCCTCGAGCAACTCCAGCGTGCGCGGATGCAGCTCGCCGGTTTCCTTGTGCACGAAGAACGCCATCGGCACGCCCCACTGGCGCTGGCGCGACTGCGTCCAGTCGGGACGGTTCGCGATCATGCTGAACAGGCGCTGCTTGCCCCACGACGGGTAGAACGCGGTTGCGTCGACGCCTTCGAGCGCCGTTTCACGCAGCGTCTTGCCGCCGTCGCGCGGGGTGACGTCCATGCCGGCGAACCACTGCGACGTGGCGCGGTAGATGATCGGCGTCTTGTGGCGCCAGCAGTGCATGTAGCTGTGCGTGTACTTCTCGCTGCGCAGCAGCGAGCCGGCCGCGTTCAGCGCGTCGACGATCTTCGGGTTCGCGTCCCAGATCGACAGGCCGCCGAACAGCGGCAGTGATTCGATGTAGCGGCCGTCGCCCATCACCGGGTTGATGAAGTCCGAATCGGTCATCCCGTGCGCCTTGCACGACATGAAGTCCTCGATGCCGTACGCGGGCGACGAGTGCACGACGCCGGTACCCGTGTCGGTCGTCACGTAGTCGCCGAGGTAGACGGGGGCCGTACGCTTGTAGCCGGGGTGGGCCGATGCGAGCGGGTGGTGGAAGCGCAGGTTGGCGAGCTTCACGCCCGGCGCGGTCGCGACGACGCGGCCCGTCAGCTTGAAGTCGGCCATGCAGGCTTCGACGCGCTCCTGCGCGATGATCAGCAGCCCGCGCTCGGTGTCGACCAGCGCGTAGACGATTTCCGGATGGAGGTTCAGCGCCTGGTTGGCGGGGATCGTCCACGGCGTGGTGGTCCAGATCACGATGCCGCCCTCGGCGCGCGGCAGTGCCGGCAGGCCGAACGCCTGCGCGGTCTTTTCCGGTTCCGCGAACGCGAACATCACGTCGATCGTCGGATCGGTGCGGTCCTTGTACTCGACTTCCGCCTCGGCGAGCGCCGAGCCGCAGTCGAAGCACCAGTTCACCGGCTTCAGCCCGCGGTACACGTAGCCTTTCTCGATGATCTTGCCGAGCGCGCGGATCTCTTCCGCCTCGTTCACGAAGTTCATCGTCTTGTACGGGTTCGCCCAGTCGCCGAGCACGCCGAGGCGCTTGAAGCCGACCTTCTGCTTCTCGATCTGCTCGGTCGCGTACGCACGCGCCTTGCTCATCACTTCGGCTGCCGGCAGCGACTTGCCGAACTGCTTCTCGATCTGGATTTCGATCGGCATGCCGTGGCAATCCCAGCCCGGCACGTACGGCGCGTCGAAGCCGGCCATGTTGCGCGACTTGACGACGATGTCCTTCAGGATCTTGTTGACCGCGTGGCCGAGGTGGATGTCGCCGTTCGCATACGGCGGGCCGTCGTGCAGGATGAACTTCGGGCGGCCCTTGCTGGCCGCGCGGATCTTCTCGTAGAGGCCGCGCTCCTCCCATTCCTTGACCCACTGCGGCTCGCGCTTGGGCAGGTCGCCGCGCATCGGGAACGGCGTGTCGAGCAGGTTGACCGGATACTTGGCCTGCGGTTTCGAATCGGCTTTCTTGTTGCTCATGATGGGATCGCTATCTAAATCGGGAGACGCTCGGGCGTCGTGAATCGGGGATGCGCGCGAGTGGGCGGCGCGAGGGTGCGGCGCCGGGCGCCGCCGTCCGGATCAGCTAATTCGGTCGGTTGCCGACGTCGAGAAGCCCGTGGCGCGGCTGCCCGGCGCCCGGTCGCGTTCGATGAAGTACGCGCGCGCGTTCGCGACGTCCAGGGCGATCGCGCGCGACAGCGCCTCGAGGTCGTCGAATTTCGCCTCGTCGCGCAGCTTCTTCAGGAATTCGACGCGGATGAGCTTGCCGTACGCGTCGCCATGCCAGTCGAGCAGGTGCACTTCGAGCAGCACGCGGCCGGAATCGTCGACGGTCGGGCGCAGGCCCAGGCTCGCGACGCCCGGCAGCGGGTCGGGGCCGAGGCCGTGCACCTGCACGACGAAGATGCCCGCGAGCGCCGGCCGCTTGTGCGCGATCGGCAGGTTCAGCGTCGGGAAACCGAGGTCGCGGCCGAGCTTCAGCCCGTGCGCGACGTGGCCGCTGATCGCGTAGCCGTGGCCGAGCGCCTGCGCGGCCGCGTCGAGATCGCCGGCCGCGAGCGCGGCGCGCACACCCGAGCTGGAAATGCGCGTGCCGTCGCTGCCGGCCACCGTGCCCATCTGCTCGACCTCGAAGCCGTACTGCTCGCCGGCCGCCTTCAGCGTGTCGAAGGTGCCCGCGCGTTTCGCGCCGTAGCAGAAATCGTCGCCGACCATCATCCAGCGCGTGTGCAGCCCGTTCACCAGCGTGCGTTCGACGAACGCCTGCGGCGACTGGCTCGCGAAGGTATGGTTGAAGTGCTCGACGACGACGCGGTCGACACCGTGATCGCGCAGCGCCTCGAGCTTGTCGCGCAGCATCGCGATGCGCGGCGGCGCGCCGGCCGGATTGAAGAATTCGCGCGGGTGCGGCTCGAACGTCATCACGCACACGGGCAGGCCGCGCGCGTCCGCTGCCGCGCGCACGCGCGCGAGCAGGGCCTGGTGGCCGCGATGGACACCGTCGAAGTTGCCGATCGTCAGCGCGCACGGGGCACGGCTCTCGGCGTTGGGCAGGCCGCGGAAGACTTTCACGATAGCGGATGCAGCGGTCGGGGAATGGGCGGTGGGATGCCGCAAAGCAGAAGATTATAAACGTTCGGACGGGCCGGCGGCCGAGAAGGCGGGAAACGCGGGGGCGAATGGTAAAATTCGCGGATGAAAAAACTCGTGATCCTGATTTCCGGTCGCGGCAGCAACATGGAGGCCATCGTCCGCGCATGCGCGCAGGAACGCTGGCCGGCCGAGATTGCCGCCGTGATCGCCAACCGGCCCGATGCGGCCGGCCTGGCTTTTGCCGCGTCGCACGGGGTGGCGACGGCGGTGGTCGACCACCGGTCGTTCGACGGCCGCGACAGCTTTGACGCGGCGCTCGCCGCCGAGATCGACCGTTTCGCCCCCGATCTCGTCGTTCTCGCCGGCTTCATGCGCATCCTCACGCCCGCATTCGTCAGACGATACGAAGGCCGGCTGCTGAACATCCATCCGTCGCTGCTGCCGAGCTTCAAGGGTATCCATACGCATCAGCAGGCGCTCGACGCGGGCGTCGCGCTGCATGGCGCGAGCGTGCATTTCGTCATTCCCGAGCTCGACAGCGGCGCGATCGTCGCGCAGGGCGCGGTGCCCGTGCGCGCCGGCGACGACGCGGCCGCGCTCGCGCGGCGCGTGCTGAGCGTCGAGCATGTGCTGTATCCGCGCGCGGTGCGCTGGTTCGTCGAGGGGCGTCTGCGCCTCGAGAACGGCCGTGCAGTGGTCGCGCCGGAAGAGGCGCGCTGGATTTTCGCGGATCAACCGCATACCGAAACGAGCGAGGGCGTATGAAGCTGCACGGATTCCTGATTGGCCAGACCGAGACTTTGCTGGCCGAGGTGCTGAAATTCGCCGGCCCCGCCGATGCGACGACGAGCCGGTTCTTCCGCGCGCACCCGAAGCTCGGGCACGCCGAGCGCGGCGTGATCGCCGAGGCCGTGTTCGCGGTGCTGCGCCGGAAAATGGAGTTTTCGCACCTCGCCGAAAGCGGCACGGGTACGCCGGCGCGGCGCCTGACGCTGCTCGGCCTGATGCAGACGGTCGGCCGCAATGCGCTGAAGCCGTTCCTGTCCGACACCGAGTCCGCCTGGCTCGAGCACGTGTCGAAGATCGATCCGGCGAGCCTGCCGGTGCGCATTCGCTCGAACCTGCCCGACTGGATCCATCAGGCGCTGTCGGCCCGTTTCGATGGCGAGGAGCTCGCGCAGCTTGCCGCCGCGCTGAACTACCCGGCGCCGCTCGACCTGCGTGCCAACGCGCAGAAGGCGACGCGCGACCAGGTGATCGAAGCGCTGCGCGTGAGCGGCATCGAGGCGGGCGCGACGCCGTTCGCGCCGTTCGGCGTGCGGGTGGTCGGCAAGCCGGCGCTGACGCGCCTGAAGCTGTTCGAGGAAGGCGCGATCGAGGTGCAGGACGAAGGCAGCCAGCTGCTGTGCTCGCTGGTCGCGCCGCGCCGCGGCGAAATGGTCGTCGACTTCTGCGCCGGTGCGGGCGGCAAGACGCTCGCGCTGGGCGCGATGATGCGCTCGACCGGGCGGCTCTATGCGTTCGACGTGTCGGAGAAGCGCCTCGCGAAGCTGAAGCCGCGCCTCGCGCGCAGCGGGCTGTCGAACGTGAACCCGGTGCTGATCGACAGCGAGCACGACGCGAAGATCAAGCGGCTCGCCGGCAAGATCGACCGCGTGCTGGTCGACGCGCCGTGCAGCGGCCTCGGCACGCTGCGCCGCAATCCGGACCTGAAGTGGCGCCAGTCGCGCACGGCGATCGACGAGCTGACACCGAAGCAGGCGTCGATCCTCGCGAGCGCCGCGCGTCTCGTGAAGAAGGGCGGGCGGCTTGTCTATGCGACCTGCAGCGTGCTCGACGCCGAGAACGAGCGCATCGTCGAACAGTTCCTGGCCGATCATCCCGAGTTCGTGCTGGTGCCGGCGCAGAAGGTGCTGGCCGACCAGCGCATCGAGCTGGAGACGGGCGACTACCTGTCGCTGTGGCCGCATCGTCACGCGACCGACGGCTTCTTCGCCGCGGTGCTCGAACGGCGCGCCGCGCAGTAACGACAGCCCGGACGGACGATGGAAAATCTGCAGAGCCGCCTGCTGTCGCACCGGCTGGAATCGGTCATTCGTGACTTCCACCAGCCGGTGATGATCTGGCAGGCGGCGATTCTCGTCGGCGCGCTGTGCTTCGCGTGGGTGACCGCGCGCTTCGTGCACGGCCGCATCGATGCGCGCCGCCGGGCGGCCGGACGTGCGCCCGGCGCGGGCGCGCAAAGCCTGAAGCGCGCGTTGTTCCCGTTGTTCGGCAGCGTCTTCGTCGGCGCCGCGCAACTCGCGTTCGACCCGTTCATGTCGACGTCGCTGCTGCAGCTCGCGCTCGTGCCGCTGTTCGGCATCGGGTTGATCTACGTGCTGTTCTTCTTCGCGCGGCGCGTGTTCGCGCGCGACGGCCACACGCATGCGTGGCTGTCGATCGTCGAGAAGGTGGTGTCGACCGTCGTGTGGGCCGCGATGGTGCTGACCGTGCTCGGGATCCAGCGCGACGTGCTCGGCTGGCTCGACAGCGTGCAGTTCCGCGTCGCCAATGCGCATCTCACGCTGCTGTCGGTGATCTCGGGCGCGCTGTGGGTGTGCGTCACGCTGATGGTCGCGATGTGGCTCGGCTCGGTGCTCGAGGATCGCCTCACGCGCGCGAGCACGCTCGACGCGAACCTGAAGGTCGTGCTGTCGCGGGTCGGCCGCGCGCTGCTCGTGTTCGCGGCGATCCTGATCGGGCTGTCGCTGGTCGGCATCGACGTGACCGTGCTCGGCGTGTTTGGCGGCGCGGTGGGCGTCGGTCTCGGCTTCGGGCTGCAGAAGATCGCGAGCAACTACGTGTCGGGCTTCATCATCCTGCTCGACCGCTCGCTGCGGCTCGGCGACGCGATCAGCGTCGGCGGGCTGCAGGGCGTCGTCACGCAGATCCGCACGCGCTACACGGTCGTGCGCGGCCTCGACGGTAACGAGACACTGATCCCGAACGAGAAGCTGATCACCGACGTCGTGCAGAACCAGTCGTCTTACCTGACGCGCGGTTATGCGAAGGTCGCGGTGCAGGTCGCGTACACGAGCGACGTCGAGCACGCGCTCGCGCTGCTCGCCGACGCGGCGAAGGACGTGCCGCGCGTGCTGGCGGAGCCCGCGCCGACGCCGTATCTGGTGAGTTTCGGTGCGGACGGGATCGACCTGGAGCTTGGTTTCTGGATCGAGGATTCCGCGAAAGGCACGTCGGGCGTGCGTTCGAGCGTGAACCGCAACATCTGGCGGTTGTTCAGCGAGCACGGGATCTCGATTCCGTTTCCGCAGCGCGAGGTGCGCGTGGTCGGATTGCCGGACGGTTTTCCCGCCGCCGGTACGACGGCCGGGCTCGATCCGGCGGCCGCGAACGGCGCGGCGAACGGGCGCGCACCGGCTGCATAGCGCGCGCCGGCCGTCAAATGCTTTGACCCCGCGGCCGGAACCGGATCGCACGCCCGTCCAAGTCCGCCCGTGGACTGCTCCGGTTGCGCCAGGGCAAGAAAATATTCATTTTTTACAAAGACTTGGAACGGTTGAAGTAGAATCCAAGTCTATACGCGGTATGCTTTCATTTTTCTGACGCCTGCGCGAGCCGGCGTCGCTCTCATCACAGGTAACTGCCTTGTTGAATTCCCTGCTCGATTTTCTTTCCCACGGGCTCCTGCGTTTTTCGTGGTGGCAGGTCGCGCTGTTCGCGCTCGCCGTCACGCACGTCACGATCATCGGCGTGACGGTCTATCTGCACCGCTGCCAGGCGCATCGTGCGCTGGAACTGCATCCGATCGCGAGCCACTTCTTCCGGCTGTGGCTGTGGATGACGACCGGCATGCTGACGGGCCAGTGGGCCGCGATTCACCGCAAGCACCATGCGAAGTGCGAGACCGAGGAAGATCCGCACAGCCCGCAGACGCGCGGGATCTGGAAGGTGTTCCTCGAGGGCGCGGAACTGTATCGCGCGGAAGCGAAGAACGAAGAGACGATGCGCAAGTTCAGCCACGGCACGCCGAACGACTGGGTCGAGCGCAATGTCTATTCGAAGTACCCGATTCTCGGCATCAGCCTGATGATGGTGATCGACGTCGCGCTGTTCGGCGTGATCGGCCTGACCGTGTGGGCCGTGCAGATGGTCTGGATCCCGTTCTGGGCGGCTGGCGTCGTCAACGGCTTCGGTCACTTCTGGGGCTATCGCAACTTCAACTCGGCCGACGCGAGCACGAACCTGTTCCCGTGGGGCATCGTGATCGGCGGTGAAGAACTGCACAACAACCACCACACGTTCGCGACGTCGGCGAAGCTGTCGAACAAGTGGTACGAGTTCGACATCGGCTGGATGTACATCCGCATCATGTCGGCGTTCGGTCTCGCGAAGGTGAAGAAGGTTGCGCCCACGCCGCGCCTGAACAAGCCGAAGACGGTGCTCGACCAGGAAACGCTGCAGGCCGTGCTGTCGAACCGCTACGAAGTGATGGCGCGCTACGGCAAGGCCGTGAAGCGTGCGTACCGCCAGGAGCTCGCGCACCTGAAGGAACTCGGCTCGAGCGAGAAGTACCAGCTGATGCGCGGTGCGCGCAAGTGGTTCCACAAGGACGCCGACGGCCTCGACGAGCCGCAGAAGAAGCTGTTGCCGGAAATCTTCGCGAACAGCCAGAAGCTGCATACGTACTTCCAGCTGCGCCAGGACCTGGCCGCGATCTGGGATCGTTCGACCGCGTCGCGCGAACAGCTCCTCGCGCAATTGCAGGATTGGTGCCATCGCGCGGAACAAAGCGGCATCAAGGCGCTGCAGGAATTCGCGACGCGCCTGCGTCGCTACGCCTGATTCGAAATCGATTAGAATCTCAGGACGTCACAAACCCCGCGTTGGCGGGGTTTTTTCATTTGGGCCGCCGGTTTTGATGGGCGTTCGGCAGGGCGGATTGGTATGAAGCTTGGGGCGGTGGCGAGCGGGGGCCCCGGGCGAGCAGGGGAGCGGAGCAGGCGCCGAGCCCCTCACTCCGGCCGACCGCGAAGCATGGGATCCGAGTGAGCGCCAAAGCGTTCACTCGGATCGACAGGAGATATGGAGATGCAATCGACGATCAAACCCGTCGAGTACGACCGGCCCGTCGCGGCAGGGACCGTGTGCGGCGTGGGGCAGGCATGGGCCAAGGTGCCCGACGCGCCGTCCGCCGAGGAGCGCGCTGCATTGAAGGCGCGCATCA
Organism: Burkholderia seminalis; assembly: GCF_001718535.1. Lineage (NCBI taxonomy): Bacteria > Pseudomonadati > Pseudomonadota > Betaproteobacteria > Burkholderiales > Burkholderiaceae > Burkholderia > Burkholderia seminalis. The sequence continues at coordinate 2,783,154 of NZ_CP013398.1, read as the reverse complement.
AGACGCTGCTCGCCCGTGAAAAGGCCGTGCTGGTCGCCCACTACTACGTGGATGCCGAGCTGCAGGAGCTGGCCGACGAAACGGGCGGCTGCGTTGCCGATTCGCTCGAAATGGCCCGCTTCGGCCGCGATCACGACGCGCAGACGCTGGTCGTCGCCGGCGTGCGCTTCATGGGCGAAACCGCGAAGATCCTGAGCCCGAACAAACGGATCCTGATGCCCGATCTCGACGCGACCTGTTCGCTCGACCTCGGCTGTCCGGTCGACGAATTCTCGGCGTTCTGCGATGCGCATCCGGACCGCACCGTCGTCGTCTACGCGAACACCAGCGCGGCCGTGAAGGCGCGCGCGGACTGGATGGTCACGTCGTCGATCGGCCTCGAAATCGTGGCCGACCTGCACGCGCGCGGCGAGAAGATCATCTGGGCGCCGGACCGCCATCTCGGCAGCTATATCCAGAAGAAAACCGGCGCGGACATGCTGCTGTGGCAAGGCTCGTGCCTCGTCCACGACGAGTTCAAGGGTATCGAGCTCGACCTGCTGCGCGCCGAATATCCGGACGCGAAGGTGCTCGTCCATCCCGAGTCGCCGGAAAACGTCGTCGCGCAGGCCGATGTCGTCGGCTCGACCACGCAACTGATCGATGCGGCGGTCAAGTTCGACGCGACGCACTTCATCGTCGCGACCGATCTCGGCATCCTGCACAAGATGCAGCTCGCCGCGCCCGGCAAGACCTTCATCGCCGCGCCGACGGCCGGCAACAGCGCGACCTGCAAGAGCTGCGCGCATTGTCCGTGGATGGCGATGAACGGCCTCGCGAACCTTGCGGACGTGCTCGAACGCGGCCACAACGAGATCTTCGTCGATCCCGCGATCGGCGAGCGTGCGCGTTTGCCGATCGACCGGATGCTCGAGTTCGCGGCCGCGCACAAGAAGCGCGTGCAGGCGAGCGGTGACCTGCAGCGCGACCAGGGGCTGTTTGCGAACGTGGGGGCCGCATGAGCGACGCCGTATCTCCGCTGTTCGACAGCGTTCGTGAGCAATACGGCGCGGCATTCGACGACGCGATCGCGCGCAACGTGGCCGACGCGATCGCGGAAGACGTCGGCACCGGCGACCAGACCGGGCGGCTCGTGCCGGCCGGCGGGCGCCGCCGGGCGCGGATCATCGTGCGTGAGGAAGCCGTGCTGTGCGGCGTGCCGTGGTTCGAGGCGGTGATCGCCCGGATCGATCCGTCGATCACCGTGCAATGGCGCTATCGCGAAGGCGACCGCATGACGCCCGATTCGACCGTCTGCGAACTCGACGGGCCGGCGCGCGCGCTGCTGACGGCCGAGCGCAACGGGCTGAATTTCCTGCAGCTGCTGTCGGGCGTCGCGACCGCGACGCGCCGCTACGTCGATCGCATCGAAGGCACGCGCGCGAAGATCCTCGATACGCGCAAGACGCTGCCGGGCCTGCGGCTTGCGCAGAAGTATGCGGTGCGCGTCGGCGGCGGCGAGAACCAGCGCCTCGCGCTGTACGACGGCATCCTGATCAAGGAGAACCACATCGCGGCGGCAGGCGGGGTCGGCGAGGCGCTCGATGCGGCATTTGCGCTGGAGTCGGGCGTACCCGTGCAGATCGAGGTCGAGACGCTCGCGCAACTTGACACGGCGCTCGCGCATCGTGCGCAGTCGGTGCTGCTCGACAACTTCACGCTCGACATGATGCGTGAAGCCGTGCGTGTCGCGGCCGGCAAGGCCGTGCTCGAGGTCTCGGGCGGCGTCAATTTCGAGACGGTGCGTGCGTTCGCGGAAACGGGCGTCGATCGCATCTCGATCGGCGCACTGACGAAGGACGTGCGCGCGACCGACTATTCGATGCGGATCGTCGACTGACCGAACGTCGTCGGGTCAGACAAAAAAGCCGCCGGCGCGCAAACGCCAGCGGCTTTTTTCCTGGGCGCTCCCGGCCGTAGCCGGGAAGGGCATACGCTCAGCGGCGCGCGCGCGGCGTGAGCACGCTCGGCAATGCCTTCGGCAGCGTATGCGGCCAGTCGCGGCTGTAGTGCAGCCCGCGGCTTTCGCGGCGCGATTGCGCACTCTTCACGATCAGCGTCGCCACATCGACGAGGTTGCGCAGTTCCAGCAGGTCGCGCGTCACGCGGAAGTTCGCGTAGTACTCGTGGATTTCGTCGCGCAGCAGCGACAGCCGGTGCTTGGCGCGTTCGAGGCGCTTGTCGGTGCGCACGATGCCGACGTAGTTCCACATCAGGCGGCGCAGTTCGTCCCAGTTGTGCGCAACGACGACTTCCTCGTCGGCATCCGACACGCGGCTTTCGTCCCATGCGGGCAGCGTCGCCGGCGTGTCGGTGTCGAAGCCGGCCGCCTCGATTGCTTCGGCGGCCGCACGGCCGATCACCAGACATTCGAGCAGCGAGTTGCTCGCGAGCCGGTTCGCGCCGTGCAACCCGGTGCACGACGTCTCGCCGACCGCATACAGGCCCGCGAGATCGGTGCGTCCGGCGAGATCGGTGACGACGCCGCCGCACGTGTAGTGCGCGGCCGGCACGACGGGAATCGGCTGTTTCGCGATGTCGATGCCGAATTCGAGGCAGCGCGCGTGGATCGTCGGGAAGTGTTCGCGCAGGAACGCTTCCGGCTGATGGCTGATGTCGAGATACACGCAGTCGATCCCGCGCTTCTTGATCTCGAAGTCGATCGCGCGTGCGACGATGTCGCGCGGCGCGAGCTCGGCGCGCGGGTCGTGCGCGGGCATGAAGCGCGTGCCGTCGGGCAGTTTCAGCAGGCCGCCTTCGCCGCGCACGGCTTCCGAAATCAGGAACGACTTCGCATACGGATGGAACAGGCAGGTCGGGTGAAACTGGATGAATTCCATGTTCGACACGCGGCAGCCCGCGCGCCACGCCATCGCGATGCCGTCGCCGGTCGCGGTGTCGGGGTTCGTCGTGTACAGGTAGACCTTGCCGGCACCGCCCGTGGCGAGCACGGTGTGCGGCGCCTCGATCGTGATCGTGCGGTCGTTGTCGACGTCGAGCGCATACAGGCCGTGACAGCGGCGGCCGGGCAGGCCGAGCCGGTCCGACGTGATCAGGTCGATCGCGTGGTGGTTCTCGAAGAACGTGATGTTCGGATGCTGGCGCGCGCGCTCGGATAGCGTCGCGAGCACCGCATGGCCGGTCGCGTCGGCCGCATGGATGATCCGGCGGTGGCTGTGGCCGCCTTCGCGCGTCAGGTGAAAACCGAGTTCGGCCGCGTCGTCCTTCGTGAACGGCACGCCTTGCGAGATCAGCCATTCGATCGCTTCGCGGCCGTGCTCGACGATGTAGCGCGTCGCGCCTTCGTCGCACAGCCCGCCACCGGCGACCAGCGTGTCGTCGACGTGGTTCTCGATACTGTCCGCCGAGTCGAGGACCGCCGCGATACCGCCTTGCGCGTTATCGCTTGCCCCCTCCATCATCGAACGTTTCGCGATCAGCGCGACACGTCGCGTGCTGGCCAGGTTGAGTGCGACCGACAGCCCTGCCAGGCCGCTGCCGACGATCGCCACGTCGAATTTCATGCTGCATCTCCATCGTTTACGCTTTTGATCTTGTGCGTTCCGGCAGCCGTGGCCGCGGAAAGGGAAGAGCATACCGCGTCGGGCCGGAGCGTGCGCGCAAAACAAAAAGCCCCGCAGGAGCGGGGCTTTTCGGTCGCCGTCAGGCTGGCAGAAACCGGAGATTACTTGATCTTGGTTTCTTTGTATTCCACATGCTTGCGGACGACGGGATCGAACTTCTTGATCGCCATCTTTTCCGGCATGTTGCGCTTGTTCTTCGTGGTCGTGTAGAAGTGACCCGTACCAGCGGTGGACTCGAGCTTGATCTTGTCGCGTGCGCCTTTTGCCATGATTGTGCTCCTTGGGCTTAGGCTTCGCCGCGTGCGCGCAGGTCAGCGAGCACGGAATCGATGCCGTTCTTGTCGATCAGGCGCAGGCCGGCGTTCGAAACGCGCAGGCGCACCCAGCGGTTTTCGCTCTCTACCCAGAACCGGCGGTTTTGCAGGTTCGGCAGGAAGCGGCGCTTCGTCTTGTTGTTGGCGTGGGAAACGTTGTTGCCGCTCATCGGCGCTTTCCCAGTTACTTGGCATACGCGTGCCATGAGAGCACTCCTAATACGCTAAATTCGGGGTTCGATCGCCGGTGAAGGTTCCATCGCACCGCCACGTGATCCATGGCTGCACTCAGAACGCCGTAGCCCTTACAGACAAGGCCCTTCGATGGCTAGAACTGGTTGGAAAAAAGACAGACGACGATTCTAGCAGAAAAAGTTCAGAAAAATCAAACCTAATTTCGCTTCGTCGTTGCGGCGCCCGGGGCGGGCTGCCGCGGCACAGTCTACAGCCAACCGGCGCGTGCGAACGAAAAAGTGTCGCCGGTGCCGACGACGATGTGGTCGAGCAGCCGCACGTCGACGAGTTCGAGCGCATCTTTCAGCACGCGGGTGAGGCGACGGTCTTCCGCGCTGGGCTGTACGGCGCCCGACGGATGGTTGTGCGCGACGATCAGCGACGCGGCGTTGTGCACCATCGCGCGTCGCACGATCTCGCGCGGATAGACGGCCATCCGCGTGAGCGAGCCGCGCGTGATTTCCTCCATGTCGATCAGGCCGTTGCGCGCGTCGAGGTACACCGCGACGAACACCTCGTGCGGACACGTGCCGATCCTCAGCCGCAGGCAATCCTCGACGGCGCGGGGCGAATCGATCGGCGTGCGCACCTGCGCCTTCTCGTTCAGCACGCGCCGGGCGATCTCGATGATCGCGGCCAGCCGCGCGGCACGCGCGGGGCCGATGCCGGGGTGCGCCTCGAAATCGTCGGTGCTCGCTTCGAGCAGCCCGCGCAACGTCCTGAACCGATCGACCAGTGCGCGGGCGGTGATGAAGACATCGTGCCCGGGCTTGCCCGTGCCGAGCAGCAGCGCGATCAGTTCGTCGTCGGTCAGCGCGGCCGGCCCGCGCTCCAGCAAGCGCTCGCGCGGTCGCTCGGGCCGCCAGTCGGCCGGGCGGCGCTTGCGCCGGCGAATCGGGATGACGCGGCCGGGCGGATCGGCCGGTGCATCGGCATTGTCCCGGCATTCGGCCGGCGGCAGGGCGAGGCAGGGTGACAGCATGCTTGGAACTCCATTGGCGGCAGGGTGGTGTGCGCGACGTCGTCGCACTTTCCGCCTTGCTCGCTCAGGTGACTTACAATATTGACTTTGCGCCGGGCCATTCGGCCGTATCGGGCGCCGACTGAACGAGTAATTCATGAGCCTCATCGATCTATCCGAAGTGAAGCCCGGTTCCCACGTCACGTTGCATTACCGGCTGGCACTGGCCGACGGCGCCGACATCGTCAACACCTTCTCCGACAAGCCGGCCACGCTGCTGCTGGGCGCGGGGCAACTGGCGCCCTCGCTCGAACAGATTCTGCTCGGGCTCCGGGTGGGCGACCACTCGACTTTTCAGCTAGCCCCGGAACAGGGGTTCGGTCCCCGCAATCCCGACATGCTCCAGCGCGTGACGCTGTCGACGTTGCGCGAGAACGGGATGGTCGGCGACGATTTCACGCCGGGCGAACTGATCGAGTTCAACGCACCGGACGGCGGCCGGTACGCAGGGGTGCTGAAGGAGGTCGGCGAGACCTCGGCGCTGTTCGACTTCAATCATCCGCTCGCGGGCCAGGCGCTCACGTTCGAAGTGAAAATCATCGGAATCCTGTAATCATGAGCAACACCGATACGCTGTCCGGGCAAACCGTTGCCGCCGATGCCGAAATCCTGCTGGCCCAGCCGCGCGGGTTCTGCGCGGGTGTCGACCGCGCGATCGAGATCGTCGAGCGTGCGATCGCGATGCACGGTGCGCCGATCTACGTCCGTCACGAAATCGTCCACAACAAGTACGTGGTCGAGGATCTGAAGAAGAAAGGCGCGATCTTCGTCGAGGAACTCGAGGAAGTGCCGGCCGGCAACACCGTGATCTTCAGTGCGCACGGCGTGTCGAAGGCCGTGCGCGACGAGGCCGACGTGCGCGGGCTGCGCATTTACGACGCAACCTGCCCGCTCGTCACGAAGGTGCACGTCGAAGTGGCGAAGATGCGCCAGGATGGCGTCGACATCGTCATGATCGGGCACAAGGGCCACCCGGAAGTCGAAGGCACGATGGGGCAGGTCGAGCGCGGCATGCATCTCGTCGAGAGCGTCGAGGACGTGCAGAAGCTCGAACTCGCCGATCCCGAGCGCATCGCGCTCGTCACGCAGACGACGCTGTCCGTCGACGACGCCGCGGAGATCATCGGCGCGCTGAAGGCGAAGTATCCGAAGATCCGCGAGCCGAAGAAGCAGGACATCTGCTATGCGACGCAGAACCGCCAGGACGCGGTGAAGTTCATGGCGCCGCAGTGCGACGTCGTGATCGTCGTCGGGAGCCCCAACAGCTCGAATTCGAGCCGCCTGCGCGAAGTGGCCGAGAAGCGCGGCGTGGCCGCGTACATGGTCGATGCGCCCGACCAGATCGATCCGGCATGGGTCGCCGGCAAGCGCCGTATCGGCGTGACGGCCGGCGCGTCGGCGCCGGAAGTGCTCGCCCAGGCCGTGATCGCGCGGCTGCGCGAGCTCGGCGTGCGCAATGTCCGCGCGCTCGACGGCATCGAGGAAAACGTGTCGTTTCCGCTGCCGCGCGGGTTGAACCTGCCGCCTGCCGCCTGATTGCCGCATTGCACCCGCGGAACACCGAAGCGCGCCTCCCGGCGCGCTTTTTTTTGGTGCCTCGAAATCATAATCGCAACCAATATTCGCAAGCATGGTGCAACCCGGTTGCTCCCGATGTTTCCAGCCGTCTCTCAAAATTGGTTGCAATGCAGGAAAACCCCATCGAATCAGGATTATTGGCGTCCTATAAATGGAGTTACAATGCGCCCGTTTTCAAGCCGGAATGGCTTTGAAATCGGGTTTTGGCAAGGCGCGGGAGACCATTCGATGCATGTGAAGTTGGCTTACGCCGAGTCCGCCGCCGCACCGGTTGCAATGCTTGCCGGATGCAGCAAAAAGAGCGGCGACAGGGCGGGCAGGAAGGCTGCGGCGTTCGCGGCGCCGCCGGCCAGCGGCGCGTGCGTCGCCGGACCCGGTCGTGCGGCGCCATCGCCGTGCCGTATCGCGCAATTGGGTAACGACAAGGAATACGGGGCACGTTTGACGATTGACGAAATCAACGCGCTTGGCGTGACGAACGCTCCGGCAGCGGGCATGCCGGTCGTGTCGCGGCAAGCCGCCGGTCGCGGCGCGACGGTGACCGGTCGCGCCGCTCGACGGATGCCGGCCGCTCGCGCCGCCGCGGGCAGCGCGCAGATGTCACCGGCCCCCCTTCATTTCAATTCGATGAAACAGCGTGCCGCCACGACCGATCCGGTCATGGCGCGCGGTCTGGTTCGTACGATGGATTCCGACGCAGTCCTGACGAATGTCGGGTGCGGCGGCCGCCATGTCCTGACGGGCGGCGCGGCGCGGAATCCGATCCGTCCGGGGGCGGCGCTTGCGTCGCGCCGGACGGGCCAAGGCACGGATGCCGGGAAACCGGACGAAGGCCGTCTCGGCATGCTGCCCCACGACTTCAAGGAGGCCACGAACACCGTCCTCGACGTCGTGACGATTTAGCGACGGGACTCATGACGGCACCGGAACAGTGCGGTGCCGTTTTTGTATCCGCCCCGGCGGCAGGTCCGGCCGTACAGGCCGGGCGGCGCGCGCCGGGACGATCCACCCTTACCGGTATCGACTAGTACCCGCAGTGTCGCCGAGAAGGCGCGATTCCTCGCTTACCCGCGGGGCGCAACGTCCTCCGGCAGCACGGGCCAAGGAGCTTTAAATGGATATTTTCGTCCAGCAGGTTCTCAACGGGCTGGTGCTCGGCAGTGTCTACGCCATCATCGCGTTGGGCTACACGATGGTGTACGGCATTCTCGGCATCATCAACTTCGCGCACGGCGACGTGCTGATGATCGGCGCGATGGTCGCGCTGTCGGCCATCACCGTGCTGCAGAACCATTTTCCCGGACTCGGCAACGTCGCGACGCTGACGATCGGCCTGGGCATCGCCGCGGTCGTCTGCGCGTTCGTCGGCTTCACGATCGAGCGCGTCGCGTACCGGCCGCTGCGCCGCGCGCCGCGCCTCGCGCCGCTGATCACCGCGATCGGCGTGTCGATCCTGCTGCAGACGGCGGCGATGATCATCTGGTCGCGCAACCCGCTGCCGTTCCCGCAATTGCTGCCGACCGATCCGATCAACGTGATCAAGGCCACCGACACGACGCCGGGCGCCGTGATCTCCGTGACTGAAATCGTGATCATCGCGGTCGCGTTCATCGTGATGGGCGGCCTGCTGCTGCTCGTGCACAAGACCAAGCTCGGCCGCGCGATGCGCGCGATCGCCGAAAGCCCGAATACGGCCAGCCTGATGGGCGTGAACCCGAACTTCGTGATCTCCGCGACGTTCATGATCGGCTCCGCGCTCGCCGCGCTGGCCGGCGTGATGATCGCCTCCGAATACGGCAACGTGCACTTCTACATGGGTTTCATTCCCGGCATGAAGGCGTTCACCGCCGCGGTGCTCGGCGGGATCGGCAACCTCGGCGGCGCGATGGTCGGCGGCGTGCTGCTCGGCCTGATCGAGCAGCTCGGGGCCGGCTACATCGGCAACCTCACGGGCGGCGTATTCGGCAGCAACTACCAGGACGTGTTCGCCTTCGTCGTGCTGATCATCGTGCTGGTGTTCCGTCCGTCGGGCCTGCTGGGCGAACGGGTCGCGGATCGCGCGTAACGGAAGGGAGCAAACAACATGACATCCATTCAACCGATCGAATCCTCGACGTCGCTCGTCGAAGAGCGCAACACCGCCAAGACCATCGTCATCGGCCTGCTGACCGCCGTCCTCGTGATCGCGGCGCCGATCGTGATCGGCTCGGCCGGCGGCAACTACTGGGTCCGCGTGCTCGACTTCGCGATGCTGTACGTGATGCTCGCGCTGGGCCTGAACGTGGTGGTCGGCTTCGCCGGCCTGCTCGACCTCGGCTACATCGCGTTCTACGCGGTGGGCGCATACACGGCGGCATTGCTGAGTTCGCCGCACCTGACCTCGCAGTTCGAGTGGATCGCGGCGCTCGCGCCGAACGGCCTGCACGTGCCGTTCCTGATCATCGTGCCGATCGCGATGGCGCTGGCGGCGACCTTCGGGATCCTGCTCGGCGCGCCGACGCTGCGCCTGCGCGGCGACTACCTGGCGATCGTGACGCTCGGCTTCGGTGAAATCGTCCGGATCTTCATGAACAACCTCGACCGTCCGGTGAACATCACCAACGGCCCGAAGGGGATCACGGGCATCGATCCGGTGCATGTCGGCGGCTTCAACCTGTCGCAGACGCACTCGCTGTTCGGCCTGCAGCTGCCGTCGGTCTACATGTACTACTACCTGTTCGTGCTGTGCTCGCTGCTGGTGATCTGGGTCTGTACGCGCCTGCAGCACTCGCGTATCGGCCGTGCGTGGGCAGCGATCCGCGAAGACGAGATCGCGGCGAAGGCGATGGGCATCAACACCCGTAACGTGAAGCTGCTCGCGTTCGCGATGGGCGCGTCGTTCGGCGGCCTGTCGGGCGCGATGTTCGGCTCGTTCCAGGGCTTCGTGTCGCCGGAATCGTTCACGTTCTGGGAATCGATCGTGGTGCTCGCCTGCGTGGTGCTCGGCGGCATGGGCCACATCCCGGGCGTGATCCTGGGTGCGGTGCTGCTCGCGATCTTCCCGGAATTCCTGCGCTCGACGATGAGCCCGCTGCAGCATGCGTTGTTCGGCCACGACATCGTCGATACGGAAGTGATCCGTCAGGCGCTGTACGGCCTCGCGATGGTCGTCATCATGCTGTACCGCTCGGAAGGCCTGTGGCCCGCGCCGAAGCACGAGGACAAGATCGCGAAACTGGCGAAGCGCAACAGCAAGAAGCCGGTGCGCGCTTAATCGACGGACACAGGGGATATACACATGAGCGACAAGCAAATCCGACTGTCCGTGCAGGGCGTGAACAAACGCTTCGGCGGCCTGCAGGCACTGTCAGACGTCGGCCTGCAGATCAAGGAAGGCGAGATCTACGGCCTGATCGGCCCGAACGGCGCCGGCAAGACCACGTTCTTCAACGTGATCACGGGCCTCTACACGCCGGATTCCGGCGACTTCAAGCTGGACGGCCAGAACTACACGCCGACGGCCGTGCACCAGGTGGCCAAGGCCGGCATCGCGCGCACGTTCCAGAACATCCGCCTGTTCGGCGGGATGACGGCGCTCGAGAACGTGATGGTGGGCCGCCACGTGCGCACCAAGCACGGGCTGCTCGGCGCGGTGTTCCAGACGCCGGCCGAGCGCCAGGAAGAGCGCGAGATCAAGGAACGCGCGATCGAGCTGCTCGAATACGTCGGCGTGCTGCAGTACGCGGACTACACGTCGCGCAACCTGTCGTACGGCCACCAGCGCCGTCTCGAGATCGCGCGCGCGCTGGCCACCGATCCGAAGCTGCTCGCGCTCGACGAGCCGGCGGCCGGGATGAACGCGACCGAGAAGGTCGAACTCACGCGCCTGCTCGACAAGATCCGCTCGGACGGCCGCACGATCCTGCTGATCGAGCACGACGTGAAGCTCGTGATGGGGCTGTGCAACCGGATGACGGTGCTCGATTACGGCAAGGTGATCGCCGAGGGTCTGCCGCAGGACGTGCAGAAGAATCCGAAGGTGATTGAGGCATATCTCGGCGCAGGGGTGCACTGATGGCAGCGGCAATGTTGAAAATCAAGGGCTTGCAGGTCAACTACGGCGGCATCCAGGCCGTCAAGGGCGTTGACATGGAAGTCCGTCAGGGCGAGCTCGTGACGCTGATCGGCGCGAACGGCGCGGGCAAGACCACGACGATGAAGGCGATCACGGGTCTCAAGCCGTACTCGGCGGGCGACATCGAGTACGACGGCAAGTCGATCAAGGGCATTCCGCCGCACGAGCTGCTCAAGCGCGGCCTCGCGATGGTGCCGGAAGGCCGCGGGATCTTCGCGCGGATGTCGATCATCGAGAACATGCAGATGGGCGCGTACCTGCGCAACGACACCGAGCAGATCAAGAAGGACGTCGACCGGATGTTCGGCTTCTTCCCGCGGCTGAAGGAGCGTGCGTCGCAGCTTGCGGGCACGCTGTCGGGCGGCGAGCAGCAGATGCTGGCGATGTCGCGCGCGATCCTGAGCAAGCCGAAGCTGCTGCTGCTCGACGAGCCGTCGATGGGTCTGTCGCCGATCATGGTCGAGAAGATCTTCGAAGTGGTGCGCGAGATCTCGAAGGAGGGCATCACGGTGCTGCTCGTCGAGCAGAACGCGCGCCTCGCGCTGCAGGCGGCCGACCGCGGCTACGTGATGGATTCGGGCACGGTCACGATGGAAGGCGACGCGAAGCAGATGCTCGACGATCCGAAGGTGCGGGCCGCGTATCTGGGCGAGTAAGCGAGAGAAGGCGCAGGTCCGGTGACGCGCGGCGGCAGATGCCGCGTGCGTTGTGCCAGGGCTGTCGAAAGGCTGTCACGGGATGCCGTGACAGCCTTTTTTTCGTGTTGTGCGATTCGTGCCGAACTGTGTGCGCGGACGCGACTCCATTCGACGGGTGCGGTGCGCATGCGGCGCGGGCATGATGGAGCGCAGCCGGTCGCCCGCAGCCGGTCGCCCGCAAACCGACACACGGGCCGCGTAGCATCGACGGTCCATCCGAACACGGAGAGCACGCATGAGTCTGGACTACGGTTTCGTGAAGGCGAAGGTGACATCGGTGGCGAAGCTGAAGGGCTCGCCGCACGGCAGCGAGATCCAGTATCACATCCACCTGACGCTGGCGCTGCCGTCGGGCGACTGGGATGTCGCGATCAACGTCGGCACCAGCGATGCGGACGACCTGTTGAACTACAAGCTCGTCTACGATTTCCACCATCCCGTCACCGAGACGCTCGCGGCCGCGGCCGAAGGCTACACCGACCTCACGGGGCAGGCCGCGCTGCCGGCACTGGACTACCTGCGCAGCGACATCCTGAACGAGACGGGTGCGTGGCGCGCGAGTGCGGTGATGGACGGCACCGAGAATCCGGAGCCGATTCCGTCGCTGCTGCGGCTCGTGAACGCCGCGCAGTCACAGGGCCTCGACGTCGTCGTGTTCGGCCGTACCTATAAGGAAGGCAACGGCATTCATGACACGCACATGAACCAGGGCTCGACGGGCTCGAACTATCTGCATCGCGCGGGCGACGACCATAACGACCACAACGACGTGTGGCAGGACGGCGCACTGATCGTGCGCGTGAGCGCGTCGCAGTGGGCCGCGTATTTCGCGGCGTTCGAGCAGCAGGCCGTGCCGACCGACGCGCTCGGCAATCCGCTGCCGGGCGCGGGGCCGATCACGCGTTGAGAGGGGCCGCTGCCGCCGGCATCACGCCGCCGGCAGCGTCTTGCCGAACGAGATGCGCTCCTCGACGCGATAACCGAGCGCCGCATAGAAGCGGCACGCGTCGTCGTTGCCGGGCAGCACCTGCAGGTTGATCTTCAGGCAGCCGCGCGCGGCGAGCGCGCGTTCCGCATGCGCGATCAGCGCGCGGCCGACGCCGAGCCGGCGCACGTCGTTCGCGACGCCGAACGAGTAGAGCCAGCCGCGATGTCCGTCGAAACCCGCCATCAGCGTGCCGACGACGCGCGCGCCGCTGGTCGCGACGAAGAACAGCTCCGGCTGCGTCGCGAGCTTCAGCGCGATCGATCGCAGCGGATCGCGGTGCGGCGGCGCATCGGCTTCGTCGTATTGCGGGAACGCGTCGCGCCATACCGCGAGCACGGCATCGGTATCGGCGCGGTCGAACGGGCGGATTGCGACAGCATCGGCGGCGGCATCCATCGCGGCGGTCTCCTTAGAGCGTATCGAGGATCGACCGCAGCATCGCCATCATCTGGTCGATTTCGTCGGTCGTCACGTTCAGGGCGGGCATGAAGCGCAGCAGGTTCGGCCGCGCGGCGTTCAGCAGCAGGCCGTCGGGCTGCATGTCGCGCGCCTTCTCGACGATCTGCGGGCCGATGTCCTTGCCGAGCAGCAGCGCGCGCAGCAGGCCTTCGCCGCGTTCGCCTTCGAAGCCGCGCTCCTCCGACAGCTCGAGCAGCTTGCGCTTCAGGTATTCGCCGCGGGCGCGCACGCCTTCGAGGAAGCCGGGCGCGACGAGCTGCGAGATCACCGAGTAGCCGGCCGCCGTCATCAGCGGGTTGCCGTTGTAGGTGCCGCCCTGGTCGCCGGCCTCGAACACCGCGACATCGGCCTTCGACAGCAGCGCCGCGAGCGGCACGCCGCTGCCGATGCCCTTGCCGAGCGTCATGATGTCCGGTTCGATGCCGGCGAGTTCGTACGCGAACAGCGTGCCCGCACGGCCGCAGCCGCTTTGCACTTCGTCGACGATCAGCAGCAGGTTGTGCTGCTTCGTCAGCGCACGCAGCGCCTGCATGAATTCGCGCGTCGCCGGAATCACGCCGCCTTCGCCCTGGATCGGTTCGAGCATCACGGCGACGGTCTTGTCGGTGATCAGCTTCTCGACCGAGTTGATGTTGTTCAGCTCGGCCTTCGGGAAACCCGGCACCTGCGGCGCGTAGATCGTGTCCCAGCCGGGCTTGCCGCTGGCCGACATCGTCGCGAGCGTGCGGCCGTGGAAGCTGTGGTCGAACGTGATGATCTCGTACGCGCCGTTGCGGAACTTGCGGCCCCACTTGCGCGCGAGCTTGATCGCGCCTTCGTTCGCTTCCGCGCCGCTGTTCGTGAAGAACACCTTGTCGAACACGCTGTGCTGCGTGAGCAGGCCCGCGAGCTTCGCCATCGGTTCGTTGTAGAACGCCGGCGACGGGTTCAGCAGTTTTTCGGCCTGCGTCTTCAGCGCTTCGACGACACCGTCGTTGCAGTGGCCGAGGCTGTTGACGGCCCAGCCCTGGATGAAGTCCAGATAGCGCTTGCCCGTGTGATCGTAGAGCCACGAACCCTTGCCGTGGGTAAACACGATGTCGGGGCGGTTCGTGATGTACATCAGCGAGTCGATCGGAAAATCGTTCAGGGGCATGGCAGCAGACTCCAGCGGACGTTGAAAGGGAAACGGGCAATAAAAAAGCCACGGAAGGCCGTGGCTGGTGGGTTCGAACAGCTTGTGCGTAACCGGTGAAGCGGTGTGGGTTACGCGCGAGTCCGTGACGAGCCGGCGGCATCCGGGCGGAGCGGCGAGCGGCGACGTCGAAGGGTGGACAGGAAGCAGTTCATGTGCGCAAGCATAAGGCATCCCGCGCCTCACTGTAAACCGCCGCGATGCCGCGAATGTGACATCGCGGCGTGCGGCGCGGGACGCGGGCGGGCCCGCCGCTCAGACCGGATGCGCGAGGTCGGCGGCGCTCGTGAACGAGTCCGCGTAGAACTCGTCGGCCGGCAGCGCGTGGTGCTGCGTGAAGTCGCGCTGCGCGGATTCGACCATGACCGGCGCTCCGCACGCATACACCTGGTAGCCCGACAGATCGGGCAGGTCCTCGATCACCGCGCGATGGACGAAGCCCGTGCGGCCGGTCCATTGATCGCCGGCGTCCGGCTCGGAGAGCACCGGCACGTACTTGAAGTTCGGGATCTCGCGTGCCCACTGCTCGGCGAGTTCGTCGAGGTAGATGTCCTTCTTGCGGCGGGCTCCCCAGTAGAGCGTCATCGGGCGCGTGATGCCCGAGTGCTTCACATGCTCGATGATCGCCTTGATCGGCGCGAAGCCCGTGCCAGACGCGAGCAGCACGATCGGCTTGTCGGAGTCCTCGCGCAGGAAGAACGTGCCGAGCGGGCCTTCGAAGCGCAGGATGTCGCGCTCCTTCATCGCGCCGAACACGTGGTCGGTGAACTTGCCGCCCGGCATGTGGCGGATGTGCAGCTCGATCGGGCCTTCCTCGTGCGGCGCGTTCGCCATCGAGTAGCTGCGGCGCGAGCCGTCCTTGAGGATGAACTCGACGTACTGGCCCGCGAGGTACTGGAGGCGCTCGTTGGCGGGCAGCTGCAGCTTCACGACCATCACGTCGTCGGCCTTGCGTTCGAGCGCGGCGATCCGGCACGGCAGCTTCTTGACCTGCACGCCGTCGACGCCGGCGATTTCACGCACGTCGATTTCGAGATCGCACTGGGCCTTCGAGCAGCACAGCAGCGCGAGGCCGCGCGTGCGTTCGTCGTTCGACAGCGCCGATGCGGCGTGCGGGCCCTGTTCGATCTGGCCCGACACGATCTGGCCCTTGCAGGAGCCGCATGCGCCGTTCTTGCAGCCGTACGGCAGATGGACGTTCTGGCGCAGCGCGGCAGCCAGCACGGTTTCGTCCGACTCGACCTGGAATTGCCGGCCGCTTTGCTTGAGAGTGACGTTGAATGCCATAGAACCAAACTAGAACAAAATGGGGGGACCGTGCATGTCGCGCACGGCAGCTACAATGCAAGACCGTTGCGCGTCGCGCAACGGCCGCTACTGATTTCGCAACCAACATGATCGCGACACGAATCCTGCGCCGGCCGCGCGCACTGATCGTCGGCTGCGGCGACGTCGGCATGCGCTGCGTCGCGCAATGGCGCGACACGCGCCGCAACCTGCGGATCTTGGCGCTGACGAGCCACCCGGCCCGCCGCGACGAACTGCGGGCCGCGGGCGCGACGCCGATCGTCGGCGACCTCGATCGCCGGGCGACGCTCGGCCGCCTCGCGGGTCTCGCTCGCACGATCCTGCATCTCGCACCGCCGCAGGCCGACGGCCGTGACGACCGGCGCACGCGTGCACTGATCGCCGCAACGTCCATGCCCGCGCGTCGGCCAGCGACCCCGCCGGCACCGGCGGTCGGCCGGCTCCGAACGCTGCGCACCGCTGCACGGCAGGCCGGCGCACCCGTTCGGGGAGCGCGTATTGTACCCGACGGCCTTCGCGCGCCGAGGCTCGTCTACGCGAGCACGACGGGCGTATACGGCGACTGCGGCGGCGCGCGCATCGACGAAACGCAGCCGTTGCGCCCCGCGAATCCGCGCGCGTTCCGACGCGTGTCGGCCGAGCGACAACTGCGTGCGGCGACGGTGCGCGGCGTGCTGTCCGCGCGCATCGTGCGCATTCCCGGCATCTACGCGGCGAATCGCCTGCCGGTCGCGCGGCTTGAGCGCGGCACGCCGGCGCTCGAGCCGGCCGACGACGTCTACACGAACCACATCCACGCGGATGATCTCGCGGCGATCCTGCGCCGCGCGGCCGAGCGCGGCAGGCCGGCGCGCGCCGTGCACGCGTCGGACGACAGCGAACTGCGGATGGGGGAGTATTTCGACCGGGTCGCGCGGGTGCTCGGCCTGCCGAGGCCGCCGCGCGTCAGCCGCGCGGACGCCGAACGCCAGCTCGAACCGACGCTGCTGTCGTTCATGCGGGAGTCGCGACGCCTGTCCAACGCACGGCTCAAGGCCGAATTGTGCGTGACGTTGCGCTATCCGACCGTAGACGATTTCCTTCAAACGCTCGCGCCGGGCAGCGCCTCAGGTCAGCGCCGGTAACGCCTCGATCAGCAGGAAGCACAGCAGCGCCCCGATCAGCGCGCCAATCAGGTTCGGATGATATTTGTGCTTCATGTGCATCATGGCCAGCAGGCCGCCGATCACGATGACACCGATGACCGCGAACGCGATCATCACCGACGACAGTTCGAAAGAATGGTTGAGGTTCATGATGTCTCCCCTGCATCGCTGCTCGTGCAGCTTGTGATTTCAGTATAGCGGGGGAACCTGCGGCCCAGACGCGGCCGGGCACCGAACGGTCGTGCGGATTTTCCCTTACAGGGTTTTGACGGGATTGCGCAGCGCTGAAAGGTCGGCGTCGTCGAGCCACCGCCACGCGCCCGGCGCGAGATCGTCCGGCAGCGTGAAGCCGCCGATGCTTTCGCGGTGCAGCAATTCGACGCGATTGCTCGCCGCCGCCACCATGCGCTTGACCTGGTGGTATTTGCCTTCGAGGACGGTCAGCGCGAGCGCGTGCGTGTCGCGCGCGTCGGCGGCGACGGCCGCGATCGGCTTCGGCTCGCCGTGCAGCTGCACGCCGCCGCGCAGCGCGTTCAACTGCGCGTCGTCGAGCGGGTGGCGCACGGTCGCGACGTAGGTCTTCGGCACCTTGCGCTTCGGCGACGTGTACGCATGCACGAACTGGCCGTCGTCGGACAGCAGCAGCAGGCCGGTCGTGTCCTGGTCGAGGCGGCCGACGCACTGCACGCCGCGCGCGACGAGCGGCGCGGGCAGCAGGCTGAACACGCTCGCGTGGTGCTGCGGATCGCGCGAGCATTCGTAGCCGGCGGGCTTGTTGAGCGCGAGATACGCGCGTTCGTGGAACGGCCACGCCGTATCGTCGACCTCGAATACGAGGCCGTCGGTATCGAAGGTGGCGTCCGGATCGGTCGCGGCCGTGCCCGCGACGGCGACGCGGCCCGCTTCGATCAGGCCGCGGCACTGGCGGCGCGAGCCGAAACCCTGGGTGTAGAGAATGCTTTCGAGATCCATAGCGCGCGCATTCTATCAAGCGGCGGCGGATGACCGGCATGAACGCGCCTGCGCTGGTAAGCTGCCGGAACGCCGCGCGGGGTGCGGCACCCGTTCATGCTTCACGGAAAGTCCATGCGTTTCGATTCATTCCCGTTCGGTCGCCAGGCGGCCGCCGTCATCATTGCCGCCACCGTCTCGTCGGCTGCTTTCGCGCACGCGCATCTCGCGAAGAGCGATCCGGCGGCGGGCGCGGCGGTGGCCACCGCGCCGGCTGCCGTCACGATCGACTTCACCGAGCCGCTGGAGCCGGCATTCAGCTCGATCGTCGTCGTCGACGGCGGCGGCAAGACGGTGTCGGACGGCCGTGCGCGCATCGACGCGTCGAACCGCAAGCGGATGACGGTGCCGCTCGCGGCAGTCGGCGCCGGTGCCTATACGGTGAAATGGGTGGCCGTCGCGACCGACGGGCACCGCACGCAGGGCGCGTACGGCTTCAGCGTGAAGTGACGCAACGGCGGCGGCAGGCCCGTGCCAGGGTTGTCGTCGCCCTTATCCGACAGGGAGTTTCCCGCATGAATCCGACGACGCTCGATGCACTCGCCGATTTCCCCCGTCAACTCGAAGCGCATTTCGCGGCCGTGCCCGACGGCTATGCGCGCTGGACACCCGACGACTGGGCCGGGATTCCGAGCGAGCATTTCTCGCCACTCGGGCAGCTCTGCCACGTGCGCGACATCGAGATCGACGGCTATCAGGTGCGGTTACGGCGGATGCTCGACGAAGACCGGCCGCTGCTCGTGTCGCTCGACGGCGACGCGCTCGCGATCGAGCGCCGCTACACCGATGCGTACGCATCCGACGTGCTCGCGGCGATCCGCGACGCGCGACGCGAAACGCTGGAGTTGCTGTCGCGCCTCACGCCCGAGCAGTTCGAGCGCACCGGCGAGTTCGAAGGCTACGGTCCGTTGACCGTGCGCGGGCTCGTCCACTACCTGTGCAGCCACGACCAGCAGCATCTGGCCGGCATGCAGTGGCTGCTCGGCAAGATCGACGCGGCGCTTTACGCGCGCTGAAGCGCCGGCCTTCGCAAGCATGATCCGGTGCCGCCGTCGGTACGGCAGACCACGGATTTGCGTCCGAATTGGATCGGTTTTCTGGATAATCCATCCAGCCGCGACCGGCTGACCCGCGCGTGGCACGTGCCTACACTCCTAGCTTCGCTCAACGAAAAAGGAGTCAACCGTGGCAACTCATACGCTCGCAGACAAGGTCGTCCTGATCGCAGGCGGCGCGAAGAATCTCGGCGGCCTGATCGCCCGGGATCTGGCCGGCCACGGCGCGAAGGCGGTGGCGATTCACTACAACAGCGCGGCGTCGCAGGCCCAGGCCGAGGAAACGGCCGCCGCCGTGCGCGCGGCCGGCGCGGAAGCCGCGACGTTCCAGGGCGACCTGACGACGGCCGCCGCGGTCGAGAAGCTGTTCGACGACGCGAAGCAGCGCTTCGGCAAGATCGACATCGCGATCAACACGGTCGGCAAGGTGCTGAAGAAGCCGTTCACCGAGATCAGCGAGGCCGAGTACGACGAGATGTTCGCGGTCAACAGCAAGTCCGCGTTCTTCTTCATCAAGGAAGCCGGGCGGCATCTCGAGGATCACGGCAAGCTCGTCACGCTCGTGACGTCGCTGCTCGGCGCGTTCACGCCGTTCTATGCGGCGTACGAAGGGTCGAAGGCGCCGGTCGAGCACTTCACGCGCGCGGCGTCGAAGGAATACGGCGCCCGCGGGATCTCGGTGACGGCCGTCGGGCCGGGCCCGATGGATACGCCGTTCTTCTATCCGGCCGAGGGCGCCGACGCGGTCGCGTATCACAAGACGGCGGCCGCGCTGTCGCCGTTCAGCAAGACCGGCCTGACCGACATCGAGGACGTCGTGCCGTTCATCCGCCATCTCGTCACCGACGGCTGGTGGATCACGGGCCAGACGATCCTGATCAACGGCGGGTACACGACGAAGTAACCGGGCCGTTCACGCGCCGCGCGGCGCACCGCAATGGCGCGTTTGCGTGGACAATGAACGGGCGTGCAGCCGCGAGGCCGCGCGCCCGTTTTCGTTGTGCCGCCGGACCGTGCCGCGATGGGCGGCGGCTGGCGGCGACCGCCGTCCGAACCTACGTTCCCCCGCCGATGGACAAGCTGGATCAGGTCAGAATCTTCCTGCAGGTTGCCGAAATGGGCAGCTTCATCAAGGCCGCGCACGCGCTCGACGTGCCGCGCGCAACCGTGTCGGCGGCCGTCCAGCAGCTCGAGACGGGGCTCGGCACGCGCCTCCTGCATCGCACGACGCGCCAGGTGCAGCTCACCGCCGACGGTGCGCTGCTGCTCGAGCGCGGCCGGCGCCTGCTCGCGGAGGCCGACGAACTCGACCGCCTGTTCCGCCGCCGCGACCGCGACGTCGTCGGACGGCTGAACGTCGACGTGCCGAGCCGGATCGCGCGCCGCGTCGTGGCGCCCGCGCTGCCGTCGCTGTTCCGCCGCTACCCGAAGCTGCAACTGTCGCTCGGCTCGACCGATCGCTCGATCGACCTCGTGCAGGAGGGCGTCGACTGCGCGATCCGCGTCGGGCGGCTCGCGGACAGCAGCCTCGTCGTGCGGCCGCTCGGGCAGTTCACGCTGATCAACTGCGCGAGTCCCGACTACCTGCGCGAATGCGGCGTGCCCGAGCATCCGGATGCGCTCGCGCACGGGCACTGGGCGATCGGTTATGCGTCGCCGACGACGGGGCGCGAGCTCGGATGGGAGTACTGCGTCGACGGGCAGACGCACATGCTGACGCTGCCGAGCCGCGTGATCGTCAACAATGCGGAAACCTACATCGCCGGCTGCATTGCCGGCATGGGGCTGATCCAGATTCCGCGGTTCGACGTCGAGCATCTGCTGGAAAGCGGCGCGCTCGTCGACGTGATGCCCGGCCACCGCGCCGCGCCGATGGACGTGTCGGCCGTGTATCCGCATCGCCGGCATCGGTCGCGCCGGCTCAATGCGTTCGTCGAGTGGTTCGGCGAGTTGATGACGGATGCGCTGACGGGGACGGCGGTGGGGCCGGGCACGGAAGGCGACTGACGGCAGCCGGGTGGCGCGGCCGCCGTCGCGCATGTTTCAGCCGTCCGGTGCCGCGAATCGCCTGTCGCGCCCGGCATCCCGCACCGCGTCGATCAATGCCGCGCCTGGGCCGTCGGGCTTCGCGGCAAACGCATAGAAGCGCGCGGCCGGCAGCGCGGGCAGCCCGTCCCGCGGCCCGCATTCGCGCAGGCCGTTGCGCAGCTGGCTACGTGCAAGCGCGGTGACCGCGAAGCCGGCGAGCGCGGCCGACACGCAGCCGGCCATGCTGCTGCTCTCGAACCGTACGCGGAACGGCCGCAGCGCGGCGGCGAGCGCCGCGACGGCCGCTTCGCGATAGACGCACGGCTGCGGAAACAGCGCAAGCGGCACTTCGCCGTCCGCGTCGAGCGCGCGATCCGACGCGTAGGCCCACACGAGCGGTTCTTCCCACAGCAGTTCGCCCGGTGTATCGACCTGCCGGCACTGCTTGCCGAATACGACGTCGAGCCGGCCGAGCGTCTGTTCGCGCAGCAGCGACGCGGTGATCCCGACCTTCAGCTCGATCGATGTACGCGGGTGGCGGTCGCGGAACGCGCGCAGCACCTGCGGCAGCCACGCCCCGGCAAAGTCCTCCGACGCGCCGATGCGCAGCGGCCCGTGCGCCGGCGCGCCGCGCAGCCGGGCGCGCACTTCGCGCTCCATGTCGACGATGTTGCGCGCGTAGGCGTACAGCGTGTCGCCGGCCGGCGTGAGCGCGACGCGCCGCGTCGTGCGCGCCAGCAGCACGGTGCCGGCCGCCTGTTCGAGCCGCTTGATGTGGCCGCTGACGGCCGACGGAGTGAGCGCGAGGCGGTCGGCGGCCGGTGCGAACCCGCGGCTGTCGACGACTTCGAGGAAGGTACGCAGCAGCGTGATGTCGAGCGCGGTCGATGCAGGATCGGTCAGCGGTTCCATCGATCGATTCAACGTGGAATTCAATGAATGAATCATGATACTCCGTGAATCGTGATGAAATGCCGGCCTACCATCGTGCGCTCAGGCTGGCCCAACGGAGTACACGATGACGACCTATATGCATGCGACGACCGCGTCGCTCGATATTGCCTATCTCGAATGGAATCCGCGCGGCGAGCGCGTGGCCGTGCTGCTGCACGGCTGGCCGGACAGCCCCGTCGGCTGGGCCGCGGTGGCCGAGACGCTTGCCGCGCGCGGCTACCGCGTGCTGGCACCCGCGCTGCGCGGCTTCGCGCCGACGCGCTTTCGCGACGCATCCGTGCCGCGCAGCGGCCAGCTCGCGGCGCTCGGGCGCGACCTGCTCGAATTCGTCGATGCGCTCGGCGTCGCGCGGCCCGTGCTGGTCGGGCACGACTGGGGCGCACGCGCGGTCGCGAACGCGTGCGGGCTGCGCGACGGCGCCGCGTCGCATCTGGTGATGCTGTCGGTCGGGTACGGCACCAACGATCCACGCCAGCCGCTGTCGCTGCAGCAGGCGCGCAACTACTGGTATCACTGGTTCATGGCGACGCCGCGCGGCGAGCAGGCGCTGCGCGACGATCGCCGCGCGTTTGCCCGCCTGATGTGGGATACGTGGTCGCCGGCCGGCTGGTATCGCGACGGCGATTTCGAGGCGGCGGCGGCCGCGTTCGACGGTCCCGACTGGATCGACGTCGTGCTGCATTCGTACCGGCATCGCTGGGGCTTCGCGCCGGGCACGCCGGCTTATGCCGACGACGATGCGCGGCTGAACCCGGCGCCCGTGCTGTCGCTGCCGACCCTCGTGTTGCACGGCGGCGCGGACACCTGCAACCATCCGGACAGCTCAGCCGGGCGCGAACGGTTCTTCGCCGGCCGCTACGAGCGGCAGATCCTGGACTCGGTCGGACACTTTCCGCAGCGCGAGGCGCCGGCGGCCGTCGCGGACGCGATCCTGCGGTTCTGCGAGCGCGATTGACGCGCTGAGCAGGCCGAAGCCGCTGGACGCACCGGTGACGAGGACAACTTGCTTCATGGTCGATCTCCTGGCGGAAAGATGAGGCGGCTCCGAGCGGTTCGTCAGCACATGCCGCCGTTGGCGCGCAGGATCTGGCCGTTGATCCACGCACCCTCCGGGCCGGCGAGGAACGCGACGACGCGCGCGATGTCGTCAGGCTGGCCGAGCCGCTCGAGCGGGTTCAGCTTCGCGAGCCGATCGACCAGTTCGGGGCTCTTGCCCTGCAGGAACAGTTCGGTCGCCACCGGCCCCGGCGCGACGGCATTCACACGGATGCCGCGCCCGCGCATTTCCTGCGCGAGCACCTGCGTGAGGCTTTCGACCGCCGCCTTGCTGGCGACGTACACGCCGTAAGTCGGCATGCGCATGCCGATCACGCTGGTCGACAGGTTGATGATGGATCCACCGTCGCGCACGCGTCTTGCCGCTTCGCGGCATACGTTGAACGTGCCTTTCACGTTGATGGCCATCGTTTCGTCGAAGAGCGCGTCGTCGCAGTCGGCGATCGCCGCCAGCTTCATCACGCCCGCGGAATTGACCACCGCGTCGAGGCCGCCGAATGCCTCGCGGGCGGCGTCGAACAGTGCGGCCACGGCCGCCGGGTCGGCGACGTTCGCCTGCACCGCGATGGCCTGGCCACCGTCGGCGACGATCGCGTCGACCACTTCGCGGGCCGGCCCGGCGCTGCCGGCATAATTGACGACGACCCGGAAGCCGTCTCGCGCGAGTGCGCGGGCGATTTCAGCACCGATGCCACGCGACGAACCCGTGACGAGGGCGACCTGTTCCGATGTGCTCATGTCCTGCTCCTGATGAGGGTGGAATGCCGTTCGATCCGGCGACAGGATTGACTGTAGGCTTCCTCGATTAATAAAAATAATGAATAATGATCAGTCAATAAATGACTAAAAGTATGTCTGATGAGATTCGACAGCAGGCTGCTCAGCGGTATCGGCGTGCTCTCCGCGGTGATCGAGGCCGGCACCTTCGCGCGGGCGGGCGAGGCGATGGGGCTGACGCAACCGGCGGTGAGTCGTGCGGTCGCCCGGCTGGAAGAACGGGTCGGCATCCGGATCTTCAACCGGACGGCACGCGCGATCACGTTGACCGACGAAGGGCGACGCTTTTACGAGGCGGTCGCGCCGCTGCTGGCCGGCATCGAGGAGGCGGCGCTCGACGCCGGCCAGTCGAAGGCGCGCGTGAAGGGGCGGCTGCGCGTGAACGTGGACGGCACGTTCGGCCACTACGTGCTCGCGCCGCGGATGGCGGCATTCCTCGACCGCTTTCCCGACCTCGAGGTCGAGATCAGCGCGCGGGACCGAATGGGCGACCTCGTCGCCGACGGCTTCGATGTGGCAGTGCGCTTCGGCATCCCGGAGCCGTCGTCATATCGTGCGCGACTGCTGCTCGAGACGCGCGTGTTGACCTGCGCGTCGGCCGCATACGTCGCGCGGCATGGCGAACCGCGGCACCCTCGCGATCTCGCGGACGGTCACCAGTGCGTGCTGATCCGCGATCCGGTGACGGGGCGGCCGTACGAATGGGAATTTCATCGAGGCAAGGAAGTCGTGCCGGTCGACGCCGCCGGCCGGCTGACGGTGAACGATACCGGCGGGCTGCTCGGCGCGTGCCTGGGCGGCGTCGGCATCGCGCAACTGCTCGAACTCTATGCGCGCGACGTCCTTGCCGAAGGGCGATTGGTCCAGTTGCTGCCGGAATGGGCGGACGAGACGTTCCCGCTTTATGCGTATCACCATGCGTCGAACCTGGTCGCCGCGAAAGTGCGGGTGTTTCTCGATTTCGTCCGCGAATTGATGGCCTGAGCACGTCGGGCGGCAGGACGCCATCGGTTCATTCGGTGCGATGCGGAATGTCGTCCGGGAACGGGTAGGGCGCATGCGGCCCCGGCCAGTCGGGCACCGGCGGTTCGCGAAGCAGGTTGCATCCGCCCAGCATGATCGACAGCAGGGCGACGAGCACGCCGACGCGGGTCGGGCGTGAAATCACACGCTTGGACATGGCTTGCCTCCGTGCCGCGTTCCCTGATGCTTGGACTGTCGGGGGCGGGGGCGCGTTGCGGCGCGCATCGCATGCGGACAAAAACAAAAAACCCGCGAAGCGGCGAGCTTGCGCGGGTTTCGAGTGCGCAGCGCATGACGCTGCGAAAGACTGGTGCCCAGGGCCGGAATCGAACCGGCACGCCTTGCGGCGGGGGATTTTGAGTCCCCTGCGTCTACCAATTTCACCACCTGGGCTTGTTCGTGGCCGCGCAGGCGAGTGCGCGGCGAAACGCGGATTATGGCGGAAATCCGGATGCCGGGCAAGCCACCCCGGCATCCGGGCGCCAGTCACTGGCTCAGGTAGACGAACCGGCCTTGCTTCACGATCCCCATCACGCTCGCGCGCTGATCGAGCCCCACGTGATCCTTGTCGCTCGTGTTGACGACGCCGTTCGGCACGACGAGCTCGTGCGCGCGTTCGAGCTCGTGCCGCAGCGCGGCGCGGAACGCGGGCGTGCCGGGTTGCGCGGCCTTCAGCGCGCGGCCGACCGCGTCGGCGAGGCGCGGGTAGACGCCCGCCGCGTCGCCCGCGAACTGCGTGACCGTGCCGGCGCCGTACTTCGCCTCGTACGCGTCGACGAACGCGAGCGCGGCCTTGCGGGCCGGATGGTCGGCCGGCAGCGTGCGCGCGACGACCACCGGCTGGGTCGGGAACAGCGTGCCGTCGACGTCCTTGCCGCCGAGCTTGATGAATTCCGGCGTCGCGATCCCGTGCGTCTGGTAAATCGGGCCCTTGTAGCCGCGCTCGATCAGCGTGCGCTGCGGCAGCACGGCCGGCGTGCCCGAGCCCGCGATCAGGATCGCGTCGGGTTTCGCCGCGATCAGCTTCAGCGCCTGGCCGGTGACGCTCGCGTCGGTGCGGTTGAAGCGCTCGGTCGCGACGACGCGGATCTTGCGGAGATCGGCGAAGCGCGTGAACTCGTTCAGCCAGCTGTCGCCGTAGCTGTCCGCGAAGCCGATGAAGCCGACCGTCTTCACGCCGTGGTTCGCCATGTAGCGCGTCATCACGTCGGCCATCGCCCGGTCGCCTTGGGCCATCTTGAACGCCCAGGTGCGCGCGCCTTCCTGCGGCTCGACGATCGCGCCGGAGCCGACCAGCGTGATCATTGGCGTCTGCGCGGCCGCGACCGCGTCGAGCGCCGCGAGCGCGGCCGGCGTGATGTTCGGCCCGACCACGACGTCGACGTGATCCTCGTCGACCAGCTTGCGGATGTTGCGCACCGCGGCGCCCGGATCGGATGCGTCGTCGAGCACCGTCACCTGCACCGGCTGGCCGGCGATCGTCTTCGGCCACATCAGGATCGCGTTCTTGCTGGTGATGCCGATCGCGGCGGCCGGGCCGGTCGACGACAGGTCGACGCCGACCTTCAGGTCGGCATGCGCGGCCGCGCAGGCCAGGACGAGGGCGGCGCCGGCGGCGCGGCGCAACAGGGCGGGAAGCGTCATGCGGGAATCTCCGTCGGGCAGCAAAAAGGGGCGCGATATGCGCCCCGCTGTTTATACACGCCGGTCAAAGCTCGTACGATTCGGATTCGCCCTTGAGCGCCTGCTCGATCAGCTTGCGGTTCAGGGTCGGCGACAGCAGTTCGACGAGCGTATACACATAGCTGCGCAGGTAGGCGCCCTGCTTGAGCGCGACACGCGTCACGTTGCTGCCGAACAGGTGGCCAACCGGAATCAGCCGCAGGTTGCGGTCGCGCTCCGGGTTGAACGCGATGTCGGCCATGATGCCGACGCCGAGGCCGAGTTCGACGTAGGTCTTGATCACGTCGGCGTCGATCGCCTCCAGCACGATGTCCGGCGACAGCCCGCGCAACGCGAACGCGTGATTGATCTTCTTGCGGCCCGCGAACGCGTCGTCATAGGTGATCAGCGGGTACTGCGCGAGATCGTCGAGCGTCGGCGGCTTGCGTTCGAGCAGCGGATGGTCGGCCGGCACGACGGCCGCATGGTGCCACTGGAAGCAGGGCAGCGACACGAGCTCCTTGTAGTCGGAGATCGCCTCGGTCGCGATCGCGAGATCGGCCTGGTCGTGGATCACCATCTCGGCCACCTGCGTCGGGCTGCCTTGCAGGATCGACAGGTGCACCTTCGGGAAGCGTTTCTTGAATTCGGCGATCGCGGCCGGCAGCGAGTAGCGGGCCTGCGTGTGGGTCGCGGCGATGGTCAGGTTGCCCTGGTCCTGTGCGGCATAATCCTTCCCGACCCTTTTAAGGCTTTCAACCTCCTGGAGGATCCGCTCGACCGACGCGAGGATGATCCTGCCCGGCTCGGTGAGCGAGCGCACGCGCTTGCCGTGCCGCGTGAAGATCTCCACGCCGAGCTCGTCCTCGAGCTCGATGATCGCCTTGGATACCCCCGGTTGGGACGTGTAGAGCGCCTTCGCGGCCTCGGTGAGGTTGAAATTCTGCCGGACGGCCTCGCGCACGAAGCGAAATTGGTGCAGGTTCATTTATAACCCTTCCGCATATCAACAGAATTTTTTAGTCGTTTGAAATATAAGGCGAGTTTATTACGATTCACCCGAGTTTTTCAAATATGGATATCTGTTTTCGTCATTAGCAATCCACCCGGTAGCGGATGGGGGCGATGACGGCGGAACGGAGATTCGGGCGCGACGTGGCTAGGACGTCGCGCGGTCACCACGAAAACCCTGGGGTCCCCGAATGTATCAGTACGACCAATACGACCAGACGATCGTCGACGAGCGTGTCGCGCAGTACCGCGATCAGGTGCGCCGCCGGCTGTCGGGCGAGTTGAGCGAGGAAGAATTCCGTCCGCTGCGCCTGCAGAACGGCCTGTACATGCAGCGTCACGCGTACATGCACCGCATCGCGATTCCGTACGGCAACCTGCGCAGCGACCAGCTCCGGATGCTGGCGCGCATCGCCCGCGAACACGACCGCGGCTACGGTCACTTCTCGACCCGCTCGAACATCCAGTTCAACTGGATCGAGCTGGAAGACACGCCCGAGATCCTCGCGAAGCTCGCGTCGGTGCAGATGCACGGCATCCAGACGTCGGGCAACTGCATCCGCAACATCACGGCCGACCAGTTCGCCGGCGTCGCGCAGGACGAGGAGATCGATCCGCGCCCGTGGGCCGAGATCCTGCGCCAGTGGTCGACGTTCCATCCCGAATTCGCGTGGCTGCCGCGCAAGTTCAAGATCGCGGTGTCGGGCTCGAAGGACGACCGCGCGGCCGTGCAGATCCACGACCTCGGCGTGTACCTGAAGAAGAACGCGCAGGGCGAGGTGGTCGCGAGCATCCTCGCGGGCGGCGGTCTCGGCCGTACGCCGATCATCGGCGCGGTGATCAAGGAAGATCTGCCGTGGCAGCACCTGCTGACCTACTGCGAAGCCGTGCTGCGCGTATACAACCGTTACGGCCGGCGCGACAACCTGTACAAGGCGCGCATCAAGATCCTCGTGAAGGCGCTGTCGCCCGCGAAGTTCGCGCAACAGGTCGAGGAAGAGTGGCAGCACCTGAAGGACGGCCCGTCGACGCTCACGCAGGCCGAGCTCGACCGCGTGTCGCAGTATTTCGCGCCGCCCGTCTACGAGAAGCTGGCCGACACCGACGCATCGTTCGAGCAGCACCTGCTCGAGAACAAGGCGTTCGCGCGCTGGGTCGAGCGTAACGTCGCGCCGCACAAGGTGGCCGGTTATGCGGCCGTCACACTGTCGCTGAAGGATCACCGCGTGGCGCCGGGAGACGCGACCGAC
The DNA here is from genome assembly GCF_001718535.1 of Burkholderia seminalis. Classification (NCBI taxonomy): domain Bacteria; kingdom Pseudomonadati; phylum Pseudomonadota; class Betaproteobacteria; order Burkholderiales; family Burkholderiaceae; genus Burkholderia; species Burkholderia seminalis. The sequence goes on along the minus strand of NZ_CP013398.1, from coordinate 2,754,671 downwards.
GCGCAGATGGAACTGGTGGCCGACTGGGCCGACGCTTACTCGTTCGGCGAGCTGCGCGTGTCGCACGAGCAGAACCTGATTCTCGCGAACGTGAAGAAGCGCGACCTGTTCGCGTTGTGGGAAAAGGCGAAGGCGGCCGGTTTCGCGACGCCGAACATCGGCCTCCTGACCGACGTCATCGCGTGCCCGGGCGGCGATTTCTGCTCGCTCGCGAACGCGAAGTCGATCCCGATCGCGCTGGCGATCCAGCAGCGTTTCGACGATCTCGACTATGTGCACGACCTCGGCGACCTGTCGCTGAACATTTCCGGTTGCATGAACTCGTGCGGCCACCACCACGTCGGCAACATCGGCATCCTCGGCGTCGACAAGGACGGCGCCGAGTGGTACCAGGTGTCGCTCGGCGGCGAGCAGGGCACGGGCCGGAACGGCGCGCGCCTCGGCCGCGTGATCGGGCCGTCGTTCTCGGCGGAAGAAGTGCCGGGCGTCATCGCGAAGCTGATCGACACGTTCGTCGAGGCGCGCATCGACGGCGAGCGCTTCGTCGACACGTACGACCGCATCGGCCTCGCGCCGTTCAAGGAGCGCGTGTATGCGGCGCGCCAGGCAGTGAACGCGTAACCCACCGGCTACAAGGAATTTGCAGATGGCTTCGATTATCAAGAACCGCGCAGTGATCGACGACGCATGGCAGGTCGTGCGCGCGGCGGAAGACGGTGCGCTGCCCGCGGTCGACGCATTGCCGGCCGGCAAGGTGCTGGTGCCGTTCGCGTTTTGGCAGGCCGAGCGCGCGGCGCTCGTCGCCGCGAAGACGAAGGACGAACTCGGCGTGTGGCTCGCGCCGGACAGCGAGCCGGCCGATCTCGCGGCCGATTTCGGCGCGATTTCGCTGATCGCCGTCGATTTCCCGCGCTTCGCGGACGGCCGCGGTTACAGCATCGCGCGCCTGTTGCGCGAGCGTCACGGCTGGACGGGCGAGCTGCGCGCGATTGGCGACGTGCTGCGCGACCAGCTGCTGTACCTGTCGCGTTGCGGCTTCGACGCATTCGCGGTGCGCGCCGACAAGGACATCCACGACGCGCTGAACGCGTTCGCGGAATTCACGCAGCGTTACCAGGGCGCGTTCGACGAGCCGGCGCCGCTGTTCCGCCGCCGCGCGGCCGACGTAGCGACGCCCGACGTAGCGACGCCCGACGCGAAGGTGAGCGCATGAGCACCGCCACCGCGCTGACGCCGGCACTCGCCGCGAAGGTCGAGCGCCTCGACGCGCTGCTCGCGCGGATCGGCGCCCGTCACGACAAGGTGAAGTTCGCGAGCAGCCTCGCGGCGGAAGACATGCTGCTCACGCACGCGATCCTGTCGAAGGGCGTGTCGATCGGCATCTTCTCGCTGAATACGGGCCGCCTGCACGCGGAAACGCTCGGCATGATCGACCGCGTGCGCGAGCGCTACGGCTACGAGATCGAGCAGTTCCACCCGCGGCAGGACGCGGTCGACCAGTATGTCGCGGAGCACGGCCTGAACGCGTTCTACGAGAGCGTCGAGCTGCGCAAGTCGTGCTGCCACATCCGCAAGGTCGAGCCGCTGAACCGCGCGCTGGCCGACGTCGGCGCGTGGGTCACCGGCCAGCGCCGCGAGCAGTCGGTCACGCGGGCCGAGCTGCACGAGGAAGAACAGGACGAAGCGCGCGGGATCGCGAAGTACAACCCGCTGGCCGACTGGACGGAAGCCGACGTATGGGCGTACCTCGACGCGTTTGACGTGCCGGTCAACCCGCTGCATGCTCGCGGCTACCCGAGCATCGGCTGCGAGCCGTGCACGCGGGCGATCCGTCCCGGCGAGGACAGCCGGGCGGGCCGCTGGTGGTGGGAATCGCGCGATACGAAGGAATGCGGCCTGCACATCTCGATCACGCCGATTCCCGCGGCGGCCGATGCTGGCGCCGCGCACTGAACGCCTACAAGAAACTGACTATTGCGCCGCCCGCGACAGCGGGCGGCACGAACCCAGAAGAGAAGGACTGAAATCATGAGCACGACGCTCGAGCAATCCGCCTTTGCCCCGGCCTCCGGCGCGGACAGCCGCATGGGCCACCTCGACTGGCTCGAAGCCGAGTCGATCCACATCCTGCGCGAGCTGGTTGCCGAGTGCAGCAAGCCGGCGCTGCTGTTCTCGGGCGGCAAGGATTCGGTCGTCGTGCTGCATCTGGCCCTGAAAGCGTTCGGCCTCGGCGCGAACCGCAAGACGACGCTGCCGTTCCCGCTCGTGCACATCGACACGGGCCACAACTACGAGGAAGTGATCGACTTCCGCGACCGCCGCGCGCAGGAACTGGGCGCCGAGCTGGTCGTCGGGCACGTCGAGGATTCGATCAAGCGCGGCACGGTCGTGCTGCGCCGCGAGACCGATTCGCGCAACGCCGCGCAGGCCGTCACGCTGCTCGAGACGATCGAGGCGCACGGCTACACCGCGCTGATCGGCGGCGCGCGCCGCGACGAAGAGAAGGCGCGTGCGAAGGAACGGATCTTCTCGTTCCGCGACGAATTCGGCCAGTGGGATCCGAAGGCGCAGCGCCCGGAACTGTGGAGCCTGTACAACGCCCGCCTGCACAAGGGCGAGCACCTGCGCGTGTTCCCGATCTCGAACTGGACCGAGCTCGACGTGTGGCAGTACATCGCGCGCGAGAACCTCGAACTGCCGTCGATCTACTACGCGCATCAGCGCGAGATCGTGCGCCGCAACGGGCTGCTCGTGCCCGTCACGCCGCTCACGCCGATGCGTGAAGGCGAGTCGAGCGAGTTCGCGCAGGTGCGCTTCCGCACGGTCGGCGACATCAGCTGCACGTGCCCGGTCGAGAGCGATGCGGACGACGTCGAGAAGATCATCGCCGAGACGGCGGTGACCGAGATCACCGAGCGCGGCGCGACCCGGATGGACGACCAGGCCTCCGAAGCCGCGATGGAACAGCGCAAGAAGCAAGGTTATTTCTGAAGCACACGAGGACATTCACATCATGAGCATCATCGAGAACACCGAAGACCTCGGCGTGCTGCGCTTCATCACCGCAGGCAGCGTCGACGACGGCAAGAGCACGCTGATCGGCCGCCTGCTGTACGACAGCAAGGCCGTGCTGTCCGACCAGCTGTCCGCGCTGTCGCGTGCGAAGAACAAGCGCACCGTCGGCGACGAGCTCGACCTCGCGCTGCTGACCGACGGGCTGGAAGCCGAGCGCGAGCAGGGCATCACGATCGACGTCGCGTACCGCTATTTCGCGACCGCGAAGCGCAAGTTCATCATCGCCGACACGCCGGGCCACGAGCAGTACACGCGCAACATGGTGACCGGCGCGTCGACCGCGCACGCGGCGATCATCCTGATCGACGCGACGCGCGTGACGATCGAGAACGGCGTCGCGGAACTGTTGCCGCAGACCAAGCGCCACAGCGCGATCGTCAAGCTGCTGGGGCTGCAGCACGTGATCGTCGCGATCAACAAGATGGACCTCGTCGACCACAGCGAGGCGCGCTTCAACGAGATCCGCGATGCGTACGTGGCGCTCGCGAAGCAGCTCGGCCTGACCGACGTGCGCTTCGTGCCGGTGTCGGCGCTGAAGGGCGACAACATCGTCGGCGCGAGCGAGCGCATGCCGTGGTACGCGGGCGAGCCGCTCCTCGACGTGCTCGAGTCGCTGCCGGTCGAGACGCAGGCGCATGACGCGCTGCGCTTCCCGGTGCAGTGGGTCGCGCGCCAGGACGGCAGCTCGGCCGACGACTTCCGCGGCTACATGGGCCGGATCGAGTCGGGCGAAGTGAAGGTGGGCGACGAGATCGTCGTGCTGCCGTCGAACCGCACGGCAACGATCGCCGAGATCGTCGCGCCGGTGCCGGGCGGCACCGCGTCGGTCGCGCACGCGTTCGCGGGCCAGACGGTGACGATCCGCCTCGAGGAAGATGTCGACGTGTCGCGCGGCGACATGTTCGTCACGACCGCCGAGCCGGTCGAGCCGGCGAAGAAGCTCGAGGCCGACCTGTGCTGGTTCGACGAAGCGCCACTGTCGCCGCAGCGCAAGTACCTGCTGAAGCAGACCACGAGCACGGTGTTCGCGAAGATCGGCGCGGTCAAGCAGGTGCTCGACGTGCATACGCTGTCGCACGCGACCGACCGTCAGGACCTGAAGATGAACGACATCGGCCGCGTCGCGCTGACGCTGCAGAAGCCGATCGTCTGCGACACGTACGATGCGCACCCGGGCACCGGCGCGTTCGTGCTGATCGATGAGGCGACGCACCACACGGTCGCCGCCGGCATGATCCGGGCGTTCTCGGCGTAATCGTCAATCTGCGCGGCGAACCGCGCCGCCGCACGGCGGCGCGGGCCGCCCGCAAACGTCCGCAAGGACGAAGCGAAGCGACAAACATGGGCAAGGTGTATCTGATCGGAGCAGGGCCGGGCGCGGCCGACCTCATCACGGTGCGCGGCATGCGGCTGCTCGAGCAAGCCGACGTCGTGCTGCACGACGCGCTCGTCGAGCCGGCGATGCTCGACTACGCGCCGAACGCGCGAAAGATCGCGGTCGGCAAGCGCTGCGGGCAGCGCTCGACCGCGCAGCATTTCATCAACAAGCAGATCGTCGATGCGGCGCGCGAACACGCGTGCGTCGTGCGGCTGAAGGGCGGCGATCCGATGCTGTTCGGCCGCGCCGAAGAGGAAATGCGTGCGCTCGAGGCGGCCGGCATCGACTACGAGGTCGTGCCGGGCATCACCGCGGCGCTGGCCGGCGCCGCGACGCTGAAGCGATCGCTGACGTTGCGCGGTGTGTCGCGCAGCGTCGCGTTCGCGACGCACAGTCGCGCGCCGGGCAGCGACGAGATTCGCGAAGCCGCGCGCGCCGATTCGATCGTCTACTACATGGGCCGCGACAGGGCGCCCGGCATCGCGCAGGAGCTGATCGACGCCGGCCGGGCGCCGGCGACACCCGTCGCGATCGTCGAGGCATGCAGCACCGTGCGCGAGCGCTCGCTGACGCTGACGCTCGCGCAGATGGCGGCGGGCGACGCGCAGGCGTGGCTCGATCCCGCCGAACCGAGCCTGCTGATGATCGGCGATGCATTCGCCGAGCGCGTGCGGCTCGCAAAAGACAGCGACGCGTTGCGCAGTGCCGCTTGAGTCGCGCGCGCGGCGCGGCCAAGCGAGGTAGCGATTGCTGCCGGATTGCCGCCGGTTCGCGGGCGTAAAAAAAGCGCCGGCTTTCGAAGCCGGCGCTTTTTTGTTTGGGGCGGCGGATTCGCTCAGGCGTCGTCGCCGAGCTGGCCGAGACAGTAGCGTGCGATCGCGTCGAGCACGCCGTCGTCTTCGCCGACGGCCGTCGCGCAGCGGATCTCGACCGCCGGATGCGCGGTGCGGCAGGCATCGACGAGCTGCGGCAGGTCGCGGCGGACATGGCCGCCCTGGCCGAAGAACACGGGCACCACGGTGATGCGCGTGCAGCCGGCGGCGACTTGCGCGGCAACGGCGTCGGCGAGCGACGGCGTCATCAGCTCGAGGAACGCGAGCGACACGCGCGGGGCAGCGGAGCCTGCGCCGCGCAGCCGCGCGGCGAGCCGCTCGAACGGCTCGGCCCAGCGCGGATCGCGGGCGCCGTGGCCGAACAGGACGATGCCGTGCGAACTCATGTCGATGCCTCCGTCGTCATGCGGCACTCAGTGCCGGTCGACCCACTTGAGCGCGAACAGGCCGAGCGCGAGATAGATCAGGCCCGGGGTCGCCGCGGTGAGCGGCGCGGGCCACGTGTTCAGCGTGCCGATGTGCGAGAACAGCGTGTTGAGCAGCTGGAAGCTCATGCCGAGCATGATGCCGCCGAACACCTTCACGCCGACCACACCCGCGCGCGTGTGCAGGTACGCGAACGGCAGCGACAGCACGAGCATCACGAACACCGCGAACGGATACAGCAGCTTGCGCCACAGCGCGATGTCGTAGCGCTGGGTGTCCTGCTGATTCTCGCGCAAGTGCTGGATGTAGCGGAACAGGTTGATGAGCGACATGCGCTCCGGCGACACGAGCAGCACCGACAGGATCTGCGGCGTCAGGTCCGAGCGCAGCCGGTATTCGGGCAGCGACACCTGCTGCGACCGGTACACGGGGTTCAGCGCGTCGGCCGGCTGGCCGCTGACCGGCTTGATCGGCGTGAGCTCCGTCTCGGTGACGCCCTTCAGCAGCCAGTGGCCGGGCGGCTCGTAGCGGCCCGTCTGCGCGATCCGGACGTTCTGCAGCTGGAACTTCGAGTCGAATTCGTAGATGCGCACGTTGCTGATCGTCGAGTCGGGCGACAGGCTGCCGACGTTGACGAAGCGCGTGACCTGCTCGCCGTTTTCGCGGGCCGCGAGCGTGTCCTTCACCCACACGCCCGACTGGAAGTTCGACGATACCGATGCGCCGAGCGCCTGCAGCCGCACGCGTTCGGACAGCTGGTCGGCGTACGGGCCGACGAATTCGCCGATCAGGTAGGTGACGATCACGAGCGGCACGCCGATTTTCAGCAGCGAGCGCAGCGCCTGGTTGGTCGCGAGGCCCGACACGCGGAAGATCGTGAATTCCGAGTTCGCGGCCATCTGCGCGAACACGTAGATCGCGCTGATCAGCGCGGCGACCGGGATGATCTCGTAGAAGCGCGACGGCGTCTGCAGCGCGACGCGCAGCACCGCGTAGCCGAACTTGTAGTTCCCGTGCCCGACCGAGTTCAGTTCGCTGATCAGGTCGAAGAAGAAGAACAGGCCCGAGAACGCGAACAGGATGAAGATGAACGTGACGTAGATCTGTCGCGCGAAGTACTTTTCATAGAGCCGCATCGATCATGCTCCCGAGCGGCCGAACAGCGCGCGTGTCAATAACGGACGATTGCGCACGCGCAACCAGAAGATGAACGCGACGATCGCCGCGACGACCAGGTGCAGGCCGACGAGGCCCACGCCGAACGACATCTTGCCCTGCTCGATCTGCGCCTGCACGACGTTCAGCAGGTTCGAGTAAGTAAGGTAGATCAGCACGGCCATCACGAGGTTGATCGTGCGGCTGCGGCGCGGGTTCTGGTACGACAGCGGAATGCCGAGGACCATCAGGTTGATCGCGATCAGCGGCAGCCCCGCGCGCCACGCGAATTCCGCGAGGTTGTCGCGCGTCGGGTTGCGCAGCAGGTCGGGCGTCGGCGTGCTGTTGGTGGTCGGCACGTTGGTGACCGGGGTGCTGGTGATCTTCACGCCGTAGCGCTCGAACTCCATGATCTTGAAGTTCGGCTGGCCGGGCGTGCCGTCGTAGCGGCGGCCGTCTTCCAGGACGACGAAACGGCTGCCGTCGCGCGTCTCCGTATGACCCGTCTGCGACACGACCACGTTGACCTTGCCGTTCTCGGTCGACGTGACGAACACGTTCTGCACCTTGCTCTGGTCGGGCGTCATCTTCTCGATGAAGAACACGCGGTGGTTCGCGGCCGACTCGCGGAACTGGCCCGGCGCGAGCAGCGAGATCTCGTCGCGCTGCTGGAAGCGTGCCTTGATCATCTTGCTCTGCTGGTTCGACCACGGCCAGCCGACGAACGCGAAGAAGGCGATCAGCAGGACGATCGGCGTGGCGAACACGCCGATCGGCTTGATGAGGCGCGTGAGGCTCACGCCCGACGCGAGCCACACCACCATTTCGGAGTCCCGGTACCACCGGGTCAGCACGAACAGGATCGACACGAACAGCGTGACGACGAGCATCACGGCGAGATAGCCGATCACGGTCAGGCCGATCAGCACGAGCACGTCCCGCGGATCGATTTCACCGGACGCGGCGTAGCCGACGATGCGGATCATCATCGTCGTGAGCATGATCGTGAGCAGCACCATGAACACGGCGCCAGCCGTATACGCAAGCTCGCGCTGGAGGGAGCGTTCGAAGATCATTCTTGATGAGAAGAGGGCGGGAGGCGGCGCACGCGTGGTGGAGCGCTCGCGCCGCCACGGGAAAAATAGCGGATAATTGCGGCTTTCATCCTTAGCCCAGATTTTATCCGAGGACAAGCGCGATGGACTTTAGCATAAAAGGCTGTGATTGGAGCAAAGGCGAGGCCAAGGGGTTCCTGACCGGGAAGTCCGACTGCATCGTGCTCGGCATCTTCGAGGCGCAGACGCTTTCGGGCGCGGCGCTCGACATCGACACGGCCACCAAGGGGCTGATTTCGCGCATGGTGAAGGCCGGCGACATGGACGGCAAGCGCGGCAAGACGCTGTTCCTGCACGAAGTGTCGGGCATCGGCGCGTCGCGCGTGCTGCTCGTCGGCCTCGGCAAACAGGATGCTTTCAATCAGAAAGCCTATAACGACGCGGTGACGGCCGCGTGGCGCGCGCTGCTGGCGACCAAGGTCGTCCAGGTCACGTTCTCGCTCGCGCAACTGCCGGTCGACGAGCGCAGCTCCGACTGGGGCGTGCGTGCGGCGATTCTCGCGCTGCGCAACGAGACCTACCGCTTCACGCAGATGAAGAGCAAGCCGGAACCGGCGTCGCACACGCTCAAGCGCGTCGTGTTCAGCGTCGACCCGGCCGACGAGAAGGCCGCGAAGGTCGCGGTCAAGCAGGCCGTCGCGCTCGCGAACGGGATGGATCTGACCCGCGACCTCGGCAACCTGCCCGGCAACGTCTGCACGCCGACCTACCTCGGCAACACCGCGAAGAAGATCGCGAAGGATTGGGGCCTGAAGGCCGAAGTCCTCGGGCTCAAGCAGATCCAGGCGCTGAAGATGGGCTCGTTCCTGTCGGTCGCGCGTGCGTCGGTCGAGCCGCCCCAGTTCATCGTGCTGCACTACCAGGGCGCCGCCGCGAAGGCCGCGCCGGTCGTGCTGGTCGGCAAGGGCATCACGTTCGACACGGGCGGCATCTCGCTGAAGCCGGGCGAGGGCATGGACGAGATGAAGTACGACATGTGCGGCGCCGGCTCCGTGCTCGGCACGATGCGCGCGGTCGCCGAGATGGGGCTGAAGATCAACGTCGTCGCGATCGTGCCGACCTGCGAGAACATGCCGGGCGGCAACGCGACGAAGCCGGGCGATATCGTCACCAGCATGAAGGGCCTGACGATCGAAGTGCTGAATACCGACGCCGAAGGCCGCCTGATCCTGTGCGATGCGCTCACGTATGCCGAGCGCTTCAAGCCGGCGGCGGTGATCGACGTCGCGACGCTGACGGGCGCGTGCGTGATCGCGCTGGGCGGCCACAACAGCGGCCTGTTCTCGACCGACGACGCGCTCGCGGGCGAACTGCTCGACGCGTCGCGCGAGGCGAACGATCCGGCGTGGCGCATGCCGCTCGACGACGAGTACCAGGACCAGCTGAAGTCGAACTTCGCGGATCTCGCGAACATCGGCGGCCGTCCGGCCGGCGCGGTGACGGCCGCGTGTTTCCTGTCGCGCTTCACCGACAGCTACCCGTGGGCCCACCTCGACATCGCGGGCACCGCGTGGAAGGGCGGCGCGGCGAAGGGGGCGACGGGCCGTCCGGTGCCGTTGCTCGCGCAGTTCCTGATCGACCGCGCCGGCCAGTGATGGCGGTGCAGACGACGATGCGGGTACGCGGGCAATGACGCGGATCGATTTCCACTCGAACGTCGGCGATTCGCTCGCGTACGCGTGCCGGCTGCTGCGCAAGGCCTACCAGGCCGGGCAGCCGGTCGTCGTGCTCGCCGAGCCCGCGCGCCTGCGCGCGCTCGACGAGCGGCTCTGGACGTTCTCGCCGCTCGATTTCATCCCGCATTGCGGCGTCGACAGCGAGCACGCAGCCGGCACGCCGATCGTGCTGGCGGCCGATCTCGACCGCGCGCCGCATCACCACGTGCTGCTGAACCTCGGCGCGGCCGTGCCCGCGCAGTTCGCCCGCTTCGAGCGTCTGCTCGAAGTGGTCGGCAATGCGCCGGACGAGCTGGCCGCGGGCCGCGACCGCTACCGGTTCTACCGCGACCGCGGATACGCGCTGAACAACTACAAGCAAGGCAGCTAGCCGCAACCGTCGACGGAGTGTTGCCGTGACACAAGCCGATTCATCCTCGATCCCGACGCTGACCGACGTGCTGGTGCCGGGCAAGCCGGTGCCGGCGCGCGCGTCCGCGCCCGGCGCGTCGCAGCCGCACGAGCGCACGGCGATTCCGGTGCTCACTGACGTGATCGCACCGGGCGATGCCATGAAAATCGGGGCCGACCCCGAAGCCGTCGTGGTCGAGCCGGTGCCGACGCCGCACGTGTCGGCGATCGCGTTGCCGGGCGACGTGGCAACGGCCGAGGCGGCCGCGATGGGCGAAACCGATGCGCCGGCCGAAACCGGCGCCACGGAGCATGTGGTCGCCGAAGACACGGCGGCGATGAATGCACCGCTGCGGTCGTCGCTGGCCGACGACACCGTGCCGCGGCACGCGCTCGCCGCGATGGCGCACGAAGCGGCCGGGCCGGCGCCTGAAACGGCGATGCCGGATACCGCCGCGGCAGCAGGGCTGACGCCGGAGGATGCGCAGCACATCGCCGAGCGCCTGCGCAATCGGCTGACGAACTATCTGACCGGAGCGGGTCGCGACGCGATCGAGGAACGCTGTCGCGACGCGCTGCATGAGCATTCGGCCTGGCTCGTCGGGCAGGTCACGCGCGAGGTGGCGCTCGCGCTGGAGACCGAGGTCATGGACTGGGTCCGCGACGCGGTCGATGAAGAGATCGCACGCCGCCGCGCCGGCCATTCCGGCTGAACGCGCGGTCGCTCCGCGGCGGAAAAGAGGGGGCGGTCCCGGCAAGTGCCGGTAAGGTGGCCGTCAAGGCACCGGCCGGCCGGTGCAGGGCCGCCTGACGGCAAACGCGCGGCACAACGGCGACCGGTGTCCGGGGCATCCGGATCAGCGCACCGACAGCACCCATTGCGCGAGCGTATGGGCTTCGGTATTCGTCAGTTGCGTATTGGCGGGCATCGGCACGCTGCCCCATACGCCGACGCTGCCTTTCACGATCGATTGGGCCAGGTAGTCGACGGCGTCGCCGCGTGCCGCGTACTTGCCGGCGATATCGTGGAACGACGGGCCCATCAGCGGCTTGGTCACCGCGTGGCAGGCCATGCAGTTCTTGCGCTGCGCCAGCGCGAGCCCGTCGGCCTGGTCGGCACGCGCGGCGGCCGCGCCGCCGGCCAGCAGCGTCACGAGCAGCGCGCGCAATATCGTCTGTTTCATGCGGTTCTCCGCCGGCGGGGACAGCCGGCCTCATGGTCCGCGCATTATAGAAGCAAAGGGAAGGCGCGTTTTGCGCGTTCCCCGGCGGCCGTGCCTGTTGGGGCCGCATGCCGCGACGCGCTCACGTCACCCCGTAACGGCCCCCTGGTTCGCCGGCCGGGCGAGCGCCGCGAATTTCGCGAGCACGCCGCGCGTATAGCGGGGCGCCGGCTGGCGCCATGCGGCGCGGCGTCGTGCGAGCTCCGCGTCGTCCACATTCAGCTGCAGCAGCAGCCGGTGCGCGTCGATCGTGATCGAGTCGCCTTCCTGCACGAGCGCGATCGTGCCGCCGACGAACGCCTCCGGCGCGACGTGGCCGACCACCATGCCCCAGGTGCCGCCCGAGAAGCGGCCGTCCGTGATGAAGCCGACCGATTCGCCGAGCCCCTTGCCGATGATCGCGGAGGTCGGCGCGAGCATTTCCGGCATGCCGGGGCCGCCTTGCGGGCCGAGATAGCGCAGCACGAGGATGTCGCCCGCGCGGATCCGGTCGCCGAGGATCGCATCCATCGCGCTCTGTTCGTCGTCGAACACGCGGGCCGGGCCGGTGATCACCGGGTTCTTCAGGCCGGTGATCTTAGCGACCGCGCCGTCTTCCGCGAGATTGCCCTTCAGGATCGCCAGGTGGCCTTCCTGGTACAGCGCGCGGTCGATCGGGAAGATCACGTCCTGGTCGGCGCGCGGCACGCTCGGCACGTCCTTCAGTTCGTCGGCGATCGTGCGACCGGTGATCGTCATGCAGTCGCCGTGCAGCAGTCCCGCGTCGAGCAGGATCTTCAGCACCTGCGGAATCCCGCCGGCGCGGTGCAGGTCGGTCGCCACATACTTCCCTGACGGCTTCAGGTCGCAGATCACGGGCACGCGCTTGCGGATGCGCTCGAAATCGTCGATCGTCCAGTCGACCTCGGCCGCGTGCGCGATCGCGAGATAGTGCAGCACCGCATTGGTCGAGCCGCCCGTGGCCATGATCACCGACACGGCGTTCTCGATCGCTTCCTTCGTGATGATGTCGCGCGGCTTCAGGTCGCGCTTCACGGCCTCGACGAGCACCCGCGCCGATTCGGCGGCCGAATCGACCTTCTCCTGGTCGGGGTTCGCCATCGTCGACGAATACAGCAGCGACATGCCGAGCGCCTCGAACGACGAGCTCATCGTGTTCGCGGTGTACATGCCGCCGCACGAGCCCGACGTCGGGCACGCGTTCTTCTCGACCCCTTCGAAGTCCTCCTGCGACATCCGGCCCGCGGTGAATTCGCCGACGGCCTCGAACGACGACACGATCGTCAGGTCGCGGCCCTTCCAGTTGCCCGGGCGGATCGTGCCGCCGTACACGTAGATGCCCGGCACGTTCAGGCGCGCGAGCGCGATCATGCCGCCCGGCATGTTCTTGTCGCAGCCGCCGACCACCACCACGCCGTCCATCCATTGGCCCTGCACGCAGGTCTCGATGCAGTCGGCGATCACCTCGCGCGACACGAGCGAGTACTTCATCCCCTCGGTGCCCATCGACATGCCGTCCGAAATCGTCGGCGTGCCGAAGATCTGCGGATTCGCGCCGGACGCCTTCACGGCCTCGACGGCCGCGTCCGACAGGCGCTGCAGGCCGGAATTGCATGGCGTGATCGTCGAATGGCCGTTCGCGATGCCGATCATCGGCTTGTCGAAATCGTCCTTCTGGTAGCCGAGTGCGTAATACATCGAGCGGTTCGGCGAACGGGCCACGCCTTGCGTGATGTGCTTCGAGCGACGGTTGTACGACATGGGGGGCTCCATCGTTGTGTGGGCGTCGCTCGTGAGGGCGCGCCGGTTTGGGTCAATCAAGAATGGAGTTTCCGGATTGGGATGTCCAATATATTATTTGTCGCCTATTAAGTCTTTTTGCGAATGAGTCAAGCATGGCCGATCCGACACCCGACTTGCGCCAGTGGCGTTATTTCGCGACCGTGGCCGACGAACGCCATTTCGGCCGCGCGGCCGAGCGCCTGTCGATGACGCAGCCGCCGCTGTCGCAGGCGATCCGCGCGCTCGAGGACGCGCTGGGCGTCGCGTTGTTCGTGCGCACCAAGCGTTCGGTGGCGCTGACGGCGGTCGGCGCGGCGCTGTTGCCCGACGTGCGCCGGCTGCTGGCATCGGCCGATGCGCTGCCGCCGCTCGCGCGGCGGCTCGCGCGCGGCGAGGCCGGCTCGCTGTCGCTCGCGTTCGTGTCGACCGCGGATTACGGGCTGCTGCCGTCGCTGCTGCGCGCGTTCGGCGCACGCTATCCGCAGGTGCGCCTGCAGCTCGCGGAGGCGACGAGCGACGTGCAGATCGACGAACTCGTCGCCGGGCGCATCGACGCGGGACTCGTCATTCCACCGGTGCCGCCGCGCCACGCAGCCGGCCTGTCGTACCTGCCCGTGGTGCGCGAGCCGCTGGTGGTCGCGATGCCCGCCGCGGCATCCGATGCGGCCGAAGACGTGCCCGTGCACCTCGCCGAAGTGGCCGCGCTGCCGCTCGTGATCTTTCCGCGCCGTTTGGCGCCCGGCTTTTATGACATCATTACGGGCTGCTACGGCGCGGCGGGGGAAACCCCGCGCATCGGCCAGGAGGCGATCCAGATGCAGACGATCGTCAGCCTCGTGTCGGCCGGCATGGGCGTCGCACTGGTGCCGCAATCGCTGCGTAACCTGCGGCGCACCGGTGTGGTCTACCGGCCGCTTGCCGGGCACGCGCCGGTCGTCGAGACCGGCCTCGTGTGGCGCACGGGCGACGTGAGTCCCGTGCTGGCCGGCTTCATCGACGTCGTGCGCGCGCACGGCCCCGCCGCGTGACGTGAACGATGGCGCGCCGGTGCCGTCCAATGCGCGGTGCCGCGTAGTGCTGCGCAGCGCGACTGCCGTACCGCATTCGAAAACTTCTTCGCTAACCCATGATCATTCACCCGAATTTCGACCCCGTTGCGATCCATCTCGGGCCGCTGGCCGTGCGCTGGTATGGCCTCATGTATCTCGTCGGCTTCATCGCGGCGATCGTCGTCGGCCGGATCCGCCTGAAGCTGCCGCATGTCGCCGCGCAGGGCTGGACCGCGAAGGACATCGACGACATGATGTTCTACGGCGTGCTCGGCACCGTGCTCGGCGGCCGGCTCGGTTATGTGTTGTTCTACAAGGCCGATTTCTATTTCTCGCATCCGCTCGACGTGTTCAAGGTGTGGGAGGGCGGCATGTCGTTTCACGGCGGCTTCCTCGGCGTCACGCTCGCGATGATGCTGTTCGCGTGGCAGCGCAAGCGCCCGTGGCTGCAGGTCACCGACTTCGTCGCGCCGATGGTGCCGACGGGGCTCGCGGCCGGGCGCCTCGGCAACTTCATCAACGGCGAGCTGTGGGGCCGCGTGACCGACCCCGCCGCACCGTGGGCGATGCTGTTCCCGGGCGCGATGCGCGACGACGCGGCCTGGCTGCCGAAGCATCCGGCGCTCGTCGAGCAGTGGCATCTCGCCGACGTGTTCATGCAATACCAGATGCTGCCGCGCCATCCTTCGCAGCTCTATGAAATCGCGCTCGAAGGCATCGCGCTGTTCTTCGCGTTGTTTTTCTTCGCGCGCAAGCCGCGGCCGATGGGCGCCGTGTCCGCGCTGTTCCTGATCGGCTACGGCCTCGCCCGTTTCACGGTCGAGTTCGCGCGCGAGCCCGACGACTTCCTCGGCCTGCTTGCACTGGGCCTGTCGATGGGGCAGTGGCTGTCGCTGCCGATGATCCTCGCGGGCGTCGCGCTGATGGCCTGGGCGTATCGCCGCCGTGCGGCGAACGCCGCCGCGTAATGTGAAATCGATGCGCGCGCAACCGTCGCGCGCATCGGCAATCTGCAGGCGCATAAAAAACGCCGGCCCTCGGGCCGGCGTTTTTCGTTTCCGACAACGCGTGGCGCGTTACTTCATCTGCACCGAGCCGTTGACGGTAACCGACACGGTCGCCTTGCCGCCTTCGACCGCGATCGGCGCGCTCATCTTCGCGCTGTCCATCGGCGCCGCGGCCATCGCCATCATGCGCGGGTACGGCTGCACGTTGCGGCCGCTGCCGACGTTCACGTCGCGAATCGTGTAGCTGCTGTAGCCGAATGCCTTCGCGGCTTCGTCCGCGCGTGCGCGGAACGACTTGATCGCCTCGGTCGTGAGCTTCTGCTCGGCCGTGCGCTGCGCTTCAGGCGACAGCGAGAACTCGACGTTCGCGACCTGCATCAGGTTCGACAACTGGCCCGCGAGCTTCGACGCCGCGGCGAAATCGCGCGATTCGAGCGCCACCTCGGTACGGCCGCGCCACGCGGAAATCTTGCCGTCGCGATCGGTGCTCGGATACACGGAGAATGCACCCGTGTGTGCGGTGACGCCCGACACGCCCTTTGCCTGCGACAGCGCCGCGTCGGCGCGCTGGTTCAGCTGCGCCGTCAGGCTGCCCGGATCCTTGGCCTGCTGCTCGTAGAACAGCGTGATGTGGATGATGTCCTGCGGCACGTCGGCGCTGGCTTGCGACGACAGCGACAGCACGCCTGCCGGCTCGGGGAAATGCGGGTTGGCGGTTTGCGCGTGCGCGGCCGGCGACGCGAGCGTCAGCGCGACGGGAACGGCGGCGGCGAGGGCGAGCGACAGCGCGAGAGCGGATTTCTTGGTCATTGTTGGACTCCTTGTGCGAGGGCGCGCACGCGGATCACGCGTGCACGACGCGGGCGTACCGCGCGACGAAATAAACGACGGCCGGCCCGATCGGCCGACAGCG
The DNA here is from genome assembly GCF_001718535.1 of Burkholderia seminalis. Lineage (NCBI taxonomy): Bacteria > Pseudomonadati > Pseudomonadota > Betaproteobacteria > Burkholderiales > Burkholderiaceae > Burkholderia > Burkholderia seminalis. Next base: position 2,738,649 of record NZ_CP013398.1, on the reverse strand, counting down.
GTTGCTTAGGCTGCGCAAAAGTGCCGCGAGTTCCGTGCCGGCCGCGCGTGCTGACCAGATTTGACCTTTGGCGCGCGCCTACTTCATCAGCTTTTCGGTGATGAAGCGCCATTCGGCGCGCGTCACGGGTGTGATCGACAACCGGTTGCCCCGGGCCAGCACGCGCATGTCGGCGAGTTCGTCGTGCTCGCGCAGTGCGGCAAGCGGCACGAGCGGCGACTTCTTCACGTAGCGCACGTCGACGAGCAGCCAGCGCGGCGCTTCCTGCGTCGATTTCGGGTCGTAGTAGGGGCTTTTCGGATCGAACTGCGTGGGATCGGGGTAGGGTGTCGACGACACTTCGGCGAGGCCCGCGATGCCCGGCTCGGGGCAGCTCGAGTGATAGAACAGCACGCCGTCGCCGATCTTCATCGTGTCGCGCATGAAATTGCGCGCCTGATAATTGCGCACGCCGGTCCACGGCAGCGAGCGCTGCGGAGCGTTGGCGAGATCGTCGATGCTTGCTTCGTCCGGTTCGGACTTCATCAGCCAGTATTGCATGGATCGTGATCGACGCAGAAAGGGCTGCTACAAAAGAAAACGGCACCGGGACTCGCCCGATGCCGTTGGATAGGCCCCCGCCTTGGCCGCTAGGCCGGCATCCTGAACCTGGGGTTCAGAATTGGTCGCAGTTAGCAGCACTTCGGGTACATCAGACAGAGTGACGCGCGCGCCCGTGCTACAAATTTCCGCAACCGTGCACATGGCATTGGTTCAAGGAATATATGACCTTGGCGAACCAGGCAGGGAAGCTGACTGAACTGTGATTCGATGCGCCAATTTGACCACCGTTGACCGCCGAGATCAAGGGGAATCGACGCATCGTTTGAAACGTTACTGCGTCTCGTGCTGTGCGAGCACCGCGCCGAGCTGTTCGTTCATCTGGTGCATTGTACGACGGATTTCCTCCGCCGGAAATGCTTCACCGTGCCGCACGCTCGTTTGCAGCCGCAGCAATTCCGATGCGAGCGACAGCGCCGCCATCACCGCAATGCGATCGGTGCCGCGTACCGAACTGTTCGAGCGGATTTTCGACATTTCGGCGTCGACGCGCGCGACGGCCTCGAGCAGTGCCGCTTCGGTCTCGGCCGAACAGGCGAGACGATAGGCCTGACCGAGAATCGAGACTTCGATCTGCTTGGTGCTCATGCATGTTCTCCGTGGCTGGCCGCGTCATCGCCATCCGGGCGTGCCTGCGCATCCAGCAGGTCGAGCTGGTTGTCGGCTTGCTCCGCGCTTTTCGAGCGCGGCAGCTTTTCGAGAATCGCGTTCAGTTTCACCTGGGCGTCGTCGATCTTTGCCGACAGCGTGTCGCGCTCGGCCGCGAGCGCATTGCGTTCGTCGCGCAGTGCCGCGAGTTCCGCGCGGACCGTGTCCGCTTCCGCGCGCAATTGCGCGACCTGCTCCTCGAGCGCGAGCCGTTCCGCGTGATAGCGCTTGTTCAGCGAAATCAGACGGCCAATATTTTGAGATAAGGTTTCGAGTTCGTTGAGCATTTGCTGCGTCCTCTAAAGACCCAGCATTTTAGCGCGGAATAACGCGCAATCCGACATCTGTAACGTTTCCAGTCGTAACACCCCGGCTTCTTGCCGCGAATCGGTGCTTCCCGTGCGTGTCCGGATGCTTCCTTGACGCTCGCGCGACCGGCTCCTAAACTGGCGCCGCCTCGGTGCTCGCGCGTGGCACGCGCGGTTAAACGGGAAGCAGGGCGTGCGCTCCGGGAGCGTGCCAACCTGCGCTGCCCCCGCAACGGTAAGCGGCCGCGTCCGTCGACGCAGGCCGGCTCGGGCGCGTTTTGCGTGCAGGTGTCGCACGCGGGCGCGGGCCACTGCGCGTGAAACGCGCGGGAAGGCGAGCCGGACCGCCGCCAGCCCGGATACCGGCCGAGACGGGAAGCCCGCACGGGTTTCATGACGCGCGGCCTGCGGGGAGGCGGGGCGCGCAACGCTTCACGGAATGTTCTTCGATGCTGACCCCAATCGTCCGCGCGGCGTCCCCGTCACGTCCGGCCGGCCACCTCGAGCGGATGCGCCGCGCATCATGCGCGCGGCCGTGCACGGCATGAGCGCCGCGCGCGCCGCCGCGATCTGGGCCGCGCTGGCCGCCGTGGTCGCGCTGCTGTTCGTCGCGTCGCTGTCGATCGGCAGCGTGCCGATGTCGCCGTGGCAGGCGCTCGTGTCGCTCGTCCCGCATGGCGGCGACGCGCTGTTCGCCGAGATCGTCCGCACGCTGCGTCTGCCGCGCGCGCTCGCCGGCTTCGCGTGCGGCGCGCTGCTCGCGCTGGCCGGCGCGCTGTTGCAGGTGCTGCTGCGCAACCCGCTTGCGGAACCGTACGTGCTCGGCGTGTCCGGCGGCGCGGCCGGCTTCGCGCTCGTCGCGATGATTGCCGGCGGCGCATGGTGGCTCGTCGACGCGTCGGCATTCGCCGGTTCGCTCGTCTCGGTCGCGCTCGTGCTCGGTCTCGCGCGCCGCGCGTTGTGGCGCGGCGATTCGCGCGACGCGTCGCCGCGCCTGCTGCTCACCGGCGTCGTGATCGCGGCCGGGTGGGGCGCGCTCGTCACGCTGTTGCTGTCGCTCGCTCCCGATGCGCGGCTGCGCGGCATCATCTTCTGGCTCACGGGCGACCTGAACGGCGTGACGGCGCCCTGGTTCGCATGGGGGGCGCTGTTGCTGGCCGCATGCGTCGCGCTGCCGGCCGCGCCGCAACTGAACGTGCTGCTGCGCGGCGACGCGACCGCGCAGGCGCTCGGCGTGCCCGTCGCGCGCCTGCGCGTGCGGATCTATCTCGTCGCGTCGCTGGCGGCCGCGGCCGCGGTGACGACGGCCGGCACGATCGGCTTCGTCGGCCTCGTCGTGCCGCATGCGCTGCGGCTCGCGTTCGGCAACGACCAGCGGATGCTGCTGCCGGCCGCGATGCTCGCGGGCGGCGGCGGCGTGATGGCGGCCGACCTGCTCGCGCGCACCGCGATCGCGCCCGCGCAGTTGCCGGTCGGCGTGATGACCGCGTTGATCGGCGTGCCGGTGTTCCTGTGGATGTTGTTGAGGAGGCCGATGCGATGACGGATGCCGCACTGCGCGCGGGCGGCGGCGAGCTGCGCTGCATGGCCGTCGACCTGACGCTGAAGGCCGGCGCGCGCACGTTGCTCGACGGGTTCACGCAGGCGTTTCGGCCCGGCGAGATCTGGTGCGTCGCGGGGCCGAACGGCGCCGGCAAGACGACGCTGCTCGCGACGCTCGCGGGGTTGCAGCCGCCGGCCGGCGGACAGGTCGAGATCGACGGCCGGCCGCTGGTCGCGTGGCCGCCCGGGCCCCTCGCGCAGCGTCGCGCGCTGATGCCGCAGCAGCTGCACGACGCGTTCAGCGCGACGGTGCTCGACACGGTGCTGCTTCACCGCTATCCGTATCTCGGCGGCTGGGGCTGGGAGCGCGACGGCGATCGCGCGGCCGCGTACGACGCACTCGCGACGTTCGATCTGACCGCACTCGCGTCGCGCGATGTATTGTCGCTGTCGGGCGGCGAGCGGCAGCGGGTCGCGCTGGCCGCGACGCTGTGCCAGGATGCGCCGCTGATGCTGCTCGACGAACCGCTCGCGCATCTCGACCTGCATCACCAGATCGACTGCCTGACCGCGCTGGGCGCATGGCTCGACCGGGGCCCGCGCACGGTGCTGTTTTCGTGCCACGACCTGAATCTCGCGCGGCGTTTCGCGACGCACGCGTTGCTGCTCGACGGCCGCGGCCGCGCGTCGGCCGGCCCCGTGCACGACGTGCTGACGCCCGAACGCGCGAGCGACGCGTTCGGCTATCCGCTCGTGCTGATCCGCGAGAACGGCCGCGATGCGTTGCTGCCGGCATGGCCTGCGCGACCATGACCTTTCCTTTTCCGATTCCTCCGATGCGCGGCGCGTGCCGCGCCAACGACACGGCTTCCCGATGACGACTTCGACCCCCTTCCCGCCCGCGATCGCGCCGCTCGACGACGCGCTGCGCACGCGCCTGCAGCATGTGATCGACCACAAGACCAAGCCGCCGGGCAGCCTCGGCCAGCTCGAGGCGCTCGCGCTGCAGATCGGCCTGATCCAGCATACCGAGCGACCGGTCGTGCAGCGCCCCGTGACGATCGTGTTCGCCGGCGATCACGGGATCGCCGCCGAGGGTGTCAGCCCTTATCCGCAGGCGGTGACCGCGCAGATGGTCGCGAATTTCCTGGCCGGCGGCGCGGCGATCAACGCGTTCTCGGGCGTCGCGCAGAGCGCGCTCGAGATCGTCGATGCGGGCGTCGCGTCGCCGTTGCCGCTGTCGGACCGGCTGGTGTCGCTGCCGGTCGCGCGCGGCACGCGCAACTTCGCGGCGGAGCCGGCGATGTCGCGCGACGAGGCGACGACGGCGCTCTCCGCCGGCGCGGCGCGCGTGCGCCTGCATGCATCGCTCGGCACGAACGTGATCGGCTTCGGCGAGATGGGGATCGCGAACACGTCGTCGGCCGCGTGCCTGATGAGCCGCCTCCTCGACGTGCCGGTCGACGCATGCGTCGGACGCGGCACGGGCCTCGACGACCAGGGGCTCGCGCACAAGCGCGCGGTGCTCGGCCGTGCGCTCGTCAAGCATTCGCATGCGATCGCGCCGCTCGACGTGCTCGCGACGTTCGGCGGTTTCGAGATCGCGATGATGACGGGCGCGTATCTCGCGGCCGCGAGCGAGCGGATGACGATTCTCGTCGACGGCTTCATCGCGACGGCCGCGCTGCTCGTCGCCGAACGCATCGTGCCCGGCGTGCGCGACTACTGCGTGTTCTCGCATACGTCGCACGAGGCCGGCCACCGGCGCATGCTCGAGCATTTCGGCGCGAAGCCGCTGCTCGCGCTCGACCTGCGGCTCGGCGAAGGCACGGGGGCGGCGCTCGCGCTGCCGCTCGTGCGCGCGGCGGCGGCCTTCCTCAGCGAGATGGCGAGCTTCGAGTCGGCCGGCGTCGACAATCGTGACGCCTGATCGCGTGCGCGGCGTGCGGGCCGAACTGCGCTACTTCTTCGTCGCGCTCGGCTATTTCACGCGCGTGCCGGTGCCGCGTTCGATCGGCTACGCGGCCGGCGATCTCGACCAGGCCGCGCGTTATTTCCCGCTCGTCGGCGCGTGCGTCGGCGCGTGGGGTGCGCTCGTCTATCTCGCCGCGCTGCGGGTGCTGCCCCCGTCGATCGCGGTCGGGCTGTCGATGGCGGCAACCCTGCTCGCGACCGGCGCGTTCCACGAGGACGGCCTCGCCGACAGTTGCGATGCGTTCGGCGGCGGCTATACGCGCGACGACGTGCTGCGCATCATGCACGACTCGCGGATCGGCACGTTCGGCGCGGTCGCGCTCGTGATCACGCTCGGCCTGAAATGGCAGGCGCTTGCGTCGATGCTGCCGCTGCGCGCCGCATGGACGATGATCGCCGCGCATGCGGCGAGCCGCGCGGCGGCCGTGAGCCTGCTGATGACGCTCGACTACGTGCGGCCCGAAGGCAAGGCGAAGCCGGTCGCGCAGCGGATGGGCGGTCGCGCGGCGTGCGTCGCGGCGGTATTCGGATTGCCCTGGCTGTTCTGGCCCGACTGGCGCATGGGCGTTGCCGTGTGCGCGGCGCTCGTGCTCGTGCGCGCATGGGCAGCCCGCTATTTCGTGAAGCGGATCGGCGGTTATACGGGCGACTGTCTCGGCTTCGCGCAGCAACTGTGCGAACTGGCGATCTATCTCGTGGTGCTCGGATGGACGTCGTCCTGATCCGTCATCCGGCCGTCGATATCGAGCCGGGCATCTGCTACGGGCGCAGCGACGTGCCGCTCGCCGCGCCTGCCGACGCCGGCGCGCGGACCGTGCGTGCGCATCTGTCGGCGCTCGGCGCGCCGTTGCCCCGACAGGTCTGGACGAGCCCGTTGACGCGCTGCGTATCGGTTGCCGAGCGGCTCGCGCAGGTGTTCGACGTGCCGCTGCGGTGCGATGCCGACTGGCAGGAGATGGATTTCGGCGCGTGGGAAATGCAGCGCTGGGACGATATCGATCGCGCGGCGCTCGATGCATGGGCGGCCGACCTGATGCATGCGTGTGCGCACGGCGGCGAAAGCGTCGCGCGGCTCGTCGAACGGGTGGCACGGCGGGCCGATGCGCTTGCGCGGTTCGATGAACCGCAATGGGTCGTCACGCATGCGGGCGTGATCCGCGCGTTCGCGTCTCACGTATTGCGGGTCCCCCTCGAGACGCTGCTGTCGCGGCCGGTGCCGACGGGCGGAGGTGTCTGGCTGCGGGCGGACCACGGCGCGCGAGCATGGGAAGTCATGCACTGGAGCGCATAGGCGCGCAATGCGCCGGCGGCGCGTGACTCAGCGCGCCGGCCGCCGTGCCCGCGCGGCATCGAGATCCTCGCACAGCGCGGCCGCGCCCTGTGCGATCCGCGGCGACGGCCGCGTCAGCAGATCGCCGTCGATCGCGAACAGGTTGTTGCGCGTCACGGCCGTCAGCGCGGGCCACGCGCGCCAGCGCGCCAGGCTCGGCAGCGGTTCGTTCGAACGGGTCGCGCCGGCGCTCGTCGTCACGATCGCTTCCGGATTGGCCGCGAGCACGGCCTCGTCGGTGACGGTCGGTGCGAGCGGCTTGAGCGATGCGAACACGTTGCGGCCACCGCATAGCTCGATCACCTCGTTGATCAGGTGTGTGCCGTTGAGCGTCGTCAGCGGCCGGTCCCAGACCTGGAAGAACATCGTGACGGGCGCGCGCGCCGCGTAGCGTGTGCGCAGTGCCGCGATGTCGCGCGTATAGGCGGCCGCGGCGACATCGGCCGCCGGCTGCGTGCCGAGCAGCGTGCCGAGCCTGCGCAGCGACGACGACACGTCGTCGAGATGCTTCGGTTCACTGAAGAACAGCGGGATATGCAGCGCACGCAGCGCGTCGGTCTGCCGCTCGGCGTTGCCGTGCCGCCAGACGACGATCAGGTCGGGTTTGAGCGCGGCGATCCGTTCGAGGTCGAGCGCCTTGTTGTCGCCGACGCGCGGCACCGCCTGCGCGGCGGGCGGATAGTCGCTGTACGTGACGGTGCCGACGAGCTTCGCCCCACCGCCGGCCGCGTAGACGAGTTCGGTCGCGTGCGGCGCGAGGCTGATCACGCGTTGCGCGGCGGCGGGCAGCGTGACGGTGTTGCCGGCATCGTCGCGCGTCGCGACTTCGGCGCGGACGAGCGGCGCGTGCGCAAGCGCGGCCAGCATCGCGACCGGCGCCAGGCGGCGAAACCTGCGCGGGCTCATGCGGGTGCCCGTTGCAGCAGCGGCACGCAGTGCGCGAGCGCGTCGCCGAGGCGCCGCCATTCGGCTTCGCTGCCCGGCAGGCCGACGCGTAGGCTCGACGGTGCCGGGAAGTGCCGCGTCCAGATGCCATGCGCCGCGAGCGCCGCGTGCAGTGCCGCGGCGCGCGGGTCGTCGGTCCAGCTGAAGAGCGGCGTTGCACGAACCGCGAAGCCGTGTGCGCGCAGCAGCGCGGCCAGTCGTTCGCCGTCGGCCGCGAGCCGTTCGCGGGCGGCAGCCTGCCACGCGCGATCGTCGAACGCCGCGGTCACGGCATGACGTGCAGGACCGCCGACCGTCCACGCGCCGAGCATGTCGCGCAGCGCGGCGATCCGTTCCGGGCTCGCGAGCACGAAGCCCGCGCGGATGCCGGCGAGCCCGTAGAACTTGCCGACCGAGCGCAGCACGACGAGCCCCGGGCGATCGACCTGCGGCGCGAGCGATTGCGACGCACCCGTATCGGCGAACGCCTCGTCGACGATCAGCGTGCCGCCGCGTGCCGCCAGTTGCGCATGCCAGCCGAGCAGGCGCTCCGCCGGCACGAATTCGGCGGTCGGATTGTTCGGATTCCCGATCATGACGTGGCGCAGCGTTGCCGGCAGCGTATCGGTGCCGATGTCGAGCGGCACGACGCGATGGCCGTGCCGCGCGAAGGCAGGCGCGTATTCGCCGTACGCGAGCGCCGCGACACCGGCGTCGCCGGCCGGCAGCAACGCGGGCAACGCGCGGATCGCGGCCTGGCTGCCGGCGACCGGCAGCACGTGTGCGGGATCGGGCGCGCGGTAGTACCGCGCGGCGCAAGCCGCGAGGCCGTCGCCGTCGTCGGGCAGCCGCCGCCATGCGTCGGCCGGAACCGGCGGCACCGGATAGCCGACCGGATTGATGCCGGTCGACAGGTCGAGCCAGGCGTCGTACGGAATGCCGTGGCGGCGGGCGGCTTCGTGCAGGTTGCCGCCGTGCGCGATGGGGGTATCAGACATGATGGGCGGCCATGGCGAGTGCGCCGCTCGCGACCAGCAGCGCGAGCCACAGGGCAAGCGTGCGCGTGACGAGCGACAGCGCGGCGACGATGTGAAGGGCGGTGGCCGAGGCGCCCGTGCCGAGCGCCGGGCGATCCTCGATCTCGCCGTGATAGACGGCCGGACCGCCGAGCTGCACGTTCAGGCTGCCGGCGCCCGCTGCCATCACGGGGCCCGCGTTCGGGCTGTCCCAGTGACGCGCCTGCGTGCGCCAGCAGTGCCATGCGGCGGCCGTGTCGCCGAGCAGTGCGTAGCTCGCGGCCGTGAGGCGGGCGGGCAGCCAGTTCAGCGCGTCGTCGAGACGCGCGGCGGCCCAGCCGAAGGTCAGGAAGCGCGGCGTGCGGTAGCCCCACATCGCGTCGAGCGTGTTCGCGAGCCGGAACAGCAGTGCGCCGGGACCGCCCGCGACGACGAACCAGAAGAGCGCGCCGAAGATCGCGTCGTTGCCGTTCTCGAGCGCCGATTCGACGGCCGCGCGCGACAGCGCGCCTTCGTCCGCGTCGCTCGTGTCGCGCGACACGATGCGGGCGGTCAGCGTGCGGGCGGCGGCGAGGTCGTGCCGCAGCAGCGCGGCAGCGATCGGCGCGACATGGTCGGCGAGGCTCTTCGCGCCGAGCGCGAACCACAACAGCGCGACGTGCAGCGCGGCCGCGAACGGCCACGGCAGCACGGTGACGAGCCATGCCGCGACGGCCACCGGCGGCACGACGGCCGCGATCCACGCGGCGACGCCGACCATGCGGCCGCGCCGGCCCGTGTTCAGCGCGCCTTCGAGGCGTGCGGCGAGGCGGCCGAACGCGACGAGCGGATGCCAGCCGGCCGGCTCGCCGAGTGCGCGGTCGACGATCGCGGCCGCGACCGCGAGCATCGCGACGACGGGCAGCGACAGCATCAGCATGACGATGCTCCGGCCTTCAGGTCGAGCGGCAACCCGGCGACGAGCAGCGTCACGCGCGTCGCGAGCGCGGCAACGCGCTGGTTCAGGCGCCCGAGTTCGTCGACGTAGCGGCGCGTGACCGACCCGAGCGGCACGACGCCGAGCCCGATCTCGTTGCTGACGACGATCACCTTCGCGCGTGCGCCGCGCAATGCGTGCTCGAGACGGTCGGCCTGGGCCGCGTACTGCGCATCGTCGAGCGGTGCGCCGTCGGCCGGGCACAGCAGGTTCGTGAGCCACAGCGTCAGGCAGTCGACGAGCAGGCACGCGTGCGGATCGTCGAGCCGCGCGAGGGTGCCCGCGAGATCGACGGGGGCATCGGCGAAGCCCCAGTCGGCCGGCCGGCGCGCGCGGTGATGCGCGATGCGCTGCGCGAATTCGGCATCGGCGGCGATCGCGGTCGCGATGTAGGTGACGGGGCGGCCGCTGTCGGCGGCGAGCCGCTCGGCGTGAGCGCTCTTGCCCGAGCGCGCGCCGCCGAGGACGAAGGTGAGGTCGTGCGGAATCATCGCGTGATTGTAACGGCGCGCGCGACCCGTCGCGGGCGATAATGCGGCCTTTGCTTAGCGACGACCTTGACACGATGAATGCACCCGAGCCGCGGCCGCGCGGCACGCTGATGATCCAGGGCACGACGTCCGATGCGGGCAAGAGTACGCTCGTCGCGGGTCTGTGCCGCCTCGCGCGCCGCGCCGGCGCACGCGTGGCGCCGTTCAAGCCGCAGAACATGGCACTCAACAGCGCGGTGACGGCCGACGGCGGCGAGATCGGTCGCGCGCAGGCGCTGCAGGCGCTGGCCGCGGGCGTCGCGCCGCATACGGATTTCAACCCCGTGCTGCTGAAGCCGACGAGCGACCGCGGTGCGCAGGTGATCATTCACGGCAAGGCGCGCATGAACCTCGACGCGCGCGCGTATCACGACTACAAGCCGGTCGCGTTCGATGCGGTGCTCGAGTCCTATGCACGCCTGCGCGCCGGTTACGACACGGTGATCGTCGAAGGCGCCGGCAGCCCGGCCGAGATCAACCTGCGCGAAGGCGACATCGCGAACATGGGCTTCGCCGAACGCGTCGACTGTCCGGTCGTGCTGGTCGCCGACATCGACCGCGGCGGCGTGTTCGCGCATCTGGTCGGCACGCTCGCGTGCCTGTCGGACAGCGAACGCGCACGCGTGCGCGGTTTCGTGATCAATCGCTTCCGCGGCGACATCCGGCTGCTCGAGCCGGGGCTCGACTGGCTGCGCGCGCAGACGGGCAAGCCCGTGTTCGGCGTGCTGCCGTACCTGCACGGGCTGTTGCTCGACGCCGAGGACATGCTGCCCGCGCAGGCGCGCAGCGCCGCCGCGCGCGGCGATGCCGACGTGCTGCGCGTCGTGGTGCCCGCGCTGCCGCGCATCAGCAACCACACCGATTTCGATCCGTTGCGGGCGCACCCGCAGGTGGAATTCACGTACTGGAAGAGCGGCCCCGTGCCGGACGCCGACCTGCTGATCCTGCCCGGTTCGAAGAGCGTGCAGCGCGATCTCGCATGGTTGCGCGACGCGGGCTGGGAGGCGGTGATCCGTCGCCACCTGCGCTACGGCGGCAAGGTGATCGGCATCTGCGGCGGGATGCAGATGCTCGGGCGCACGCTCGACGATCCGCTCGGCCTCGAAGGCGCGCCCGGCAGCGTGCCGGGGCTCGCGCTGCTCGATTTCGACACGACGCTGCGGCCCGACAAGACGCTGAAGAACGTGACGGGGCACCTCGCGCTGCCGGGCGGCGGCGCCGTGCGCGGCTACGAGATCCACATGGGCGACACGCGCGGGCCCGCGCTCGCGGCGCCCGCGCTGACGCTGGCAGCCGGCGGCACGCAGGACGGCGCGCGGCCGGACGGGGCGGTGTCCGCGGACGGCCAGATCCTCGCGACCTACGTGCACGGGCTGTTCGACACGCCCGACGCCTGCGCGGCGCTGCTCGCCTGGGCCGGGCTCGACGGCGCGGCGCGCATCGACTATCCGGCGCTGCGCGAGGCATCGCTCGAGCGGCTGGCCGACACGTTCGCCGACCATCTCGATCTCGACGCGCTGTACGCCGAATTTCGTTGACGCGCGGGCGGCCGGCTCTCGCTTTTTCCGCCCGATCGCGTACAACAGAGGAGGGCGGAGGTCCGCCCGGAGGTGTGCGACGATGAAGGCTCGATGGTGGTGGAGCGTGCTGCTCGCGGCGCTGCTGGGCGTGTCGGCGGTGGCGCACGCGTGCGATTCGCCGGCGCCCGGCGGCCCGTCCGGCTCGGGCGACGCGACTCAAGGCAAGCGCGGCTACTGACGTATCGCAACGGGCATGATCGGTCATGCCTTTTTTTAATCCGATTCGTTCCTGTTTGGAGATAGTTAAAGCGAATTGGCGTGTTTATCGGTCGAAATGATTCGAATAGAGTGCGATCCATTCTCATCCACTCATGAAGGAATCCGCCATGAACGCCAATCGCCTGAACGATTTCGCCGCGACGCTGCTGCGAGTCACGCTCGGTGTGCTGTACCTCGCGCACGTCGCGCAGAAGGTGTTCGTCTTCACGCTGCCCGGCACCGCGCAGTTTTTCGCGTCGATCGGCCTGCCGGGCTGGCTCGCCTACCTGACGACGTTCGTCGAGCTGGCGGGCGGCCTCGCGCTGCTCGCGGGCGTGCGCGTGCGCGTCGCCGCGCTCGTGCTGCTGCCGTTCATGCTCGGCGCGACCGCCGCCCATCTGCCGAACGGCTGGAGCTTCGCGTCGCCGCACGGCGGCTGGGAATATCCGGCGTTCTGGGCCGTCACGCTGGCCGTGCAGGCGCTGCTGGGCGGCGGCGCGTTCGCGATCGGCGCGCCGGAGGCCGCGGTCCGGCGCGCGTAAGTCGGACGAAAGTGGTGCGCGGATCGGCGCAACCCGTTCCGGTGACACCCCGTTTGCCGATATCATCGCTCCCTGTATCCGCAATCGAGCGGCGCCAGCCATGCGGCCGGCGCCGCGTGGCTTCTTCGGGGGAATTCATGACGGTGATCGTGGTGGCGAATCCGAAGGGCGGCGTGGGCAAGAGCACGCTGTCCACCAATCTTGCCGGTTATTTCGCGGCGCAGGGCGCATGGGTCGCGCTCGCCGACCTGGACCGGCAGCAGTCCGCGCATGCGTGGCTCGACCTGCGGCCGGCCGGCCTGCCGCCGATCGAGGCGTGGGATCTCGACCCGGACGCGCCGTCGAAGCCGCCGCGCGGCCTCGAATATGCGGTGATCGACACGCCGGCGGGCCTGCACGGCACCCGCCTCAACCTCGCGCTGCAACTGGCCGACAAGGTGATCGTGCCGCTGCAGCCGTCGATGTTCGATATTCTCGCGACCCAGCAGTTTCTGGAGCGCCTGGCCGGCGAGAAGGCCGTGCGCAAGGGCAGCGTCGAGGTCGGGATCGTCGGGATGCGGGTCGACGCGCGCACGCGCTCGTCCGACCAGCTGCACCGCTTCGTCGAAGGGCTCGGCCTGCCGGTGCTCGGCTACGTGCGCGACACGCAGAACTACGTGCAGATCGCCGCGCACGGCCTGACGCTGTGGGACGTCGCGAAGAGCCGCGTCGAGAAGGATCTCGAACAGTGGCGGCCGATCGTCGAATGGGCCGAGCGCCGGCCGCCGAAGTCGGAAAAGGCCGAGAAGGTCGCCAAGGCCTCCTGAGCGCGCAGCCGCCGCGCACGCACGACGAAACGAAAAGGGCCGGATCCCGTGCAGTACGGGATCCGGCCCTTTGTCCGTGGGCGGCAGCCGGGTTACGTCCAGTTCTGCGTCGGCACGTGATCGCGGTGGCCCTTGATCTTGTTGCCGTCGTCGATGAACACGAGCTTCGGCTTCCAGCCGGCCTGCAGTTCGGCTTCGTCGACCATCGCGAACGCTGCAATGATCACGAGGTCGCCGAGCTGCGCGCGGCGCGCGGCCGAGCCGTTCAGCGAGATCATCCCGCTGCCGCGCTCGCCCTTGATCGCGTACGTCGAGAAGCGCTCGCCGTTGTTGATGTTCCAGATGTCGATCCGTTCGTTTTCGACGATGTTCGAGGCTTCGAGCAGGTCTTCGTCGATCGCGCACGAACCTTCGTAGTGCAGTTCGCAGTGCGTGACCGCCGCACGGTGGATCTTCGATTTGAGCATGTGGCGCTGCATGGTGTCTCCGTGATGCGATATGAGAGGCGCGGGCGGGCCGCCCGTCAGATTTCCAGGTTGTCGATGAGGCGCGTCGCGCCGAGCTTCGCGGCCGCGAGCACGACGAGCGGCTCGCCGGCTTCGAGTTCGGCGGCGCTCGGCGCGATCAGGTTCGCGCGGCGGCGGATCGACAGGTAGTCGGGCGCCCAGCCGCGCTCGGCCAGGTGCGTGCGCGCCTGTTGCTCGAGCTTGCCGAGATCGCGCTCGCCGCCGAGCACGCTTTCGCGCATGCGCTGCAGCGTCTTCGCGAGCTCCGGCGCTTCCTTGCGCTCGTCGGTCGACAGGTAGCGGTTGCGCGACGACAGCGCGAGGCCGTCCTCGTCGCGCACGGTTTCGGCGGCGATGATGTCGACCGGCAGCGCGAGCTGCTGGCACATGCGGCGCACGATCATCAGCTGCTGGTAGTCCTTCTTGCCGAACACGGCGACGCGCGGCTGCACGCAGGCCATCAGCTTCGACACGACCGTGCATACACCGGTGAAGAAGCCGGGCCGGAACTCGCCTTCGAGGATGCCGCCGAGATCGTCCGGCGGCATCACGCGGTATTCCTGCGGTTCCGGGTACATGTCGCGCTCGGTCGGCGCGAACAGCACGTAGACGTTTTCCTTCTGGAGCTTCTCGATATCGTCCTGCAGCGTGCGCGGGTACTTGTCGAAATCCTCGTTCGGGCCGAACTGCAGCCGGTTGACGAAGATGCTCGCCACGACCGGGTCGCCGTGCTGGCGCGCGAGACGCATCAGCGACAGGTGCCCTTCGTGCAGGTTGCCCATCGTCGGCACGAACGCCGTGCGGTTCTGTCCGCGCAGCTGGTCGCGCAGTTCCTGGATCGAGCTGATGACTTTCATGATCGGGTAGCGGGTTTCCTCGCGCATGCGCGCGTTGGCGCCGCGGCAGCGGCGTCGGGGTCGAAGCGGAGCACGCCGGCGCGCGGGCGGCGCATCGGCGTCGGCGGATTGTAGAGGATTTGGCCGCCGGACGCACCGATAAAAGAACGATCGTTCATTTTTTATCCGGGCGTGGCGGAAACCCGCCCGACGGCCAGCCGCCGCGGCGCGGCGGCGAGCGTGGCGAGGCGCCGGGGAACGGTAAGCGGCGGGGGCGGGTGTTACGCGGGCAGGTACGCGAGGCGCACGTAGATCGGCGCGAACGGTTCGGGCTGCGTGATCTCGACGAGCGATTCGCGTGCGAGTTCGAGCATCGCGATGAAGTTCACGACGACGACCGGCACGCCGCGCGACGTGTCGAACAGGTCGGCGAACTCCATGAAGCGCGCGTTCTGCAGCCGGCGCAGGATCAGGCTCATGTGCTCGCGCACCGACAACTCCTCGCGGGAGATCTTGTGGTGCTGGACGAGCTTCGCGCGCTTGAGCACGTCGGCCCATGCGGCGCGCAGGTCGTCCGAGTTCACGTCGGGGAAGCGCGGCGTGATGCTCTGCTCGATGTAGACCTCGGCGCGCAGGAAGTCCCGGCCGAGCTGCGGCAACTGGTCGAGCCGCTGCGCGGCAAGCTTCATCTGCTCGTATTCGAGCAGGCGGCGCACGAGTTCGGCGCGCGGATCTTCCGCTTCCTCGCCGGTGTCGGCCTTCTTGACCGGCAGCAGCATCCGCGACTTGATCTCGATCAGCATCGCGGCCATCAGCAGGTACTCGGCCGCCAGCTCGAGGTTCGACGTGCGGATCTGGTCGACATAACCCAGATACTGCGCGGTGACCTGCGCCATCGGGATGTCGAGCACGTTGAAGTTCTGCTTGCGGATCAGGTACAGCAGCAGGTCGAGCGGGCCCTCGAACGTCTCGAGGAAGATCTCGAGCGCATCGGGCGGGATGTACAGATCCTGCGGCAGCTTGAAGAGCGGCTCGCCGTACAGGCGAGCGAACGCCGCGACACCGTCGACCGTGTCGGGCGTCGAATCGGCGCCCGCGGGCGCGGCGATCGCGTCGTCCTGCCGGGCGGCGCTGGCCTCGTCGGCGGCGCTCACGTCGTCAGAAGTTCTGGTAGTAGACGTACGACGTTTGCTTCACGCGCGATTCCTGCTGCTCGGCGCGCTCTTCGAGATCGATCGGCTGCTTGTCCCACAGCAGGGAACGGCCCTTGCGCTGCTCTTCTTCGAGCGTCGGCTTCTGCTGCTTGAGCTGGTTCAGGAATTGCGTGACGTCGGACTGGTACGGCATGGCTGGATCTTCCGTTTCGGGCGGCGCACGATGCGCCGGATTCGCGATGGCGGGATTTTACCGCATCGCGGGGAACAGCCGGCGCCAATCGCGCGTCGAATCCGCGGGTCGGCCGCCGGCGTGCGGGGTTCGGCGGTCGTGCCGGACCCTGCACTCTTTCACAATCGTTTGGCTTTGGCGCCCGCGCCCTGTGGTCAAATACAGGGTTTTCCACGAAACCGTAACAATCCAGGACGGCGAGGTCATATTTGGCGGGGCAGTCGAACCAGCAAGCACCTACGGTGCATCACGCGGGCCCGCGCGTGGCGCGCGGTCGCGCCGGCGCCGCGGCCGGCATCGCGCGGGCGGCCCTCGCCGGGTGCCTCGCCGCGTGCTTCGCGCTGCCGGCCCACGCGAAGTACGACGTCGACATCGACGCGCCGCGCTCGATCCGCAAGCTCCTCAAGTCGCATCTCGATATCGCGCGCTTCGCGAAGCGCGACGACATCAGCGACGACCAGTTCGACTTCCTCGTGACCGCCACGCCGCAGCAGGTGCGCGACCTGACCGCGACGGCCGGCTATTTCTCGCCGGTCGTGCGGACCGACGTGCGCACGCGCGACGGCAAGCGCGACGTGCGCATCGCGGTCGATCCGGGGAAGCAGACCGTCGTGTCGACGGTCGACCTGACGTTCAAGGGGCCCGTCGACACCGAGGATCCGAAGCAGGAGGCCGCGACCCGTTTCGCGTTCTCGCTGAAGCCGGGCGACCCGTTCACGCAGTCCGACTGGGACGGCGCGAAGGACGCGGCGCTCAGGCAGCTGCAGTCGCGCCGTTATCTCGGCGCGAAGATCGCGTCGTCCGAGGCACGCATCGATCCGCGCACGCAGCGCGCGACGCTCGCGGTCACGTTCGACAGCGGCCCGACGTTCACGATCGGCAAGGTCGACGTGGACGGCGTGCGCCGCTATCCGGAGAAGATCGTCACGAACGTCAATCCGCTGTCGGAAGGCGAGATCTACGACGTGCGACGGATCACCGAACTGCAGCGGCAGTTGCAGAACACGCCGTACTACGCGAGCGTCGCGATCGACGTCGGCGACGATACGTCGAAGCCCGAGCGCACGCCCGTGCACGTGAAGGTCAGCGAGTTCCCGTACAACAACATCCGCGGCGGCGTCGGCTTCGCCACCGATACCGGACCGCACGTGCAGGGCTCCTACACGTATCTCGACACGTTCGGCGCCGCGTGGCCGCTGACGGTGTCGGGCCGGCTCGACCAGATCCAGCAGTACGGGCAGGTCCAGCTGTCGATGCCGCCGGGCGAGAAGGGCTGGACCAACAGCGTGCTCGCGTCCTATACGAATACCAACGTGTCGGACACGCGCATCTACAGCGCGCGGGTCGGCGCGCAGCGCACGCGCACCGGCCAGTTCATCGACTATTCGTATTCGCTGATGTTCTACCAGGACCGGCTCGACCAGAACAGCGCGGGGCCGACCACGAGCCGCGCGCTGGTGCCGCAATGGGCGTGGACGCGCCGCAACGTCGACGATCCGCTGTTCCCGCGTTCGGGGAACCTGATCCACGCGGAGGCCGGCTTCGCGGTGAAGGGCGTGCTGACCGACCAGAGCTTCATCCGCGGCTACGCGCGCGGGCAGCAGTACCTGCCGGTCGGCAAGCGTGACCTGTTCGTGTTCCGCGCGGAGCTCGGCGGCGTGTTCACGAGCGGCAGCTCGACCGGCGTGCCGGCGTCGCTGCTGTTCCGTGCGGGCGGCTCGAACTCGGTGCGCGGCTACGGTTACCAGAGCATCGGCAACAGCGTGGGCGGCTCCGTGCTGCCCACCAAGTACCTGATGACGGGCACCGCCGAATACCAGCACTGGTTCAACCGCGACTGGGGCGCCGCGACCTTCTTCGACATCGGCACCGCGACCGATGCGTGGGGCGAGCGCGTGTTCTACCCGGGTGTCGGCGTCGGCGCGCGCTGGCGCAGCCCCGTCGGCCCGATCAACGTCGACGTCGCGTACGGGCTGCGCAACCATAGCGTGCGCCCGTACCTGACGCTCGGCATCGCTTTCTGACCGTACCGCTTCATCGACGACGAACCGCATGACGAAGGACCCGAACGACACGCCGCCGCCTCACGATCCGGACTCGCCCGACGGCGCGCCCGACACGCCGCCGCGCGCGCCGCGCCGCGGCCGGGTGGTGCGCATCGCCGCATGGACGTTCGCGACGGTCGTGCTGCTCGTCGTGCTGGCGCTGGGGCTCGTGCTGGGCGCGGTGACGACCGAGCGCGGCACGCGGCTCGCGTGGCAGGTGGCCGGGCACGTGCTCGGCACCCGGCTTGCGGGGACGCTGGAAGGCGGCTCGCTCGCGACCGGCGTGCGGCTGCGCGGCTTCGCGTGGACGAGCCCCGACGGGTCGGGCACCGAGGTTCGGATCGACCGGCTCGACGGCCGCTGGGCGCTCACGCGTGCGCCGTGGCGGCTGTCGATCGCCTATCTGCGCGCCGGCACGATCGACGTGCGGATCGCGCCGGGGCCGTCGACGCCGGGCACGACGCCGCAGGACCTGAGCCTGCCGCTGCAGTTGCGGATCGACGACCTGCGCGTCGATCACCTCGCGATCCACGACGGCGGCTCGACGACGCAGCTCGATCACCTCGCGCTGAGCGGCCGCAGCGACGGGCGCCACCACGAACTCGTGCTCGACGGCGTCGATACGCCGTACGGCGCGCTGACCGCGCGCGCGAAGCTCGACGGCGTGAAGCCGTTCGCGCTGAGCGGCGAGGCGACCTACGCCGGCAAGCTGTCGGACGAGCCGGTCGACGCGCGGGCCCGCGTGTCGGGCTCGCTCGAAGCACTCGTCGCCGACGTCGACGCGAGCGGGATGAAGCTGAACGGGCGTGCGCACGTCGAAGCGGCGCCGTTCGGCGACGTGCCGCTCACGCGCGCATCGCTCGCATTCGATCACGTGAACCCGCAGGCGCTTTCGCCCGGCGCGCCGGCGGCCGATCTCGCGGTACGCGCGGCACTCGCGCCGGTGACCGCGCCGGCCGGCGCGGCGCCCGTGAAGGGGTTCGCGGTGACGGGCCCCGTGTCGATCGTCAACGCGAAACCGGGCACGCTCGGCGACCATCTGCTGCCGGTGATCGATGCGCATGCGAACGTGCATCTCGACGCGCACGCGCAGCGGATCGACGATCTCGCGCTGAAACTGATCCGCGACGGCAGCGTGACGGGCAACGGCACGCTGAAGGGCGGCAAGGGCCGCTTCGACCTGAAGGTCGCGAACCTCGACCTGAACGCGTTCGTCGCCGAGCTGCGGCCGATGCGTCTCGGCGGCCCGCTCGGCGTGACGCTCGCGGGCGACGCGACGACCGTCGACTTCAACCTGAACGACCCGAAGCTCGCGCTCGGCGCGCGCGCGAAAGTCGCGCTGACGCCGCAGCAGACTGTGCTGACCGATGCGCGCGTGACGGCCGGCAAGGGGCGTATCGACCTGACGGGCGTGTTCCGCCACGACGCGCATTCGAGCTACGACGCGAAGGCGACGCTGACGGCGTTCGATCCGCTGCTGCTCGCCGCGATGAGCGCCCCGCAGGCCGGCGGCGGCAAGGCGCCCGCCAAGGCGGCCAAGGCGCCGGCCAAGCACGGCGAGACGCGCGTGTCGGGCACGCTGACGGCGTCGGGCGCGTTCGCGCCGCAGGTCTCGACGAAGGCGACCTTCAAGCTCGGCGACAGCCTGTACGACGGCGTGCCGCTGACCGGCGCCGGCGTCGTGCAGCTCGCCGGTTCGCGGATCCTGCCGAGCAACGCGAACCTGTCGATCGCGGGCAACCACGTCGACCTGCGCGGCAGCTTCGGCGCGCCCGGCGACCGGCTGCGCTTCGTCGTCGACGCGCCGCAGCTCGACCGACTCGGCTTCGGCATCGAAGGGCTCGTGCAGGCGCAGGGCGACCTGACGGGCAGCTTCGCGCATCCGAACGTGACGGCCACCTACAAGGCCGAGCGCGTCGTCGTCGGTTCGAACCGGATCGGCGCCGCGCAAGGCCGCGCGGACATCCGCGACGGCGCGCACGGCGCACTCGTGTTCACGGCCGACGCGACCGACATCGCGCTCGGGTCGTTCAAGCTGAAATCGCTGCGCGCGAACCTCGACGGCACGCGCGCGAAACATACGCTCGACGCGTCGGCGCTCGGGATGGCCGACGGCCGCGTGATCGACCTGACGCTCGCGGCGAATGGCGGCGTGGTCGAGAATCGCGACGGGATGCGCTGGGACGGCACCGTCACGCGTCTGGCCAATCGCGGTACGCCGGCCGTCGCGCTGCAGGCGCCGCTGACGGTGTCGGCCGGCGCCGGCCGCGTGACGCTCGGCGCGACGCGGCTCACGCTCGAAGGCGCGGCGATCGACCTGAAGTCGTTCGTGTTCGATCACGGCCAGATGCGCTCGGCCGGTTCGGTGAGCGGCGTGTCGGTCGCGCGGTTCCTCGAGGTTCGCCAGGAACTGACCGGCCAGCGGCCGCCGGTGCGGACCGACGTCGTGCTCGACGCCGACTGGGATTTCTCGCTCGGCGCGAACGCGACGGGCCACGTGCAGGTGAAGCGCCGCGGCGGCGACGTGACGATCGAGAGCGGGCGCGGCATCGCGTCGCTCGGGCTCACCGACCTGTCCGCGCGCGCGAGCTTCACGCCCGGCAACCGGCTCAACGTGACGGCGCTCGCGAAGGCGAGCCGGATCGGCACGCTCGATGCGAACGTCACGGTGCCGTTCGCGCTGCGCGACGGCGTGTTCGGGGTCGTCAACGACGGGCCGCTGTCGGGCCGCATCGACGCCGACATTCCGGCGCTGAAGACGACCGGCAACCTGTTCGGGCCGAGCTATCTGCTGGGCGGGCGCGCGGCGCTGAAGCTGACGGTCGCCGGCACGCCCGCGAAGCCGAACCTGTCGGGGATGCTGACGGGCGACGATTTGTCCGCGACGCTGATCGACCAGGGCGTGCAGCTGAAGGACGGCATCGTGCGCGTGAAGCTGTCGGACAACCTCGTCGAATTCCAGCAGGTCGAGTTCCACGGCGGCGACGGCACGCTGCGCGCGCTCGGCCGCGTGCGCCTCGACGGCGAGGCGCCCGACCTGACCGCGAGCATCGTCGCGGACAAGCTCGAACTGTTCGCGGCGCCGGACCGCAAGCTGTCGCTGTCGGGCAAGGCGACCGTCGCGAACGACGGGCCGCGCGGCGCGCTGTCGATCGACGGCAAGTTCGTGGTCGACCGCGCGCTGTTCGACCTGCCCGAGGAATCGGCGCCACACCTGTCCGACGACGTCGTGATCGTGCAGCCGGACGGCACGGTGCGCGGCGAGACGCCCACCGGCACCGCGGCCGCGAAGCCGAAGCCGGCCGGGGACAAGCCGGCGCCGTCGCTGGCGCCGCGCGCGAACATCGACATCGGCCTCGGCAACAACTTCCGCTTCAAGGGCCACGGCGCCGATCTCGGGCTGCGCGGCACGATCACCGTGATGAGCGCGCCGGGCGTGCCGTTGCGCGCGGTCGGCAACGTGCGCGTGACCGAAGGCTCGACGTACACGTCGTTCGGCCGCAAGCTCGCGATCGAGAACGGCTTCTTCACGTTCAACGGCCCGGTGTCGAACCCGGGCGTCAACATCCTCGCGATGCGGCGCAACCAGGAGGTCGAGGCCGGCGTGCAGGTGACGGGCACGATCCAGTCGCTGACGGTCAAGCTCGTGTCGGAGCCGAACGTCACGGACAACGAAAAGCTGTCGTGGCTGCTGTTCGGGCACGGCACCGACCAGGGCAACAACGTCGGCCAGCAGGGTGCGATGACGGCGGCGCTCGGGCTGCTCGGCAGCGTGACCGGCAAGCGCGTCGCGCAGACCTTCGGCCTCGACGAGGTCTCGGTCGGCCGCAGCGAAGTCGGCCTGACCGATCCGCAGGTCGTGCTGGTGTCGAAGGCGATCAACGAGCGGTTCGTGCTCGGCTTCGAGCAGGGGCTGCAGTCGGCGAGCAACGCGTTCAAGGCGACGATCAACCTGACGCGCTTCTGGTCGGTGTCCGCGTACGGCGGCACGTTCCAGGGCGTCGACCTGAACTACACGCGTCGTTTCGACCGGTGGTTCGGCAGCGACGCCGCGCGCACGCGGCGTTCCGAGCAGCCATGAAAAAAACCCCGCACGATGCGTGCGGGGTTTTTCTCTTGCGCCAGCGGCGGCGCGTGCGGCTTACTTCACGCGCATGCCGGGCTTCGCGCCGCTGTGCGGCTCGAGGATGTAGAGGCCCGGCTCCGCCTTCTCGTCGGTGGCCGACGCGGCGAGCACCATCCCTTCGGACAGGCCGAACTTCATCTTGCGCGGCGCGAGGTTCGCGACCATCACCGTCAGCTTGCCGACGAGCTGCTCGGGCTGGTAGGCGGACTTGATGCCCGAGAACACGTTGCGGGTCTTTTCCTCGCCGACGTCGAGCGTGAGCTGCAGCAGCTTGTCCGAGCCTTCGACCGCCTGGCACGCGACGATCTTCGCGATGCGCAGATCGATCTTCGCGAAATCGTCGATCGAGATCGGGGCGTCGTCGGCGCCGTTCGCGGCCGCCGGCTTCGCGTTCGCCTTGGCATTGTTCTTCGCATCCTTCGCGGCGTTCGCGCTCGCGGCGGCGGCACCCGTGGCCTCGGCCTGCAGCGAATCGCGGTTCGCGGCGAGCAGCGCCTCGATCTGCTTCGCGTCGACGCGCGTCATCAGGTGCTGGTACGCCTTGATCGGCTGCGCCGACGACAGCGGCTTCGCGGCATCGGCCCACGCGAGCGGCGCGATGCCGAAGAATGCCTCGACGGCTTCGGCGACGCGCGGCATCACCGGCTTCAGCGCGAGCGACAGCAGGCGGAACGACTCGAGGCTCACGCTGCAGGTTTCATGCAGCGCGACCGCGTTGGCCGGATCCTTCGCGAGATCCCACGGCTTCGCGCCGTCGACGTACGCGTTCACTTCGTCCGCGAGCTCCATCGTGTGGCGCAGCGCGCGGCCGTACTCGCGTGCTTCGTAGTGCGCGGCGATCTGCGGAATCGCGTCGCGCAGCTTCGCGACGAGCGGGTGGTTCATCGCGCTGTCCTGCACGCGGCCGTCGAAACGCTTGATCAGGAAGCCGGCCGCGCGGCTCGCGATGTTCACGTACTTGCCGACGAGGTCGCTGTTCACGCGCGCCTGGAAGTCGTCGAGGTTCAGGTCGATGTCTTCCATCGTCGCGTTCAGCTTCGCGGCGAAGTAGTAGCGCAGCCATTCGGGGTTCAGGCCCGTGTCGATGTAGCTCTGCGCGGTGATGAACGTGCCGCGCGACTTCGACATCTTCGCGCCGTCGACCGTCAGGAAGCCGTGCGCGAACACGTTGGTCGGCGTGCGGTGGCCCGAGAACTCGAGCATGGCCGGCCAGAACAGCGTGTGGAAGTACAGGATGTCCTTGCCGATGAAGTGGTACTGCTCGGCCTTCGAGCCCGGACGAATCCATGCGTCGAAGTCGACGCCGTTGCGATCGCACAGGTTCTTGAAGCTCGCGTAGTAACCGACCGGCGCGTCGAGCCACACGTAGAAATACTTGCCGGGCGCGCCCGGGATCTCGAAGCCGAAATACGGCGCGTCGCGCGAGATGTCCCAGTCGGCGAGCTTGGACTCGCCGGCGTCGCCGAGCCATTCGCGCATCTTGTTGGTCGCTTCGGGTTGCGCGAGGCCGCTCACCCATTCGCGCAGGAACGACTCGCAGCGCGGGTCGGACAGGCGGAAGAAGTAGTGCTTCGACGTCTTGCGCACCGGCGTCGCGCCGGAGACGACCGAATACGGGTTCAGCAGTTCGGTGGGCAGGTAGGTCGAACCGCACACTTCGCAGCTGTCGCCGTACTGATCCTTCGCGTGGCACTTCGGGCACTCGCCCTTGATGAAGCGGTCGGGCAGGAACATTTCCTTGACCGGGTCGTACGCCTGCTCGATCTCGCGCTCGGCGATCAGGCCGGCTTCCTGCAGCGCCAGATAGATCTTCTCGCTCAGCACGCGGTTCTCGTCCGAATCGGTCGAGTAGAAGTTGTCGAACGACACGCCGAAGCTGTCGAAGTCGCGCTTGTGTTCGATCCACACGCGCTCGATCAGCTGCTTCGGGGTCAGGCCTTCCTTCTCCGCGCGCAGCATGATGGGCGTGCCGTGCGTGTCGTCGGCGCCGATGTAGTAGACCTCATGGCCATGCATTCGCAGCGTCCGCACCCAGATGTCGGTCTGGATGTACTCGACCAGGTGGCCGATGTGGATCTGCCCGTTGGCATAGGGCAGTGCGGACGTGACGAGGATCTGGCGGCTGCCTTGCGGCGCCGCAGCCTGCACGGAAGTGAGGTCGGATGCGGACATAGGGTCTGTAGAGGAACAGCGGAAAAACGACGGGAAAGTGCGATTCTAGCAGGGGCGCGCATCGGCGCGGCGGGCGGGCGCCGCGGACCGCGCGCCGGAGGCGGCGGAGCAGCGCAAGCGGCGTGCCCGGTGGTGTTGTGCTGCAATGCAGCACGAATTCTGCGGGCAAAAAAAACCGGGGCGGATACGGCCCCGGAGCAACAACGACAAGAGGAGAATGGTGACGCGCCGGCAACACCAGCCGCGTACCGTAAATACTGACCACGGCCTGCGACAGAAGTTCGAAAATTTTTTCGATTTGTTACCGGGTCCGCCGGAAGGCTTGTCCGGCGGGGCTGCGCGGGCGGTCTGCCCGCGCATTCTCCTTGTCGCGTGCTTACTGCGCCTGCGCTGCGCGCAGGTAGATTTCGACGCGGCGGTTCTGTGCGCGGCCGGCTTCGGTCGCGTTGTCCGCGATCGGGTTCGATGCGCCCATGCCTTGCGCCGACAGGCGGCCGGCGTTCACGCCGCGCTGCGCGAGCGCGTTCACGACGCTTTGCGCGCGGTTCTGCGACAGCGTCTGGTTCAGCTGGGCCGAACCCGTGCTGTCGGTGTAGCCGACGATCGAGGCCGTCACTTGCGGGTTCTGGTTCAGCGTCGTGGCCAGGTCGTTCAGCAGCGGCGTGAAGGCCGGCGTGATCGCGTACTGGTTCGTCGCGAACGTGACCGCGCTCGGCACGTTCAGCTTCAGCGAGCCGTCCGGCTGCTCGGTGACCTGCGTGCCCGTCTTCGCTGCCGACGGTGCGAGCTTGTTCTTGATCGCCTGCCAGTTGTAGCCCGTCACGCCGCCGACCAGCGCGCCGACGCCTGCGCCGATCGCCGCGCCCTTGCCGCCGCCCGCCAGCGCGCCGATGCCCGCGCCCAGCGCCGCACCCGTGCCGGTACCGACGGCCGTGTTGTTGCCTTGCTGCGTGGCGCAGCCTGCCAGCAGTGCGCCGGCCAATGCGAAGACGGACAAGCGGGTCGCGATTTTCATGTTCATCTTGGATTCCTCTCTTGGTTGAACGAGTCGACAACGACGACAACAACAGTTACGGCTCCCTGCGCGGGCCGCCCGAAAAAGGAGGGCAGGCCTGCGCTCGCGGCAGCCGCCGAGGCGGCCGCATGCCCTGTCCGCCAGCGTGGCTGTTCGGACAGCGCGACGCGTCAGCCTCTACAATATAGGCGGTGAGTGGCCGATTTGGCCCTATAGCGTGCCGCACGCGAAGAGTGCGCCGGGTTGCGCGTTCGCGCAATGGCATGCAACAGATTCTTTCACTTTTCCCGATTTTCGCAGCGTAATTTGATATTTTTTGACGTTTGCGCGCGAGAAAAACGTTTTCACGGAGTTTCGATGAGCATTGACCGGGCACAAGTCGACGCCGCACTGGCGGCAGTCGTCGACCCCAATACCGGCCGCCCGTATGCGGCGAACAAGGGCGTGCGCAACGTCGCGATCGACGGCGATGTCGTGACGCTCGACGTGGTGCTCGGTTACCCCGCGCGCAGCCAGCACGGCGACGTGCGCGCACGCGTCGCCGCGGCGCTGCAGGCCGTGCCGGGCGTGCGCGACGCGCGCGTCGCCGTGTCGCAGGAGATCGTCGCGCACACGGTGCAGCGCGGCGTGAAGCTGTTGCCGAACGTGAAGAACATCGTCGCGGTCGCGTCGGGCAAGGGCGGCGTCGGCAAGAGCACGACGGCCGTGAACCTCGCGCTCGCGCTCGCGGCGGAAGGCGCGTCGGTCGGGATCCTCGATGCCGACATCTACGGTCCGTCGCTGCCGACGATGCTCGGCATCCACGGCCAGCGCCCCGAGTCGCCGGACAACCAGTCGATGAACCCGCTCGTCGGCCACGGGCTTCAGGCGAACTCGATCGGCTTCCTGATCGAGGAAGACAACCCGATGGTGTGGCGCGGCCCGATGGCGACCTCCGCGCTCGAACAGCTGCTGCGCCAGACCAACTGGCGCGAACTCGACTACCTGATCGTCGACATGCCGCCCGGCACCGGCGACATCCAGCTCACGCTCGCGCAGCGCGTGCCCGTCACCGGCGCGGTGATCGTCACGACGCCGCAGGACATCGCGCTGCTCGACGCGAAGAAGGGGCTGAAGATGTTCGAGAAGGTCGGGATTCCGATCCTCGGCATCGTCGAGAACATGAGCATCCACATCTGCTCGAACTGCGGCCACGAAGAGCACATCTTCGGCGCCGGCGGCGCCGAGCGGATGGCGAAGGACTACGACGTGAACGTGCTCGGCAGCCTGCCGCTCGACATCGCGATCCGCGAGCGCGCCGACAGCGGCACGCCGACGGTCGCGGCCGATCCGGACGGCGCGCTGGCGCGCCGCTACCGCGATATCGCGCGCGGCGTCGCGCTGGCGATTGCCGAGCGATCGCGCGACATGACGTCGAAGTTCCCGTCGATCGTTGTTCAAAATACGTAAAACCCTTGCGGGGCGGGGCCTTACGCTGTTTACGGCGCCGCGAGGCGCGGTATCATGGCGACTTTTCCCGGGTCCCTTTACCCGCCCGGCGCGGCCGTCGTATCAAACGGCCGCCAGCCGGCATGAGGATCGAATGAAACAACGACATCACGGCGTGCGCGCCGGCCGCGCGCAGCGCGCGCTGCTGGCCGCCGCCGCGCTGGGCCTGCTGGCCGGCTGTACCTCCTTTTCCTCGTCGTACGAAAAACGGGCCGACGCACAACTGCAGCCGACGGTCGGCGCGCAGGCGCGCGGCGCGGTGACGTTCGTCGAGCGCCCGGACGGCGTCCAGGTCACCTACAACCTGGCCGGCCTGCCGCCGAACAGCGATCATGCGCTGCAGGTGCACGAACGCGGCGACTGCAACGCGGGCGACGGCTCGAGCGCCGGCCAGGTGTTCGCGCCGGCCGCCGATCGCCTGCGCGCGGGCGCCCGCGTCGCCGGCGATCTCGGCAACATCCATGCGGACGCGAACGGCGTCGCGGCCGGCTTCATCGTCGCGCCCGATCTGGCCCTCGACGGCGTGCGCTCGGCGATGAACCGCGCGGCGCTGGTGCACCGCGACCCGAGCGATCCCGCGTTTCCGCAGCATGGCGCGGGGCCCGCGCTGGCCTGCGGCGTGATCCGTTGACGGCCGCCGCGTGCGTGCGCCGATGATCGCGTAAAATATGCGCCTTTCCCGGCCGCCGCCTTGCGCGCGCGGCCCTTCCTGACTGTCACGCAGCGTTTCCTGGCGCCCCCTATGAGCATCAAGTCCGACAAGTGGATTCGGCGCATGGCCGAAGAGCACAAGATGATCGAGCCGTTCGTGCCCGATCAGGTTCGCGCGTCCGAGGACGGCCGCCGGATCGTCAGCTACGGCACGTCGAGCTACGGCTACGACATTCGCTGCGCAGACGAATTCAAGATCTTCACGAACATCAACTCGACGATCGTCGATCCGAAGAACTTCGACGAAGGCTCGTTCGTCGATTTCAAGGGCGACGTGTGCATCATCCCGCCGAACTCGTTCGCGCTGGCCCGCACCGTCGAATATTTCCGCATCCCGCGCACCGTGCTGACGGTCTGCCTCGGCAAGTCGACCTATGCGCGCTGCGGGATCATCGTCAACGTGACGCCGTTCGAACCCGAGTGGGAAGGCTATGTCACGCTGGAATTCTCGAACACCACGCCGCTGCCCGCGAAGATCTACGCGAACGAAGGCGTTGCGCAGGTGCTCTTCTTCGAGAGCGACGAAGTGTGCGACGTGTCGTACGCCGATCGCGGCGGCAAGTATCAGGGGCAGCGCGGTGTCACGCTGCCGAAAACCTGATCTGGTTGCATAACGTCTCACCAGTTTTCGGGTGACCGCTGCGCGTGACGCGCCGCGGTCGTTCTTTTTGGAGAATCGCCCATGAAGTTTCGTTTTCCCGTCGTCATCATCGACGAAGATTTCCGCTCCGAGAACATCTCGGGCTCCGGCATCCGGGCGTTGGCCGAAGCGATCGAGAAGGAGGGCGTCGAAGTCCTCGGCCTCACGAGCTATGGCGATCTGACGTCGTTCGCGCAGCAGTCGAGCCGCGCGTCGTGCTTCATCCTGTCGATCGACGACGACGAACTCATGCTCGGCGAGACCGGCCAGGACGGCGAGCTGCCCGAACTCGCGACCGCGATCATCGAGCTGCGCGCGTTCGTCACCGAAGTGCGCCGCCGCAACGCGGACATCCCGATCTTCCTGTACGGCGAGACGCGCACGTCGCGCCATCTGCCGAACGACATCCTGCGCGAGCTGCACGGCTTCATCCACATGTTCGAGGACACGCCGGAGTTCGTCGCGCGCCACATCATCCGCGAGGCGAAGGTCTATCTCGACTCGCTCGCGCCGCCGTTCTTCAAGGAACTCGTCAAGTACGCGGACGAAGGCTCGTACTCGTGGCACTGCCCGGGCCACTCGGGCGGCGTCGCGTTCCTGAAGAACCCGCTCGGCCAGATGTTCCACCAGTTCTTCGGCGAGAACATGCTGCGCGCGGACGTCTGCAACGCGGTGGACGAACTCGGCCAGCTGCTCGACCACACGGGCCCGGTCGCGGCGTCCGAGCGCAATGCGGCGCGCATCTTCAGCGCCGACCACCTGTTCTTCGTGACCAACGGCACGTCGACGTCGAACAAGATCGTCTGGCACGCGACGGTCGCGCCGGGCGACATCGTGCTGGTCGACCGCAACTGCCACAAGTCGATCCTGCACGCGATCACGATGACGGGCGCGATCCCCGTGTTCCTCACGCCGACGCGCAACCACTTCGGCATCATCGGGCCGATCCCGCGCGACGAATTCAAGCCGGAGAACATCCGCAAGAAGATCGAGGCGAACCCGTTCGCGCGCGAGGCGCTGCGCGAGAACCCGGACATGAAGCCGCGGATCCTGACGATCACGCAGAGCACGTACGACGGCGTCGTCTACAACGTCGAGATGATCAAGGATCTGCTCGGCGACCTGCTCGACACGCTGCACTTCGACGAAGCGTGGCTGCCGCACGCGACGTTCCACGATTTCTACCGCGACATGCACGCGATCGGCGACGGCCGTCCGCGCACGGGCGCGCTCGTGTTCGCGACGCACTCGACGCACAAGCTGCTCGCGGGCATCTCGCAGGCGTCGCAGATCGTCGTGCAGGACTCCGAGAACCGCACCTTCGACAAGCACCGCTTCAACGAGGCGTACCTGATGCACACGTCGACGAGCCCGCAGTACGCGATCATCGCGTCGTGCGACGTCGCGGCCGCGATGATGGAGCCGCCGGGCGGCACCGCGCTCGTCGAGGAATCGATCGCCGAGGCGATCGACTTCCGCCGCGCGATGCGCAAGGTCGACGCCGAATACGGCGACGACTGGTTCTTCAGCGTGTGGGGCCCGGACAACCTGTCCGAGGAGGGCATCGGTTCGCGCGACGACTGGATGCTGAAGCCGAACGACCACTGGCACGGCTTCGGCCCGCTCGCGGAAGGCTTCAACATGCTCGACCCGATCAAGGCGACGATCATCACGCCGGGGCTGGACGTCGACGGCGAGTTCGGCGAGACCGGCATTCCGGCCGCGATCGTCACGAAGTACCTGGCCGAGCACGGGATCATCGTCGAGAAGACCGGCCTGTACTCGTTCTTCATCATGTTCACGATCGGCATCACGAAGGGCCGCTGGAACTCGATGGTGACCGAGCTGCAGCAGTTCAAGGACGACTACGACAACAACCAGCCGCTGTGGCGCGTGCTGCCGGAATTCGTCGCGCAGCATCCGCGCTACGAGCGCGTCGGCCTGCGCGACCTGTGCACGCAGATCCACGACGTGTACCGCGCGAACGACATCGCCCGCCTGACGACGGAGATGTACCTGTCGGACATGGAGCCCGCAATGAAGCCGTCGGACGCGTTCGCGAAGCTCGCGCACCGCAAGATCGACCGCGTGCCGCTCGACGAGCTCGAAGGCCGCGTGACGAGCATCCTGCTGACGCCGTACCCGCCGGGCATTCCGCTGCTGATCCCGGGCGAGCGCTTCAACAAGACGATCGTGAACTACCTGCGGTTCGCGCGCGACTTCAACGAGCGTTTCCCGGGCTTCCACACCGACATCCACGGCCTCGTCGCGGAAGAAGTGAACGGCCGCGTCGAGTACTTCGTCGACTGCGTGCGCGACTGATGGCGACGCACGGACGAATCCGGGCGATGCGCGCGGCGCTGGCCGCGCTCGTCGTCTGGGCGGCAGGCGCGGCGGGACTGGCAGGGTCGGGCGTCGCGCACGCGGAAGTCGCGGCGGCCGATCCGATCGACGTCGCGATGCGGCAATGCCTCGCGCGGCGCGACCGGTCGTCGCCGGCCGGCCAGATCCAGTGCATGGGCGAAGCGCAGCAGCAGTGGCAGGCCGTGATGGACGGCGCGTACCAGCGCCTGTTGAAGGACGCGCCGGCCGATGCGAAGCGCGGCTGGCAGGACAGCCAGCGCCATTGGCTCACCTGGCGCAAGGACGAAGTGCATTTGCTGAAGGCCGTATACGACACGACGCGCGGCACGTCGTATGCGATGTCGAGCGCCGACCTGCAGTTGCAGCCGGTGCGCGATCGCGCGCTGGCGCTGCGCGGCGCGGCCGATCGTTATGCGCCGCCCGCCGCGGTACCGGTCGCGGGCGCGAGCGGCGCGCAGGGCGGCACGAACGCGGCGCAGGCTGCCGCGGCCACGCCGAACGCGAAGCCGGCGGCAAACGCGCCGCGTGGTCCGGCCGTGCGCCGCGTGCGGCCGTGCGAACAGGATGCCGCGTGCGAGCACGCGCTGTTCGACCTGAACCGCTATTACCAGAAGCTGCGTCGCAAGATGCCGGCCCACTCGGCCGCGACGCTCGTGCGTGCGCAGCGCGCGTGGGTCGGGTTCCGCGACGCGACGGCGCCGCTCGTCGGCGAGGACGGGCGCGTCGACCTGATCGGTGCGCGCATCGCGACGATGAAGCGGCTGTCCGAGACGGCCGGCAACAAGTAAGGACCATCGCGACGCCGGTCGTTCGGCGGCACGACGAAACGGGCACCCTCGGGTGCCCGTTTTGCATGGAATGGCGCGGCGCGCGGGGATGCCTAGGCGGGCTGCGACGTGCCCTGCAGGCCGAACCACGACGGCACGAGCGCGACCGCGTCGTCGAGCGAGGCGAGCACGTGCAGGCTCAGCGCGACGATCTCGGGCGTCGGCGCCTTCAGGTCCGGCACGGTCACGACCGATGCGCCGGCGCCGGCGGCCGACTGCGCGCCGAAGTCGCTGTCCTCGAATGCCACGCACCGGTGCGCCGGCACGCCGAGGCGTTCGGCCGCGAGCCGGTAGACGGCCGGGTCGGGCTTGCCGCGCGCGACTTCGTCGCCGCCCGCGATCGCGCGGAAGAACGGCAGCACGCCGACCGCATCGAGCCGCGCGCGGATCACGTCGCCCGCGGACGACGACGCGACCGCGCATGGAATGCCGGCCTGTGCGAGCGCATCGAGCAGCGCGAGCGCGCCGGGCTTCAGCGGAAACTTCGGATGCGGCTCGGGCGCCGCGAGTTGTTCGCGCACGCGGGTGCGCACGGCATCGAACGTCTCGGGCTGGCCGATCAGCCGCGCCAGGATGACCTGGCCTTCGGCGAACGAGCGGCCGACGATCTGCAGGTAGTCGGCGACGGTCAGCACGACACCGTGCGCGTTCGACACGTCGATCCACGTGTTCATGATGGTCCGCTCGGAATCGACGAGCAGGCCGTCCATGTCGAAGAGCGCGGCGGAAAAAGTCATCGGCGGCATCCGGGAAGCAGGGCGGGCGATGGGCGGCGCGACGGCCGCCCGAATGAAAAACGGACGCCGAAGGCGTCCGTCCATGACGGCAGGCGGTTACCGGCCCAGTGCGGCGCGGGCTGCCTTGACGGCCGCACGCACCTGGTCGGGCGCGGTGCCGCCCGGGTGGTTGCGGCTCGCGACCGACCCTTCCAGCGTCAGGTAGCCGAACACGTCGTCGCCGATCAGGTGCGCGACGTTCGGCAGTTCCTGCTTCATCTCGTCGAGCGTCAGGTCGGCGAGGTCGATGCCGCGGTCGTCGCAGATCTTCACCGCGTGCGCGACGGCTTCGTGCGCGTCGCGGAACGGCAGGCCGCGCTTCACGAGGTAGTCGGCGAGGTCGGTGGCGGTCGAGAAGCCCTGCAGCGCGGCCGCGCGCATCGCGTCCGGCTTCACGGTGATGCCCGCGACCATCTCGGCGAAGATCCGCAGCGTGTCGGCAACGGTGTCGACCGTGTCGAACAGCGGTTCCTTGTCTTCCTGGTTGTCCTTGTTGTACGCGAGCGGCTGGCCCTTCATCAGCGTCAGCAGCGCCATCAGGTGGCCGTTCACGCGGCCCGTCTTGCCGCGCGCGAGCTCGGGCACGTCCGGGTTCTTCTTCTGCGGCATGATCGAGCTGCCGGTGCAGAAGCGGTCGGCGATGTCGATGAAGCCGACGCGCGGGCTCATCCACAGCACGAGCTCTTCGGAGAAGCGCGACACGTGCGTCATCACCAGCGCCGAGGCGGCCGTGAATTCGATCGCGAAGTCGCGATCGGACACCGCGTCGAGCGAGTTCGCGCAGATGCCGTCGAAGCCGAGCGTCTTCGCGACCGCATGACGATCGATCGGATAGCTCGTGCCCGCGAGCGCGGCCGCGCCGAGCGGCAGGCGGTTCACGCGCGTGCGGCAGTCGCGCATGCGTTCCGCGTCGCGCGTGAACATCTCGACGTACGCGAGCAGGTGGTGGCCGAACGTGACGGGTTGCGCGACCTGCAGGTGCGTGAAGCCGGGCATGATCGTGTCGGCGTTCTGTTCCGCGAGGTCGATCAGCGCGCCGCGCAGGTCGTTCAGCAGGCCACCGATGCGGTCGATCTCGCCGCGCAGCCACAGGCGGATGTCGGTCGCGACCTGGTCGTTGCGCGAGCGGCCCGTGTGCAGGCGCTTGCCGGCATCGCCGATCAGCGCGGTCAGGCGCGCCTCGATGTTCAGGTGGACGTCTTCGAGGTCGAGCTGCCATTCGAATTCGCCGCGCTCGATCTCGCCCTTGATCTGTGCCATTCCGCGTTCGATCGCGGCCAGGTCGTCGGCGCTGATGATCTTCTGCGCGGCGAGCATGTTCGCGTGCGCGAGCGAGCCGGCGATGTCGACGAGCGCGAGGCGCTTGTCGAAAAACACCGACGACGTGTAGCGCTTGACCAGTTCCGACATCGGTTCCGAGAAGCGGGCCGACCAGGCCTCGCCCTTTTTGTGCAGTTGGGACGTCATGGCGATTCTTCGAAGGGGAGTTGGGCAGCGTGCGCCGCCGAGGGAATCCTGCAATTCTAACATTCGCGGGCCTGCCGGCCGTGGCCCGCGCGGGCCGGCCCGCTCAGTCGCGCACGAGCACGACCAGCTTCAGGTCCTCGCGGTGCGCGGGCTTCAGCGTGATCTGCTGGTACACGAGGCGCCCGTCGGCCGGATGGTCGAATTCGCGCCGCCCGCCTTCGCGTTCGAACACGTCCTGCGACGCCCAGTACTGCGCGAACGCGTCGCTGCCGGCGGTCAGCGCGTCGATCAGCGCGCGCGTCGGCGCGTCGGCCAGGTGGCGGATCGAATCGGCGCGGAATTCGGCCGCGAGCCGCCGGGCGCGGGTTTCCCAGTCGACGATCAGCGTGCGCGCGGCCGGCGACATGAACGTGAAGCGCAGCAGGTTGCGGTCGTGCTCGCCGTCGAGCCAGCCGGAAAAGAGCGCGGCGGCCGGCGCGTTCCACGCGAGCGCGTTCCATTGCCGGTCGAGCACGTACGCGGGCGTCGCGATCGCCGCGACGGTCGCGGCGAGCGTCGGCGGCAGGTCGCCGCCCGCGACGTCGGGCTCGGCCGGATCGCGCTGCGCGGCCAGCTCGAACAGGTAGGCGCGCTCGGCCTTCGACAGCTGCAGCGCGACGGCGATCCGCGCGAGCGCGTCGGCCGATGCGGACACCGGGCGGCCCTGCTCGATCCACGTGTACCAGGTCGGGCTGACGCCGCACAGCTGCGCGACTTCCTCGCGCCGCAACCCCGGCGTACGGCGGCGCGGGCCGGGCGGCAGCCCGACGGCCTGCGGCGACAGCCGCTCGCGATGGGCACGGATGAATTCGCCGAGCGCACGGGCGGGCGTGGCGTCGAGCGGCGGGACGGAGGCGGAGGACGGCTGGTTCATGCGGAAACGGCAAAAGGGAAGCGGGGGCGCGGCAACGTTCAGGCAGGTGGATTGAATACCAGAATAACTGCTTAACTTGTACTGGTACAGACGCGGGCCTATTGTAGCGGGTCGCACGCTGGCAGGGCAGCGGGCGTCCCACCAAACGTGTTGCAGGGGGCCGGAATGCGCGCTGGCGCATCCATGCCGGCCGCTTGCGCAAGAGAAAGGAGCGAACGATGAAACACCACGACCAGGTCGCCGACGCATTCGGCACGACGGCCGCCGCCTATCTGACGAGCACGGTTCATGCGACGGGTGCCGACCTGCGGACGCTCGCCGACGCGGTGAGTGCGACGCCCGAGGCCGCGGTGCTCGATCTCGGCTGCGGCGCCGGCCACGCGAGCTTCGCGGTCGCGCCGCACGTGCGCGACGTGGTCGCCTACGATCTCGCCGCGCCGATGCTCGCGACCGTCGATGCGGCCGCGCGCGAGCGCGGGCTCGCGAACATCCGCACGCAGCAGGGGCCGGCCGAGCGGCTGCCGTTCGATACCGCGACGTTCGACTGGGTCGTGAGCCGGATGAGCGCGCACCACTGGCACGACCTGCGCGCGGCGCTCGCCGAGGTGCGCCGCGTGCTGAAGCCGGGCGGCCGCGTGCTGATGATCGACATCGCCGGCAACGACCATCCGCTCCTCGACACGTACCTGCAGGCCGCGGAAGTGCTGCGCGACGCATCGCACGTGCGCGACTACCGGGCGGACGAATGGCTCGCGATGTTCCGCGAAGCCGGCTTCGACGCGCAGGTACACAGCCGCTGGCGGCTGCCGATCGATTTCGACACGTGGGTCGCGCGCATCCGCACGCCGGCCGACAGCGTGACCGGCATTCGCGCGCTGTGGGCGCACGCGCCCGACGAGGTGCGCGGCTACTACGCGGTGCAGCCCGACGGTTCGTTCGAGCACGACGCGCTGCTGATCGACGCGCATTGAACGCGCGGCGCGCCGCGCCATGAAAAAAGCCGCGATACGCGCTCGTGCGTATCGCGGCTTTCGCGTCCAGGCCGGCGCGGAACGCGCCCGCGCCGCGGGCGGATCAGCCGGTGTTGCGCAGGCCGGCCGCGATCCCGTTGATCGTCAGGTGGATCCCGCGGCGCAGCCGCGCGTTCGTGTCGCCCGCGCGGTGACGCTTGATCAACTCGACCTGCAGGTGGTTCAGCGGATCGAGATACGGGAAGCGGTTCTTGATCGAGCGCGCGAGCAGCGGGTTGGTCGCGAGGCGGCCTTCCTGCCCGGTGATCTCCGCGAGCGCCTGCGACGTGCGCTCCCATTCCGCGACGATCCGCTCGAACACGTGCTTGCGCAGCTTGCGGTCGGACACGAGCTGCGCATAGCGCGATGCGACCGCGAGATCGGTCTTCGCGAGCACCATGTCCATGTTCGACATCAGGTTCGAGAAGAACGGCCAGGTCTTGTTCATCTTCTTCAGCAGCGTGACGCGCTTCGTGCGTTCGGCGTCGTCCCCGGCGCCGTCGAGATACGCGCTCACCGCGCTGCCGAAGCCGTACCAGCCCGTCAGCAGCAGCCGGCACTGGCCCCACGAGAAGCCCCACGGAATCGCGCGCAGATCCTCGATCCTGCGCTGCTTCGGATCCTGCAGCTTGCGCGATGCCGGGCGGCTGCCGATGTTCAGCTCGGCGATCTCGGTGATCGGCGTCGACGAGAAGAAGTAGTCGGTGAAGCCCGGGGTCTCATAGACGAGCGCGCGGTACGCGGCCATCGCCGAATCGGACAGCGTCTGCATCGCGGCTTCGAACGCGGGCAACTGCGCGGGCGCGTTCGACTGCGGCAGCAGCGACGCCTCGAGCGTCGCGGCGACGACGGTCTCCAGGTTGCGCCGGCCGATCTCGGGGTTCGCGAACTTGCTCGCGATCACCTCGCCCTGTTCGGTCAGGCGGATCTGGCCGTTCACGGTGCCCGGCGGCTGCGACAGGATCGCCTGGTAGGTCGGGCCGCCGCCGCGGCCGACCGTGCCGCCGCGGCCGTGGAACAGCCGCAGCGTGATCTTGCGGGCGCGGAACAGGTCGACGAGCGCGAGTTCCGCGCGGTACAGCTCCCAGTTCGACGTGAGGAAGCCGCCGTCCTTGTTGCTGTCCGAGTAGCCGAGCATCACTTCCTGCTCGGCGCCCTGGTGGGCGATCAGCGCGTCGATGCCCGGCAGTGCGAAGTATTCGCGCATGATGCGCGCGGCGTCGCGCAGGTCGGGAATCGTCTCGAACAGCGGGATCACCATCAGGCTGTTCCTCGCGTCGCCGCCCGGCACGCCGAGCGCGCCCTCGAGCAGCCCCGTCTCCTTCTGCAGCAGCAGGACCTCGACGAGGTCGCTGACGGTTTCCGTATGCGAGATGATGTAGTTGCGCACCGCGCGCGCGCCGAATTGCGCGCGGACTTCGCGCGCCTTCTCGAACACGCCGAGCTCGCTCTGCGCGAGCGCCGAGTATTCGAAGTACGGCGAGCGCAGCGGGCGCGGGTCGGCGAGCGCGGCGAGCAGCACGCGCAGCTTGTCTTCCTCGGCGAGCGCCGCGTAGTTCGCCTCGACGCCCGCGCGCGCGAACAATTCGGCGACCACCGCTTCGTGGATGTCGGAGCTCTGGCGCAGGTCGATGCTCGCGAGATGGAAGCCGAATACCTCGGCCGCGCGCACGAGCGGCGCGAGGCGCGGCGCGGCGAGCGACGTGCCGTGGTGTTCGTCGAGCGAGGCGGTCAGCACCTTCAGGTCGGCGACGAACGCCTCGGAATCCGCATACGGGATCGCGCGCACCGGCGGCGCGCCGCGGCCCGCGCTGCGCACGGGCACCGTGCCTTCGCCGACGCGCACGCGCGCGCTCGCGGCAAGCCGCGTGTAGATGCCGATCAGCGCGCGGCGATACGGTTCGTCGACGCGGTGCGGCGACTGGTCGGGCGAGGCGGCCGCGAGCGCCTTCACCGCGTCGTTCGCGCCGACCAGCAGGTTCGACACCGACAGCTCGGCGCCGAGCTTGTGCACCTGTTCCAGGTAGTGCTCGAGGATCACCGCGGCCTGGCGGTTGATCGCCTCGTCGAGCGTCGCGGCGGTCACGTTCGGATTGCCGTCGCGGTCGCCGCCGATCCAGCTGCCCATCTGGAAGAACGCGGGCACGCGCGCGGACAGGCCGTGCTCGGCGAGCGCGGCCTCGATGTCGCCGTACAGCGCGGGCAGCTCGTCGAGGAACGTCGCGCGGTAGTAGGACAGCGCGTTCTCGATCTCGTCGCCGACCGTCAGGCGCGCGTCGCGCAGCATGCGGGTCTGCCACAGCGCGGTGACGCGCGCGCGCAGCATCGCTTCGTTGTACTGGCGCTCGCGCGCGGTCAGTTCCTGGTCGCGCTCGGCGAGCAGGCGCGCGATGTCGTGCTGCGCGTCGAGGATGCTCTTGCGCTGCACTTCGGTCGGGTGCGCGGTCAGCACCGGCACGATCAGCGCATCGTCGAAGAAGCGCTGCAGCAGGCGCTTCGACGCGTTGCCGGTCGTCTTCAGCTGTTCGAGCGCGTACGCGACCGTGCCCGGTTGCGACGCCGAGCCCGCCAGCGCATGGATGCGGCGGCGGCGGTTGTGGTGGCGGTCTTCCGCGATGTTCGCGAGATGCGAGAAATAGCTGAACGCGCGCACGACGCTCACCGTCTGTTCCGGCGTCAGCTTGCGCAGTTTCTTCTCGAGCGTCTGCGCGGCTTCGTTGTCGTCCTCGCGGCGGAACTTGACCGCGGTCTGGCGGATCGTCTCGACGACGTCGAATACCGTATCGCCTTCCTGCTCGCGCACGACGTCGCCCAGCAGGCGGCCGAGGAAGCGGATGTCTTCGAACAGCGGACGGTCCTTGTCCTCGCGCGTGCGCGTGCCGGCCTTCGGCGCGGCGGCCGTGCGGGCGGCGGCGCCGGCGGCTTTCGTCACGCGTTTTGTCTGACGTATCGGGTCTTTCGGTTTCGTTGCCGTTTTCGCACGGCCGTTCGCGGCGGTGGCGACGGTGTCCGTCGAGGCGTCGGAGGAGGACAGGGCAGCATTGCGGCGCGCCGTGCGCGCCGATCCGGAAGACTTCACGATGGGTTTCCTTGGGAAAGCTCGAGTCAAAAGGAACTGCGGAAACTGCGGGAACTGCGGTCAAGCAACCAGCTACGTGCGGCACATCCGCACATCGGCGCCGCGACCCGCACGGGGGCAGGCCGGGCGCGGGCTCCGGGCCCGGGCGGGCCGGGGCGTGCGTGCTACCATTGTTCGATCTTCAATCCCGTCCTTCGATGTTCCAGCAATGAATTCCGAGACCCCCGCGGCCGGGCCGCGACAGGCACAGCCGCCCGCGACGTTGACGATTGCTTCGCGCGAGAGCCGCCTGGCGATGTGGCAAGCCGAACATGTGCGTGATGCGCTGCGCAAATTATATCCAGCTTGTGACGTGAAAATCCTCGGGATGACGACCCGCGGCGATCAGATTCTCGATCGCACGCTGTCGAAGGTCGGCGGCAAGGGCCTGTTCGTGAAGGAACTGGAGAGCGCGCTGGCCGACGGCCGCGCCGATCTCGCCGTGCATTCGCTGAAGGACGTGCCGATGGCATTGCCCGACGGCTTCTCGCTTGCCGCGATCATGGCGCGCGAAGACCCGCGCGATGCCTTCGTGTCGAACGACTACGCGTCGCTCGACGCGCTGCCCGCCGGCGCGGTCGTCGGCACGTCGAGCCTGCGCCGCGAAGCGATGCTGCGGTCGCGCTATCCGCACCTGGAAGTCCTGCCGCTGCGCGGCAACCTCGACACGCGCCTCGCGAAGCTCGACCGCGGCGACTACGCGGCGATCATCCTCGCGGCCGCCGGCCTGAAACGCCTCGGCCTCGACGCGCGCATCCGCACGCTGATCGACGTCGAAGCCAGCCCGCCCGCGGCCGGCCAGGGCGCGCTCGGCATCGAGATCGCCGCGCGCCGCGACGACGTCGCCGCGTGGCTCGCGCCGCTGCACGACCCACGCACGGCGCTCGCGGTCGAGGCCGAACGGATGGTGTCGCGCGCGCTCGGCGGCAGCTGCGAGGTGCCGCTCGCCGCGCATGCGGTGTGGCGCGCGGGCGAACTGTACCTGACGGGCCGCGTGTCGACGACCGACGGCAAGCGCGTGCTGACGGCCGAGGAGCGGGGCGCCGTGATGACGGTCGCCGATGCGCTCGCGCTCGGCCGTGCGGTGTCCGACGAACTCGAGGCGCAAGGCGCGCTCGACATCGTCCAGGCGCTGCTCTCGGCCTCGCAGGCCGGCAAGGGCGACGCCTGATGGCGGGCGGCGCGCGCGCGTTCACCGCTGTCCTGACACGTCCGGACGGCCAGTCCGACGCGCTTGCGTCGCAACTCGCCGAGGCCGGCTGCGACGTGCTCGAATTTCCGCTGATCGACATCGCGCCGGTCGACGACCCGGCGCCGCTCGATGCCGCGTTCGCGGCGCTCGCCGATTACGCGCTGGTGATTTTCGTGTCGCCGAACGCGATCGACCGCGCGCTCGCGCAGTACGGCGCGATCTGGCCGAATGCGCTGCCGGTCGGCGTGGTCGGGCCGGGCAGCGTCGCGGCGCTCGAGCGTCACGGCATCGCGGCGCCCGCGCACCGCGTGATCGCGCCGCAGGCGCCGGCCGACGGCGGCGTCCCCCATTACGATTCGGAAAGCCTGTTCGCGTGCATCGAGGCCGCGTTCGGCGGCGCGCAGGCGCTGGCGGGCCAGCGCGTGCTGATCGTGCGCGGCGACGGCGGGCGCGAATGGCTCGCCGACCGGCTGCGCGAGGCCGGCGCGGACGTCACGCTCGTCGCCGCCTACCGGCGCGTCGTGCCGGAGCCGCGCGTCGGCGCATGGGAGCGCGTGCACGCGCTGCTCGACGGCCGGCCGCATGCGTGGCTCGTCACCAGTTCGGAAGGCGTGCGCAACCTGCACGAGCTGGCCCGCGCGCACCTGAACGATGTGGAGATCGACGCGCTGAAGCATGCGCCGCTCGTCACGCCGCACCCGCGGATCGAGCAGACCGCGCGCGCATTGGGTTTTGATAGGATTACGCTGACCGGCGCGGGCGATGAGCGCATCGTCCGCGCGTTTCGAACGATGGCCGACGAGGCCGTCCAACCGGCGACAGCCGTACCGGTGACTAAACGCATGACAGATACCAACGATTCCAAAAGCGTCGCTTCCCAGCCGGCCGCTGCATCCGCACTGC
Source organism: Burkholderia seminalis (assembly GCF_001718535.1). Lineage (NCBI taxonomy): Bacteria > Pseudomonadati > Pseudomonadota > Betaproteobacteria > Burkholderiales > Burkholderiaceae > Burkholderia > Burkholderia seminalis. The sequence goes on along the minus strand of NZ_CP013398.1, from coordinate 2,698,180 downwards.
CGTCCAGCCCCCCTTATCTCGCGCCCGAGCCGCACGCGCGCCGCGGCGGCAGCGCGGTGCTGTGGTTCGTCGTCGTCGTGCTCGGCTGCGCGGCCGGTGTCGGCGGCTATGCGCTGAACCGCAAGATCGACCGGCTCGACGGCACGTTCGTCGCGCGCCAGAAGGCGCTCGACGCGCAGACGGCCGAAACGCGCATGAAGACCGAGCAGGCGCTCGCCAGCACGCACCAGGTCGACACGCAGCTCGCGCAGCTCGACGGCAAGCTCGCGGACGCGCAGAGCGCGCAGCAGGCGCTGCAGCAGCAATACCAGGACCTGTCGCGCAACCGCGATGCGTGGATGCTCGAGGAAGTCGACCAGATGCTGTCGAGCGCGAGCCAGCAGCTGCAGCTGACCGGCAACACGCAGCTCGCGCTGATCGCGCTGCAGAACGCCGACGCGCGTCTCGCGACATCGCAGAGCGCGCAGGCCGTCACGGTGCGCAAGGCGCTCGCGCTGGACATCGAAAAACTGAAGGCCGCGCCGGCGGCCGATCTCACGGGCCTCGCGATCAAGCTCGACGACGCGATCGCGAAGATCGACGCGCTGCCGCTGTCCGGCGAGGCGATTGTGCCGCATGCGGCGCCGAAGGCCGCGCCGGTTGAAGCCGCTTCGTCGGCGGTAGCCGGCGAGCCGCGCTGGAAGGTGTGGTGGCACGACTTCTCGGCCGGCCTGGGCCAGCAGCTCAAGGGCCTCGTGCAGGTGCGCCGGATCGACAACGCGGACGCGATGCTCGCGTCACCCGACCAGGGCTACTTCGTGCGCGAGAACGTGAAGCTGCGCCTGCTCACCGCGCGGCTGTCGCTGCTCGCGCGCAACGACAGCGCGATGAAGGCCGACCTGCACGCCGCGCAGGCGTCGCTCGGGAAGTATTTCGATCAGGCATCGAAGGACACGCAGACCGTCGAGGATCTGCTCAAGCAGGTTGACGGCGCGTCGCTGACGGTCGCGGTGCCGAACCTGAACACCAGCCTGAACGCCGTTCAGCAGTTCAAGAGCCGGGGGTAACGATGACGCTTCGAGGAATCGTCTGGCTCGCGGTCCTGTTCGCGATCGCCGCGGCGCTCGCCACCGTCGGCCGTTTCGACGCGGGGCAGGTGCTGCTCGTCTATCCGCCGTACCGGGTCGACGTGTCGCTGAACCTGTTCGTGATCGCCATCGTCGTGCTGTTCATCGTCGTGTACGCGCTGCTGCGCATCGTGCGCAACATCTGGCGCATGCCGCAGCGGGTTGCCGCGTATCGTGCGCGTTCGCGCAACGAGAAGGCGCAGGCGTCGCTGCGCGATGCGATTTCGAACCTGTACGCGGGCCGCTTCTCGCGCGCGGAGAAGGCCGCGCGTGAAGCGCTGTCGGTCGACGCGAACCTGGGCGCCGCGAGTCTCGTCGGCGCCACGGCCGCGCACCGGATGCACGAGTACACGCGCCGCGACGACTGGCTGTCGAAAGTCGATGCGCCGGAATGGCAGGACGCACGGCTGCTCGCCGCGGCCGACATGCGCGCGGATGCGCGCGATGCCGACGGCGCGCTCGCCGCGCTCGCCGACATGCAGGCCGGCGGCAAGCGCATCCATGCGCAGCAGGTCGCGCTGCGTGCGCAGCAGCAGTTGAAGAACTGGGCCGAGGTGCTGAAGCTCGCCAAGGCGCTCGAGAAGCGCGAGGCGCTGCATCCGGCCGCGGCCGTGCGGTTGCGCCAGCAGGCGGCGGAAAACCTGCTGCGCGAACGCCGGCACGACCCGGACGCGCTGCTCGAAGTGTGGCAGTCGCTGTCGCCGGTCGAGCGCCAGTCGCCGCGTCTGGCCGATCTCGCGGCCGACCTGCTTGTGCCGCTCGAGCGTCGCAACGAAGCGCGCCGCATCGTCGAGGACGCGCTCGCGCACAACTGGGATGCACGACTGTTGCGCCGTTACCCGGATACGGCCGGCGCCGATGCGCTGCCGCTGATCCAGAAGGCGGAAGGGTGGAAGAAGGATCACCCGGACGATGCCGACCTGCTGTTCGCGCTCGGCCGCCTCTGCCAGCAGCAGCAGCTGTGGGGCAAGGCGCAGTCGTTTCTCGAATCGGCGTTGAAGCTGGCCGACAACGACGCGCTGAAGGTGCGGGCGCATCGCGCGCTCGCGCGCCTGTTCGAGCAGCTCGGCGAAACCGACAAGGCGGCGAAGCACTATCGCGAAAGCGCGCTCGCGATCACCGTGGTCTGACGCGGCGGCTGCGCCGCGCAAGACGCCCCGAACGCCAGGCGGCCTTCGGGGCTTTTTTTGTCCGTCATGCGCCGAGCCTGCGCAGCAGGTCCGCCTCGCTCGCGACGAACCAGACCGACTCCCCGCGATTGGACTCGCGAACGAGCGCGCGCAGCGCTTCGCTGCGCGCGAGCCGGCGGTCGATGTCGCCGACCACGCCGAGCCGGACGCCGTAGTTGACGAGCTTCTGCAGCACGGTGCCGGCCAGCCCGCTGTCGAGCCGGTAGAAGTCGTCGTGCAGCGCGTCCGCGGCGATCGCGATCCAGTCGGCTTCGTGCTCGTGCGCAAGCGCGACGAGGTCGAGCGCATCGCTTTCCCGCCGCACGAGGCCGGCACAAGGATCGCGGACCAGCACGCGGCTGCCGGCTGCCTGAACGATTCGGTGGTGCATGTCGATCGGTTTCGTCGAGATGAGAAACGCGAGCACGTTGTCGCGCTGCCCGCGGATGAAGTGACGCTGCTCGGGAAGCATCAGGACCTGCGCGTGCGGTACGAGACGCGTCAGGCGATCGTGCGTGTCGCGTGAATCGAGCAGCGCGTCGCGACCGCCGACGATCGCCAGGACGGGCGCGGACAGCGTGCGCAGCGTCGCGTCGTCGAATACCGGGATCGGTTCGAGGCGCGGGCGAAACCCGCGATCGACGGCGCGCATCAGTGCGAGCGCGTCACGTTCGGCCGGCGTCGACGCGGGCGGCAGGCGGCCGAGCACGCGCCGTCGCACGCAGGCGCGCCCGACCTCGCCGAGCAGCAGCAGCGGGAGTGCCCACCACAGAAACGGCTTTTGCCGGCCGATGCCGGACGGGCAGAGCAGCACGAGCCGCGTCACGCGCGCGGGCCGGCGCAACGCGAAGTCGAGCGCCGTGCGCGCGCCGAGCGAGATGCCGACGAACGCGGCGCGCGACACCTGCAGGCCGTCCAGCACGTCGTCGAGCCATTGCGCGTACGCGTCGCTTGCCAGCGGCGGGCGCGACGGCGCGCTCGGCCCCGCTTCGCCGATTACGTCGATCGCGTAGAGCCGGAAGTGCGTCGACCATGCGGCCGCGTAGTGCTGCCAGCTGGCCGCCGTCGTCTGCGCGCCATGGATCAGCACGACCGGCGGCGCGTGTTCGGGGCCGCAGGCGATCACGTGCGTCGCGCCGTGGCGCGTTTGCACCGTGATGCGCCGATGGCCGGCCGGCCAGTGCGACAGCGCGGCCGCGTAGGCGGCGCGAATCGCGCGTGCGTGGCGGGGCGACCGGAAGATCGCGCTCATGTCCCGCTTTTCTGCAGCAGCATGTCGAGCGACGACATCAGCGCCGCCGTGTCGGCCGGCGTCGCGGCGACGACGACCTTGACCAGGCTCGAGGCGGGGTCGAACGTGACGTCGATCCGCACGGGATCGACGTACGACGTGCGGCCCGACGCCATCGCGTGCAGCGACCGCGACAGGTACTGGTGCAGCGATTGCGACGCGTCGGGGATGTCGACGATGCTGGTGACGCGCACCGCGCGCGGCGCGGCGGCCGGCGCCGCCGGCGCGAACGCGGCGAGGTCGGTGTCGAGGATGCGGTACGCACGGCCGACCCGCGTCGCGCGCAGCTTGCCGTCGCGAATGAACCGCAGGACGGTCTTCGGATGGACGCGCAGGCGTGCGGCAGTGTCTTCGACGGTGTGGAACATGATCGGCAAATGATTCCCTGAATGTTCTTTATTGTTCCATATATATAGGAGCATAAGGGAATAATTTGATGGATAAGGTGCCATCGTCCGTCTGGCGTGGCGTCCGGTCGATCCGCGTGGCGCCGGTCCGAAAGCAAAAACGCCCCGGCGACCGGACGGATGCCGGTCGCCGGGGCGTTTCGGTGGAGGCAGTCGGTCGGCCGGCGCGCTCCGTGTGCCCGGTGTGCGGTTACGCGCCGCGCATCACTTGTCGACCAGCCGCTTCGGCACCGACAGCGCGAGCAGCCCGCCGAGCACGAGGAACCCGGCGAGCATGTACATGCCCGCATCGTTGGCGCTCGTCGCCTGCTTGAGCCATCCCATCAGGTAGGGGCTCAGGAAGCCGGCGAGGTTGCCGATCGAATTGATCATCGCGATGCCGGCCGCGGCGGCCGTGCCGCCGAGGAAGGCGGTCGGCAGGCTCCAGAACAGCGGCAGCGTCGTCAGGATGCCGATCGTCGCGAGCGTGAGGCCGAACATCGCGAGCGCGGTCTGGTGCGCCCAGATCACCGACAGCACGAGCCCGAGCGCGCCGATCGCCGCCGGAATCGCGAGGTGCCAGCGGCGTTCGCGGCGCTTGTCCGCGCTGCGCGCGATCAGGATCATCGCGACCACCGCGGCCGCATACGGAATCGCCGACAGCAGGCCGATCATGATCGTGTCGGTCACGCCCGTCGCCTTGATGATCGTCGGCAGCCAGAAGCCGACGCCGTAGAGCCCCATCACGAACGAGAAATAGATCAGCGCCATCAGCCATACGCGCGGGCTCGACATCACCGCGCCGAGCGACAGGTCCTCCTTGGTCGCTTCCTCCGCGTCGACGTTGCGGGCGAGCAGCGCCTTCTCCTCGTCGGTCAGCCACGTCGCCTTCGCGATCCGCTCGTCGAGCGTGAAGAACACGAGCACGCCGGCGAGCACCGACGGGATGCCTTCGAGCAGGAACAGCCATTGCCAGCCGTGCCAGCCGCTCACGCCGTCGAACGCCTTCAGGATGAAGCCCGAGATCGGCCCGCCGATCACGCCGGACAGGGCGACGGCCGTCATGAAGAACGTCGTCATCCGGCCGCGCCGGTGCGCGGGATACCAGTACGTGAGGTAGAGGATCACGCCGGGGAAGAAGCCCGCTTCGGCGACGCCGAGCAGGAAGCGCATCACGTAGAACATCGCGGGCGTCGTGACGAACATCGTCAGGATCGAGATCACGCCCCAGGTCGCCATGATGCGCGCGATCCACACCCGCGCGCCGACCTTGTGCAGGATGATGTTGCTCGGCACTTCGAACAGGAAATAGCCGAAGAAGAAGATCCCGGCGCCGAGCCCGTACACGGTGTCGCTCAGGTTCAGGTCGCTCGCCATCTGCAGTTTCGCGAAGCCGACGTTCACGCGGTCGAGATACGCGACCACGTAGCACAGCAGCAGGAGCGGCACGAGCCGCCACGAGACCTTGCGGTAGGTTGCTTCCTCGAATGCGCCGGACGAGCCCGGCAGCGACTGCGTCGATGTTGCCATGTTGTCTCCAGTCCTTGTAGTTGGCCGGAGCGGGCGCAGCGGCGCCCGATCCGGTTTCGTGCGAAGCAATGGCGTGATTGTCGTGCCGCCCGTTACGACTAGATGCAGCGCCCGCCGTCGACTTCGAGGCACACGCCGGTGATGAACTCGGCCTCGTCGGATGCAAGGTAGAGCGCCGCGTTCGCGATGTCCTGCGGCGTCGAGAAGCGGCCGAGCGGGATCGTCGCGAGAAAGCGGCGGCGGTTTTCCGGCGTGTCCTCGCAGCCCATGAACTCGGTCATCAGCGCCGTCTCGCCGAGCACGGGATTGATGCAGTTCACGCGGATGCGGTCGGCGCCGAGTTCGGCCGCGAGCGACTTGCTCGCGGTGATCATCGCGCCCTTCGTGCTGTTGTACCAGACGAGGCCCGGGCGCGGCCGCACGCCGGCCGTCGACGCGACGTTGACGAACACGCCGCCGCCCTGGGCGCGGAAGTACGGCACGAAGGTCTGCACGCACCAGAACAGGCTCTTCATGTTGACCGCGTACACGCGATCGAACTCGGCTTCCGTCACGTCGAGCACGGGCTTGTTGCGGTGCGTGGTGCCCGCGTTGTTCACGACGATCTGCACCGCGTGGAAATCGTCGAGCGCGGTCTGCAGCAGCGCATGCCAGTCGTCCTGCCTCGACACGTCGCCGGCGACCGCGATCGACTTGCCGCCCGCGAGCGCGATCTCGCTCGCGACGCGCTCGGCCGCCGCGCCGTTCAGGTCGTTGACGACGACGTTCGCGCCTTCGCGCGCATACGTCTTCGCGATGCCTTCGCCAAAGCCCGAGCCGCCGCCCGTGACGATGGCCGTCTTGCCGCTCAACCGCATGGTGTGTCTCCTGTACTGGTTATCAGAATCGTCGTGCGTCATGTCGCGACCGGCCGCCGCCGGCGCGTTCAGCCGTGGCGGATCGCGATCGTCTTCAGCGCGGTGAAGCCGTACAGCGCCTCGAAGCCTTTTTCACGGCCGTGGCCCGAGTGGCCGACGCCGCCGAACGGCAGCTCGACGCCGCCGCCCGCGCCGTAGTTGTTGATGAACACCTGGCCCGCGCGCAGGCGGCGCGCAAGCCGCATCTGGCGCGCGCCGTCGCGCGTCCAGATGCCCGCGACGAGGCCGTATGGCGTGCCGTTCGCGAGCGCGACGGCTTCGTCCTCGTCGACGAAACGCATCGCGGCGAGCACGGGGCCGAACACTTCCTCCTGCGCGAGGCGGTGCGACGGCGGTACGTCGCGCAACAGCGCCGGGGCCTGGTAGAAGCCGCTTTCGGGCGCATCGGCGACGACCTGCCCGTGCGCGGCCATCGGAATGCCGTCGTGCTGCGCGTCGGACAGGAAATCCCACACGCGCTGCTGCTGCTTCGCGTTGATCAGCGGGCCGCAGTCGAGATCGGCGCGGCTCGGGCCGACGCGCAGCCCGTTGAACGCGGTGGCGAGGCGCTCGACGAGCGGCTCGTACACAGCGCGCTCGATCAGCACGCGGCTGCCGGCCGAGCAGGTCTGCCCGCCGTTCTGCACGATCGCGGACACGAGCACGGGCAGCGCCGCCTCGAGATCGGCATCGGCGAACAAGATCTGCGGCGACTTGCCGCCGAGTTCGAGCGTGACGGGCACGTGGTTCTCGGCCGCCATCTGCGTGACCAGCTTGCCGGTGGCCGGCGAACCCGTAAACGAGATGTGGTCGATGCCCGGATGGCGCGCGAGCGCGGCACCGGCTTCGTGGCCGTAGCCGGTGACGATGTTGAGCGCACCGGCCGGCAGACCGGCTTCGGCGGCGAGCTCGGCGACGCGCAGCACGGACAGGCACGCATCCTCGGCCGGCTTGACGACGCACGCGTTGCCGGCCGCGAGCGCCGCGCCGACGCTGCGCCCGACAATCTGCATCGGGTAGTTCCACGGCACGATGTGGCCCGTGACGCCGTGCGGCTCGCGCACCGTCAGCACCGTGTAGCCGGCCTGGTAGGGGAGGGTTTCGCCGTGCAGCTTGTCGGCGGCGCCCGCGTAGAACTCGAAGTAGCGCGCGAGCGCGGCCGCGTCGGCGCGTGCCTGCTTCAGCGGTTTGCCGGTATCGCGCGCCTCGATCGCGGCGAGTTCCTCGATCGAATCGGTCACGCGCGCCGACAGCCGCATCAGCACGCGGCCGCGTTCGGCGGCGCTCGCGGCGCCCCACGGGCCCGCGAACGCGTCGCGGGCCGCGGCGACCGCGCGCTCGACATCGGGCGCCGTGCCGCGCGCGATGACCGCGAACGGCTGGCCATCGGAGGGATCGACGACCGCGATGGTTTCCAGTTGCGCGGGCAACGTCCATTCGCCCGCGATGAAGTGCTTCGCCTCTTCCATGCCTGCTCCCGTGTACCCGGGTTGGCGCTTCAGCGCCGACGCCGATGCCGTGCCACGCGGCCGGCAGTGCGACGGCCGACCATCCGGAACGATTATCGCGCCGATCGTCATCCGGACGCCACCGGTCGATTGGCTATAATGGCGCATTCCCTTGGGGGGCGCCCGCGCCGGTGCATCGGCCGCTGCGCCCTGTCCCGAATTCCCATCGACCTACAGAGAGTGCTCATGAGCTTCAATCATGTTCCGGCCGGCAAGGACCTGCCGCAAGATTTCAACGTGATCATCGAGATTCCCGCGCAAAGCGACCCGGTGAAGTACGAGGCGGACAAGGAACTGGGCCTTCTCGTCGTCGACCGCTTCATCGGCACGGGCATGCGCTATCCGGTGAACTACGGCTACATCCCGCAGACGCTGTCGGGCGACGGCGATCCGGTCGACGTGCTGGTGATCACGCCGTTCCCGCTGCTGGCAGGCTCGATCGTGCGCTCGCGCGTGCTCGGCATGCTGCAGATGACCGACGAGTCGGGCGTCGACGCGAAGCTGGTCGCCGTGCCGCACGACAAGGTCTGCCCGATGACGGCGAACCTGAAGTCGATCGACGACGTGCCCGAGTACCTGAAGGACCAGATCAAGCACTTCTTCGAGCAATACAAGGCGCTCGAGAAGGGCAAGTGGGTGAAGGTCGAAGGCTGGGCCGGCATCGAAGCCGCGCACAAGGAAATCACCGACGGCGCCGCGAACTACAAGAAGTAAGCGGCGTGCCGGCCGACGGCCGGTTCGTACGGAACGCAGACCGCGCGTGTCTCCTCAGGAGGCCGCGCGGTTTTGTTTTGGGCGCGCGGGTTTCCGGCGTGCGGACGGCGCCGCGGCCGGCGCGGTCTTCGCACGTGTTGCGCGGGGCGGGGCCGCTTCGATGGTTGTCGCGGCCGATGGCCGGCGACGGGCCGGCTCGGAAGCGGCGTTCTTGCGCGTGTTCGCCGCGGGCTGGCCGACGGCGGCCGGGGCCTTCGGTTTCGATGAAGCGGATGCGGGCGGCCTGGTCTTCTTTACCGACATGCCGCGCGACGCGGTCTTTTTTACGGCTGTGGCGCCGTCGGCTTGTGCACGTTTCGCTTCCGGCGCGGCCTTTTTGGCTTTCGTCGCCGCTGGTTTGCGCGTTGCCGCCTTTGCCGGTTTGCCGACTTTCCCGGCCTTCACGTTTTCCGCTGCAGCCGGTTGCGCCGCGGCCGTGTCCGCCAGGTTGTCGGCGTTCTCCGCCTTCGCCTGCTTGCGCCCGCGCGTGCGCACCGGTGAGCCGGCCGCGTCCGCGCTTTCATCGAGCGTCGCCACGACGGGCAACACCGATTCGAGCGTCCGCAACCCGGCCGCCAGCTCCCGCTTCTGCACGGGCGTAAGCCGCTTCACCCAGTATTCCGCCCGCGACGCGCTCGACCGGTCGGGCAGCGGAAACGATGCGAGCACCGCACGCGGCTTGCGCGAGCGCGTGTAGCGCGCGCCCTTGCCGGACGCGTGTTCGTCGAAGCGCGCGGCAACGTCGGTCGTGATGCCCGTATAGACGCTGTCGTCGGCGCATTCGATCAGATACAGAAACCAGGACATGGCAGGGCGGCGGAGTGCGAAGCCGCCAGTGTCTCAGAAAAAACGCGCGTCAACGCCACCGGTCGCCGTGTCCGTCGCGAAAGCGGCTCGGCGCCGCGCCGAGTTCGCGCGTGAAGAAGCGCGTGAACGCGCTCGTCGAACGGAAGCCGACGCGCACGCCGATCTCGCCGATCGGCAACTGCGTGTTCAGCAGCAGGTCGCGTGCTTCGCCCAGTCGCGCCTGCGCGACGAGCGCATGGAACCCGACGGCTTCGCGATGCAGCCGCCGGCGCAGCGTCCAGCGCGACATCGCGAAGCGCGTGCATACGTGCTGCATCAGCGTGTCGGTCGGCACGTCGACTTCGTCGGACGTGCGCAGCCAGTCGCGCACGCACTGCTCGACCGACGAGCCGAACGTCGAGCGTGCCCGCACGCGCTCGCGCGCGGCGTCGGCCGCATGACGCTGGATGCCGGCGAGCGGCGCGTTGTAGCGCTCGAACGGCGTGTCGAGGTGCGCGGAGCGCAGCACGATGCGATTGTGCGCGGCGTCGAACGACATCGGCGCGCCGAGCATGTCGCGCAGCGCGGCGGCGGGCGCGAACGCGCGGCCGGCGAATTCGGCGTCGGCGATGCGTGCGTGCGGATCGTACAGGCGCGCGAGTGCCGCGAGGATCGCGAGGTTGGTGAATGCGCTGCCCGCGTGCCGGCCGTCGCCTTCGTTCACGTACTCGAGCGCGATCGCATCGCGATGCTCGTGCGCGAACACCCAGTCGACGTTGCCGATCAGCTCGCGATAGTGCAGGTAGCCGTGCAGCGCGTCGCGCAGCGTCGCCGCGTTGCACGTGATGCCCGCGAGTTCGGGAAACTGCACGAGCCACGGCACGACTTGCGGCGGCGGGCGACGCCACGACAGCGGCCAGCCGCTCGTCAGCTGCATCGCAGCCACATGCCGGTCGCCCGCGATGCGGCGCGCGTCGTCGGCGAGCTCGGCCGGCCCGATGCCGAGCGTGTCGTAAAGCGGCGCGGGATCGATGCCGTTCGCGCGCGCGTCCTCGCACAGCCAGCGGTAGATCCGTACGGATACCGATTTCTGTTGCAACTCCATGTCTGTCTCCCTGTCGTCATGCCGTTCGGGTTTGTCCCCGCTGCGAGAGGTCAACGCATGCTCCTGCCGGTCAAGCGTGGTGACCGGTCACTTTTTAGACTCGGACGCTGGAGTGTGGCGACAAGTACAACAGAACGATTCTGGAGGATCAATGAAAACTTCGCTGTTCCGGTGTTCGACGATTGCGTCCGCGTGTGCGCTCACGGTGCTGCTCGCGTCGTGCGGCGGCGACGACATCCAGGCGGGCCCGAGCGCGCCGGCCGACCCCGATGTGGCGGCCGACCAGCGCGCGGCCGCGCTCGTCGCGCAACTGACGACCGACGAGAAGCTGCAGCTCGTGCACGGCACGGGCATGCCCGCGCTCGACCTGGGCGGCCCGTTTCCGGCCGACGCGCTGAACGGCGCCAGCTACATCCCCGGCGTGCCGCGGCTCGGCATTCCGGCGCTCAGCAGCGCCGATTCGGCGGGCGGCGTGAACGTGAAGAACGCGCGCGTGACCGCGCTGCCGGCGCCGGTCGCGCTCGCGGCGACCTGGGATCCCGCGCTGGCGGGCACTTACGGCACGCGCATCGCGCTGGAACTGCGCGCGCTCGGTTTCGCGGAAGGGCTCGGCGGCGGCGTGAACCTCGCGCGCGAGCCGCGCAACGGCCGCACGTTCGAATACATGGGCGAGGATCCGGTGCTCGCGGGCACGCTGAGCGCCGCGCGCACGCAGGCGACGCAGGCGCAGAAGGTGATCGCGACGATCAAGCATTTCGCGTTCAACGACCAGGAAACCAACCGGATGACGATCGATTCGGTCGTCGACGAGCGGACCATGCGCGAGGCCGAGCTGCTCGCGTTCGAGATCGGCGTGAAGGACGGTCAGCCGGGCAACGTGATGTGCTCGTACAACAAGCTGAACGGCGTGTATGCCTGCGAGAACCCGTATCTGCTGACGACGGTGCTGAAGAACGAATGGGGCTTCAAGGGCGTCGTGCAGTCCGACTGGGGCGCGACGCACTCGACCGTCGCGGCCGTGCAGGCCGGGCTCGACGAGGAGCAGCCGGGCGCGGCCGACGACGGCAACGCGCCGCTCGGCTCCTACTTCAACTCGAAGCTGCGCGCGGCGCTGCAGGCCGGCAGCGTGTCGGCCGCGCGCCTGAACGACATGGTGCAGCGCAAGCTGCGCACGCTGATCCGCATCGGCGTGATGGATGCGCCGCCGAAGCCGGGCGGTGCGATCGACGAGGCCGCCGGCAACGCCGACGCGCTGGCGATCGCGCGGCAAGCGGCGGTGCTGCTGAAGAACGCGGCCGCGCCCGGCGATGCGCAGCCCGTGCTGCCGCTCGCGGCCGGCGCGCTCAAGTCGGTCGTCGTGATCGGCGGGCATGCGGATGCCGGCGTGCTGTCGGGCGGCGGCTCGGGCGCGGTACCGGCGATCGACGGCAACGCGGTGACGACCTGCGAGCAACCGGCCGGCACGCTGTTCGGCGGCTGCGCGACCTGGTACAAGTCCGCGCCGCTCGCGGCGATCCGCGCGAAGGCGCCGAACGCGTCGGTCAGCTATCTCGACGGGACCGATGCGAATGCCGCGGCGGCCGCGGCCGCGCAGGCCGATGTCTCGATCGTGTTCGCGACGCAGTGGCAAACGGAAGGGCTCGACCTCGCGAGCCTGTCGCTGCCGGATGCGAAGGCCGATCCGTACAACCAGCAATACGACCAGAACGCGCTGATCGCGGCCGTCGCCGCGAAGGCGAAGCGCGTGGTCGTCGTGCTCGAGAACGGCAGCCCGGTGCTGATGCCGTGGCTCGCGAACGTGCACGGCGTGCTCGATGCCTGGTATCCGGGCGCGCAGGGCGGCCAGGCGATCGCCGACCTGCTGTTCGGCGACGCGAATCCGTCGGGCCGGTTGCCGCTGACGTTCCCGAAGCAGGAAGCCGACCTGCCGCAGCCGGCGATCGATCCGTCGCGCACGCAGACCGTCTATGCGGAAGGCCTCGCGTACGGCTATCGCTGGTTCGACGCGAAGGCGATCGAGCCGCTGTTCCCGTTCGGCTACGGGCTGTCGTACACGACGTACGCGATGTCGGGGATGTCGGCGCAGGCCGACGCGGCGGGCAACGTGAAGGTCGGCGTGACGGTGACGAACACGGGCGCGCGTGCCGGTGCGCAGACGGTGCAGATCTACGCGGCGCTGCCCGCTTCGCTCGGCGAGCCGCCGAAGCGGCTCGTCGGCTGGACCAAGGTCGCGCTGCAGCCGGGCGAAGCACGCACGGTCAGCGTCGCGGTGCCGGCGCAGCGCTTCGCGGTATGGGATGCGAATGCGCATGCGTGGCGGGTCGGCGCGGGGAGCTACGTGCTGTCGGCCGCCGCGTCGTCGCGCGACCCGCAGGCGCTGTCGCAGACGGTGACGCTCGCCGCGCACTGAGCCGGAGGCGGCCGTGCGTCATGCGGCGAGGCCGGTCGTGGCCTCGCCGCATGACGACGTGTCTGCCGGTGCTATTCGGTGCCGCGCCGGAACGGATCGTGTTCGCGCAACTCGTCGACGTACGCGTGGATATGTTCGGTCTCGCGTTCGAGGAAGCGCGCGACCGCATCGGAAAACGCCGGGTGCGCGAGCCAGTGCGCGGAGTGCGTGACGGTCGGCAGGAAGCCGCGTGCGAGCTTGTGCTCGCCTTGCGCGCCGCCTTCGAACGTGTCGAGCCCGGCCTCGATGCAGAATTCGAGCAACTGGTAGTAGGCCGTTTCGAAATGCAGGCAGGGGACGTGTTCGATCGCCCCCCAGTAGCGGCCGTACAGCGTGCCGCCGCCGTGCTCGCCGCGCCGGTACACGGCGAGCGCGCTCGCGATCGGCCGGCCGTCGGCTTCCGCGATCACGAGCAGCAGGTTCTCGGGCATCGTCGCGCCGATCGTGCGGAAGAAATCGAGGTTCAGGTACGGGCTCGAAAAGTGTTCGCGGTAGGTCTGCCGGTAGCAGCGCGAGAAGAAGCGCCAGTCGGCGTCGGTGATCCGGTCGCCGGTCAGCCGCCGGAACGTCACGCCCGCGTCGTGCACCTTGCGTCGCTCCGCGCGGATGTTCTTGCGCTTCTTCTGCTCGAGCGTGCCGAGGAAGTCGTCGAAGTGACGGTAGCCGTCGTTGAGCCAGTGGAACTGCACGCCTTCGCGCAGCATCATCCCCATCGATTCGAGCAGCCGCGCCTCGTCGCCGGTCGGGAACAGCACGTGCAGCGACGACACGTCGCTCTGCTCGGCGAACGCGAGCAGCGTGGCCGCGAGCCGGCGGCGTGCGTCGTCGTCGGCCGCGAGCAGGCGCGTGCCCTGCACGGGCGTGAACGGCACCGCGCACAGCAGCTTCGGGTAGTAGGGCAGGTCGTTGCGCTGATAGGCGTCGGCCCACGCCCAGTCGAACACGTATTCGCCGTAAGAATGCTGCTTCGCGTAGACGGGCGCGGCGGCCGCGAGGCGGCCGGTGCGCTCGTCGGTCAGCGTGACGAAGTGCGGCGACCAGCCGGTCTCGTCGACCGCGCAGCGCGCGACGTGCAGTGCGTCGAGAAATTCGTGGCGCAGGAACGGCGTCGGCTGCGCGTCGCGGGCGAGCAGCGCGTTCCATTCGTCGGCCGGCACCTCGGCGGGGGACGACAGGATGCCCGTGCGATAATCGATGCGTGCGTGTTTCAAGCGTGAATCCGTACCGTTGGATGTTGCCGGATGCGTGCCGCCGCGGCCCGCGTCCGGTTCGATTTCGTCAGCCGTTCCGGGCGCGCCGCCCGATCCCGCCATGAAGACCCGACTCGCTCTTGCCCAGATCAACGTCACCGTCGGCGATTTCGCCGGCAACGTCGCGCGGATCGTCGCGGCCGCACGCGCCGCGCACAACGATGGTGCGCAGCTGATGGTCGCGCCCGAACTCGCGCTGTCCGGCTATCCGCCGGAAGACCTGCTGCTGCGGCCCGCGTTCTACGCGGCGGCGGCATCTGCGCTCGCTGCCCTGGCCGACGCGCTGAAGGCGTTCGACGGGCTCGCGGTGCTGGTCGGCCATCCGTTGCGCGGTCCGGGCAGGGGTCCGGGCAGCGGTGCGGGCGCCGATCCGCACGCGCCAGCCGTCGATGGTAATGCAAACCGCCCGATCGAGCGCGGCGTGCCGCCCACCGATACCTTCAACGCGGTATCGCTGATCGTCGGCGGGGCAATCGTCGGCACCTACCGCAAGCAGGATCTGCCGAACGCCGAGGTGTTCGACGAGAAGCGCTACTTCGCGACGGACGCCGAGCCGCTCGTGTTCGAGCTGAACGGCGTGAAATACGGCGTGATCATCTGCGAGGACGCGTGGCATGCGTCGGCCGCGCAGATCGCGAAGGCGGCCGGCGCACAGGTGCTGCTGATCCCGAACGGCTCGCCGTACCACATGAACAAGGAAGCGGTGCGCATCGACATCCTGCGCGCGCGGATCCGCGAGACCGGGCTGCCGATGGTGTACGTGAACCTCGTCGGCGGTCAGGACGAGCTCGTGTTCGACGGCGGCTCGTTCGTGCTCGACGCGCAGGGCGCGCTCGTCGCGAAGATGCCGCAGTTCGACGAAGGCCATGCGATCGTCGAATTCGACGGCGCGCGGCCGTTGCCCGGCACGATCGCGCCCGAGCTGTCGACGGATGCGCAGGTGTACCGCGCGCTCGTGACCGGCGTGCGCGACTACATCGGCAAGAACGGTTTTCCCGGCGTGCTGATCGGGCTGTCGGGCGGCGTCGATTCGGCGCTGGTGCTGGCCGTCGCGTGCGATGCGCTCGGGCCCGGGCGCGTGCGCGCGGTGATGATGCCGTCGCGCTTCACGGCCGACATCTCGACCACCGACGCGGCGGAGATGGCGCGGCGCGTCGGCGTGCGCTACGACGAGATCGCGATCGAGCCGATGTTCGACGCATTCCGCGCGGCGCTTGCCGGCGAGTTCGCGGGCCGCGCGGAAGACGCGACGGAGGAGAACATCCAGGCGCGCATCCGCGGCACGCTGCTGATGGCGCTGTCGAACAAGTTCGGCTCGATCGTGCTGACGACCGGCAACAAGAGCGAGATGGCGGTCGGCTACTGCACGCTGTACGGCGACATGGCCGGCGGTTTCGCGGTGATCAAGGACATCGCGAAGACGCTGGTCTACCGGCTCTGCCGCTATCGCAACGCCACGGCCGACTACGGGCTGCGCGACGTGATTCCCGAGCGGATCCTCACGCGCGCGCCGTCGGCCGAACTGCGCGATAACCAGACCGACCAGGACAGCCTGCCGCCGTACGACGTGCTCGACGCGATCATGCGGATGTACATGGAAGAAGACCGGCCGCTCGCGGAGATCGTCGCGGCGGGTTATGCGCAGGCCGACGTCGAACGCGTGACGCGGCTCATCAAGATCAACGAATACAAGCGCCGCCAGGCGCCGATCGGCATCCGCGTCACGCATCGCGCGTTCGGGCGTGACTGGCGCTACCCGATCACGTCGCGGTTCACCGAACGTCTCGATTGAGCCGTGCTGGGCCGGAGGCGGCCCGCAGGCTTACAATCGGGAACGCGATTTTTCATCCAAACGAGCATTGGGGGACAACCACCATGAAACGCATCACCGCCATCATCAAGCCGTTCAAGCTGGACGAAGTCCGCGAAGCGCTCGCCGAAGTGGGTCTCACGGGCCTGACCGTGACGGAAGTGAAGGGTTTCGGCCGCCAGAAGGGCCATACCGAGCTGTATCGCGGCGCCGAATACGTCGTCGACTTCCTGCCGAAGATGAAGATCGAGGTGGTCGTCGCGGAAGCGCAGGTCGACCAGGTGATCGACGCGGTGATCGGCGCGGCGCGGACCGGCAAGATCGGCGACGGCAAGATCTTCGTGTCGGACGTCGAGCGCGTGATCCGCATCCGCACCGGCGAAGAGAACGAAGCGGCCGTCTGAACGCCGTCGTGCGTCGCCGGGCCTGCGCAAGCCCGTGGTTTGCGGGAGCAGGCGCCAAGCCGGCCCGCCCAAGAAAAAACGGTGCGGATACCCGGTTGGGTACCGCACCGATACGCGCCTCTCGCAGCAGCGTGGAAAGTGTTGTCGAATCGTTCTTTGACGGCGCCTGATCAGAACAGGTGCTGGATACCGGCGTAGACGCCGGTCTGGCTGCCGCCCGGATTCGGGTTGCCCGTCGACACGGCCGTGCCTGCACCGTTCGCGTTCAGGCCGAAGTTCGCGTTCTTGCTGTTGCGCACGGTTGCGACCTGCAGGTCGAACAGCGTGCGCTTCGAGATGTTGTACGAGCCGCCGACCGTGTAGATGTTCGCGTTGCCGCCGCCGTGGTTCGCGTTCACGTGATACACGGCTGCGATCAGCGCCGCTGCCGGCGTTGCCTGCCACGTCACGCCGCCCCAGACCTGCTGGGTACCCGTCACGCCGGCGTTCACTGCCGGGCCGCCGCTGCCGTCCGCGCGCGATGCCTGGTAGGCCGCCTGCACCTTGAACTGGCCGAGGAACACGTTCACGCCCGCGAAGTATTCACGCGAGTAGTTGAACACGTCGGAGAAGCGGCCGTTGCTGTCGCGCGTTTCGTCGTAGATGCCGCGCAACTGGAACAGCGAGTTCGTGTAGGTGACCTGACCGCCCATTGCACGGCCCGGTTGGCCGGCCGTCGTGTTGCCGTTGAAGCTGGTCGAGTTCGAGAACGAGAACTGGCCGTAGAAGTCGAGGCCGTAGAGCGACGGCGACTGGTACGACACGTTGTTGCTGGTCTTGTTCCAGTTGCGGCCGCGCACCAGCGAGGCCGTCGACCAGGCCGACTGGCCGAACGGGTCGAAGTCCCACACGCCGTTGGCGATCGCGAGCTCGCGACCCAGCAGCAGCGTACCGTAGCGGTCGTTCGAGATACCGACGGTCGCGAAACGATCCCAGATCGAGCCGCTGAAGCCGCCCGTCATCGTGTTGAACGCGCCTTCGAGGTGGAACAGGACCTTGTTGCCGCCACCGATGTCCTCGCTACCCTTCAAGCCCCACAGGCTCGTGCCCCAGTCGCCGCTTTCCGCGCGCACTTGGTGGCCGTTTTGCAGGCCGTTCAGGTACTCGATGCCCGCATCCAGGCGGCCATACAGCGTGACGCTGCTCTGCGCGTGCGCCGTCACCACCCCAGCAGCCATCAGCGCGGCCGCGACCAAAGCTTTCTTCATCATCTCCTCCATACCCTGTCAAAAAGTCAACCCAGACTGCACGAGATGCCCGGAGCGCGAGCGCCGGGCAAAAGCGGGATAACCAGGGAGACCTCGTGCAGGGCCGGTAAGCGCGGCACGCGGGCAAGCGGACGGAAAACCGTTGAGCGGTCCCGCGCAGCCGGGTCGGCCTGCGGGGTCTCCTTGTAGTGTCGTGAAGCTAAACTACATTTCACGAACTTCGTTTTGCTACTTTGGTTACTAATTTAGCAAAAATACAATTTTGTGGCGATGGAAATCGTTGTTTGACTAACCGCTGTCGCCAAATTGCCATGCAACACGGTGGGCAACAGGTGCACCGAGGGTTGGCGATTAACGGAAAACCCTTGTCCCGCAAGGGAGACACGAATTTTTTGGATAGGGGTCAAGGATTGCCACTATTGACGTTGCGAATGCGCGGGCGTAAGCGCGAAAGTCGCGAAATTGGTAAGTATTTCGTAATGATTCGGGCGGTTTCGGCGAACGCAGGCCGGCGCCTGAAACGCCCGTCGCACAAGGCGCGCGGAACCTAGCGCGGGCCCGGCCGCGCGTCGAGCAACTGCGCGCGAATCCAGCGGTGCGCATCGGTGCGCGCATGCTTCGCGTGCGAGTAGACCTTCACCGTGTAGCGCGGGATTTCGAACGGCGCGGGAAAGATGCGGATCGGCGCCGCGTGCCGCAGCGCCTGCGCGGCGCGGTTCGGCACGGTCATCAGCAATTCGGATTCCGCGATCACGAACGGCGCGGCCAGCACGGTCGGCAACTGCACGGCGACGTGCCGCGCGAGGCCGAGCCGGTCGAGCACGTAGTCGACGACGCCGCGCGATTCGTTCCACGGCGTGACGACCACGTGGCGGGCGGCCAGGTACCGGTCGAGCGTCAGCCGCCGGCGGATCGCCGGATGCGCGGCGCTGGCGATCACGACGTAGTCGTCGGAGAACCAGTCGAAATCCTCGATGCCCGGCGCATCGGCCGCCGATTCCTCGTGATAGCCGAGCGCGAAGTCGATGCGGCCGGCCGCAAGCTCGTCGACGGAGATCTTCCGGTCGGAATGCACGACGCGGATCCGCAGGTGCGGCGCGACGTGCTGGATCCGCGCGAGGAACGCCGGCAGCACCGCGAAGGCCGTGTAGTCGGTCGCGGCGAACACGAACGTGCGGTCGCTTTGCGCGGGATCGAAGCGGCGCGCGCGGGCGAGACCCTTCGACATCGTGTCGAGCGCGTCGCCGGCCCACGTGGAGATGTCGTCGGCGCGCACGGTCGGCTGCATCTCGTTGCCGAGGCGCACGAACAGCGCATCGCCGATCGCGTCGCGCAGCCGCGCGAGCGCGTGGCTCAACGCGGACGGGCTCAACGCGAGCTCGTGCGCGGCCGCCGCGACCGACCGGTGGCGGTACAGCGCGTCGAACACGAGCAGCAGGTTCAGGTCGAGACGGCGCAGGTCGGGATGCATCATGTTCAGGTCTGGATGAAGAAACTGCACTTCCTGCAGTCGTTGCGCGAACGTAGCATGACGGTTCGATCGGCGCCAGCGCGCGTGCGCGGCGCTGCTTTCTGTTTCAGAACCGGGCCGGAGGAGGGCTCAACCCGTGCAAATCGATATCCGTTGCGCCACCGTCGCCGACGTGCCGCTGATCCTGCGCTTCATCACCGAGCTGGCCGTCTACGAGAAGGCGGAGCACGAAGTGATCGCGACGCCCGCGTCCCTCGAACGCAGCCTGTTCGGCGATGGGTCGCCCGCGCGCGCGCTGATCTGCGAGGTCGACGGCGAGCCGGCCGGCTTCGCCGTGTATTTCTTCTCGTATTCGACGTGGCTCGCGCGGCAGGGCCTGTATCTGGAGGATCTGTACGTGTCGCCGCGTTTTCGCGGGGCGGGCGCCGGGCTGCGGCTGCTGAAGACGCTTGCACGGATCGCGGTCGAGTCGGGCTGCGGGCGGTTCGAATGGAGCGTGCTCGACTGGAACGAGCCGGCGATCCGCTTCTACGAGAGCGTCGGCGCGGCGCCGCAGAGCGAATGGGTGCGATACCGGCTGGCGGGCGACGCGCTGCGCGCGTTCGCCGACGGCGCGCCGGTGAGCGCCGCGTAAACGCAAAACGGGCGCCGCGGGGCGCCCGTTCGACCGTCGTGCGTTTCGTGCGTGTTACTTGAGGCTGCCCGACAGGAACCCGCGCAGGCGTTCGCTCTTCGGATTGGCAAATACCTCGGCCGGCACGCCTTCTTCCTCGACGCGGCCCTGGTGCAGGAACATCACGTGATTCGACACGTTGCGCGCGAAGCCCATCTCGTGCGTGACGACGATCATCGTGCGGCCTTCCTCGGCCAGCTTCTGCATCACCTTCAGCACTTCGCCCACCAGCTCCGGGTCGAGCGCCGACGTCGGCTCGTCGAACAGCATCACGTCCGGATGCATCGCGAGCGCACGTGCGATCGCGACGCGCTGCTGCTGGCCGCCGGACAAATGCGACGGGTACTGCTTCTCGACGCGCGGCGCGAGGCCGACTTTCTCGAGATACTCGCGCGCGCGGTCCTCGGCTTCCTTCTTCGGGATGCCGAGCACGTTCACGGGCGCTTCCATCACGTTCTCGATCACGTTCATGTGCGACCAGAGATTGAAGTGCTGGAACACCATCGACAGCTTGGTGCGCACGCGCTGCAGCTGTTTCGTATCGGCCGCGCGCAGCGCGCCCGTCTTGTCGAGCGCGGTGCGCACTTCCTCGCCGTCGACGAAGATGCGGCCCGCATTCGGCTGCTCGAGGAAGTTGATACAGCGCAGCATCGTGCTCTTGCCGGAGCCGGACGAGCCGATCACGCTGATCACGTCGCCCGAGTTCGCCCTCAGCGACACGCCCTTGAGCACTTCGTTGTCGCCGTAGCGCTTGTGCAGATCGTCGACGAAAAGCTTCTGAGTCTGGGAGTTCATCAATAGTCCTGCGAAAACTTACTTGCCTTGCGGGCGCAGATACGCGAGCCAGCGACGCTCGGCCTGGCGGAACAGCCACACGAGCGTGAACGAGATCGCGAGGTAGAGCAGGGCGGCAATGCCGAACGCATGGAACGACATGTAGGTCGCCGAGTTGACGTCGCGCGCGATCTTGAGGATGTCCGGCACGGTCGCGGTGAACGCGACGGTGGTCGCATGCAGCATCAGGATCACTTCGTTGCTGTACAGCGGCAGCGCGCGGCGCAGCGCCGACGGCAGGATCACGCGGCGATACATCGTGAACGGGGACATCCCGTACGCGCGCGCGGCTTCGATCTCGCCATACGACGTCGCCTTGATCGCGCCGGCGAAGATCTCGGTGGTGTATGCGCAGGTGTTCAGCGTGAACGCGAGCAGCGTGCAGTGCATCCCGTCGCGGAAGAATGCATCGAGCACCGGCGTGCCGCGCACGGCCTGCAGGCTGTAGAGGCCCGTGTAGCAGAGCAGCAGCTGCACGTAGAGCGGCGTGCCGCGGAACACGTACGTGTACAGCCACACGGCGCTCGACAGCCACTTCTTCTTCGACACGCGCGCCACGGCGAGCGGTATCGACAGGCAGAAGCCGAGGCCGATCGACACGACGAGCAGCCACAGCGTGATCGCGACACCGGTGATGCGATAGCCGTCGGTGTAGAGATAGTTGCGCCAGTATTCTTGGATGAGTTCGATCATAGGTCAGCCTTGCGGACACCGGTCGAGTAGCGCTTTTCGAGCCACATCAGCACGAAGTTCGAGATCGTCGTGATGGCGAGGTAGACCGCGCCCGCGATCAGCGTGAAGAAGAAGAACCGCAGCGTGCCCTTGCCGGCGTCCTGCGAGGCCTTCACGACGTCGGCGAGGCCGATGATCGACACCAGCGCGGTCGACTTCACGAGCACCTGCCAGTTGTTGCCGATGCCCGGCAGCGCGAAGCGCATCATCTGCGGGAACATGATTCGCGTGAACACCTGCCAGTTCGTCATCCCGTATGCGCTGCCGGCCTCGAGCTGGCCGCGCGGCACCGACAGGAACGCACCGCGGAAGGTCTCGGTGAAGTACGCGCCGTAGATGAAGCCGAGCACGAGCACGCCGGCGAGGAACGGGTCGATGTCGATCTGGTCCCAGCCGAGCGCGTCGGTCGCCATGTTCAGCCAGATCTGCAGGCTGTAGAACAGCAGCAGCATCAGCACGAGGTCGGGTACGCCGCGGATCAGCGTCGTGTAGACGGTGCCGATGCCGTTCGTCACGCGGTTGCGCGACAGCTTCGCGCCTGCGCCGAGCAGCCCCAGCAGGAACGACAGCGCGAGCGAAAGCACCGCCAGTTTGACGGTTTGCCAGGTGCCAGCGAGGATCAGCGGGCCGTAACCTTGTAGAAACATATGTGGTCCTTGACGGCGCACGCGGTGCGCCGCGAAAGACGCGCCCGCCAAGCTGCGCGGAACGCCCCGTGCGTATCATGACCGTCCGCCCCGGCAACGGTGCCGGGCGAGCCCGTCGCGCGAGCGGCGGGCAAGGGGGCGGGCGGCGCGTGGTTGACTGCCTTTACTGCGTGGACACGGGGCCGCCCCCGCATCCGTTGCTTCTTCTTGTCGGCGCTTAGCGGGCCGGCGCCGAATAGACGCTGAACGAGAAGTACTTGTGCGACAGCCGGTCGTACGTGCCGTCCTTGTGCATGTCGGCCAGCGCCTGGTTGATCTTGAGCTTCAGGTCCGTATCGTCCTTGCGCAGGCCGATCGCGGTGCCGTCGCCGATCGTCTTCGGATCCTTCACTTCCGGCCCGGCGAACGCGAAGCCCTTGCCGCGCGGCGTGCGCAGGAAGCCGTAGTCGGCCTGCAGCTCGTCCTGCAGCGTCGCGTCGAGGCGGCCCGAGCCGAGATCGGTGTAGACCTGGTCCTGGTTCTGGTAAGGAACGATCGTCACGCCCTGCGGTTCCCAGTACGTCTTCGCGTAGGTTTCCTGCGTCGAACCCTGCTCGACGCCGACACGCTTGCCCTTCAGCGACGCGACCGTCGGCAGCAGGGGCGAGCCGGTCTTCGCGATCATCCGGGCCGGCGCGTCATACACCTTGTCGGAGAAGTCGATCTGCTCGCGGCGCTTGTCCGTGACGGTCAGCGACGACACGATGACGTCGTACTTCTTCGCCTTCAGCGCCGGGATGATCCCGTCGAGATCCTGCGCCACCCACACGCATTTCACGTTGATCCGCTTGCAGATTTCCTTGGTGAGATCGACGTCGAAACCGACGATCTCGCCGCTCGGCGCGGTCGACTCGAACGGCGGGTAGCTGGCATCGACGCCGATCCGCACGGTCTTCCACTCCTTCGCGAAGGCGCTGCCCGCCACGAGGGCGAGGGCGGCGCACAGGGCGGCCTTCTTCATTTCCATCCTTCTGTTGCTGACTTTCCGGGGGCGCTCGCGGCCGGCGGGACCGGGCGCCGCGGCGTATTCTAGACGGCCAAAATTCGCCGGACGGCGCTCTGGCGATGGCGCCGCCGGAACGGCGAACGCCAAAAGGGCGGTATTTTACCCGAACGCGATTCCCGGAAAACGGCAATCCGGCGCGACCGATCGATTCTTCGAATCGGCTGTTGCGACAATCGTGGTATTGGCAACGAATATTTTGGCGATTGGTTGCGCTAGCGCAACAATGCTGTGCATTGGCGGCGGATTGTGGCGCGTTCGGTGTCCCCCTACAGTGGCGGTAAACCCGAACAAGTATCTGCCCCCGGAGTGCCCGCGCCATGTTCCAGATCCGCCGCGCCGAAGACCGTTGCCACACGCGCCAAGGCTGGCTCGAATCGAGTCACAGCTTTTCGTCGGCCGGCCGCGCCGCGAACGCGCATCCGCCGGTCGGCGCGCTGCACGTGCTGAGCGAGGACCTGATCGCGCCGACGCGCGGGTTCGGGATGCAGCCGCGTCGCGACGTGGAGATCGTGACCTACGTGCTGGACGGCACGCTCGCGCACCGCGACAGCCTCGGCTGCGGCGCGATCGTCCGCGCCGGCGGCGTCCAGCGGGTGAGTGCCGGGACGGGGCTCGTGCACAGCGAAACCAACGCGTCGCGCGACCGTCCGCTGCATCTGCTGCAGATCTGGCTGCAGCCGGCCGAGCGGGGCGGGCGGCCCGGTTACGAGGAGCGGCATTTCGCCGCCGCCGAGAAACGCGGCCGGCTGCGGCTCGTCGCGGCGCCCGGCGGCGGCGACGGCGCGCTGTCGATGGGGGCGGATGCCCGCATCTTCGCGGGGCTGATCGACGGCGACGAGGGGGTGACCTTCGAGGTCCGCGCGGGGCGCAGCACCTACGTGCACGTGGCGCGCGGCGACATCGAGGTCAACGGCCGCGCGCTGGCCGCCGGCGACGGCGCGCGGATCGGCGGCGTGGACGCGGTGGCGTTCGCGCGCGGCCGGGCGGCCGAAGTACTGCTGTTCGACGTCGCCTGAAACGAAAAAAGGGGACGCGGGCCGGTGCCCGCGTCCCCGTCGGCGCCGCTCCGGGAAGCGGCCCGCCGGCTTACTGCGCCGGCGCCGATGCGCCCTTGGCGGCGCGATGCTGCTCCCAGCGCTCCTTCATCTTCTCGTGACGCTGTTCCATCTTCGCGTACTGCTGCTTGAGCGCCGTGCTGACCGTCGTCTTCTGCTGGTCGTTCAGCCCGTTGTAGAACGTGAGCCACGCAGCCGACGTCTGCTCGCGCAGTTGCGCGTTCTGCGCTTCGGCCTGCTGGCGTGCCGAATGCATCGCGCTCAGGTCGAGGATCGGCTGGTTCTGCTGCGCCTTGAACTGCTCGCGCACCTGCTCGTGGTTCTTGCGCATCGCGTCATGGTTCTGCTTCATCGTGTTGACGGCCGCCTGCCATTGCTGTTCCTGCGACGCGTTGAGCTTCAGCTGGTCGTGCAGTTTCATGATCGCGCCGAACGGGCCGCCTTCGTGCCCGCCGTGCATCTGGTGCATGCCGGGGCCGCCCGGAGGCGGCATGTCGTTGGGCTGCGCGGCATGCGCGGTGCCGAAGGCGAGAGCGAGCACGGCGGCGGCCGCGATGGCCACGCGGGAAGTCTTCTTATACATTTCAGAAACTCCTTGTATCCAAAGGGTCCGGCGATGCGGTGCCGGAAAAGCCGGGTACCGCATCCGGTAAGACGCAGGTTAGCGATGCAGGCTCCGGCCGGTGTTACGTGGGGCGGCGGCCCGGTTACCGTGCATTACAGTTCCCTTGCGCGGTAACCCGCAGTAACCCTTTCGTCCCTTTGTTTCGTTCTTCGACTCCGCCCTCGCGCGGTAAACTTCGAGCCATGACTACCCAGATCCTCATCGTCGACGACGACCAAGAACTCCGAGACCTGCTGCGCGACTATCTCGTGCGCCAGGGGATGGAAGTGTCCGTGCTGCACGACGCGGCGACGCTCGAGAAGCGCCTCGAGCGCGAGCGGCCCGACCTGATCGTGCTGGACCTGATGATGCCGGGCGTGGACGGCCTGACCGCGCTGCGCCAGTTGCGCGCGGCCGGCGACGACATCCCCGTGATCATGCTGACCGCGCGGGCGGACGACGTCGATCGCATCGTCGGGCTCGAACTCGGCGCGGACGACTACCTCGGCAAGCCGTTCAACCCGCGCGAGCTGCTCGCGCGCGTGCAGGCCGTGCTGCGCCGCCGCCGCGCGACGCCGTCGGCGGCGGCGCCCGAACAGCGCGAGCCGTTCGCGTTCGGCCGTTTCCTGCTCGACTTCCAGGCGCGCACGCTGTCGGTCGACGGCAAGCCGGCCACGCTGTCGAGCAGCGAATTCGCGCTGCTGAAGATCTTCGTGAACCATGCGCTGCGCACGCTCACGCGCGAGCGGCTGCTCGAGCTGCTGCACGGGCCCGAGTACGACGGTACCGACCGCGGCATCGACGTCCAGGTGTGGCGCCTGCGCCGCATCCTAGAAACGGATCCGTCGACGCCGCGCTTCATCCAGACGGTGCGCGGGCGCGGCTACGTGTTCGTGCCCGACGGCGAGGCTCATGCGCAAACCCATTGATTCACTGTTCGGGCGGCTGGCGCTGCTCGTCATCGGTGTCCTGCTCCTGTCGCACTTCGCGTGGTTCTTCGCGATGCGGCTCGAGCGCAACCAGATGCAGACGCGTTATGCGGTCGAGGAAGCCGCGTTCCTTGTCGACGCCGTGCGCCAGCACGTCGAGCGCACGCCCGACCAGCCGCTGCCGTCGCGCGTGCGGCTGGTGCCGCCGGACAGCGCCGACGTGCCGAAGGGCGGCGATTCGGCGTTGCCGCCGCCGCTCAAGCGGTTCCGCGACGACGTGAGCGAGCGCATGCCGCCCGGCACGCAGGTCGAGATCGGCACGCCGGGCCATCCGCCCGTGCTGTGGGTGAAGGAGCCGGCCGATCGCAACTGGATCGTGGTGCCCGTGCAGCCGCTGCGGCCGCCGCGCTCGCTCGACCGGATGCTGCTGTGGCTCGGCACGATCTTCTCGGCCGGCGTGATCGCCGCGTTGTTCGCGGCCTGGCAGCTGCAGCAGCCGCTGCGCTCGCTCGCGCGCGCGGTCGGGCGTTTCGGCCGCGGGCAGCCGGTGCCGCCGCTGCGCGAGCGCGGCCCGCGCGAGCTGCGCCAGCTCACGCACGGCTTCAACCAGATGGTGGAGCAGGTGTCGCAGGCCGAGAACGATCGCGCGGTGATGCTGGCGGGCGTCGCGCACGACCTGCGCACGCCGCTGGCGCGAATGCGCCTGCGGGCGGAAATGATGGACGACGCGCGGTTGCGCGACGGCGTCGTGCGCGATGTCGACTCGATGTCGCACATCGTCGACCAGTTCCTGGTGTTCGCGCACGGCGGGTCCGACCGCAGCGAACCGGTGCCGGTCGACCAGGCATGCGAGCGGATCGCGCGCAGCTATCGCGCGGTCGCGCCGAATGCGCCGACGGTCCAGACCCGGCTCGATGCCGATCCGGGTTTCCGGCTGCCGACGGCCACGCTCGACCGGATCCTGTCGAACCTGCTGGACAACGCGCATGCGTATGGCGCACCGCCGGTGCTTGTCGAAACGGCGCGCACGCCGGCCGGCTATGTGTTGTCGGTCAGCGACAGCGGTGGCGGGATTGCGCCGCGCGATCTGGCGGCCGCGACGCGGCCGTTCGTGCGGCTCGACCCCGCGCGCGGCGGGAACGGCCACAGCGGGCTCGGGCTTGCGATCGTCGAGCGGCTGGTGCTCAGGCTGGGCGGGGCGTGCGACATCGGCAACCGCCCCGAGGGCGGTCTGCGCGTCGCGATGACGTTCCCGTTCGAGGCCGTGCCGAAGGACGAACCCCACGCACAGGCCGCGTAGGCGGCTGCGGCGCCTGCCCGGCCGGGCGGGCGCCGCGCGGCGTCATTCGCCGAACAGCGTGCCCAGCGTCTCGGCCGCGTTGCTGTCGATCGTGTTGTAGGTCACGCTGGTGGCCTCGAAGATGTAGACGGTCGTATACCGGCCGAGGCGCTCCAGGATTTCCTCCTGCAGCGATTCCGGCACGACGTTCATATTCAGGTACCATGCGGTCGACGACAGCCGCGTCTGGAACGACCCGTACTCCTGCATCAGTTCGTAGAACGCGTCGGCATCCTGATCGCGGCAGACGATCACCAAGTTTCCTGCCATTCCCTTTCCTCCCGCTCGTCGGTCGATCCCCAAGGGGGCTAGCCCCGATCATACCCGCTTCACCGTATTCGGCCCCTGATGTCCGACACGGTTTGCGCCCGTGTGGGGCTGGCGGGTTCCCGGCCGGGCCGGATCACGGCATAATTCGGGCCTGCTGCCGGCCGAAGGACTCAGGCCGGGCTGCTCCGTACCGCGCACCGGCCGTCCGCCCGCGCGTCGGGCACGATCGGTGCACCGACCCCGGACGGTTGAACCTGAAATACAGGTTGGTGTAGTGTCGTGCCGTCGCGGGCCGACTCGCCCCCGGGAGCGCGGGCGCAGCGTGCACGCACGGCGCATCGCGCGTGCGCGAGATCGTCAGTCAATCGAGAATTACCGCGCCCGTGCGCTTTGCCATGAATCAACATCGACTGCCGGCTTCGTTCGGCCTTACCGGGGAGGGCGCCTGATGAATGTCGGATTCTTCAATCCGAACCGGACCGCCAACGCGTCCGCGTGGCGCGTTCTGCCGAACCGTTGGGACTTCATCGCGTTTCCGCTGATCATCTGCCTGATCGCGATGGCGGTCGTCGGTTTCCACGAAACGATGGCGCCGATCGGTACGCTGCAGACGCAGAAGATCTCGCTCGACCCGTCGAACCTGCCCGAATACGCGTTGCGCACCACGCTGCGGATGCTCGCGGCGATGGTCGCGTCGCTCGCGTTCACGCTCGTCTACGGCACGCTCGCGGCCAAGAGCCGTCGCGCGGGCA
This sequence comes from Burkholderia seminalis, assembly GCF_001718535.1. Classification (NCBI taxonomy): domain Bacteria; kingdom Pseudomonadati; phylum Pseudomonadota; class Betaproteobacteria; order Burkholderiales; family Burkholderiaceae; genus Burkholderia; species Burkholderia seminalis. Next base: position 2,670,139 of record NZ_CP013398.1, on the reverse strand, counting down.
TGGTGCTGATCCCGATCCTCGACATCCTGCAGTCGGTGCCGGTGCTCGGCTTCATCTCGTTTACCGTCACGTTCTTCCTCGCGCTGTTCCCGAGCCGCGTGCTCGGCGCCGAGCTCGCGGCGATCTTCGCGATCTTCACGAGCCAGGCGTGGAACATGACGTTCAGCTTCTACCAGTCGCTGCGCACGGTGCCGCGCGATCTGGACGAAGTGTCGCGCGGTTTCCACCTGACGTCGTGGCAGCGCTTCTGGAAGCTCGAAGTGCCGTTCTCGATGCCGGGCCTGATCTGGAACATGATGATGTCGATGTCGGGCGGCTGGTTCTTCGTCGTCGCGTCGGAGGCGATCACCGTCGGCAACCAGACGATCACGCTGCCCGGCATCGGCGCGTATCTCGCGCAGGCGATCTCGGACAAGAACTTCGGCGCGATCGGCTGGGTGATCCTTACGATGACGGTCGTGATCCTCGCGTACGACCAGTTCCTGTTCCGTCCGCTCATCGCGTGGGCCGACAAGTTCCGGATGGAGAACACCGCGTCGGGCGATGCGCCGCAATCCTGGCTGCTCGACCTCGTGCGCCGCACGCGCCTGATTCATCAGCTGCTCGTGCCGGCCGGCTGGTTCTTCGCGAAGGCCGCACGGATTCCGCTGCGCCTGCCGCTGTCGGGCGCGATGCGGTTTTCGCTGCCGCGCGTCGAGAAGAAGGCGTCGCGCACCGTCGACATCGCGTGGGCGATCCTCGTGCTGGTCGGCACGGCCTACATCGTGTGGCGCGTCGTGAGCTTCGTCGCGACCGGCGTGACGATGGCCGAGGTCGGCCACGTGATCACGCTCGGGCTCATCACGCTGCTGCGCGTGGTCGTGCTGATCTCGATCGCGTCGGTGATCTGGGTGCCGATCGGCGTATGGATCGGGCTGCGCCCGAAGCTGGCCGAGAAGCTGCAGCCGCTCGCGCAGTTCCTCGCCGCGTTCCCGGCCAACCTGCTGTTCCCGGTGTTCGTGATCGTGATCGCGCGCTTCCACCTGAACGCGGACATCTGGCTGTCGCCGCTGATCGTGCTCGGCACGCAGTGGTATATCCTGTTCAACGTGATCGCCGGTGCCACGTCCTACCCGAACGACTATCGCGAAGCGGCGACGAATTTCCGCATCCGCGGCTGGCAGTGGTGGCGGCAGGCGATCCTGCCCGGCATCTTCCCGTACTACGTGACCGGCGCGATCACCGCGTCGGGCGGCGCATGGAACGCGAGCATCGTGTCGGAAGCCGTGCAGTGGGGCAACACCAAGATCGAGGCGCACGGCCTCGGCGCGTACATCGCGCAGACCACGGCCGCCGGCGATTTCCCGAAGATCATCCTGGGCATCGCCGTGATGTCCCTGTTCGTCACCTTGTTCAACCGCCTGCTGTGGCGGCCGCTGTATGCTTTCGCCGAAGCGAAGCTGCGGCTCGACTGAGATCGATTGAGAGCGAAACGCGATGCACAATCCGAATGCTGTAAACGCCCCCGTCCAGACGTCCCAGCCGCCGCGCCTCGGTGAGGAAATCCTGCGCGTCGATCACGTTTGCCGCGGCTTCAACAAGACGCAGGGCGAATTGCTCGTGCTCGACGATGCGAACCTGTCGCTGCGCGAAGGCGAGATCGTCGGGCTGCTCGGCCGTTCCGGCTCGGGCAAGTCGACGCTGCTGCGCATCATCGCCGGCCTGATCGAACCGACCGGCGGCGAGGTGACCTACCTCGGCAAGCCGCTGACCGGCCCGGCCGAAGGCGTCGCGATGGTGTTCCAGACCTTCGCGCTGTTCCCGTGGCTCACCGTGCTGCAGAACGTGGAAGCCGGCCTCGAGGCGCTCGGCGTCGGCGCGCGCGAGCGGCGCGAGCGCGCGCTGGCCGCGATCGACCTGATCGGTCTGGACGGCTTCGAGAACGCGTACCCGCGCGAGCTGTCGGGCGGCATGCGCCAGCGCGTCGGTTTTGCGCGCGCGCTCGTGGTCGATCCGACGATCCTGCTGATGGACGAGCCGTTCTCGGCGCTCGACGTGCTGACGGCCGAAACGCTGCGTACCGACCTGCTCGATCTGTGGACGCAGGGCCGCATGCCGATCAAGTCGGTGCTGATCGTCACGCACAACATCGAGGAAGCCGTGTTCATGTGCGACCGGATCCTCGTGCTGTCGTCGAACCCGGGCCGCGTGATCGCCGAGATCAAGGTGCCGTTCAAGCATCCGCGCAACCGGCTCGACCCGGCGTTTCGCAAGCTGGTCGACGACATCTACGCGAAGATGACGGCGCGCCAGACCGGCGAGGCGACGAAGAAGGGGCTCGAACTCGGCAGCTGGCTGCCGCAGGTGTCGACCAACCTGATGGCCGGCCTGATCGAGACGCTCGCGATGGCGCCGTACCACGGCCGCGCGGACATGCCGGAAATCGCGCGTACGCTGCATCTGGAAGTCGACGACCTGTTTCCGATCGCCGAAGTGTTGCAGTACCTCGGTTTCGCGGACGTGCGCGAAGGCGATGTGTTCCTGACGCCGCCGGGGCGCGTGTTCGCGGAATTCGGCACGCAGGAGCGCAAGCTGATGTTTGCCGATCACCTGCTGAAGCACGTGCCGCTGGCGGCCCGGATCAAGAAGGTGCTGAACGAGCGCCCGGGCCATCGCGCGCCGCGCGTGCGCTTCGAGCAGGAGCTGGAGGATTCGCTGTCGGACGGCGCGGCCGAGGAAACGCTCGACGCGGTGATCGACTGGGGCCGTTACGGCGAGATCTTCTCGTACAACGACCAGACCGAGATCTTCAGTCTCGAGGACGTCGAGTCCTGATCGACGATGCCGGGCCGTCGGCCCGGCATTCGCAGGCGCCGCGCGTGACGCGGCGCGCATCGTCCGTTACTGCAGGTTCCCCCACCGGTCGACCGCCGGCTCCGCCGACGCCCACTTCCAGTGCGTGCCTTGCTGGCATGCATTCGCGAAATACCAGTCGGCCTTGTCGCCGTCCTTCACCGAGAACGCGAATTCCTTGCAGATCGCGAGCGCCGACGCGTACGCGCGCGTGACGCGCACTTCGCCTTCGCCGTTTTCCAGCGGCAGCGTGTTCTTCACCTTCCACGGCTTCACTTCGCCGACGGCCAGGCCGCCGGCCGTCTTCGCGATCGCGTCCTGCTGGTTCTGATGGAGTTGCTTCATCGTGCGGTTGACGGCCTCGTCGGTCGCGGCCTGCACGGCGATCCCGACGCCGACGCCGACCGCCGGATTCGCGGTGACGAGGCCCGTCGCCGCGCCGGCCAGCGCGCCGCTTGCCGCGCCGACCGAGCCGCAGCCGGACAGCGCGGCGGTTGCCGCGCACAGCGCGCCGATGGCCGCCAGACGGAGGGCGACGCTCATTGCAGCGCGCCCCAGCGCTCGGTCGCCGGCTCGGCGGACGCCCATTTCCATGCGGGGCCGTCGCGGCAGATGGTGGCGACGTAGAACGCCGATTGCGCGGCCTTGTCGGCCTTCGCAGGCGTGTCGACCGCGAACACGATTTCCTTGCAGTCGAGCGGGCCGACGCTGATCATCCGGCTGACCGTCACGCGGCCCTGTTCGTCGTCCTCGATCGGGAACGAGTGGTGCGTCGACCACGGCGCGACGCCGCCCACATCGAGCGGGCCGGCCGCCTTCGCGATCTGTTCCTGGGTGTAACGGTGGGCGACGCGCTGCGAGTACTGGACGCCGGCCCGCGCGCCGGCCACGGCGCCGAGGCCGATACCCGTCGCGACGGCGGCGTTGTTCGTGACCTTGGACGCGATCGCGGCGCCCGCGATACCGGCGCCGGCCGTCGCGCCTTCGCTGTACAGCGAGTTGCAGCCTGACAACAGTGCGGCCGTGGCGATGACGGCCAGCACGATGCGCGCCGGCATGGCCCGACGCGGCGATTCGAAGCGAATGTTCATCCCTGAGTGCAAGTCCTGTCTGGGTGAGCGGCGGCGCATGCACGCCCTGATGCCGCATCATTGTTTCGCAATTGTCATAGGAAAATTGCAAAGCTTTGACAAATCGCCGGCCGGCATGCCGCGCGCACGCGCGGCGCTATTGTCGGATAGATGATTGGCGAGGGGTCGAAACGTTACAAATTGAAGGTAATTGTTACCTTGGCGTGCCGCGAACCGACCTAGACTGTTTCGCTATGGAATGTTTCTCCGACGGCCTCGAGCCGCGCCGCACATGAGACACCCAGCCATGCGCCGTTCAAAACGGTTGTCACACCGGCCGCCCGACGCGGGAGCAGACCGCCCGCGTCCGCGGACCGACGCGCCACCGGCGCCGCCCGCCGGCGCGCCCGACGAGACGCCGTCCGACGGCGATCACAACCAGGGCGGCGCTCGCCCGGAAGGGCTCGACTATCAACGCGACCTCGGTCAGGAGCAGGACGCTTGATGTCGTCGGCGTTGCATTCCACCGCCGTATTTCATTGCATTTCTCGGAACTGAATCGCCGCGCGGCCGCCTTCGGGCCGCCGCGCCCGCTTCGGCGCGCGCCGCGCGCGAGCTTATCGAATCGAGGAGGGAAACCGCATGAGCAGATTGATCGTGGTATCGAACCGTGTCGCCGCCGGCGAGGACACGCGCCCGAGCGCGGGCGGCCTGGCCGTCGGCGTGATGGACGCGCTGAAGGAAAGCGGGGGCGTCTGGTTCGGCTGGAACGGCGAGATCGTCGGCACGCCCGACGCCGAACCCGCGATCCAGCGGGACGGCAACGTCACGTACGCGACGGTCGGCCTGACCCGGCGCGACTACGACCAGTACTACCGCGGTTTCTCGAACGCGACGCTGTGGCCGGTGTTCCACTACCGCGGCGATCTCGCGCGCTTCGATCGTCAGGAGTACGCCGGTTACCTGCGCGTGAACGCGATGCTCGCGAAGCAGCTCGCGGCGCTGCTGCGGCCCGACGACCTGATCTGGGTGCACGACTACCATCTGCTGCCGTTCGCGCATTACCTGCGCGAGCTCGGCGTGAAGAACCCGATCGGCTTCTTCCTGCACATCCCGTTTCCGTCGCCCGACATGCTGCGCCTCGTGCCGCCGCACGAGGAACTCGTGAAGTTCATGTGCGCGTACGACGTCGCGGGCTTCCAGACCGACGCCGACAAGCAGGCGTTCACCGACTACATCGAACGGCGCGGAATCGGCGCGGCCAGCGACGACGGGATGCTGCATGCGCACGGCCGTGTCGTGAAGGTCGCCGCCTATCCGATCGGCGTGCATCCCGACGCGATCGCGCAGGCGGCCGTCCAGTACGGCACGCGCAAGCCGGTGAAGATGCTGCGCGAGGCGCTCGACGGCCGCAAGCTCGTGATGAGCGTCGACCGTCTCGACTACTCGAAGGGGCTCGTGGAACGTTTCCAGTCGTTCGAGCGGATGCTCGCGAACGCGCCGGGCTGGCAGGGGCGCGTGTCGCTGTTGCAGATCGCGCCGCCGACGCGTTCGGACGTGCAGACCTACCAGGACATTCGCGAAACGCTCGAAGGCGAAGCCGGCCGCATCAACGGCCGCTTCTCGCAACTCGACTGGACGCCGATCCAGTACCTGAACCGCAAGTACGAACGCAACCTGTTGATGGCGTTTTTCCGGATGTCGCAGGTCGGCTACGTGACGCCGCTGCGCGACGGGATGAACCTCGTCGCGAAGGAGTACGTCGCGTCGCAGGATCCGGCCGATCCCGGCGTGCTGGTGCTGTCGGAGTTTGCCGGTGCGGCGGCCGAGCTGACCGGTGCGCTGCTCGTCAATCCGTACGACCTGTCGCAGATGGCGGAAGCGCTCGAACGTGCGCTGTCGATGCCGCTCGCGGAACGGCAGGCGCGTCACGAGGAAAACCTCGCGCGGCTCCGTGAAAACGACCTGTCGGTCTGGCGCGACACGTTCGTCGCCGACTTGCGCAGCGTCGCGGCGGCCGCGTCGGTCACGCGGCGTGCGGGCCGGCGCGTCGCGCATGCGTGAGTTCGCCCCGGGCGCGGGTGCCGAGGACGAAGAGACGGACGCCGCCGGCCGTTTCTTCGTCGTGACGGGCGGCCCGGGTTCGGGCAAGAGCACGCTGCTCGATGCGCTGGAGCGCGCCGGCTTTGCGCGCTCGCAGGAAGCCGGGCGCGGCGTGATCCGCGACCAGATGGCGATCGACGGCCTCGCGCTGCCGTGGCGCGACCCGGCGGCGTTCGCCGAGCTGATGCTGAGCTGGGAGATGCGTTCGTACCACCTCGCGCGGCAGGCGCGCGGGCCCGTGTTCTTCGATCGCGGCGTGCCGGACGTGGTCGGCTACCTGCGGCTGACGGGCCTGCCGGTCCCCGCGCACGCGGAAGCGGCGGCCCGCCGTTTTCGCTATCACCGGCGCGTGTTCATCGCGCCGCCGTGGCCCGACATCTATATGCAGGACACCGAGCGCCGGCAGGATTTCGCGGAAGCCGAGCGGACCTACGACGCGATGGTCGAGTGCTACACGTCGTACGGCTACCGGCTGATCGAGTTGCCGCGCGTCGGCGTCAAGGCGCGCGTGCGCTTCGTGATGGACGCGCTCGACGGCGCGTGACGCCCGTCGCGCGGTAGTCTCAGGTCGCCGTGTCCGGCCTTGGCGACGTGATGCGCAGCATGCTCACGACGGCCGCCACCGCCGCGAATGCCGTGGCGACATAGAGCGCGATCGTCGGCCCGCGATCGGGCGACAGCCCGAAAATCAGCGCGACCAGCGCGGCGCCGAGCGTCTGGCCGGTCAGGCGCGCGGTGCTCAGCATGCCGCCCGCGCCGCCGCTGCGCTCGCGTGGCGCGGACGACAGCATCGCGCGGTTGTTCGGCGACTGGAACAGCCCGAAGCCCGCGCCGCACAGCGCCATCCGCCACACGATGTCGACGGTGCCCGGATGCGCGCCGATCGTCGCGAGCGACAGCAGCCCGGCCGCGAACAACGCGAGCCCGATCCCGCCGAGGATGCCGGCCGAATAGCGGTCCGACAGCACGCCCGCGAGCGGCGCGGCGAACACGATCACGAGCGGCCACGGCGTCATGTACAGGCCCGTCTCGACCTGCGAGAAGCCGAGCGAGTTCTGCAGCCAGAACGGCAGCGCGACGAACGCAAGCATCTGCGACGTGAACGATGCCATCGACGTGTAGATCGACAGCGCGAACATCGGGATGCGCATCAGGTCGACGGGCAGCAGCGGCGCCGGCTGCGACAGCTGGCGCTTCACGAAGAAGTAGCCGACGACGAACGCCACCGCCAGCTCGGCCGCGACGTACGCATGGCGTTCGCCGTGGCCGAGCCCGTCGACGGCCGTGATCAGCAGGCCGAACACGCACGCGTTCATCAGCGCGCTCGGGAAATCGTAAGGCGCGTCGTGCAGCGGGTTGGCCGGCAGCGCGCGCAGGCTGCCGAGGACCGCGGCGATGCCGATCGGCACGTTGACCGCGAACAGCCACGGCCACGATGCGAACGACAGGATCGCGGAGGCGACCGTCGGCCCGATCGCCGACGACAGCGCGACGACCATCGCATTGATCGACAGCCCGCGCCCGAGCATCGACGACGGGTAGATCATCCGCACGAGCGCCGCGTTGACGCTCATGATGCCGGCCGCGCCGAACCCCTGGATCACGCGCATCACGGCCAGCATCGGCAGCGAGCCGGCCAGCGCGCAGCCGAGCGAGGCCGCGGTGAACAGCGCGAGCCCGGCGATGTAGATGCGGCGATAGCCGATGCGCTCGCCGAGCGACGCGAGCGGCAGCAGCGTGATCGTGACCGCGAGCTGGTACGCGTTGACGATCCAGATCGATGCGGCGTCGGACGCGTGGAGGTCGCGCGCGATCGTCGGCAGCGCGACGTTCGCGATGGCGCCGTCGAGCACGGCGAGCGTGATGCCCAGGGCGACGCAGACGATCGCCCAGTAGCGTTGCGGAAGCGGCAGGCCGGTATCGGCGTTCATGACGGGAGCGAGAGCTTGGTTGTCCGCGCACCCGGTTGCCGGTTGCGTGCGCAACCATGCGTGAGGGTGGCGGCGATGAACGGCCCGCTCGGTGCGGCGGCACCGGAACGGGGCCGGTCGAGTGTATCACCGGGCCGCATGACGCGACGCCGGCATGCGCGGCCGCGGGCCGGCGCGGGCACTCAGCCTTCGAAGTCGAGGCCGCCGAGCCGCACGAGCGGATCGGCTTGCGTGCGCGACGCGAGATCGATGTCGCGCGCGCCCTGCCACGCGCCCAGCTTTCTCGGCAGCGCGGCCAGGTAGTGCTCGAAGCGCTGCGGGCCGTCCGGCTCCATCAGCCGCTCGATTTCGTCGGTGTCCCAGGTCAGCTCGAGATTCAGCGGATGCTCGAAGCCGCTCACATGCTCGTGCGGCGCGCTGCGGATCTGCACGCGCGTCGGATGCCCGTGGCCGCCGTACGGGACGACGTCGGTCAGTACGTGCTCGGCGAAGAAGGCGGCGATTGCCTGCGCGATGCGCGGCGCGAATTCGGTATCGAAACGGCGGGCGGTTTCGGGCTGCATGAAGGCGTCTCCTGTGTGCCGAAAATCGTAGCACGGCGGCGCGGCGTTCCGGTGGGCCCGATGCCGGTAATCGCGCGTTACCACTTGCTGCATCTATTACGGCCGCGTGCCGCCACAATGCATCGCATCCAGTACCACTTCGCGTGGGAGTCCATCATGAAAAAGATTGCCGCAGTGTGTGTCCTCGCCGGTTCGCTCGCCATCGCGGGCCCGGCGTCCGCGCATGGCCGCGACGGCGGCGCCGTCATCGGCGCATTGATCGGCGGCGCGGTGCTGGGCGCGATCGTGACGTCCGCGATGAATCCGCCCGTCGCGTATCAGGCGCCCGTGTACCAGGCACCGGCCTATCAGCCGCCGACGTACTACCAGGCGCCGGCATACCAGCAGCCGGCGTATCCGACCTATCAGCAGGCGCAGTACCAGGACGACGGCCCGAACTATTGCTACGACCGTTACCAGCGCGCGTATGTGTGCGGTGCGCCGGTGCGGGGCGGCTACGCGCAGCCGGCCGGCTGGTAAGCGGGCGCACGCGACGCGTGAACGGACAGGGCGCCGGCAGGCCGGCACCCGCCGGGGTTCATTCGCGGGACCGGACGACAAAAGGCCCTCGCTTCATGCGAGGGCCTGTGCTTTTGTGCGGCCATCCGTTCGCCTGCGTGACGCGCGACCGGCCACCGGCGGGCCGTGCGCGGATACAAACGGTTGCAATTGCGCGTCAGTGACGATGGCCGCCACCGCCGTCGCCGCGCCCGCCGCCGTCGTTCCAGTCGCCGCGGCGTCCGCCGCGTCCCCAGCCGTTGCCGCGGTTGCCGCGATCGCCGTCCCAGCGGTGGTAGTCGCGGCGGCCGCGATCCCAGTCGCGCCCGCCGCCTCCGCCCCAGATGTTGACCGTGCCGTACACGGGCGACGGCGCGTACGCGTAGCCGGGATCGGAATAATAGGGCTGTCCGTAGCCGTATCCGGCGTCCGGGGCGACGACGCAGCCGGCCAGCAAGGTCGCGACGCCGGCGGCAGCAATGAGCTTCAGCATGATGTTCTCCGTTGATTGCCGTATAAGTACCGCGCACGGGAACCGGCAGCTGTTTGCAATTGTGTCCGCAAATTACAGCTCAGTAAGGTTTTGATGCGAAAGTGTTAGCATCCGGGGCTCTTTTGTTTTTCAGGAGCACATCGATGAAATTCGCGATCCGGGCCGCCCTGGCCGCTATCTGCGTAACGACTGCCGCCGCGTGCGTGGCGAGCCCCGCATCGGCGCCCGCCGTGCCGGCCGAGTCGATCAAGATGTTTCCGCAGGCGGCGGCCGGCCAGCAGCGCGTCGTGATCGGGCTGCCCGCGCTCGAGAACGAAGGCGATGCGCGTGTCGAGCTGATGATCGGCAAGACGCTGCAGACCGACTGCAACCAGCAATGGTTCGGCGGCGAGCTGACCGCCGAGGACGTGAAGGGCTGGGGCTATACGTACTACCAGCTCACCGACGTGAAGGGGCCGGCATCGACGCTGATGGCGTGCCCGGGACAGGCGCCGCAGCAACGGTTCGTGCAGGTGCGCGGCGACGGCCAGCTGCTGCGCTACAACAGCCGCCTGCCGCTCGTCGTCTATGTGCCGGACGGCTTCGAGGTGCGCTATCGCGTGTGGCATGCGTCGAAGGACGTGCAGCAGGCCACGAAGCAGTAAGCCACCCGCCGGCGCGGTTGCGTGCGGCAGTGTCCAGACGCTACGCGCCGCCCGTGCTGCCCGCACCGACGAGCGCGGGCCATGCGCCCAGCGCGGCCTGTGCGATGGCCTCCAGATCGCGGCGGCTCGCGCCGTCGCGCGCCTGGATCGACATGCCCTGTTGAACCGTCACGTAGTAACGGGCGATTGCATCGAGGTTCGCGTGCGCCGAGATCTCGCCCGTCGCGACGCCGTGCCGGAGACGATCCCGCAGCGCCTCGACCGTGCCCTCGCGCATCCCGATCAGCGTTTGCCGGACCGTGTCGGAACGTTCGGCCGGATGCAGCGCCGACAGCACGATCAGGCAGCCGGGCGGCTTCGAGCGCCGGGTGAACACGCGCGCCGTATCCATCAGGTAGTTCCGCACGGCGTCGTGTGCGCTGTCCGCCCGTTCGACGCCACCCCAGATTTCCCGTCCCTCCGTCGCGACGTAGTGCTCGAGCGCCTGCCGGAACAACGCTTCCTTGCTGCCGAACGCCGCATACAGGCTCGGCGACGCGATGCCCATCGCGGCCGTCAGGTCCGTCATCGACGCACCTTCGTAGCCGAGGCGCCAGAACACCTCCATCGCGCGATCCAGCGCCGCTTCCTTGTCGAAGCTTCTCGGTCGGCCCCGTTCAGCCATTGCGTCCATCCCTGCGTCGATTTCTGTATCGATCGATAAAATAAATCAATTGACTGTGCGACGCAACTCGCTACATTCTGTGTCGGTCGTTACATAAATAAGGAAAGGAACCGACATGAACCGACTTCAGGGCAAGCGTGCACTCATCACCGGCGGCAGCCGCGGCATCGGCGCGGCGATCGCGAAACGGCTGGCGGACGAGGGCGCGGACGTCGCGATTACGTACGAGAAATCGGCCGAGCGGGCGCAGGCCGTCGTCGCGGGCATCGAGGCGCAGGGCCGCCGCGCCGTCGCGATCCAGGCCGACAGCGCCGATCCGGTTGCCGTGCGCGACGCGGTCGACCGTGCCGCGGAGGCGCTCGGCGGCCTCGACATCCTCGTCAACAACGCGGGGATTTTCCGGGCCGGCGCGCTGGACGACCTCACGCTCGACGACATCGACGCGACGCTGAACGTGAACGTGCGCGCGGTGATCGTCGCGTCGCAGGCGGCGGCGCGCCATCTCGGGGAGGGCGGGCGCATCGTGTCGACCGGCAGTTGCCTCGCGACGCGCGTGCCCGATGCGGGAATGAGTCTCTATGCGGCGAGCAAGGCCGCGCTGATCGGCTGGACGCAGGGGCTCGCACGCGACCTCGGCTCGCGCGGCATCACGGTCAATATCGTGCATCCGGGTTCGACGGATACCGACATGAATCCGGCCGACGGAGAACACGCCAGTGCGCAGCGTTCGCGCATGGCGATTCCGCAGTACGGCAAGGCCGACGACGTCGCCGCGCTCGTGGCATTCGTCGTCGGACCGGAAGGGCGGTCGATCAACGGCACGGGCCTGACGATCGACGGCGGTGCGAACGCGTAAGGGCCGGGCCCGGCGGGATCCGGCCGGGCGGCGCGACGTTTGTTATCGGCAGCCGAGCCGTTGATGCTCGGCTTCGAGGTCGGCTCGTTTGTCGTAGGCGTGCAGTTCGTTGCGCAGCTTGCCGTCCGGGCCGACGCGGCGCACGACCTTGTGGCCGCGGTCGGGGGCGTGCGTGACCGCGTCGATGCGCGCGGCCAGTTCGCGGCAGCGTGCGTCGGGCGATGTGCTGTCCCGAAGTGGTGCTGCCGCCGTCGTGACGTTGGCGATGCCCGGGCTGACATAGCGCGGCGTGGCGCGAGCCGTGCCGATATCGGTGTCGGTGGCGTTCGCCGTGCAGGTCAGCGCCGAAAGGGCGGTCAGTGCCGCGATGGTTCGAATCATGATCGGGTCCGGTGCGAGCGAAGGTTCGGGATTCTACGCAATGCGCGGTGCCTCACCGTGGTGCACGGACAAAGTGCGATCACATGTCGCATGACACGGCGATGAATCGGAGAGGCGCGCCAACGGTTCGTGCGTCGGACATACAGTGCGCCGGGGCGGACGAAGGCCTCATTTACAAAGGCGCGACGCATCCTTAGGATGACGCCACCTCCGGTCCGTCAGAAATCCTATGCATATAGTCGATCGCGCGATGCTCGCCGCGCTTTGCCTTGGCGTTGCCGCGTGCGGCGGTGGCGGCGACAGTGCGGCGCCGCCCGCGCAGACCGTTGCGGGCACACCCGTTCCGCCGGCATCGCCTGCCGAGCCTGCCAGCGCGGCGTCCGGCGGCTCGCCGTCGTCGGCGAATCCCGCCAGCCCCGTGCCCGCGTCCACCGCGGCCGGCACGACGCCCGGCGCGGCGCGCGCGCCCACGCAGGGTGCCAATTCCGGGCTCGTCGCGGATGTGACCGTCTATCCGGCAGCCAACGGCGGCGATCAGGCCGACGCGCTGCAAAAGGCATTCGACAGCCTGAAAGCCGGCCAGCGCCTCGTCATCTCGCCGGGGCGTTACGTCGTCGGGCATTCGCTCACGGTCAGCGTGCCGCAGGCGGTGATTTCCGGATACGGCGCGACGCTGGCCGCCACGAATCCCGCGGACCAGACGATCGTGATGAGCGGCACCGGTTCGACGCTCGTGGGCGTGACGCTGGTCGGTACCGGCACGACGCGGCTCACGACGCCGGCCTCAACCAAGGTCGACGTGACCGGTGCGGGCGTCCAGGTGCTGCGCGTGACGATCCAGGGCGGCGCCAGCGCCGGGATCTTCGTGTTCGGCGGCAGCGACGTCGCGATTGTCGGCAATACGGTGAGCGCCACACTGGCGGACGGGATCCATACGACCAACGGATCGATCAACGTGCTCGTGCAGAACAATACGGTGACGGCCACCGGCGACGACATGATCGCGGTCGTCAGCTATCGGGGGGACGGCCGCGTCAGCAGCAATGTGCTGATCGACCATAACGCGGTGTCCGGCAACGTGTGGGGGCGCGGCATGGCGGTGGTCGGCGGCCAGGCCGTGACGATCTCGAACAATACGGTCGACGGCGTGCAGAAGGCGGCGGGCATCCTGGTGGCGCAGGAGGACAGCTGGAACTCGTTCGGTGCGTCGAACGTGATGATTAGCGGCAACGTCGTGACCAACATCCAGAACTCGAACGCAAACAACGGGCTGCAGCCGACGCAGCAGGCGGCGCTCGAACTGGACACGTCGACGGGCACGGTGACGAATGTCGCGGTGACGGGCAACAGCGTGTCCGGCTCCGGTTATGCGGGTTTCCGGGCGTATGGGAACGTGTGCTCGTTCAGCGTGACGGGGAACACGTTCTCGTCGATCGCCGGTTCGCCCGTGTCGCTGCTGGCGAGCGGGTGTGCGGCGAGCCAGATGGTCGTCGATGCGAATCGGTTGGGCGATGGCAGCTTGCTGGCGCAGCCGGCGGGGGTGTCGGCGGCGAAAGGGGCGTTTTCCGTGACGGGGGCGGATGCGAGTTTGATGCCGCAGGTGAGGACGGGGTTGATGTGAGGGGGCTGGGTGGGGTGAGGTTGGCGGGTGGAATGTTGGTCCCCCGACAGAATTCATATCTCTAGACTAGGTGGTCCTTATCGACGGAGACTGCCCATAGATACCAACAGGGACCGGTGCATACGCTGGACGCGTTGAGGAAGCGCCATGTGCTCCCTTGTCTTGCCGCCAGAAGCTAAAAATTCTGGAGAGTTGGAGATAAGTACGTTCTGTCGCTTGTCAGCCTTATCCGGCAAGGCTTCGACTATCTCCAATGTTATCTCTCAGAACACCAAATTTCTTGGAGATAACATTGGAGATAACGGCTTGGTCGGAAACAGCGACATAGCGCGCTCCGAACTGCCCGCCATCTGGAACGCTCCGCGCAAAGAATTTCCCCGGCCCGCCGCTTGCCCGCACGCCGTAGCGGAGTTGTAACGGGAGTCGCAAAGTTGCTTTGCAACCGAAGTCGATTCGCGTCGATGCGAATGGACCCCGGCCGAAGTTACCGTGAGAGGTGACGAGTGTCGGTTAGAACGGCAGGTCGTTGTCTTCGAATGCTGTGGGCAGAGCACCTGCCGGCAGTGGTAAGTTTGTGACGACGAACAGGTTCAAGATGTCGTCGCGGTCCATGAACATCACCTGACTGCGTTTCGTCGCGTCGAGTTTGTTGCCGAGCCAATTTCTGGCCGCCTTCGTTATTTCACCGCCAGCGACGATGAATGCATGGTCGACGAGCACACGCTTGCCAATCTCGGGGTCAAAAATCTCATGTCCGAGCATCATTGATACTTGGTTATGAATTTCTGCGACGTTCGCGTTCTCGCCTTTGGTCATACCGGACGCGTCGAGCTTTCCTTTTTTCGCTTGAATGCCGAAGTAAAGTACGTGCTGGGTAGGTAGTACGTACTTCATCCACACATCCTTGCCGTATTCGAGCGCCTTGTCTTTGTGGCCAGCCGCAGTGATGCGATGGAATCCCAGTTGGCGGAACAAGGGTAGCAGGACCTCCTCGATCAACTCGTCCTCGGATGCCAGATCAAGATAAGCGATCAACTGTTCCCTCCGCTTTAGCTCGGCCGCTGAAAACGGCCGGTGAGGGTTAGCCGACGTGATTGCGATCGTGTTGGTGGCGATGTGGCGTAGATAGCACTTCTTGTCCTGAGCATAGAACGGCTCGAAGCCTTCTCTAGCCAAGGTCGCCGCCAGCGCCGCCAGTGCTCCCGGCCGGTCGTGCCCTTCATTTAGCGGATCCGCCTGATCCATTAGTGTTGCGATTACACGGGCGAAAGTCTCCGGGGGCGTGTTCGGGCCCGGTTGAGGTTCGGCGAGGATGGCGCGTAGAGTTTCCGCAACCCAGTAATTTCGGGTTGATCCGTCGTGCGCGTAATCGGTGTCACAGTCGTAAAAAAAATCGGTCAGCCGACTACTGCTGCGGTACGGAAAGAAGCTGGTTTCCGCCGGAAAGTTGCCGCAAATCATATCGGCGATCTGCATGAGCGTGCGCTGTTTGAATTGCATTTCTTCGTCCTTGTCTCGATCGTGCGCGATGGTTTGGCTTGCCGGGCGACGATGATCGTCACTACAGGGCGGTACTGAACCAGATAGAGCGCGATCACTGCGGAATCGTTACGGGGGTGACAATATTATGCAGCCCGGCACGCCTCTCCGATTGCCGGCAAGAGGCGGTTAATAGCAGCTTGGACGAAAAGAACGGGGGATCGCATGGACACGTGCGCACACGCCAATCTCGAACTGTCGCTCGATCGGTGGCAGGAGTGCCACTGGTTTTTGCACCAGATGGAAGCGAATTACCATGAGCCGGAGCCCGTCAGCCGTAGCGTGCCGATTGATCAACTGTCATGCGTCAAACGAGCCCTTGCCTGTTGATGGTCCGCGACCGCACAGTTCCGCTAGTGGAAAACTAGTCGACCACGTGACGAAAGGTTTTCGGTATGATTTGCATGATTTCGGGGCGAATGATCGTGCGCCGCCATCGGCGGGGTGAGCACGTGACGCGAACACAAGAAAAGCTAATATTCGAGGCAACATGAGTGGGCGCAGGTCGAAGGTCAAATGGAACGGCAGGAGAGCCCCTGCAGATCAGCACAGCCTTAAAGCGAAAATCTATTCAAAAACGGGTTTTCAGATCGAGGCGCTGCGATCCCTCAAGAACGCAACTCCTACCGCCGAGCTATTTCGACTCTTTCCTCAGATTATTCGGAGGCGTGAAGTACTTTCTAGAATTCATGGTGCTCCATTTCCGCGGCAGCCGGCCGAGATCCTTGTAACTCGTAGACTGATCCCACCCGCACCGATTGCCAGCGAGTTGATCTGGGCCATAGCCTACGCGCTGCAGTACAGTGAAGAAATCCGAGCGTTTGTGTTGCACCGAGAGGCGCTGGAGTGTGCGGTACTGCGCAGTGATCGAGCTGCAGCGTTTGCGACACTTCAGCGAGTAGAGGACGAACTAGGCTGGTCCGTCTGGCTGATTCAAAACAGACTCTCTGCTGTGCAGTTGTGGGATGGCTTGGACGAGAAGCGCAAGCTTGCACGAACATACGAGGATCTCATAGCAGCGAACGATCTGTTGAGTATGATCGTCAGCTTCATCGGCAAGCGCACTGAGGGCACTGCGGTTCCAGGCTATCTGCAGGCCGAACTTGCGAGAATGTTCCCTGAAGCCCCGCTGACGCAGATCCAAGCGTATCTGAAAACGAAGCTTTTCGACCTCGCTAGCCCAGCAATACAATTCGTGGGGGTGACGCTTTCGATCGAAGCCCAGTCTGGCGTGGTCGACTATTACGAGACCCTCGTCGCCATGCTTCAGGCCGTTGTAGCTGACGAGGGTGCGTGTGCACACTTTTCGGATTTACTGGTCAAGCCCGTAGCATCACTCCTGGGACGCACGAGCGACCGCCGCTTGGTGCCTGTCCTGCTAGCGCTTGGTGGCGAGGTTCGGTGGGATGCCTTAAAACAGCTGCGTCGCGTCGCTTTCATTGAGGCCTACAGTGAAGGCCGATATGCGGATGCCATTTTAATAGCTGACAGCCATTTGGACGAAAATCCCTCTGACATTTCGGCATTCGTACTGCGTATACGTGCCGAGCTCAAGCAGAGAGCGAAAACAGTTCAATATGCGGGCCCGTTGGGGGAAATAGCCCAGCACCTGCGGGCGGTCCTCGCGTTCACGGGCGACACTTATGCATCGGCGTTGTCGCTGTACACGATTTACGACCGATTTTACGGACATGCGTGGGCGACCTACTTGCGTGCGATCGTCATGCAGGAGCTTTCGCACGACCAGTTTGAATATCCATCCAGCTCGCTCCGTCGAGTGCTCGCCTTAGACCCGAATTTGACCCCGTTCTCTGCATTGCTGGAACGACCTTCAGGACGCTCTAAACTTACCGAGACCTTCCGGCATGCGGATGTTTTTGGCACCACTCTGCAGGTCTACGAGTTGGCAACGACCGGCACTATACTCGGCGACGCTTCCGCCATAAGCGTGGAGCGCCAAAAGCGCTATGTGGGTCGCTTTCAGCTTGCGAGTGGCATGTATGCGGATGCAATTGCAAATTTCACTTGGTGTCGGGAACATCTTGATGGATCTGACGCACTGCGCTGCAGTACAGCCGCCGTGGTCGCTTATATTAGGAGCGGGGACTTGGCGTCGGCAGTGTCGGCAACGGTCGCGGCTTATCTAAGTTGGCCATCGGTGCCAACGGTTCTACCATTGCCCGAACTCGTTGCTGCGTTGGAGTCTCCGGGCGAATGGCCCACATCGATCTCGCTGCCTCTCATATTCGAGCTCTATTTCAGCTTCTTCAACAACGACCGACTAACGCACTTACGCTATGCGTTCGAGCGGTTTCAGACTCAGCAGGGTATTGCCTCACCAGGAGCACTTCGGGAGCGCATAAATGAGTTCGGCCTGCAGAATGTGATCTTGTACCTGAGTCGGGTCTGGCGACCCGAAGTCATGCGGCAGACGATACTTTACGAAGGAACGCGGGAAATTGAAGAGGAACGCATTCGGGTCTGCCGCATCCTTGCCGAGATCGACCCCGGCAACGCTTCCGAGTATTTGGCGGAAATTCGGGAGCGCGTTAAAGCACAGGAGCTTGCAAAAGCGACGAACCTCGTTGAGCAAAGCCGCGTATACGTAGACATCAGCGCTATCAAAAAGGCGTTGCGCACCCGCCTTGGGGACGCCTATGCTCGCTACAAATCTGCAATGCAGACCGTGCCTGTGGTTGAGAATTCGCTCATTGAGCGACTTACCGACGTTCTGTCCGAGGTGGAAGCTACTGGTCACTCGCTGACCAAAATGCTCTCGACCTTACACGTTATCAACAGTGAGACGTCGAACTCGGAGCTTGATGTTCAGTTTGCTGCGATGTTCGCCGAAGTGACAAATGAGTTCCTGCGCGGCGATCATGGGCTGAATGCCTATCTCAGCACACGCGTCCGCCACGGCAAACTCAGCAATGCGCTACGCAAGCCAGTGGCAGACGAGTTCCTTGTGACCGAACGAAAAGTGGGAACCTCCGACTACGTTCCGAACGACTACTGGGACTCGGCGCTTACGGCTCTTACTCATGGAGAGCGGGCCAACGTTTTGCAGGTACTCGGGCGGTTTGCTACGAGCATTGACTCAATCATTGCGTACGTGCGTGACAGTCTGATCCAGGTCGTCGTAGTTCATGAACTTGTAACCAGTGGCGACAATCCGCATGCGCTCTTCGTCTACCAAACTTCGAATTTGGAACGGATGTTTGTTCAAGCCAGCGATCGACGCATTAAGCATATTGATGACTTCATTAATCTTTGCGTCGAGACCCTGTGGGAAAAAACTGACGCTAACTTGGCAAAGGTTCAACAGGTTTTAAATACCGATATTCGTTCCCGGTTTCTGGATGCTTTTGATCACCTTACGGAATCTCTTGCGGCATTGCACTATGCGGACCGACTCGGCGAGCTACATAACCACATTGGACGTGCGCGAACGAATATCCAAACGAGAATCTCCACGGTGTCGTCGTGGTTCAAGCGCAGCGAGGTTTACGACCGACAGGACTACGGAGTCGATTTTCCTGTCCTCATCGCTCGTTCGATGATTGAGAACTCAATCTCGGGCGCGACGGGGTGGGATGGTGTCAGCATCAAGGGTGAAGGTGGGGCGGCTGTCATGCCCGGGAGGACACTCGACGGCATGGTTGATGTATTCTGCGGGCTATTCGAGAATGCGATCGCCCATTCTGGTGTGAGCGTCGATAGGCTCAATATCGATGTCTCGTTGAGTTTGTCGGACGGGAAGTTCAGTGCGCGGGTGCGTAATCCGGTCGAAGCGCTAACCTTCGAGCGGCGTGACGAACATCGCCTGGAGAGAATTCGCAATGAGATTCGCAAGAGTGATACTCGGCGGAAGGCTCAGATGGAGGGGCGCAGCGGTTTTCATAAGCTCTGGGCGACCATAAATGCACCACAGTACCGGGATCCATCGCTGCTGTTCGGTTTTACCGACGATGGAGCTTTCGAGGTGGCCATCGGATTCAGAATCGAGATTGCGGATGATGAAGATACTGCTTATTGAAGATGATGAAGAAAAGAGTCGAATCCTTGCGGATTTTGTGTGTGACGAGTTTCTCGGAGTCGAACTCGAGACGGCTAGGTCATTCAGTAGTGGGTTGCGAGCGGTAATCAAAGGGGCGGACTCATACGCGGCGATTCTGCTGGATATGAGTATGCCCAACTACGACGTATCACTCGATGAGCCAGGTGGTGGGACGCCAGAGAGTTTTGCTGGGATCGATTTGCTGTCCCAGATGAAACTGCGGGGTATTCACACGCCGACCATCGTAGTTACGATGTTCGACAAGTTCGGCGACGAACCAAATCGGTTGTCGCTTAAGCAATTAATTGAAAAGCTGGATACTCAGTACCGACCGATCTTCCGCGGGCTTACTTACTATAACGTCGCGGAAGACGGTTGGAGATCCTCGTTGAAAAGTCTGATTGAAGGTGTTGTTACTGCGCGATGACTCGAATCCTGATTGTAGATGATGAATACGACAAGGCCCGCGCCATTTCTGAGGTTGTCTTGGAGCATGATGCGAGCATTGAGATCGAGCATGCGACAACGTCCGCGGCGGCAAGGCGTTTTCTGACCACCAAAAAATTCGACTTGCTTATTGTCGATTTGAACCTGCCAGATGTATTGGGGGCGGCGCCCACACATCAGGGTGGTTTGGCACTTTTTGACATGCTGATAATGGACGAGAGCGCGTGGCTGCCGCCTGACATCTTGTTTCTGACTGCCCGCGAGGAGCTAGTTGAAGTGGCGCAGGCGAACGTGCGGGACCGCGGGGCCTCATTCTGCCTATTTAATGAAACCGCAGATAGCTCATGGAAGGCTATGCTGGTTGGCAAGCTCCACCTAGCAAGCGCACGCGTTAAGCGTGTAGCTCGGCTTTCCCCTCGTGCGGATGTGGCCATAGTCACAGCCCTAGGTACCCCAGAGCTCGACGCAGTACTGAATCTAAATTATCAATGGGCGAACAAGCGCTTCCCGGATGATCCTACTGGTTACCACTTTGGCCAAATTCCGCGAGCTGAGGGGCCATTGACGGTTGTAGCGGCGTCGGCACGCCGAAAGGGCATGCCATCCTCTGCGGCGCTCGCCGCAAAAATGGTCGAACGCTTTCGCCCAAGGTACATCGTGATGCTGGGGATCTGCGCTGGCGTGAAGGGTAAGACAGAACTCGGTGATGTGATCGTGGCTGATCCCTCCTGGGACTGGGGCAGCGGCAAGTTAGCCGAAAAACCTGACGGCTCGGTGGTGTTCCAAGCCGCCCCGTATCAGCGCCCGCTTAGCTCGCATGTGTCTCAACTCGCGATGGAGCTTAGCAGTCGCCCGGAAGTCGTGGCGGCGATCCGTTCCGGATGGACTCATTCAGCTCCTGCTGGCAAGTTTTCCGTTCGGGTTGGCCCGATGGCTTCAGGTGCTGCTGTCTTGGCGACGGACGGTGCTCTTGACCCAATCACTGCTCAAAACCGTGAACTACTTGGCGTCGAGATGGAGGCGTATGCAGTCATGGCGGCAGCGGACTACGCGCGCCAGCCCGCGCCGTGCGCACTAGCTATCAAGTCGGTTTGCGATTTCGCGGACGCGGAAAAGGGTGACAATTGGCAAGCTTACGCCGCGTACACTAGTGCGGCATTCTTCAACCAACTTTTCTTGAACCGCGATCTACCACTAACCTGAAGCGGATCGCGGCTGCTGGGAGGGACTCTTCGTATTCGTGGTTTGAGGAATTCGGGGTAACGTCGCTCTTGTTGATAGCGCGTCGTGCCGACGGCGAAAATGCCCGCAGCGTGGAGTCCGTCCTGGGGATGGTCATCTAAACGAAGATCAATATTCGACAGGCATCGTGGAGGCGTGGGCGAACAGCTAACACAGGTCGCTGTCTGCCCGACCGTCCGCAAGCCGATCAACCGAGGCCGTTCCCCAAGCTTGAAATGGCCCGAAGAAATCAGGCAGTTCAATACCGCCGTCCGCGCGGAGCCAGTGCGGCGGCCATTCCAAAACTGTCGATGTCTATTCGCGTGCCCGCGTCAATAGTGCGCGGTCGCGTGCGCTGGGAAAGCGAATATGCGATATGGTCGCCATACATTGTCGTGCGACGTAGGCTCCTTGCATCAAATCCAGCGTTTATCGCCGTGATGGTCCGCTTGAGTCGGAGCTTGGGAGCTGCGGATATTCGACGCGGCGGCGAGAGCTCTGCTAAGCTCATCAATAAGACGATTGCAGAAGGAGCGGGTGTTTTCCATTGGGTTGGATGATTGGTAAAAATAGCCAGAGATCATTAAATTTAAAAATAAAATCATGAGTGAACAAAAAAATTACGAAGAACTTGATATTGAGAAGCGCATCATGGATGTTCGCATATCGTCATGGAGACATTTTCATGAATATGTTGTTACGGAGATGCTTGATTATTCTCATTACATCTGGAGGGGGCAAAGGGATTCCAATTGGGGGCTCGAAACCAGTCTTGATCGTATATTAAATTCGACGAATAAGGGGGCGAACAAATTCACGTTGCAAAGGCATTTAAATAAATTCAAGCTTGCCTCGCGCGGACGGCGAGGACCTAATCCGAGAGCGGAACTGTCGGAAAATGATTGGTGGGCGCTCGGTCAACATAATGGATTGGCGACGCCGTTATTGGATTGGAGTACTTCACCATTTGTCGCTTTGTATTTCGCGTTCGCCAACAAAGAGCCGTCTAAATCTGGTAATCGAGCTGTATGGGCTCTCGGGCCTGTTAGTGACATGGTCAAAGCCATAAAAAACGAAAATGCTTCGGCTCCCGTACTTGAGTATATTCGTCCGCATCAAGATGAGAATGCAAGGCTGGTGAGTCAAGGTGGCCTCTTCACGCGAGTGCCATTGGGTTTTACCGTGAAAACGTGGATAGAGGAGAATTCTGAGAAGGGGGAAAATAAAGAATTGGCAATTTTGATGAGGCTGCTGATTCCGGATCAAGGGCGGGAGGAGTGTTTGAGGGCGTTAAATATGATGAATATTAACCATACCACTCTTTTCCCGGATTTGTATGGTGCTGGCCTCCATTGCAACAATGCTCTAGTCATCGACAAATACGCTGTTTAGGGACGTCTCGCCCCCTAAAGTTGCATTGGTTATAAAGTGCGATCATATTCGCGGAGCATGGAGGTTTGTTCTGGGGCGTAAGTGACGGATACCTCGGTGGGTGGCGGGCAATCTCAAGTAGTGCCCACCTCCCATCGTTGACCGCGACGGGAAGTGGGAGAGAGGGGGGCGTTATCGGGCTCATGCGACACGGAAGATATCGGCCCCTGCCTTTAGGCGATCGAGATGATCGCCCCATACCTGCATCATGCGCCTGCGTTCCGGCAGGTATTCAGCGTGGACGTAGGCGGCAGTCACTTGATTGCGTTCGGCGTGAGCCATCTGGCGCTCTACAACATCCCTGCCGAAGCTGAGTTCACGCAGAGCAGTGGCCGCCAGCCCGCGAAACCCGTGCCCCGTCATTCGTGATTTGTAGCCCATGCGGTAGAGCGCATAGAGCATGGTGTTGTTCGAAATGTGGCTTCGGCCTTGCACACTGTAGAACACGAATCGATGCTGGCCGTTGAGCGCGCGGAGCTGAGCGAGCACTTCGAGTGCCTGCCGCGATAGCGGCACGATGTGCGGATCGCGCATCTTCATGCGTTCAGGAGGCACGCGCCATTCTGCGGCTGTCTCGTCAAACTCCGACCACTCCGCACGGATCATTTCCGTTGTCCGCACGAAGGTCAGTGCCATCAGGCGGAGCGCGAGCCGGGTAACGAGGTCGCCTTGGTAAGCATCGATGTCGCGCATGAGCTGCGGGATCTCTGTCGCCTTGACGCGGGCCATGTGCTGCACGCCCGGCCCCTTCTTCAAGACCGTCTGCGCATCGATGTCGGCCGCTGGATTCCTGGAGCATCGTCCCGTCATGATCCCGTACTGGAAGACCGCGCGCGAGCGCTGGAGAATCCGCTTCGCCGTCTCGCGCACGCCGCGCGCCTCGACCTTGCGAACGATGCTGAGCATCTGCGGCGAATCGATCTCCGTGATCGGGCGAGGGCCGATCTTCGGAAACACGTCGACCTCAAGCGAATTCAGCACCTTCTCGGCATAGCCGTCACTCCAGCCCGGACGCCGAGAGTCGAACCACTCGCGGGCTACCGCTTCGAACGAGTTGGCCGCCGCGATCTCGGCGGCCCGTTTCGCGTCCTTCTTCGCCTCGCCCGGATCGATGCCGGCCGCGATCTGCTCGCGGGCTTCGTCGCGCTTCTTCCTCGCCGTCGCGAGCGTGACGGCCGGATAGACGCCGAGGGCGAGCGTCTTCTGCTTGCCAAGGAATCGGTAGGACAAGCGCCAGTACTTCGCGCCGTTCGGTTGGACGAGCAAGAACATCCCGTTGCCGTCCGTGAGTTTGTACGGTGCGGCGCTGGCCTTTGCGTTCCGTACCTGTATGTCACAGTGAGAGGCATTGTTGGTATCTGCTGATACCAACAAAAATACCAACACTTTCTCCGGCTGTCACTGAGCAACGTTGGGTAACGATGGGCGCGAGAAGGCCGCCAGATGGGCTTGAGCGGGGAGTTTCTTGTGAATCTTGGGGGAGGTTTGGGGCTTGGCTGGTCCCCCCGACAGGAATCGAACCTGTATCTAGCGCTTAGGAGGCGCTTGTTCTATCCATTGAACTACGGGGAGAGCCATATCCAGTCGATCACGCGAAAAACGCGAGCCGGACGGCGGTGTGGACAGCGCGCAGAGTATAGCAAACGCGCGGCGCGTCGGCGGGGCGGAATGCGTGCCGACGCGCGTATCGCGGAATCACCCGCGATCGGAACGAACCATCAGAAATCGACGACGACGAAATCTTCCTTGCCCACGTCGCACAGCGGGCAGCGCCAGTCGGCGGGAATGTCGGCGAAACGGGTGCCGGCCGCGATGCCCTCGTCGGGCAGCCCTTCGGCTTCGTTGTAGACCCACCCGCAAATCAGGCAGACCCAGCTCTGGTATTCGGTTACTTCGCTCATGTGGTGCTCGGGAAAAATGGAAACTCGGTAATGCCGTCCGCACCCTGTCCAGCGGACGAAAGGCGCAATAGTACCGGAATTTCGCCGAACACCTAGGCAACGTCGTTTTAAACGTACGCATCGCGAACAACGGGCATCATCGCGTGGCGCGGGCATGCAGTGTATGCTTCGTGGGCCTGTCAATCTGAAGGAGGAAAACGATGCTCAACAGAAAGTGGATCGCGGGTGCGGTGTGTGTCGCGGCGCTGGCCGTGTCGACGCTCGCGCGTGCCGAAGCGCGCGTGTTCTTCGTCGAGCCGCAGGACGGCGCGACGGTGTCGAGCCCCGTGCACGTGAAGTTCGGTCTCGACGGCATGGAGCTCAAGCCCGCCGGCGACATGACGCCGGATACCGGCCACCATCACCTGCTGATCGACGGCAAGCCGGTGCCGAAGGGCGACGTGATCCCGGCGAGCGACCATTCGCTGCATTTCGGCAAGGGCCAGACCGAAACCGACGTGAAGCTGGCACCCGGCAAGCACACGCTGACGCTGCAGCTCGGCGACGGCGCCCACCGTTCGTACGGCCCCGAAATCAGCTCGACGATCACCGTCAACGTGAAGTAATCGTACGTCTCGCGCGGGCGCCCGGTGTGCCGCGCGCGGGATCGCCGATCGGCCGGCCACGGGCATCGGGCCGGCCTTCGCCCGTTCGTGCGGGCACGCAACCCGCACGGCGGTTTTCGGCCCGGATACCGGCCGCCAGCCACGCGTCGCACCGCGTCGGCGCGTTTCGCGCGCCGGTTGCAATGCTCGTCCATCCAGCCATGCCGGTGCCGGCCTCCGCGCCCGGTACAATGGGCGCTTCCGATTCCTCTCTTCGCCGTCTCCCCATGTCGCTCTATTCCATTACCGGCGCGCAGCTCGCGTTCGGTCACGTCGCGTTGCTCGATTACGCGGATTTCTCGCTGGAAGCCGGCGAACGCGTCGGTCTGATCGGCCGCAACGGCGCGGGCAAGTCGTCGCTGCTGAAGATCGTCGCCGGCCTCGCGAAGCCCGATGACGGCCTGATCACGCGCCAGCAGGAGCTCGTGACCGTCTACGTGCCGCAGGAGCCCGAGTTCGAACCGGGCGCGACGGTGTTCGACGCGGTCGCGTCGGGGCTCGCGCACACGCGCGAACTGCTCGAAGAATACGATTCGATCGCGCATCGTCTCGCCGATACGCCCGAAGGCGCCGAACACGACGCGCTGCTCGCGCGGATGAACGCGCTGCAGTCGTCGCTCGACGCGCACGACGCATGGAACTGGCGCACGCGCGTGGCGATGACGCTCGCGCAGATCGGCCTGCAGGACGGCGACGCGAGCGTCGACGCGCTGTCGGGCGGGATGCAGAAACGCGTCGCGCTGGCGCGCGCGCTGGTACTGCAGCCCGACGTGCTGCTGCTTGACGAGCCGACCAACCACCTCGACTTCGACGGCATCCGCTGGCTGGAGGAGCTGCTCGTCTCGCAGCGCGCGGGTCTGCTGTTCATCACCCACGATCGCGCGTTCCTCGATCGCGTCGCGACGCGCATCGTCGAGCTCGACCGCGGCCGGCTGCTGTCGTACCCGGGCAATTTCTCCGCGTACCAGACGCGCAAGGCACAGCAGCTCGAAGTCGAGCGCGTGGAAAACGAGAAGTTCGACAAGCTGCTCGCGCAGGAAGAAGTGTGGATCCGCAAGGGCGTCGAGGCGCGCCGCACGCGCAGCGTCGGCCGCATCGCGCGGCTCGTGCAGATGCGCAACGAGCGCGCGGAGCGCCGCAATGCGCAGGGCAACGTGCGGCTCGACGTCGCGCAGGGCGAGAAGTCCGGCAAGATCGTCGCGGAGCTGACCGACGTGACGAAGCGCTACGGCGGCCGCACGGTCGTCGACCGCTTCTCGGCGACGGTCATGCGCGGCGACAAGATCGGCTTCGTCGGCCCGAATGGCGCGGGCAAGACCACGCTGCTCAAGCTGATCCTCGGCGAGCTGAAGCCCGACGAGGGCACCGTGCGCACCGGCACGAACCTGCAGGTCGCGTATTTCGACCAGATGCGCGCGCAGCTCGACCAGGACAAGAGCCTCGCCGATACGATCAGCCCCGGCAGCGAGTGGGTCGAGATCGGCGGCGTGCGCAAGCACGTGATGAGCTATCTCGGCGATTTCCTGTTCGCGCCGGAGCGCGCGCGTTCGCCGGTGAAGTCGCTGTCGGGCGGCGAGCGCAACCGGCTGCTGCTCGCGCGCCTGTTCGCACGCCCGGCCAACGTGCTGGTGCTCGACGAACCGACCAACGACCTCGACATCCCGACGCTCGAGCTGCTCGAGGAGCTGCTGGCCGACTACGACGGCACGGTGCTGCTCGTCAGCCACGATCGCGCGTTCCTCGACAACGTCGTGACGTCGGTGATCGCGGCCGAGGGCGACGGCAAGTGGCGCGAATACGTCGGCGGCTTCAGCGACTGGCAGATCCAGAGCGAGCGTTCGGAGCAGCTCGCGCAACAGGAAGCCGCGAAGCGCGCGGTCAAGGAAGCGGTGCCGGTGAAGGAAGACGCGGCGAAGAGCGCCCCGGGCCGCAACGCGCAGCGCACGGTGAAGCTGTCGTTCAACGAGCAGCGCGAGCTCGATTCGCTGCCGGAGAAGATCGCCGCGCTCGAAGCGGAGCAGAAGACGATCAATGCGCAGCTCGAGGACGGTTCGATTTTCGCGAAGGATCCGCAGGAAGGCACGCGCCTGACCGAGCGCTTCGCGGCGATCGACGACGAACTGCTCACCGCGCTCGAACGGTGGGAAACGCTCGAGGCGAAGCGCAAGCCGGCGTGACGCGTGCGGCGCGCGCCGATCCCGCGATTGGCGCGCCACGCGGAACCAGTAAAATACCGCGCGTTCAGGGCCGCGCAGCGCACGCCGCGCGCCCGCTTTCGGAGCAGTCCAAGCACACCGTTGTTTCGATTCGCTTTTTTACGGAACTCAACGTTTTGTCCACGATGTTATCCACACGAGGTGTGGACAACGTCCCGATGAATGACGAAATTCAGCGCCTATGTCAACGAAGAAACCCAGCGCGGCCTATAGCGAAGCATCGATCAAGGTGCTCAAGGGTCTCGAGCCGGTCAAGCAGCGGCCCGGCATGTACACCCGTACCGAGAATCCGCTGCACATCATCCAGGAAGTCATCGACAACGCGTCCGACGAGGCGCTCGGCGGCTACGGCAAGCAGATCACGGTCACGCTGCACGCCGACCAGTCGGTCTCGGTCGAGGACGACGGCCGCGGCATCCCGTTCGGCATGCACCCCGAAGAGGGTGTCCCGGTCGTCGAGATCGTGTTCACGCGCCTGCACGCAGGCGGCAAGTTCGACAAGGCCGCCGGCGGCGCCTATACGTTCTCGGGCGGCCTGCACGGCGTCGGCGTGTCGGTGACGAACGCGCTCGCGACGCGCCTCGACGTGACGGTGTGGCGCGACGGCAAGATCGCCGAGCTCGGCTTTGCCGAAGGCGACGTCGTCAAGCCGCTCGCGACGCAGGCCGCGGGCCGAGGCGAGAAGAAGTCCGGCACGCGCGTGCAGGTGTGGCCGAATCCGAAGTACTTCGATTCGCCGAACCTGCCGCTCGGCGAGCTGCAGCGCCTGCTGCGCTCGAAGGCCGTGCTGCTGCCGGGCGTCGAGGTCGTGCTCGTCAACGAGAAGACCGGCGAGCGCCAGGCGTGGAAGTATGAAGACGGCCTGCGCGGTTACCTGCTCGACGAAATGAACGGCAGCGAGCTGCTGATCCCGCTGTTCGAAGGCGAGCGGTTCGCCGATTCGCGTTCGGGCGACGATTCGTTCGCCGAAGGCGAGGGCGCATCGTGGGTCGTCGCCTGGAGCGAGGAAGGGTCGCTCGTGCGCGAGTCGTACGTGAACCTGATCCCGACGCCGGCCGGCGGCACGCACGAAT
The DNA here is from genome assembly GCF_001718535.1 of Burkholderia seminalis. Classification (NCBI taxonomy): domain Bacteria; kingdom Pseudomonadati; phylum Pseudomonadota; class Betaproteobacteria; order Burkholderiales; family Burkholderiaceae; genus Burkholderia; species Burkholderia seminalis. Next base: position 2,641,915 of record NZ_CP013398.1, on the reverse strand, counting down.
CCGGCCTGCGCGACGGCCTGTACCAGGCCGTGAAGAGCTTCGTCGAGCTGCACAACCTGCAGCCGAAGGGCGTGAAGCTGCTCGCGGAAGACGTGTTCGCGCGCGTGTCGTTCGTGCTGTCCGCGAAGGTGCTCGATCCGCAGTTCCAGGGGCAGATCAAGGAGCGCCTGAACAGCCGCGACGCGGTGAAGCTCGTGTCGTCGTTCTCGCGCCCGGCGCTCGAACTGTGGCTGAACCAGCACGTCGAGCACGGCAAGAAGCTCGCCGAGCTCGTGATCAAGCAGGCGCAGGCGCGCACGCGGGCGGGCCAGAAGGTCGAGAAGCGCAAGAGCTCGGGCGTCGCGGTGCTGCCCGGCAAGCTGACCGACTGCGAAACCGAGGACATCGCGCGCAACGAACTGTTCCTCGTCGAGGGCGACTCGGCGGGCGGCTCCGCGAAGATGGGCCGCGACAAGGAATACCAGGCGATCCTGCCGTTGCGCGGCAAGGTGCTGAACACGTGGGAAACCGAGCGCGACCGCCTGTTCGCGAACAACGAGGTGCACGACATCTCGGTGGCGATCGGCGTCGATCCGCACAGCCCCGACGACACCGTCGACCTGTCGAACCTGCGTTACGGCAAGATCTGCATCCTGTCGGACGCGGACGTCGACGGCTCGCACATCCAGGTGCTGCTGCTCACGCTGTTCTTCAAGCATTTCCCGCAGCTGATCGAGCGTGGCCACGTGTATGTCGCCCGTCCGCCGCTGTTCCGCGTCGATGCGCCCGCGCGCGGCAAGAAGCCCGCGCAGAAGCTCTACGCGCTCGACGACGGCGAACTCGAGGCGACGCTCGACAAGCTGCGCAAGGACGGCGTGCGCGAGACGCAGTGGAGCATCAGCCGCTTCAAGGGTCTCGGCGAAATGAGCGCCGAGCAGCTGTGGGACACGACGATGAACCCCGATACGCGCCGCCTGATGCCCGTGAAGCTCGGCGAGCTCGACTACGAGGCAACCGTCGCGCGCATGACGATGCTGATGGGCAAGGGCGAGGCAGCCGCGCGGCGCGGCTGGCTCGAGGAAAAGGGCAACGACGTCGAAGCGGACATCTAAGCCACGCATCCGCGCGGCCGGGCATGACGCCCGGCCCGGCCTCACGCCACTTACGAATACGGAATTCTGATGGACGACAATACTTCCGATCTCTTCGCCGGGTCCGATGCACCGGACGCCGAAGCGCTGACGCTCGGCAACTACGCGGAGCAGGCGTATCTCAGCTACGCGGTCAGCGTCGTGAAGAGCCGCGCGCTGCCCGACGTGTGCGACGGCCAGAAGCCGGTGCAGCGCCGAATCCTGTTCGCGATGAACGAAATGGGTCTTGGGCCCGATGCGAAGCCGGTGAAGTCGGCGCGCGTGGTCGGCGACGTGCTCGGTAAATACCACCCGCACGGCGACCAGTCGGCGTACGACGCGCTCGTGCGTCTCGCGCAGGATTTCTCGCTGCGCTACCCGCTGATCGACGGGCAGGGCAACTTCGGCTCGCGCGACGGTGACGGCGCGGCGGCGATGCGTTACACGGAAGCGCGCCTCACGCCGATCGCGAAGCTGCTGCTCGACGAGATCGACCAGGGCACGGTCGACTTCATGCCGAACTACGACGGCTCGTTCGAGGAACCGAAGACGCTGCCGAGCCGCATGCCGTTCGTGCTGCTGAACGGCGCGTCGGGCATCGCGGTCGGCCTCGCGACCGAAATCCCGTCGCACAACCTGCGCGAAGTCGCGGCCGCTGCGGTCGCATTGATCCGCAATCCGAAGCTCACGCACGCGGAGCTGATGAACCTGATTCCGGGCCCGGATTTCCCGGGCGGCGGCCAGATCATCTCGAGCGACGCCGAAATCGCGGCGGCCTATGAAACCGGCCGCGGCAGCCTGAAGGTGCGCGCGAAATGGAAGATCGAGGATCTCGCGCGCGGCCAGTGGCAGCTCGTCGTGACCGAGCTGCCGCCGAGCACGTCGGGCCAGAAGGTGCTCGAGGAAATCGAGGAACTGACCAACCCGAAGCTCAAGCTCGGCAAGAAGACGCTGACGCCCGAGCAGCTCAACACGAAGAAGGCGATGCTCGACCTGCTCGACGCGGTGCGCGACGAGTCGGGCAAGGAAGCGGCGGTGCGGCTCGTGTTCGAGCCGAAGTCGCGCACGATCGACCAGACTGAATTCGTGAACACGCTGCTCGCGTACACGAGCCTCGAGTCGAACGCGACGCTGAACCTCGTGATGATCGGCGCCGACGGCCGGCCGGGCCAGAAGGGCCTGCTGACGATCCTCGACGAGTGGGTGAAGTTCCGCCAGCTGACGATGACGCGCCGTTGCCGCCATCGTCTCGCGAAGGTCGACGACCGCATCCACATCCTCGAAGGGCGGATGATCGTCTTCCTGAACATCGACGAGGTGATCCGCATCATCCGCGAGTCGGACGAGCCGAAGGCCGCGCTGATGAGCGCGTTCGGCCTCAGCGAGCGGCAGGCGGAAGACATCCTCGAAATCCGGCTGCGTCAGCTCGCGCGGCTCGAGAAGATCAAGATCGAGAAGGAACTCGACGCGCTGCGCGACGAGAAGGCGAAGCTCGAGGAACTGCTCGCGAACGAAAGCGCGATGAAGCGGCTGATGATCAAGGAGATCGAGGCCGACGCGAAACAGTACGGCGACGATCGCCGCACGCTGATCCAGCAGGAAAAGCGCGCGACGTTCGAGGCGAAGGTGGTCGACGAGCCGGTGACGGTCGTCGTGTCGCAGAAGGGCTGGGTGCGCGCGCTGAAGGGCCACGGGCTCGACCCGGCCGCGTTCTCGTTCAAGGCGGGCGACAGCCTGTACGCGGCGTTCCAGTGCCGCACGCCGGACCGGCTGATCGCGTGGGGCAGCAGCGGCCGCGTGTACTCGGTCGACGTGTCGGTGCTGCCGGGCGGGCGCGGTGACGGCGTGCCCGTCACGTCGCTGATCGAGCTCGAATCGGGCTCGCACCTGATGCACTACTACGCGGCGTCGGCCGACCAGCAATTGCTGCTCGCGTCGAGCAACGGCTTCGGCTTCCTCGCGAAGGTCGGCGACATGGTGAGCCGCGTGAAGGCCGGCAAGGCGTTCATGACGATCGACGCCGGTGCGGTGCCGCTTGCACCGATGCCGGTCCTGCCGAACGCGACGCAGGTCGCATGCCTGTCGAGCGGCGGCCGCTTGCTCGTATTCGGGATGGACGAGATGAAGACGCTGTCCGGCGGCGGGCGCGGCGTGATCCTGATGGCGCTCGACGACAAGGAAACGCTCGTGCAGGCGCTGGCGATCGATCCGGCCGGCGTCGTGCTGATCGGTACCGGCCGCGGCGGCAAGGCGCAGGACGAGACGCTGTCGTACGCCGGGCTCGCGCCGCACATCGGCAAGCGCGCACGCAAGGGCCGCGCGCCGGAGACGAAGCTCAAGGTCGTCAACGAACTGCGCCCGCTGCTCGGCTGACGCCGGGCCCGGTTCGGCCGCGATCGACAGGCCGCCCATCCGCTTCGGCGGGTGGGCGGCCTTTTGTTTGGATGCGGCGATTCGGGTAAGCCACGTGTGGCGCTGTCACGCGGAACTTGCAAAATAATGTGAAATCGCGCCGGGGGTCTGAACCGGGACGCAATTGGCCGGTCGAACGTCGCTTGATGCCGCGCGCGACGCGGCCGTTCGCTGGTCCCCACTCATCACAGGATTGTCGCCATGTCCCACGCTGTTGCCGTCGCGCTGTTTCTTCACCTGCTGGCCGTTGCCGTGTGGGTGGGCGGGATGGTTTTCGCGCACTTCTGCCTGCGCCCGGCGCTGTCCGACCTGTCGCCGCAGCTCCGGTTGCCGCTGATCGAAGGCGTGTTCGGCCGTTTCTTCAACTGGGTGGCCGGTTCCGTGATCGTGATCCTGCTGTCCGGCGGCTTCCTGCTCGTGGAATTCGGCGGCGCGCACGCGACGTGGTCGCTGCACGCGATGGCCGGGCTCGGCGTCGTGATGATGCTGATCTTCGGCCATATCCGCTTCGCGCTGTTCCCGCGCATCCGCCGCGCGGTGCAGGCGCAGAACTGGCCGGACGGCGCGCGCGCGGTGAATGCCGTGCGCCTGCTCGTCGTCGTCAATCTCGTGCTCGGCGTCGTCACGATCGGCGCGGCCGTGCTGTCGCGCGGGTTCTGATCGCTCGCCGCGGGCTGCCGGCCGGGCCGCCCGCGCCGCTACGCGGCCAGCATCGCATCGAGCAACCACGCGCCGGCCGGGCCGAGCGGCCGGTTGCGCGACCAGACCGCATCCACGCGCACGCGGCGCGGCCAGCCGCGTGAGCGCAGCTCGCACAGGCGATCGCGCGCGAAGTGCTCGACCATCCAGCGCGGCAGTTCCGCCCAGCCGAACCCCAGTACGGCCATCTCCAGCAGCATCAGGTAGCTGGGCGCCAGCCAGTGCTGCGTGCCGACGACGATCCGGTCGTCGGTGCCGCGGCCTTCCGTTTTCACATAGGTATTGAGGCGCAGCTCGCGCACGTCGCGCAGCACCGCGTGCGGCACCTCGGCGTCGCCGTATTCGGCGAGCGCATGCGTGCGCCCGACGAACAGCCCGATCTCCGATTCCTCCGCCACCGTCGCCGCGCCGATATCGGCCGGGTAGGCCGCGCGCGCGGCCATCAGCCCGAGCTGCGCGCGGCCCTGCTGGATCAGGTCGAGCACGTCCTCGTGTTCGGCGATCTGGCATTCGAGCTCGAGCGCCGGAAAGCGTCGCTCGAGCGCCATCAGCGTTTCCTCGTAGCGTTTCGACTGGTACGTGTCGGACACGACGAGCGTCAGCCGCGCTTCCTCGCCGTGCGCGAGCCGCGCGGCCGTTCGGTCGATCGCCGCGCTGGCCTCGAGCGCGCGCTGCACCTGCGGCAACAGCGCGCGGCCGGCGTCGGTCAGGGTCGGCGCGCGCGTCGAGCGGTCGAACAGCTGCACGCCGAGATCGATTTCGAGGTTCGCGATGGCTTCCGAAATGGTCGACTGGCGTTTGCCGAGCTTGCGTGCGGCGGCCGTAAACGAGCCGAGCAGCGCGGCCTCGGCGAATGCGAGCAGGGCTTCGGGGGCGTGGTGCATGCGGTGCTCCAGACTTCTTGTTATCGGCAAAACCGATGATAACAAACTGGATTCAACCGGTATCGCCGATCAAAATGGCCGACATGCATGACGTAACGAATAGGAGGGCATCATGAAACAGGTGAACAAAACGGTGACGGAACGGCTGCTGCACGCGCTGACGTTCGAGCTGGTCGCGATCGCGCTGTGCGCGCCGATCGGTGCATGGCTGCTGGACATGCCGGTGTCGCACGTCGGCGTGCTGACGGTGATGGTGTCGCTGATCGCGATGGCGTGGAACATGGCGTTCAACACGCTGTTCGACCGCTTCGAGCGTCGCGCGGGATTGAAGCGCACGCTCGGCATGCGGATCGCGCACGCGGTCATGTTCGAGCTCGGCCTCGTCGCGATGGTGGTGCCGGTGGCCGCGTGGTGGCTGAACGTGAGCCTCGTCGAGGCACTGCTGCTCGACCTCGGCATCGTGCTGTTCTTCCTGCCTTACACGTTCTGCTTCAATCTCGCGTATGACGCGCTGCGGACCCGCTGGATGGCTCGCCGGGTCGCGGTGCAGGCCGGTTGAGGAGGGGCGGCGCGCCGGTGGCGGCCGGTGGAGCAGGGCTGCGGGGGCCTGTCAGTGCGCGGCGGCCCACAGCCACACGCCGCACGCCACGGCGACCGCGCCGTAGACGGCATAGACGGGCACCTTGAAGCGCGCGAAGCACAGCGTCGCGAAGGCGCCCGTCAGCCAGTAAACCGGGTCGGCCGGCTCGCGATGCAGGATCTTCGCGACGGCGACGACGAGAAAGCCCGTGGTCGCCGCGCGCAGCAGGCGCATGCCGTGCTCGAAGCGCGCGTGGCGCTTGAGCCGGGACAGGTGGTTCTGCGCAAACACGACGAGGCATCCCGACGGGATGAACAGCGCGGCCGTCGCGAGCAGCGCGCCGACCCAGCCGTCGGTCAGGTAGCCGAGAAACGGCACGACGTTCAGCAGCGGGCCCGGTGCCACCGGCGACAGCGCGAACGCCAGCGTGAAGTCATGATCGGAGATGCCCGTCGCCGGCGACACGAACAGCGTCTTGAGCACCGGCAGCGCGGAAAAGCCGCCGCCGAACAGCGTCATGCCGGCGCCCGCGAGGCGCGGCCACAGTAGCTGCGCCTGGTAATCGCCTGGCAGCGGCACCGCGAACAGCGCGACGAGCACGCCGAGCAGCACGAGCAGGTTGCGGTCGCGCTTCGACAGCGTGAATTCGACCGCGTCGCGCTGGGTCGGCCCCGTCAGCCAGCCCGCTGCAAACGCGGCGAAGAGAATCCCGACGAAAGCGGCGGGAGTATGCGCGAAAGCGAGCAGAATCGTCGACAGCGCGGCGATCGCCTGCTCGAGCCGCGTGCGCGCGAGCGCGCGCAGCTGCTTGACCCACGTGACGCCGATCAGCGCGGCGAGCACCATCCCGAAGTGATTGATCAGCATCGGCGCGGCCAGCGAGCGCACGAGCGGCGTCTGATAAAAGATCGCGAACAGCGTCATCAGGATCGAGAACGGCAGCACGCTCGCGATACCGGCAACCCAGGCGCCGGCGCGGCCGTGCAGCGTCTGGCCGACCTGCACCGCCACGTTGCAGCCGACCGGGCCCGGCACGAGCCAGGCGAGCGCGACGAGATCGCCGAATACGTGCGGTTCGATGCGCTGCAGCCGTTCAACGTAGTGGCGTTCGAGCTGCGCCATCATCGAAAGCCCGCCCCACGAGAGCGCGGAAATACCGGCGACGACCTTGAACAAGGTCCATAGGGATGCCTGTGCCTCTTCGACACGAGCGGTCGCTTCGACTTCGACGGTAGTCATGGTTGTGTGGTTGGCGCAGGGCCGGATCTCTCGCGTATGGCCATGCCGGCGGCCCGCCGACACGTAGGCCCTCCCGATTGTCCGCCGCGCATCGTGACACTGCCATGCGCGAAAACGCTAGTTAATGAACTAAACGATCGGATCGGGAAACGCAACAATTGCGGCGGTGCGCAACGCGCGCCGTGATAGCGGCGGTTTCGCCGCTCAGGCGCCCGTGCTGCCGGTCGCGCGATGGGCGATGACGTTCGGATGGTCGCCGCGCACGCCGAAGCGCGCGATCAGGGCGGGAATCGCGTCGGCCGGCACCGGGCGCGAGAACAGGAAGCCCTGTGCCTCGATCTCGCCGAGCGCGGACAGCCAGGTGATCTGCTCCTCGGTTTCCGTGCCTTCGACGACGACGGTCAGGCCGAGCGAGCGGGCGAGATGCACGATCGACGACACCATCACGCACACGCTGCGATCGTTCGGGATTGCCTGCACGAACGAGCGGTCGACCTTCAGCGTGTCGACCGAGAAGCGGTGCAGGTACGACAGCGACGAATAGCCGGTGCCGAAATCGTCGAGCGCGATGCGGATGCCGAGCTTCTTCAGCGCGACGATCTTCTCGGACACGAGCTCCGGATATTCCATCATCGCGGTCTCGGTGATTTCGAGTTCGAGCCGGTTCGCGTCGATGCCGGTTTCCAGCAGCGTGCGCGAGATCGTCTCGATCAGGTCGCCGCGCCAGAACTGCACGGGCGAGATGTTGACCGCGAGCGTCAGTGTGTCGTGGCCCTCGTCGCGCCAGCGCGCGATCTGCTCGCACGCGGTACGGATCACGAAGTCGCCGATCGGCACGATCAGGCCCGTCGATTCGGCGATCGAAATGAATTCGTTCGCCGAGATGATCCCGTGCTCGGGGTGATCCCAGCGCGCGAGCGCCTCGAAGCCGGTGATGTACCGGTGCGTGAGGTCGATCTTCGGCTGGTACGCGAGGAACAGCTGCCCCTCGGCGAGCGCGACGCGCAATTGCTGTTCCCAGCGCATCAGGTGATCGGCGCGGTGCGACAGGTGCGGCGCATAGAACTGGTAGCAGTTCTTGCCGGCGTCCTTCGCGCTGTACATCGCGAGGTCGGCCTTCTTCAGCAGGTCGATCTCGCTTTCGTTCGCGACGGTGTGCAGCGCGATGCCGATGCTCGCATGCAGCACGAACGAACTGCCGCGCACGTCGAACGGCTCGCCGAACATCCGGATGATCGCTTCGGCGAGCCGCACCGCGCGCCGCTCGACGTCGTCGCCCTTCATCACGACGACGAACTCGTCGCCGCCGATGCGCGCGAGCGAGCCTTCGTCGCCGACCGCATCGGCCAGGCGCGACGCGGTCATCTGCAGCACGATGTCGCCGGCGTTGTGGCCGAGCGTGTCGTTGACGGTCTTGAAGTTGTCGAGATCGATGAACAGCAGGCCGAGCCGCGACAGGCTCGCCGGCATCGACACGTCGTTGCGCAGTCCGCGCAGCGTCGCGTAGCGGTTCGCGAGGCCGGTGAGCAGGTCGTATTCGGCAAGCTGCGTCATCTCGCGCTCGCGGCCGAGCAGCTTGCCGATCAGGCCCGTCGCGACGCCGAAGAACGCGAGCATCGCGAGCGTGATGAAGCTCGTCATCAACAGGTAGACGTTGCGCGTGTGGTAGTAGTCCGCGAACTCTTCCGTCTGCGACAGCCCGACCATCACGGCGAGCGGATAGCCGTCGAGGTGGCGGTACGACACGATGCGCGTCACGCCGTCGATCGGGTCGATGATCGTGCCCGTCACGCGCTCGGCGATCGGGTAGACGCCCGATGCCGAAAACGCGCCGGGCGCGTTGTTCAGCGAACCCGTGCGCCGCGCGAGCACCGTACCCGTGTCGGACACCACCGCGATCACGCCTTCCTTGCCGATCGCCGCGTTGTTGTAGAAGTCGTTGGTGAAGTAGCTCGGGTCTTCCGACACGACGACGATGCCCGCGAAGCTGCCGTCCGGGTTGTTCAGGCGCCGCGTCATCTGCAGCGTCCAGTGGCTCGACACGCGGCCGAGCACGGGTTTGCTGATGAACAGGCGGTCGTCGTTGTGCGCGAGGTGGACCTTGAAGTGCTCGCGGTCGGACAGGTTGATCGGCTGCGGATGAAGCTCGGCCGTGTTCGCGAACAGGATGCCCTTCGCGTTGACCAGCGACACCTGGATCAGCGTATCGCTCGGCACGACGCCTTTTTCGACGGCGCTCGCGAGGTTGAAGTGCGCGGGGGACTTCTCGAATTCGAACTTGACGAAGCGGGTGATCTGGTCGACCTGGTGGATCGCCTTGACCGTATGCTGCTCGAGCGCGGAGGAGAGGATCGCGGCGGAGGCCGCCGCTTCCTTGTACGCGCTGTCCTTTTCCACCGACAGCCGCGCGATGATCACGGCCCACAGCAACGCGAGCGCCAGCATCCCGAGCAGCGGGATCGCAAATAGCGCCCGCCGGCGCGATTTGCGCGGCGTGCGCAGCGGCCGGTTCGGCGGCGTGTGGTTGGACCGGGCGGAGCTCATCGAAGCGGGTGGCGTCCTGCTCGCGTGCGCCATCCGTCCGGATGGCTGGCTTGGGTTGGGGTTATCCCGGCGTCTGTTCGTTCGCGGGATGCGCAACCATGGACAGACGTCCGAAACAACGGATTAGGCCCGATATTACTGGCTGGAACGTTTTTGCGATAGTTGGGCGAAGTGTAGGGCGCCGAACGAGCCGGCGCCATCGCACATCGCGGAATGTCAGGCAGGCGACCGGAAGGTGCCGTCGACGACCGTCACGACATCGCCGCCGATCCATGTCGTGCCGTCTTCGTCGTAGCGGACGGCGATACGGCCGTCGCGGTCGATCGCCGTGCCCTGGCGGGCCGTGTACGACGGGCCGGGGCGGCGATTCTGCCGCGTCAGCAGCCCGGCCAGCGCGGCGTTCGCGCTGCCGGTGACGGGATCCTCGCCGGGGGTGCCGAACTGGCCGCCCGTCATCAGGCAGCGGATCTCGAACGTCGCGGGGCCGCCTTCGGCGTGCGGCGCGTAGGCGGCGAGGCCGTCCACGCCGTAGCGGCGGGTCAGCGCTTCCAGCGCGACCGGATCGGGCGACAGGCCGATGCACGCGTCGGCCGACTTCAGCCGCACGACCAGCCACGGCGCGCCGTTGTCGACCGCGCACGGCTCGGCATCGAGGTCGAGCGCGTCGCTGCGCAGCGCGGCGGCCAGCGCCGCGTAGTCCGAACGGTCGAGCGGCGTGACGCGTGCCGGCGGCGCGGCGAACGCCCAGCCGCCGGCCTGCTCGCGCAGCGCGACCCGGCCGACCCCGCACTGCTGGATCAGCCGGCCCGGCGTGCGTGGCCGCGCGCCGCTTTCCAGGAACGCATGCGCGGTGCCAAGCGTCGGGTGGCCGGCGAACGGCAATTCGCCGCCCGTCGTGAAGATCCGGACGCGGTAGTCGGCTTCCGGATCGGTCGGCGTGCAGAGGAACGTCGTTTCCGACAGGTTCGTCCAGCGGGCGATCTCGAGCATGGCGTCGTCGCCGAGCGAATCGGCGTCGAACACCACGGCCAGCGGATTGCCCTTGAACGGCACCGACGAGAACACGTCGACCTGCTTGAAGCGGACGAGGCGGCCGGACATCGTGCCGGGCCCGTTACGCGACTTCGGCGATCAGCTCGATCTCGACGCATGCGCCGAGCGGGATCTGCGCGACGCCGAAGGCCGAGCGGGCGTGCTTGCCGGCGTCGCCGAACACCTCGGCGATCAGCTCCGACGCGCCGTTCGTCACGACGTGCTGTTCCGTGAAGTCGAGCGTCGAGTTGACGAGGCTCATCAGCTTCACGATGCGCGTGACCTTGTTCAGGTCGCCGGTATGCGCGTGCAGCGTCGCGAGCAGGTCGATCGCGATCGCGCGCGCGGCCGCCTTGCCGTCTTCCGTCTGCAGGTCGGCGCCGAGCTTGCCGGCCCAGACCTTGCCGTCCTTCTTCGCGATGTGGCCCGACAGGTACACCGTGTTGCCGCTTTGCGCGCTCATCACGTAGGCGGCGGCCGGTGCGCCGGCGGTCGGGAGCTCGATGCCGAGCGACTTCAGCTTGTCGTAGACGTTAGCCATGTAATCGATTCCTCGTAGAGAGTCGTGACAGGAAAAAGGGGATCAGAGGCGCTCGCGCAGCAGCTTGCCGAGGCGCGCGACGCCTTCCTCGATCTTCTCGGGCGGCACCGTCACGAACGACAGGCGCAGCGTGTTCTGCTGCGCGTCGTCCGCGAAGAACGGCGCGCCCGGCACGAAGGCGACGTGGTTGTCGACGGCCGCGGCGAGCAGTTTCATGCTGTCGATCTGCGCGGGCAGGTTCACCCAGATGAACATCCCGCCTTCCGGGCGGTTCCACGTGACGCCTTCCGGCATGTGACGCGCCAGCGCGCCGAGCATCGCGTCGCACTGCGCGCTGTACAGCTCGCGGATCGTCGGGATGTGCTCGTCGAGGAAGCCGTCCTTGATCACTTCGTGCGCGATGCGCTGCGTGAGCGTCGGCGTGTGCAGATCGGTGGCCTGCTTGGCCTGCACGAGCTTGAAGTGGAGTTCCTCGGGCGCGATGATGTAGCCGATCCGCAGGCCCGGTGCGAGCACCTTCGAGAACGTGCCGAGGTGCACGACGTGGTCGGGCGCCATCGACAGCATCGTCGGCAGCGGTTCGCCGCGATAGTTCAGCGCGCCGTACGGATCGTCCTCCAGCACCGGGAACGGGCTCGACTGCGCGAACGCGGCGAGCGCGCGGCGGCGCTCGACGGGCAGGCGGCGGCCGGTCGGGTTCTGGAAGTTCGGTTGCGCGTACAGCAGGCGCGCGCCTTGCGTGAGTTCGGGTGTCAGGCCTTCCGGCAGCAGGCCCTGTTCGTCGGTCGGCACCTGCACGTAGCGCGGCTCGTACAGCGAGAACGACTGCAGCGCGCCGAGGTAGGTCGGCGTTTCGACCAGGATCGGGCTGCCCGGATCGACGAGCGCCTTGCCGAGCAGGTCGAGCGCCTGCTGCGAGCCGGTCGTGATCAGCACCTGCGACACGCGCACGCTGTAGCGCTCGGCGATCCATTCGCGCAGCGGCAGGTAGCCTTCGGTCGCGCTGTACTGGAGCGCGGCGGCCGGCGCGTCGCGCAGCACGCGGTCGGCGGCGGCGCGCATGCGCTCGGCCGGGAACGTCGCGGGGGCGGGCAGGCCGCCGGCGAACGAGATGACCTCGGGGCGTTCCGTGACCTTCAGGATCTCGCGGATCGCAGAGCTCGTCAGCTTGCGGGCGCGTTCGGAAAGCTGCCAGTGCGGCGGATGCAGGTCGCTCGGATTCATAGTCTCCTCGTTCGGATATCGTGGTCAGTCAAGAAAGGTCGTTCGGGCGAATCGTTTCGACACCGCCGGGTGGGCAGGCGCGAGCGCGATCGAGCCTTCGCGGCCGGGTGGGCAAAACCGATCAGGCAAAACAAACATTATGGCGCACCTCATCAACCGGCGCGAGCGGGACGCGGGGCCGTGGCCACCGCCGAGCGGCGCCCGAGCACCACGGTGGCGATCACGGCCGCCGCGAACAGCCACGTCGACGGCGTGACGGTCTCGCCGAACAGCAGGGCGGAAAAGGCGATCGTGAAGAAAATCTGCAGCAGCTGCACCTGGCCGACACGTGCGGTGCCCCCCATCGCGAGCCCCGCATACCAGGCGAAAAAGCCGATGAATTGCGAAAAAAGGGTCACGTAACCGAACGCGAGCCACGTGCGCGGCGCGAGCGGGCCCGGATGCGCGGCATGCTGCATCCACGCGAGCCAGCCGACCGGCAGCACGAGGAACGGCGCCGACACGACGAGCGCCCAGCAGATCACCTGCCAGCCGCCGATCTGGCGCGCGAGGCGCGCGCCTTCCGCGTAGCCGAGCGCGCCGATGCCGACCGCGACGAGCATCAGCGCGTCGCCGGCCTGCAGGGTGCCGCCGCCGTCGCGCAGCGCGAACGCGATCACGAGCGCGCTGCCCGCGACCGCGCTGGCCCAGAACGCCTTCGACGGCCGCTCGTGCGACAGCCACGCCGCGTACAGCGCGACGAACAGCGGCTGCAGCCCGTTGACGACCGCGCCGTGCGACGCCGGCACCGATTTCATCGCCCACGCGGAGAACACCGGATACGCGATGATCACGCCGGCCGACGTGATCGCGAGACTTTTCACTTGCGCGCGGGTCGGCAGCGCCTCGCGGCGCCACCACAGCAGCAGGCCGGCCGGCACGGCCGCGGCGAGCGCGCGGCCGAGCCCGTTGAGCAGCGGGTTGAGTTCGGACACGACGATTCGCGTCATCGGCAGCGTCAGGCTGAAGATCATCACGCCGATCAGGCCGAGCAGCATGCCCCGGGTTTCGCGCGAATTCATGTGGCGGTGTCTCCGTATTGCAGGTCGTTGTCGTCGGGAACGCGGCGGCGCGTTCAGCGCAGCGTACGGGCGCCTTGCGGCGTATCGAATTCGGCCACGAGCGCGGGCGGACCTTCACCCGCGTCGAGATCGAGCAGCTGGGCGGCGCCGAGCCAGTCGAGCTGCTCGCGGATGACGTCGGCACGCGGGTGGGTGCCCTTGAGCGCCTTCAGCGCGACGCCGTTGCCCGGCAGCGACTCGGCCGGGTGGCGCGGGCTGTCCCACTGGATCAGCGACGGCGCGAGCCCGTCGCCCGAGCCCTGCCAGGCGGGGAAGCTGCCGTCGTCGGGCACTGTGAGGCCCCAGCGCAGGTCGCCGCGGCTCATCGCGACCACGGGCGCGATGCGGGCCGGGTACTGGCTCTGCCACAGGGCAAGCTGGCGCGGGCGGTCGACGCGCGCGACCCAGTGCGCGAGGAACGGGCCCTGCGCGAGCCGCGCGTGCATCGCCGGATCGTCGAGGCCGAACAGCCGTGCGCGCGGCGGCTTCGCGCCGTCGTCCGCGGCAGGCGCGTCGGGGTCGATCGCGATCACTTCGAGGTAGAGCCCGCCCCACGCGCCGAACAGCGCATTGTGGGTCCGCATCAGCGGGTGGCGGCCGCCGCCGGCCGGATCGATGCCGAGCGCGTCGGCGACATGGCGAACGCCTTCGTCGAGCGTGCGCGCGGCGATCACGAGATGGTCGAGTGTCAGGGAGCGGGCTGGCATGAACGTCGGTCGGGAAGCGAAAGTGTCATGGTAGGCGGGCGAGGCGCCGGGCGGTAGCCGGCCTGGCCGGCGCACCGGCCGCGACGCGGGCCGGGCGGCGCGGCGCCGGTGCGGCGGGGCCAGAGCGACGGCCGCACGTGCGCCATTCCGGTCAACTGTAATCGGCGTTACCGGCACAGTAACGGTACAATCGGCGCGATAGCCTTCGGTACAGTTGGAGCTGCCGCCCATGTCCATCGTCCCACTCGCCCAGATTCCCGCGCCGCACGACACGGCCACGCTCACGCTCGTCGACCAGCTGGTCCAGTGGGCGCGGCGGCGCATCGACGAACGCGTGTTCCGTCCCGGCATGCGGATGCCGTCGATCCGCAAGCTCGCGCTCGACAAGAGCGTGTCGCGTTTCACCGTCGTCGAGGCGTACGAGCGCCTCGTCGCACAGGGCTACCTCGACTCGCGGCGCGGCTCGGGCTTCTACGTGCGCGAGCGCACGGGCGCCGGCCCGCAGCCGGCCGACGGCGTCGCGCGCGTGGCCGAGGCCGCGCCCGTGCACAACACGATCGACGTCGTCTGGCTGCTGCGCAACATGCTGCACACCGTCAGCCCGGAGAAGGGGCCGGGCCTCGGCTACCTGCCGGGCCGCTGGCTCGACGGCGAGCTGATCACCGGCGCGCTGCGCGCGCTGGGGCGCCAGTCGGGCGCGCAGATGCTCGGTTTCGGCACCGCGCAGGGTTTCCTGCCGCTGCGCCAGCAACTGCAGACGCGCCTCGCCGAAGTCGAGATCGGCGCGAAACCCGAGCAGATCGTGCTCGTCTCGGGAATCACGCAGGCGATCGACCTGATTTCGCGGATCTACATGCGGCCCGGCGACGCGGTGATCGTCGGCGATCCCGCGTGGTTCCAGATGTTCGGGCGCTTCGCGGCGCAGGGCGCGCAGCTCGTCGGGATGCCGTACACGCCCGACGGCCCCGATCTCGACGCGCTCGAAACGCTGGTGCAGATGTGGCGGCCGAAGATGCTCGTGATCAACTCGGTGCTGCAGAACCCGACCGGCACGTCGTTGTCGGCCGCGCAGGCGTTCCGGATCCTGAAGCTCGCGGAGGCGTACGATTTCCTCGTCGTCGAGGACGACGTGTACGGCGACCTGTGCCCGCCGAGTTATCCGGCCACGCGCCTCGCGAGCCTCGACCAGTTGAAGCGCGTGATCTACCTCGGCAGCTATTCGAAGACGCTCGCGGCGAACCTGCGGGTCGGTTACGTGGCGTGCGCGCCGGAGATCGCGAAGGCGGTCACCGACCAGAAGATGCTGGTCGGGATGACGACGCCCGAGCTCAACGAGCGCGTGCTGTACAAGATCCTGACCGAAGGGCATTACCGGCGCCACGTCGAGCGGCTGCGCGCGCGGCTCGACGGCGTGCGCGACAAGACCGCGCGGATGCTCGAGCGCACCGGGCTCGGGCTGTTCACGATGCCGGCGGCCGGGATGTTCCTGTGGGCCGACACGGGCGTCGATTCGGACGCGCTCGCGGCGGTCGCGCACGAGGCCGGCTTCCTGCTGACGCCGGGCAGCCTGTTCTCGCCGCAGCAGTCGCCGTCGACCTGGATGCGCTTCAATGTCGCGAACTGCGGCGATCCGGCGCTGCCGGGGCTGCTGGCCGGCTATATCGACTCGGCGGTGCGGCGCGCGTCGTGACGCGGCGCGTCGTGTCTTGAAATCGCGCGCGCCGTCCCCAGATACGCGCGCAAACCGCTGGCGCCGGGCGGTCGTCCTCCACGGACTCGCGGGCATCGCGCCCCGGGCGCCTGCGCCACACCATCCCTGTTCAAGTAAGAGGAAACAGCATCCATGGCACATGAAACGATGAGCTTTCAGGCAGAGGTCAAGCAACTCCTCCACCTGATGATCCATTCGCTCTACAGCAACAAGGAAATCTTCCTGCGCGAACTGGTGTCGAACGCGTCCGACGCGGTCGACAAGCTGCGTTTCGAAGCGCTCGCGGACAACGCGCTGTACGAGAACGATCCGAACCTGCGCATCCGCATCGGCTACGACAAGGCCGCGCGCACCATCACGATCGACGACAACGGCATCGGCATGAGCCGCGACGAGGCGATCGCGAACCTCGGCACGATCGCGCGCTCGGGCACCAAGGAATTCTTCACGAAGCTGTCGGGCGACCAGCAGAAGGACGCGGCGCTGATCGGCCAGTTCGGCGTCGGTTTCTACTCGGGCTTCATCGTCGCGGACAAGATCACCGTCGAGACGCGCCGCGCCGGCCTGCCGGCGAACCAAGCCGTGCGCTGGGAAAGCGCGGGCGAGGGCGACTTCACGATCGACGCGATCGAGCGCGCGCAGCGCGGCACGACGATCACGCTGCACCTGCGCGAGGGCGAGGACGAGCTGCTGTCGTCGCACCGCCTGCGCTCGATCATCCAGAAGTATTCCGACCACATCGCGCTGCCGATCCTGATGCGCAAGGAAGAATGGGATCAGGAAAAGGGCGAGATGGTCCTGAAGGACGAGGACGAGACCGTCAACCAGGCGAGCGCGCTGTGGACGCGTTCGAAGAGCGACGTCACCGACGAGCAGTACACGCAGTTCTACCAGCACATCGCGCACGATCACCAGGATCCGCTCACCTGGACGCACAACCGCGTCGAGGGCCGCAGCGAATACACGCAACTGCTGTTCGTGCCGTCGCACGCGCCGTTCGACCTGTGGAACCGCGACTATCGCGGCGGCCTGAAGCTGTACGTGAAGCGCGTGTTCATCATGGACGACGCCGAGCAGCTGCTGCCGCAATACCTGCGTTTCGTGAAGGGCGTCGTCGATTCGGCCGACCTGCCGCTGAACGTGTCGCGCGAGATCCTGCAGGAAAGCCGCGACGTGAAGGCGATCCGCGAAGGCGTGACCAAGCGCGCGCTGTCGATGCTCGAGGAACTCGCCAATGCGGAAGACGAAACCGGCAAGGAAAAGTACAAGACGTTCTGGGGCGCGTTCGGCCAGGTGCTGAAGGAAGGCCTCGGCGAGGATCACGCGAACCGCGAGCGCATCGCGAAGCTGCTGCGCTTCGCGTCGACGCACGGCGACACCGACGCACAGGACGTGTCGCTCGCCGACTACGTGTCGCGCATGAAGCCCGAGCAGAGCAAGATCTACTACGTGACCGCCGACACCTGGCAGGCCGCGAAGAACAGCCCGCACCTCGAAGTGTTCCGCAAGAAGGGCGTCGAGGTGCTGCTGCTGACCGATCGCGTCGACGAATGGATGCTGTCGTTCCTGCATGAATTCGACGGCAAGCCGCTCGCGAGCGTGGCCCGCGGCGATCTCGATCTCGGCGAGCTGAACGACGAGGAGAAGAAGGCGCAGGAGCAGGCGGGCGAAGCGATCAAGCCGGTCGTCGAGAAGATGAAGGAAGCGCTCGGCGACAAGGTGAAGGAAGTGCGCGTCACGTTCCGCCTGACCGATTCGCCGTCGTGCCTCGTCGCGGACGACAACGACATGAGCGGCTACCTGCAGCGGATGCTGAAGGCCGCAGGGCAGAACGCGCCGGCGATGCAGCCGATCCTCGAGATCAATCCCGAGCACGCGCTCGTGAAGCAGCTGAACGCAGACAGCGCCGATTTCGGCGACTGGTGCCATCTGCTGTTCGATCAGGCGCTGCTGGCCGAAGGCGGCATGCTCGACGATCCGGCGAGCTTCGTGAAGCGGACCAACGCGCTGCTGCTGTCGCGCGCCGCGTGAATCCGCGCATGCGATTCGACGGCGGTCAGGCCGGCTGGCGCGAGACGCCGCGGCCGGGCTGCTCGCCCGACCAGCGCGACTGGCTGACGCGCGGCGGATCGCTGACGGCCCATCTCGCGCGGCTCGGCCGCGTGAGCGTGCGCGTGACGCGCGAGGCCGTCGACGGTCCGTGGTTCGACGAGCCGGACGCGCTTGCCTGTGCGCCGCGCGCGCCGATGTGGGTGCGCGAGGTGATCCTGTCGGTCGACGGCGTGCCGTACGTCGCCGCGCACAGCATCGCGCCGCTCGCGGCCAGCAAGGGCGTGTGGCAGGCGATGCGGCGGCTGCGCACGCGGCCGCTCGCGGAGCTGCTGTACAGCGATCCGCAGGTCGAGCGCTCGGCGCTCGTCAGCCGGCGCGTGATCGCCGGTCATCCGCTGTATGCGCTCGCGAGCCATGCGCTCGGCATCGGCGCGCGCGCGCCGCATGCGTTCGCGGCGCGGCGTTCGGTGTTTCAGCGTCACGGCAAGCCGCTGATGGTCACCGAGTGCATGCTGCCGGCGCTGTGGCGCCATCTCGCCGCGCACGGCGACGGGCCGCGCTCCGTCGGGCCGCGTGGGGACGCGTGATGCTGCGGGGTTTTCCGCCGGTCGTCGCGCCGGATACGCACACGATGATCCTCGGGAGCTTTCCGGGCGAGGCGTCGCTCGATGCCGCGCAGTACTACGCGCATCCACGCAACCAGTTCTGGCGGCTGCTCGGCGCGGTGCTCGAGGAACCCGGGCTGCACGAACTCGCGTATGACGCACGGCTCGAACGCGTGCTTGCGCACGGCATCGGCGTCTGGGACGTGCTCGATGCCTGCCATCGACAAGGCAGTCTCGATTCGGCGATCCGGAATGCGAAGCCGAACGACTTTGCTTCGTTGCGCGAGCACGCGCCGTTGCTGAAGAAAGTCTGCTTCAACGGCAAGACGGCGGGGCGGTTTGCCGATGTAATCGGCGCGGCGGGTTATGAAACGCTCGTATTGCCTTCGTCGAGTCCAGCGAACGCGACGTTGTCGTTCGAACAGAAACTGGTGCTCTGGCGTGCACTTCGCACCTGAGGCGCGGTGGAGGCCGGGTCGGTGAAGCAGCGCTATCAGGCGGGTGGCGGCAGGTGCCTGGCGCCCCTGGCCGCGGTGATGCGACCCTGTGCGGCGACGAGTGGGTCGTCGGTGGTCGCCACCAGCCACAGACGCGCGTGCTCTTCGATCCGGCGGTTGTGGTCCTTCAACGGGCCCATCGCGGCAGCGGCCTTCCAGACCACCGGGCCGATTCGGCTACTCCTGCCCGACGGCGCGCCCACCAGCAGGCAGTAAGGTCCCAGCGGAAGCGATACGAACGGAAGTGCCGGACTGGCGATCACGCGCCAGTCGATGAAGGGTGTATCGCTGATCAGCAGCGGCGTGGGCAAGCCGTAGAGCACACTGAAGTCGTACAGCGCCAGCTGCTCTCGCATGGCGACGTACGTTCGCCGGATGTCGTCGACGACCGCCGCGCGGATCTCGTCCTCGAACATGGGTTCCTGCGCGTAGCGGGCAAATGCCTGTCGAGCCTCCCATTGATACGCGCTGAACAGGCCGATTTCCACGCAGTCCTGCACCGCACGCTGAACCTCCGCTACGGAACCGGCTTCCCCTGGCGTTCCCAGCTGCGCAGCCCGCAAAAAGCGGGCAAGTCCTTCCTCGTGGATCGCGGGACCCTCCGCGGATGCGTCGTCGTCAGTGTTCTTGCCCAGCGGCACGTAGATATATTGCTCGGCAGCGAAATGCGATTTCTTGCCTGCATCGAACTTGATTTCGCCATCGACGCAGTCGAGATAGCGCGTCCCGATCCGGCCGTGCTCCCAAACCCAATTTTTCAGGAACGGACGGAGTGGATGCAGTCTGTCGTGATCGGCCATCGCAACCTCCAAGTTTCCCCGCATGAGCCATTCCGGCCACTCGCCGCACCCGCCGCGCCGTCGCAGCGGCCCCGCACTACAAGGCGAGCGTGCCCAGCTCCTCGTAAGTACGATGCAGCCAGACCTTGACGCGCTGCCGCTCCAGCAAGCCGAGCCCCGTGGCGGCGCGGTCGGGATGATTGACCGCCGCCCAGAAGCTCGCGCTTTGACGATCGATCTTCTGCATCGTCGTATCGGGCAGGCGGCGCAGCGTAATCACGCTGGCGCCGAGGGCCTCGGCCCGCTCGCGTTCGCCGGACGCCTCCAGAATCTCGAAGCGATCGCCGCGAACTTCATTCAGTACCAGCACCAGCTTGATTCGTCCACCGAATTCGTCGAGCCATTGCCGCAGCAGATCGACCGAATCGCGTCCGGTGTCCATCACGTGCCACCACGTCAACGTGAGGCCGTGTTCTGCGGCAAAATCCAGCACGTCCGAATCGTCGAGCCATCTTGCGAGCGACTGCCGCGTCTGGGCCGCGAGGTCGACCAGTATGCGCCGCTGCGGATCTTCGAGCGCCGATTCCATGACCGGGTCGAGGCTGTCGTGCTGGTCGAGCACGGCAGGCGCGGCAAAATCGGCATAGAACCGCAGTAGCGCGCCGTGCGATCGGTCGGTATCGAAGCCCACGAAGGGCACGCTCCGATCGATGAAATACTGGGCCAGCACACGGGCGGCGAGCGATTTGCCGACGCCGCCTTTTTCCCCGCCGATGAAGTGGATGTGACTCATGAATGCGAAATCCCGTGTGATGGAGCAGGTATGGCCGGAACGGATGTTGGCAGGCTTCGATGACGTTACTGCGTACAGGTCACGTCGAAAGAGCATGCAGGTGCGACAGCAGCATGCTGTCTGACCGACGCCGATGTCAAACTGAACAAAATGGCAACCCGTTCTGGCGGCTGCTCGGCGCGGTGCTCGGCGAGCCGATGCTGCATGCGCTGTCGTACGACGCGCGGCTCGTGTGCGTGCTTTCGCATGGCATCGGCATCCGGGACGTGCTCGATGCTTGCCATCGCCAGGGCAGTCTCGATTCGGCGATCCGGAAAGCAAGACCGAACGATTTCGATTCGTCGCGCGAGCATACGCCGCGGCTGAAGCGCGTGTGCGTCAACGGCAAGACGGCGGGGCGGTTTGCCGACGTGATCGGCCAGGCCGGGTACGAGACGCTCGTGCTGCCTTCGTCGAGCCCGGCGAAGGCAATGCCGTCGTTCGAGCGGGGGCTGGAATTCCGGTGTCGACGGCCGATGCCGGTTCGGCACGATCGTCAATCGTCCTCGCCCCATCGCCACCGGGGCTTCTCGCCTTTGAGCCAGCACACCGCAATCAGCAGCGCGACCCACACCGCGATGCAAACGGCGTATGCAAGCGGCGAGCGTTGCGGCGGCACCCGCCACGCAGTCGCGATGATGCCGGCCGCGAACAGCAGCAGCACGACCCAGCCCTGCCACGCGACCGGCAAACCCCATCCCCAGCCGTAGCGTTTCGCCGGAAACCAGATCTTCCTGTCGTTCGATGTCATGTGTCCTCCTTCGATCGATGAAGGCAGCCTCGCGTCGACGGCATCCGGGATCGTGCACCGCGCGTCGCGGCCGCCATCACGCACCAATGCTATCCTCTCGTCCGCCAAAACCAGCATCACCCAGCGAGATTCAATCATGACCCGACTGATCAAGCGCGCGTCCGCCGAGGCGCGTGCATTCAAGCAAGGCAAGCCGTCCTCGTACAACGGCTCCGAAAAGCTCCAGCCGCCGCGCGTGAAGCGTCGCCCGGACATCGACGAACACGACGACGTGCCGGTGCTCGAAGCGCCGCGCAAGCCGCGCTTCGCGCCCGTTACGTTCTCCGAAGAAGGCGGCGTGCGCTTCCTGCACTTCGGTACCGAATGGGTGCAGGGCGCGATGCGGATCTCGAAGCCGCTCGCCATCGAGCTCGAATACGCGCAGCAGATGATGGCATGGCTGCTGTTCCTCGAAACGCCCGAGCGGATCGTCCAGCTCGGGCTCGGCACCGGCGCGCTGACCAAGTTCTCGCACCGTTTCCTGCCGGACGCGAAGGTCGAGGCCGTCGAACTGAATCCGGCCGTGATCGTCGCCGCGCGCACGATGTTCGCGCTGCCGCCCGACGACGCGCGCCTCGTCGTGCATGAAGCCGACGCGTGGGACTTCGTCAACGACCCGGCCAACCGCGGCACGACGGGCGCGATCCAGATCGACCTGTACGACGCGACCGCGCGCGGCCCCGTGCTCGACAGCGTCGCGTTCTACCGCGCGGTGCGCGGCTGTCTCGCGGAGGCGGGCATCGCGACGATCAACCTGTTCGGCGATCATCCGAGCTTCGTGCGCAACATGAAGCACCTGAACGCGGCGTTCGATCATCGCGTGATCGCGCTGCCCGAAGTGCACGACGGCAACCGGATCGCGATCGCGTTCTCGGGCCCGGCGCTCGACGTGCCGTTCGCGCAGCTCGACGCCCGCGCGAAGCTGATCGAGGACACGCTGAAGCTGCCCGCGCGCAAGTGGGTGAAAGCTTTGAAAGCAACGACCGGCGCACGCGACACCTCGTTCGCGATCTGACGCTTCACGCACCGGCGGCAGCCCGGTGCAACCATGCGACAAGGGGCGGATCACCTCGGGTTCGCCCCTGCTTGACCGCGTGCTCGCGGCTCCTATACTGGCGCGAAGCCAGGGGAGCCGCAGCCTACCCGTTTCGCCGCTCCTCCCGGCGCCGTACCCGCTCAACAAGATCGATATCCGGGAAAGAAGAGGAGACGTCATGGCTCACGATGCCGACGCCAACCGGGCCGCGAAGCGCTGGCTCTGGCTGCTGGTACTGCCGCTGATTGCGATGGTCTGGGTACCGTCGTACAGCAAGATCGAACCGCAGATGTTCGGTTTTCCGTTTTTCTACTGGTATCAGCTGCTTTGGGTCTTCATCAGCGCGGTGATCACCGCGTTCGTGTACTTCAAGACCAAGAACGCGTGGAAGGCGGGCGGCCCGCAGGGAGGTGCGCGATGAATCTCGGCGCAACCTTCGTCTTCGTCCTGCTGTTCATCGGCGTCACGATCATCGGTTTCCTGGCCGCGAACTGGCGGCGCGGCGATCTCGCCCATCTCGACGAATGGGGCCTCGGCGGACGCCGCTTCGGCACGATCGTCACGTGGTTCCTGCTCGGCGGCGACCTCTACACGGCCTACACGTTCGTCGCGGTGCCCGCGCTCGTGTTCGGCGCCGGCGCGATGGGCTTCTTCGCGCTGCCCTATACGATCCTGATCTATCCGTTCGCGTTCGTCGTGTTCCCGAAGCTGTGGAGCATCGCGAAGCGGCACGGCTACGTGACGTCCGCCGACTTCGTCAACGCGCGCTACGGCAGCCGGATGCTCGCGCTGGCGATCGCGGTGACGGGCATCGTCGCGACGATGCCGTACATCGCGCTGCAGCTCGTCGGCATCGAAGTGGTGATCGGCGCGCTCGGCTTCGACACGACCGGCTTCGTCGGCGACCTGCCGCTGATCATCGCGTTCGCGATCCTCGCCGCGTACACGTACACGTCGGGGCTGCGCGCGCCGGCCATGATCGCGATCGTGAAGGACATCCTGATCTACATCACGATCGCGGCGGCGGTCGTCGTGATCCCGGCGAAGCTCGGCGGCTTCGGGCACATCTTCGCGAGCGTGCCGCCGGCGAAGCTGCTGCTGAAGGCGCCCGATGCGGCGAGCCTGAACGGCTACAGCGCGTACGCGACGCTCGCGATCGGCTCGGCGCTCGCGCTGTTCCTGTACCCGCACTCGGTCACGGCGATCCTGTCGTCGTCGTCGGGCAACTCGATTCGCCGCAACATGGCGATGCTGCCCGCGTACTCGTTCGTGCTCGGCCTGCTCGCGCTGCTCGGCTACATGGCGCTCGCGTCGGGCGTGAAGGACATGCCGCAGTACGCGCCGTACTTCAAGGCGTTCGGTCCGAACTTCGCGGTGCCCGCGCTGTTCCTCGAGTACTTCCCGTCGTGGTTCGTCGGTGTCGCGTTCGCGGCGATCGGCATCGGTGCGCTGGTGCCGGCGGCGATCATGTCGATCGCGGCCGCGAACCTGTACACGCGCAACATCCACCGCGAGTTCGTGAACCGCAACATGACGCACGAGCAGGAGACGCACGTCGCGAAGCTCGTGTCGCTGATCGTGAAGGTCGGCGCGGTCGCGTTCATCCTCGGGCTGCCGCTGACCTATGCGATCCAGCTGCAGCTGCTCGGCGGGATCTGGATCATCCAGACGCTGCCTGCGATCGTGCTCGGCCTGTACACGCGCATGCTCGACCATCGCGGTTTGCTGGCCGGCTGGGCGGCAGGCATCGTGTGCGGCACGTGGATGGCGATTTCGCTGAAGCTGGCCGGCTCGATCTTCACGATCCACCTGTTCGGCCTCGCGATTCCCGGCTACGCGGCCGTCTGGTCGCTGATCGTGAACCTGGTGGTGGCGGTGGCGGTGAGCGTGCTGGTGCGCGTGATGGGCATGGCGCACGCGGAAGACCGCACGCGGCCGGAGGACTATCTCGACGTCGTCGAGGGCTGACGGCGGCGGCATGCGCGGCGGTGTGCCGCGCATGCGTCGCGCGGCAACGAAAACGCCCGCCACCGCAACGTGGCGGGCGTTCCTTTTGCATCAGCCCTGCGCGTGTTTCGCGAGTGCCTCGCGTTGCGACAGGTCCTCGACGTTGACCATCCAGTGCACGCCGAAACGATCCTTCGCCATCCCGAAGCCGAGCGCCCAGAACGTCTTGCCGAACGGCATCGTCACTTCGCCGCCGTCGGCGAGCGCATTGAACAGCTTCTGCCCTTCGTCGACCGTCGCCGGGTTCAGCGACAGCGAATAACCGGCGTGCGCGGCGCCGGCCGGCTGGCTGCAGTCGCCGTCCGAGCACATGATCATCGAGTCGCCGATCGTGAAGCTCGCGTGCATCACCTTGTCGGCCATCTCCGGCGACATCGGGTGGTCGGGGTTCGGCGGCCCATCCTTGAAGTGCATCTTGAACATGGTCTTCGCACCGAGCGCCTTTTCGTAGAACTGAAGGGCTTCGTCGGCGCGACCGTAGAACGTCAGGTACGGTTGGACTTGCATCGTTGTCTCCTGTAATGGGCCGTGCCAGCGCGTCGGCGCGGGTTCGGCGTCGTGCAAGATTGACTGGGGAAGGGCGCATCGGGAGGCGGCCGCCGCACCCGTGACGTGGATTGTAGTGCGCGCGCTTGACGATGGAATGAAAAATAAAAACGGCCGCGAACATCCCGTTCGCGGCCGTGTGCGGCGTGCTTGCCGACGGCTGTTGCCCGTGTTGCTGACAGCCGCTGACGCGCGTGGCGGGTCAGCGCAGCGCGTCGATCAGCTTCTCGAGCTTCACCGCGTCGGCGGCGAATACGCGGATGCCTTCCGCGAGCTTCTCGGTCGCCATCGCTTCGTCGTTCAGCTGGAAGCGGAACGACGCCTCGTCGATCGCGACGCGCTCGGACGGCTTGTCCTGCAGCGATTCCGGCGACAGCTTGCGCGCGACCGTCTCGTTGCTGTCCTGCAGCTTCTGCAGCAAATCGGGACTGATGGTCAGCAGGTCGCAGCCGGCGAGTTCGGTGATCTGGCTCGTGGTGCGGAAGCTCGCGCCCATCACTTCGGTCTTGTAGCCGAACGTCTTGTAGTACGTGTAGATGCGGCGCACCGACTGCACGCCCGGATCGTTCGCGCCGCCGTCCTTCTCTTCGTTCCATTCCGCGCCGGCCTGTTTCTTGTACCAGTCGTAGATGCGGCCGACGAACGGCGAGATCAGTTGCGCGCCGGCTTCCGCGCACGCGGCGGCCTGCACGAGCGAGAAAAGCAGGGTCATGTTGCACTTGATCCCTTCCTTCTGCAGCACCTCGGCCGCGCGGATGCCTTCCCACGTCGACGCGAGCTTGATCAGGATGCGGTCGCGGCCGATGCCGGCTGCTTCGTACAGCTTGATGAGCTCGCGGCCCTTGTCGATCGAGCGTTGCGTGTCGAACGACAGGCGCGCGTCGACTTCGGTCGACACACGGCCCGGGATCAGCTTCAGGATCTCGGTGCCGAAGGCGATCAGCAGGCGGTCGATGATGAAATCGGTGCTTTCGTTGCGGTGATCGCGGACGGTTTTCTCGAGGATCGGCTTGTACGCATCCTTCTGGACGGCCTTCAGGATCAGCGACGGGTTCGTGGTCGCGTCCTGCGGCTTGTATTGCGCAAGCTGCTGGAAGTCGCCCGTGTCGGCGACGACGGTCGTGTACTGCTTCAGCTGGTCGAGTGCGGTAGTCATGGCGATTCGGAAGAAGGGCGCGGGGCGCCGGGTTCTCACGGGCCGCGCGAGCGCGGCGGCGAAGCGAAGCGGCGCGCGGCGCCGCTTCCGGATCCATCATTTTAGGCCCGATTCGTGTCGAGCACGTTTTGGCGTGCCTGAGGCACGCCGCGACAGGCCGCGAGCCGCGTCACGCGGGGCGCCGCGCGTTCAGGATCACCTGCGTGACGATCCCCGCGACGAGCCCCCAGAACGCCGAGCCGATCGACAGCAGCGTGAGGCCCGACGCGGTGACCATGAACGTGACGAGCGCGGCCTCGCGCTGCTTCACGTCCTGCATCGCGTTCGCGAGCCCGCTCATGATCGAGCCGAACAGCGCGAGCGCGGCGACCGATACCACGAGCGCCTTCGGCAGCGCCGCGAACAGCGCGGCGATCGTCGCGCCGAAGATGCCGGCGACCAGGTAGAACATGCCGCACCACACGGCGGCCGTGTAGCGCTTCGCGTGATCCTCGTGCGCTTCGGGGCCCGTACAGATCGCGGCCGTGATCGCCGCGAGGTTCACGCCGTGCGAGCCGAACGGCGCGAGCAGCAGCGACGCGAGGCCGGTCGTCGCGATCAGCGGCGACGACGGTGTCGGGTAGCCGTCCGCGCGCAGCACCGCGATGCCCGGCACGTTCTGCGACGCCATCGCGACGACGAACAGCGGAATGCCGATGCTGACGATCGACGCGATCGAGAGCGCGGGCATCGTGAACACCGGTTGCGCGAGCGCGATGTGGAAGCGGCTGAAGTCGAGCAGGCCGAGGCCGCCGGCCACCGCCGTGCCGACGATCAGCGTGGTCACGATCGCATAACGCGGCGCGAGCCGCTTGACGATCAGGTAGGTGAAGAACATCGCGAGCACGAGCGCGGTCTGGAACTGCGCGGCGCGAAAGATCTCGATGCCGATCTCGAACAGGATGCCCGCGAGCAGCGCGGCGGCGATGCCGGCCGGAATCCGGCGCATCAGCGTGTCGAACAGGCCGCTCATGCCGACGGCCGTCAGCAGCAGCGCGCACACGACGAACGCGCCGATCGCCTCGGCGTAGGGCACGCCGGGCAGCGACGCGATCAGCAGCGCGGCGCCGGGCGTCGACCACGCGACGACGACGGGCGCGCGAAACCGCAGCGACAGGCCGATCGTCGTCAGCGCCATGCCGATCGACAGCGCCCAGATCCACGACGAGATCTGCGCATCGGTGAGGTGGGCGGCGCGGCCGGCCTGGAACATCAGCACGAGCGAACTCGTGTAGCCGGTCATCATCGCGACGAAGCCGGCGACGAGCGCCGACACGGACGTATCGGCGAAAAAGCGGCGGCCGCCGGCGCGGCTGGCGCTCGCGGTGGGCGAGGGATTCATGCTATCTCCGGGGGAGGCCGCTCGGACGCGGCCCTTGTTTGGTGCGAGTGGGGTGGCGTTACTTGCTGAGTGCGCGCATCGCGGTTTCGAGGCCCGCGAGCGTGAGCGGATACATGCGATGGCCGAGCAGGTCGCGGATCACCGCGACCGACTGCCGGTACTCCCATAGCCGCTCGGGCTCGGGGTTCAGCCATGCATGATGGGGGAACTGGTCGGCCAGCCGGCGCAGCCATACGGCGCCGGCCTCCGGGTTGTTGTATTCGACCGAGCCGCCGGGCTGCAGCACTTCGTACGGGCTCATCGTCGCGTCGCCGACGAAGATCAGCTTGTAGTCGGGCGTGAACTTGTGCAGCACGTCCCACGTCGCGGTGCGCTCCGAGTGGCGGCGGCGGTTGTTCTTCCACAGGTGGTCGTACACGCAGTTGTGGAAGTAGAAGAATTCGAGATGCTTGAATTCGGCCTTCGCGGCCGAGAACAGCTCTTCGGTGCGCTTGATGTGGTCGTCCATCGAGCCGCCGACGTCGAGCAGCATCAGCACCTTCACGTTGTTGTGGCGCTCGGGCACCATCCGCAGGTCGAGCCAGCCCGCGTTCGCGGCCGTGCTGCGGATCGTGCCGGGCAGGTCGAGCTCTTCCGCCGCGCCTTCGCGCGCGAAGCGGCGCAGCCGCCGCAGCGCGACCTTGATGTTGCGCGTGCCGATCTCGACCGAATCGTCGTAGTCGCGATAGGCGCGTGCCTCCCACACCTTCACCGCGGTGCGGTTGCCGTTCGACGGGCCGCCGATGCGCACGCCTTCGGGGTTGTAGCCGCCGTGCCCGAACGGCGACGTGCCGCCCGTGCCGATCCACTTGTTGCCGCCTTCGTGGCGTTCCTTCTGCTCGTCGAGCAGCGCCTTCAGCCGCTCCATCAGCTTGTCGAGCCCGCCCATCGCCTCGATCTGCGCCTTTTCCTCCGGCGACAGCTCGCGCTCGAGGCGCTTCTCGAGCCAGTCGAGCGGAATGTCGAACGCCTCGGACGGCAGCGCGGACACGCCGTGGAAATACGCGCCGAACGCCTGGTCGAACTTGTCGAAATACTGCTCGTCCTTGACGAGCGTCATCCGCGCGAGGAAGTAGAACGCGTCGATCGACGGCGAGATCAGCCCGGCCTTCAGCGATTCGAGCAGCGTCAGGTATTCCTTCACCGAGACGGGCAGCTTGGCTGCGCGCAGCGCGTAGAAGAAATTGAGCAGCATGGCCGGGCCTTCGCGGGTGAGTGGATTACCGGTTGTGCCGGTTCATGTAGACGAGCCGTTCGAGCAGGCTCAGATCCTGCTCGTTCTTCAGCAGCGCGCCCGCGAGCGGCGGCACGATCTGCTTCGCGTCCGCGCCGCGCAGCGCGTCGGCCGGGATGTTCTCGGCGAGCAGCAGCTTGAGCCAGTCGAGCAGCTCGGACGTCGACGGCTTCTTCTTCAGGCCCGACACGCCGCGCAATTCGAAGAAACTCTCGAGCGCCGCGCGCAGCAGCTCCTCGCGGATGTCGGGAAAGTGCACCGCGACGATCTTCTGCATCGTCGACGGGTCGGGAAACTGGATGTAGTGGAAGAAGCAGCGGCGCAGGAACGCGTCGGGCAGCTCCTTTTCGTTGTTCGACGTGATGATCACGAGCGGGCGGTGCTTCGCGCGCACCGTCTCGCGCGTCTCGTACACGTGGAATTCCATCCGGTCGAGCTCGCGCAGCAGGTCGTTCGGGAATTCGATGTCGGCCTTGTCGATCTCGTCGATCAGCAGCACGCTCGGATGCTCGGCGTCGAACGCCTGCCACAGCACGCCCTTCACGATGTAGTTCGAGATGTCCTTCACGCGCTCGTCGCCGAGCTGCGAATCGCGCAGCCGCGACACCGCGTCGTATTCGTACAGGCCCTGCTGCGCCTTGGTGGTCGACTTGATGTGCCACTGCAGCAGCGGCATGTCGAGCGCGGCGGCCACTTCCTCTGCGAGCATGGTCTTGCCGGTGCCGGGCTCGCCCTTGATCAGCAGCGGGCGTTGCAGCGTCAGCGCGGCATTGACCGCGAGCTTCAGATCGTCGGTGGCGACGTAGTGCGAGGACCCTTCGAAACGCATGGCGGCGCTCTTCTTCATCGGGAAAAAAACCCAGTATAAGTCAGAAGGGCTGTCCGGTTGGGCCGCGCCCGCGTATCGTTGCGGGGCTGTGGCGGGGCGAACGGGGGCGCCGTATGGACGCGTTCCCTGCCGACGCGGTACAATCTGGCCGTTTTTTTTGGCCTGCGTGGCGACCGACAAGCAAAACGGCGCGGGCCGTTGCCGCTTCGGCGCCAGTTTCCCCTCAAGCTAGGTTACAAGAGCTATGAACAAATTCGTCGGCAAACACGTCGTTGTCGCAGCGCTCGTGGCGCTCGCGGGCAGCGCGCAGGCGGCCGGTGTGGTCGGCAACCCGAAGGACGGGGCGAGCAAGGCCGCCATGTGTATCGGTTGCCACGGCATCCAGGACTACCGCGCGGCGTATCCGGAGGTCTACCGGGTGCCTGTCCTGGGCGGCCAGAACCAGCAATACCTCGAGAACGCGCTGAAGGCCTACCGCAAGAAGGATCGTCACTTCCCGTCGATGAATGCGATCGCCGGTTCGCTGACGGACCAGGACATCGCGGATCTGGCGGCCTACTACGCCGCCCAGAAGGCCGACACGAAGGACAATCCCTACAAGTAAAGCGCGCGCCGCCGATCTTCCCGGCGGGACAGGAGCATTCATGAACAACGCATTCAAGACGGCGGCGGTTGCACTGGCGGCCGGCCTCGCGATCGGTACCGCGCACGCAGCGGACATCTCGAAGGGCAAGGAACTGGTCGAGTCGCACAACTGCGCGGCCTGCCACGGCGCGCAGCTGAACAAGCCGATCAACGCCGAATATCCGCGCCTGGCCGGCCAGCACGCCGACTACCTCGTGTGGTCGATGCGCCAGTACCAGATGGGGCTGACGAACCCGCTGCTCGGCCGCAACAACGCGATCATGCAGGCCCAGGTGCAGAACCTGTCGGTCAGCGACATGAAGGACATCGCGGCCTACATCGAGTCGCTGAAGGAAACCGACCTCGTGTTCAAGAAGTAAGCGTGCCGGGCCTCCGCGGCCCGCGCAGCAAGCATGCCCCGCTTCGGCGGGGTATTTTTTTGTCCGCGATCGGGCCGGTCCCGGCGCTCAGTCGCGGGACGCGCGGCGCAGGATGCGCTGCAGGTACGCGTCGGTATCGGGCGGCGTGTTCGTGCGCTGCGCTTCCCAGATCGTTTCGCCGAGGCATTCCATGATCGCGTGTTGCGCGTCGTGGGTCGAGTCGAGCTTCGCGGCCAGCTTGTCGTGCGCGGCGCGGATGCCGGGCGGCTGGTCGATCGACAACTGCTCGCTGATCGCGAGGTGCATCGACAGGTGCAGGAACGGGTTCGTCCGGCCTTCCTCGGGCGTGTAGTTGCGCGCGGCCGCGCCGTCGGCGTCGGCGAGTTCGTCGTGGTATTCGGGATGCTCGACGATCCAGTCGGCGGCCATCGCTTCCAGCGGCGTCAGGATCTCGCCCGCGCGCTGCTTGCGCCAGGTCTCGGTGAAAAAGCGACGCACGTCGTCGCGACTTGGATTGAACATGGTGGGGAAACGTCGTGATTCGGGCGGCCTCATGCCGCGTCGGGCATTGTACGCCGGGTCGGCGGACGGCGCTGGCGGCGCGGCGGTACCGCCAGCACCGGTCGCGGCTGCCCCGCGCGGCGCGGCGGGCAAGCGCGGGCTAGGCGGGCGGCCGCCGCGCCGCTACACTCCGACGGTTCCCGCCCCGGCGCCTCGCTCGCCCGTTTCATCATGACCGCCACCGCCCGCCCGTCGTCCGCCGCCCTGCAGGGCGCGCTTTATGTCGCGCTGTCCGCGGCCGCGTTCGGCGCGATGGCGATTTTCGGCCGCTACGCGTATGCGGCCGGTGTCGACGTGCTCGGGCTGCTGATCGTGCGCTTCGCGATCGGCGGCGCGGTGCTGGCCGCGATCGCGCGACATCGTCGCGTCGCCTGGCCGCGCGGACGCGCGCTCGTGCCGCTCGTCGCGATGGGCGCGCTCGGCTACGTCGGGCAGTCGTTCTGCTATTTCAGCGCGCTGCAGCACGCGCAGGCGAGCCTCGTCGCGCTTCTGCTGTACCTGTATCCGGCGTTCGTCACGCTGCTGGCCGCGTGGTGGCTGGGCGAGCGCCTGACGCGCGCGAAGGCCGTCGCGCTCGTGCTGTGCGTCCCGGGTTCCGCGCTGATGGTCGGCGGCGGGCATGGCGAGCCGCTCGGGATCGCGCTCGCGCTGGCGGCCGCGGTGATCTATTCGCTGTACATCGTCGGCGGCACGAAGGCGACGCGCGGCGTCGATCCGCTCGCGACGACGGCGATCATCTGCCTGTCGGCGACCGCCACGCTCGTGGTGATCGCCGTCGTGCGGACCGCCGCGTTCGGCGCGCCACCGCGCTGGCCCGCGACGAGCGGCGGCTGGGCGGCGATGCTCGCGATCGCGCTGGTGTCGACGGTCGCGGCCATGCTCGCGTTCTTCTCCGGGCTCGAACGGCTCGGGGCCGCGCGGACGTCGATGCTGTCGACGCTCGAGCCGGTCGTGACGGTCGCGCTCGCGGCGCTGCTGTTCGGGGAAGCGTTGTCGCCGCTGCAGTGGGCGGGCGGCGTCGCGATTCTGGCGGCGGTGCTGGCGCTCGTGCGCGCAGGCGGCGCGGCCGCCGACGATGCGACCGCGACGTCGAACGCGTAGTCGGGGAGGGGCGCGACGCGGGCGCCGCGTCGGCGCCTGCGGTGCCGGCCCGCATCGCGTGTCGCCGGCGGGCCTGACGCTTACTCGTTGGGCGGCGGCGTCTTCGGCCGGAATTCGCACAACGGCTCGATCGCGCAGTGCCAGCATTCGGGCTTGCGGGCCTTGCATACATAGCGCCCGTGCAGGATCAGCCAGTGATGCGCGTCCTGCAGGAATTCCTTCGGCGTGAACTTCTCGAGTGCGGTCTCGACGGCCCGCACGTCCTTACCCGGCGCGAGCCCCGTGCGGTTCGCGACGCGGAAGATGTGCGTGTCGACCGCGATCGTCGGCTGGCCGAACGCGGTGTTCAGCACGACGTTCGCGGTCTTGCGGCCGACGCCCGGCAAGCCTTCGAGCGCTTCGCGATCGGCCGGCACCTCGCCGTCGTAGCGCTCGAGCAGGATCCGGCTCGTCGCGACCACGTTCTTCGCCTTGGTCCGGTACAGGCCGATCGTCTTGATGTACTCGGTGACGCCTTCCTCGCCAAGCGCGACGATTTGTCGCGGGGTGTTCGCGACCGGGAACATCTTCCGCATCGCCTTGTTGACCGATACGTCGGTCGCCTGCGCGGACAGCATCACGGCGATCAGCAACTCGAACGGCGTCGAGTATTCGAGTTCGGTGGTGGGATGCGGATTGAGGCTCTGCAGCGTTTCGTAGATCGCGCGTCGTTTGCTGGCGTTCATGGGGCGTTCTGGTCGGGCGGCGCGGATGGGCTGCCTGGGTCGTCGTTGCCTGCGTCGTTCGGTTGATCGTTGCCGCTTGCCGCCGCGGCGTCGGCGTCGCGCCGCGCCTGCTGTTCGGCGAGCCGTTTGCGGCGCGCCTCGGCCGCGTCGATCTGGGCCTGGACGGCTGCGCTCACGCCTTCGGTGTTCTTCGGCCCGGCGCCTTGCCCGGACAGTTCTTCCTTCTTCTTGCGCGCGCGTTCGAGCGCGGCGGCGATGATCGCGCGTTTCTTCGCTTCGGCGTCGTCGGCGGCCGGGGCGTCCGGCGGGGCCGCCGGGTGAGGGCCCGCGGCCGGCTTCGCGGCACTGGCCGCGCGGCGGGCGGCGGCGCGGGCCTCGGCGGCTTCGCGTTCGCGGCGCTGGCGTGCGAGCCGCAGGTCGTGGCGTTCGCGCGCGGCGTCGGCCTGCTCCTGCGACCACGCATCCCAGCCGGTGCGCTCGCCCGTCACGGGCAGCATCGCGATGCAGTCGACCGGGCACGGCGGCACGCACAGATCGCAACCGGTGCACTGCGCTTCGATGATCGTGTGCATCTGCTTCGGCGCGCCGACGATCGCGTCGACCGGGCACGCCTGCATGCACAGCGTGCAACCGATGCACAGGCTTTCGTCGATGAAGGCGACCGCGCGCGGATGTTCGCTGCCATTGACGGGATTCAGCGGGATCACCGGCTTGCCGAGCAGGCCCGCGAGGCGCGCGATGCCTTCGGCGCCGCCGGGCGGGCACTGGTTGTAGTTCGCGTCGCCGGCGGCGATCGCCTCGGCGTACGGACGGCAGCCGTTATAGCCGCACTTCGTGCATTGTGTCTGGGGCAGCAGATCTTCGATGCGATCCGCGAGGGTTTTGGAATCGGTCACGGTGACAACGGGCGCAGCAGCGCCGAATGGCTCTCGGCCGTGCGGGGCGCGGCCGGAAAGGTTTGCCAAAGCTCGATTATCGCCGATTTCCCGCATTGCGCTGGACGCCGTCTGTGCGCATAATCGAACCGCTTTTTTGCAGGGGCTCAGCAGGAGGGCGGCCGCACGCGGCGCGCCCGTTCCAGGGCGGCCGGCGCCGAGGCGGTGGGGGTGCCGGTCCGGATCAAGCGGCTCACATAGCAAAACGCCACCATGAATCAGCCAAAAATCAAAAGAGATCCTGAAGGTACGCGCCGCCGCATCTTGATGGCGGCCGCCGAAGAGTTCGCGAGTGGAGGGCTGTTCGGCGCACGCGTCGACCAGATTGCGCGCCGGGCCG
This sequence comes from Burkholderia seminalis, assembly GCF_001718535.1. NCBI lineage: Bacteria > Pseudomonadati > Pseudomonadota > Betaproteobacteria > Burkholderiales > Burkholderiaceae > Burkholderia > Burkholderia seminalis. The sequence goes on along the minus strand of NZ_CP013398.1, from coordinate 2,607,684 downwards.
AAACCAACGAGCGCATGCTCTATTACTACTTCGGCAGCAAGGAACAGCTGTTCACGGCCGTGCTCGAACACGCGTTCTCCGCGCTGACCGAGGCCGAGCGCGTGCTCGATCTCGACGGCGTCGCGCCGGTCGAAGCCGTCACGCGGCTCGCGCATTTCGTTTGGGACTACTACCGCGACCATCCGGAGCTGCTCAGGCTCATCAACAACGAGAACCTGCACGAAGCGCGCTACCTGCACAAGTCGACGCGGATCCGCGAGATGATGTCGCCGATCGTCGCGAAGCTCGGCAACGTGCTGATGCGCGGCCAGAAGGCCGGGCTGTTCCGCGGCGACGTCGATCCGCTGCGCTTCTACGTGACGCTGTCGGGGCTCGGCTACTACATCGTGTCGAACCGCTTCACGCTCGCCGCGACGCTCGGTCGCGACTTCACCGATACCGACGAGCGCGCGGAGATGGTCCGGATGAACACCGAGGTGCTGCTCGCGTACCTGCTGCGGCGCTGACGCGCCGGCGAGCGGGCGCCGCATGTAAAAACGCCGCCGTGCGCAGGCAACGGCGGCGTTTTTGCGTCGGAACGCAGCGCGTCAGGCTGCCTTGCGCGTGCGGACGGTTTTTGCGCGCGGGGTTTCGGCGGCCCGCTTCGCGGCCGGTGCGGCCTTGGCGGGGGCGGCGGCCTTGGCCGGCGCCTTGGCGCGCGTGCGCTTCGCGACCGTGGCGCGTGTCGCCTCGGTCGGTGCGTTGGCGGCCGGCACGGCCGCGAGCGTCGTGGCCGCCGGCGCGTCCGGATGATCCTTCGTCGTGCCGTGTTTCGGCTCCGGCGCATGCTCGCGGATGAAGTCGCGCAGTTGCGGGTAGATGATCGTGCGCCAGCGGCGGCCGGAGAAGATCCCGTAGTGGCCGCATTTCTCGGCGGTCAGGGTGCGGCGATCGTCTTGCGGGATGCCCGTGCACAGCTCGTGCGCGACGTGCGTCTGGCCGCTGCCCGAGATGTCGTCGAGTTCGCCCTCGATCGTCATCAGCGCGGTGTGCTTGATATCCTGCGGCCGCACGCGTTCGCCTTCGACGTCCCACGTGCCTTCCGCGAGCCGGAATTCCTGGAACACGACGCGGATCGTCTCGAGGTAATACTCGGCGGCCATGTCGAGCACCGCGTTGTACTCGTCGTAGAAGCGGCGGTGCGCCTCGGCGTCGTCCTCGTCACCGCGCAGCAGGCTCTGGTAGAAATCCCAATGCGATTGCGCGTGCCGTTCCGGGTTCATCGCGACGAAGCCCGTATGCTGCAGGAAGCCCGGATACACCTGGCGGCCTTCGCCCGGATAGTTCGCGGGCACCGTGTGGATCACGTTGTTCTCGAACCACGCGGTCGAGTGCTGCGTGGCGAGCGAGTTCACCGACGTCGGGCTGCGGCGCGCGTCGATCGGGCCGCCCATCATCGTCATCGTGAGCGGCGTATCCTCGCCGCGGCTCGCCATCAGCGAGATCGCCGCGAGCACCGGCACCGTCGGCTGGCACACCGAGATCACGTGCAGGTTGCGCGCGCCGATGTGACGGATGAAATCCTGGATGTACGCGATGTAGTCGTGCAGGTGGAACGGACCCGTCTCGACCGGCACCATCCGCGCGTCGATCCAGTCGGTGATGTAGACCTTGTGGTCCTGCAGCAGCGTGCGCACCGTGTCGCGCAGCAGCGTCGAGTGGTGGCCCGACAGCGGCGCGCAGACCAGCACGACCGGCTCGTCCTTCAGTTGCGTGACGGCGTCGGCGTCGTCCGAATAGCGCTTGAAGCGCAGCAGCCGGCAGAACGGCTTCTCGACGATCGTCTGCTCGACGATCGGGATGTTGTGGCCGTCCTTGACGATCTGATGAATGTTGAATTCGGGCTTCTCGTAATCCTTGCCGAGCCGGTACATCAGTTCGTACGCGGCGGCCATGCGCGGCGCGCCGGGCATCAGCGAGAACGGGCTGGACGGGTTGGCGAACGATTTGGACGCGGCCTGGGCCCAGGCCGTCAGCGGGCTCAGCATGGCGCGCTGGAATTCGTGCAATTGGTAAAGCATGCAGACTACTCCCGCGTGGGGGACGGAGCGCAAGGGCGGCGTGGGGCGTCGCGGCGTGCCGTGTGGGTCAGCGGCCGGCCATATTGCAGTGCGGCCGGACAATCGCGTCGATCATATCGGACAACGATGGGTGGTGCAATGCAACATTTCCCCGATTTTTCATCAAAATTTTGCGATTTGACGATCTCTGACCAAGCCGCCCGCGCCGCCGCCCGACACCCCGCCAACGTCCGTCAACGCCCGGTCGCCACGGCCGGCGCGGGCTGGCCGGCGGCCCGCGCCATCGCGTCCTCGTGGTGCATCAGGTTCATCGCGGTATGCACGAGCGCCACGTGCGAGAACGCCTGCGGGAAGTTGCCGACGAGCCGCCCGGCGACCGGGTCGTACTCCTCCGCGAGCAGCCCGAGGTCGTTCGACAGCGCGAGCAGCCGGCTGAACAGCCGGTGCGCGTCGTCGATCCGGCCGAGCAGCGCGTAGTTGTCGACCAGCCAGAAGCTGCACGCGAGAAACGTGCCTTCGCCGGGCGGCAGGCCGTCGTCGTACTCGGTCGTCCGGTAGCGCATCACGAGCCCGTCGTGCAGCAGTTCGCGCTCGATCGCCTCGACCGTGCCGACGATGCGCGGGTCTTCCGGCGGCAGGAAGCCGAGCAGCGGCATCAGCAGCACGCTCGCGTCGAGCTCGTCGCTGCCGTAGCTCTGCGCGAACGCCTGTTTGCCCGCGTGCCATGCGTTGGCGCAGACGTCGGCATGGATTCGCTCGCGCAGCGCGCGCCAGCGGTCGAGCGAGCCGGGCAGCCGGAACATTTCCGCAGACTTGATCGCGCGGTCGAACGCGACCCATGCCATCACCTTCGAGAACGTGAAATGCAGGCGGCCGCCGCGCGTTTCCCAGATCCCTTCGTCGGGTTCCTGCCAGATCTTCTCGAGATGGTCGAGCAGCGCGCACTGCACGGACCAGACCGTGTCGTCGGCCTGCAGGCCGCCCACGCGCGCGAGGTGCAGCGCGGCCATCACCTCGCCGAACACGTCGAGCTGAAGCTGGTTCGCGGCGCCGTTGCCGACGCGGACCGGCTTCGAATCCTGGTAGCCGGGCAGCCAGTCGAGCTCCATTTCCGGCAGCCGGCGCTCGCCGGCGATCCCGTACATGATCTGGATCTGCTCGGGCGAGCCGGCCATCACGCGGCCGAGCCACGTGCGCCACGCGCGCGCCTCGTCGTAGTAGCCGCCGCGCATCAGCGCGAGCAGCGTGATCGTCGCGTCGCGCAGCCAGCAGTAGCGGTAGTCCCAGTTGCGGTTGCCGCCGATCTTTTCGGGCAGCGACGTGGTCGGCGCCGCGACGATGCCGCCGGTCGGCTCGTACGCGAGCGCCTTCAGCGTGATCAGCGAGCGGCGCACGGCCGCCGCGTAGCGGCCCTGCACCTGGCAGCGGCCCGACCACTCGAGCCAGTAGTTCTCGGTCCTTGCGAGCATCGACAGCGGATCGCGCGCGGGCGGCAGCCGCATGTGCGAGGCCGCGTAGCTGAGCGAGAACGGCACGCGCTGGTCGGCGCCGACCGTGAATTCCGCGAGCGTATGGAGATTCTTGCCGGTGAGCGGCACCGGCGTGCGCAGCACGACGGTGTCGGGGCCCGCGATCGCCTTCATGCCGTCCTCGCGAGTCAGTTGCGTGACCCACGGGATCGAGAAACCGTAGTCGAAGCGCAACACGAGCTCCATGCGCATCTTCATCGTGCCGTGACGGCCGACGACGATCCGCACGAGTTCGGACCAGCCGTTGCCGGGCGGCATGAAGTCGATCACGGTGACGGCGCCGTCGGCGCTTTCGTAATCCGTTTCGAGAATCAGCGTGTCGCCGCGATAGCGGCGCGTGGTGTGCGTGACTGCGGCGTCGGCGGCAGGCGCAAGCAGCCAGCGGCCGTGCTCGGGGGTGCCGAGAAGTGCCGCGAAGCAGGCGCCCGAATCGAAGCGGGGCCAGCACAGCCAGTCGACGGAGCCGTCTTTCGAGATCAGCGCGGCCGTGTGGCCGTCGCCGACGAGGGCGTAGTCTTCGATCAGGGCAGGCATGGGCAGGCGGTCCTTGGGTATCGAGTTCACAATGCGGACGGCGGCGGCCGGGCTTCACGCCCGGGCGTCGCGCCCCGTATACTCGGCCGGGCGGCGGAGCGCATGAACGGCCGGCGTTTCGTCCTATCTCAACACTTGAAGCGACTCGATGCAAGGAGGATTCAATGCCCAACCGTTTACGCGAGCGTGACGCACACGCTTCGACACGAGGGTTCCCGCTTAGGCTCGCTCACTGGATGAAAGGTTTCGCGATCGTGCTTTCCCTGTCCGCGACCCATGCATTTGCGCAGCAATCGCCCGCACCGGCCGACGGCGTCTACAACCTGCTGGTCGGCACCTACACGGGCGGCGGCAGCGACGGGATCTATGTTTACCGCTTCGATACTAAAAATGGCAGCGTCGCGCCCGTATCGTCGGCGAAGACCGTGAATCCGTCGTATCTGTTGCCGAGCCGCGACGGTCGCACCGTCTACGCGGTCAACGAACTACCCGGCGACGACGGGCCGGCGTCGCAGCGCGGCGGCGTCAGCGCGTTCCGCTTCGACGCGAAGACGGGCGCGCTGAGCTTCATCGACCGCGTGTCGTCGGAAGGGAACGATCCTTGCTATCTCGCGCTGTCGCCGGACGGCAAGTATCTCGTGACGGCCAACTACTCGGTCGCGAAGGATCCGGGCGGCAGCTTCGCGGTGTTTCCGCTGCGCGACGACGGTGCGCTCGGCGAGGCCGTGCTGGCCGTGCACCACGAAGGCACCGGGCCCGTGAAGGGCCGTCAGGACGGCGCGCACGTGCATTCGACGGTGTTTTCGCCGGACGGCCGCTACCTGTTCGTGCAGGATCTGGGCGCGGACAAGATCTACGGCTACCGCTACACGGTGGACGGCAGCCGCGGGCTGATCAGCCCGACCGACACGCGCTACACGCCGGTGAAGGCCGGCTCGGGCCCGCGTCACATGGTGTTCGGCGCCGACGGCCGGTTCGCGTACGTGACGAGCGAGCTCAACGCGTCGGTCGAGGTGCTCGGTTATCACGACGGCAAGCTGACGCCGGTCCAGACGGTGTCGATGACGGCGCCGGGCTTCAAGGGCAAGGTCGGCGGCGGCGCGATCCACCTGTCGCCGGACGGCCGCTTCCTGTACGCGAGCAACCGCGGCGACGCGAACGACCTCGTGATCTACGCGGTGAACCAGGCCGACGGCCGGCTCAAGCAGGTCGGCCGCCAGTCGAGCCTCGGCAAGACGCCGCGCGAGTTCCTGATCGATCCGACCGGCAAGTGGCTGATCGTCGGCAACCAGGACAGCGACACGTTCTACGTGTTCAGCCGCGATGTCGAAACGGGGCAGCTCGGCGCGAATCCGCAGAAGGTCGCGGTCGGCAAGCCGGTCGATTTCAAACTGGTGCCGGTGCAGTCGATGTAAACGCGGTAAATGAAACGGGCGCTGCGGACGCAGCGCCCGTTTTTTTCGGTGCGCCCGGTTTCCCGGTGCGCCCGTATCGGTCGACGGCGGCCGTTCGGCCGCCGCGCTTAGTCGGCCGCGGCCGGCACCAGCACCTCGCGGCTACCGTTGATGCCCATCGCCGACACGAGCCCGGCCGCTTCCATCTGCTCGACGAGGCGTGCCGCGCGGTTGTAGCCGATGCGCAGCTGCCGCTGCACCGACGAGATCGACGCGCGCCGCGTGCGCACGACGAACGCGACGGCTTCGTCGTACAGCGGATCGGCTTCCGCGTCCGGCGCTTCGCCGAACAGGTCCTGCGTCGCGCCGTCGGCGGCCGGGCCGTCGAGGATGCCTTCCTCGTACTGCGGCTCGCCGAACTGCTTCAGATACTCGACGATCCGGTGCACTTCCTCGTCGGCGACGAACGCGCCGTGCACGCGCTGCGGATAACCGGTGCCCGGCGGCAGGAACAGCATGTCGCCCATCCCGAGCAGCGACTCCGCGCCCATCTGGTCGAGGATCGTGCGCGAGTCGATCTTCGACGACACCTGGAACGCGACGCGCGTCGGGATGTTCGCCTTGATCAGGCCGGTGATCACGTCGACGGACGGGCGCTGCGTCGCGAGGATCAGGTGGATGCCGGCCGCGCGCGCCTTCTGCGCGAGGCGCGCGATCAGCTCCTCGATCTTCTTGCCGGCGACCATCATCAGGTCGGCCAGCTCGTCGATGACGACGACGATCAGCGGCAGCTTCGACAGCGGCTCGGGATCCTCGGGCGTCAGCGAGAACGGGTTGCCGATCTTCTTTTCCTTCGCTTCCGCATCGCGGATCTTCTGGTTGAAACCCGCGAGGTTGCGCACGCCGACAGCCGACATCAGCCGGTAACGCTTCTCCATTTCGCCGACGCACCAGTTCAGCGCGTTCGCCGCGAGCTTCATGTCGGTGACGACCGGCGCGAGCAGGTGCGGGATGCCTTCGTAGACGGACAGCTCCAGCATCTTCGGGTCGATCATGATGAGCCGTACGTCTTCCGGCGTCGCCTTGTACAGCAGCGACAGGATCATCGCGTTGATCGCGACCGACTTGCCCGAACCCGTCGTGCCGGCGACGAGCATGTGCGGCGCCTTCGCGAGATCGGCGACGACCGGGCGGCCCGTGATGTCCTTGCCCATCGCGATCGTCAGTTGCGATTGCGAATGCTGATACTCGCGCGACGCGAGGATTTCCGACAGGCGGATCATCTGGCGCTTCGCGTTCGGCAGCTCGAGGCCCATGCAGGTCTTGCCGGGAATCGTCTCGACGACGCGGATCGACGTGAGGCCGAGGCCGCGCGACAGATCCTTCATCAGCCCGACGATCTGGCTGCCGCGCACGCCGAGCGCCGGCTCGATCTCGAAGCGCGTGATCACGGGGCCGGCCGAGGCGCCGACCACCGTCACCGGCACCTTGAATTCCTGCAGCCGCTGTTCGATCACCTGGGCCGTTTGCGCGAGGTGTTCCTCGGTGATCGTTTCGACGTCGTCGGATGCGGGCTCGAGCAGGTCGAGCGTCGGCAGTTCGACGCTGAACGACGCGGGTGCGTGGAATTCGAACGCGTTCGGGCGCGGCTGGCGCACGGGGGCGTCGGGGGCCGCGGTGTCGGTTGCGGCCGGCTCGGCCGTCACGGCGGCGGTTGCGCCGGTCGGCGCAGCAACGATCGCTGCCGGCACTGACAGGATCGCGCCCGGGAGCGGGGCGGCCGGTTGCGGCGCCGCGGACACGTCGTTCGACACGGACCAGCTTGCCGGCGACGCGGCGGGGACGGGCGCCGTCGTGAACGTCGTGGCGGCGGCCGGCGTGGCAGCGACCGACGGAGTCGGCGACGCGGCCGCTGCACCGATGGAGGCGAGCGATCCGACCGCAGCGGAAGCGGCCGGCGGCACGGGAAGGCGGGTTGCCGGTTGCGCGGCGGTTGCGCCGAACGAGCCGGAGCCGTCGATTGCCGTGCCGCTCGACGAGGTTGCCGTGCCGGCCTGGTGCGCCGGTGTCGGCACGGACGGTTGTGCCGCAAGCGGGGCGGACGTGAAACTCACGGGCGCCGGTGCCGCGGGCGCTTGCGCGGCCGAACCCGGTGCGCCGGTCGTCGACGGTGCCGCGGCGGGCGTGGCGGTTGTCTCGGGCATCGATGCGCGGACGAACGCACCGTAGCTCATGTCCGGGACACCGATCGGCGCTGCCGGCGCAACGGAGGCGCCGGTCGATGCCGATACGGCCGGTTGCGACGGCGAAACCGATGCCGATGCCGTGCCGGTCATGCCGGCCGTCGATGGTGTCGCGGCGGGTATGGCGGTGACGGGCGCAACACCCGAAGCGGAGGCAGGTACCGGTGCGGTCGAACCGAGGGCCGTGCCGACGAACGGCGACGCAGCCGCGGCAAACGGTTGAATCGTCGGCGATTCAGGCAATTCCGCGGAAGCCGCCGCGGGTGTCGTTGCGGGTTGCACCGGCGGCGCCCAATGCGTGACGGGCGTGCCGCCTTCGGCGATGGCCGACAGCGATGCACTACGTTCCGCCCCTGCCGGTTGGGCGGCCTCCGGAACGAGGTTCGATGCAGGGCGTGCCGACGTTGCCGCAATCGGCGTCGTTCCGGTCATGGCGCGTGCCGATGTCGCAGCGATCGACGAAGAGGGGAGCGCTGCGAACGGCGCGATGCCACCGGCGGGCTTCAGGTCGTCATGTGCGTCATCGACACCCGGTGGCAGGTAAGCCGATGCAGGGCGTTCGATCGCCGGGGCGGCGGTATCGAAGAATGCTGCCGGATTGCGTGCGGGGGCTTCGTCGACCGCTGCTTCGTCAGCTTGTTGCGCGAAGGCGGCGTGGGCCGGCTCCGGTTGCGTTGCGTCTGCCGGTGATTCAGCGATCGGATGCGCGGGCGATGCTTCGAACGAGGAAACCGACGGGCGGCCGAGGTCCTCCCACGGCGCGAGATTGACCGGGGCGTCGAACGACGGCGCCGGCGGGATCCCATGTGCAGGTGCAGGTGCAGGTGCGTGTGCGGCGGGCGCAGCGTCGACGTGACGGATGTCATCGTCGGTTTGATGCGACGACGCGGCATCGTCGCTGCCGGCGCCCGTGTCAGCATTCGGCAGCGCGTGCGGTGCGGCGCCGTCGAGCGCCGGGGTGGCCCAATCGGCAATCGTCGCGGGGATGCCGGGCTCCGCCGGCATGAACGCATCCAGTACGATCGGCGCGCTGTCGTCGCGTGCGGGCGCGGCATCGTGCTGGACCGGAGCACCAGTGTCACGGGCCGCGATACCGTGCGTTGCCGAAACGAATGCGTTCGACACGGCCGCCGCTGCCGGCGCGGCGACGCTGCCTGCTGTCGCAGCCATTCCAGCCGTGGCTGCGGCGGCCGTCGCGGCGTGCGTCGCATCGGTCGACTGTGCGCCGCCGAGCGTGGCCCATTGCGCGGTGCTGGCTTCGATCGAACGCAGCGTGTCGTGAACGCTCGGCGCCGGCGTGATCGGCGTGGCGGGTTTTTCAGTCCAGGCATAGAGCGGCGCGCGCGCCGGCGTCGGCGGCACCGGACGGCGTCGCGTCGTGTCCGGCGACACGCCGGCTGCGGCCGTTCCCGCGACCGGGCGTGCCGGCGGACGCTGCGGTGGCGCGGCGGCCGGGCGCGGCGTGACCGTCGCACGCGGTGGCGTCTGTTTCAGCGCGGCGGTGGCCGGTCGCACGGCAGTCGGCCGCGGCCGGACGGGTTCGAATCCGACAGGAAGCGGGGCCGGATCGGGGCGCGGCACTTGCGAGTTGGCTGCCGCGCGCGCGAGGCTCGCGGTGCTGCCGGTCGTCGGCGGCGGCATCGCGCCGGCCGGAATCGGCGCGGCGGGCGCCACCGGCGTGCGCTGCGGCACGGTCGGCTTCAGCCAGCCCGACGGCGCGACGGGTTCCGTGTGCGGCCGCGGCGGCGTCTTGCCGCGCGGCTTCGGCCGCGCCTGCGGATCGGGTTTCCACAGCGTCGGGCGTGAATACCGGCCGTTCTGGCGCGGCGCCATCGAGTTGACGGTATGCGCGGTGGTCGGCTGCACGAGGTCGTCGTCGCGATGCAGCGCGCTGCGCGGCAGGTCGGCGATCCCGCGCGCGTCGTCGTCGCCGCCGTCGCGCGACAGCTTGACGCCGAACGACGTGTCGACCCACGCGGCGAACTGCCGCCAGCCGATGCCGGTCAGCCAGGGCAACCCGGCGAAGAACAGGACGACCATCGCGACCGGCGTGCCGATCGGACCGAGTACGTGTGCGAAGCCCGCCGAGAACGCATGGCCGAGCGCGTTCGTGTCGGGGCCCGACAGCGGGCTCGTCAGCGTGCAGCTCGCGACGAATACCGCGACGAAGCCGAGCCACAGGCGGATCGAGCCGCGGCCGGCGAGCCCGCCGCCGCCGGGCAGCATCGCCTGCACGAGACGCCAGAAGAGAAGGAGGAACCAGACGGCGGAGATGCCGAACCAGCCGAAGACTACCGTGTGCATGCTTTGAAACAGGAGTAGGGAGGGGCGCGCGAGGCGCGACCCGCCGAGTTTAACCGGCCGGCGAACAAGATTCCCGGGCGACGTGAATTCGGTTCACGCCGTGCGGCGCGTGCGGCCGGCACACGCGCGCGACACGCGACGCGAAGGCGGTCGGCCAGCCTTCGCGTGCGTGATGCATCAAGGGCTCCGGTGCGTGAAAACGAGCGTTGCGCCGGCGCTGGTCACGATCTGCAATTGCTGCGGCTCGCGCATCTGCACGCCGGTCTTGTCGACGTGCGCAAGCGCGTCGAGGTACGCGCGCTCGAGCTGGCCGCCGAGCGAATTCGGGCAGGCCATCCGCGTGCCGGCGAGCGGCCCGAAGCTCAGCAGGCCGTTCTTGATCGCGTAGGTGCCCGTGTAGCGGTTGCAGCCCGAGAACCCGCTGGCGCGCCGGATGCCCGACTCGGTCGACAGCGCGAGCTTGATCGGCTCGCCGTTGTCGCCGTGCGGGATCGCGCGCGGCGTGCCGTCGGCATTCGTCCAGCTGGTGAGTTCCCAGCTCGTGTCGTCGAGCAGCTGGACGGCGGCCGGGTTGTACGGGTCGGGCGCGGGGGCGGCGGAATCGGGATGGGTCGGCATCGCGCAGGCGGCGAGAAGCGTGGCAAGCGTCAACGCGCAGAGCGGCGCGCGCAACGGGCGAAGCAGGCCGGTGCGTGCGCGTGCGGCGGCGGACAGGTGGGACATGAGCCTCGTTCCTCATCGGATTCTGATCAAGGCGTAAGAGTAACGCACCCGCCCCGCGGCAGGCGAGCCGACACTTCATGCATGAAAACGTTCGCAGCGTGCCTGCGCGTCGTGCGCGGTCGGGCGCCGGCGCGTCGAAACGCCCCCAACCGGCGTCATCGCGCGTGTTAACATCGGAGCCGTTTTCGTCCTCCACCAGAAGCGGGAAATCACATGCAGATCGGTCAGCGGCTCGGTACGCCGCTTTCACCCTCGGCCACGCGCGTCATGCTGCTCGGCGCCGGCGAGCTCGGCAAGGAAGTCATCATCGCGTTGCAGCGTCTCGGTGTCGAAGTCATCGCGGTCGACCGCTATCCGGACGCGCCGGGCCATCAGGTCGCGCATCGCGCGCACGTGATCGACATGACGGACGCCGCCGCGCTGCGTGCGATCGTCGAGGCCGAGCGTCCGCACCTGATCGTGCCGGAGATCGAGGCGATCGCCACCGACGCGCTCGCGGCGATCGAGACGGCCGGTCTTGCCGAGGTGATCCCGACCGCGCGCGCGACACAGCTCACGATGAATCGCGAAGGGATCCGCCGGCTCGCGGCCGAGGAGCTCGGCCTGCCGACGTCGCCGTATGCGTTCGCGGATTCGTTCGAGGCCTTCAGCGCGGCGGTCGCGAAGATCGGCATGCCGTGCGTCGTGAAGCCCGTGATGTCGTCGTCGGGCAAGGGGCAGTCGGTCGTGAAGACCGACGCCGACGTGAAGGCCGCGTGGGACTACGCGATGGCGGGCGGGCGCGTGAACCACGGCCGCGTGATCGTCGAGGGCTTCATCGATTTCGACTACGAGATCACGCAGCTGACCGTGCGCGCGATCGACCCGGCGACGCTCGCCACGCGCACCTACTTCTGCGAGCCGGTCGGCCACGTGCAGGTCGCGGGCGACTACGTCGAATCGTGGCAGCCGCAGCCGATGAGCGCGGTGGCGCTCGAGAAGTCGCGCGAGATCGCGCACAAGGTCACCGAGGCGCTCGGCGGGCGCGGGCTGTTCGGCGTCGAGCTGTTCGTGCGCGGCGACGACGTGTGGTTCTCGGAAGTGAGCCCGCGGCCGCACGATACGGGCCTCGTCACGCTCGCGTCGCAGCGCCAGTCGGAATTCGAGCTGCATGCGCGCGCGATTCTCGGGCTGCCGGTCGATCCGGCGCTCGGGACCCCGGCCGCGTCGGCCGTGATCTACGGCGGGCTCGACGAGCGCGGGATCGCGTTCGAAGGCGTACGCGACGCGCTCGCGGTGCCGGGCGCGGACCTGCGCCTGTTCGGCAAGCCGGAAAGTTTTGCGAAGCGGCGCATGGGCGTCGCGCTGGCGACCGGCGCGACCGTCGACGAAGCCCGCGAACGCGCGAAGCGCGCCGCCGCGGCCGTCCGGCCCGTGTCGGTCCGCTGACGGGACGAGGAGAGGGCGATGGCGTCGAGGTGGTTGCGTATCGGAAAGCTGGGCGCCGCGCTGGCGCTCGTCGCGAGTCTCGCGGGTTGCGGCCTCGCGGCCGCGCCGTGCCGGGTGGCTTCGGCCGGGCTCAAGATCGTGCCGCTCGTCGGCCACGTCGCGGCGGCGCCGACCGACGCGTGCGCCGACGTCATCGATCCCTGATCCCCGCCAGCCGGGGCGCTCGCCCGTCAACAGTAATCGCGCGCCCCGGGAGGGCGCGCTTCCACCCGTCTCGTGAGAGGACCTGCATGATTCGCCACACCCTTGCCGCGCTCGCGCTTGCGGGCACTGCCGTTTCCGTCGCGCACGCCGCGCAGCTGACCGTCGAGGAAATCGATGCCGATGCGCGCCAGCAGGCCGTCTACCAGTGCGCGAACCAGAAGCAGCCCGTGCGCGTGTCGTACTGGCTCGCGGGCAACGGCCAGAGCTTCGCGCTCGTGCCGGTCAACGGGAAGCAGATGCTGTTCGTCGACACCGTGTCGGCGTCGGGCGCGCGCTACCAGGCCGGCCGCTATACGTGGTGGACGAAGGGCAAGGAAGCGACGCTGCGCGACGAGATCGCCGACCCGAATTCGCCGCCGCTGCTGGGCGATTGCGCGCAGGTCGAGAAGAAAAAGAAGAAGGGCTGAGCGCCGGGCGCGGTCGCGGACCGTACGCGCCGCTCGCATCGACCGGCTGCCGGGCCTGGCCGCCCGTTCACCCGTTCCGCGGGCAGGCGACGGGCCTCCGGACGCGACACTCCGCGATCAGTCCCCTGATATTGCCGCCGGCCGATCGGGATAGCCCGCGCGGGCCGTCCGTCGCCCCGCGCGGGCCTGTACCGGCCGGCCGCGCGAACCGCCGGTGCGGCCGTTCGCGGCGTTGTCACGGACAGACGGCCGCACAGTGCTACAATACGGCCCTTTCCGCCGGCATTCGCGCCGAACGGAGTCCGCACGGCCTGGCGTCCAGCGTTCGCATTGAACCGGTCCCAAGCGCCAGAGCGGCGCCGCGCGGCGCGCCGCGGCTCCGTCTATTTCCGAATTGTGATGAGCGCAGGCCCGGCCGGCCTGACGCACGATGTCCCCGCCGCGCCTTTTGAGCGAAACGCCACCATGTCCGATTCTGTCGCCAAGCCCGTCGACGCAACCTTCGACCAATTCGGCCTTGCCGCCGATATCCTGAAAGCCATTGCGGAGCAGGGTTATACGACGCCGACGCCGATCCAGGCGCAGGCCATTCCGGTCGTGCTCGCCGGCCGCGACGTCATGGGCGCCGCGCAAACGGGCACCGGCAAGACCGCGAGCTTCTCGCTGCCGATCATCCAGCGCCTGCTGCCGCAGGCCAACACGAGCGCGTCACCGGCGCGCCACCCCGTGCGTGCGCTGATCCTCACGCCGACCCGCGAACTCGCCGACCAGGTCGCCGCGAACGTGCACGCGTATGCGAAGCACACGCCGCTGCGCAGCGCGGTCGTGTTCGGCGGCGTCGACATGAACCCGCAGTCGGCGGAGCTGCGCCGCGGCGTCGAGATCCTGATCGCGACACCGGGCCGCCTGCTCGACCACGTGCAGCAGAAGACCGCGAACCTCGGCCAGGTGCAGATCCTCGTGCTCGACGAAGCCGACCGGATGCTCGACATGGGCTTCCTGCCCGATCTGCAGCGCATCCTGAACCTGCTGCCGAAGGAGCGCCAGACGCTGCTGTTCTCGGCCACGTTCTCGCCTGAAATCAAGAAGCTCGCGTCGACCTACCTGCGCAGCCCGCAGACGATCGAGGTCGCGCGCAGCAACTCGACGAACGCGAACGTCACGCAGATCGTCTACGACGTCGCCGAAGGCGACAAGCAGGCGGCCGTCGTGCAGTTGCTGCGCGATCGCGGCCTGAAACAGGTGATCGTGTTCTGCAACAGCAAGATCGGCGCGAGCCGCCTGGCGCGCAATCTCGAGCGCGACGGTGTCGTCGCGTCGGCGATTCACGGCGACAAGACGCAGATCGAGCGGATGCAGGCACTCGACGCGTTCAAGCGCGGCGAGATCGAGGCACTGGTCGCGACCGACGTGGCCGCGCGCGGCCTCGACATCGCCGAGCTGCCGGCCGTGATCAACTTCGACCTGCCGTTCAGCGCGGAAGACTACGTGCACCGGATCGGCCGTACCGGCCGCGCGGGCGCGACGGGCGATGCGCTGTCGCTGTGCAGCCCGAACGAGCGCAAGCAGCTTGCCGATATCGAGAAGCTGATCAAGCGTCCGCTCGACGTGCAGACGCTCACGCTCGACAAGCCGGCGCGCCATCGTCACGACGACCGCGGCGGCGAGCGCGGTGGTGACCGTGGCGGCGATCGCAACAGCGAACGCGGTGGCGAACGAGGCGGCCGTCGCGATCGCGACGAGCATCGCGGCGCATCGGGGCGCCGGTCGGGCGGTTCCGAGCGCGGCGGTCATCACCGTCGCCACGAAGCGCCGGTCGATGATTTCTTCCTGAAGCCGTATGAGCCGTCGGCGCCGGCGAAGCAGGCGGACGACGCACAACCCGCGCAACAGCCCGAGAAGAAAGGGCCGAAGCGTCAGGTTGCGGCGCTGCTCGGCGGGTTCGGGATGCCGCGCAAGCCGTCGGCGTAAGGTCGGCGGAAGGCAGGGGCGGCGCGCGAGCGCTGCCGGACGAGCGGGTGCATGCGACAAGCATGTGCCCGTTTTTCATTGGGGGTGCGGCTGGGGGATCGTGGCGCGGCAGGCGACGCATCCGTCATGGGGCGCCGGCCGCGATTGCCGCGAAGCCGGCTCGCTGCACGCGCGTCAGCCGGCCCGCGGGCCGAAGCGCCGCGCCCACGCTGCCGTCGCGGCCGCGTAGAACGCCTCCAGCGTCGCGCCGGGCAGCGCACCGTCGGGCGCGAGGCCCAGGTGCGCTGCCGCGGCCTGCAGCGCGGGCAGCGGGGCGGCGCGTTCGAGCGCGGTCGCGCCCGTCTGCTTGCTGAGTTTCTCGCCGTTTGCATCGACGACGACGGGCACGTGCAGATACCGTGGCGTCGGCACCCCGAGGCAGTGTTGCAGATGGATCTGGCGCGCGGTCGAATCGAGCAGGTCGGCGCCGCGCACGACATGCGTGATACGCGCGGCGGCGTCGTCGACGACGACCGCGAGCTGATAGGCCCATTGGCCATCCGCGCGCTTCAGCACGAAATCGCCGACTTCGGTCGCGAGGTTCTGCGATTGCGTGTGCTGCCAGCGGTCGTCGAACGCGACGATCGCGTCGCCGCCGTCCGGCACGCGCAGCCGCCACGCGCGTGCGGGCTTGCCGTGCAGGCCGGTGCGGCACGTGCCCGGGTACGCGAGCGTCGTGTGGCGTTCGTGCGCGGCACGCAGCGAATCGGCGATTTCCTTGCGCGTGCAGCCGCACGGATAGACGAGCCCTGCCGCGACGAGCTGTTCGAGCGCGGCCGTGTAGGCCGCGTCGCGCGTGCTTTGCCACACGGGCGGTTCGTCGGGCGTCATGCCGAAATGCGCGAGCGTCGCGAGGATGTCGTCGGCCGCGCCGGGTACCGTGCGCGGACCGTCGAGATCCTCGATGCGCACGAGCCACGCGCCGCCGTGCGCGCGTGCGTCGAGCCAGCTCGCGAGCGCGCCGACCAGCGAGCCGAAGTGCAGCGGGCCGGTGGGCGACGGCGCGAAGCGGCCGCGATAGTCGTTCATCGGAACGCCGGTTGCGCGCTTACGCGGCGCTGGCTGCCTGCGCGCAGGCCGGGCACGACTTGCCGGGCACGTAGCTCGGCGATTGTTGCGCTTCCGGCGTGACGACCGCGCGGCATGCGAAGCAGGTGACGTTCTCGGTCGGCTGGAGTTGCGGGTTCAGCGCGGTGCGGTAGTCGAACACGAAGCAGTCGCCGTGATAGTGTGCGCCGCCGACTTCCTCGAAGTACGTCAGGATCCCGCCTTCGAGCTGGTACACGTTCTCGATGCCGATTTCCTTCATGTGGATCGCGGCCTTCTCGCAGCGGATGCCGCCGGTGCAGAACGACACGACCGTCTTGCCTTCGAGGTCGGCGCGGTTCGCGTCGATCACTTCGGGGAATTCGCTGAACTTGTCGATCCGGTAATCGAGCGCGTTGTCGAACGTGCCGACGTCGACCTCGAACGCGTTGCGCGTGTCGAGCATCACGACCGGGCGCCCCGTGTCGTCGTGGCCGCGGTCGAGCCACGCCTTCAGCGTGTGCGCGTCGACGAACGGCGCACGGCCGAGCTCCGGCTTGATCGCGGGTTTCTTCATCGTGATGATCTCGCGCTTCAGGCGCACGAGCATGCGGCGGAACGGCTGCGAGTCGGACAGGCTTTCCTTGAACTGCAGCGACGCGAACTTGCCTTCGAACAGCGGATCGTGGCGGAGGTACGCGATGAACGCGTGGGTGGCGTCGCGCGTGCCGGCGATGAACAGGTTGATGCCTTCCGGGGCGAGCAGGATCGTGCCGCGCAGGCCGAGTTTGTTGCAGCGGGCGGTGACGAGCGGGCGCCATTGTTCGTTCGCGTCGAGCGACACGAAGTGGTAGGCGGCGAGGTTGACGATGGTCATGATGGTCCGACGGGAAAACGGCCGCACGGCGGCCCGCAAAATAGGGTGCGAAGCCGGGGCGTTGATTCGAAAACCCGTATTATCCCGCAAACCGCGCGGGCATCGGCACCCGGCTGTCCGGCCGGCCGCGCGACGTGTCGCCGCGCGCATCGGCCGAACGGCCGGCGCGGGGATTTTTTGGGCAGCCTGCGCGGCGGGGCGGCTACAATAGCGCCCATGTCAGATCCCCGCTTCGTCCATCTTCGCGTTCACTCCGAATTCTCGATTGCCGACGGCATCGTGCGCATTGACGACATCGTCAAGGCGGCGGCCGCGGACGGTCAGGGCGCGCTCGCGCTCACCGATCTCGGCAACGCATTCGGCCTCGTCCGTTTCTACCAGGAAGCCCGCGGCAAGGGCATCAAGCCGATCGCCGGCTGCGACGTCTGGATCGCCAATCCCGACGATCGCGACAAGCCGTCGCGGCTGCTGCTGCTCGTCAAGGACAAGGTCGGCTACCTGAATCTCTGCGAGCTGCTGTCGAAGGCATGGCTCACGAACCAGTACCGCGGCCGCGCGGAACTCGACGCGAGCTGGCTCGATGGCCCGCTTTCGCAGGGGCTGCTCGCGCTGTCGGGCGCGCAGCAGGGCGACATCGGGCTCGCGCTGGCCGCCGGCAACGAGGACGCCGCGCGCCGTCACGCCGAGCGCTGGGCGAAGGTATTCCCGGGCGGCTTTTACATCGAGCTGCAGCGTTACGGCCAGCCGGGCGCGGAGGCGTACATCCAGCAGGCCGCGACGCTCGCCGCGGCGCTGAAGCTGCCGGTCGTCGCGACGCACCCGACGCAGTTCATGACCGACGACGATTTCACCGCGCACGAAGCGCGCGTGTGTATCTCGGAAGGCGACATCCTCGCGAATCCGCGGCGCCAGAAGCGGTTCACGACCGACCAGTACTTCCGCACGCAGGACGACATGGTCGCGCTGTTCGCCGACCTGCCGTCGGCGGTCGCGAACACGGTCGAGATCGCGAAGCGCTGCAACCTGAAGCTCGAGCTCGGCAAGCCGAAGCTGCCGCTGTTCCCGACGCCCGACGGCATGTCGCTCGACGACTACCTCGTCCAGCTGTCGAAGGAAGGGCTCGAGACCCGTCTCGCGCAGCTGTATCCGGTCGAAGCCGAGCGCGACGCGCAGCGCGACACCTACTACAAGCGCCTCGAATTCGAGTGCGGGACCATCACGAAGATGGGCTTTCCCGGCTACTTCCTGATCGTCGCGGACTTCATCAACTGGGCAAAGAACAACGGCGTGCCGGTCGGCCCGGGCCGCGGCTCGGGCGCCGGTTCGCTGGTCGCGTACGCGCTCGGCATTACCGATCTCGATCCGCTGCGCTACAACCTGCTGTTCGAGCGCTTCCTGAACCCGGAACGCGTGTCGATGCCCGACTTCGACATCGACTTCTGCCAGCACGGCCGCGATCGCGTGATCCAGTACGTGAAGGAAAAATACGGCGCGGACGCCGTGTCGCAGATCGCCACCTTCGGCACGATGGCCGCGAAGGCGGCCGTGCGCGACATCGGCCGCGTGCTCGACCTCGGCTACATGTTCACCGACGGCGTCGCGAAGCTGATCCCGTTCAAGCCGGGCAAGCACGTGACCATCGCCGACGCGATGAAGGAAGAGCCGCAGCTTCAGGAGCGCTACGACCACGAGGACGAAGTCCACCAGCTGCTCGATCTCGCGCAGCGTGTCGAGGGCCTCACGCGTAACGTCGGGATGCACGCGGGCGGCGTGCTGATCGCGCCCGGCAAGCTGACCGATTTCTGCCCGCTGTACACGCAGGGCGACGAAGGCGGTGTCGTCAGCCAGTACGACAAGGACGACGTCGAAGCCGTCGGCCTCGTGAAGTTCGACTTTCTGGGTCTCACGACGCTGACGATCCTCGACTGGGCCGAGCGCTACATTCGCCGCCTCGATCCGTCGAAGGCCGACTGGTCGCTCGCGCAGGTGCCGCTCGACGATCCGGCTTCGTTCCAGATCCTGAAGAAGGCCAACACGGTCGCGGTGTTCCAGCTGGAAAGTCGCGGGATGCAGGGCATGCTGAAGGATGCGCAGCCCGACCGCTTCGAGGACATCATCGCGCTCGTGTCGTTGTACCGTCCGGGCCCGATGGACCTGATCCCGAGTTTCTGCGCACGGAAGCACGGCCGCGAGAAGGTCGAGTATCCGGATCCGCGCGTCGAACCCGTCCTGAAAGAGACCTACGGCATCATGGTCTATCAGGAGCAGGTGATGCAGATGGCGCAGATCATCGGCGGCTACTCGCTCGGCGGCGCCGACTTGCTGCGTCGCGCGATGGGCAAGAAGAAGCCCGAGGAGATGGTCAAGCACCGCGAGATCTTCGCCGAGGGTGCGGCGAAGAACGGCCTCTCGCGCGAGAAGTCCGACGAGATCTTCGACCTGATGGAGAAGTTCGCGGGCTACGGCTTCAACAAGTCGCACGCGGCTGCCTACGCACTGCTCGCGTATTACACCGCGTGGCTGAAGGCGCACCATCCGGCCGAATTCATGGCGGCCAACATGACGCTCGCGATGGACGACACCGACAAGGTGAAGATCCTGTTCGACGACTGCGTCGTGAACAACCTCGCCGTGCTGCCGCCCGACATCAACCAGTCGCATTACCGGTTCGAGCCGGTCGCCGAAGCCGACGGCAAGCGTTCGCGCACGATTCGCTATGGCCTCGGCGCGGTGAAGGGCAGCGGCCAGAACGCGATCGAGGAAATCCTGCGCGCTCGCGAGGAGAAGGCGTTCACCGACCTGTTCGACTTCTGCGAACGGATCGACCGTCGCGTCGTCAACCGCCGCACGGTCGAGGCGCTGATCCGCGCCGGCGCGTTCGATTCGCTGAATGCGAACCGCGCGCAGCTGATCGCGTCGGTGCCGCTCGCGATGGAAGCGGCCGACCAGGCCGAGGCGAACGCGATGCAGGCCGGCCTGTTCGACATGGGCGCCGAGTCGCCGCACGCGCATGCGCTCGTCGACGAGCCCGCCTGGGACGACAAGCGCCGCCTGCAGGAGGAAAAGGGGGCGCTCGGCTTCTACCTGTCCGGCCACCTGTTCGACGCATATCGTGACGAAGTGCGCCGCTTCGTGCGGCAGAAGGTCGGCGACCTGAAGGAAGGGCGCGACAAGCTCGTCGCGGGCATCATCGCGTCGCTGCGCACGCAGATGACCCAGCGCGGCAAGATGCTGATCGCGCTGCTCGACGACGGGTCGGGCCAGTGCGAGATCACGATCTTCAACGAACAGTTCGAGGCCAACAAGGCGCTGTTCAAGGAAGACGAACTGCTGATCGTGCAGGGGCAGGCGCGCAATGACGCGTTCACCGGCGGCATCCGCTTCACGGCCGATACCGTGATGGATCTCGAACGCGCACGCAGCCGTTATGCGCAGGCCGTGCGGCTGACGATGAACGGCAACGCCGACGCGGTCGCGCTGCGCCGCGTGCTCGAGCCGCACGTGTCGAAGGACGATCCGGCGGCCGCGACCGCGGTCGAAGCGCCGGCGCCGCGCGGCGGCGGGCGCGATGGCGGCCGTCGCCCGCAGGCGCCGCTGCCGAACGGGCTCGCGGTCCAGATCCAGTACAGCAATGCGCGGGCGCAAGGCGAAATGCGTCTGGGCGACGCGTGGCGCGTGAAGCCGAGCGACGTGCTGCTCGCGGAACTGCGCGCGGCGTTCGACGGCAGCGTCGTCGAAATCACGTACTGATCGCGTCCTGTTTAGACGGCTGTCGCGACAGACGGCCCGGCGCATCGCCATCGCGCGGTGCGGCGGGCCGTTTTCTTTCATCCGAGGGTAATCGGGCCTTGGGCCGGTCATCCGGACGCTATACAATCGCGCGCTGGCCGCATGTATGCGGCGCCTGCCGCGGGTTCGCGCGGCGAACGGCACCGCCGTCGTGTGTCGTGTGCATGCACGGGGGCGGTCTGCGGGACGCGCGACAGGATCACCCTGGATCGGGATGCCGTGGAACGGCCCGTCGCGACGATAAAAAACTGACTGTCACCACATGACCATGGCCAATGGGAACCCGACGCGGCGGATCCTCGTGATCCGGATTGATTTTCTCGGCGACATGCTGTGTACAACGGCGTTTCTCGGCGCGCTGAAGGCGCGTTGGCCCGGTGCGGAGCTCCATGTGGTCGCGAACCGCTACAACGCGGCCGCGCTGGCCGGCAACCCGGACGTGCACGCGGTCCACACCTACGTGTACAGCCGCCAGTGCGAGCGCAACGACCGTCCCGGGCGGATGCGCGCATTCTTCGACCGGCTGCGGCTCGTGCGCCGCCTGCGTCGCCTGCGGTTCGACCTCGTGGTCGTCCCGAACGGCGGCATGCATCGCAGCAGCATGCAGTTCGCGCGCCAGCTTCGCGCGAAGGATTGCCGCTGGCACGATGCCGACAGCGAATTCGACGATCGCAAGCCCGAGCACGTTGCGCAGCGGCAGATGTGTCACGAGGCGCTGTCGGGTTTCCGGCTGGTGCCCGAACTGGGCCGTGCCGATCTCGACCGCCTCGAACTGTCGGTTCATCCCGACCGTACGCTGCAGGACACGTGGTACCGCCTGCTCGGCGCGCGCACGAAGCCGCGCGTCGGATTGTTCGTGTCGAACAAGGCGGTCGAGCGCCGCTGGCCCGCGGACCGCTGGCGCGACCTCGGCCTGCGGCTTGCACCGTGCGCCGACGTGATCGTGTTCCGCGACCCGGCGATCGGCACGTGCGGCGAGGACGAGGCGTGGCGCGACGTGAATGCGCGGCACGTGGCGCCGTCGTCGGTTGCCGAACTGATGGCTGCCGCGAGCCTGCTCGACGTGATCGTGTCGGCCGACAGCGCGCCCGTGCATCTCGCGTCGGCGCTCGGCGTGCCGGTCGCCGCGCTGTTCGAGGACCGCCCCGAGAAATACCTGCGCTGGCACCCGCTCGGCGTGCCGCATGTGATCCTGCGCGCCGGCGCGACCGTCGACGCGATCGGCGTCGACGCGGTCGAGCGGGCGGTGCGCCATCTGCTGCCGCGGGCCGGCCATCGCGACGAGCCGGTGGCCGCTGCGGGACACGAGCAGCCGGCTGCCGCCGCGCCCGCGATCGCGACGATCGCGTCGTAGCGGGCGCACCCGTACGGCGCTGACGGTGGGCGCGGCCCGCCGGCGGGGCCGCATCAGGGCCGTTTCGGGACGGCATGCACGGCCGGTGCGCCGCGCTGCGCCGGCTGCGGCAAAATCCTGTACATTGCCAGCCTTGTTCAGCCAGCTAGACAGATCGATCGCCGTGGCCCTGTTTTCTTCTGCCCGCCCGCCCAGAACCATCCTCGTTGCCGCGCCGCGCCGGATCGGCGACGTCCTGCTGACGACGCCGCTCGTCCGTTCGCTGAAGGCCCGCTGGCCGGATGCGCAGATCGACATGCTGGTATTTCGCGGCACCGAGGGGGTGCTCGAGCACAATCCCGACGTACGCCGCGTGATCGTCGTCGCGCAGCGAGCGGGATTCCGCGAGCGGCTGCGCGACGCGTTGTCGATGTGGCGCCGCTACGATCTCGCGTGCGCGGCGCTGAGTTCCGACCGGCCGCGTTTCTACAGCTGGTTCGCCGGCCGCAAGCGGGTCGGCCTCGTCGATCCGGATCGTGTCACATGGCTCACGCGAATGATGCTGAACGGGATCGCGATCAATCATCACGCATCCGCGCATACGGTCGTCAGCACGCTCGCACTCGCGCCGGTGATCGGCATCGAGCCGGTGTCCGAGGTCGTTGCGCCCGGCATCGGCGACGATCCCGCGCGGCGCGCGCGCTTCGACGCGCGGCTCGCGGAGTCGCCGGCGATTCGCGCCGGCAAGCCGCTGGTCGTCCTGCATCCGTATCCGATGTTCCGCTACAAGCAATGGCGGCTCGACGGCTGGGTCGAGATGATCGGCTGGCTGCGCGAGCACGGCTTCGCGGTCGCGCTGTCGGGCGGGCCGGCGGACAGCGAACGCGAGTATGCGGAGCAGGTCGCGGCCGAAGCGGGCGGCGACGTGCTGAACCTGGTCGGCCGGCTGACGTTCGGCGAGAGCGCGGAGCTCGTGCGGCGCGCGCGCCTCTTCATCGGGCCCGACACCGGCGCGACCCACGTGGCGGCCGCGACGGGCACCGACACGATCGCGCTGTTCGGCCCGTCCGATCCGGTGCGCTGGGGGCCGTGGCCGCAGCACTGGCCCGCGACCGAGAATCCCTGGCCGTTGCGCGGCTCGGGACGGCACGGGAACGTATGGCTGCTGCAGGGGGAGGGCGATTGCGTGCCGTGCCGGCACGAAGGCTGCGAGCGCAAGGTCGACAGCCGCAGCGACTGCCTCGCCAATCTCGGCGCGCAGCGCGTGAAGGCCGCGGCGGCCGAGATGCTCGGGCTGAATCCGCCGGGTGCGGCCCACGCGATCGTCGACACGTCGCGACTGCCTCGCGCCGGGTCCGACTGACGTGCGCGCGAGGCGCGCGCTTTTCCGCTTTCGAAGGGGCGCCGTGCCGAGGCGGCGCAGCCCGCTCGCGTCGGCGTGATGTGCGGGCGCTGCCGCCGGAGCAGGCCGGCAGCGGAACCCGTTTCGTCATGCGTTACGCGCTGCGCCGGATCGCCGACGTTTCGCGCGGCAACGCCTCGCTGCGTTCGCCGCAACCGAGCAGGATGCCGGCCAGCAGCACGATCAGGTGCCCTTCGGCGAAATCGAGCAGCAGCGAGTTCGCGAGACTGCCGATCGCGAAGATCGCGAGCCACCCGAGCAGCAGGTGCCGCGAGCGCGGATCGAGCGCGCGGCTGCCGCGCGCGATCTGCACGATCAGGTTGACGAACAGCAGCAGGCCGACCGAGCCGAGCTGGACGGCCATCAGCAGGTATTCGTTGTGCGGGTTCGACGTGAGCTGGCCTTCGGCCGCCGTCTTGCCGGCCGAGAGCTTCTGGAACTCGACCTCGAGGCCGCCCGCACCGTAGCCGATCACGGGGCGCTGGCTGAACAGCTCGAGCCCTCTCTTGTACCATTCGAGGCGCAGGCCGGATGACGTGACGGCATCGCTCTGCCGATATTGCTGCACTTCCGTCACGACCTCCGCGAGCCGGCCGTTGTGAACCGTACACGCTGCGACGACCAGTGCAATGCCGGACAGGACGAGCACGCCGGCGGCCAGCCCGGCGCGCAGCGCCGACTGCCGACGCAGCAACAGCACGAAACGCACCGCGACAACGAGAATCAGCAGTAGCGCGATGACCTGCCCCGTGCGTCCCTGCAGCATCACGAACACGTTGACGAGCGTCCATGCGGCGACAACCGCATAGGCAATGCGCGACAGCGCCGTGCGAGCCGCCAGCGCGAGATCCGCAGCCTGGTAGAACAGCAGTGCGCCGAACATGCCGGCGGCGATGTGGTTCTTGAACACCCACGCGCGCGATACCGGCAGCGCGGACGCATATGCGGGCCCGATCGCGGTCAACCCGAGATAGTTGGTCGTCGACAGCAACAGGATGACGCACAGCGTGCCGAACCAGCAGCGCTGCACGATCGGCGCCCAGTTCGAATGACGGAACGCGAGCACGGCAAATGGCAGCAACAGCAGCTTGTCGTACTTCGCGACCCAGTTCCATGCCTTGTTGTGCGGCGCGATCGTATACGTGACGCTGACGGCGAGCGCCGCGAGGATCAGCAGTGCCGCGAGCGAAGCCGGATCGGTGAAGAACGAGCGCAGGTTGCGCCAGAATTCGGGAGAGATCACGAGCGCGGCGGCGAACAGCCCGCAGAACACATTGGTCAGCGCGGTCGAGACGGGCACCATGCAGAGCGCGGCAACGGCGAATGCGCGTGCGGCGGTCAGGCGCCGCGAGGCGGGAGCGGAAAACGAAAGCATCGGAACCTGTCGAATGGACGAATGCGGCTGGCGGACATCCTGCTGCACGTCGCCGCGCGTCCCGACGGGAGATTCGGGACGAACCGCAAAGTATACGCGAAGCGGGACGGGTTTCCGTGCCGTTTTCGGGGCCCGATCAGCTGAAGGCGCGCTTGATCCGCGAGCGCAGCAGCGCGCGCTTCAGGCGGCCTTCCACGGCCGGCGTGTCGAGCGTGATGTTCGGGCCGGCGGGCTCGCCGCGATGCAGGTAGTAGCGGTCGAACGTCGCCTGGGTCATGCCCCATTTATTGAGAAACTGGCGGCGGCCGTCGTTCTTGACGATCTTGCCCGTGCTTTTCTGCTGGAAGTGATAGACGAGGCTGTCGCCGACGCCGAGGAAGATCCGGCAGCCGGCGTCCCAGAATTTCATCGAGAAGTCGTTGTCGCTGCTCATGCCGGGCGACAGTTCGCTGCTGTAGCCGCCAATGCGGTTCCACCAGTCGCGGTGCACGAGCGTCGGCGGCCAGGTCGACCCGAGCCAGTCCGCGCGGGCGAGCTTCGGCGTCGCGGCGACGAGGCCCGCCGCGTCGAATTGCTCGGCGTCACGGCCGAAATTGCTGACGACGACGCACGGGTTGCGCGTGTCGACCGGCTCGACCATCGTGCCCGACAGCATGAAGAGATCGGTCGGCATCTGCTCGATACGGCGCACGAGGGCCGTGTCCCAGCCGGGGCAGCAGAACATGTCGTCGTTCATGTAGACGACGTAATCGCGCGTCGCCCGGGCGGCGGCCAGGTTCACCGCATGGCAGATGCCGATATTGGCCGGTGACGCGGTGTGTTCGATGCCTTCGCCGCGCACCCAGTCGAGCGTGCCGTCCGAGCCGTCGTTCACGTGCACGATGATCTGGTGATCGTACGCGGAGTGGCGGCGCAGGCTGTCGACGACGAGCTTGAGGTACGGCAGGTTGTTCCAGGTCGGAATGATGATGGAGAACATGGCGGTCGGATTCGGTGGTCGTCGTGGCGGGCGGCGGGCGGCGGCGCCTTCGGGCGGGCACGCGCGGCGCGGGCAGCCCGGCATTGTAACGCCGGGCCGCCCGCACGCCGGCGGTGTGCGGGGCGGGCGCTCAGCGCGCGGCTTCGTGGCCGAGCTTCAGGAAGCGGTAATACACGGTTTCCGCGTTGAAGACGGCGATCATGAAGCCGGCGCGACCGTCGAGGAACCCGCGCCGCAGCACGTAGGTGCGCACGAACGCCCACGCGCCGCGCGCGAGCGCCTTGCCGAAGCCGCCGCGCTGGCCGGCCGCGCGGCGCTGGCGCGCGCCGGCCGTCGAATACGCGTCGAGCTTGCGCACGACGGTCTCGAAGTCCTCGTACGAATAGTGCATCAGCTTGCCGGCCAGGCGCTGCGCGGCGCCGTCGAACACGAGGCGCTCGTGCACGAGGTCGTCCGAGAACCGCGCGGTGCCGCGCCGGAACAGGCGCGGCACCCAGTCCGGATACCAGCCGCTGTGATGGATCCACTGGCCGCAGAAGCTCGACAGCCGGTCGACCGCATAGACCTGCGCGGCCGGCGCGCGGATCGCGTCGCGAATCGACCGGGCGAGTTCCGGCGTGACGACTTCGTCGGTATCGAGCGACAGGATCCAGTCGGTGCCGAGCGCGTCGAGCGCGCGGTTCTTCTGCGGGCCGAAGCCCGGCCAGTCGCGCTCGACGATCACGCGCGCGCCGTGCGCCTGCGCGATCGCGACGGTATCGTCGGTGCTGCCGCCGTCGATGACGACGACGTCGTCGGCGAACGACAGCGCGCCGAGGCACTGCGCGAGCCGTGCGGACGCGTTGAGGGCGATGAGGGCGACGCCGAGGGAGGGTTCAGCCATGAAATCGTCGGAAAGGCGGTGAAATCGGTGAGCGGCAGTATACTCGCGGCCCGGCCGCCGGCCGCATCGTCCCTGCCCGTGCCGGCGGGGGCGGTGCGGCTATAATGTTGGGCCCTTTTAGGCACCCGCCCGACAGGGGCGAACGCCCGGGCGGCCACGCGCCGGGCGCCGCA
Source organism: Burkholderia seminalis (assembly GCF_001718535.1). Classification (NCBI taxonomy): domain Bacteria; kingdom Pseudomonadati; phylum Pseudomonadota; class Betaproteobacteria; order Burkholderiales; family Burkholderiaceae; genus Burkholderia; species Burkholderia seminalis. Next base: position 2,580,951 of record NZ_CP013398.1, on the reverse strand, counting down.
TCGCGGCTCAAGAAGGATTGCCTTGGAAACCCAGAACACACTTCGCAAACCGATGGACGGCACCGGCACCTCGCCGGTCACGGTCCTCAAGCGCCTGTGGCCGTACATCCGGCCGCTGATCGGCATCGTGGTGCTCGCCGTGATGACGATGGGCGTCGTCGCGGCCACCGAGGCCGGTATCCCGGCGCTGCTCAAGCCGCTGCTCGACCACGGTTTCGGCGCGCACGGCAGCGACAACGCGAAATGGTACGTGCCGATCGCGGTGATCGGCCTCGCGCTCGTACGCGGCGTGTCGCAGTACACGTCGAATTACCTGCTCAACTACGTATCGAACCGCATCCTGCTGCAACTGCGGCTCGAGATGTTCCAGCGGATGCTCCACACCGGCGCGTCGTTCTTCCAGCGCGAAACCGCCAGCACGGTGATCAACGCGATCGTGTTCGAGGTCAACCAGATCCTGTCGGTGCTGACCGGCGTGATGGTCACGCTCGTGCGCGATTCGCTGACCGTGATCTTCCTGCTCGGCTATCTGTTCTACCTGAACTGGCGGCTCACGCTGATCGTCGCGGTGATCCTGCCCGGCATCGGCTGGCTCGTCAGCAAGATCAACCGCCGCCTGCGCCGCCTGAACCGCGAGCACCAGACGCTCACCAACGAGTTGTCGTACATCGTCGAGGAGACGGTCGGCGGCTACAAGGTCGTCAAGGTGCACAACGGCGAAGCGTACGAGATGGACCGCTTCACGACGATGAGCAAGCGCCTGCGCGGCTACGCGATGCGCATGACGATCTCGGGCGGCCTCGCGCAGCCGCTCACGCAGTTCCTCGCGTCGATCGCGCTCGCGGTCGTGATCACGATCGCGGTCGTGCAGTCGTCGAACGACCAGACGACGGTCGGCGGTTTCGTCGCGTTCGTCACGTCGATGCTGCTGGTGATCTCGCCGCTCAAGCACCTGATCGACGTCAACCAGCCGCTGCAGCGCGGGATGACGGCCGCCGAGCTGATCTTCGGGCTGATCGACGAGCCGGCCGAACCGCAGGGCGGCGGCCGGCCGCTGACGCACGCGCGCGGCGAGATCGAATTCCGCAACGTGTCGTTCGACTACGGCGCGGCCGAGCGGCCGACGCTCGACCGCATCTCGTTCAAGGTCGCGCCGGGCGAGATGATCGCGCTGGCCGGCCCGTCCGGCAGCGGCAAGACGACGCTCGTGAACCTGCTGCCGCGCTTCTTCGACCCGACCGACGGTGCGATCCTGGTCGACGGCGTGCCGGTTTCCGACTACGACCTCCATGCGCTGCGCGGCCAGATGGCGATGGTCAGCCAGGACGTCGTGCTGTTCAACGACACGATCGCCGCGAACGTCGCGTACGGGCAGACGCCCGATCGCGCGCGCGTGCAGGCCGCACTCGAGGCCGCCAACCTTGCCGATGCGGTCGCCGCGATGCCCGAGGGCCTCGACACGCTCGTCGGCGGCAACGGGATGCGGCTGTCCGGCGGCCAGCGCCAGCGGCTCGCGATCGCGCGCGCGATCTACAAGGACGCGCCGATCCTGATCCTCGACGAAGCGACGTCGGCGCTCGACTCGGAATCGGAGCGCCACGTGCAGGCCGCGCTCGAACGGCTGATGGAAGGCCGCACGACGCTCGTGATCGCGCACCGGCTGTCGACGATCGAGCGTGCGGACCGCATCCTCGTGCTCGAGGCCGGCAAGATCGTCGAGGAGGGCAGCCATGACGAACTGCTGCGCCACGGCGGCCTCTACGCGCACCTGCACCGGATCCAGTACCAGCAGCAGGCCGCGTAACGCGCGGTCATGCGGCCGCGCGGTGCCGTGTGCTAGTCTTCATCGGGCAGTTCGAGTGGTTTCGTTCGACGTGACGACACGGAGGGAGAGCGCGATGAGGAAGATGCACGGGATGATGCTGGCCGCGATGATCGCGGCGGGTTGCGCCGCGCCGGCCGCGATGGCGCAGGACCACGGCAACCACGACGACCGGGGCGGCCACGGCATGCAGCATGGCCACGGCCCGAAACACATGCCGCCCGGCCAGATGCGCCATGAGGACGACGTGCCGCCGCGCTGGGCCGACCAGCCGCGCCGCGAGTGGCACAAGGGCGACCGGCTTCCCCCCGAATTCCGCGATCGCCAGTACGTGATCGACGACTGGCGCGGCTATCGCCTGAGCCCGCCGCCGCGCGGCTATCAATGGGTTGGCGTCGGCGGGGATCACCTGCTGGTGCAGATCGGTTCCGGCATCGTGCTGCGGATCGGCGACTGACCTTGCCGAGCGCCCGGCACGTATCGCGATGCCGCGATGCGCGCCGGGCAGCCGCGTCACTTCGCTTGCGCGCGGCGGAACCAGCGCCGCTCGATTCTCGACATCACCCAGCACACGCCCAGCGCACAGACGGTGCCGAGCGTCACTTCGCCGAGCCGCACCAGCGGGATGTCCCACAGCGGGCCGTTGCCCGGGAACAGCATCACGATCGTCGCGGTCACGCCGCCGAGCCGTGCCGCGCTGCCGACGTTCAGGCACCAGCAGCAGACGATCACGACCGCGACCGTGATCGCATACGTGACGAGGCGATCGCCGCCGACCGCCGCACCGGCGAAGCCCAGCATGCCGCCGACCATTGCGCCGATGAACTGGTCGCGCGACAGCGACATCGTGTCCGAGTAGTTGTGCTGCGTGACGGCGATCGCGGTGATCGCCGCCCATACGGCCTGCTCGGTATGCATCGCGCGGCCGATCGCATACGCGAGGCACGCGCCGCAGACGGCCTGGAGCGCCATCAGCCCGCCTTGCGCGAGCCGTTCGCTGAATGACAGCCCCTTGAACAGATCGAAGATCGACTGCTGGATCTGCTGGCGGGCTTCGTTGAGTGTCCTGATCGTATCCATCGTGAGTCGGCCAAGAAGCGGGTAACGGCGGCGCGCCGCGTTCAGTGCGCCTGTTCGGGCGAGGCGGCAGCCGGCTCGTCGGCCGCCGCCTCGCCGTTTGCGACGCGCGTTTCGGGCATCACGAGCCAGACCAGCAGCACCGCGAGCGCGCCGGCGCCCGCGAGCCCGAAGAAGCTGACCGCGTTGCCGAAGTGATCGGCGACGTAGCCGGCCGCGGCCGTGCTGAGTGTCGCGCCGATTCCGGCCGCGAGCCCGAACAGCCCGATGCACAGGTTGTAGCGGCCCTTGCCGCCCGCGACGTCGGCCGCGATCAGCGGCAGCATCACGCCGAACACGGCGGCGCTGATGCCGTCGAGCATCTGCACCGGCACGAGCAGGTACGGGCTGCTCACGCCGGCGAACAGCAGCGCGCGCACGGGCAGCGCGGAGAAGCCGAGCAGCAGGATCGGCCGGCGCCCCCAGCGTTGCGCGGAGCGGCCGACCCACGGCGACAGCATCGCGACGATCGCCTGCGGCACGATGATGCACGCGGCGATCACGAGCTGCACGTTCTCGCCCATCCCGGCCGTGACTTCGCCGGCCGCGAGGTTCAGCATCGCCGCGTTCGACAGGTGGAACAGCACGACGCACGCCGCGAAGATCAGCATCCGGCGGTCGCGCAGCAGTTCGAGCAGCGTTTCGCGTTCGCCGGCTTCGTCGTGGTGATCGTCGGGCTTCGACGATTGCGGGATCACTTCGTGGGTCGGCTGGATCATCGCGAGCGCGAACAGCGCGGGTAGCGCCAGCACGGCGGTCAGCCAGAACACCGCGCGCGCGGAGAAGTATTCGCCGGTGAGCCCCATCAGGCCTGCCGCGACCGCACTGCCGATCGATGCCCAGCGCGCGTTGCGGCCGAGCCGGTCGCCGAGGTCGGCGCGGCCGACGAGCGAGAACGAGATCGCGGCCATCGCCGGCACGAGCATGCAGCTCGCGAAACCGTGGAACACCTCGGCGGCGATCACCGGCACGATCGTCGGGCTCGACGCGAGCAGCACCGCCGACAGGATGATGGCTGCGATCGCCCAGGCGGCCGCGCCTTTCTTGTTCTTCAGCGCATCGACGGCCGCGCCGCCCGGCACCTGGCTGACCATCGCGCTGATCGTGCCGATCGACAGCACCATGCCGATTTCGCCCTGCGTCCACTTGTGCGATGCGAGGTAGGACGCGATGAACGGGCCGAAGCCGGTTTGAACGTTTGCAACGAAGAAGTTGAGCCAGTCGAGGGACCGCAGACTGCGTACGCTGACGGAATGCTTGATCGTCATCGGGCAGCACTCGCAGAGGAAGCCGGGGCTGGCGCGACGGGCGGGTAGACCGCGACGACCGGCTTGTCGGCCGCGTAGGGCGGCGACGCCTTGATCTGCGCGTCGTTCAGGTCGAGCTGCGGGTGCAGCGCCTTGTCGCGCGTGACGAAGCGCAGCGCGCCCCAGCTCGCGGCGATCGAGCGGCGGTCGGTATTGACGAGGCCGCCGAGGTCGAGCACGACCGCCTGCGGCTGCGCGGCGCGGTCGATCAGCACGTCGACGATGCGGCCGATCTTCGTGCCGTTCGGGCGCTCGACGTCGCTGTCGAGCATCGGCAGCCGCGTCGCGGGCGACGCCGCGGCCGAACCCGACAGCGGCACGGCCTTCGGCCGCGCGGCCGGCGGCAGGTCGCCCGACGGCACGTCGAGCACGATCGGCTCCTGTTTGCCGCCCGGCGTGAAGCGGAACACGTTCCACGGGAAGACGACCTTGCGGTCGCCGACGCCCATGAAGCCCTGCAGGTTGACGATCATCTCGCGCGGCTTGCCGCTTCCGTCCACCACCATGTCGACCGCGCGACCGACCACCTTGCCGTTGCGGCGCGCGACTTCGCTGTCGAGCAGCGCGTGGATCTGGGTGCGGTCGAGCGGGCGCGTCGCGACGATCGGCGGGGGCGGCGGCGGTGGCGGTGTCGGCGATTCGGGCCGCTGCACGGGCTTCGGCCGCGTCACTTCGCGGTGCGGCTTCTTCGGTGCTTCCGGCGCCTCGGGTTGCGTCGGCGCCGGCACGGGCGGCATCGTCAGCGGCTCGCCGGCGGTTTCCTCGATGGGCTCGACGAGCGCCTCGCTGATCGGCGCGGGCGGGTTCTGGACCGGCAGCAGCCCGCAGCCGGACAGCAGCGCGACGGCGGCGAGAATCAGGAAGACCGTCGAGGACGGCAACGACTTGCGGGATGCGGGAAACGGAAGTCCGCCGCTCATTGACACTCACTCCATGGGTCGGGGGCGGCCCGAGGGCACGCGGCTGGCGATGGATGGCGGGTGCGGGCGGCGCACCACGCGAGGTGAGAGTTTAACGTGTCTTGCTTTCAGGACCGATTTCGACGGCTTGTCGCAGGCTGACCGTCGGGAAAAGGAAGGGATCGGTGGCGGGCGAGGTGAAGCGAAGCGCGGCGCCGCGGCGCCCGGTCATCGGCGACGATGCGGGCGCCGCGCATGGCCCGATGCGCGGCGCAGGAAACCGGAAGGTCAGGCGTCCGGATACCACGCGTCGGTGAAATCGCTGACCTTGACGTCCGTCAGTTCCGGACGGGCGGCCAGCCAGCCGCGCACGAGCTCGCGATCGGCGTCGGTCGTCGTGCCGCGCGGCGCGCCGGAGATCACGTAGGCGCCGATGCCTTCGTCCGCGGATGCGACGGTCATCAGCCCGTTCGCCTCGACGAAGTCGATGAACGCGTCGATCAGTTCGCCGCGCGCGAGATCGGTCATGTCGTTGCGGTAGTGCGCGGTGGCGTTGAACGCGAGTTCCTGGAACTCGCCGATATGGAGTTTCTTGCGCTGGCGGCGGTTGTGGCCTTGGCTCATGGTGGGTGATGAATGCGAAAAGGGGTGAATGAAAGGGCGGCGGGCGCCGGCGCGACAGGCGCGAGCGGCCCGGGCACCGCATCCGGACGCCGCGCGGCGATGCCGGCGGCGCAGGGGCGGAGCGCTACATCAGCACGATATCGTACTGCTCCTGACTCAAATTCGACTCGACCTGCAGCGATACCGGCTTGCCGATGAAGTCGATCAGCATCGCGAGATGCTGCGACTCTTCGTCGAGGAACAGGTCGATCACCTGCTGCGCGGCGATCACGCGGAATTCACGCGGATTGAACTGCCGCGACTCGCGCAGGATCTCGCGCAGGATGTCGTAGCACACGGTGCGCGACGTCTTGACCTGGCCCTTGCCCTGGCAGGTCGGGCACGGCTCGCACAGCACGTGCGCGAGCGATTCGCGCGTGCGCTTGCGCGTCATCTCGACGAGCCCGAGCTGCGAGAAGCCGTTGACCGTCACGCGCGTGCGGTCGCGCGACAGCGCCTTCTTCAACTCCGACAGCACCGCGTCGCGATGCTCGGCGTTCTCCATGTCGATGAAGTCGATGATGATGATCCCGCCGAGATTGCGCAGCCGCAGCTGGCGCGCGATCGTATGCGCGGCCTCGAGATTGGTCTTGAAGATCGTGTCGTCGAAGTTGCGCGCGCCGACGTAGCCGCCCGTGTTCACGTCGATCGTCGTCATCGCCTCGGTCTGGTCGATCATCAGGTAGCCGCCCGACTTCAGGTCGACGCGGCGCGACAGCGCACGCTGGATCTCCGTCTCGATGTTGTACAGGTCGAACAGCGGCCGCTCGCCGGTGTAGTGGTGCAGCTTCGGGCTCACGGCCGGTGTGAACTCGCCCGCGAATTCCGCGAGGCGCTGGTACGTCTCGCGCGAATCGACCTGGATGCGCGTCGTGTCGTCGTTCGCGAAATCGCGCAGCACGCGCTGCGCGAGATCGAGATCCTGGTACAGCAGGCTCGTCGCCGGCAAGCGCTGCGCCTGCGCGACGATCGTCGCCCACGTCTTGCGCAGGTACGTGACGTCGCCGGCCAGTTCGTCGGAGGTCGCATCCTCGGCGATCGTGCGCACGATGTAGCCGCCTTTCTCGTCCGGCGGGATCACGGCCGTCAGGCGCGCACGCACGGCCTCGCGCTCGGCTTCGCTCTCGATCTTCTGCGAGATGCCGATATGCGGCTCCTGCGGCAGGTAGACGAGCGTGCGGCCCGCGATACTGACCTGCGTCGACAGCCGCGCGCCCTTCGTGCCGATCGGATCCTTGATCACCTGGACCATCAGCGTCTGGCCTTCGAACACGATCTTCTCGATCGGCTGGTGCGGCGTGCCCGACTGCGGTTCGCCGGCGAGGCGCGGATGCCAGATATCGGCGACGTGCAGGAATGCCGCGCGCTCGAGGCCGATGTCGATGAACGCCGACTGCATGCCCGGCAGCACGCGCACGACCTTGCCGAGATAGATGTTGCCGACCCGCCCGCGCGACAGCGTGCGCTCGACGTGAAGCTCCTGCACCGCGCCTTGCTGCACGAGTGCGACCCGCGTTTCCTGCGGCGTGAGGTTGATCAGGATTTCTTCGTTCATGGTGGGCTTCAGAAGGCGACACGCGCGGTGCGCAACAGCGCCGCGGTCTCAAAAAGGGGCAGACCCATGATACCCGAATGGGAACCGTCGATCCGCTCGATGAATTCGGCGGCGCGTCCCTGGATCGCATACGCGCCGGCCTTGCCGAACGGCTCGCCGGTTTCGACGTAACGCGCGTAGGCGTCGCGCGACGCGGCCGCGAAGCGTACCGACGAGCGCGACAGCGCGGGCGGCAGCAGTTCGCCGCCGGCATCGATCACGGCGACGGCGGTCAGCACCGCGTGTTCGCGGCCCGCGAGGCGCATGAGCATCGCGAGCGCGTCGTTCGCGTCGGCCGGCTTGCCGAGGATCGCGCCGTCGATCGTCACGGTCGTGTCGGCGACCAGCACCGGCGCGGCCGGCTTGCCGCTCGCGACGAGGCGCGCACGCGCGGCCTCGGCCTTCGCGATGGTCACGCGCCGCACGTAGGCGTCGGCGGCTTCGCCGGGCAGCTCGGCCTCGAGCGCTTCGGCATCTTCGTCGGGGCGCGGCAGCAGCAGTTCGAAGCGAACGCCGATCTGCTGCAGCAGCTCCTGGCGGCGCGGGCTTTGCGAAGCGAGGTAAAGGATCGGGAAAAGCGCGGGGGACGTGCTGGACGGCATGGTGTCGTTATCTCGGTGTGCGCGCGCGGCGCGCGTCTCGAGGACGACACGTCATGCGCGGTGGTAGGGGTGATTCTGCGTGATGCTCCACGCCCGGTAAAGCTGTTCGGCGAGCAGCACGCGCACCATCCCGTGCGGCAGCGTCATGCTCGAGATGCGCAGCAGCACGTCGGCGCGCGCTTTCAGTTCCGGATCGAGCCCGTCGGCGCCGCCGATCACGAACGCGACGTCGCGGCCGTCCTGCTGCCAGCCGGGCAGCGCCTGCGCGAGCTGCATCGTGGTCCAGTCGCGGCCGCGCTCGTCGAGCGCGACGAGGCGCGCGCCCTTCGGCAGCGCGGCTTCGATCTTCTGCCGCTCGGCCGCCATCACGCTTTCGGCGCTGCGGCCGCCCGAACGCAGTTCGGGCTTGATTTCGCGCAACTCGATGCGCAGCTCGGGCGGCATCCGCTTCGTGTATTCGTCGAAGCCGGATGCGATCCAGCCCGGCATCTTGTGGCCGACCGCGAGGATGAAAAGCTTCATCGGAACACGCGTGACGGCTTAACGGCGGCGGGCGGCCGTCTTGCGCGCCGGGCGTGCGGGCGCGGCTTCCTCGTCGTCCTCGTCGCCTTCGCTGGCCGTGGCAAAGCCGTTCGGGCCCTTGTCGCCGCCGAGCTTCATCCGCACGGGCTTGTCGCCCCAGATTTCCTCGAGGTTGTAGTACTGGCGCAGGGCCGGCTGCAGGATGTGCACGACCGCGTCGCCGCAATCGACCAGCACCCATTCGCCGGTGTCTTCGCCTTCGGAGCTGACGATGTCGCCGCCGGCTTCCTTGACCTTGTCGCGCACGCTCGAGGCGAGTGCCTTGGTCTGGCGGTTGGACGTGCCCGATGCGACGACCACGCGGTCGAACAGTTCGGTCAGGTGGCTGGTGTTGAACACCTTGATGTCTTGCGCCTTGACGTCTTCGAGGGCGTCGACGATCACGCGCTGCAGTTTGCGAATATCCATGGATTCAGGAATGGTAGAGGCGATGTTGAAGAATATAGGCCCATACGGCGGCCGGCACATGCTCGGCCGACGCATCGGGCATTTGCGCATGGCGCGCGATGCATTCGCGCAGGTGCGCGCGGATGTCGGTCGCGGCGATGTCGAACGAAAGGGTCGTATCGATCAGCAGGTGGCCGGCCGGCGTGGCCTTCAGCACGTCGGCGCCGGCCTGCCGCGCGGCGATTTCCCGCGCGACGTCCGGCGGCGCGGTGCCCAGGTCGAAACCCGGGCGCGTCGACACGCAGATGTGCGCGAAGTCGAACAGCTTGCGCCAGTCGCGCCACGTGTCGAGCCGCACGAGCTGGTCGGCGCCGATCAGCAGCGACAGCGAGGCATCCGCACCGATGCGCTCACGCCAGCGCGCGAGCGTCTCGACCGTGTAGGTCGGGCCGGCGTGCTCGATCTCGTCGGTGGCGACGGTCACGGTCACGCCCGGCAGGGACAGCGAGCCGGCGGCCGCGCGCGTCATCGCGAGCCGGTGCTCGGCGGCCGACACGTCGCGCTTCTGGTACGGCTGCCCGGCGGGCAGCAGCACGAGTTCGGTCAGGCCGAGCAACTCGGCGAACCGGCGCGCGAGCGCGAGATGGCCGTCGTGGATCGGGTCGAAAGTACCGCCCAGCAAGCCGATACGACGCGGCAGCGGGGCGGGGCGGGCGGTGGTGTCCAGAAACGCGTCCTTTCCTTGGGGCAGCGGGGCGCGCGGGCTCACACCCAGTCGCGCGGCACGATGAAGTCGCTGTACAGGCGCGCTTCGGGCGTTCCCGGCTCGGGCTGCCAGTTGTAGCGCCAGTTCGCGACCGGCGGCATCGACATCAGGATCGACTCGGTCCGGCCGCCGCTTTGCAGGCCGAACAGCGTGCCGCGGTCGAACACGAGGTTGAATTCGACGTAACGGCCGCGGCGATACGCCTGGAAGTCGCGCTCGCGCTCGCCGTACGGCAGCCCGGCGCGGCGCTCGACGATCGGCAGGTAGGCCTGCAGGAACGCATCGCCGACGCTTTGCATCAGGTCAAACGAGCGTTCGAAACCGGGCTCGGAGAAATCGTCGAAGAAGATCCCGCCGATGCCGCGCATTTCGTTGCGGTGCTTCAGGAAGAAGTACTCGTCGCACCATTTCTTGAAGCGCGGGTAGAGTTCGGCGCCGAACGGGTCGAGCGCATCCTTGCAGGTCTGGTGGAAATGCCGCGCGTCGTCCTCGAAACCGTAAACGGGTGTCAGATCCATGCCGCCGCCGAACCAGAACACCGGCGCCTCGCCCGGTTTCGTCGCGATCAGCATCCGCACGTTCATGTGGACGGTCGGGCAGTACGGATTGCGCGGGTGCAGTACCAGCGACACGCCGAGCGCCTCGAAGCCGCGGCCCGCGAGCTGCGGGCGCGCCGCGCTCGCCGACGGCGGCAGCGCGTCGCCCGCGACGTCGGAAAAGCCGATCCCCGCGCGTTCGAACACGCGGCCGCCTTCGAGAATCCGCGTGCAGCCGCCGCCGCGCAGGCGTTCGGCCGGCCCGCGCTGCCACGTGTCGGTCGCGAGCGGCGTGCCGTCGAGCGCACCGAGCGCGTCGGCGATGCGTGTTTGCAGGCCCTGGAGGTACGTGCGCACGCGCGCCACGTCGTAGGTCGAATCGGTCATGTCTGGACTGGGCGCCCCCGCCCGAAGCGGGGGCCGTAAAAAAAGGCCTCTGCCGGGCATTCTATCGAACCCCGGCAGAGGAGCCGCCGCCGCGCGGGGGCGGGGCGGCGATTGCGACGTCACGCGCTCTTGCGGTTGAGCGCGCGGAAGCCGATGTCGCGGCGGTACTGCATGCCTTCGAAATTGATCTGGTTGATCGTGTCGTACGCATGCTGCTGCGCTTCGCGCACGGAATCGGCAAGGCCGACCACGCACAGCACGCGGCCGCCGGACGTCACGAGCTTGTCGCCGTCGCCGAGCGTCGTGCCCGCATGGAACGTCACGGCCTGCTCGGTCTCGGCCGGGATCCCGTTGATGCGGTCGCCCTTGCGCGGCGCGTCCGGATAACCGTGCGCGGCCAGCACGACGCCGAGCGCGGTGCGACGGTCCCAGTCGAGCTCGACCGTGTCGAGCGTGCCCGCGATCGCCTGCTCGACGACCTTCGAGAAATCGCTCTTCAGGCGCGCCATGATCGGCTGCGTTTCCGGGTCGCCCATCCGGCAGTTGAACTCGAGCGTGCGCGGATTGCCGTCCTTGTCGATCATCAGGCCCGCGTACAGGAAGCCCGTGAAGCGGATGCCGTCCTTCTCCATCCCGCGCACGGTCGGCATGATGATCTCGCGCATCACGCGTGCGTGCATCTGCGGCGTGACGATCGGCGCGGGCGAATACGCGCCCATGCCGCCGGTGTTCGGGCCGCGGTCTTCGTCGAGCAGGCGCTTGTGGTCCTGGCTCGAAGCCAGCGCCAGCGCGTGCTTGCCGTCGACCATCACGATGAAGCTCGCTTCCTCGCCGTCGAGGAATTCCTCGATCACGACGCGCGCGCCGGCATCGCCGAGCTTGTTGCCCGACAGCATCATGTCGACGGCGGCGTGCGCTTCTTCCAGCGTCATCGCGACCACGACGCCCTTGCCGGCCGCGAGGCCGTCGGCCTTCACGACGATCGGCGCGCCCTTCGCGTCGATGTACGCGTGGGCGGCGGCCGCGTCGGCGAAGGTTTCGTAGTCGGCCGTCGGGATGCCGTGGCGCTTCATGAACGCCTTCGCGAAATCCTTCGAGCTTTCGAGCTGCGCGGCTTCGCGGGTCGGGCCGAAGACCTTCAGGCCGCGTGCGCGGAACAGGTTGACGATGCCGGCCGCGAGCGGTGCTTCCGGCCCGACGAGCGTGAACGCGACGCCTTCGCTTTCCGCGAAATCGGCGAGTGCGTCGAGCGCCGTGATATCGACGTTCTTCAGACGCTCGTCCTGCGCCGTGCCGCCATTGCCGGGCGCGACGTAGACCATCTGGACGCGCGGCGACTGCGCGAGCTTCCACGCCAGCGCATGTTCGCGGCCGCCGGAACCGACGACGAGTAGTTTCATGGGATTCCCCGCAGACTAGAAAACAGGGCGGCCGGCACGCTCAGGCGCGCCGGCCGCGGAATCGGTCGGGCCGCCGCCCGCGACAGGCGAGCGGCGGCCGGCATCTCATTCCTCGACGATGACGGCGTTCGTGTACACGTCCTGCACGTCGTCGAGGTTCTCGAGCGCGTCCAGGAGCTTCTGCATCTTCGCCGCGTCGTCGCCGGTGAATTCGACTTCGTTCTGCGGCTTCATCGTCACTTCGGCGAGTTCGGCCTTGAAGCCGCCGGCTTCGAGCGCGTCCTTCACCTTCGAGAATTCCTGCCAGTCGCACAGCACTTCGATCGAGCCGTCGTCGTTCGTGTTCACGTCGTTCGCGCCGGCTTCGAGCGCGGCTTCCATCAGCGCGTCTTCCGACGTGCCGGGCGCGAACAGGAACTGGCCGACGTGATCGAACATGAACGCGACCGAGCCGTCGGTGCCCATGTTGCCGCCGAATTTCGAGAAGGCGTGGCGAACTTCCGCGACCGTACGCGTGCGGTTGTCGGTCAGCGTGTCGACGATGATCGCCGCGCCGCTGATGCCGTAGCCTTCGTAACGGATCTCTTCGTAGTTCGCGCCGTCCGCGCCGCCGACGCCGCGATCGATCGCGCGCTTGACGTTGTCCTTCGGCATGTTCGCGTCGGCCGCCTTGTCGACCGCGAGGCGCAGGCGCGGGTTCGAGTTGACGTCGCCGCCGCCGAGGCGCGCCGCGACCTGGATTTCCTTGATCAGGCGGGTCCAGATCTTGCCGCGCTTCGCGTCGGCCGCTGCCTTCTTATGCTTGATGTTGGCCCATTTCGAATGACCAGCCATACCTTTCTCCGTGCCCGGGCGCGCGGCGCGGGCGATTGTTTCAGTGTGTCGTTGAGTCGGCGGCCGTGTCGGCGGGCATGAAGCCGCGGGGCCGCGCGTATCGAGTGGATCGTGATTTTATCACGCGGCGACCGCCGGTTCGGGGCCGCCGCGCCTGGCCGAACGGCCGGGCAGGCCGTCGCGGACCGGACCGCGCGCCGCGCGGCCGTGCGGGCACTCAGTTCTTGGTGCCGAACAGGCGGTCGCCCGCGTCGCCGAGGCCCGGCACGATGTACGCGTGCTCGTTCAGGTGCGAATCGAGCGACGCGACGAACAGCTTCACGTCCGGGTGCGCGTCCTGGAACACCTGGACGCCCTCGGGCGCGGCGACCAGCGCGACGAACATGATGTTCGCGGCCGGCACGTTGCGGCGCTTGAGCACGTCGACCGCATGCACGGCCGAATAGCCGGTCGCGACCATCGGGTCGCACAGGATGAAGATGCGGTCTTCGAGGTCCGGCAGGCGCACCAGGTATTCGACCGGGCGGTGGTCCTCGGCGCGATACACGCCGATGTGGCCGACGCGTGCGGACGGCACCAGGTCGAGCAGGCCGTCCGACATCCCGATGCCCGCGCGCAGCACGGGCACGATCGCGAGTTTCTTGCCCGCGATCACGGGCGCGTCGACCGCCACCAGCGGGGTTTCGACCCGTTTGGTCGTGATCGGCAGGTTGCGGGTGATCTCGTAGCCCATCAGCAGCGTGATCTCGCGCAGCAGTTCGCGGAACGTGCGCGTGGACGTGTCCTTGTCGCGCATGTGCGTGAGCTTGTGCTGGATCAGCGGGTGATCGGTGATGAAGAGGTTCGGGAAACGGCTGTCCTGTTTCATGACGGAGGCGCCTTGGCGGCAAAAGGGGATCGGGGCGGCGGCGGGCGAACGCCGGCCGCCGCTTATGGCCGCAATTTTACCAAGGCGCGCCGCATGATCCGGATATTATCGACGTCTCACGACAATCCGCGCGCCGCGCCCGCCCGTTCGCCCGCCCACCGGCGCGGCGGGGCCGTCCCGGCGCGCGTCGCCACCAGGGAGTCGACGATGGATCTCGGTATCGAAGGAAAGACCGCGCTCGTATGCGCGGCGAGCAAGGGGCTCGGTCGCGGCTGCGCGGAAGCGCTGGCCGCCGAGGGCGTGAACCTCGTGATCGTCGCGCGCACGCGCGACACGCTGGAGGAAACCGCGGAGGAGATCCGCGCGGCGTCGAACGTGTCGATCACCCCGGTCGCGTGCGACATCACGACGCCGGAAGGCCGCGCGGCCGCGCTCGCCGCGTGCCCGCAACCGGACATTCTCGTGAACAATGCCGGCGGCCCGCCGCCCGGCGATTTCCGCGACTTCTCGCACGACGACTGGATCCGCGCGCTCGAGTCGAACATGCTGACGCCGATCGAGCTGATCCGCGCGACCCTCGACGGGATGATCGCGCGCCGCTTCGGCCGGATCGTCAACATCACCAGTTCCGCCGTGAAGGCGCCGATCGACGTGCTCGCGCTGTCGAACGGCGCGCGCTCGGGGCTGACCGGCTTCGTCGCGGGGCTGTCGCGCAAGGTCGCGGGCCAGGGCGTGACGATCAACAACCTGCTGCCGGGGCTGTTCGACACCGACCGGATCGCGACCACGCTCGCCGCCTCGGCGCGGGCGCAGGGCGTGACGGTCGACGACCTGCGCGCGCGGCGCACGAAGGACATCCCGGCCGGCCGCCTCGGCACGCGCGCCGAATTTGGCGCGGCATGCGCATTCCTGTGCAGCGTGCATGCCGGCTACATCACCGGGCAGAACTGGCTGCTCGACGGCGGCGCGTATCCGGGCACGTTCTGACGCGCGGCTTTTCGATTCACGATCACGACAACAACCGGACGACGAAGGAACTGGAGATGAGCAAACCCCGCATCGCATTGATTGCGCACGACGCGAAGAAGGACGAGATCGTCGCGCTCGCGGGCGAATACCGCGCGACGCTCGCGCAATGCCGGCTGGTCGGGACGGGCACGACGGGCGGCCGCATCGCGGCCGCGCACGGGCTCGAGGTCGAGCGCAAGCTGTCGGGCCCGCTCGGCGGCGACCTGCAGATCGGCGCGGAACTGGCCGAGGGCCGCGTCGACATCGTCGTGTTCCTGCGCGACCCGATGACCGCGCAGCCGCACGATCCCGACATCACCGCGCTCGTGCGCGCGTGCGACGTGCACGACGTGCCGGTCGCGACCAACGTCGCCACCGCGCGGATGCTGCTCGACGACCTGGCGCGCACCATGCAGGACGTGTGCTAGGCGCGGGCCGCGCCCGATTGCCCCTGCCGGCGGCAGGGCCATGCACGCACGGCGGCAACGCGCGAGAATCGTGCGTCTCGATGCGCACCCGCAGCCCGGTTCCTGGATGAACCGGCCGGCCCGCGCATCGGCGACCCGGATTTTTTCCTGACCGATAGACAGACGAGGAGCGAAACGATGCCGAAAGCAATCCGATACGACCAGCCGGGCGGCCCGGAGGTGATGAAGTGGGTCGATGTCGATGTCGGCGAGCCGCAGGCGGGCGAAGTCCGCATCCGGCAGCACGCGGTCGGGCTCAACTACATCGACGTGTATTTCCGCACCGGCCTTTATCCGCAACCGCTGCCCGGCGGCCTCGGGATGGAGGCGGCGGGCGAGGTGACGGCCGTCGGCGACGGCGTGACCGCGTTCAAGGTCGGCGACCGCGTGGCGTATGTCGGGCAGCCGCCCGGCGCGTATGCGCAGGAGCGCGTGATGCCGGTCGGGCGGCTCGTGAAGCTGCCGGACGGCATCAGCTACGACGATGCGGCATCGGTGATGCTGCAGGGCCTGACCGCGCACTACCTGCTGCGTCGCACATACCCGGTGAAGGCCGGCGACACGATCCTGATCCACGCGGCGGCCGGCGGCGTCGGCCTGCTCGTGTGCCAGTGGGCGAAGGCGCTCGGCGCGACCGTGATCGGGACGGTCGGTTCCGACGAAAAGGCCGCGCTCGCGAAGGCGCACGGCTGCGATCACCCGATCGTCTACACGCGCGAGAACTTCACGCAGCGCGTGAAGGAGATCACGCACGGCGCGGGCGTGCCGGTCGTCTACGATTCGATCGGCAAGGACACCTACATCGGCTCGCTCGACTGCCTCGCGCCGCTCGGTTATTTCGTCAGCTTCGGCAACGCGTCGGGCCCGCTGCCGCCGATCGATTCGAAGGAGTTCTCGTCGCGCGGGTCGCTGTTCTTCACGCGGCCGACGCTGTTCTCGTACATCGCGAAGCGCGCCGATCTCGAATCCGCGGCCGCCGAGCTGTTCGACGTGATCCTGTCGGGCAAGGTGAAGACCAGCATCAACCAGCGTTATCCGCTCGCGGAAGTCGGCCGCGCGCATGCCGAGCTCGAAGCGCGCAAGACCACCGGCTCGACGATCCTCGTTCCCTGACCCGATTCTCCGTGCCGGCGCCGCCCGTCCCGCCCTCCGGTTCGCCTCGTCCGCGTGTTTACACGTTTTTTATATCCGCCCCGATACCTTTGACCCGTCCTTTACGTGCGTTCCCATAAGGTTCTAGTCGTCTGATTTCGACGACGGAGAACACAAAAATGGATGGGGTTTTCATCGGCGCTCTGGTGCTCTTCACCACGCTGATCCTCGGCTTGGTTGCCGGTTGCGACAAGCTCGTGCAATACGGTCGCGGGGGGCGGGCATGACCTGGATGCTTTGGCTGGCGGGCGCCTCGACGGCCCTGCTGTTCGCGTATCTCGTCTTTGCGCTGCTGCGCGCGGAGGACATCGAATGAACGCGAACAACCTGTTGCAGACGCTGCTGTTCATCGTCGTGCTGCTCGCGGCGGCCGTGCCGGTCGCGCGCTACCTGAGCGCGGTGATGGACGGCAGCTCGCGCGTCGTGCGCGTGTTCGGGCCGCTCGAACGCGCGCTGTACCGCATTGCCGGCGTCGATGCCGGCAGCGAGATGAACTGGAAACAGTACGCGATCGCGACGATCGCGTTCAACGCGCTCGGCGCGCTGTTCCTCTACGGCCTGTTGCGCCTGCAGGGCTTCCTGCCCGGCAACCCGCAGCAATTCGGCGCGATGACGGTCGACGGCGCGTTCAACACGGCCGTCAGCTTCGTCACCAACACGAACTGGCAGGACTACACGCCCGAGCAGACCGTCAGCTACCTGACGCAGATGCTCGGCCTGACCGTGCAGAACTTCCTGTCGGCGGCGACCGGCATCGTCGTCGTGATCGCGCTGATCCGCGGCTTCGCACGTCACACCGCGCAGACGATCGGCAACTTCTGGGTCGACCTGACGCGCGTGACGATGTACGTGCTCGTGCCGATGTCGGTCGTGATCGCCGCGCTGCTGATGAGCCAGGGCGTGATCCAGAACATGAAGGCCTACCAGGACGTGCCGGTGCTGCAGACGAGCACCTACGCGGCGCCGAAGCTCGACGCGCAGGGCAATCCGGTGAAGGACGACAAGGGGAATGCGGTCACGGTGCCGACGCCGCTGACCAGGCAGACGCTCGCGATGGGGCCGGTCGCGTCGCAGGAAGCGATCAAGATGCTCGGCACCAACGGCGGCGGATTCTTCAACGCGAACTCCGCCCATCCGTACGAGAACCCGACGCCGTTCGCGAACTTCATCCAGATCTTCGCGATCCTGATCATTCCGGCCGCGCTGTGTCTCGTGTTCGGCCGCATGATCGGCGACCGCCGGCAGGGCATCGCGGTGCTCGCGGCGATGACGGTCGCGTTCGTGATCGCGATCGGTGTCGAGGTGAATGCCGAGCAGGGCGGCAACCCGACGCTCGCCGCGCTGCACGTCGATCAGTCGGCAAGCGCGCTGCAGCCGGGCGGCAACATGGAAGGCAAGGAAACGCGCTTCGGCATCGCGCAGACCGGCATCTTCACGGTCGCGACGACGGCCGCGTCGTGCGGCGCGGTCGACACGATGCACGATTCGCTGACGCCGCTCGGCGGCCTCGTGCCGATGCTGCTGATGCAGCTGGGCGAGGTGGTCTACGGCGGGGTTGGTTCGGGCCTCTACGGGATGCTCGTGTTCGCGCTGCTCGCGGTGTTCGTCGCGGGCCTGATGATCGGCCGCACGCCGGAGTACGTCGGCAAGAAGATCGAGGCGTACGAGATGAAGATGGTGTCGATCGTCGTATTGCTCACGCCGCTGCTCGTGCTGGTCGGCACGTCGATCGCCGTGCTCGCCGATGCGGGCAAGGCCGGCATCGCGAATCCCGGCCCGCACGGCTTCTCGGAAATCCTGTACGCGTTCAGCTCGGCCGCGAACAACAACGGCAGCGCGTTCGCGGGCCTGACGGTCGGCACGCCGTTCTACAACTGGATGACCGCGATCGCGATGTGGTTCGGTCGCTTCGGCACGATCGTGCCGGTGCTGGCGATCGCCGGTTCGCTCGCCGCGAAGAAGCGCATCGCGGTGACGAGCGGCACGCTGCCGACGCACGGTCCGCTGTTCGTCGTGCTGCTGCTGGGCACCGTGCTGCTGGTGGGCGCGCTGACCTACGTGCCGGCGCTCGCGCTCGGCCCGGGCGTCGAGCACCTGATGATGTGGCTGGGCGCATGACGCGCGGCGACACGTTGAAAAGACTGAAGAGATTGAAGAGATCGCAATGACTCAACATTCCGCAACACGGTCCATGTTCGACCCGGCGCTGCTGCGCCCGGCGATCGTGGACTCGTTCAAGAAACTCACGCCGCGCACGCAGTTCCGCAACCCGGTGATGTTCTGCGTGTACGTCGGCAGCATCCTGACCACGATCCTGTGGATCGCGGCGCTCGCCGGTCAGGCCGAGGCGCCCGCGGGCTTCATCCTCGCGATCGCGCTGTGGCTGTGGTTCACGGTGCTGTTCGCGAACTTCGCCGAGGCGCTCGCCGAAGGGCGCTCGAAGGCGCAGGCCGCGTCGCTGCGCAGCGCGAAGAAGGACGTGATGGCGAAGAAGCTCAACGAGCCGCATCCGAAGTCGCCGATCCGCGTCACGACCGCGTCGGATCTGCGTAAGGGCGACGTCGTGCTGGTCGAGGCCGGCGACGTGATCCCGGCCGACGGCGAGGTCGTCGACGGCGTCGCGTCGGTCGACGAATCGGCGATCACCGGCGAATCCGCGCCGGTGATCCGCGAATCGGGCGGCGACTTCTCGTCGGTGACGGGCGGCACGCGCGTGCTGTCCGACTGGATCGTCGTCAAGGTCACCGCGAACCCGGGCGAGGCATTCCTAGACCGGATGATCGCGATGGTCGAAGGCGCGAAGCGCAAGAAGACGCCGAACGAGATCGCGCTGACGATCCTGCTGGTCGCGCTGACGATCGTGATGCTGCTCGCCACGGCGACGCTGCTGCCGTTCTCGATGTTCTCGGTCGACGCGATGAAGGCCGGCCACGTGGTGACGATCACCGCGCTCGTCGCGCTGCTCGTGTGCCTGATCCCGACGACGATCGGCGGCTTGCTGTCCGCGATCGGCGTGGCGGGGATGAGCCGGATGATGCAGGCGAACGTGATCGCGACGTCGGGCCGCGCGGTGGAAGCGGCCGGCGACGTCGACGTGCTGCTGCTCGACAAGACCGGCACGATCACGCTCGGCAACCGCCAGGCGTCGACGTTCGTGCCGGCACCGGGTGTGACCGAGGAAGCGCTGGCCGACGCCGCGCAACTGTCGTCGCTCGCCGACGAAACGCCGGAAGGCCGCAGCATCGTCGTGCTCGCGAAGGAGCGCTTCAACATCCGCCAGCGCGACATGGCGCAATTGCACGCGACGTTCCTCGGCTTTTCCGCGCAGACGCGGATGAGCGGCGTCGACCTGCCGGGCCGCGAGATCCGCAAGGGCGCGGCCGACGCGATCCGCCGCTACGTCGAGACGCATGGCAGCCGCTTCCCGGAAGACGTGCGCCGCGCGGTGGACGACGTCGCGCGCCGCGGCAGCACGCCGCTCGTCGTGGCCGACCTGCACGAAGGGGCGGCGCGCGTGCTCGGCGTGATCGAGCTGAAGGACATCGTGAAGGGCGGCATCAAGGAGCGCTTCGCGGAGCTGCGCAAGATGGGCATCAAGACCGTGATGGTGACGGGCGACAACAGGCTGACGGCCGCGGCGATCGCGGCGGAAGCGGGCGTCGACGACTTCCTCGCGGAAGCGACGCCGGAAACCAAGCTCGCGACGATCCGCGAGCACCAGGCGGCCGGGCGGCTCGTCGCGATGACGGGCGACGGCACGAACGACGCGCCGGCGCTCGCGCAGGCCGACGTGGCCGTCGCGATGAATACGGGCACGCAGGCCGCGAAGGAAGCCGGCAACATGGTCGACCTCGACTCGAACCCGACGAAGCTGATCGAGATCGTCGAGATCGGCAAGCAGATGCTGATGACGCGCGGCTCGCTGACGACGTTCTCGATCGCGAACGACATCGCGAAGTACTTCGCGATCATCCCGGCCGCGTTCGTGACGACCTACCCGCAATTGCGCGTGCTCGACATCATGCACCTGACGTCGCCGGCGTCCGCGATCCTGTCGGCGGTGATCTTCAACGCGCTGATCATCGTCGCGCTGATCCCGCTCGCGCTGAAGGGCGTCACGTACCGGCCGCTCGGTGCCGCGTCGCTGCTGCGCCGCAACCTGCTGGTCTACGGTCTCGGCGGCGTGCTGCTGCCGTTCCCGTTCATCAAGCTGATCGACATGGCGCTCGCCGCACTCGGCTGGGCCTGAGCCGGCCGTCCTTGAAGGAAACATCATGAAAACGTTGATTCGCCCGCTCGTCGTGCTCTTTGTGGTCCTGGCGGCCGTGACGGGCCTGGCCTACCCGGCCGTGATGACCGTGTTCGGCCAGGCCGTGTTCCCGTCGCAGGCGAACGGCAGCCTGATCGAGAAGAACGGCCAGGCGGTCGGCTCCGCGCTGATCGGCCAGTCGTTCGATGCGCCGAAGTATTTCTGGGGCCGGCTGTCGGCCACCGCGCCGATGCCGTACAACGCGACCGGCTCCGGCGGCTCGAACCTCGGCCCGCTGAATCCGTCGCTCGCCGACCAGGTGAAGGGGCGTATCGCCGCGCTGCGCGACGCCGGGACCGACATGTCGAAGCCCGTGCCGGTCGACCTCGTGACGGCGTCGGCGAGCGGTCTCGATCCGGAGATCACGCCGGCTGCGGCCGCATACCAGGTCGAACGCGTCGCAAAGGCGCGCAACCTGACGCCGGACGCGGTCGCGCAGCTGGTCGCCGCGAACACGACGGGCCGCCAGTTCGGCGTGCTCGGCGAGCCGCGCGTGAACGTGCTGAAGCTGAACCTCGCGCTCGACGCGGCGCAGGCCGCGCACTGATTCGGGTACCCGACGACCGGCGTCCGGCGCGGCATGACCCGCGCCGGACGCATTCATTCCCGACGGCGCATGCGCCGTCTTTGCCTTTTGCGGCGATTTGGCACAACAATGCTCGTACTCGCGCGCATCCGGGCGCTCCGCTTTCCTGACGCATGAACCGTCCCGATCCAGACCAACTCCTCGACAAGCTGCAGCGAGACGAAGAAAAGCAGCGGCGCGGCCAGCTCAAGATCTTCTTCGGCGCGTCGGCCGGTGTCGGCAAGACCTACGCGATGCTGCAGGCCGCGCGCCAGCGCCTGCAGGAAGGCGTCGACGTCGTCGTCGGCATCGTCGAGACCCACGGCCGTGGCGAGACCGCCGCGCTGCTCGACGGCCTCGACGTATTGCCGCTCGCGCGCATCGACTATCGCGGCCGCACGCTCGCCGAATTCGACCTCGACGGTGCGCTCGCCCGCCAGCCGCAACTGATCCTCGTCGACGAACTCGCGCATTCGAACGTGCAGGGCGCGCGGCACCTGAAGCGCTGGCAGGACGTCTACGAACTGCTCGACGCGGGCATCGACGTCTATACGACCGTCAACGTCCAGCATCTCGAAAGCCTGAACGACGTGGTCGGCGCGATCACCGGCATCCGCGTGTGGGAGACCGTGCCCGACCGCGTGTTCGACGCGGCCGATGAGGTCACGCTCGTCGATCTGCCGGCCGAGGAGCTGCTCGAGCGGATGCGCGACGGCAAGGTCTATCTCGCGCAGCAGGCCGAGCGCGCGGTGCGCAACTTCTTCCGCAAGGGCAACCTGATCGCGCTGCGTGAACTCGCGCTGCGCCGCACGGCCGATCGGGTCGATGCGCAAATGCGCGAATACCGCGCCGACCGTTCGATCCAGCGCATCTGGCAGGCGCGCGAGCGGCTGCTCGTGTGCGTCGGGCCGGGCGCCGAAGCGCCGACGCTCGTGCGCGCGGCCGCGCGGCTCGCCGCGAGCCTGAAGGCCGACTGGCTTGCCGTGTACGTGGAGACGCCGCGCCTGCAGCGGCTGCCCGACGCGCGGCGGCAGCGCACGCTCGATGCGCTGAAGCTCGCCGCCGAGCTCGGCGCGGAAACGGCCACGCTCGCGGGCGCCGACGCGGTGGCCGCGCTGATCGGCTATGCGAAGGTGCGCAACGTGTCGAAGATCGTCGCGGGCGGCTCGCCGAAGGCCGGGCTCTTGCGCCGCCTCGCGCGGCCGTTCGGCGAGCAGCTCGCCGAACGCGCGGGCGACGTCGACCTGATGCTGATCCGCGCGTCCGCGAGCGACGAGGCGCGCGCCGCGCCGCTCGACGCGCGGGCGCGCGACTGGCGCGATGCGTTCGCGCAGTTCGGCACGCACCGTTCGCCGCCGCGCCACTACATCTATGCGGCCGCGATCTGCGCGGCGATCACGGTCGTCGCGAGCCTCGTGTCCGAGCGGCTCGACCTGACGAACCTCGTGATGCTGTACCTGCTCGGCGTGGTGTTCTCGGCCGTGCGGCTCGGGCGCGGCCCGGGCGTGCTGCAGTCGTTCCTGTCGGTGGCCGCGTTCGATTACTTCTTCGTGCCGCCGCGCATGTCGTTCTCGGTCAGCGACACGCAATACCTGCTGACCTTCTTCGGGATGCTGCTGACGTCGCTCGTGATCAGCCACCTGACGTCGACGCTGACGCGCCAGGCGAGTGTCGCGCAGCGCCGCGAGCGCCGCACCGGCGCGATCTACGCGATGGCGCGCGAGCTCGGCGCGGCGCTCACCACCGAGCAGATCGTCGAGATCGGCAGCCGCCACGTGGGCGAGGTGTTCCGCGCCCGCGTCGCGTTCCTGCTGCCCGACAGCGCGGACAAGGTGCGGCAGAAGATCGAGGAGCCGGACGCCGCCGTCACGCTGACGGGTGCCGACCTCGACAGCGACGTCGGCCAGTGGGTGTACGACCAGCAGAAGCCGGCCGGCCGCGGCACCGACACCTTGCCCGCGACGGCCGCGCTGTACCTGCCGCTGAAGGCGCCGATGCGCACGCGCGGCGTGCTGGCGGTCGCGTCGCGCGAGCCGCGCGAGCTCGAGGTGCCCGAGCAGCAGCGGATGCTCGACGCGTTCGCCGCGCAGATCGCGCTCGCGCTCGAGCGCGTGCACTACGTCGAGATCGCGCGCGACGCGCTCGTTAACATGGAGTCCGAGCGGCTGCGCAACTCGCTGCTGTCCGCGATCTCGCACGACCTGCGCACGCCGCTGACGACGATCGTCGGCTTCTCGTCGATGCTCGCGAACGGGCGCGCGGCCGCGCAGGGCGGCGACGCGGCGGCGGCCGAGCGGTTCGCGCAGCGCGAGGGCGAGCTGGTCGACGCGATCCACGACGAGGCGCTGCGCATGACGGGCATCGTCACGAACCTGCTCGACATGGCGCGGCTGCAGGCCGGCAGCCTGCAGCTCAAGCGCCAGTGGTCGCTGCTCGAGGAGACCGTCGGCGCCGCGCTCGCCGCGTGCAAGCGCGTGCTCGCGCGTCATCCCGCGCGCGTCGCGCTGCCGGCCGACCTGCCGCTGCTGCAGATGGACGCGGTGCTGATGGAGCGCCTGTTCACCAACCTGTTCGAGAACGCCGCGAAGTACACGCCGCCCGATACGTCGATCGAGATCGGCGCGGAGCGCGTGACCGACGACGGGCTGCCGTTCGTGCGCGTGCATGTCGACGATCACGGCCCGGGCTTGCCGGCCGGGATGGAAACGCGCATCTTCGACAAGTTCACGCGCGGCGAGAAGGAGTCGGCGACGCCGGGCATCGGGCTCGGTCTCGCGATCTGCCGGGCGATCGTCGAGGCGCACGGCGGTAAAATCGGCGCGCTCAACCGCACCGCGCCCGACGGCCACGTGACGGGCGCGCGCTTCTGGTTCACGTTGCCGGTCGAGACGCCGCCGGCCGCGCCCGCCGTGCCCGACGACGAATCCGACCTGCCGGGCGCCTCGTCCCCATCCGAGTCATTGCCAGACCATGAGTGAACCCAGCCTGACCGTCGTCCTGATCGAGGACGAAAAGCAGATCCGCCGTTTCGTGCGCGCCGCGCTCGAGGAGGAGGACATCGCGGTGTTCGAGGCCGAGACCGGCAAGCAGGGGTTGATCGACGCGGCCACGCGCAAGCCCGACCTCGTGATCGTCGACCTCGGCCTGCCCGACACCGACGGCCTCGACGTGATCCGCGAACTGCGCGGCTGGTCCGAGGTGCCGGTGATCGTGCTGTCCGCGCGCACGCAGGAAGAGGAGAAGGTCGCCGCGCTCGACGCGGGCGCCGACGACTACCTGACCAAGCCGTTCGGCGTGTCCGAGCTGCGCGCGCGGATCCGCGCGCAACTGCGCCGGCGCAACCAGGGCGGCGCGAACGAGTCGCCGAAGGTGAGCTTCGGCACCGTGACCGTCGATCTCGCGCTGCGCCAGGTGTGGCGCGACGGCGAGATCGTGCACCTGACGCCGCTCGAATACCGGCTGCTCGCGACGCTCGTGCGGCACGCGGGGCGTGTGCTCACGCACCGCCAGCTGCTGCGCGACGTGTGGGGGCCGTCGCACGTCGAAAGCCATCACTACCTGCGCATCTACATGGCGCACCTGCGGCAGAAGCTCGAACTCGACCCCGCGCAGCCCGAGTACATCGTCACCGAGACGGGCGTCGGCTACCGGCTCGTCGGCGCCGCGTGACGGCGCGGCGAGGGCGCTGGCGGCATCCCCGCGCCGGACGTCGCGCGCCGGCAGGGTTGCGCCGGCGCGACAATCTCGCGCCGCGCGCCGGCCTCGCACACCGTCCGCTCATTCCCCGTTATCCTGACCGTTCCGCGAACGAAAACGAGGAGCGTGCAATGTCCGTCCGTCTGGTCGTCATCTGTGCGCTGGCGCTTGCTGCGCCCGGCGCGTTCGCCCAGCCGCTGCCGCCCGGGCAGCAGCCGCCCGCCCAGGCGGCGCTGGCCAACCCCGCGTCGGTCAACTGCGAGAAGCTCGGCGGCCGCCACGTGGTCCGCAGCCTGCCGCGCGGGCAGGTCGGGATGTGCATGTTCAAGGATGGCCGCGTGTGCGAGGAGTGGGCGCTGTACCGCGACGACCGCTGCGTCGGCGGCGGCGCGCCCAAGCGCGTGTCGAACTGACCGAACTGGCCGGGCCCGGCCGATCGCGCCCCGGATCGGCCGTTGGGCTGCCCCGCCGCGGCGGTCCGTAAGCAACTTGTTATACTCGGCGCCGCCCGGGGACGACCCCGGGTCATTCGCTTCAACGGGGACGGCCCCATCCGATACGGAGTACGTCGAGATGGCGTGGGTATGGTTGTTGATTGCCGGTTTGCTGGAAGTGGCCTGGGCGGCCGGCCTGAAATCGTCGGACGGCTTCACGAAGCTTGGTCCGTCGGTGTTCACGATCGTGACGGCGCTGGCCAGCTTCGGGCTGCTCGCGGTCGCGATGCGCCAGTTGCCGCTCGGCACCGCGTACGCGGTGTGGACGGGCATCGGCGCGGTCGGCGCGTTCGTGTTCGGCATCGTGATGATGGGCGAGGCACTGACCGCCGCGCGCGTCGCGAGCGCCGCGCTGATCGTCGCGGGGCTGGTCGGCCTCAAGCTGTCGTCGGCCGCCTGACGCCGGCGTCAGGGCGTCGATACCGCGGCACCGGCATCCGGCCGCGCGTGTGCCCGGCATGTCGCGCTGCGGAATTGCGCCGGTCACCCGGATAGCCTGTCTATAATGGAACGCATTCGGGCCTGAATACCGTCGTGCCTCTCGCGGCACGCGGTGCCGGTCGCCACGCGCCGCGCGGCCGGCCTGTCCGACCCGATCCGGTCAATCGGCGAATCGCACGGAAAGTGCAAGGAGAGGGCGATGATCGAAGCCATTTCGCTCGGCGCGGGGCTCGCGTGGGCGAGCGGGCTGCGCCTGTACCTGACGGTGCTGATCGCCGGCGTGCTCGCGCGGGTCGGCTGGCTCCATCTGCCCGATACGCTGGCCGTCCTGATGTCGCCGTGGGTCATCGGCGCGGCGGCCGTGCTCACCCTCACCGAATTCCTGGCCGACAAGATCCCCGCATTCGACTCGCTGTGGGATGCCGTGCATACCTTCATCCGCATTCCCGCCGGTGCCGTCCTGGCCGCCGGCGCGCTCGGCCATGCCGATCCGACCGTGCTCGCGGTCGCGGGGCTCGCCGGCGGCTCGCTGGCCGGCGCCGCGCACGTCGCGAAGGCCGGCACGCGCGCGCTGATCAACCTGTCCCCCGAGCCGATTTCGAACTGGGTCGCGTCGTCGACCGAGGACGGCCTCGTCGTCGGCGGGCTCGTGCTCGCGTTCTTCGTTCCGCTCGCGTTCCTCGTGCTGCTCGCCGCGTTCATCGCGGCGTCGGCGTGGGCGCTGCCGCGTCTGTGGCGCGGCGTGTCGGGCGGCTTCCGCGGGATGGCGAACCACATGGTGTCGCGGCTCAACTCGATCGGGGGCAAGCGCGATTGAACGAGCGGCGACACGCGGCGCAGCCGCCGGCCGGGCAGCCCGGCCATGACGGGCCCGCGCAGGCAGGCCGCTTCGGCCTGCACGACCTGATCCGCCAGGCCGCCCGGATGACCGCGCGCGACTGGCGCGCGGGCGAGTTGACGTTGCTCGTCCTCGCGCTGGTGCTGGCGGTCGCGGCGCTGACGAGCGTCGGTTTTCTGGCCGACCGGCTGCGCCAGGGGCTCGAGCGCGATGCACGCCAGATGCTCGGCGCCGATTTCGTCGTGCGCGCCGATCGTCCCGTCGATCCGTCGTTCGACCGGCAGGCTCGGGCGCTCGGCCTGCGCACCGCGACGACCGCCATCTTCCCGAGCATGATCGCGTCCGCCGCGGGCGGTCAGGCAGC
The DNA here is from genome assembly GCF_001718535.1 of Burkholderia seminalis. NCBI lineage: Bacteria > Pseudomonadati > Pseudomonadota > Betaproteobacteria > Burkholderiales > Burkholderiaceae > Burkholderia > Burkholderia seminalis. Next base: position 2,553,854 of record NZ_CP013398.1, on the reverse strand, counting down.
CGATGCCGCGCCGTCGCGCCTCGCGGCCGTGAAGGCCGTGTCGCCCGGGTATCCGCTGCGCGGCGCCGTGGACATCGTGCCGGCCGGCGCGACCGCCGCGCAGAAGGCGGCCGCGATTCCCGCGCCCGGCACCGTGTGGGCCGATCCCGCGTTGCTCGACGCGTTGCACCTGAAGGCGGGCGACACCGTGCGCATCGGTCTGCGCACGTTCACGGTCGCCGCGTCGATTTCCCGCGAGCTCGATCGCGGTTTTTCGTTCGTCAATTTTTCGCCGCGGCTGATGATGCGCGCGGACGACCTCGCCGCGACGGGGCTGACGGGCTACGGCAGCCGCGTCACCTACCGGCTGCTGGTCGCCGGCGACGCACCGGCCGTCGCGCGTTTCGAAGCCTATGCGCACGCGCGCGTCGATGGCGGGAAACTGCGCGGCGTCGGGCTCGAGTCGTTGCAGGAGGGGCAGCCGCAGGTGCGGCAGACGCTGGACCGCGCGCGCCATTTCCTGACGCTCGTCGCGCTGCTGACCGCGCTGCTCGCGGCGGTCGCGATCGCGATGGCCGCCCAGCGCTACATGCGGCGCCATCTCGACGGTTGCGCGACGATGCGCTGCCTCGGCGTGAGCCGCCGCACGCTCGGCGCGCTGTTCGCGCTCGAATTCGCCGGGGTCGGCATCGTCTCGGGCGCCGCGGGCGCGGTGCTCGGCTACGGCGGCCACTGGGCGTTGCTGGCCGCGCTCGGCGGCCTGATCGACGTCGCGCTGCCGCCGCCGACGCTGTGGCCGGCGCTGATCGGCATGGGCGCGGCGCTCGTGCTGCTGCTCGGCTTCGCGCTGCCGCCGCTCGTGCCGCTCACGCGCGTGCCGCCGGTGCGCGTGCTGCGCCGCGAGTGGGGCGACGCGTCGCGCACCGCGTGGGCCGCGTATGCGATCGGCGTCGTGCTGTTCGCGGGGCTGCTGATCGTGGCGGCCGGCAACCTGAAGCTCGGCCTGATCGTCGCGGGCGGCTTCGCCGGTGCGCTGGTCGGTTTCGCACTGATCGCGCGGCTCGTGCTGTTCGCGGCGGCACGTGCGGTACGCAACGCGCGCGTGGCCGCCGGCGTCGGCTGGCGCTACGCGCTGGCGTCGCTGCACCGGCGCGGCACGGCGAGCGCGCTGCAGATCACCGCGCTCGCGCTCGGCCTGATGTGCCTGCTGCTGATCGCGATCACGCGCAACGATCTCGTCGCGGGCTGGCGGCAGTCGACGCCGCCCGATGCGCCGAACCAGTTCCTGATCGATATCCAGCCCGACCAGCGCGACGACGTCGCGGCCTATCTGGCCGCGCACGGCGTGCGCGACGCGGTGCCCGCGCCGATGGTGCGCGGCCGCCTCGTCGCGATCAACGGCAAGCCGGTGAATCCGGACGCGTATCCGTCCGACGAGGCGCGCCGGCTCGTCGACCGCGAGTTCAACCTGTCGTATACGACCGAACTGCCGTCCGACAACCGGATCGTCGAGGGCGACTGGTTCGGCACCGCGGCGACGCCGCAGATCTCGATCGAGGCCGGCCTCGCGAAGACGCTGAACGTGAAGCCGGGCGACACGCTGCGTTTCGACGTGACGGGGCTGACGGTCGACGCGCCGGTCACGAGCGTGCGCAAGCTCGACTGGGGTTCGTTCCGCGTGAACTTCTTCGTGCTGATGCCGCCGCCGGTGCTGAAGGATTTCCCGGCCGTCTACCTGACGAGCTTCCATTTGCCCGCATCGAACGCCGCGCTGCTCGATCCGCTGATCGCGCGCTATCCGAACCTGACCGCGATCGACGTCGCGCCGATCCTCGCGCAGTTGCAGCGGATGATGCTGCAGGTGGTCGGCGCGGTGCAGTTCCTGTTCGCGTTCACGCTCGCGGCCGGCGTGCTCGTGCTGTACACGGCGCTTGCCGGCTCGCGCGACGAGCGCGTGCGCGAGGCCGCGCTGCTGCGCGCGCTCGGCGCGTCGCGCGCGCAGGTCAATGCGGTACAGCGCGCGGAATTCTTCGTGGTCGGCGCGCTGGCCGGCGTGCTGGCTTCGGCGGGCGCGATCGCGGTCGGCTGGGTGCTCGCGTCGCGCGTGTTCGACTTCCAGCTCGCCGTCGATCCGTGGCTCGTGCCGGCCGGCATCGCGGCCGGTGTCGCCTGCGCCGGTGCGGCCGGCTGGCTGAGCCTGCATAATGTGTTGCGGCGCCCCGCGCTGCAGTCGCTGCGCGACGCATGAGCGTTGCCGGCGGCCCCGAAGATCCCGTTTTCCGACTATCCGTATGACCGATGTGAATGACGATGCGCCGTCGCAGCCGACGGCGTTCGAACTCGTGGGCGGCGAAGCCCGCGTGCGCGAAATGGTGGACCGCTTCTACGACCTGATGGACCTCGAGCCGGAGTTCGCGCAGATTCGCGCGCTGCATCCGCAGTCGCTCGACGGCTCGCGCGACAAGCTGTTCTGGTTCCTGTGCGGCTGGCTCGGCGGCCCCGACCACTACATCAGCCGGTTCGGCCATCCGCGGTTGCGCGCGCGGCACCTGCCGTTCCCGATCGCGTCGGTCGAGCGCGACCAGTGGCTGCGCTGCATGGCGTGGGCGATGGAGGATGTCGGGCTGGCCGAGCCGCTGCGCGAGCGGCTGATGCATTCGTTCTACGACACGGCCGACTGGATGCGCAACCGGCCCGGTTGATCGACCGGTACGCCGCTGTCCGTGCGCCGGACGATCTGCGTCTGGGCGCGCGGGAGGCATCGCGCGACACTGGCCGTTTCCCCCACCGATACGAGGCTCGCCCGATGACGACACAAGCGCTGTTTCGCGAAGACGCGTACCTCACGCAATGTGACGCGGTCGTCCGGGCCATCGGCGACGACGGCATCCGGCTCGACCGCACGGTGTTCTATCCGCTCGGCGGCGGCCAGGCCGGCGACACCGGCACGCTGACGCTGCCCGACGGCGGCACGATCGTGATCGCCGACACGCGCAAGGCGAAGTTCGACGGCGCGACGCCCGACGACGCCGTCCACGTGCCGGCGCCGGGGCAGGAGGCCCGCGTCGCGGCGCTCGCGCCCGGCACGCGCGTGATCGCGGAGATCGACTGGCTGCGCCGCTACCGGCACATGCGTTTGCACACGGCCGCGCACCTGATGTGCGCGGTGCTGCCGTATGCGGTCGATGGCTGCAGCGTGACGGCCGACTACGTGCGGCTCGATTTCGCGACGTCCGATGCGATCGACCGCGACGACGTCGAGCGGCGTCTCGCGGCGCTGGTCGGCGGCGCGCATCCGGTCACGACCGAATGGATCACCGACGACGAGATGGCCGAGCGGCCCGAACTCGTGCGCACGATGAGCGTGAAGCCGCCGATGGGCCTCGGCCGCGTGCGGCTGCTGCGGATCGAGCAAGTCGACCTGCAGCCGTGCGGCGGCACGCATGTGCGCAACACGTCCGAAATCGGCGCGCTGCGGGTCGCGAAACTGGAAAAGAAGAGCGCGCGTACACGGCGCCTCGTCCTGGCGTTTGCATGACGATCGACACCGGCCACGCCGGCGCGGCAGCGCTGGATCCGCAAGCACGGGAGATTCTGGATTTCTGGTTCGGCGAGCCGGGCTCGGCCGAATTCGGGCGGCAACGCAAGGTGTGGTTCAACGGCGGCGCCGCCTTCGACGATCTGCTGCGCGCACGCTATGGCGCGTTGCTCGACGCCGCATGCGACGGCGCCTGCGATCACTGGGCCGGCTCGCCGTCGGGTGCGCTGGCGTTGATCGTCGTGCTGGACCAGTTCTCGCGCAACATCCATCGCGGCACGCCGCGCGCGTTTGCCGCCGATCCGAAGGCGCTCGCGATCGCCCGCCGTGTCGTCGCGACCGGCTGGGACGCACGGCTGCCGAGCGGGCATCATCGTGCGTTCGCGTACCTGCCGTTTGAGCACGACGAGTCGGTCGAGAGCCAGCGCGAAGCCGTGCGCCTGTGCGCGGGCATTCGCGACGAGGCCGGGTGCGAGCGTTATCACCGCTTCGCCGTGCTGCACGCGGCGGTCGTCGAGCGCTTCGGCCGTTTCCCGCACCGGAACGCGATCCTCGGCCGCGCGTCGACCGACGAGGAAACGGCGTTCCTGCGCGAGCCCGGTTCGTCGTTCTGAAGATCCAGGCCGTGGTGTGAAGGGGAGTGCGAGCCCGCGGCTTGATGCGGGGGCGTCAAGGATGGATATCGCGCAGAGGTTGCGCGCCGGCCGACCGGGCGGGCGCGACCGGCGCGAAAGATGAAGGCGGGCAGGGCGGCGCACCGCCCCGTGTCACTGCAGGTGCTGTTCGGGCGTCCGCACGTACACGCGCAGCAGTTCCTCGTTGTCGCCCGGGCGGGCGCCGGTCCAGAACAGTTGCCATTCGCTGCCGGGTGCCGGATCGACGGCACGCACGCCCTGGACGATCATCCATGTGCAGCGCGTCGACTTCGCGTCGTCGATCGGCGTGTGCTGGATGCCGGAGAAGTAGTACAGCATTGGCGCTTCCGATTCGCCAAGCCCGTGCAGGCTCGCCATGCAGTCGCCGTCGTTCCATTCGAGCGCGAGATGCGCGTTCAGGTCGTCGAACACCGAGCGGTAGCTCTTCGCGACGTCGAGCCACGGCAGCAGCAGCGTATAGACGAGGCCCCACGCGACGAGCGCGCCGGCGCCCCACGACAGCGCGCCGCGCCACAGGCCCGTCGAGCGCAGCTTCGGCAACAGTGTCAGCCAGCCGATGGTCAGCGCGAGCGCACCGATCACGAGCGCGGGCCGGATCGGCATCGTCCAGTCGAGCGGCAGCCAGCGGCCGAGCAGCGCGAGATCGGCGCGCGACGCGGCCGGATCGGCCATCACGGCCCAGATCGCCCACGCGAGCGCGACGGTCGTGCCGAACAGCACGCGGCTGAAATAATCCCACGCGAGATGCAACCGGCGCGGCAGGCGGTCGATCGCCTGCGCGGCAACCAGCGCGAGCGGCGCGAAGAACGGCAGGATGTAGAGCTGGCGCGACGTCGCGGATATTTGCAGCACCACGAGCCCGATACCGGCGAACAGCACCGGCAGCGCGACGCGCGGCGTGCGCCAGTCGCGCCATGCGCCGCGCGCGACGGCGACGATCGCGAGCGGCGCGACCGGGAAGCCGACGAGCAGGAACGCACGCAGGATGAAGAACGGCTTGTCGTTTTCCGCGCCGAGTTCGGGGACGGAGAAGCCGAAGAACCGGCCGACGTTGTTGTCCCAGAACCACGTCATGAACAGCGTTTCGGAGCGCAGGAACAGCGCGGTCGGCCAGATCAGCGCGAACGGCGCGAACACGAGCGCGGCGACACCGAGCGCGCGCGCGAACGAGCGGGTGCGGCAGGCCGGGTAGAGCACCAGCGTGCAGACGAGCGTGGCCGCGAACACGAGCGGCACGAACAGCCCCTTCGTCATCAGCGCGATGCCGACGCCCGCGCCGAAGAGCGGCGCGGCCCAGCGGCCCGACGGCCGGACCGGCAGCCCGTGCCGCATCTGCTGCGCGCGCGCGACGTGCTGCATCACGAGTTCGAGCAGCCCGCAGAAGCCCATCGCCGTGCCGGCGAACAGCGCGACGTCCGTCATCATGTCGTGCAGGTGCTTGATGACGACGAGCGTGCTCGCGCTCAGCACGACGGGGCCGATCACGCGCAGGTCGAACCAGCTGTCCGCGCGGCTGGCGACGCGCGCCGCACGTGCGATGAAGCCGAACGCGAGCGTGGCGAACAGCGCGCTGGCGAGTCGCGCCGCATCGTGCAGCGGCATCACGCGCTGCAGCAGCCAGGCGAGGCTCGTCGCGACCCATGCGTAAAGCGGCGGCTTTTCCATGAACGGCAGGCCGGCATTGGTCGGCACGACGAAGTCGCCGGTCTCGAGCATGTGCTGGATGATGCCGAACGTATAGGTTTCGTCCTGTTTCCACGGATCGTGGCCGAGCACGCCCGGCAGCGTGTACGCGCAGACCAGCACGACGACGAGCAGCCAGGCCCGCCAGCCGAGCAGGGTCGCGCGGTCGCGCGCGGTGCGGGTTGCGGTGGTCGACGCCACGACGGGCGTGCCGGCGGCGTCGAGCGTCGCGGTGGCGTCGGTGTCGGCTGTCGAGCGGGCGTGCTGAGCCGGCGCGGGCACAGACGTGCGTCGCCGGCTGGGCGCTGCGGTTCCAGGCATGGAAAAGATCTCGGGTCGAGTCGAGCCGGTCCGCTACTTGGGCGGGACCGATAAGGGCCACATCAGGGTGGCGGAGACTTGGCGTAGACGACGCCTGTCTGATTGCCCGCTAGTAGAGCACGGAACTGTTACGAATGTTTACTGAAACCGTCACGAAATTGTGGAGATTTGTGGTGTCGTGACGACAGGGCATGCCTGGCGGCGCTTCGGGGGCGCCGGGCGGGCGAGATTACCGGCCGCCGCCGACGTCGAGCAGGGCGCCCGTCGTGTACGACGCCGCGTCGCCGAGCAGCCAGACGATCGCTTCGGCGATCTCCGGTGCCTCGCCCGCGCGGCCGAGCGGCGTTTGCGCGCCGAGGCGCGCTGCCCGGCCGGGCTGGCCGCCGCTGGCGTGAATGTCGGTCTCGATCAGGCCGGGGCGCACCGCGTTGACGCGCACGCCGTGCGGGCCGAGTTCCTTCGCCAGACCGATCGTCAACGAGTCGACCGCGCCTTTCGACCCCGCATAATCGACGTATTCGTTCGGCGAACCGAGCCGCGATGCGATCGACGACACGTTGACGATCGCGCCGCCGCGGCCGCCCCGGTCGGTGGACAGCCGGCGCGCGGCTTCGCGCGCGCACAGATACGCGCCGAGCACGTTGGTATCGAACATCCGCCGCAGCCGGTCGGCCGTCATGTCGGCGAGCGGCATCGACGGCGCGACGATGCCCGCGTTGTTGACGAGCGCGTCGAGCCGTCCGAACGCGGCCGTCACGGTGTCGAACATCGCGATGACGTCCGCCTCGTTCGCGACATCGCCCGCGACGATGCACGCGCGGCCGCCCGCGTCGCGGACAGCCTGCGCGGTGAGCTCGGCCGCCGCCGCGTCGCGCGCGTAGTTGATGCCGACGTCCCAGCCGCGTTCGGCCGCGAGCACGGCGGTCGCGCGGCCGATGCCCCGGCTCGCGCCGGTGATGAGGACGGCCTTGCGATCGGACGGTGCGGCCATGGCGTGCGGTTTCCGGTGACGGTTACTTCGCTGCGTCGGGCGCCCACTTGTCGCGGGCGGGCGGCTGATAGCGGCGCAGCCGCTCGATCAGTTCGACGGGTTCGGATTCGACGCACAGCGCGTCGAAATAGGCCGGACGCATGAAGCCTTCGTCGACCGTATGGCGCAGCAGCGCGATCAACGGATCGTAGAACGAATCGATGTTGTAGACCGCGACGGGCTTGCGGTGATAACCGAGCTGCGCCCACGTGTAGACCTCGAAGAGCTCTTCGAGCGTCCCGGCGCCGCCGGGCATCGCGACGAACGCGTCGGAGAGGTCGGCCATCATTTTCTTGCGGTGATGCATGTCGGGCACGACGTGCAGTTCCGACAGCCCCGTGTGACCGACTTCCTTGTCGACGAGCAGCTCGGGGATCACGCCGACCGCATGGCCGCCGGCGGCCATCACCTCGTCGGCGATCACGCCCATCAGGCCGACGCGGCCGCCGCCGTACACGAGCGTGAGGCCCGCCTCGACGAGCGCGCGGCCGAATGCGCGCGCGGCGTCGGCATAGACGGGCCGCACGCCGGGCGACGAGCCGCAATAAACGCAGACTGCCTTCATTGCTTGGAATCCTTGGCGGAGGCCTGCCCGAGGGTGACGGGGCTGTCGGCCGGGCGCGGCGAGCCGTCGCGCGGCGGCAGGTAGTCGGTGAACTGGCGCTTGGGCAGCTTGCCCGAGACCAGATCGTCGAACAACTGGCGCGAACGGCCGCGCAGGTACGGCGCCATCACGGAGATCACGTGCATGCTGACCTGGTGCAGTTCTTCGCGAATCGCGTCCTGGTCGTTGTATTTGCGCGGATGCATCACGTACTGATACGACAGCCAGTAGGTCGAGATCACGGCCATGTTGGTCGCGATGACTTCGATCTCGGCGGGCGTCGCGACCATTTCGGCGTCGGACACGAGCAGCTCGCACATCTCGCGCGCGAAGCGCACCTTGTGGCTGATGATCTGCTTGAAGTGCGTCTCGAGCGTGCGGTTGCGGGCGAGCAGGTCGTTGAGGTCGCGGTACAGGAACCGGTAGGTCCACATGAAATCGGCCATGTACTGCAGGTACGACCAGGTTTCGTCGATCGTCGGACGATGATCTTCGGGGAAGCGCAGCCGCCGTTCGATCTGCTGCTCGAACTGCGCGAAGATGCTGTTGATGATGTCGTCCTTGTTGCGGAAATGGTAGTACAGGTTGCCTGGACTGATTTCCATTTCCTCGGCGATCGTCGTGGTCGTGACGTTCGGCTCGCCGATCTCGTTGAAGAGTTTCAACGACAACTCGAGAATCCGTTCGCGGGTGCGGCGGGGAGGTTTCGCTTCCATGTCGTCCGGCCCTGTGTGTGCCGGACTGGCGGGCGCTGCAATCGATGCTGCGTGATTCGTCCGGCGCGGGTTGCTGTTCTATGTCTAGCGGACGATTATAAACCGGGGTTTCGCCACATCGGGGGCATTTCGTGATCGCGCCCCCGCGCGGCGCATGGTGCAGCGCCGCACGCGGGCGGCCCGCGGCGCGCGCGCCCGGTCCCCGTCTAGAAGCCGAGCCAGCGTGCGACGACGGGGCCGAGCACGAAGCCCCACGTCGTCACGCACGCGAACAGCGCGACCGTCACGGCCGCGCTGCCGAGATCCTTCGCACGCTTGGAGAGTTCGTGACGCTCGAGCGAGATGCGGTCGATCGCGGCCTCGACGCTCGAGTTCAGCAGCTCGACGATCAGCACGAGCAACACCGAGCCGATCAGCAGCGCGCGAGACGCGGCCGGCACCGGCGCGAATGCGCCGATCGGGAGCATCAGCGCGGCGAGCGTGAGTTCCTGGCGAAACGCGCTCTCCTCGCGGATCGCGACGCGAAAGCCGTTCAGCGAATGCTTGAGGGCATACCACGCGCGCGTGATGCCGCGGTGGCGCTTGTACGGGTTCGGCGGCAGCGGCGACAATGGGTCGTCGGGGCCGAGCGGCTCGTGCGCGTGCACGTCCGCTTCGGCATGCGGCTCGTCCTCGTCGAACGGACGGTGCCGTTGCGGCGTGGAGACGGGAGGCGGGATCTTGTCGTTCAGGTCTCGTTTCAAACGGCGGCACCTTCGGCTGGCGAGTACGCGGTCTTCGGCAGCGGCTTCAGATGCGACGCGAACTGCTCGGATGCCGCGCGCCACGAGAAGCGTTCGGCCCACGCGCGCGCGGTCGTGCGTTCGATCTTCAGCGCTTCGAGGCAGGCTTCCTGCAGGTCCTCGTGCATCGCGCCCGCGTCGCCTTCGCCGAGCACGTCGATCGGGCCCGTGACGGGATACGCGGCCACCGGCGTGCCGCAGGCGAGCGCCTCGAGGAGCACGAGGCCGAACGTGTCGGTGCGACTCGGGAACACGAACACGTCGGCCGCAGCATACACCTTTGCAAGCTCGGCCTGTGACAGCACGCCGAGATAGTTCGCCTCCGGATAGCGCGACTTCAGTTCCGCGAGCGCGGGGCCTTCGCCCGCGACCCACTTCGAGCCGGGCAGGTCGAGGCGCAGGAACGCCTCGACGTTCTTTTCGATCGCGACGCGGCCCACGTACAGGAAGATCGGCCGCGCGGTGTTGAGCACCTTCGACTCCATCGGGCGGAAGATCTCGAGGTCGACGCCGCGGGTCCACAGCACGACGTTCGTGAAGCCGAATTTCTCGAGGTCCTGCTTGACGACCGGCGTCGGCGCCATCACCGCGAGCGACGGGCCGTGGAACCAGTGCAGGAAGCGGTAGGTCGCGGCCAGCGGGATGCCGAAACGCGCCTGCACGTATTCCGGAAAGCGCGTGTGGTACGCGGTCGTGTACGGCAGCTTGCGCGCGCGCGCATAACGCCGTGCGGCGAGGCCGAGCGGGCCTTCGGTCGCGATGTGCAGCGCGTCGGGCGCGAACGCATCGATCCGCGCGCGCAGCTTGCGGTACGGCAGGATCGACAGGCGGATCTCGGGGTAGGTCGGGCAGGGCACCGTGCGGAATTCCAGCGGCGTCAGCAGTTCGACGCGGTGGCCGAGCGCGGTGAGCTCGCGCGACGTGCTTTTCAGCGTGCGCACGACACCATTGACCTGCGGTTCCCACGCGTCGGTGACGATCATGATCTTCATCGCGGCTTTGTCCTGTAAGTAGGGTTGTGTCAGGCAGTGGCCTTGGCCTTGCGCGACGTGGTCTCCGACGGTGCGGAGCGCATCACCGTCCAGTAGACGATCTTCAGTTCGCCTTCCATCGTTTCGACGAGCGCGGACAGGCTTTCGACCCAGTCGCCGTCGTTGCAGTACAGCACGCCGTCGATGTCGCGGATCTCCGCCTTGTGGATGTGGCCGCATACCACGCCGTCGCAGCCGCGGCGGCGCGCCTCGTCGGTCATCACGGTCTCGAACTGCGAAATGAAGTTGACCGCGTTCTTGACCTGGTGCTTCAGGTACTGCGACAGCGACCAGTACTGGAAGCCGAGCCGGCTGCGGATCCGGTTGAACCAGCGGTTCAGCACGAGGATCAGCGTGTACAGCGTGTCGCCGAGATACGCGAGCCATTTCGCGTGCTGGATCACGCCGTCGAACAGGTCGCCGTGCACGATCCACAAACGTTTGCCCGCAATCGTCGTGTGGAAGGCCTCGCCGCGCACCTGGATGTCGCCGAACGCGAGATCGCAGAACTGTCGCGCGCCCTCGTCGTGATTGCCGGGGATGTAGACGACCTGCGTGCCCTTGCGCGCCTTGCGCAGGATCTTCTGCACGACGTCGTTGTGCGCCTGCGGCCAGTACCAGCCTTTCTTCAACTGCCAGCCGTCGATGATGTCGCCGACGAGATACAGGTATTCCGAATCGTTGTGGCGCAGGAAGTCGAGCAGGTACGGCGCCTGGCAGCCGCTCGAGCCGAGGTGGATGTCGGACAGCCAGATGGTGCGGTAGCGATGGGCGGACGGGTCGGGATCGTCGTGCCGCGCGGGATGCGTGGCAGGCGGTTCTTGCGACGCCAGGTCATCGGTTGCAGCCGAGCCGGACAGGAAGGCGGTGGCGGCGCGGGCGCCGATAGGGTGACGGAACAGGGAGGTCGCGGACGTTTTCTGGCCCATGCATGACTCGCGCCGGTTGACATTACCGGCATTCCGCCATGCGGGCATGACTGTGCCGTGACAGTCACGAGACGTTCTTATTACGACCGCTGCCGGGTGTTTAGCAGTGAATCACGGCCCTTGCGTGACCTGCCGCACGGAACGGCCGGCGGTTGTCCGGCAGCGCCGTCTGGCCGGATGACGGAAGGCGGGACGAGCGGTTTTCGTCTGAGGAGTGCGGCGCGTCAGCGCGGTATCGCGACGACGCGGGTGCGCGCGATCCGGTCGTGCGGAAATTGGCGGCCGGCATGCAGCCGGGCCGCGCCGGCCCAGATGACGATCCACGCGGCCGTGAGCGCGAGCGTGACGGGCACCGACAGGCCGAGGAGCGGATGCAGCGCGAGCGGAGGCAGGAACCACAGCCAGCCGAGCGCATAGCGGACGAGCGCGTGGCCGGCGCTCAGCGGCCGGCCGTTCGACGATTCGAGGCGCAGCCGCCAGGTCTTCATCGGCAGCGTCTGGCCGCCGTGGGTCCAGAACCAGACGAAGTACGCGCCGACGACGAGCGCGATCCACGCGGCGAGGAGGTTGTGATGGACGAGGCCGTTGCGTTGCTGCGTCGCGAGGCCGAATGCGAGCCCGGCGAAGAACACGACACCGAACAGCAGCACGCCTTCGTAGAGCAGCGCGGCGAGGCGCCGCCGCACGGAGGGCGCGGTGGCCGGGATCTCGGGGGCGCGGGCGTCTACCACGGCCGCTCAGGAGCCCTTGAACAGCGACGGTGCGTCGGCGGGCGACACCGGCGCCACGGCGGCCGGCGCGGACGCGGTGCCGGCCGTCGACGACGCGGGCACCGGCTGCGCGGCGGCGCCGCCCGAGGCCGGCGCCGGTGCGGCTGCGGCGCCGCTTGCCGGATGTTCGTGCGAATTGACGAGGCGGCGGACGTCACGGTCGGCGACGGTCGGCGGTGCGCTGACGACGCTCGGCCTGCGGCGGCGCTCGGCGGCCGCGAGACGTTCCTTCTGCTCCTCGGGGAGTTGCTGGTAGGCCTTCCACGCGCGCTCGCGCGCCTGCGCGGACAGCTCTTTCGCGCTCTGGTAATTTTCGCGCGCGACGCGGCGCTGCTCGGGCGTCATCTTGGCCCATTCGGCCATCCGGTCCTGCAGGCGCTTCTGGTCATCGGGCGACAACTTCGCGAAACGCGACGCGATCTTCAGCCATTTTCGCTTGCGGGCGTCGCTGAAGCCATCCCACTGATCGGCGAACGGCGCGAGTGCCGCGTGCTGCGCCGGCGTGAGGCGTGCCCACGACAGCGGGCCGGTGGCGGCCGGCAGCGGCAGCGGCGGGAGTTCGGTGGCCAGCCCGGTCGCGGCCGAGGCAGGCGCGGCGGGGCTGACGGCCGCGACGGTGGTCGTCGCGGGGGCCGGGTGAAATCGGGAATAGGTGGCGACGTAGGAAACGGCGATCGCGATCACGCATCCGAAAAATACGGCCAGGCCGCGCTTCTGACTCACCCGTGCGATCCCCTCGTTATTGTCTGTTAGTGAGCGCGCGAAAGATACGCGTTGAACCCGTGATCGAGATACGCGTTGAGCGGCAGGTCGTCGCTGAGCATCGCCGCGTCGATGTCGGCGAGTTCGGCGGTGCGCTGCATGTCTTCCCAGTAGGCGATGCCGACGAGCCCCGCGAGCAGCAGCGCAAGCGGCCACGCGCGCAGCAGGCGGCGCGCGAACGACGCTTTCGGGCGGTTCACGGGCGCCGGTCCGTAGGCGCCGGCCGCGCCGGCGAAGGCCGGCACGAACACCGGCGCGGTCGCGGCTTCGGGCTTCTTGCGCGCGAGCGCGGCCCGGCGGGCGACGGCCAGACGATCGGTGGTCGCGGCAGGCAGCGCGGCCGCACGCTCGTCAAGCGCGCGGCGCACCTTCAGCGCGAATTCGTGTTCTCGGTTTGCGGGAGCGGAGCTCATAGCGTGATTCCTTTGGCCTTGAGCGCTTGCGCCAGGGTATGGGTGGCCCGCGAGCAGTGCGTCTTCACGCTGCCCTCGGAGCACCCCATTGCGGCGGCAGTCTCGGCGACATCCATATCTTCCCAATAACGCATCAGGAACGCTTCCCGTTGACGCGCCGGAAGCTTCTGGATTTCTTCGTCGATCAGGGCCAGAACCTGCTCTCTTTCGAGGCGGTGCTCGCTGCTCTCGACGCCCGCGTTGTCGTCCGCGGATTCGAGTGTTTCGAGCGGGTCGAAGTCTTCGTCGTCGGTATTGTTCAGCGACGAGAAGAGCGTGACCCACGTGTTGCGGACCTTCTGCCGGCGAAACCAGTCGTGGACCGTATTCTGCAGGATCCGCTGAAAAAGCAGCGGCAATTCGGCCGCCGGCCGGTCGCCGTACTTTTCCGCAAGCTTGATCATCGCGTCCTGCACGATGTCGAGCGACGCATCGTCGTCACGCACGGCGTACGCAGCCTGCTTGAACGCGCGCCTTTCGACGCCCGCCAGAAAGTCGGCGAGTTCCTTGTCTGATGCCATTCCGTGAAGGTATGCGCTGCGGGCCGCTGCGTGGTGTAAAAGGTCGAAAAATTTCGTAAAACCCGCGGATGCTATCAAATTTTCGTGCCGCTTGGCACCGGGTCGGGCGCCGCACGTTGCGCGCGAGCCGCGGCGGCGGGGCGCCGGGCGGCGCGCATGATGCGGTGCGGGATATTTTGCTTGACGACCCAACCACGACCCGCTATCGTCAACGATTCGCAACATGAAGTGATGGTCTCATTTGAGGCTGGCCCAAGAAGCCCGCCCTTCAAACTGGACGCGCCGCTTGAACCCGAGCCACAAGCCCGGCAGAGAGCACCCGATCAATTTTTTGCCGAAAATTCGAAAGGTCAAAATGAACATGCCCAGCGCGGAATTCTCCACGTCGGAACCCCTTTCCCCTCCCGATAGCGACTCCATCGGCGGCACCGTGCTGATGAAGGCACTCGCCGACGAAAACGTCGAATTCATCTGGGGCTATCCCGGCGGCTCGGTTCTCTATATCTACGACGAGCTGTACAAGCAGGACAAGATTCAGCACGTGCTGGTGCGCCACGAACAGGCGGCCGTGCACGCAGCCGATGCGTATGCGCGTTCCACCGGCAATGTCGGCGTCTGCCTCGTGACGTCGGGCCCCGGTGTCACCAACGCGGTGACCGGCATCGCAACGGCCTACATGGATTCGATCCCGATGGTCGTGATCAGCGGCCAGGTGCCGACTGCCGCGATCGGCCAGGACGCTTTCCAGGAGTGCGACACCGTCGGCATCACGCGTCCGTGCGTGAAGCACAACTTCCTCGTGAAGGACGTGCGCGACCTCGCGGAAACCGTCAAGAAGGCGTTCTACATCGCCCGCACCGGCCGTCCGGGCCCAGTGCTGATCGACATCCCGAAGGACATCTCGAAGACGCCGTGCCAGTACGAGCCCGTCAAGAGCGTGTCGCTGCGTTCGTACAACCCCGTCACGAAGGGCCATTCGGGCCAGATCCGCAAGGCCGTGTCGCTGCTGCTGACGGCGAAGCGTCCTTACATCTACACGGGTGGCGGCATCATCCTCGCCGACGCGTCGCGTGAACTGAACCAGTTCGCGGACCTGCTCGGCTACCCGGTCACGAACACGCTGATGGGCCTCGGCGGCTATCGCGCGTCGGACAAGAAATTCCTCGGCATGCTCGGCATGCACGGCACCTACGAAGCGAACATGGCGATGCAGCACTGCGACGTGCTGATCGCGATCGGTGCCCGCTTCGACGACCGCGTGATCGGCGACCCGGCGCACTTCGCGTCGCGTCCGCGCAAGATCATCCACATCGACATCGACCCGTCGTCGATCTCGAAGCGCGTGAAGGTCGACATCCCGATCGTCGGCGACGTGAAGGAAGTGCTCAAGGAGCTGATCGAGCAGCTGCAGACGGCCGAGCACGGCCCCGACACCGAGGCGCTCGCGCAATGGTGGAAGGACATCGAGGGCTGGCGCGCGAAGGACTGCCTGAAGTACGACCGCGAAAGCGAGATCATCAAGCCGCAGTACGTGGTGGAGAAGGCGTGGGAGCTGACGGACGGCAATGCGTTCGTGTGCTCGGACGTCGGCCAGCACCAGATGTGGGCCGCGCAGTTCTACCGTTTCAACAAGCCGCGTCGCTGGATCAACTCCGGCGGCCTCGGCACGATGGGCTTCGGCCTGCCGGCGGCGATGGGCGTCAAGATGGCGCACCCGGACGACGACGTGCTGTGCATCACGGGCGAAGGCTCGATCCAGATGTGCATCCAGGAGTTGTCGACCTGCCTGCAGTACGACACGCCCGTGAAGATCATTTCGCTGAACAACCGCTACCTCGGCATGGTCCGCCAGTGGCAGCAGATCGAATACAGCAAGCGCTATTCGCATTCGTACATGGATGCGCTGCCCGATTTCGTGAAGCTCGCCGAAGCGTACGGCCATGTCGGCTTGCGGATCGAAAAGACCTCGGATGTGGAGCCGGCGCTGAAGGAAGCGCTGCGCCTGAAGGACCGCACCGTGTTTCTCGACTTCCAGACCGATCCGACCGAAAACGTCTGGCCGATGGTACAGGCCGGCAAGGGCATCACCGAGATGCTGCTCGGATCGGAAGATCTGTAACGGCGCGACGCGCGCCTGGCCCGAGGCGGCCGCCTTCACGAAGGGCGGTGCGGCACGCGGCGGCGCGCGGCGCGAGTGAATCGACACGGACACATTCTGGAAGAAGCGAACATGAGACACATCATTTCCGTCCTGCTGGAGAACGAACCGGGCGCGCTGTCGCGCGTGGTCGGTCTGTTTTCCGCACGCGGCTACAACATCGAAACCTTGACGGTGGCGCCGACCGAAGACCAATCGCTGTCGCGGCTCACCATCGTTTCCATTGGCTCCGACGACGTGATCGAACAGATCACGAAGCATCTGAACCGCCTGATCGAGGTGGTGAAAGTGGTGGACCTGACCGACGGTGCACACATCGAACGCGAGCTGATGCTGATCAAGGTACGTGCAGTGGGCAAGGAGCGCGAAGAAATGAAGCGGATGTCGGACATTTTCCGCGGCCGCATCATCGACGTGACCGAGAAGACCTACACGATCGAATTGACGGGCGCGAGCGACAAGCTCGACGCATTCATCCAGGGGCTGGACGCGAGCGCGATCCTAGAGACCGTGCGCACCGGCAGCTCCGGCATCGGACGCGGCGAGCGCATCCTGAAGGTGTGATGCCGAATTTGCCAGACAGGCACGCCGGGTGCGCCGTCATGTCCCGGCTCGCAGTACTCCATCCGAACGAATTGTTGAATTTTTGAATTAGCGAAGGAACCATCATGAACGTTTTCTACGACAAAGACGCCGACCTCTCCCTCATCAAGGGCAAGCAAGTCACGATCATCGGCTACGGCTCGCAAGGCCATGCGCACGCGCTGAACCTGAAGGAAAGCGGCGTGAACGTGACGGTCGGCCTGCGCAAGGACGGCGCGTCGTGGAGCAAGGCCGAAAACGCCGGCCTGTCGGTCAAGGAAGTCGCGGAAGCGGTGAAGGGCGCGGACGTCGTCATGATGCTGCTGCCGGACGAGCAGATCGCCGACGTGTACGCGAAGGAAGTGCACGCGAACATCAAGCAAGGCGCGGCGCTGGCATTCGCGCACGGCTTCAACGTCCACTACGGCCAGGTGATCCCGCGCGCCGATCTCGACGTGATCATGATCGCGCCGAAGGCACCGGGCCACACCGTGCGCGGCACGTACTCGCAAGGCGGCGGCGTGCCGCACCTGATCGCGGTTGCGCAGAACAAGTCGGGCGCGGCACGCGACATCGCGCTGTCGTACGCGGCGGCGAACGGCGGCGGCCGTGCCGGCATCATCGAGACGAACTTCCGTGAAGAGACCGAAACCGACCTGTTCGGCGAGCAGGCCGTGCTGTGCGGCGGTACCGTCGAGCTGATCAAGGCGGGCTTCGAGACGCTGGTCGAAGCAGGCTACGCGCCGGAAATGGCGTACTTCGAGTGCCTGCACGAACTGAAGCTGATCGTCGACCTGATCTACGAAGGCGGCATCGCGAACATGAACTACTCGATCTCGAACAACGCCGAGTACGGCGAGTACGTGACGGGCCCGCGCGTCGTCACGGAAGAGACGAAGAAGGCGATGAAGCAGTGCCTGACCGACATCCAGACCGGCGAGTACGCGAAGAGCTTCATTCTCGAGAACAAGGCAGGCGCCCCGACGCTGCAGTCGCGCCGTCGCCTGACGGCCGAGCACCAGATCGAACAGGTCGGTGCGAAGCTGCGTGCGATGATGCCGTGGATCGCGAAGAACAAGCTCGTCGACCAGACGAAGAACTAAGCACCGCGAGCTGTTCCGGCCCTTCGAGTGGAGGGTCGGTTTCAAAAAGCCGTCCGAAGGCAGCAGTGCCCCGGGCGGCTTTTGCTATCCTACGGGCTTTGCAATTCACCGAACACAGAACGAATCCATGAACTATCCTCATCCGATCATCGCGCGCGAAGGCTGGCCGTTCATCGCGATTGCTGCCGTCATCGCGCTGTTGATCCACGCCGTCGGGGGCTTCGGCTTCGCGTGGCCGTTCTGGCTGCTGCTCGTCTTCGTCGTCCAGTTCTTCCGCGATCCGCAGCGCCCGATCCCCGCGCAGCCGAACGCGGTGCTGTGCCCGGCAGACGGCCGCATCGTCGCGGTCGAGACCGCACAAGACCCGTACGCGAACCGTGAAGCGCTGAAGATCAGCGTGTTCATGAACGTATTCAATGTCCATTCGCAGCGTTCGCCGGTCGACGGCGCGATCACCAAGGTCGAGTACTTCCCGGGCGCGTTCCTGAACGCGGCGATCGACAAGGCCTCGACCGAGAACGAGCGCAATGCGGTCGTGATCCAGACGGCGAGCGGCAAGACCGTCACCGCCGTGCAGATCGCGGGCCTCGTCGCCCGCCGGATTCTCTGTTACGTGCGTGCCGGCGAGCCGCTGTCGCGCGGGCAGCGCTACGGTTTCATCCGCTTCGGCTCGCGCGTCGACGTGTACCTGCCGCTCGGCAGCCGCGCGAAGGTGTCGATCGGCGAGAAGGTCTACGCGTCGTCGACGATCCTCGCCGAGCTCGAGCAGTAAGCGGCGGGGCGCACGATGGCCGCATTCAAACCGCGTCGGCCGCGTAACGGCTCCGGCCAGACGCCACGACCGTTCCGCCGCAACAAGGGGATGGCGCCCGATCCGGCGCCGCTCGAGAGCCGTCGCGCCGCGCGCCAGCGGTTCCTGAAGACGCGCGGCATCTACCTGCTGCCGAACGCATTCACGACCGCCGCGCTGTTCTGCGGCTTTTTCGCGGTCGTGCAGGCGATGAACGTGCGCTTCGAGATCGCCGCGATCGCGATTTTCGTCGCGATGGTGCTCGACGGGATGGACGGGCGCGTCGCGCGCATGACGCACACGCAGAGCGCGTTCGGCGAGCAGTTCGACAGCCTGTCGGACATGGTGTCGTTCGGCGTCGCGCCCGCGCTCGTGATGTACGAGTGGGTGCTGAAGGATCTCGGTCGCTGGGGCTGGCTGGCCGCGTTCGTCTACTGCTCGGGTGCCGCGCTGCGCCTCGCGCGCTTCAACACGAACATCGGCGTGGTCGACAAGCGCTTCTTCCAGGGGCTGCCGAGCCCGGCCGCCGCCGCGCTGATCGCGGGCTTCGTGTGGCTCGCGACCGACAACCGCGTGCCGATGAAGCTCGGCTGGCTGCCGTGGGTCGCGTTCGTGCTGACGATCTACGCCGGCGTGACGATGGTGTCGAACGCGCCGTTCTACAGCGGCAAGGCGCTCGACGTGCGGCACCGCGTGCCGTTCGCGGCGATCCTGCTGGTCGTCGTCGCGTTCGTGCTCGTGTCGTCCGATCCGCCGCTGATGCTGTTCTGCCTGTTCGTGCTGTACGGGCTGTCCGGCTATGTGTTCTGGGCCTACATGGCCGTCCGCGGGCGCGCGAATCCGGCGCGCTCGTCGCAGCGCGATCACTGACGGGCGATCGACCGGAAACGGCGGCCTCAAGGCCGCCGTTTTCATTTGCCCCTTTTCCGCGCCGGGCGGCCGGAATCCCCGGGCGGCGTCCGATTGCGCGGCCAGCGGAATGCCGCTATAGTCTTCGGCATGACTGCATTTTCCCGCCTCTCCCTCCTTCTAGCCGGTGCGCCGCTACGCGCGCTAGCTTTGGCGCGCCTGCCGCGCTGACCGTTCTCGCCCTCCGTCAAGCCTCGTCTGTTGTTGAGCGTCGCCAGCGGTGGCGCGATCTCATTACGTTTGACTTCCGTATAAAGAGCCCTGGAGCCCCCCATGACAGACAAGCTGATCATTTTCGATACGACGTTGCGTGACGGCGAACAATCGCCCGGCGCGTCGATGACGAAGGAAGAGAAAATCCGCATCGCGAAGAATCTCGAGCGGATGAAGGTCGACGTGATCGAGGCCGGCTTCGCGGCCAGTTCGAACGGCGACTTCGACGCAATCCACACGATCGCCGGTCTGGTGAAGGACAGCACGATCTGCTCGCTGGCGCGGGCCAACGACAAGGACATCCAGCGCGCGGCCGACGCGCTGAAGCCGGCCAACAGCTTCCGGATCCACACGTTCATCGCGACGTCGCCGCTGCACATGGAGAAGAAGCTGCGGATGACGCCCGACCAGGTGTTCGAGCAGGCGCGCCTCGCGGTGCGTTTCGCGCGCAAGTTCACCGACAACGTCGAGTTCTCGCCGGAAGACGGCAGCCGCTCCGACATGGATTTCCTGTGCCGCGTGCTGGAAGCCGTGATCGCCGAAGGCGCGACGACGATCAACATCGCCGACACGGTCGGCTACGGCGTGCCCGAGCTCTACGGCAACCTCGTGAAGACGCTGCGCGAGCGCATTCCGAACTCGGACAAGGCGATCTTCTCGGTACACTGCCACAACGACCTCGGCATGGCCGTCGCGAACTCGCTCGCCGGCGTGAAGATCGGCGGCGCGCGTCAGGTCGAGTGCACGATCAACGGTCTCGGCGAGCGCGCGGGCAACACGTCGCTTGAAGAAATCGTGATGGCCGTGAAGACGCGCAAGGACTACTTCGGTCTCGACGTCGGCATCGACACGTCGCAGATCGTGCCGACGTCGAAGCTCGTGTCGCAGATCACCGGCTTCGTCGTGCAGCCGAACAAGGCGGTGGTCGGCGCGAACGCGTTCGCGCACGCGTCGGGCATTCACCAGGATGGCGTGCTGAAGGCGCGCGACACCTACGAGATCATGCGCGCGGAAGACGTGGGCTGGACCGCGAACAAGATCGTGCTCGGCAAGCTGTCGGGCCGTAACGCGTTCAAGCAGCGCCTGCAGGAGCTCGGCGTGTCGCTCGACAGCGAAGCCGAACTGAATGCCGCATTCATGCGCTTCAAGGACCTGGCCGACCGCAAGGCCGAGATCTTCGACGAGGACATCATCGCGATCGTCTCCGAGGAGTCGGCACTCGCGCACGAGCAGGAGCACTACAAGTTCGTGTCGCTGGCGCAGCGCTCGGAAACCGGCGAGCAGCCGCAGGCGAAGGTCGTGTTCGCGGTCGAAGGCCGGGAAGTGACGGGCGAGGCACGCGGCAACGGCCCGGTCGACGCAACGTTCAATGCGATCGAGGGTGAAGTCGGCAGCGGTTCCGAGCTGCTGCTGTACTCGGTGAACGCGATCACGACCGGCACGCAGGCGCAGGGCGAAGTGACCGTCCGGCTGTCGAAGAGCGGGCGGATCGTCAACGGCGTCGGCACCGATCCGGACATCGTCGCCGCGTCGGCGAAGGCGTACATTTCCGCGCTGAACAAGCTGCACTCGAAGGACGACAAGCTCAACCCGCAGCGCGCGTAAGCGCCGCGCGCAGCGCACCACCGAAACGCCCCGCGGCCGTGTGCCGCCGGGGCGTTTTTTCATCGGCCGCTCATTCGGCCGCGGGGGCGCGGAACAGCCAGCGGCGCGCGGCGGGGCGCGGCGCCGGGCTGCGCCGGCGGAACTCGACCGCGATCCCGCGCCGCGGCGCGTCGGCGACGAACGCGTCGAGCAGTTCGAGCACGTCGTGATCGATGTAGTCGGCGCGCGTCGCGTCGATGATCACGGCCGCGCGATCCGGAATGTGCCGCAGGTGGTGCTTGACCTGCACCTTGCCGAGGAACGACACGTCCTTGCGGAACGACAGCAGGAAGTGGTCGTCGTGCTGCGCGAGCGTGACGGGGCTCTTCAGGTTCGCGACCGCGACGGCCAGCACGCTGCACGCGAGGCCGAGCGCGATGCCGAACAGCAGGTCGACCGCGAGCACGCCGACGATCGTCGCCGCGAACGGCACGAAGGCGGCCGGCCCTTGCTTCATCACCGAACGGAACAGCGCCGGCTTCGCGAGCTTGAAGCCCGTATGGATCAGGATCGCGGCCAGGCTCGCGAGCGGGATCAGGTTGATGAGGCCGGTGAGCGCGAACACGCTCGCGAGCAGCAGCATCCCGTGGACGATGGCCGACATCCGGCTTTGCGCGCCCGCGTTGACGTTCACCGAGCTGCGCACGATCACCGACGTGATCGGCAGTCCGCCGACCGCGCCCGCGACGAGATTGCCGACGCCCTGCGCCTTCAGCTCGCGATCGGGCTGGGTCGGCCGGCGCTTCGGGTCGATCTGCTCGACCGCTTCGAGGCTCAGCAGCGTCTCGAGGCTCGCGACGACCGCGAGCGTGATCGCGACGCGCCACACGTCCGGATTGACGAGCTGCGCGAAGTTCGGGCCGAGCTCCGCGTGCTTGAGCGAGGCCGCGAACGCCGCGAACGATCCGAGCTCGGGCAGCGTCACGCGATGGGCCGCGCCCGGCGCAACGGCCGGCGCGACGAAGCCCAGCACGAGCGTCGCGCCGATCCCGAGCACGACGACCGCGAGCGGCGCGGGCACCGCGCGCACCAGCGCGAAGCGGCGCAGCGCGGGCGTGTCCCAGGCGATCAGCAGCGCGAGCGACGCGAGCGCGATGGCCGTGGCGGCCCAGGCGACCGGCAGGCTCGGCCAATTCGCAAACGATTGCGCGGCCGAGCCGCCGATGCCGAACGCGAACGGCATCTGCTTCACAATCAGCAGCAGGCCGATTGCGGCGAGCATGCCCTTGATGACGGGCGACGGCACGTAGGCGGCGAAGCGGCCGGCGCGCAGCATGCCGAACCCGAACTGCAGCACGCCGGACAGCAGCACCGCGAGCAGGAACGCGGAGAAGCTGCCGAGTTGCGCGATCCCTTCGACGACGATCACGACGAGGCCGGCGGCCGGCCCGCTGACGGACAGCGACGAGCCGCTCAGCAGCGCGACGACGATGCCGCCGACGATGCCGGACACGAGCCCGGCGAACGGCTCGACGCCGGAGGCGTTGGCGATGCCGAGACAGAGCGGCAGCGCGACGAGGAAAACGACGATGCCGGCGACGATGTCGCGCGGCAGGGTGGAGAGGCGCTCGTTCAGTTTCATGGTTGGGGCGTTTTCGTGGGCGTTGGGGCGGGGGATGAATCAGCCGAGCGCGGCGGCGGTCGTGGCCAGCGCGGGTTCGACGTCGACGGGCGGGGCCGCGTAGCCGGAATCGAGCTCCAGCAGGCGACCGTCGGCGAGCGAGAAGATCCAGCCATGCACGAGCGGCGGCCGTTCGCGGCCGCGCACGATCGGCGATGCGCGCAGCAGCCGCACCTGTTCGAGGACGTTCAGTTCGGCGAGGCGGTCGGCGGCGGCCGTGTCGTCGAGGCCGTCGAGCGTGTCGCGATGGCGCCGCGCGAGCGCGCAGAGCGGCGCGATGCGGCGCGCGACGTGCGGCAGGTCGGCCGGCGGCGGCAGCAGCGATGCGCGCACGCCGCCGCAGCCGTAGTGCCCGCACACGATCACGTGGTCGACCTTCAGCACCCGCACCGCGTACTCGAGCACGCTGGCGGAGTTGTCGTCGTCGGGATGGAACAGGTTCGCGATGTTGCGATGGACGAACAGTTCGCCGGGCGCGCAGTGCGTGATGGTTTCGGCCGGCACGCGGCTGTCGGCGCAGCCGATCCACAGCACGCGCGGGTTCTGGCCGCGCGCGAGCGTGTCGAAGAAACCGGGCGTGTGTTCACGCGTCTCGCGGGCCCAGGCAATGTTGGCAACCAGCATGCTCTTGGGGCGATTCATGAGGACTCCTTTGTAATAAAGGCAAATCAATATCGATCGAAATGACGCAACCCCATTCTTTCTAAATTGAAAGGTTGGATTTCGACTGATATTAGGGGTATGCCCTAGCATTCCGGGGGCATTGAAACAAATTGTTTCAAATTGATTTGGCGCAGTGCATTGCTTGCACCAACCCGACGCACGACAGGCATCGGGCATGACAGTATCCGCGCAGACGGCCGCATGACGGGGCGTTCAGCGGATTGTCATCGGGATGTCATCGACCGGAAAAGTTTTCCGTCATATTCCGTGAATTAAATAGCGGATCGGAAAAAACGAAATGGCCATTCACGCAATAATTCGTGAATGGCCATGGTGAAAATTGCGCGTAAATGCGTAATCGGTCAGAACAGGTTGCGACGATCGGGATCGTGCATCGGGTCCGGTGTTTTCTGCGTGATGCGCAGGATGCCCTGCGGATCGAAATAGAAGCTGTACATCATGTACCAGACGTTGTCCTCGAGATACCGGTACGTCCATACCTCGCGCTTCATCAGCGGGAAGTAGGACGTCTCGACCGGGCGTCCGAAATTGACGAGCACGTCGGTCTTCGTCCACTTGCCGATCTCCGCGCGATAGAACTCGCTCGGCTGCAGCACCTGGCGCACGTTGACGATCTTGTGGGCCGCGTCGACGTCGGCCGCGATCGTGATTTCGCCCATCGGCTGGGTCGGCCACATCAGCCGCTTGCCGCCGCCGGGCAGGTCGTAGATCTCGCGCGGCGGGCCCATGCGCGCGACGATCGCCGATTCGTCCTGGCCGGCCTGGTATTGCTGCCACGGTTGCGCGCAACCGGCCAGCAGTGCCGCGGCGCCGGCGACCAGCACCGGCAGGCGCGCGGGAATGCGAATGCGCATGGGATCCTCCAGAACACGGAAACAGGCCCCGTTGTATCACGGACGGCGCGTGCCGGTGCATCGCGCGGAAAAAATCGGTGCGGATCGGCGGCGCGGCGAGGCTTGCGGGCGGCGGGCGCGCCGGCCTATGATCCGCGCTTCTCGGGCAAATCGAAGGGCAGGTGGCCGATGCAGGGGTGGAAGCGGTACGCGCTCGCGTTGAGCGCAGGATGGGTGCTGGCTGCGTCCGCGTTCGCCGGCGGCGAGCCGGTGCGGATCGCGCTGATCGAAGGGATGTCGGGCCCGTTCGCGAACGCGGGCGCGGCGGTCGAGCGCAACCTGCGCTTCGGCGTCGAGCAGGTCAACGCGGCGGGCGGCGTGAAGTTGCGCGACGGCGCACACCCGCTCGAACTCGTCGTGCTCGACAGCAAGGGCAGCCCGGAGGAGGCGCTCGTGCAACTGCGCGCGGCCGCGGACCGCCATATCGGCTTCGTTGCGCAGGGCAACAGCTCGGCCGTCGCGGCCGCGCTGGTCGCGGCGCTCGACAAGCTGAACGCGCGCGACCCCGACAACCGGATGCTGTTCCTGAACTATTCGGCCGACGATCCGGCGCTCACCGGCGCGCGCTGCAGCTTCTGGCATTTCCGCTTCGACGCGCACGCGGGGATGCGGATGGCCGCGCTCGCGGACGTGATGGCGCGCGACCGCGCGCTGCGCAAGGTCTACCTGCTGAACCAGGACTACAGCTTCGGTCACGACGTCAGCACGCTCGCGCGGCAGGCGCTGGCCGCGCGGCGCCCGGACGTGACGATCGCCGGCGACGAATTCCACCCGATCGGCCGGATCAAGGATTTCTCGCCGTACATCGCGAAAATCCGCGCGAGCGGCGCGGATGCCGTCGTGACCGGCAACTGGGGCAACGACCTCACGCTGCTCGTGAAGGCGGCGCGCGAGCAGGGGCTGAACGCGAAGTTCTATACGTTCTACGGCAACAGCCTCGGTGCGCCGGCCGCCCTTGGCGATGCCGGCGTCGGGCGCGTCGTGGCCGTGGCCGACTGGCACCCGAATGCGGGCGGCGCGAAATCCGACGCGTTCTACCGCGCGTTCCGGACCCGTTTCCCGGCCGCGCAGGACGACTATCCGGTGCGGCGCATGAGCCTGATGATCGAGATGCTGGCCGCGGCGATGAACCGGGCGAGGTCGGCCGACCCCGTCGCGGTCGCGCGGTCGCTCGAGGGCCTGTCGTTCGACGACGGTTTTCATGCGTCGCGGATGCGCGCGCAGGATCACCAGCTGATCCAGCCCCTTTACGTGATGGAGATGGACAAGGCCGGCGCGCCGGGCGTGCGCTTCGACAACGAGGGGTCGGGTTATGGCTTCCGGACGGTGCTGGCGGTGCCGGCGCAGCGCACGGAGATGCCGTCGGCGTGCTCGATGACGCGTCCGTGACAGGAGGCGGTAAGAACGGCGGGGAGTTGTGCTACAATGCCCGCCGGTTGTAAGTCACGGCACGGCCATTCTTCCGTGTCCGCCTGTTCAGTTAGAAAGGAAATCACATGTCTGTTGCAGATATCAAGAAGTCGGAAGTTGTTGCTCAGTTCGCCCGCGGTACCAACGACACGGGGTCGCCCGAAGTCCAGGTCGCACTGCTGACCGCACGTATCGTCGAACTGACGGGTCACTTCAAGACCCACGCGAAGGATCACCACAGCCGCCGCGGCCTGCTGCGCATGGTGAGCCGCCGCCGCAAGCTGCTCGACTACCTCAAGGGCAAGGATGCCGACCGTTACCGCGCACTGATCGAGAAGCTGGGTCTGCGTAAGTAATCGAGGCGATTGCCGCCAGCAAGATGCCTGTGTCAGTCCGCTGATACAGGCATTTTGTTTTTGCGCGGTGCGTAGCGTCACGCGCATCGCAGGCTGTCCGGCACGTTCGTGCGGGGCCGCCGCAACGACTGATTCCGGGGCAGGATTTGTGTCATTCCAGCGCGCTGCTGCACGAGCGCCGCGCTGGAATGGCATAAAAAACACACCTTGCTCCGGGTGATTCGGTCGAGACGCCGCCGTGCCGGATGGCCGGCGCGGCGAATGAAATGCATGAATACAAAGGAGCAACCATGTCCATGTTCAACAAGGTCGTGAAGGAATTCCAGTGGGGCCAGCACAAGGTGCGCCTCGAAACCGGTGAAGTCGCTCGCCAGGCGAGCGGTGCGGTGATCGTCGACGTCGAAGACACCGTCGTGCTGGCAACCGTCGTCGGCGCGAAGTCGGCGAAGCCGGGCCAGGATTTCTTCCCGCTGACCGTCGATTACCTCGAGAAGACCTACTCGGCCGGCAAGATCCCGGGCGGCTTCTTCCGCCGCGAAGGCCGTCCGTCGGAGCATGAGACGTTGACGTCGCGCCTGATCGACCGCCCGCTGCGCCCGCTGTTCCCGGAAGGCTTCTACAACGAAGTCCAGGTCGTGATCCACGTGCTGTCCGTGAACCCGGAAATCCCGGCGGACATCCCCGCGCTGATCGGCGCATCGGCCGCGCTCGCCGTGTCGGGCCTGCCGTTCAACGGCCCGGTCGGTGCCGCACGCGTGGCGTACATCGACAATGCGTACGTGCTGAACCCGACGCGTGACCAGATCAAGGCATCGAGCCTCGACCTCGTCGTCGCGGGTACCGAGCGCGCCGTGCTGATGGTCGAATCGGAAGCCGACCAGCTGTCGGAAGAAGTGATGCTGGGCGCGGTCGTGTTCGGTCACGAGCAGATGCAGGTCGCGATCGACGCGATCCACGAACTGGTGCGCGAAGGCGGCAAGCCCGAGTGGGACTGGCAGCCGGCGCCGAAGAACGAGGCGCTGATCGCCCGCGTGACCGAACTGGCGCAGAACGACCTGCTCGCCGCCTACCAGCTCCGCGACAAGCAAGCGCGTTCGGCGAAGCTGAAGGAAGTCTACTCGGCCACCTCGGCGAAGCTCGAGGAAGAAGCGCTGGCGGCCGGTACGGCTGCGGCCGACAAGGCCACCGTCGGCAACGTGCTGTTCGACATCGAGGCAAAGATCGTCCGTTCGCAGATCCTGAACGGCGAGCCGCGTATCGACGGCCGCGACACGCGCACCGTGCGCCCGATCGAAATCCGCACCGGCGTGCTGCCGCGCACCCACGGCTCCGCGCTGTTCACCCGCGGCGAGACGCAGGCGCTGGTCGTCGCGACGCTCGGCACGAAGGGTGACGAGCAGATCATCGACGCGCTCGAAGGCGAATACCGCGAGCGCTTCATGCTCCACTACAACATGCCCCCGTTCGCCACCGGCGAAACGGGCCGCGTCGGCTCGCCGAAGCGCCGCGAAATCGGCCACGGCCGCCTCGCGAAGCGCGCGCTGGTCAAGTGCCTGCCGAGCGCCGACGAATTCGGCTACTCGATCCGCGTCGTGTCGGAAATCACCGAGTCGAACGGTTCGTCGTCGATGGCGTCGGTGTGCGGCGGCTGCCTCGCGCTGATGGACGCCGGCGTGCCGATGAAGGCGCACGTCGCGGGTATCGCGATGGGCCTGATCCTCGAAGGCAACAAGTTCGCGGTGCTGACCGACATCCTCGGCGACGAAGATCACCTCGGCGACATGGACTTCAAGGTGGCCGGCACGGAACAAGGCGTGACGGCGCTGCAGATGGACATCAAGATCCAGGGCATCACGAAGGAAATCATGCAGGTCGCGCTCGCGCAGGCGAAGGAAGGCCGCATGCACATCCTCGGCAAGATGACCTCGGCGGTCTCGGGGGCGAACACGCAGCTGTCGGAATTCGCGCCGCGCATGATCACGATCAAGATCAACCCGGAAAAGATCCGCGACGTGATCGGCAAGGGCGGTTCGGTGATCCGCGCGCTGACGGAAGAAACGGGCACGACCATCGACATCTCGGATGACGGCGTCGTGACGATCGCGAGCACCAGCAGCGAAGGCATGGCCGAAGCGAAGAAGCGCATCGAGCAAATCACGGCCGAGATCGAAGTCGGCCAGGTGTACGAAGGCACGGTGCTCAAGCTGCTCGATTTCGGCGCGATCGTGAACCTGCTGCCGGGCAAGGACGGCCTGCTGCACATCTCGGAAATCGTCAACGAGCGTGTGAAGGACATCAACGACTACCTGAAGGAAGGTCAGCAGGTCAAGGTCAAGGTCATTCAGACGGACGAGAAGGGCCGTGTGCGCCTGTCGGCCAAGGCGCTGCTGAACGAAGCCGCTGCGGCAGCGCAGTCGGATACGCCGCCGCAGCAGTAAGCGGACGGGCGGACCAGCGGCCGGCAGTGCGAAAGCGTGCCGGCCGTTTTTTCTGTAGCATCGTTGTGCGGCGCAGCAGCGCCGGCAAGGCGTCCGAGCCGCGTGCGCGGGCGGGCCATCCGATTCCGATCCTGGAGCCTCCTTCACCATGAAAGCCATCGAAATCACCGAATTCGGCGCCCCCGACGTGCTGAAGCTCGCGGAGCGCCCGCGCCCCGAACCGAAGCGCGGCGAGGTGCTGATCAAGGTGGCGGCTTCCGGCGTGAACCGGCCCGACGTGTTCCAGCGCAAGGGCGGCTATGCGCCGCCGCCGGGGGCGTCGGATCTGCCGGGCCTCGAGGTGGCGGGCGAGATCGTCGGCGGCGACCTGTCCGATGCCGCGCTGAACCCGTTCGGCCTGAAGCTGGGCGATCGCGTGTGCGCGTTGCTCGCGGGCGGTGGTTATGCCGAATACGCGGTCGCGCCGCTGCCGCAGTGCCTGCCGGTGCCTGACGGGCTCACCGATATCGAGGCCGCGTCGCTGCCCGAGACGTTCTTCACCGTGTGGAGCAACGTGTTCGACCGTGCGCGGCTCGGCGCGGGCGAGGGCGGCGAGCAGGAGACGCTGCTCGTGCAGGGCGGCTCGAGCGGCATCGGCGTGACGGCGATCCAGATCGCGCACGCGCTCGGCTTTCGCGTGTTCGCGACGGCTGGCACCGCCGACAAGTGCCGCGCGTGCGAGGCGCTCGGCGCCGAACGCGCGATCAACTACAAGACCGAGGATTTCGTCGAGGTCGTGAAGTCGCTGACGCACGATCGTGGCGTCGACGTGATCCTCGACATGGTGGCGGGCTCGTACGTGCCACGCGAGCTGTCCGCGCTCGCGGACGGCGGCCGTCTCGTGCTGATCGCGCTGCTCGGCGGCGCGAAGGCCGACGTCAACCTGAGCGAGATCCTGCGCCGCCGGCTGACCGTCACGGGTTCGACGCTGCGCCCGCGTCCGGTCGAGTTCAAGGCGCGCATCGCCGCGCAACTGAAGGCGCGCGTGTGGCCGCTGATAGCCGACGGGCGCATCAAGCCGGTGATCTACCGCGTGTTGCCGGCCGCGGACGCCGCGCAGGCGCATGCGCTGATGGAAAGCAGCGAGCACACCGGCAAGATCGTGCTCGATTGGGGTACGAACGCCTGACGGCCCGCGTGGCCGGACTTGACATGCGCGGTTTGACCGGTTCAAGCCGTGCGCAGTAAAATCGCGGGTTTGCTTCGCCAGATCAAACCTGACGGCCGGTTTCCGGCGCGTCAATGACACAGCGGTGACGAGACAGACACGATGTCGAAACAGAGAACTAAGCGGGTGATCGGCAACTGGAAGATGCACGGCCGGCTGGCCGGCAACCAGGCGTTGCTGAACGAAGTGGTGCAGGGCGCGGGCGCGGTGGCGGCCGATACGTCGGTCGGCGTGTGCGTGCCGTTCCCGTATCTCGCGCAGGTTCAGGCGCAGCTGGGTGACGGTCGTGTCGTCTTCGGCGCGCAGGACGTGTCCGCGCACGAACAGGGCGCGTTCACCGGCGAAGTGGCGGCCGCGATGGTCGCCGAGTTCGGCGCGCGTTATGCGATCGTCGGTCACTCGGAGCGTCGCGCGTATCACGGCGAAAGCAACGAGACGGTCGCGGCGAAGACGCAGCGCGCGCTCGCAGCCGGGCTCACGCCGGTCGTGTGCGTCGGCGAGACGCTCGACGAGCGCGAATCGGGCGCGACCGAGCAGGTCGTCGGTGCGCAGCTCGACGCGGTGCTGGCCGTGCTGACGGCTGACGAGGCCGCACGCATCGTCGTCGCGTACGAACCGGTCTGGGCGATCGGCACGGGCAGGAGCGCGACGTCGGCGCAGGCGCAGGACGTGCACGCGTTCCTGCGCGCGCGTCTCGCGGCGAAGGGGGCGGAGGACGTCTCCGTGCTGTACGGCGGCAGCGTGAAGCCGGACAACGCGGAAGAGCTGTTCGCGCAGCCGGACATCGACGGCGGCCTGATCGGCGGCGCGTCGCTGAAGGCGGAAGATTTCCTGGCGATCTGCCGGGCCGCGCGATAAGCGGTCCGAGATCGAATTGAACCATGACGGCGGCCGGACGGTCCGGTCGCCCGATCCAATCGGGTGGGTGTGATGCTGTTATTCAAGACGCTGATTATTGTGGTGCAGGTACTGTCTGCACTCGGTGTGATTGGTCTCGTGCTGCTGCAGCACGGCAAGGGTGCCGACATGGGCGCCGCGTTCGGCAGCGGCGCGTCGGGCAGCCTGTTCGGTGCGACGGGCTCGGCGAACTTCCTGTCGCGCACGACGGGCATCCTCGCGACGATTTTCTTCGTCGCGACGCTCGCGCTGACGTATCTCGGTTCGTACAAATCGACGCCGTCGGCCGGCGTGCTCGGCTCGGCAGCGACCGCGCCGGCACCTGCAGCATCGACGCCGGCCGTCGCGGCATCCGCGGCCGTCGCGGGCTCGGCGGCAAGCGCGCCGGGCCAGGATGTCCCGAAATAAAAAGTTAATTTTTTTGCGGTTGTGCGTTGAACAAATCTGGAACTCGGGTTAGAATTTAATTCTTGAAGCGATTCGCGGGAAACAAGCAGCACAACCCGAGTTGCATGCAGTGCCGACGTGGTGAAATTGGTAGACACGCTATCTTGAGGGGGTAGTGGCGAAAGCTGTGCGAGTTCGAGTCTCGCCGTCGGCACCAAAGTTACTCAATGCCAGCCGCTTCTAGTGGCTGGCATTTTTCATTTCTGGGGTGTGCTTGCGGTTGTCTTGCGATCGCCTGCACTCCGAAATGATTCCTTCCGCCGGAAGTGGTATTCTCCGGACGCTCAGAACCAACCGATAGAGGATTGCCTTGAACCTCGCAGCCTATTACCCCGTCTTGTTGTTCCTTCTCGTGGGCACTGGTTTAGGTATAGCGCTGGTCAGCATCGGCAAGCTCCTGGGTCCCAACAAGCCGGACGTCGAGAAGAACGCACCATACGAGTGCGGCTTCGAAGCCTTTGAAGACGCCCGGATGAAATTCGACGTCCGGTATTACCTCGTCGCCATCCTGTTCATCATCTTCGATCTCGAAACCGCATTCCTGTTCCCGTGGGGCGTCGCGCTCCGGGACATCGGCTGGCCGGGTTTCATCGCAATGATGATTTTTCTGCTCGAATTCCTGCTGGGCTTTGCCTATATCTGGAAGAAAGGCGGGCTCGACTGGGAGTGATGGGTTAATCGCCGGTTTGCATGGGCGGCCACGCTCGGTCGCTCGTCTGGAGTGGAAAGCAAATGAGTATCGAAGGGGTCTTGAAGGAAGGGTTTGTCACCACGACGGCTGACAAGCTGATCAACTGGACGCGTACCGGCTCGCTGTGGCCGATGACGTTCGGGCTCGCGTGTTGCGCCGTCGAGATGATGCATGCGGGCGCGGCCCGTTATGACCTGGACCGGTTCGGCGTCGTGTTCCGTCCGAGTCCGCGTCAGTCGGACGTGATGATCGTCGCCGGCACGCTCTGCAACAAGATGGCGCCCGCGCTGCGCCGCGTGTACGACCAGATGGCCGAGCCGCGCTGGGTGATCTCGATGGGGTCGTGCGCGAACGGCGGTGGTTATTACCACTACTCGTATTCGGTGGTTCGCGGCTGCGACCGGATCGTGCCGGTCGACGTCTACGTGCCGGGCTGTCCGCCCACGGCCGAGGCGTTGGTCTACGGCGTGATCCAGCTTCAGGCGAAGATCCGTCGCACCAACACCATTGCCCGTCAATAAAGCCCCGAGCGTCCCCTCAATATGGCAAGCAAAATCGAGACCCTCAAGGCAAACCTCGAAGCCGCGCTCGGCGCGCGCGTGGTGAGCCTCACCGAAGCGATCGGTGAACTGACGCTCGTCGTGAAGGCGAGCGATTACCTCGAAGTCGCAAAGACGCTGCGCGACGATCCGAAGCTCCGATTCGAGCAGTTGCTCGACCTCTGCGGTGTCGATTACCAGACCTTCGGCGACGGTGCCTACGACGGCCCGCGCTTCGCGGCCGTGTCGCACCTGCTGTCGGTCACGAACAACTGGCGCCTGCGCCTGCGCGTATTCGCGCCGGACGACGACCTGCCGATCGTGGCATCGCTGGTCGACACCTGGACCTCCGCGAACTGGTACGAGCGCGAAGCGTTCGACCTGTATGGCATCGTGTTCGAAGGCCACCCCGACCTGCGCCGCATCCTCACCGACTACGGCTTCATCGGCCACCCGTTCCGCAAGGACTTCCCGGTGTCGGGCTACGTCGAAATGCGTTACGACCCGGAAGAGAAGCGGGTCGTGTACCAGCCGGTGACGATCGAGCCGCGCGAAATCACGCCGCGCGTGATCCGCGAGGATCGCTATGGCGGTCTGAAACATTAAGGGGGCGTCATGGCAGAAATCAAGAACTACACGCTCAACTTCGGCCCGCAGCACCCGGCAGCGCACGGCGTGCTGCGCCTCGTGCTCGAGCTCGACGGCGAAGTCATCCAGCGTGCCGATCCGCACATCGGCCTGCTGCACCGCGCGACGGAAAAGCTCGCGGAATCCAAGACCTTCATCCAGTCCGTGCCGTACATGGACCGTCTCGACTACGTGTCGATGATGGTCAACGAGCACGGCTACGTGCTCGCGATCGAGAAGCTGCTCGGCATTGAAGTGCCGGAGCGCGCGCAGTACATCCGCGTGCTGTTCGACGAGATCACGCGCGTGCTGAACCACCTGATGTGGATCGGCGCGCATGCGCTCGACGTCGGCGCGATGGCCGTGTTCCTGTACGCCTTCCGCGAACGCGAAGACCTGATGGACGTGTACGAAGCGGTGTCCGGCGCCCGGATGCATGCGGCGTACTACCGTCCGGGCGGCGTCTACCGCGACCTGCCTGACGTGATGCCGCAATACAAGGCGTCGAAGATTCGCAACGAGAAGGCGCTCGCGAAGATGAACGAAGCGCGCAGCGGCTCGGTGCTCGACTTCATCGACGACTTCTTCACGCGCTTCCCGAAGTGCGTCGACGAATACGAAACGCTGCTCACCGACAACCGGATCTGGAAGCAGCGTCTGGTCGGGATCGGCGTGGTCAGCCCGGAACGTGCGCTGCAGATGGGCCTGACGGGCCCGATGCTGCGCGGCTCGGGTATCGCCTGGGATCTGCGCAAGAAGCAGCCGTACGAAGTGTACGATCGCATGGATTTCGACGTGCCGGTCGGCGTGAACGGCGATTGCTACGACCGCTATCTGGTGCGCGTCGAGGAAATGCGCCAGTCGATCCGCATCGCGAAACAGTGTATTGAGTGGCTCCGCAAGAATCCGGGCCCGGTGATGACGGACAATCACAAGGTTGCCCCGCCGTCGCGCGTCGGCATGAAGACCAACATGGAAGACTTGATTCACCACTTCAAGCTCTTCACCGAAGGTTTCCATGTGCCGGAAGGCGAAGCGTACGCGGCGGTCGAGCATCCGAAGGGTGAATTCGGCATCTACCTCGTGTCGGACGGCGCCAACAAGCCGTATCGCCTCAAGATTCGCGCGCCGGGTTTCGCGCACCTGGCGTCGCTCGACGAAATGGCGCGCGGTCACATGATCGCCGACGCCGTCACGATCATCGGTACGCAGGACATCGTGTTCGGCGAGATCGATCGCTAATGGTTGCGCCGCCCGCACGAGCGGGCGGCGAAGCAGTAAGTCACACGCGATGCGCGCTGAACCGGCGCGGCTTCGCAAGCTGTCAACAGAGTGAGCGCCAGGTCTGCCGTCCATGCACCCCAGTGTGCGGCAGGTTGTTCGTTCGGTAGGAATTGAAAGAGTCGTGTCTGAAAATGATCTCAGCTGAAGGCCTGAAGGAAATCGATCGAGCGTTGACGAAGTATCCCGCCGATCAGAAACAGTCCGCCGTGATGTCGGCGTTGGCCGTTGCTCAGGAAGAGCACGGCTGGCTGTCGCCCGAACTGATGCAGTTCGTCGCGGACTATCTCGGCATGCCGGCCGTTGCCGTGCAGGAAGTCGCGACGTTCTACACGATGTACGAGCTCAACCCGGTCGGCAAGCACAAGATCACGCTCTGTACGAACCTGCCGTGCCAGCTCGGCCCGCACGGCGGCGCGGAAGCGACTGCCGACTACCTGAAACAGAAGCTCGGCATCGGCTTCGGCGAGACGACGCCCGACGGCAAGTTCACGCTGAAGGAAGGCGAATGCATGGGCTCGTGCGGCGATGCGCCGGTGCTGCTGGTGAACAATCACAGAATGTGCAGCTTCATGAGCCGCGAGAAGATCGACCAGCTGCTTGAGGAGCTCTCGAAATGACGTCCCTCCACGACCGTCACATCAAACCGCTGATCCTCGCTGGTCTGAACGGCGAGAACTGGCATCTCGAAGATTACGTCGCGCGCGGCGGCTACAAGCAGCTGCGCCGCATTCTCGAAGAAAAGATTCCGCCCGAGCAGGTGATCGCCGACGTGAAGGCGTCGGGCCTGCGCGGCCGCGGCGGTGCGGGCTTCCCGACCGGCCTGAAGTGGAGCTTCATGCCGCGCCAGTTCCCGGGGCAGAAGTACCTCGTCTGCAACTCGGACGAAGGCGAGCCGGGCACGTTCAAGGATCGCGACATCCTGCGCTGGAACCCGCACGCGCTGATCGAAGGCATGGCCATCGGCGCGTACGCGATGGGCATCACCGTCGGCTACAACTACATCCACGGCGAAATCTTCGAAGTGTATCGACGCTTCGAAGCCGCGCTCGACGAAGCGCGCGCGGCCGGGTTCCTCGGCGACAACATCATGGGCTCGGAATTCTCGTTCCAGCTGCACGCGCACCACGGTTACGGCGCGTACATCTGCGGCGAGGAAACGGCGCTGCTCGAATCGCTCGAAGGCAAGAAGGGCCAGCCTCGCTTCAAGCCGCCGTTCCCGGCGAGCTTCGGCGTGTACGGCAAGCCGACCACGATCAACAACACCGAGACGTTCGCCGCGGTGCCGTTCCTGCTGTCCATCGGGCCGCAGAACTACCTCGAGATCGGCAAGCCGAACAACGGCGGCACGAAGATCTTCTCGGTGTCGGGCGACGTCGAGCGTCCGGGCAACTACGAAGTGCCGCTCGGCACGCCGTTCGCGACGCTGATGGAGCTCGCCGGCGGGATGCGCGGCGGCAAGAAGATCAAGGCCGTGATTCCGGGCGGCTCGTCGGCGCCGGTGATCCCGGGCGACATCATGATGCAGACGGATCTCGACTACGATTCGATCGCGAAGGCGGGCTCGATGCTCGGTTCCGGCGCGGTGATCGTGATGGACGAGACGCGCTGCATGGTGCGCTCGCTGCTGCGCCTGTCGTACTTCTACTACGAGGAATCGTGCGGCCAGTGCACGCCGTGCCGTGAAGGCACCGGCTGGCTGTATCGCGTCGTGAACCGTATCGAGCACGGCGAAGGCCGCCAGGAAGATCTGGACCTGCTGAACTCGGTGGCCGAGAACATCATGGGCCGCACGATCTGTGCGCTCGGCGATGCGGCGGCGATGCCGGTACGCGGGATGCTCAAGCACTACTGGGACGAATTCGCGTACCACGTCGAGCACAAGCACTGCATGGTCGGCGGCCACGCGCACGCGGCGGCGGCCTGAAGCGAACCCGGTTGCGGAATTTGAGCGCACGGTCGGGCCAAGGCGCGAACGGGCGGAAATAGGTTAAGGACCATTCACCATCATGGTTGAACTTGAAATAGACGGCAAGAAGGTCGAGGTGCCCGAAGGCAGCATGGTGATCCAGGCTGCGCACAAGGCGGATACGTACATTCCTCACTTCTGCTATCACAAGAAACTGTCGGTTGCGGCCAACTGCCGGATGTGTCTCGTCGAAGTCGAGAAGATGCCGAAGGCCGTGCCTGCCTGCGCGACCCCCGTGTCGGCCGGCATGATCGTCCACACGCAGTCCGACAAGGCCGTGAAGGCGCAGCAGTCGGTGATGGAATTCCTCCTCATCAATCACCCGCTCGATTGCCCGATCTGCGATCAGGGCGGCGAATGCCAGCTGCAGGATCTGGCGGTCGGCTACGGCAAGTCGTCGTCGCGCTACTCGGAAGAAAAGCGCGTGGTGTTCCACAAGAACGTGGGCCCGCTGATCTCGATGGAAGAAATGTCGCGCTGCATCCACTGCACGCGCTGCGTCCGCTTCGGCCAGGAAATCGCCGGCGTGATGGAGTTCGGCATGCTGGGCCGCGGCGAGCACTCGGAAATCACGACGTTCGTCGGCAAGACGGTCGATTCCGAAATGTCGGGCAACATGATCGACCTGTGCCCGGTCGGTGCGCTGACCAGCAAGCCGTTCCGCTACAGCGCCCGTACGTGGGAACTGTCGCGCCGCAAGTCGGTGAGCCCGCACGATTCCGTCGGCGCGAATCTCGTCGTGCAGGTGAAGAACAACCGCGTGATGCGCGTGCTGCCGTTCGAGAACGAAGCGATCAACGAATGCTGGATCTCGGACAAGGACCGCTTCTCGTATGAAGGCCTCAACAGCGAAGAGCGCCTGACGAAGCCGATGCTGAAGCAGGGCGGCCAGTGGATCGAAACCGACTGGCAGACCGCGCTCGAATACGTCGCGAAGGGCCTGAAGGGCATCGCCGCGGATCACGGCGCGAACGCGCTGGCGATGCTCGCGAGCGCGCACAGCACCGCTGAAGAGCTGTTCCTCGTGAAGCAGCTCGCCAACGAACTGAAGACGCCGAACGTGGACTTCCGTCTGCGTCAGCAGGATTTCTCGGCGCCGGTCCAGGGCGCGCCGTGGCTCGGCATGCCGATCGCCGACCTGTCGAACGTGGACGCCGCGTTCGTCGTCGGCTCGTTCCTGCGCCGCGACCACCCGCTGTTCGCGTCGCGCCTGCGTCAGGCCGCGAAGAACGGCGCGAAGCTGCATTTCCTGCACGCGACCGCTGACGACGCACTGATTCCGACCGCGCAACGCATCGTGGCCGCACCGTCCGCGTGGCTCGACGAGCTGGCCGGCATCGCCGCGGCCGTCGCGCAACTGCGCGGCGTCGCGCTGCCCGACGCGCTGGCAGGCGTCACCGCATCGCCGGCCGCGCAGGCTGTCGCGCAGTCGCTGTCGAACGGCGAACGCCGCGCGGTGCTGCTCGGCAACGTCGCGGTCCGCCACCCCGAATTCGCGAAGCTGCATGCCGTCGCCAAGTGGATCGCCGACAACACCGGCGCCACGTTCGGCTTCCTGACGGAAGCGGCGAACACGGTCGGCGCGCACGTCGTCGGCGCATTGCCGGGCGAAGGCGGCCTGAACGCACGCGAAGCGTTCGCGCAGCCGCGCAAGGGCTACGTGCTGCTGAACGTCGAGCCGGAATTCGACACGGCCGATCCGGCCCAGGCGCTGGCCGCGCTGAACCAGGCGGAAATGGTCGTCGTGATGTCGCCGTTCAAGCACGGCCTCGACTACGCCGACGTGCTGCTGCCGGTTGCGCCGTTCACCGAAACGGCCGGCACGTACGTGAACGCGGAAGGCACCGTGCAGAGCTTCAACGGCGTCGTGCGCCCGCTCGGCGACACGCGTCCGGGCTGGAAGGTGCTGCGCGTGCTCGGCAGCCTGCTCGGCCTGCCGAACTTCGAATACGAGACCGCGGAAGAAGTGCGTCTCGCCGCGCTCGGCGACGCCGGCGTCGCGGGCCGTCTGTCGAACCAGACGTCGGTCGCGCCGGTGCGTGCCGCGGCGAATGCCGCGAACGGCGGTTTCGAGCGCCTGGCCGATGTGCCGATCTATCACGCCGACGCGCTCGTGCGCCGCGCGGGTGCGCTGCACCTGACGGCTGCCGCGAAGGCGGCGAATGCCGCAGCCCTGCCGGCCGCGCTGTTCGACAAGCTGGGCTTGAAGGAAGGCGACGCCGTGCGCGTGCGCCAGGGCGAGCGTGCGGTGCAGTTGCCGGCCGTGCGCGACGCGAATCTTGCGGAGACGGTCGTTCGCGTGTCGGCGGCGACGCCTGCCGGCGCAGCGCTCGGCAGCCTGTCCGGTGAACTGGTGGTGGAGAAGGCGTAAATGAGCTTGTTCGATACGATCAACGCGGGCGGGGCCGAGCTTCTCGGCTTCGCGTGGCCGACGGTGTGGGCAGTCGTGCGCATCCTCGTCGTCTCCGTCGTCATCCTGCTGTGCGTCGCGTACCTGATTCTGTGGGAACGCAAGCTGATCGGCTGGATGCACGTGCGTCTCGGCCCGAACCGCGTCGGCCCCGGCGGCCTGCTGCAGCCGATCGCCGACGTGCTGAAGCTGCTGCTGAAGGAAGTCATTCAGCCGAGCGCCGCCAGCCGCTGGCTGTACCTGATCGCGCCGGTGATGACCGTCGTGCCGGCATTCGCCGTGTGGGCCGTGATCCCGTTCCAGGCCGAAGCGGTCCTCGCGAACGTGAACGCGGGCCTGCTGTACGC
Source organism: Burkholderia seminalis (assembly GCF_001718535.1). Classification (NCBI taxonomy): domain Bacteria; kingdom Pseudomonadati; phylum Pseudomonadota; class Betaproteobacteria; order Burkholderiales; family Burkholderiaceae; genus Burkholderia; species Burkholderia seminalis. The sequence continues at coordinate 2,514,864 of NZ_CP013398.1, read as the reverse complement.
GATGGCGATCTCGTCGATCGGCGTGTACGCGGTGATTCTCGCGGGCTGGGCATCGAACTCGAAGTACGCGTTCCTCGGCGCGATGCGCGCCGCGGCACAGATGGTGTCGTACGAAATCTCGATGGGCTTCGCGCTGGTGCTCGTGCTGATGACGGCCGGCAGCCTGAACCTGTCGGAGATCGTCGGTTCGCAACAGCACGGCTTCTTCGCCGGCCACGGCGTGAACTTCCTGTCGTGGAACTGGCTGCCGCTGCTGCCGGCGTTCGTCGTGTACTTCATCTCGGGCATCGCCGAAACGAACCGCCACCCGTTCGATGTGGTGGAAGGGGAGTCGGAAATCGTCGCGGGTCACATGATCGACTACTCGGGTATGGCGTTCGCGCTGTTCTTCCTCGCCGAGTACATCAACATGATCGTGATCTCGGCGCTGGCTGCGACGCTGTTCCTCGGCGGCTGGGATGCGCCGTTCGAATTCCTGTCGTTCATCCCGGGCATCTTCTGGCTGGTGCTGAAGGTATTCGCACTGCTGTCGGTGTTTATCTGGGTCCGCGCGACGTTCCCGCGCTACCGTTACGACCAGATCATGCGTCTGGGCTGGAAGGTGTTCCTGCCCGTCACGGTGATCTGGGTGGTCGTGGTCGGCTGCTGGATGATGTCGCCGCTGAACATCTGGGTGAAGTAAGGACGAAATCATGACGGCTATCCAACACTTCTTTAAGACCTTCTTCCTGACCGAGCTGCTGAAGGGGCTCGCGCTGACCGGTCGTTACACGTTCAAGCGCAAGTTCACCGTGCAGTTCCCGGAAGAGAAGACCCCGATCTCGCCGCGTTTCCGCGGGCTGCATGCACTGCGCCGCTACGAAAACGGCGAAGAGCGCTGCATCGCGTGCAAGCTGTGCGAGGCCGTGTGCCCCGCGATGGCGATCACGATCGAATCGGAAACGCGCGCGGACAACACGCGCCGCACGACGCGCTACGACATCGACCTGACGAAGTGCATCTTCTGCGGTTTCTGCGAAGAGAGCTGCCCGGTCGATTCGATCGTCGAGACACAGATTCTCGAGTACCACGGCGAAAAGCGCGGCGACCTGTATTTCACGAAGGAAATGCTGCTCGCGGTGGGCGATCGCTACGAGAAGGACATCGCCGCGGCGAAGGCTGCCGACGCGCCGTATCGTTGATTGTGTTTGCAGTGCCGGCCCGCAGCCAGGGCCGAGCCGCCGCGACGGGTGCGGCACGCGAGAGCGTCCCGCAAGCCGCGCCTGACTATGGCCTAACGATGAACCGGTAATCATGGAATTCACGACCGTACTGTTCTACATCTTCGCGCTGCTCCTGGTGGTATCAGGGCTGAAGGTGATCACTTCGCGCAACCCGGTGGCGTCTGCGCTTTTCCTTGTGCTGGCGTTCTTCAACGCCGCCGCGATCTGGATGCTGCTGGAAGCGGAGTTCCTCGCGATCCTGCTGGTGCTGGTCTACGTGGGCGCCGTGATGGTGCTGTTCCTGTTCGTCGTGATGATGCTGGATATCAACATCGACTACCTGCGCCGCGACTTCAAGCGCTTCGTGCCGATGGCGACCGTGGTCGGCGCGATCATCGTGATCGAGACCGCGCTGATCCTGTGGCGCGGTTACGGCGACACGCACACCGTGCATGCGATGGCGACGGGCGAGATGGCCAACTGGTCGAACACGCGCCTGATCGGCAAGGTCATCTACACCGACTACATCTTCGCGTTCGAAATCGCCGGTCTCGTGCTGCTGGTCGCGATCATCGCCGCGATCGGGCTGACCGAGCGCAAGGGCAAGGACAGCAAGCGCCAGCGCGTGTCGGATCAGGTCAAGGTGCGCCGCAACGACCGCGTGCGCCTCGTGAAGATGGAAGCGGACAAGCCGCAGCCGGAAACGGCGCAGAGCGAAGCCGGTTCGGGCACCAACGGCTAAGCGGAGGAAAAGAAAATCATGCTGACTCTTGCTCACTACCTTGTGCTCGGCGCGATCCTGTTTGCGATCGCGATCGTCGGGATCTTCCTGAACCGCCGCAACGTCATCATCATCCTGATGTCGATCGAACTGATGCTGCTGGCGGTGAATACCAACTTCGTCGCGTTCTCGCATTACCTCGGCGACGTGCACGGCCAGATCTTCGTGTTCTTCGTGCTGACCGTCGCGGCAGCGGAAGCCGCGATCGGTCTTGCGATTCTGGTGACCCTGTTCCGTAAGCTCGACACGATCAATGTCGAGGATCTCGATCAGCTCAAAGGTTAATTTCAGGCAACGCTGTTATGTCAACGACACTCAATGAAAACCTGCTGCTGGCGATTCCGCTCGCTCCGCTGGCCGGCTCGCTGATTGCGGGGCTGTTCGGGAACGCAGTCGGGCGCAAGGGCGCACACCGGATCACGATCCTCGGCGTGATGATCGCGTTCCTCCTGTCGGCGAAAGTCTTCCTCGACGTGATGGGCGGCGCAAGCTTCAACGCGACCGTCTACGAATGGATGAACGTCGGCTCGCTGAAACTCGAAGTCGGCTTCCTCGTCGATTCGCTGACCGCGATGATGATGGTCGTCGTGACCTTCGTCTCGCTGATGGTGCACGTGTACACGATCGGCTACATGGCGGAAGAAGACGGCTACCAGCGCTTCTTCTCGTACATCTCGCTGTTCACGTTCTCGATGCTGATGCTCGTGATGAGCAACAACTTCCTGCAGCTGTTCTTCGGCTGGGAAGCGGTGGGTCTGGTGTCGTACCTGCTGATCGGCTTCTACTTCACGCGTGAGAGCGCGATCTACGCGAACATGAAGGCGTTCCTCGTGAACCGCGTGGGCGACTTCGGCTTCCTGCTCGGCATCGGCCTGCTGCTCGCGTTCGCCGGCTCGATGAACTACGGCGAAGTGTTCGCGAAGCGCGCGGAACTCGCGAGCCTGCACTTCCCGGGCACCGACTGGGGCCTGCTGACCGTGGCCTGTATCTGCCTGTTCATCGGCGCGATGGGCAAGTCGGCACAGTTCCCGCTGCACGTGTGGCTGCCGGACTCGATGGAAGGTCCGACGCCGATTTCGGCGCTGATTCACGCGGCGACGATGGTGACGGCCGGTATCTTCATGGTGTCGCGCATGTCGCCGCTGTTCGAGCTGTCGGATACCGCGCTGTCGTTCATCACGGTGATCGGCGCGATCACGGCGCTCTTCATGGGCTTCCTCGGCATCGTCCAGAACGACATCAAGCGCGTGGTCGCGTACTCGACGCTGTCGCAGCTCGGCTACATGACCGTCGCGCTCGGCGTGTCCGCCTACCCGGTCGCCGTGTTCCACCTGATGACGCACGCGTTCTTCAAGGCGCTGCTGTTCCTCGGCGCCGGCTCGGTCATCATGGGCATGCACCACGACCAGGACATGCGCAACATGGGCGGCCTGCGCAAGTACATGCCGATCACGTGGATCACGTCGCTCGTCGGTTCGCTCGCGCTGATCGGCACGCCGTTCTTCTCGGGCTTCTACTCGAAGGATTCGATCATCGACGCGGTGAAGCTGTCGCACCTGCCGGGTTCGGGCTTCGCGTACTTCGCGGTCGTCGCGAGCGTGTTCGTCACGGCGCTGTACTCGTTCCGCATGTACTTCCTGGTGTTCCACGGCGAGGAGCGCTTCCGCAAGCCGAAGCATCCGGAGTCGCCGATGGGCATGGCGGCCGCGCACGGCCACGACGATCACGGCCATGGCCACGGTCATGACGACCACGCGCACGAGCCGCACGAGACCCCGTGGGTCGTGTGGGTGCCGCTGGTCCTGCTGGCGATCCCGTCGGTGATCATCGGTGCGATCGCGATCAGCCCGATGCTGTTCGGCGACTTCTTCCAGCATGGCGTCGCCTTCGACAAGGTGATCTTCATCGGCGAAAACCACCCGGCGCTCGCCGAGATGGCCGAAGAGTTCCACGGCTGGGTGGGCATGGGCCTGCACTCGGTGTCGGGCCTGCCGGTCTGGCTCGCGCTCGCCGGCGTCGTGGTCGCCTGGTTCCTGTACCTGAAGCGTCCGGAACTGCCGGCGTCGATCCGCCGCGCGTTTGGCCCGATCTACACGCTGCTGGACAACAAGTACTACCTGGACAAGATCAACGAAGTGGTGTTCGCCCGTGGTTCGGTGGCGATCGGCCGCGGCCTGTGGAAGGAAGGCGACGTCGTGGTGATCGACGGCCTCGTCAACGGCAGCGCCCGGTTCATCGGCTGGTTCGCCGGCGTGATCCGCTTCCTCCAATCCGGTTACATCTATCACTACGCGTTCGCCATGATCATCGGCATGCTGGGGCTCCTGACCCTGTTTGTAACGCTCGGCGGCAAATAAGGCGAGGGGACAAGAACAATGCACGCTTTTCCGATTCTCAGTACCGCGATCTGGTTGCCGATCGTTTTCGGCCTCCTGGTACTCGCGGTAGGTAACGACAAAAATCCGGGGACGGCCCGCTGGATCGCGCTGATCGGCTCGCTGCTCGGTCTCGCGGTCACGATCCCGCTGATCACGGGCTTCGACTCGAGCACGGCCGCGCTGCAGTTCGTCGAGAAGTCGACCTGGATCGAACGCTTCGACATCGCGTATCACCTCGGCGTCGACGGCATCTCGATGTGGTTCGTCGTGCTGACCGCGCTGATCACGGTGATCGTCGTGATCGCCGCGTGGGAAGTGATCACCGAGAACGTCGCGCAGTACCTCGCGGCGTTCCTGATCCTGTCCGGGATCATGATCGGCGTGTTCTCGGCGGCCGACGGCCTGCTGTTCTACGTGTTCTTCGAGGCGACCCTGATCCCGATGTACATCATCATCGGCGTGTGGGGCGGCCCGAACCGCGTGTACGCGGCGTTCAAGTTCTTCCTGTACACGCTGGCCGGCTCGCTGCTGATGCTGGTCGCGCTGATCTACCTGTACACGGAAACGCACTCGTTCGACCTCGCGACGTGGCAGAACGCGAAGATCGCGATGACGCCGCAGATCCTGTTGTTCATCGCCTTCTTCCTCGCCTTCGCGGTGAAGGTGCCGATGTGGCCGGTGCACACGTGGCTGCCGGACGCGCACGTGGAAGCGCCGACGGGCGGCTCGGTCGTGCTGGCCGCGATCATGCTGAAGCTCGGCGCCTACGGTTTCCTGCGCTTCTCGCTGCCGATCACGCCTGACGCGAGCCACTTCCTGGCACCGGTCGTGATCACGCTGTCGCTGATCGCGGTGATCTACATCGGCCTCGTCGCGATGGTGCAGGCCGACATGAAGAAGCTGGTCGCGTATTCGTCGATCGCGCACATGGGCTTCGTCACGCTCGGCTTCTTCATCTTCAACCAGCTCGGCGTCGAAGGCGCGATCATCCAGATGATCTCGCACGGCTTCGTGTCGGGCGCGATGTTCCTCTGCATCGGCGTGCTGTACGACCGCGTGCACTCGCGCCAGATCGCCGATTACGGCGGCGTCGTCAACGTGATGCCGAAGTTCGCGGCATTCGCGATGCTGTTCTCGATGGCCAACTGCGGCCTGCCGGGTACGTCGGGTTTCGTCGGCGAGTTCATGGTGATTCTCGCGGCCGTCCAGTACAACTTCTGGATCGCCTTCGGCGCGGCGTTCACGCTGATCCTCGGTGCGGCCTACACGCTGTGGATGTACAAGCGCGTGTACTTCGGCGCGGTGGCGAACGATCACGTTGCCAAGCTGAAGGACATCGGCCGTCGCGAATTCCTGATGCTGGCCGTGCTCGCCGCGTTCACGCTGCTGATGGGTCTTTATCCGAAGCCTTTCACGGACGTGATGCACGTTTCCGTGGAAAACCTCCTCTCCCACGTCGCGCAGTCGAAGCTGCCGCTGGCCCAGTAATCGCGAGCGGAGGAAACCAAGATCATGAATGCTCCTATGAATGTCCTGTTGCCTGACGCGCTGGTGATGGCCGCCATCGTCGTCGCATGGCTGAACGACACCTTTACCGGTGCTTCCGGCCGCCGCCTGACCTATCTGATCGCGGTCGTTTCGTCGGTCGTCGCGGGCGTGTGGTTCGCGGTGCAGGCACTCGACCCGCAGCAGTACTACTTCTTCTCGAAGATGGTCGTCGTCGACTCGTTCGCGAGCACGATGAAGGCCGTCGTGTCGTTCGGTTTCGCGGTCTCGCTGGTCTATTCGCGCAAGTACCTCGAAGATCGCGACATGTTCCGCGGCGACGTGTTCCTGCTCGGCATGTTCTCGCTGCTCGGCCAGCTGGTCATGGTGTCGGGCAACAACTTCCTGACGCTGTACCTCGGTCTCGAACTGATGTCGCTGTCGCTGTATGCCGTGATCGCGCTGCGCCGCGACGCCGCGCAGTCGAGCGAAGCCGCGATGAAGTACTACGTGCTGGGCGCGCTCGCGTCGGGCTTCGTGCTGTACGGCATCTCGATGCTCTACGGCGCGACCGGCTCGCTCGAGCTGGGCGAGGTGTACAAGGCCGTCGGCGGCAACACCGACGCAGCCGTGCTGATGTTCGGCGTGGTCTTCATCGTCGCCGGTATCGCGTTCAAGCTGGGTGCCGTGCCGTTCCACATGTGGGTGCCGGACGTCTACCAGGGCGCACCGACCGCGATGACGCTGTTCGTCGGCGGCGGCCCGAAGGTTGCCGCGTTCGCGTGGGGCCTGCGTTTCCTGGTGATGGGCCTGCTGCCGCTCGCTCAGAACTGGCAGACCGCGCTCGTGATCCTCGCCGCGCTGTCGCTGATCGTCGGCAACATCACCGGTATCGTCCAGCGCAACATCAAGCGGATGCTCGCCTACTCGGCGATCTCGAACATGGGCTTCGTGCTGCTCGGCCTGCTCGCGGGCATCGTGAAGGGCGACGCGGCGGCACCGGCGAACGCCTACAGCTCGGCGATGTTCTACGCGATCGTCTACCTGATCACGACGCTTGGCTCGTTCGGCGTGGTGATGCTGCTCGCACGCCGCGATTTCGAAGCGGAAACGATCGACGACTTCAAGGGCCTCAACAAGCGCAGCCCGGTGTTCGCGTTCGTGATGATGGTCATGATGTTCTCGCTGGCCGGCATCCCGCCGACCGTCGGCTTCTATGCGAAGCTGGCCGTGCTCGAGGCGACCGTCAACGCGGGCCTCACGTGGCTGGCCGTGCTGGCCGTGATCACGTCGCTGTTCGGCGCGTTCTACTACCTGCGCATCGTGAAGCTGATGTATTTCGATGCACCGCAGGATTCGACGCCGATCACGGGTGATTTCTGCAAGCGCACGATCCTCGTGCTGAACGGCCTGGCGGTCGTCGTGCTCGGCCTGATTCCGAGCCCGCTGCTGACGGCCTGCCTGCAGGCAATTCGTCACACGCTGCCGCTGTAATGTCGGCAGCCGGCTGGTTTATCGTGCTGTTGGCGCTCGTATGCGCCAACCTCCCGTTCCTGAACCAACGCCTCTTCGCCGTCGTGCCGTTCGGCGCGGCGAAGAAGAGCGCGTGGGTGCGGATCGGCGAGCTGATCGTGCTGTATTTCATCGTCGGCGCGCTCGGCTTCTGGCTCGAATCGCGTGCCGGCAACCGCTTTGAACAGGGCTGGCAGTTTTACGCGATCACGTTCAGTCTGTTCGTCGTGTTCGCGTTCCCCGGCTTCACGTTCCAGTATCTCGTCAAACGACGCTGACGGCCCCCGGCCGTCCGTCGTGCTCATCCAGGAGCCGCCGATGGCCGAACTACCCAATCACGACGCCGCACTGACCGAAACCTGCCTCGAGAGCGAGGCGATTTTCGAAGGCGCGTTCCTCAAGCTCAAGCGCGACACCGTCCGTCTGCCGGACGGCAAGAAGGCCACGCGCGAATACGTCCAGCATCCGGGCGCGGTGATGGTGATCCCGCTGTTCGACGACGGCCGCGTGCTGATGGAAAGCCAGTATCGCTATCCGATCGGCAAGGTGATGGCCGAATTCCCGGCCGGCAAGCTCGATCCGGACGAAGGCGCGCTCGCGTGCGCGGTGCGCGAACTGCGCGAGGAAACGGGCTACACGGCGCGTGAATACGTGTTCCTGGCCCGCATTCACCCGATCATTTCCTATTCGACCGAATTCATCGACCTGTACCTTGCGCGCGGGCTGACGGCCGGCGAGCGCAAGCTCGACGAAGGCGAATTCCTCGAGACCTTCACCGCGACGCAGGCCGATCTGCAGGAGTGGGTGCGCACGGGCCAGATCACCGACGTGAAGACGATCATCGGCATGATGTGGCTCGACAAGGCGCTGTCCGGCGCCTGGCCGCTCGGGCCGGTCCTGACGCCCTGAGCGTCGCGCCAACGGCGGGCGGGGCGCCGCGTTACAATCCGGTGACGCGGTGCGTTCGTCCCGCGCGATCGGGATTTAGCACGATCGTTCACAAAACCGCAATTTGCGCTACACTCGTCACACGCCCTGATTCAGCATGAAGGTCCTCGATTTACAGTGCCCGCACGGTCATCGGTTCGAAGGCTGGTTCGCTTCCGCCGATGAATTCGAAGCGCAGTTGTCCCGCAAGCTGGTCGAATGTCCGGTGTGCGGAACGACCGAGGTCAACCGTCTGCCGTCGGCGCCGCGCCTGAACTTGTCGGGCGCGACGCAGGCCCGGCCGGCCGATCCGCGTGCGCTGCAGGCGCAGGTGATGCGTGCGCTGCGCGAGGTGCTGGAGAAAACCGAGAATGTGGGCGAGCGCTTCGCCGAGGAAGCGCGGCGCATCCATTACAACGAGGCGCCCGCACGCAGCATTCGTGGCGTCACGACGCCGGAAGATGCGCAATCCTTGGCCGAAGAAGGCATCGACGTGATGCCGCTGCCGATTCCTGCCGCGCTGAAAGAACCGCTGCAATGACGCATGCAGCGGATCCTTGCCGGGGCGGACGGCCGCGGCGAGCGTCTGCATGAGACCGGAGCAACCGCTGAAGCGCGCACTCCGGCCGACAGGAGACACTGCGCATGGATCTGGATTATTCCCCCGCCGACGACGCGTTCCGCGTTGACGTCCGCGCCTGGCTCGAGGCCAACCTGCCTCACGCGCTGCGCGCCAAAGTACTCGATCACAAACGACTCGACCGCGAGGATTTCGCGAGCTGGCACCGGATTCTCGGCCAGCGCGGCTGGTCCGCGCCCGCGTGGCCCGTCGAATACGGCGGCCCGGGCTGGAACGCGACGCAGCGACACATCTGGGATGAGGAGTGCGCGCGGATCGGCGCGCCGACCGTGCTGCCGTTCGGCGTGTCGATGGTCGCACCGGTGCTGATGAAGTACGGCAGCGAGGCGCAGAAACGCCACTATCTGCCGCGCATACTCGACGGTTCCGACTGGTGGTGCCAGGGTTACTCGGAGCCCGGTTCGGGATCCGATCTCGCATCGCTGCGCACGCGCGCCGAGCGCCATGGCGACCACTACGTCGTCAACGGCCAGAAGACCTGGACGACGCTCGGCCAGCACGCCGACATGATGTTCTGCCTCGTCCGGACCGATCCGGCCGCGAAGAAGCAGGAGGGCATCTCGTTCCTGCTGATCGACATGAAGACGCCCGGCATCACCGTGCGCCCGATCGTCATGCTCGACGAGGACCACGAGGTCAACGAAGTGTTCTTCGAGGACGTGAAGGTGCCGGTCGAGAACCTCGTCGGCGACGAGAACCGCGGCTGGACCTACGCGAAATACCTGCTCGGCCACGAGCGCACCGGCATCGCACGCGTCGGCGCGTCGAAACGCGAGCTCGCGTTCCTGAAGCGCGTGGCGTCGAACCAGCGCAAGAACGGCAAGCCGTTGCTCGCCGATCCGGTATTTGCCGCGAAGGTCGCGGCGCTCGAAGTCGAGCTGATGGCGCTCGAGGTGACGGTGCTGCGTGTCGTCAGCCGCGAGACGAGCGGCAAGGGGCCCGGCCCCGAGGCATCGATGCTGAAGATCAAGGGCACCGAGGTGCAGCAGGCGCTCACCGAACTGATGGTCGATGCGATCGGCCCGCTCGCCGCGCCGTTCGACGTGCCGTTCCTCGACGGCGAGCGCGAGCACAGCATCGCGGGCGACGACGATGCGGCGCCGCTTGCCGCGTACTACTTCAATTACCGGAAGACGTCGATCTACGGTGGCTCGAACGAGATCCAGAAGAACATCATCGCGCAGATGATTCTGGGGCTGTGATCAGGGAACGGAGACAACCATGGATTTCAGCTTTACCGATGAGCAGCAGCAGTTCGCCGACGCGCTGCGCCGGTATCTCGGCGAGCAATACGGCTTCGACGCGCGTCAGGCGATCGTGCGCGGCGACACGGGTGTCTCGGACGCGCAATGGCGCGCATTCACCGAACTGGGGTTGACCGCATTGCCGGTGCCCGACGCCCAGGGCGGCTTCGGCGGCGGTCCGGTCGACATGCTGATCGTGATGCAGGAGCTCGGCCGCGCGCTCGTGATCGAGCCGTACTGGGCCACGGCGGTCGGCGTCGAGGCACTGCGCATCGCCGGCTCCGGCGCGGGCGACGATGCCGCGTTGCTGGAGGCGGTGGCGCAGGGACAGAAACGGCTGGCGGTTGCGTTCCATGAGCCGCAGGCGCGCTACGATCTGTACGAGCTCGACACGCATGCGCGCGAGCACGGCGGCACGTACCGGCTGACCGGCATCAAGTCGGTCGTTCAGCACGGCGCACAGGCGCATGCGTGGATCGTGCCCGCGCGTGTCGATGGCGGCGGCATCGGCCTGTTCGTCGTCGAACGCGACGCGGCGAACGCGAAGGTGACCGACTACCGGACGATCGACGGCCAGCGTGCCGCGACGATCGAATTCAACGCAACGCCGGCCCGGCTGCTGACGGGCGGTGCGCGCGACGCGGCGGCGCTCGAGCAGGTTGCCGATTACGCGACGTTCCTGCTGTGCGCGGAAGCGGTCGGCGCACTCGACGAGCTGAATCGCGCGACGGTCGAATACACGAAGACGCGCGAGCAGTTCGGCGTGCCGATCGCGCGTTTTCAGGCACTGCAGCACCGGATGGTCGACATGCTGATCCATGCGGAGCAGGCGCGCTCGCTGACCTATCTGGCGGCGGTGCGCTACGCGAGCGGCGACGCCGATGCGCGGCGCAAGGCCGTGTCCGCCGCGAAGGCACGTGTCGGCGCGGCCGCGCGTTTCGTCGGCCAGCAGGCCATTCAGTTGCATGGTGGCATGGGCGTGACCAACGAGGTCGCTGCCGCGCATTTGTTCAAGCGGCTGACGATCATCGAGACGACGCTCGGCGACACCGACCATCATCTTGCCCGGATCGCGGCGCTGCCCGATTTCGCGCAGGCCGACGCGGCATGACGGCGACGCGCGAGCGCGCCAGACAAGGAGACTTGCAAGTGGGTATCAGTTACGAAGACCTGGTGGTCGGCAGCACGACCGAAGTGGGCCGCTACACGTTCGAGCCCGACGACATCAAGGCGTTCGCGCAGCGCTACGATCCGCAACCGTTCCATCTCGACGAGGCGGCCGGGAAGGCATCGCATTTCGGCGGCCTCGTCGCGAGCGGCTGGCATACGTGCTCGGTGTTCATGAGCCTGCTCGTCCGGAAGCTCGGGCCGGATTCGACCAGCATGGGCTCGCCGGGCATCGACTCGATCCGCTGGCTCAAGCCGGTGCGGGCCGGCGACACGATCACGATGTACCAGAAGGTTCACGACAAGCGCGTGTCGGAGAGCAAGCCCGACCGCGGCATCGTGTCGACGGAGTGGGTCGGCGTGAACGAAGCCGGCGAGACGGTGATCAGCGTGCATACGAAGGTGCTTTTCGGGCTGCGCCATCCGGGAGGGGCGAGCGCATGACGGACGTGACCTTGCCGCTGATCGCGTCGGCCGAGGTGTTGCAGGCACGGGTCGGCGCGGAGCCGCTCGCGAGCGGCTGGATCGCGATCGACCAGCATCGCGTCGACGGTTTCGCCGACGCGACCGGCGATCATCAATGGATTCACGTCGATCCCGAGCGCGCCCGACGCGAGTCGCCGTTCGGCGGACCGATCGCGCACGGGTTCCTGACGCTGTCGCTGATTCCCGCGTTGATGACCGATGCGATGCGCTTCGAGCAGAAGATGGGCGTGAACTACGGGCTGAATCGCGTGCGATTCCTGAAGCCGGTGCCGGTCGGTGCACGCGTGCGTGCGCTGTTCGCGGTGAAGGAAACCGCCGGCGCCGCGCAGGGCGGGGTGCAGGTGACGTGGTCGGTGTCGATCCAGGTCGAGCGTCCCGATGCGCCGCTGCTGGTGTGCGCGGCGGAGTTCATCACGCTGCACTACTTCTGACGCGCGGGGCGGCAGGCACGCTTGCCGCCCCGTCCGTCACCTGCGTGTCAGTGCTTCGCGTACTGCGTCGCGCCGAACAGCACTTCGCGAGCCTTGTCGTCCTGCAGTGCCTTGCGCATCGACGCGAGCACCTCGACGCCGCGCTGCACGGCGGGGCGCGCGGCGATCGCGTCGTACCAGCGCTTCACGTTCGGCAACTCGTCGAGCACGATGCCCTGGTTTTGCCACGAACGCGTCCACGGGAACGTCGCAATGTCTGCGATCGTGTACGCGTCGCCCGCGAGATATTCGGATTCGCCGAGGCGTTTGTCCATCACGTTGTACAGGCGTTTCGCTTCGTTCGTGTAGCGGTTGACCGCGTATTCGATCTTCTCCGGCGCGTACAGGCGGAAGTGGTGCGCCTGCCCGAGCATCGGGCCGACGCCGCCCATCTGGAACATCAGCCACTCGAGCGTTGCATAGCGCGTGGCCGGATCGGTCGGCAGGAACTTGCCGGTCTTCTCCGCGAGATAGATCAGGATCGCGCCCGATTCGAACAGCGAGATCGGTTTGCCGCCGGGACCGTCCGGATCGACGATGGCCGGGATCTTGTTGTTCGGGCTGATCTTCAGGAAGTCGGGCTTGAACTGGTCGCCTGCGCCGATATCGACCGGATGTGCACGGTATGCGAGGCCCGTTTCCTCGAGCATGATGTGTACCTTGTGGCCGTTCGGGGTCGCCCAGCTATAGACGTCGATCATCGTCAACTCCTCGGTTGCATGCGCGAAAACGGCGCCGGGGGCGCCGCGACAGGCGGACATTAGAGCATGGATCGACGCGGGCTGCTGGCGACGGAAACGTGCCTGGCGATGCGTGTGCGCAGGCGGCGTGAAGCGCGCCGCCGACGTCGGGCGCGACGTGCGTCAGTGCATTTCTTGCGCGGTATCGAGCGCCGTTACGACCGGGCGGCGTCGCGTCGTCACGGGAGAAGGCTGGCTCGATCAGCGCTTGTAACGCGGCTGGCGTTTCTCGAGAAACGCGGTGATGCCTTCGAGCCCGTCCGCATGATGCAGCGACGCGACGAAATGATCGCGCTCGGTACCGAGATGCGGTTCGAGCGATTGCGTCGTCGCATCGTCGAGCAGCGACTTGATGCGTGTGAGGGCGTTCGGCGAGATGCCGGCGAGTGCGTCGGCCCACGCGAGCGCGTCGGTCAGTGCCGCGCCGGGCACGGCGAGCCGGTTGACGACGCCGAGCGCATGCAGGCGTTCGGCCGTGACCGGCTTGCCTTCGAACAGAAGTTCGGCCGCCATCGCGCGCGGCAGTGCGCGCGCGAGGAACCACGAACCGCCGCCGTCCGGCGTGAGGCCCACACGCGCATACGACATCACGAATTTCGCGTCGTGCGCGGCGACGATCAGGTCGCACGCGAGCGCGAGCGAGAAACCCGCGCCGGCCGCGGCGCCTTCGACGGCTGCGATCACCGGTTTCGTCGACGCGCGGATCGCCGTGACCCAAGCGGCGAGCTGGTCGATGCTGTCGGCCTGGTAGGACGGATCCTTCGAACGGTTCTCGAGCAGCCGGTTCAGGTTGCCGCCCGCGCAGAAGAAGCGATCGGCACCGGTCAGGACGACTGCTCGAATCGCGGGATCGCGATCGGCGGTGGCAATCGCCTCGATGCCGGCCGCGTACATGTCGGGATGCAGCGCATTGCGCGCGCCGGGATTGGACAGCGTGAGGACGAGCGTCGAATCGCTCTCGGGCGGACGCGAGGCCAGCAGTTCAGCACTCATGCGAGCGTGTCTCCATCGGATGGCGGGGCGGCTGCGCCGCGCATGTTGCGCGAACAGCCGGAATGGCTGCCGCAGCGGATGTAATGTTGTCGTGACGAACGCAAAACTTGCTTTAGACTAGCACGAACGTGCTTTTCGGCGCGACGAATCTCGATGCGGCCGGCACCGTTACGGCCGCGCTTCAGCAAGGAAGGAGACCCTGATGCTACAGCTGTGCGGTATGCCGTTGTCCAACTATTACAACAAGGTGAAGTTCGTGCTGCTCGAGCACGACATTCCGTTCGAGGAGTCGGTGTGCGGTTTGCCGATCAGCGATCCGGCCCGGCTCGTCGATTCGCCGCTCGGCAAGATTCCGTTCCTGAAGACCGAGGAAGGCGCATTGTTCGAGTCGCAGGCGATCGTCGAATACCTGGCCGCGCGCTATCCCGAAAAAGGCATTTTCCCGGCGAGTCCGTTCGCGGCCGCGAAGGTGCGCGAACTGGTCGAGACGCTCGAGCTGTATCTCGAATGGATGACGCGCGAGGTCTATACGGAGGCATTTTTCGGCGGCAAGGTCAGCGACGGGACGAAGGCGCACGTCGAGAAGCGCCTGCCGCGTGCGATCGATGCGTTCAAGCAGATGACGCGGTTTTCGCCGTATGTGCTCGGCGAGACGTTTGGCCTCGCGGACATCGCCGCGTGGGTTCATCTGCCGGTCATCGGGATGGCGACGAAGGCGATATTCGGGCGCGATTTCCTGCTCGACGCCGGCATCGACTGGAAGGCGCACGCGAAGCAGGTCGGCGAGCGTCCGGCCGCGCAGCGCGTGGCCGCCGAGCGCAAGGCATATATCGAAGCGACGCGCGTCGCGCGCTCGTAAGCGCGGTTCCGGCAGGGCGGCGGGGGCCGCCCATACGGGGTTTACAGGCGGGCGAGCCGTTCGAGCGCGGACGCGAGCGTGCTTTCCTGCTTCGCGAAGCAGAAGCGTACGACGCCCGATTCATGCGGCTCGTGATAGAACGCCGACACCGGAATGGCGGCCACGCCGATCTCCGACGTGAGCCACTTCGAGAATTCCGCCTCGGGCAGGTCGCTGATCGCCGAGTAATCGACGCACTGAAAGTACGTGCCCGTGCACGGCAGCAGCTTGAAGCGCGTGCGCTCGAGGCCCGCACGGAAGAAGTCGCGCTTCTTCTGGTAGAAACCGGCCAGCGACAGATACGGTGCCGGGTCGCGCAGGTAGTCGGCGAGCCCGATCTGCATCGGCGTGTTCACCGTGAAGACGTTGAACTGGTGGACCTTGCGGAATTCCGCGGTCAGCGCGGCAGGCGCCGCGACGTAGCCGACCTTCCAGCCCGTCACGTGATAGGTCTTGCCGAAGCTCGACACGATGAAGCTGCGTGCGGCGAGTTCCGGGTAGCGCGCAACGCTTTCGTGGCGTGCACCGTCGTAGACCATGTGCTCGTACACTTCGTCGGACAGGATCAGCACGTTGGTGCCGCGCACGATGTCCGCGAGCTTGCGCATGTCCGCCTCGCGCCACACGGTACCCGTCGGGTTGTGCGGCGTATTGATCAGGATCATTCGCGTTTTCGGCGTGATCGCGGCCGCGAGGCGGTCGAACGGGATCGCATAATCGGGCGCCTCGAGCGTGACGAACACGGGCTTGCCGCCCGCGAGCTCGATCGACGGCAGGTAGCTGTCGTAGGTCGGTTCGACGACGATCACTTCATCGCCCGGATGCACCGCGCACAGGATCGCCGTCAGCAGCGCCTGCGTCGCGCCGGCCGTCACCGTGATCTCGGTGGCCGGATCGTAGCGCCGGCCATAGACCTGCGCGATCTTGTCGGCGATCGCGTCGCGCAGCGGTGCGACGCCGGCCATCGGCGGATACTGGTTGTGCCCGTTGCGCATCGCGGTCGCGACCGCATCGACGATGCGCGGATCGCAATCGAAATCCGGGAAGCCCTGGCCGAGGTTCACCGCGCCTTTTTCGGCGGCAAGCGCGCTCATGACCGTGAAGATCGTCGTGCCGACGTTCGGCAGGCGCGAGGGGAAAACGGGAGTCGTTGGCATGTCTGAAGGAGCGTTCATCGATACGGTCGGATTCGGGTGATGCGGCGCAGGTCAGGCCGGCGTGGTCGTCGTGTCCGGTGCGGCGTCGAGCGCGCAGGCCTCGGCAAACGGCGCGGGCTGCGCGATCCGGAAGCCGAAGTCGCGTGCGGTGCGCTTCGCGAGCTTCAGCAGCGCGCGGTCTTTCGATACGAGCCACTCGGCCTGCGCGGCGCGGGCAAGTTCGAGAAACTTCTGGTCGTCGCGGTCCTTGCACTTCGGCAGCGGCGGCGCGTCGGCGTCGACAGGCGGCGGCTCGACGAGGCTCGCGAGGCGGGCGACGGTCGCGAGTGCGGCCGCCTTGTCGATCGCGCGCGACTGGAACTGCGGATAGTCGAGCACGTATTCGAGCTCGGTCAGGCAGCGGCCGTCGATCACGGCGGCAAGCGCGCCGCTTTCCAGCGCGGCCCGGATCGGGCGCGTAGCGGGGTCGTCGAATACGAGGATGTCGATCCAGACGTTCGAGTCGAGCACGACGCGGTGCGCGGCGTGCGGGGCGAGAGAGCGGGTCATTCGTTACAATCGGTGGTTTTCGTCTGACCGCAAGGCACGGCGTGCCAGCGAGCCTCTATGATAATCGTTCTCTCTCCAGCCAAATCCCTCGACTACGATACGCCCGCGCACGTCCAGTCTTACACGAAGCCTGCATTCGTCGACGACGCGTCCGAGCTGATCGACGGCCTGCGCAAGCTGTCGCCGCAGGACATCGCGACGCTGATGGATATCTCCGATCCGCTTGCGCGCCTGAATTTCCAGCGCTATGCCGACTGGTCGCGGTCCTTCACGCCGGCCAATGCGAAGCAGGCCGTGCTCGCGTTCAACGGCGACGTCTATGAAGGTTTCGACGCGAAATCGCTGTCGTCGGCCGATCTCGACTATGCGCAGCAGCACGTGCGCGTGCTGTCGGGCCTGTACGGATTGCTGCGTCCGCTCGACCTGCTGCAGCCGTACCGGCTCGAGATGGGCACGCGCTTCGCGAACGCGCGCGGCAAGGATCTGTACGCGTTCTGGGGCGATCGCATCACGCGGGCGCTGAACGAGCAGCTCGAGACGCGCAGCGGCGCGGCGCGTGTGCTGGTCAACTGCGCGTCGACCGAATACTTCAAGTCGGTCAAGCCGAAGCTGCTGGCCGCGCCGGTCGTCACGCCGGTGTTCGAGGACTGGAAGGGCGGCCGCTACAAGATCATCAGCTTCCATGCGAAGCGCGCGCGCGGGCTGATGGCGCGTTTTGTCGTCGAGAACCGGATTGCCGACCCGAAGGCACTGAAGGATTTTGCGACGGAAGGCTATGCGTTCGACGCGGCTGCGTCGAACGATTCGACGTACGTATATCGCCGGCGAGTCGGCGAGTGACCCGGCCGGCCGTTCACGAGACGGCCGGCACATGCATGAGGCCCGGCGCGCGGCATACCGTGCGTTCGGCCGCCCGCTTTACATGGGACCGGTGCGAGCGTCAAAGCGCTCACGCCGATCGACAAAGGAGAGACAGATGGCCCTTTCGATCACCAGCAATTTCGACGCAGGCGCGATCGACGTCGTGTCGTGCGACAGCCCCGACGCGATCCGGCTGCGCGTGCGCGGCGACAATCGCTCGGAATTCGCGCAATGGTTTTACTACCGGCTGACGGGCGCGCGCGGCGAGCGGTGCGTGATGACGTTCGAGAACGCGGCCGAATGCGCGTATCCGTCGGGCTGGCGCAACTATCAGGCGGTGGCGAGCTACGATCGGGTCGACTGGTTTCGCGTGCCGACGACGTTCGACGGCAAGACGATGACCATCGACCATACGCCGGCGTTCGACAGCATCTACTACGCGTATTTCGAGCCGTATTCGGAAGAGCGTCATGCGGCGTTTCTCGGCGCGGTCCAGCAGCTGCCACAGGCGAGCGTCGTCGAACTTGGCCGTACGGTCGAAGGCCGTCCGATGTCGCTGCTGACGCTCGGCACGCCGGAAACCGGCGACGCGCCGAAGAAGAAGGTATGGATCATCGCGCGCCAGCATCCGGGCGAGTCGATGGCCGAGTGGTTCGTCGAGGGCCTCGTCAAGCGGCTGGCGGGATGGGGCGACTGGGCTGGCGATCCGGTCGCGCGCAAGCTCTACGATCGCGTGACGTTCCACATCGTCCCGAACATGAACCCGGACGGCAGCGTGCATGGCAACCTGCGCACCAATGCGGCAGGCGCGAACCTGAATCGCGAGTGGATGGCGCCGGATGCCGAGCGCAGCCCCGAAGTGCTGGCCGTCCGTGACGCGATCCATGCGATCGGCTGCGACATGTTCTTCGACATTCACGGCGATGAGGATCTGCCGTACGTGTTCGTCGCCGGTTCGGAGATGCTGCCGAGCTTTACCGCGCAGCAGGGCAAGGAACAGGCCGCGTTCATCGACGCGTTCAAGGTCGCGAGTCCCGACTTCCAGACCGAGCACGGCTATGCGGCAAGCAAGTACAAGGAAGATGCGCTCAAGCTGGCGTCGAAATACATCGGCCACCAGTTCGGTTGCCTGTCGCTGACGCTCGAGATGCCGTTCAAGGACAACGCGAACCTGCCCGACGAGCGTGTCGGCTGGAACGGCGAGCGCAGCGCGGCGCTTGGCGCGGCGATGCTGGCCGCGATCCTGGTGCACGTCGACACGTTCGCGTAAGCGTATCGTCGTCATATGAAAAAAGCCGGGGCATCACAGGATGCCCCGGCTTTTTTGCGTCTGTCGTTGCCGCTCGGTCGTATCAGGACTTCTTCGCGGTTTTTTTCTTGACGGCTTTCTTCTGGCCGCTCGATTTCTTCGTGGTCACGGCCTTCTTGCCGGTGCGGCCCGATGCCTTCGCCTTGGCCTTGCCGCGGTGCGACTTGCCCTTGAACTTCTTCGTCGACGACGAGCGTTCCACGCGCGGCTTCAGCGGTGGGACGGGGTCGTTCCAGCTGAACGCGAGCATTTGCTGGCCGACATAACCGCAACGGAATTTCAGCGGCGTCGGGTCGCTGCCGTCGCTGTGAATGCCTTGCCCGTCGACCGTGACGATGTTGTCGACCTTCACGCGCTGCTTGCCCTGGTCGAACGAGTCGTTCCACGGCGTGATCGTCGCGTTGCCGCTGTCGAATGCGTTCGGCGCGAAGTCGACGCGGTCGAACGCTGTCGAGGTACTGGCGATGAAGCTGCCGTGCGCCGCACAATCGGCGGCGAGCGGATCGGCATGCATCTCGTTGACGAATTTGTTGATCAGTTCGGAGCGCTGGTCGAGCAGGTCGGCGAATGCCGGTGTGGGAAGCGCAAGCGACAGGCCCGCGATACAGGCTGCCAGCTTGCCGAGCGCCCGGAAAATCCGGAGCGAGGCAGGTGAGCTGTCCATCTGGTTATTGGTGAGGAGCGAATGAGACATCGGGCTCCTATAGATGCCCGATGAAGAACAGGAGTTCAATCTTAGCGTAAAAAAGTTGTGCGGCAGTAGACGGCCTGTTCTGCCGCGCCGCGGAAGAGGCGTGCGGCATGCGTGGACCGTGTGTGAATCCGGAGGAAATTCAGGCGCGCGGGCCGCCGAGGCGATAGCGCCGGACGTCGAAGGTCGTGACCCACGCAGGGCGGTAGACGGCGATGAGTGCCGTCGCCATGCCGGTGAACCACGCTTCGCCGAGCGCGAGCAGCGCGGTGTTCAGCAGATAGCCGGCCGGAATGACGACGGGCACGCCGTCCGCGAGCGCGAGCTGGACACCGGCCGCCGCTGCGGCGACCGCGACGATCGCGATGGCCGGCGACAGGAACCCCTGCCCGGTGATGAACGATGCGAGATTGTGCGGCAACCACGCGAGCGCGGCGCGCTGCAGCAACGCCGACACGGCGACAGGGAGCGCCCCGTAGATCAGATAGGTCAGGCCAATGCCCTGCCACGGCGCGTCGAAGATGATCGCGGCAACCGCCGTGACGGCGCCCATTGCGATCAGCGCGAGTGTCCAGTCGAACAGTGTGACGAGCAGCGTGGCGCCAAGCAAATGCATGACGATGCCGTCTTCGAGCCAGGCATTCGATGCCCAGAGGACCGAAATTGCGGTGACGAGCGCGAGCCACACGTGCTGCAGCGTGGCATCCTGCAGGCGTACGAACGGGCGATTCCAGATCGCGAGCGCGAGCAGGGCCGCGGCGGCGATCCAGCCACCGATGCCAACCCAGAGCGGAAGCGGTGTGAAAAGAAAACCCATGCGTTCATATTACTCGTTGAGCATCAAAGGTGGGAATCCACACATACCGACCGTCGCAATATCGAGACTGTTTGCCTAGCGCCCGCGCCGGAACCGTGCCGGTGGCTCGGCGGCGAGTGGCAGGTCTTGCGTGCCGGCGTTCACGGCCGGCAATGGGTACGGATGGTCGTTCCGTTGTGCACGCAGCGGAACCGGACCGCGTTCGCCGATGTTCGGTTTGCGTGCGCGGTTGCGGTTCGCCAGCAGCACCTCGAGGTGCGGCGAGAGCCAGCCGTTGTAGATCGCGACCGCGGCGGCGCGGTTTGCGGCACCGAGCTGCTGGAAGATGCTGGCGAGGTGGATCTTCACGGTGCCTTCGCTGATGCCGAGCGTCCGGGCGATCATCTTGTTCGTGCTGCCCATGTGGACGAAGCGCATGATCTGCGCTTGCCGCGGCGACAGGAGGCCGCTGGGCGGGCGGCGGGGAAGCGATCCGGCAAGCGTCTGGAAATGGGCATCGTGGCGTGCCGCGGCCACGGAGGGCAGCAGACTCAGCGCGCTCGGCGGAATGTAGTGCCCGCCCAGCAGCACGATCTCGAGCGCCCGCACGATCAGGTGCGGCCGCGTGGAGTGCGGGATCACGCCCGCGACACCATGGTTGAAGAAGCGCTGGACGGCATCGGGTGGCGCTTCGTCGACCAGCACGGCGGCCGGTGTCGGCGAGCACGCGCTGCAGATCGCCTGAAGCTCGCCGAGCCGGCCTACGTCGAGCCAGTCGATCGCGACGAGGTCGAAGCGCTGGGCACGCAGCAGGCGGCGCGCCTGGAAACTGTCGGGCGCATCGTTGATGCTGGCGTGACGGTCGATCTGCCGCAGCAGGGCCTTCAGTCCATCACGCCGCTCGGCGTCTGAATTGAGCATCAGGAACCGCATATTCAATCTCCGTTAGGTTGAGTCATTGATTGCTGTCGGGCATGCGTTGATTCCGATCATGACAAAGACCTTACACGATGTCTGCTAGGCTGAAAGGCTTAGGAGTTGTCCGAAATTTCGGGCGGAAAAGGATCGGACAAGAAAAAAGCCGCTCCGGCGGGAACCGGGAGCGGCTTCGGACCGACAGGCCGTGGCGGCCTGCGGCGTCGGATCAGTGGAAGTGCGGCTGGGCGGGCGATGCGTCTTCCGGCATTTCCGCATGGACGATTTCGCCGAGCGGATCCGCGTAGAGCGGCACGCCGCAGTCGTCGCAGTATTCCGGTTCGAAGCGGCCCGCGTGCCTGCGGACGTCGGTTACGCCGCATTCCTTCAGCAGGCTCACGATTTCCTCGAGCGGTCCTTCCATCGGCGCTTCGTCTTCGAGCGTCGCGTTGTCGATCGACACGTCGCCGTTTTCGCGGCCGTACAGCGGCCAGACGACACCGTAGATCACGTCGTTGCTGGCGCGCCGCGTGAAGCCGACGCGATACTCGTCGATGCGGCGTTCGCCGAAGCCGGCGACCACCGCGCGCAACTCCTGCGGCGCCGCACCAAGTGTGTCAAACAGATAACGAATGGCCGTTCGTACCGTGTGCGGACGGATACGCTCGTCCGCATCGCGGCAGGCCGAGTAGTACGCGTCCGGAAGCAGGCATTCGAATTCGCAGCCGGGCAGGGCGATCGACAGGTTCGGGCCGCCCTGGGCCGTCCACTGCTCGAGACACTGGCCGCGTTCGATCCGGCTGCCGTTCTCCTCTTCCTGCCAGCGGAACAGCGGCGCGCCGGCAGGCGCGGCGACGACCGCAAGGAGGAAGCGGGGATCGGCCAGGATCGGCGACGTTTCGGGCAGGTCGCCGAAGCCCAGTTTGGGCGTGTGCTGGCCGATCGCCGCATGCGCGAGCTGCTGCGCAAGGCGGTAGGTCTCGACGTGATGCCGCGGCAGCTGGTCGATGCTGTAGAGGAACGGCGCCAGCCCGACGAGCGTGCCGTTCGCGAGGACGTGTGCTTGCAGGTGCGTTCGCAGCGCGTCGGTAACGTCCCCCTTGAGCGGACCCGACGGAATCATGTAGCGCGTCCACGCGAGCACTGGAACCGCGACCAGCAGCGCATCGTACGGCTGGCCGTCGTGCTCGATCACCATCGACTCGCTGTGCGTCTCGGCCATGTCGGCCAGTGCACCGTACGCGTCGGGGTGATTCTGCTGAAGATGATCGAGTGCTGCGTCGAGCGTGGTCTGGTTGCCGTTGCGGACAATCTTGGCGAGCAGCGCATCGAGCTTCGCTTCCCAGAAGCGATCCTCGATGCGGCTGCCCGAGGCGAAGAGCGCAAGCGACAGACCGACCAGTTTGTCGGCATCGGGGGGGAGGCGTTTGGCGATTCGCTGGCGCATATTAAAGACGTATATAGAAAGAGGCGAAGAACCTCACATTCTAGTCCGTTCTGTGCACCATAAGCGGTCTCGTGCCGGGACATGCGTGGCGGGCCGAAATGCGGCTTTCGTAGAAAAAGTTGCGTCGAGCCCCTTGCGCGATTGCCGACGGGTGCATAGAATCACGCCTCTTTCGCGCTCACGGAAACGCGGCGCGGGAGGAAGGGAAGCAGTGCGGTTGGGGCCCGGCAGGAACGGCCTCGGCGGTACGGAAGTTGAGCCCCGCGGTCGCAACGACGTAGTGCAAAAAGTTGTTGACGAGCTGCGAAACACGGTTCATAATCTCGCTTCTCTGCTGCTGAAAACGCAGCGCTGCCGGGAAACACGATGTTCCTCGCAGATTGCTCTTTAAAAATTAACAGCCGATAAGTGTGGGCGCTTGATGGCAGCGAGCTGATCCTCGGATCAGATAGCGAAAGTATCAAGAGTCTCACACTAAAGTAAGTCAGGTTTATGAAGTGATTCATATTCCTGTCAGCTTTGAGTGAGCGACCGGTTCTTAACCGAACCGAAAACAGTAACAGGTTTAAACTGAAGAGTTTGATCCTGGCTCAGATTGAACGCTGGCGGCATGCCTTACACATGCAAGTCGAACGGCAGCACGGGTGCTTGCACCTGGTGGCGAGTGGCGAACGGGTGAGTAATACATCGGAACATGTCCTGTAGTGGGGGATAGCCCGGCGAAAGCCGGATTAATACCGCATACGATCCATGGATGAAAGCGGGGGACCTTCGGGCCTCGCGCTATAGGGTTGGCCGATGGCTGATTAGCTAGTTGGTGGGGTAAAGGCCTACCAAGGCGACGATCAGTAGCTGGTCTGAGAGGACGACCAGCCACACTGGGACTGAGACACGGCCCAGACTCCTACGGGAGGCAGCAGTGGGGAATTTTGGACAATGGGCGAAAGCCTGATCCAGCAATGCCGCGTGTGTGAAGAAGGCCTTCGGGTTGTAAAGCACTTTTGTCCGGAAAGAAATCCTTGGCTCTAATACAGTCGGGGGATGACGGTACCGGAAGAATAAGCACCGGCTAACTACGTGCCAGCAGCCGCGGTAATACGTAGGGTGCAAGCGTTAATCGGAATTACTGGGCGTAAAGCGTGCGCAGGCGGTTTGCTAAGACCGATGTGAAATCCCCGGGCTCAACCTGGGAACTGCATTGGTGACTGGCAGGCTAGAGTATGGCAGAGGGGGGTAGAATTCCACGTGTAGCAGTGAAATGCGTAGAGATGTGGAGGAATACCGATGGCGAAGGCAGCCCCCTGGGCCAATACTGACGCTCATGCACGAAAGCGTGGGGAGCAAACAGGATTAGATACCCTGGTAGTCCACGCCCTAAACGATGTCAACTAGTTGTTGGGGATTCATTTCCTTAGTAACGTAGCTAACGCGTGAAGTTGACCGCCTGGGGAGTACGGTCGCAAGATTAAAACTCAAAGGAATTGACGGGGACCCGCACAAGCGGTGGATGATGTGGATTAATTCGATGCAACGCGAAAAACCTTACCTACCCTTGACATGGTCGGAATCCTGCTGAGAGGCGGGAGTGCTCGAAAGAGAACCGGCGCACAGGTGCTGCATGGCTGTCGTCAGCTCGTGTCGTGAGATGTTGGGTTAAGTCCCGCAACGAGCGCAACCCTTGTCCTTAGTTGCTACGCAAGAGCACTCTAAGGAGACTGCCGGTGACAAACCGGAGGAAGGTGGGGATGACGTCAAGTCCTCATGGCCCTTATGGGTAGGGCTTCACACGTCATACAATGGTCGGAACAGAGGGTTGCCAACCCGCGAGGGGGAGCTAATCCCAGAAAACCGATCGTAGTCCGGATTGCACTCTGCAACTCGAGTGCATGAAGCTGGAATCGCTAGTAATCGCGGATCAGCATGCCGCGGTGAATACGTTCCCGGGTCTTGTACACACCGCCCGTCACACCATGGGAGTGGGTTTTACCAGAAGTGGCTAGTCTAACCGCAAGGAGGACGGTCACCACGGTAGGATTCATGACTGGGGTGAAGTCGTAACAAGGTAGCCGTATCGGAAGGTGCGGCTGGATCACCTCCTTTCCAGAGCTTCTCGCACAAGTTGAGCGCTCACGCTTATCGGCTGTAATTTAAAGACAGACTCAGGGGTCTGTAGCTCAGTCGGTTAGAGCACCGTCTTGATAAGGCGGGGGTCGTTGGTTCGAATCCAACCAGACCCACCATTGTCTGGCGGTAACACACCTGAGGCATCTGTACTCAATGGGGGCATAGCTCAGCTGGGAGAGCACCTGCTTTGCAAGCAGGGGGTCGTCGGTTCGATCCCGTCTGCCTCCACCAATCACCAACGCTAAGTGCTTGGTTCACACGCTGAACCGAGAATTTTGCATTGGCGATTGAGCCAGTCAGAGGATATCAACAGATATCGGCTGTCGTTCTTTAACAATCTGGAAGAAGTAAGTAATTTGGATAGCGGAAGCGTCTTGAGATGGACGTGAAAACTATCCGGGTTGTGATTGTATCGATGTATCTCAAGATGATTCGAACTCTATGTTCGACTCAATTTGGAATACGGCACAACGCGAGAACTCAACCTGTAGCGGCTGTCGATGAGACAGACTCGTTATAGGGTCAAGCGAACAAGTGCATGTGGTGGATGCCTTGGCGATCACAGGCGATGAAGGACGCGGTAGCCTGCGAAAAGCTACGGGGAGCTGGCAAACGAGCTTTGATCCGTAGATGTCCGAATGGGGAAACCCACTCCTTTTGGAGTATCCATGGCTGAATACATAGGCCATGCGAAGCGAACGCGGTGAACTGAAACATCTAAGTAACCGCAGGAAAAGAAATCAACCGAGATTCCCAAAGTAGTGGCGAGCGAAATGGGATGAGCCTTGCACTCTTTATTTGTATTGTTAGCCGAACGCTCTGGAAAGTGCGGCCATAGCAGGTGATAGCCCTGTAGGCGAAAACAGTATGAAAGAACTAGGTGTGCGACAAGTAGGGCGGGACACGTGAAATCCTGTCTGAAGATGGGGGGACCATCCTCCAAGGCTAAATACTCGTGATCGACCGATAGTGAACCAGTACCGTGAGGGAAAGGCGAAAAGAACCCCGGGAGGGGAGTGAAATAGATCCTGAAACCGCATGCATACAAACAGTCGGAGCCTCGTAAGGGGTGACGGCGTACCTTTTGTATAATGGGTCAGCGACTTACGTTCAGTAGCAAGCTTAACCGTATAGGGCAGGCGTAGCGAAAGCGAGTCCGAATAGGGCGTTCAGTTGCTGGGCGTAGACCCGAAACCAGGTGATCTATCCATGGCCAGGATGAAGGTGCGGTAACACGTACTGGAGGTCCGAACCCACTAACGTTGAAAAGTTAGGGGATGAGCTGTGGATAGGGGTGAAAGGCTAAACAAACCTGGAAATAGCTGGTTCTCTCCGAAAACTATTTAGGTAGTGCCTCGTGTCTCACCTTCGGGGGTAGAGCACTGTCATGGTTGGGGGGTCTATTGCAGATTACCCCGCCATAGCAAACTCCGAATACCGAAGAGTGCAATCACGGGAGACAGACATCGGGTGCTAACGTCCGGTGTCAAGAGGGAAACAACCCAGACCGCCAGCTAAGGTCCCCAAATATAGCTAAGTGGGAAACGAAGTGGGAAGGCTAAAACAGTCAGGAGGTTGGCTTAGAAGCAGCCACCCTTTAAAGAAAGCGTAATAGCTCACTGATCGAGTCGTCCTGCGCGGAAGATGTAACGGGGCTAAGCTATATACCGAAGCTGCGGATGCGTGCTTTGCACGCATGGTAGGAGAGCGTTCCGTAAGCCTGCGAAGGTGCGTTGAAAAGCGTGCTGGAGGTATCGGAAGTGCGAATGCTGACATGAGTAGCGATAAAGGGGGTGAAAGGCCCCCTCGCCGTAAGCCCAAGGTTTCCTACGCAACGTTCATCGGCGTAGGGTGAGTCGGCCCCTAAGGCGAGGCAGAAATGCGTAGCTGATGGGAAGCAGGTCAATATTCCTGCACCATTGTTAGATGCGATGGGGGGACGGATCGCGGAAGGTTGTCCGGGTGTTGGAAGTCCCGGTCGCTGCATTGGAGAAGGCACTTAGGCAAATCCGGGTGCGCAATTCAAGGGTGTGGCGCGAGCTCCTTAGGGAGCGAAGCAATTGGAAGTGGTTCCAAGAAAAGCCTCTAAGCTTCAGTCTAACGATGACCGTACCGCAAACCGACACAGGTGGGCGAGATGAGTATTCTAAGGCGCTTGAGAGAACTCGGGAGAAGGAACTCGGCAAATTGGTACCGTAACTTCGGGATAAGGTACGCCCTTGTAGCTTGACTGGCCTGCGCCAGGAGGGTGAAGGGGTTGCAATAAACTGGTGGCTGCGACTGTTTAATAAAAACACAGCACTCTGCAAACACGAAAGTGGACGTATAGGGTGTGACGCCTGCCCGGTGCCGGAAGATTAAATGATGGGGTGCAAGCTCTTGATTGAAGTCCCGGTAAACGGCGGCCGTAACTATAACGGTCCTAAGGTAGCGAAATTCCTTGTCGGGTAAGTTCCGACCTGCACGAATGGCGTAACGATGGCCACACTGTCTCCTCCCGAGACTCAGCGAAGTTGAAGTGTTTGTGATGATGCAATCTACCCGCGGCTAGACGGAAAGACCCCATGAACCTTTACTGTAGCTTTGCATTGGACTTTGAACCGATCTGTGTAGGATAGGTGGGAGGCTATGAAACCGGAACGCTAGTTTCGGTGGAGCCGTCCTTGAAATACCACCCTGGTTTGTTTGAGGTTCTAACCTTGGCCCGTGATCCGGGTCGGGGACAGTGCATGGTAGGCAGTTTGACTGGGGCGGTCTCCTCCCAAAGCGTAACGGAGGAGTACGAAGGTACGCTAGGTACGGTCGGAAATCGTGCTGATAGTGCAATGGCATAAGCGTGCTTAACTGCGAGACCGACAAGTCGAGCAGGTGCGAAAGCAGGTCATAGTGATCCGGTGGTTCTGTATGGAAGGGCCATCGCTCAACGGATAAAAGGTACTCTGGGGATAACAGGCTGATACCGCCCAAGAGTTCATATCGACGGCGGTGTTTGGCACCTCGATGTCGGCTCATCTCATCCTGGGGCTGTAGCCGGTCCCAAGGGTATGGCTGTTCGCCATTTAAAGAGGTACGTGAGCTGGGTTTAAAACGTCGTGAGACAGTTTGGTCCCTATCTGCCGTGGGCGTTGGATATTTGAAGGGGGCTGCTCCTAGTACGAGAGGACCGGAGTGGACGAACCTCTGGTGTACCGGTTGTCACGCCAGTGGCATCGCCGGGTAGCTATGTTCGGAAGAGATAACCGCTGAAAGCATCTAAGCGGGAAACTCGCCTTAAGATGAGATATCCCTGGGAACTAGATTCCCTTGAAGGGTCGTTCGAGACCAGGACGTTGATAGGTCAGGTGTGTAAGCGCAGTAATGCGTTCAGCTAACTGATACTAATTGCCCGTAAGGCTTGATCCTATAACAAGTCTGTCTCGCGCTAAGATGAGCGCGTCGGACTGGTTGGATTCTCGTGTGTGATACACACAACTCAAAATTACTGCTTCTTCCAAGATTGGTTGTGCTGCGAAGTCAGCACAACAACCCTCTTTGCCTGATGACCATAGCGAGTCGGTCCCACCCCTTCCCATCCCGAACAGGACCGTGAAACGACTCTACGCCGATGATAGTGCGGATTCCCGTGTGAAAGTAGGTAATCGTCAGGCTCCCTAAGCCAGAAACCCCCGCCCGAAAGGCGGGGGTTTTTGCATTTCGGCGGCGAAAATGCGCGTCGGCGCAGAAAACTCATCGCGTCCCGTCACTGCTCGCCAGATCCACCGCTATCCAGCTGCCAGCCCCCGATCGCGGAACGAAACCGCGTGATTTGATACGATCGACATGTCGTCAACGATTGCAACGATTGCATTCGTCGACGTTCACGGTCGAAACCGGGGCTTGATGGAGAGGGCGGGGAATGAATATCGGCGATGCGTCACGCGAATCCGGAGTCAGCGCAAAGATGATCCGGTACTACGAACAGGTTGGCCTCCTTGCACCGAGCAAGCGTACCGACGCCGGCTACCGGATTTACGGTGCGGACGAAATCCATATCCTGCGATTCATCCGTCAGGCCCGGCGGCTTGGCTTTCTCGTCGAGGACATCCGCAAACTGCTGATGCTCTGGCAGGATCGCTCCCGTGCGAGTGCCGAAGTGAAGTCGATCGCCCTTGAGCACGTGGCCGAGCTCGACAAACGTATCGCGGAGCTGAGCGACATGCGCAACACGCTGGCCGATCTCGCCGCGCACTGCCATGGTGACGGTCGGCCGGAATGCCCGATTTTGGCGCGCCTTGCCGACCCGGTCGGTGAACCAAATTAGTGCGCGCGCTCGAGTCGCAAAACGCGCCCGAATTCAATATCTATAAAAATCAACAAGTTAGGTTTGTTTTGCGATCAGCCATTCCGATTTGGAATGGTCTCCATGCAAGTATTTCACTGGCATCTTGGTGCGGCATCGCTATAATTCGGGATAACCCTATACGGGAAATCCCTGAATCTCGATTCACCAGGGGTCCCTCTTCCTTGGAGAATGTCATGATCGCCTACATCGTCGAAAAGCTGAGCAACTGGTTCGAATCCGCAGAACGTGAACGCCGTGAGGCTTACCTCGCCACGTCGTCGGACATCGTCCAGCTCGAGAGCCGTATCCGCTCGCTCGAAACCAACGGCTACTCGCTGTAATCGGAGTTACCGTCAGGTGCCGTGTGGCACCGAACGATTAGCAAGCCCCGTATTGACGGGGCTTTGTTTTTTTGTGCACCGGATCTGGCGAAATCGTCAGTGCAGCGCTATGGTATGGGCCTGCTTTTCATCCTGAAGGACACGATCATGCGTTTGCGTCTCGATGTGCGTCGCAGTGCTCGCGCGCGTCTCGTTCTGGGCGCGGCGGTGCTTGTCCATGGCCTTGCGGCCAGTGCCGCAACGTCGTCCAAACCGCTGGTTCTCGATACGCAACGCGGTATCCAGGACGGCAAGGGCGGATTGGTCTTGCAGACAGCACCGCTGTCTGCGGAGCCGATCGTCGAGCCGGCGGGCATGCGCGCCCCGGCCGGGCAGGCGCCGAACACGTCGGTTCCGCTGTTCGTCGCGCCTTACATCAACGTTCCCACGTGGGGCGGGCAGCCAGTCAATCAGCCGCGGCTCGCGCCGAGGCCGCAGCCGTAACGGCCGGTCGCCGGATCAGTTGCCGCGGTGCTCGATCTGACAGCGGGCGCCGCTATCCTGTCCCAGCTTCTCGACCAGATAGGGCAGGGTTTCTTTCATGCTCTGCGCGAGCGTGTACGGCGGATTCAGGATGAACATCCCGCTGCCGTAGAGGCCCAGGCCGTCCGTCGGCGGATTCGATACCGTCAGCGTCAGGTGCAACCAGTTGTTCGGCTGCAGGCGCTTCAACTGCTCGGGAAAGCGCTGCGACTCCAGCCGCGTGACCTGCGGGTACCAGATCGCATAGCAGCCCGTCGCGAATCGCTTCAGGCATTCCGTCACGCAACTCACCGTGCGCGCGTAGTCCTTCTTGTCCTCGTAGGACGGGTCGATTAGCACGAGTGCGCGTCGCGGCGGCGGCGGCAGCAGCGCCTTGATCCCTTCGAAGCCGTCGCCGGCGAAGATCATCGCGCGTCGCCCCGCGTCGCGGAAATTGTGGCGCAGCACGTCGATTTCGGTCGTGTGCATTTCGAACAGGCGCATGCGGTCCTGTTCGCGCATCGATCGCCAGGCGATGTACGGCGAACCGGGATAGAAGCGCAGTTCGCCATCGTCGTTCAGCGCGCGGACTTCGTCGACATACTCGCCCAGCGCTTCCGGCAGGTTCTTTTCGTCCCACAGCCGGCCGATGCCGGTGTCGAATTCCGACGTTTTTGCCGCATAGCCGTCGCGCAACGAGTACACGCCGGCACCCGCATGTGTGTCGATGTACCAGTACGACTTGTCCTTCTTGTTCAGGTAGCGCAGCAGCTGGACGACGACGGCGTGCTTGAGCACGTCCGCGTGGTTGCCTGCGTGAAAACCGTGACGATAACTGAGCATGGCGGGCTGCCTGAAACGAAAGGTGAATCGATGAAAGCGGTCGATCGCGCGCGGCCGTCGGGCCGGGCGCCGATGCGGCCGCGTATTGTACGCGAGTGGCCGTGCATCGCCTTATTCATATGCGTCGCCGACCACCTCCTCGATGCGTTGCTTCACGTCCGGCGTCAGCTTCGCCGCGACGTCGAGCGCGCGCATGTTGTCGCCGATCTGCTCGATCCGCGACGCGCCCGTGATCACCGAACTGACGTGCGGATTCGCGAGTGCCCACGCGATCGCGAGCTGGCCCGTGCTGCAGCCGAGCTCGGCCGCGATTCCGCCGAGCCGCTCGACGATATCGTTGGCCGCCTGATCGGTCAGGCGGTCACGCATCCAGTCGTAACCCTGCAACTGCGCGCGGCTGCCGGGCGGCACGCCGTTGCGATACTTGCCGGTGAGCAGGCCCGACGCCAGCGGGCTCCAGGTCGTGAGGCCGAGACCGTAATCCTCGTAGAGCCGCGCATATTCGTGCTCGACCCGCGTGCGGTGGAACAGGTTGTACTGCGGCTGTTCGACGACGGGCTTGCGCAGGTGATGCCGTTCGGCGATCTCGCATGCGGCACGGATTTCGTCGGCGCTCCATTCCGACGTGCCCCAGTACAGCGCCTTGCCGCGCGCGATCATGTCGCTCATTGCCCAGACGGTTTCCTCGATCGGCGTGTTCGGATCGGGGCGATGGCAATAGACGAGATCGACATAGTCGAGCTGGAGCCGGCGCAGCGAGCCGTCGATGGCGTTCAACAGGTATTTCCGGTTCAGCGTGTGATACTGGTTCGGCGCCTCGGCGAGCCCCCAGAAGAACTTCGTCGACACGATGTAGCTGACGCGCGGCCAGTCGAGCGACTTGAGCGCGTGGCCCATGATCTCCTCGGATTTGCCGCCGGCGTAGACCTCGGCGTTGTCGAAGAAATTGACGCCCGCGTCGCGTGCCGCGGCGAGGCATTCGCGCGCGACCCGCTGGTCGACCTGGTTGCCGTACGTGACCCAGGAGCCGAGCGAAAGCGCGCTGATCTGCAGGCCGGAGCGGCCTAGCCGTCGATAGTGCATGTGAATCTCCCGCGTGACGGAACCGACCTTAAGCTTAGACGTTTTGCGCGCGAACGGCGGGGCCGATCGTGCACAATGACGGCTGGCCCGCCGCGTCGCACCGGCGACGAATGCCGAAGGGGCGGGCGCGCACTTTTTGATCCGATAACGGGAGGAGACGGACATGGCAGCAGATCTGAATGGCAAGACCGCAGTCGTCACGGGCGCCGCGAGCGGCATCGGCAAGGAAATCGCCCTCGAGCTCGCCAAGGCGGGCGCGGCCGTCGCGATCGCCGACCTGAACCAGGACGGCGCGAACGCGGTCGCCGACGAGATCAACAAGGCGGGCGGCAAGGCGATCGGCGTCGCGATGGACGTGACGAACGAGGACGCCGTGAACAGCGGCATCGACAAGGTTGCCGAGGCATTCGGCTCGGTCGACATCCTCGTGTCGAACGCCGGCATCCAGATCGTCAACCCGATCGAGAACTATTCGTTCTCCGACTGGAAGAAGATGCAGGCGATCCACGTCGACGGCGCGTTCCTGACGACGAAAGCCGCGCTCAAGCACATGTACAAGGACGATCGCGGCGGCGTCGTGATCTACATGGGTTCGGTGCACTCGCATGAAGCGTCACCGCTGAAGTCGGCGTACGTGACGGCCAAGCATGGCCTGCTGGGCCTCGCCCGCGTGCTGGCGAAGGAAGGCGCGAAGCACAACGTGCGCTCGCACGTCGTGTGTCCGGGTTTCGTGCGCACGCCGCTGGTCGACAAGCAGATTCCGGAGCAGGCCAAGGAGCTCGGCATCAGCGAAGAGGAAGTGGTGAAGAAGGTGATGCTCGGCAACACGGTCGACGGCGTGTTCACGACGGTGCAGGACGTCGCGCAGACGGTGCTGTTCCTGTCGGCGTTCCCGAGCGCCGCGCTCACGGGCCAGTCGCTCGTCGTCAGCCACGGCTGGTTCATGCAGTAACGCGGGGGCGGGCGGCATGGCCGCCTGCCGGGTAGGACGGCAGAAAAAAACGCGCTCCGTGGAGCGCGTTTTTCATGTCGGAGGGCGGAGCCGTTGACGGCTGCCACCCGGTGCCGCGTTACTTCAGGACGGCCGCAATCGCGTTGGCGACCGCGTCGAGGTTGCGCGTGTTCAGCGCGGCAACGCAGATCCGGCCCGTGCCGACCGCATAGATGCCGAACTCGTCGCGCAGGCGATCGACTTGCGCCGAGGTCAGGCCCGAATACGAGAACATCCCGCGCTGTGCGTTGATGAAGCTGAAATCGCGATCGACGCCGCTCGCCTTCAGGCGCTCGACGAGACCGTTACGCATCGCGCGGATCCGATCGCGCATCTCGCCGAGTTCCTGCACCCACGAGGCGTGCAGTTCCGGCGACGCGAGCACGGCTGCGACGACGGCGCCGCCATGGGTCGGCGGGTTCGAGTAGTTCGTGCGGATCACGCGCTTCAGTTGCGACAGCACGCGCGTCGCTTCTTCCTTGCTCGACGTGATGATCGACAGCGCGCCGACGCGCTCGCCGTACAGCGAGAACGACTTCGAGAACGACGACGACACGAATGCGTTCAGGTTGGCCGCGGCAAACAGACGCACGGCGGCGGCATCGGCCTCGATGTTCTCGCCGAAGCCCTGGTACGCCATGTCGAGGAACGGCACGAGATTGCGCGCCTTCACGACGTCGACGACCTGTTGCCATTGCGCTTCGGTCAGGTCCACGCCGGTCGGGTTGTGGCAGCACGCGTGCAGCACGACGACCGTGCCGGCTTCGTAGCCGTTCAGCGCCGACAGCATGCCTTCGAAGTTCACGCCGTTGGTGGCCGCGTCGTAGTACGGGTACGCGACGACTTCGAAGCCGGCGGCTTCGAACAGCGCGCGGTGGTTTTCCCAGCTCGGATCGCTGATCGCGACCTTCACGTTCGGGTTCACGGTGCGCAGGAAGTCTGCACCGATCTTCAACGCGCCCGTGCCGCCCAGTGCCTGGGCCGTGACCACGCGGCCCGCCGCGATCAGCGGCGAGTCGTTGCCGAGCAGCAGCTTCTGCACGGCCGCATCGTAGGCGGCGATCCCGTCGATCGGCAGGTAGCCGCGCGGCAGGCCGGCCTCGACACGCGCCTGCTCGGCCTCCCGAACCGCGCGCAGCAGCGGAATCTTGCCGTCTTCGTTCGTGTACACGCCGACGCCGAGGTTGACCTTGGTCGGACGCGCATCGGCGTTGAAGGCTTCGTTCAGGCCCAGGATCGGGTCGCGGGGAGCAAGCTGGACAGCGGAGAAGAGCGACATGATGATTCGGCAGTAGTGAAAAGAGGGTCAGGCTTTCAGCCGGCAGGGCGGGCGCAGCGGACCGCGCGCCAACGGCACGGCGCCGGAAAGCGCAGCAGCCTGATATTGTAGCGAATTCGCGCCGGCGGGGGCGGCGAATCCGTCGCGATTCGCCGCCGAATCGCGATTTCGGGCGGCCGTGGCGCGTCAGGAGCCGACAGCAGTTCGCGCGGCCGCGAAGCGCTAGAATGCTTTCTTTGCCCTTGCTCCGGCCGCACTCCATGTCCGAACATCATGCCGAAGTCGGCGACGCGCTCGACGAATCCAAATTCGTCACCTTCGAAGGGTCGCCGTTCCAGCTGTACCAGCCGTATCTGCCCGCCGGCGACCAGCCGACCGCGATCGAGACGCTTGTCGAAGGCGTCGGCGACGGCCTTGCCTTCCAGACGCTGCTCGGCGTGACGGGGTCGGGCAAGACCTTCACGATGGCCAACACGATCGCGCGGCTCGGCCGCCCGGCGATCGTGTTCGCGCCGAACAAGACGCTCGCGGCCCAGCTCTATGCGGAGTTCCGCGAGTTCTTCCCGCGCAACGCGGTCGAGTACTTCGTCTCGTACTACGACTACTACCAGCCTGAGGCGTATGTGCCGCAGCGCGACCTGTTCATCGAGAAGGATTCGTCGATCAACGAGCACATCGAGCAGATGCGGCTGTCGGCGACCAAGAGCCTGATGGAGCGCCGCGACGTGGTGATCGTCGCGACGGTGTCGGCGATCTACGGTATCGGCAACCCGTCCGAATACCACCAGATGATCCTGACGCTGCGCACCGGCGACAAGCTCGGCCAGCGCGACGTGATCGCGCGGCTGATCGCGATGCAGTACACGCGCAACGAGCAGGATTTCCAGCGCGGCACGTTCCGCGTGCGCGGCGACAC
The DNA here is from genome assembly GCF_001718535.1 of Burkholderia seminalis. Classification (NCBI taxonomy): domain Bacteria; kingdom Pseudomonadati; phylum Pseudomonadota; class Betaproteobacteria; order Burkholderiales; family Burkholderiaceae; genus Burkholderia; species Burkholderia seminalis. Next base: position 2,479,817 of record NZ_CP013398.1, on the reverse strand, counting down.
GATTGACATCTTCCCGGCCGAACACGCGGAAATGGCCGTACGCGTCGAGCTGTTCGACGACGAGGTCGAGACGCTGCACTTGTTCGACCCGCTGACGGGGCGCGTGCGGCAGAAGATTCCGCGCTTCACCGTGTATCCGTCGTCGCACTACGTGACGCCGCGCGACACCGTGATGCGGGCCGTCGAGACGATCAAGGAAGAATTGCGCGAACGCCTCGAGTTCTTCCATCGCGAGGGCAAGCTCGTCGAGGCGCAGCGTCTCGAGCAGCGCACGCGCTTCGATCTCGAGATGCTGCAGGAGCTCGGCTTCTGCAAGGGCATCGAGAACTACTCGCGGCATTTCTCGGGAGCGGCGCCCGGCGACCCGCCGCCGACGCTCGTCGACTACCTGCCGCCCGATGCGCTGATGCTGCTCGACGAATCGCACGTGCTGATCGGCCAGTTGAACGGGATGTACAACGGCGACCGCGCGCGCAAGGAAAACCTCGTCAATTACGGGTTCCGCCTGCCGTCGGCGCTCGACAACCGGCCGCTGAAGTTCCCCGAGTTCGAGCGCAAGATGCGCCAGGTCGTGTTCGTGTCGGCCACGCCGGCCGACTACGAGAAGCGCGTAACGGGGCAGATCGCCGAGCAGGTCGTGCGGCCGACGGGCCTCGTCGATCCGGAAATCGAGGTGCGGCCCGCGAGCACGCAGGTCGACGACGTGCTGACCGAGATCAACGCGCGCGTGAAGGCCGGCGAGCGTGTGCTGATCACCGTGCTGACGAAGCGCATGGCCGAGCAGCTCACGGAATTCCTGGCCGACCACGGCGTCAAGGTGCGCTACCTGCACAGCGACATCGACACGGTCGAGCGCGTCGAGATCATCCGGGACCTGCGGCTCGGCACGTTCGACGTGCTGGTCGGGATCAACCTGCTGCGCGAGGGCCTCGACATTCCGGAAGTGTCGCTCGTCGCGATCCTCGACGCGGACAAGGAAGGCTTCCTGCGCGCCGAGCGCTCGTTGATCCAGACGATCGGCCGTGCCGCGCGGAACGTGAACGGCAAGGCGATCCTCTACGCGGACAACATGACCGATTCGATGACGCGCGCGATCGGCGAGACCGAGCGGCGCCGCGCGAAGCAGATGGCCTACAACGAAAAGATGGGCATCACGCCGCGCGGCGTCGTGAAGCGCATCAAGGACATCATCGACGGCGTCTACAACGCCGACGACGCGCGTGCGGAGCTGAAAGAAGCGCAGCAGCGCGCGAAATTCGAGGACATGTCGGAAAAGCAACTCGCGAAGGAAATCAAGCGTCTCGAGAAGCAGATGGCCGATTACGCGAAGAACCTCGAATTCGAGAAGGCCGCCGCGACGCGCGACCAGCTTGCCGTGCTGCGCGAGCGCGTGTTCGGCGCGAACGTCGGCGACCACATCAGCGGCGGCCGGTAACTCTTTCCAAGCGTCACCGAAACCTTGCGGTAAAGCGCCTGTAAGCCTTGTCGGATCAGGGGTTTACGTGGCTCTTCGTTTGTTCCGAATCGGGTTCGGTGCTAAACTTCGCCATGATTGAGAATTGTTCGCATTAACGTTCTTCGTCGCGTTAGTGTTTCCAGCGGGCGGCCCCGGCGGCGGCCCGGGTGTCGTCAAGATAGTCAGACAAATAACAAGGAGTGTCCATGTTGGGTTCTTCGTTCATCCGCACGACGGTTGCGGTAGCGGCGGCGCTTGCCGCGATGTCGGCCTCGGCTGCCGAATATCCGATCGGCAAGCAGCAGATCCAGGGCGGCATGGAAATCGGCGCGGTGTACCTGCAGCCGATCACGATGGACCCGGAAGGGATGATGCGCAAGGCGTCGGATTCCGACATCCACCTCGAGGCCGACATCCATGCGGTCAAGAACAACCCGACGGGTTTCGCTGAGGGCGACTGGATGCCGTACCTGCAGGTCACGTACAAGCTGACGAAGCAGGGCGACACGAAGTGGAAGGCTGAAGGCGACCTGATGGGCATGGTCGCGAGCGACGGCCCGCACTATGGCGACAACGTGAAGCTGAACGGCCCCGGCAAGTATCACCTGACGATGGTCGTCAAGCCGCCGATGCAGTCGGGCCACATGGCATTCGGCCGCCACGTCGACAAGGAAACGGGCGTGGGTGCATGGTTCAAGCCCATCACGCTCGAGTACGACTTCCCGTTCGCCGGTATCGGCAAGAAGGGCGGTTACTGATCGGCAGCATCACGAACGGCGCGCTTCGGCGCGCCGTCGGCGTAGAGAACCCAGAATGAAAATTCCCCAGAAAATCGTTGCCGCGGCCGCTGCGCTGTGGCTTGCCGGCGCCGCACACGCGGCCGATCTGCCGACGTTCAAGCTCGAGATGACGGACGGCAAGCTGAATCCCGCCCGCATCGAGGTGCCGGCCGGCCAGCGTTTCAAGATCGAGATCAAGAACACCGGCAAGGGCGCCGCCGAATTCGAGAGCGTGCAGTTGCGCAAGGAGAAGGTGCTTGCACCGGGCGCCGATTCGTTCGTGGTCGTCGCTCCGCTGTCGCCGGGCGAATACAAGTTTTTCGACGATTTCCACCAGCAGGCACAGGGCGTGATCGTCGCGAAGTAACGCGTTTTATCTGCGTGCGGGCGTACGAGTCCCTTGCCCCGCGCGTCAGGAGGTATCGATGGGTCAGATCTTGTTCATCGTCTGGCGGGAGAGCGTCGAAGCGCTGCTCGTCGTCGGCATTCTCTATGCATGGCTGAAAAACGGCGACGACGACGCGCGCCGCGGCCTGCCTTTCCTGTGGGCTGGCGTCGGCGTCGGCTTGCTGATGGCCGTCGGCCTCGGCGCCGCGCTGGTCGGTTTCACCGAAGTGCTGTCCGGCGACGCGCAGGACTACTTCCAGACCGCGATGGTGCTGATCGCGTGCGTGCTGATCGTGCAGATGGTGCTGTGGATGCGCCGGCACGGCCGCACGCTGAAGCGCGACATGGAGCAATCGCTGCAGCAGAGCACGCGCGATTCGAACTGGTGGGGCGTCGCCGTGCTGGTCGCACTCGCGATCGCGCGTGAAGGCAGCGAGACCGTGATCTTCCTGTACGGTCTCGGTTTCGGCCAGTCGGGTCACGTCGACGGCAACCAGATGCTCGCGGTCCTGATCGGTCTCGGCCTGGCGTTCTTCACGTTCTACCTGCTGCAGCTCGGCGGCAAGTACTTCTCGTGGCGGCATTTCTTCCGTGTCACCGAAGTGATGCTGCTGTTCCTCGGCGCGGGCCTGTTCCAGACGGGTGTCGACAAGCTGATCGACAAGGAAATCCTGCCGCTCGGCATCTCGCAGGTGTGGGATACGTCCGCGATCCTCGATGACTCGGGCACGTTCGGCTCGCTCGTCGCGACGCTGACCGGCTATCGTGCGCATCCGGCACTGACCAACCTGGTCGCCTATGCGGTGTACTGGGCCGTCGTCTGGCTGCTGATGAAGCGCGCGAGCCGCCGTCCGGCCGTCGCCGCGGGCCGCGCGGCATGAGCGTGGTCGCCGCAGTCAAGCGGGGCTGGCTCGCACAGGCCGGCCAGTGGATGCAGCGCCACGGCGCGCTGATCCGCGGCATCCAGTGGATCGTCGTCGCGGTCTACGCATTCCTGATCATCGTCCCGGCGGTGTTGCCGCTGCCGGACGATTCCGCGCATCTGTGGAGCAACCTCACGCTGATCGCGCAGTTCGCGTTCTGGGGCATCTGGTGGCCGTTCGTGCTGCTGTCGATGGTGATGCTCGGCCGCGTGTGGTGCGGCGTGCTGTGCCCGGAAGGCGCGCTCACCGAATACGCGAGCAAGTTCGGTCGCGGCGGCCCGATTCCGCGCTGGATCCGGTGGGGCGGCTGGCCGTTCGTCGCGTTCGGGATCACGACGATCTACGGGCAGATGGTGAGCGTGTACCAGTACCCGCTCGCGGTGCTGTTCGTGCTCGGCGGCTCGACCGTCGGCGCGATCGTGATCGGCTTGCTGTATGGCCGCGAGAAGCGCGTGTGGTGCAAGTACCTGTGCCCGGTGAACGGCGTCTTCGGGCTGCTCGCGCGGCTCGCGCCGATGCGCTACAAGGTCGACGAGGATGCATGGCGCCGATCGTACAAGAACGGCGAGCACGGCCATCGCGTGATTCCGATCAACTGCGCGCCGCTCGTGCCGTTGCGCAGCATGAAGGGGGCGGCGGCGTGCCATATGTGCGGCCGCTGCAGCGGGCATCGCGACGCGATCTCGCTGTCGCTGCGCTCGCCGTCCGACGAGGTCGTGAACCTCGGTGCGCAGCAGGCGAGCGCGTGGGACACCGCACTGATCCTGTACGGCCTGCTCGGTGTCGCGATCGGCGCGTTCCACTGGACCGTCAGCCCGTGGTTCGTGCAGATCAAGCAATGGCTCGCGGGCTGGCTGATCGACCGTGACATCACGTGGCCGCTCGAAACGAATGCGCCGTGGTTCCTGCTCACGCACTATCCGGATCGCAACGACGTGTTCTCCTGGCTCGACGGCGGGCTGATCGTCAGCTACATCGTCGGCACGGGGCTCGTGTACGGCACGGCGCTGCTGATATTGCTGGGCGGCGCCACGCTGATGCTCGGCCGCTTCGATCGCGTGCGGCTGCATCATCTCGCGCAGGCACTGATCCCGATCGCGGGAGCGGGCGTGTTCCTCGGCCTGTCGGCCACGACGCTGTCGCTGTTGCGCGCCGAGCATGTGCCGCTCGGGTGGGCGACCGACGTGCGCATCGCGATCCTGGTCGGCGCCAATGCATGGAGCGCGTGGCTCGCATGGAAAGTGACGGGGCGCTATGCGGCGTGGCCGCGCCGGCTCGCGGCATTCGCGTGGTTCGCCGTCGGGTTGGCGGTCGTCGACAGTGCGTGGTGGCTGATGTTCTGGGGTTTCTGACGGGTTTTGCATGCGGCTTCGGCGGCATGCATCAGCGTATCGACGCAGGTGGACAGCATGCCTTCTGCATCGACCGCGCTAACAAAAAAGCGGCACGTCCTTCGACGTGCCGCTTTTTTTCACCCTTGTGCGAGAACCAAAAAAAGTGGCTTGGCTTGCTGCAACGGCTGCTTGAGTGTGTTTGCACGAAGGGGTCTAGATCTCGCGTGCAAGCCGTTACGCTGGCTACTGCCCAACACCTCTCAGGGAGGTGGTCCCCACAATACTCTGTCTTACTTCGTCAGGATCAGTTTGCCGAGCCGCGTGGCACGCAACTGATACGTCTCTCCGTTGTGCGCGATGCTGATGTGGCTGTGGCCCTGCAATAGCGCGTCGCTATTTACGACCCGCGTGCCTGTGTCGCGGTTGCCGGCCGGTTTCGCCGGCGTGGTGACCGCTGCCGTCTTCTGGCGGCTGCTGGCCGCGGTGCCGGTCGTGCGGCGCAGGGTCAGCGTGGTCGGGCGCATGGTGTCGGTCATTCGGTTTGATCGGTGACTGTCGATACGATGGAATGAATTCTAAATGATAACTATTCCCATTTACAAAAACTCTTTATCGATCGAAACATCAGACTTGATAGCTTGAATCAAAAGGCGGCCCGCAGGCCGCCGCCGCGGTCAGTGCAGCGGATCGGGGTCCTTGCGGCCCTGCGCGTATTCGCGGATCAGGCGCACCGTGTCGATGTCCGACGTGCGGTAGGCCTCCTTGACGATCCCGTGCGTCTGCCGCGCATCTTCGCTGTCGTCGGTGACGGTCAGCGTGGTGCGGTACTCGAAACGCAGGAACAGCGCGTGGTCGTCGCGTTCCTCGATCGTCATCGTCAGCGAGCCGCCGATCTCGCCATCGGCCGCGCGGATGTCGTAGCGAACCTGCTGGTTCGGCGTGAACGTGACGTGATCGCGCACGGTCGCATGGCCGTAGTGCAACTCACGTTCGAGCGTCGTGTCCGTCCGTTCGAGGACGACGCAGCTGTCGAGGCCGAGTACGAACAGTTGCGGCTGTTCGGCGCGCAGCACGAGGCCCTCCCAGAGCTGGTCGCGGGTGAGGGTCGGCACGGCCGGATCGTCGGAATTGATCTGGATCAGGTGTTCGAAGTTCAAGGGGACGGGTTCCTTCTGGGTGGCGGGCGGCCACATGGTTCAAGAAGTTATTGTGACGCAAAACCACCGGTTTCGCGGCACCTGCCGCCCCGATCGGGCGTCATGCGTCGATGCGGCCCATGCGGCCCGTCTGGTAGTCGACGACGGCTTGCCGGATCTCTTCCTCCGTATTCATCACGAACGGGCCGTAGCGGACGATCGGCTCGTTGAGCGGCACGCCGCCGATCAGCAGCAGGTCGAGCGGCGTGTCGCCGGCGGCGAACGCGACCGTATCGCCGTCGTCGCCGTAGACGATCATGTGCCGGGCGTCGACAGCCTGCCTGTCGGGCCCGTAGAGCCCCGTTCCGTCGATCGGATAGGCGAACACGCGATAACCGGCCGGCACGGGCTGCGTGACCGTTGCGCCGGGCTCCAGCGTGAAATGCTGGTAGAGGATCGGCGTGCGCGTCTCGATCGCCGCCTGGACGCCGAACGCTTCGCCGGCGATCACGCGTACGTGCACGCGGCCGTCCGGCGATGTCGCGGTCGGGATGCGGTCGGCCGGGATCTCCTGGTAGCGCGGCGCGATCATCTTGTCGCGGCGCGGCAGGTTGACCCACAGCTGGAAGCCGTGCGAGCGGCCGCCCGCCTGTGCGAACGCGGGATCGGGCATCTCGCTGTGCACGACGCCGGCGCCGGCCGTCATCCATTGGACGTCGCCGGGGCCGAGCGTGCCGGCGTGGCCGGACGAGTCGCGATGGCGGAAGCGGCCGTCGAGCGCATACGTCACGGTTTCGAAGCCGCGATGCGGATGGTCGGGCGCGCCCACGGCTTCGCCGGGGCCGTAGTCGACGGGGCCCATTTCATCGAGCAGCAGGAACGGATCGAAGTCCATCAGCAATCGGGTCGGGAACGGACGGTGAACCACGAACCCGCCGCCTTCGGTGGTGCGAAGCGCGGGGTAGGTACGGTCAAGCGAGCGAGCGGTCGTCATGAGGAAGCCCTCGAGATCATCGGAATAGCGTCATTTCTGAAACATAGCGCTATTATATTGGGCGCTTTACCGTTCGATTTGCGGTGGTTCGCAATGGATTGTTCTGAAATTGGAACGATGAGATGAATATCGATGCACATAACCTGAACGACCTGATGTACTTTTCCCAGGTCGTCGAACATGGCGGTTTCTCGGCCGCGGAGCGCGTGCTGGGCATCTCGAAATCGCGCTTGTCGCGGCGCCTGACCGAACTCGAGGCGGCGCTCGGCGTGCGCCTGCTGCAGCGCTCGACGCGCAAGCTCGCGCTGACCGAGGCGGGCGAACTGTTCTACCAGCATTGCCAGGCGATGCTGGCCGAAGCGCAGGCCGCGATGAACGCGGTGCAGCAGTTGCGCGCGTCGCCGCGCGGTTCGGTGCGGGTCAGCGTGCCCGTCACGCTGTCGCAGACGATGCTGTCGCGCATCCTGCCCGAATTCCTGCGCCGCTATCCCGAGGTGAAGGTGCACGTCCGCGTGACGAATCGCGTGATCGACCTGTTCGAGGATTCGATCGACGTCGCGCTGCGCGTACGCTCGGAACCGCCGCAGAACGCCAACATCGTCGTGCGGCCGCTGTGGCGCACGGAACAGATGCTGGTCGGCGCGCCGAGCCTGCTGAGCCAGAATGCGCCGCCGCTGGTGCCGGACGACCTGACCGGTTTCGAGACGCTCGATACGCCGAGCGTCGACGGGCGGCACGTGTTCAACCTGATCGCGCCGGACGGCACGCGTCACGTGCACGAGCATGACCCGCGGCTCGTGACGGCCGACCTGATGACGATCCGCGAGGCCGTGCTCGACGGCCTCGGCATCGCGGCGCTGCCGGAGATGATGTACGGCAACGCGCTGCGTGCGGGGCAGCTGTCACCCGTGATGCCGGGCTGGACGCTGCCGGTGCCGCAACTGTATGCGGTGTTCGTGTCGCGGCAGGGGATGCCGCCCGCGGTGCGCGCGTTCGTCGACTACCTGGTCGAGAAGCTCGATCATGGCGCGTACAAAGAGCCCGGTTGCCCCGAGCGCGCGAAGAAGGAAGCGGCGGCCGATGTTTCGGCGACCTGAACACAGCGTGCACGACGACGCAAATTTGTTTTGTCATTGAAGCGTCGCCTGCAATCGCAAGTTTCAATCGCTGGAACCTTGAATGCGTGCGCGTGCGGGCCTATATTGAAATCCCATTTCGTGAAGGAAGTTCTGAGCGAAATCAGGTGGCCGCATATATTGTGAGCCAGATAGGGCAGAACGCGCAGTCCGTGCAGACCACGGCAGAGTCGCATTTGCGTTGCTCGAGGCGTAACCGATACCGCCGAAGAGCCCGCCGCCCGAAGGCGCCCGCGTGCGCATGAAAAAAGGCCTTCATCTGGCGATGAAGGCCTTTTACTTTGTGGGCGGCCGGCGAGGTGTGGCCGGCTAGGTGCGGCCGGCGAGGTGCCTGCGATGCGTTATCGCGAGACGGGCGCGTGTTACTTCGCTTTCGCGCCCGGCTCCGTGACGAAGCCGAGCTTCCTCAGGCCGCCGGCCTGCGCATCCGACATCACTTCCGCTACGTGCTCGTATGCCACCTTGCGATCCGCACGCAGGTGCAACTCGGGCTGCGGCGTGCGTTTCGCGGCTTCCGCGATGCGAGCCTGCAACTGTTCGCGCGTGACCGTGTGGTCGTCCCACAGGATCGTGCCGTCGCCCTGGATCGCGACGTCGACCGTCTGCGGTTTTTCGTCGACGGGCTGGCTGCTGGCGTGCGGCAGGTCGATCTTCACCGCATGCTGCATCGCCGGGATCGTCACGAGGAAAATGATCAGGAGTACGAGCATGACGTCGACGAGCGGCGTCATGTTGATCTCGCTCATCACTGCATCGTCGTCATCGTCGCTGAAACCGGTGTTCATGGCCATGGTTCACCTCGTCTCAGCTGGCGCGCGTCGCGAGACGCAGGCCGTCGCGCGTCGACGACGATGCGAGCTTCGCGCCCGTCACGAAGTACGCGTGCAGGCCGTGCGCGAAGCGGCGCAGCTTGCTGACGACACCCTTGTTCGCGCGCGTCAGCGCGTTGTAGCCGAGCACGGCCGGGATCGCGACGAACAGGCCGAAGGCCGTCATGATCAGCGATTCGCCGACCGGGCCGGCGACCTGGTCGATCGACGTCTGGCCGGTTGCGCCGATGGCGAGCAGCGCGTGGTAGATCCCCCAGACCGTGCCGAACAGGCCGACGAACGGTGCCGTGCTGCCGACCGACGCGAGGATCGCGAGGCCGCTCTGCATGCGCGAGATGCCTTCGTCCATCGTGTCCTTCAGGCAGCGCGTGACCCAGTCCGACACGTCCATGCGATCGTGCAGGTGCGGTTGCGTCTGGTGGTGGTGGTCGGCGGCTTCCTTGCCCGACAGCGCGAGCGCGAGGAACGGGTTGTCGTTCGGCGTCGATGCGGCGAGACCGAGCTTCTTGATGCCGTCGTCGAAATTGTCCGAATGCCAGAATGCCTGTTCGGCATTCTTCGTGAGACGGTTCAGGCGGATCACGTTCCAGCCCTTGATGACGATCACGATCCACGACAGGACCGACATCACGAGCAGCGTGATCGCGATGGCGCGCGTGACGAAATCACCTTGCGCCCAGACGTGCGCGATACCGTAGCTTTGCATTTTCTTGTTTCCTTTGAATCTTCCGGATGAGGCAGGTTAGTCGGTGAGCCCGAAGCTGTAGGGCTGTGTGCGGGCGGCGCGGATCGCCTGGCCGTTCTCGATGTACGGACGGCAGGTGGTCGAGCGCATCGCGTCGAGTGCGGCGTCGTCGAGGCGCGGGTAGCCGCTGCTCTTCTGCAGGTCGATGCTTTCGATCTTGCCGGTCACGCCGACGACGAAGTGAACGTAGGCCGTACCCGATTCGCCGCGTCGGCGCGACATCGACGGGTAGTCGGGCTTCACGAAGTTGCATTGGAGCGTCGGCACGTTCTTCGGCGCGCTGACCTGCATCGTTTCGCGCGCCGGGCCGGGGGCGGCGGCCGGTGCCGCGGGGGCGGGCGCGGCCGGCGCGGGCGTCGGATCGGCGGCCGGCGCCGGGGTGGGCGACGGGGCCGGCGATTGCGCAACCGGTTGAGGTGTCGGCTTCGCCGCTTTCTGCACCGGCTTCGGCTCGACCTTCGGCTTCACGCGCGGCACGGGCTTCGGCGGCGCGGGCTGCGGGATCGATTCGGCCGCAACCTGCTGCGCGATCGGGGCAGGTGTGATGAGCTGCGCGGTGATCGTCTGGACCTCGACCGATTTCGGCGGCGGCGCGTTGCGATGGAGCCAGGCGGCCGTCAACATGATCGCGTGTGCGGCAAGCACACCGACCGCGACGACGATCACTCGGGAATTCATACGTGGTGCAACCGGCATGGCGCCGGCAGGAGCGAGATGCGAAGCCTGCATGTTAGCTTGAAAGAACGATGTCGCACCCGGGGCGCGGCGGGTGAATCGGCATCACTTGCGGAAGATCAGCAGCGAGATGCAAACGGTGGTCACAAATCCGATCAGCAATTCCATGACAGGCTCCTTGGCAGGTAAGCCGCTGGCTCGCGCAGACGGTGGCTTGCTGACGGTCAAAACAAAAAATGCGGCCTGGGCCGCATGTGCACGCTCGGCGCCGCTCAGGCTGCCTTGCGTTCGTAGAACGTGACCGGGATCGGGTGAGCGTGATGCTCGACACCGCACCGGCTTGCGCAGACGCCTTGCTCGGCCATGAGGTCGCGTACGGACTCCTCGCACTTGCCGCAGCACGTGGCCACGCCGAGTTCGAACTGGAGTTCATCGAAAGAGTGGACGCCCTCGGCGAGGGACGCGCGAATCTTGCGATCGGAAACAGACTTGCACACGCAGACGATCATGATGAGTTGCGATAGCTAACGTTAATGCGAATTATTATCATTAATTTTGCAGACGTTGACAAGCCTGGGTCCGGCTTTTTTTAAGGTCATCGGACCCTTGAAACGGCTGGGGCGGCGGAACTGCGGCGGGAGCGGGCCTGCGGGCCCGCGTCAGGCGGTCGCGCAGGCGCGCGCGTTCGGCGAGGAAATGGTGACGGATTCGACCGGCGCATCGAGGCCGAGCAGCGTCGACGCGAGGGCGCGCAGTTGCACGCCGTCGCTCGTCGAGCAGAAGCGGGGCGGCGCGGCCTGGGTGCCGGCCGGCGCGCGCAGGCCGCGTTCGTCGAGCACCCGCGCGAGCTGGCGCGCGATGGCGTCGCTCGTGTCGACGATCGTCAGGCGATCGCCAACAAGGTCACGAATCGTTTCCGTGAAGAACGGGTAGTGCGTGCAGCCGAGCACCAGCGTATCGGCGCCGTCGTCGAGCATCGGCTGCAGGTAACGCTCGAGCAACGCACGTAGGGCGGGTGAGTTCGTGTCGCCGCGTTCGATCGCCTCGACGAGCCCGTGGCCGGGCTGGCAGATGAAGCGGCGGCCGGCGCCGTAGCGATCCAGCAGCGCCCGGAAGCGCGGGCTGTTCAGTGTCGATTGCGTGGCGAGGACACCGGCGACGCCGGTCGCGGACAGCGCGGCGGCCGGCTTGATGCCCGGCTCGACGCCGACGAGCGGAATCGCCAGGCGTTCGCGGATGGCCGCGATCGCACGTGCGGTTGCCGTGTTGCACGCGATGACGAGCGCCTTCGCGCCTTCGCGCGCGAGCCATTCGCCGATCGCCAGCGTGCGCTCGGTAATGAACGCTTCGTCGCGCGGGCCATACGGCGCGTGATGCGAATCGGCGACGTAGACGAACGATTCCCCGGGCAGGTGCGCACGCACGGCGCGCAGCACCGACAGGCCGCCGAGCCCCGAGTCGAAGATGCCGACAGGGGCGGCGGGGCGGACCCCGGAGGCGACTGGCTGGTGCGTCATCGTCATGCGGACGGCAAGGTGGCGATGTGGCCGGTTACTCGGCCGAGCCCATCATCGTTTGCTGGTAGTTCTGCAGGCCGACCTTGCCGATCAGGTCGATCTGCGTTTCCAGCCAGTCGATGTGTTCTTCGGTGTCGTCGAGGATCTTTTCGAAGATCTCGCGCGACACGTAGTCGCGAACCGATTCGCAGTAGGCGATCGCTTCCTTGCAGGTGGACTGCGAGATCTGCTCGAGCTTCAGGTCGCACTTCAGGATCTCTTCGGTTTCCTCGCCGACGAGCAGCTTGTGCAGGTCCTGCAGGTTCGGCAGGCCGTCGAGCATGAACACGCGCTCGATCAGCCAGTCGGCGTGCTTCATTTCGCCGATCGACTCGTCGTACTCGTGCTTGCCGAGCTTGTCGAGACCCCAGTGCTTGTACATGCGGGCATGCAGGAAGTACTGGTTGATCGCCGTGAGTTCGTTCTTCAGTTGGGCGTTCAGGTATTCGATGACTTTCTTGTCGCCTTGCATGGCTGTTCCTTGTTCAGTGGGGCTTCAGAAACCGAACGATAATCGCTCGAACGAGAAAAGCCAAGCCTCGAAGCCTTATCTGGCCTGCCTTTTGCGTGTAATGAGAATCAGCCTCGAACAACCGGCCGTACACAATAATGAGAACGAGAAGCAAAAAGGCCGGACGTCCGTCCGGCCTTTCGTTCGATCGCCCTTAAGCGGTTGCGACCGGGATCTTGCCGATCTTCGCTTGCCACTCCTTCGGACCGGTCTGGTGCACCGACGTGCCCGACGAATCGACGGCGACCGTCACCGGCATGTCCTGCACGTCGAACTCGTAGATCGCTTCCATGCCGAGGTCTTCGAACGCGAGCACCTTCGCGCCGCGGATCGCCTTCGACACGAGGTAGGCCGCCCCGCCGACCGCCATCAGGTACGCAGCCTTGTGCTTCTTGATCGCATCGATCGCGACCGGGCCGCGCTCGGCCTTGCCGACCATCGAGATCAGGCCCGTCTGCGCGAGCATCGTCTCGGTGAACTTGTCCATGCGCGTGGCCGTCGTCGGGCCGGCCGGGCCGACCACTTCGTCACGCACCGGATCGACCGGGCCGACGTAGTAGATCACGCGGTTCGTGAAGTCGACCGGCAGCTTCTCGCCCTTCGCGAGCATGTCGGCGATGCGCTTGTGCGCGGCGTCGCGGCCGGTGAGCATCTTGCCCGACAGCAGCAGCGTCTGGCCCGGCGTCCAGCTCGCGACTTCTTCCGGCGTCAGCGTGTTCAGGTCGACGCGCTTGCTCGTTTCCGTGTTCGGCTCCCACTGCACCTTCGGCCAGGCGTCGAGCGACGGCGCTTCGAGCTTGGCCGGGCCCGACCCGTCGAGCACGAAGTGCGCGTGGCGCGTGGCCGCGCAGTTCGGGATCAGCGCGACCGGCTTCGAGGCCGCGTGCGTCGGTGCCGCCATGATCTTCACGTCCAGCACGGTCGCGAGACCGCCGAGGCCCTGCGCGCCGATACCGAGCGCGTTGACCTTCTCGTGCAGTTCGACGCGCAGTTCCTCGACCCAGTCCTTCGGGCCGCGCGCGATGATTTCCTGGATGTCGATCGGCTCCATCAGCGATTCCTTCGCCATCAGCATCGCCTTCTCGGCCGTGCCGCCGATGCCGATCCCGAGCATGCCCGGCGGGCACCAGCCCGCGCCCATCGTCGGGACCGTCTTCAGCACCCAGTCGACGATCGAATCGGACGGATTGAGCATCACGAACTTCGACTTGTTCTCCGAGCCGCCGCCCTTCGCCGCGACCTGCACGTCGACCTTGTCGCCCGGCACGATCTCGTAGTGGATCACGGCCGGCGTGTTGTCCTTCGTGTTCTTGCGGGCGCCTTCCGGCGGATTGACGATCGACGCGCGCAGCACGTTGTCCGGGTGCGTGTAACCGCGGCGCACGCCTTCGTTGATCATGTCGGTGAGGCCCATCGTCGCGCCGTCCCAGCGCACGTCCATGCCGACCTTCACGAAGATCGTGACGATGCCGGTGTCCTGGCAGATCGGGCGCTTGCCTTCCGCGCACATGCGGCTGTTCGTGAGGATCTGCGCGATCGCATCCTTCGCGGCCGGGCTCTCTTCCAGCTCGTACGCGCGGCCGAGGGCCTGGATGTAGTCGAGCGGGTGGTAGTAGCTGATGTACTGCAGCGAATCCGCGATGCTCTGGATCAGGTCTTCCTGTTTGATGACGGTCATGGCTGAGACTCTGTGGGGACAGTGGGGAATGCGTTTATGCGTTGGCGGCTGCTTCGGCCGGCTTGCGGGACGCGGGCACGGCGCTCGCGTGCGGCGCGTGCGTCTCGTGGAAATGGGCCGGGTGCGTGTGCGTCGTCAGGCGGTCGACCCACGCCATCACGAGCGCCGACACGAGGAACGACACGTGGATGATCACCTGCCACATGATCGCGTGCGTCGTGTGCTGGTCGGGGTTGATGAAGGTCTTCAGCAGGTGGATCGACGAAATGCTGATCAGCGCCATCGACAGCTTGACCTTCAGCACGCCCGCGTTCACGTGGTCGAGCCATTCGGGTTCGTCGGGGTGGCCCTCGATGCCGAGGCGCGACACGAACGTTTCGTATCCGCCGACGATTACCATGATCAGCAGGTTCGAGATCATCACCACGTCGATCAGGCCGAGCACCGCGAGCATCACGCTGATCTCGTCGAGACCGGCCGCATGCGACAGCAGGTGCCAGACTTCCTTCAGGAACAGGAACACGTAGACGGCCTGCGCGACGATCAGGCCGAGGTAAAGCGGAACCTGGAGCCAGCGGCTCATGAAAATCAGCGCGGGAAGCGGGCGAAGCGGGCGGCGGGCCGGGTGGCCGGGCGAATGCGGGGCGGACATGATGGAGGTACGGGCGCGGTGCGCAGGTATCGGGGGTAATCTTGAAAAGGCGCGCTATTGTAACGCGTCGGCTGGCGCGACTGCAGCGACGCGCCGGGTCTGCCGGGGACGGATCAGGACGCGGCGGCCGGCACGCGTTTCACGCGCAGGCTCGCGAGCACGATGCCGGTGACCACGCAGGCGAGCGCAACGCCGTGTGCGAGCGTCGGGCGCTCGCCGAGGAACGCGATGCCGTATGCGGCCGCGGCGATCGGCAGCACCGCGCTGAACACGCCGGCGAGGCTGCCCGGCACGTGCCGGATGCCTTTCATCCACAGCCAGAACGAGAAGATGCTGGCCGACAGGCCATACCAGACGACGAGCGCCCAGGTGCCGGCCGGCACGCTCGCGTAATCGAAATGCCACAGCGCGGTCGCGCCGAGCGGCAGCATCAGGAACAGGCCGAACAGGTGCGTGTACGCGCAGATGTCGATCGGCGCGAGCGTCTGCGTGAGCCGGCGCGACAGGATCACGTAGATCGATTCGCAGCACACGGCGCCGAGGATCAGCAGGTTGCCGGTCAGCGAGCCGGACGCGTCGCCGTGGCCGTGGCCGTCATGCCCGGCCGCGCCGCCGTTGGCGAGGTTGATCGTGACGACGCCGGCGATCGCGAGCGCGATCGACAAGAGCGCACGGCCGTTCGGTTTTTCACGCAGGATCAGCCATGCGAACAGCGCGACGATCGCCGGGATCGTGCTCGTGATCACGCCGGCCGCGACCGCGCTCGTGCGCTGCACGCCGTTGAGCATCAGCAGCGTAAACATGAAGGTGCCGAAGAACGCCTGCAGGAACAGGTTCAGCCATTCGCCGCGCTTGACCGCGCGCATCTTCACGGGGCTGAACAGCGGCCACAGGACGGCGATCGCGATCACGAAGCGCAGCGTGGCGAGGATCGCGACGGGAACGAATGCGACGATGGATTTACCGATACCGACGTTGCTGCCGACGAACAGCATCGACAGGATGAGGAAGAGGGCGTAGCGATTCAAGCTGGAATCCGGAAGGCGAGTTCAGTTAGGATTGTAGGGTCGCGGTTGTAACAGCGTAAAGCCGACCGTCATGCGGTGCCGCCCGGTGTGCGAAACGGCCATGCCGCGTAAGTGACGGGTAAGTTCGGGCGCTTATCGTGGAAACCGTCGGGCCGCCCGTTCACGTTCGCGTGATGTGGTGCGGTGCAGCATCGTGCGCGGCCTTCGTGGCCGCGTGCGGGTGGGTAGGAGACAGCGGCGCGCATGCGCCGGCCAAGACACGTGCGGCGCGCACGATCGCGCCGCCAGAGGATTCATGTTCACCAAGGGGTAGTCGATGTCTGCGATTGAATCGGTTCTTCACGAAACCCGTCAGTTCCCGCCGCCCGCGGCGCTCGAGAAGGCGGCGACCATTTCCGGCATGCCGGCCTATCGCGCGCTCGCCGCCGAGGCCGAGCAGGATTACGAAGGCTTCTGGGCGCGTCTCGCGCGCGAGGGCCTCACGTGGCACAAGCCGTTCTCGAAGGTGCTCGACGAGAGCAATGCGCCGTTCTACAAGTGGTTCGACGACGGCGAGCTGAACGCGTCGTACAACTGTCTCGACCGTCACGTCGAAGCCGGCAACGGCGAGCGCGTCGCGGTGATCTTCGAGGCCGACGACGGCACCGTCACGCGCGTCACCTATGCGGATCTGCTGGCGCGCGTGTCGCGCTTCGCGAATGCGCTGAAGAAACGCGGGATCGGCAAGGGCGACCGCGTCGTCATCTATATTCCGATGTCGATCGAAGGCATCGTCGCGATGCAGGCGTGCGCGCGCATCGGCGCGACGCACTCGGTCGTGTTCGGCGGCTTCTCCGCGAAATCGCTGAACGAGCGGCTCGTCGACGTCGGCGCGGTCGCGCTGATCACGGCCGACGAGCAGGCGCGCGGCGGCAAGACGCTGCCGCTCAAGAGCATTGCCGACGAGGCGCTCGCGCTGGGCGGCTGCGAAGCGGTGAAGAGCGTGATCGTCTATCGCCGCACCGGCGGCAAGATCGACTGGCATGCCGGCCGCGACCTGTGGATGCACGAACTGACCGACGGCGAGTCCGACACCTGCGAGCCGGAATGGGTCGGCGCCGAGCACCCGCTGTTCATCCTGTATACGTCGGGCTCGACCGGCAAGCCGAAGGGCGTGCAGCACAGCACGGGCGGCTACCTGCTGTGGGCCGCGCAAACGATGAAGTGGACCTTCGACTGGAAACCGACCGACGTGTTCTGGTGCACGGCCGACATCGGCTGGGTCACGGGCCACACGTACATCACGTACGGCCCGCTCGCATGCGGCGGCACGCAGGTCGTGTTCGAAGGCGTGCCGACCTACCCGGACGCCGGCCGCTTCTGGAAGATGATCGGCGATCACAAGGTCACCGTGTTCTACACCGCGCCGACCGCGATCCGTTCGCTGATCAAGGCGGCCGAAGCCGACGACAAGGTGCATCCGAAGAGCTACGACCTGTCGAGCCTGCGCATCATCGGCACGGTCGGCGAGCCGATCAATCCGGAAGCGTGGATGTGGTATCACAAGCACGTCGGCCAGGAGCGCTGCCCGATCGTCGATACGTGGTGGCAAACCGAAACCGGCGGCCACATGATCACGCCGCTGCCGGGCGCGACGCCGACCGTGCCCGGTTCGTGCACGCTGCCGCTGCCGGGCATCATGGCCGCGGTGGTCGACGAGACGGGCCAGGACGTGCCGAACGGGCAGGGCGGCATCCTCGTCGTCAAGCGCCCGTGGCCCGCGATGATCCGCACGATCTGGGGCGACCCGGAACGCTTCAAGAAGAGCTACTACCCGGAAGAACTCGGCGGCACGTTGTACCTTGCCGGCGACGGCACCGTGCGCGACAAGGACACCGGCTACTTCACGATCATGGGCCGGATCGACGACGTGCTGAACGTGTCGGGTCACCGGCTCGGCACGATGGAGATCGAATCGGCGCTGGTCTCGCACGAGCTCGTGGCCGAGGCCGCCGTGGTCGGCCGCCCGGACGACACGACGGGCGAGGCGGTCGTCGCGTTCGTCGTGCTCAAGCGTGCGCGTCCGGAAGGCGACGAAGCCGCGGCGCTCGCGAAGACGCTGCGCGACTGGGTCGGCAAGCAGATCGGGCCGATCGCGAAGCCGAAGGACATCCGCTTCGGCGACAACCTGCCGAAGACGCGTTCGGGCAAGATCATGCGGCGCCTGCTGCGCTCGCTCGCGAAGGGCGAGGCGATCACGCAGGATACGTCCACGCTCGAGAATCCGGCCATCCTCGAGCAGCTCGCCGAAGTGCGCTGATCGTACCGGCTGCGCGTCTCGCGCACGAGCCCCTGCGCGGCAATCCCGATTGCCCGCGCAGGGGCTTTTTGCTACATAACGGCATGACTGTTCCGACCCGTTCGGCGCCTGCGGCGCCACCGCCCGTTCCCGAGCCGCTCGCGCGTGCCCACGCGCGCTACTGGCGCTTCAACGTCGCGCTGATCGCGGTGCTGATGGCGATCGGTTTCGCGGTGTCGTTCATCGTGCCGTTCTTCGGGCCCGCGCTCGCCGCGGTCCGTTTCGCCGGCTTCAGCCTGCCGTTCTATGTCGGCGCGCAGGGCGCGATTCTCGTGTACCTCGTGCTGATCGTCGTCTACATCGGGCTGATGCAGCGCGCGGACCGCACGCTGCGCCGCGCGTACGACGATCATGCGGCGCGCTCCGGCATCGCGAACGGCGGCGGGCGCTGACCCATGCTGACGCATCGACTGATCCGCGCATACGCGCTCTACACGCTGGGGTTTCTCGGGTTCGTGCTGCTGATGTGGCGGATCGAGCGCGCGACCGGTTCGGGCGTCTGGATCGGCTATGTGTTCCTGTTCGTGCCGATCGCCGTGTATGCGGTGATCGGGCTGCTGTCGCGCACGTCCGATCTCGTCGAGTACTACGTGGCCGGGCGGCGCGTGCCGTCCGCGTTCAACGGGATGGCGACGGCGGCCGACTGGCTGTCGGCCGCGTCGTTCATCGGCCTGGCCGGCTCGCTCTACGCGACCGGCTACGACGCGCTCGCGTACATGATGGGCTGGACGGGCGGCTTCTGCCTCGTCGCGTTCCTGCTCGCGCCGTATGTGCGCAAGCTCGCGCGCTACACGATTCCCGATTTTCTCGGCACGCGCTTCTCGAGCACGGCCGTGCGCGCGCTCGCGGCCGGCGCGGCGATCCTGTGTTCGTTCGTGTATCTGGTCGCGCAGATCCAGGGGATCGGCCTGATCGCGACGCGCTTCATCGGCGTCGATTTCGCGATCGGGATCTTCTGCGGGCTCGCCGGCATTCTCGTGTGCTCGTTTCTCGGCGGGATGCGTGCGGTCACGTGGACGCAGGTCGCGCAGTACATCATCCTGATCAGCGCGATCCTGATCCCGGTGTCGCTGATCGCGATGAAGAACGGGCTCGGACCCGTGCCGCAATTCAATTACGGCAAGCTGATGGAGCGCGTCGCGGCGCGCGAGGCGCAGGTGCGCGAGGCGTCCGACGAGCAGCGGGTACGCGACGCGTACCGCCGGCAGGCCGCGGAGATCCAGACGCGACTCGACCGGCTGCCGTCGTCGTATGCGGACGCGCGCCGGCATCTGGTCGACCAGCTGGCCGACCTGCGACGCCATAACGGGCCGCTGCGCGAGATCAGCCTGCGCGAGCGCGAACTGGCGGACTTCCCGCGCGACCCGGCAGCGGCGCGCGTCGCGTGGACGCAGGCGCGCGACGACCTGCTGGCGCGCGCCGAGCCGCCCGTGCCGATGCACGAGCCGTTTCCGGCTGCAAGCGACGACGAACGCAAGCCGCGCGAGCGCAATTTTCTCGCGCTGCTGCTGTGCCTGTCGCTCGGCACCGCGAGCCTGCCGCACATCCTGACGCGCTACAACACGACGACCTCCGTCGCATCGGCACGACGCTCGGTCGGCTGGACGCTGTTCTTCATCGCGCTGTTCTACCTGAGCGTGCCGGTGCTCGCGGTGCTGATCAAGTACGAGATCCTTGCGAACCTCGTCGGGCGGCCGTTCGCGGAATTGCCGGCGTGGGTCACGCAATGGCATCACTTCGAACCGGACCTGATCAGCGTCGTCGAGGTGATTCGCGACGGGATCGTGCACTGGTCGGAAATCCAGATGCAGCCGGACATGGTCGTGCTGGCCGCGCCGGAGATCGCGGGGTTACCGTACGTCGTGTCGGGGCTGATCGCGGCCGGTGCGCTGGCCGCGGCGCTGTCGACCGCGGACGGGCTGCTGCTGACGATCGCGAACGCGCTGTCGCACGACGTGTATTACTGCATGGTCGCACCCGATGCATCGAGCCAGCGGCGCGTGACGATCTCGAAGGTGCTGCTGCTCGGCGTCGCGCTGTTCGCGTCGTATGTCGCGTCGCTCAATACGGGGAAGATCCTGTTTCTGGTCGGCGCCGCGTTTTCGCTGGCGGCGTCGAGCTTTTTTCCGGTGCTGGTGCTCGGGGTGTTCTGGAAGCGCACGACGACGCGCGGGGCGATCGCCGGGATGGTGACGGGGTTGGCGGTATGCGTGTACTACATCGTGTCGACGTATCCGTACTTCACGCAGTTGACCGGGTTCGCGGGGCGCACGTGGTTCGGGATCGAGCCGATCAGTTCGGGCGTGTTCGGCGTGCCGGCGGGGTTTGCGGTGGCGATCGCGGTGAGTCTGTGCGACAAGCGGCCGGATGAGTATACGCGGGCGTTGGTGGATTACATCCGGCATCCGTGAGGCGGGAAGGGGGGCGATGCATGGCGTGCCGGCGCGCCAAGTTGAAAAGCCTCTGATTCCTGGGGCAATCAGGGGGCTTCGCGTATTTCTGTCGGAGAGAGGCGGATTCGCCCAGACAGCGCGGGCAAGCCGAACGATCGGCTTGCTTTTCTCCCCGGAAACGAAAATGCCCGCTGGCGCGGGCATCGAATTCTGGCGGAGAGAGGGGGATTCGAACCCCCGATAGGCGATTAACCTATACACGCTTTCCAGGCGTGCGACTTAAACCACTCATCCATCTCTCCGGAAGACCGAGAGTATAGCAAACTCTGGCGGCAGCCCGCCACTCCCTTCCGCACCCGTCAGAAATTCGTCGATCCATACCGAGCGCGCGTCGCCCGACGTCAGATCGTGACGAGCCGTACGACCTGTCGGCTACTTCGGACATGGACCGTCCCGGTTCGAAAGAATGTGAACTGTTGAGTCCGTTCGGACGCTTCGCAGAAAGGATTCTAAATCCTGTCAAAAAGCCGTCACCAATCCGACAAATTTGCTATGCTCGCCGAAAACCAGACGGGCGGCACTCCCAGGACGGACCAGCGGGCGTGATGGCTCGCCGAACAACGAAGTCAAACAAAATCCTGAGAGTCACGCTGTGAATACAGCCGAATTGCTACGCACGTTTGCGTCCGGGGTGGTCGATCAGAACAATCGGCCGGTTCGCATGAATTGGGGGCCTGCTCAGAAGACGCTCGAGCAGGTGCTTGCGCTCCAGTATGCCGATATCCGCGAAGGGTTGATGACGGGCATCGAGGGGCATCTGACCTGCGTGTCGGCACGGGCCGATCTTCCGATTCGCAGCTTCATCGGGCTGCCGGTCTCCGTCGAGATGACGACCGATCGCGGGCGTCTCCATACCATCAACGGCATTGTCACCGACGTTCGCACCGGCCAATCGGACGGTTCACTGACCTGCTACCAGCTGACGATTCGCGACGTGCTTTCCGTGATGGAGCGGCGGACCAATTCGCGGTTGTTTCGGTCGAAGAGCCTGCCCGACATCCTGGGTGTGCTGCTTCAGGAATGGCGCCAGCGCAGTTCGGCGCTCGCGGGCGCATTCGAGTTCGACTTGTCCGGCCTGCAAGCCGAGCGTTACCCCGCGCGTGAACTTACGCGGCAGGTCAACGAGTCGGACTCGCATTTCATCCGGCGGCTGTTGCGACGGGAGGGGGCGACCGTATTCGTCAAGGCGGGCAAGGCCGGCGAGCGGGCGAGCGGCAATGCGCACGACACGCCGGTTCATACACTCGTCTTTGCCGACGACTCGATGAAGTTGCCGGCGACGGCCGCCGGCACCATCCGCTACCACCGCGACGCCGCCACCGAAGCGCGCGACTCGATCACGCTGTGGGCGACGAGCCGCCGGTTGATCCCGGGCAAGATCGTCCGACCGACGTGGGACTACAAGAGCGGCCGGATGTCCCAGACCGAGCAGGCGACGATCGTCGATCAGGGCGACGGCGGCAACGACCTCGGGCATTTGCTGGCCGATGTCGTCATCGATATCCCGCACGCCGGGGATTCGTCGTCCGATCTCGACCGGATCGGCAAGGACCGGATGCTGGCGCATGAACTGCGTGCCGAATCCGTCGACGGCGTGAGCAATGTCCGTGATCTGGCCGTCGGTCACTGGTTTGCGCTCGCGGAGCATCCGCAACTCGATACGTTGCCGGCCGAACAGCGGCAGTTTGTCGTCACGTCGCTTCATCATTGCGTGCGGAACAACCTGCCGAAGGAACTGAACGAGCGCGCGCAATCGCTGTTCGCGGCAAGCCGCGTGCTGTTCGACGCGGTGCCGACCGACGTGAGTGGCAAGCCGGGCGACGAAAGCGATCGACGCTACGAAAACACATTCTCGTGCGTGCGGCGCGGCGTGCCGCTGACGCCGGCCTACGATCCGCACGTCGACTTGCCGCCCGTGCATCCGATGACGGCCGTCGTCGTCGGCCCGGAGGGCGAGGAGGTGTTCTGCGATGAAATGGGCCGCATCCGCGTGCGGATCCAGGGACTGAGCGCGGACGATCATGCGCACGCGCAGGGCGCCGGTACGAGCGGCACGCCGTCCGACAGCGCGCCGGTGCGCGTCGCCTGCGCGCTCGCCGGGCCGAGTTTCGGCGCGAATACGTTGCCGCGCGTCGGCATGGAAGTGCTGATCGGCCATATCGGCGGCGATCCGGACCGGCTCGTCGTGATGGGCGTGCTGGCCAACGGGCCGAACATGCCGGCGACCTTCAGCCACACCGGCGCGCTGCCGGGAAACCGCTATCTTTCCGGCACGAAGACGAAGGAAATCAAAGGGCAGCGGTACAACCAGATCCGTTTCGACGATACGCCCGGACAGATCAGCAGCCAACTGGCGAGCGAGCATGCGTACAGTCAGCTGAACCTCGGCTATCTGACGCAGCCGCGCGACAACGGGCAAGGAGCGGCACGCGGCGAAGGCGCCGAATTGCGCAGCGATGCGCACGTGGCGATTCGAAGCGGCAAGGCGATGCTGATTTCGGCTTGGGAGCGGCTGCGCGCGAGTGACGGCCACCTCGCGCGGGACGAGTATCTGCAACTGATGCAGGAATGCGTCGAGCTGTTCAAGAGTCTCGGCGACTATGCGGGCCAGCATCAGGGCGTGGCGCCGGATACGCAGCCGCACGATGCACTCATGACCACGGTGAAAGGCTGGCCGAATGGCGAGGCGTCCGGCGGCGGTGAGTCGTCAGGCGCGTCGATGGCCGCGATCGGTATTACCGCGCCGGCCGGCATCAGCATGGCGACGCCGAAGACCGTGACGACCCATGCGGGCGGCAATATCGATGTCGTCGCGCAGAACCACCTGCAGTACACGAGCGGGCAGCGGATCAACCTGCAGGCCGGGCATGGCGTGGCGATGTTTGCGCACAGTGAGGGCGTGTCGGCGATCGCCAACCAGGGGAAAGTGGCGCTGCAGAGCCAGAACGACGACACGCAAATCGATTCGGCGAAGAACATCCAGATGTCGGCGGGCGGCGGCAAGCTCGCGGGCATGGCCAGCGAGCAGGTCGTGTTCGTGACGTCGGGCGGCGCGTATCTGAAGCTGCATGGCGGCGATATCGAGCTCGGATGTCCGGGGAGTTTCACCGTCAAGTCCGCGTCGCATACGTGGGCCGGGCCGGCGAGCATGAGCGCCGATTTTCCGAAGTTCGACCAGGGCTCGCTGGGGCGGGTGCCGAAGCTGGTCCGGGCCACGGACGGGCAGCCGGTCGAGGGCATGGAAGCCGAGGTGCGAAAGGCGTCGGGCGAATTGATCAAGGGGAAGACCGACGCGCAAGGCAAGCTCGCGCCGGTCAGCAGCGACCAGTTCGAACAATTGGCGGTTCGCTTCTTCAAGTCGAGAACCTGAGTTGAGTCTTCCAGAAAAACAACATGTTCAACTACAACTTTGCGCAAAACCCGGGCGGGCAACCGTCGACGGACGAACCGTCGCAGACTTCGGTGGGCGGTGGACTGGGGACGACGCTATTCAACCGCAACGACCTCGAGTGCGTGATGCAGATGCCGCTGCCGGGCGTCGTCATTTTCGTGCACGGGGTCAATTCGGAAGGGGAATGGTTCAAGGAGGCCGAGAAGGGGCTGTGTGCCGGATTGAACCGGCGCATGGGGCGTTATGACGATCAGCTGTTCCATTGGGGGCCGGTGGCCGGGCAGATGACACCGGTCAGCTATATCGAAAGCCTGACGCCAGACGGTTTCCTGAATCCGGACATGTCGTCGAAGACGTACATCAAGCCCGATCCGTCCTTTTCGCCCGTCATCCACTTTCGGTGGGGCTATGCCGCGAATGCGGAGGAGCTGAAGGAGTATGGCGACAAGATCATGCTCAACGAAAGGAATTACTGGGGCGGTGGCCCGTTCGCGGGCGGGTGTTCGAGTCTGCCGGATCTGTGGAACGACGGATTGAACGATCGGCTTTTTCTGTGGCTGACCGTCCAGCACATGAATGGCATCGGCAATCGAAAGATCTACTCCACGCCACCGCGCACTTACGGTGTGCTTGGCGCACTGCGGCTTGCACGTCTGGTCGAGTCGATCCGCAAGCGACAGGCCGACGCGCCGGTCACGATCGTTTGCCACAGCCAAGGAAACATGATCGGCCTTGCCGCAGCGTTTCTCGGTGACCGGTTGCCAGAGGTGACGGATCAGTGGGGCAAGAAAGGGCGCTGCGTCGCCGACACCTATGTTCTCGCCAATCCCCCGTACAGTCTCGTCGAGGCCAACATGACCGACTCATGGGCCCAGCGCGGGGTGCGCGACAAGAACGGGCACGTGGGGCGCGAGACCTATGTCGCGCGCAAGGAAACGCTGAGGGAGTACTTCGATATCCTGCGTGCCCGGGCCGATCTCGAGATGCCCGCGGAGGATCTCGATCGCGCAATGGAAAACGCAAGGCCGTCGAAGAACGGGGGCAAGCCGTATAGCGCAGCCAAGGACCGGGAGGCACATGGGCTGTATCAGAAAAACACCTACGGGAGAGTGACGCTGTACTGTTGTCCGCACGATCAGGTCATTTCTGCCCTGACCGTTCAGGGAATCGGCTGGCGCGGGATGAGTGTCGACGACATCAGTGCGACGAACGCGTGGGGTGTTTTTTCGCAACGCGTGTTTGCATCGAATTTCGAGGTCGGTGGAGAGAACAAGCTCTATCGGTATTGGCAGGATGACTGGCGCAAGGACAAGAACCAGAAGGAGGGTTTCTGGTATCCGCCATCACCACCTGCGCGGTATGGTCTTGGGCGAGGCACGCATTCCAATGAAGGGTGGATCGCGAAGTTTTTCACGATTGCAACGAGCCCGGCCCTCTACCTGTTCAATTTGACGAACATGGCGGTCAATGCCGATCCACCGAAAAATTGGGAAATCCCGATTACCGCACCGATGCTCGATAAGGAAACGCGCTTCCTCCCGCAGGCGTTCCGCTATGGCAAACCATCGGGCGCTCGCGATGCGCAAGGGAAACCGATTGAGGAAGGGTGCTTCAACGAGGGTTACGATCCGCCGTCGGCTGGGCGTGACGCCACCAAGGAGAACAAGCGGGATGACGATCCATACGACACCTTCGACGCCAAGTCGGAAAAGTTCGCGACCGAGGGTGACGCGCTGAAAGCGCAGGGCGATGCCGCATCCGAAGCTGCGCAGCGATACGAGGATCATTCCATTCTCCGGATGGAAGCGAGAAGGTTGAACAAGCGCGACTGGGTTGATGAAAATGGAGTTGTTGTTGGGGAGGACCGCCCTGCGGATGCAAGCGAAGGTTACAAGAAATGGAGAAACAAAGAGATATTCGACATGCTGAATGGCGGGGATAAGAATAATCCTACCAATCATTCAACTATCATGACGAATGGTGAGCATGCGGAAAAGGCTTTGGCTTACGATATTGCTATTGGGCTTTGCTATCTGACGGAGGGCGACTTTGCAGATATCAGAAAGCAGGCGGATTGGCGATTTTTGAATGGATTGGTGAGGGATGGTCAAAATGAATTATTTGCGGAATATATAAAAAAGGGAAAATATAAGGACATGTTCCTGCATAAGTGGGTTAAAAATGATCCGGTTGCAAGCATGCCCGAAAAAATCTACGACGAGCGTGATGGAGGATTTTTCCTGCGGTTGGGGAGTGTGCTATGAAGGTGATTGTTGCCACCTGGCAGCGGCGATTTGGATTGGCGATTTTCGTCATGCTGTTGGCTGCGATCGTGTTGTATGCAACGATGACGCTGCCAAGTAGTGCATCTGCCGAAAACTCAAGTGCAGGAGATCTGATGAAGAGAATGGTGCTGGTTCCTGGATTGGTGGCTATGTTGGTATTTGTGTTTTCGACCATGTTTGCGACGTCGAGTGCCGCAGCTGCGACGCCACGCGCCGTGGGCGACGCTGAACCAAAAAGTGATTCGGTGAAGCCCTTTGTGGCACAGGTCGTTGGCCTTGAATGGCTCAACCCTCTGCAACGCCGGGATTATCCGACGGAATGGCAGTTGTTATGGACGTTGGGCCTCGTTTCTGCGAACAAGAATGATGATATGGTGCGCGCCAACCCTAAAAAGTACTCTGCCGTTCAAGCGATCTCAATCATCGCGGATGGCAGCTCTGGACGTGAATCATTTGGTGGATTTTACGAGAAATATATCGACGAGTTGCTCGTTTTGTTCCGGACCAGATATTTTGCAAATTCCAATTATTTCTACACCGTAAAGCCTGGTGATAGAAGTGGATGGCGCGAGTTGGCTGGTGTGCATGTTGAATTAGCAATTCCTGGTGGCCGTCTTGATCCCATCAAGGCAAAGACGTATTTGCGTGATCAAATAATCAGCACGTTCGAGATCGGAAATTCATCGGCAAAAGACCTGTGGAGCCACGACACACCGCCGGATGTGCACGTGACATCGGGCCAGGGAAATGCCGGTTTCACGTCGCTGAACGCGGCGCTGGACTATCTGGCCGCCCACCCCGACAAAAGCGCGTGGGTGATGAACTGGGATGCGCCCAGCTTTCCGCCGAACGACGAACAGATCAACGAGAACATGGTGGTGCTGTTCCTTGCCGGCCCCGACCTGAAGACCGAGCGTGAACCGCTAGCCTGGATCGGCAAGGCTGCACGAAGCAACGTCAAGGATTTCGAGGCGAAGCAAGGCGCGAGCCGCGCGGTGCAGGCATGGAAGTCGACGATCGATACGGCGGCGAGTAATGCAGGCGTGCCGGTGTCGTCGCTGAATTACGTCGTGCATGACGCGGGCAAGGGCAGCGATGCTGCATCGACACGTATTGCCTCACTGTCGCAGACGCTGACGGAAGTCCTGCCGGAATACGATTTCCGCACGCAGACCTTCAACACATCGGCGTTGCTCGGTGACATGGGCGCCGGCGCGGCGCTGACCGATGTGGCGCTGGCGATCGGCCGAGCGAATCACCTCGGTGGAAATGTGCTCGTAGCCGGAACGACCGACACCGAGCATCCGACGGCAGTCGTCGTCGTCGCGCCTTCGAAGCTGACGCCCATCGACGCCGGCAAGGACTGGTTCCGCGCACGCGGCGAGAACAACGCGTACTTGCCGTGGTGGGGGCGCCGTCATGACGCGCGTCCGGCATCGCAAGGCTATTCGGAATAAGGAGCGCGCATGCGCGGAATCATTCGAGTCGGCGACGCAACGAGCCACGGCGGTCAGGTCGTGACCGGCAGCGCGGTCAGCGAAGTGATGGGGCGGCCGGTCGCCCGGCTCGGTGATACGTGTGTCTGTCCGATCGCGGGCCATCAGGCCTGCTTTATCGCCGAAGGCGATCCGCAGGTCATCGTCGACGGGAAACCGGCCGCATTCGATGGTCACAAAACGTCGTGTGGCGCGACGCTGATTTCGAGTCTGGCGTCGTCCGGACGGGAATGAATTGCCAACCCGGCGCTCTGGATTGGCCGGTTCGATCGGGAGTATTCATGCGCTGCCTCACTCTTGCAAGATGCACCGGGTGCATCTCGATCGTCATGGCGACACTCTTGTCCGGCTCGCCGTTGCAGGCCGAGATTAGTACCGCACCGGCACAATCTGCCGGAGGTGCGTCCACTGCGCCGTTTGTTCCCCAGGTTGTCGGACTTAAATGGCTCAA
The DNA here is from genome assembly GCF_001718535.1 of Burkholderia seminalis. Taxonomy (NCBI): domain Bacteria; kingdom Pseudomonadati; phylum Pseudomonadota; class Betaproteobacteria; order Burkholderiales; family Burkholderiaceae; genus Burkholderia; species Burkholderia seminalis. The sequence continues at coordinate 2,451,583 of NZ_CP013398.1, read as the reverse complement.
TCCGCTCCAACGCCGTGACTATCCGACAGAGTGGCAATTGCTCTGGACACTCGGGTTGGTGAAGCCGAACATCAACGACGATATGGTCCGGACGCGCCCGGAAGCGGTATCTATCGTCGCGGACGGCAACCGGGGAAGTGAGACGTTTTCCGGGTTCTATGAAAAGTACGTCGACAAACTTCTGTTCCTCTTTCGAGTGCGATATTTCACGATTGAGGACTACTTCTATACCGTCAGTGCGAGAGCGCGGCGGAAATAGAGGGAACTGGCTGGCATGCGAGTCGAGTTGGCTATTCCCAGTAGGCTGGCCCCTGAACTGGCAGCGTCATACCTGCAGGATCATGTGGTCAACATCTTCGAAATCGGCAACCCCTCCGCAAAAAATCTATGGAGCCGCGACACGCCGCCCGATGTACACGTGACGTCGGGTCAGGGCAATGCCGGCTTTACGTCGCTGAACGCCGCACTGGACTATCTGGCGGCACATCCAGACAAAAGTGCCTGGTTGATGAACTGGGACGCGCCGAACTTCCCACCGCAGGACGAACAGCTCAACGAGAATATGGTAGTGCTGTTCCTCGCCGGCCCGGATCTGAAGACCGAGCGTGAGCCGCTGGCATGGATCGGTAAAGCCGCGCGAAGCAACATCGGGGATTTCGAGGCGAAACAAGGCGCGAGCGGCGTGAGCCACACGGCACAGGCATGGAAGTCGACGATCGATGCGGCGGCGAACAATGCGGGTGTGACGATGTCGTCAGTGAATTTCATCGTGCACGACGCAGGCAAGGGCAGTGACGCTGCATCGACACGGATTGCGTCACTGTCGCAGGCATTGGCGGAAGTGCGGCCGGAATACGATTTCCGTACGCAGTCCTTCAATACGTCGGCGTTGCTCGGCGACATGGGGGCCGGCGCGGCGTTGACCGACGTGGCGCTGGCCATCGGTCGTGCGAATCATCTCGGCGGAAATGTACTCGTGGCCGGAACGACCGATACCGAGCACCCGACGGCAGTGGTCGTTGTGGCGCCTTCAAAACTTACGCCGATCGACGCGGGCAAGGACTGGTTCCGCGCGCGCGGCGGAAACAACGCGTATTTGCCTTGGTGGGGGCGTCGCCATGATGCGCGTCCGGCGTCCCAAGGCTTTTCGGGGTAAGGCCGACGCAGGACGACCGCCACAGTACGGCCGCATGTCGCCATATCGTCCGGTACACCGATTGATGAGTCCCGGCAGCGATCGCGATGATGTAAAGCATTCTGTAACAATCAGCGGAATGGTGGTGCGCAATTCTTTCAAAATACTTTCCATATTTCTGGTTATCTGCGCATCTAGAGAAATCCCGGCTGCCGTCCCATCAAGGCATCTGTCTTCACTTCACCAGAAACGTCATCGGGAATTCCATCACGTACATTACAAAATGTATTGTGATTGAAAGGATTTCGTCTCTTGACGCGCCGCACTGTCGCCATTTATTGTCCGTCTGCCGCCCGTGAGAGAGCACGACGGCAACCGCGCATGTGCACGTTGCGCGCACGACAACACGCAGCAAAAAGCAGAAAAGGAAACGTGGTAGCCACATGAAGCCGCTATTCGACGACAACCCATCCGATGCGGTCAGCGATCGTCCTTCCACTCCGTCTTCGTCACCTGCCGCCGTGCCAGCCGCAGCCATACCGGCCGCCCGCCCGGCGGAGAACGCCCGCCTGATCACCGTCGACGAGATCGACCAGCTCGGCGCGACGCAGGGCACGCGGATCGCCGCCTTCTCCCAGCAGATTCTGGCGAGCGTCCGCGCATCGGATGCCGACCGGTTCGGCGACAAACTCAACGAACTGATCGTGACCGCGAAGGGGCTCGACCCGCGCGGCGCCGACAAGGGCGGGCTGCTCACGCAGGTGACGCGGCTGTTCCGCTCGACGAAGGAAAAGCTGCTGTCGCAATACGAGTCGGTGAGCAAGCGGATGGACACGCTCGTCGTCGAGCTCGAAAACCATGCGCAGCGGCAGAAGGCCGGCATCGACGAGCTCGAGCGGATGTACAACGACAACTACGCGCTGCACCAGGAACTCGCGCAGTCGAAGGCGCACGGCGAAACGGCGCTCGCGACGCTGCGCGCGCATCTCGCGGCTGGCCAGCAGCCGGCGGACGATGCGTTCGCCGCGCAACGCCTGCTCGACGTGAAGCGCAAGGTCGATGCACTCGAAAGCAAGCTCGACGACCTCGACCGCGCGATGCTGATGTCGAAGCAGCTCGCGCCGCAGATCCGGATGGAGCAGGACCAGAAACGTACGCTGACGTCGAAGTTCATGACGATCAAGACCGTGCTGATCCCCGCGTGGACCAACGCGTTCGCGCTCTACCTCGAACAGCTCGGCACGAAGCGCGCGGCGGCGCTCGCGAACGCGACGTACGACGCGGCCGACGAGGCGATCCGCGCGCAGGCCGACCTGAACCGCCAGAACGCGCAGGAAGTCGCGAAGCTCGGCCAGCGTCCGGTGATCTCGACCGACACGTTCGAATACGCGCAGCAGCAGCTGTTCGGCGCGTTCGACGACATCACGCAGATCATCGCCGACGGCAAGCGTCAGCGCGAACAGGACGCGCCGCGCCTGCGTCAGATCGAACAGGACCTGATCACCCGATTCGCTCCGAAGCACAACTAAGAGAACTGAGAGAACACCGCATGATTACGCTTGAGAAGCGCGCGGCGAAGGTCGCGATCGTCCTTGAAAAACGCCAGATCCTGAAGCCGCCCGTCGTGCGTGTCGGCGCGGCGCTCGACATCTCGGGCTCCGCGAAGCCGCTGTACCAGTCGGGCGTGATCCAGGAGACGCACGACCGGATCCTCGGCATCGCACTGAAGTTCGACGACAACGGCGAAGTCGACACGTGGACCTTCACCGAAGGCTACGACCGCCTGCCGACCGCCACGCCGGAGAACTACGGCTCGTACATCTCCGATCACGTGCTCGACGCGCGGATCGAGAAGTGGGGCGGCACGCAGTACGCGCCGGTCATGAACGACATCGTCGATTTCTTCTTCCGTGCGCCGGAGCCGAAGCGCGAAGCAAGGCGCGGCTTCCTGAGCCGGCTGTTCGGCAGTGCAGACGAGACGTCCGCGCCGGCCGCCTCCGCCCCGGCGAACGGCCATCTGCCCGCGTGGGTGCTGTTCGTCACCGACGGCCAGAACCCGAAGAACGACCGCAAGCGCGTGCGCCAGCTGCTGGTCGAGTCGCAGCACTTCCCGCTGTACTGGTCGCTCGTCGGCGTCGGCGATCCGCGCGAATTCGACTTCCTCGCGGAAGTCGCGAACGAAATGCCGAACGTCGGCTTCCTGCATCTCGAATCGCTCGACCTCAGCGACGAACAGATCTACGAACAGCTGATCACGCAGGAATTCTGCGACTGGGTGCGCGCGAAGTAAGCGCGGCCCGCCTGCCCATTTTTTCAGAACTCGATTACCCCATCATGTTGAAAGACTTCAAGATCCCGTTGTCGCTCACGGCGCTCGCGCTGATCGCGGCCTACTTCCTCGGCGGCGTGAAGGACATGCTGATCGTCGCGGTCCTGTGCGTGCTCGAAATTTCGCTGTCGCTCGACAACGCGGTCGTCAACGCATCGGTGCTCAAGAACTGGTCGGAGAAGTGGCGCAACCGCTTCATGGTGTTCGGCCTGCCGGTCGCGGTGTTCGGCATGCGGCTCGTGTTCCCGCTGCTGATCGTCGCGGTGATCGGCCACATCGGGATGTGGGATGCGCTGACGCTCGCGATCGAGTCGCCCGAGCAGTACGCGGCGATCCTGACCTCCGCGCATCATCAGGTGTCGGCATTCGGCGGCGCGTTCCTGCTGATGGTGTTCTTCAAGTTCATGCTCGACACCGAGAAGGACGAGCACTGGATCGGCTTCCTCGAAGGCCCGATGCGCCATCTCGGCCGCATCACCGCGCTGGAAGTGGCGCTGACGCTCGCGATCGTGATCGTCGCGTCGTTCTACGTGCCGGCGGCCGAGCAGGTCAGCTTCCTGCTCGCGGGCGCGCTGGGCGTGATCAGCTTCGTGATCGCGCACGGCATCGGCGACCTGATCGGCGGCGAGGATACGGGCACGCGCGTGGTACGCGAAGGCGTCGCGGGCTTCATGTACCTGGAAGTGCTCGATTCGTCGTTCAGCTTCGACGGCGTGATCGGCGCGTTCGCGCTGTCGAACAACATCTTCCTGATCGCGCTCGGCCTGGGTGTCGGTGCAGCCTACATCCGGGAGATGACGCTGGTGCTGCTGAAGAAGGGCACGCTCGCGCAGTACCGCTATCTCGAACACGGCGCGTTCTGGGCGATCGGTGCGCTCGCCGCGATCATGTTCCTCGGCGTGAAGCTCGAGGTGCCCGAGGTCGTCACCGGCCTGATCGGTGCAGCGACGATCGCCGCGGCCGTGTGGTCGTCGATCGTCGTGCAGCGCAGGGAAGGCCGCACCGCGGTGGCGGGCAAATAAGCGCGCGTCACGCGCGACACGAACACCATCAACGAAGGGCCGCACCATGCGGCCCGACATCGCCGCCGGCGCAACGGCGGTTCCAGCAGAAGAGGTTCAGATGATCAATTTGTCGAAAGGCGGTCGCGTCAACCTGTCGAAGGAAGCGCCCGGCACGCAGAAATTCCGCATCGGTCTCGGTTGGGACGCGAACGCGACGGACACGGGCACGGATTTCGATCTCGACGTGTCGGTGTTCCTGTGCAAGTACGACGCGCAGAGCAATCCGAAGCTGATCTCGGATCGGCACTTCGTGTTTTACAACAGCGAAGTGCGCACGATGGAGCGCAAGGAAACCTTCATCCAGCCGGGCGACGATTTTCCGAAACGGGGGATGCCCGCGTCGACGTGTCTGGGCGTCGTGCATAGCGGCGACAACCGCACGGGCAGCGGCGACGGCGACGACGAGGTGATCTTCATCGACATGACGAAGCTCGCGGCCGACGTCGAGGAAATCTCGGTGGTCGTGACGATCGACCAGGCCGAAGCGCGCCGCCAGAATTTCGGGCAAGTGCACAACAGCTACATCCAGATCGCCGACGAGGTGACGGGTGCGGTGATCGCGAAGTATGCGCTCGAGGAAGACTTCTCGATGGAGACGTCGGTGCAGGTCGGCAGCTTCTATCGCCGCGACGGGCACTTCATGTTCAAGGCCGTCGGCGCCGGCTACAACCGCGGCCTCGGCGATTTCGTCCGCGCGTACGGTGGCGCGGTCTGACTGGCGGCAGCCCGGCGTGCGGAACACCGCGGCGCCGGGCAGGAAGCAGCGATGACGAATCCGTCCGACGAGCCGAAGCGGCTCGAGTTCGATACGACGCCCGAGCGCACGCCCGGGCGTCTTGCGTTCGACGCGCCGCCCGGTGCGCCGGCCGCGCACGTGCCCGAGCGGCCCGCGCCGCAGGCGCTTGACTTCGGGCCGGCAGCCGCGGCCGACAAAGGCGCGCGCGTGCCGCCCGCCGATGCGGTCGGCCGCGCGCTGTTCGGCGAAGCGAACCACCCGCAGCTCGACGCGTGCTTCCGCGCCGCGCAGGCCAGCTTCCCGAATCTCTATCCCGACTACGCGCCGCGCATCGAGCGGCACATCCGGCAACTGGTGCCGCTGAAGCTCGCGACGGTCGCGACGATCGGCGACGGCGCGCTGGAGACGGCCGGCAATCTCGTCGAAGCCGTCGCGGCGGCGACGCGCGAATTCAACGAACTCGGCGCGGCCGACATGATGGCCGGGATGCTCGCGCAGGCAACGCGCAAGGCCGGCGTGTTCGAGCGCTGGTTCGGCGCGGCATCGGGGCATGTCGACTACCGGGCGGCGATCGGCGCGCTCAAGCAGTCGCTCGGCTTCTTCCCGCGCCGCACCGAGGCGCTCGCCGCGCAGGTCCGTCAGGCGGAGGAAAACCTCGTCGTCGTGCTCGCGGCGCTGAGCGCGGTGTCGGACGTCGTGCGCGCGCCCGACGATGCGGGCGTCGAGCGCACGCTGTTCGACCGCCGCAACATCGTCGGGCAGGCGGTCCAGCAGATCCGGATGCAGCCGGCGCAACTGCGCGGACTCGACGAGCGTGTGACCGATCTGCTGTCGCGCGCCGATCACCTGATGAACGTCGTGCTGCCGGCGGCGCTTGCCGCGCGGCCGCAGCGCTGAGCAAACGGCGCCGTGTGGCCATGTGCGTTGCGGCGCATGCGGCCGGGGTCGTGCTGCGTCTCGCGGTTTCGCGCACGGCGGCGCGAGTCTGCTATCTTCCCGGGCATTCGATCGCTTTCCCGCCGACTCTCCATGACTGACCGCATCGTCGCCGCATTCGATTTCGACGGCACCATCACGACTACCGACAGCTTTCGTCATTTCGTCCGCTACGCGGTCGGCACGCCGCGCTTCGCATGGGCCGGGCTGCGCGCGTTGCCGTGGATCGTCGCGATGAAGGCCGGGCTGCTGTCGCGCGGCGACGCAAAGGCGAAGTTCGCGTCGTTCGCATTCGGGCCGATCCGCGAGGGCGTGCTCGATGCGCAGGCGCGCACGTTCGTCGATACCTATCTGCCGGGCCTCGTGCGCCCGGAAATGCTCGAGCGCATCCGTGAGCATCGGGCGCGCGGACACGAAGTCGTGCTGGTCAGCGCGTCGCCGTCGCTGTATCTGGAGAAGTGGGCGAGGACGGCCGGCTTCGATGCGGTGCTCGCGACGCGGCTCGCGTTCGAGCACGGCACGTTCGCCGGGCGGCTCGACGGCGAGAACTGCTGGGGGCCGCAGAAGGTCGTGCGGCTGCGCGGGTGGTGGGGCAACCGGCCGCCGAAGCAGCTGTTCGCGTATGGCGACAGCCGCGGCGACAAGGAAATGGCCGAACTCGCGAACTGGTCGTGGATCCGCGGGCAGGGGCCGATGCCGCCGATCGGCGATTGAGGGCGCGCGCCGCCGCCGTTATGCGTCTGCCGGTGCCTGACGCGTGCCGCGCGACGGACGATAGGCGCCCCAGCGATTCGCACGCGCGAACGTACCGACGTCGTTGAAGCGCACGCCGACTTCGCGCAGCGCCGCATGCGCGGTGCGCGCGGTCAGTTGCCGGATGTAGAACGGATCGCGCACCACGAAGTGATGGATCGCGTGCGTGCTGCCGAAATTGAAGCAGAACAGCTGGAACGGCAGCATCCACCACGGATTCAGCACCTGCGTCTGCTGGATCACGTTGCGCGAATCGATGTCGCCGAAGTAGTGCATGTTCGAGCTGACGAAGTTGATGCAGAAGCTGCGCAGGAAGTTCGGTCCGAGCCACACCACCGCGAGGAAATCGACGACATTCATCACGCGCTCGACGGCGGCCGGTACCGTTGCCGTATAGCCGAACGCGTGCAGCGCGAACAGGCCGACGTGATAGACGATGAACGCGTGCCACAGCAGGTAGTACACGTGACCGACCGGCATGTACGACGACACCTGCTCGACGCGCAGCTGCAACCGTTCCGACGGATCCTGCACCGGCTGCGCGGCCACATACTGCTTCACCTTGCGGCGCATCGCGGCCGGCCGCAGCACGACGGCGAGCATGCCGTCGGCGATCATCAGCAGACGCTTCACGCCCCAGCGTTCGCCGTTCGTGATGCCGAATTCCTCGAGATCCGATTCGCCGCCCGACACCTTGTGGTGATGCAGGTGCATGCGCCGCCGCGTCCACGGGTTGATCGTGCCGGGCCGCGTGAGCCAGCACAGCGCCATCATCAGGTGATAGGCCCACGGGGTCTTCTTGAAGTACATCAGGTGGATCAGGTCGTGCTCGAGCTCGTGGATCAGCGACGTGACGAATGCGGCAAGCGGCAGCGCGACGTACCAGGCGATCGCGCCGCGCGCATACAGCCACGCGATCGCGAGCATCGCGCTCACCGACACGACCATCACGGACGCGCCGACGAGGTTCTGGTTGTCGAGCAGCGGAAAGCGCGCGCGGATCGCGTCGCTCGCGGCGTTGACCTCGCGGCGGACGTACGCGACCTTGTCTGCATCGTGGCGAAAGATGGTTCGTGCGGGTTGGCTCATCGACCGGAATCCGTGCGGAAAGAGTGGGGCGCAATGCCGATGTGACAAGCATAGGCGCGCGCCGGAGCGCACGCGAGGGCCGCCGGTGCCAATGGCGGTGTCATTTCGGGCCACCTTGGCGACCGGGCTAGAGTGCCGCCGCGGTGTCATTGCGGGCCAGCGACGCTACAATCCGCCGAAACCGCTCCGGAGTCCGCCGCATGGTCCCGTCCGTCCCGGATGCCGCGCGCCAGCTGAACAAGGCGACGGTGTCGTCCGCGTATGCGCTGTTCATGCTGATGCTGGCCGAGGAGCGCGGCATCGACGGCGGCCGCATCCTCGCCGGCTCGGGCGTCGAGCGCGAGCGGCTCGCGCAGCCCGATGCGCGCATCACGCCGCTGCAGCAGGCGGCGATCGTGTTCAACCTGCTCGATGCGACCGACGACCCGTCGATCGCGATCGAGATCGGCCTGCGCAGCAGCCTGACGAAAGCGGGGCTGATCGGCTTCGGGCTGATGAGCTGCGCGACGCTCGGCGAGGCGATCGCGCTCGGCATCCGCTACCTGCCGACGCGCGTGCCGTTTTTCTCGGTGCGGCTCGCGCAGCTCGACGGGATCGTCGACATCGACGTGCTCGAAGCGTTTCCGCTCGGCCGGCTGCGCCAGTTCGCGGTCGAGAACTTCCTGGTCGAAACGGCGATCCTGTTCAATTCGCTGCTGTATCCGACGCCGGGCCGCACGCTGCAGTCGCGTGCCGAACTCCATTTCGAATGGCCCCAGCCGCCGTGGTTCGAGCGTTATCGCGCACGGCTGCCGCGCTGCCATTTCGACGCGAGCGCGAACCGTATCCGTTGCGACGCCGCGCTGCTCGACGAGCCGATCGGCACCGCGAACGCGCAGACCGCGCAGATGATCGTCCAGCAGTGCGAGGCCGAACTCGCTCGGCTCGGTTATGCGGAGAGCATCGTCGAGCGCGTGCGCAACCTGCTGATCTGCGGCGACGACGGTTATCCGTCGGTCGACGACGTCGCGCGCGAACTCCATGTGTCGGCGCGCACGCTCAAGCGCAAGCTCGCCGAATACGGTGCGACCTATTCGGCGCTGCTCGACGAGATCCGGCTGCGCGACGCGCTGCGGCTGCTCGAAGGCACGCGGCTGCCGGTCGACGAGATCGCGGCGCGCGTCGGTTATACGGACCGCGCCAATTTCACGCGCGCGTTCAAGCGCTGGACCGGCGTCGCGCCGAGCGAGCGGCGCTGAACGCCGGCACGTGCCGCGGCTTCAGACGAGCGCGATCCAGTTCGCGCCGCGTCCGCCCGGCACGCGCGTGTGCAGCGTCAGCGCGCCGTCATCCGGCGCGATCGCATACACGGCCACGTGTTCCGACTGTTCGCCGCAGGTGACGAGCCAGCGTCCCGACGGATCGATCGCGAAGCCGCGCGGCTGCGTCTCGGTCGCCGTCGCGTGCGCGGGTTCGAACGACCCGTCCTCGTTGCGGCGATAGCAGAGCAGGCGGCTCGACGTGCGTTCGCTGACGTACGCGAAACGTTCGTCGGGCGTCAGGTGCAGGTCGGCGGCCCACACGGACGGCTCGGCGGGCGCGGGCGGGCGCGCATGGCCGGGCGCGAGTCCGGCGACGGCCGGGTGGCGTGCGCTCACGTGTGCGTCGCCGAGCCTGCCGGTGTCGGGGTCGCGCGCGAAGGACGCGAGCGTTGCCTGGAATTCGCTGACGACGACGAGCGTGCGACCGTCATCCGCGAACCGCAGATGACGCGGGCCGAAACCGGCCGGCACGCGCGTGTCGCCGTGTTCGACCGCACGCAGGCCGGCCGCATCCTCGACGAGCGCGAAGGCGAACACGCGGTCCGAGCCGAGCGAGCCGACGTACGCGAAACGGTTGTCCGGCGACACGATCACCGAGTGCGCGTTCGCGATGCCGGGCGCGACCTGCAGCGGCGTGCCGTCGCCGTCGCGCACGCGGGCGGCGTCGTAGAGGCTCAGCGAATTCCCGCCGTACGACGCGCCGAGCAGCCAGCGACCGCTGCGGTCGAGCGACAGGTACGCGTGGCTCGCGTCGATCGCCGTCGTGCCGATGCGCGCAAGCGCGCCCGTGGCGGCGATGCGGAACCCGACGATCGTCGGCTGTTCGCCGCGCGTCGCGACGTAGAGCCGTGCGCGGTCGGCCTGTACGGCGATCGGCATCGCGACGTCGGCGGCCGGGTAGCGCGCGAGCGGTGCGAGCGTGCCGTCGCCGGCGAGGGAGAACGTGGCGAGGTCGCCGTCGGCGGCATTCGAGACGACGACGGTCAGGCGGTCAGTGTTCGGCATGGCGGAGCATCGAGGCGTTCGTGAAGGATTCGTCGGCCGGCAGGCCGCGCGGCGGATCGCTGCGCCGCTGCGTGCGTGCGAACAGCGCGGCGAACGCGGCGACGAGCGAAGCGATCGCGAGCGCATACAGGCCGCCCGTGATCGAACCCGTATGTTGCTTCAGATAGCCGAACGCCGTCGGCGCGACGAAGCCGCCGAGGTTGCCGACCGAGTTGATCAGCGCGATCACGGCCGCGGCCACGCGCGTGTCGAGGTATCCCTGCGGGATCGGCCAGAACAGCGACGCCGCGGCCTTGAAGCCGAGCGCGGCGAAGCAGATCGACGCGAACGACCACACCGGGTCGTGCGACGTCGACGCGAACAGCCCGCACGCGGCGAGCACGAGCGCACTGGCGAGCCAGCGCTGCGGATGCTTCCACTTCGACGACAGCACCGCGAAGCCGTACATCGCGCCGATCGCGATCATCCACGGAATCGTGTTGTACAGGCCGACCTGGAAATCGGTGAGGCCGCCCATCTTGCGGATGATCGTCGGCAGCCAGAACGTGGCCGCGTAGATCGTCAGCTGGATCGAGAAGTACAGGAAGCAGAACAGCACGATCTGCGGGTCGCGCAACAGTGCGGTCGCGCGCACCGGCACGTTCGAACGGACGTCGCGCGTCGCCCGTTCCTCGTCGAGCGCGTTCTGGAGCGCCGTGCGCTCTTCGGCGGTGAGCCACGTTGCATCGCGGATATGCGATTTCAGCAGCAGCCAGCTCGCGCCGCACAGTGCGACCGAGAACAGCCCTTCGATCAGGAACATCCATTGCCAGCCTTCGAGGCCGAAGCCGCGGATCGACAGCAGCGCGCCGGTCACGGGCCCCGAAAGCACCGACGCGAACGCGGAGCCGCCGAGGAAGATCGCCATCGCCTTGCCGCGCTCCTGCGGCGGCAGCCATTGCGACAGGTACAGCACGACGCCGGGGAAGAAGCCGGCCTCGGCCGCGCCGAGCAGGAAGCGCAGCGTATAGAACGACGTGTCGTTCCACACGAACGCCATCGCGGCCGCGACGATGCCCCACGTCGCCATGATCCGCGCGAGCCACACGCGTGCGCCGTAGCGCTGCATCAGCAGGTTCGACGGCACCTCGAACAGCGCATAGCCGACGAAGAACAGCCCGGCGCCGAGCCCGTACGCGGCCGCGCCGATGCCGATCGACGCTTCGAGGTGGCGATCGACGAAGCCGACGTTCACGCGGTCGATGTAGTTCGCGATGAACATGATCAGCACGAGCGGCAGCACGTGCCACTTCACTTTCGAGACGGCGGACGCGAGCGGGTCGCGGCCAGGCAGGGCGGGCGAGGGCGGGTTCAACGGTGTCTCCGGTCGGACGGCTGCGGACGGGGCGGCGACCCGCGTGCGCGTCTGGTTGGCGGTCTTTGTAGTATGTCGTCGTATGACATGGTACGCCGGAGCGTGACCGAAGACGTCGCGGGTTTACCCGGAATTGGTTCAAATATTGGGGAATCTCACGAGACTGACGTGACGGTACTTAATGTCTGATGACGTATGACATTGGTGGAGACGCCGGCCCTACCTGACGCGCGAGGTCAGCGTGCGCGGCATCCGCGCGAACAGCGTCCACATGGGCTGGAGGTGGGGCGTGCCGCCCCCGAGGAGTTTCCGGCAGGCGGCGGGATGACGGAAGAGCAGATTCCTCGCGCCGATCGCGTCTAATATTGCGCTCGCGAAGCTGCCGACCGACGACGATTGCGCGCGCGGCGCTGTTTCTCGCGTCCGACCAAGCGAACGCGGTGACGGGCGCGACGCTCGACGCGGACGGCGGCGATTTCATGCCTTGACGATGGAGCAACGGATCATGCAGGACAACCCACACGCGCGGCATTTTTTCGCGTTCAACGGCGACGCGGACGGCCTGTGCGCGCTGCAGCAGCTGCGGCTCGCGGAGCGCGTGCGCGGCACGCTCGTGACCGGCGTGAAGCGCGACATCAGGCTGCTCGAGCGGATCGACGCACGCGCGAGCGACATCGTCACCGTGCTCGACGTGTCGCACGACCAGAACCGCGACGCCTGCGCGCGGCTGCTGCGCGGCGGTGCGACGATCCGCTATTTCGACCATCACTTCGCGGGCGAGCTGCCCGACGATCCGCGTTTCGATGCGCATATCGACACGGCGGCCGACGTCTGCACGAGTGTGATCGTGAACCGCCATCTCGGCGGCCGGCATGTGCGCTGGGCGATCGTCGCGGCATTCGGCGACGAACTGCCGGCGCTCGGCGACGCGCTCGCACGCGAGCACGGGATCGGCGAGGCCGAGCGCGGCACGCTCGCCGAACTCGGCCTCTACCTGAACTACAACGCGTACGGCGAGTGCGTCGGCGATCTGCACTTCGATCCGGCGGTGCTCGCCGACGCGATGTTGCCCTGCGCCGAGCCGCTCGACTTCGTGCGCGGGACCGACGTGTTCGCCGCGTTACGCGACGGCTACCGCGACGACATGGCGCGTGCCTGCGCGCTCGCGCCATTGCGCGAGGTGCCGGGCGCGACGCTGGTCCGGATGCCGGACCACCCGTGGGCGCGGCGCGCGACGGGGATGCTTGCGAACGAACGGATGCGCAAGGCGCCGCATGCGGCGCTCGCGGTGCTGTCGCCGCGTGCGGACGGCGGGCTCGTCGTCAGCGTGCGCGTGCCCGACGGCCGGCCGCTCGGCGCCGACGAGTTCTGTCGCGGTTTCGCGACCGGTGGCGGGCGCAAGCGCGCGGGCGGCATCAACCATCTGCCGGAAGCGGAGTTCGACGCGTTCGCCGAGCGTTTCGAGGCCGCGTTCCGGCTCGATTGACGCAGCCGCCGGCCGCTCCCGGTCACGCGGCGCGCGGCATGCCGCGCTTCGGCGCGCCGCTTTCCGTCGCGTGCGCACTGATCGAAACCCTGTTTGCAGGTAGAGCTGCCCAGCGCGGCGGACCCGACATCGAGCGTGGGCCGGTGTGCGCGGCGAAGCATCGTCGGAATGGAGCAACGCGTTTCACCGGGCAACGCGTTGCGCTGGCAGCGACCGCCATCGGCGGCGGCGAGCGTCGACACCGCGCGGCACAGCCGCGACAATACGCACCTCCTTCCGCTTTCGTCATCGAGGTGCCCGTGCCCGCCCAGTCCTCCGTTGCTCCCGCGATCGTCTGGTTCCGCGACGATCTGCGCGTGACCGACCAGCCCGCGCTGACGCGCGCGGTCGAGTCGGGCCGGCCGCTCGTGTGCGTGTTCGTCGACGACACCGGCGCTGGCGCCGGGCGTCCGCTCGGCGGCGCGGCACGCTGGTGGCTGCACGGGTCGCTCGCCGGGCTCGATGCCGCGCTCGCGCGTCATGGCGGACGCCTGCTGCTGCTGCGCGGCGACGCGCCGCGCGAGATCGAACGTGTCGTGCACGATACGCGTGCGGCAGCCGTGTACTGGAACCGTCGTTATGCGCAGCCGCAGCGCGACGCCGACGCGGCGCTGAAGACGTCGCTCAAGGCGCGCGGCGTCACGGTCGAGAGCAGCAACGGCAGCCTGCTGAACGAGCCGTGGGAGGTGCTGACGGGCAGCGGCGGCCCGTACCAGGTGTTCACGGCGTACTGGCGGGCGGCGCGCCGCGATGGCACGGTCGCCGCGCCGCTGCCGGAGCCCGGGCGGATCGCGTTTCATCCGTGGCCCGAAGCCGTGCGCGACCGCGCGCTGTCGCTCGACGCGCTCGCGCTGCTGCCGGATGCGCCGGACTGGGCCGGCGGCTTGCGCGATGCATGGCCGGCACCCGACGAGGCCGGCGCGCACGCGCGGCTCGACGCATTCGTGACGACCTCGCTCGCCGGCTACGCGGACGCGCGCGACCGTCCCGATCGCCCCGCGACGAGCCGGCTGTCGCCGTTCCTGCGCTTCGGCAACGTGTCGCCGCGACAGGTATGGCATGCGGTGCAGGGCGCCGCGCATGCCGGCGGCGCGGCCTATGCCGCGGACGCCGATAAATTCCTGAGCGAACTCGGCTGGCGCGAATTCAGCTACACGCTGCTGTATCACTTCCCGGCGCTCGCGACCGACAACTTCCGCGCGCAGTTCGATGCGATGCCGTGGCGCGACGATCCCGCCGCGCTGCACGCGTGGCAGCGCGGGCTGACCGGTTATCCGCTCGTCGATGCGGGCCTGCGCGAACTGTGGGCGACCGGCTGGATGCACAACCGTGTGCGGATGGTCGTCGCCTCGTTCCTGATCAAGCATCTGCTGCTCGACTGGCGCGCGGGCGAAGCGTGGTTCTGGGACACGCTGGTCGACGCGGACCCGGCGAACAACGCGGCGAGCTGGCAGTGGGTGGCCGGCTGCGGCGCCGATGCCGCACCGTATTTCCGCATCTTCAATCCGGTCGCGCAGGGACAGAAGTTCGATCCGGACGGCGCCTACGTGCGGCGCTGGGTGCCCGAACTCGCGGGCCTCGACAACGCGTCGATCCATGCGCCGTGGGATGCGTCGTCGCTGGAGCGCGAGGCGGCCGGCGTGCGGCTCGGCGTCGACTATCCGGAACCGCTCGTCGAGCATGCGGCCGCACGCGCCCGTGCGCTCGATGCGCTGGCCGCATTGCCGAAGCGGCGTTGACCGCGCGTTCGCGCGGCGCGGTTTGACACGTCAGTTGCAGAACGCGACGTGTTCGAGCAGCGCATACGCGACGTCCGGACCGAAGTAGGCCGCGCCGCACCACGTGACGAACGCGAGCGTGCCGGCGGCCAGCGCCGCACGGATCAGGCCCATGCCGCGTTGCCCGACGCGGGCCGCGCGACGCGCGCGTCGTTGATCGGCAGGTGCAGCAGCGCCGCGAGCACGCCGAGCGCGATCGAGCCGATCCACAGCGGCATGTACGAGTGCGTCGCGTCGTATACAACGGCCCCGAGCCAGACGCCGAAGAAGCTGCCGAGCTGGTGCCCGAAGAACACGAAGCCGAACAGCGTCGCGATGTAGCGCACACCGAACACCTGAGAGATCACGCCGTTCGTCAGCGGCACCGTGCCGAGCCACGTGAACCCCATCACCGCCGCGAAGACGTAGACGCTCGCGGGCGACAGCGGCGCGGCGACGAACACCGCCATCGCGAGCGCGCGCACGAGGTACAGCACCGACAGCACGTATTTGCGCCGCAGCAGCCCGCCGAGATGGCCGCACGCGTAGGTGCCCGCCACGTTGGTCAGTGCGATCAGCGCAAGCGCGACGCTTGCATGGCGCGCGGGCAGCCCGTGGTCGAGCAGGTACGCGGGCAGGTGCGTCGCGATGAACGCGAGCTGGAAACCGCACGCGAAGAACCCCGCGTTCAGCAGCCAGAAGCCGCGATGCGCGAATGCCTCGCGCACGGCCTCGCCGATCGACTGGCCGGGGCCGGCGGCGGCATCGGCCGTCTGCACGGGGCGGTCGCGCAGCAGCACGGCGAGCGGCGCGAGCAGCGCCGCGACGAGCGCCAGCGCGATGAACGCGTGCCGCCAGCCGATTCCGCCGATCAGCGCCTGCGCGACGGGCACCATGCAGAACTGGCCGAGCCCGCCGATCGCGCCCGCGACACCGAGCGCCCAGCCGCGCCGCTCGGGCGGAAACAGGCGGCTCAGCGCACCGTAGATCGACGCGAAGGCCGAGCCCGACAGCGCGATGCCGATCACGAGCCCGGCGCCGACCGTAAATAGGCCGGTCGTGGCCGCATGCGCCATCGTGACGAGCCCGGCCGCGTACAGCAGCATGCCGGCGACGATCACGCGCACCGAGCCGAAGCGGTCGGCGATCATTCCCGTGAACGGCTGCGCGACGCCCCAGACCAGGTTCTGCAGCGCCAGCGCGAGGCCGAACGCTTCGCGCGACCAGCCGTGGTCGAGCGAGACGGGCGCGAGGAACAGGCCTTGCACGTGGCGGATGCCGAGCGCGGCGCCCATGATCAGGCCGCCGGCGAGCACGGGCAGCCAGCGGCGTCGGACTTCCTGCTCGATCGGGGTCATGCGTGTCTCCGGATGAAGGTGCGCGGTCGAAACGGCCGCGCTCGATCCGATTAGACGATCGGGCCCGCGATCGCTCAAGCGATCATTCGGTCAGGTTGGCATGCGCATCGGGAATGCGAGGGTGCGGCGGCGCTGCCTGCAGTCGCGGGCGGCGGCTTACGCCGGTGACGTCGTGTCGTACGCGCGCATCGCCGCATCGCATTCGGCGGCCTCGGCGAGCATCCAGTCGCGCACCTCGACGACTTCGCGGCGCGGGGCCGGATCGTGCTGGAACAGCCAGTAGCCGTACGTATCCGTCAGCGCCTGCGTGTGCGGGCCGAGCACCGCGAGCCGCCCGTCCGCGAGCATCGGCGCGACGAGCGCGAGCCGGCCGAGCGCGACGCCCTGGCCCGCGATCGCGGCCTGGATCACCTGGTCGTACTGGTTGAAGCGCAGCACGCCTTTCGGGCGCGCGTCGCCCAGCCCGGCCGCATGCAGGTGCGCGTGCCACTGCAGCTGCGGTTGCGGCGGTCCGTCGAATTCGAGCAGCACGTGGTCGGCGATCGCGGCCGCGCGCGTGACCGGCCGCGCGGCGAGCGCGGGATGCGCGACCGGGACGACGATCTCGTCGAACAGGCGCAGCGCGCCGGCCGGCGCGCGGTCGCGCGAACAATAGCGGATGCCGAGGTCGATGCCTTCGGTGCGCAAATCGAGTACCTTGTCGTTCGCGGCGACGCGCAGGTCGACCGCGGGCAGGCGCGCCTGCAGCCGCCCGAGCCGCGGCAACAGCCACAGCGCGGTGACGCCGATGCTGGCGGTGATCGTGACGGGCTGGCGTTCGCGCGCGGCGGCGAGCGACGCGACGGTGTCCTGCAGGCCGTGCAGCGCCGCATCCGCGACGCGGAACAGTCGCTCGCCTTCCGGCGTGAACGCGATCTTCCGGTAGCCGCGCTGCAGCAACGCGACGCCGAGATGCGCCTCGAGCGCGTGGATCTGGCGGCTGACCGCCGACTGCGTGACGCACAGGTCCTGCGCGGCGAGCGTGATGCTCATGCGGCGGCCGACCGCGACGAAACCGCGGACGAGATCGAGCGACGGAAGACGGACGAGCGGCGTTGACATGCGCGTGACTCATGCGAACGGAGCAGCAAGATTGGTTGAGAACGCGCCACGCGTCAAGTTCAATGGAGGCTTGACGACGGGCGCGGGGCGGCCGCGAGGCAGGGGGATGGGTAGGCGCTGAAGCGCTGACTCGGGCCGACCGCGAGGCATGGGGTTCGAGTCAGCGCTAAAGCGCCAACTTGGCGCCGACCGCAGAGCATGGGGCCCAAGTAAGCGCTAAAGCGCTAACTTGGGCCGACAGGAGACAGGATGACGATTTCGAACGAAGGAAGCGGGGCGGCGCAGCGCAGTCGCGCGGCGGGCGCATGGCCGCCGGAGCCCGTGACGCTGCGCGCGGCCGACGGTTACGAATTGCGTGGCCATGTGTGGCGCCATCGCGGCGGCGGCGCCGTGCGGCCCGTCACGGTCGTCAATTGCGCGACCTCGGTACGCTGCGACTACTACTTCCGTTTCGCGGCCTGGCTGTTCGCGCAGGGGCGCGACGTGCTCGTCTACGACTATCGCGGGATCGGCGCTTCACGCCCCGCGCAGCTCGCGAAGCTGCACGCGACCTGGCTTGACTGGGGGCGGCTCGATTGCGAAGCCGCGCTGCAGTATGCGCGCGACGCGTTTCCCGGCCAGCCGCTCGATGTCGTCGCGCACAGCATCGGCGGCTGCCTGCTCGGGCTCGCGGCATCGAACGTACACGTGCGGCATGCGGTGACCGTCGGCGCGCAGTATGCGTACTGGCGCGACTACCTGCCGGCCGAGCGGCGCCGCATGTGGTGGAAGTGGCATGTCGCGATGCCCGCGCTCGCGGCCGTGTTCGGCTATGTGCCCGCGAAGCGGCTCGGCTGGATGGAGGACACGCCGCGCGGGGTCGCGCTGTCGTGGGCGCGCGCGCAGCCGCGTTTCGAGGATGGCTACATCGGCGGCGTGCTCGATACCGGGACCGTCGGCCGCGCCGCGGTGCCCGCGCGCTTCGCGGGGCTGTCGGCGCCGATGCTCGCGATCGGCATCGACGACGACGCGTTCGGCACGGTCGAGGCGATCGAGCGGCTGGTCGGCTACTACACGGGCAGCAACGTCACGCATCTGAGGATCGCGCCGGCCGACATCGGCGTCGACGCGATCGGTCATTTCGCGTTTTTCCACAGCCGCTTCACCGACTCGCTGTGGCCCGTCGCGCTGTACTGGCTGCAACACGGCGTGCTGCCGGTCGATGCGCCGGGCGCCGTGCATGCGCTTCACCCGGCGTCGCGCTGGCCGATAGCGGCCGGCGGCGTGCCGGGTGTGGCCGCGAACGGTTGACGTGGCGCCCGCCGCGCATCGCCCCGTCGCGATCCGCTTCCCGGTCCTGCCGCGCCGGTTGCCGGCCGGCGCGATCGATTAACATCGGACATTTCCATTCACAGCACAGGCTGCGCGTGCCGATGTCCGCTCCGTCCGAATCCGCTTCCCCGCTCGACACGCCCCGCGCGTGGCGCGTGCACGCGCTCGACCTGCCGGAGGCCGCATCCCGTGCCGGCGTGCGGGTCGCGCGTATCGATTTCGACTGGCGCGTGCCGCTGTCGTCGCCCGCGTATGCGGCGCTCGGCGACGCCGAGCGGGCGCGCGCCGCGCGCTACATGCGCCACGAGGATGCGGTGCGCAGCGCCGCGACGCGCGCCGCGTTGCGCGACGTGCTCGGCGCGGCGCTCGAGGTCGCGCCGCATGCGGTCTCGATCGTCGTCGATGCATCGGGGCGGCCGTCGCTGGATCGCGCGCATCGCGCGTCGCTCGACTTCAACGTGTCGCACGCAGGCGATCACGCGTTGATCGCATGGGTGCCCGCGGGCCGCGTCGGCGTCGATATCGAGGGCTGTGACCGCGTCGCCGACTGGCGCGCGCTGACGCGTGAAGTCTGCGCACCCGCCGAGGTCGCGCATCTCGACAGCATGCCGCCCGCGGTGCGCGCGAGCGAATTCATGCGCGTGTGGTCCGCGAAGGAAGCGCTGCTGAAGGCGCTCGGCACGGGCATCGTCGGCGGGCTGCGCGCGTTTGCCGTGGTGCCGCCGCGCGACGCGGCGACGCCCGCGACGACGATCGTCGAGCCGGCCGCGCCTGCGGCCGGCGTCGCAGCGTTCGACGCGGCGTGGCTCGACGCGGCGCCCGGCTATGCGGCGTGCGTCGCGTGGACGCGCGTGTAAGCGGGCGTTGGCGCCCGGTGCTCATTCGAGCGGCGCATCGTTGGGCGCCGCATAGCGCGCCTTGATCACGTCGCTCATCGGGAAGTCGAACGACAGCCCCTTCGGCGGCACCGGCTTCATGAACCATTTGTCGTACGGCGCGTTGATCTCGCCGCTTTTCATCAGCTGCGCGAGCACGCCGTCGACGAGCGCCTTGAACTGCGGATCGTCCTTGCGCAGCATGAACCCGTAGGCTTCCGACGACTGCGGCGTGCCGACGATCTGCCAGTCGGCCGGCTTCGCGGCGAGCTGGCGCACGCCCGCGAGCAGCACGTCGTCCATCATGTACGCGGCCGCGCGGCCCGATTCGAGCGTGAGGCGTCCCTCGCCGTAGTCCTTCGCGCTGATGATCTGCATGTTCATCTTCTTGTCCTCGTTCATCTTGCGCAGCAGGCGTTCGGACGTCGTGCCCTGGTTCGTCACGACCGTTTTGCCGGCGAGGTCGGGGAAGTCGCGGATGCCCGACGTCGTGCGCGTGAGCAGCCGCGTCGTCGCGACGAAGAAGGTGGTCGAGAACGCGACCTGCGCATGGCGCGCGGCGAGGTTGGTCGTCACGCCGCATTCGAGGTCGACGGTGCCGTTCTGCACGAGCGGAATGCGGTTCTGCGACGTGACGGGGATGAAGCGCACCTGCAGGTCGGGCTTGCCGGTGCGCGCCTTCACGGCCGCGATCACGCGGTCGCACAGGTCCTGCGAGAAGCCGATCACCTTGCCGCCCGTATCGACGTAGGAGAACGGCACCGACGTCTCGCGATGGCCGATCGAGATCAGGTTGTTCTGCCGGATTTTCTCGAGCGTGCCGGACAGCGGTTCCGCGGCGAGCGCGGCGCCGCATGCCAGCAGGCACGCCGCGGCGAGCAGCGGGCGGCCGAACCGGGCGGCGAATCGTGACGGGAAGGGCATGGCGGGTCTCCGTGGCGAATGGTGATTCGTATGTTGCAAAAAACAAAATAATTGCAACATATGTTAATAACCGGATCCCGCCGGCCGGTCCGGCGGGCCGCGCCGGACATCAGGGAAACTCCCGAGTCGAAATCGATGAAAAACGGGTTGTCTAGACAAGTTGTCGTGGCTACACTTCAATCCATTCCGAACTTGTCTAGACAGGATTGCTCACATGATTACGTTGACCCCCGGCCATCTGACCCTCCCGCAACTGCGCCAGATCGCGCGCGAATCCGTGCAGCTCGCGCTCGACCCGGCCAGCTTCGCGAAGATCGACGCCGGCGCGAAGGCCGTCGCCGACATCGCCGCGAAGGGCGAGCCGGCCTACGGCATCAACACGGGCTTCGGCCGCCTGGCCAGCACGCACATCCCGCACGACCAGCTCGAGTTGCTGCAGAAGAACCTGGTGCTGTCGCATGCGGTCGGTGTCGGCGAGCCGATGGCCCGTTCGTCGGTGCGCCTCCTGATGGCGCTGAAGCTGTCGAGCCTCGGCCGCGGCCACTCGGGCATCCGCCGCGAAGTGATGGACGCGCTGATCACGCTGTTCAACGCCGACGTGCTGCCGCTGATCCCGGTGAAGGGCTCGGTCGGCGCATCGGGCGACCTCGCGCCGCTCGCGCACATGTCGGCGGTGCTGCTCGGCGTCGGTGAAGTGTTCATCCGCGGCGAGCGTGCGAGCGCGCTCGACGGGCTGCGCGTCGCGGGCCTCGCGCCGCTGACGCTGCAGGCGAAGGAGGGCCTCGCGCTGCTGAACGGCACGCAGGCATCGACCGCGCTGGCGCTCGACAACATGTTCGCGATCGAAGACCTGTACCGCACGGCGCTCGTCGCCGGCGCGTTGTCGGTCGACGCGGCAGCCGGTTCGGTGAAACCGTTCGACGCCCGCATCCATGAACTGCGCGGCCACCAGGGCCAGATCGACGCGGCGGCGTCGTATCGCGAGCTGCTCGAAGGCTCGCCGATCAACCAGTCGCACCGCGACTGCGACAAGGTGCAGGATCCGTACAGCCTGCGCTGCCAGCCGCAGGTGATGGGCGCGTGTCTGGACCAGATGCGCCATGCGGCCGACGTGCTGCTGGTCGAAGCGAACGCCGTGTCGGACAACCCGCTGATCTTCCCGGACACCGGTGAAGTGCTGTCGGGCGGCAACTTCCACGCCGAGCCGGTCGCGTTCGCGGCCGACAACCTCGCGCTGGCCGCATCGGAAATCGGCGCGCTGGCCGAACGCCGCATCGCGCTGCTGATCGACGCGACGCTGTCGGGCCTGCCCCCGTTCCTCGTGAGGGACGGCGGCGTGAACTCGGGCTTCATGATCGCGCACGTGACGGCGGCCGCACTCGCATCGGAAAACAAGACGCTCGCCCACCCGGCGTCGGTCGACTCGCTGCCGACTTCCGCGAACCAGGAAGACCACGTGTCGATGGCGACGTTCGCCGCGCGCAAGCTCGCCGACATCGCGGACAACACGAAGCACATCCTCGCGATCGAACTGCTGGCCGCGGCCCAGGGCGTCGACCTGCGCGCGCCGTACCACACGAGCCCGAAGCTGGCGCCGGTGATGGAGACGATCCGCGGCAAGGTCGCGCATTACGAACTCGACCACTACTTCGCACCGGACATCGCGGCGGTCGCGAAGCTCGTCGGCGAGCGCGCGTTCGCGAAGGTCGCACCGTTCTCGTTCGCATCGGAACAGTAAGCCGATGAGCGCGCCGGTCTACCAGGAGATCAAGGATTTCATCCTGGCCCGCATCCACGCCGGCGAGTGGGAGGAGGGCGACCAGGTGCCGTCCGAGAACGAGCTGGCGCGCGAATTCAAGGTGGCGCGCATGACCGTCAACCGCGCGCTGCGCGAGTTGACGGCCGAGCAGGTGCTCACGCGCATGAAGGGCGCGGGCACCTACGTCGCGCGGCCGAAGTACGAGTCGACGCTGGTGGCGATCCGCAGCATCTCGGAGGAGGTCGGCGCGCGCGGGCATGCGTATCGGGCGAGCGTGCTCGGCCTCGACACGGTCGGCGCGGACGACGCGCTCGCCGACGAGATGCAGGTGGCCGTGCGCACGAAGCTGTTTCATTCGCAGGTGCTGCACTTCGAGAACGACGAGCCCGTGCAGCTCGAAGAACGGTGGGTGAATCCGGCGGTCGCGCCGGATTACGCCGAGCAGGATTTCACGAACACGACGCCGAACCTGTACCTGATGCGCGCGGCCCCGCTGCAGCGCGTCGAGTACCGGATCGAAGCGGCGGCCCCGGCGCCGGAGCGGCGCGAGCAGCTGCGGATGGACGACGTCGAACCGTGTCTGGTTTTACATCGGCGCACCTGGTCGCAGGGCGTCGTCGCCTCGGTGGCGAATCTGTGGCATCCCGGCAGCCGTTACCGCTTCACCGGGCATTTCTGATTCCTATTTGATAGTCATTTTCCCTCGGGAGCAGTCGTCATGAACCATCCGAAACACATCGATCCCCGTCTCGATCCGACGCGCACGATCCGCGCGCCGCGCGGCAGCGAGAAGACCTGCAAGACCTGGCTGGCCGAGGCGGCCTACCGGATGATCCAGAACAACCTGGACCCGGAAGTCGCCGAGCATCCGCATGCGCTCGTCGTGTACGGCGGCATCGGCCGCGCGGCGCGCAACTGGGAATGCTACGACCAGATCCTCGCGTCGCTGAAGGATCTCGAGGAAAACGAAACGCTGCTGATCCAGTCGGGCAAGCCGGTCGGCGTGTTCCGCACGCACAAGGATGCGCCGCGCGTGCTGCTCGCGAACTCGAACCTCGTGCCGCACTGGGCGAACTGGGATCACTTCCACGAGCTCGACCGCAAGGGCCTGATGATGTACGGCCAGATGACGGCCGGCAGCTGGATCTACATCGGCAGCCAGGGCATCGTTCAGGGCACGTACGAAACGTTCTTCTCGGTCGCGAACCAGCACTTCAACGGCGATCCGTCGGGCCGCTGGATCCTGACGGGCGGCCTCGGCGGCATGGGCGGCGCGCAGCCGCTGGCCGCGACGATGGCCGGCTTCTCGATGATCGCGGTCGAATGCGACGAGACGCGCATCGACTTCCGCCTGAAGACGCGCTACGTCGACAAGAAGGCAACGACGCTCGACGAAGCGCTCGGCATGATCGAGGAAGCGAAGCGCACGGGCAAGCCCGTGTCGGTCGGCCTGCTCGGCAACGCCGCCGACGTGTTCGCGGAACTCGTCACGCGCGGCATCACGCCGGACTGCGTGACCGACCAGACGAGCGCGCACGATCCGATCAACGGCTACCTGCCGCAAGGCTGGACCGTCGCGCAATGGCGCGAAGCGCAGAAGGTCGATCCGCAGAGCATCGTGAAGGTCGCGAAGCAGTCGATGGCCGTCCAGGTGCGCGCGATGCTGGCGCTGCAGGAACGCGGCGCGGCGACGCTCGACTACGGCAACAACATCCGCCAGATGGCGCTGGAAATGGGCGTCGAGAACGCGTTCGACTTCCCGGGCTTCGTGCCGGCGTACATCCGTCCGCTGTTCTGCGAAGGCAAGGGCCCGTTCCGCTGGGTCGCGCTGTCGGGCGATCCGGAAGACATCTACAAGACCGACCAGAAGGTGAAGGAACTGATCCCCGACGATCCGCACCTGCACAACTGGCTCGACATGGCGCGCGAGCGCATCGCGTTCCAGGGCCTGCCGGCACGGATCTGCTGGGTGGGCGTGAAGGATCGCTATCGTCTCGGCCAGGCATTCAACGAGATGGTCAAGAACGGCGAACTGAAGGCCCCGATCGTGATCGGCCGCGACCACCTCGACACCGGCTCGGTCGCCAGCCCGAATCGCGAGACGGAATCGATGAAGGATGGGTCGGACGCGGTCAGCGACTGGCCGCTGCTGAACGCACTGCTGAACACGGCAGGCGGCGCATCGTGGGTGTCGCTGCATCATGGCGGGGGCGTCGGCATGGGCTTCTCGCAGCACTCGGGCGTCGTGATCGTCGCCGATGGCACGGCTGAAGCGCACGAGCGTCTCGGTCGCGTGCTGCTGAACGACCCGGCGACGGGCGTGATGCGCCATGCGGATGCCGGCTACGAACTCGCGCAGCAGACGGCTCGCGAAGCCGGCCTGAAGCTGCCGATGCTCGGCCGCTGAGCATGACGGCGCTCGACCAGGCGCCGGTGAACGCGACGCTGATCCGCGCGGCGGATCTCGTCGCGTCGCCGTGGAAGAACGGCGGCGGCGTGACGCGCGAGATCGGCGCGTTCCCGCCCGGCGCCGCGCTCGACGCGTTCGCGTGGCGCGTGAGCGTCGCGGACGTCGGCACGGCCGGCCCATTCTCGCGTTTCGACGGGATCGACCGCACGCTCGTGCTGCTGTCCGGCGCGGGCATGACGCTCGCCGAAGCGGGCGGTGCGCACCATGTGCTCGACGTGCCGCTGGCCCGTGCGGATTTCGCAGGGGAAGCGGCGATCGACGCGACGCTGCACGACGGCGCGACGCGCGACTTCAACCTGATGACGCGCCGCTCGGCCGCGCGCGGCACGCTCGACGTGTGGCGCGCGGGCGCGCACCATGTCGCGCCGGCCGATACCGTGCTGCTGTTCTGCGCGACCGGCGCCGTCGGTGTCTCAATCGACGGCACGCGCCACGCACTGGAAGAAATGGACACGCTGCGGCTCGACGGGCCGCGGCGTGCGTTTGACGTCGTCGTGAGCGGGGGCGGTGCGTTGCTCGCCGTCTCGCTCGCCGTCGGCGAACGAGACTGAACGCATGAAACCGACTGTCTGGCATCACCTGAGGCTGTGTCCGCACGGCCATCCCGACGAAACGATCGACGACGCGGCGATCGCGGTCGACGAAACCGGCACGATCGTGTGGCTCGGCGCGTGGTCCGCGCTGCCGCACGGTTACGCGCACTGGCCGCGCGAAGACCTGCACGGCGCGTGGGTGACGCCGGGCCTCGTCGATTGCCATACGCACCTCGTGTACGGCGGCACGCGTGCGGACGAATTCGCGCAGCGTCTCGCGGGCGTCAGCTACGAGGAAATCGCGCGGCAGGGCGGCGGGATCGTGTCGACGGTGCGCGCGACGCGCGCGGCCGACGAAACGACGCTGTTCGTGCAGGCCGCCGCGCGCCTGCAGCCGCTGCTCGCCGAAGGCGTGACCGCGATCGAGATCAAGTCGGGCTACGGGCTCGACCTCGCGAGCGAGCGCAAGATGCTGCGCGTCGCGCGCCAGCTCGGCGAGCGCTTTCCGGTCACGGTCTACACGACCTTCCTCGGCGCGCATGCGCTGCCGCCCGAATACGCGGGCCGGGCGGACGCGTACATCGACGAAGTGTGCGACCGCATGCTGCCGGCGCTCGCCGACGAGGGTCTCGTCGACGCGGTCGACGTGTTCTGCGAACGCATCGGCTTCTCGCTCGCGCAGACCGAGCGCGTGTTCGAGGCCGCGACGCGCCGCGGCCTGCCCGTGAAGCTGCATGCGGAACAACTGTCGAACGCCGGCGGCACGGCGCTCGCCGCGCGCTACCGCGCGTTGTCCGCCGACCACCTCGAGTTTCTCGACGAAGCCGGCATCGAGGCGATGAAGGCGGCCGGCACGGTCGCCGTGCTGCTGCCCGGCGCGTACTACTTCATCCGCGAAACGCAACTGCCGCCGATCGAGCTGCTGCGCAAGCACGGCGTGCCGATCGCGCTCGCGACCGATCACAACCCCGGCACGTCGCCGCTCGAATCGCTGCTGCTGACGCTGAACATGGGCTGCACGCTGTTCCGCATGACGGTGCCGGAAGTGCTGCAGGGCGTCACGCGCCATGCCGCCGCGGCGCTTGGCCGCGCGGATCGCCACGGCGCGCTCGAGGTCGGCCGCCAGGCCGACTTCGCCGCGTGGTCGGTCGGTTCGCTGTCGGAGCTCGCGTACTGGATCGGCCGGCCGCTGTGCGAGCAGGTCGTGCGCGGCGGTACGACCGTGTTTCGCCGGATGAACGGATAGTTTTTGCAGGGAGCCGGGCCGGGTGCGACCGCGCTCGACCCGGCCGCTCGACAAGGAATCAGAATGACCGACACCATGTTGTTCGCGGACCACGCCTACCTGCCCGACGGCTGGCGCCGCAACGTGCTGCTGCGCTGGGACGCGGCCGGCACGCTGACCGGCGTGACGCCCGATACCGATGCGCCGGCAGACGTCGCGCGTGCGGCCGGCCCGGTGCTGCCCGGCATGCCGAACCTGCATTCGCACGCATTCCAGCGCGCGATGGCGGGGCTCACCGAATACCGCGCGAATCCCGCCGACAGCTTCTGGAGCTGGCGCGACCTGATGTACCGCTTCGCGCTGAAGATCACGCCCGACGCGCTCGCGGCGATCGCACGCTGGCTGTACGTCGAGATGCTCAAGTGCGGTTACACGTCGGTGTGCGAATTCCACTACGTGCATCACGCACAGGACGGCTCGCGCTATCCGCAGCTCGCGGAGCTCGGCACGCGCGTCGTCGATGCCGCACGCGCCGCCGGCATCGGCATCACGATGCTGCCCGTGTCGTACCAGTTCGCCGGCTTCGGCAACAAGCCGCCGCGCGACGACCAGCGCCGCTTCATCAACACGCCCGACGGGCTGCTCGAACTGCTCGACGCGATGCGTCGCGCGGCGCCCGAGCACGGCGGCCTGCGCTACGGCGTCGCGCCGCACTCGCTGCGCGCGGTGTCGGAGAACGGGCTGCGCACGCTGATCGACGGGCTGCCCGACGACGCGCCCGTTCACATCCATATCGCCGAACAGACGGCCGAGGTCGACGACTGCGTGCGCGCGTACGGCGCGCGTCCCGTCCAATGGCTGCTCGATCGCTTCGACGTCGATGCGCGCTGGTGCCTCGTGCATGCCACGCACGTCGATGCGACCGAGACGGCCGCGCTCGCGAAGCGTCGCGCGGTCGCCGGCCTGTGCCTGACGACCGAAGCGAACCTGGGCGACGGCGTGTTCCCGGCTGTCGACTATCTCGCGCAGGGCGGCGTGATCGGCGTCGGCTCGGACAGCCACGCCTCGGTCGATTGGCGCTCGGAGCTGCGCCTGCTCGAATACGGGCAGCGGCTCGTGCACCGCGCGCGCAACGTGCTGGCGAGCGAGTCGCAGGCACACGTCGCCGATCGCCTGTTCGACGCATCGCTCGCGGGCGGCGCACAGGCGAGCGGGCGGCGTGTCGGCGCGCTGCGCGAAGGCTGCCGCGCCGACTGGCTGGTGCTCGATCCCGATCATCCGGCGATCGCCGAACATGGCAGCCCGTCGTGGCTGTCGGGCATCGTGTTCGCCGAGCACGGCGAGACGCCCGTGCTCGACGTCTACACGGGCGGCGAACGCGTCGTGAGCGGCCGCCGCCATCGCGACGAAGACGCTGCATACGCGGACTACCGCGCCGCGCTGGCGCAACTGCTGCGCTGACACGCGGCAACCGGCGCGCGTGCGTGCGCCGGCCGACTCTTACGGTGAGGCGACATGACTGAACAACCGGCTGTATTCACGCTGAAGCAGGGCACGCTGCCGCTGCTGATCTCGATTCCGCACGCAGGCACGCACATCCCCGAGGACATCGCGGCGACGATGACGCCCGACGCGCGCTTCGTCGACGATTGCGACTGGCATCTCGAGCGGCTGTACGGCTTCGCGGCCGATCTCGGCGCATCGATCCTGGTGCCGTCGCACGCGCGTTACGTCGTCGACCTGAACCGTCCGCCCGACAACGAGAACCTGTACCCGGGGCAGGACACGACGGGGCTCGTGCCGGTCGATACGTTCGACAAGGCGCCGCTCTATCCGGCGAATGCGCTGCCCGGCAACGACGAGATCATGCGTCGCCGCGACCGCTACTGGCTGCCGTATCACGACGCGCTGCAGCGCGAGATTGCACGCCTGAAGCGCGAGCACGGCCGCGTGCTCGTGTGGGAAGCGCATTCGATCCGCTCGCATGTGCCGCGCTTCTTCGACGGCCGCCTGCCGGACTTCAATTTCGGCACGTCGAGCGGCGCGAGCGCCAGGCCCGGTCTCGCGGAGGCGCTGGCCGCGCGCGTGCTCGCACACGGCGGTTATACGGCCGTCGCGAACGGCCGCTTCAAGGGCGGTTACATTACCCGTCACTACGGCGTGCCCGACACCGGTGTCGAAGCCGTGCAGCTCGAGCTGTCGCAGATCACCTACATGGAAGAGACGCGTCCGTACGCGTACGACGAAGCGCGCGCCGCGCGGATTGCGCCGCTGTTGCAGACGCTCGTCGAAACCGCGCTCGCGCATCGCTGAGCGCGGGCCGCTCGCATGCGGCAGCGCGGCGGAGCAGGGCGTCGCGGCCCGCCGGCATGCAGCAGGCGCGCCGACGCAATGCACAACACGGCATCGATCGAGGGGATCGATGCCGTTTTTTCATCTGATCGATGTCGTCGTCGGTGCCTGAAAATTTGACGCAATTTTTAGGTGATATAAGCTGAATGTCAGGAAGTCGTCACGCGCGCACCGGCGGCGAGGGCATCGACGATGGCCGTACCGCGCCGGAATGCGCTGCGAGACACCTTGCCGACGTGTCGCCGCGCGGCTTTGCCGCATGCGCTTGATCGCGACGCGTGTCCTGCCTCCTTCAGTCAGTCGAGTACGATCGTGAAAGCCGCCAGCCCTTCGATACGCCGGACGCGAAGTCCGTCGGCGGGCGCGCCGCCTCAGGCCGGGCCGAACCGGCATGCTGAATGCGGCACGCGTGCCGCCCCTTTACGCGAACCTCGTTTCTTCGCCATTTCCCATCGCGGCCCGCGCCGCTTCAACCTCGTGACCGCGCAGGTGTTCAGCGCGGTGCAGTGCGACGGCAGCGCATCGTTGTTGCCCTAGCGTCTTGTTCCGCTTCCGTTGCGGGCCGCACCGCGGCTTGCCGCATCGTTCGCGCGGCCGGATCGCGCATGCGCTCGCGCTGCGCGATGGCACGCGCGTGCGGCGCAGCCGCCGGCCTTCGTCGTCCCGTGCGCACGCATGCGGCGCGCGATTACCGGAGAGGGAGGGATGCTCATGCGTGCGCGCCCGATCGTAGCCGTCACCGCCGACCGCATCCTGCGCGGTGCGCATCCGAATCACACGGCCGGCGAGAAGTACCTCGCCGCGCTCGTCGACGGCGCCGGCGCGCTGGCGTTGGTGCTGCCCGCGCTCGGCGCGCGCCAGCCGCCCGACGCGATCATCGCGGCGGTCGACGGGCTGCTGTTTACGGGCAGCTATTCGAACGTCGAGCCGCATCATTACGGCGGCGCCGCGAGCGCGCCCGACACATTGCACGATGCCGCGCGCGATGCGACCGCGTTGCCGCTGATCCGCGCGGCGATCGAGGCGGGCGTACCCGTGCTCGCGATCTGCCGCGGCATGCAGGAGCTGAACGTCGCGTACGGCGGCACGCTGCATCAGCGGCTGCACGCGACGAACGGCTTCGACGATCATCGCGAACGGGCGGCCGATCCGCTCGAGCGGCAGTATGGTCCCGCGCACGTCGTGCAACTCGCGCCGGGCGGCCTGCTGCAGCGGGTCGCGCGCGGCGTGCACGAGGCGACCGTCAATTCGCTGCACGACCAGGGCATCGCCCGGCTTGGCGCGGGGCTCGTCGTCGAAGCGAGCGCGCCCGACGGGCTCGTCGAGGCCGTCAGCGTGCGCGGCGCGCGCGCGTTCGCGCTCGGCGTGCAGTGGCATCCCGAATGGCGCTACGCGGAACAGCCGCTGTCGCGCGACATCTTCGCGGCATTCGGCGCGGCGTGCCGCGTGCGCATGACGCACCGCATTCATGCAGCCGGCGGCGCGATCGCGTCGCCGAGCGCATCCGACGTCGACTGAACGAGGCCGATCATGCAACCCGAACTGAGCGAATTCCTGCGGCAGCACCGCATCACCGAGGTCGAGGCGATCATCCCCGACATGGCCGGCATCGCGCGCGGCAAGATCATTCCGCGCAACAAGTTCGAATCAGGCGAATCGATGCGCCTGCCGCAGGCCGTGATGGTGCAGACCGTGACCGGCGATTATCCGGAGGACGGCACGCTGACCGGCGTGACCGATCCCGACATGGTGTGCGTGCCCGATCCGTCGACGATCTGCCTGATTCCGTGGGCCGTCGATCCGACCGCGCAGGTGATTCACGACTGCGTGCATTTCGACGGTTCGCCGGTCGAGATCTCGCCGCGATACGTGCTGCGCCGCGTGCTCGACCTGTACGAGGCGAAAGGCTGGAAGCCCGTCGTCGCGCCGGAACTCGAGTTCTATCTCGTCGACATGAATGCCGATCCCGACCTGCCGCTGCGCCCGCCGATCGGCCGCACGGGACGCGCGGAAACCGGCCGCCAGTCGTATTCGATCGAGGCCGTCAACGAGTTCGATCCGCTGTTCGAGGACATCTACGAGTACTGCGAAATGCAGGGCCTCGATATCGAGACGCTGATCCACGAAGTCGGCGCCGCGCAGATGGAGATCAACTTCGTGCACGGCGATGCGCTGCCGCTGGCCGACCAGGTATTCCTGTTCAAGCGCACGGTGCGCGAGGCCGCGCTGCGCCACAACATGTACGCGACCTTCATGGCCAAGCCGATGGAAGGCGAACCGGGATCCGCGATGCACATTCACCAGAGCCTGGCGGACATGCGCACCGGGCGCAACCTGTTCGCCGACGAGGACGGTTCCGTGTCGCCGCTGTTCCGCAGCTATCTCGCGGGGCTGCAGAAATACACGCCGGCGCTGATGCCGATCTTCGCGCCGTACATCAACTCGTACCGCCGGCTGTCGCGCTTCATGGCCGCGCCGATCAACGTGCAGTGGGGCTACGACAACCGGACGGTCGGCTTTCGCATCCCGCAGTCGAGCCCCGTCGCGCGCCGCATCGAGAACCGCATTCCGGGCGTCGACTGCAACCCGTACCTCGCGTTCGCGGCGACGCTCGCCGCCGGCTATCTCGGCATGACGCAGCAGCTCGCGCCGACCGAGCCGATTGCCTCAGACGGTTACGACCTGCCTTACCAGCTGCCGCGCAATCTGGAAGAGGGCATCTCGCTGATGGCCGCGTGCGAGCCGCTCGCCGGCATTCTCGGCGACAAGTTCGTGAAGGCCTATCTGGCGCTGAAGGAAACCGAATACGAAGCGTTCTTCCGCGTGATCAGCTCGTGGGAACGCAGGCATCTGCTGCTGCACGTCTGAACGTGCGGCGCCGTTTCATGGAGGAAACATGACCGATCGACACGAAGCCCGCTCGCCGCACTCGACCGCCGAATACCGCGCGCTCGACGCCGCGCACCATATCCACCCGTTCTCGGACATGGGCGCGCTGAACCGCGCCGGCAGCCGCGTGATCGTGAAGGCCGACGGCGTCTACCTGTGGGATTCGGACGGCAACAAGGTGATCGACGGGATGGCCGGCCTGTGGTGCGTGAACGTCGGCTACGGCCGCAAGGAACTCGCCGACGCCGCGTATCGCCAGTTGCAGGAACTGCCGTTCTACAACACCTTCTTCAAGACCACGCAC
The DNA here is from genome assembly GCF_001718535.1 of Burkholderia seminalis. Classification (NCBI taxonomy): domain Bacteria; kingdom Pseudomonadati; phylum Pseudomonadota; class Betaproteobacteria; order Burkholderiales; family Burkholderiaceae; genus Burkholderia; species Burkholderia seminalis. Next base: position 2,419,498 of record NZ_CP013398.1, on the reverse strand, counting down.
CCGCCGGTGATCGAGCTGTCCGCGCTGCTCGCGGAACTGACGCCGGCCGGCTTCAACCACTTCTTCTACTGCAACAGCGGCTCGGAAGGCAACGACACGGTGCTGCGCCTCGTGCACCAGTACTGGCGCGTGCAAGGCAAGCCGCAGAAGAAGTTCGTGATCTCGCGCAAGAACGGCTACCACGGCTCGACCATCGCGGGCGGCACGCTCGGCGGGATGGGCTACATGCACGAGCAGATGCCGTCGAAGGTCGAGCACATCGTGCACATCGACCAGCCGTATTTCTTCGGCGAAGCGCAGCCGGGCGAGACGCCGGAAGCGTTCGGCCTCGCGCGCGCGCAGCAGCTCGAGGCGAAGATCCTCGAGCTCGGCGCGGAGAACGTCGCCGCGTTCATCGGCGAGCCGTTCCAGGGTGCGGGCGGCGTGATCTTCCCGCCGTCGACGTACTGGCCGGAAATCCAGCGGATCTGTCGCAAGTACGACATCCTGCTTGTCGCCGACGAGGTGATCGGCGGCTTCGGGCGCACCGGCGAATGGTTCGCGCATCAGCACTTCGGTTTCGAGCCGGACCTGATCACGATGGCCAAGGGCCTCACGTCGGGTTATGTGCCGATGGGGGCGGTCGGCATTCACGAGCGCGTGGCGCGGCCGATCATCGACAACGGCGAATTCAATCACGGCCTCACGTACTCGGGCCACCCGGTGGCGGCGGCCGTCGCGGTCGCGAACCTGAAGCTGCTGCGCGACGAAGGCATCGTCGAGCGCGTGAAGACCGATATCGGGCCGTATTTCCAGCGTCGGCTGCGCGATGCGCTGGGTGACCATCCGATCGTCGGGGAGATCGCGGGCGCGGGGCTCGTCGCAGGCGTTCAGCTTGCGCGCGATCGCGGCCGGCGCGAGCGGTTCGGTGCGGACGTCGATATCGGCACGATCTGCCGCGACTTCTGCTTCAACGGCCACCTGATCATGCGCGCGACCGGCGACCGGATGCTGCTGTCGCCGCCGCTCGTGATTCGCGAGGCGGAAGTCGACGAGATCGTCGACAAGGCGAAGCATGCGTTCGATGCGACGGCGGAGCGGGTGGGGTAAGTCGTGCAACGATTCGGCCGTGCTCGCGTGGCCGCGACTCGATCATGTCGCAGCGCGTTGCGGCTTTACCGGCGGACATTCGGTGAATGCCGGTGGACCGGACCGGTTTGGCGGTGACGGCGACTCCGCCGTGTGGTGTTTCCTGCGCCGGACCGGCCATGACGGCCGGTCCAGTCGGTGCAACGTGAACCGCGCGTTGCCTGAAGGGGAATAAAACCACGCGGTATCAAACGTGCGTGAACCGCTGCCGCTCGAAGGCCATGATGTGCGCAACCGAAGACGCGATATCCATCGCTCCGGTTTCGACGACGACATCGGGCGCGGCCGGAACTTCGTAGGGATCCGAGATGCCGGTGAATTGCGTCGTCTGGCCGGTGAACGCTTTTGCGTAAAGCTGCTTCGGATCGCGTGCGGAACAGGTTGCAATATCGGTTTTCAGATAAACCTCGACGAACCGATCTGCGCCCACGATATGTCGTGCCCGTTGCCGGTCGGCTTCATAAGGCGAGATCAGCGCGACGATGACGGTAAAACCCTGCGCATTGAGCAATTTCGCCATTTCGGCGGTGCGACGGCAGTTCTCGGTACGATCTTCCCGCGAGAAACCGAGATCGGGAGACACGCCCGCCCGCAATTCGTCGCCGTCGAGTATGCATGTCGGAATATCGCGCGCGCGCAACTGCCTGGCGATCTCGCGCGAGAGGGTTGACTTGCCGGCGCCGCTCAGACCGGTAAGCCACAGGGTGTAGTCGTTCTTCTCTTGTGCCATGGGTGTCAATCTCTATCACCAGCTCTGACCATCGCAAGTCAAGATTTCGTGCCTAAATGCGATGCCGATTCGGCTGGTTGTTATTTGGTGTAAGGATTCTATGCATCCGGATTTCTACAAATGTTACAGAAGAATTACCAAAAATTACACTGGCAATTTTCTTTCTTTCGTGTTGAAAGCTTGCTAATGACCTGAATGAAATGTCTGATCTTTGTTCGTCCGCCGGGTCGGAAGACGGTGTGGTACCAGCGGACGTTGATCCGCGAAGAAATGAACGATTTTGCCGTTGATCGCGCATTTCCCTGATTTGCATCAGCCGATACAAGCAATCGATGCTTGGCAAATTGACGCGCATCGATGGCCATAAAAGTTTGAGAGACAGCGTTCCTGCGCGGGATTCCGATTGGCAATGCGGCGATATTGTTGGAAAAGCGCACGGAACTCCAGCGCGTTGACCGCGAGGACATTGATTTTCCGCAGGTGAAAATCCGCGCGCGCGCACGCAGGGGCGTGTTGATCGAGGCCGCGGATACGTGGAGGAGGTGACAACGGCTGCGTCGTGAATCCGGCGCGGCAAAACGAAAAGGCCCTGCGTCGTGAGACGCAGGGCCTTGAATTCTTTGGTGGGCGGTACTGGGATCGAACCAGTGACCCCTGCCGTGTGAAGGCAGTGCTCTACCGCTGAGCTAACCGCCCAAAGAAGCTGAAATTATGTCAGGGCTTTGAGGGTCTGTAAAGCCCTTTCTGCAAATTTTTTCGAATGTCCGCCGGCACCCGCCGCCGACCGCCCGTTCAGCCCGCGAGCGCGGGCAGCCTGTCGATCGACGCACGTACATAGTCGGCGAAGCGTAGCGCGACCGGCTCGGCGGTGCCGCTGCGCTTGAGCGCAAGCGTGCGCGATTCGAGCGACGCATCCTTCAGCGGCCGGAACGCGAGCCGGTCGCTCTTCGCCTGCTGCAGCACGCGCGGCACCAGCGCGACCCCCATCCCGAACTCGATCATCGACAGGATCGTCTGCCACAGCCGCGCTTCGTGGCGGATCAACGGACTGAATCCCGCGTTCACGCACTGCGCGATGATCAGGTCGTGATAGTGCGGCGCCGCTTCGCGCGGAAACAGGATGAACGGTTCCGTCGCAAGCGCGGCGAGCGCGACTTGTCTGCGCCGCGTGAGCGGATGCGCGGCCGGCAGGCAGCACACGAACGGCTCCGCATAGACGGGCACCGATTCGACTTCGGGCGGGAAGTGGCCCCAGTGCGCATAGCCGAGATCGATCTGGCCACGCTGGATCGCCTGTACCTGCGCATGCGTGTTCATCTCGCTCAGCACGACCTCGACGCCCGGGTAGTCGGTTTCGAAGCGCCGTACCGCGTCGGGCAGCCCGCGATACAGCATCGAATGGACGAAGCCGATCCGCAGCCGGCCCGCGAGGCCCGACGCGGAGCGCACCGTCAGGCGCTCGGCCTCGGCCGCCTGCAGCAGCAGCCGGCGTGCCTCGCCGAGCAGCACCTCGCCCGCGTTGGTCAGCGCGACGGTCTTGTTGGTGCGCGAGAAGAGCTGCACGCCGAGCGTGTCCTCGAACTTGCGGATGTCGAAACTCAGCGCCGGCTGCGAGATGAACAGGCGCTTCGCCGCGCGCCCGAAATGCAGCTCCTCCGCGACCGCCACGAAATAGCGCAATTGCCTCAGTTCCACGGTGTCTCCTCCTGGCGTCGGCATCGATAAGCGACATCTATCGTACCGGATGAATCCTGTATTGGACGCTTATCGATCGCGCGCCTACGCTCTGCGGAAGGTTTCGCGCGGAGCCGGCAGCGGGCGGCGGCGCCCGGCCGGCCGGATCAACGCGCAGGCAACTCAGGAGACAACTCGCATGAACGACACCGCTGGCGCGCCGGACCCCGGCACATCCAACATCCCCGACAGCCGGGGCATCAATTTCTTCACCGCCGACACCGACCTCGGCGCGTTGCTGAAGCTGCACCTCGGCGATGCGCACTATGCCGAACTCGAGCCGCAACTGCGCGCGCTCGGGGCACGCGTGTCCGGCGAACTCGACGAATGGGCATCGCGCGCGGACAAGCATCCGCCCGTGCTCGAGCATCGCAACCGGCGCGGCGAGGCCGTGCAGCGGATCGACAAGGATCCCGCGTATGTCGCGCTCGAACGCGTTGCGTATGCGGAGCTCGGGCTCGCGTCGATGAGCCACGGGGCGCAATCCGTGCCGCCGCTCGTCAAGTACGCGCTGACGTTCCTGTTCGTGCAGGCGGAGTTCGGGCTGTGCTGCCCGGTCAGCATGACCGACTCGCTGACGCGCACGCTGCGCCGCTTCGGCGATCCGGCGCTCGTCGCGCGTTATCTGCCGATGCTCGCGTCGCGCGACTTCGACACGCTGTACCAGGGGGCGATGTTCATGACCGAGCAGGCGGCCGGCTCCGACGTCGCGCGGATCGCGACGCGCGCCGCGCGCGAGACGGACGCGCACGGCGGGACCGTCTGGCGCCTGACCGGCGACAAGTGGTTCTGCTCGAACGCGGATGCCGACCTCGCGATGGTGCTCGCGCGGCCCGACGGCGCGCCGGACGGCATCAAGGGCCTCGCGCTGTTCCTGCTGCCGAAGACGCTGCCCGACGGCACGCGCAACCGCTACCGGATCGTGCGCCTGAAGGACAAGCTCGGCAGCCGTTCGATGGCGAGCGGCGAGATCGTGCTCGACGGTGCGCAGGCCTGGCTGATCGGCGAGATCGGCCGCGGCTTTCACCAGATGGCCGACATGATCAACATGTCGCGGCTGTCGAACGGCGTGCGCGCGGCGGGGCTGATGCGGCGCGCGCTGAACGAGGCGCTGCACGTCGCCGCGCATCGCGAGGCGTTCGGCCGCAAGCTGATCGAGATGCCGCTGATGCAGCGCCAGCTGATGAAAATGCTGCTGCCGGCCGAGGCTGCCCGCGCGATGTTCATGCAGATCGCGTTGCTGCTGCCGCACGCCGACGCCGGTGACGAGCAGGCCGCGCGCTGCGTGCGGATCCTGACGCCGCTGATCAAGTTCCGCGCGTGCCGCGATGCGCGCCGCGTGACGGGCGACGCGATGGAAGTGCGCGGCGGCACCGGCTACATCGAGGAATGGAGCGATGCACGGCTCGTGCGCGATGCGCATCTCGGCTCGATCTGGGAAGGCACGAGCAACATCGTCGCGCTGGACGTTGCGCGGGCCGCGCAGCGCGAGCACGCACTCGACGCGCTGCGCGCGTTCCTCGGCGACCGGCTCGGCGCGGCACCGCTGCCCGACGCGAGCCGCGCGGCGCTGCGGCGCATCCTCGCGCGCGCATGCGATGCACTGGCGCGAGTCGCGGCGGACGGCGACGACGCGCACGTGCGGCAGGCCGCGTCCGCGCTGTACTACGCGAGCGCGGCCGTGCTGATGGCCTGCGAGGGCGTGCGGCTCGCGCCGGATTTCCGGCGTCTCGCGCTCGCGCACCTGCTCGTGCGCCACAAGCTGCTGCCGGTCGATCCGCTCGCGCCGGCGTTGCGCGACGACGAGTCGGCCGCGTTCGATGCGTTGCTGCGCGGCACGCCGGTTGCGCTCGACACGGCGCTCGACCTGCTGCCGGAGGTCGAACGATGAGCGCAACGAACGTAACGCGCGCGTCACGCGGTGCGCTGGACGGCCTGAAAGTCGTCGACCTGAGTCGTGTGCTCGGCGGCCCGTACTGCACGCAGGCGCTCGCCGACCACGGTGCGACGGTGGTCAAGATCGAGCCGCCCGCCGGCGACGAAACACGCGGCTGGGGGCCGCCGTTCCTCGGCGACACGGCCTGGTACTTCATGGGCGTCAACCGCAACAAGGAAGGGCTGGCGCTCGACCTGTCGCGCGACGAAGGGCGCGCGATCCTGTGGCGCCTGCTGGAAGAGGCCGACGTGCTGGTCGAGAACTTCAAGCCCGGCACGCTCGCGCGCTGGGGGATGGACTATGCGCGCGACCTGCAGCCGCGCTTTCCGCGCCTGATCCATTGCGCGGTGACGGGCTTCGGCGACGACGGCCCGCTCGGCGGGCTGCCCGGCTACGACGCGGTGATCCAGGCGATGGCCGGGCTGATGAGCGTCAACGGCGAGCGCGACGGCGACGCGACGCGCATCGGCCTGCCGATCGTCGACATGGTCACGGGGCTCAACGCGCTCGCCGGCATCCTGCTCGCACTCGCGGAGCGCGAGAAAAGCGGGCAGGGGCAGTCGATCGACATCGCGCTGTACGACTGCGGTGTATCGCTGCTGCATCCGCACCTGCCGAACTTCTTCGGCTCCGGGCGCGTGCCGGAGCGCAGCGGCAACGCGCATCCGAACATCGCGCCCTACGACAGCTACCGCACGGCGACCGTGCCGATCTTCCTCGCGGTCGGCAACGACCGGCAGTTCGCGCGGCTCGTCGCGCATCTCGGTGCGCCGGCGCTCGCGGGCGACGCGCGCTTCGTCGATAACCGCAGCCGCTGCGCGCACCGGCCCGCGCTGAAGGCCGAACTGGAAGCGCGGCTCGCCGCGCACGCGTGCGAGCCGCTCGCGCGCGACCTGATGGCGGCCGGCGTGCCGTGCGGGCCGGTGCGGACGGTGGCCGAGGTCGCGCACGATCCGCATGCGCTGCACCGTAACCTGTTCGTCGAAATCGGCGCGTATCGCGGCACGGCGTCGCCGGTGAAGCTGTCGCGCACGCCGGCCACCTATCGGTCGGCACCGCCCGCGCTTGGCCGCGACACGCGCGCGGTGCTCGACCGGCTCGGCGTCGATCGTGCGCTTCAGCAGCAACTGCTCGACGCCGGCGTGCTGAAAACGGCGCCGGACCCGGCGCCCGGCTGACATCACGCCGCCGGCCGGCGGCGCGATGCCGGCCACCCGGGAAAGGCGCGCGCGAGTCGCGCCCCCGATCACCCAACAGGAGACATCGATGAGCCGTCCGCAATCCCCGAGCGCCGCGCTGCCGCGGCCTGGCCGCGCCGCCTTCGCGGCGTTCGTCGGCACCACGATCGAGTGGTACGACTTCTACATCTACGGCACGGCCGCGGCGCTCGTGTTCGGCAAGGTGTTCTTCGCGAGCACGATGGACCCGGGCGTCGCGACGCTGCTCGCGTTCGTCACGTTCTGGGCCGGTTTCGCCGCGCGGCCGCTCGGCGGCATCGTGTTCGGGCATCTCGGCGATCGCGTCGGCCGCAAGACCGCACTCGTGATCACGCTGGTGATGATGGGTCTGGCGACGACCGGCATCGGCCTGCTGCCCGGCTATGCGCAGATCGGCGTCTGGGCGCCGGCCGGCCTCGTCGTGCTGCGGGTGCTGCAGGGCATCGCGGTCGGCGGCGAGTGGGGCGGCGCGGTGCTGATCGCGAGCGAAAACGCGCCGAAGCACCGCAGCATCCTGTATGCGGCGTTCGCGCAGCAGGGCTCGCCCACCGGCAACCTGCTCGCCACCGCCGCGTTCTTCGCGCTGAGCGCGCTGCCGACGCCGTCGTTCCTGACGTGGGGCTGGCGCATTCCGTTCCTGCTGTCGGCCGTGCTCGTGATCATCGGCATGGTGATCCGGCTGAAGCTCGAGGAATCGGCCGACATGCAGCGCGTGCTCGCGCGCAAGCGCACGGTGAAGCTGCCGCTGCGCGACGTCGTGCGCGATCACTGGGTGGTCGTGCTGCTCGCGGCCGGCACCTTGCCCGTGATCAACGTCACGTATTTCCGCAGCACGTTCGCGCTGTCGTGGGCGACGAAGGAGCTCGGCTACGCGCAGGGCACGTTCCTCGGCATCCTGTCGATCTCGCTCGTCGTGCAGTTCCTGATGCAGCCGGTCGGCGCATGGTTCGTGTCGAAGGTCGACATGCGGCGCGCGATGTGCTGGATCCTGATTCCGGAAATCGTGCTGATGCCGGTGATGTTCCATGCGCTCGCGACGCGTTCGTACGGGGTCGCCGTCGCGGGCATGTGCATCTCGACGATTCCGTCGGCGATGTTCTACGGCGCGGTCGGCGGCGTGCTCGCGCGCGTGTTTCCGGCGAACATCCGCTATACGGGCCTGTCGCTCGCGTACCAGTTGAGCGCGCTGGTCGTCGGCGGCGGCACGCCGGTGCTCGCGCAGGCGATCCTCAACGCGACGGGCAGCATCGTCGGCGTCGCGGTCGCATCGGGGCTCTACGCGCTCGTGTCGCTCGTCTGCATGCTGGCGTTGCTGAACCGCACCGGCTATCGCGCCGACGAACTGTCGACGGCCGAACGCAGCGATGCGGCGGAATGGGGCACCGAAGGCGGCAGCGCCGACAGCGCGAGCGGCGGCGCGCAACAGCCGGGCGACGGCGGCACGCTGAAACCGGCGGGTTGACGCACGCCGGGCGCATGCGCCCGAAAGAAAAACGGCACCGTGCGGGACACGGTGCCGTTGTTCGTCGGATCATGTGGCCGCGCTGCCGGCGCCGCGCGTCACGTCATCAGCCTTCCGTCGGCGGCACGTAGCCGGACGCCTGGTCCGCGCCGTCGCCGAAGAAGTATTTTTCGGTCTGCTTCATCAGGTACTGGCGCGCACGCGGGTCGGCCATGTTCAGGCGGTTTTCGTTGATCAGCATCGTCTGCTGCTTGAGCCAGCCCTGCCATGCTTCCTTCGAGACGCTCTCGTAAATGCGCTTGCCGAGTTCGCCCGGCAGCGGCGGGAAATCGAGGCCTTCGGCTTCCTTGCCGAGCTTCGCGCATTGGATCATTCGAGCCATCGTGTACTTCTCCTGTAATCGAACTGGGGGGAGGGCAGTCGTGCCTGCGCTCAGAGCTGCTTCATCAGCACGAGCGACTTGCGCTGCCAGTTATAGAGTTTGCGACGGTCTTCCGGCAGGTCGTCGACACTGACCTTGACGAAGCCGCGCTTGAGGAACCAGTGCTCGGTGCGCGTCGTGAGCACGAAGATGTGCGTGAGGCCGCGCGCGCGGGCGCGCTGCTCGATGCGCTTGAGCAGGCGTTCGCCGTCGCCCGAGCCCTGCGCTTCCGGCGCGACCGTCAGGCAAGCCATCTCGCCGATCTTCTCCTGCTGGTACGGGTACAGCGCCGCGCAGCCGAACAGCACGCCATCGTGCTCGATCACCGAGAAGTGGTCGATGTCGCGTTCGATCTGGTGGCGGCCGCGTCGCACCAGCGTGCCGTCGGTCTCGAGCGGCTCGATCAGCGACAGGATGCCGCCGACGTCGTCCGGCGTCGCCTCGCGCAGGCTTTCGAGGTTCTCGTACGAGATCATCGTGCCGACGCCGTCGTGCAGGAACAGTTCGAGCAGCATGCTGCCGTCGAGCGATTGCGGAATCAGGTGCGCCCGCGTCACGCCGCCGCGGCACGCGCGGATCGAGTGCTTCAGGAAGAACGCGTCGTCGCCCTGGATGTTGCCGGAATCGAGCAGCTCGGCCGCCGCGTCGAGCGACATTTCGCGGATCAGCCCGCCTTCGTCGTCGACGATGCCCGGCGCTTCGGTCAGGAAGATGATCTTGTCGGCGCGCAGCGCGATCGCGGCCGCCGACGCGACGTCTTCCATCGACAGGTTGAACGCCTCGCCGGTCGGCGAGAAACCGAGCGGCGACAGCAGCACGAGCTTGCGGCTCGCGAGCGAATGACGGATCGATTCGGCGTCGATCTTGCGCACGATGCCCGTATGCGCGAAATCGACCCCGTCGAGAATCCCCACCGGCCGTGCCGTGACGAAGTTGCCCGACACGACGCTGATGTGCGCGTGCGCCATCGGCGAGTTCGGCAGACCCTGGCTGATCGCGGCCTCGATGTCGAGACGCACTTCGCCGGCCGCTTCCTTCGCGGATTCGAGCGCGCGCGCATCGGTGATGCGCAGGCCGTGCGAAAACTCGGATTCGACACCGTGCAGGCTCAACTGCTCCTCGACCTGCGGGCGCGAGCCGTGCACGAGCACGATCTGGATGCCCATCGCCTGCAGCAGCGCGATGTCGGAGACGAGCGCGTTCAGCAGCCCCTGCTGCACCACCTCGCCGCCGAACCCCACGACGAACGTGCTGTTGCGGAACTTGTGGATATAGGGCGCGACGGAGCGCATCCAGTCGACGAATTGCGCGTGGCTGGCGGCCGAATCGTCGGCGGCCGGCGGCGTCGCGGCGCTGGTCTGGGCGGGGGGGAGGTCGGTTTGGGAATTCATGGGCGGGATTATAATGCGCCCCCATGTCGAATGTTTCTAAAAGTCCCGCGCCGACGCGGGCCAATACGCCGTCGGCCAGGCACCCGGATGGTGCGGTCGACGCACGCGGGCAGCAGGGCCAGCCGCCGCGCCAGCAGCAGGACCAGCCGGCGGCCCCGCCGGCACACGCACCGCGCGGGCCGCGCGGCGACGAACGGCGCGGCGACGCGCGCCAGCCGGCCGCGAAGGGCGTACCGCAGGCATCGGGCGAGCGCGTCCCGCGCCGCGAGCGTCCGCCGCGAGCGGTCGTCGCGCCGAATCCCGTCCCGCCGATCACGTACCCCGAAAGCCTGCCCGTGTCGGGCAAGCGCGACGAAATCGCGCGCGCGATCGCCGGTCATCAGGTCGTCATCGTCTGCGGCGAAACGGGTTCGGGCAAGACCACGCAGTTGCCGAAGATCTGTCTCGATCTCGGCCGCGGCCTCGGCGCCGGCGGCACGGGCCTGATCGGCCATACCCAGCCGCGCCGGCTCGCCGCGTCGTCGACCGGTCGCCGGATCGCCGAGGAACTCGGCACGCCGTTCGGCGAGGTGGTCGGCTACAAGGTGCGCTTTACCGACAATCTCGCGCCGGGCGCGTCCGTGAAGCTGATGACGGACGGCATCCTGCTCGCCGAGACGCAGACCGACCCGCTGCTGAAGGCGTACGACACGCTGATCATCGACGAGGCGCACGAGCGCAGCCTGAACATCGATTTCCTGCTCGGCTACCTGAAGGAAATCTTGCCGAGGCGGCCGGACCTGAAGCTGATCGTCACGTCCGCGACGATCGACGCCGATCGCTTCGCGCGCCATTTCGGCACCGACGAGCGCCCGGCGCCCGTGATCGAGGTGAGCGGGCGGCTGTATCCGGTCGAGATGCGTTACCGCCCGGTGGCCGAGGATCGCCCGGCCGTGAAGCATGCCGAAGGCACGGGCGGCCGCGACCGGGTGAAGACCGCGCGCGAAGCCGAGCGCGACCTGATGGACGCGATCGTCGACGCGGTCGACGAGCTGTGCCGCGAGGGCCCCGGCGACGTGCTGGTGTTCCTGCCCGGCGAGCGCGAGATCCGCGAGGCGGCCGAGGCGCTGCGCAAGCACCATCCGCCGCACACCGAGATCCTGCCGCTGTTCGCGCGGCTGTCGGCGGCCGACCAGGACAAGGTGTTCAAGGCGTCGAACGCCCGCCGGATCGTGCTGGCGACCAACGTCGCCGAAACCTCGCTGACGGTGCCGGGCATCCGCTACGTGGTCGACACCGGCCTCGCGCGCGTGAAGCGCTATTCGTACCGGAACAAGGTCGAGCAGCTGCAGGTCGAGTCGATCTCGCAGGCGGCCGCGAACCAGCGCGCGGGCCGTTGCGGCCGCGTGGCCGACGGCGTCTGCATCCGCTTGTACGAGGAAAGCGACTACCAGGCGCGCGCGCGCTTCACCGATCCGGAAATCCTGCGCTCGTCGCTCGCGTCGGTGATCCTGCGGATGAAGTCGCTGCACCTGACGGCGATCGAATCGTTCCCGTTCCTCGAACCGCCGCCCGGCCGCGCGATCGCGGACGGCTACCAGTTGCTCAACGAGCTCGGCGCGGTCGACGACGACAACGCGCTGACGCCGCTCGGCCGCGAACTCGCGCGGCTGCCGCTCGATCCGCGCGTCGGCCGGATGATTCTCGCCGCGCGCGACCAGCAGTCGCTGCGCGAGGTGCTGATCATCGCGAGCGCGCTGTCCGTGCAGGACCCGCGCGACCGGCCGATCGACGCGCAGGAGCAGGCCGACCAGGCGCACCGCCGGTTTGCCGACGAGCGTTCCGAATTCCTGCAGTGGCTGAAGATCTGGGCATGGTTCGAAGAGGCCGTCGCGCACAAGAAGTCGAACCGCCAGCTCGTCGACGCGTGCCGCCAGAATTTCCTGTCGCACCTGCGGCTGCGCGAATGGCGCGACGTCCATTCGCAGTTGCTGACCGTCGTGCGCGAGCACGGCTGGCGCCTGAACGAAGTCGAGGCGACCTACGAACAGGTCCATCTGGCCCTGTTGACGGGGCTGCTCGGCAACCTCGGCCTGAAGGCCGACGACGATCCGCACTATCTCGGCGCGCGCGGCATCAAGTTCTACCTGTGGCCGGGCTCCGCGCTCGCGAAGAAGGCCGGCCGCTGGGTGATGGCGGCCGAGCTTGTCGAGACGAGCCGGCTGTACGCGCGCTGCCTCGCGAAGATCGAGCCCGAATGGGTCGAGAAAATCGGCGCGCACCTGCTGAAGAAATCGCTGTCGGAGCCGCACTGGGAAAAGCGCCCGGCGCAGGTCAGCGCGTACGAGCGCGCGACGCTGTACGGGCTGCCGATCTACCACCGCCGGCGCGTCGCGTTCGGCAAGCAGGATCCGGCGCGTGCCCGCGAGCTGTTCATCCGTGGTGCGCTGGTCGAAGGCGAGTTCGACACGAAGCTCGCGTTCTTCGCGCACAACCGCAAGCTGCTCGCCGACATCGAGCAGCTCGAGCACAAGTCGCGCCGTCAGGACGTGCTGGTCGACGACGAGCTGATCTACGCGTTCTACGACCAGGCGATTCCCGAGGGGATCCACACGGGCGCGGCGTTCGAGCGCTGGTATCGCGACGAAGTGAAGAAGGGCGGCCAGCCCGAGGACAAGCTGCGGCTGCTGTACCTGTCGCGCGACGACCTGATGCGCCACGAGGCGGCCGGCGTGACGACCGAGCTGTTCCCGAAGCGCGCGACGATGGCCGGCGTCGAGATGGCCCTCACGTACCACTTCGAGCCCGGCACGCCGCGCGACGGCGTGACGCTCGCGGTGCCGCTGTACGCGCTGAACCAGGTCGATGCGCGCCGCTGCGAGTGGCTCGTGCCGGGGATGCTGAAGGAAAAGGTGCAGCTGCTGCTGAAGTCGCTGCCGCAGAAGCTGCGCCGGCACTGCGTGCCGCTGCCCGAATACGCGGCCGGCTTCGTCGAGCGGATGGGGCGCGAGCGCTTCGGCGCGGGCGGGCTCGTCGAGGCGCTGATCGCCGACGTGCGCGGCGAGACGCAGGTCGCGATGAAGACGGCCGACTTCAAGCTCGAGACGCTGCCCGCGCACCTGTTCATGAATTTCAAGGTGATCGACGAGCACGGCCGCCAGCTGGCGATGGGGCGCAATCTCGCGCAGCTTCGCCAGGAGCTCGGCGCGCAGGCGCAGCAGCAGTTCCAGAAGATCGCGGCGGCGTCGACGATCGCGACGGGCGGCGATGTCGATGCGGGCCAGCCGGTCGGCCAGGCGCCGGCGGCGGCCACGGCCGGTGCCGCCGGCCGTAACGCGAAGGCAGGCAAGGGCGCGGCGCCGCAGACGGCCGCGCCGGCGGAAGCCGGCGCGACGGCGCTGTACGAGAACCTGACGACGTGGAATTTCGGCAAGCTGCCCGAGCTGCTGGAAATCCGCCGGCGCGGCCAGACGCTGTACGGCTACCCGGCGCTCGTCGACCGCGGCACGCATTGCGACGTCGAGGTGTTCGATTCGCCGGAGGAGGCCGCACGCATCCACCGGGCCGGCTTGCGGCGGCTGTTCGCGCTGCAGCTGAAGGAGCCGATCAAGTTCCTCGAGAAGAACCTGCCGGGCCTGCGCGAGATGGCGATGCAGTACATGTCGCTCGGCACGCAGGACGAGTTGCGCGACCAGCTGATCGATACGGCGCTCGACCGCGCGTGCCTGCAGGACCCGCTGCCCGACGACGACGCAAGCTTCCACGCGCGCCGCGACGAGGGCCGGAGCCGCCTGAACCTGCTCGCGCAGGAAATCGCGCGGCTGGTCGGCCAGATCCTCGCCGAATACGCGGGGCTCGTGAAGAAGCTCGCGCAGGCGAAGCCGTTCGCGCAGGCCCATGCGGACCTGCAGCAGCAGCTCGCCGCGCTGGTCGGCAAGCGCTTCGTGATCGACACGCCTTACGCGCAGCTTGCGCATTTCCCGCGCTACCTGAAGGGCATCGCGCTGCGCATCGACAAGCTGAAGGCCGATCCGGCGCGCGATGCGAAGCAGTCGGCCGACCTGCTGCCGCTTGTCCAGCAGTACCAGCGCGCGGTGTCGCAGCGCGGCGGCGTCGCCGATGCGCGGCTCGCGGAATTCCGCTGGCTGCTCGAAGAACTGCGGATTTCGCTGTTCGCGCAGGAACTGCGCACGCCGATGCCTGTCTCTGTCAAGCGTCTGCACAAGGTCTGGGAGTCGATGCAGCGCTAGCGCAACATCGGCGTCCCGGGCCCGCCGCGGCGGATGGCCCCGGCCGGCCGTACGGTGCTTGCCGCGGCGGCTCGTCCGGCCGCCGCGGCGTGCGTCGAAGTGGCGCAATACCGACCGCCGTCAACCGGCGCGGCCGGTTGAACGTTTTACAATGACGGTTGTTCCTCGACGTGAGTCTTCATGCGCACTTTCCTTTCCCTCGGCCGCACGCTCGCGCTGGCCGCCGCCGTACTGGCGCCCGCCGCACACGCGAATAACGTGATCGTCCTCAACTCGGCCGAAGCGACGCTTTCCCTGATCGACCAGCAGACCCGCGAGGTCGTCAGCACGATGCCGACCGGCAAGGAGCCGCATCACCTGATGGCGACGCCCGACAATGCGTCGCTGATCGTCGCCAATTCGGTCTCGAACAGCCTGATGTTCCTCGATCCGAAGACGGGCAAGCTGCAGCGCACCGTCGAAGGGATCGACGATCCTTACCAGCTCGGCTTCTCGCCGGACCGCAAATGGTTCGCGGCGGCCGGCCTGCGGCTCGACCGCGTCGACATCTACGGTTACGACGGCCGCGACCTGCACCTCGTGAAGCGCGTGCCGCTCGCGGTGATGCCGAGCCACCTCGCATTCACGAAGGACAGCAAGACGCTGCTCGTGTCGCTGCAGGTGTCCGGCGAGATCGCGGCGATCGACCTGCCGACGCAGACGGTCAAGTGGAAGATGAAGGTCGGCAAGGTGCCGGCCGGCCTGTGGCTCACGCCGGACGACAAATTCCTGCTGGTCGGGATGACGGGCGCGGATTACGTCGCGGTCGTCGACTGGCGCAACCAGAAGGTCGTCAAGCAGATCTACACCGGCAAGGGCGCGCACAACTTCCGCTCGCTCGCCGACGGCACGCACGTCGCGGTGACGAACCGCGTCGCGAACACGATCAGCATCATCGACGAGAACACCCTCACCAACGTCGGCGACATCACCGGCCTGCTGCCGGGCCCCGACGACATGGAACTGTCCGCCGACAAGAAGACGCTGTGGGTGACGTTCCGCTTCGCGAAGAAGGTCGGGATCATCGACCTGGCGTCGCGCAAGCTGGTGCAGACGATCGCCGTCGGCCGCTCGCCGCACGGCATCTACTTCTACGACCGCGCGCCGTGGAAGGCGGCGAACGGCGCGTGACGGGCGGAGGCGAACGATGCTGCACCTGATCGATGCGTTCGTGTCGGACATCCAGACCTGGCTGTACGTCGACGTCGTGCAGCCGCTCCTCTTCAAGTTCAACCTGATGGACTATGACGAGGACACCTACGACGCGCTGTACTGGGTGATCATCGGCGCGTTGCAGATGGTGCTGATGTTCGCGTTGCTGCGCCCGCTCGAGGCGCTGCTGCCGGTCGAACGCTGGAAAAACCGCCGCGCGGTGCGGGTCGACGTGATCTACACGGCGATCTCGAAGCTCGGCATCTACACGCTGTTCTTCTTCTTCGCGCTGCAGCCGGTGTTCGACAGCTTCCAGTCCTGGCTGCGCCTGCACGGCGTCGCGAACGTCAATCTCGACTACCTGTGGCCGGGCGTGACCTCGCAGCCGATCGTCGCGTTCGCGATCTACCTTGTCGTGCTCGACTTCGCCGGCTACTGGTATCACCGCTGGCAGCACAAGTTCGGCATCTGGTGGGAGCTGCACGCGGTCCATCACAGCCAGCGGCAGATGTCGCTGTGGTGCGACGACCGCAACCACCTGCTCGACGACGTGATCCAGTCGTGCTTTTTCGCGGCGATCGCGCTCGTGATCGGCGTGACGCCGTCGCAGTTCGTCGTGCTGACCGCGTTCACGAACTTCATGCAGAGCATCCAGCATACGAATGCGCGCCTGTCGTTCGGCTGGCTCGGCGAGCGCCTGCTCGTCAGCCCGATCTTCCATCGGCGCCACCATGCGGTCGGCTACGGTCACGAAGGCACCAAGTACGGCTGCAACTTCGGCGTGCTGTTCCCGTGGTGGGACATGATGTTCGGCACCGCGTCGTGGAGTCGCACGGTCGAGCCGACCGGCATCCGCGAGCAGGTCGAGGGCGTGTCCTACGGCGACGGCTTCTGGTCGCAGCACGGCCTCGCGTTCGTGCGGATCTTCCGGCGTCTGTTCCCCGCGAAGCGCGGCGCGGCGTCGGCCTGACGCGATCCCGCTCCCGTTGAACGGCATTCCCACACGGCCCGCATGCGCTTCGGCGCATGCGGGCCGTGTGGTTTATCCTTTCCCCGTTTTTCTCCGTCGATACAGGTTCGCATGAACGACTTGCTGCGCTCCTTCGTCCGGGCGATCGCCAGCGCGCTGCACCCGCGCATGCTGTGGCTCACCCTGATGCCGTTCGTCGTCTCGGCGCTGCTGTGGGGCGCCGTGCTGTGGTTTTCGTGGCAGACGCTGCTGGATCTCGCGCGCGGCGCGCTCGACGGCTTCGTGCTGACGGCCGCGCTGTATCGCGCGTTCGATGCGATCGGCATGTCGCAGCTGCACGCGGTCGTCGCGCCGTTCGTGGTCGTGTCGCTCGCGATTCCGCTGATCGTGCTGACCGTGCTGCTGCTGATCGCGACGATCTCGATGCCGGTCGTGATCAAGCACCTGTCGAACCGGCAGTTCGCGGCGCTCGAGCCGAAGCGGGGCGGTACCTTTTTCGGCAGCGTGTTCAATTCGCTCGGCGCGGCGCTGGTCGGCGTCGTGCTGCTCGTCGTCACGATCCCGCTGTGGCTGATCCCGCCGTTCTTCGCGCTGCTGCCGCCGGTGATCTGGGGCTGGCTCACGTACCGCGTGATGACCTACGACGCGCTCGCGCTGCACGCGAGCCGCGACGAGCGCCGCGCGCTCGTGCGCCGCCACCGCTGGCCGCTGATCGGCATCGGCGTCGCGACCGGGCTGCTCGGCACCGTACCGACCTTCGTATGGGTGTCGTCGGTCTGGATGATGGTGCTGTTTCCATTCGTCGCGGCGGCCATGATCTGGGTTTACGCTTTCATCCTCGTCTTCTCGGCGCTGTGGTTCGGGCACTACTGCCTGCGCGCGCTGGAGGACCTGCGCGCGAGTGCGCGCGCCACCGCAATCGACATGGGGCAGGCATGAGCATCGGCATCATCATCATCGGCGACGAAATCCTTTCGGGCCGGCGGCAGGACAAGCATCTGGCGAAGGTCATCGAACTGCTCGGCGCGCGCGGCCTCGCGCTCGACTGGGCCGAATACGTCGGCGACGATCCGGCGCGCATCACGGCGACGCTCGCGCGTGCGATCGCGTCGGGCGACATCGTGTTCTCGACGGGCGGAATCGGCGCGACGCCGGACGACCACACGCGCCAGTGCGCGGCCGCCGCGCTCGGCGTGCCGCTCGAACTGCATCCGGAAGCGAAGGTGCTGATTTCGGAGCGGATCCGCGAAACGCATACCGATCCGGCCACGCCGGTCGACTTCGATTCGCCGGAGAACCAGCACCGCTTCAACATGGGCGTGTTCCCGGCGGGCGCGACCATCATCCCGAACGGCTATAACCGCATTCCCGGTTTTTCGGCCGGCGACCTGCACTTCGTGCCGGGTTTCCCGGTGATGGCCTGGCCGATGATCGAATGGGTGCTCGACACGAAGTACGCGCACCTGCATCACGCGACGCCGCACGCGGAGCGCTCGCTGTACGTGTTCGAGCTGCCGGAATCGACGCTCACGCCGCTGATGGAGCGCATCGAGCGCGATTTCCCGGGCGTGCGCGTGTTCAGCCTGCCGAGCGTCGGCGATGCGGAGCGCGGTGGCATCTATGCGCGCCGTCACATCGACCTCGGCGTGAAGGGCGAGCCGGAAGCCGTCGCGGCTGCGTTCGTGAAGCTGCGCGAAGGCGTGCACCTGCTCGGCGGCGACGTCGTCGAGCCCGATACGCCGCGCGCCTGAGCGGCCCGCCACGCGGCCGCAAAAAAAGCACGGGCCGCGCAACGCGGCCCGTCATCGGCATGTCATCGCCCGGCTCGACGATGAGGCTGTCGCCGCCGAGCGTCGTGCTTCGTCAGGCGCCGATCCACGGCAGTTTGCGGAAGCACCAGCCGTCGACCGTCTTGCGGTGGCCTTCGGCGTCCTTGGCGCCCTCGAAGCCTTCGAGCAGGTCGAACGCCTTCGTGAAGCCGGCCTGCGCGGACGCGACCGCGGCGAGCTTCGAGCGCGCGGCGCTGCGGCACAGGAACAGGATCGGCGTATCGGCCGGGAGGGCCGCCTTCAGTTCGTTGACGAATTCGGCGTTCGGCACGCCGCCCGGGTAGCGCGTCCATTCGAGGTGCAGGTACTGGCCGTCGCCGACGAGCGGGCGGCCGATCCAGTCGAGTTCGGCGCGCGTGCGCACGTCGACGAGGCGCGCGGACGGGTCGAGCTGCAGCAGTTCGAATGCCTCGACCGGCAGCAGCGCGCCGGCGTAGTTGAGCGCGCCTTGTGCGCGGCGTTCGTCGGCCTTCGCGTAAAGCTGGTCGAGCGTACTCATGGCAGGGAGTCTCCGTATCGGTCAAACGAACATTCTAGCGCGGCGTCGCGGTACGAACGCCCGTCTACCGACAGGCACATGCACCGCCACGCACTCACCAAAAGGGTGCAGAATGGCGTGCATGCACCAGAATGATTCCGCCGCGACGGCGCGCTGGCGTGATTGCACCGTTTCGGTGCGTTTGCGCGGCCGCCGGTGCGGTGGCCGGCCCCGGAATTGCGCAGCCGGGTCCCGTCGCGACGCGCTCCGGCGCGATTTACGTCGGTTTTGCGATGGCTGGCACGGATGCTGCTATATAGAATTCGGTCGAATCGGGGCGCGCTGCGCTAAAGCAAGACCCCGGTCAGCTCGATAAACGAGGCGGTTCCCAGTCCGCCGGAATTGTTCAATCAGGAGAAGAGGTTATGAGTAAAACCGTCGCCGACGTCATGCAGCTCGTGAAGGACGAGGACGTCAAGTTTGTCGATTTCCGCTTCACGGATACGCGCGGCAAGGAACAGCACGTGTCGGTGCCGGTTTCGGCGTTTGACGAAGACAAGTTCGAAAGCGGCCATGCATTCGACGGTTCGTCGATCGCGGGCTGGAAGGGCATCGAGGCGTCGGACATGCTGCTCATGCCGGACCCGAGCGCGGCCTTCGTCGACCCGTTCTACGAAGAGTCGACCCTCGTGCTGACCTGCGACGTGGTCGAGCCGGCAGACGGCAAGGGCTACGAGCGCGATCCGCGTTCGCTCGCGAAGCGCGGCGAAGCGTACCTGAAGAGCACGGGCATCGGCGACACGGCCTACTTCGGTCCGGAACCGGAATTCTTCATTTTCGACTCGGTCCAGTGGAACACGGACATGTCGGGCTGCTTCGTGAAGATCAACTCGGAAGAAGCACCGTGGTCGGCCGGCAAGGAATTCGAAGGCGGCAACACGGGCCACCGTCCGGGCACGAAGGGCGGTTACTTCCCGGTCGCGCCGGTCGACACGTTCCAGGACATGCGTTCGGAAATGTGCCTGCTGCTCGAACAGCTCGGTATCCCGGTCGAAGTGCACCACCACGAAGTGGCGGGCCAGGGCCAGAACGAAATCGGCACGAAGTTCTCGACGCTGGTGCAGCGCGCCGACTGGACGCAATGGTCGAAGTACATCATCCACAACGTCGCGCACTCGTACGGCAAGACGGCGACGTTCATGCCGAAGCCGGTCGTCGGCGACAACGGTTCGGGCATGCACGTTCACCAGTCGATCTGGAAGGACGGCCAGAACCTGTTCGCGGGCAACGGCTACGCCGGCCTGTCGGAACTGGCGCTGTTCTACATCGGCGGCATCATCAAGCACGCCCGTGCACTGAACGCGATCACGAACCCGACGACGAACTCGTACAAGCGTCTGGTCCCGCACTTCGAAGCACCGGTCAAGCTCGCTTACTCGGCACGCAACCGTTCGGCATCGATCCGCATTCCGCACGTGTCGAACCCGAAGGGCCGCCGCATCGAAACGCGCTTCCCGGATCCGATGGCGAACCCGTACCTGTGCTTCACGGCGCTGATGATGGCCGGCCTCGACGGGATCCAGAACAAGATCCATCCGGGCGAAGCCGCGGACAAGAACCTGTACGACCTGCCGCCGGAAGAGGATGCAAAGATCCCGACCGTCTGCGCGGGCCTCGACCAGGCACTCGAAGCGCTCGACAAGGATCGCGAGTTCCTGACGCGCGGCGGCGTGTTCACGGACGGCATGATCGACGCGTACCTCGCGCTGAAGGAGCAGGAGCTGGCGAAGTTCCGCATGACGACGCACCCGATCGAGTTCGAGATGTACTACTCGCTCTAATCGGCGATGGCGCGACGATTCAGCGCCATTTTGCCGGTTCGTTCCCGTCGCGCGGCCTGCGGCGGGAACGGCGGAGTCTGAAAGGGGACGGCGTCCAGCCGTCCCTTTTTTGTTCCGGTGATTTTCATTTTCTGGCCCGGTGAGGCGCGACAAGCACGCAGATGGTTCTGAAGAATCTGATCAAGGCGAAAACGGGGCAGCCCGAGCGACTGACGGACGACGAGCGGCTCGCGCGTTCGGGCCTGCTGGCGGGGCTGGAAGCGCTGCCGACGGTCGTGATCGTGCTCGACCGCAAGACGCTGCGGATCGCGTTCGCGAACCCGTCGGCGGAGGCGATGCTCGACATCTCGCGCCGGCAGCTCGCGCAGCGGCCGTGGGGCGAGATTTTTCCGAACGCGAACGAGCTGGCATCGACGATCACCGCGATCGGCGAGGAACGCTTTCACGCGACGCACCTCGATACCGTGCTCGACCGGCCCGGCCGCGAACCGCTGCATGTGCATGCGATCGTCGGCTTCCTCGAGTCGGCGCCCGATTTCGTGCTCGTCGAGCTGTTCGAGAACGAACGGCAGTCGCGTACCGACCGGGAAGAGCGCATCCACGACCTGACCGCGGTCAACAAGCAGCTGATCCGCAACCTCGCGCACGAGATCAAGAATCCGCTCGGCGGCATTCGCGGCGCAGCCCAGCTGCTCGAATTCGAACTGGGCGAGCGCGAGCGCGGCGAGTTGCGCGAATACACGCAGGTGATCATCAAGGAGTCCGATCGCCTGCAGACGCTCGTCGACCGGTTGCTGGAGCCGCATCGGCATCCGCACATCGTCGGCGACGTGAACATCCACGAAGTGTGCGAACGCGTGCGCGCGGTGATGCTCGCGGAGTTTCCGCGCGGGCTCACGATCGAGCGCGACTACGACGTGAGCGTGCCGGACCTGCGCGGCGACAAGGAGCAACTGATCCAGGCGCTGCTCAATATCGTGCGCAACGCGGCGCAGGCGCTGCGCGAGCGGATCGCGCAGGGCGACGCGAAGATCGAGCTGCGCACGCGCATCGCGCGCAAGATCACGATCGCGAAGCGCCTGTACCGGCTGGCACTGGACTTGCACGTGATCGACAACGGGCCCGGCATTCCGGACGAGATCCGCGACCGCATTTTCTATCCGCTCGTGTCCGGGCGCGAAGACGGCAGTGGTCTCGGCCTGACGCTCGCGCAGACTTTCGTGCAGCAGCACGACGGGATGATCGAGGTCGAAAGCCGGCCCGGACGTACCGAATTTCAGATTCTGCTGCCGCTCGACCATTGAGCGGCGACATTGCGATTCACCGGATTCACCCATACCTGACCGACCTATGAAGCCGATCTGGATAGTAGACGACGACCAATCGATCCGCTGGGTGCTTGAAAAGGCACTCGCCCGGGACAGCTTCGCGACGAAGAGCTTCGCGAACGTGCGCGATGCGCTGGCCGCGCTCGACCACGAGACGCCGCAGGTGCTCGTGTCCGACATCCGGATGCCGGGCGGCTCGGGCCTCGAGCTGCTGCAGGCGATGCACGAGCGGCTGCCGGGCTTGCCCGTCATCATCATGACGGCGTTCTCCGACCTCGATAGCGCCGTCGCGGCGTTCCAGGGCGGCGCGTTCGAATATCTCGCGAAACCGTTCGACGTCGATAAGGCCGTCGAGCTGATCCGCCGCGCGGTGGAGGAAAGCCTGCGCGGCGGCGCGCCGCAGGACGAGCGCGTTGCCGAGGCGCCCGAGATGCTCGGCCAGGCGCCCGCGATGCAGGACATGTTCCGCGCGATCGGCCGCCTGTCGCATTCGGCCGCGACCGTGCTGATCACCGGCGAATCGGGCACCGGCAAGGAGCTCGTCGCCCGGGCGCTGCATCGCCACAGCCCGCGCGCGAACGGCCCGTTCATCGCGCTGAACACCGCGGCGATTCCGAAGGACCTGCTCGAATCCGAGCTGTTCGGCCACGAGCGCGGCGCGTTCACCGGCGCGCAGACGACACGGCAGGGCCGTTTCGAGCAGGCCGAGAACGGCACGCTGTTCCTCGACGAAATCGGCGATATGCCGTTCGACCTGCAGACGCGCCTGCTGCGCGTGCTGTCGGACGGGCAGTTCTACCGCGTCGGCGGGCACAACCCGCTGCGCGCGAACGTGCGCGTGATCGCCGCGACCCACCAGAATCTCGAATCGCGCGTGCGGCAGGGGTTGTTCCGCGAGGACCTTTACCACCGGCTCAACGTGATCCGGCTGCGCCTGCCGCCGCTGCGCGAACGCAGCGAGGACATCGCGCTGCTTACGCGCCACTTCTTGCAGAAGAGCGCACGCGATCTCGGCGTCGAGCCGAAGCGCGTGTCCGACGACGCGCTCGCGTACCTGACGTCGCTGCCGTTTCCCGGCAATGTTCGGCAGCTCGAGAACCTCGCGAACTGGCTGACCGTGATGGCGCCCGCGCAGACGGTCGAGATCAAGGACCTGCCGCCCGATCTCGTGCCGGCCGGTGCGCCGGTCGTCGCGACGGGCGAAGGTGCGGATGCGCCCGGCAGCGCGCCGGCCGTGCCGCCCGCGCTCGGTGCGGCGCCGGCGGCGAGCGCGCCCGTCGCGGCCGCGCCGAACGGCAGCGTGCCGAACGGCTATCCGCTGTGGGAGCATGGCCTGCGCACCGAAGTCGCGCGGCTGTTGCGCGAGAATTCGGCCGACGTGATGGACGAGCTCGCACGCCGTTTCGAGGCGGCCGTGATCCGCGAGGCGCTCGACTTCACGCGGGGCCGCAAGGTCGAGGCCGCGGAGCGCCTCGGTATCGGCCGCAACACGATCACGCGCAAGATCCAGGAACTCCACCTGGAGCCCTGAGCACGAATCGCGGCATGCGCGCGCGTCGCGCATGCCGCGATCGGACATAATCGCGGTTTGCACGCCGTTTGCCATTCCGCCGATCCTCAATGTCCGATTCCTTCCGCTGGCCCGCCGGGGCCGACCCGTTCCGTTTTCTCGAAGCGCTCGACAGCAAGCGCGCCCGCACGTGGGTCGACGAGCAGAATGCGCGCACGCGCGCCGCGCTGCGCGACGACGATGCGTATCGCGCGCTGGCCGCGCGTCTCGCCAAGGCCTATCTGCCGCGTGAGCGCCCGGTGATTCCGACCCGCTGGCGCGACTGGGCGTACGACCTGTGGCAGGACGATCTCCATCCGAAGGGGCTGTGGCGCCGCGCGCGCTGGGACGACTGGCGTGCCGGTCGGCCCGCGTGGGAAACGCTGCTCGACGTCGATGCGCTCGGTGCCGAAGAGGGCGAGTCGTGGGTGTTCGAGCAGGATGCGATCCTGTATCCGGACGGCGATCGCGCGCTGCTGTCGCTGTCGCCGGGCGGTGCCGACGCGGTCGTCGTGCGCGAATTCGATCTCGTCGAACGCCGTTTCGTCGACGGCGGCTTCACGATCGACGAGCCGGGCCATCACACGGTCGGCTGGATCGACCGCGACACCGTCTACGTGAGCTGGGATTGCGGCGAAGCGCATGCGACCGCGGCCGGCTATCCGTACGAAGCGCGGCGCTGGGTGCGCGGCACGGCGCTCGCCGATGCGCCCGTCGTGTTCAGCGGCGAACCCGACGACATCAGCGCCGGGGCGTGGTGCGATCCGATCGATCGGCGTCACGTCGCGTGGCGCAGCGTCGACTTCTTCGACGCGCATGCGTACTGGCTGACCGACGCCGGCGAGTGGGCGCGCTACGACGTGCCGACGCACGTCGAGGTCGGGTTCTGGGAAGGCTGGCTCGTGCTGGAGCCGCGCCTCGACTGGGATTGCGACGGCGTGCGCCATGCGGGCGGCTCGCTGCTCGCGATCCGCGAGCAGGCGTTCCTGGCCGGGTCGCGCGCATTCACGACGCTGTTCGCGCCGCGGCCGACCACATCCGCGTGCACGTGGACGCACACGCGCACGATGCTGATCGCGAGCTGGCTCGACGACGTGCACAACCGGACGATGCTGTGGCAGCCTCGACAGGCCGACGACAGCACGTGGACATGGGACGCGCGGCCGTTCGAGTGGACGGGCGATGCGCAGATCGACGTCGAACCCGTCGAGGCGACGCTGAACGACGAGGTGTACGTCGACGTCGACACCTATCTCGATCCGCCCGAATGCTGGCTGGCCGATCTTGCCGATCGGGCGGACGATGCGCCGTCGCGCCGTGTGCTGCTCGACCGGCCGCCGGTGCAGTTCGAGGCGGCCGGGCTCGTCGTGCGCCGCGCGAGCGCGCGCTCGCGGGACGGCACGATGGTGCCGTACACGCTGATCGGGCCGCGCGATGCGCTCGATCCGGCCGACGGCGCCGCGCGCGTCGCGCGGCCGTGTTTGCTGTCGGGCTACGGCGGCTTTGCGATCCCGAACCTGCCGGGCTACAGCGACGCGTTCGGCATCGGGTGGCTCGAACGCGGCGGCGTGATGGCGTTCGCGCATATCCGCGGCGGCGGCGAGTTCGGGCCGCGCTGGCACGTCGACGCGCAGCGCGAACATCGGCAGCGTTCATTCGACGATTTCATCGCGGTGGCCGAGGATCTGGCCGCGACCGGCGTGACGACGGCCGCGCAGCTCGGGATCGAGGGCGGCAGCAACGGCGGATTGCTGGTCGCCGCGTGCATGATGCAGCGGCCGGAGCTGTTCGGCGCGGTGCTGTGCCGCGTGCCGCTGCTCGACATGCAGCGCTATCCGAAGCTGCACGCGGGCGCTGCATGGCTCGACGAATACGGCGACCCCGACGATCCGCGCGCGGGCGCGGCGCTGGCCGCGTATTCGCCGTATCACCGCGTGCGCGAAGGCGTCACGTATCCGCCGCTGCTGCTGACGACGTCGACGCGCGACGACCGCGTGCATCCCGCGCATGCGCGCAAGATGGCCGCGCGCATGCAGGCGCTCGGTCACGAACGGGTGTGGTATTGGGAGAACACCGACGGCGGCCACGGCAGCGCCGACGATCTGGAGCGTGCGGAGGCCGATGCGGCCGAGTTCGGCTTCCTGTGGGCCCATCTCGGGCCGGCGCCCGCGCGGCACTGAGCGCGCGGGCGGATGGGACGATCAGCCGACGACCGCGACGACGGGCGTGTGGTCGGACGGTTGTTCCCACGTGCGCGGCGTACGATCGACCTCGCACGACGTGCAGGTTTCCGCGAGCGCCGGCGACAGCAGGATGTGGTCGATGCGCAGCCCGGCGTTGCGGCGGAACGCCATCATCCGGTAGTCCCACCACGTGAAGGTTTTCTCGGGCTGCTCGAAGCGGCGGAACGCATCGACGAAGCCGAGCTCGATCAGTTGCGCGAAGTGCGCGCGCTCCTGCGGCGACACGAGGTTCTGGCCTTCCCATTTCGCGGGATCGTGCACGTCGCGGTCTTCCGGCGCGATGTTGTAGTCGCCGAGCAGCGCGAGCTTCGGGTAGCGCTGCAGCTCGGTGCGCAGCCACGCCTGCAGCGCGTCGAGCCATTGCATCTTGTAGACGAACTTGTCGGAGTCGGGCGCCTGGCCGTTCGGGAAGTACGCGGACACGATGCGCACGCCGTCGACCGTCGCGGCGACCACGCGCTGCTGCGGATCGTCGAAGCCGGGGATGTTGCGCACGATGTCCGATTCGTCGACGGCGAGCGACGCGCGCGCGAGGATCGCGACGCCGTTGTAGGTCTTCTGGCCCGTGAACCAGCTGCGATAGCCGATCGCCTCGAGATCGGCGCGCGGGAATTTCTCGTCAGGCAGCTTCAGTTCCTGCAGGCACAGTACGTCGGTGCCGCTTTGCGCGAGCCAGTCGAGCACATGCTGCTTGCGGACGTTGAGCGAGTTGACGTTCCAGGTGGCGATTTTCATGAACGGGAGTATGTGTGCGGCGTGAATGCGAAGGCCGCCATCTTACCGCGAGCATGCGGGGCGAACGCGCGCGAAACGCGACGCGGAGCAGGGCGCGGGCCACGCCGTCTGGAAGACGAGAGAAGAATTTGTGACAAAAGTGTTGACGTGAGTACTTCATCACCCTATAATTTATTTCTCTGACGCGGGGTGGAGCAGTCTGGCAGCTCGTCGGGCTCATAACCCGAAGGTCGTAGGTTCAAATCCTACCCCCGCAACCAAGCACACCAGACGATGTGCAGCGCAAGTGACCGATGCGCGCTTCGTCGACAGGAACCCGGCCCCGTGCCGGGTTTTTTGTTTTCCGCGTGCGATATCGCCGGCGCGGTTGTCGTGGTTACCGCGCCGCCCACTCCACGGCCGCCTTCGCATGCAGCGCGGTCGTGTCGAACACCGGCAGCGGCGAATCGTCCGCGCCGATCAGCAGCGTGATTTCCGTGCAGCCGAGAATCACGGCCTGCGCGCCGCGCCGCGCCAGTGCCTCGATGATCGACACGTAGGTCGCGCGCGATTTCGCCGCGACGATGCCGTGGCACAGCTCGTCGTAGATGATCCGGTGCACGTCGTCGCGCCCGCGTTCGTCCGGCACGAGCACGTCCATCCCGAATTTGTCGCGCAGCCGCTCCGCATAGAACGGCAACTCCATCGTGTAGCGCGTGCCGAGCAGCGCGACGCGCTCGACGCCCGCGTCGCGCAGCGCGCTGCCGGTCGGATCGGCAATGTGCAGGAACGGCAGCTTCACCGCGGCTTCGATCGCGTCGTGCACGCGATGCATCGTATTGGTCGTCAGCACGACGAGATCGGCGCCGGCCGCTTCGAGCTGGCGCGCCGCGTCGGCCATCCGTTCGCCGAGCGCCGCCCAGTCGTGCGTGCGCTGCAGCGCTTCGATTTCCGCGAAGTCGACCGTGACCAGCACGCTTTTCGCGTTGTGGTGGCCGCCATGCAGCGCCTTCGAATGCCGGTTGATCATCCGGTAGTACTCGGCCGACGATTCCCAGCTCATGCCGCCGATCAATCCGATCGTCTTCATCCGTCACCTTCTCGTTTGGTGTGTCGCGGCAGACGAGTATAGGCGTCGCTGCCGGCGCGCGGCCGGTACGATCCGCGCAAAGCGGGCCGGTACGGCGCAGCCGGGCGCGGCCGCACGCGACAGTTGAAACCGGCACTGTGTTTTTGTACAGTATCGGCACCGTGAACCCGACCACCATCCCGCCTGTCGATCCGCACGTGCCGCCACCGGGCGACGCGCTGCCGCGCATGCGCAAGATCATTCACTGCGACTGCGACTGTTTCTACGCGTCGGTCGAGATGCGCGACGATCCGTCGCTGCGCAACCGGCCGCTCGCGGTCGGCGGCCGGCCCGACCAGCGCGGCGTGATCGCGACCTGCAACTACGAGGCGCGGCGCTATGGCGTGCATTCGGCGATGTCGTCGGCGCTCGCGATGCGCAAGTGCCCGGACCTGCTGATCCTGCCGTCCGCGATGGACAAATACCGCGCGGCGTCGCGGCAGATCATGGCGATCTATCGCGACTACACGCCCGACGTCGAGCCGCTGTCGCTCGACGAGGCGTACCTCGACGTCAGCGGGTCCGAGCGGTGCCAGGGCAGTGCGACGCTGATCGCGCGCGAGATCCGCCAGCGCGTGTTCGACACGGTCGGCGTGACCGTGTCGGCCGGCGTCGCGCCGAACAAGTTCATCGCGAAGATCGCGTCGGACTGGAACAAGCCGGACGGCTTGTTCGTCGTGCGGCCGCACGAGATCGACGCGTTCGTCGCGGCGCTGCCGGTGCGCAAGCTGCACGGCGTCGGCAAGGTGACGGCCACGCGGCTCGACCGGCTCGGCATCCAGACCTGCGCGCAGTTGCGCGACTGGCCGCTGATCGACCTGCATCGCGAGTTCGGCGCATTCGGGCGGCGGCTGTACGAACTGTCGCGCGGCATCGACGAGCGGCCCGTGCAGGCCGACCAGGAGCGCAAGTCGGTCAGCGTCGAGACGACCTACGTGACCGACCTGACGACGCTCGAGCAATGCGCGGACGAGATTCGCCGCCTCGTCGTGCAGCTCGACGCGCGGATCGCGCGCGCTGGCGCCGCGCGGTCGATCCGCAAGCTGTACGTGAAGATCCGCTTCGCCGATTTCCAGCGCACGACGGTCGAATGCGTGGCCGACGCGACGCATGCGGAGACGGCCGTCACGCTGCTCGCGAAGGGGCTGCAGCGGCGCGCGCAGGCCGTACGGCTGCTCGGCGTCGGCGTGCGCATCGACGAGGACACGGCCGAGCGTCACGGGCAGTTCTCGCTGTTCGACGACGAAGCGCCCGCGCCATGAAAAAAGGCACCGCCGCGGCGGTGCCTGTCGATGCAGCCGGAAGGGTCGGGCGGCGCGCTCAGTGCGCGGGCGCGGCCATCCCGTTGTGGCGCAGCAGCGCATCGATTTCCGGCTCGCGGCCGCGGAACGCCTTGAACGAATCCATCGCCGGGCGGCTGCCGCCGACCTCGAGGATCTCGCGGCGATAGCGCGTGCCGGTGGCCGCGTCGAGCACGCTGCCGCTCTGGGCGGCCGCTTCCTCGAACGCCGCGTACGCGTCGGCCGACAGCACCTCGGCCCACTTGTAGCTGTAATAGCCGGCCGCGTAGCCGCCCGCGAAGATGTGGCTGAACGTGTTCGGCCAGCGCGAGAAGGCCGCCTGCGGAATCACGTGGTAGCGCTCGTTGATCTCGCGCGCGAACGCGGTCACGCCGGTGGCGCCGGCCGGGTCGAAGTCGACGTGCAGCAGCATGTCGAACATCGAGAACACGATCTGGCGCAGCGTGCCGAGCCCGCTCTGGAAATTCTTCGCGGCGATCATCTTGTCGAACAGCTCGCGCGGCAGCGCGGCGCCTGTATCGACGTGCGACGACATCGACGACAGCACGTCCCATTCCCAGCAGAAGTTTTCCATGAACTGCGACGGCAGCTCGACCGCATCCCATTCGACGCCGTTGATGCCCGACACGCCGAGTTCGTCGACGCGCGTGAGCATGTGGTGCAGCCCGTGGCCGAACTCGTGGAACAGCGTGATGACTTCGTCGTGCGTGAAGCACGCGGGCTTGCCGCCGATCGGCGCCGAGAAGTTGCAGGTGAGATACGCGACCGGCGTCTGCACGTCGCTGCCGCGCTTCGCACGCGAACGCGCGTCGTCCATCCATGCGCCGCCGCGCTTGCCTTCGCGCGCGTACAGGTCGAGATAGAACTGCGCGACGAGCGAGCCGTCGCGGTTCTCGACGCGGAAGAAGCGCACGTCCTTGTGCCACACCGGCGCTTCATCCGGCTTGATCCGCACGCCGAACAGCGTTTCGGTGACGGTGAACAGGCCCTTGAGCGCGGCCGGTTCCGGGAAGTACTGCTTGACCTCGTTTTCCGAGAACGCGTAGCGCTGCTGGCGCAGCTTCTCGGCCGCGTACGCGACGTCCCACGGCGCGAGTTCGGCGAGGCCGAGTTCCTTCGCGGCGAACGTGCGCAGCTCGTCCCAGTCCTTGTCCGCGTGCGGACGCGCGCGCGTCGCGAGATCCTCGAGGAAGGCGATGACCTGTTGCGGCGATTCGGCCATCTTCGG
This sequence comes from Burkholderia seminalis, assembly GCF_001718535.1. NCBI lineage: Bacteria > Pseudomonadati > Pseudomonadota > Betaproteobacteria > Burkholderiales > Burkholderiaceae > Burkholderia > Burkholderia seminalis. Next base: position 2,389,449 of record NZ_CP013398.1, on the reverse strand, counting down.
CGCGAGCGACACTTCGGCGAAATTGCGGTAGCCGAGCATCTGCGCCTCTTCGCGGCGCAGCTTCAGCTCGTCGGCGACGATCGCCGTGTTGTCCCATTCGGCCTTGCCGCCGCCGTACTGCGGCCCGAGTTCCGACGCGCGCGTCGCATAGGCGCGGTAGAGCGTCTCGCGCAGCGCGCGGTTCTCGGCGTACTGCAGCACCGGGAAGTACGACGGGAAGTGCAGCGTGAATTTCCAGCCTGCCTTGCCGTCCTTCTGCGCGGCTTCGCGGGCGGCCTCGATCGCATCGCCGGGCAAGCCGACCAGTTCGGCTTCGTCCTCGACGACATACGCGTACGCGTTGGTCGCGTCGAGCACGTGGTCGGAGAAGGCCTTCGACAGCGCGGCCTGCTGCTCCTGCAGTTCCGCGAAGCGCGGCTTCTGGTCCTCCGGCAGCTCGGCGCCCGACAGGCGGAAATCGCGCAGCGCGTTATCGAGGATCTTCTTGCGTTCGGTGGACAGCGTCGCGTATTCGGCGCTCGCGGCAATTGCCTTGTACTTCTCGTACAGCGCGAGATTCTGGCCGACGCTCGACCAGAACTCGGTCACGCGCGGCAGGTTTTCGCCGTAGGCGGCGCGCAGCTCCGGCGTGTCGGCGACCGCGTTCAGATGGCCGACGATGCCCCATGCGCGGCCGAGCGGCTCCGTGGCCTGCTCGACCGTCTCGACGACGGCGGCCCAAGTCGACGGCGTCTCCTGCGCGCTCGCGGTTTCGACCGCGCGGCTGGCGGCGTCGAGCAGCGTATCGAGTGCGGGCGTCACGTGTTCCGGGCGGATTTCGCCGAAACGGGGCAGGCCGGAGAAGTCGAGGAGCGGATTGGTGTTGGCGCTGGCGGACATAAGACTCCCTGTCTGTTGCCGGATGAACCGGGATGAAAAGGGTAACGGCGGCTGGGCGCGACGGCGCCCGATACTGACATTATTGGGGCGCATCGTGCGCTTTCCAATCGTTAGTTTCTAATGGCGCGATTGACGCAGGGTCGGATGCGTGGCCGCGCGCATCCGACAGCGGGCATCCGGGGACGGGCGTCCGGCGGCTTGCGGCCGGACGCGGTGCGGCCGCATCGACGCGGCCGGCGAGACGCCGGCGCACGCAGGCGCGCCGGCTGAACGGGGATGCGTCAGGCCGCGGCGGCAGCGGCGCGTTCGGCGGATTCGATCGTGTTGACCAGCAGCATCGTGATGGTCATCGGGCCAACGCCGCCCGGCACCGGCGTGATGTAGCCGGCCACTTCCTTCACGCCCGCGAAATCGACGTCGCCGCACAGCTTGCCCGCATCGTCGCGGTTCATGCCGACGTCGATCACCGTCGCGCCCGGCTTCACCATGTCGGCGGTCAGGATGTTGCGCTTGCCGACCGCGGCGACCACGATGTCGGCTTGCCGCGTGTGCGCGGCGAGGTCGCGCGTCTTGCTGTGGCAGATCGTCACGGTCGCGCCGGCGTCGAGCAGCATCATCGCCATCGGCTTGCCGACGATATTCGAACGGCCGATCACGACCGCATTCGCGCCCTGCAGCGCGATGCCGTGCGCCTCGAACATCTTCATCACGCCGTACGGCGTGCACGGGCGGAACAGCGGCTTGCCGGTCATCAGCGCGCCGGCGTTCGCGACGTGAAAGCCGTCGACATCCTTCTCCGGCGCGATCGCCTCGATCACCTTGTGGCTGTCGATATGCGCGGGCAGCGGCAGCTGCACGAGGATGCCGTGGATCTTCGGGTCGCGGTTCAGCTCGTCGATGCGCGCGAGCAGGTCGGCTTCCGACAGCGTGGCCGGGTAGGCATCCTTCAGCGAGAAGAAACCATTGTCCTCGCACGCCTTGATCTTGTTGCGCACGTAGACTTCGCTCGCCGGGTTTTCGCCGACGAGGATCACCGCGAGACCGGGCTGGTGGCCGCGAGCGGTCAGGGCGGCGGCGCGTTCGGCAGCCTGGGCGCGCAAGGTCTTCGAAAGGGCGTTGCCGTCGATGAGGAGGGCTGTCATGGTGGTGGGTCCTGCCGGGAAGTTGGAATGCGGGCGTACGGCGCCGGAAGCGCCGCAGCAAAGCACGCAATTATACCGTTCGCTTGCTGCCGTCCGACAGCGAATCAACGGGAAGCGTCATGGTCGCGGCGCGCGTGCGCCGGGAGGAAAGGCCGCCGCCGCGCGAGTGGGCCGCATCGCGCGGGGCGGCAAGCGCCGGTGGCGGGCCGGGCGGGCAGCGCCGCCGCGGCCGCTGAAGACGCTCAGGCCTGCTTCTTCGACAGCGCGAGGCGCAGCAGGTCGGCCACCGTGTTGACGTTGAGCTTTTCCATGATGTTCGCGCGGTGCGCTTCGACCGTCTTGATGCTGATGCCGAGATCGTCGGCGATCTGCTTGTTCAGGCGGCCCGCGATGATGCGTTCGAGCACCTGCTGCTCGCGCGCGGTCAGCTTCGACAGGCGCTCGCTCGCGGCACGCTGTTCCTGGACGCTCTTGCTTTCGCTTCGGGCCTTGTCGAGCATCCGCTCGACGAGCTTGCGCAGCTCGGCTTCGTCGAACGGTTTCTCGATAAAGTCCATCGCACCCTTTTTCATCGTCGACACGGCCATCGGCACGTCGCCGTGACCCGTGACGAAGATGATCGGCAGCGCGGCGTTGTCGGCGATCAGGCGCTCCTGCAGCTCGAGGCCGCTCATGCCCGACATCCGCACGTCGAGGATCAGGCACGCGATCTGGCCGGCCTGCTGCGCCGGCTGGTAGGCATCGAGGAACTGCTCGGCGCTCGAGAAGCATTGCACGCGATAGCCGTTCGCCTCCAGCAGCCAGCGCAGCGAGTCCCGTACGGCCTCGTCGTCGTCGACGACAAAGACGGTTTCCTGAGTGGTGGTGACAGGGCTATTCATAGTTCTCCCGTAACGGTATGTGATGCCGATGCCTCGCGCCCCCCTTGGCCGAGATCAGCGGGTTCCCCAATGGGCAGGCTGCAGTGGAACGTCGCGCCGGAAATGCGGCCATCCGGCTCGACGTTGTTGACCACCCACAGACGCCCCCGATGCGATTCGATGATCGAACGGCAGATGTTCAGCCCCATGCCCATGCCATCGGACTTGGTGCTGTAAAACGGTTCGAACAGGCGCTCGGCGGTCGCTTCGTCGACGCCCGGACCCTGGTCGATCACGCGGATGTCGACGAAACCCGCGTCGATGTCGGCGACGACGCGGATCACGCCGTCCGCCGAGGCCGGCTTCACGTCGGCCATCGCCTCGGCCGCGTTCTTCATCAGGTTCATCAACACCTGCTCGATCAGCACGGGGTCGACATAAATAATAGGCATTCTTGCGAGGATTTCCGTGACGATCCGGATCCTGCGCTTCCTGGCCTCGATTTCGGCGAGCCCGACCGCGTCGGCGACGATGTCCGCGACCCGGGCCGGCTGGCGCTTCGGCTCGCTGCGCTTCACGAATTCGCGGATCCGCTTGACGATCATCCCGGCGCGCAGCGCCTGCTGCGCGGTCTTTTCCAGCGCGGGCTGCAGCGTCTCGGGCGTGCCGCGGCCGCTCTTGACGAGCGCGAGCGTGCCCGAGCAGTAGTTGTTGATCGCGGCGAGCGGCTGGTTCAATTCGTGAGCAATCGACGACGCCATTTCACCCATCGTCATCAATCGGCTCGTGAACTGCAGCTTTTCTTCCTGCTGGTGCGCGAGTTCCTGCGCCTTCTTGCGGGTCGTGATGTCGGTCGCGATCTGCATCTGCGCGAGGTGGCCGTCGACCCACTGGATGTACTGGCGGCGCACCTCGAACCATTTCTGGATGCTTTCGACGTACACCTCCTGCGCGTCGGCGGTGCTGCTCGTCAGCGCGGCGGCCGGCAGGCCCGCGAACGCGTCGACCATGTCGATCGAGTCGGACGATGCCTGCGCGCGGTCGAAGCCGCCGCCCGACAGTTCCAGATGGCCGTCCGGGCGGATGCCGAACAGGTGGCGGTAGTAGCGGTTCGCGAACAGCAGCTCGGCTTCGTCGGCGGCGAGCACCGACACCGCGGCGTCGAGGCTTTCGAGCACCGTCGTGAAGCGTTCGTGCGCGGCCGCGAGTTCCTCGCGCGCGCGCTTCGGTTCGGTGATGTCGGTCATCGACGACATCCAGCCGGTCTGGCGGCCCGAGCTGTCGATCAGCGGCGACACGTACAGGCGCGCATGGAACAGCGTGCCGTTCTTGCGCCGCACGCGCAGCTCGAAGCCCGAGCTCGGCGCCTTGCCGCGCAGCGTCATGTCGAGCTGGCGCTGCATTTCCGGGTAGGCGTCGCGCGGCCAGTACGGGAACGGCGCGACCTTGCCGACGAGGTCGGTTTCGTCCCAGCCCGTCATCCGGCAGAACGCGGGGTTCACGTGCGTGATGCGGCCGTGCATGTCGAGCACGCGCATGCCGATCAGCACCGAGTTTTCCATCGCGCGGCGGAAGAACGCTTCCGCGTACAGCGCCTGCTGCGCCTCGAAGCGCTGGCGCGTGTGCTTCCACAGGCTCCAGAGGCTCCACAGCACGAAGCACGACAGGCCGGCGACGAGCCACACGAGCGTGTTGTTGGTCAGGTTCGTGAGCTGCGGGAATGCGTACACGCGCACCGTCAGCCCCTGGCCGGGCGGATCGAGCGGCAGGTCGTAGTGCGAGTCGCGCGGCAGGCGCGGGCGCGTCGACGTGGACGACAGCTCGCGGTTGTTCGCGTCGGTGATCGAGATCTTGTACTTCGACGACAGTTCCTGCGGGATGTCGTGCTTCAGGATGCCCTCGACCGAGAACACCGCGGCGATCGAGCCGAGATATTCGCGGTCGCCGCGCATCACGGGCGTCTGCAGCGTGATGAAGCCGTTGCCGAAGTCGTCGTAGATCAGCGGCGAATAGGCCTGGCGGCGCGTGCTGCGCGCTTCGTCGTACGCGCCGCGCACGGCGTCCTGCATCTGCGCGTCGCCCGGCTTCGCGAGCCGCTGGCCGAGCAGCGGCGGATGCACGGTCGGCCAGCGCTGCACGCCGGGCGCGGTGTACCAGTTCAGGTAGAGGATTTCCGGATGCGTCTGCATCACGTCCGCGACGGCCATCTGGAATGCGTTCTGGTCGAGGCGGCCCGACGCGAGATCGCGCGACAGCGCCTGCAGCTGTTCCTGCGCGCCCGTCATCGACAGGCGGATCTGTTGCTGCGCCCAGGCGACGTTACGGAACAGGGTGTCTTCCTGCTGCTGCTGTTCGCGGCGATTGAGGCTCCACAGGATGAGGCTCATCACCACGAGAAATACCAGGATCGACAGCAGCGGCGTCAGCAAATAGGAATTGGACCACCACGGTCCGTGGTGCCAACGGGACGGCTGCGACTCCGCCGGCGGGCCCGACGGTCGCGCCGAGCGTGCGAAAAGCCGATCGGTCAACATGGCAGGATTGTAGCGCAGCGCAATACATGGAAAACCGGTACCGGATATGTTGAACGGAAACGGATTTGTTCCGCCGTGGCGTGCCGCCGCGCCCCGAAGCATGGGTGCGGCGCAGCAATATTCCGCATTACGAGAAAAGATCTCACAATTCGAAAATTTTGTTGCGCAGGCCCGCGCACGCTCATTACAATCCGCTGGAGCTTGCCCGCAGCCGGCCGCGTCGCGTCGTCTGCATGAGAGCGATCCTCACATTCCAGGACCCAGGAGACGAGAATGTCCGCTGTACCGAACGAAGTGATGAAATATGTCGCCGCCGATCGTGACGACGACCCGCAAGAAACCATCGAGTGGCTGGAGTCGCTCGATGGCGTGATCTCCTCCGTGGGCACCGGCCGCGCGCATTACCTGATCGAAAAACAGATCGAGTTCGCCCGCATGCACGGCGAGCACCTGCCGTTCTCCGCCAACACCCCGTACATCAACACGATCCCGGTCGAAGCCCAGGCGAAGATCCCGGGCGACCAGGACATCGAGCACCGCATCCGTTCGTACACGCGCTGGAACGCGCTGGCGATGGTGCTGCGTGCCGGCAAGGACACGAACGTCGGCGGCCACATCGCCTCGTTCGCATCGGCCGCGACGCTCTACGACGTCGGCTACAACCACTTCTGGCACGCGGCGTCCGACCAGCACGGCGGCGATCTCGTGTTCGTGCAGGGTCACTCGTCGCCGGGCGTGTACTCGCGCGCGTTCCTGCTCGGCCGCCTGAAGGAAGAGCAGCTCGACAACTTCCGCCAGGAAGTCGACGGCCAGGGCATCTCGTCGTACCCGCACCCGTGGCTGATGCCGGACTTCTGGCAATTCCCGACCGTGTCGATGGGTCTCGGCCCGATCATGGCGATCTACCAGGCGCGCTTCATGAAGTACCTGCAGGCGCGCGGCATCGCGAAGACGGAAGGCCGCAAGGTGTGGGCGTTCCTCGGCGACGGCGAGACGGACGAACCGGAATCGCTCGGCGCGATCGGGATGGCGAGCCGCGAGAAGCTCGACAACCTCGTGTTCGTGATCAACTGCAACCTGCAGCGTCTCGACGGCCCGGTGCGCGGCAACGGCAAGATCATCCAGGAACTCGAATCGGAATTCCGCGGCGCCGGGTGGAACGTGATCAAGGTCATCTGGGGCAGCCGCTGGGATGCGCTGTTCGCGCGCGACAAGTCGGGCGCGCTGATGCGCCGCATGATGGAAGTCGTCGACGGCGAATACCAGACGTACAAGTCGGAGTCGGGCGCGTTCGTTCGCGAGCACTTCTTCAACACGCCTGAACTGAAGGCGCTCGTCGCCGACTGGTCGGACGACGACATCTGGGCGCTGAACCGCGGCGGCCACGATCCGCACAAGATCTACGCGGCGTTCCACGAAGCGTCGAACACGAAGGGCGCGCCGACCGTCATCCTCGCGAAGACCATCAAGGGCTACGGGATGGGCGAGTCGGGCCAGGCGATGAACATCACGCACCAGCAGAAGAAGCTGCCGGTCGAGCAACTGAAGAAGTTCCGTGACCAGTTCCGTCTGCCGATCACCGACGAGCAGATCGCCGACGTGCCGTACCTCAAGTTCGAGGAAGGTTCGAAGGAACTCGAATACATGCGCCAGAAGCGCATGGACCTCGGCGGCTACCTGCCGCATCGCCGCGAGAAGGCGACGTCGCTGCCGGTGCCGGCGCTCGACGCGTTCGAGCCGCTGCTGAAGGGCACGGGCGAAGGCCGCGAGATCTCGACGACGATGGCGTTCGTGCGGATCCTGAACATCCTGCTGAAGGACAAGGCGCTGGGCAAGCGCGTGGTGCCGATCGTCCCGGACGAATCGCGTACGTTCGGCATGGAAGGCCTGTTCCGCCAGATCGGCATCTGGAACCAGGAAGGCCAGAAGTACGTGCCGGAAGATTCCGACCAGCTGATGTTCTACAAGGAATCGGAAACCGGCCAGATCCTGCAGGAAGGCATCAACGAAGCGGGCGGCATGTGCGACTGGATCGCGGCGGCGACGTCGTACTCGACGCACGGCGAGATCATGGTGCCGTTCTACATCTTCTATTCGATGTTCGGCTTCCAGCGGATCGGCGACCTCGCATGGGCCGCGGGCGACATGCGTTCGCGCGGCTTCCTGCTCGGCGGCACGGCGGGCCGCACGACGCTGAACGGCGAAGGCCTGCAGCACGAAGACGGCCACTCGCTCCTGTGGGCGGCATCGGTGCCGAACTGCGTGAGCTACGACCCGACGTTCGGCTATGAACTCGCCGTGATCGTCCAGGACGGCCTGCGCCGCATGGTGCAGGACCAGGAAGACGTGTACTACTACATCACGGTGATGAACGAGAACTACGAGCACCCGGCGATTCCGCAGGGCGACCACGTGGCGGCCGACATCATCAAGGGCATGTACGCGTTCAGGAAGGCCGACGCCGACAAGAAGGCGCCGCGCGTCCAGCTGCTCGGCGCGGGCACGATCTTCAACGAAGTGATCGCCGCCGCCGACCTGCTGAAGAACGACTGGGGCGTCGCCGCCGACCTGTGGAGCGTGCCGAGCTTCACCGAGCTCGCGCGCGAAGGCCATCAGGTCGAACGCTGGAACCTGCTCCATCCGACCGAAGAGCGTCGCCTGTCGCACGTGCAGAAGTGCCTGAAGGACACGCAGGGCCCGGTCATCGCATCGACCGACTACGTCCGTGCGCTGGTCGACCAGATCCGCGGCCAGATCGATCGCCGCTTCGTCGTGCTGGGCACGGACGGCTTCGGCCGCTCGGATACCCGCGAAAAGCTGCGTCACTTCTTCGAAGTCGACCGTCACTGGGTCACCGTCGCCGCGCTCAACGCGCTGGCCGACGAAGGCACGATCGAGCGCAAGGTGGTCGCGGACGCGATTGCCAAGTACAACCTCGATCCGTCCAAGCCCAACCCGATGACCGTTTAACGCACACGCCGTGTAATGCCCGCGTCGCTCCCGCGAGGAGCGCGCGCGGCCATGGAGACAGAAACAGATGAGTCAAGCGATCGAAGTGAAGGTGCCGGATATCGGCGATTACAAGGACGTGCCGGTGATCGAGATCGGCGTGAAGGTCGGCGATACGGTCGAGCCCGAGCAGTCGCTCGTCACGCTCGAGTCCGACAAGGCGACGATGGACGTGCCGAGCCCGGTGGGCGGCGTCGTGAAGGAAATCAAGGTCAAGGTGGGCGATTCCGTGTCGGAAGGCTCGCTGATCATCCTGCTCGAAGGCGCCGGCGCGGCGCAGGCCAACGGCGCGACTGCACCGGCCGCAGCGCCCGCTCCGGCGGCAGCGCCGGCCCCGGCCGCGGCTGCACCGGCGGCCGCACCGGCAGCAGCCGGCGGCACGCTCGAAGTGAAGGTGCCCGACATCGGCGATTACAAGGACGTGCCGGTGATCGAGATCGGCGTGAAGGTCGGCGACACGGTCGAGAAGGAACAGTCGCTCGTCACGCTCGAATCCGACAAGGCGACGATGGACGTGCCGAGCCCGGCCGCCGGCGTCGTGAAGGACATCAAGGTCAAGGTGGGCGATTCGGTATCGGAAGGCACGCTGATCGTGCTGCTCGAAGCCGCAGGCGCGTCCTCTGCCGCTGCGCAGGCCAGCGCACCGGCGCCGGCTGCGGCCGCGCCGGCTCCGGCACCCGCCGCCGCACCGGCACCCGCGAAGGCAGCGCCGGCACCGGCTGCCGCCGCACCGGCCGCCGCGCCGTCGGGCGAGTACCGCGCGAGCCATGCATCGCCGTCGGTGCGCAAGTTCGCGCGCGAACTCGGCGTCGACGTCGCACGCGTGCAGGGTTCGGGCCTGAAGGGCCGCATCACGAAGGACGACGTCACCGGTTTCGTGAAGGGCGTGATGACGGGCCAGCGCGCGGCACCGGGTGCAGCAGCGGCTGCGCCGGCAGGCGGCGGTGAGCTGAACCTGCTGCCGTGGCCGAAGGTCGACTTCTCGAAGTTCGGCCCGTTCGAGGCGAAGCCGCTGTCGCGCATCAAGAAGATTTCCGGCGCGAACCTGCATCGCAACTGGGTGATGATCCCGCACGTCACGAACAACGACGAAGCGGACATCACCGAGCTCGAAGCGCTGCGTGTCCAGCTGAACAAGGAACACGAAAAGGCGGGCGTGAAGTTCACGATGCTCGCGTTCGTGATCAAGGCAGTCGTCGCCGCACTGAAGAAATTCCCGACCTTCAACGCGAGCCTCGACGGCGACAACCTCGTGTTCAAGCAGTACTTCCACGTCGGTTTCGCGGCCGATACGCCGAACGGCCTCGTCGTGCCGGTGATCCGCGATGCGGACAAGAAGGGCCTCGTCGACATCGCGAAGGAAATGAGCGACCTGTCGAAGGCCGCGCGCGAAGGCAAGCTGAAGCCGGACCAGATGCAGGGCGGCTGCTTCTCGATCTCGTCGCTCGGCGGGATCGGCGGCACGAACTTCACGCCGATCATCAACGCGCCGGAAGTGGCGATCCTCGGGTTGTCGCGTGGGCAGATGAAGCCGGTGTGGGACGGCAAGCAGTTCGTGCCGCGTCTCATGCTGCCGCTGTCGCTGTCGTATGACCACCGTGTCATCGACGGTGCGGAGGCCGCACGGTTCAACGCGTATCTCGGTGCGTTGCTGGCCGATTTCCGCCGCATCATTCTTTGATGAGATGAGGGGCTCGCGGGGGCGTGGTTCTTGTCGGTTCGCCACGCGCTTGTCGTTGAACCTGTTTTGCCAACGGTCTGCCGGCGTCGCCCCTGCGCGGGGCGGCGGTCACTTTTCTTTGTCTTCCAAAGAAAAGTGACCAAAAGAAAGGCGCGTCCTTGGGCGGACGGCAAAGGTAGTCCTGCCCAACGTCGCGTGCTCTTGTCAGGCCGCCTGTCGTCAGGTTCCGTCTTTCCGCCAGTCCCTCCCTCTCTCTCTGCAGCCAATCAAGAAGGGGACAGTCATGAGTCTCATCGAAGTCAAGGTTCCGGATATCGGCGATTTCAGCGGCGTCGATGTCATCGAAGTCAACGTGAAGCCCGGCGACGTGATCGAAAAAGAGCAAACGCTCATCACGCTCGAATCCGACAAGGCCTCCATGGAAGTGCCCAGCGACGTCGCCGGCACCGTCAAGGAAGTCAAGGTCAAGGCCGGCGAGAAAGTCTCGCAAGGCACCGTCATCGCCATCGTCGAAGCGTCGGCCGGTGCCGCCGCACCCGCGAAAGCGCCTGAAGCGCCTGAAGCGCCGAAGCCCGCAGCCGCGCCGGCACCGGCTGCCGCCGCTCCGGCGCCCGCGCCGCAAGCCGGCAGCTATGCCGGCGCCGCCGACATCGAGTGCGACATGCTCGTGCTCGGCGCCGGCCCCGGCGGCTACTCGGCCGCGTTCCGCGCGGCCGACCTCGGCATGAAGACCGTGCTCGTCGAACGCTACTCGACGCTCGGCGGCGTGTGCCTGAACGTGGGCTGCATCCCGTCGAAAGCGCTGCTGCATACGTCGCTCGTCGTCGAGGAAGCCGCGGCGCTCGCGTCGCACGGCATCACGTTCGGCAAGCCGCAGGTCGATCTCGACAAGCTGCGCGACTTCAAGGGCGGCGTCGTCAAGAAGCTGACGACGGGCCTCGCCGGCATGGCCAAGGCACGCAAGGTCGAAGTGGTCACCGGCGTCGGTGCGTTCGTCGATCCGTTCCACATGGAAGTGCAGGGCGAAAACGGCAAGAAGGTCGTGAAGTTCAAGCAGGCGATCATCGCCGCGGGCTCGCAAGCCGTGAAGCTGCCGTTCATGCCGGAAGACCCGCGTGTCGTCGACTCGACCGGCGCACTCGAACTGCGCCAGCTGCCCAAGCGCATGCTCGTGATCGGCGGCGGCATCATCGGCCTCGAAATGGCCACGGTGTACTCGACGCTCGGCGCCGAGATCGACGTCGTCGAAATGATGGACGGCCTGATGATGGGCGCGGACCGCGATCTCGTGAAGGTCTGGGAAAAGTACAACGCGAAGCGCTTCGGCAACGTGATGCTGAAGACCAAGACGGTCGGCGCGGAAGCGAAGGAAGACGGCGTCTACGTGAAGTTCGAGGGCGAGAAGGCGCCGGCGGAAGCGCAGCGCTACGACCTCGTGCTCGTCGCGGTGGGCCGCAGCCCGAACGGCAAGAAGATCGGTGCCGACAAGGCCGGCGTCGCGGTCACGGATCGCGGCTTCATCGACGTCGACAAGCAGATGCGCACGAACGTCCCGCACATCTTCGCGATCGGCGATATCGTCGGCCAGCCGATGCTCGCGCACAAGGCCGTGCATGAAGGCCACGTCGCAGCGGAAGCCGCGCACGGCGAGAAGGCGTATTTCGACGCGCTGCAGATCCCGTCGGTGGCCTACACCGATCCGGAAGTGGCGTGGGCCGGCAAGACGGAAGACCAGTGCAAGGCCGAAGGCATCAAGTACGGCAAGGCCGTGTTCCCGTGGGCCGCTTCGGGCCGCGCGATCGCGAACGGCCGCGACGAAGGCTTCACGAAGCTGATCTTCGACGAGGAAACCCATCGCGTGATCGGCGGCGGCATCGTCGGCCTGAACGCAGGCGACCTGATCAGCGAAGTGTGCCTCGCCGTCGAGATGGGCGCGGACGCGGAAGACATCGGCAAGACGATCCATCCGCACCCGACGCTCGGCGAGTCGGTCGGCATGGCCGCCGAACTGTACGAAGGCGTCTGTACGGACCTGCCGCCGCAACGCAAGAAGTAACGCGACCGGCACGGCCGGCCATGCGCCGGCCACGAAAAACGCCGCCGCCCGGACGATCCGGGCGGCGGCGTTTTCTTTTGTGCGCAGCCGGCGCGGCGGCCGGACGACGGCTTGAAGCCGGCCGGCGTTTGCCGGTTCGCACGTGTTCCGGCGCCAGAAACGAAAAAGCCGCGCTGGGCGCGGCTCTTTCAGGAGCAGGGGCGCTTACGCGGCCGGCTTGCTCGAACGGCGTGCGGCGGCGGCGGTAGCAGCCTTCGTCGCGACGGCAGCAGCAGCGTTGAAGTTCGTTTCAGCGATTTCGACGGCTTGCTTCGTGGCCTTCTGAACCGTTTCGTAAGTGGTGTTCGCGGCGTTCAGTGCCGACTTCAGCGCGGCGACAGCCGTTTCCGAACCGGCCGGGGCGTTCTTCGCGACGTTGTCGACGAGTGCCTGGACCTTCTTGTTCTGCTCGTCGAATTGCGCTTCGGCAACCTTCGCGAACTCGGCTTGCGTCGACGATGCGATTTCGTACAGGTGACGGCCGTACGACAGCACCTTTTCAGCGACCGGCTGCGACAGGCTGGCTTGCAGCGCGATCAGTTCCTGCGCGTCCTTCACCGACAGCAGGCGTTGTGCGTTTTCCTGGCCTTCGGCCAGCGTCGACTTCACGACCTGCAGGTTCAGTTCGATCAGCTTTTCGACGCCTTCGAACGCCTTGGTCGTCAGACCGAACAGGCTCTCGAGGTTGGCTTTCTGTGCAGCGGCGATTTGCTCGGGGGTCAGCAAGGACATGTCCAGCTCCTGAAAAGCGATCGCGTCGATCGCAGGGTAAAGGGCACTACGACGGGGAATCTCGGATGCGCGTGCTTTGTGCAACGCAGCAATGAGGCTTATTTTAGGGCAGAGAAAACGGATGTCAAGTGTTTTTTGTGCGTTGCACAATCGCGACAAATTATCGATAAAACAACGGGTTATCGCGGTCGTCCGGAATCGGTTTCAGGCGCGTTCCCAGATGGTGCGCACGACGGCGGGGAAAGCGCGGCGCACCATGATCATGCACAGGTAAACCTGACAGGCCCATGGAACGTTATCCTTCTGTTCCTGTCGAAAAACGCGCCGTTTCGATGCGCGTGCCGTGGCGACGTGCCGCCGCCACGGTCGAGACCGGCGCCCCTGGCATGCCGAGCACCGGATACGTAGTTTCCCCGCTTTAAATCGCCTCCGAAGTGACGTTATCTCAATTAACCGAGTGGTAATCGGGAGACGGGCGCTGTCGGGCAGTGCACCCATGAGTTTTTTCGATGGGGGCGGGAGGGTCGATTGGTCTGAGGTTGGCCGACCCTTACATTCCGGTTTAACGACGATCGGTAAGTGCCTAATATTGCTCTTTTTTTCAGCTTTAACTACACTTGCGGAAACCTCCCGCCGCTTTGTCCAGACCCCAATGAAAGCCGAATCGTTTTCACCGCGCAGATTGTTGCAGAGCATGACGCTCGGCACGGCTGTGTCGGTCGCAGTCGCCTTGCTGGCGACCACCGCGTCCGTCGCGCCTGCTGACGCCTTTGCCGCCACTGCGAAGACCCAACAAGCCGCCAAGAAAAAAGCCGTCGCTCCTGCTTCGTCAGCGAAGAAGAAGTCGGCGAAGGCGACGTCCGACAAATCCGCCAAGGTCGCCGCGGCCGATGCGCCGCGCGCGAAGGCGTCGCGAAAGCGCGTGACGCTCGCGGCGAACAACCTGCATGGCGGCCATCGCGGCGCGGTCCGCAAGGTCGCGTTCCAGCCGCGCCGGCCGACGGTCGGTCAGGCGTTCGGCCTGCACGATACGCCCGACGCGCTCGCGCTGCGTTCGAGCGTCGCGTACGTCGTCGACCAGAATTCCGGCGAGCCGCTGTTCGACAAGAATTCGCACGCCGTCGTGCCGATCGCGTCAATCTCGAAGCTGATGACGGCGATGGTCGTGCTCGACTCGAAGGCGCCGATGACCGATCAGATCGAAGTCACCGACGAAGACCGCGACTACGAGAAGGGCACGGGCTCGCGCCTGTCGGTCGGCTCGGTGCTGTCGCGCGAGGACATGCTGCACATCGCGCTGATGGCGTCGGAAAACCGCGCGGCCGCGGCGCTGTCGCGTTATTACCCGGGCGGCCGTCCGGCGTTCATCGCCGCGATGAACGCGAAGGCGAAGGCGCTCGGCATGGCCGATACGCATTTCGAGAATTCGACCGGCCTGTCCAGCTCGAACGTGTCGAGTGCGCGTGATCTCGTGAAGATGGTCAATGCCGCGTATCAATATCCGATGATCCGCCAGTTCTCGACCGATCGCAGCTACGAGGTGTTCACGGGCAAGCGCAATCTCGCGTACAACAGCACGAACGCGCTGATCCGCGGCAACGGCTCGTGGGACATCGGCCTGCAGAAGACGGGCTTCATCAACGAAGCGGGTGAATGCCTCGTGATGCAGGCGACGATCCATGGCCGGCCGATGGTGATGGTGCTGCTCGACTCGTTCGGCAAGTACTCGCGCTTCGCCGACGCATCGCGCCTGCGCAACTGGCTCGACGCCGGCGGCGGCGAACGCCTGACGGCGGCCAACACGCCGAACGGCGGAACCTGATCGCGCCGCAGGCTGCAACAAGAAAGCCCCGCAATCGCGGGGCTTTTTTACGTCCGGCGGAACCGGCATCGAGGCCGGCGAGCAGGCTTACGCCTGCCGCTGCAGCCCGTCCACGTCCTTCGCGGGCGTCGGCCGGTAGCCGAGCGATTCCGAGATGGTGAGTGCCGTGCGGCTCAACTGGCCGAGCCATGCGTCCTGCAGGCGGTCGGCCGGTGCCGACAGCGACAGGCCCGCGACGAGCTTGCCCGAATCGTCGTAGATGCCGGCCGCGATACAGCGCACGCCGAGCTCCAGCTCCTCGTTGTCGCGCGCGCACGATTGCTGGCGGACGATCGTCAACTCGCGCTCGAGCTTCGCGATGTCGGTGATGCTGTTCTGCGTATGGCCGGACAGCCCCGTGCGCGTCGCATAGGCGCGCACGCGCGACGTTTCGTCGGCCGCGAGGAACAGCTTGCCGACCGACGTCAGGTGCAGCGGCGCGCGGCCGCCGATCGCGCGGACGACTTGCATCCCCGAGCGCTCGGAATACGCACGCTCGATGTAGACGATCTCGTCGCCCTGGCGCACCGACAGGTTCACGGTCTGCCCGGTGAGGCGATGCAGCTCGCGCATCGGCATCAGCGCCGCGTCGCGTACCGACAGGCGCGCCTTCACGAGGTTGCCGAGCTCCAGCAGCCGCATGCCGAGGCGGTAGGTGCCGGGATCGGAGCGGTCGACGAGGCGACAGGTCACCATGTCGTTGAGGATGCGGTGCGCGGTCGACGGGTGCAGCTCCGTGCGCTGCGCCAGTTCCTTCAGGCTGACAGGATCACTGTGCGCGGCGAGCGCGTCCAGCAGCCGCATCATGCGTTCGATCACCTGGATCGACGTTTTTGAATCCGGGGTGGGTTGGCTCATGTCGGGGGGAGAAATCGGTTGACGCGTCAAGCGGTGTTGCAACGATTGTATCTCGTATTGTGAAAAAAGCGAACGCCGTTCGAGGAAGTCCTCGTTTCGTGCACGACGGGCTTGCATGCGAGCCGGCGTTGGTCTTGCTGGCCAAACGGCGGATAATGAGAGTCGTTTTCTCGAAGGAGCACGTATGCGAGTCGGTTTGTTCGTGACCTGCCTGGTCGATCTGATGCGCCCCGAAATCGGTTTCTCGGCGCTCAAGCTGATTCGCGACGCCGGCTACGAAGTGATCGTGCCGCCCGCGCAGACCTGCTGCGGGCAACCGGCCTACAACTCGGGCGACCGCGCGCTCGCGCGCGACCTCGCCGAAAAGACGCTGCGCGAGTTCAAGCAGTTCGATTACGTCGTCGCGCCGTCGGGCTCGTGCGGCGGGATGATCCGCGCGCACTACGGCGACCTGTTTCGCGACGACCCCGAACTGATGGGGCGCTACACGCGGTTCCAGCAGAAGGTCTACGAACTGACCGATTTCCTCGCGAACGTCGCGAAGGTGTCGCTCGCGCCGGGCGAGTTCACCGGCCCCGTCACCTATCACGACTCGTGTTCGGGCCTGCGCGAACTCGGCGTGAAGGCGCAGCCGCGCGCGCTGCTCGCGCAGCGCGGCGTTGCGGTCACCGAGATGAAGGACTGCGAGCACTGCTGCGGCTTCGGCGGCACGTTCGCGATCAAGTACGGCGACATCTCGGCGGCCATCGCGGACGAGAAATGCGCGAACGTGCGTGCGTCGGGCGCGGGTGCCGTCGTGCTCGGCGATCTCGGCTGCATGCTGAACATCGAAGGGCGGTTGCGCCGCACCGGCGACCGCGACACGCGCGTGCTGCACGTCGCGCAGGTGCTGGCGGGCGACGTCTGACGCCCGGTTCCGCTCACTTTTCCCGATACCGCGATGCAAGTCCAATCGATGCATTTCAAGGCGCGCGCCGGCCAGAAGCTGGCCGACCAGCGCCTGCAGCAGAACCTGAAGAAGCTGTCGACGAAGTTCGTGTCCGCGCGCGCCGACGCGATGACCGCGATCGACTTCCCGGCCACGCGCGCCGCGCTCAAGGCGCGCCGCAACCGCGCGCTGGAGAACCTCGACGTGTGGCTCGAGGCTTTCGAGCAGGAGGCGACGCGGCGCGGCACGACGGTGTTGTTCGCCGAAACGACCGCGGATGCCGCGCGGCTGGTGGCCGACATCGCGCGCCGGCACGACGTGAAGAAGGTCATCAAGACCAAGTCGATGGTGTCCGAGGAAATGCGCCTGAACGCGGTGCTCGCGGAGATGGGCGTGCAGTCGATCGAGACGGACCTCGGCGAATACATCCTGCAGATCAACGACAACGAGCCGCCGAGCCACATCATCGCGCCCGTCGTGCACAAGGACAAGGACGAGATCGCCGACCTGTTCGCGCGCACGCACCACCGCGAGCGGCTCACCGAGATTCCGGACATGACGCGCGAGGCGCGCGAGGTGCTGCGCCCGCATTTCATGTCGGCCGACATGGGCGTGACGGGCGGCAACTTCGTGATCGCCGAGACGGGCTCGGTCGCAATCGTGACGAACGAAGGGAACGAAGGCATGTGCACGGTGATGCCGCGCGTGCACGTCGCGGTGACGGGCATCGAGAAGGTGCTGCCGACCCTCGAGGATCTCGCGACCGCGATGCGCCTGCTGCCGCGTTCGGCGACCGGGCAGAAGACGTCGAACTATTTCTCGCTGCTGACCGGGCCGCGCGGGCCGGCCGACGAGGATGGCCCCGAGCACAACTACGTGGTACTGGTCGACGGCGGCCGCACGGGCCTGATCGGCGGCGAATTCCAGGAGATGCTGCGCTGCATCCGCTGCGGCGCGTGCATGAACCATTGCCCGGTATATCAGAAGGTCGGCGGCCATGCGTACGGCTGGGTCTATCCGGGGCCGATGGGGTCGGTGCTGACGCCGAGCTACGTCGGGCTCGACCGTACGCTCGACCTGCCGCAGGCCGCGACGCTATGCGGCGAATGCGACAGCGTGTGCCCGGCCGGGATTCCGTTGTCGCACCTGCTGCGCACGCTGCGCGAGAAGCAGGTCGAGCGGCACCTGCGGCCGTGGCGCGAGCGGGCGGCGCTCGCCGCATGGGGCTTCTTCGCGCGGCGGCCGATGCTGTACGCGCTGACGACCAAGCTCGCGGTGCGCGTCCTCGAGCGGCTGGGCAACGGCGGCACGCTGCGGCGCCTGCCGATGATGGGCGGCTGGATGGACACGCGCGACATGCCGACGCCGACCGGGCGCACGTTCCGCGAGCTGTACGCGGCGTCCCAGAGCCACCTCGGCTGACGACTGTTCAGCGGGCGGCAACAGTGCGTTCGCTATTTGCATATTTATCTCGATAGATGCGGTCTATAGAATCTGGTCTGTAGTCCCCGGAATTGGGTTTCGGGGTACCGGGTCAAGGAGGTCCGCATCATGAGAAAGACAATATCGATGTACTGGCCGCTGGCAATCGTCGTCCCGCTGGCAGCGGCAGCCTATCTGCACACGATGGCCGATGCGCCGTCGCGCGGTCCGCTCGCGGTTCACCAGGCGTCCGCCGAGCTGGCGCGCGCGGTGTCGTTCGGGCTGGTCGGCGACGCGGCGCAGCCGCTGCCGGCGGCATCCGGCGACATCGTGCTCGCCGCGCCGAAGGCGCTGTGAGGCATGGCGCCGTCGCGTCGGGCGACGGCGCGATTTCGGCCGCCTTTGTATAATGGCGTGTTGTTCTTCCACGCGGTCCGCCGCAACTTTTCGATAGTGCGATGACCCGCGTTGCGATCTGTTTCGTCTGTCTCGGCAACATCTGCCGTTCGCCCACCGCGGAAGGCGTGATGCGCCACCAGGTCGACGCGGCCGCGCTGGCCGACCGGATCGCGATCGATTCGGCCGGCACCGGCGACTGGCACGTGGGCGAGCCGCCCGATACACGGGCGCAGGCGGCGGCACGCAGTCGCGGCTACGATTTGTCGGCGCTGCGCGCGCGGCAGGTGAGTGCGGCGGATTTCGAGCGCTTCGACCTGCTGCTTGCGATGGATGAGGCGAATCTCGCGGAATTGCAGCGCCGCTGCCCGCCGCAGTATCGCGACAAGGTGCGCCTGCTGATGGAATTCGCGCCGGATTCGACCGAAACCGAAGTGGCCGACCCGTATTTCGGCGGCGCGAAGGGCTTCGAACAGGTGCTCGATCAGGTCGAACGCGCGTGCGCGGGCCTGCTGGAGACACTCCGGGCCCGTACGGCGCGCTGATCGCCCGGTGGTATTCAGCGGTCTGCGAATACCCTTTCAAAGACATGGATACTTGACTAAAAACGTCAAATATTTATACTTGACCAAAATCGTCAAGATTGCAGTCCCCTAGACACCATGAGACTCACCACCAAAGGCCGTTTCGCCGTCACGGCGATGATTGACTTGGCACTGCGCCAGGAGCAGGGCCCGGTGACGCTTGCAGGCATCAGCCAGCGCCAGCGGATTTCGCTCTCGTATCTCGAACAGCTGTTCGGCAAGCTGCGCAGGCATGAAATCGTCGAATCCGTGCGCGGCCCGGGCGGCGGCTACAACCTCGCGCGCCGCGCGCAGGACGTCACCGTTGCCGACATCATCATCGCGGTTGATGAACCGCTCGACGCCACGCAGTGCGGCGGCAAAGGCACGTGCGACGGCTCGAAGCAGCCCGACGGCCATTGCATGACGCACGAGCTGTGGTCGACCCTGAACCAGAAGATGGTCGAATACCTCGACTCCGTGTCGCTGCAGGATCTCGTCGATCAGCAGCGCGCACGCGAGGGCGCGCCCGCGGTGCTGCGCGACCGCCGCGCGCCGGAGCCCGTCGCCGCACCGGCCGAGCCCGTGCGCACGATGCCGCTGGGCCCCAATTCGGTGTTCAACATCGCGAGTTCGTGAGCGCGAAGGCGCCCGCCATACCCCATAACGCACATAGTCCCTGCACAGAATACCCGGAGCGACAGATGACCCAAGAGACTCTCCACCTGCCCATCTACATGGATTACAGCGCGACGACCCCCGTCGACCCGCGCGTGGTCGACAAGATGGTGCCGTACCTGCGCGAGCAGTTCGGCAACCCGGCGTCGCGCAGCCACGCTTACGGCTGGGACGCGGAGCGTGCGGTCGAGGAAGCGCGCGAACAGGTGGCCGCACTCGTGAACGCCGATCCGCGCGAGATCATCTGGACGTCCGGCGCAACCGAATCGGACAACCTCGCGATCAAGGGTGCCGCGAACTTCTACAAGGGCAAGGGCAAGCACATCGTCACGGTGAAGACCGAGCACAAGGCCGTGCTCGATACCTGCCGCGAGCTCGAGCGCGACGGTTTCGACGTCACCTACCTCGACGTGAAGGATGACGGCCTGATCGACCTCGACGTGTTCAAGGCCGCGCTGCGCCCGGACACGATCCTCGTGTCGGTGATGCACGTGAACAACGAGATCGGCGTGATCCAGGACATCGAGACGATCGGCGAGATCTGCCGCGAGAAGGGCATCGTGTTCCACGTCGACGCCGCGCAGTCGACCGGCAAGGTCGGCATCGACCTCGCGAAGCTGAAGGTCGACCTGATGTCGTTCTCGGCGCACAAGACCTACGGCCCGAAGGGCATCGGCGCGCTGTACGTGCGCCGCAAGCCGCGCGTGCGCATCGAAGCGCAGATGCACGGTGGCGGTCACGAGCGCGGCATGCGTTCGGGCACGCTGCCGACGCACCAGATCGTCGGCATGGGCGAAGCGTTCCGCATCGCCCGCGAGGAAATGGCGACCGAGAACGAGCGCGTGCGCATGCTGCGCGACAAGCTGCTGCGCGGCCTGTCGCAGATCGAGGAAACCTACGTGAACGGCGACATGGAACGCCGTGTCCCGCACAACCTGAACATCAGCTTCAACTTCGTCGAAGGCGAGTCGCTGATCATGGCGATCAAGGACGTCGCGGTGTCGTCGGGCTCCGCGTGCACGTCGGCGTCGCTCGAGCCGTCGTACGTGCTGCGTGCGCTCGGCCGCAACGACGAACTCGCGCACAGCTCGATCCGCTTCACGGTCGGCCGCTTCACGACGGAGCAGGAAGTCGACTTCGTGATCAACCTGCTGAACAGCAAGATCGCGAAGCTGCGCGAACTGTCGCCGCTCTGGGAAATGCACCAGGAAGGCATCGATCTGTCGACGATCGAATGGGCCGCTCACTAACACCGCATTGAATGCACCCGCGGGCGGATTGACGCACGCAGACGTAACGAGTCAAGGAGTCTGAGTCATGTCTTACAGCAACAAGGTTCTGGATCACTACGAAAACCCGCGCAACGTCGGTTCGTTCGCGAAGGACGACGACACGGTCGGCACGGGCATGGTCGGCGCGCCGGCGTGCGGCGACGTGATGAAGCTGCAGATCCGCGTCGGCGCGGACGGCGTGATCGAAGACGCGAAGTTCAAGACCTACGGTTGCGGTTCGGCGATCGCGTCGAGCTCGCTCGTCACCGAGTGGGTGAAGGGCAAGACGCTCGACGAGGCACTGTCGATCAAGAACACGCAGATCGCCGAGGAACTCGCGCTGCCGCCGGTGAAGATTCACTGCTCGATCCTCGCGGAAGACGCGATCAAGGCAGCCGTGGCCGACTACAAGAAGCGCCACGACACCAAGGAAGGCGATCAGGCAGCAGCCTGAGCGGCATCGAGCGGGTTAGAGAAGGGAACGCGGCGGGCCCCGGTGGCGCGCCGCGGCAAGGACATCATGGCAATTACACTGACCGAAAAAGCAGCACAGCACGTTCAGAAATACCTCGTCCGTCGCGGCAAGGGGGTGGGCCTGCGGCTTGGCGTTCGCACGACCGGGTGCTCGGGGCTCGCGTACAAGCTCGAGTATGTCGACGAGCTGGCTCCCGAGGATCAGGTGTTCGAGAGCCATGGCGTGAAGGTCGTCGTCGATCCGAAGAGCCTCGCGTACATCGACGGCACCGAGCTCGACTTCGCCCGCGAAGGCCTGAACGAAGGGTTCAAGTTCAACAACCCGAACGTGAAGGACGAGTGCGGTTGCGGCGAATCGTTCCGCGTGTGACGCGGGTCTCCGCGCGATGCGGGCAAGAGGCGGCACGGGCCGCCTTTTTAATGTGCGGCGTTTGCCGCGCGACGAACCGGAATTGAACGCGACGATGGTCTCGCTGAAAGACAGCCACTTCGACCTGTTTCACCTGCCGGCGCAATTCGCGCTCGACGAAACGGCGCTCGACGCCGCCTATCGAACGGTGCAGACGCAGGTGCATCCGGACCGCTTCGCGGCGGCCGGCGATGCGCAGAAGCGCATCGCGATGCAATGGGCAACCCGTGCGAACGAGGCGTACCGCACGCTGCGCGATCCGCTGAAGCGCGCGTCCTATCTGCTGTCGCTGCGCGGTGTGGACATCGGCGCGGAAAACAACACGGCGATGGAGCCTGCATTCCTGATGCAGCAGATGGAGTGGCGCGAGGGCATCGAGGATGCCGCGGCCGCCCGCAACGTCGACGCGCTCGACGCATTGCTCGCCGAGTTGCGCGACGAGAAGCGCGTGCGCGTCGAGCGCCTCGGTACGCTGCTCGACAGCGGCGCCGACCAGGCCGCCGCGGAAGCCGTGCGCCAGTTGATGTTCATCGAACGCGTCGCGTCGGAAGTGGGCGCGCAGATCGAGCGCCTCGAAACTTAACCGCGTGCCTCGCGGCACGCGCAGCAAACGGGCCGAGCGCCCGAACGAACCAAGATGGCTTTACTGCAAATTTCCGAACCGGGCATGGCGCCGGCGCCGCACCAGCGGCGACTTGCCGTCGGGATCGATCTCGGCACGACGAACTCGCTCGTCGCGGCCGTGCGCAACAGCGTGCCGGAGGTGCTGCCGGACGAAGCGGGCCGTGTGCTGCTGCCGTCGGTGGTCCGCTACCTCGAAAAGGGCGGCCGCCGCATCGGCCACGAAGCGAAGGAGCAGGCCGCGACCGATCCGCGCAACACGATCGTCTCGGTCAAGCGCTTCATGGGCCGCGGCAAGGCCGAAGTCGAAGGCGCGGCGAACGCGCCGTATGAATTCGTCGATGCGCCGGGCATGGTGCAGATCCGCACCGTCGACGGCGTGAAGAGCCCGGTCGAAGTGTCGGCCGAGATCCTCGCGACGCTGCGCTATCGCGCCGAGGATTCGCTTGGCGACGATCTGGTCGGCGCGGTGATCACGGTGCCCGCGTACTTCGACGACGCGCAGCGCCAGGCGACCAAGGACGCGGCGCGTCTCGCGGGCCTCAACGTGCTGCGCCTGCTGAACGAACCGACCGCCGCCGCGATCGCCTACGGGCTCGACAACGGGTCCGAAGGCCTCTACGCGGTGTACGACCTCGGCGGCGGCACGTTCGACCTGTCGATCCTGAAACTGACGAAGGGCGTATTCGAGGTGCTGGCCGCGGGTGGCGATTCAGCGCTCGGCGGCGACGATTTCGACCATGCGCTGTTCGGCCACGTGCTCGCGCAGGCCGGCATCGACGCGAAGACGCTGGCGCCCGAGGACGTGCGCCTGCTGCTCGACCGCGTGCGCGTGCTGAAGGAAGCGCTGTCGTCGGCACCGGAGGCCGCGCTCGACGTGACGCTGTCGGGCGGTGCGCACCTCGTTCAGACGATTTCGCACGATACGTTCGCGTCGCTCGTCGAGCCACTCGTGCAGCGTACGCTCACGCCGACCCGCAAGGCGCTGCGCGACGCGCAGGTCACGCCGGCCGACATCAAGGGTGTCGTGCTGGTCGGCGGCGCGACGCGCATGCCGGTGATCCGCGACGCGGTCGCGAAATATTTCGGTCAGCCGCCGCTCGTGAACCTCGATCCGGACCAGGTCGTCGCGCTCGGCGCGGCGATCCAGGCCGACCTGCTCGCGGGCAATCGCGGCACCGGCGACGACTGGCTGCTGCTCGACGTGATTCCGCTGTCGCTCGGTGTCGAGACGATGGGCGGTCTCGTCGAGAAGATCATCCCGCGCAACTCGACGATTCCGATCGCGCGTGCGCAGGAATTCACGACCTTCAAGGACGGCCAGACCGCGATGGCGATCCACGTCGTGCAGGGCGAGCGCGAGCTCGTCGCCGACTGCCGGTCGCTCGCGCGCTTCGAGCTGCGCGGCATTCCGCCGATGACGGCCGGCGCCGCGCGCATTCGCGTGACCTACCAGGTCGACGCGGACGGCCTGCTGTCGGTGTTCGCACGCGAGCAACTGTCGGGCGTCGAGGCGTCGGTCGTCGTGAAGCCGTCGTACGGCCTCGCCGACGACGACATCGCGAAGATGCTCGAGGACAGCTTCAAGACCGCCGAAATCGACATGCGCGCCCGCGCGCTGCGCGAAGCGCAGGTCGAGGCCGAGCGGATGCTCGAGGCGACGCAGGCCGCGCTGGCGGCCGACGGCGAACTGCTCGACGCCGACGAGCGCACGCAGGTCGATGCGCTGGCCGCCGCGCTGCGCGCGGTCGCGCAGGGCGACGATACGAACGCGATCGAAGCGGCGACCAAGGCGCTGGCCGACGGCACCGACGAATTCGCGGCGCGCCGGATGGACAAGAGCATCAAGCGCGCGCTGTCGGGCCGCCGGCTCGACGAGATCTGAACTTGCGAACCGCGCGTCGGCCGGCGACGGCCCGCGCGCGATCATGTAATGAACCGTGCGGCGCGTGGCGCCGTACCCTGACTGACGGAACGGACATGCCTCAACTGGTGGTGCTGCCTCACGTCGAACTGTGCCCGGATGGCGCAGTGATCGACGCGACGCCCGGCAAGAGTATCTGCGACAACCTGCTCGATCACGGGATCGAGATCGAGCACGCATGCGAGAAGTCGTGCGCATGCACGACGTGCCACGTGGTGATCCGCGAGGGCTTCAACGATCTGGCGCCGTCCGAGGAGGACGAGGACGATCTGCTGGACAAGGCGTGGGGCCTCGAGCCGACGTCGCGGCTGTCGTGCCAGGCGATCGTGACGGAAGATTCGGACCTGGTGGTCGAGATTCCGAAGTACTCGATCAACCACGCGAAGGAAAACCACTGACCTAACCCGGAGGCAGGCGATGAAATGGACCGATTCGCGTGAAATAGCCATTGCGCTGGCGGACAAGCACCCCGACATCGACCCGCAGCGGATCAATTTCGTCGACCTGCGCCAGTGGGTGCTCGAACTCGACGGCTTCGACGACGATCCGAAGCACTCCGGCGAGAAGATCCTCGAAGCGATCCAGGCACACTGGATCGACGAATCGGATTTCGACGACGAGGACTGACCGATCGGGCACGGCGTGCGTCGCGTGGGCGCGCGTGGCACCAATGAAAAAACGGCTCGCGGGCAATTGCTCGCGAGCCGTTTTCGTTTTCAGGCCGGCCATGCCCCCGCACGACAGGCGGGCAGGGGGCGCAGCGATCGGGCGATTACGCGCCGACCAGCGTGCCGTTCTCGATCCGCACGCGCTGGCCCTGGCCGAACGGCGGCGGGTTGTGGTACGTGAACGTGCGCGTCGCGCCGCTTTCCATCTGCACTTGCACCTGATAGTCGGTTTCCGCGCGCACCTGCTTCTCGACCTGGTTACCGGCGAGACCGCCGCCCAGCGCGCCGATGATCGTCATCGCGGTGCGGCCGTTACCGTGGCCGAACTGGTTGCCGAGCAGGCCGCCGGCGGCGGCACCGCCCACGGCGCCGATCCCCGAGCTCTGGCCCGGCGTGCGCGTCTGCGTGATCGCGACGATCGTGCCGCAGCTCTGGCAGTAAGTCTGCGCGGGCGCGGACGGCTGCTGCGCGTACTGCGGCGGCTGCGGTGCCGTCGTATGACGGCGATGCGGCGCGGCCGGACGCGGCGCGGGCTTCGGCTCGGCTTGCGCGGCCGCCGCTTTCTCGGCGGCCAGCTTTTGCTGCGCGGCCTGTTCCGCGGCCTGCTGCTGCGCTTGCGCGGCGAGCGCCGCGCTGGCGGCTGCGGCCGTGTCGACGGCCGGCTGCGACGCGATCAGCGCGGCCTGGGTCTGGCCGCTTTGCGCGTTGTTGCTGCTGGCCTTCGGGATGAGCCCCGTGATCGCTGCCGTCGCCGCGAGGCTGGCGACGATGACGGCGCCGGCGGCGGTGGCGATGAGCGGATGGAGGCGTTGCTTTTGCGGCGTGGTCTGATTCTGGTTGTCCATTTTTTTCTCCGATGTCGATCCGGATCGGCGCGGCGCCGGGCCGGATCCCACGCTCGGGAGCGAGCAGACTCGGCGTTCCTGCGCCCAGTTCTGGTCCCGTGGTCATGCGTGGTGACGCAAGAGGAGTGTCGTCCACCGGCAAGCGGCGCGCCGTATCAAGGTGTAACGAATTGCAGCAGGGCAGCGGCGGTCATGGCAGGGAAAACCCGCAGAAGGCCGTCGCGACGAGGGAATAAAACGGGGAGAGATCGAAAGCCGGCGAACGCCGGCTGGCGGGATTTACGCGTCGTTACAAAGCTGACGCGTGCGCGCCGCAGGGGCGCGGCGCACACGCGGTCGCGGCCGTCAGTCTTCGCGGCGCAGATGCGGGAACAGCAACACGTCGCGGATCGTCGGGCTGTCGGTCAGCAGCATCACGAGACGGTCGATGCCGATCCCGCAGCCGCCCGTCGGAGGCATCCCGTATTCGAGCGCGCGGATGTAGTCGGCGTCGAAGAACATCGCTTCCTCGTCGCCCGCATCCTTCTGTTCGACCTGCTTCTTGAAGCGCGCGGCCTGGTCTTCCGGATCGTTCAGCTCGGAGAAGCCGTTCGCGATCTCGCGGCCGGTCATGAACAGCTCGAAACGCTCGGTGATGCCCGGCACGGTATCCGATGCGCGTGCGAGCGGCGACACCTCGACCGGGTAGTCGATGATGAACGTCGGTTCCCACAGCTGTGCTTCGGCCGTTTCCTCGAACAGCGCGAGCTGCAGCGCGCCGATGCCTGCGTTCAGGAACGCCGGCTGCGACACGTCGACGCCGAAGCGCTTCAGTTCGGTGCGCAGGAACGCGTCGTCCGACAGCTGGCCGTCGGTATAGTCCGGTGCGTACTTCTGGATCGCCTGCGTGATCGTCAGGCGATGGAACGGCTTCGCGAGGTCGAGCTCGCGGCCTTGATACTGGATCGTCGCGGTGCCGAGCGCATCGATCGCCGCCTGGCGGATCAGTTGCTCGGTGAAGTCCATCAGCCAGCGGTAGTCGGTGTACGCGGCGTAGAACTCCATCATCGTGAATTCCGGGTTGTGGCGCGGCGACACGCCCTCATTCCGGAAGTTGCGGTTGATTTCGAACACGCGTTCGAAGCCGCCGACGATCAGGCGCTTCAGGTACAGCTCCGGCGCGATGCGCAGGAACATCTGCATGTCGAGCGCATTGTGATGCGTGACGAACGGCTTCGCCGCGGCGCCGCCCGGGATCGGGTGCAGCATCGGCGTTTCGACTTCCATGAACGCGGCGTTGTCCATGAACTTGCGGATCGACGCGATCGTTTTCGTGCGGGCGCGGAACGTATCGCGCGTTTCCGGCGTGACGATCAGGTCGACGTAGCGCTGGCGGTAGCGCATTTCCTGGTCGGACAGGCCGTGGAACTTGTCCGGCAGCGGACGCAGCGCCTTCGACAGCAGGCGCAGCTCCTTGCACTGGACCGACAGCTCGCCCTTGTTGGTGCGGAACAGCACGCCGCGCGCGGCGACGATGTCGCCGAGGTCCCACTTCTTGAACGCGTCGTAGGTGTCGGCGCCGACGTCGTTCGGCGTCACGAAGAACTGGATCTGGCCCGAACCGTCCTGCACCGTCGCGAAGCTCGCCTTGCCCATCACGCGCTTGAGCATCATGCGGCCGGCCACCGACACCTCGACCGGGTTCGCTTCGAGCGCGGCCTTGTCCGAGTCGGCGAATTTCGCCTGCAGGTCGGCTGCGTGGTGCTCGGGCCGGAAGTCGTTCGGATAGGCGACGCCTTGCTCGCGCAGGGCGCGCAGCTTCTCGCGGCGCTCGGCGATGATCTGGTTTTCGTCCGCCGTGACGGCGGGCTGCGTTTGGGTCGGTTCGGTCATGATGGTCGGAATTCGGAATGGGTGCGGCAACGCAAACGGGAAGGGCGGCGCGGGCCAGGCCGCGCCGCGGCGCTTACACGCCCTGTTTGAGGCTCGCGCTGATGAAGTCGTCGAGATCGCCGTCGAGCACCGCACGCGTGTTGCTCATTTCGACGTTCGTACGCAGGTCCTTCACGCGGCTCTGGTCGAGCACGTACGAGCGGATCTGGTGGCCCCAGCCCACATCGGTCTTGCTCGATTCGAGCTTGTCCTGTTCGGCCTGGCGCTTGCGCATCTCGACTTCGTACAGGCGCGACTTCAGCATCGCCATCGCTTCGGCACGGTTGCGGTGCTGCGAGCGGTCGTTCTGGCACTGCACGACGATACCGGTCGGCATGTGCGTGATCCGCACCGCGGAGTCGGTCTTGTTGATGTGCTGGCCGCCCGCGCCCGATGCGCGGTACGTGTCGATGCGCAGGTCGGCCGGGTTGATCTCGACCTCGATCGAGTCGTCGATTTCCGGATAGACGAACACCGACGAGAACGACGTGTGGCGGCCGCCCGACGAGTCGAACGGCGACTTGCGCACGAGGCGGTGGATGCCCGTCTCGGTGCGCAGGAAGCCGTACGCGTATTCGCCCGTGACCTTGACCGTCGCGTTCTTGATGCCGGCGACGTCGCCGTCGGACTCTTCGAGCACTTCGGCCTTGAAGCCCTTGCGTTCGCAGTAGCGCAGGTACTGGCGCAGCAGCATCGACGCCCAGTCGCACGCCTCGGTGCCGCCGGCGCCTGCCTGGATGTCGATGAAGCAGTTGTTCGGGTCGGCCGGGTTCGAGAACATCCGGCGGAATTCGATGTCGCCGACGCGCGCTTCGAGCTTCGCGGCGTCTTCTTCCGACGCGACGAGCGTGTCTTCGTCGCCTTCCTCGCGCGCCAGCTCGAACAGGTCGAGCGCGTCGCGCAGGTCGCTATCGAGCGCGGTGAGCGTCGTGACGACGCCTTCGAGCAGCTTTTTCTCGCGACCGAGCGCCTGCGCGTTCTTCGAATCGTTCCAGACGTTCGGGTCTTCGAGTTCCTTGTTGACTTCGGTCAGACGCGCAGCCTTGGCGTCGTAGTCAAAGATACCCCCGGAGCTCGCCCGCGCGGTTGCGCAGGTCGAGCAGGGAGCTTTCGATCGCGTTGAGTCGTTCCGCTTCCATGATCGTTCGCTGTTCTTGCTTCGTAAAAAAGCGGAATTATAGCCGATCGGCCGGGTTGCCCGGTGACGCAAACGGTGGGCGCATGCGTGCCGCGGCCCCGTCCGGCGCGGTGCGCGTGCGGGGGCGTACTCGGGGGCGCACTCGGGGCGGGCCAAGTGGCCCGCCGCTCAGCCGGCCGCGTGCTCGACGATCAGCTGGACGCGCGTGACGCCGTTCCACGTGTCGGCAACGAGCCGGTACGCGACCAGCGCGCTCGCGGGCAGCGGCTCGGTGTGGTTGAACCAGATCGCGTTGAAGCGCTGGCGGCCGCGCGCGAGCTGCAGCTTCAGGTGCTTTTCCTTCACGAGCGACTGCGATACGACGTCGAATTCACCCGAGAAAAGCGGGGCCGGAAAGCCTTGCCCCCACACGGCCTCGTCGAGCAGGCCGACGAACTGCGGCGTGAAGTAGGCGTCCTCGAGCTCGCCGTCGGTCTCGATTACGCGGGCGAGCGCGTCGTCGGACAGCCATTCGCGCGCGACGGCCTCGAACGCGGCCGCGAAGCGCGGCACGTTCTCGGTGTCGAGCGTGAGGCCGGCCGCCATCGCGTGGCCGCCGAATGCGACGATCAGGTCGGGCTCGCGCTTCGACACGAGGTCGAGTGCGTCGCGCAGGTGGAAGCCGGCGATCGACCGGCCCGAACCCTTGACCCGCTTGCCTTCTTCGTCGGCGTGCGCGAACGTGAACGACGGCCGGTGGAATTTTTCCTTGAGCCGGCCGGCGACGATGCCGATCACGCCCTGGTGCCACTCGGGGTTGAACAGCGTGATCGTGCACGCGTCGGCCGGGTCGAGGTCGGCGAGATCGGCGAGCGCCTGCTGCTGCATGCCGGCCTCGATCTCGCGGCGTTCGCGGTTCATCACGTCGAGCTGCTGCGCGAGATCCCAGGCGCGGCCGATGTCGTCGGTGATCAGGCACTCGATGCCGAGCGACATGTCGGACAGCCGCCCGGCGGCGTTCAGGCGCGGGCCGAGGCCGAAGCCGAGGTCGAAGCCCGATGCGGTGCGCGCTTCGCGCGCGGCGGCGCGAAACAGCGCGGCGACGCCCGGCTGCATGCGGCCGTTGCGGATGCGTTGCAGCCCCTGCGCGACGAGCACGCGGTTGTTGCCGTCGAGCCGCACGACGTCGGCGACGGTGCCGAGCGCGACGAGGTCGAGCAGCCCGTCGAGGCGCGGTTCGGCTTCCTTGCTCGCGAACGCGCCGCGGCGGCGCAGCTCGGCGCGCAGCGCGAGCAGCACGTAGAACATCACGCCGACGCCGGCGAGGTGCTTGCTCGGGAACGCGCAGCCGGGCTGGTTCGGGTTGACGATCGCGCGGGCGGCGGGCAACGCGTCGCCGGGCAGGTGGTGGTCGGTCACGAGCACGTCGATGCCGCGCGCGGCCGCGGCTTCGACGCCCGCGACGCTCGCGATCCCGTTGTCGACGGTGATCAGCAGGTCGGGCTTGCGCGCGGCCGCGAGTTCGACGATCTCGGGCGTGAGGCCGTAGCCGTATTCGAAGCGGTTCGGCACCAGGTAGTCGATCTGCGCGCCGAACATCCGCAGGCCGCGCACCGCGACCGCGCAGGCGGTCGCGCCGTCGCAGTCGTAGTCGGCGACGACGAGCAGGCGCCGCTTGTCGGCGATCGCGTCGGCGAGCAGCGACGCCGCATCGGCGCAGCCCTTCAGTTCGGTGGGCGGGACGAGGCGCGCCAGCGCGGTCTCGATGTCGGCGGGCGACTGCACGCCGCGCGACGCATACAGGCGCGCGAGCACGGGGTGCAGGCCGTGGCGCGCGAGCACTTCTGCGTCGGCGGGCGCGACGGGGCGGGTAACGATCCGGGTCATACGCGGTGGGTGGGTTATTCGAACAGGGAGGCGAGGGCGCGGCGGCGCCAGAACTTGCGCAGGTCGCCGCGCGTCGCATGCAGCGTCACGGAACTCGTGTCGCCGCACAACGTGACATCGACGCTCGACAAGGCGCCGGTCTGCAGCGCGGCGAGGGCCGGCGCGAACCAGTCGCGCTCGAGCGCGGCGAGCCCGTCGTGCCAGCGCGCCCAGTCCTGTTCGATGAACGGGGTGGTCAGCGCCGGCAGCTCGACGAGCGTCGCGCCGTCGGCGGCGGGCAGCGCGCCGAACGTCGCGGGGGCGCTGCCGCCTTCGATTTGCGCGGCGCGCGCGAGGCCGAGCGCGGCGGGCGACGCCGACAGCACGCGCGCGAACGGCTTGCCGACCGGTTTCAGCGTGCCCTGCGCATGGAACCAGATCGAATTGACGGCCGGCAGCCCGCGCGCCTCACGGGCTTCGTTGACCGGGTGCTGGAACCACGCCATCTGCACTTCGTTCTGCAGCTTCATCCACATCCGCGAGCGTTCGCCGGTGTGGGCCTCGTGCGGCAGCCAGATCTCGATGTTGCGGCCGCTCGCGCGCAGCGGCGCGGCGCCGGCCAGCCGGGCGAGCTGGTCGCTCGACAGGTACCAGCGCGCCGGGTTCGGCGCGTCGAGCCGCACGCCGAGCTCCTCGATCAGCGGCCGCGCGACCGCGAGCAGCGCGGCCGCGTCGCCTTCGTCGAGCGCGAGGGCGGCCGGATCGACGAGCACCAGGTGATCGTGCGCGATTTCGACGTGAACGGGCTCGACGCACGCCCACGCGTGCGCGCCGGGGTCGCCGCCGTCGGCCAGCAGCATGTAGGGCGCAAGCGGCGCCTCGTCCGCGGCGTTGCCCTGGGTCGCGCCGAACCGGCGGGCCAGCCAGCGCTCGTGCGGCAGCGTGCGCTGGAAGTCCTCGCCGGCCACGCGCTCGACGAGGCTGGCGCGGGCGAGCAACTTTTCGAGCGCGGGGCTGTCCAGCGTGTGCAGGGACGAGGCCGCATCGGCTGCCGACGGCAGTGCGAACGGAACGAGAAAATGGAGGCGTCGGTCGTGCATGATGGTGCGCATTGTATGGCAAACTGCGCGCGTGATCGGGCCGGCCGACGGCCCGTTTGCGTCCGGCGGCCGTTTTTCGACCGTGCCCGGACCGATGGCCGCCACCGGGCGGCGGTCCGGCCGCGGGGCGCCTCCCCGCCGTAACCAGCAGAAAGGATTCGCTTGAAACTTCCGTATGAATGGCAGATCGGCTGGCGCTACACGCGCGCCGGCAAACGCACGACCGGCAACGGCTTCATTTCCTTCATCGCGCTCGTGTCGATGCTCGGGATCGCGCTCGGCGTCGCGGCGCTGATCGTCGTGCTGTCGGTGATGAACGGCTTCCAGAAGGAAGTGCGCGACCGCATGCTGTCGGTGCTCGCGCACGTCGAGGTGTTCTCGCCGACGGGCTCGATGCCCGACTGGCAACTGACCGCGCAGGAAGCGCGCCGCAATCCGTCGGTGATCGGCGCGGCGCCGTACGTCGACGCGCAGGCGCTGCTCACGCGCCAGGACGCGGTGAGCGGCGTGATGCTGCGCGGCGTCGAGCCGACGCTCGAGCCGCAGGTGTCCGACATCGGCAAGGACATGAAGGCCGGGCAGCTCGCCGCGCTCGTGCCGGGGCAGTTCGGGATCGTGCTCGGCGATGCGCTCGCCGGCAACCTCGGCGTGACGGTCGGCGACAAGGTCACGCTGGTCGCGCCCGAAGGCTCGATCACGCCGGCCGGCATGATGCCGCGGCTGAAGCAGTTCACGGTCGTCGGCGTGTTCGAATCGGGCCACTACGAATACGACAGCACGCTCGCGATGATCAACATCCGCGACGCCGAGGCGCTGTTCCGGATGACCGCGCCGACCGGCGTGCGGCTGCGGCTGACGGACATGCAGAAGGCGCCGCAGGTCGCGGTCGAGCTGTCGCACACGCTGTCGGGCAGCCTGTACATCCGCGACTGGACGCAGCAGAACAAGACCTGGTTCTCGGCCGTGCAGATCGAGAAGCGGATGATGTTCATCATCCTCACGCTGATCATCGCGGTGGCCGCGTTCAACCTCGTGTCGTCGCTCGTGATGACGGTGACCAACAAGCAGGCGGACATCGCGATCCTGCGCACGCTCGGCGCGCAGCCGGGGTCGATCATGAAGATCTTCGTCGTGCAGGGCGTGACGATCGGCTTCGTCGGCACCGCATCCGGCGTCGCGCTCGGCTGCCTGATCGCGTGGAGCATCCCGTGGCTGATCCCGATGATCGAGCACCTGTTCGGCGTGCAGTTCCTGCCGCCGTCGGTGTACTTCATCAGCGAGCTGCCGTCCGAACTCGTCGCGAGCGACGTGATCCGGATCGGGCTGATCGCGTTCGCGCTGTCGGCCGTCGCGACGCTGTATCCGAGCTGGCGCGGCGCGAAGGTGAAGCCGGCGGAGGCGCTCCGCTATGAATGACCGCGCGACCGCATTCGCGGATTCACGACAACACAACAGACAGGATTCGGCTGGTATGCAGGAATACGTGCTTCAGGCGCGCGGGATCACGAAGGCGTTCGTGCAGGGCGGCTTCAACGTGCAGGTGCTCAGCAACACCGAGCTGACGGTGCGGCGCGGCGAGAAACTCGCGGTCGTCGGCGCATCGGGCTCCGGCAAGAGCACGCTGCTGCATGTGCTCGGCGGGCTCGACGAGCCGAGCGCGGGCGAGGTTTCGCTGCTCGGCAAGCCGTTTACGCAACTCGCCGAGCGCGAGCGCAACGAATTGCGCAACCGCGCGCTCGGTTTCGTCTACCAGTTCCATCACCTGTTGCCCGAATTCACCGCGCTCGACAACGTCGCGATGCCGCTGCGCATCCGCCGGATGACGACCGAGGATGCGCGCGAGCAGGCCCAGGCGATGCTCGAGCGCGTCGGTCTCGGCCCGCGCGCGAAGCACCGGCCGGGCGAGCTGTCGGGCGGCGAGCGCCAGCGCGTCGCGATCGCGCGCGCGCTGGTCACGAAGCCGGCATGCGTGCTCGCCGACGAGCCGACCGGCAACCTCGACGGCACGACGGCCGACACGGTGTTCAACCTGATGCTCGAACTGTCCGAGACGCTCGAAACGAGCTTCGTGATCGTCACGCACGATCCCGATCTCGCCGCACGCTGCGACCGCATCATGCGGCTGCGCGACGGCGTGCTGCACGAGGAGCCGGCGCTGCCGGTGTGATACGCGATCGTCCTTGAGCCGATGCCGGGTGGGTCCCGGCGCGGCGCAGGGGCGCAGGACTGCCGCCATGTGGATCGACACGCACTGCCATCTCGACGCCGCCGAGTTCGACGCCGACCGCGACGCGGTCGCGCATGCGGCGCGCGCGGCCGGCGTGTCGCGCATCGTGATCCCGAGCATCGGGCGCGACAACTTCACGACGGTGCGCGAACTCGCGCAACGCACGCCGGGCGCCGTCTATGCGCTCGGCATCCATCCGATGTATACGCCGCAGGCGCGCGACGAGGATCTCGACCGCCTGCGCATGGAGATCGAAGCGAGTCTCGACGATCCGCGCTTCGTCGCGATCGGCGAGATCGGCCTCGACTACTTCGTGCCGGGGCTCGACGAAGACCGGCAGCAGTTCTTCTATCAGGGACAGCTCAAGCTGGCACGCGAATTCGACCTGCCCGTGCTGTGCCACGTGCGCAAGTCGCAGGATCGCGTGCTCGCGGGGTTGCGCCGTTTCGGCGTGCGGCGCGGCATCGCGCATGCGTTCAACGGCAGTTTCCAGCAGGCCGACGCGTATCTCGCGCAAGGGCTGCATCTCGGCTTCGGCGGCAACGTGACGTTCTCGCGCGCGCTGCAGATCCGCCGGCTCGCCACGGAACTGCCGCTCGACGCGCTCGTCGTCGAGACCGACGCGCCCGACATCGCGCCCGAATGGGCGTACAAATCCCGCAATACGCCCGACCAGGTGCCGCGCATCGGTGACGTGCTCGCCGAACTGCGCGGGACCGATACCCGTTCACTCGGTCTATCCACAACGGCCAACGCGCTCGCCGCGCTGCCGCGACTCGCGCTTTCGTCCGCATAATCGTTGCCGGAAGGCGCCGCATTCGTCAGCGCGGCGCCAGGTCGACGAGGAGGCGCGATGCGCGTGGGGTGGATCGCGTTCGCGCTCGGCGTCGCCGTGCTGCAGCGGCAGGCGGCGTTGCCGGGTGCGATCGCATGGATGGCCGGTGCGGCCGTGCTCGCCGGATGCGCGGCGCTGGGTGCGTGGTGCATGCGTCGCCGGCGCACGCGCGCGACGGCCGCGCTCGGATGGATGCTGTGCACGCTCGCGGCCTGCGTCGCGGGATTCGGCTACGCGGCCGTGCGCGCCGAATGGCGGTTGAGCGACAGCTTGCCGGCGGAATGGGAAGGGCGCGACATCGTCGTCACCGGCGTGATCAGGGGGCTGCCCGTCGTCGACGAGAGCGGTGCGCGGCTGCTGTTCGCGGTCGAGTCGAACGATGCCGGGCTGGCCCGTTTCCCGCCGCTGATCCGGCTGTCGTGGCGCGCGTATGGCGCGCCCGCGGCACGTGACGCGCTGCCCGACCTGCGGGCCGCCCAGCGCTGGCGTTTCGTCGTGCGCCTGAAGCGTCCGCATGCCGAGGCCAATCCCGGCGTGCGCGACAGCGAGGCGGCGTGGCTCGCCGCGGGGATTCGCGCGATCGGCTATGTCAGCGCGCCGCACCGGGCGGCATTGCTCGATGCGCGCGCAACGGGATGGCGCGCGTCGATCGACCGGGTACGCGACTGGCTGCGGACACGCATCGGCGAGACGCTCGGTGTCGATGCGGCGCATCGCGGCATCGTTGCCGCACTGGCGATCGGCGACCAGTCGGCCATCGGCGACGACGACTGGCGTGTCCTGCGCAACACGGGCACGAGCCACCTGGTCGCGATTTCCGGATTGCATGTCGGGCTGGTCGGCGCGATCGCGGGCGGGCTCGTGTCGATGGTCTGGCGCCGCGTGCGCTGGCGCGCGCGGGCCGCGACGCTCGTATTGCCGGCGCCGTACGCGGCCGCGCTCGCCGCGCTGGCGGCGGCGGCCGGCTACGCGGCGCTGGCCGGCTTCAACGTGCCGGCGCAGCGGGCGTGGTGGATGATCGCGGGCGGGGGCGTCGCGTACCTGGCCGGACGCAGCGTGCCGACATCCGCGGTGCTGGGCGCGGCACTCGGCGGCGTGCTGCTCGCCGATCCGTGGGCCGTGCTGTCGGCCGGGTTCTGGCTGTCGTTCGGTGCAGTCGCCGTGATCCTGCTGGCCGTCGCCGGCTGGCGCGCCGCGCGTGTGGCCGACGCGGAGGGCGACGAGGGCAGCGGCGGCGCGAGTCCGTCGAGCCGGTTGCTTGCGTGGGGCCGGCGCGCCGGCCGCCGCGTCGCCGAGGCCGCGCGCGTGCAATACGCGGTGACGATCGGTCTCGCGCCGCTCACCGCCGCGTGGTTCGCGCAGGTTTCGCTGTCGGGGCCGCTCGGCAATGCGTTCGCGATTCCGTGGGTCAGCTCGGTCGTGACGCCGGTCGTGCTGGCCGGCATCGCGTTGCCCGCGCCGTTCGATGCTTACGCGTTCCGGCTCGCGCATGCGGCGCTCGAACCGATGATGACGCTGCTCGGGCGCCTCGCCGACTGGCCGGCCGGCGTGTTCTGGCTGCGCATGCCCGACTGGCCGGTGCTGGCGCTCGCCTGCGTGGGCGTCGCCTGGGCGCTGATGCCGCGCGGCTGGCCGTTGCGCTGGGCGGCGCCGCTCACGTGGCTGCCGCTCGTTGCGCCGGCGCCCGATGCGCCGCCGCCTGGCGGTTTCCGGATGACCGTGCTCGATGTCGGGCAGGGGGCGTCGGTGCTGGTCGAAACCGCGCGGCGGACCTTGCTGTTCGATGCCGGCCCGGGGCCGGAGTCGACGCACGCCGGCACGCGGATCGTCGCGCCGGCGTTGCGAGCGCGCGGCATCGCGGCAATCGATTCGCTCGTGCTCAGTCATGCGGATGCCGACCATGCGGGCGGTGCGCCGGCCGTCTATGCGGCGGCCGACGTGCGCCAGTTGCTGGCCGGCATTCCGCCGACGAACCGGCTGTGGCGCGACGCCGAGGCCGCCGGCGTCGCCGACCGGCTGCCGTGCGCGGCCGGGCAGCGCTGGACCTGGGACGGCGTCGTCTTCACGATCCTGTGGCCGCGCGGCGGCCCGGGCGCGGGCTCGTCGAACGGGCAGTCGTGCGTGCTGCGCGTCGACGCGGGCGGCACGTCCGCGCTGTTGACGGGCGACATCGACGCCCGCGGCGAACGCGAGCTCGTGAACGCGACGCCCGACGCGCTGGCCGCGCAGATCCTGGTCGTGCCGCATCACGGCAGCCGCACGTCGTCGGTCGAGCCTTTCCTCGATTCGGTCGGGCCGCGCGTCGCGGTATTTCCTGTAGGCTATCGCAATCGTTTCGGGCATCCGCACCGGACCGTCCTCGCGCGCTACGAGGCGCGCGGGATACCGCTGCCGCGCACCGATCGCGACGGTGCCGTGCGGTTCGACGTCGCGCCGGCCGGCGGCGGGTTCGCATTCGCGCGTTATCGCGACGAGCGGCGCCGGTACTGGATGGAGCGGTGACGGCGGGCGGGACGGAAAGCGCGGCCCGCGCACCGTGCCGGCGCGCGGGCCCGACAGAACGCAAAGCATGGAGCCGGAGCACGTGCCGAAGCACTCACTCCGGTCGACACAGGAGACATCGGCGTTTGAAGGACATCCTCCACTTCTCGCATGCGAACGGCTTCCCGGCGTCCACGTACCGGACGATCTTCGCCGAACTGGCCGACGACTACGAGCTGCGCTACATCGAGCGGATCGGCCATGACCGCCGCTATCCGGTGACGCGCGACTGGCCGCATCTCGTCGAGCAGCTGCTCGACGACATCGGCAGCCGCTACGAGCGCCCGGTATGGCTCGTCGGCCATTCGCTCGGCGGCTACCTGTCGCTGATGGCCGCGCTGAAGAAGCCGCAATGGGTGCGCGGCGTCGTGATGATCGACTCGCCGATCATCGCCGGATGGCGTGCCGGCGCGTTGCGGGCGAGCCAGTGGGCGGGGCTCGACGAGCGGTTGTCGCCGGCCGCCGCGACGCGCAACCGGCGCACGCGCTGGGTGAGCCGCGACGAAGTCTGGCGGCACTTCCGCGAGAAGCCGGCGTTCGCGCGCTGGGACGAACGGATGCTGGCCGACTACATCGATTACGGGATTCCGCAGGCTGGCGCCGACGGCGAGCGGGCGCTCGCGTTCGACCGGCAGGTCGAATACCTGATCTACCGGACGTTGCCGCACACGCTCGGCCCGCGGCTCGCGCACGGCGCGCCGGTGCCGCTCGGCTTCCTCGCCGGCACGCGTTCGCGCGAGGTGCGGCAGGTCGGGCTCGATGCGACGCGGCGGGCGGCGCGCGGCCGCGTCGAGTGGCTGGAAGGCAGCCACCTGTTCCCGATGGAGCGGCCGCTCGAGACCGCCCGCGCATTGCAGCGGATGCTGAATTCGCTGCGGGCGGAAGAGGCCGGGGCGGCGCACGGCGGCGCACCGCTCGCGAGGCGCGCCTGACGCGTCGTCCGGCGAGGCCCGTCATGGGCCGCGGCGAGCCGGCCGCGTTGCCCGGCCGGCCGGTTTTCCGCGGCGCGTACGGCTGGCGCGGGCCGGCGCGAAAGGGCGCGATCACCACGGCAATTGCTGAGAAAAGGGCGGGCTTTACGGTATAATCCGTTTTTCCCGCGAGCATCCAGCGATGACCAAATATGTTTTCGTCACCGGCGGCGTAGTTTCTTCCCTTGGCAAGGGTATTGCCGCCGCTTCCCTCGCCGCGATCCTTGAATCGCGCGGTCTGAAAGTCACCCTCCTCAAACTCGAT
This sequence comes from Burkholderia seminalis, assembly GCF_001718535.1. Taxonomy (NCBI): domain Bacteria; kingdom Pseudomonadati; phylum Pseudomonadota; class Betaproteobacteria; order Burkholderiales; family Burkholderiaceae; genus Burkholderia; species Burkholderia seminalis. The sequence goes on along the minus strand of NZ_CP013398.1, from coordinate 2,350,766 downwards.
CCGTACATCAACGTCGACCCCGGCACGATGAGCCCGTTCCAGCACGGGGAAGTGTTCGTGACGGAAGACGGGGCGGAGACCGACCTCGACCTCGGCCACTATGAGCGCTTCATCAGCACGAAGATGCGCAAGGCCAACAACTTCACGACCGGCCAGATCTACGAATCGGTGATCCGCAAGGAACGCCGCGGCGACTATCTCGGCAAGACCGTGCAGGTCATTCCGCACATCACGAACGAAATCCAGGCGTTCATCGAGCGCGGGGCCGCGTCGGCCACCTGCGGCGAGCCGGATGTCGCGATCGTCGAGATCGGCGGCACGGTCGGCGACATCGAGTCGCTGCCGTTCCTCGAGGCTGCGCGCCAGATGAGCCTGCGCCTCGGCCGCAACAGCGCGTGCTTCGTGCACCTGACGCTGGTGCCGTACGTCGCGACGGCGGGCGAGCTGAAGACGAAGCCGACCCAGCACAGCGTGCAGAAGCTGCGCGAGATCGGCATCCTGCCGCACGTGCTGCTGTGCCGTGCGGATCGCCGCATCCCCGACGACGAATCGAAGAAGATCTCGATGTTCTCGAACGTGCCGGAAGACGCCGTGATCTCGGTGTGGGACGCCGACAGCATCTACAAGATTCCGCAGATGCTGCACGACCAGGGCCTCGACCGCATCATCTGCGACGAGCTGAAGCTGTCGCCGAAGGACGCCGACCTGAGCATGTGGTCGGCGCTCGTCGAGAAGCTCGAGAACCCGAAGCACGAAGTGACGATCGGCATGGTCGGCAAGTACGTCGACCTGACCGAGTCGTACAAGTCGCTGATCGAGGCGCTGCGCCACGCATCGCTGCATACGTCGACCAAGGTCAACATCGAGTACATCGACTCGGAAGAGATCGAGACGAACGGTGTCGACAGCCTGAAGCATCTCGACGCCGTGCTGGTGCCGGGCGGTTTCGGCCGTCGCGGCACGGAAGGCAAGATCGCGGCGATCCGCTACGCGCGCGAGTCAAAGGTGCCGTACCTCGGCATCTGCCTCGGCATGCAGCTCGCGGTGATCGAATTCGCGCGCGACGTCGTCGGCCTGAAGCAGGCGAACAGCACGGAATTCGATCCGGACACGCCGGAGCGCGTGGTCGCGCTGATCACCGAATGGTACGACCGCGAAGGCAAGGTCGAGACGCGCACCGAGGAATCCGACCTCGGCGGCACGATGCGCCTGGGTTCGCAGCGTTGCCCGATCAAGCCGGGCACGATGGCGGAAGAAATCTATGGCAAGGACGTGAACGAACGCCATCGCCATCGTTATGAAGTGAATAACCGCTTCGTGCCCCAGCTCGAAGCCGGCGGCCTTATCATCAGCGCCCGTACCCCGAGCGAGGATCTGCCGGAAATGATGGAGCTGCCGCGCTCGATGCACCCGTGGTTCGTCGGCGTCCAGTTCCACCCGGAATTCACGTCCACGCCGCGTGACGGCCATCCCCTCTTCAAGTCGTTCGTCGAAGCCGCGCTCGCCAACAAGCAAGCGCGCGGAGTGTAAAGCATGAAGCTGTGCGATTTCGAGGTCGGTCTCGACAAGCCTTTCTTCCTGATCGCGGGTACCTGCGTCGTCGAATCGGAGCAAATGACGATCGACACGGCGGGCCGCCTGAAGGAGATCTGCGAGAAGCTGAACGTTCCGTTCATCTACAAGTCGTCCTACGACAAGGCGAACCGCAGCTCGGGCAAGTCGTTCCGCGGCCTCGGAATGGACGAAGGCCTGCGGATCCTCGCCGAGGTGAAGCGCCAGCTCGGCCTGCCGGTGCTGACCGACGTGCACGCGATCGACGAGATCGAGCAGGTCGCGTCGGTCGTCGACGTGCTGCAGACGCCGGCGTTCCTGTGCCGCCAGACCGACTTCATCCACGCATGCGCGCGCTCGGGCAAGCCCGTGAACATCAAGAAGGGCCAGTTCCTCGCGCCGCATGACATGAAGAACGTGATCGACAAGGCGCGCGACGCGGCACGCGAAGCGGGGCTGTCGGAAGACCGCTTCATGGCGTGCGAGCGCGGCGTCTCGTTCGGCTACAACAATCTCGTGTCGGACATGCGCTCGCTCGCGATCATGCGCGAGACGCACGCGCCGGTCGTGTTCGACGCGACCCACTCGGTGCAGTTGCCGGGCGGGCAGGGTACGAGCTCGGGCGGCCAGCGCGAATTCGTGCCGGTGCTCGCGCGTGCGGCGGTCGCGACGGGTGTCGCCGGCCTCTTCATGGAAACGCACCCGAATCCGGCGGAAGCGAAGTCGGACGGCCCGAACGCGGTGCCGCTGAACCGGATGGGCGCGTTGCTGGAGACGCTCGTCACGCTCGACCAGGCGGTGAAGCGCAATCCGTTCCTGGAAAACGATTTCAATTAAAGATCGAATGAACCTTGCGACGGCTTCGCGCGTCTGTAGCGAAAGCGGTTTCGGCGCGCGCGCCGTCGCAGTTTGAAGAATCCATCGTCATTCTCAGAGGAAACCCATGAGTGCCATCGTAGATATCATCGGCCGCGAGATTCTGGATTCGCGCGGCAACCCCACCGTCGAATGCGACGTGCTGCTCGAATCGGGCACGATGGGCCGCGCGGCGGTGCCGTCGGGCGCGTCCACCGGCTCGCGTGAAGCGATCGAACTGCGCGACGGCGAAGCCGGCCGCTACAACGGCAAGGGCGTGCTGAAGGCCGTCGAGCACATCAACACCGAAATCTCCGAAGCCATCATGGGCCTCGACGCGTCGGAACAGGCGTTCCTCGACAAGACGCTGCTCGAGCTGGACGGCACCGACAACAAGTCGCGCCTCGGCGCGAACGCGATGCTGGCCGTGTCGATGGCCGTCGCGAAGGCGGCCGCCGAAGAGGCCGGCCTGCCGCTGTACCGCTACTTCGGCGGTTCGGGCGCCATGCAGCTGCCGGTGCCGATGATGAACATCGTCAACGGCGGCGCGCACGCGAACAACAGCCTCGACATCCAGGAATTCATGATCGTCCCGGTCAGCCAGCCGACGTTCCGTGAAGCCCTGCGTTGCGGCGCGGAAGTGTTCCACGCGCTGAAGAAGATCCTGAGCGACCGCGGCATGAGCACGGCGGTCGGCGACGAAGGCGGCTTCGCGCCGAACTTCGGCAGCAACGACGAGTGCCTGTCGACGATCCTGCAGGCGATCGAGAAGGCCGGCTACCGTGCGGGCGAAGACGTGCTGCTCGCGCTCGACTGCGCGGCATCCGAGTTCTACCACGACGGCAAGTACCAGCTCGCGGGCGAAGGCCTGCAACTGTCGTCGGCCGAATTCACCGACTACCTCGCGACGCTCGCCGACAAGTTCCCGATCGTGTCGATCGAGGACGGCATGCACGAAAGCGACTGGGACGGCTGGAAGCTGCTGACCGACCGCCTCGGCAAGAAGGTGCAGCTGGTCGGCGACGACCTGTTCGTCACCAACACGCGCATCCTGAAGGAAGGCATCGAGAAGGGCATCGCGAACTCGATCCTCATCAAGATCAACCAGATTGGTACGCTGACCGAAACGTTCGCGGCGATCGAAATGGCGAAGCGCGCGGGCTACACGGCCGTGATCTCGCACCGCTCGGGCGAAACGGAAGATTCGACGATCGCGGACATCGCGGTCGGCCTGAACGCCGGTCAGATCAAGACGGGTTCGCTGTCGCGCAGCGACCGCATCTCGAAGTACAACCAGCTGCTGCGCATCGAGGAAGATCTCGGCGACATCGCGAGCTACCCGGGTAAATCGGCTTTCTATAACCTGCGCTAACGCGCTACTATCGGGTTTGTCATATCGACGCCGCTCTGTGCTCGTGCGCGGAGCGGCGCTTCTTATATCTGCGTCTCTTACATGCGGCTTGTCACTGTCGTCCTGATTGCCTTGCTGGCGCTCATTCAGTACCCCCTATGGTGGGGACACGGCGGCTGGCTGCGGGTGCATGAATTGCGTCAGCAGCTCGACGACCAGCTCCAGAAGAATGCGGACGAGAAGCTGCGCAACGAGCGCACGGCCGGCGAAGTGCAGGATCTGCAGAGCGGCACCGCGGCCATCGAGGAGCGTGCGCGCTACGAGATGGGCATGGTGAAGGACGGCGAGGTATTCGTGCAGTTCGTGTCGCCCAATGCGCCTGCGGGGCCGATGAACAACACGCCGTCGAACACGTCGACGCGTGGTACCGTCTCCGCGGCGCCGGTGCGTGTCGTGCCGAATCCGCAGTCGATCGCGAAGCCGTCGCGGCACCATGGCGGCGACAAGGGCAAGTCAGCGCATCACTGATCGCGATACGGTCGAATCCATTGGAAAAGCGCGGGAAATACCGCGCTTTTTTATTTCCTGCCAGGCATCAATCGATCGATTGACGGCTTACCACCACCAGCCCGGGTAGCCGTAGCCGATACCCGTTCCCCAGCGATTTCCCCATCCGCCGTAATACCCGCCGTAGACCGTCACGGGTGGCGGCGAGTAGTACGCCCATGCGCGCGCGGCGGCCTCGGCTGCGATCGCGCTGTTCTGTTCGCGCAGGACCTGCTGGTCGATTTCGTCGTAGCGCTTGCGTTCGGCGCTCGACAGCGCGGGTGGGCGGCCGTTCGACGCGCCCGGCTCGGGCAGGCGGCTCAGGATCGTGGAAGTCGGCGGCGGCATCGCGCAGCCGGCGAGCGCGAGCGTGCCGGCGGCGACGCTCGTCAGGATGAGGGGGCGAAACGGGCGGAGGCGATTCATGTGTTTCTCCTGCAGCGCGCCGACGGCGGGAAGCGGTGTGCGCCGAAGGCCGGGCCTCCGGCGCCAGAACCGTGCGTGCGGCGCTCGTGCGTCATTATGCGCCCGTGCCCGGGTGGCGGGCACGGGCACGCCGCTCAGTGACGCTGGTCGGTTGCCGGCGCGATGCCGGTCTCGACGCCGGGCGCCGCGAACAGCTGCGCGACGTCGACGGGATCGAATTCGTAGCGCTGGTTGCAGAACTCGCAGTGGATCTCGACGTGGCCGCGCTCGACGATCACGCTGTCGACTTCCTCGCGGCCGAGCATGCGCAGCATCGCGCCGACCTTCTCGCGCGAGCACGAGCACTGGAAGCGCGTGCCGGCCGGCTCGAAGTGCTGCACGTTTTCCTGCCAGAAGAGCCGGCGGAACACGACTTCCGGTTCGACCTCGAGCAGCTCCTTCGCGGACAGCGTACCGCCGAGCGTACAGACGCGCTCCCACGTGTCGATATCGGTTTCGGCGTTGCGCGGCACGATGCCGCCGTCGCCCGGCAGCTTCTGCAGCAGCATGCCGACCGCGCGGTCGCGATCGGCCGCGAGCCACAGCCGCGTGTCGAGCTGCTCTGAGTGATGCATGTAGTGCTCGAGTACCTGCGACACCGATTCGAGCGGGCCGTCGACGCCGTTCAGCGGCACGATGCCCTGGTACGGCTGCTGGCCCGGCAGCTTGTCGGCCGGGTCGAGCGTGATCACGCAACGGCCGTGGCCGCTCGCGTTGACGAGCGACGCGAAGCTCGTGTCGTCGCCGATCGTCTGCGCCGCGTCGCCGGCGAATTTCGCGGTAGCCCGCATCGACAGATCCGAGCCGCACTGGACGACCAGCATCTGGACCGGCCCGTCGCCGAAGATCTGCATGATCAGGGTGCCGTGAAATTTCAGGTTCGCGGACAGCAGCGCGCACGCGGCCATCATCTCGCCGAGCACCGTGCGCACCGGGGCGGGGTAGTCGCGGCGGGCGAGCACTTCCTGCCACGTATTGCGCAGCGAAACGATCTCGCCGCGCACGGGCGCCGCATTGAACATGAATTTCTGTAACTGGTCGCTCACTCTTCTTCCTTGAAATCCGCGCGAATCACCCGATCCGCACGAGTTGCTCCTTGAAATGCGCGCGCCGCTCGACATACGTCTTCGCGTTCGCGCGCAGCCGCGCGATGTCTTCCGCCGACAGCTCGCGCACGACTTTCGCCGGCGCGCCGAGAATCAGCGAGTTGTCCGGGAACGTCTTGCCTTCCGTCACGACCGCGCCGGCACCCACCAGACAGTTGCGGCCGATGACCGCTCCATTCAAGACCACCGCCTGGATCCCGATCAGCGAACCTTCGCCGATCGTGCAGCCGTGCAGCATCGCCTGGTGCCCGATCGTCACGTTTTCGGCAATCGTCAGCGGAAAGCCCGGGTCCGTATGCAGGACCGCCCCTTCCTGGACGTTGCTGCCCGCGCCGACGGCGATGGTCTCGTTGTCGCCGCGAATCGTCGCGCCGAACCACACGCTCGAATTCTCCTCGAGCACGACCTTGCCGATGATGGCCGCCGTATCGGCGACGAACACGCTTTCGTGGATCGTCGGGGCCGTCTCGCCCAGCTTGTAGATCGTCACGGAGTCTCCTTGTCTCTTCGATGAGGGGCGCCGGTAAAATGGCGCGTCCGGTTTGCCCGGCGCGTGGCGCCGCGGAACAAACGCATATTGTAAACCGTCGCGTGCAGGTGCTCCCGCGACGCGTACGCAAGGTGTCCCCGTTTATGAGCATGGAGTCTTCTTCTTCCGGCATCGCGCCGGCCTGCGTGCGCCGCGTGGCGCTCGATGCGCTGTGCCTGTCCGAACCGGCGGCGAAGGCAGCCCGGGTCCGCGCGCTGCACGATGCGCTGCGGGCCGGGCAGGCCACGATCGCACCGTCGCTCGCGTTGCCTGAACCGGCCGACCTGCCCGGACGTCCGGCCCGCCCGCCGCTCGTCGAGCCGCGCCAGCTCCAACGGCGCAGCATGCGTTCGCCCGAAGGGCGCGCGGTGCTGCTGCACGCGCTCGCCCATATCGAATTCAACGCGATCAACCTGGCGCTCGACGCGGTCTGGCGCTTCGCGGGCCAGCCGGATGCGTTCTACGCGGACTGGCTGAAGGTGGCGGCCGAGGAGGCCTATCACTTCACGCTGCTGTCCGACCGGCTGGCGGCATTCGGGCATGCGTACGGCGATTTTCCCGCGCACAACGGACTGTGGGAGATGTGCGAGCGGACCAAGGGCGACGTGCTGGCGCGCATGGCGCTCGTGCCGCGCACGCTCGAGGCGCGCGGGCTCGATGCCTCGCCGCCGATCCGGGCGCGGCTCGTGCAGGCGGGCGACGACGCGTCGGCCGCGATCCTCGACGTGATCCTGCGCGACGAGATCGGCCATGTCGCGATCGGCAACCGCTGGTTCCGGCATCTGTGCGACGCAGCCGGCCGCGATCCGGTGCCGACCTACCGGCAGCTCGCCGGGCAATACCATGCGCCGCGGCTGCGCGGCCCGTTCAATGTCGACGCGCGGCGCGATGCCGGCTTCGAGCAGGCCGAACTCGACGAACTGACCGCGCAGGACGCCGCGGACGCACACGCGGCACGTTAGCCGACCCGCGCGCCCGGCCGGCGGTGCGAGCCGGCGGCCGCTCGAATGCCGCCGCCGCTAGAGCGCGGCCTCGATTGCGGGCCGCCGGAACGGAAGCGCCGCCGCTATAATCGAACGACCATTCTTTTTTTGGCGGCTGCAATGAGTGCCTCGAGTTCTGTTTCCGATTTCGTCACGGTGCGCGGCGTCCGGCTGCATGTGCGGCGCTGGGGCCGGCCCGATGCGCCGACGCTGTTCATGCTGCACGGCTGGATGGACGTCGCGGCGTCGTTCCAGTTCGTCGTCGATGCGTTCGCGGGCGACTGGCAGGTGATCGCGCCCGATGCGCGCGGTTTCGGGCTGTCCGACTGGCCGGTCGCCCGGCAGGGCGGCGGCCACTACTGGTTCCACGAATACCTGGGCGATCTCGATGCGCTCGTCGACCACTATGCGCCGGGCGGCGAAGTCAACCTGGTCGGCCACAGCATGGGTGCGAACGTCGTGTGCCTGTACGCCGGCGCTCGGCCGGAACGCGTGCGGCGCGTGGTCGACCTCGAAGGCTTCGGGCTCGCGCCCGCGCGTGCCGAACAGGCGCCGCGCCGGTTGCGCGGCTGGCTGGACGAGCTGCGCGAGCCGCCCGCGTTGCGGCCCTACGCGTCCCTCGACGACGTGGCGGCGCGCCTGATCAAGACCAATCCGCGGCTCGCCCCGCGCCGGGCCGCATTCCTCGCCGAGCATTGGTCGACGCGCGGCGACGACGGTCTCTACCACCTGTTGGCCGACCCGGCGCACAAGATGCCCGGCCCGCTGCTGTACCGGCTCGACGAGGTGATGGCCACGTGGAAGCAGGTGCGCGCGAAGGTGCTGCACGTCGAAGCCGTCAACTCACCGACGCTCGCGCACATCGCCGGCGACATCCCGCTGCCCGAGTTCAAGGCGCGCTTCGCCGCGTTCCCCGACTGGCGCGAAAAGCTCGTCGAGGACGCCGGTCACATGGTGCATCACGACCAGCCCGAGCAGGTCGCGGCGCTGATCGAGGCGTTCTGCGCGTAGGCGCGCGACGCCGGCGGCAGGGCAGGCGGGCGGCGCAATTGCCGCGTTGCAGTAGAATGAAGCCTTACCTGCCATACCGACAATGAACGCCGATCTCCACTGCCATTCCAATGTTTCCGACGGGTTGCTGTCGCCTGCCGACGTCGCGCGCCGCGCACATGCGGGCGGCGTGACCCTGTGGGCGCTGACCGACCACGATGAAATCGGCGGCCAGGCAGCGGCACGCAGCGAGGCGGAAGCGCTCGGCATGCGCTACCTGAGCGGTGTCGAGATTTCGGTCACGTGGGCGTCGCGCACCGTGCACATCGTCGGCCTGAACATCGATCCCGCGAACCCGGCGCTGGTCGACGGCCTGTACCGTACGCGCCACGGTCGTGCGGCCCGCGCGGTGGCGATCGGCGAGCAGCTTGTGACGCTCGGCATTCCCGGTGCATACGACGGCGCGCTGAAGTACGTGTCGAATCCCGACCTGATCTCGCGTACGCATTTCGCGCGCTTTCTCGTCGAGAACGGCCACGCCGAATCGACGTCCGACGTGTTCGACCGCCTGCTCGGCGACGGCAAGCCCGGCTTCGTCCCGCATCGCTGGGCATCGCTGTCCGACGCGGTCGGCTGGATCCGTACGGCGGGCGGCGAAGCCGTGGTCGCGCATCCGGGCCGCTACCGGTACACGCCCGTCGAATTCGACGCCTTCTTTGGCGAGTTCATCGATCTGGGCGGCCGCGCGATCGAAGTCATCACGGGCAGCCATACGCCCGACCAGTACCGCGAATACGCGGACGTCGCGCGTCGCTTCGGCTTCGAAGTGTCGCGCGGCTCCGATTTCCATGCGCCGGGCGAGGGCCGCGTCGAGCTCGGCAGCCTGCCGCCGTTGCCGTCCGACCTCACGCCGGTCTGGGAGCGCTGGCTCTGACGCCGGGCGGCGGAGCGCCGCCCGTGCCGCCGCCGTGCGTTGCCGATTCATCCCCCTTTACGTACCCCCATGTCCCAGTTCTTCAGGATTCATCCGGATAATCCGCAGCCGCGCCTGATCAAGCAGGCCGTGGAGATCATCAGCAAGGGCGGCGTGATCGCGATGCCGACCGATTCGAGCTATGCGCTCGCGTGCCATCTCGACGACAAGGATGCGGTCGAGCGCGTGCGCCGGATTCGCGGCCTCGACGAGAAGCAGCACCTGTCGCTGCTCGTGCGCGACCTGTCGGAGCTGGCCAACTTCGCGATGGTCGACAACCGCCAGTACCGGCAGATCAAGTCGGTGACGCCGGGCCCGTACGTGTTCATCCTGCAGGCGACCAAGGAAGTGCCGCGCCGGCTGTCGCATCCGTCGCGCAAGACGATCGGGCTGCGCGTGCCCGACCACGCGATCACGCTCGCGCTGCTGGAGTCGCTCGGCCAGCCGCTGCTCGGCACGACGCTGATCCTGCCGCCGGACGACGAGCCGCTCAACGATCCCGAGGAAATCCGCACGCGGCTCGAGAAACAGGTCGACCTCGTGATCGACGGCGGCGCCTGCCCGCGCGAACCGTCGACGGTGATCGACCTGACCGGCGACGCGCCGGAGCTCGTGCGTGCGGGGCGCGGCGCGCTGGAACCGTTCGGCCTCTCGGCCGCCTGAGCGGGTCGTTCAATTTTGCGCGAATGCGCTTGTTACAATAACGCGATATGGATGCTTCCCTGATACAGACCATCGCCGTCTACGCGCTGCCCGTGATCTTCGCGATCACGCTGCACGAGGCCGCGCACGGCTACGCCGCCCGCCTGCTCGGCGACAACACCGCCTACGTGATGGGGCGCGTGTCGTTCAACCCGATGCGCCACATCGATCCGCTCGGCACGATCGCGATCCCGCTCGTGATGTACTTCGTGACGGGCGGCGCGTTCCTGTTCGGCTATGCGAAGCCGGTGCCGGTTTCGTTCGGCAATTTGCGCAATCCGCGCTGGGGCAGCCTGTGGGTATCGCTCGCGGGTCCGGCCTGCAACTTCGTGCAGGCGCTGGTCTGGGGCCTGCTGACCCTCGTGCTGCCCGCCGTCGGCATCGACGAGCCGTTCTTCACGCGGATGGCGTTCGCCGGCGTCAGCGCGAACCTCGTGCTCGGCGTGCTGAACCTGTTTCCGCTGCCGCCGCTCGACGGCGGCCGTATCCTGGCGGCGCTGCTGCCGCCGAAGCAATCGATCGCGCTGTCGCGCATCGAGCCGTACGGTTTCATCATCGTCCTCGCGCTGGTCGCGACGGGCGTGCTGACGAACTTCTGGCTGCGCCCGCTCGTCAACGTCGGTTATGCCGTCCTGAGCGCCATCCTGTCCCCATTCGCCTCGCTTTTCTAACGACAATCATGTTCCCAGAACGTATTTTCTCCGGCATGCGACCTACCGGGTCGCTGCACCTCGGTCATTACCACGGCGTGCTGAAAAACTGGGTGAAGCTGCAGTCCGAGTACCCGTGTTTCTTCTGCGTCGTCGACTGGCATGCGCTGACGACGCACTACGAGACGCCCGAGGTCATCGAGAAGAACGTGTGGGACGTGCTGATCGACTGGCTCGCATCCGGCATCGATCCGGCGCAGGCGACGCTGTTCATCCAGAGCAAGGTGCCCGAGCACGCGGAACTCGCGCTGCTGCTCGGCATGAGCACGCCGCTCGGCTGGCTTGAACGCGTGCCGACCTACAAGGAGCAGATGGAGAAGCTGAAGGACAAGGACCTGTCCACCTACGGCTTCCTCGGCTACCCGGTGCTGATGGCGGCCGACATCCTGCTGTATCGCGGCTCGCTCGTGCCGGTCGGCGAGGATCAGGTGCCGCACGTCGAGATGACGCGCGAGATCGCGCGCCGCTTCAACTACCTGTACGGCCGCGAGCCGGGCTTCGAGGAGAAGGCGCTCGAAGCCGCGAAGAAGCTCGGCGGCAAGCGCGCGAAGCTCTATCACGAACTGCGCAACGCGTATCAGCAGGAGGGCGACGACGAGGCGCTCGAACAGGCGCGCGCGATGCTGCAGGAATCGCAGAGCCTGTCGATGAGCGACCGCGAGCGTCTGTTCGGCTATCTCGAGGGTGCGCGCAAGATCATCCTGGTCGAGCCGCAGGCGCTGCTGACCGAGGCATCGCGGATGCCGGGCCTCGACGGGCAGAAGATGTCGAAGTCGTACGGCAACACGATCGGCCTGCGCGAAGACGCCGAGACGATCACGAAGAAGGTCCGCACGATGCCGACCGACCCCGCGCGCGTGCGCCGCACCGATCCGGGCGATCCCGACAAGTGCCCGGTGTGGCAGCTGCACCAGGTCTATACGGACGAAGCGACGCACGAGTGGGTGCAGAAGGGCTGCCGCTCGGCGGGCATCGGTTGCCTCGACTGCAAGCAGCCGGTCGTCGAGGGCATCCTGCGCGAACAGCAGCCGATGCTCGAGCGCGCGCAGAAGTACATGGACGATCCGTCGCTGCTGCGCGCGATCGTCGCGGACGGTTGCGACAAGGCACGCAAGTACGCGACGGAAACGATGCGCGACGTGCGCGACGCGATGGGCCTGTCGTACAACTGATCCGGCGCATGAGCGAATCCGTCATCGCCGCCGCGGGCGGCCACGCCGCCCAGGCCGAGCCGTCGCGCTGGGTCGCGCAATGGTCGCGGCTCGTGCCGGCCGGCGGCGCGGTGCTCGACGTCGCCGCGGGCGGCGGGCGCCATGCGCGCTGGTTCGCGTCGCGCGGGCATCCGGTCGTCGCGCTCGACCGCGATCCGGCCGCGCTGGCCGCGTTGCGGGCGATTCCCGGCGTCGATGCCCGTGCGGCCGATCTCGAAGGCGCGCCGTGGCCGCTGCCGGCCGGCGAGCGGTTTTCGGCCGTGCTCGTCACCCACTACCTGCATCGTCCGCTCTGGCCCCATCTGCTCGATGCGGTGGCGCCGGGCGGCGTGCTGATCTACGAAACCTTCGCGCAAGGAAACGAAACGGTCGGCAAACCGTCCAACCCCGCGTTCCTGCTCGCCCCGGGCGAGTTGCTGGACGCCGTGCACGGCCACCTGCGGGTGGTTGCGTACGAGGACGGTTTCGTCGCCGCGCCGCGCGAGGCGTTCGTCCAGCGTCTCAGCGCGGTGCGCGAGGGCGCGACCCCGAAGGCGGGGGCGGGAATTCCACGTTACGAACTGCCCGGCTAATCCGCTACAATCTCAACGTTTACCGGTACACATTCAATCGCGTTTCATGGCTAACGGCACCCAAGACGGCATTCAAATCCGCGGCAGCATCCCCGCGATCGTCACCCCGATGCTCGAAGACGGCAGTCTCGACCTGCCGGCGTTTCGCAAACTGATCGACTGGCACATCGCGGAAGGCACCGATGCGCTCGTCGTGGTCGGGACGAGCGGCGAGTCGGCAACGCTCAACGTCGAAGAGCACATCCTGATGATCCGCACGGCGGTCGAGCATGCGGCGAAGCGCATCCCGATCATCGCGGGCGCGGGCGGCAACTCGACCGCCGAGGCGATCGAGCTGACGAAGCACGCGAAGGCCGTCGGCGCGGACGCGACGCTGCAGGTCGTGCCGTACTACAACAAGCCGACGCAGGAAGGCATGTACCGCCATTTCCGGACGATCGCCGAAGCGGTCGACCTGCCGGTGATCCTGTACAACGTGCCGGGCCGCACGGTCGCCGACATGGCGAACGAGACGACGCTGCGCCTCGCGCAAGTGCCGGGCATCATCGGCGTGAAGGAAGCGACCGGCAACATCGATCGCGCCGCGCATCTGATCAAGGCCGCGCCGAAGCATTTCGCGATCTACAGCGGCGACGATCCGACCGCGATCGCGCTGATGCTGCTCGGCGGCCACGGCAATATCTCGGTGACGGCGAACGTCGCACCGCGTGCGATGAGCGATCTGTGCCGCGCGGCGCTGGCCGGCGACGTCCAGACGGCCCGCGCGCTGCACATGAAGCTGCTGTCGCTGCACAAGAACCTGTTCATCGAGGCGAACCCGATCCCCGTGAAGTGGGCGCTGCAGGCGATGGGCAAGATGCAGGGCGGCATCCGGCTGCCGCTCACGGCGCTCGACGAGCGCTGCCACGATGCCGTGCGTTCGGCTCTCGTCGAGGCCGGCGTCCTCTGATGCCGAGGCGGCCGCGTCCTGCGGCCGCCGGCTCGACCCCTGATCAACCCGCACCGGCCGGCTCCGTCCGGCGCCGCTCCTGACGAGCGTTCTAGCAAGACGAAGGATTTCATGAAACGTTTCGCCATTTCCTCTCGCGCCATCCAGCTGTCGGTGGTGGCGCTGGCGCTGGGCGCGCTCGCTGGCTGCGATACGCTGAACGATTACCTGGCCCCCGACCGGGTCAACTACAAGAACACCGGGTCGGCGCCGCCGCTGGCCGTGCCGAGCGACCTGAAGCCGGTGCCGACGACGCAGCAGTTCGTTGCGCCGCCGAGCAACGCCGGGCTCGGCACGCTGCCGCCGCGGGTCACGACGCAGGCCGGCAACGCGACCGACGGCATCCCGAGCGCGCAGGATCCGCTCGGCATGCACATCGAGCGCGACGGCGATCGCCGCTGGCTCGTCGTCGATGGCCGCACGCCCGAGCAGCTGTGGCCGATCCTGAAGGAGTTCTGGCAGGAGAACGGCTTCTCGCTGAAGACCGACGCGCCGTCGACCGGCATCATGGCCACCGACTGGGCCGAAAACCGCGCGAACATTCCGGACGACTGGTTCCGCCGCACGATCGGCAAGGTCATCGATTTCGCGTATTCGTCGGGCACACGCGACCGTTTCCGCACGCTCGTGAACCGTACGTCGGACGGCAACACCGACATCTCGATCACGCACAGCGCGATGGAGGAAATGATGGTCGGCCCGCAGGGCGGCACGTCGTCGCGCTGGGAAGAGCGTCCGCGCAACCCGGTGCTCGAAGCCGTGTTCCTGTCGAAGCTGATGCAGAAGTTCGGCCTCACCGACGCCCAGGCGAAGCAACTGCTGACCGATGCGCGCCCCGCGACGGCGCCGGCGCAGGTCAGCGACACGAGCAGCGGCGCGGCGACGCTGCAATTGGCCGAGTCGTTCGATCGCGCGTGGCTGCGCGTGGGCCTGGCGCTCGACCGCACCAACTTCACGGTCGACAATCGCGACCGCGAGAAGGGCGTGTACACCGTGCGCTATGCGAATTCGATGGAAGAGCTCAAGCGTGACGGCCTGTTCGGCAAGCTGTTCTACGGCGGCCCGTCAGCGGCGAAGCCGGGCAAGGAATATCTCGTCAACGTGCGCGCGCAGGGCGCCGGCGGTACGCAGGTCGCGGTGGTCGGTGCGAACGGCCAGATCGACAACTCGTCGGACGCGCAGCGGATCATCTCGCTGCTGCACGCTCAGCTGAACTGAGCGCGTGCGATTCGCCAGCCTCGGAAGCGGCAGCGAAGGCAATGCGCTGGTCGTCGAGGCCTCGAGCGGCACGACGACCACCCGCGTGCTGCTCGACTGCGGCTTTTCCGCCAAGGAGGTCGAGCGCCGGCTCGGCCGACTGAATCTCGCCATCGACGATCTCGATGCGATTCTCATCACCCACGAACATAGCGACCACGTCGGCAGCGCGCTGACGCTCGCCCGCCGTGCGTCGCTGCCGCTCTACATGAGCTGGGGCACCGCGCGCGCGGTGGGCGCGGACGACGCCGATGTCGATCTCCACGTGCTGTGGGGCGACGAGACGGCCCCGATCCGCGATCTGGCCGTGATGCCCTATACGGTCCCCCACGATGCGCGGGAGCCGCTCCAGTTCGTCTTCATGGACGGCTGCAGCCGGCTCGGCGTGCTGACGGACGTCGGGATGGCTACGCCGCACATTACGGCCGTCCTGAGCGGCTGTGACGCGCTGGTGCTCGAATCCAACCACGATACCGCGATGCTGGCCGCGAGCCGCTATCCGCAATCGCTGAAGGCGCGGATCGGCGGCAACCATGGCCACCTGAGCAACGACGCGGCGGCCGACATTCTCGCGTCGCTCGAGCGCAGCCGCCTCCAGCACCTGGTCGCGGCTCACCTGAGCCAGCAGAACAACCTGCCGGAACTGGCCCGCCGGGCGTTTGGCGGCGTGCTGGGGACGGACGGAGAGGACGTGATCGTGGCCTCGCAGGACGCGGGCTTCGACTGGCTGATGCTCGGATGAGCAGGGCAGGGCCGCTGCTGCGGCCCGGTGCGGCTGCCGGGCGCGGTGTTCGGAAACGGCAGACGTAAAAAAACCGGCCCTCGGGCCGGTTTTTTTTCAGCTGATGCTGAAGGCTTACTGGCTTGCGCCCGAAGCCGGAGCAGCCGTCGCTGCCGAAGCAGCCGACGCCACTGCAGCAGCAGCGTCGCTCGCAGCAGCCGTTGCCGACGAAGCAGCAGCCGAAGCGTCGCTCGCAGCACCAGCAACTGCCGAAGCAGCCGACGAAGCAGCAGCAGCCGCGTCGCTTGCAGCCGACGAAGCAGCTTGATCAGCGCTCTTGTTGCAAGCAGCCAGTGCAACAGCAGCCAACAGGGAAGCTACGAGGAGGGATTTCTTCATGATCACGTCCTTTTATGGTTAAAGGTAAGCAACAGCGCGAAACAATACCGGTAATGTGCTCCAACACCGACCTGGGCCGCTGGTGGAGATGCACTTCTTAGAGCGTGAATCTTCCCTACGGCTTGGGCGGAAATTATATGCACTTTCCTATCGACCGTCGACAAATGCGGGGTCAATACGTTGTCTTTCCCATACAGAATTTGATCCGTACGGGCATACGGGGCGACTCACACTAATTCCGGCTTCCGACCCGTATCCAGCCCGCACAATACCACTCGTGCAACAAGGCTGTCATCGAGGGAACCCGGGATAGTGTTACAAACCGTTTCGCCTCCATCTGGCGTTGATTGGCCAGTTCGGGCAGCCATTCATCGGCCTGCTCGAGCGGTCCTTCCTCGCCATTAATGAAGTACGAGCGCGCGTTATACATCAATGCGGCCCTTCTGTCGAGACACACGCCACGCCGTGACGCTTGCGTGACGAACGCGGACTCGGACAACGGGCGCGCCGGCGGGTCGAAGACGACGTTCGGCTTGGGCTCGCTCAGGTAGCAACCGAGGAATTCGGCGACGTCGCGCTTGCGCCAGCGGATCGCGTCGACGATCTCGGCGACACGCTCGACCATCGCCGGAGGCAATTGCGCGGGCGTGTCGACGGCCGGTTGCTTCGGGTCGCGGTAGAGGTCGTTGCCGCCCCCGTCGCGCAGGCCGCCGCGCTCCGCGAGATAGTACAGGAACTGGGCGCCCAGTTCGCCGGCGGACGGGGCCCGGAAGCCGATCGAGCAGGTCATGCACTCGCCTTCGGCGACGCCGTCGTGCGCGATGTGCGGCGGCAGGTAGAGCATGTCGCCGGGCTCCAGCACCCATTCGTCGCTCGGCTCGAAGTTTTCGAGGATCTTCAGCGGTACGTCCGGTTGCAGCGACAGATCCTTCTGCGCGCCGACGCGCCAGCGGCGCCGGCCTTCGACCTGCAGCAGGAAGACGTCGTATGAATCGAAATGCGGGCCGACGCCGCCGCCGTCCGTCGCATACGAGATCATCAGGTCGTCCAGTCGCGCGTCGGGGATGAAGCGGAAGCGGTCGAGCAGCGCGCGCGCCGCGTCGACGTGCAGGTCGAGCCCCTGCAGGAGCAGGGTCCATGCCTTGCGCGTGACGGCCGGCAGCGAGCCCGGTTCGAACGGGCCGTGCGACAGTTGCCACTTGTTACGAAAATGGGTGATGAGTCGCGATTCCGCGTCATAGTCGGCGGCGAGCTCGAACAGCGCGTCGCGCGAGACCGGTGAAGCGACGCCGGGGATCGCCTGGCGGATCAGCAGCGGCTTCTTCTGCCAGTAGCCGCGCATGAATTGCGCCGGCGTAAGACCGCCGAGCAGCGGTGTGGGAAGATCGGAAGGCGGCGCGCCGAGCGGGGCGGCAGCGGCATCCCGCAGTTCGGCTTGAGACCGGTTGCGCATCGTATAATGACAGTTGTATTTGGGAGAATTGGATGAAAATCGCAAAAAACACCGTCGTGTCGGTCACTTACAAGCTGTCGGATGCACAGGGCAATCTGATCGAGGAAAGCGACGAGCCGATGGTCTATCTGCACGGCGGCTATGATGGCACGTTCCCCAAGATCGAGGAACAGCTCGACGGCCACGAGCCGGGCTACGAGGCGCAGGTGCAGCTCGAGCCGCAGGACGCGTTCGGCGACTACGATCCGGAACTCGTGAAGGTCGAGCCGCGCGATCGTTTTCCCGAGCCGCTCGAAGTGGGCATGCAGTTCGAAGGCACGCCGGAAGACGGCGACGAGGAAGTCGACTCGCTGATCTATACGGTCACCGACATCGCCGAAGACAAGGTCGTGCTCGACGGCAATCACCCGCTGGCCGGCATGGCGCTGCGTTTCGCGCTGACCGTGAAGGACGTTCGCGAAGCCACCGAAGACGAAATCGAACATGAGCACGCGCATGGCGCCGAAGGGCTCGAGATCGTCGACGAGGACGAAGACGAAGACGGCGAAGCGCCGTCGTCAGGGCGTACCCTGCACTGAGCTTGCAGGCAGGCCGGGCGCCGGCCCCGATGCAGGGGGCGGCGCCGGCCACGACGCGCCGCCCGGAGCGGCGCCGTCACCCTGCAGCGGCGGCGCGACCGACGACGAGTCGGGCAGTGCCGGCAGCGCGGGGATTTCCGGCATCTGCGGCAGCGGCACGTCGTCATGCGGCACGAGCGGCAGCGTGGGCGGCACCGGCAGGTTCTTCGGCACCTCCTGCAGGCTGACGTTGAAGATCGTCTGCCGCGATGGCGACACGCTTACCTTGACCCACTGATTCGCCGGATGGCGTGGTCCGATCGCGACGCGCGTCACGTTTCCTATCAGCTCCCCGTCGTCGGCACGCAGCGGCCGGTCGATCAGGAAACCGTTCGCCAGCGGTTCGCCGCTCGCGTGCATCACCAGTATCGGGCCGCGGAACGTCGCCGCTGCCTTCACCAGCGTACGTTTCAGTTCACGGAAGCCGTCGCGTACGCGCGGCCGGTTGAAACGCAGCCACGCAAAGCGTTCCGCGCGTTCGTAGCGTTCGAACTGCGGATCGCCTTCAAAAATCACCACCATCGCGCGCGCTTCGCGCCGCTTCGCGTATTCGGCCGCGTGGTCGATCCAGAAACCGTTCGCGATGATGCGATCCTCGAATTCGCCGTTGCGGCCGCCGGCCGTCAGGTAATGGTTGTTCGGTGCCGGTGCGTTGAGCGCGACGTAGACGATGTCGTCGCGCATCCAGCGGGCATTCTCGCGATATGGCCGGAACCGTGCGACTTCGCTCTCCCGCGTGATCTGCAGCGCGCCGGGGTCGGGCAATGCCGCATCGGCGAGCAGCGTCTGCCGCAGGAAGTCGAGCCGCTCGACCGGATCGTAACCGCCGCCGGCTGCCGTATTGCACGTCAACCAGTCGTCGTGGCCGGGAATGAACACGAGCGGCACGCGTGCCGAATCCAGGATCGCGCCGCGCTGTGAATACAGCGCGTCGCGGCACGCTTCCTTCGAACCCTTGAGATCGCCCGCATAGACGACGAAAGCGAGGTTGCGCTCGCGCGCGATCGCATCGAGCAGCCGCTGGGCGGACGGTTCGTCCGCCGGGCCGTTGATGACGCCCGACACGACCGCGAACGAGTAGGGCGCGGCGGTGCGCTTCGGCGGTGCAGCCTGCGCGCCGGCCTGCGCGAGCACGAGTACCGCCGCGACGAGCGCGGCGGCCGCGCGAGCCGGCAGGCCCGGCGAGACGCGTTCAAGCGTGGCCGTCGGCATCGTGCGACCGGACCAGCGTGCGCAGTTCGTACAGCAGGTCGAGCGCCTCGCGCGGCTTGAGATCGTCGGGATCGATGTCGCGCAGCTTGTCGAGCGCCGGATGCGTCGTGTCCGGCAACGCCGGCGCATCCGCGCATTCGAGATCGTCGACGACCGCCTGCGGCGCGCTGAACAGGTCGAGTTGCGGCGTGTGCTGCGATGCCGACTGCTGTTCGAGATACGCGAGGTGCTTGCGTGCGGCGCGGATCACCGGGGCCGGGACGCCGGCGAGCTGCGCGACCTGCAGGCCGTAGCTCTGGTTCGCCGGGCCTTCGTTGACCGCGTGCAGGAACACGATGCCGTGGCCGTGTTCGACGGCCGACAGGTGGACGTTGGCCGCTTGCGGGAATTCGGCCGGCAACTGGGTCAGCTCGAAGTAGTGTGTCGCGAACAGCGTGTAGCACGCGTTGTGCGCGAGCAGATGGCGGGCGATCGCCCACGCGAGTGCGAGGCCGTCGAACGTCGACGTGCCGCGCCCGATCTCGTCCATCAGCACGAGGCTTTGCGGTGTCGCATCGTTGAGGATGGCCGCGGCTTCGGTCATCTCGACCATGAACGTCGAACGGCCGCCCGCGAGATCGTCGGCTGCGCCGATGCGCGTGAAGATCCGGTCGATCGGGCCGAAGCACGCCGACTTCGCCGGCACGTAGCTGCCGACGTAAGCCATCAGCGCGATCAGCGCGGTCTGCCGCATGAACGTCGATTTACCGCCCATGTTCGGGCCGGTGATCAGCAGCAGCTTGCGCTCGGGCCCGAACCGGCAGTCGTTCGCGATGAACTGCTCGACCTGCGCTTCGACGACCGGGTGGCGCCCCTGTTCGATGTCGATGCCGATCTCGTCGGTGAAGGTGGGCGCGACCCAGTCGAGTGCGCGTGCACGTTCGGCGAAGGCGGCGAGCAGGTCGAGCTCGGCGAGTGCCGACGCGACGCGCTGGCATTCGGGGATGAACGGCAGCAGTGCCTGCAGCACCGAGTCGTACAGCGCGCGCTCGCGCGCGAGCGCGCGTTCCTGCGCGGACAACGCCTTGTCCTCGAAGGTTTTCAGTTCGGGCGTGATGTAGCGCTCGGCGTTCTTCAGCGTCTGGCGGCGGCGGTAATCGTCGGGCACCTTGTCCGTCTGGCCGCGCGTGACCTCGATGTAGAAGCCGTGCACCTTGTTGTATTCGACGCGCAGGTTCGCGATGCCGGTGCGCGCGCGTTCGCGCGCTTCGAGGTCGATCAGGAACTGCCCGCAGTTCTCCGAGATGTCGCGCAGTTCGTCGAGTTCCGCGTCGTAGCCGCGCGCGATCACGCCGCCGTCGCGCACCATCGCGGCAGGCTCGGGCGCAATCGCGCTGGTGAGCAGGTCGAGGCATTCCGCGGGCGGTGCGAGCGCCGCGTCGACGCGCGTGAGCGCATCGGCATTCGCGACGATCGCGCTGATGCGCTCGCGCAGTGCCGGCAGCGCGGCGAACGTATCGCGCAGGCTCGACAGGTCGCGCGGGCGCGCGGACAGCAGCGCGAGCCGCCCGGTGATCCGTTCGACGTCGGCGATCTGGCGCAGCGCGCCGCGCAGCGCGTCGAGGCTCGCGTTCGCCGGCGCATCGAGCAGCGCGCCGATTGCCTGCTGGCGCGATTGCGCGGCGACCGACGCGCGCGGCGGGTGATGCAGCCAGTGACGCAGCAGGCGGCTGCCCATCGTCGTGCAGCAGGTGTCGAGCAGCGAATACAGCGTCGGCGATTCGGTGCCGCGCAGCGTCTCGGTCAGTTCGAGGTTGCGGCGCGTGGCCGGATCGAGTCCGATGTATTCGGTTTCGTTCTCGACCTTCAGGCTGCGCACGTGCCGCAACTGCTGGCCTTGCGTGGCTGCCGCATAGAGCAGCAGCGCGCCGGCTGCGCCGCACGCGCTCGTCAGCGAATGGGCGCCGAATCCGTCGAGGCTCGCGACGTCGAGCTGGTCGCACAGGCGCTGCGCGCCCGATGCGATGTCGAAGTGCCAGGCCGGCACGCGCTTGCTCGCGCCTGCACTTGCGGGCACGGCGTCGGTCGCACCGTCCGGCGTCAGGATTTCGGCCGGCCGGATGCGCTCGAGCGCGGCTGCGAGCTGATCGGGTTCGATTTCGGCGAGCCGCAGCGCGCCGCTGGCGAGGTTCAGCCAGGCGAGGCCGACATTGACCGCGACGCCGCGCTTGTTGTGGCCCGTGCACATCGCGAGCAGGTACACGTCGTTCTTGTCGGACAGCAGCGCGGCATCGGTCAGCGTGCCGGGCGTGACGACACGCACGACCTTGCGCTCGACCGGCCCCTTCGATGTGGCAGGGTCGCCGATCTGCTCGCAGATCGCGACCGATTCGCCCATCTTCACGAGCTTCGCCAGATACTGTTCGACCGCGTGATGCGGCACGCCGGCCATCTTGATCGGCGTGCCGGCCGACGCGCCGCGCTGCGTGAGGGTCAGGTCGAGCAGGCGTGCGGCCTTTTCCGCGTCCTCGAAGAACAGCTCGTAGAAGTCGCCCATCCGGTAGAAGACGAGTGTGTCGGGATGATCGGCCTTGATGCGCAGGTACTGCTGCATCATCGGAGTATGGCCGGCGAAGGCTTCGGGCGACAGCGTGGTCATAGGTCAGGCGGGAAGTTGTTGCTTGGGTTGCACGAGTTTACCAGTCGCGTCCACGTGCACGCGCGAAGTTCGCCGTTTGGCCAGGTGCGGGCGAGGGAGCGTGGCAGATCACGTGTCCGAATAGTTGGACGATGACGCTCGGATGGGACGACAATCGTCCGGAAGGGTGGGCAAGTTGATTGCCGATTTCCGCTATTGGATCTTGCGCTGTTTGGCCGGCAGTCAACGCGTCGTCAATGGAGAAAAAGCGCCCATGTCAGCAGTCGACTTGGAAGCACGTCTCACGAGTATCGTGCGCCAATCGGAATGGTTCTGGGCGGCACTCGTCGCCACGCGTAGCCTGAAGCTCACCTCATGGTGTATTGGGGCAGGAGCGGTACGCAACCTGGTGTGGGATGAACTGCACGCGTTTCGGACGCCGTCTGCGCTATCGGACATCGATGTTGCTTACTTTGACTCGACCGATTTCTCCGCCGCACGGGACGCGCGCTTCAAGCTTCGTTTGACCGACATGCTTCCCGGTGTGCGCTGGGAGGTAACCAATCAGGCCGCCGTTCACCTCTGGTTCGAGCGAACCTTTGGCCATCCAGTTTCACCATTGGGTTCGCTGGAGGAGTCAGTCGCGTCGTGGCCCGAATTTGCGACCTCGGTCGGGGTCGTGCTTCGTGATGACGACTCGGTCGACGTTATTGCGCCTCATGGGCTGGACGATCTTTTTTCAATGGTCATTCGGCGCAACCCACGGCGAGTGAGTGTCGAGACATATCGAAAGCGTGTAGCGGAAAAGCAATACCGAAAGCGCTGGCCTCGAGTTGTCATCGTACCTTGCTGATTATCCGAGGCGTACCGGTGTCACTGGCGCATTCAATAGTGTTGCGGGCGTGGTGGGGCTGGGCCTATCGGCTCCGCACGTTGATTGCGGGAAGTTCGAATACATGCATCTGTTTCCAGCGCCCTGAGGTGTTTTCAAGCAAAGACACGGAACTACACCGCGTTCGAATCGGCGCAAGCATGCGCAGACGTTCTTCCAGCGCGATGGCTGCGGAATTTGCGGTTGCGGCGTCACCGTGCGCGACAGTCAGATGCGGAATCGTGCCATCGTGTACGCCGCCGTACGGACGATATCCGGGAAAGCGTTCGACTAAGGCAGTTGTCAGTGCGACGAACGGCTCGGCAGGGTCGGGGGTGAGATAGGTGGTGGTCGGAAACCGACCAATCTGCGTCAACGAAAAATCGAACGATGGCACAAAGCTCAACGCGCTTTCGGATTGTCGTATTACGGTCGACGTAATTTCGTCGGGTGACATGAAAGGGAACAGAAGCGTGATATGTGGCGGGACGCCCAGGCTTGCAGAAGCATCGAAGCGCCGCCGCAGGTCGGCGACTGCAGGTTCGGCTGCGGAAACTTCGACGACAAACGCTGTCGTGACCATACTGCGATCCTCTTTTGGCGGCCGCCGCATTGCGGCAATACGGTAGGAATGCGGTGGCGTAGCTTGCAGCGTAACCTTCCGATCAGAGCCTTAACAGTGCGGATAATCAGGCCCCCATTTCATCGAAGACACCAGCCGCCCGTTACCGGAGACTGCAGGCGATTTCGTCCGCCGAAGAGTGCCGCAAACTGTGAAACGTTTGGCACGCCACCTGCTCCAGTGACTCGGCCGTTTTAATCGCCTGTTCTCTCGGGACTTACACCAATCAACCTCTCTAAACTGAAACTTAGACAAGTTTCAAGGAGGGGAGCGTGCTAGTCTGAAACGGCAATATATAAAAACGCAATGAGTTACGGGGCACAACCATGAAGCAGGCCATACAGGACGCGGGGGGCGCGTGCGCGCAGAATACCCTGGTGCCGCACGTTACGGCGGTCGCGGATGAGTCGGAGCGGATCAATTGGATCGAGCTTTGCGCTCGCGTGGCGTCGGTCACCGTGCTGGGCGTATTTGCCTATCTGATCTATATACCGTGGCGATCGGACCCGAGCCGGATCACGCTGATCCTGCTGCTGGTTTCCGCGGTACTGACCGTCGGCATGTCGGCTTTTGCGAAACTGCCGAAACAGCGCGACTGGCATCCCGTCGCGGTGTGCTTTTCTCTGGGCGGCTCGTTCTACTGCCTGACCTATCAGCTGACCGCCAGTACCCAACTGATTCCGGAGTGGGCGGGGGGCACCTGGCAAATTATCGGGATCGCGTGGCAGCTGTTCGCCAAACTGTCGCTCGGACGCTCGTTCGGCTTGCTGCCGGCGAATCGCGGGGTCGTCTCGACCGGCGCGTACCGGTTCATGCGGCACCCGATCTATGCCGGTTATCTGTTGTCCGAAATCGGTTTCCTGCTTGCCAACTTCAGTACCCGAAACGTGGTCACGATCGGCGTCTGGATGCTGTTGCAGATCGGCCGAATCAGCATGGAAGAACGGGTGCTGTCGGAGGATGCCGATTATCGCGCGTACAAGGCGACAGTCCGGTACCGGCTGATTCCGGGCGTGTTTTGACGGGAATGCGGAAAGCGCGCAATGGCCGAGCGTCGACGAAGCGCACCCGTGCGGCAGACATGAAAAAAGTCGGCGCGCTCAGGTCACGGACCTTCGCGCGCTGACCCCTTCCGGCCTGTCAGGACGTGTGCCCCGACGTCATGCTGAGTGCGACCGCCTGCGCGACTTCGATGCCGTCGATGGCGGCCGAATAGATGCCGCCCGCATATCCGGCGCCTTCGCCGGCCGGATACAGGCCTTCGACGTTCATGCTCTGGTAGTCGTCCTTGCGTCGAATCCGGATCGGTGAAGACGTGCGTGTCTCCACGCCGGTCAGCACGGCGTCGTGCATCGCGAAGCCGGCGATCTTCTTGTCGATCTCGGGCAGGGCTTCACGGATGGCTTCGATCACGTAGTCCGGCAGCGCGGTGCTGAGGTCGGTCGGATTCACGCCGGGCTTGTACGACGGCTCCACGGAACCCAGCGAGGTCGACGGCCGGCCCGCGATGAAATCGCCGACCAGCTGGCCCGGCGCGCGGTAGTCGCCGCCGCCGAGTTCGAACGCGCGTTCCTCCCATTTGCGCTGGAACGCGATGCCCGCCAGCGGGCCGCCGGGATAGTCGTCCGGCGTGATGCCGACGACGATGCCGGCGTTCGCATTGCGCTCGGCGCGCGAATACTGGCTCATCCCGTTGGTGACGACACGGCCCGGCTCGGAGGTCGCCGCGACCACCGTGCCGCCCGGGCACATGCAGAAGCTGTAGACGGCCCGGCCGTTACTGCAGTGATGGACCACCTTGTAGTCGGCCGCGCCGAGCTGCTTGTGGCCCGCAAACTTGCCGAAGCGGCTGCGGTCGATCAGCCCCTGCGGATGTTCGATCCGGAAACCCAGCGAGAACGGCTTCGCCTCGATATGGACGCCGCGATCGTGCAGCATCTGGAACGTGTCGCGCGCGCTGTGGCCGACGGCCAGCACGACATGGTCGCACCGGAGCGTTTCGCCGTTCGACAGCTTGAGCGAGCGCACCTTGCCCTGGTCGATCTCGATGTCGTCGACCCGCGTTTCGAAACGCACTTCGCCACCGAGTTCGTGGATGGACGCGCGCATCTTTTCCACCATGCTGACGAGGCGGAACGTGCCGATGTGCGGCCGGCTCAGGTACAGGATGTCTTCCGGCGCGCCGGCCTTGACGAACTCGTCCAGCACCTTGCGGCCATAGTGGTGGGGATCCTTGATCTGGCTGTACAGCTTGCCGTCGGAAAAGGTCCCGGCGCCGCCTTCGCCGAACTGCACGTTGGATTCGGGGTTGAGCACGCTCTTGCGCCACAGGCCGAAGGTGTCCTTGGTGCGCTCGCGCACGGCCTTGCCGCGTTCGAGGATGATGGGGCGGAAGCCCATCTGCGCGAGGATCAGGCCTGCGAACAGGCCGCACGGCCCCATGCCGATGACGACCGGGCGCAGGAAATCGGCGCGCTCGGGCGCCTTCGCGACGAAGTGGTAGGCCATGTCGGGCGTCACGCCGCAATGCGGCTTGCCGGCGATGCGCTCGAGCGCGGCCGCTTCGTCCTTGACCTCGAGATCGACGATATACGTGAGCTTGATGTCCGAACGCTTGCGCGCATCGTGCGCGCGACGGAACACGGTGTAACGGAGGAGCGCGTCCGCCGCCACGCCGAGCTCGGCGAGGCGCGCGCGAATCGCGGCCTCGAGCGCGCTTTCGGGGTGGTCGAGGGGGAGTTTGATTTCGCTTAGCCGTAACATGGGGACTCGGATGCGATTGCCACGGCGCCGTGGCGATGTTGATACAGGGGGGGGCCGGCATGCCGATGACGGCGTTGTTCGCCGCGCGCGCCTGCCGGGCGCAAACCATTCGTTGTCGTTACGGGCAAGCGGTGCGAGCGGCAGCGCGCCGACCCGTCCGGACAACTCGGGCAACTTCAGGATAGGCGCACGAAGCACGCCTTGCGCACGGAAGATTACCGCGCCTCCCGGGTGACCGGGAGGCGGACGGCACGCGATCCTGGCGATGCCCGCGAGCGTTTGCGCGAAAGCCGCGCCATGCGGGCGCGGCCCGGGCGTTTACTCCGCTGCCGGATGCAAGCGGCTGTAGCGGTTGAGGATCGGGATCATCTGCGCGTAGATCTTCGGGTTTGCCGCGACGATCTCATGGCGATGCA
This sequence comes from Burkholderia seminalis, assembly GCF_001718535.1. Classification (NCBI taxonomy): domain Bacteria; kingdom Pseudomonadati; phylum Pseudomonadota; class Betaproteobacteria; order Burkholderiales; family Burkholderiaceae; genus Burkholderia; species Burkholderia seminalis. The sequence continues at coordinate 2,324,286 of NZ_CP013398.1, read as the reverse complement.
GGAAATCGGCGTCGCCCGTGTAGTTGCCGACGAGGCCGCCGGCCTCGGTGATCAGCAGGCTGCCCGCCGCCATGTCCCACACGTTGATGCCCTGCTCGAAGAACGCGTCGAGGCGGCCGGCCGCGACGTTCGCGAGATCGAGTGCCGCCGCGCCCGGGCGGCGCAGGCCCGTGCAGGCCTGCGTCATTTCGGTGAAGAGGCGTGCGTATGCGTCGAGGCCGTCCTTCTCGCGGAACGGGAAGCCGGTGCCGACCAGGGCGTCCGCCAGGCGGTCGCGGCGGCCGACGCGGATGCGGCGATCGTTCAGGTACGCGCCGCGGCCGCGCGTGGCCGTGAACAGGTCGTTCTTGTTCGGATCGTAGACGACGGCCTGCGTGACGACGCCCTTGTGCTCGAGCGCGATCGACACGCAGTAGTACGGAAAGCCGTGGATGAAGTTGGTCGTGCCGTCGAGCGGATCGATGATCCACTTGAATTCGGATTCGTTGTCGGATTCGCCCGATTCTTCCGCGAGGATCGCGTGATCGGGGTAGGCGGTCTTCAGCGTCTCGATGATCGCCTCTTCGGCGGCCTTGTCCACTTCGGTGACGAAGTCGTTCTGCTGCTTCTTGCGGATCTCGATCAGGTCGAGATCGAGGGACGCGCGGTTGATGATCTGTCCGGCGCGGCGCGCAGCCTTGACAGCGATGTTGAGCATGGGATGCATGGGCCTGGATCCTGTAGCCGGCGGCACGGGCCGCCACGAAGTGGAACAACCGCCCGGAACGGCGCAAGCATGCCGGGCGAGGTGAGACGCGAATTGACAAAGAGCGGGGTACGACCCGCGCCGCACGGTGTGCGACGCGTAAAGGCATGATTTTACCCGATTTTTGACGGTTTCAGGCGACCGGGATACGGGGAAACCCCCACTGTCCGTCCGGACGAGTGGGTTTGCCGCGGCGATGGCGATACCATACTGCCATTCTGATGAACCGAGTCGTATCGTAGTGGAAACCCCGCAGAACACCGCCGCGCCGGCCGAGCCGGGCGCGGCCTCGTCTCCGCCGCCGTCCGGCGGCTTCACGTCCACCCGCTTCGTGCTCGTCGAGCCGAGCCATCCCGGCAATGTCGGGGCGGCCGCCCGTGCGCTGAAGACGATGGGCTTCTCGCGTCTCGTGCTGGTCGCGCCGCGCGTGCCGCACGTGCAGAGCGACCCCGAGGCGATCGCGATGGCCAGCGGCGCGGACGACGTCCTCGCGTCCGCGCATGTCGTGCCGACGCTCGGCGACGCGCTGTCGGGCGTCCACTGGTCGATCGCGCTGACCGCGCGTACGCGCGAATACGGGCCGCCGCGCCTTGCGCCGCGCGCGGCCGCCACGCACGCGTGTGCGCAGGTCGGTACGGGCGACATCGCGCTCGTGTTCGGCAACGAGCGCACGGGCCTGGCCAATGAGCATGTCGAGCAGTGCAGCGCGCTCGCGCATATTCCGGCGAACCCGGCCTACAGCTCGCTGAACCTCGCGCAGGCCGTGCAGGTGCTCGCGTACGAGCTGCGCGTCGCGTTTCTCGAACAGGCGAGCGAGCCGTCGGCGCAACCGTCGGCCGAAGCCGGCACGCTCGCGCAGAGCGACGAGATCGAGCGGATGTACGTCCACCTCGAGCACGCGCTGATCGCGCTCGATTTCCTCGATCCGCGCAATCCGAAGAAGCTGATGCCGCGGTTGCGGCGCCTGTTCGCGCGCACGGGCCTCGAGCGCGAGGAGGTCAACATCCTGCGCGGCGTCGCGAAGCACATCCTGCTGAAGTCGGGCAAGCCCGACGGCGACGCGTAAGCGGCCGGCGCACCGGTTGCCGGTCGTTCGGTCGCCGCCTGGGTGTCGCGTCGGGCCGCGCGTCGGTCGACCGGCGGCGCCGGGTCCGGTCCATTCCATCCGGCCGATCCTCCCCGCAAGCCCGTTCCAGCAAGCCTGTCGTTCGAATACCCGCGCCGGCGGCGGGGTGAACGCGCGACCGCGTGCGGCCATGTGCGACTGGCCCTACAATCGCCGGACGTCATAAGCAAATTACCCGGTGCGATAACGGCCGGGCATTGCCGGCGATGCCCGCCGGCCTTTTCCCAGACCACATCATGTTCACGAGACTGCGCGAAGACGTTGCCACGATTCGCGAGCGGGATCCCGCCGCTCGCAGTGCATGGGAAGTGCTGACCTGTTACCCGGGGCTGCATGCGCTCGTGCTGCATCGTTTCGCGCACGCCTGCTGGCGCGCGAAGCGCTACTGGCTCGCGCGTTTCGCGTCGCAGGCCGGGCGGTTCCTGACGGGGATCGAGATCCACCCCGGCGCGACGATCGGCCGGCGGGTGTTCATCGACCACGGCATGGGCGTCGTGATCGGCGAGACGGCGATCATCGGCGACGACTGCACGATCTATCAGGGCGTGACGCTGGGCGGCACGTCGCTCACGCGCGGCGCGAAGCGCCACCCCACACTCGAAGCCGGCGTGATCGTCGGCGCGGGCGCGAAGGTGCTCGGCGGTTTCACGGTCGGGGCGGGGGCGAAGATCGGCTCGAACGCGGTCGTCGTGAAGCCGGTGCCGGCAGGCGGCACGGCGGTCGGCAATCCGGCGCGCATCGTGATGCCGGCGCAGCCGAAGCCGCAGCCCGAGCGTGCGGCATTCTGCGCCTACGGGATCACGCCGAACGCCGACGATCCGATGTCGCTCGCGATCCACGGCCTGATCGATCACGCGGCGAAGGAAAGCCGTCGTGTCGACGAGATCGTCGCGGCGCTCGAGCAGCTCGGCACGCATCTGGAAACGCTGCAGGGCGCCGATGCGGCGCGCCTCGATCTGCGCCGGCTGTCGGCGGTGCTGGAAGGCAAGACGGTCGAGCGCCAGATGTAATCCACGCGGCGGGCGCCGACGGCGGCCGGTCAATGCAACGGCAGCGGCGGCGTCACTCGAGCGGCATGGCGTGGATGCCTTCCGCATCGACGCGCAGGTAGCCGCCACGCGGCGTGCCGTGATCGAGATCCCAGTCGGGCAGCACCCAGCGGATGCCGCCGGGTTCCAGATGGCGCGCGGGGCGGTGCGTGTGGCCGTGAATGATCACGCTCGCGCGGCTCTTGCGGAACAGGGCGGCCACGCCTTCGCGCGTGACGTCGTAGATGGCCGAGGCAGGGCGCATCCGGCCCGCTTCGCTGTTCGAGCGCATGCGTTGCGCGAGCGCGCGGCGCCAGCGGAACGGCCACGCGAGAAACAGCCATTGCGCGACGCGGTTGCGCGCGAAGCGGCGGAACACCTGGTAGCCGCGGTCGGCCGTGCATTGCGCGTCGCCGTGCGCGAGCACGATACGCTGGCCGAACGCCATGATCAGCGACGGGTCGGGCAGCAGCATCGCGCCGGCTGCCTTCATGAAGCGCCGGCCGAGCAGGAAATCGCGATTGCCGTGCATCACGTAGAGCGCGATCCCGCGCTCGGAGAACGTGTGCATCAGCGCGGCCATGCGGGCCGCGAACGGGTCGTCGTCGAGGAGGTCGTCGCCGATCCAGTATTCGAATAGATCGCCGAGGATGAACACCGAGTCGGCGCTGTCGGCGGTGTACTTCACGAAATGCTCGAACGCGGCGACCGTCTTCGGAATCGCTTCGCTCAGATGCAGATCGGACAGAAACAGGAACGGGCGTGCGGCTTGCGCGTACTGGCGTTCGCCAGGCACGCCCGCGGAGACGCTTCGCGGCGGACTCTCCTGCAACATCGAAGTGTCTCCGTAACCGTGCGTCAGACCACGACGGCCTTTTCGATCACGACGTCGTCGGTCGGCACGTCCTGGTGGAAACCAGCGTTGCCCGTCTTGACGCCCTTGATCTTGTCGACCACGTCCTGGCCTTCGACGACCTTGCCGAACACCGCGTAGCCCCAGCCTTGCGGCGTCGGCGACGAGTGGTTCAGGAAGTCGTTGTCGTTCACGTTGATGAAGAACTGGGCGGTCGCCGAGTGCGGATCGTTCGTGCGCGCCATCGCGACCGTGTAGTTGTCGTTCTTCAGGCCGTTGTTCGCCTCGTTGTCGATCGGCGCGTCGGTCGGCTTCTGCTTCAGGCCCGGCTCGAAGCCGCCGCCCTGGATCATGAAGCCGTTGATCACGCGATGGAACACGGTGCCGTCGTAGTGACCCTTCTTCACGTAGTTCAGGAAGTTCTCGACCGTCTTCGGTGCCTTCGCGGCGTCGAGTTCGAGCTTGATCACGCCGTGGTTCGTATGCAGTTCAACCATGATGAATTCCTTCGGTGAGGCGGTTTAAATGGCACGCGGCCGGTCGTGCGACGCGGCCGCGTGAGTCGCCGGACGTGCCGGCAGGTTCTTACTTCGAGACGATGCTGGCCGATTCGATCACGACCGGTTGCGCCGGCACGTCCTGCATCGGGCCGCGCGAGGTCGTCGCCACGCCTTCGATCTTCTTCACGACGTCGAGACCCGACACGACCTTGCCGAACACCGCATAGCCGTTGCCGTCCGGGTTCGGGTAGTCGAGGCCGCTGTTGTCGACCGTGTTGATGAAGAACTGCGCGGTGGCCGAATTCGGATCGCTCGTGCGGGCCATCGCGATCGTGCCCGTCAGGTTCTTCAGACCATTGCGGCTCTCCAGCGGGATCGGCGCGCGGGTCGGCTTCTCCTCGAAGTTGGTCTTGTAGCCGCCGCCCTGGATCATGAAGCCCTTGATCACGCGATGGAAGATCGTGCCGTTGTACTGGCCGGCCTTCACGTAATCGAGGAAGTTGGCGACCGACTTCGGCGCCTTCTCCGGGTAGAGCTCGACACGGATGTCGCCCTGCGAGGTCTTCAGCTGCACGACGGGGTGCGCGGTGGCCGATTGCGCGAACGCGGGTGCGGTCGCGAGAAGGGCGGCGCCGCCAAGCGCCAGCAACAGACGTTTCATTGCGATCCTCAGGTTGGGAGGGGAAAGAAGGCCGCGCCGCTTATTGCGACGGCGCGACGTACGGCGCCGCCAGCGCGCCCGACGGACCGTTGAACTGGAACGTCGGCGACATCGGCAGCGTGGTGGTGCTCACGTTCGCGGCGGCGCGGTCGGTGTAGTCGCGCGTGGCCGGCGTCACCGCGCGCGCATTCGGCGCGGCTTTCGGCGGCGACACGATCTTCTGGAGATCGGCGAGGCGCTGCGCGGTCGCGCCGCTCGTGCGGCCGAGCGACTGCGCGCGCTTGTACGACTCGGCCGCGAGGCTCAGGTAGAGATCGCCGAGGTTCTCGTATGCGAGCGAATAGCTCGGGTTCGATTGCGTCGCGGTGACGAGCGCGGTGCGCGCTTCGTCGTAGCGGCCATGCTTCGCGTAAAGCGCCGCGAGATTGTTGTACGGCTCGGGCAGTTCCGGGTACGCCTGCGTGATCGCGACGAACTGCTGGATCGCGTCGTCGTCGCGGTTCAGGCGGGCCAGCACGGTGCCGCGCTTGAACTGCGCCTGCACGTCGTGCGGGTTCGACGCGATGCGCGCGTCGAGTTGCGCGAGCGCCTGCTTCCACTGCTTGCCGGCGATGGACGAGTCGATTTCGGGGGTGCCGTCGGCGACGGCCGGGGCTTTCTGCGCATGCGCCGCGGGGGCCGCGAAAAGCGTCAGCACGACGCCCATGACGGTGGTCGCAACGAGGGTCGCAGCGCTCGGCGCGCGGCCGCGATGAGGTTTCATAGGCGTAAATCGGAATGTTATACTCCGAGCCATTCTAACAAAACGTCTGCGCGTTCCGGCGAGCCGCAGACAGTCTTTCTTAGCCTCTCGTGGCCGTCACCGCTGTGCTTGCAGCCTGACCGCCCCATGTGATACGAGGACGCTCGGCCCGGTGCCGCAGCAGATGGTCCGTCCGTGTCGCATGCTGGGCGAGCTTCGCCAGGGCGGTTTCCTTCGGCTCACGGTTCATCTCTATGGAATCACTGCGCATCTACAACACGCTCGCGCGTGACAAGCAAGTCTTCGTGCCGCGCCAGTCCGGCGAAGTGCGGATGTACGTATGCGGGATCACCGTCTACGACTATTGTCACGTGGGCCACGCGCGCATGCTGGTCGTGTTCGACCTCGTCCAGCGCTGGCTGCGTGCGATCGGCTATCGGGTCACGTACGTGCGCAACATCACCGACATCGAGGACAAGATCATCCGCCGCGCGGTCGAGAACGGCGAGACGATCAAGTCGCTGACCGACCGGTTCATCAACGCGATGCACGAGGACGAAGCCGCGCTCGGTATCCAGCGGCCCGACCTCGAGCCGCGCGCGACGCAGTTCATCCCGCAGATGCTCGGCATGATCGAGACGCTCGAGGCGAACGGCTACGCGTACCAGGCGACCGACGGCGACGTCAATTACTCGGTGCGCAAGTTCGCGAACTACGGGAAGCTGTCGGGCAAGTCGCTCGACGACCTCCGCGCGGGCGAGCGCGTCGCGGCGAACGACGCGAAGCAGGATCCGCTCGACTTCGTGCTGTGGAAACGCGCGAAGGAGGACGAGCCGGAAGGCGCGTCGTGGGCGTCGAAGTACGGGATGGGCCGCCCGGGCTGGCACATCGAGTGCTCGGCGATGGGCTGCTCGCTGCTCGGCAATCACTTCGACATCCACGGCGGCGGGCAGGATCTGCAATTCCCGCACCACGAGAACGAGATCGCGCAGAGCGAAGGCGCGACCGGCGAGACGTTCGTCAACTACTGGATGCACAACGGCTTCGTGCAGGTCGACAACGAGAAGATGTCGAAATCGCTCGGCAACTTCTTCACGATCCGCGAGGTGCTCGAGCGCTACGACGCGGAAGTCATGCGCTTCTTCATCGTGCGCACGCACTACCGGTCGCCGCTCAACTACAGCGACGTGCATCTCGACGACGCGCGCGCATCGCTCACGCGCCTGTATACGGCGTTGAAGGACGTCGAGGCCGACACGCTCGCGCTCGACTGGAACGAGCCGCATGCGCAGCGTTTCGCGGCCGCGATGAACGACGACTTCAACACGCCGGTCGCGGTGGCGACGCTGTTCGAGCTCGCCGGCGAAGTGAATCGCACGCGCGACGCGTCGCTCGCGCGGCAGCTGAAACAGCTGGCGGGCCTGCTCGGCCTGCTGGGCCGCGAACCGCGCGCATTCCTGCAGCAGGCGTCCGGCGCCGCGCAGGCGGGCGCGCTCGCAGCCGACGAGATCGAAGCGAAGATCGCCGCGCGCGTCGCGGCGAAGCAAGCGAAGGACTATGCCGAAGCGGACCGGATCCGGGCGCAGCTGCTCGAAGCCGGCATCGCACTTGAAGACAAACCGGGCGGATCGACCGAATGGCGTCGCGTATGAGCGCGGCGCGTTCCACTGACCGATCCGTCAGGTAGGAGGCAAGATGGCAACGGCTAGAAAAGCGCCGGTCAGGCGCGCGACCGCGGTCGCCGCACGTCCGGCAGCCAGGCGCGTGCCGGCGGCGAAGGCGGACGCGACGCGCGCCGTGCCGAACGGTGCGCTGAACGGTCACGCGCAGCCGGCGGCTGCGCAGCCGGCCGCCGACGCGGCCCGCAAGACGCGTGCGCCCGAAGCGGGCGGCGAGGAGGTCGTCGTGCGTCCTGCTTACTGGGACAAGGCGTGCGCCGATCTCGTCAAGCGCGACCGCATCCTGAAGAAACTGATTCCGAAGTTCGGTCCCGCGCATCTCGTGAAGCGCGGCGACCCGTTCGTCACGCTCGCACGCTCGGTCGTCGGCCAGCAGATTTCGGTGCCGTCCGCGCAGTCGCTGTGGGCGCGCATCGAGGACGCGTGTCCGAAGCTCGCGCCGCAGCCGGTGATACGGCTCGGCGCGGACAAGCTGATCGCATGCGGGCTGTCGAAACGCAAGACGGAATACATCCTGGATCTGGCGCAGCATTTCGTCTCGGGCGCGTTGCACGTCGACAAATGGACGTCGATGGACGACGAGGACGTGATCGCGGAACTCACGCAGATCCGCGGCATCAGCCGCTGGACGGCCGAGATGTTCCTGATCTTCAACCTGTCGCGGCCGGACGTGCTGCCGCTCGACGACCCGGGCCTGATCCGCGCGATCAGCGTCAATTACTTCAGCGGGGAACCCGTCACGCGCAGCGAGGCGCGTGAAGTCGCCGCCAACTGGGAGCCGTGGCGCACCGTCGCGACCTGGTACATGTGGCGCAGCCTCGATGCGCCCGACGCCGACGCCTGAGCGTCGACTATCGGGTTTTGAATGTCAATAGTTGAGAGCCGGTTTTGAGCGTCGCCCGCGCGGGTAGAATACGCGCTGCCGCAAGACCCAAGGATTCGAACACATGAAGACCACGTTTCTGGATTTCGAACAGCCGATCGCCGAACTCGAGGCCAAGATCGAAGAGCTGCGATTCGTGCAGGACGACTCGGCTGTCGATATTTCGGAAGAAATCGAGCGGCTGTCGAAGAAAAGCCAGCAACTGACGAAAGACCTCTACGCGAACCTGTCGCCGTGGCAGGTGTCGCAGATCGCGCGGCATCCGCAGCGTCCGTACACGCTCGATTACGTTGCGGAACTGTTTACCGATTTTCACGAACTGCATGGCGACCGCGCATTCGCGGACGACCTGTCGATCGTCGGCGGTCTCGCGCGCTTCGGCGGTCATCCGTGCATGGTGATCGGTCACCAGAAAGGCCGCGACACGAAGGAGCGCGCCGCGCGCAATTTCGGGATGCCGCGTCCGGAAGGCTATCGCAAGGCCGAACGCCTGATGCGCCTCGCCGAGAAGTTCGGGCTGCCGATCTTCACGTTCGTCGACACGCCGGGCGCGTACCCGGGCATCGGCGCGGAAGAGCGTGGCCAGTCGGAGGCGATCGGCCGCAACCTGTACGTGATGGCCGAGCTGAAGACGCCGATCATCACGACCGTGATCGGCGAGGGCGGTTCGGGCGGCGCGCTCGCGATCGCCGTGGCCGATACCGTGATGATGCTGCAGTTCTCGACCTATTCGGTGATCTCGCCGGAAGGTTGCGCGTCGATCCTGTGGAAGAGCGCCGCGAAGGCGCCGGAAGCCGCGGAAGCGCTGGGCCTGACCGCGCACCGCCTGAAGGCGCTCGGCCTGATCGACAAGATCATCAACGAGCCGCTCGGCGGCGCGCATCGCGACCCGAAGGGCATGGCCGCACTGCTGCGCCGCGCGCTCGCCGATTCGCTGCGCCAGTTCCAGGGCATGAGCATCGATGCGCTGCGCGAGCGCCGTTTCGAGCGCCTGATGGCCTACGGCAAGTTCAAGGAAACCACGCCGGGCGCATGACCGGCTGCGTATTCGATTCGCGCGCCGCTGCGCGCGCGTTCCTCTCGTGATCCCACCGACCGAATTCTCCGCCGACCGCGCCGTCCTCGACGCGGTCGGCGTTGCGCTTTCCGGCATGACGGCCGATGCGCGCATCGCGATCGCCTTCAGCGGCGGCCTCGACTCGACGGTGCTGCTCGATGCGGCCGTGCGCGTCGCGGGCGCGTCGCGTTGCGTCGCGCTGCATGTGCATCACGGCCTGAGCGCGAACGCCGATGCATGGGTTGCACATGCCGAAGCGGAAGCCGCGCGGCTCGGCGTCGCGTTCGAATCGATGCGCGTCGACGTGCCGCGCGACAGCGGCCTCGGTATCGAGGCCACGGCACGCGAGCGTCGTTACGCGGCGCTCGGCGCGATGTGCGAGCGCCATGGCGCGGCCACGCTGTGGCTAGCGCAACATGCGGACGATCAGGCGGAGACCGTGCTGCTGCAGCTGTTGCGCGGCGCGGGCATCGCCGGGCTCGCCGCGATGGCGCCGCGCTATCGCCCCGACGGCGTGAGCGTCGAACGGGTGCGCCCGTTGCTGCGATTGTTGCGCGCGCAACTTGAGCGCTACGCGGAGCAGCATGCGCTCGCATGGATCGACGACGAATCGAACGGCGACACGCGTTATGCGCGCAATGCGTTGCGCATCGACGTGCTGCCGGCGCTGGCCGTGCATTTCCCGGGCTTTCGCGATGCGCTCGGCCGCGCGGCGCAGCATGCGGCCGCCGCGCAGAAGCTGCTCGACGATCTGGCCGAACTGGATTTCGCCGCCGTTGCGCGCGACGACGGGCATGCGCTGTCGCGCGACGCGCTGGTCGCGTTCGACGACACGCGCGGCGCGAACCTGCTGCGCTTCTGGATGCGCCGGCTCGGCTTGCCGGGCGCGTCGGCCGCGCGGCTCGCCAACATGATGCGGCAGCTGCGCGCCGCGCATGACGCGCACGCGCTGCGTGTCGATCACGCAGGGCAGTGCCTGCGGCTCTATCGCGATACCGTTTACTGGGAAGCGGGCGACAGCAGCGAACCGGCCGATGACGGCACGGGCACGCCGCACCCGGAAGCAGCGCTCGCGTGGGATGGGCAGGAGGTCTGGCACGTGCCGGGCTGGCGCGGCACGTTCGTGTTCGCGCCGGCCGACGCGGCGAGCGCCGGCGCGGTGCCGGAGGCGCTGCTGCGCGGCGCCAGGCTCACGGTACGCGCCCGCGCGGGCGGCGAGCGGATGCGCATGTCGCCGGGCGGCCCGGGCCGCACGCTGAAGAACCTGTTCCAGGAGCGCGGCGTGCCGGCCTGGCAGCGCGACGTGCCGCTTCTGTTCGCGGGCGACCGGCTGCTCTACGTGCCGCGGCTTGGCCTCGATCGCGATATCGGCCTGTCCGGGAGCGAGACGGCCGGCAACGGCGACTGGCGCCGGATCGAATGGCGCCCCGACCTGCTGATCGCGTAGCGTCCGGCACGCGTCCGGCACGCGTCCGGCGGCGCGATGGCGCGCCCATTTTCACCATTTGGTAAACAGCGCCTGAACGGCTCCCAGCACGGCGGGCGGCTTGTCAAGCGGGCTTCTATCGGGTACGCTCGGTCGTTTGCTCGGCTCGATTTTTGAGCGTTTTGTGCAGGTTTTCCGCGTGACGTACCCGGTTTGCGCGGCCTGATCGGCCTTCCGGGCAAAATCCGTCACGCTTGCGTGTTGCGTCCCAGCCGTCCCCCTTGTCGTCCGTCCACAGCCACAAGCCGCGTGACCGAACGGCTACGCGGCCTGCCCAGCGCGCCCGTGCGGTTTCTCCTCCAGTTCAGAACGACAATGGCACTCATCGTACACAAATACGGCGGCACTTCGATGGGCTCGGTCGAGCGCATCAAGAACGTCGCGAAACGCGTCGCAAAATGGCATCAGGCCGGGCACCAGATGGTGGTCGTGCCTTCGGCGATGTCCGGCGAAACCAACCGTCTGCTCGGTCTTGCGAAAGAGATTTCGAGCCAGCCGAGCCCGCGTGAGCTCGACATGATCGCGTCGACCGGCGAGCAGGTCAGCGTCGGCCTGCTGTCGATCGCGCTGCAGGAAATCGGCGTCGAGGCCGTGAGCTACGCCGGCTGGCAAGTACCGATCAAGACCGACAGCGCGTTCACGAAAGCGCGCATTCACTCGATCGACGACGAGCGCGTGAAGGCCGATCTGAACGCCGGCAAGGTCGTGATCATCACGGGCTTCCAGGGCGTCGATCCGGACGGCCACATCACGACGCTGGGCCGAGGCGGCTCCGATACGTCGGCGGTGGCGGTCGCGGCCGCGCTGGATGCCGAAGAGTGCCTGATCTACACGGACGTCGACGGCGTCTACACGACCGACCCGCGCGTCGTCGAAGAGGCGCGCCGCCTCGATCGCGTGACGTTCGAAGAGATGCTGGAAATGGCCAGCCTCGGCTCGAAGGTCCTGCAGATCCGCTCGGTCGAATTCGCCGGCAAATACCAGGTGAAGACGCGTGTGCTGTCGAGCCTGACCGATCCGCTGATTGCGCTCGACGAAGAAATGCGCTCGGGCACCCTGATTACTTTTGAAGAAGACGAGACCATGGAAAAGGCAGTCATTTCCGGCATCGCGTTCCAGCGCGACGAAGCACGCATTGCTGTGATGGGCGTGCCCGACAAGCCGGGCATCGCATATCAGATCCTCGGCCCGGTCGCCGACGCGAACGTCGACGTCGACATGATCATCCAGAACCAGAGCGTCGAAGGCAAAACCGACTTCACGTTCACGGTCGGCCGCGGCGACTACCAGAAGGCGATGGACATCCTCACCAACCAGGTGCAGGGCCATGTCAGCGCCGAGCGCGTGCAGGGCGACCCGAAGGTGTCGAAGGTGTCGGTCGTCGGCGTCGGCATGCGTTCGCACGTGGGCGTCGCGAGCAAGATGTTCCGCACGCTGTCGGAAGAGGGCATCAACATCCAGATGATCTCGACGTCCGAAATCAAGATTTCGGTGCTGATCGACGAGAAATACATGGAGCTGGCCGTCCGCGCGCTGCACAAGGCATTCGAACTCGACCAGGCATCGTGAATTTTTCGTGATGCATTGAAGAAAATGCATCACCGAAATTGACGCACGGTTCGAAACCCTATAATATCTCGTTCTCGTCGCACTGCCTCCCTGGTGCGAGCGAAAGTTTGGGAGACGTGGCCGAGAGGTCGAAGGCACTCCCCTGCTAAGGGAGCATCTGGGCCAAAACCTGGATCGAGGGTTCGAATCCCTCCGTCTCCGCCAAAAGCGGTGACAAAGCCCCGCAAGTTCTCGGACTTGCGGGGCTTTTTCTTTTTCCGGCCCGTCGTGCCGTGTCGCGCGCGACAGGTCCGATGCTGCCGGATCGCGTCCTCACGCGAACCTTGTCGCGGCCCCTCGGGCAATGAATGCTCGACTTGAGCCCCTGTCATGCGCAACATACGCGTATCGACCGGCGCAATTCAAGGTGATGCTCGTGGCAAGCCCGCATGCAGTTCTGACGTTCCGCTCTCATCGGCCTGTCGACGGACTCGTCGACAATCACGCGCGTTACGCGCAGTTGCACGGCTACCGGCATGCGATCGTCGACGGCACGCACGTGTACGGCGAGCGCCAGCAGATCCTGCACAAGTACCACGCGCTCATCGCGCAGCTCGTCGCGATGGAGCCGGGCGCGTTGCTGCTCGTGCTCGATCCGTTCTCCGTCGTGTTCGATCCGCACGCGCTGCCGGACGTCGCGCACGGTTACGACGCAATCGTCACCACCCAGACGTCGAAGTCGCCGCTGCCTGCCGCGAGCGGCATGATTTTCCGCAACGTGCCCGGCGTGCGGGAGCGATTGCGCGAGCTCGCGCTCGAACTGGGCAAGTGGGCGATGCGCCTTCCGGAACGGCGTCACGCGTGCGAGGCGACGCTGCTCGCGGAGCACTTTGCGCCGCTGCCGTTCGATGTACCGCTCGCGAACGGGCATTTCGCGTCGGTGCAGACGGTCTGGAGCGAGGGCATCGCGATCGATTCGATCGCCGGCGCTCGGCCGCTGGTCGCGCACCACGCGCCCGAGTGGCAGGACGTGGACGGTGGCTGGGCGCCGGCGGCCGACTACGACTTTCGCTACGTGGTCGCGCTCGTCGACGATGCCGAGCGGTACCAGCGCGGCGATTCCCCGCGCGCGCTGGACGACTGGCGCGCCGCGCAGCAGCGAACGCGCGAAGCGGAGCGGCACGTGAATCCGCACGCGCGTGTTGCGTTCGTGAGCCTGCATACGCCGCATATCGCGGGCTATGGCGATCTGCACGAGGAAAACTTCGTCCGCTACTGCACGCGGCACGGTTATGCGTACCACACGTATCGCGAGGCGCCCGCGTTTCTGCCGGGCGGCATCGATGCGAACTGGGCGAAGCTGCATCTGATTCGCGAACATCTGCCGCACCACGAATTCGTGTTCTGGGTCGATGCGGACATCCTGGCAATCGACCAGAGTCGGTCCATCGACGGCGTGATCGAGGGCCGCGACTTCCTGATCGGTACCGATCACACGGCCTGGGCGATCAATTCATGCATGATCGGCGTGCGCAACGTGGCGCCGATGCGCGCACTCGTCGAGCGCATCTGCGCGCGCATCGAGCGCTTCGACGATCGGTCGTCGGTCTACGCGAGCGGCGGCGACCAGCAGGCGATCTATGTGGAACTGCTGGAGTCCGGCATGATCGATGCACGTCATATCGTCGACGCGACGACGCTTGCGGCGTCGCCGGTCTACGCGACGCGCGACAGCCGCTTCGTTCATTTCCCCGCGCAACACGACCACTATCGAGCGGTGACGATGCGCGTGTGGGACCGGCAAAGCCATCGGCGCTGACGGCCGGGAGCATGAAGCATGCGCGGGCTGCCGTGACGGTGGGCGGGCAGGGTGGCCATTCGCTCGGCCGATCGGAAGATGAATGTAAGTATCGATGTAAGAAAAAGAGGTGCGCCGGACCATCGTCCTGCCCGGCCTCGATAATTCCATTCCGGCCCCACGAAATGAACCGACGATGTCAAAAATGCGGCATTGCGTCGTTTTTCATGATGAGCCCGGCGCGTAATACAAAAAATTACTCAATCAAATCAGCGCCATGCGTCGGCGTGGAAAATTGAGGCTCTGCTGCGCTGCAGAAAATAATCAATCGCCTTATGCTCGTTAACCCGATCGCGTTTGAGCGGCATCAAGTTTTTCCGTGATGCCGCTTTACATTTTGCCAACGCTGGCGATTCACGAAATCTACCTGTCGATTTGATTTCGTACCTTTCGTCTCGCCTGTCCCCGATACAGTGCGCGACCTCCTCAAGGCTTTGTTGACATGCATGATTTCCCCTTCCTGAGCCTGGCCATCTGGGCTCCGATCCTGTTAGGCGCGTGCCTGCTGCGCGTCGGTTCCGACCATCACCCGCGCCGGACGCGGCTGATCGCGCTCGCGGGCGCGATCGTGGGGCTGGCGGCCGTCGTCCCGCTGGTTGCCGGCTTCGACGCACATTCGGCGGCGATGCAGTTTGTCGAAAGCCGCGACTGGCTGGCGGCGTTCAATTCCGGATGGCGTGTCGGCATCGACGGCGCGTCGCTGTGGCTCGTCGTGCTGACCGCCTTCACGACGCTGGTGGTGGTGATCGCGTCGTGGGAGTCGGTCACGGTGCGCGTCGCGCAGTACTACGCGTCGTTCCTGATCCTGTCGGGGCTGATGGTCGGCGTGTTCGTCGCGCAGGACGGGCTGCTGTTCTTCATCTTCTTCGAGGCGACGCTGATCCCGCTGTACCTGCTGATCGGCACGTGGGGGCGCGAGCGACGCGTCTATGCGGCCGTGAAGTTCTTCTTCATCTCGTTCGCCGGCTCGCTGCTGCTGCTGATGGCGATGCTGTACCTGTATGCGCAGTCGCATACGTTCGACATGGCCGCGTGGCGCACGCTGCAACTCGGCTTCGCGCCGCAGTTGCTGGTGTTCCTCGGCTTCTTCGCGGCGTTCGCGGTGAAGGTGCCGATGTGGCCGGTCCATACGTGGCTGAGCGACGTCTATACCGACGGCCCGACCGGTGCCGCGCTGATGCTCGCGATGCTCAAGCTCGGCGGCTACGGGTTCCTGCGCTTCGCGCTGCCGGTCACGCCCGATGCGAGCCACTTCTTCGCACCGGCCGTGATCGCGCTATCGCTGTTCGCGATCGTCTATGCGAGCCTGATCGCGCTCGCGCAGACCGATCTCGGCAAGCTGCTCGCGTATTCGACCGTTGCACACATGGGCATCGTCACGCTCGGGCTGTTCCTGTTCAACCGGATCGGCGTCGAAGGCGCGATCGTGCAGCTCGTGTCGTACGGCTTCGTCGCCGGCGCGATGCTGCTGTGCGTGAACGTGCTCGTCGATCGCACGAAGCAGCGCGAGATCGCCGCGTACGGCGGCGTGGCGGGCGTGATGCCGCGTTTCGCGACCTTCACGCTGCTGTTCGCGATGGCCAACGTCGGCCTGCCGGGCACGTCGGGTTTCGTCGGCGAGTTCATGGTCATCATGGGGGCGATCCGCTTCAACTTCTGGATCGGCGCGATCGCGGCGCTCACGCTGATCCTCAGCGCGTCGTACACGCTGTGGATGCTCAAGCGCGTGGTGTTCGGCAAGGTCGCGAGCCAGCGGATCGCGAAGCTCGCCGACCTGAACCGTCGCGAGATCGTGATGTTCGCGTCGCTCGCGCTGATCGTGCTGGCGATCGGCATCGATCCGAAGCCGTTTACCGACGCGATCGATCCGACCGTCGGCAAGCTGATCCAGGAAGCGAGCCACTCGAAGGTGCCGGCAGGGGACGGCCCCGTGCCGGCGCTGCCGTCGTACATGGCGTCGACGCACGACTGAGCGCGGCGCGCGCGCCAAGCAGGCCGCATCGCGTGGCGACGCGGTCGTTGCGCGCACATCGATCGAGGTCCGGCGCAGGGGCGCCGGGCCGGCTTCCGGCTGCGTGAAATTGCCCCGCGACAATGTGACTCACGGCAGATTTTGCAATGATGATTTGCCGCATCCACCGGTTTTTCATCACACCCGCGCGACGTATGATTCGGCCACTTTCGTGGATCGAATGCGCATCGGGCATACGCAAACGGATTCAATGACCCTCGGGCTGTGTGATGAAAAGAAAAGCTTCAAGAGGCTGGGCGGCGCTGATGTCGATCGGCGCGGCGTTGAGCCTGTCAGGCTGTAATTTAGATGTACTAAATCCGAAAGGTAGCGTGGGCGCCGCCGAAAAGGCGCTGATCGCGACGTCCACCTGGGCGATGCTGGTCGTCGTCGTGCCGGTGATCCTGCTCACGCTGTGGTTCGCGTGGCGTTATCGCGCATCGAACCGGAACGCGACCTATGCGCCGAACTGGTCGCATTCGACCGCGATCGAGGTCGTGATCTGGACGGTGCCGACGCTGATCATCCTGTTCCTTGGGGTGCTCACGTGGAAGACCACGCACGAGCTCGACCCGTACAAGCCGCTCGAGTCGTCGGTGAAGCCGATCGACGTCGAGGTCGTCGCGCTCGACTGGAAGTGGCTGTTCATCTATCCGGAGCTCGGCATCGCGTCGGTCAACCAGCTCGCGATTCCGGTGGGCACGCCGGTGAATTTCCGCATCACGTCGGATTCGGTGATGAACTCGTTCTTCATTCCGCAGCTCGGCGGCCAGGTCTATGCGATGGCCGGGATGCAGACGCGCCTGCACCTGATCGCCGACGAACCCGGCAACTACGCGGGCACGTCCGCCAACTTCAGCGGCCGCGGTTTCTCCGACATGAAGTTCCGCACGCTCGCGGAGCCGCGCGAACAGTTCGATGCCTGGGTGCAGAAGGTCAAGGCGTCGCCGGACCGGCTCGACGCGACCGTGTACGGCACCGTCGCGCAGCCGAGCGAGAAGGCGCCGGTGCGCTACTTCTCGTCGGTCGATCCGCGGCTCTTCCACAACATCATCGCGAAATACAACGATGGCCACGTCCTCGACCTGAAGGACGCCGCCTGCGGCACGAAGGGGTAACGCATGTTCGGCAAACTCACACTTTCGGCGATCCCGTTCGATCAGCCCATCATCATGGGGGCAGGCGCCTTCATGGGGCTGGTCGTGCTGGGCATTCTCGCCGCGCTGACGATCACCGGCCGGTGGAAATGGCTGTGGACGGAATGGCTGACCACGGTCGACCACAAGAGACTCGGCGTGATGTACATCATCGTCGCGCTGATCATGCTGCTGCGCGGCTTCGCCGACGCGATCATGATGCGCATGCAGCTCGCGCTCGCGTACAACGGGCCCGGCTACCTGCCGCCGCACCACTATGACCAGGTCTTCACGGCGCACGGCGTGATCATGATCTTCTTCATGGCGATGGTGTTCATGGTCGGCCTGATGAACCTGATCGTGCCGCTGCAGATCGGCGCGCGCGACGTCGCGTTCCCGTTCATCAACTCGCTCTCGTTCTGGATGACGGCCGTCAGCGCGATCCTGATCAACGTGTCGCTCGTGATCGGCGAATTCGCGCAGACGGGCTGGCTCGCGTACCCGCCGCTGTCGGAGCTGCAGTTCAGTCCGGGGGTAGGGGTCGACTACTACCTGTGGGCGCTGCAGATCTCGGGCGTCGGCACGCTGCTGACCGGCGTGAACTTCTTCGTGACGATCATCAAGATGCGCGCGCCCGGCATGACGCTGATGAAGATGCCGGTGTTCACGTGGACCGCGCTCTGCACGAACGTGCTGATCATGGCGTCGTTCCCGATCCTGACCGCGACGCTTGCGCTCCTCGGCCTCGACCGTTACCTCGGCATGCACTTCTTCACGAACGACGCCGGCGGCAACGCGATGCTGTACCTGAACCTGATCTGGGCGTGGGGCCATCCGGAGGTGTACATCCTGATCCTGCCGGCGTTCGGGATCTTCTCGGAAGTGATCGCGACGTTCGCGAAGAAGCCGCTGTTCGGCTACAAGACGATGGTGTACGCGACCTGCGCGATCATGGTGCTGTCGTTCCTCGTGTGGCTGCATCACTTCTTCACGATGGGCTCCGGGGCGAACGTGAACGCGTTCTTCGGGATCATGACGATGATCATCGCGATCCCGACCGGCGTGAAGGTGTTCAACTGGCTGTTCACGATGTATCGCGGCCGGATCGAATTCACGACGCCCGTGCTGTGGACGATCGGCTTCATGGTCACGTTCACGCTCGGCGGCATGACCGGCGTGATGATGGCGATTCCCGGCGCGGACTTCGTGCTGCACAACAGCCTGTTCCTGATTGCGCACTTTCACAACGTGATCATCGGCGGCGTGCTGTTCGGCTATCTCGCGGGCTTCAACTACTGGTTCCCGAAGGCGTTCGGCTTCAAGCTGAACGAGAAGCTCGGCAAGGCCGCGTTCTGGTTCTGGCAGATCGGCTTCTACGTCGCGTTCGTGCCGCTCTACGTGCTCGGCTTCATGGGCATGACGCGCCGCCTGAACCACTACGACAACCCGGCCTGGCATCCGTGGCTGCTGGTCGCCGCGTTCGGCGCCGTGCTGATCGCGATCGGCATCGCGTGCCAGCTGCTGCAACTGGTGGTCAGCATCCGCAATCGCCACCTGCCCGAGTACCGCGACACGACGGGCGATCCGTGGGGCGGCCGCACGCTGGAGTGGGCGACGTCGTCGCCGCCGGCCGACTACAACTTCGCGGTGATCCCGCAGGTGCGCACGCTCGACGCGTACGCGGACATGAAGGCGCGCGGCGAAGGGCGGCCGAACCCGGCGACGTTCCGCGACATCCACATGCCGTCGAATACCTGCGCGGGTCTCGTGATCGCGATCTTCAGCCTGGTGCTCGGCTTCGCGCTGGTGTGGCACATCTGGTGGATGGCGATCGGCGGACTCGTCGGGATCATCGCGACGCTCGTGATCTACAGCTCGCGCGATAACGACGGTTATTACATCCCCGCGTCGACGGTGCGGAAGATCGAGGACAAGCAGCCGACGACGCGCACGGCCGCGCGCGTCGACGACGTGGAACTGGAGGCCAACTGATGTTGCAGAAAACCTTGAGCGCGACCCTGCTCGAGCACGACGACCATCCGCCGTCGCATTCGGTGTTCGGTTTCTGGCTGTACCTGATGACCGACTGCGTGATCTTCGCGGCGCTGTTCGCGACGTTCGCGGTGCTGGGCCACCAGTACGCGGGCGGCCAGACCGCGAAGGAGCTGTTCGACATTCCGGGCGTCGCGGTGGAAACCGCCGCGCTGCTGCTGTCGAGCATCACGTACGGTTTCGCGATGCTCGCGGCGTACAAGCAGCGGCGCGGCGCGCTGCTCGCATGGCTCGCGGTGACGTTCGTGCTCGGCGCGGCGTTTCTCGCGATGGAACTGCGCGAGTTCTCGCACCTGATCGCGGAAGGCGCGGGCCCGCAGCGCAGCGCGTTCCTGTCGGCGTTCTTCACGCTGGTCGGCACGCACGGGCTGCATGTGACGGCCGGCCTGCTGTGGATGATCGTGCTCGCCGGGCAGATCGTGTTCCGCGGCGGCGACCTGACCGATCGCGACCTGC
Source organism: Burkholderia seminalis (assembly GCF_001718535.1). Taxonomy (NCBI): domain Bacteria; kingdom Pseudomonadati; phylum Pseudomonadota; class Betaproteobacteria; order Burkholderiales; family Burkholderiaceae; genus Burkholderia; species Burkholderia seminalis. Next base: position 2,304,465 of record NZ_CP013398.1, on the reverse strand, counting down.
GGCGCCTCACGTGCCTGAGCCTGTTCTGGCACTTCCTCGACATCGTGTGGATCTGCGTGTTTTCCTTTGTCTATCTCGCGAGCGTGATCTAAATGGCCCATTCGCATTCGTCTCAACTCGAAGAAGGGCACGGCAGCGTCGGCGGCTACGTCGCCGGCTTCATCCTGTCGGTGCTGCTCACGGCCGCGTCGTTCGGCCTCGTGATGGGCGGCGTGCTGTCGCCGCATGCGTCGCTGATCGCGCTGGCCGTGCTCGCCTTCGTGCAGATCGTCGTGCACCTCGTGTACTTCCTGCACATGAACGGCTCGTCGGGCCAGCGCTGGAACGTGATGGCGTTCAGCTACACGGTGCTGACCGCGGCGATCCTGATCGTCGGCACGTTGTGGGTGATGCACAACGTCAGCATGAACATGATGTCGCGTTGAGCGGCGTCGCGGCGCGGCGGCCGATATCCATGCGCGCTCATGACGAAAAGGCGGCACTCGCGTGCCGCCTTTTTCATTTCTCCCCCGGCCGCGTTGCGCCGGGCCGTGCGCGGTCAGTGCCGCACGCCGGCGTCGGCCGTCAGCGCATGGGTGCAGTCCGCGCGGTATTCGGCGGCGAGGCGCTGCTTCGCGTCGTCGAGATCGTCGGGGTAGTAGGGGCTCGCGTGAGCCGGGTTGTAGCCGACCTGTTCGAGCTCGGTCAGTTCGCGCACGAGGTCCGCATGCGTGACGTCGTGGCCCGTATGAACGAACGGGTACGCACGACATTCCTGCGGGGTGAGGCGGGGGCCCGCGAACGCGGCGGTGCTAGCGCATGCGAGCAGCATGCAGGCGACGGTGGTCGACAGTTTCATCCGGTGGCTCCTGGTTGCGCGGCTCGATGCCGCATGACGTCAGCGTAGGCGGCCCGCACGACGAGGCGGGCGACGCACGGATGAAACATGTTTCACGCGTGCTTGTCGCGGCGCGGGATGAAGCATTTTTCATGTAACGCCGGACGGCGAGCGCGTCGCCTACGATAGTCGCGGGCGCGTCGTGTGCGCCCGTCGCGACGTTCATTGAGAGGACAACCATGCGAGTACTGACGGTCGAGGACGATGCGGTGACCGCGAACGAGATCGTCGGCGAGCTGACCGCGCGCGGGTTCGAGGTCGACTGGATCGACAACGGCCGCGAAGGGATGATGCGCGCGATGAGCGCATCGTACGACGCGATCACGCTCGACCGGATGCTGCCGGGCGCGGACGGCCTCGCGATCCTGACCGCGATGCGCACGGTCGGCATCGATACGCCGGTGCTGATGCTGAGTGCGCTCGGCGATGTCGACGAGCGCATCCGCGGGCTGCGCGCGGGCGGCGACGATTACCTGACGAAGCCGTTCGATTCCGGCGAGCTGAGCGCGCGCATCGAGGTGCTGCTGCGCCGCCGGCAGGCATCGGGCGTGCCGCAGCAGACGCTGCTGAAGGTCGGCGCACTCGAGCTCGACCTCATTTCGCGCTGCGCACGGCGCGGCGGCGACGAGATTCCGCTGCTGCCGACCGAATTTCGCGTGCTCGAGTTCATGATGCGCAACGCGGGCCAGACGATCACGCGCACGATGCTGTTCGAGACCGTGTGGGGTTATCACTTCGATCCCGGCACCAATCTGATCGACGTCCACATGGGCCGGCTGCGCAAGAAGATCGATCCGCCGGGCGCGGAACCGATGATCCAGACGGTGCGCGGCTCGGGCTACATGCTCGCGTGACGGAGGCGGCGATGGACACGGCTCGCGCGGCGAATTTCACGCGCCGCTGGCATACGACGACGTTTCGCTGGCTGTGCGCGTATGCGGCGATCTTCTCGGTGTCGCTGCTGCTGCTCGCGGGCGTCATCAACGCGGCGGCGACACACACGATGACGCACGACACCGACGAGGTGCTCGCGTGGCAGCTGATCTATTTCGATTCGATCCCCGATGCGGCGCTGCCGCTCGCGATCCACCGGCGGCTCGAGCACGAGCGCATGCATACGAGTTTCTACGGGCTGTTCGACGCGGCCGGGCATCGCGTGGCCGGCGACATCGCGACGCTGCCCGCGCTGCGCACGGATCGCGACGGCCGCACGCTGAACCGCACGCTCGCGCCGCTCGACGGCCAGCCCGCGCCGATCACGCGCGCGATGGCCGTGCGCCGCGACAACGGGATGACGCTGGTCGTCGCGCGCGACCTGTCGCATTTCATCCAGATTCGCGATGTCGCGATCCGCGGGCTCGTGATCGGCGGCGTGATGATCCTGATCGCGGGCATCGCGGGCGGCAGCATGCTCGGCATGCGGCAGATGCGCCGCGTCGCCGCGATCCGGCGCGTCACGCGGCAGATCGCCGAAGGCGATCTCGGCAAGCGGCTGCCGGTCGGCCGCTACGACGAACTCGACCTGCTCGCGCATCTCGTGAACCACATGCTCGACGAAGTCGAGCGGCTGATGGGCGAGGTGCGCCATACCTGCGACGGCATCGCGCACGACCTGCGCACGCCGCTCGCACGCGTGCATACGATGCTGGCGCGGCTGGCCGACCAGCCGTTCTGCGCGGACGATCCTGCGTCGGCGGCACTGCTGGCGTCCGCGCGCGACGAAACCGACCGGCTGCTCGAACGCTTTCGCGCGATGCTGCGCATCTCGGAGATCGGCACGCTGAGCCGGCGCGGCGGCTTTGCCGCGGTCGACGTCGCGGCGTTGCTGCGCGACGTGTGCGACCTCTACGAGCCGCTGGCCGAAGCCGTCGACGTGTCGTTCGAACTCGATGCCGCACGCGTCGACGGCATTCACGGCGACCGCGCATTGCTGTTCGAGGCGTTCAGCAATCTCGCGGACAATGCCATCAAGTTCACGCCGCCGGGCGGGCGCGTGCACGTCGTGCTCCACACGACGCCGAACGGCCCGCTCGTCCGGTTCGAGGACACCGGTCCGGGCATCCCGCCAGGCGAGCGCGACGCGGTGCTCGAACGCTTCTATCGCGGCGAGCGCACGCGCCACGTGAACGGGTCGGGGCTCGGCTTGAGCGTGGTGTCGGCCGTGATGCGCGTGCACGATTTCGCACTGCGAATCGGCGATGCGCAGCCGGCCGGCACGGCGATCACGGTCGAATGCTGGCCGCGCTCGCTCGCGTGACGGCGCCGGGGAGCGATCGATGCGCATCCTGCTGATTGCTCCGTCGACGCCGGAGGCCGCGCGGCTCGACAAGGCGTTTCGCGAGAGCATGCACGGCGTCGAGCGGGTCGACGGATGGCGCGACGGCTGCTTCGCGGCGACGCAGGACCGCTTCGACGCCATCGTGATCGTTGCACCCGATGCGGCGGCCGATCCGGCGATCCTCACGGGATTGCCGCACCTTGCCGTGTCGGCCGGCGGCGCGACGATCGCCGCGATCGTCACCGGCGCCACGCCCGTGCAGCGCGCGCGGATGCTGCAGGCCGGGTGCGACGTGTGTCTTGCCCATCCGTGTTCGTTCGTCGAGCTGCACGAACGGTTGCGCGCGCTGTGGCGCCGGACCGGCGCGATCGGGACGCGCGAGCCGGTCCGGCTCGACGCGGCGACGCGAGCGCTCGAGGAGCACGGCAGGCGGCTCGCGCTCAGTGCGCGGGAATTCCGTCTCGTCGAATGCCTGCTGCGCGAATCGGGCCGGCCGGTCGGGCGCGACGCCGTGCTGCGTTATGCATGGGGCGACGCCGATATCGAACCCGAAACGGTCAATGCGCTGGTCGTGCGGTTACGGCGCAAGCTGGCCGCCCACGCATTCACCGCGCGGATCGAGACCGTCGCGCGATTCGGGTTCAGGTTCGACGCGGGCGGATGACGGCGCGGTAGCGCGTTGCGTGCGACGAGCGCAGGCGTGCCGCGCGTCGCGCGACACGTCCGTGTGCGTGCAGTCAGTGTGAATACAGTTCGCGGTTGAGTTGCGCGAGCTGCCCGTCGCGTTCGGCGTGGACGAGTTCGCGATAGACCTGCGCGCGCGTGAGCGGCGCGGCTGGCGAGGCCGCCCATGCCGGTCGCGACGGCAGCGGTGCGGGTGCGGCCGACGCGAACGTGTGTGGTGCGGTCGCCGCGGCGGGCGGCATCGCGCTGGCCCGGCCGGGCAACGTGACGCAGAGGGCGCAGAGGAGGGAGGTGAACATCAGGGTCTTCATGGCGTGGTCCTTTTCAAGTGACAGTAGCCGGTGACGTGATGGCGATGCCGGCAGGCACCACGTTATCGGGCGCGCCCGTGCGGGCGCCGGGCGCGCCGATGAAGAAACGTTCATGAATGCGTGCCGTGCCAGCCGCCGCCGAGCGCGCGCACGAGCCCGACGGATGCCTGCAGGCGTCGCGCGTCGGCATCGAGCGACGCGATCTGCGTATCGAGTTCGGTCGTCTGCGCCGTGACCACGTCGAGATAGCTGACCGCGCCGTCGCGATAGCGCGACATCGCGAGTGCGAGCGACTGCCGCGCCGCGACGAGCGCCGCGTCGTCCTGGTCGGATTCGTCGCCGAGGCGGTGCAGCAGCGCGAGATCGTCCTCGACTTCCCGGAATGCCTGCAGCACGACGGCGCGATAGCGCGCGCCCTGCTCGGCGAATTGCGCACGTGATTTGCGTACGCCCGCGGCGCGCAGGCCGCCGTCGAACAGCGTCGCCGCGAGACGCGGCCCGATCGACCAGATCTCGTTCGGCGCGGCGAGCCACGGCGAGAACGTATCGCTCTGGAAGCCGGCAGCGAGGCCGAGCGACAGGTCGGGGAAATAGGCGGCGCGGGCGACGCCGATCCGCGCGTTCGCCGCCGCGACGCGACGTTCGGCGGCGGCGATGTCCGGCCGGCGTTCGAGCAGCGTCGACGCGAGGCCGGTCGGAATCGCCGGCACGCCGGGCAGCGCCGCGACGGGCGGCAGCGTGAACGTCGACGCGGATGTGCCGACGAGCACGGCGATCGCGTGTTCGTCGAGTGCGCGGCGGGCGGCGATGTCGGAGGCGCGTGCCCGGGCGAGCGCGAGTTGTGTCCGTGCGCGCGACACGTCGAGCCCCGACGCGAGGCCGCCGCGATGACGGCTGACCGTGAGTTGCCACGCGCGGCGATACGTGTCGATCGTTTGCGTGAGCGTGGCCGCTTCGCGGTCGAGGCCCGCGAGGTCGAAGTAGGTGGCGGCCACGCTGGCCTGCAGGCTGAGCCGGACCGACGCGAGATCGTCGTCGGCCGCCTGCGCGTCGTCGCGGCCGGCCGCGACCGTGTTGCGGACCTTGCCCCACAGATCGACGTCGTAGCCGATGCCGGCTTCGAGCGTGTTCGACTCGTAGACGTCGGGCTGGCCGCTGCCGCGCAGCGGCCGGCGCGCCGACTGCCGGTCGCGGTCGGGTTCGGCTTCGATACCCACGCTCGGCAGCAACGCCGCATGCGCTTCGTCGAACAGCGCGGTCGCCTCGTCGTGCCGCGCGACGGCGGCCGCGAGGTCGGGATTCGCGCGTGCGACGAGCGGTTCGAGCCGGTCGAGCGTCGCGTCGCCGTACACGCGCCACCAGCCGTCGCGCGGCAGGCGGTCGGCCGGCGCGGCATCGACCCACGGGCCCGTTTCGCGAAACGCGGCCGGCACCGGAACGGCCGGCACGCGGTAGGCCGGTGCGAGCGAACAGCCGGCGAGCAGCGCGATGCTGCCCAGCCATGCGGCAAGCAGTCGGTCAGCCATGTGCGTGCTCCGTCGTCGCGGTGCCGGCGATACGTACAGGGTCGCCGTCAGCGAGCGAATCGGGCGGATTGTCGATCACGCGATCGCCGGCCGCGAGTCCCGAGGCGATCTCGACGCGCGTGCCGAGATCGGTCGCGATCGACACGTTGCGCAACCTCGCATGCCCGTTCGCGTCGAGCACCGCGATCTGCAACCCGTCGTGGCGGAAGATCAGCGTACTGGCCGGAATCGTCAGCGCATGCGCGGCGCCGGGCATCGCAAGCCGCACCTGCGCGTATTCGCCGGGAAAGAGCGTGCCCGCCGGATTGGCGATCGAAAACTGCGCGAGCAGCGTGCCGGACGCCGGGTCGATCGACTGCGCGGAATCCGCGAGCGTGGCGTCGAACGTCTGGCCCGGGCGCTCGGGTACGGTCAGCACGGCCTGCATGCCCGCGCGGATCGCGGCCGCGTCGTCCTGCGGCACGTGGACGTACAGCCGCAGTCGCCGCGCATCCGACACGGTGAAGAGCTCGGCGCCGTTGCCGCTGCCCGCGTCGATCAGCGCGCCGACGTCGGTCTTGCGGGCCGTCACGACGCCGTCGAACGGCGCGGTGAGCCGCTTGAACGATTCGAGCGCTTCGAGCCGCCGTACGTCGGCGGTGCGCGCGGCGACGGCCGCGCGTTTCGCATCGAGGTCGCTGCGTTTCTCGTCGGCCTCCTGCTGCGACACCGAATCCTGCGCAAGCATCTCGGCCCAGCGGGCGGCCGTGATCGCGGCGAGCCGCTCGTTCGCGCTCGCGCTTTGCAGGTCCGCGCGGGCCTGCTGCAACTGCTGGTCGAGATCGGGCGTGTCGATCGACGCAAGCAGCTGGCCCGCCTTCACGTGCGCGCCGATGTCCGCGTACCACGCATGCAGGTAGCCCGGCACGCGTGCGTAGATCGGGGCGTCGACATAGGCGTCGAGCCGGCCCGGCAGCACGAGTGCGTCGGCCGCGGCCGGCTGCGGCGCGACCGTGGCGACGGTCGGGATCGCTTGCTGCGCGGTCCACGCGGCGACCGCATGGGCATCGTGCACGCGGGCGAGGACGCCGGCGGCCGCGACCGCGAGCGCGGCGACGGCGCCTGCGATCGCGAGCGGCTTCAGGTAGCGCGGCGTGCCGGGGGGACGGACTTCGAATTCAGTGGACATGCTGTTCTCCCGGAGTGACGGAAAGGGATTCGGGGCGCGGCGCGCGATCGCGCCGGTGGACGAGGCTGAACACGACCGGCACGAACACCAGCGTCGCGACGGTCGCGCACAGCAGGCCGCCGATGACCGCGCGGCCGAGCGGGGCGTTCTGTTCGCCGCCGTCGCCGAGACCGAGCGCCATCGGCGCCATGCCGATGATCATCGCGAGCGCGGTCATCATCACGGGCCGAAAGCGCGTGAAGCCGGCCTCGAGCGCGGCGACGGCCGCGTCGGCGGTGTGCGCGAGCCGTTCGCGCGCGAAGGTGACGACGAGGATGCTGTTCGCGGTCGCGACCCCCATGCACAGGATCGCGCCCGTCAGCGCCGGCACCGACAGCGGCGTGCGCGTGACGAACAGCATCCAGACGATGCCGGCGAGCGCCGCGGGCAGCCCGCTCACGATCACGAACGCGTCGCGCCACGAATGGAAGTTCACGACGATCAGCAGGTAGATCAGCAGCACCGCGCCGGCGAGGCCGGCGAGCAGTCCGCCGAATGCGCCGTTCATCGTCTGCACCTGGCCGCGCACGGTCACGCGCGAGCCCTTCGGCAGGCCGGCGGCATTCGCGCGCAGCACGCGTTCGATGTCGGCGCTGACCGCGCCGAGATCGCGATCCTGCGTCGTCGCGAAGATGTCGTACAGCGGCGCGATGTCGTAGTGCGAGACGACCGCGTCGGTCTGACCGCGCACGATCGTCGCGAGGCCGCCGAGCAGTTGCGGGGCGCCCGTGCGGCCCGTGACGGGCAACGCGCGCAGGTCCGACAGCGACGTCATCCGGTACTGCGGCGTCTGCGCGACGATCGGATAGGACACGCCGTTGTGCGGATCGAGCCAGTAGGTCGGCGACACCTGGCTCGTGCCGGACAGGCTGGCGACCACCGCATTGGTGACGTCCTGCTCGGTGACGCCGAGCTGCGCGGCGCGCGCGCGGTCGACCGACACCGTGAACTGCGGATAGGTCGACGCCTGCTGCACGCGCGCATCGGCGACGCCCGGCACCGTGCGGATGCGGCGCAGCAGCTCGGTCGCGTACGCGCGGTTGGCTGCCCGGTCGGGGCCGGTCACCTGCACGTCGATCGGCGCGGGGGCGCCGAAGTTGAGGATCTGGCTCACGATGTCGGCGGGCAGGAACGAGAACGTCACGCCCGGAAACGCGCGCGGCAGCGCGGTGCGCAGTTGCTTCACGTAGCCGGCCGTCGGCGCGTGGTCGCCGGTGAGCGACACGAGGATGTCGCCGTCCTGCGGGCCGATCGTGCCGCTGTTGCTGTACGTGAGGTTGATCCCGCTGTTCGGCAGGCCCATGTTGTCGACGATGCTCGCGAGCGCGCGCGGCGGCACGACGCCGCGCACCGTGCGTTCGACGCGGTCGAACAGCGCGGCGGTTTCCTCGATGCGCGTGCCGATCGGTGCGCGCACGTGGATCGCGATCTCGCCCGAGTCGACCGACGGGAAGAAATTGCGGCCGAGCCCCGGCACCAGCACGAACGACACGGCGACCGCGGCGAGGAACAGTGCGACGAAGCGGCCGCGGTGGGCGAGGGCCAGCCCGAGCACGACGCGGTAGCCGGCGCGCAGCGCGGCGAAGCGGCGTTCGAAGCCCTGCTGGAACGCGACGAGCGGATTGCGTGCGCGCGGCGGCGCGAACGGCGCGCCGTGCGGCGCGAGCACGGCGGCCGGATGGGCGGCATGCGGCTTCAGCAGGTAACGGGCCATCATCGGCACGAACGTGCGGGACAGCACGAACGACGCGATCATCGCGAAGATCACGGCCTCGGCCATCGGCACGAACAGGAAGCGCGCGACGCCGTCGAGCAGCAGCATCGGCACGAACACGATGCAGATGCACAGCAGCGACACGAAGGCCGGCGCGACGATCTGCGACGCGCCGTCGAGGATCGCGCTGCGCACGTCCTTGCCCTGTTCCAGGTGCCAGTTGACGTTCTCGATCGTGACGGTCGCGTCGTCGACCAGAATACCGACGGCGAGCGCGAGCCCGCCGAGCGTCATCACGTTGAGCGTCTCGCCCGCGGCCGCCAGCGCGGCGATCGCCGCCAGCACCGCGAGCGGGATGGATGCGGCGATGATCAGCGTCGAGCGCCAGCTGCCGAGAAACAGCAGGATCATCGCGGAAGTGAGCGCCGCGGCGATCAGGCCTTCGCGCGCGACGCCGCTCACGGCGCCCTTGACGAACACCGACTGGTCGCCCATCACGACGAGCCGCAGCGACGGCGGCAGCGTCGCCTCGATGCGCGGCAACTGCGCCTTGACGCCCGCGATGATGTCGAGCGTCGACGCCGAGCCGCTTTTCAGCACGCTCATCAGCACCGCGCGGCGGCCGTCGACGCGCACGATGTTGCCCTGCGGCGGAAAGCCGTCGCGGACATGCGCGACGTCGCGCATGAAGATCACCGCGCCGTTAACCGTCCGGATCGGAAGCGCGTTGAGCTGGTCGATGGTCAGCGGACTGTCGTTGAGGCGGATGTTGTATTCGAAGCCGCCGATCTTCTGCGTGCCGGCCGGGATGATCTGGTTCTGCTGCGCGAGCGCGGTCGCGACATCCTGCGCGGACAGCCCCTTGGCCTGCAGCGCCTGCGGGTCGAGGTCGATCTGCACCTGGCGCACCTTGCCGCCGTACGGCGACGGAATCGCGACACCCGCGACGGACAGCAACTGCGGCCGGATCACGTTGGTCGCGTAGTCGCCGAGCTGCTGTTCGTTCAGCGTGTCGCTCGTCAGCGCGAGCTGCAGCACCGGTACCGTCGACGCGTTGTAGTTGAGGATCTGCGGCGGCGTGGTGCCGGGCGGCATCTGCTTGAGCACGGTTTGCGAGATCGACGTGACCTGCGCGGTCGCGGTGCGGATGTCGACGCTCGGCTGGAAGAAGATCTTGACGATCCCGAAGCTGCGGAACGATTGCGACTCGATGTGCGCGACGTCGTTGACCGTCGTGCCGAGCGTGCGCTCGTAATACGTGACGATGCGCCCGGACATGTCGGCCGGCTGCAGGCCCGCGTAGTTCCATACGACGCTGATCACCGGGATCCGGATGTCGGGAAAGATGTCGGTCGGCGTGCGCAGCGCGGCGAGCGGCCCCGCGATCAGGATCAGCAGCGCGAGGACGATGAACGTGTAGGGGCGCGCGAGCGCGAGTCGGACGAGTTTCAGCATCGGCGAGGTCTCCGCCGGCGCGGGGCGCCGGCCTGTCAGCAAAGTGCCGAAGCGTGGCGGGCGCCCGATCCGGCTCGCGCAGTGTGCGAGGCGGCGCTTAACGCCGGGCGCGAGGCAGGATGAAAGATGTTTTAGGAAAGGGCACGGCGGGGGCGGACGGGCGCCGATTGTTACAAGACGTTAGCGCGGGCTTTCCGTTGCGATGTGACGCATCAGTTCTTACAAACTTGAAATATGCGGAGGCGGGGCTTGCCGTTATAGTCCAGTCACACATGACACAACCAGAAGAGGAATCCATGAAGACCTTGCGTGTTGCCTCGCTCTTGACCGGTATGACGGCCTTGCTCGTGTCGGGCGCAGCAATGGCGGGAGTCAATGTCGGGATCAACGTCGGCGTGCCGGCGCCGGTCTACGTCGCGCCCGCGCCCGTGTATGCGCCGCCGCCCCCGCCGCCGGTCGTCTACCAGCCTGCGCCGGTGTATGCGCCGGCGCCCGTGTACGCGCCGGGACCGGCGATCGTGATCGGCTGGCACGGCGACCGCTACTGGGACGGCCGCCGTTACTGGGGCCGCGACGACTGGTATCGCCACCATGGCGGGCGTCCCGGCTGGGACCGCGGTCACGGTCACTGGGACAACGGTCGCCACAACGGCTGGCGCTGATACGGCGCGGTGCGCGCGCGTGACGCGTGCGCGCCGTCTGCCCGTCAACAAGACCGGAAACCGCCCGCGTGGCGGTTTTCTTTTGGCCCGGCCGATTGAATGGGTAGAATCGTCCCACGTTACTACCCTCATTCGACCGACAGGGCCTCTATGACGAAGGGTTCGCCCCGGGCCGCCGCCGTGCGGGCCGGTTCCGGCGCGCTGCGTGCCGTACGGGCTGCCGGCCGCGCGGCCGCGGCGTTTGCGCTATGCGCCGCGCTGGCCACGCCGGCCGCGCACGCGGCCTATGCGATCGCGCAGTACGGCGAGCCGAAGTATCCGCCGGGTTTCAAGCATTTCGACTACGTCAACCCCGATGCGCCGAAGGGCGGCACGCTCGTGCTTGCGAACCCGAACCGGCTGACGTCGTTCGACAAGTTCAATCCGTTCACGATGCGCGGCAATCCGGCGCCGGGCATCGACATGCTGTTCGAGAGCCTCGCGACCGGCAGCTCGGACGAACCGGCATCCGCCTACGGGCTGCTGGCCGACGACATCGACGTCGCGCCCGATCGTCGTTCGGTCACGTTCCACCTGAATCCGCGCGCGCGTTTCTCGAACGGCGATCGCGTCACGGCCGACGACGTCAAGTTTTCGTTCGATACGCTGAAGAGCAAGCAGGCCGCGCCGCAGTTCGGCGCGTATTTCGCGGAAATCGCGAAGGCCGTGGTGGTCGATCCGGCCACCGTGCGCTTCGAGTTCCGCAGCGCGAACCGCGAGCTGCCGCTGATCGCCGGCGGCGTGCCGGTGTTCTCGCGCAAGTGGGGCGTGCGCGCGGACGGCTCGCGCATCCCGTTCGACCAGCTCGCGTTCGAGCAGCCGATCGGCAGCGGCCCGTATCTGATCGAGCGCTACGACAACGGCCGCACGATCACCTATCGGCGCAACCCCGCGTACTGGGGCGCCGACCTGCCGGTGCGGATCGGCACCAACAACTTCGAGCGGATCGTCTACAAGCTGTACGGCGACGGCGTCGCGCGGCTCGAGGCGTTCAAGGCCGGCGAATACGACGTGCTCGTCGAGTACATCGCGCGCAACTGGACGCGGCGCGACGTCGGCAAGCGTTTCGACAGCGGCGAGCTCGTCAAGCGCGAATTCCGCCAGCACAACGGCGCCGGCATGCAGGGTTTCTTCATGAACCTGCGCCGTCCGCTGTTTCGCGACGCGCGCGTGCGCCAGGCGCTCGACCTCGCGTTCGACTTCGAATGGCTGAACCGCCAGCTGTTCTACAGCGCGTACACGCGCCTCGACAGCTATTTCGCCGACACCGACCTGCAGGCGACCGGCATGCCGGGCGAGGGCGAGCTGAAGCTGCTCGAGCCGCTGCGCGCGCAGCTCGATCCGGCCGTGTTCGGCCCGATGGTCACGCAGCCGGACACGAATCCGCCGGGTTCGCTGCGCGCGAACCTGCTGAAGGCGCGCGCATTGCTCGCGCAGGCCGGCTGGACCTATCGCGACGGCGCGCTGCGCAACGCGAAGGGCGAGCCGTTCGCGTTCGAGATCCTCGACGATGCGGGGGGCGCGATGGAAGGCGTCGTGACCGCGTACCAGCGCAACCTCGCGAAGCTCGGCATCGCCGTACGTTTTCGCACGGCCGATTTCGCGCTGCTGCAGAAGCGTCTCGACGCGTTCGACTACGACATGACGACGATCCGCCTGCCGGGCGTGCAGGTGCCGGGCGCCGAGCAATATTCGCGTTACGCGAGCAAGTTCGCCGACGAGCCGGGCTCCGACAACCTCATCGGGCTGAAGTCGCCGGCCGTCGACGCATTGCTGCACGCGCTCGGCACCGCGCAGACGCGCGAGGATCTGCTCGACGCGACGCACGCGCTCGACCGCGTGCTGATGCACGGCTACTACGCGGTACCGCAGTGGTACAGCACGACGCACCGGATCGCCTACAAGCGCTCGCTCGCCTATCCGCAGACGCTGCCGCTGTACTATTCGGCCGAAGGCTGGGTCGTGTCGACATGGTGGGCGAAGCCCGATCACTGACCCGCACCCGCCTTTCGTCCAATCGCCCAACCGATCACGAGTCGACGCCCTATGTGGAGCTACATCCTCAAACGCCTGCTGCTGATGATCCCGACGCTCGTCGGCGTGCTGACGCTGACGTTCGCGGTGATCCAGTTCGTGCCGGGCGGCCCCGTCGAGCAGGCCGTGCAGGAATTGCGCAAGGGCGCGACGGAGCAGGGCGCGGTGCCGTTCGGCCTGCGCGCGCACACCGGCGTCGACGCGCAGCAGCTCGCGCAGCTCAAGGCGCTGTACGGGTTCGACAAGCCGCCGCTCGAACGCTACTGGCTGATGCTCAAGCGCTTTGCGCGCTTCGATCTCGGCGACAGTTACTTTCGCCACCAGAGCGTGTGGTCGCTGGTCGTGCAGAAGCTGCCCGTGTCGATCAGCATCGGGCTGTGGACCTTCTTCCTCACGTACCTGATCTCGGTGCCGCTAGGCATCGCGAAGGCCGTGCGCAACGGTTCGCCGTTCGACGTCGCGACCAGCCTCGTCGTGCTTGTCGGTTATGCGATCCCGGGTTTCGTGCTCGGCGTGCTGCTGCTCGTGCTGTTCGGCGGCGGCTCGTTCTGGCAGCTCTTTCCGCTGCGCGGCCTCACGTCGGACAATTTCGCGCAGCTGTCGCTCGTCGGCAAGGTGCTCGACTACCTGTGGCACATCGCGCTGCCGATCACGGCGTCGGTCGTCGGCAGCTTCGCGGTCGTCACGATGCTCACGAAGAACGCGTTCCTCGACCAGATCCGCCGGCAATACGTGCTGACCGCGCGCGCGAAGGGGCTCTCCGAGCGCAGCGTGCTGTGGAAGCACGTGTTCCGCAACGCGATGCTGCCGCTGATCGTCGGCTTCCCGGCTGCGTTCATCGGCGCGTTCTTCACCGGCAGCCTGCTGATCGAGACGCTGTTCTCGCTCGACGGCCTCGGGCTGTTGTCGTACGAGTCGGTCGTGCGGCGCGACTATCCGGTCGTGCTCGGCACGCTGTACCTGTTCACGCTGATCGGGCTCGCGACCAAGCTGCTTTCCGATCTCTGCTACGTGTGGGTCGATCCGCGCATTCAATTCGACAATCTGGAACGCTGACATGAAACGATCCATTCGCATGCCCGGCGTGATCGGGCGAGGGGCGCGATGAACCGGGCCGTCGCGTCATCCCGCATCGACGCCGCGCGCGCGCGCGTGTCGCCGTCGCCCGCGCGCCGCGTGTGGCAGCGCTTCAGGCAGCAGCGTCTCGGCTACTGGAGCTTCGTGATCTTCGTCGTCGCGTTCGCCGCGAGCCTCGCGGCGCCGCTGTGGTCGAACGACAAGCCGCTCGTCGTGCGCTACGACGGCCAGACCTATTTCCCGATGTTCCATGCGTATCCGGAAACGACCTTCGGCGGCGATTTCCCGACGCCGGCCGACTACCTCGATCCGTACGTGCGCAAGCGGCTCGAGGCGCCCGGCAACTTCGTCGTCTATCCGCCGAACCGCTATTACTACGACACGCTGAACTACTTCTCGAACGTGCCGAACCCGGCGCCGCCGTCGCGCGAGAACTGGCTCGGCACCGACGCGCAGGGGCGCGACCTGCTCGCGCGGCTCGTCTACGGGTTTCGCATCTCGGTCGAGTTCGGGCTGATCCTGACCGTGATCGGCACGCTGCTCGGGATCGCCGCGGGCGCCGTGCAGGGCTTCTTCGGCGGGCGCATCGACATCGTCGGGCAGCGGCTGATCGAGATCTGGAGCTCGCTGCCCGAGCTGTACCTGCTGATCATCTTCGCGTCGATCTTCGAGCCGAGCTTCCTGCTGCTGATCGTGCTGCTGTCGCTGTTCGGCTGGATCGGGCTCGCCGACTACGTGCGCGCGGAGTTCCTGCGCAACCGCACGCAGGACTACGTGCGCGCGGCCCGCGCGATGGGGCTCACGAACTGGCAGATCATCTGGCGCCACGTGCTGCCGAACAGCCTCACGCCGGTGATCACGTTCCTGCCGTTCCGGATGAGCGGCTCGATCCTCGCGCTCACGAGCCTCGATTTCCTCGGGCTTGGCGTGCCGCCGCCGACGCCGAGCCTCGGCGAATTGCTCGCGCAGGGCAAGGGCAACCTCGACGCGTGGTGGATCTCGCTGTCGACGTTCGGCGTGCTGGTCGCGACGCTGCTGCTGCTGACCTTCATGGGCGATGCGCTGCGCAATGCGCTCGACACGCGGATCGCCGATTCGGTGCGCGCGGCGGGAGGGCAGCGATGAGCAAGCCGACCGTATCGACGCAGCACGAGCCGCTGCTGTCGCTCGAGCATCTGCGCGTGCGCTTCGGCGACACGGTCGCGGTGGACGACGTGACGCTGGCGATCGGCCGCGGCGAGCGCGTCGCGCTCGTCGGCGAGTCGGGTTCCGGCAAGAGCGTGACCGCGCTGTCGATCCTGCGGTTGCTGCGCGACGCGGAGGTCAGCGGCGCGATCCGCTTCGCGGGGCAGGACCTTTCGACCAGGAGCGAGCGCGAGATGCGCGGGCTGCGCGGCTCGGACATCGCGATGATCTTCCAGGAGCCGATGACGGCGCTCAACCCGCTGTATACGATCGGCGTGCAGATCGGCGAGACGATCGTGCTGCACGACGGCGTCTCGGCCGTCGAGGCGCGCAAGCGCGCGATCGCGCTGCTCGCGCGCACGGGCATCGCGGAGCCGGACCGGCGCGTCGACAGCTATCCGCACCAGTTGTCGGGCGGCCAGCGGCAGCGCGCGATGATCGCGATGGCGCTCGCGTGCCGGCCGCGGCTGCTGCTCGCCGACGAGCCGACCACCGCGCTCGACGTGACGATCCGCGCGCAGATCGTCGACCTGTTGCTGGAGCTGCAGCGCGAGGAAGCGGAAAAGCGCGGGATGGCGATCCTGCTGATCACGCACGACCTGAATCTGGTGCGGCATTTCGCCGAGCGCGTCGCGGTGATGGAGCATGGCCGGCTCGTCGAGAGCGGGCCGGTCGAGCGGATCTTCGCGCAACCCGAGCATCCGTATACGCAGCGGCTGCTGAACAGCCGGCCGCAGCGCACGGTCATGCCGGTGATGCCGATCGCGCCCGTCGTGCTCGACGCGCGGCACGTGAGCGTGCAGTTCGCGCGCAAGCGGCCGGGCTTCGCGGGCTGGTTCGGCACGGTGCCGGTGACGGCCGTCGCCGACGTGTCGGTGTCGGTGCGGCAGGGCGAGACGCTCGGCATCGTCGGGGAATCCGGGTCGGGGAAGTCGACGCTCGCGATGGCGCTGCTCGGGCTGCAGAAGACGGCCGGCGGCGAGATCGAATTCCAGGGGCGCGCGCTGTCGAGCTATCGCGGCCGCGAGCAGACCGCGCTGCGCTCGAACATGCAGGTGGTCTTTCAGGATCCGTTCAGTTCGCTTTCGCCGCGTCACACGATCGAGCGGATCGTCGGCGAGGGGCTCGAACTGCATCGCCCGGACATGACGCCCGACGCGCGCCGCGCGAAGTCGCTCGCGGTGCTGCGCGAGGTGGGCCTCGACCGCACGGTGCTGCAGCGTTATCCGCACGAATTCTCGGGCGGCCAGCGCCAGCGGATCGCGATCGCGCGGGCGCTGGTGCTGGAGCCGCGGATCCTGATCCTCGACGAGCCGACGTCGGCGCTCGACGTGTCGATCCAGCAGCAGGTGCTGAAGCTGCTCGCGAATTTGCAACAGAAATACAACCTCGGCTATGTGTTCATCAGCCACGACCTGGAGGTGATCGGCGCGATGGCGCACCGCGTCGCGGTGATGCAGGGCGGCGCCGTCGTCGAGTCGGGGGACGTGTCCGACATCTTCGCGAGACCGTCACATCCTTACACACAAAAGCTGTTGAAAGCGGTCTGGAAAGCGTGATAGGCGTCCAATGGTCTGATCATCTCGATTGTATTTATTAATTTGTTTTGACAAACGATTACGCGCTGGCTAGTATCGACCGAAATTTTCCGCCAATCAGCTGATTTTTAAGCACATTCCATCGACCAATGCAGCATCGATCCCTGACCCAGGCATGCGCGCGCACCATCGCCGGGCTATTCATCGGCGCCCTGTTCGCAGCAGCTCCCGGCGCGTTCGCCGACGAAGTCAGCAGTTTTAACCAGAATGTCACCAATTCGACTCAGATCGGGTCGGGTTCTTCCCTCCAGCAGGCCAGCACGCAGCCGTCGAGCGGCGGCGCGAAGTCGTTCCTCGCCGGCATGGCCGGCAAGGCGGGCGACGTGGTCGTCGGCGCGCTGAACATGATCGGCGTGCGTTATCGCTGGGGCGGCAACTCGCCGGATTCGGGCCTCGACTGCAGCGGCTTCGTCCGCTACGTGTTCCAGGACACGCTCGGCATGTCGCTGCCGCGTCGCGCGGAAGAGATGAGCCGCGTCGGCGAGAAGGTGAGCATGAGCAACCTGAAGCCGGGCGATCTGGTGTTCTTCAACACGATGCGCCGTACGTTCTCGCACGTCGGCATCTACATCGGCGACAACAAGTTCGTGCACTCGCCGTCGACGGGCAGCACCGTTCGCGTCGACGATCTCGACAGCGGCTACTGGGAAAAGCGGTTCACCGGCGCGCGCCGCATCGAATCGGAATTCCCGGCGATGAAGCCGGAAGACCTGCGGCGCGTGCGCGCGACGATCGGCGACGATTCGGCGAACGGCAACAACTGACGTTCGCCGGTCGGTCGGACCGGAAAAACCCTGTCACCGAAAGGCGGCAGGGTTTTTTGTTTTTGGGGCCGGCGTTGGTGGCGAGGCGGGTCGCGGGGCGGCGGCCCGGGCCGCCCGTCGCGGCGACAGCCGGGCTTACGCGGCCGCCACGCCGCGCGCGGCCGCGAGCTTGCGTTGCAGTTCCGGCATGATCCGCGCGACCGCTTCCTCGCCCGCGAGGATCGCCGCGTTGCGCTGGTTGAAGTCGCTGCCGCCCATCGCCGCGAGGTTCGGGCGGATCACGACGTCCGCGTACTTGTCGAGCTCGTAGGTCTTGATCGTCTGGCCCATGATCGTGAAGGTCTGCAGCAGCATCTCGATCGGGTTGTTGGTTGCCGCGCCGTCCGGCCGCGCCGAGATGTCGACCGCGATCACGAAGCTCGCGCCCATCTTGCGCGCGTACGACGCGGGCACCGGGCTCACGAGGCCGCCGTCGACATATTCGCGATTGCCGATCTTCACCGGTTCGAACACCGACGGCACGCTGCACGACGCGCGCACCGCGAGGCCCGTGTTGCCCTGCTGGAACAGGATCGGCTGGCCGCTCTGCAGATCCGTCGCGACGACGCCGAGCGGCTTCGCCATCTTCTCGATCGGCCGGTTGTTGAGCGTCTTGTTCAGGAAGTTCTGCAGCGCGACGCCTTGCAGCAGGCCGCGCGAGCGGAACGGCAGCGCCCAGTCGCTGATGGCCGCCTGGTCCATGTCGAGCGCGATCTTGTTGATCTGCAGCGCGCTCATGCCGGACGCATACAGCGCGCCGACCACCGATCCCGCGCTCGTGCCGGCGACGATCTCGACCGGGATGCCGCGCGCCTCGAGCGCCTTCAGCACACCGATGTGCGAGAAGCCGCGCGCGGCACCGCCGCCGAGCGCGATGCCGATCTTCACGGGCTTCTCCTGCGACTGGGCCGGGTTGGGGCGGGACTTGTCGCCGAATGACGTGCAGGCGGCGAGGCTGGCGGACGCGCAGGCGATCGTGAAGTGGCGGCGCGACAGGCGAGGGGACGACATCGAATGGTTCTCCGGCGGCTTGGCGGCGGGTTACACGGCCCGCGGCGGCGATAGGTTCCGAGCGGCCGCGCGGCAGGTTCCGGGCGGCCGGCGCCGCGCCGGCTGGCGGCCGCGGCGCGCACATCATAAAGCAAGCGGCGCGCTTGGCGCGATGTCCGGCGCGAGTATAATTCCGGCTTCTTTCCCGTTCCGGGCGTCGCCGGCTCCGTTGCTGTCCGGGCTGCCGCCGCCGTCCCGCGTCGAATCATTCATGCGCCCCAGGCGTTCGAGTTACCGTTTATGACCCGTCCTGTCCGTACCCGCTTCGCGCCGAGTCCCACCGGCTTCATTCACCTCGGCAACATCCGCTCCGCACTGTATCCGTGGGCATTCGCCCGCAAGATGAAGGGCACGTTCGTGCTGCGCATCGAGGATACCGACGTCGAGCGTTCGTCGCAGGAAGCGGTCGATGCGATCCTCGAGGGGATGCAATGGCTCGGCCTGGATTTCGACGAAGGCCCGATCTACCAGATGCAGCGGATGGACCGCTATCGCGAAGTGCTCGCACAGATGCTCGAGAAGGGCCTCGCCTACCCGTGCTACATGTCGGCCGAGGAACTCGACGCGCTGCGCGAACGCCAGCGCGAAGCCGGCCTGAAGCCGCGTTATGACGGCACGTGGCGTCCGGAGCCCGGCAAGGTGCTGCCGGAGCCGCCGGCCGGCGTGAAGCCCGTGCTGCGCTTCCGCAATCCGCTGACGGGCACGGTCGTGTGGGACGACGCGGTGAAGGGGCGTGTCGAGATCTCGAACGAGGAACTCGACGACCTCGTGATCGCGCGCCCGGACGGCACGCCGATCTACAACTTCTGCGTGGTGGTGGACGACATGGACATGGGCATCACGCACGTGATCCGTGGCGACGACCACGTGAACAACACGCCGCGCCAGATCAACATCCTGAATGCGCTCGGCGGCGAGCCGCCCGTCTACGCGCACCTGCCGACCGTGCTGAACGAGCAGGGCGAGAAGATGAGCAAGCGGCACGGCGCGATGAGCGTGATGGCGTACCGCGACGCGGGCTTCCTGCCGGAGGCGGTCGTCAACTATCTCGCACGCCTCGGCTGGTCGCACGGCGACGCCGAGATCTTCTCGCGCGAGCAGTTCGTCGAATGGTTCGATCTCGAGCATCTCGGCAAGTCGCCCGCGCAGTACGACCACAGCAAGCTGAACTGGCTGAACGCGCATTACATCAAGGAAGCCGACAACGCGCGCCTTGCCGAACTCGCGAAGCCGTTCCTCGACGCGCTCGGCATCGACGACGCGGCGATCGCGACGGGTCCGGCGCTCGACGCGGTGGTCGGCCTGATGAAGGATCGCGCGACGACGGTCAAGGAGATCGCCGAAGGCGCGACGATGTTCTACCGGGTGCCGGCACCGGAAGCCGACGCACTTGCTCAGCACGTGACCGATGCGGTGCGCCCGGCGCTGGCCGATCTCGCCGCCGCGCTGAAGGCGGCCGACTGGACGAAGGAAGCGGTGTCGGCCGCGCTGAAGGCGACGCTTGCCACGCACAAGCTGAAGATGCCGCAGCTCGCGATGCCGGTGCGTCTGCTGGTGGCGGGCACGACGCATACGCCGTCGATCGATGCGGTACTCGTGCTGTTCGGTCGCGACGTCGTGGTGTCGCGCATCGAGGCCGCGCTCGCCTGAGGTCGTGCGTCGACGAAGCTGTCCGCGTGCGGGTGCGCGGCAGCTTCGCAAAATATTTCGCGCGAATCGCAAAAAGGGTATTTACAAGTTCAAAGTAGGTCCATATAATCTCATTTCTGTTCTGCAAGGGGGTATAGCTCAGCTGGGAGAGCGCTTGCATGGCATGCAAGAGGTCAGCGGTTCGATCCCGCTTACCTCCACCAACAGAACAAGCTGAGTTGATTTGCGAAGCAGTGGTGGTAATAAATGCTTCACAAAATGATTCAAAGCAGTTAGAATTTCGGCCTTCGCTGTTGACCAGAAGTGAATAGCGAAAGTCAGACAAATCTGAAAAGATCATGTCCCCTTCGTCTAGAGGCCTAGGACATCACCCTTTCACGGTGAGTACAGGGGTTCGAATCCCCTAGGGGACGCCAGATTCAGCGGCGTTTCGTCGTAGAAGTGTCGCGAGGCTTGCAGGAACGTAACCGACGTCCTGCGGGTTGGGTAAGAAAGCTGGAGCGGTAGTTCAGTCGGTTAGAATACCGGCCTGTCACGCCGGGGGTCGCGGGTTCGAGTCCCGTCCGCTCCGCCAGAACGAAGCCCGTTCAAGACGTTTTTGAGCGGGCTTTTGTATTAAGGATGTAAGCAGTACGTTGTCCCCTTCGTCTAGAGGCCTAGGACATCACCCTTTCACGGTGAGTACAGGGGTTCGAATCCCCTAGGGGACGCCAGATTCAGCGGCGTTTCATCGAAGTGTCGCAACGCGTGCAGGAACGTGACGAGATCCTGCAGGCGGTGGTGCAGAAAGCTGGAGCGGTAGTTCAGTTGGTTAGAATACCGGCCTGTCACGCCGGGGGTCGCGGGTTCGAGCCCCGTCCGCTCCGCCAGAACGAAGCCCGTTCAAAGAACGTTTTTGAACGGGCTTTCTCGTTAAGGATGTAAGCAGTACGTTGTCCCCTTCGTCTAGAGGCCTAGGACATCACCCTTTCACGGTGAGTACAGGGGTTCGAATCCCCTAGGGGACGCCAGATTTCGGCGTCGTTCGAACAAACGATGCGCCGGCAGGAAGTAACCGACGCCTGCCAGGCAAGCAGCAAGACTGGAGCGGTAGTTCAGTCGGTTAGAATACCGGCCTGTCACGCCGGGGGTCGCGGGTTCGAGTCCCGTCCGCTCCGCCAAAAAATGAAGAAGCCCGCCTCGTGCGGGCTTTTTCATTTGCATCGTCGTCGCGCCCGCTGGCGGGCGCGTGACCGCGGAGCGGAGGAAGCCGCCTGCGCGGCTTCCGGCGGGACTCGAAGGGATGCGCGTGCACGCGCATCCGCGGCCTGCAGGATGTAGGCGAGTCCCGTCCGCTCCGCCAAAAAATGAAGAAGCCCGCCTCGTGCGGGCTTTTTCATTTGCATCGTCGTCGCGCATATCGCCGGTCGCGCACCCGCCCACCGCTACGAGAAATTCGCGATTGCATCCGCGCGCGACTGCGCTATCGTGGCGGGATGCGTTCTTGACCCCTGCGTGATGCTCGACCCGACCGACCTGCGACTCCTGTATCAGCTCCGGCCCGCGGAACCCGGCGATTTCCCGTTCGCCGAAGCGCTGACGCACGGCAACATGGGCGGCTATTACAAGCGCCATGGACTCGTGTGGCGCAGCGACCTGTTCTACGCGAGCTGGCGTGAATCCGAGAACTTCATCCTCGAGGCCGACGGCGAGCGCATCGGCGTGCTGCGCGTGACCGAGGAAGGCGATTCGCTGCACATCCGCGACGTGCAGATCGCGGCCGGCCATCGCGGGCAGGGGGCCGGCACCTACATGCTCGACATGTCGCATCGCTGGGCGCGTGCGCGCGGGCTGCACGAACTGCAGCTGCGCGTGTTCGTCGACAATCCCGCCGCGCGCCTTTACCTGCGCATGGGCTACCGGGTCGCCGGGCCGCGGCTCTCGCAGCTGGGCTCGATCCGCCACATGGTGCGGCCGGTCTGAAGGTCCGGCGATGCGGCGCGCGGTCAGCGAGCCGCGTCGATCGCGTTGTCGTCGGGTGTTTCGTCTTCCGCGAGGCTGCCTTCCACGCCGCGATGCTCGTAGCCGCGCAGCATGAACGCGCGCGGGCTTTGACCGAAGGCACGGCGGAACATCGCCGAGAACGCGCTCTGGCTCTGGTAGCCGAGTTCGCGCGCGATATGCGACAGCGGGCGCCCCTGGTTCAGCAGCGGGATCGCCCGCGCCAGCAGCGCCTGCTGGCGCCACTGCGAAAAGCTCACGCCCAGCTCCTGCTTGAAGAGCCGCGAAATCGTGCGTGTGCTCGCGCCGACCTCGCTCGCCCAGTGTTCGAGCGACTCCGCATGCGCCGGGTGCGCGAGCACCGATTCGCACAGCATGCGCAGACGCTTCTCGTCGGGCATCGGCACCGCGAGCGGCAGCGGTTCGGCGTGGCTCAGCTCGTCGAGCACGAGCCCGCACAGCAGCCGCTCGCGCGCGGCGCTCAGGTCGCGTGCGTCGAGCGCGACGATCAGCTCGCGCAGCAGCCCCGTCACCTCGACGACGCGGCACGCGTCGAGCCCGTCCGGCACGATCGACTCGTCGATATACAGCGTCCGCAGATAGGCCTCCTCGACGATCACGACCTCGTGCGTCACGTGCGGCGGCACCCAGATCGCGCGGGACGGCGGCACCATCCACGTCGTGCCGGTCGTCGCGACGCGCAGCACGCCGCGCGACGCATACGCGAGCTGCGCCCACGCGTGCGTATGCAGCGGGATGCGGCGGCCGGCGTCGACCTGCCGCGCGCGCACGCGCATCGGATGGACGGCGGTCGGCGCGAATTCGGGCGGAATGTCGATGACGTCGTACGGGTTCGATGCGTCGGCTTGGACGGGCGGATTCATGGGCGGTTCGGGCAGCGCGGCGGCGATGCCGTTATTTTAGAAGGCGCAGCGCGTGCGCATGCGGCGGTTTCCCGGGCGATCATGCCGTGTTCAAATGAACGTTGTGTGGGCGCCGGCGCTTCCCGGGCAGCGGGCCGCCGCTGCGAGCGCCGGCGGCTTCGAACCATCCGGCCGGTATCGCGGTCTATCGTGGCAGGCGCATTTTCATGTGAAGCGCGCGAACACGGCAATCACGAATCGAAGAGGAGAACCACGATGCGTTACGTATTCGTCTACGGCACCTTGCGTGCCGGACAAGCCAACGACATCGGCCATGCTGCCGCACGGCACGGAATCGCGGCGCCGACGCTGCTGGGCGCGGCCGCGCTGCCGGGCGAGCTGTACGATTTCGGCACGTATCCGGGGATGATCGCCGGGCCGGTGTCCGGCAAGTCGCTGGTCTGGGGCGATGTCTACGAGGTCGACGAGCGACTCGTCCCCGTGCTCGACGAGATCGAGCGCGTCTATCCGGGCGTCGACTCGCTGTTCAAGCCGGAAGAAGTGACCGTCGCGCTGGGCGGCCGGCAGTATGCATGCCTGTATTATCCGATCGCCGCGCATGCGGTCGCCGGGCGTCCGCGTATCGAATCGGGTGACTGGGCCCAGCACCGACGCGAGCAGGAAACCGCGTGAGCGTTCCGGCGGCAGCCGGATTCGCGTCAAATGAAAAAGCGCCCCGCGGGGCGCTTTTTTGCGGTCATCGCAGGGGACGGGCGACGACGCGTGGCCGGCCGCCGGTCGCTGCGTGTCGCGACGTCAGATTTCCTCGTACAGCGGCAGCGTCAGGAATTCGGTGAAGCCTTCCGACGTCGACATCTGTTCGAAGATGGCCGCGGCGCGCTCGTACGGCTGCGTGTTGCCGCCGACCGAGCGCTTGACGTTGTCGAGCTCGATCTTCGCGAATGCGCGCACGAGCTCGGCCGTGACCTTGCGGCCGTCGTCGAGCACGCCCTTCGGCGAGCGGATCCATTGCCACACCTGCGAGCGGGAGATCTCGGCCGTGGCCGCGTCTTCCATCAGGTTGTGGATCGGCACGCAGCCGTTGCCGTCGAGCCATGCACCGAGGTAGTGGATGCCGACGTTGATGTTGTTGCGCAGGCCGGCCTCGGTGATCGGCGCTTCCGGCTGGAAGTCGAGCAGGTTCCCGCCTTCGACCTGCACGTCGTCGCGCTGCTTCGCGATCTGGTTCGGCCGGTCGCCGAGCACCTTGACGAACTCTTCCATCGCGATCGGCACGAGGCCGGGATGCGCCACCCAGCCGCCGTCGTAGCCGTCGGTCGCGTCGCGCTGCTTGTCCGAGCGCACGCCGCCCATCGCCTTGTCGTTCGCTTCCGGATCGTTCTTGATCGGGATCAGCGCGCTCATCCCGCCGATCGCCGGCGCGTTGCGCTTGTGGCAGGTCTTCAGCAGCAGCAGCGCGTACGCGCGCATGAACGGCACCGTCATCGTGATCTTCGAACGGTCCGCGAGGCAGAAGTCACGGTCGTTCTTGAATTTCTTGATCGCCGAGAAGATGTAGTCCCAGCGGCCGGCGTTCAGCCCCGAGCTGTGTTCGCGCAGTTCGTACAGGATCTCGTCCATCTCGAACGCGGCAAGGATCGTCTCGATCAGCACCGTCGCGCGGATCGTGCCGCGCGGCACGCCGACCGCTTCCTGCGCGGCGACGAAGATGTCGTTCCACAGGCGCGCCTCGAGATGGCTTTCCATCTTCGGCAGGTAGAAGTACGGGCCCGAGCCGCGCGCGATCAGTTCCTTCGCGTTGTGGAACAGGAACAGCGCGAAATCGAAGATGCCGCCGGACACGCGCTGGCCGTCGACCGTCACGTGCTTCTCGTCGAGGTGCCAGCCGCGCGGACGCACGATCAGCGTCGCGACCTTGTCGTTCAGCCGGTACGACTTGCCGTTCTGCTCGAGCGAGATCGTGCGGCGCACCGCGTCCTTCAGGTTGATCTGGCCGTCGATCTGGTTGGTCCAGCTCGGCGCATTCGAGTCCTCGAAGTCCGTCATGTACGAATCGGCGCCCGAGTTCAGCGCGTTGATGATCATCTTGCGCTCGACGGGCCCCGTGATCTCGACACGGCGGCATTGCAGGTCGGCCGGCAGCGGCGCGACCTTCCAGTCGCCTTCGCGGATCGACTTCGTTTCGGCCAGGAAGTCGGGGCGCTCGCCCGCGTCGAGGCGTTTGGTGCGCTCGACGCGCGCCTGCAGCAGCGTCTGGCGACGCGGTTCGAACGCACGGTGCAGCGCGGCGACGAGTTCCAGTGCCGCGGGCGTCAGGATCGCTTCGTAACCCGGCTTGATTTCGCCGGTGATCGTCATGCCTTGCGGCAGCGTGATCGGGGTGCTCATGAGTCTCATCTCCTTGGTCGGTCAGTTGCGGTTTCGGTGAAGGGGGAAGGCGGCAGCGCCGCGAACGTCATGCGCCCGGGCCGGGGCGCGTGCGGTTTGCGGGCCTGCCGGACGGAGCCGGGGCGGCGAGGAAGGCGAGCAGATCGGCCATGCCGGTGCCCGTGCCGTCGGGCGGCGCGCCGAGTTCCTCGGCGGGCGCGCCCGTACGGTTGAGCCAGAACGTCGTGTAGCCGAACCAGACGGCACCGGCGACGTCCCACGCGTTCGACGACACGAACACGATGCCGCGCGGGTTCGACCCGAACGCGGCGGTGCCGAGCGCGTAGGCGGCCGGACTCGGCTTGTACGCACGCGCGGTGTCGGCCGACAGCACGCGATCGAACAGTCCGGACATGCCGGCGCTCTTGATCGCGATGTCGAGCATCTGCGGGGTGCCGTTCGACAGGATCCCGAGCGGCGGGCGCGGTTCGAGCGCGCGCAGCTTGCGCAGCGCGGGCACGGTGTCGGGATAGGTGGACAGGCACGCGTATTCGTCCATCAGCCGCTTCTCGGCCGCGCTGTTCAGCGCCAGGCCGAGCCGGCGCGCGGCGAAGCGCAGCGCGTCGAGCGTGATGTCCCGGAACGGGCGATAGCGCGCACCGCCCGGATCGGCGAGCGTGCGCAGTTGCGAGTATTCGATTTGCTTGCGTCGCCACAGCTGCGACAACCGTTCCCCGTGTCCGGGAAACATCTGCTCCGCCGCGGCCAGGACCGCGCGCACGTCGAACAACGTGCCGAATGCGTCGAAGAGGATGGCGTCGGGAGAGGAGAGTGTCGTTGTGGCCGACATAGCCTTGCGCTCCAGTTTCAGAGGTCGGATCGATTCTATTCGTGATCGTATGGTCTAAAAAAGACGCTATTCATCACTTGATCTTTTACTTTCATATACCTAATCTTGAGCGGCTCAAGCTATTTGACGGACGGCGGTGCCGTCCTTGCGACTCATGGACCGGTTCAAGCAGATCGAAACGTTCGCCGCGGTCGCGGCGAAGGGCAGCCTGTCGGCGGCCGCGCACGCGGAAGGGGTCGCGCCGGCGATCATCGGCCGCCGCCTCGACGCGCTCGAGGAGCGGCTCGGCGTGAAGCTGCTGGTGCGCACCACGCGCAAGCTCACGCTGACGTTCGAAGGCTCGGCGTTTCTCGAGGATTGCCAGCGGATCATCAACGACATGCAGAACGCGGAGGCGAGCGTGTCGGCCGGCGGCGTCAAGGCGAGCGGCCACCTGCGGATTTCCGCGCCGGCCGGCTTCGGCCGGCGGCACGTCGCGCCGCTCGTGCCCGAATTCAGCGTCGGGCATCCGGACGTATCGGTCACGCTCGACTTGTCCGACCGGATGGTCGACCTCGTCAACGAGGGGTTCGATTGCGCGGTGCGGCTCGGCGAGCTGCCCGATTCGTCGCTCGTGTCGCTGAAGCTCGGCGAGAACCGCCGCGTCTGCGTCGCGTCTCCCGCCTATCTGGCGCGGCGCGGCACGCCGGTCACGCTCGCGGAGCTGGCACGGCACAACTGCCTCGCGCTCGCGGCGAACGCGAACCAGCAGCGCGGCTGGACGTTCCAGGAGGGCAACAAGGTCGTGTCGATCCGCGTGAACGGCACGATGGAATGCTCGGACGGCGCGGTGCTGCACGAGTGGTGCCTCGAAGGTTACGGCCTGGCATGGCGTTCGTGGTGGGAGGTCGGCGACGACATCGCGGCCGGCCGGCTCGTCAGCGTGCTCGACGCGTTTGCCGCGCCGCCGATCGGCATCCACGCGGTGTTTCCGCAGCGCCGTCATCTGCCGCTGCGCGTGCGCCTGTTTCTCGATTACCTGAAGCACACCTACGAGCAGCCCGGTTATTGGGGCGAGCAGGCGGCGCGCGCCCGCGCGTTTCCGATATGAGGGCGAACCCGCTGCCGGTGCCGGTCGAGCGATTTCGCGCACTACAATCGTAGGAGGCATCTCCGATGCGTCGCGGCCGGTCCCGCTGGGCTCGCGGCGCGCGGCGTGCGATTGACGAAGGAGGGCGCGATGTTCCGGCACATCCTCGTTCCAACCGACGGTTCCGAACTGTCGCAGAAGGCGATCGACGGCGCGATCGACCTGGCGCGCGCGGTCGGCGCGCGCGTGACGGCCTACGCGTGCCTGCCGCAGTACCCGTACTCGCCGTTTTCCGAAGTGATCATCGAACCGCCCGCCGATTTCCGCGCGCGCAGCGAGCGCGAGGCACGCGCGCATCTCGGCGAGGTCGAAGCGGCCGCGCGGGCGGCCGGTGTCGTCTGCGACACGTGGACGAGCGTGCATCCGTCGCCGTATCTCGGCATCATCGAGGCGGCCGAACGCGGCGGTTGCGACGTGATCTTCATGGCGTCCCACGGACGCCGCGGGCTCGGCAGCCTGCTGATCGGCAGCGAGACGCAGCGCGTGCTGACCCATACGAAAATTCCGGTGATCGTTTATCGGTAGGGCGGTGCCGCCCTCGGCCGGGCGGGCAGCGTCGCAAAAAAGGGCGCGCCGGACGAAGCCGGCGCGCATCGTTGCAGGCGGCCCGCAGGCCGCGCGGCCGGTCGCGCGATTCGCATCGCGCGCCTGCCGTCTCCTCCCTGATTGTTGTCCGGTGGCCGGCGCCGCGCCGTGACGAGGCGCGCCCCGGCGCGGCGCTTGCGCGTGTTACGCGACCTTCTTGCCGTCGAAGAACTGTTCGTCCTCGGTCGAGCCGTGCAGCGCGGTCGTCGACGCTTCGCGCTCGACCGTCTGCGTCACCGCGTCGAAGTAGCCGGTGCCGACTTCGCGTTGATGCTTGACGGCCGTGAAGCCCTTGTCGGCGGCCGCGAACTCGGCCTGCTGCAATTCGACGAACGCGCTCATCTGCGTGCGGGCATAGCCGTGCGCGAGGTTGAACATCGAGTAGTTCAGCGCGTGGAAGCCGGCCAGCGTGATGAACTGGAACTTGTAGCCCATCGCACCGAGTTCCTTCTGGAACTTCGCGATCGTCGCGTCGTCGAGGTTCTTCTTCCAGTTGAACGACGGCGAGCAGTTGTACGACAGCAGCTTGCCCGGGAACTGCTTGTGGATCGCTTCCGCGAACTTCTTCGCGTACTCGAGATCCGGCTTGCCGGTTTCGCACCAGATCAGGTCGGCGTACGGCGCGTACGCGAGGCCGCGCGAGATCGCCTGCCCGAGGCCCGGCTTGGTGCGGAAGAAGCCCTCCACCGTGCGCTCGCCGGTCAGGAACGGCTTGTCGTTGTCGTCGACGTCGGACGTGATCAGGTCGGCCGCTTCCGCGTCGGTACGCGCGACCAGCACGGTCGGCGTGCCCATCACGTCGGCCGCGAGACGCGCGGCCGACAGCTTCGCGACGGCTTCGCGCGTCGGCACCAGCACCTTGCCGCCCATGTGGCCGCACTTCTTCACCGACGCGAGCTGGTCCTCGAAGTGGACGCCCGATGCGCCGGCCTCGATCATCGCCTTCATCAGCTCGAACGCGTTCAGCACGCCGCCGAAACCGGCTTCCGCGTCGGCGACGATCGGTGCGAAGAAGTCGACATAACCTTCGTCGCCCGGGTTCTTGCCTTCCGACCACTGGATCTGGTCGGCGCGCGTCAGCGTGTTGTTGATGCGCTTCACGACGAGCGGCACCGAGTTCGCCGGGTACAGCGACTGGTCCGGGTACATTTCTCCCGCGACGTTCGCATCGCCGGCCACTTGCCAGCCGGACAGGTAGATGGCCTTCAGGCCGGCCTTCACCTGCTGCATCGCCTGGTTGCCGGTCAGCGCGCCGAGCGCGTTGACGAACGGTTCGTGGTTGATGAGGCCCCACAGCTTTTCCGCGCCGCGCTTGGCCAGCGTGTGCTCGATCGGGACCGAGCCGCGCAGGCGGACGACGTCCTCCGCCGAGTAGCCGCGCTTGATGCCCTTCCAGCGCGGATCGGTTTCCCATTGCTTCTGCAGTTCCAGTGCCTGTTGCTGACGCGACATGATGAGCTCCTTGATGCGGTGTATTGCCGAATGCGCCGAATCTGACGGTCGTGATGCGGTTCGCGAAGCGGGGCGCGTGCCATTCCGTTTCGTGAAGTCTTGTATAAGAGTCTAGGCAAATCGGCAGGCGCGAAACAGGGGGCTTTGCACGGGATCGGGTAAATTTTTAACCGTTTTAAATCAACGATTTATATTTATCATTTCGAGATAAGAAATGCTTTTTCCCATCCCGCAATCGCACCGGTTGTGCCGTGCAACATGATTTTTTACGACGCAAAAAAATTTTTCGCATCGTGAAATGTCGGGCGAGGCGAAAAAAAACCGGCGCAGGTGCGCCGGTCGGCTGGACGGGTGGGACCCATCCGTGGGGCGGCGGCGAGGCGCCGCCCGTGCGTGCTTACGACGCGGAGTTGCTGCGGCGCGGGCCGCCGCTGCGCTGGCCGTCGCGACGCGGGCCGCCGTCACGGCTGCCACCCGGCTTGCCGCTCCAGCCGCCGCCATTGCCGCCGCCGTAGCTGCGGCCGCCGCTGCCGTTGCCGGCGTAACCGCCGCCCGGCTTGCCGCCGAAGCGACGACCGCCGCCGTTACCGCCGCCCGGACGGCCGCGGCCGCCGGTGCCGCCGTTGCGCGGGGGCGCCTTGCGCGGCTCGAACCCTTCGATCACGTTGACCGGCAGCGGCGAGCGCACGAAGCGCTCGATGCGCTTGAGCGCGCCTTGCTCGGCGTGGTGCACGAGGCTCACTGCCGTGCCCGAACGGCCTGCGCGGCCGGTACGGCCGATACGGTGAACGTAATCTTCCGCGAACTTCGGCAGGTCGTAGTTGAACACGTGCGTGATGCCCGGGATGTCGATGCCGCGTGCCGCGACGTCGGTGGCCACCAGCACGCGCACGCGGCGCTCGCGCAGCGCACGGATCGTGCGGTTGCGCGCGCCCTGCGGCAGGTCGCCGTGCAGCGCGGCCGATTCGAAGCCTGCATCGGCAAGACGGCCGGCGAGCTGGTCGGCGTCGATCTTGGTCGCCGTGAAGATGATGGCCTGGTCGAGTGCGTCGTCGCGCAGCAGGTGATCGAGCAGGCGATCCTTGTGATCGCGGTCGTCGACGTAGTGCACGGTCTGCGCGATGTTGGCGCGCGACTCGAGGCGCTGCTGGATCTCGATGCGTTCCGGATCCTTCAGCAGGCGGCTCGTCAGCGAACCGATCTTGCCGTCGAGCGTGGCCGAGAACAGCATCGTCTGGCGCGACGCGGGCGTGGCGTCGACGATCGTTTCGATGTCTTCGATGAAGCCCATGTCGAGCATGCGGTCGGCTTCGTCGAGCACGAGCATCTTCAGTTCGGACAGGTCGATACGGCCGCGCTCGAGGTGATCGAGCAGACGGCCCGGCGTGGCGACCAGGATTTCCGGGTTCTTCGCGAGCAGCATCAGCTGCTGGCCGTAGGCGACGCCGCCGAGGATGCTGACCGTGCGCAGGCGCTTCAGGTGCTTGCCGTACGTCGATGCGGCCGTGGTGACCTGCATCGCGAGTTCGCGGGTCGGCGTCAGCACGAGCAGGCCCGGGCGCGCGACGGGTTGCGGGCGGCGCGCACGGCGGTCGCCCTGGTTCGGTTCACGCGGCGCGCGCGGTTGCTGCGCCAGCGTCTTCTGGAGCTGCGCGAAACGTTCGATCGCGGGCAGCATGAATGCGGCGGTCTTGCCCGAACCGGTCGGGCTCGACACCAGCAGGTCGCGGCCGGCGATGCCGGCCGGAATCGCGCGCTGCTGGACCGGCGTCGGCTTCACGTAGCCGGCGGCCTGCAGCGCGGAGACGATCTCCGGCGACAACCCGAGCGACGCGAAGCTCGGCTCGTCCGACGCCGGTTCGACCGCGGCCGGTGCGGCGGCGTCGTCGAGACCGAGCGCCTGGTCGGCGATCGCGTTGAGCGGGCTGGAGTTGATGCTCGAAGTCATAACAATCCTTGAAACACAGTGGGTGAAACGTCGGCGCCAATCGCGCATACCCAAGTCGTCGGATTCAGCGAGCAAATCGGGAAACGGGTGCAATCCGCCGAACCGTCGGCGGATGAGGCATTAGAAGCTGTTTTGGGTGCGGCGCGCTTCAGGAGCGGGGCCGCCAGCCTGATAAGTGACGACCGCGAAGGTCGAAGCAGGAGGGGACAGGTTCTAAACCGGATTGGAGCTTAACGCTACGAGGCGTCTGGCCGGAACGGCTTGCGAGCCGAGCGCGGGAGGTGACGCAGCCAGCATTATAAAGATATTTGCTGCGCTGCGCCACTGATTTGATTGCCTATTGCGGCGGCGGGCGATCCGCTCAGGAAGCCGTGCCGTTTTTCAGCGATTCGACGAGTTCGACGTACTGCTGCTTTGCCGCATCCGGCGACGTGCCCTTCAGCGCGTCCCACGCGTCGTACTTGTATTTGCCCACGATGTCGGTGAAGCCGGGCTTGTCGCCATGCGCATCGCCGTCGGTGGCCTGCTTGAACAGCGCGTAGAGGCGCAGCAGGGTGAGGTTGCCCGGGCGTTCGGTCAGTTGCTTGACGTCGATCTGGGCCTGGTCGAATTGGGCGGCGAGTTCGCTCATCGGGTGTCTCCGTAAGGGTTTCAGATCGGGCGATCTTAACAAGCGGACCGCCGCGCGGGGTCGAGCGATCCTTCCAAACCGCCGCCGCTGCCGCGTATGCGCACGGATCGGTCCCGATCGCCCGTGGGAGCGGGGCGCCGCATTACAATGTCGGCCATGACGCAAACAGTGCTCCTCGCCATCGATACGTCGACCGAATACTGCTCGGTCGCGCTGCTGCGCTCGGCCCATGCCGATGACGCCGTTTCCTCCCCGCAAACCTGGGTCCGCCACGAACCGACGGGCGCCGTGTCGAGCACGCGCGTGCTGCCGGCGATCCAGGAACTCTTCGCCGAATCGGGGCTGACGCTCGCCGATTGCGACGCGATCGCGTTCGGCGCGGGCCCCGGCTCGTTCACGGGCCTGCGCACCGCGACCGGCATCACGCAAGGCCTCGCGTTCGGCGGCGGGCTGCCGGTCGTGCCGATCGGCACGCTGCTCGCGTGCGCCGAGCACGCGCGGCTGCGCGCACCCGGCACGACCCGCGTGCTGGCCGCGCTGGATGCGCGGAT
This sequence comes from Burkholderia seminalis, assembly GCF_001718535.1. Classification (NCBI taxonomy): domain Bacteria; kingdom Pseudomonadati; phylum Pseudomonadota; class Betaproteobacteria; order Burkholderiales; family Burkholderiaceae; genus Burkholderia; species Burkholderia seminalis. The sequence goes on along the minus strand of NZ_CP013398.1, from coordinate 2,271,938 downwards.
GGATGAGGCCTACTGGGCCGATTTCGAATGGGACGCCGCCGCCGGCGACTGGCGCACGCTGCATCCGGCTTCGCTCGATGCGCCGGGTGCCGTCGGTGTGCCCGACGTGCCGTTCACGCTCGCGGGCAACGCGGCCGCCGCCTTCGGCGCGCAGTTGCCGGCCGCGGCGCGTGCGGCCGTGATCGACGGCGACGCGATGCCGCATGCGCTGGCCGTCGCGCATGCCGCGCTGCGCGCCTTCCGCGCCGGGCGGGTGGTGCCGGCCGATCAGGCCGCGCCGGAATACGTACGTGACAAGGTCGCGCAGACCACCGCCGAGCGCGTCGCGGCACGGGCCGCGCAGACGGGCGGAGCGAAGGGATGACAGGGGTTTTGCTGAGCGACCGCTATCTCACGCCGATGACGGACGCCGATCTCGACGAGGTCGTCGCGATCGAGCACGTCGCGTACGAATTCCCGTGGAGCCGCGGCAACTTCGAGGATTCGTTGCGCAACGGCTACCTGGGCGTGTGCCTGCGGCACGTGACGGGGACGCTCGTCGGCTATTGCGTGCTGATGCCCGTGATCGACGAGATGCACCTGCTGAACCTGTGCGTCGCGCCGGCCGCGCAGCACGCGGGCGCGGGCCTTGCGCTGCTGCGCGAGGCCGTGCGCATTGCGCGCGCGGAGCGGCTCGACGGGGTGCTGCTCGAGGTGCGGCCGTCCAATCCGCGTGCGATTCATCTGTATGAACGGTTCGGCTTCGTGACGATCGGCCGCCGCAAGAACTACTATCCGGCGAAGCATCGCAGCCGGGAGGACGCGATCGTGATGCGTCTGACGCTGAACAAGGACGAGGGGAACGCGCATGGCATGGGCTGAAGCGGCGCTCGAGGAACTGGGCCTCGCGCAGATCTGGGTGCGACGCGGGCAGCGCGCGGATAACGGTGCGGCGGCCGAAGCGCCCGTTCTTGCGCAAGCCGGGGCGGACGACGGGGTGTCCGCCGCCGCGGCCGAGCGGCCGGGACGCACGGCGCGCCCGCCGGTACAAGACGATGCGTCGCCTGCAGCGGTAAGCGCAGACGATGCTGCACCGGCGCGCCGTGTTGCCGCGGGCGATCGCGCGCCCGCGCCGGTTGCCTCGGCCGACACGATCCCGCCGATGGACGACGTGCCGCCCGCCGGCGCCGACGATTTCGCGTGGTTCGACGCGGCGCCGCCGGGCAATCCCGCGCCGGTGGCCGAAGCGCGTCCCGCCGGCCCGCCGGTCGCCGCCCTCGACTGGGAGGCGCTGGCCGCGCGCGTGGCCGACTGCACGCTGTGCCGGCTGTGCGAGAAGCGGACCAACACGGTGTTCGGCGTCGGCGACCGCGAAGCCGACTGGATGCTGATCGGTGAAGCGCCGGGCGAAAACGAGGACAAGCAGGGCGAGCCGTTCGTCGGCCAGGCCGGCAAGCTGCTCGACAACATGCTGCAGTCGCTGTCCCTCAAGCGTGGCGACAACGTGTACATCGCGAACGTGATCAAGTGCCGCCCGCCCGGCAACCGCAACCCGGAGCCGGACGAGGTCGCCAGCTGCGAGCCTTATCTGCAGCGCCAGGTCGCGCTCGTGAAGCCGAAGCTGATCGTCGCACTCGGCCGTTTCGCCGCGCAGACGCTGCTGAAGACGGACGCGAGCATCGCGTCGCTGCGCGGCCGCGTGCATGCCTACGAAGGCGTGCCGGTGATCGTCACCTATCACCCGGCGTACCTGTTGCGCAGCCTGCAGGACAAGTCGAAGGCGTGGGCCGACCTGTGCCTTGCGCGCGACACGTTCCAGCGTACGGAAGGCGCCGACGCGAGCGGGCCGGCCGGGCAATGACGACCGGCGCGGCGTACGCATTCGTCGATACGCTGCGCGATACCGCGGTTCGCGATCTCGGCTGGCTGCTGGCCAGCCCGAGCCTGCTGACCGCGGTGCCGGGCGCGCCGCTTGCGCGGCCGTGGCCGGATGCGGCCGGGCGAGCGGCCGTCGAAGCGTGGCTCGCCGCGCTCGATGCGCAGCCCGAGCCGCTGCATCGCGCGCTCGATGGGTTCCGGCCGACCCGGCTCGGCCGTTACGCGGAATGCTTGCTCGAATATTTCCTCACGCACGGTCCGTCGCTGCGGCTGGTCGCGGCCAATCTCCCGCTGCGCAGCAACGGCAGGACGCTCGGCGAAGTCGATTTCCTCGTCGACGCGCCGGATGGGCAGCGCCTGCATTGGGAACTCGCGGTGAAGTGCTATCTGTGCGCACCGGTGCATGATGGCGCGACGCTCGCCGATTTCGTCGGCCCCAATCTCGTCGACCGGTTCGACCGCAAGCGCGGCCGGTTGCTCGATCACCAGTTGCGGCTCGGCGAACACGACGGGTTCGCGCGGCTCGGCTATGGCGCGCCGTCCGACGCCCAGATGTTCATCAAGGGCTGGCTGTTCTATCCGCACGGCGCGCCGTTGCCGCCGGTTTCAGCGGAAATCGCGCCGGATCATCCGCGTGGATTCTGGCTGACGCACGCGCAGTGGCGGGCGTGGGCGGCCGCGCAGCGTGCCGGTCTCGCGTGGAGTGTATTGCCGCGGCTGGCGTGGCTCGCGCCGCGGCGGGTTGCCGCCGATGCCGGCTTCGAACCCGAACCGCTGACGGCGGCCCTGGAACTGCCGCCCGTGCTGACGCGCGAGGCGCCCTCATTGATCGGCATCCATGAAAAGGGCAGCGACGGCACGTGGCGCGAAACGGCGCGCGGCTTCGTCGTGCCCGACGACTGGCCGGCGCGTGCGCGGGCGTTCGCCGCGCAGGATCACTGACGCCGCGTCAGCGGGCGCTTACCACCAGCGATGAAAGTGATGGACGGGGCCGACGCCGCGGCCGACGTCGAGGTGCCCGCTCGCGGCGATCGCGCCGGTCAGGTAGGCCTTGGCTTCACGCACCGCGCTTTCGAGGTCGGGCTGCTGCGGCAGCAGTGCGGCGATCGCCGACGACAGCGTGCAGCCGGTGCCGTGCGTGTTGCTGACCGGCACGCGCGCGCCGTCGAGCCGCACGGTGCGCGCCGCCTCGACGAGCCAGTCGGGGCTCGCGGACGCGTCGGGCAGGTGACCGCCTTTCATCAGCACCGCGCGCGCGCCCGTTTGCAGCAACGCGTGGCCTTGCCGGACCATGTCGTCCTCGGTGGTGGCGGGCGCATCGCCCAGCAGCGCGGCCGCTTCGGGCAGGTTCGGCGTGACGACCGTCGCGAGCGGCAGCAGCGCGTCGCGCAGCGCATCGACTGCATCGGGCGCGAGCAGCGCGTGCGAACTCTTCGAGATCATCACCGTGTCGAGCACGACGAAGCGCGGCGCGTAACGCCGCAGCGCGTCGGCGACCGCGTGGACGATCGCCGCGTTCGCGAGCATGCCGATCTTGACCGCATCGATGCGGATGTCGTCGAACACCGCGTCGAGCTGCGCGGTGACGAATGCGGCGTCCGGCGCGTGTACCCCCGTCACGCCGCGCGTGTTCTGCGCGGTCAGGGCGGTGATCACGCTCGCGCCGTACGCGCCGAGCGCGGAAAAGGTCTTCAGGTCGGCCTGGATGCCTGCGCCGCCGCCCGAATCGGAGCCGGCGATCGTCAGGAGGTTGGGTATCGGGTGCGTCATGAGGGCAGCGCGCCGGTTCGAAGACCGGCGCCGGCGGACGGAAACGGGAAGTGTAGCGTCAGTGCCGCGATTCGCCGATCAGCGCGACCGAGTCGAACTGACGCTGGTTCGCCTGGTGGCGGCGCATCACGAGCCACATCGTCAGGCAGACGAACGTGCCGAACAGCACGATCACGACGCCGACCGGCACGTCGAGCCACACGAGTACCGCGTACAGGCACAGCATCACGAGCACCGACAGGTTCTCGTTGAAGTTCTGCACCGCGATCGAGTGGCCGGCCGACAGCAGCACGTGGCCGCGATGCTGCAGCAGCGCGTTCATCGGCACGACGAAGTAGCCCGACAGCGCGCCGACGCCGATCAGGAAGAGATACGCGATGATCAGGTAGACGGGCATGCGCAGGTGGCCGACGTGCACGGCCCAGTGCGCCGGGAACAGGTCGCGCGTGTAGAACGCCATCAGCATCACCGCGATGCCCATGATGATGCCGACGGGCAGCACGGTCAGCGACTTCTTCAGCGGGATCCGGGCGGCGGCGGCGATCGCGCCGGCCGCGACGCCGACCGCGACCACGGCCTGCAGGATCGCGCCTTCCGACAGCGACATGCCGAGCGATACCTCGGCCCACTTCAGCACGATGAACTGCAGCGTCGCGCCCGCGCCCCAGAACAGCGTCGTGACGGCCAGCGAGATCTGCCCGAGCTTGTCGCGCCACAGCACCATGAAGCAGTCGGCGAAATCCGTGAGGAGCTTGACCGGGCCGCGTTCCTGCTTCGGGTAGCGGGCGCCCGTGTCGGGAATGCGCAGGTTGAACAGCGCGGCGACCACGTAGATCGCCATGATGATCGCCATCGCCGCTTCGGCGGGCGTGCCGATCCAGGCGGGCGTGTGCGCGATCACGTGCGAGGCGATGTGCGGGCTGATCAGCGCGCCGCCGAGCACGGTGCCGAGGATGATCGAGCTGACGGTCGTGCCTTCGATCCAGCCGTTCGCGGCGACCAGCCGGTCGGCCGGCAGCAGCTCGGTGAGAATCCCGTATTTGGCGGGCGAGTAGGCGGCCGCGCCGAAGCCGACGATCCCGTACGCGATCAGCGGATGGGCGCCGAGCAGCATGATCAGGCAGCCGATCACCTTGATCGAGTTCGTGATGAACATTACGCGGCCCTTCGGGCGCGAATCCGCGAACGCACCGACATACGCCGCCAGCACCACGTACGACAACACGAAGAACAGCTTCAGCAGCGGTGTCATCCAGTTGGGGGCGTGGAGGTCTTTCAGCAGGGCGATGGCGGCGATGAGGAGCGCATTGTCGGCCAGCGACGAGAAAAACTGCGCGGCCATGATGGTGTAAAAACCTTTTTTCATCTGATGCGATGCTTTCGTCGCTGCGGCAGGGCCGCGTAGGCCGCCTGGTATGCGATCGGCTTATTCCGTTCGAAATGGGTTGTGCGCACGGCTTTATAACATGAAAATACGCCAATTCGGACTAGCAAGATTCCCCGATCGTTCCGCAAATTGTCGGCTTCGGTGCTCAAAAGGCGCGGTAAGCTGATGATTCGCAAGCGTCTTTACGTAAATTTCCCATGCCGCGCCCGATCTCCGCCACCATCCACACCGCCGCTCTCGCGAACAATCTCTCCGTCGTCCGTCGATTTGCCGGCCCGTCCAAGGTCTGGGCGGTCGTCAAGGCCAACGCGTACGGGCACGGTCTCGCCCGCGTGTTTCCGGGCCTGCGCGGCACCGACGGCTTCGGGCTGCTCGACCTCGACGAAGCCGTGAAGCTGCGCGAGCTCGGCTGGGCCGGCCCGATCCTGCTGCTCGAAGGCTTCTTCCGGTCGACCGACATCGACGTGATCGACCGCTACAGCCTGACCACGACCGTCCACAACGACGAGCAGATGCGGATGCTGGAAACGGCGCGGCTGTCGAAGCCCGTCAACGTGCAGCTCAAGATGAACAGCGGGATGAACCGGCTCGGCTACGTGCCGGAAAAATATCGTGCGGCGTGGGAGCGTGCCCGGGCGTGTCCCGGCATCGGCCAGATCACGTTGATGACCCATTTTTCGGATGCGGACAACGAGCGCGGCGTCGCCGAGCAGCTCGCGACCTTCGAGCGCGGCGCGGAGAGCATCGCCGGCGCGCGCAGCCTCGCGAATTCGGCGGCCGTGCTGTGGCATCCGGATACGCACTTCGACTGGGTGCGGCCGGGGATCGTGCTGTACGGCGCGTCGCCGTCCGGGCTGTCGTCCGATATCGCCGACACCGGGCTGAAGCCCGCGATGACGCTCGCGTCCGAGCTGATCGCCGTGCAGACGATCGCGAAGGGCCAGGCGATCGGTTATGGCTCGACCTTCTCCGCGCAGGCGCAGATGCGGATCGGCGTCGTCGCGTGCGGTTACGCGGACGGCTATCCGCGCGTCGCGCCCGAAGGCACGCCGGTGATCGTCGACGGCATCCGCACGCGGATCGTCGGCCGCGTGTCGATGGACATGATTACGGTCGACCTGACCCCGTGCCCGCAGGCCGGCGTCGGCGCGCGTGTCGAGCTGTGGGGCAACGCGCTGCCGATCGACGACGTCGCGCGCCATTGCGGGACGATCGGTTACGAGCTGATGTGCGCGGTCGCCGGCCGCGTGCCCGTGCGAGCGGAATAAGGGCGTCGCGCGTGGCCAAACAGAAAACCGTTTATGTCTGCAGCGAGTGCGGCGGACAGACCCCGAAGTGGCAGGGCCAGTGCCCGTCGTGCCAGGCCTGGAACACGCTCGTCGAATCGGTCGCCGAATCGCCGGCTGCCCATCGTTTCCAGTCGCTCGCGAAGCGGGCGCCCGTGCAGCGTCTCGTCGATATCAAAGCGGCCGACGTGCCGCGCTTCTCGACCGGCATCGGCGAATTCGACCGTGTACTTGGCGGCGGGCTGGTCCCGGGCGGTGTCGTCCTGATCGGCGGCGATCCCGGCATCGGCAAGTCGACGCTGCTGCTGCAGTCGCTCGCGGATATCGCGAGCGAGCGGCGCGCGCTTTATATCAGCGGCGAGGAGTCGGCCGCGCAGATCGCGCTGCGCGCGCAACGGCTTGCGCTGCTCGACGGCGGCGCGCCGGCCGACGAGCTGAAGCTGCTCGCCGAGATCCAGCTCGAGAAGATCCAGGCCGCGATCGATACGGAACGGCCGGACGTGGCCGTGATCGACTCGATCCAGACCGTCTATTCGGAAGCGCTCACGTCGGCGCCGGGCTCGGTCGCGCAGGTGCGCGAGTGCGCGGCGCAGCTCACGCGCATCGCGAAACAGTCGGGCACCGCGATCATCATGGTCGGTCACGTGACGAAGGAAGGCAACCTGGCCGGCCCGCGCGTGCTCGAACACATCGTCGACACCGTGCTGTACTTCGAAGGCGATACGCACTCGTCGTTCCGGCTCGTGCGCGCGTTCAAGAACCGCTTCGGCGCGGTCAACGAACTCGGCGTGTTCGCGATGACCGAGCGCGGGCTGCGCGGCGTCGCGAATCCGTCCGCGCTGTTCCTGTCGCAGCACGAGCAGGTCGTGCCCGGCTCGTGCGTGCTCGTCACGCAGGAAGGCACGCGGCCGCTGCTCGTCGAAGTCCAGGCGCTCGTCGATACCGCGCACGTGCCGAACCCGCGACGGCTCGCGGTCGGCCTCGAGCAGAACCGGCTCGCGATGCTGCTCGCGGTGCTGCACCGGCATGCGGGCATCGCGTGCTTCGACCAGGACGTGTTCCTCAATGCGGTGGGCGGCGTGAAGATCACCGAGCCGGCGGCCGACCTCGCGGTGCTGCTCGCGATCCATTCGTCGATGCGCAACAAGGCGCTGCCGAAGGGGCTGATCGTGTTCGGCGAAGTGGGGCTGGCGGGCGAGATCCGGCCGTCGCCGCGCGGGCAGGAGCGGCTGCGCGAGGCCGCGAAGCTCGGTTTCACGTCCGCGCTGATCCCGAAGGCGAATGCGCCGAAGCAGCCGATCGAAGGGCTGAACGTGATGGCGGTCGATCGCCTCGAGCAGGCGATCGACCGCGTGCGCGATCTCGAGTGACCGGCCGGGCAGGCATGCGGGCCGGGCATGCCCGGCGATCTGGCGCGTAATTCGTTGTAAAGAATATGTAGGCTCCTGTAACCCGCCGGACATCGCTTTTCCCTATCCTTTGCCGGGTTGTCGAACCGCGCAATGCGAAGGGAACCTATGTTGAAATCGTATGGTGAAGCGCCGGGCGGACGCCTTTACAACCTGCGCGGCTGCCGCGTGTCGGAGCCGATTCGCCAGCCGTGGGGCGGCGGATGCCGGATCGTCGAATGGATCGACGACGAAGGGCGCCTCGCGCGCAAGGTCGTGTCCGAGGACGTGACGGAAGCGGAAGTCGCTGCCGCGATCCGGCGGCCGACCGAAGGGCGCCGATACCTGATGAGTGACGACGAGCAGATGCCGCGCGATACGTTGCCGCGGCGCTGAGCCGGCGGCGCGGCGAACCGCCGGGCTGCGGCAATCCAGTCTGCAAGGCCGGGCCGGTGCGTCCGGCCTTGTCGTATCGGGGGTCGGAGCGTGCCCGGCGACGTGTCGAATCGCCCCGGGGCAGCCGGCGCACCGCGCGCGTGTATCAGCCGATCTGCTCGAGTTCTTCCTGTGCGGCGAGCCAGTCGGCCTCGACCGTTTCGAGACGCGTGTTGACGTCGCCGAGCTTGCGGATCGCGTCGGTCAGCGCCGTCTTGCGCTCGGCCTCGTAGCTGGCCGGATCGGCGACGAACGCGTCGAGCCGCGCCTTCTCCGCGTGCAGCGTCTCCATTTCCTTTTCGAGCTTCGTGATGCGCGTCTGCAGCGGCTTTTTCAGCACCGACAGGCGTTGCCGTTCCTCGGCGGCCTGCCGCTTCTGGTCCTTGCGGGTGGCCGCGGCACCGGCGCCCGGCGAAGCCGCGCTATCGGCCTTCGCGGCCGCGCGTTGCTCGGCCGCGTGCTGCAGCAGCCAGTCGCGGTAGTCGTCGAGGTCGCCGTCGAACGGTTGCAGCCGGTGCTTCGCGACCAGCATGAACTGGTCGGTCGTCGCGCGCAGCAGGTGGCGGTCGTGCGACACGAGGATCAGCGTGCCTTCGAACTGCGCGAGCGCCATCGTCAGCGCGTGGCGCGTTTCGAGGTCGAGGTGGTTCGTCGGTTCGTCGAGCAGCAACAGGTTCGGCTTCTGCCAGATGATCAGCGCCAGCGCGAGGCGCGCCTTTTCGCCGCCGGAGAACGGGCCGACCGGGCTCGTCGCCATGTCGCCCGAGAAATTGAAGCCGCCGAGGAAGTCCCGCAGTTCCTGCTCGCGCGTGTCGGGCGCGAGCCGCGCCAGATGGGCGAGCGGCGAATCGTCCTCGCGCAGCGTTTCGAGCTGGTGCTGCGCGAAATAGCCGATCGTCAGGCCCTTGCCGTCGCGGACGTGCCCCGACAGCGGCGCGAGCGTGCCGGCCAGCGTCTTGATCAGCGTCGACTTGCCCTGGCCGTTCGCGCCGAGCAGGCCGATGCGCTGCCCGTTCTGGATCGACAGCGCGACGCGCTCGACGATCGGGATGTCCGCGCCGTCGTCGGCATGGTAGCCGCAGCGGACGTCTTCCATCACCATCATCGGGTTCGGCGCGGCGTCGGGCGTGCGGAATTCGAACGTGAACGGCGACGCGATGTGCGCGGGCGCGATCAGCTCCATCTTCTCGAGCGCCTTCATCCGGCTCTGCGCCTGCTTGGCCTTGGTCGCCTTGGCCTTGAAGCGGTCGACGAAGCTCTGCAGGTGTTCGATCGTCTTCTGCTGCTTTTCGTATGCGCTTTGCTGCAGCGCCAGTTGTTGCGCACGCAGCACTTCGAACTGCGAGTAGTTGCCGCCGTAGCGCTTCACCTGGCGGTTTTCCAGATGCAGCGTGACGTTGCAGATCGAATCGAGGAACTCGCGGTCGTGCGAAATCACGACGAGCGTGCCGGGGTAGCGGTGCAGCCAGTCTTCGAGCCAGACGATCGCGTCGAGGTCGAGGTGGTTCGTCGGTTCGTCGAGCAGCAGGAGATCGGAACGGCACATCAGCGCCTGCGCGAGGTTCAGGCGCATGCGCCAGCCGCCGGAGAAGCTCGCGACGGATTCGCGCGTCTGCGCGAGCGTGAAGCCGAGGCCGAGCAGCAGCGCTTCGGCGCGGGCCGGTGCGGTGTAGCCGTCGGCGTCGGCGAACGCCGCGTGCGCGTCGGCTTCCGCCGCCCCGTCATGCGCGGCGGAGGCAGCGGCGATGCGCGCTTCGATCTCGCGCAGTGCGGCGTCGCCGTCGAGCGTGTAGTCGAGCGCCGAGCGGTCGACGGCGGGCGTTTCCTGCGACACATGGGCGATTCGCCACGACGGCGGCATCGAGAAATCGCCGCCGTCCGAGTGCAGCTCGCCGCGCAGGACCGCGAACAGCGTCGACTTGCCGGCGCCGTTCGCGCCGATCAGGCTGGCTTTCTCGCCGGGATTGAGCACGAACGAGGTCGACTCGAACAGCGGCTTGGTGCCGCGCGCAAGACTGAACTGATTGAAACGGATCACGGCGGAAATGACTGGCCAAAACCGCTATTCTAGACTGCGCGCCGCGCTCGCCGGGCATCGGCCGCTCGGCGAATGCCGCAACCGCGCAATTTCGCCTAGACTCCACGTCGATCCGGTTTCGTAAAAGGAGTGCCCGATGTCCACCCTGTATTCGTTCAGCGCAGAGACGCTCGCCGGCGCGCCGGCCCCGCTCGACGCGTATCGCGGCAAGGTGCTGCTGATCGTCAACACCGCGAGCGAGTGCGGTTTCACGCCGCAGTACGCGGGCCTGCAGAAGCTGTACGACCAGTACGCGGCGCGCGGCTTCTTCGTGCTCGGTTTCCCGTGCAACCAGTTCGGCAAGCAGGAGCCGGGCGACGCCGCGCAGATCGGCGCGTTCTGCGAGCGCAACTACGGCGTCACGTTCCCGATGTTCGCGAAGATCGACGTGAAGGGCGATCACGCGCATCCGCTGTACCGCTACCTGACCGACGAGGCGCCGGGCATTCTCGGCCTCAAGGCGATCAAGTGGAATTTCACGAAGTTCCTGGTCGATCGCGACGGGCGCATCGTCAAGCGCTACGCGCCGTCGACGAAGCCCGAGGAAATCGCCGCCGACATCGACAAGCTGCTGTGAGGGCGGCGGCCGGGCGGCTCCGATGTTGTCCGGGCCGCTACAGGATCGGCGCGAACAGCCGCGCGACGTGCATCGCGATGCGCCGCCACGCGGGCGACTGGCGGTATTCGTTCGCGTCGACCTCGTAAGCCTGCGCGAAGTCGGCCTCGAGCATCGTCTCGACCTCGCCGGCGAACGCGCGGTCGACGGTCAGCACCATGATCTCGAAATTGAGCCGGAACGAGCGGTTGTCGAGATTGGCGCTGCCGATCGCCGCGGCGATGCGGTCGATCAGCACGACCTTCTGGTGCAGGAAGCCGGGCCGGTAGCGGAATACCTTCACGCCCGCGTCGACGAGGTCGCGCGCGTACAGCTTCGACGCCTCGAACACCACGTAGTGATCGCGCCGGCTCGGGATCAGGATGCGCACGTCGACGCCGCGCATCACCGCGAGCTTCAGCGCGGAGATCACCGCCTCGTCGGGGACGAGATACGGCGTGGTGATCCAGACCCGCTCGCGTGCGGCATTGATCGCCTCGACGAAGAACAGCGAGCCGGTTTCCTGCTTGTCGGCCGGCCCCATCGGCACCGCGAGGCAATGCATGCCGTCGCCGGGCTCGGCCGGCGGCGGCAGCGCGATCGGCGGCAGCTTCTGCGTCGCCCAGTGCCAGTCTTCGGCGAATACGTACTGGATGCTCGCGACCACCGGGCCGCGGATCTCGATGTGCGTGTCGCGCCACGGCGACAGGCGCGGTTTCGCGCCGAGATACTCGACGCCGACGTTGTGGCCGCCGACGAACGCGCGATTGCCGTCGACCACGACGATCTTGCGATGGTTGCGGAAGTTCAGCTGGAAGCGGTTGACGAACTTCCGGTTGGTCGCGAACGGATGGACCTCGACACCGCCGCGGCGCAAGGTGTCGACGTAGCTGTGCGGCAGGTCGAAGCTGCCGATGCTGTCGTACAGCAGGCAGCAGCGCACGCCGGCGGCCGCGCGCGCGAGCAGCGAGTCGCGCAGCGTCTGGCCGAGCGCATCGTCGCGCACGATGAAGAACTGGACGACCACGTAGTCGCGCGCGGCGTCGATCGCCGACAGGATCGCCGAGAACGTCGCGTCGCCGTTCACGAGCGTGCGCACCGAGTTGCCGCCGAGGAACGGCATGCCGCCGAGCCGCGTCAGCGCGAGCACGGCGGACTGGCCGAGCGCGTCGGCGGCCGGACCGTCGGTCGCGTCGGTGCTGAGCCACGGCGAGCGCGGTGTGTGCATGCGCAACATTTCCAGCTCGTGGCGCCGCGCGTCGACGTAGCCGGAGAACTTGCTGCGGCCGAGGAACAGGTACGGAACGAGCGTCAGGTACGGCATGGCCGCAAGCGAGACGGCCCACGCGATCGCGCCTTGCGATGTGCGCGTGTTCATGATCGCGTGGCACGCCGCGACGATCCCGAGCACGTGGACGGTCAGGATCAGGGTGCCGAGATGTAGCCAGTCGAGGGTCATGGGCGCGTGACGGACTCCTGAAGTCGGGCGGCCGGGCGGCCGCCTACGCGCATCTTACCCAACCGTGCGGCGCAATGGTGCGCCGCACGGCGGGCGGGCCGGAAAGGCTCAGGCCTTGCGCGGCAGGTCCGATGCCTGGATCAGGAAGACGGCGTCGTCGCCCGCGCTGGTGGGCAGCCACGTGAGTTCGAGGCCGCCGAACGCGGCTTCGACGTGCTCGCGCTCGTTGCCGATCTCGACGACGAGCACGCCGTCGTCGTGCAGCCAGCGGTGCGCTTCGGCGACGATGCGCCGCACGATGTCCATGCCGTCGTCGCCGCCCGCGAGCGCCATCTCCGGCTCGTGCCGGTATTCGGGCGGCAGCGCGGCCATCGACGCCGCGTTCACGTACGGCGGGTTCGTCAGGATCACGTCGTAGCGCGAGCCCGGGTCGGTGCGGAAGGCGGGCAGCGGTGCGTAGAGGTCGCCGCGGTACAACCCGATGCGGTCCTCGAGGCCGTAGTCGCGCACGTTGATCTCGGCGACTTCGAGCGCCTTGTCCGACAGGTCGACCGCGTCGATCTCGGCATTCGGGAACGCGCTCGCGGCGAGGATCGCGAGGCAGCCCGAGCCCGTGCACAGTTCGAGCACCGCGCCGACCTGCTCGGGGTCGGCGACATACGGCTGCAGGCCGTCGTCGAGCAGCTCGCCGATGAACGAGCGCGGCACGATCACGCGTTCGTCGACGTAGAAGCGGTGGCCGTGCATCCACGCTTCATGCGTGAGGTACGCGGCCGGCACGCGGTCGGCCGCGCGCCGCTCGATCACCGCGAGCACGGCCGCGATCTCGTCGGGCAGCAGGCGCGCGTCGAGGAACGGCTCGAGCGTGTCGAGCGGCAGGTCGAGCGTGCGCAGCACGAGGTAGGCCGCTTCGTCGTACGCATTGTCCGAGCCGTGGCCGAACGCGAGCTTCGCCTTCGAGAAACGCGTGACCGCGTAGCGCAGCAGGTCGCGAACGGTGGCAAAAGGTGTCGTCATGCGAGGCTCCATCAGGCGATCAGTTGTTCGAGCACGCGGCGGTACACGTTCTTCAGCGGATCGACGAAGCGCACCTCGATGTGCTCGTCGATCTTGTGGATGCTGCCGTTCGGCGGGCCGAATTCGATTACTTGCGGGCAGATGCGTGCGATGAAGCGGCCGTCCGACGTGCCGCCCGTCGTCGACAGCTCGGTCGTGATGCCGGTCTCGGTGCGGATCGCGTTCTCCAGCGCGTTCGACAGTTCGCCGCGCGGCGTGAGGAACGGCAGGCCGCTGACCGACCACTTCAGCGTGTATTCGAGGCCGTGCTTGTCGAGAATCGCGTGCACGCGTGCCTGCAGGCCCTCGACCGTGCTGGCGGTCGAGAAGCGGAAGTTGAACATCAGGTCGGCGTGGCCGGGGATCACGTTGGTCGCGCCGGTGCCGGCGTGCAGGTTCGACACCTGCCAGGTGGTCGGCGGGAAATATTCGTTGCCTTCGTCCCACTGCTCGGCGGCGAGCTCGGCGAGCGCCGGCGCGAGCAGGTGGATCGGGTTCTTCGCGAGATGCGGGTACGCGATGTGGCCCTGCACGCCCTTGACGACCAGTTCGCCCGACATCGACCCGCGGCGGCCGTTCTTGACGACATCGCCGAGCTCGGTCGTCGACGTCGGCTCGCCGACGATGCAGTAGTCGAGGCGTTCGCCGCGCTCCTGCAGCAATTCGACGACCTTCACGGTGCCGTCGGTGGCCGGGCCTTCCTCGTCGCTCGTGATCAGGAACGCGATCGCGCCGCGGTGGCCGGGGTGGGCCGCGACGAATTCCTCGGACGCGACGACGAACGCCGCGAGCGACGTCTTCATGTCGGCCGCGCCGCGGCCGTACAGCTTGCCGTCGCGATGGGCGGGAATGAACGGCGGCGAGGTCCATTGCTCGAGCGGGCCGGTCGGCACGACGTCGGTGTGGCCCGCGAACGCGAGCAGCTTGCCGGCGCGGCCGTCGGCGCCGCGCTTGACGGCCCACAGGTTGGTCACGCCGTGCGACGCGATGGTCTCGCATTCGAAGCCGAGCGCGGCGAGGCGCTCGGTCATGATCTGCTGGCAGTGCTGGTCGTCGGGCGTCACGGACGCGCGGGCGATCAGCTGTTCGGTAAGGGCTAGGGTGGCGGACATGGTTCGGACCACTTTCGATAAAAAATGCCGGCGCGGTGGCCGGCAGCGACGGGACGTCGGGCTGCGCCGACGGGCGCAGCGCGGGCGGCCCTAGGCGGCGAACAGCGCCGCGTATTGATCGGCCACGAAGCCGAGCGACTTCACGCGGCCGTTGACGACGAGCACGGGGCGCTTGATCACCGACGGCTTGTGGATCATCAGCGCGACCGCGCCGGTCTTCGTTTCGGCGGCCGCCTTCATGGCGTCGTCCAGGCCGCGCCACGTGGTGCCGCGCTTGTTCACGAGCGCGTCGAGCGACACGTCCTTCAGCCAGTCCTCGATCAGCGGCGCGCTGACGCCGAGCTTCTTGAAGTCGTGAAACTCGAACTCGACGCCGTGATCGTCGAGCCACACGCGGGCCTTCTTCACGGTGTCGCAGTTCGGAATGCCGTAGACGACCACGGTGTGCGGCTTGGCCATCAGTCGCCTCGCAGCAGCTCGTTCAGGCCGACCTTCGCGCGCGTCTTCGCGTCGACCTTCTTGACGATCACCGCGCAGTACAGGCTGTGCGAACCGTCCTTCGACGGCAGGTTGCCGGCGACGACGACCGAGCCGGCCGGGATGCGGCCGTAGCTGACCTCGCCCGTCTCGCGATCGTAGATCTTCGTGCTCTGGCCGAGGTACACGCCCATCGAGATCACCGAGTTTTCCTCGACGATCACGCCTTCGACGACTTCCGAGCGTGCGCCGATGAAGCAGTTGTCTTCGATGATGACCGGGTTCGCCTGCAGCGGCTCGAGCACGCCGCCGATGCCGACGCCGCCCGACAGGTGCACGTTCTTGCCGATCTGCGCGCACGAACCGACCGTTGCCCACGTATCGACCATCGTGCCTTCGTCGACGTACGCGCCGATGTTGGTGTACGACGGCATCAGCACGACGTTCTTCGCGATGAACGAGCCGCGGCGTGCGATCGCCGGCGGCACGACGCGGAAGCCGCCCGCGGCGAAATCTTCGGCCGTGTAGTTCGCGAACTTCGACGGCACCTTGTCGTAGAACTGCGAGTAGCCGCCGGCCGGCAGCGGCGCGTTGTCTTCCAGGCGGAACGACAGCAGCACGGCCTTCTTCAGCCACTGGTGCACGGTCCAGTTGCCGTCGATCTTCTCGGCGACGCGCAGTGCGCCGCGGTCGAGTTGTTCGATCGCGTGAGCGACGGCTTCGCGGACGTCGGCGGGCGCGGCCTTGGGCGACAGCTCGGCGCGGTTTTCCCAGGCGGTATCGATGATTTGCTGAAGTTGTTGCGACATGTTCGTTTTCGCAGGAGATGGATGGAATTGATCGGGATGGACGATTACCGCGCGAGAGCCCGGCAGAAATCGACGATGCGTTGCGCGCCCTCGACGCATTCGGGGGTGCCCGCGACGAGCGCGATCCGGATGAAATCGCGGCCCGGATTCGTGCCGTGCGCATCGCGCGCCAGGTACGAGCCGGGCAGAACCGTCACATTATAGTCGGCGTACAGGCGGCGGGCGAACTCGGTGTCCGACAGGCCGGTGCGCGACACGTTGGCCCACAGGTAGAACGCGGCGTCGGGCAGTTTCACGTCGATCACGTCGGCGAGCATCGGGGTGACCGTATTGAACTTCTGCAGGTACAGCGCGCGGTTCTCGCGCACGTGCGCCTCGTCGTTCCACGCGGCGATGCTCGCGTGCTGCCAGACCGGCGACAGCGCCGCGCCGTGGTACGTGCGGTACAGCAGGAATTGCTTCAGCAGCGCCGCGTCGCCGGCGACGAAGCCCGAGCGCATGCCCGGCACGTTCGAGCGCTTCGACAGGCTCGACAGCATCACGAGCCGCTCGAAGCCGCGGCCGAGGCGGTGCGCGGCCTCGAGGCCGCCGAGCGGCGGTGCGGCTTCGTCGAAATAGATTTCCGAGTAGCACTCGTCGGACGCGATCACGAAACCGTGGCGGTCGGACAGCGCGAACAGTTCGCGCCAGTCGTCGAGCGTCAGCACGGCGCCCGTCGGGTTGCCCGGCGAGCACACGTACAGCAGCTGCGTGCGCGCCCAGACGTCATCCGGCACGGCCGCGTAGTCGCACGCGAAGTTGCGGGCCGGGTCGCTGTTCGCGAAATAGGGTTCGGCACCGGCCAGCAGCGCCGCGCCTTCGTAAATTTGATAGAACGGATTCGGACAGAGTACGATCGCCTTCTCGCCGTGCGCGGTCGGGCGGGCGTCGATCACCGTCTGCGCGAGCGAGAACAGCGCCTCGCGCGACCCCGACACGGGCAGTACCTGCGTGGCCGGATCGATCGCCGGCAGCCCGTAGCGGCGCTCGAGCCAGTGCGCGATCGACGTGCGCAGCGCGTCCGAGCCGGCCGTGGCCGGGTACGACGCGAGGCCGTCGAGGGCGGCCACCACGGCGTCGCGGATCAACGCCGGCGTCGCGTGCTTGGGCTCGCCGATGCCGAAGCTGATCGGTTTGAGGTCGCCGGAAGGCGTCACGTCCTTGAACAGGGCGCGCAGCTTTTCGAAGGGATAGGGCTGGAGCGAGTCGAGTCGAGGGTTCACGGGCGAAGCGGCCATCGCGGCCGGTTGGAGCGAAAGAAGCGGCGGGCGTGCCGCACGGCTGCGAACGGGCGCCGACGGCGCGGGTCGCAACGGACGATTATAGCGTGACGGAATGCGGTCACGGCCGGCCGGAACGGCGGCCAGGCCCGCCGAATAAAGGGAATGAAGGGTATTGAACCAAATGAATAACGCGGTACGCGGCAGCCTGCCGACGCTGGCCATCCTGATCGGCGCATCGGTATGGGGCCTGATCTGGTATCCGTTGCGGATCCTCGCGTCGCTCGGCGTGACGGGTACGCTGGCCAGCGCGCTGACGAGCCTCGTCGCCTTCCTGTTCGTGGTCGTCGCGCGGCGCCGCACGATCGCGACGCTGCGCTGGCACTGGGTGCTGCCGGGCATCGCGTTGACGGCCGGCGTGACGAACCTCGGCTTCGTGTGGGGCACGATCCACGGCGAGGTGCTGCGCGTGATGCTGCTGTTCTACCTGACCCCGGCCTGGACCGCGGTCTACGCGCACTTCCTGTTGCGCGAGCGGCTGACCTGGGCCGGCGCGGGGCTCGCGGCGCTGTCGATCGGCGGGGCGATGCTGATGCTGTGGTCGCCGAAGCTCGGCCTGCCGCTGCCGGCCAACCCGGCCGAATGGGCCGGCCTCGCGGCCGGGCTGAGCTTCGCGATGAGCAACGTGCTCGTGATCAAGGCAAGCCGCGAACTGCCGGAGATGCGCGCGGAAATGCGCACCGCGACGCTGTTCGGCGGCGCGGCCGTGTTCGGCGCGATCGCGTCGCTGTTCGAAGGGCTGCCGGCCGCGCCGGCAGGCGGCCAGCTCGGCGTGGCCGCGCTGATCATCGCCGCGATCGGCGTGACGATGGCGTCGAACAACCTGCTCGTGCAATACGGCCTCGCCCGCGTGCCGGCGAACCGCGCGTCGATCATCATGCTGTTCGAGATCGTGATCACCGCGCTGTCGGCGTGGGTGTTCGCCAGCGAGCTGCCGACCGCGCGCGAATGGGCGGGCGGCGCGTGCATCGTGCTGGCCACGCTGCTGTCGAGCCGGGTCCATCGTGCCGCGCCCGCATCGGGCAAACCCGGCGACGGTCGGGACGGCGCACGCGCGATGGTATGATGGAAGCCGTTTGCGGGGCCCAACGCTGGATGCGCGCGGCCCCGTTTTTGAATTCCGGGGCGCGTCGCGCGCAGGGGCCCTCCGGCCCCGCGCAGTGCGGCCCCGTCCGTTTCACACCTTCTTCACATCCGATACCGCCGTGCGTCTGAGCTCGATCAAACTCGCTGGCTTCAAATCCTTCGTCGATCCCACGCATTTCCAGGTTCCGGGCCAGCTTGTCGGCGTGGTGGGCCCGAACGGGTGCGGCAAGTCCAACATCATCGATGCCGTGCGCTGGGTGCTCGGCGAGTCGCGCGCCTCCGAGCTGCGCGGCGAGTCGATGCAGGACGTGATCTTCAACGGCTCGACCGCACGCAAGCCCGGCAGCCGGGCCAGCGTCGAGCTGATCTTCGACAACTCCGACGGCCGCGCGGCCGGGCAGTGGGGCCAGTACGGCGAGATCGCCGTGAAGCGCGTGCTCACGCGCGACGGCACGTCGAGCTACTACATCAACAACCTGCCGGCGCGCCGCCGCGACATCCAGGACATCTTCCTCGGCACGGGCCTCGGGCCGCGCGCCTACGCGATCATCGGGCAGGGCATGATCGCGCGGATCATCGAGGCGAAGCCGGAAGAGCTGCGCGTGTTCCTCGAGGAAGCCGCCGGCGTGTCGAAGTACAAGGAGCGCCGCCGCGAAACCGAGAACCGCCTGCACGACACGCGCGAGAACCTGACGCGCGTCGAGGACATCGTCCGCGAGCTCGGCGCGAACCTCGAGAAGCTCGAGGCGCAGGCCGTCGTCGCGACCCGGTACAAGGAACTCGTCGCCGACGGCGAGGAGAAGCAGCGCCTGCTGTGGCTGCTGCGCAAGAACGAGGCCGCCGGCGAGCAGCAGAAGCAGCAGCGCGCGATCGAGCAGGCGCAGATCGACCTCGAGGCGCAGACGGCGAAGCTGCGCGAAGTCGAGGCGCAGCTCGAGACGCTGCGCGTCGCGCACTACTCGGCAAGCGACGCGATGCAGGGCGCGCAGGGCGCGCTCTACGAGGCCAACGCCGAGGTCAGCCGCCTCGAAGCCGAGATCAAGTTCATCGTCGAATCGCGCAATCGCGTGCAGGCGCAGATCGCCGCGCTGAACGCGCAGCGCGAGCAATGGCGCGCGCAGGCCGAGAAGTCGCAGGACGAGCTGGAGGAGGCCGAGGAGGCCCGCGCGATGGCCGACGAAAAGGCCGCGCTCGCCGAAGACAACGCGGCCGCGAAGCACGATGCGCTGCCGGCGCTCGAAGCGAAGTGGCGCGACGCGCAGGCGCAGCTCAACGACGAGCGCGCGCGGATCGCGCAGACCGAGCAGTCGCTGAAGCTCGAGGCCGCGCACCAGCGCAACGCCGACCAGCAGCTGCAGCAGCTTCAGCAGCGCCACGAGCGCCTGAAGAGCGAAGCGGGCGGGCTCGACGCGCCGGACGAGGCGCAGCTCGAGGAGCTGCGCATGCAGCTGGCCGAGCAGGAAGAGATCCTCGCCGAAGCGCAGGCGCGCCTGGCCGACGCGCAGGAAACCGTGCCGCGCCTCGACGGCGAGCGCCGCGCCGCGCAGGAGCGCGTGCAGGCCGAAGCCGCGCAGATCCACCAGCTCGAGGCGCGCCTCGCCGCGCTGAAGCAGCTGCAGGAAAACGTGCAGACCGAAGGCAAGGTGCAGCCGTGGCTCGACAAGCACGAGCTGGGCGCGTTGCCGCGTCTGTGGAAGAAGCTGCACGTCGAGGCCGGCTGGGAAGCGGCGCTCGAGGCCGTGCTGCGCGAGCGCCTCGCGGCGCTCGAAGTGTCGAATCTCGACTGGGTGAAGGCGTTCGCGACCGATGCGCCGCCGGCGAAGCTCGCGTTCTACGCGCCGCCCGCGGCCGGTGAGCCGCCCGCCGCGGTGGCCGGGCTGCGTCCGGTGCTGTCGCTCGTGCGCATCGACGACGCGGGCATCCGCGCGGTGCTCAACGACTGGCTCGGCAGCGTGTACGTCGCCGACGACGTCGCGCAGGCGCTTGCCGCGCGTGCGCAGCTGCCGGCAGGCGGCGCGTTCGTCGTGAAGGCCGGCCATATCGTCACGCGCGTCGGCGTGCAGCTGTACGCCGCCGATTCGGAGCAGGCCGGGATGCTGGCCCGCCAGCAGGAAATCGAAAACCTGACGCGCCAGGTGCGTGCGCAGGCATTGCTCGCCGACGAGGCGCGCACGGCCGCCGTGCGTGCGGAAGCCGCGCACACGCAGGCCACGCAGGCGCTCGGCGACGTGCGCGCGCAGGCCGAACGTGCGACCCAGCGCGTGCACGCGCTGCAGATGGACGTGCTGAAGCTGGCGCAGGCGCACGAACGTTACACGCAGCGCAGCACGCAGATCCGCGAGGAGCTCGAGGAAATCGGCGCGCAGATCGAGGAGCAGCGCGCGCTGCGCGCGGAATCGGAAACGAATTTCGAGCGCTTCGACGGCGAGCTCGCGGAGCTGCAGGCGCGCTTCGAAGACAACCAGCTCGCATTCGAATCGCTCGACGAATCGCTGACGCAGGCGCGCCAGGAAGCGCGCGACCTCGAGCGCGGCGCGAACGACGCGCGCTTCGCCGCGCGCAACGCGGTGACGCGGATCGACGAGCTCAAGCGCAGCATCCAGGTCGCGCACGAGCAGAGCGAGCGCGTCGCCGGGTCGCTCGAAGACGCGCGCGCCGAACTCGAGACGATCAACGAGCAGACCGCGCACACGGGCCTGCAGGACGCGCTCGAGATTCGCGCGGTGAAGGAAGAGGCGCTGCAGGCCGCACGGATCGAGCTCGACGACCTGACCGCGAAGCTGCGCGCGTCCGACGAGCAACGCCTCGTGGCCGAGCGCTCGCTGCAGCCGCTGCGCGACCGTATCACCGAGTTGCAGCTGAAGGAGCAGGCCGCGCGCCTGTCCGTCGAGCAGTTCGCCGAGCAGCTCGCGACGGCCGAGGTCGACGAGGCCGCGCTGTCCGCGAAGCTGACGCCGGACCTGAAGCCGTCGTACCTGCAGGGCGAAGTCACGCGCCTGAACAACGCGATCAACGCGCTCGGCCCGGTGAACATGGCCGCGCTCGACGAGCTGAAGGCCGCGAGCGAGCGCAAGGTGTTCCTCGACGCGCAGTCGGCCGACCTGATCGACGCGATCACGACGCTCGAGGATGCGATCCACAAGATCGACCAGGAAACCCGCACGCTGCTGCAGGGCACCTTCGACGAGGTCAACCGCCATTTCAGCGACCTGTTCCCGCGTCTGTTCGGCGGCGGCCAGGCGAAGCTGATCATGACGGGCGACGAGATTCTCGATGCCGGCGTGCAGGTGATGGCGCAGCCGCCGGGCAAGAAGAACGCGACGATTCACCTGCTGTCGGGCGGCGAGAAGGCGCTGACCGCGACCGCGCTGGTGTTCGCGATGTTCCAGCTGAACCCGGCGCCGTTCTGTCTGCTCGACGAGGTCGACGCGCCGCTCGACGACGCGAACACCGAGCGTTTCGCGAATCTCGTGCGCGCGATGTCCGACAAGACGCAGTTCCTGTTCATCTCGCACAACAAGATCGCGATGGAAATGGCGCAGCAACTGATCGGCGTGACGATGCAGGAGCAGGGCGTGTCGCGGATCGTCGCGGTGGACATGGAAACGGCCGCGGGTTTTGCCCAGAATTGACGTTTGACGAAACCGGATCGCGTTCGCGCGGCGCATGACGCGCCCGTTCGCGGTCCCGACAAAAAGAATTGCTGATGGAGCGTGCATGGACGAGTTGACACTCGGTTTGATCGGCGCGGGTGCTGTCGTGGTGGGCGGCGTCGTGGTCTACAACGCGTGGCAGGGCGCGAAAGTACGGCGCAGGATGCCGCGCCCGATGCCGGAGGAAGCGGCCGAGGCGATGAACCGCCCCGAGCGCGACGAAGAGTTGCCGTTCATCGAGCCGGTGCGTCAGCCGGTGCGCCGCGAGCCCGCGGCCCCGGTCGCGGCCGCCGCCGCCGCGTCGGCGGATGTCGCGCGCGTCGAACCGACGTTCGGCGGGGTCGCACCGGCCGACACGCCGGCCGATCTGCAGGCCGAGGCGACCGGCGGCGATACGCCGTCCGAGGCGATCGAACCGGCCGCCGGTGAAGCGGCCGCACACGCCGCCGAGCCCGCGGCAACCGGCGAGGCGTCCGAACCGGCCGAGCCGACCGAACCCGTGATCCCGGCCGCGACGACGATTTCGTCGGCGCCGCCCGCGATCGTCGATCGCCGGATCGATTGCATCGTGCCGATCCGCCTCGCCGGGCCGCTGCCGGGCGACAAGATCCTGCCGGCCGCGCAGCGGCTGCGCCGCGCGGGCAGCAAGCCCGTGCACATCGAAGGCAAGCCGGAAGGCGGCCAGTGGGAGCTGCTGCAGAACGGCGTGCGCTACGAGGAACTGCGCGCGGCCGCGCAGCTCGCGAACCGCAGCGGCGCGCTGAACGAACTCGAATTCTCGGAATTCGTGACGGGCGTCCAGCAGTTCGCCGACACGATCGACGGCGCACCGGAATTCCCGGACATGATGGAAACGGTCGCGATGGCGCGCGAGCTCGACGCGTTCGCCGCGCAGTGCGACGCGCAGCTGTCGATCAACGTGATGTCGGACGGCGCGCCGTGGTCGGCGAACTACGTGCAGGCGGTCGCGTCGCAGGACGGGCTGCTGCTGTCGCGTGACGGCACGCGGTTCGTGAAGCTCGACGCGAAGCAGAACCCGGTGTTCATGCTGCAGTTCGGCGACACGAACTTCCTGCGCGACGACCTGACCTACAAGGGCGGCAACATGATCACGCTGGTGCTCGACGTGCCGGTTGCCGAAGAGGACATCCTGCCGTTCCGGTTGATGTGCGACTACGCGAAATCGCTGTCCGAACGGATCGGCGCGCGCGTCGTCGACGATTCGCGCCGGCCGCTGCCGGAATCGACGCTGCTCGCGATCGAGCAGCAGCTGATGAAGTTGTACGCGAAGCTCGAGGAAGCCGGCATCCCGGCCGGTTCGGCCGTCACGCGCCGCCTCTTCAGCCAGTAACGCGACGGCGCGGACGGCGGGCGTGCGCGCCACCGTTCGCCGCTGCGGCGCACCCCCTTCCGTGTGCGCCGCAACACGCTCCTCGGGCTTGCATTGCACGCCCCGTCACGGCGTCAAACTGAGATAATCGGGCATCCGATTTTTCAGAACGAATCTGCCGCCAGCATGGCCCGAACCCAAGCCGAACCGCCAGCCAGCCAGCCCGACGCGCGTGCCGCGTGGCTGCGCGACCAACTCGAGCGGGCGAACCACGCCTATTACGTGCTCGACCAGCCGGATCTGCCCGACGCCGAATACGACCGGCTGTTCCTCGAACTGCAGCAGCTCGAAACCGACCATCCCGAACTCGTGACGCCCGATTCGCCGACGCAGCGCGTGGGCGGCGAGGCGGCCGGCGGCTTCACGCCGGTCGTCCACGACGCGCCGATGCTGTCGCTGAACAACGGCTTCGCCGACGAGGACATCGTCGCATTCGACAAGCGTGTCGCCGATGCGCTCGACAAGCCGACCGATCTCGCCGGCTCGGTGACGGAACCCGTCGAATACGCGTGCGAACTGAAATTCGACGGTCTCGCGATCTCGCTGCGCTACGAGCAGGGCGTGTTCGTGCAGGCTTCGACGCGCGGCGACGGGACGACGGGCGAGGACGTGACCGAGAACGTGCGCACGATCCGCTCGATTCCGTTGAAACTGAAGGGCAAGCACGTACCGGCCGTGCTCGACGTGCGCGGCGAGGTGCTGATGTTCAAGCGCGATTTCGCACGCCTGAACGAACGCCAGCGCGCGGCCGAGCAGCGCGAATTCGCGAACCCGCGCAACGCGGCGGCCGGCAGCCTGCGCCAGCTCGATTCGAAGATCACCGCGCAGCGTCCGCTGTCGTTCTTCGCGTACGGGATCGGCGTGCTCGACGGGATGCCGATGCCCGACACGCACAGCGCGCTGCTCGACTGGTACGAGTCGCTCGGCCTGCCCGTGAACCGCGAGCGCGCGGTCGTGCACGGCGCCGAGGGCTTGCTCGATTTCTTCCGCAAGGTCGGCGAGAAGCGCGAGTCGCTGCCGTACGACATCGACGGCGTTGTCTACAAGGTCAACCGGCGCGACGAGCAGGAGCGCCTGGGCTTCGTGTCGCGTGCGCCGCGCTTCGCGCTCGCGCACAAGTTTCCCGCACAGGAAGCGCTGACAAAGCTCGTCGCGATCGACGTGCAGGTCGGCCGCACCGGCGCGATCACGCCGGTCGCGCGCCTCGAGCCCGTGTTCGTCGGCGGCGCGACCGTGACCAATGCGACGCTGCACAACGAGGACGAAGTGCGCCGCAAGGACATCCGGATCGGCGACACCGTGATCGTGCGCCGCGCGGGCGACGTGATTCCCGAGGTGGTCGGCGCGCTGCTCGACCGGCGTCCGGCCGACGCGGCCGAATTCGTGATGCCGACCGAATGCCCGGTGTGCGGCTCGAAGATCGAGCGCCTGCCGGACGAGGCGATCGCCCGCTGCACGGGCGGCCTGTTCTGCCCGGCGCAACGCAAGCAGGCGCTGTGGCACTTCGCGCAGCGCCGCGCGCTCGACATCGACGGGCTCGGCGAGAAGATCATCGACCAGCTCGTCGAGCTGAATCTCGTGCGCACGCCGGCCGACCTGTTCAATCTCGGTTTCGCGACGCTGGCCGAGCTCGACCGCTTCGCGGAGAAGTCCGCGCAGAATCTGCTCGACTCGCTCGAAAAGGCGAAGCACACGACGCTGGCGCGCTTCATCTACGGCCTCGGCATCCGCCACGTCGGCGAATCGACCGCGAAGGATCTCGCGAAGCATTTCGGCTCGCTGACGCCGATCATGGACGCGTCGATCGAGGAACTGCTCGAAGTCAACGACGTCGGCCCGATCGTCGCCGAGTCGATCCACCAGTTCTTCGCGGAAGCGCACAACCGGACGGTGATCGAGCAGCTGCGCGCGCCGGGCAAGGTCACGTGGCCGGAAGGGCCGCCCGCGCCGAAGGCGCCGCAGGGCGTGCTGGCCGGCAAGACGGTCGTGCTGACGGGCACGCTGCCGAACCTCACGCGCGATGCCGCGAAGGAGATGCTCGAGGCGGCGGGCGCGAAGGTCGCGGGCTCGGTATCGAAGAAGACGGATTACGTGGTCGCGGGCGCCGAAGCCGGCAGCAAGCTCGCGAAGGCCGAGGAACTCGGCATCCCCGTGCTGGACGAAGACGGTCTGCACCAACTCCTGGAGGGCAATACGCCATGATTCGCGAGATCCTGAAGATGGGCGATCCGCGCCTGCTCGACATCGCCAAGCCGGTCGAGCAGTTCGATACCCCCGAACTGCACGAAATCGTCGCGGACATGTTCGAGACGATGCATCACGCGAACGGCGCCGGGCTGGCCGCGCCGCAGATCGGCATCGGCCTGCAGATCATCATCTTCGGCTTCGGCAACAACAACCGCTACCCGGACGCGCCGCCGGTGCCGGAGACCGTGCTGATCAACCCGAAGGTCGAGTACATGCCGCCGGACATGGAAGAGGGCTGGGAAGGCTGCCTGTCGGTGCCGGGCATGCGCGGCGTCGTCAGCCGCTACGCGAAGGTGCGCTACAGCGGCTTCGACCAGTTCGGCGCGAAGATCGACCGCGTCGCCGACGGGTTCCACGCGCGCGTGGTCCAGCATGAATACGATCACCTGATCGGCAAGCTGTATCCGATGCGGATCACCGACTTCACGCGCTTCGGCTTCACCGAGGTGCTGTTCCCGGGGCTCGACCCGACCGACGACGACTGATCGTCCGCGTCCGGCGGACAAGAAAAAAGCCCGCTTGCGCGGGCTTTTTCATTGCATGGCGCACCGGGTGTGCCCGCGCTCAGAACGTCTCGTCGGCCGACAGGTAGCGCCATTGGCCTTGCGGCAGCGCGCCGAGCATCACGCGGCCCATGCGCACGCGCTTCAGGCCGATCACGTCGAGGCCGACCAGTTCGCACATGCGGCGGATCTGGCGCTTCTTGCCTTCGCGCAGCACGAAGCGCAGTTGCTCGCCGTTCTGCCAACTGACCATCGCGGGCTTCAGCGCGACGCCGTCGAGTTCGAGGCCGTGGCGCAGCTTCGCGAGCGATTCCGCCGGGAAGTGCTGGTCGATGTCGATGAGCCGCTCGCCGAAGCGCACGCGCACCAGGTACTCCTTGTCGATGTCCGACTGCTCGCCGATCAGCTGCTTCGCGATCACGCCGTTCTGCGTCAGCACGAGCAGGCCGGTCGAGTCGATGTCGAGCCGGCCGGCCGGCGCGAGCGCGTGCAGGTGTTGCGGCGAGAAGCGCACCGGCGAATGGTCGCCGCTCCAGCGGTTCGCGCGCGTGATCAGCACGGCCGCCGGCTCGTAGCCGTCTTCGGCCTGACCCGAGACGTAGCCGACCGGCTTGTGCAGCAGGATCGTCACCTGCGCGGCCTGCGCGGCGCTCGCGCGCTCGTCGATCTCGATCTTCTGGTCCGCGCGGACCTTGGTGCCGAGCGTGTCGATGCGTTCGCCGTCGACGAGCACCCAGCCTTTTTCGATCCATTCGTCGGCTTCGCGGCGCGAGCACATGCCGAGCTCGGACATCCGCTTCGACAGGCGCATCAGGCCCGTTTCGTCGCCGTAGTCGCCGTAGTCGACGTCGGCCGACGCACGCTTGACCGGTTGCGCGGTCTTGACCGCGCCGAACGAGCGGCGCTCGCCATCGCGTGCGGGACGAGCCGGACGGTCGCCGAAGCTGCGCTTCGCGCCTTCGCCGGATGCCTTGTCGCGATAGGACGGACGCTTGCCGTCGTCGGCGCCTGCGCGGCGCGGGCGCGCATCGTCATCGCGGCGCGGCGGACGATCGGACGACGGGCGGCGGTCGCCGAAGCTGCGTTTTGCGCCTTCGCCGGCAGCCTTGTCGCGATAGGACGGGCGTTTGTCGTCGTCGCCACCCGCGCGGCGCGGGCGAGCATCGTCGTCACGACGCGGCGGACGGTCGGACGACGGGCGGCGGTCGCCGAAGCTGCGCTTTGCACCTTCGCCGGATGCCTTGTCGCGATAGGACGGACGTTTGTCGTCGTCGCCTGCGCGGCGCGGGCGCGCATCGTCGTCGCGGCGCGGCGGACGATCGGACGACGGGCGGCGGTCGCCGAAGCTGCGTTTTGCGCCTTCGCCGGCAGCCTTGTCGCGATAGGACGGGCGTTTGTCGTCGTCGCCACCCGCGCGGCGCGGGCGAGCATCGTCGTCACGACGCGGCGGACGGTCGGACGACGGGCGGCGGTCGCCGAAGCTGCGCTTTGCACCTTCGCCGGCAGCCTTGTCGCGATAGGACGGACGTTTGTCGTTGTCGCCACCCGCGCGGCGCGGGCGCGCATCGTCATCGCGGCGCGGCGAACGATCGGACGACGGGCGGCGGTCGCCGAAGCTGCGTTTTGCACCTTCGCCGGCAGCCTTGTCGCGATAGGACGGGCGTTTGTCGTCGTCGCCACCCGCGCGGCGCGGGCGGGCATCGTCGTCACGACGCGGCGGACGATCGGACAACGGGCGGCGGTCGCCAAAGCTGCGCTTCGCACCTTCGCCGGCGGCGTTGTCGCGATAAGGCGCGCGGGTGCCGCGTTCGGCACCGCCGTCACGCGGCGCACGCTTGGCCGGTGCGCGATCCGTGCCCGGGCGCTCGGCGCCGGCGGCACCGCGCGGCTTGAACGAGCGTTCGCCAGCGGCGGCCGGGGCGGCCTTCTTCGGACGGGCCGGCTTGTCCCCCGCGGGCGGCGCGGCGGGACGCACCGCCTTGCGGGCGACGAGGCTGCCGGAGCGGACAGGGGCGCGGGTCGGCGACGCCGGCTTCGGATTCTTGACGGTTAGTTTGGTGCGCATAAACGCTGGAATTCATTCAGACTGCGATCGCACGCAGCAATTCGGTTTCGAGCTGGATCTGCAGGCGGTTGTCGGACAGGCCGGCGCCCGCGAGCAGGAAGATGTCTTCGACGCGCTCGCCGAGCGTATTGATCCGCGCCGCATGGACGCCGACCCGATGCTCGGCGAGTACGCGCGCGATCGAATAGAGAAGGCCCGGCCGGTCGTTGGCCGACACGGACAGGATGTAGTACTGGCCGCGCTCGTCGGCCCGCAGGTCGACGCGCGGCGTGATCGGAAACGTCCGCGACAGCCTCGACAGGCGGCCCTTGGACGGCTCCGGCAACGGGGCGGTTTCGGCAAGCCGCGTCGCGAGCTGCTGCTCGACGAGATTCGCGATGTCGCGGTAACGCACGTCGCGTTCGGTCTGCGTGACGATGAAGTTGTCGAGCGCATAACCGTGCCGCGTCGTGCTGACGCGTGCATCGAGCACCGACAGCCCGTTGCGGTCGAAATACGCGCAGATGCCCGCGAACAGGTCGGGGCGATCCTTCACGTACACGAGCACCTGCAGCGCGTCGCCGATCGGCGACGGCCGCGCGCGGACGATCGCGGTTTCGGCGTTCACGTGCCGGTACAGCACGCGCGTCTGCCACGCGATGTCGGCCGCATCGTGACGCAGGAAGAAGCCGACGTCGAGCTGATCCCACAGCGCGCGATGCGCGTCGTCGGGCACGGTCTCGAGGCGCAGCAGCGCGAGCGCCTGTTCCTGCCGCGACTTCAGCTCCGAGTGCGCGTCGGGGTTCGCGCCGCCGAGCACCGCGAGCGTGATGCGGTACAGGTCCTCGAGCAGCTTGCCCTTCCACGTGTTCCACACCTTCGGGCTCGTGCCGCGGATATCGGCGACGGTCAGCAGGTACAGCGCGGTGAGGTAGCGTTCGTTGCCGACGACTTCGGCAAAGCGCTTGATGACCTCGGGGTCGCTCGTGTCCTGTTTCTGCGCGACCTGGCTCATCGTCAGGTGATGCTGGACGAGCCACACGATCAACGACGCGTCGTCGCCGGCGATGCCGTGCTCGCGGCAGAAGCGCCGCGCATCGGCCATCCCGAGCGTCGAATGGTCGCCGCCGCGGCCCTTCGCGATGTCGTGGAACAGCGCCGCGACATACAGCACCCACGGGCGCTCGAAGTTGCCGATCAGCTGGCTGCAGAACGGGTATTCGTGCGCATGCTCGGCCACCGCGAAGCGGCGGATATTGCGCAACACCATCAGGATGTGCTGGTCGACCGTGTACACGTGGTACAGGTCGTGCTGCATCTGGCCGACGATGCGGCGGAAGTTCAGCAGATAGCGGCCGAGCACGCTCGTCTGGTTCATCAGCCGGAACGCGTGCGTGATGCCCTCGGGCTGCTGCAGGATCCGCATGAACGTGTCGCGGTTCTGCGGATCGCGGCGCCACGCGTTGTTCATGATTTCGCGCGAGTTGTACAGCGCGCGCAGCGTGCGGGCGGAGAAGCCCTTCACGCCGCGGGTCGTCTCGTACAGCAGGAACGCTTCGAGGATCGCGTCGGGATGACGCTCGAACACGCCGTCGTCGACGATCTCGAGCATCCCCTGCTTCTCGACGAAGCGATCGGGCGACAGCACGCGCGTGATGCCGCTCGTCGCGGGGAAGAGCTGCGCCTCGATGTTCTGGATCAGGATCGTCGCGAGCTGCGTGACGGCCTTCGCGGCCCAGTAGTAGCGGCGCATCAGCTGCTCGCTCGCGCGCTTGGTCTGCGTCGGCTGGTAGCCGAAGCTCTCGGCGGCCTGCGTCTGCAGGTCGAACACGAGCATGTCCTGGCGGCGGCCGGCGATCACGTGCAGCCGCGCGCGCAGCGTCTTCAGGAAGCCCTCGTTGCGGCGCAGCTCGCGTGCTTCGCGATCGGTGATGAGGCCGCGCGTGTCGAGTTCGCGCCAACTGCTGCCGAAGCCCGCCGCGCGCGCGATCCACAGGATCGTCTGCAGGTCGCGCAGCCCGCCGGGGCTTTCCTTCACGTTCGGCTCGAGACTGTACGGCGTGTCCTGGAACTTCGCGTGGCGCTGGCGCATCTCGAGCACCTTCGCGGTGAAGAACGCGCGGGCGTCGAGCGCCTCGTGGTAGCGCACCGTGAAGCGCTCGAACAGCGCGGTGCTGCCGACGATGCGGCGCGCCTCCAGCAGCGAGGTCTGCACCGTGACGTCCTGCGACGCCTCCTCGATGCACTGCGCGACCGTGCGCACGCTGCTGCCGATCTCGAGGCCGAGATCCCACGCCATCCCGATGAAGCGCTCGATGCGCGCGTCGAGCGCCGGGTCGTGCGCATCGGGCAGCAGCACGAGGATATCGACGTCGGAATAGGGCGCGAGCTCGCCGCGCCCGTAGCCGCCGACGGCGACGAGCGCGAGCGTCGCGGGCAGCCCGCAGTCGTCCCACACGCGCTTGAGCGCATCGTCGGTGAGTTTCGACAGCGCGTGCATCAGCGATGCCACGGTCGTTGCGTGGCGAAAACGCTCGAGCAACTCCGTCTTGGCGGCCTTGAATTCGGCGCGCCGCGACAGCGCGTCGGGCGAGGGGGCGGCGTGAGCGCTCATGGGCAGCCGTTCAGGTGCGGGCGGGGCGGGCGGGCGCGACGGCGCTCAGACCGCGGCAGCCGGTTGCGCGAACACGGGGCGCGCCGGCGTGCCGGCCGACACGGTCAGCACCTCGTAGCCGGTTTCGGTGACGAGCACCGTGTGCTCCCACTGCGCCGACAGGCTGCGGTCGCGCGTCTTGACCGTCCACTGGTCGGGCATCGTGCGGATGTCGCGCTTGCCGGCGTTGATCATCGGCTCGATCGTGAAGATCATCCCGGCCTTCAGCTCGATGCCGGTGCCCGGGCGGCCGTAATGGACGACCTGCGGATCCTCGTGGAACACCGTGCCGATGCCGTGGCCGCAGTATTCGCGCACGACGCTGTAGCCCTGCGCTTCCGCGTGCTTCTGGATCGCGTAGCCGATGTCGCCGAGGTGCGCGCCGGGCTTGACCTGGTCGATGCCGAGCCACATGCACTCGTAGGTGGTCTGCACGAGGCGCTTCGCGAGGATCGAACCTCCGCCGACGATGAACATCCGGCTGGTGTCGCCGAAGTAGCCGTTCTTGATCACGGTGATGTCGATGTTCAGCGCATCGCCGTTCTTGATCACCTTCTCGCCGGGAATGCCGTGACAGATCACGTCGTTGACCGAAATGCAGGTGGCCTTCGGGTACGGCGGATAGCCGGGCGGCTGGTAGTTCAGCGGCGCGGGGATCGTGCCCTGTTCGTTGAGCATGAACTCGTGGCAGAGACGGTCGAGTTCGGCGGTCGTGACGCCCGCGACGACGTGCGGCGTGATGAAATCGAGCACTTCGCTCGCGAGACGGCAGGCGACGCGCATCTCCGCGATATCGTGTTCGTTTTTGAGCGTAATAGCCATCGAGGTATGCCTGGAATGCGGTGAATTGACGGATTATCGCACCTTATGGCTGCCCTCGCAGCCCCTGCCGGCCGCGCGGATGCGGGTTTTCGCGGATTGTCCGGCCGGCTGGCGCGCGGCAGCGAAAGTGTCGGGCGACTTGAGGGCGGACAACTCGGCGTGCTATACTCTTTGGCTAAGTCGATGTCCAAATGCCGAACTTGCCTCATTTTGGGGCGGCATGGCGACGAAAGGCTTGCGGCACGGGCGTTTTGCACGTGCCGAATCGCAAGCCGGCGCAACCAGGGTGCCGGCCGCGCGGAATTCGCGCCCTTCGGGGCGGGTTCGCGCGGCGGTACGGCGGCCGGCTTAAGACCCAACCCTCGTGGAGAATTTACATGGCAGTTACGATGCGCCAAATGCTGGAAGCGGGTGTCCACTTCGGTCACCAGACGCGCTTCTGGAACCCGAAGATGGCTCCGTTCATTTTCGGTCACCGCAACAAGATTCACATCATCAACCTCGAAAAGACGCTGCCGATGTTCACGGACGCACAGAAGTACGTGCGCCAGCTGGCAGCGAACCGCGGCACGATCCTGTTCGTCGGCACGAAGCGTCAATCGCGTGACACGATCGCCCAGGAAGCGCAGCGCGCAGGCATGCCGTACGTCAACGCACGCTGGCTCGGCGGCATGATGACCAACTTCAAGACGCTGAAGGTATCGATCAAGCGCCTGAAGGACATGGAAGCGGCAGTCGAGGCGGGCGAGCTCGAGAAGATGAGCAAGAAGGAAGCGCTGCTGTTCGAACGCGAAATCGCCAAGCTGCAGAAGTCGATCGGCGGCGTGAAGGACATGGGCGGCATTCCGGACGCCATCTTCGTCGTCGACGTCGGCTACCACAAGATTGCCGTCACGGAAGCGAACAAGCTGGGCGTGCCGGTCATCGCCGTGGTCGATACGAACCACTCGCCGGAAGGTGTGGACTACGTGATCCCGGGTAACGACGACTCGAGCAAGGCAGTCGCGCTGTACGCCGAAGGCGTGGCCGACGCGATCCTCGAAGGCCGTGCGAACGCGGTCAACGAAGTGGTCCAGGCCGCACGCGGCGACGACGAGTACGTCGAGGAAAACGCGTAACTGGCCCCGAGCCGGCGCAAAAAGGGGGCTCTCAACAGGCCCCCTTTTTTTAAGCTTGTGCGCCGGACCTGATCGCGCCGAATCGGCGCGGGTCCGGAAACGAATCTCGGCCGTTCGCGTCCAAGCGGGCGGCGTTGTGAATACAGACTCAAGGAGCGAATGATGGCGGCAATTACCGCAAGCATGGTGGCAGAACTGCGCGCGAAGACCGACGCACCGATGATGGAGTGCAAGAAGGCGCTGACGGAAGCCGACGGCGACCTGGCCAAGGCTGAAGAGCTGCTGCGCGTCAAGCTCGGCAACAAGGCGAGCAAGGCGGCATCGCGCGTGACGGCCGAAGGCGTCGTCGCATCGTTCGTCGGCGGCAACGCAGGCGCGCTGGTCGAACTGAACTGCGAAACCGACTTCGTCGCGAAGAACGACGACTTCCTCGCATTCTCGAAGACGGTGGCGGAGCTCGTCGCGACGCAAAACCCGGCCGACGTGGCTGCGCTGTCGGCGCTGCCGCTCGACGGTTCGACGGTCGACGCGGTGCGTCTGGCACTGATCGGCAAGATCGGCGAGAACGTGTCGATCCGCCGTTTCGTCCGTTTCGAAACCGCGAACAAGATCGCCACCTACCTGCACGGCGCGCGGATCGGCGTGATCGTCGAGTACACGGGCGCGGAAGAGCAGGTCGGCAAGGACGTCGCGATGCACATCGCGGCCATGAAGCCGGTCGCGCTGTCGTCGGCCGACGTGCCGGCGGAACTGATCGAAACGGAACGCCGCGTGGCCGAGCAGAAGGCTGCCGAATCGGGCAAGCCGGCCGAAATCGTCGCGAAGATGGTCGACGGTAGTGTCCAGAAGTACCTGAAGGAAGTGTCGCTGCTGAACCAGACGTTCGTGAAGAACGACAAGCAGACGATCGAGCAGATGCTGAAGGCAGCCAATGCCGCCGTGCAGAAGTTCGCGCTGTTCGTCGTCGGCGAGGGCATCGAGAAGCGCCAGGACGACTTCGCCGCCGAAGTGGCCGCGCAAGTCGCAGCAGCAAAGCAGCAGTAAGCAGTCAGGCAGTATCCGCGGCGGGCGTCCGCTCCGCCGCGGCCGGCGGCGCCGCCGGCCGGCCGGGAACCCCGGTCCGGTCGGCGGCGCTTGCCCGAATCAGTATTTCGCCCCTACAGTTCGTGGTTGTCATCCTCTCGTCGCTCGGAAGCCCCTATGTCCAATGCCTATAAACGCGTCCTCCTCAAACTCTCCGGCGAAGCGCTGATGGGCGACGATGCCTTCGGCATCAATCGCGCGACGATCGAACGGATGGTGGCCGATATCGCCGAAGTCGTGCGTCTCGGTACGCAGCTCGCGGTCGTGATCGGTGGCGGTAATATTTTCCGCGGTGTCGCGGGCGGCGCGGCCGGCATGGACCGCGCGACGGCCGACTACATGGGGATGCTCGCGACGATGATGAACGCGCTGGCGCTGCAGGACGCGATGCGCCACGCCGGCATCGAGGCGCGCGTGCAGTCCGCGCTGCGCATGGACCAGGTCGTCGAGCCGTACATCCGGCCCCGCGCGATCCGCCAGCTCGAGGAAGGCCGCGTCGTGATCTTCGCGGCCGGTACCGGCAACCCGTTCTTCACGACGGATACCGCCGCCGCGCTGCGCGGGTCGGAAGTGGGTGCCGAGGTCGTGCTGAAGGCAACCAAGGTCGATGGCGTATATTCTGCCGATCCGAAGAAGGATCCGTCGGCTACGCGCTACACGACGATCACTTTCGACGAGGCGATCAGCCGCAACCTGCAGGTGATGGACGCGACGGCCTTTGCGCTGTGCCGCGACCAGAAGCTGCCGATTCGCGTGTTTTCGATCAACAAGCCGGGCGCGCTCAAGCGCATCGTGCTGGGCGAGGACGAAGGTACGCTCGTCCACGTGTAAACTCCCGCGGATGCGGGTCATCGGCCGCGGCGTATCTCCTGCGCCGGGCGGGGCCCGCGTTCTTTGAAGGTTTGAAGGTTCGGAGGTTGAAATGAGTGTCGCTGATACCAAGAAGGGCGTCGAGCAAAAGATGCAGCGCTCGATCGAAGCGTTCAAGAACGATCTGGCCAAGATCCGTACGGGCCGTGCACACACCGGTCTGCTCGATCACGTGCAGGTCGACTACTACGGCTCGATGGTGCCGATCTCGCAGGTCGCGAACCTGACGCTCGTCGACGCGCGCACGATCGGCGTGCAGCCGTGGGAAAAGAACATGGTCGCGAAGGTCGAGAAGGCCATCCGCGAAGCCGACCTGGGCCTGAACCCGGCGACGGCCGGCGACCTGATCCGCGTGCCGATGCCCGCGCTGACGGAAGAGCGCCGCCGCGAGCTGACCAAGGTCGTGAAGGGCGAAGGCGAGACGGCCAAGGTCGCGATCCGCAACCTGCGCCGCGACGCGAACGAAGCGCTCAAGAAGCTCGTGAAGGACAAGGAAATCTCGGAAGACGACGAGCGCCGTGCGAGCGACGACGTGCAGAAGCTGACCGACAAGCACGTCGCCGAAATCGACAAGCTCGTGCAGACCAAGGAAGCCGAGATCATGACGGTCTGACGACCGTCCTCGCGCGCCGCCTTCCTCCCGCATTACTGTCTCAACGGCCATGACCTATACCAGCTCTACCGTTCGCGTGCCTGACGTCGGCGTCGTGCCGCGTCACATCGCGATCATCATGGACGGCAATGGCCGTTGGGCGACCGAACGCCGCTTGCCGCGCGTCGCGGGGCACACCCGCGGCGTCGATGCCGTACGGGCAGTGGTCGAAGGTTGCGCGCGCGCCGGTGTCGAATACCTGACGCTGTTCGCGTTCAGTTCCGAAAACTGGCGCCGGCCGAACGACGAAGTGTCGTTCCTGATGCGGCTGTTCATCACCGCGCTCGAGCGCGAGGTCGGCAAGCTGCATGCAAACGGGATCCGCCTGCGTGTCGTCGGCGATCTCGACCGTTTCGAGCCGCGCATCCGCGAGCTGATCCGCCGCGCCGAAACCAAGACGGCGCGCAATACGCGCCTGACGCTCACCATCGCGGCCAACTACGGCGGCCGGTGGGACATCCTGCAGGCGACGAAGAAGCTCGTCGAGCAGGCCGTGCGCGAGGGGCGCGAGGTCGAGGTGACCGAGGACGCATTCGCGCCGCACCTGGCGATGGCCTATGCGCCGGAGCCCGACCTCTTCATCCGTACGGGCGGCGAGCAGCGCGTCAGCAACTTCCTGCTGTGGCAGCTCGCGTACGCCGAGTTCTATTTCACCGACAAATACTGGCCGGATTTCGACGGCGCGGCCCTGGCCGACGCGTTGGCGTCGTATACCGAGCGCGAGCGCCGTTTCGGGCGCACGAGTGCGCAGCTCGAACCGCAATCGCAGAACGCCGACTCCCTTTCATGCTGAAAACCCGTGTGATCACGGCGATCGTGATGCTGGCAGTGCTGCTGCCGGTGACGCTGTTCGCGCCGCTCACGGCGTTCGGCGCGCTGATCGGCGCCGTGCTCGTGTTCGCCGCGTGGGAGTGGGCGCGCCTGCTGAAACTCGGCGGCGTCGGCTCCGTCGTCTATGCGGTCGTCGCGGCGCTTGCGCTGGCGGCCACCACGCCGCTCGGCATCGACGCGGCCGGATCCCGTCCCCTTTTCATGGCAGCCGGCGTGTTCTGGCTGCTGGTCGGCCCGTTCGCGCTGCGGCGCAAGCCCGAACTCGCGGGCGGCGTCTGGCGGCCGTTCCTGCTCGCCGCCGGCCTGATCGTGTTCGCGGCCTGCTGGCATGCGCTTGTCGCGGCACGCGCGCAAGGCGTGCCGTTCGTGCTGTCGCTGCTGCTGGTCGTCTGGCTGGCCGATATCGGCGCATACTTCGCGGGCAAGGCCTTCGGAAAGCGTAAACTGGCCGTGACGATCAGCCCCGGCAAGAGCTGGGAAGGCGCGATCGGCGGCTGGCTGGCCGTGATGATCGTCGCCGGTGTCGCGATGGCCGCGCATGCGTTCGAGCCGACCCTGTTTTCCGCATTTGCCGCCCGCTACGGGATGCCCGGCGCGTGGGCCGCGCTGACGCTACTGGTCGTGTACAGCGTGATCGGCGACCTGTTCGAGTCACTGTTGAAGCGGCAGGCGGGCGTGAAGGATTCGAGCGGACTGCTGCCGGGCCATGGCGGCGTGCTCGACCGGGTCGACGCGCTGCTGCCGGTGCTGCCGCTCGCGATGCTGCTGCTTGGTTAAACCATTCATTCTTTTATGCAAAAACGTCTGACATTGCTCGGTTCCACGGGCTCGATCGGAGACAGCACGCTCGACGTGGTCGCGCGCCATCCCGAACGCTTCTCGGTCTACGCGCTGACCGCGCACCGCAACGGCGACAAGCTCGTCGAGCAGTGTCTGCGCTTCGCGCCCGAAGTGGCGGTGGTCGGCGATGCCGCGACAGCCGCGCACGTCGAGGCGAAGCTGCGCGCGGCGGGCAGCAAGACGACCGTGCTGTACGGCCCGCAGGCGCTCGTCGACGTGTCGAAGAGCGACGGCTGCGATACGGTGGTCGCGGCGATCGTCGGCGCGGCCGGCCTCGCGCCGAGCCTCGCGGCCGCGCGCGCCGGCAAGCGGATCCTGCTCGCGAACAAGGAATCGCTCGTGATGTCGGGTGCGATCTTCATGGACGCCGTGCGCGATCATGGCGCGATCCTGCTGCCGGTCGACAGCGAACACAACGCGATCTTCCAGTGCATGCCGCGCGACGCGGCCGAGCACGGCGGGATCTCGAAGATCATCCTGACCGCGTCGGGCGGCCCGTTCCGCACGCGCGAACCGGCCACGCTCGCCGACGTGACGCCGGACGAGGCGTGCAAGCATCCGAACTGGGTGATGGGCCGCAAGATCTCGGTCGATTCGGCGACGATGATGAACAAGGGCCTCGAGGTGATCGAGGCGCACTGGATCTTCGGGTTGCCGGGCGATCGCATCGACGTGCTGATCCATCCGCAGAGCGTGATCCATTCGCTCGTGTCGTACCGTGACGGCTCGGTGCTCGCGCAGCTCGGCAACCCCGACATGCGCACGCCGATCGCGCACGCGCTCGCGTTCCCCGAGCGCGTCGACGCGGGCGTCGGCCCGCTCGACCTCGCGCAGATCGCGCAGCTGTCGTTCGAGAAGCCCGATTACGCGCGCTTCCCGTGCCTCGCGCTCGCGCTGAAGGCGCTCGAGGAAGGCGGCATCGCGAGCGCCGCATTGAACGCGGCGAACGAGGTTGCGGTCGAAGCATTTCTCGAGCGCCGGATCGGCTTCATGGCGATCGCGGCGACGGTCGACGCGGTGCTCAACGCGCTGCCGAACCGCGCGCCCGACGGGCTCGACGACGTCCTGGCGGCGGACGCCGAGGCACGCCGCCTCGCCGCCGAAATCATTGCAAAAGCGCCTGCGCCACGCGTGGAGCGTACCGTCTGAATGGAGTGCTCATGAACGTGCTGGTCGAACTGGTCGCGTTTGCGGTGGCGATCGGGGTACTGGTCGTCGTACATGAGTACGGGCACTATCGTGTCGCGCGCTGGTGCGGCGTGAAGGTCCTGCGATTCTCCATCGGCTTCGGCCAGCCCGTCGCACGCTGGGTCAGCCGCCGCACGGGCACCGAGTGGACGCTGTCCGCGCTGCCGCTTGGCGGCTACGTGAAGATGCTCGACGAGCGCGATCCGGGCCCCGGCATCCGGCCCGACGAACTCGGGCAGGCGTTCAACCGGCAGTCCGTCTACAAGCGGATCGCGATCGTCGCGGCCGGCCCGATTGCGAACTTCCTGTTGGCAATCGCGCTGTTCTCGATCGTGTTTGCCACCGGCGTGACCGAGCCGGCCGCGGTCGTCGCGCCGCCGGCCGCCGGAACGGTGGCGGCCCGTGCGGGCTTCGACGGCGGCGAGACGGTCGTGTCGATCCGCGACGCGCGCACCGGCGACGCGCAGGGCAGCGAGTCCGAGCCGGTGCGGTCGTGGTCGGACCTGCGCTGGAAGCTGCTGTCGGCCGCGTTCGATCACCGCGAGATCGTGCTCGGCGCACGCGACGGCAACACGACGTTCGATTTCCGCGTCGACCTCCGCCAGGTTCCCGACAGTCAGCTCGACGACGATTTCATGGCCCATCTGGGCTTCGAGACCGGCGGCGGCACGCTGTCGGTCGCGTCCGTGCAGCCGGGCAGCGCGGCGGAGCAGGCGGGCCTGAAGGCCGGCGACACGCTGCTGGCGCTCGACGGCAAGCCGATCGGCGGCGCGACGCGTTTCATCGATTCGGTGAAGCACCATGCGGGGCAGGCGCTCGACCTGCGGATCGAGCGCAACGGCGCCGCGCAGACGGTGTCGATCGTGCCGCAGATGCAGCGCGACGACGAATCGGGGCAGCAGGTCGGCCGGATCGGCGCGGCGCTGTCGATGCACGCGCCGTCCGTCGACGTGCGCTACGGGCCGATCGAGAGCCTGCGGCTCGGCGCGCACCGCACGTGGGACATCTCCGTGTATTCGCTGAAGATGTTCGGGCGCATGATCACGGGCAACGCGTCGCTGAAGAACCTGTCCGGCCCGGTGACGATCGCCGACTACGCGGGCAAGAGCGCGCGGCTCGGACCGTCGGCGTTCCTGTCGTTCCTCGCCCTTGTCAGCATTAGCCTTGGCGTCCTGAACTTGTTGCCGATTCCCGTTTTGGACGGGGGGCATCTGTTATATTATGCGGTTGAAGCCGCGACCGGGAAAGCCGTCTCGGAGCGCTGGCAGCTGATTCTGCAAAGAGCCGGGTTGATCTGCATCGTCGCATTGTCGGCGATCGCGCTGTTCAACGATCTGGCTCGGTTAATCCATTTCTGAAGCGTCAGGCGGCCGCCGCTCGGCAGTCGCCCGATTTGATGCAGCTAAATATTGGGGATGCATGTTGTTCAAACCTCATCGCTTTGTACCTAAGACAGTTGCAGCGGCCGCGCTCGCCGCTCACGGCCTCGCGGCGCATGCAGCGGCACCGTTCGTGGTGCAAGACATCAAGATCGAGGGGCTGCAGCGCGTCGAAGCGGGTTCGGTGTTCGCCTATCTGCCGATCAAGCAGGGCGATACCTTCACGGACGACAAGGCATCCGAAGCAATCCGCGCGTTGTACGCGACGGGCTTTTTCAACGACGTGCGCATCGCCACGCAAGGCAACGTCGTCATCGTGCAGGTGCAGGAGCGTCCGGCCATCGCGTCGATCGACTTCACCGGCACGAAGGAATTCGACAAGGACAACCTGACGAAGGCGCTGCGCGCGGTCGGTCTCGCCGACGGCCGCTACTACGACAAGGCGCTCGTCGACAAGGCCGAGCAGGAGCTCAAGCGCCAGTACCTGACGCGCGGCTTCTATGCGGCCGAAGTCAAGACGACGATCACGCCGGTCGACGCGAACCGCGTGTCGATCCTGTTCGCGGTGGCCGAAGGCCCGAGCGCGAAGATCCGCCAGATCAACTTCATCGGCAACAAGGCGTTCAGCACCAGCACGCTGCGCGACGAGATGCAGCTGTCGACGCCGAACTGGTTCTCCTGGTACACGAAGAACGACCTGTACTCGAAGGAAAAGCTCACGGGCGACCTCGAGGCCGTACGCTCGTACTACCTGAACCGCGGCTACCTCGAGTTCAACATCGAGTCGACCCAGGTGTCGATCTCGCCCGACAAGAAGGACATGTACCTGACGGTCACGCTGCACGAAGGCGAGCCGTACACGGTGTCGGGCATCAAGCTGTCGGGCAACCTGCTCGATCGCGAAGCCGAACTCAACAAGCTGATCAAGATCAAGCCGGGTGACCGCTTCTCGGCCGAAAAGCTGCAGCAGACCACCAAGTCGATCGTCGACAAGCTCGGTGAATACGGTTACGCATTCGCGACCGTCAACGCGCAGCCGGACATCGACCAGGCGAACCACAAGGTGAACCTGAACCTCGTCGTCGATCCGAGCCGCCGCGTGTACGTGCGCCGCATCAACGTGGTCGGCAACACGCGCACGCGCGACGAAGTGGTGCGTCGCGAAATGCGCCAGCTCGAAAGCTCGTGGTTCGATTCGAACCGCCTCGCGCTGTCGAAGGACCGCGTGAACCGTCTCGGCTACTTCACCAACGTCGACGTGACGACGGTGCCGGTCGAAGGCACGAACGACCAGGTCGACGTGAACGTGAAGGTCGACGAAAAGCCGACCGGCGCGATCACGCTGGGCGCCGGCTTCTCGTCGACGGACAAGGTCGTGCTGTCGGCCGGCGTGTCGCAGGACAACGTGTTCGGTTCGGGTACCAGCCTGTCGGTGAACGTCAACACCGCGAAGAGCTACCGGACGCTGACCGTCACGCAGGTCGACCCGTACTTCACGGTCGACGGCATCAAGCGGATCACGGACGTCTACTACCGCACGTACCAGCCGCTCTACTATTCGACCAGCTCGAGCTTCCGGATCATCAGCGCGGGCGGCAACCTGAAGTTCGGCATCCCGTTCTCGGAAGTCGACACCGTCTACTTCGGCGCGGGCTTCGAGCAGAACCGCCTCGACGTCGATTCGAACACGCCGCAGAGCTATCAGGATTACGTGAACCAGTTCGGCCGCGTGTCGAACACGGTGCCGCTGACGGTGGCATGGTCGCGCGACGCGCGCGACAGCGCGCTGATTCCGAGCCGCGGCTACTTCACGCAGGCGAACATGGAGTACGGCGTGCCGGTCGGCAAGATCCAGTACTACAAGGCCGACCTGCAGGCGCAGTACTACTATTCGTTCTCGCGCGGCTTCATCCTGGGCCTGAACCTGCAAGGCGGCTACGGTAACGGTATCGGCAACCCGTACCCGATCTTCAAGAACTACTACGCGGGCGGTATCGGCTCCGTGCGTGGCTACGAGCCGAGCTCGCTGGGCCCGCGCGACACGAAGACGAACGACCCGATCGGCGGTTCGAAGATGGTCGTCGGCAACATCGAACTGACGTTCCCGCTGCCGGGCACGGGCTACGACCGCACGCTGCGCGTGTTCACGTTCCTCGACGGCGGTAACGTGTGGGGCAACGCGCCGGGCGGCACGAGTACGGGCGCGAACGGCCTGCGCTACGGCTATGGTGTGGGTCTCGCGTGGATCTCGCCGATCGGCCCGCTGAAGCTGAGCCTCGGCTTCCCGCTGCAGAAGCACGAAGGCGACCAGTACCAGAAATTCCAGTTCCAGATCGGGACGGCGTTCTGACCGAACGCATGACAACAGCAACGAGAGGGTAATTTTGCTAACCGGTAAGTTTTCGAAACGAGTGATGTGCGCGCTGACCGTTGCGCTGGCCCTGGGCGCGGCAACGGTGCACGCACAGGACGTCGCCCGCATCGCGGCGGTCAATTCGGATCGGATCCTGCGCGAGTCGGCGCCCGCGAAGGCGGCGCAGACGAAGCTCGAAGCCGAGTTCGCGAAGCGCGACAAGGATCTGCAGGACCTGGCCGCGCGCCTGAAGTCGATGTCCGACTCGCTGGACAAGAACGGCACGTCGCTGTCGGCGGCCGACCGCGCGCAGAAGCAGCGCGACCTCGCCCAGCTCGATACCGACTTCCAGCGCAAGCAGCGCGAGTTCCGCGAGGACCTGAACCAGCGTCGCAACGAGGAGCTGGCGGCCGTGCTGGAGCGGGCGAACAAGGTCATCAAGCAGATCGCCGAGCAGCAGAATTACGACCTGATCGTGCAGGAAGCCGTGTACGTCAGCCCGCGCATCGACATCACCGACAAGGTGCTCAAGGCGCTCGCGTCCGGCTCGGCGAACTGAACGGAGCAGACGACGAATGGCATTGACGCTTGAGGAACTCGTAAAGCGGTTCGGCGGCGAGATCGCCGGCGACGCACAGTGCAAGGTGGGCGGGCTCGCGCCGCTCGACCAGGCCGGCCCGCAGCAGCTCGCGTTCCTCGCGAACCCGAAGTACCTGTCGCAGGTCGAGTCGACCCGCGCGGGCGCGGTGCTGATCGCACCGAAGGATCTCGAAAAGCTGGGCGCGGCGGCCGGCGGCCGCAACTTCATCGTGACGCCCAATCCGTACGCGTACTTCGCGCGCGTCGCGCAGATGTTCATCGACCTGGCCACGCCGCAGCGCGCCGCCGGCGTGCATCCGAGCGCGACGATCGATCCGGCCGCGAAGGTCGCCGCGAGCGCGGTGATCGGCCCGCACGTGACGGTCGAGGCCGGCGCGGTGATCGAGGACGGCGTGCAACTCGACGCGAACGTCTTCGTCGGCCGCGGCACGACGATCGGCGCCGGCTCGCACTTCTATCCGAACGCATCGGTGTACCACGGCTGCAAGATCGGCCCGCGCGCGATCGTCCATGCGGGCGCCGTGATCGGCTCCGACGGTTTCGGTTTCGCGCCGGATTTCGTCGGCGACGGCGATGCGCGCACCGGCAGCTGGGTCAAGATCCCGCAGGTCGGCGGCGTGACGATCGGCCCGGACGTCGAAATCGGCGCGAACACGACGATCGACCGCGGTGCGATGGCGGATACCGTCATCGACGAATGCGTGAAGATCGACAACCAGGTGCAGATCGCCCACAACTGCCGGATCGGCGCGTACACGGTGATCGCCGGCAAGGCGGGCATCGCGGGCAGCACGACGATCGGCCGCCACTGCATGATCGGCGGCGCGGCCGGGATCGCCGGTCACGTGACGCTCGGCGACTATGTCATCATCACCGCGAACTCGGGCGTA
The DNA here is from genome assembly GCF_001718535.1 of Burkholderia seminalis. Classification (NCBI taxonomy): domain Bacteria; kingdom Pseudomonadati; phylum Pseudomonadota; class Betaproteobacteria; order Burkholderiales; family Burkholderiaceae; genus Burkholderia; species Burkholderia seminalis. Next base: position 2,228,709 of record NZ_CP013398.1, on the reverse strand, counting down.
TCGAAGTCACTGCCGAAGGCCGGCATCTATACCAGCGCGTTCCCGGCCGTCGATCACGGCGAATGGAACAAGAGCGCCGCACTCGTGCGCAACCTCGACAAGCTGCGCGAGCGCATCAAGGCGCTCGAAGCCGCGCTCGCCGCCCAGGGCGGCACGGGCGCCTGAGCGCATCATGCGAGACCACCAACCGGGCACGGCCAGCGCAACCGGCCCGGTTTGCCAGACTGGGCCGCGCGGCGGCCCGCTTCAGCCTTTGCATCACCACCGCGCAGCCTCTGCGTGAGACGAACCATCATGAGCACTGAAAAAATCAATCTCGACATCCACAAGATCCTCACGCTGCTGCCGCATCGCTACCCGATTCTGCTCGTCGACCGCGTGCTCGAACTCGAACCGCACAAAGGGATCAAAGCGCTGAAGAACGTGTCGATCAACGAGCCGTTTTTCCAGGGGCATTTCCCGAAGCGGCCGGTGATGCCGGGCGTGCTGATCCTCGAGGCGCTCGCGCAGGCGGCTGCGTTGCTGACCTTCGCGGAAGAGCAGCCGAAGGATCCGGAGAACACGCTGTACTACTTCGTCGGCATCGACGGCGCGCGGTTCAAGCGCGTGGTCGAGCCGGGCGATCAACTGATTCTGAACGTGACGTTCGAACGCTACATCCGCGGCATCTGGAAGTTCAAGGCGGTGGCGGAAGTGGACGGCAAGGTGGCGGCGGAAGCCGAACTGATGTGCACGGTCAAGACGGCCGACGCGGCGCCCTGAGCGACGCGGCACGCATGGGCAACGCAACGCGACACATCACATCGAGAGGCAACGGCGCATGACCAGGATTCATCCCACCGCGATCGTCGAGCCGGGCGCGCAGATCGACGAATCGGTCGAGATCGGCCCGTACGCGATCGTCGGGCCGCACGTCACGATCGGCGCGCGCACGACGATCGGCTCGCACAGCGTGATCGAAGGCCATACGACGCTCGGCGAAGACAACCGCATCGGCCATTACGCGTCGGTCGGCGGCCGTCCGCAGGACATGAAGTACAAGGACGAGCCCACGAAGCTCGTGATCGGCAACCGCAACACGATCCGCGAGTTCACGACGATCCACACGGGTACCGTGCAGGACCTCGGCGTGACGACGCTCGGCGACGACAACTGGATCATGGCCTACGTGCACATCGGCCATGACTGCCGCGTCGGCAACCACGTGATCCTGTCGAGCAACGCGCAGATGGCCGGCCACGTCGAGATCGGCGACTGGGCGATCGTCGGCGGCATGTCGGGCGTCCACCAGTTCGTGCGCATCGGCGCGCACTCGATGCTGGGCGGCGCATCGGCGCTCGTGCAGGACATCCCGCCGTTCGTGATCGCGGCCGGCAACAAGGCCGAACCGCACGGGATCAACGTCGAGGGGCTGCGCCGGCGCGGTTTCTCGCCCGATGCGATCTCGGCGCTGCGCAGCGCGTACCGCGTGCTCTACAAGAGCGGCCTGTCGTTCGAGGAAGCGAAGGTGCAGTTGCGCGAGCTGGCGGAGGCGGGCAGCGACGGCGACGTGCCGGTGAAGGCGTTCGTCGATTTCATCGACGCGTCGCAACGCGGCATCATCCGCTAAGCGATGCCGCTTCCGACCAATCAGCTCCGGCTCGCGATGGTGGCCGGCGAGCCGTCGGGCGACCTGCTCGGGGCGTCGCTGCTCGGCGGGCTGCGCGAGCGGCTGCCCGAATCGGCCCAGTATTACGGGATCGGCGGGCAGCGGATGATCGCGCACGGCTTCGACTCGCACTGGCAGATGGACAAGCTGACCGTGCGCGGTTATGTCGAGGCGCTCGGCCAGATTCCCGAGATCCTGCGGATTCGCGGCGAACTGAAGCGCCAGCTGCTCGCCGAGCGGCCTGACGCGTTCATCGGCGTCGACGCGCCCGACTTCAACTTCAACGTCGAACAGGCCGCGCGCGACGCGGGCATTCCGTCGATCCACTTCGTGTGCCCGTCGATCTGGGCATGGCGCGGCGGCCGGATCAAGAAGATCGCCAAGTCCGTCGACCACATGCTGTGCCTGTTCCCGTTCGAGCCGGCGATCCTCGACAAGGCCGGCGTCGCATCGACCTATGTCGGCCATCCGCTGGCCGACGAGATTCCGCTCGAACCCGACACGCACGGCGCGCGCATCGCACTGGGGTTGCCCGCGGACGGCCCCGTGATCGCGGTGCTGCCGGGCAGCCGGCGCTCCGAGATCGCGCTGATCGGCCCGACCTTCTTCGCGGCGATGGCGCTGATGCAGCAGCGCGAGCCCGGCGTGCGGTTCGTGATGCCGGCGGCGACGCCCGCCCTGCGCGAACTGCTGCAGCCGCTCGTCGATGCGCATCCGCAACTCGCGCTGACGATCACCGACGGCCGCTCGCAGGTCGCGATGACGGCCGCCGACGCGATCCTCGTGAAGAGCGGCACCGTCACGCTGGAAGCCGCGCTGCTGAAGAAGCCGATGGTGATCTCGTACAAGGTGCCCTGGCTGACCGGGCAGATCATGCGCCGGCAGGGCTACCTGCCGTACGTCGGCTTGCCGAACATCCTGGCGGGGCGGTTCGTCGTGCCCGAGCTGCTGCAGCATTTCGCGACGCCCGAGGCGCTCGCCGATGCGACGCTCACGCAGTTGCGCGACGACGCGAACCGCCGCACGCTGACCGAAGTGTTTACCGAAATGCATCTTTCGCTGCGGCAGAATACGGCCGTGAAGGCGGCCGAAGCCGTCGTGCGCGTGCTTGAACATCGCAAGGGGCGCGCATGACCGCAGTACGCGTCCCACGCCGGCGCGCGTCGATCGACGTGCAGGGCGGTTTCGACTTCAGCCGCCCCGACGAGATCGTCTGCGGCGTCGACGAAGCCGGCCGCGGCCCGCTCGCCGGGCCGGTGGTGGCCGCCGCGGTGATTCTCGATCCGGCGCGGCCGATCGACGGGCTCGACGATTCGAAGGCGCTGTCCGCGAAGAAGCGCGATGCGCTGTACGAGCTGATCGTCACACGTTCGCGCGCGTATTGCGTGGCGTCGGCGAGCGTCGACGAGATCGACACGCTGAACATCCTGCACGCGACGATGCTCGCGATGAAGCGGGCCGTCGAGGGCCTGTCGGTCCTGCCGACGCTCGCGCAGATCGACGGCAACCGCTGCCCGACGCTGACCGTGCGGGCCGAGGCGATCGTTAGCGGCGATGCGCTCGTGCCGAGCATCTCGGCCGCGTCGATCCTCGCGAAGGTCACGCGCGACCGCATGCTCGTCGACCTGCACGAGCGCTTCCCGGTGTACGGTTTCAACGTGCATGCGGGCTACGGCACCGCGAAACACCTTGCCGCACTGCGCGAGCACGGCCCGTGCGAAGCGCATCGACGCACTTTCGCACCGGTGCGTGCGGCACTCGACCTGATTCGATGAAAAGCATCACTTCCCGCGACAACCCGCTGTACAAGCGCCTGAAGGCGCTGGCGGGTTCGACGCCCCATCAGCGCCGCAGCGGCCAGGCGCTGCTCGAAGGCTTCCATCTCGCGAGCGCGTACCTCGATACGGGCGCGACGCCCGAGCTGTGCGTGACGACCGAGGGCGCGCTCGGCCACGCGGAAGCGCAGACGATCGTCGCGCGTATCGACGCGCAGCGGGTCGTCACGCTGCCCGACGCACTGTTCGGCCAGTTGTCGAACGTCGTCAACGGCGTCGGCTTCCTGCTGCTCGTCGACCGGCCCGAACATCCGCTGCCCGCGCGCGTCGCGCATACGTCGATCGTGCTCGACGGCGTGCAGGATGCCGGCAACGTCGGCTCGATCCTGCGCAGCGCGGCGGCGGCCGGCGTGCGCCACGTGTTCTGTGCGCCGGGAACGGCGTACGCGTGGTCGTCGAAGGTGCTGCGCTCGGGCATGGGCGCTCATTTCCTGCTGTCGATCCACGAGGATGTCGACGCTGCCGCGCTCGCCGAACGGCTCGACGTGCCGGTCGCGCTGACCGACTCGCACGGCGCGCAGGCGGTCTACGACTGCAACCTGTCGGGGCCGGTCGCCTGGGTGTTCGGCAACGAGGGCGCCGGCGTGTCGGCGTTCTGGCGCGACGCGGCCACGCATCGCGTGACGATTCCGCAGCCGGGCGGAATGGAGTCGCTGAACGTCGCAGCGGCGGCCGCGGTGTGCCTGTTCGAGCAGGTGCGCCAGCAGCGGCCTGCCTGACGCACGGCGCGCGCCAAGCGCCGCACGACGAAAAAAGGCCGCGTTCGACGCGGCCTTTCCGTTTCCGGCGGCGGCCATGCGGCCGCCCGTGCGCCGGTGCTCAGTACGACTGCCGGTCGAGACGGATTTCCTGCAGGATCGTCGTCGCGATTTCCTCGATCGACTTGTGCGTCGACGACAGCCACTTGATCCCCTCGCGACGCATCATCGCCTCGGCCTCGTTGATCTCGTAGCGGCAATTCTCGGGGGCCGCGTACTTGCTGCCGGGACGGCGCTCGTTGCGGATCTCCGACAGGCGCTGCGGGTCGATCGACAGCCCGAACAGCTTTTCGCGGTGCGGGGAGAGTGCCGACGGCAGCTTGCCGCGCTCGAAATCCTCCGGAATCAGCGGATAGTTTGCCGCCTTCACGCCGTACTGCATCGCAAGGTACAGGCTCGTCGGCGTCTTGCCGCTGCGCGACACGCCGACGAGGATCACGTCGGCTTCCGACAGGTTGCGGTTCGACTGGCCGTCGTCGTGCGCGAGCGAGAAGTTGATCGCCTCGATCCGCGTCTTGTACTCCTCGGTGTCCGCATTCTGGTGGCCGCGGCCCATCGCGTGGCTCGACTTGAGCTCCAGTTCCTGCTCGAGCGGTTCGACGAAGCGCTGGAACATGTCGAGCACGAGCGCGTTCGAGCGCTTGACGATGTCGTTCGATTCGCTGTCGACGAGCGTCGTGAACACGATCGCGCGGCGGCCGTCGTGCACGGCGGCCTCGTTGATCTTCTCGACGGTCGCATAGGCCTTGTCGGGCGAGTCGACGAACGGCACACGCACGAGACGGAATTTCTGGTCGAACTGGGAGAGGATCGAGTGCGCGAAGGTTTCGGCAGTGATCCCGGTGCCGTCGGAGACGATGAATACGGTAGGCAGCATGAATCTGGACGTCGAGCGTGAAGGGCGGTTGCGCGGGCGGCTGGAGGTGCGCCTCCAGACCCAGTGACAAGGTCGCGCCACATCCGGCAGCCGGCACGGTAGAATAGCGGCAACCTGTTGGATAAGCAATTGCGGGGGCAGGGCGCGAACGGCGCCCGCGGCTTGACCGCTGGATTCCAGAATTCCCGGCAAGTCTGGCGATTTGTCTGCATATATCGCCCTTCTGCCGGGATTTTTGCAAATCGGGTCGGAATATTTTCCGCCGCTGCGAGTGTTTATCTAACAGGTTGCGCAAGACGCGCCGCGCCTTTTTGCAAGCGCCCGCGTTCGAGCCCACTTGCGCGATCGAGCATTTTTTTCACACTTAGGGGCTTGTATGACTAACGCAGCAAACGTCGCAAAGGACCAGGCGTATGTAATTCCGTTCGAGCAGTTGCGGATGACCGATGTGGAGATCGTGGGCGGCAAGAATGCGTCGCTCGGCGAGATGATCAGCCAGCTTTCCGAAGCAGGCGTTCGCGTACCCACCGGTTTCGCCACGACCGCGCTCGCGTTCCGCGATTTCCTCAAGCACAACGACCTCACCGATCGTATCGCCAAGCGTCTCGAGTCGCTCGACATCGACGACGTGAAGGCGCTCGCCGAAGCCGGTGCCGAGATCCGCAAGTGGATCGTCGACGCACCGCTGCAGGCGCGCCTCGAGGAAGAAATCCGCGCGCAGTTCGACATCCTCAAGAATGGCTCGCCGAGCGAACTGTCGTTCGCCGTGCGTTCGTCCGCGACCGCGGAAGACCTGCCCGACGCATCGTTCGCCGGCCAGCAGGAGTCCTACCTGAACGTCGTCGGCATCGAGGACGTGCTCGATCGCATGAAGCACGTGTTCGCGTCGCTGTACAACGACCGCGCGATCTCGTACCGCGTGCACAAGGGCTTCACGCACGCGGAAGTCGCGCTGTCGGCCGGCGTGCAGCGCATGGTCCGCTCGGACGTCGGCGCCGCCGGCGTGATGTTCACGATCGACACCGAATCGGGCTTCAAGGACGCCGTGTTCATCACGTCGAGCTACGGCCTGGGCGAAACCGTCGTGCAGGGCGCGGTGAACCCGGACGAGTTCTACGTGTTCAAGACGACGCTCGCCCAGGACAAATACCCGATCATCCGCCGCTCGATCGGCTCGAAGCTGATCAAGATGGAATTCACGCAGCCGGGCGAGCCGGGCCGCGTGAAGACGGTCGACGTGCCGCACGAACAGCGCAACCGCTACTCGATCACCGACGAGGACGTGATCGAGCTGGCGAAGTACGCGGTCATCATCGAGAAGCACTACCAGCGTCCGATGGACATCGAGTGGGGCAAGGACGGCCGCGACGGCAAGATCTTCATCCTGCAGGCACGTCCGGAAACGGTGAAGAGCCAGGCAACCGGCAAGGCCGAGCAGCGCTTCAAGCTGAAGGGCCAGTCGCAGGTGCTGGCGACGGGCCGTGCGATCGGTCAGAAGATCGGCGCGGGCCCCGTGCGCGTGATCCAGGATCCGTCGGAAATGGAACGCGTGCAGCCGGGCGACGTGCTGGTGGCCGACATGACCGACCCGAACTGGGAGCCGGTGATGAAGCGTGCGGCCGCGATCGTCACGAACCGCGGCGGCCGTACCTGCCACGCGGCGATCATCGCGCGTGAGCTCGGCGTGCCGGCAGTCGTCGGCTGCGGCGACGCGACCGACGTGCTGAAGGACGGCGCGCTCGTCACGGTATCGTGCGCGGAAGGCGACGAAGGCAAGATCTACGACGGCCTGCTCGAGACGGAAGTCACGGAAGTGCAGCGCGGCGAACTGCCGGAAATCCCGGTCAAGATCATGATGAACGTCGGCAACCCGCAGCTCGCGTTCGATTTCTCGCAACTGCCGAACGGCGGCGTGGGTCTCGCGCGTCTCGAGTTCATCATCAACAACAACATCGGCGTTCACCCGAAGGCGATTCTCGAGTACCCGAACATCGACCAGGACCTGAAGAAGGCGGTCGAGAGCGTCGCGCGCGGTCACGCATCGCCGCGTCAGTTCTACGTCGACAAGCTGACCGAAGGCGTCGCGACGATCGCGGCGGCGTTCTATCCGAAGCCCGTGATCGTGCGCCTGTCCGACTTCAAGTCGAACGAGTACAAGAAGCTGATCGGCGGTTCGCGTTACGAGCCGGACGAGGAAAACCCGATGCTGGGCTTCCGCGGTGCGTCGCGTTACATCGCCGAGGACTTCGCGCAGGCGTTCGAGATGGAGTGCCGTGCACTGAAGCGCGTGCGCGACGAGATGGGCCTGACCAACGTCGAGATCATGGTGCCGTTCGTGCGGACCGTGAAGCAGGCGGAGCGTGTCGTCGGCCTGCTCGAGAAGTTCGGCCTGAAGCGCGGCGAAAACGGCCTGCGCCTCGTGATGATGTGTGAAGTTCCGACCAACGCGATCCTCGCCGAAGAGTTCCTGGAGCACTTCGACGGTTTCTCGATCGGCTCGAACGACCTCACGCAGCTCACGCTCGGCCTCGACCGCGACTCCGGCATGGAACTGCTGGCCGTCGACTTCGACGAACGCGACCCGGCCGTCAAGTTCCTGCTCAAGCGTGCGATCGATACCTGCCGCAAGATGGGCAAGTACGTCGGTATCTGCGGCCAGGGCCCGTCCGATCACCCGGACTTCGCACAGTGGCTGACCGACGAAGGCATCGTGTCGATCTCGCTGAACCCGGACACGATCATTGACACGTGGCAAGCGCTCGCCGCGAACCGGAAGTAACGCCCGGTAATGCATCTTCGGCGAAGGAGCGGCAACGTCGCTCCTTCGATGAAGGCAAAATGCAAGGTTCATGCTATAAACACCCCGGTAAGCACCGGGGTGTTTTTGTTTGTCGGTACAGGTACACGCCGGGCCGCCCCCGCGGGGAGTAGCGAGCGAGAGCAAGCGCGGGGGCGTTTTCGAGGAGACCACAATCATGTCGGGGCATCTGTTCTGGTGGGTCGCGCTGGGCGTGCTGGTCGTCGCCGAGTTGCTGACCGGTACGTTTTATCTGCTGATGATCGCGCTCGGCTTTCTCGCGGGCGGGTTGCTGCAACTGGCCGGTTTCGCGCCGCACGTGCAGTTCGGCGCGGCGGCCGCGGTCGCGATCGTCGCGATGATCGCGCTGCGCCGTTCGGGGCTCGGCCGCAAGCAGAAGCGCGACACGTCGACGAATCCCGACGTCAATCTCGATATCGGCTCGACCGTCACGGTCGACGCGTGGCACGACGGCCGCGCGCGCGTGCAGTATCGCGGCGCCGACTGGGATGTCGAGCTCGCGCACGGCGAGCGCGACGATGCGCACGTCTATCAGGTGAGCGCCGTGCGCGGCAATTGTCTCGTGGTCGTGGCGAAACCCGCGGGCTGATCGTCCGCTGATACAACAAGGAGGGAATATTTCATGGATTCGCTGATCATCTGGGTTGTCCTGCTCGTCATCGCGATCGTGATCGTGTCGAAGACGGTGAAGATCGTGCCGCAGCAGCATGCATGGGTGCTGGAGCGCTTCGGGCGCTATCACGCGACGCTGTCGCCCGGCCTGAACATCGTGCTGCCGTTCGTCGATCGCATCGCGTACCGGCACGTGCTGAAGGAAATTCCGCTCGACGTGCCGAGCCAGGTCTGCATCACGCGCGACAACACGCAGCTGCAGGTCGACGGCGTGCTGTACTTCCAGGTGACCGATCCGATGAAGGCGTCGTACGGGTCGAGCAACTTCGTGCTCGCGATCACGCAGCTCGCGCAAACCACGCTGCGCTCGGTGGTCGGCAAGCTCGAACTCGACAAGACGTTCGAGGAGCGCGACTTCATCAACCACAACATCGTGTCGGCGCTCGACCAGGCCGCGGCGAACTGGGGCGTGAAGGTGCTGCGCTACGAGATCAAGGACCTGACGCCGCCGAAGGAAATCCTGCACGCGATGCAGGCGCAGATCACCGCGGAGCGCGAGAAGCGCGCGCTGATCGCCGCTTCGGAAGGCCGCAAGCAGGAGCAGATCAACCTCGCGTCGGGCGCGCGTGAAGCGGCCATCCAGAAGTCCGAAGGCGAGCGGCAGGCCGCGATCAACCAGGCGCAGGGCGAGGCCGCCGCGATCCTGGCGGTGGCCGAGGCGAACGCGCAGGCGATCCAGAAGATCGCGAATGCGATCCAGTCGCAAGGCGGGATGGATGCGGTGAACCTGAAGGTCGCCGAGCAGTATGTGAACGCGTTCTCGAATCTCGCGAAGCAGGGCAACACGCTGATCGTGCCGTCGAACCTGTCGGACCTCGGTACGGCGATCTCGTCGGCGCTGACGATCGTCAAGAACGCATCGACGCCCGTGAAGGGCTGAACCGCGCGCAACCGCGGCCCAGGCGGTCGCCGCGTGCGATCGGCGTGCGGCGAATCGTCGCGCAGCCGGGCGACCGGCAGGCAGGAATCAGATCGCCCAAAGCAACACGGCCCGCTTCGAGCGGGCCGTGTCGTTTGCGTGGCGGGTCGCGCGCGTCAGGTGCCGGCGCGCATGATGCGTGCCTTTTCGCGTTCCCAGTCGCGCTTTTTCTCGGTTTCGCGCTTGTCGTGCAGCTTCTTGCCCTTCGCGAGCGCGATGTCGCACTTCACGCGACCGCCCTTGTAGTGGAAGTTCAGCGGCACGAGCGTGTAGCCGCGCTGCTCGACCTTGCCGATCAGTTTCTTGATTTCCTCGCGGTGCAGCAGCAGCTTGCGCGTGCGAACCGGGTCGGGCTTGATGTGCGTCGAGGCTTCGGGCAGCGGGCTGATATGGGTACCGATCAGGAAGATCTCGGCGTTCTTCACCACGACGTAGCCTTCCTTGATCTGGCCGCGCCCGGCGCGCAGCGCCTTGACTTCCCAGCCCTCCAGCACGAGCCCCGCCTCGTAGCGTTCCTCGATGTGATAATCGAAGTGCGCTTTCCTGTTGTCGATGATGCTCATGAAAGGATCGGCCCAACTCGTTTAAAATCACGATTTTAGCAAAGCGGGGCGGGAATCGCCCGGCTTGCGTTCCCACCTCAAGCGATGCCGCGCGATTTATGGCAGATGTCCAGAAAACCGTATTGATCCGCCATTCGGCGGAACAGATGTTCGACCTCGTCACCGACGTGGCCGACTACCCCAATTTCCTGCCCTGGTGCGGCGGTGTCGAGATTCGCCGTCAGGACGAGAGCGGGATGGAAGCGCGCATCGACATCAACTTCAAGGGCATCAAGCAGCATTTCGCGACGCGCAACACGCAGCAGCGCCCGACGCGGATCGACATGGAGTTCACGGACGGCCCGTTCAAGAAGTTCACGGGCTCGTGGCGCTTCACCGCGCTGCGCGCCGATGCGTGCAAGATCGAATTCGCGCTGCATTACGAGTTTTCGAGCATCCTGCTCGAAAAGATCATCGGGCCCGTGTTCAGCCACATCGCGAACACGTTCGTCGATTCGTTCGTGAAGCGCGCGGACCAGCGCTACGGGAAGGGGTGACGCGATGCTGTCGATCGAAGTCTGCTATGCGCTGCCGGACCGCCAGACGCTGATTCCGCTGTCGCTGCCCGAAGGCGCGACCGTACGCTCGGCGATCGACGCGAGCGGCGTGCTCGCGCTGCATCCGGAGATCGATCTCGCGCACGCGAAGACGGGCGTGTACGGCAAGTTCGCGCCGCTCGACGCGCCGCTCGCCGATCACGATCGCGTCGAGATCTACCGCCCGCTGATCGTTGACCCGAAGCTGGCGCGTCAGCGGCGCGTCGACAAGTCCCGCCGCGACGGCTCGATCGAGGGCCGCAAGTGGATGCACAAGGACGCGCGCTGACGCGTTTTTCGTTCCGATTCGCCTGATCGCACGCCGCGGCGCGCTCAGTGGGCCGCGGCGTTTGCGTTTGTCGGCGCGCTGCCCGGCGTGTCGCCGTGCTGTCGCACCGCGCCGTACACGCCGGCGAGCAGCAGCACGAGCGCGGTGATTTCGGGCGCGTGCGGCATCCGCTGGTCGTACACGAACGCGTACAGCATCGCGAACACGGTTTCGAACACGATCAACTGCCCCGACAGCGTGAGCGGCAAGCGCTTCGACGCCGCATTCCACAGGCCGTTGCCGAGCCACGACGCGCCGATCGCGAGCCCGAGATTCAGCAGCCAGAACAGCTGCCAGCGCGACGCCGGGACGGCCGCCTGCACCGTGCCGGCGGGCAGCGCGAGGATCGCGATCCAGCAGAGCGCGCCGATCAGGCCCGTCACGACACCCCATAGCACCGACCATTCGTTGCCGTCGAAATGATGATGGCGCTGCAGGTAGCGTGCGTTCGCGACCGCGTACCAGGTCCAGCTGGCGAGCGCGCCGGCCGCGCAGGCGATGCCGGCGAGTTTCTGGCCGAGGGTGGTCGCATGCGCGGCTTCGGACGTGAACAGGTCGACGTTGATGCAGGCGATGCCCGCGATCACCAGCGCGAGCGGGGCGGCGAGCCGCCGCAGCGGCACGGCGCCGTGGTCGCCGAGGCCCGCGAGCGTGACGGTCACGGGCAGCACGCCGACGATCAGCGAGCTGGGCGCGATGCCGATCAGATGCACGGCGCCGGACAGCAGCATGTAATACGCGACGTTGCCGATGACGGCGAGCCTCACCAGCGCGACGAGGTCTTCGCGGGTCAGCCGCGCGAGCAGCGAGCGGGCGGCGGGCAGGGCGGCCGCGAGCGACACGAGGCCGTACATCGCGTAGCGGCCGGCGCTCAGCAGCAGCGGCGAGAAGTCGGTCAGCAGCCGCGGAACGAGAAACACCATGCCCCACAGGGCGCCTGCCAGGACACCGTAAACCACGCCGCGCTGCATCGACCGCTCCGAACGAATGACTGATGTGCGCGCATCTTAGCGACGCCGTCGCGGCGGTGTCTTGTTCATTCCTGCACTCGGCATGGGGCGCGGCGCGTCGGCCGGCTGCGGCGAATCAGCCCTCGGCCGGATCGGGCGAGGCGGGCGCGCCGTCGCCCGCTGCACGCGCGCGTGCCGGGCGCCGCACGGCGCGCAGGGTGCCGCTGTTGCCGCCGCCGCAGTAGAAGCGGTCGCGGCCGTCGGATTCGAGCCCCGATACGCCGACGCCAGCCGGCATGTCGACCTGTTCGAGGACCTGGCCCGTGTGCGGGTCGACGTGCCGCAGGTCGCTCTGGTCGGCTTCCCACGTGCCGTGCCACAGCTCGCCGTCGACCCACGTCACGCCGGTGACGAAGCGGTTCGATTCGATCGTGCGCAGCACGGCGCCCGATTCCGGATCGATCTGATGAATCTTGCGTTCGCGGTACTGGCCGACCCACAGCGTGCCTTCGGCCCACGCGAGCCCCGAGTCGGCGCCGCCGCCGGGGGCCGGGATCGTCGCGAGCACGCGACCCGATTCGGGATCGAGCTTCTCGATGCGGTCCTCGACGATCTGGAACAGGTGGCGGCCGTCGAACGCCGTGCCTGCATGCGCGGCAACGTCGAGCGAGCGCACGGTCGTGCCGCGCTCGGGATCGAGCGCATTCAGCTTGTCGCCGGACGCGTACCACACGTGCCGTCCGTCGAACGTGACGCCGTGCACGCCGTCGACGCCCGGAAACGGGCCGTATTCGCGAATGATCTCTGCCGCGGAGCGTTTCATGTTCGTCCCCTCGTCGTTCAATGCGGCCATCCTAATCGCCCGGCAGCGGCGCCGGGAGTAACAAGGTCGTCGCGAATCCGGGCAGCGGCGGCGTCATCCAGCGGCGCGCGCGGCCGCGGCCGAGCGCCTGCACCTTGCCGGCCTCCGCGAGCGTGTCGAGCGCGCGTTGCACGGTGCGCTGGCTCGCGCCGAGCGCGAGCGCCAGCGCGGAACTCGACCACGCTTCGCCGTCGGCGAGCAGCGCGAGGACGGCCGCGTGGCGATCGTCGACCGGGCGTGCGAGGACGACGGTCTCGCGTACGCCGAGCGGTTCGAGCGCAAAGCCGCGCGGTGTCGCGACGACGTTCGCGAGCGGGCGCAGCACCGCGCGCAGCCGGCCGATCTCGACGCGCAGCCGCGCGCGATGCGATTCGTCCGCCTGTTTGGCGCGGAACGCGGCGGCCACGAGCGCATTGCGCGACACGTCGGCCGGCCACGCTTCGCCGAGCGCGCGGGCGAGCACGAACAGCACGGGGCGGCGCGCGAGCGACACGGTCGTGCGCGCATCGCGCACGGTGTGGCGGCACGCGTCGACGACGAGCGAGTTCGACGCGAACAGCGTCTCGACTTCGTCGAGCGGCACAAGCCGCGACGTGCCGCGTGCGATGAGTCGCGCGGCCGGTGCGTCGAGCACGCGGGCGGCGGTGTCGACCTCGGCCGTCAGCGCGGCGATGCCGGCGTCGCGGGCGGCCGCGCGTGCCCGGGCGAGCGCCGCGCGGGCGGCGTGCGTGCGGAGGCGGCGCATCGCGATGCCGGCCGCGATCAGTTCATGGGCGGCGCGCGACGCGGACGGCAGCGGCGCGGGATCGAGATGCGCGAGCAGCCGCTCGGCGTCGTCGACATGGCCGATCAGCAGCAGTCGGCGTACGCCGAGATAGCGTGCATGCGCGGCATTCGCGCGGTCGCCGTGCGCGTCGAGCGTCGCACAGGCCGCATCGAGTGCGCGCGTCGGCCAGCGCAAGTCGCGCGACGCGAGGGCGATCTCCGCTTCCGCGACGACGCAGCGCGCGCGTGCGACGGCTTCCTTCGCGCCGAATGCGCGGGCGGCGCTGCGCACGAGGGTGCGCGCGCGCTCGAAATCGCCGAGCTGCGCCATCGCGATGCCGCGCAGCGCGAGCGCCGGCGCATCGTCGCGCAGCGCGACGCGGTTCAGCGCGCCGAGCGCGTCACCGGCCGCGAGCGCGCGCGCGGCCGCGGTGATCAGCGAATCCATCCGAATCCCGACACACTTGTCACTCCCTCCGGTCCGATGCCCGCCACTAATCTAGCACCACGCACACGGCGCCGTCCGCCGTGCCGGATACCCACCGAAGGAGGACCCCGCAATGACGACCCATCTCACCGGAACACGCGACGAATGGCTGGCCGAGCGCCGCGCCTTGCTCGATGCCGAAAAGGCGCTGACGCGGCAAAGCGACGAACTCGCGCGGCGGCGCCAGGCGTTGCCGTGGGTGCGTGTCGACAAGACCTATCGGTTCGACACCGAAGACGGGCAGGCGACGCTCGACGACCTGTTTCGCGGCCGCTCGCAACTGCTCGTCTATCACTTCATGTTCGGCCCCGACTACAAGGCCGGCTGTCCGTCGTGCTCGGCGCTTGCCGACGGCTTCGACGGTTTTGCCGTGCATCTCGCGCACCACGACGTGACGCTTGCGGCCGTGTCGCGCGCCCCGCTCGCGAAGCTGCTCGCCTACCGCGAGCGGATGGGGTGGGCCTTCCCGTGGGCGTCGTCGGTCGGCAGCGATTTCAACTTCGATTTCAACGTGTCGTTCACCGAAACGCAGCAGCGCGCGGGCGACGTCGAATACAACTACGCGCGGGCCGGCCACGCGATGGACATGGATCCGCCGCCGGCGCCCGTCGTGCAGTTCGCGGCGACGTGCGGCACCGACGCGCGCACCTATTCGCTCGACCGGCCGGGGATGAGCGCGTTCGTGCGCGAGGACGGCGCCGTCTATCACACGTATTCGACCTATGCGCGCGGGCTCGACGGGCTGTGGGGGATGTACCAGTGGCTCGATCGCGCGCCGCGCGGGCGCAACGAGGCCGGCCCGTGGTGGCGCCGCCACGACGAGTACGCGCGCGGCTGAGCGGGCCGGCGACGGACGAGGCGTGCGACGATGCGACCGCCGACCGGCGACACCGGCCCCGATCCGCGGGCATTCGGTGGGGTGGTCGCCGTCGTGTTCGTCGTCGCGGTCATGGCGACCCTCGCGCAGCACGCGTCGATGGCCGCGATGGGCAGCGAACCGATGGCCGGCGGCTGGATGGCTTCGGCCGCATGGCTGCGGCCGTGCGGGCGGGGCGCCGGGCACGCGTTCGCGGCGTTCGCCGGAATGTGGGGAGCGATGACGGTGGCGATGATGCTGCCGGTGCTGGCGCCGACGCTCTGGCGATATGCACGGCGCGTCGGCCCGCTGGCCACGGCGCGTTCGGCCTGGCTCGTCGTCGTCGCGGGCGTCGGGTATTTCTCGGTGTGGATGGCGCTCGGGGCGCTCGTGTTTCCGGCTGGCGCGGCGTTGACGGCCGCCGCCGCGCGGCTGCCGGTGCTGGCGCGTGCGCTGCCGTTCGCGGCGGGTGCGGTCGTATTGGCCGCGGGCATGCTGCAATTCACCGCGTGGAAGGCGCGGCGGCTGGCGTGCTGCCGGCACGCGGCAGGCGACACGCACCGGCCGCCGGTTGTTGCCGGCGCAGCCTGGCGGTTTGGCGTGCGGGCCGCCAGGCACTGCAGCGCCTGTTGCGGGAACCTGATGGTGGTCGCGCTGGCGGCCGGCATGATGGACTTGCGCGTCATGGCCGCCGTGACGGTCGCCATCGCCGCCGAGCGCCTTGCGCCGGCCAGTTGGCGCGTGGCGCGGATCGCCGGCTGCGCGGCGGTCGGTGGCGGCATCGAGATGATCGCGCGCGCGGCAGGGCTGCTGTAACACGTGGCAGACAGGTCGCCTCGACACGTCGCCGGCCTCGCTTCAGCGCGGCGGCGACCGCCGCGTGGCCTGCTCACAACAGGCGGGACGGCCGTTTTGCCGGCTGTTGCG
The DNA here is from genome assembly GCF_001718535.1 of Burkholderia seminalis. Taxonomy (NCBI): domain Bacteria; kingdom Pseudomonadati; phylum Pseudomonadota; class Betaproteobacteria; order Burkholderiales; family Burkholderiaceae; genus Burkholderia; species Burkholderia seminalis. Next base: position 2,212,869 of record NZ_CP013398.1, on the reverse strand, counting down.
CGAATCGTTCGATGCGGCGGTGAAACGAAAGGCGATCGAAAACGAACCGAACGGCGATCCGAACGATTCGGCCCCCGAACGGCCGAAACCGGCTAAGCCGTTGTTCGTGTTGTGAAAATTCACGGCGCTTCGCGTATAATTCGCTTTTGCGCCCATAGGATTTGCCATGCGTCTGATCCAAAAAGCACTCACTTTCGATGACGTGCTCCTCGTTCCCGCCTTCTCCGACGTTCTCCCGCGCGACACCAGCCTCAAGACCAAGCTGACCCGCAACATCTCCCTGAACATGCCGCTCGTGTCCGCCGCGATGGACACGGTCACCGAAGGTCGCCTCGCGATCGCGATGGCACAGCAGGGTGGCGTCGGTATCGTCCACAAGAACCTCACGCCGGCCGAACAGGCCCGCGAAGTCGCGAAGGTCAAGCGTTTCGAGTCGGGCGTCGTCCGCGACCCGATCACCGTGCCGCCGCAAATGAAGGTGCGCGACGTGATCGCGCTGTCGCGCCAGCATGGCATCTCGGGTTTCCCGGTCGTCGAAGGCCCGCAGCTCGTCGGGATCGTCACGAACCGCGACCTGCGCTTCGAAACGCGCCTCGACGAACCGGTCAAGTCGATCATGACGCCGCGCGAGCGCCTCGTCACGGTCAAGGAAGGCACGCCGCTCGCCGAAGCGAAGGCGCTGATGCACAGCCACCGCCTCGAGCGCGTGCTGGTCGTCAACGACGCGTTCGAACTGCGCGGCCTGATGACCGTCAAGGACATCACGAAGCAGACCGAGCACCCGGACGCGTGCAAGGACGAACACGGCAAGCTGCGCGCTGGCGCGGCGGTCGGTGTCGGCCCGGACAACGAAGAGCGTGTCGAGCTGCTGGTGCAGGCCGGCGTCGACGTGATCGTCGTCGATACCGCGCACGGTCACAGCAAGGGCGTGCTCGAGCGCGTGCGCTGGGTCAAGCAGAACTTCCCGCACGTCGAGGTGATCGGCGGCAACATCGCGACGGCCGCCGCCGCGAAGGCGCTGGTCGAATACGGCGCGGACGCGGTCAAGGTCGGTATCGGCCCGGGCTCGATCTGCACGACGCGGATCGTCGCGGGGGTCGGCGTGCCGCAGATCAGCGCGATCGCGAACGTCGCGGATGCGCTGAAGGGTACCGGCGTGCCGTGCATCGCCGACGGCGGCGTGCGTTTCTCGGGCGACGTGTCGAAGGCTCTCGCGGCCGGCGCGAACGCGGTGATGATGGGCAGCATGTTCGCGGGCACCGAAGAGGCGCCGGGCGACGTGTTCCTGTACCAGGGCCGCCAGTACAAGTCGTACCGCGGCATGGGTTCGGTCGGCGCGATGAAGGACGGCGCGGCGGACCGCTACTTCCAGGACAACTCGGCGAACATCGACAAGCTCGTGCCGGAAGGCATCGAAGGCCGCGTCGCGTACAAGGGTTCGGTCAACGCGATCCTGTTCCAGCTGGTCGGCGGCGTGCGCGCCAGCATGGGCTACTGCGGCTGCCGCACGATCGACGAGCTGCACGACAAGGCCGAATTCGTCCAGATCACCGCGGCGGGCATGCGCGAGTCGCACGTGCACGACGTGCAGATCACGAAGGAAGCGCCGAACTACCACGTGGACTGATCGCCGATGAAACCGCTGCTGCGAGCCGTGCTGATCCTCGATGCCGTGCTGCTGCTGGCGTTCGGCGTGCTGTTCGTGCTGACGCCCTGGCAGTCGCTGTTCAACGCGCTGCAGTTGCAGAACATCCAGCCGGTCATGCTCGGCCAGGCGTTCGGCATCGCGTTGCTCGGGCTCGCGTGGCTCGCGTTTCATGCGGCGTTCAACGGTGACCTCACGGCGCCGGTGGCGCGGTCGGTCGGCCACGTGTACTGGCTGACCGGCGCGCTGACGATCGTCTGGTCGCTCGGCGCCGGCAGCGGCCCCGCGCTGGCGGCCGCCGGCAGGGTGCTGTCGGTCGTGGCCGGCGTCGCGCTGATCGTGCTCGGTCTCGGCGGCGTGCGGATCGCAGCGGCCGTGCGCCGGCGCGAGAAGGCGCAGGCGCTCGAGGCACGCGCACCGGCCCAGCGTCCGGCCGAGCCGGCGATGGCGCCGGCGGCGTCGCCCGCACCGCAGCGCGTGGAGCCCGTCGTCGGCCGTCCCGCGGCACCCGAAGCATCGTCGCCGGCGTCATCCGGTTCCAGTCGATCGTCCGGCGGCGTCGCACTCGACGAACGCCCGCCGATGCAGGATTGACCGGCGATGCGTCGCGCGAGCCGCCTGCCGCCCGACGCCGCTGTCCATGCTTTTGACGCAGCGCTCGATGCGCTGCTTTTCTTATTCTCTTCATCCCGTCCGCAGCCATGCACGACAAAATCCTGATTCTCGACTTCGGTTCGCAAGTCACCCAACTGATTGCGCGGCGCGTGCGTGAAGCGCACGTCTACTGCGAAATCCACCCGAACGATGTGTCCGACGACTTCGTCCGCGAGTTCGCGCCGAAGGCGGTGATCCTGTCGGGCAGCCACGCGAGCACGTACGAAGACCATCAGCTGCGCGCGCCGCAGGCCGTGTGGGATCTCGGCGTGCCGGTGCTGGGCATCTGCTACGGCATGCAGACGATGGCCGTGCAGCTCGGCGGCAAGGTCGAGTGGAGCGACCATCGCGAATTCGGCTACGCGGAAATGCGTGCGCACGGCCATACGCGCCTGCTCGACGGCATCGAGGATTTCACGACGGCCGAAGGCCACGGGATGCTGAAGGTCTGGATGAGCCACGGCGACAAGGTTGCCGAGCTGCCGCCGGGCTTCGCGCTGATGGCGTCGACGCCGAGCTGCCCGATCGCCGGCATGGCCGACGAGGCGCGCGGCTACTACGCGGTGCAGTTCCACCCGGAAGTCACGCACACGGTGAAGGGCCGCCAGATCATCGAACGCTTCGTGCTGCAGATCGCCGGCGCGAAGCCCGACTGGATCATGAAGAACCACATCGAGGAAGCCGTCGCGAAGATCCGCGAGCAGGTCGGTGACGAGGAAGTGATTCTCGGCCTGTCGGGCGGCGTCGATTCGAGCGTCGCGGCCGCGCTGATTCACCGCGCGATCGGCGACCAGCTCACCTGCGTGTTCGTCGACCACGGCCTGCTGCGCCTGAACGAAGGCAAGATGGTGCTCGACATGTTCGAGGGCCGCCTGCATGCGAAGGTCGTGCACGTCGATGCGTCCGACCAGTTCCTCGGCCACCTGGCCGGCGTGACCGATCCGGAAGCGAAGCGCAAGATCATCGGCCGCGAGTTCGTCGAGGTGTTCCAGGCCGAGGCGAAGAAGCTGTCGAAGGCGAAGTGGCTCGCGCAGGGCACGATCTACCCGGACGTGGTCGAATCGGGCGGCACGAAGACGAAGAAGGCAACGACGATCAAGAGCCACCACAACGTCGGCGGCCTGCCGGAAACGCTCGGCCTGAAGCTGCTCGAACCGCTGCGCGACCTGTTCAAGGACGAAGTGCGCGAGCTGGGCGTCGCGCTCGGCCTGCCGCCGGAGATGGTGTACCGCCATCCGTTCCCGGGCCCGGGCCTCGGCGTGCGGATTCTCGGCGAAGTGAAGCGCGAGTATGCGGACCTGCTGCGCCGCGCGGACGCGATCTTCATCGAGGAACTGCGCAACACGACCGCGACCGCGCAGGACGCGGCGGCCGGCCTGTGCGGCGAAGCCGATGTCGGCAAGAGCTGGTACGACCTGACGAGCCAGGCATTCGCGGTGTTCCTGCCGGTCAAGTCGGTCGGCGTGATGGGCGATGGCCGCACGTACGACTACGTGACGTCGCTGCGCGCGGTGCAGACGACCGACTTCATGACTGCACACTGGGCACACCTGCCGTACGCGCTGCTCGGCCGTGCGTCGAACCGGATCATCAACGAAGTGCGCGGGATCAATCGCGTGGTGTACGACATTTCGGGCAAGCCGCCGGCGACGATCGAGTGGGAGTGATTCACAATCGGCTCACGTCGTCTCGATCAGTATCAAAAATCGACCGTGAGCCTTTTGTGTCAAGGGATTGAGTGATTCAGCGCGCATCCTGTTTCACTCAATCCCGGTCATTCGGGCGGTACGAATGACGGTACCGCATGAGACGGCTGGCTAGTCGCGCGAGGACGTTAGCCTGACCGTATCAAGGTGACCGATCAGGGCATCGATGAAAGCCCGGACCTTTGCCGACATGCTGCGGTGCGTCGGATACAACGCGTGAAGCTCGATGGGTTCCCGTCGCAATGACGGAAGGACCCGCACCAGGGTGCCCGCCGTCAAGGCGGGAGCCGCGAGGTAGCTGGGAAGAAAACCAATCCCGCCGCCGCCTTCAAGAACGATCTTCTGCGCAGCCGCGTCCGGGATGATTGCCCTGCCACGCGGCTGTATGGTCAATTCCGTTTTGCCATCCTGAAAAATCCAGTTCGTGGGCGCCTCCCGAACGACGAGCGCATGTCCGTGAAGTTCAGCTGCCTCCATCGGAACGCCCGCTCGCGCCAGGTAGGACGGACTTGCGCATAACCACAATTCAACGGGTGGCAGCCTGCGAGCGATGAGCGACGAGTCAGGCAGTGTGCCGACGCGCACCGCTACGTCGATACCGTCGCGCGCAATGTCGACGTAGTTCGAGTCCGTGGTCAGCTCCACGGCGAGTTCCGGATAGCGGTCGAGAAATTCAGGCAGCATGGGCGCCAGGAGTCCCTGCGCGAACGATTGCGTCGTGTTGATCCGTAGAAGCCCGCGCGGTTTCCCCGCGTAGCCATCGATGATCGCCTGCGCTTCCTGCAGGTCCTGAACTGCCCGCGACGCGTAGGGCAGCAGCAGTTTTCCCGCGTCAGTCAGCCGGAAATGTCGTGTGGACCGGTCGAAGAGCGCTGATCCAATCTCCGTCTCCAATCGGACGAGCGCCCGGCTGACGGACGATTTGGGCATCTTCAGCGCCCGTGCGGTGCCGGAAAGGCTGCCGCTATCGGCTAACCGAAGAAAGATGATGAGGTCGGCCTGATCCATTTCGTATCGTTTTCCGGAACAGCGAGTCGCGATTCAGCCATCTTATATTCAAACCCGGAACAACCTAGACTTCTTCTCAACGACGTACACCGCGCGTCATGACGAACCGAGGAAGTCATGGAGAACACGCAAACGAGCTATCTGGTCGCCGGCGCCGCCGGCAATCTTGGGCGCAGGGTCATTGATGCGTTGCTTCGCACGCGGCCCGCCAGTGAGATCCGTGCGGGTGTTCGCGGCGGTTCAGCAGGCAAACATGCCAATCGTGCAAAGGGGTGGGCAGCGAACGGCGTGACCGTCGTCAATATGGATCTGGACGACCCGCTCAGCCTCAGGCACGCCTGTGCCGGCGTCGGTACCGTCATTTCGGCAGTTCAGGGCGGACCTGACACCATCATTGACGGCCAGTCCCGTTTGCTCGATGCAGCGCTCGCGGCGAACGTCGGGCGATTCGTCCCGTCGGACTTCTCGGAGAACCTGTTCTCGATTCCTGAAGGCATTAACCCTTACCTCGACATGCGGCGGACCTTCGATCGTAAGGTCGCCCCGAGTGGCATCGGCTATACCCACATCCTGAACGGTGGATTCATGGAGGCCGTGTTCTCCCACCCCGGCCTGATCGATGCCAACGCGGGCACGATCACTTACTGGGGTGACGACGAGGTGCCGCTCGATTTCACTTCCATGAGCGACGTCGCGGCCTGGACGGTGGCGGTCGTCGAGGATCCGGCATCGGCCAACCGGGTGGTGTCCGTGGCAGGTGACTGCCGCACCATTGCCCAGATCGCAGGTGACTATGCAGCGGCGACGGGCAGCGCGCTTCATCGGATTCGTCGAGGCTCGATCGCGGACGGATACGCAGAACTACGGCGAATGGCGAAGGCCGGTGCTCATCCGACGGCGATGCTGTCGCTCCAGTATCTGCTACCGATGATGTCGGGCGAAGGGACTTTGCGCGACATCGCGAATGACCGATATCCGGCGGTGCGGCCGACATCGCTCGTCGACTTCATGAAACGTCGCTACGCAACTAAAGGCAGCAAGTCATGAGTGATCTGATCAAGCCGTTTCATCTCGATGTGCCCGAGCACGAATTGTCCGATTTGCGCGAGCGACTGCGGCGGGTGCGCTGGCCCGACCCTGAGACCGTCAATGACACGAGTCAGGGTCCGCGGCTTTCAAAGCTGCAGGCACTGGTCGCGCATTGGATAGAGGGTTACGACTGGCGTCGCTGCGAGTCGATGTTGAATGACTTCGGGCAGTTCAAGACGACCATTGACGGCCTTGACATCCACTTCCTCCACATTCGGTCACCTGAACCCGATGCCGTTCCATTGCTGATGGCGCATGGTTGGCCCGGTTCCGTGCTTGAGTTCCGCAAGGTGATAGGGCCGCTCGGCAATCCCGCCGCACATGGCGGCGATCCGAGGCAGGCGTTTCACCTCGTCATTCCGTCGATGCCGGGATTTGGTTTTTCCGACAAACCTGATGAACCCGGATGGGACATGTCGCGCATTGGGCGCGCTTACGTTCAGCTGATGCACCGACTGGGCTATGACCGTTGGGTCATGCAAGGTGGTGATCTTGGCGCAGGCGTGACGGACGAAGTCGCGTCACTGGCGCTCCCCGAGCTTATGGGTATCCATCTGAACTTCGCGATGTTCATGCCCACGCCGGACGAAATGCGCGACGCGACGCCGGATGAGCAGGGCATGCTCGACAGTGCCCGGTATTTCTGGAGCACGCTATCCGGACACGCTCAACAGCAGCAGACGCGACCGCAGACGATAGGCTACGCGCTCGCGGATTCTCCGGTTGCGCAGGCAGCGTGGATTTACGCGATGTTCCAGGACACGTGCGGCACCGCGGGCAACGCGGAAGCTTCCTTCACGCTCGACGACATGCTAGACGACATCATGTTGTACTGGATACCCAATACGTCGGCTTCGTCAGCACGACTGTATTGGGAACTGAAGCGATCCAACTGGTCCTCCGCGGCTCGTATCGATCGTCCCATTGCCGTGCCGTCTGGATTCACCATGCTTGCTGGCGAACACGTACGAAAATCGCGGCGGTGGATCGAACGACGCTACCGCGATGTGCGGCACTTCGGCGAGCACGAGCAGGGTGGCCATTTCGCCGCGTTGGAAAATCCGAATGCGCTGGTAAGCGATATTCGCGCGACATTTGCGAGCATCCGTTAAAGATGAGCCAATGGCCCATCTGCTTCCGAACGTTGTTCGGAAGGGATTTAGCTCGGCCGCAAAAGCCTGGACGGCGAACACGATTGCGGCGGACGCAGACGAAACAGTGCGGTTCCTTGCCGGGGCGATGCAGCAATCGTCCGTCAATCAACGTATGGGGTGGGGCGCCGGTCGGGGTGCGCCGCACGAATTTCATCCGCCACCTTTGGCGGACTGTCACGCCGTCCAAACCGAGCCGCGTGAACGGCTTGATCGGACCGGCCTGAAATAGCAGGAGGATCGCTCATCCGAACAGGCCGCGGATAACCAATGCTACCCGCGCCAGCCGCGTGCTGTGCTTGATCCGGCCTGAGCTTTCGAGCTGAACCAGCCCATGAAGGGTTGCCCAAAACGTCTCCGTCGCCACGTCGACATTCAGACTCGACGGCACGACAGCGGCAAGCACCTCGAAGGCTTCTCTCAGTTCAGGCCTGGTGTCGGCCTCTGCGAAAAGCAAGTCGGTCGGCATGGTGAACATCGCCTCGTAGAGCGCGGGATTGTCGCGAGCGAAGTCGAGATAGGCGATCGCAACACTTTCGCACGCCTGGCGGGGATCGGTTGATCGCTGCGCCGCTTGATGAAGCGCCGTCTTGATTTCCCGAAAGCCTTCGAGCGCAACGGCGCCGACTATCGCGTCCCGGTTCCTGAAGTGCGAATAGAGTACGGGCTGGCTGTACTCGATCTCGTCAGCCAGGCGGCGAACCGTAACGGCGCTCCAGCCCTCTGCCTCCGCAATTTGTCGGGCCGCTGCGGTGATGCGCTGCTCGCGTGCGTCCCGGTCCCTGTTCTTGCGCTCGGCGACCCCCATCACTGATTCCCCAAAAGCCTCTTTGATCCGTAATTATACCGGCGCTTGAAGAAATAGCGTTGCTAGACTATGATTCTAGCGTTGCTAGATATTTTTGCTCGGATAGAGCTTCGAAGCAGGCAGTGATGTGACCCCCTAACCGCAAAAGGACTTCATCCATGAACAGCGCTCCTTCCCCTGATCTGGCCAGGCTCGGCTACCTCTTTGCCGAGATCATGTCCAACCACGATGTGTCGCGCCTCGACGAGATCAAGGCGCCGAACTACGTGAACCACAACGCATTCGCTGAGCCCGGACTGGAAGGTTCCAAGAAGGTACTTGGGGCCATCATCGCGGGCGTTCCCGACCTGAAGGTCACCGCGGAAGACGTTTTCGTGTCGGCAGACGGCTCCCGCGTGGTCGGTCGCTATCGCTACGAGGGCACCCACACCGGCAACCTTCTCGGCTACCCCGCGACCGGCAGGCCCTTCGTCATGCGCTCGATCGACATCTGGCGGGTGGAACACGGCCGCTTCGTCGAACACTGGGACGAACTCAACACCCTCGAGGTCTTCATCCAGATCGGCGCCGTCCAGCCGCCCAAGCAGCCTGCGTAAGCTTCCGGGTCGGGTTCACGTCCGGGCAAAAAAACGGCTTGGCGCTTGCCAAGCCGTTTTTGCATTCACGCATCGCGTGGAACGGGACGCGTCGTGTCACCGGGCGCGACCGGATGCCTACGCGTGCGCGCACCCGAGCGAACGCAGATACGTCGGCACCTTCGCCTTGCTCGTTGCCTGGACCCGCGACATCAGCGCGTGATCGATGCGATCCAGCCCGTACGTCCGGGCGATGTCGTGCTGCAACCGGCACCACAGATGGCCGGCCATTTCGGCATCGACCATCGCCCGGTGCGCGCGGCCCGATTTCGGCAACCGCAGCATCTCGACCAGGCTCGACAGGCGATGACTGCGAGCGTCCGGGTAGATCCGTCTCGCCACCAGCATCGTGCAGGCGAACGCATGCTCGGCCGGCATGCCGAGCTGCCCGAGCTCCGACTGCCAGAAGCGTTTGTCGAAACCGGCGTTGTGGGCGACGACCGCATGCTTGCCGACGAACGCCGCGGCTTCCTTCATGACTTCGGACGCCGGCGGTGCCGACGCGATCATGTCGTTCGTGATGCCGGTGAGCGCGACGACATCGGACGGGATGCGCCGGCCCGCATTCATCAGGCTCTGGAAGCGGTCGACGATCTGCCCGTCACGCAGAAGGATGACGGCGATTTCGGTCGCACGGTCGCCCATGTTCGGCGACAGCCCGGTGGTTTCGAAGTCCAGTACCGCGACGGTCTGCATGGTTGAATCCTGCTGCTTCATGGGGTGACGTTTGGGTTGGCCGAGAGAGTAGCATCATCGGGGCGGAGATAGGCTCGTTTGGCCCGAGAAACGCGCGTCTCGCTATTGCACCGTTTGTGACTGGCTGCGATGCAGGGGCGTGATCCGACTGACGTTGTTCCACGCGTGATCGTCGCGCGGCAAGCTCGCCCGGACCTTCGGCCATCCGGATCAAGATCGGATGACGGCAGGAAATCCGGGCTTGCCAGCGCGGCGGCTATCCGTTACCTGCGCTCGAGAACGACATGGCATCGGCGCGATTGGCGTCCGACAGCGGGCCGCGAACGGGAATCGAGATGTCATCGCTCGGATAACGTGCGAATGGATGTCGCACCGGTTCCCGATCCTGCTCAGGATCGTTCGCTACCGCGATAACGAAGGTGAATCAGCGGATACGGCCGCCCTTGTCCGTCGCAGGCCGATCGTCCGCAGCGCTCGAACCCGAGCCGCTCGTAGAATGCCGTCGCCGCTTCGTTCTGCTCGTTGACGTCGGTCGTCAAATCGGGGTGGCGCCCGAGCGCAGCTTCGACAAGCCGCCGACCGACACCCGTCCCATGATGGGCGGGATCGACGAACAGCGCTTCCATGTGACTGCCGTCGAGCAGCATGAAGCCGATCGGCCGATCGTGCGCGTCGACAGCGAGGTCGAGCGGCGCGGCCGGCAGGAACGTGACGACTTCGGCTTCGATGGCGCGGCGGTCGTCGTCGCTCAGGAAGGGGTGGGTTGCGTCGACGGCACGGCGCCAGATATCCAGCACGCGTGTGCCGTCGGCCTCGGTGGATTGGCGAATTTTGATCATGATTGGATAGGTTGTGATCCGGTGCCCGGCGGGTAGCCCGCACCGCGATGGATCGAGCGCATCGTCCGCGCGGTAGCGCGGAAACGACGGCGAAGCGTCAAACGGGCGAGCGCCGCGCGTCGCCCAGGGATGCCGACCGTTCGATCGCCCGTCGTGCGACGTCGCGCACGCCCGCGCTCATCGGCACGTCACCACGATCGAGCTCGTCGAGGGCGAACCAGCGCGCATCGAGCGCATCGTCGCCGGCGGCGGGCGTGCCGCGCAGCCATCGGCACAGCACCGCGACCATGATGAAATGCTGGCGCACGGCGCCGCCCGCATCGTAATCGAACGCATCGAGCGCGGTAAAGGCGTCGAGTGCATCGACCGCGACGGTCGTCTCTTCGGCGATCTCGCGAACGACCGCGTCCGCGATCGGTTCGCCCGGTTCGATCTTGCCGCCGGGGAACCCCCAGCAGCCCGCGTCGGGCGGATTCGCGCGGCGCACGAGCAAAACGTCGCGCTCGCGCAGCACGATGCCGATCACGGCGGGAACGGGGCGCCCGGTTGCGGCGGCGCCGATTGCGGAGGGCTGCGTTCCGGACATGGGCGCGCCTATGCGTCGGTGCGTCGTTCGATCGCGCGAATCACCGCGACCATGTCGTCCGATCCATGTCCGGCTTTTTCGGTCTCGCCGTAAAGCGCGTGACAGACGTCGAGCAGCGGCGACGCGATGCCGGTGCCGCGCGCGGATTCGGCGACGAGGCGCGCGTTCTTCAGCACGTCGGTGATCGCGGCCTGCACGGAGAAATCTTCCGCGACGAGCTTGCCGAGCTTCACGCGCGATACGTCGCTTGCCATCGGGCCGGCGTTCAGCACGTCGGCGAAACGTGCGAGATCGATACCGTGACGTTGTGCGAAATGCGTGGCTTCGGTCAGGCCGGTGACCATCGTGATCAGGAACAGGTTGACGGCCAGCTTCATCGTCAGCGCCGACGGCACGTCGCCGCACACGAAGCTGTCGCGGCACAGCGGCTTCACGAGCGCGCGCACGGCATCGACGTCGTCCGGCGCGCCGGCCAGCATCACGACGAGCTGGCCCGCTTCGGCCGGCTTGCGCGACCCCGATACGGGCGCCTCGACGTAGCGGCCCGACGCGGCGGCGATTTCATCGGCGAGCGCACGCGAATACCCGGGTGCGTTGGTGCCCATGTTCACGATCGTGTGGCCGCCGACGCGCGCGGCAAAACCGGGTGTGCCGCGCGCGAGGACGGCGTCGATTGCCGCGTCGTTCGCGAGCATCAGGATCACGGTGCGGCACGCCGCGAACACGTCGTCGACGTGCTCGGCGATGCGCGCGCCGGCGGCGCGCAGCGCATCGTCGCTGCCGCGCGACCGGCTCCACGCGACGAGCGGCGTGCCGGCACGCGCGAGATTGAGCGCCATCGGCGTGCCCATCACGCCGAGGCCGATGAATCCGACTGCGGTTTGCATGTCCTTGCTCCCACGGTGGGTGGAGACGTTCGTGGGCGTCAGTATCGCAGCGTTTCCACACGCGTGCCATCGCGCCCGCGAACCCGCGCGGCGGCTGCTAGTCGACGTCCGCCAGATAGGGCCACGGATAGATGCCGCGCGCGTGGCCGTCGCCGAACATGAAGCGCACGCCGTAGCCGGCCGGCTCCACGCCTTCGAGCGTCAGGTCGGGCCGGGCATCGATGCGACCGCCGTCACGCCGGATGCGTCGGCATGCCGCGCACGGGCATTCGGAGCGCAATCGCGCATAGCCGATGCGCTGCGTTGCGCCGTCGGGCCAACGCAGCATGAGCGCGCTTGCCGGATGGTCGAGCGCGATTTCGGTCGGCGCGATCATCGGGGCGCGTCGCCGATTTGCCGGATCGCGATCCGTACGGCCTTGCGGACTTCCGGGTCGCGATCCTCGAGCACATCGTTCAGGGCGGGCAGCGTCGCGGGGTCGCGCAATTCGCCGAGCGCGAGCGCGGCTTCCTTGCGCAGATTGCTGATCGCATGCGAGAGCAGCGCGACGACGGCCGGCGCCGCAGCCGCGTCGCGCAACTGCCCGAGTGCGCGTACTGCGCGCAGACGCACCTGCCAGTAGTCGTCGTCGAGCGCGGCGACGAGCGGCTCGCGTGCCAGCGTCACGCGCAGCTTGCCGAGCGTGGTGGCTGCTTCCTCGCGTACTTGCCATGCGCGATCGCGCAGCGCGGCGAGCAGCGCATCGATGACGGCCGCATCGCCGGCTGCCGCGAAGCCGATCGAGCCGACCGCGGCACGTCGCACGTCCGCATCGGTATCGGCCGTCGCGATGCGCGCGAGCGGCGAAAGCGCGCGCGGATCCTTGAGCCAGCCGAGCACCGTGACGGCTTCGGCGCGCACGGCGGGGGGCTCGGCCTCGAGCGCATGCAGCGCGGGTGCGAACGCACCGGGGTCGCGCAACTCGCGCAATCCGCGCAGCACGGCACGGCGCACGAACGGCTCGGGCCGGTCGGCCCAGCGGCACAGTACGGGACCCGACGCCGGATCCTTCAGTTCGGACAGGCTCTGGGCGGCGGCGGCGCGCACGTCGTCGTCCGGATCGAGCAGCGCGCCGCACAGCGCCTCGACGACGTCGGGCTGTTCCCACGCACCGAGTACGCGGGCGGCTTCGCCGCGCACGTCGGCCGACGGGTCGGTGCGCAGCGCGGCGACGAACGCCGGCACGCGTTCGGGATCCTCGAGATCCGCGAGTTCGAACAGCGCGACGCGGCGCACGGATGCGTCGGACGCGGCGAGGCGGGCGACGAGCGCGGCCGGGTCGCGCTCGTGTGCGCCGGGTAGCGGGGCGGCGAAAGGAGAGTCGGTCATGAGCGAAGAAAAAGAGCGTTGACGTACGCGGTCAGCGCAGCAGGTAAGGGATTTCGACCTTGACTGCGCCGGTCGGACAATCGCGCTCGCACGGCATGCAGTACCAGCATTCGTCGAACTGCATGTAGGCCTTGCCCTTGGTCACGTCGATCGCGAGCAGGTCGAGCGGGCACACGTCGACGCAGACGGTGCACCCCTTGTCGGCGATGCAGCGTTCCTCGTCGATCGTCACGGGTGCGCTGCTGCGCAGGAAGATGTCGTGCGGGGTATGGGGCACGGTAGGGCTCCTTAGAGGGCAGTCGCGAGCGCGGCCGGTTCGCGGATGCGCAGATTCGTGTAGGCACCGCGATCGTCGTCGGCCAGCGGCACGACGTACGGTTCGACTGGCCGCTTCTCGTTGCGCATCGTGCCATCGGCATCCTTGCGCAGCCACGTGTGGCAGAACCATTCGGCGTCGTTGCGACGCGGGAAGTCGACGCGATGGTGGTACAGCCCCCAGCGGCTCTCGGTGCGGAACAGCGACGCGCGCGCGGCCATTTCCGCGCAGTCGCGGATCGCGCGCACTTCGGCCGCCCGCATCAGTTCGTGCGGATGACCGGCCTTGATCTGTTCGATATCCTCAGTAATATCGTCAAGGCGTTGCAGCCCGATTTCCATCTTGCGCGTCACCTTCGGCGGTTGCAGGTAATCGTTCACCATGCGACGCAGCTTGTATTCGACCTGCGCCGGCGCGAGGCCGTGTTCGCGCAGAAGCGGGGCCATCACGCGGGCGCGTTCGGCCTCGACCTGTTCGTCGTCCACCGGCGCAAGGTCGCGTCCGGCCACGTCGTCGGCCGCGTTCTGCCCGGCGAACCAGCCGTACGTGAACGCGCCGAGCATGTAGTTGTGCGGGACGGCCGCCATGTCGCCGGCCGCGTAGAGCCCCGGCACGGTCGTCTCCGCGCGCGCGTTCACGTACACGCCCGATGCGCTGTGACCGCTGCAGAAGCCGATCTCGGAGATGTGCATCTCGACCATCTGGCTGCGGTAGTCGGTGCCGCGCCCCGCGTGGAAGCGGCCGCGGCTCGGCCGTTCGTTCGTATGCAGGATCTGCTCGATGGTCTGGATCGTTTCTTCCGCGAGATGGTCGAGCTTCAGGAACACGGGGCCGTTGCCGCTCTGCAGTTCCTGGTAGAACTCCCACATCATCTGGCCGCTCCAGTAGTCGCATTCGATGAAGCGCTCGCCCTTGCCGTTCGCGGTGAAGCCGCCGAGCGGGCCCGTCACGTACGCGCACGCCGGGCCGTTGTAGTCCTTGATCAGCGGATTGATCTGGAAGCATTCGAGATTCGCGAGCGCGGCGCCCGCGTGATAGGCCATTGCGTAACCGTCGCCCGCGTTGGTCGGGTTCTCGTAGGTGCCCATCAGGTAACCCGATGCCGGCAAGCCGAGACGGCCGGCCGCGCCGCAGCAGAGGATCACGGCCTTCGCGCGGATCACGTGAAACTCGGCGGTGCGGCAGTCGAAACCGAGCACGCCGCTTGCGCGGCCCTGCGTATCGGTCAGCACGCGCGTCGCGACGATCCGGTTCGTGATCGCGATGCGCGCGCGCTTCAGTTGCCGGTACAGCACCTTCTTGATGTCGTGCCCCTCCGGCATCGGCAGCACGTACGAACCCATGTGATGGACCTTCTTCACCGCGTAGTCGCCGGTGCCGTCCTTCTCGAACTTCACGCCCCAGCGGTCGAGCTGCTCGATCGTCGTGAAGCTGTGCGCCGCGTACGCGTACACGGCTTCCTGGTCGACGATGCCGTCGTTGGCGATCGTGATTTCGCGCGTGTACTGTTCGGGCGTCGCATGACCGGGGATCACCGCGTTGTTCAGGCCGTCCATGCCCATCGAGATCGCGCCGCTGCGCTTCACGTGGGCCTTCTCGAGCAGCAGCACACGCAGGGACGGGTCGCGCTCCTTCGCCTTGATCGCCGCCATCGGCCCGGCCGTGCCGCCGCCGACCACGACGACGTCGTATTCGTGAACCTGGGTTGTCATCGCTGTTTCCTTGCAGATTTGCGTGGTTTTTGCCGGTCGATGCGCAGCCGGTACTGGAATGCGTCGCCACGGAAGTAGAGGTATTCGTAGTCGATCGGGGCGCCCGACGCGTCGTGCGTGAGGCGCTCGATGCGCAGCACGGGGCTGCCGTCCTCGACGTGCAGCGCATCGACGATCTCGTCGTCGGCGAGGATCGCGTCGATCGACACGTCGGCATGGCCGAGCGGGATGCCGCAGTCGTTTTCCAGCACGAGGAAGATGTCGCGGGTCGCGAGATCGGCGCCCGCGAGGCGCTTGCCGAGCGCTTCCGGCACCCAGGTCTGTTCGAGCGACACCGGTTCGCGGTTCAGCAGCCGCACGCGGTGGATTTCGACGAGCGGCGCGCCCTCCGGCACGTTCAGCTTGGTCGCGAGATGGCGGTCGGCTTTCACGGTGCGCAGGCTGCGCAGCTGGTTGACGATCTCGTAGCCCATCGACGACATCGCCTCGGCGAAGCCCTGCAGCGACGTCACGTTCTGGAACGCCTTCGGCTTCGACACGAACGTGCCCTTGCCGTGCAGCTTGAACAGCAGTCCTTCCTTCTGCAGGTCGCCGAGCGCCTGGCGCACCGTGATGCGGCTGACGTCGAACATCGCGCACAGCTCGTGCTCGGACGGCATCCGGCTGTGCGGCGCATAGGTGCCGTCGAGAATGCGCGCGCGCAGCATGTCCTTGATCTGTACGTAGAGCGGGGCCGCCGACAGCGGCACGACGTTGGATGCGGTCATCGATCAACTTGTTATGACAAGATGGACCGAGTGTAGTCAGCGTGGCCGCGCGGCCAAACCAACCATTTCCGATAACGAATTTCCGATTCCGGCAAAGCGGGGCGAACGCGTGACCGGTTCGTTGCCGGCCGCGCGGATTGGCCGACAATGAAAAATCGCCGGCCCGTGACCCGCGGATGTCGATTTCCCGATGATTCGCCCGTCGTATCCATGTCGACCGGGTATGGCGCCGCACATGCGGCCTGTACCCGGTTTCCGAGGATGGCCGAAACAGACAAGGAGACGCCAAATGACGGATTCCCGTTACCGCTGGGTGATCGTCGCCGCGGGCGGCCTGATGGGCTGCGTCGCGATCGGCGCGATGTTTTCCCTGCCGGTGTTCCTGCGCGCGATTGCGCGCGACACGGGCTGGTCGATGACCGGCATTTCCACGGCGATGACGCTCGGCTTCATCGCGATGGCCTTCGCGAGCATGGCGTGGGGCAGCCTGTCGGACCGGATCGGCACGCGGCCGGTCGTCCTCGCGGGCGCGGTGCTGCTGTCGGCGAGCCTCGCGCTGGCGAGCCGCGCGCCGTCGCTGTTCGCGTTCCAGCTGACCTTCGGCCTGGCCGTCGGCGGCGCGACGGCCGCGATATTCGCGCCGATGATGGCGTGCGTGACGGGCTGGTTCGACACGCACCGCAGCCTCGCGGTGTCGCTCGTGTCGGCCGGCATGGGAATGGCGCCGATGACGATGGCGCCGCTCGCCGCGTGGCTCGTATCGGTGCGCGACTGGCGCACGTCGATGCTGCTGATCGCCGGGCTGGCGGCCGTCGTGATGATTCCGGTGTCGCTCCTGGTACGGCGGCCGCCCGCGCTCGACCCTGCCTCCGCGCACGCCGCGCCTTCGGCTGCCGGCGCACCGGCGGCGATGTCGGTCGCGGATGCGCTGCGCTCGCCGCAGTTCATGATCCTGCTGCTGACCAACTTCTTCTGCTGCGCGACGCACTCGGGCCCGATCTTCCACACGGTCAGCTACGCGGTCACGTGCGGCATCCCGCTGATCGTCGCGGTGTCGATCTACAGCGTCGAGGGGCTCGCCGGGATGGGCGGCCGGATCGCGTTCGGCATGCTCGGCGACCGCCTCGGCGCGAAGCGCATGCTGGTGGCGGGGCTGCTCGCGCAGGCGCTCGGCGCGCTCGGCTACTACTTCGTGCGCTCGCTCGACGGGTTCTACGCGGTCGCGACGCTGTTCGGCTTCATCTATGCGGGCGTGATGCCGTTGTATGCGGTGCTCGCGCGCGAGAACTTCCCGCTGCGGATGATGGGCACCGTGATCGGCGGTTGCGCGATGGCCGGCAGCCTCGGGATGGCCGCAGGCCCGGTCGCCGGCGGCCTGATCGTCGATACGTTCGGCAGTTACGGCTGGCTGTACCTCGGTTCGTTCGCGATCGGCCTCGGCGCGTTCCTGATCGCGATGATGTTTCGCCCGTTCGCGAAAACGCGGCCGGAAACGGCGGCCGCTTGATGCGGCGGCGGAAACGGAACGGCTGCCGTTTCGTCGGACCGGCGCGGTCCGGCGCGCCTCGTCACGAATAGAAAACAGGGCCCGACGCCGTTTGCGTCTGGAGCGGCCCGCACGGCGCTCGGCCCGCTGCGGCGCAGCAGAGCGGCATTTGACGGGGATCGGCGTGCATGCGTGGCGATTCGGCCCCTAAAAAGCACAATATCGAGCATATATTCGAAGGGCCTGTCATAGCCGCGTCACCCTGCTAGAATTCGGCCTGCCGCATTGTTCCGATTGACTGATGAGATTGCTTGACGCCCTGGTCGAACAACGTATCGCCGCCGCCGCCGCGCGGGGCGAGTTCGACGATTTGCCGGGTACCGGCGCGCCGCAGGCGCTGGATGACGACCTGCTCGTGCCCGAGGAGGTGCGGGTGGCCAACCGTATCCTGAAGAACGCGGGCTTCGTGCCGCCGGCCGTCGAACAATTGCGCGCGCTGCGCAACCTGCATGACGAAGTGCAGGCGGTCAGCGACCGTGCCGCGCGCTGCCGGCTGCAGGCGAAGATCCTCGCGCTCGACATGGCGCTCGAATCGCTGCGCGGCGGCCCGATGGTGATGCCGCGCGACTACTGCCGGCGCATCGCGGAGCGCCTGTGCGAGCGCGGGCTCGACGAAGCGCCCGCCGACACGGGGCCGATGTGACGTCCGACGCGCTGCACGACGCAGCCCGGTCGGCAACCGCTCCGGCGGCCGAACCGGCCACCGATACACCTGTTCCCGAAGCCACGCCCGTGTCGGCGCGCGACCTGCATTTCATGCGGCTCGCGCAGGCCGCCGCCGAAGAGGCGCGCGCGGCCGGCGAGGTGCCGGTCGGCGCGGTGCTCGTGCGCGGCGACGAAGTGATCGCGCGCGGTTTCAACCATCCGATCGGCGGGCACGACCCGTCCGCGCATGCGGAAATGGCCGCGCTGCGGATGGCCGCGCAGCATCTGCGGAATTACCGGATGCCCGGCTGCGAGTTGTACGTGACGCTGGAGCCGTGCCTGATGTGCGCGGGCGCGATCATGCATGCGCGCATCGCGCGGGTCGTCTACGGCGCCGCCGATCCGAAGACGGGCGCGTGCGGCAGCGTGATCGACGCGTTCGCGAATCCGCAGCTCAACCACCATACCGAAGTGACGGGCGGCGTGCTCGCCGACGAGTGCGGCGCCGCGCTGAAGTCGTTCTTCGCCGAGCGCCGTCGCGCGTTGCGCGAGGCGCGGCTCGCCCGCGATGCCGCACCCGGCGCGTCATAAGCCCACCCGTCAGGCACGACGCCGTGAACCGGAGACGGTTCGGACCCTCTAAGCAGGTTTGACGACCCGACACCTTTCCCCCATGTCCTTCCAGCCCGCCGCGTCCTATACCATCCGCCTGCTGGCGCCGTCCGGTTATCCGCACGACCCGGACGCGATCAATCGCGCGCTCGAACGCCTCAGCACCGCGCAGCATCGCATCGAGAACATCGAGGCGACGCAGCGGCGCTACCAGCGGTTCGGCGGTACCGACGGGGAGCGGGCAGGCGACCTGAACCGCCTCGCCGATCCCGAGCGGCCGCTGCCGGACATCGCGCTCGCGGTGCGCGGCGGCTACGGCGCCGCGCGGATCCTGCACGGGCTTGACTACCGCGGGCTCGAGCGTCGGCTGCGCGACCAGCCGGTCGCGCTCGTCGGCCACAGCGACTTCACCGCGATCCAGCTCGCGCTGTATGCGAAGGCGCGCATCAAGACGTTCGGCGGCCCGATGCTGTCCGCCGACTTCGGCGCGGAAACGCCGAGCGACTTCACGATGCAGCACTTCTGGCAGACGCTGACGCAGCCGGGCACGACGATCGTCACCGAGGCGCCGCAGGTGCAGGCGGCGAACGTGACGGGCACGCTGTGGGGCGGCAACCTCGCGATCCTGACGTCGCTGATCGGCACGCCGTACATGCCCGACATCGAAGGCGGCATCCTGTTCATCGAGGACGTCAACGAGCAGCCGTTCCGGATCGAGCGGATGATCTACCAGTTGCACCTGTCGGGGCTGCTCGCGCGCCAGCAGGCGCTCGTGCTCGGCCAGTTCACCGGCGCGCGGCCGTTCGAGTACGACAACGGCTACGACATGCAGGCCATGATCGACCAGGTCCGAGCGGTGATCGGGATCCCGGTCGTCACGGGGCTCCAGTTCGGCCATGTGCCCGACCTGCTGACGCTGCCGTTCGGCGCGCAGGCGCAACTGGTCGCGAATGCGCACGGCTTCCGGCTGACCTTGTCGGACTACCCGCATCTCGGCTGATGCAGGCGCGATCGATCGAAAGGCGGGTTTCCCGCCTTTTTCTTTATGTAAATGCGCAACTAACGGTCGAAAATTTTCGTCGACGCACGACCGATTGTTGCCCGGTTATGCACCAGTTTTGTCAACAAAATGGCCGGTCGGGTATACGACAGGAAAGGACTCCGACAGGGCATGTGAGGCTTGTCTTGCATGGAATAAGCGCATCCTGCACCGAACCGGGTCGCGTCGATGCACGCCGATTGTGCGAAATCCCGGAAAAGAATTGTTGACAATCTTTATGTCCGCCCTAGGATGAGGACCATCACACGATGCAGATCATGAACGAGCCCGATTCCCAGCCGTCCGGCGCAGCCGGTCCCGAAGCGATCGCCGAGCGGATCCGCACCGCGATCCTCGAGCATCGGCTCGCGCCCGGCGCGAAGCTGACGGAGGCGCAGCTCTGCGACGTGTTCGGCGTGAAGCGCGGGACGATCCGCCAGGCGCTCGCGCAGCTCGCGACCGACAAGCTGGTCGATCTCGAGCCGAACCGCGGCGCGTTCGTCGCGAGCCCGACGCTGCAGGACGTGCACGAGGTGTTCGAGATGCGCCGGATCATCGAGCTGGCGGTGGTCGAGCGGCTGGCAACCGGGCCCGGCGCGAAGCGGCTCAAGGGCGTCGCCGCGCTGATCGACAAGGAACGCAAGGCGTTCGAGCGGCACGACTTCGCGGCGTGGATCCGGCTGTCGGGCGAATTCCACACGGCGCTCGCCACGCTGATGGGCAATGCGACGCTCAGCGCGTGCCTCGAAGGGCTCGTCGCACGCTCGACGCTGATGTCGGCGCTGTACGAATCGCACGGGCGCAGCCCGTGCTCGTGCGACGACCACGACGAGATCCTCGCCGCGCTGGAGGCGGGAGACCCGAAGCAGGCGGTGACGCTGATGGCGCGCCACCTGCAGCATGTCGAACTGAAGATGCTGGACCGGCCCGCGCAAGGGCAGGTCGATTTGCGCGAAGTGTTCGGCGGCGCCTGAGCGGCGACGCGAACCCGGCCGCGCGCCACAGAACGAGCGAAATGCAGGCCCGCGGTATTTGCCGCGGGCCGCTGGTCCGACTCCGGGCGACGATCCGGAGCGATATCGATGACGGTGGAGCGGCCGCCCGGCCGCGTCAAGGAGAAGTCATGGCTCAGTTCAGTGTGGCGCACGAGAGCGCCTTTCCGGCGAAAGAAGGCGGCGAGGGCGGCGATCCGACGCTGCCGGATGGTTACAGCGAACGTCTGTACAACGAAGATTTGGCACCCCTGAAGAATCAGACGTGGGGCGCGTACAACATCTTCGCGTTCTGGATGTCGGACGTGCACAGCGTCGGCGGCTACGTGTTCGCGGGCAGCCTGTTCGCGCTCGGGCTGACGAGCTGGCAGGTGCTGATCGCGCTGATCGTCGGCATCGGCCTCGTGAACGCGCTGTGCAACCTGATCGCGCGGCCGAGCCAGCAGATCGGCGTGCCGTATCCGGTCGCGTGCCGCGCGACCTTCGGCGTGCTCGGCGCGAACGTGCCGGCGGTGATCCGCGGGCTGATCGCGATCGCGTGGTACGGCATCCAGACCTATCTCGCGTCGAGCGCGCTCGTGATCGTCGTGCTGAAGTTCTTCCCGCAATGGCTGCCGTACGCGGACGTCCATCGCTACGGCTTCCTCGGGCTGTCGGCGGTCGGCTGGGCCGGCTTCATGCTGCTGTGGGTGCTTCAGGCGTTCGTGTTCTGGAATGGGATGGAGACGATCAAGAAGTTCATCGACTTCGCCGGCCCGGCGGTCTACGTCGTGATGTTCATCCTCGCCGGCTACATGGTGTGGCGCGCGGGCTGGCGCAACATCGGCATCAACCTCGGCGGCGTCAAGTATCACGGCGCGGAAGTGATCCCGGTGATGATCACGGCGGTGTCGCTGGTCGTGTCGTACTTCTCCGGGCCGATGCTGAACTTCGGCGACTTCTCGCGCTACTGCCGCTCGTTCGGCGACGTGAAGCGCGGCAATTTCTGGGGGCTGCCCGTCAACTTCCTCGCGTTCTCGCTCGTCACGGTGATCACGACGGCGGCGACCTTGCCGGTGTTCGGCGAACTGATCACCGACCCGGTCGAGACGGTCGGCCGCATCGACCATCCGACCGCGGTGATCCTCGGCGCGCTGACGTTCACGATCGCGACGATCGGCATCAACATCGTCGCGAACTTCGTGTCGCCCGCGTTCGACTTCTCGAACGTCGCGCCGCGGCTGATCAGCTGGCGTGCGGGCGGGATGCTCGCGGCCGTCGCGTCGATCTTCATCACGCCGTGGAACCTGTTCAACAACCCGGCCGTGATCCACTACACGCTCGACGTGCTCGGCGCGTTCATCGGCCCGCTGTACGGCGTGCTGATCGCCGACTTCTATCTCGTCAAGCGCGGCCGGCTCGTGCGCGACGACCTGTACACGATGTCGGAGAGCGGCAGCTACTGGTACACGGGCGGCGTGAACCGCCGCGCGCTCGCCGCGCTGCTGCCGGCGGCCGTGATCGCGGTCGTCTGCGTGATGGTGCCGGGCTGGCAGGCCGCCGCGAATTTTTCCTGGTTCATCGGCGCGGGGCTCGGCTTCGTGTTCTACCGGCTGCTCGTGAGCGCGAAGGCGTGAGGAGCGTGCGATGAAGATCCGACTGATCAATCCGAATACGACGCAGCGGATGACCGACGCGATGGGGCGCTGCGCCCGCGAGGTCGCGGCCGCGGGCACGGAGATCGTCGCGGTGAGCCCGCCGATGGGGCCGCCGTCGATCGAAGGTTATTACGACGAAGCGCTCGCGACGCCGGGGCTGCTCGCCGAGATCGCGCAGGGCGAGCGCGACGGCTGCGACGCCTACGTGATCGCGTGCTTCGGCGACCCGGGCCTGTACGCGGCGCGCGAACTCGCGCGCGGGCCGGTGATCGGCATCGCCGAGGCCGCGATGCATGCGGCGAGCGTGCTCGCGCCGGGCTTCTCGGTCGTCACGACGCTCGCACGCACCTGCGGGATGGCGTGGCACCTCGCGGAGCGCTACGGGATGAAGCGCTTCTGCCGCAACGTGCGCGCGACCGACGTCGCGGTGCTCGAACTCGACCGGCCGGGCTCGGCCGCGCGCCGGATCATCGTCGACGAATGCCGGCGCGCGCTCGACGAGGACGGCGCCGACGCGATCGTGCTCGGCTGCGCGGGGATGGCCGAGTTCGCGCACGAGATCGAGCAGCAGATCGGCGCGCCGGTGGTCGAAGGCGTCACGGCGGCCGTCAAGTGGGCCGAGGCGCTCGTCGCGCTGCGCCTCGCGACCGCGAAACGCGGCGATTACGCGCGGCCGCTGGCGAAACGCTACGACGGCGCATTCGCCCGCTTCAGCCCGCCGGACGGGGAGGCGGCGGAGCCGGTCCCGAATTTGCCGCAACCGCACATACACACCGTCTGACACGCACTATCTGCGTCGCTGTATGGGCGCGTATGAACGTTTTCGCTACACTGGGCCGTCATCGCATCGGCTCGTGCGGCCGGCTTCCGGCGCCGCGCGGTCGATGCGAACCCATTATTTCAGCCCGCTTTCGCCGTACTTCGAACCCATGTCACTCGATCCCAACTATCCTCGCGACCTGATCGGCTACGGCCGCCATCCCGTTCAGGCGAACTGGCCGGGGCGCGCCCGCGTCGCCGTGCAATTCGTGCTGAACTACGAGGAGGGCGGCGAGAACTGCGTGCTGCACGGCGATCCGGGCTCCGAGCAGTTCCTGTCCGAAATCGTCGGCGCGGCCGCGTATCCGGACCGCCACATGAGCATGGAGTCGATCTACGAATACGGTTCGCGGGCCGGCGTGTGGCGCATCCTGCGCGAATTCGAGAAGCGCGGGATGCCGCTGACGGTCTTCGGCGTCGGCATGGCGATCGAGCGTCATCCGGAACTCGCGCGCGCCTTCGTCGAGCTCGGCCATGAAATCGCGTGCCACGGCTGGCGCTGGATCCACTACCAGAGCATGACGCCGGAACTCGAAGCGGAGCACATGCGCCTCGGGATGGAAGCGATCGAGCGCGTGACGGGCGAGCGTCCGCTCGGCTGGTATACCGGCCGCGACAGCCCCAATACGCACCGCCTGGTCGCGGAATACGGCGGCTTCCTGTACGACTCCGACAACTACGGCGACGACTTGCCGTTCTGGATGGACGTCAAGGTGTCGGGCGGCGGCACGTCGCCGCAACTGATCGTGCCGTACACGCTCGACACGAACGACATGCGCTTCGCGACGCCGCAGGGTTTCAACACCGGCGATCACTTCTTCGACTACCTGCGCGACGCATTCGACGTGCTGTACGCGGAGGGCGACGAGGCGCCGAAGATGCTGTCGATCGGCATGCATTGCCGGCTGCTCGGCCGGCCGGGCCGGTTCCGCGGGCTGCAGCGTTTTCTCGATCACCTCGAGAAGCACGATCGCGTTTGGGTGACGCGCCGTGTCGATATCGCGCGTCACTGGCGTGAACATCATCCGTATCAGCCCAATCATCAAGACGAAGGGAAAGCATGAAGGCGATGCGCTACACGTTGGAACAACTGAACACGATGGCGCCGAGCGCATTTGTCGCGGCGCTGTCGGGGATCTTCGAACATTCGCCGTGGGTGGCCGAGGTCGCCGCGGGCGAGCGGCCGTTCGCGAGCATCGACGCGCTGCACAAGACGATGGCGGACGCGGTGGAAACGGGCGGCGAAGCGCGCCAGCTCGCGCTGATCAACGCTCACCCGGAATTGGCCGGCAAGGCCGCCGTGCGCGGCGAGCTGACGGCCGAGTCGACGCGCGAGCAGAGCGGCGCGGGCCTCGACCAGTGCACGCAGGAAGAATTCGACAAGCTGCTGACGCTGAACCGCACGTATCGCGAGAAGTTCGGCTTCCCGTTCATCCTCGCGGTGCGCGGTTTTGACCGCCACGGCATCATCGCGAACTTCGAGTCGCGCGTGAATCATTCGCGCACCGAGGAACTGCGTGCGAGCCTCGACCAGATCTACCGGATCGCGCGCTTTCGCCTCGACGACCTGATCGACGCCTGACACCGCGCACGGCCCGCTGCGTCGCGGCGGCCGGATCGCAATCACTGAAACAAGGAAACATCATGGCTGTTCCGCTTCTCGATCCCAACGCACCCGAATTCACGCGGCGCTACGTGAATCTTGCCGACCCGCGTCTCGGTGCGCAGGCGCTCGAGGCCAGCGACGATTTCTTCGCGCCGAAGGACCGGATGCTGAACCCCGAGCCGGCCGTCTTCATCCCCGGCAAGTACGACGACCACGGCAAGTGGATGGACGGTTGGGAAACGCGCCGCAAGCGCACGACGGGGTACGACTGGTGCATCGTCAAGCTCGCGCGCCCGGGCGTGATCAAGGGCTTCGACATCGACACGAGTCACTTCACCGGCAACTTCCCGCCGGCCGCGTCGATCGAGGCCGCGTTCGTGGCCGACGGCGCGCCGACGCATGCGACCGAGTGGGTCGAGATCGTGCCGTCGACGACGCTGCAGGGCAACAGCCATCACTACGTCGAAGCGAGCGACGCACGCGCGTTCACGCACCTGCGCGTGAACATCTACCCGGACGGCGGCATCGCGCGCCTGCGCGTGTACGGCCAGCCGCAGCTCGACTGGGCCGGCGCGAGCGCGACCGAGCAGTTCGACCTCGCGGCGATGGAAAACGGCGGTTACGTCGTGGCCGCGAACAACCAGCATTTCGGCGTCGCGTCGAACCTGCTGCTGCCGGGCCGCGGCGTGAACATGGGCGATGGCTGGGAAACCCGCCGCCGCCGCGAGCCGGGCAACGACTGGGCGATCATCGCGCTCGCGCAGCCGGGCGTGATCCGCAAGATCGAAGTCGATACCGCGTTCTTCAAGGGCAACTTCCCGGACCGCTGCTCGATCCAGGCCGCGTACGTGTCGGGCGGCACGGACAGCTCGCTGATCACGCAGTCGATGTTCTGGCCGGTGCTGCTCGGCGAACAGAAACTGCAGATGGACAAGCAGCACTATTTCGAACAGGACATCGCGTCGCTTGGCCCCGTCACGCACGTGCGACTGAACATCATTCCGGACGGCGGCGTGTCGCGCCTGCGCCTGTGGGGAACGCTCGACAAATGAAGACGCTCGTTATCGAACCGCTGACCAGGGAAGCCTTCGCGCCGTTCGGCGACGTGATCGAAACGGACGGGGCGAAGCAGATCCCGATCAACCTCGGCACGACGATCCGCTTTCACGATCTCGCGAAAGTCGACGTGACGGACGAGGGCGGCCGCACGCTCGTCAACCTGTTCCGCGGCCAGCCGCGCACGCTGCCGTTCGAAGTGAAGATGCTGGAGCGGCACCCGCTCGGCAGCCAGGCGTTCGTGCCGCTGAACGACCAGCCGTATCTCGTCGTCGTCGCGCCCGCGGGCGATCTCGATCCGGCGAAGATCCGTGCGTTCGTGACGAGCGGCTGGCAGGGCGTCAACTACGCGAAGGGCGTGTGGCATCATCCGCTGATCGCGCTCGGCGGCGTCAGCGATTTCATCGTCGTCGATCGCGGCGGTGACGGCCTGAACCTGAACGAGCAGGATCTGCAGGAATCGCTTTGGCTCACCGACGAGGCGCTGCATGCGCTGACCGCCTGAGTCGTCGACGCTTCCGTTGCCTGCCCGCCGAAACCCGCGCAAGATGCGCGGGTTTTTTTATGTGCGCTCGCTTTGTCGCGACTCAGGTCAACACGGCCTTGCGCGCGTCGCGCGAACCGCTGCCGCGACGACGGTTCGCGACCGGCGCATGCTCGGCCATCAGGTCGGCGACCCAGTCGACGAACACGCGCAGCTTTGCGCTGACGTGGCGGTTCGGCGGGAATGCGACGTACATCGGCATCGGTTCGAGTTGCCATGGCTCGAACAGCGGTACGAGTTCGCCCCGCGTGCGATACGCGGCGGCCATGTAGTCGGGCAGCCACAGGATGCCGAGCCCGGCGAGGCCGGCTTCGAGGTACGCATTGCCGTCGTCGACGGCGAGCACGTAGCGGCCGCGTACGGTGATCTGCTCGCCGTCGCGCGCCATCGCAAACGGCAGTGCCTTGCCGGTGCGCGCCCACAGAAAGCCGACGATGCGGTGATGCGTGCCTTCGAGTTCGCCCGGGTGCGTCGGTGTGCCGGCGCGCGCGAGGTAAGCGGGCGATGCGTATACGCCGAGCCGCAGGTCGCCGATGCGGCGCGCGATCAGCGAGCGGTCGGCCGGCTCGCCGCCGCGCACGACGCAGTCGACGTTCTCGCCGATCACGTCGACCACGCGGTCGCTCACGCCCATGTCGAGCTGGATGTCCGGATAGCGCGCGTGGAACGCGGGCAGCGCGGGGATCAGGATCAGGCGCGCGAGCGGGGTCGGCACGTCCACGCGCAGCCGCCCCGTCGGCGACGCCGACGCGGCGGACAGGCTCGTTTCGGCATCGTTCATGTCGGCCAGCAGCCGCACGACGCGCTCGTAGTACGCGGCACCGTCGGCCGTGACGACGACCTTGCGGGTCGTGCGGTGGAACAGCTTCACGCGCAGCCGCGCCTCGAGTTGCTGCACCAGTTGCGTGACGGTGGTGCGGCTCATGTGCAGCGTGTCGGCTGCCTTCGTGAAGCTGCCGGCCTCCACCACGCGGGCGAACGCCTGCATTGCGTCGAATCGATCCATCGGGTCAGGACTCCGCGGCGCCCGGACATTGTTTGGCGCGCGCAAACAGTGTTGGACAAGGTTGCCGGTTTATCCGCCGTGCAACGGTCCTTAAAGTGCCTTCATCGTTGAGACCGGGGCGGCGACGCCCCACCGACCGATGGAGGGGTTGAATGGCAAAGCGTAGCGTAGTTTTTCCGCCCGGTCGCCGGGCGCTGTATGACCGCAATCGCTATTCGCCGGCGGTGCGCGCGAACGGCTTCCTGTTCGTGTCCGGGCAGGTCGGCAGCCGCGACGACGGTTCGCCCGAGCCGGAGCTGGGCGCGCAGGTCCGCCGCGCGTTCGACAACCTGAATGCGGTGCTGCGCGCGGCCGGCTGCACGTTCGACGACGTCGTCGACGTGACGGTGTTCCTCGTCGATCCCGAGGAGACGTTCGAACGGATCTGGGCGATCGTCCCCGAATACTGGGGCGATGCGCCGCATCCGGCGCTGACCGCCGTCGGCGTGACCTGGCTGTACGGTTTCCAGTTCGAGATCAAGGCGATCGCACGGCTGCCGGAGTCGGCCGATGCGTGAGCATGGCGCGTGCGTATCACGGCGCGACGGGCGGCTCCTGTTCATACGCGCGATGCAGTCGCGCGGCCAGCGACGGCGAATCGGGCAGCGTCGCCGTGCCGAACCGGCGCACGGCGATGCCCGGCGTCCACGAATTCATCACGACGGCGCCGGCCATCGACGGCAGGTCGGCCGGCGTCACTTCACGGTCGTGCTGCGCGATGCCCAGACGTGCCAGCTGCCGCCGCAGGATGCCCATCGTGACACCGCCGAGCATGCCGGCCACCGGCCACACGAGCGCGTCGCCGGTCCAGAACGCGATGTTCCAGATCGAGCCTTCGCTGATGCGTCCACGGCGATCGATGAACGCCGCGTCGTCGAACCCTTGCGCCGCCGCACGGCGCAGGAAGTGCGTTTTCGCGACTTCGCCGACGTGCTTGATGGCCGGCAGCACGCGCTCGTGTTCGAACAGCGCGAGATCGAGCGGGCCGGCCGGCCCCGACGACGGCGCGGCGGTGCGGATCAGCACGTCGAGCGCTTCGTCGTCGCGCGGCGCGGCGAATTCGCCGGTCGTCGCATGGACGGTCGCGCTCAGCGACAGCGCCGACGGCGCACGATCGAGCGCGGCGCGCAGGAACGCGCGAATCCGTGCATCGGGCAGCGCATGCCCGAACAGCGCGTTCGATGCATCGCGCAGCCGTGCAAGGTGCAGGTCGAGGCCGCGTACGCGGCCGTCGCGAACCTGCATCGCGGTGAAATGTGCGTGGCCCGCGAAAGCCAGCGCGGCAAGCGCATCGGGCGTGGCGGCCACGCCGTTGATGTGGGCGACGGACGGGAACGGTGCAGCGGTCATCGGCGAATCTCCAGGTTGGCCGCGGGCGCGGGGCGGCGCGGCATCTTCAAGAAAACCTATTGTTTGCCGATTGATGGTGTCGTGAAAAACGAGTAGTTTTGGAACGGTCGTCAAATTCTGTTTGAAGATCGATGGAACGCATGTGGCCTGGCACGCGCGCGCTGAGGACGTTCGAGGCGGCGGCGCGGCACCTGAATTTTTCGCGGGCGGCCGACGAGGTCGGGCTGACGCCGGCAGCCGTCAGTCACCAGATCAAGGAAATCGAGGCGCAGCTCGGCATCGAACTGTTCGTCCGGACGAGCCGCAGCATCCGGCTGACGCTGGCCGGCGCGGTGCTGGCTGCGGCCGCCGCCGATGCGCTGGCGGGCCTGCGCCACGCGACCGCGCGGGCACGGCGCATCGCGCGCGAGCGGACGGAACTGCGCGTGTCGGTCGGCGCGCGCTTCGCGACGCACTGGCTGCTGCCGCGCCTGCCGCGCTTCAAGGCCGCGCATCCGGCGCTCGAACTGACGTTCGACATCACTGACCGGCTGCGCGATTTCGACGGCGACGACGTGGATGTCGCGATCCGCTTCGGCACCGGGCGTTATCGCGACGCGTGCGTGCAGCGCCTGTTCGGCACATCGGTCGTCGCGGTCTGCAGCCCCGCGCTGGTGTCGGCCGGCCCCGCGTTGCGCAAGCCGCGCGACCTGCTGCGCCACACGCTTTGCCACGCCGACTGCGAAGTCGACGGCGTGACCTGGCCGCGCTGGTCGGCGTGGATGGCCGCCGCCGGCGTCGACGGTTTCGACGACAGCCGGTGCGTTGCGTTTCCGGATTCGAGCCACGTCGTGCAGGCCGTGATCGACGGTACGACGATCGGCCTGGCGGAGCCGCACATGATTGCGCGCGATCTCGCGGACGGGCGCCTCGTCCGGCTGTTCGACGTGAACGTCGAGGTGGCGCCGGGGCTCGCGTATCACGTCGTGTATCCGGCGCACACGCAGGACGATCCGCGCATCGTCGCGTTGCGCGACTGGCTCGCGGACGAAGCGGCGATGGCGCACGCGTAGCGCGTCGTCGTGCGTGCTATCGTGCCCGGATTACCACCGCACGACGTCCGGCGCCGGACGTGCCCCTTCGATGAGCCAACCTGAAAACGACCTCAGGGTCCTGCTACGGACGATGCAACCCGAACTGCATCCGGGCGCGTTCGCCTTCGTGTCGCTGCCGACCGGTGCGGACGTATCGTTATCCGAAGTCATCGCGACGTTCCGCGAAGCGGAAGGGCTGACGGTCGTGGTCGAAGAGGCAACGGCAGCACGTCGCGGCTGGCCCGTGCTGTTCCGCGCCGCATGGATCACGCTCACCGTCCATTCCGATCTCGCGGCCGTCGGTCTCACGGCCGCCTTCGCGCGGGCGCTCGGCGCGGCCGGCATCAGCTGCAACGTGATGGCCGCCGCATGCCACGATCACATCTTCGTACCGGTCGACGACGGCCCGCGCGCGCGCGATGCGCTCGTTGCCCTGCAGCGCGACGCGATGCGCGGCTAGTGCCCGAAGTGCATGCGGCGCACGCGGCGCATGAAAAAAACGGGCCCGTCATCGGGCCCGCGAACGGAGAGGATCGCGCCGGCGACCGGCGCACGGCGGCTTACTTGACCGCGCCACCCTCGAACCAGGCGGCGAGCTTGGTCCGCTCGTCGTCGGTCATGTGCGTGACGTTGCCGATCGGCATCGCCTTCAGGCGCACGGCCTGTTCGTAGATACGCTGCGCGTTCTTCGACACTTCGTCCGGCGTGTCGAACATCACGCCTGCGGGAGCGCTGCCCATCAGCGTCGGCTTCGACGAGTGGCACTCGACGCAGCGCTGCTGCAGGATCGGCATGATGTCGTTGATCGCGATCTTCGGCGCGTTCGCGGCCTGCGCTTCCGGTGCGACCGGCTTCGGCATCGTCCACACCAGCGCGCCCGACAGCAGCGCGACGCCGCCGATCGGCAGGTACCACAACTGCTTGCCGCGGTGGCGCATCACGAAGAACTGGCGGATCAGCGCGCCGGCCAGCATGATCAGCACGAGCACGACCCAGTTGAACTTGTTCGTGTACGTCATCGCATAGTGGTTCGACAGCATCGCGAACACGACCGGCAGCGTGAAGTACGTGTTGTGCACCGAACGCTGCTTGCCGCGCTTGCCGTAGATCGGGTTCGGTTCCTCGCCCTTGAGCATCTTGTCGACCATCTTGCGCTGGCCGGGGATGATCACGAAGAACACGTTCGCCGACATGATCGTCGCGAGCATCGCGCCGACGATCAGGTAGGCGGCACGGCCCGAGAAGATGTGGCACGCGAGGTACGCGGCGACGACGACGTAGAGGCCGACGCAGATGCCGAGCACGCGGTCGTTGGTGCCGAGGATGCGGCACAGCGAGTCGTAGACGATCCAGCCGGCCGCGAGGAAGCCGAGCGCGGAGGCGACGGCGACCACCGGGCCCATGTCGAGCACGCTCTTGTCGATCAGGTACGTGTTCGGCGCGAGCAGGTACAGCACGAAGAACAGCGAGAAGCCCGACAGCCACGTGGTGTACGACGGCCACTTCGACCAGTGCAGGTCATCGGGCATTTCCGGCGGGGCCACCGTGTACTTCTGCATGTTGTAGAACCCGCCGCCGTGCACGTGCCACAGCTCGCCGAACACGCCGCGCTTGCGCTGGTTCGCGTCGGTCGGCGGTTTCAGGCTGTTGTCGAGCGCGACGAAATAGAAGGACTCGCCGATCCACGCAATGGCGACGATGACGTGCAGCCATCGCAGCGCGAGGTTCAGCCAGTCGGTGATGAAGCCTTCCATGAAACTCCTCCAGACTCAATTCGTTTGTTCGATGCGGGCGCTGATTCGTCTGTCAGCTGCCGCGATAGGTGCTGTACGACCACGGCGACACGAGCAGCGGCACGTGGTAGTGCGAGCCGGCGTCGGCGATGCCGAAGCGGAGCACGACGCGGTCGACGAAGCGGGGTTCGGGCACCTTCACGCCGAGCGCCGCGAAGTAGTCGCCGGCATGGAACACGAGTTCGTATTCGCCGGTGGCGAGCGCGGCGCCTTCGAGCAGGGGTTCGTCGCAGCGGCCGTCGCTATTGGTCAGCACGGTCTTGATCGCGCGGCGCGATTCGCCGTCGAGCGCGTAGAGGTCCACCTTGATGGCCGCGCCGGGACGGCCGTGCGCCGTATCGAGTACGTGGGTAGTGAGCTTTCCCATTCGTTGTGTCCTTGTGTGAATGCGAGGTTCGGCGGCGACCCGATCCATTGACTATGCGGCGGATCGAGGCTCCACGTCACACGTGGCTACATACCCGTCGGCGAGATTGAAGCGAGCGCCGTGCAGGCATTGTAAAAAGGTTCCCCGTGCAAATACGTGCGCGATATCGAAGATAATGCGCCGAGCATGAGCGGCTGTCGACGGCCCGCCGGGCAAGGCTGCCGGCCCGGTTTCGGGCGCCGGGCGGCGCCGCGGGCGGCGTACCATATCGAAACCCTGAGGTACGGTATTCCGGTTCGCGCATTGTGCGCGGCGCGCGCGTGGGCGATCCTCCCGCCGTGCGCGTCGGCCCGTGGCCCGCGCGTACCCCGAAGACGGCGAGCACGCCGGGTAACCGGGCCAGGGCGTTCGAACGGACGCAGGCACCGGGGCGTGCCGCGATTCAGCGTTCGAACGGCTGTGTGACCGCCGCCAGGCAACTCCTGGAGGCAGACCGACGCGGAGAACGCATGAACCTCGAGCAGCACGCTGGCGCACGCGCGCCGAACCCCACCTCATCCCGCCCGACCACCCTGCTGGTCAAGCACGCCGACGTGCTCGTGACCATGGACGACACGCGCCGCGAACTGCGCGATGCCGGGCTCTACATCGAAGACAACCGGATCGTCGCGGTCGGCCCGACCGCCGAGCTGCCCGACACGGCCGACGAAGTGCTCGACCTGCGCGGCCACCTCGTGATCCCGGGGCTCGTGAACACGCATCACCACATGTACCAGAGCCTCACGCGCGCGGTGCCCACGGCGCAGAACGCCGAACTGTTCGGCTGGCTCACGAACCTGTATCGGATCTGGGCGCACCTGACGCCCGAGATGATCGAGGTGTCGACGCTGACCGCGATGGCCGAGCTGCTGCAGTCGGGCTGCACGACGTCGAGCGATCACCTGTACATCTACCCGAACGGCAGCCGGCTCGACGACAGCATCGGCGCCGCGCAGCGAATCGGCATGCGTTTTCACGCGAGCCGCGGCGCGATGAGCGTCGGGCAACGCGACGGCGGGCTGCCGCCCGATTCGGTCGTCGAGCGCGAGCCCGACATCCTGCGCGACACGCAGCGCCTGATCGAAACCTATCACGACGAAGGCCGCTACGCGATGCTGCGCGTGGTGGTCGCGCCGTGCTCGCCGTTCTCCGTGAGCCGCGACCTGATGCGCGATGCGGCCGTGCTCGCGCGCGAATACGGTGTGTCGCTGCACACGCACCTCGCGGAGAACGTCAACGACATTGCTTACAGCCGCGAGAAGTTCGGGATGACGCCGGCCGAATATGCGGAGGATCTGGGCTGGGTCGGCCACGATGTGTGGCATGCGCACTGCGTGCAGCTGGACGACGCGGGCATCGGCCTGTTCGCGCGCACCGGCACGGGCGTCGCGCACTGTCCGTGCTCGAACATGCGGCTCGCGTCGGGCATCGCGCCGGTGAAGAAGATGCGTCTCGCGGGCGTGCCGGTCGGCCTCGGCGTCGACGGCTCCGCGTCGAACGACGGCGCGCAGATGGTCGCGGAAGTGCGGCAGGCGCTGCTGCTGCAGCGGGTCGGGTTCGGGCCCGACGCGATGACCGCGCGCGAAGCGCTCGAGATCGCGACGCTCGGCGGGGCGAAGGTGCTGAACCGCGACGACATCGGCGCGCTGAAGCCCGGCATGGCCGCGGACTTCGCCGCGTTCGACCTGCGCCAGCCGCTGTTCGCGGGCGCGCTGCACGATCCGGTCGCGGCGCTCGTGTTCTGCGCGCCGTCGCAGACGGCCTACACGGTGGTGAACGGGAAGGTGGTGGTACGGGAAGGGCGGTTGGCGACGCTCGATCTGCCGCCCGTCATCGAGCGCCACAACGCGCTGGCGCACGCGCTCGTCGAGGCGTCGCGCTGACGCGGGACCGACGTCGGGCGGCCGCCGCCCGACGGGGCGTGCCGCCGGCCGTCGTCGCGCCCTGAGGGGCCGCGACGCGCGACGACGGCGCGGGCCGCGCGTGCCGTTACGGCTCGATCAGCGTGCGGGTGGCTTCGGCGACGAGGCCGCGCAGCCAGCGCACTTCGTCGGAGTAATGGCAGCGTTCGTGCCACAGCTGGTAGTACTGCATCGGCGGGAAGTCGAGCGGCGCCGGCACGACCGACAGCGGCAGGAACTTCGCATAGTGATCGGCGAACAGGCGCGTGGTCGTGAAGATCAGGTCCGACTTCACGAGCACGTACGGCGCGAGGTTGAAGTACGGCAGCGTGACGACCACGTGGCGCTTGAGCCGCTCGCGCGCGAGATGCACGTCGATCGCGCCGCGCTGGCCGACCGAGTACGGCGTCGGCGCCAGATGCGGCGCGTTCAGGTACTGGTCGAGCGTGAGCCCGCCGCGCTTCGCGAACGGGTGCGTGTTGCTCATCAGGCAGACGATTTCGTCGACGAACAGGTTCGACAGGTGCAGCTGCTCGGGCGGCTCGGGCCAGTTGCCGACGACGATGTCGAGCTTGCCGTCTTCCAGCGCGAGCTCGTAGTCGAACGCGGGGCCGAGCGAATGGAACTCGAGCGTCGCGTTCGGCGCGGCCAGGCGGAAACGCTCGACGACGGTCGGCACGAACAGCACGTTCAGGTAGTCGGGGCAGCCGATCCGGTAGCAGCGGATCGACGTGGCCGGGTCGAAGTTGTGCTGCTGGAACTTGATGCGCTCGATTTCTCGCAACGCGTTCTGCACGGGCTCGAGCAGGCGCAGCCCGTATTCGGTCGGCACCATGCCGGATTTGCCGCGCACCAGCAGCGGATCGCCGGTGATGTCGCGCAGGCGTCGCAGCGCGGCGCTGATCGCCGGTTGCGACTGGTTCAGTTTGACGGCCGCGCGCGTGACGCTGCGCTCCATCAACAAGGTGTGCAAGACGCGCAAGAGGTACGTGTCGATCGCCTCGCGTTGCTGACTCATGTTATCTCCGGTTTATATGGCTGGGCTGATCGAGGGATGGGGTGGGTATATTGTTTTTAATATGAACGAAAAGCAGCGTCAAGAGATGGATACCCGCGGCTACCCGCCGGTCGGGCCGCGACAAGGGGCCCGAACGAGGTGAAATGCGGGACGCGCGGCGCCGCGCGGGTCTGTATTGCGCGGATCCGGATCGCGACGCGGCGGGTGAGGCGACGGATGCGTCAGTCGTCGATGCGCATGCCGACCTTCAGCGTGACCTGCCAGTGCACGACCTGGTCGCCTTCGATGTGGCCGCGCGTTTCGGTCACCTGGAACCAGTGCAGGTTGTGCAGCGTCTTGCCGGCTTTCGAGATCGCGTTGCGGATCGCGTCGTCGCTCGATTGCCGCGACGAACCGGTCAGCTCGATCATCTTGTACACGTGGTCGCTCATGATGCGCTCCCTGGGATATCGGTCCGTATTGCCGGTGCAAGCCGCGGTCCCGAAGCGGTGCCGCGCGTGCCCGGCTTCTTGAGTGATAGGTATGATGGGCGGCAAGTGCAACCCGTATTGGAGACGAGGAACATCGTGGAAGTCGGATTTTGCGGACCGGGATTGATGGGCGCGCCGATGATTCGGCATTTGCTGGCGGCGGGGCACCGCGTCAGCGTGTGGAACCGTTCGCGCGACAAGGCCGAGGCGCTGGTCGGGGACGGTGCGCAGGTGGCCGGCACGCCGCGCGAACTGGCCGAACGTGTCGAGACGGTATTCGTGTGCGTGCTCGACGGCCGTGCGGTCGGCGACGTCGTGTTCGGCGAGCACGGGCTGCTCTCCGGTGACGCGGCTGCGCGCCGCCTGCTGCGCATCGTCGATCATTCGAGCATTCCGCCCGCGGCGACGCGCGACTACGCGGCGCGCGCGGCCGCGCTCGGGGTCGGCTGGGTCGATGCGCCGGTGTCCGGCGGCGTGCCGGGCGCGCAGGCCGGCACGCTCGCGGTGATGGCGGGCGGCCGCGCGGCCGATCTCGACGCGGTGCGGCCGCTGATCGACTCGTACGCGTCGCGTGTCACGCACATGGGCGACGCGGGCGCGGGCCAGACGGCGAAGCTGTGCAACCAGGCGATCGTCACCGCGACGGTCACGGCGATCGCCGAGGCCGTCGGTCTCGCACAGGCGAGCGGCATCGACGCCGCGCGCCTGGCCGAGGCGCTGGCCGGCGGCTGGGCCGACTCGGTGCTGCTGCAGACGTTCGTGCCGCGCATGACGTCGGGCGGTCATCCGCCGATCGGCGCGCTCGGCACGTTCCAGAAGGATGTCGATGCGATTGCCGATGCCGCGCGCGACACGGGCGCGGTGATGCCCGTGTCGGCCACCGTCCAGCAGGTGCTGCGGCTCGGTGCCGCGCAGGGGCTCGCGGGCGCGGATTTCGCCGCGTTCATCGACATCGTGCGGCCGGGCAACGGCCGCGGGCAGGCATCGTGATGGGCAAGCGGAGCGCGTGAATGACAGATGGGCCGCCCGGAGGCGGCCCATCGAATGGCTGGCGAATCAACCGAGCGAGCGGGGTGTCGTGTCGCCGGCGTTCTGGCGGCCGAGCCCGCCGCGCAGGCTCGCTTTCGTGCCTGCACCAAACTCGGGCAGGATGCGCGCTCGCGCACGGCTCGCGAATACGAGGAAGCCGAAGCCGTTCGCCTCGTACCAGTAGCCGCCGTTTTCGAGGCCGTCGAGCGGCTGCTCGAGCGCGTTGGCGATCGATTCGATGCAGCGCTTGCGCAGCTCCGCGATCGCCGGATAGGGCGGCTGGGCGCCGCGCACGCTGCACAGGAGCACGTCGAGACCGGGCAGCACGTGCGCATAGAGGACGGGTTCGTCCTGCGCACGGGCGCGGGCAATCTTGGTGTCGAGTTGCGCAAACGGTTTCGAGTGGCGCAAGACCGCGAGGAACGACTCCTGGCCATCCTGTTGCGCACGCCGACGTTTTTTCGGGAAGGACATAAACACTCGCCTCAAAAACAATTGCAAGAAATGCGGCACTTTCATGCGACCCACTCCCGGCTATGTA
This sequence comes from Burkholderia seminalis, assembly GCF_001718535.1. Taxonomy (NCBI): domain Bacteria; kingdom Pseudomonadati; phylum Pseudomonadota; class Betaproteobacteria; order Burkholderiales; family Burkholderiaceae; genus Burkholderia; species Burkholderia seminalis. The sequence continues at coordinate 2,175,880 of NZ_CP013398.1, read as the reverse complement.
CGCCGCATGTCGATCCTTTATAGCACACGAAAATGCTGCATTCGTGCAGTACGACGATCAATGTCTCCCGTCGACCTGCTCGCCATGATCGACACAGCCAGCGTCTTGGCGCCCGTACTGTCGTTTAGTCTCCATCATAGACCTGCTTTTCCCGCGCGTGCATTCGCCCGTCACAAAAAAGTGAGATAGGCCGCTTGTGGCGGTGCGCCGCGCGCAATAAAAAGGCCCGCACGCGGCGGGCCTGGCGGGCGGAGCGCTTGGCGCTCAGCGCTGCTTGAGCGAATCGCGGATCTCGCGCAGCAGCACGGTGTCTTCCGGCGTCGCGGCCGGCGCGGCTTCTTCCGGCTTGCGCAGCTTGTTGATGAATTTCACCATCAGGAAAATGATGAACGCGAGGATGACGAAATTGATCGCCACGGTGATGAACGAGCCGTAACCGAATGCGGCGACACCGGCGGCCTGCAGGTCCTTGAACGAATCGGGATTACCCTTGAACGTCGGGGGGATGGTGCCGAGCAGAACGAACTTGTTCGAGAAATCCAGACCGCCGGTCAGCACGCCGATGACCGGCATGATGAGGTCTTTCACGACCGAGTCGACGATCTTCGAGAATGCGCCGCCGATGATCACGCCGACGGCGAGATCCATCACGTTGCCCTTGACGGCGAACTCCTTGAATTCCTTGATGATGCTCATGAGCGGCTTTCTCCTGGTTGGGGCGAGGGGAGGCGTGCCGCGACGCGCAGGATTGCTTTGCGTCGAATGAGGGTCGGTGGCACGCCGATGGCCGCATGATAACGAACGCTCCCCATTGCCGGTAGTCCATCTTGAAATGATTGACAAATCCGCGCGTGGGCGCGGCCGGCCGTGCAGCGGAGCATGGCGTGCGTGACGGAGCGCCGGCATGCGCGCCGGCGCCCGGTGCGTGGGTGCTCAGGTGTTGTCGTCGGTCCAGCCGTCGTCGTTGCTGCCGAGGTCCATGCCGCCGCCGCTACCGCTGCCGTCGCTCCAGTTCGAATCGTCGCCGCGGCCGAGGTCGAAGCCCGGGTCGGCTTCCTGCCGGCGGCGCTCGCCGTCGACGATCACGTCGCGTTCGACGACGCGCTCGCGGCCGCCCGACATCGCCTCGCCGAGCAGCACGCCGGTCAGCAGCCCGCCCATCCCGCCGCCGAAACCGCCGCCGCCTTGCTGGATCACGACGGGCGGCTGCTGTTGCGGATACGGCTGTTGCGGCGGGTAGGGCTGCTGATACGGCTGGCCTTGCGCGCCCGTCATGCGATCGGCTTCCTGCGCGTACACGGAGCCGCTGCCGTTCGCCGGTGCCGCGGGTTGCGCGGCCGGGTCGGGCCGGCCTTCGACGCGGGCCTTCACGCTCGCATGGCGTTGCTCGAGTTCATCGACGCGATACGGCGGCACCGGATTCTTGCCGTTCGACAGCGTCTCGACGAGCGTGCGCGCGTCGGCCTCGATCGTTTCGAGTTCGCCCGTGAGCGCCGCGGCGCCGGGCGCCGTCGACAGCTTCGCGTCGAGTTTCAGCGGACGGATGTCGTTCAGCACGTCGGTCGCGCGCTTGAGCTGCGTGCGGCGTTCGTCGTCGGCGCGGCCGTTGTCGGCGGTGCGTGCGCGCCGCAGCGTCCAGCGCAGCACCAGCGCGATCACGGCGACGATCAGCCCGAGGCCGATCCACATGCCGGTCGACGGGCCGTGTTTTTCGGCCGGCGCGACGGCCGGGGCGAGCCCCGGCTGCAGCGTGCCGGCCTGCGTGGCCGACGGCACGTTGCCGCTCACGCGCGCGGCGTCGGCGCGAATGCGCGACTCCGTCTGTGCGAACCGCGACGCATCGGTGAAGCGCAGTTGCGGATCGAGCGATTTCGCGCGCTGCAGCTGCGCGAGCGCGTCGGACGCGCGGCCCTCGCGGTCCAGCACCTGCGCATACAGGTAGCGCGCGTGCGCGTTGTTCGGATGGGCGTCGATGACTTGCGACAGCTGCGCGTCGGCTTGTTGCCAGTTGCGCTGCGCGATCGATTGCTCGACCTGCTGCAGCGACGGGACCGCGAACGCGGCGGACGACAGCAACATCAGCGAGAGGCCGAGTGCGGCGAGAGATTTCTTCATGGTCGAACCGGGCGCAGGCGCCCGTCTCCTGACGATCGGTTCGCGCCGCGCACCCGGGCCGGGGCGCGGCACGTTTGCCGTTACTGCGCGGGCGTGTCGAGCTGCTTCTTCAGCGCGGCGAGGCGATCCTCGACCGACGGGCCCTTGTTCAGCGCGGCGAGCTTGTCGTCGAGCGCCTTGCCGCTCGACGTGTCGGCCGAATTCAGGCGTGCGTCCGAACGCGCGTTCTGCAGCGCGACCTTGTCCTCGAGCTTCTGGAAATCCTCGGACAGGTTCTTGCCGCCGATGCCGCCCAGCGCGCTGGCCGCGACGTCCTTCGCCTGCGCGATTTCCTGCTTGGCCTGCAGGATGTTCGAGCGCGCATTCAGGTCGTTGCGGCGCTGACGCATGTCGGCGATCTGCCCCTTCAGCTTGTCGACCGACGGCTCGAGCGTCGTCAGCTCGGCCGCGAGCGCATCGCGCTCGGCTTCCGCGTTCGACTGCGCGGCGAGGGCCTCGCGGGCGAGCGCTTCGTCGCCGGACTGCAGCGCACGTTTCGCGCCGTCCTCGTACTTCTTCACCTTGTCGTCGGCCGCATCGCGCTTGCTGCGCTGGGTCGCGACCTGTGCCTCGATCTCGATCAGCGAGTTCTCGGCGCGGCCGATGCTGTCGTCGAGCTCCCGCACGATCTGCCGTGCGTCGCGCGACGGATCCTGTACCGAATCGGCCGCATCGTTCAGCAGGCCTTTGATCGTGCGCGAAATAGAGTCGAAAAGCGACATGAAATCCTCCGTGGTTAAAGGCGCCGCGCATTCGCGGCCGTGCCCGCCGCGGGCCGGTTCCGACCCGCGTGAGCCGGCGGATATTACACCACCGGTTCACTTAAATACGGCTTAAACGCGTGAGTTCAAGCGGCGTGCGCATCGGGATACCAAACCTTTCGCGGTTGAAAGAAAAAGCCGGCGACACGCCCCATTGCGTGTCCATCATAGGCCGAGGAGGCCGACAATACGTTCCGCAAATCACGGCATTGCGGGAATTTTTACAAAAAATCGCGAAGGCGCCCGGTCGATTTCATTAAAATGCGCTGTCACGTCGCGGGAACGGATCGCCGCGCGGCGGGGTCTGTCGACGTGACAGCCGCATCTCGATGCACCCACTCTGATTCATCCGCTTGCATTTCCGCATGCGTTCGAGGGCGCCACGACCGCCCGCCATTCCGACATGCCAATTATCAAACGACCGCCTTCTTCTTCCGACAGGAACGAACCCCACTACACGCTGCGCCGTTCGCCGTCCGGGGCCTATTACCCCGATGACGACGATCGTGACGACCGCCGCGCGCAGCAGCGCAGCGGCGGCGGCGGGCGCCGCCGCACGTTCGGCTCGCGCGTCGCGCTGTGGTTCGCCGGCCTGTTCGCGACGCTGGCGATCGTCGGCGCGCTGATCGTCGGCTATGCGCTGGTCGTGATGGCGCCGCAGCTGCCGTCGCTTGACGCGCTGACCAACTACCAGCCGAAGGTGCCGCTGCGCGTGTTCACGGCCGATCACGTGCTGATCGGCGAGTTCGGCGAGGAGCGCCGCAGCCTCGTGCGCTTCCAGGACATTCCCGACGTGATGAAGAAGGCCGTGCTCGCGATCGAGGACTACCGCTTCTACGAACACGGCGGCGTCGACTTCGTCGGCATCCTGCGGGCGGGCGTGGCCGACCTGATGCACGGCGGCGCGCGGCAGGGGGCGAGCACGATCACGATGCAGGTCGCGCGCAACTTCTTCCTGTCGAGCGAGAAGACCTATACGCGCAAGATCTACGAAATGCTGCTCGCGTACAAGATCGAGAAGGCCCTGACGAAGGACCAGATCCTCGAGCTGTACATGAACCAGATCTATCTCGGCCAGCGCGCATACGGCTTCGCGGCCGCCGCGCGCGTGTACTTCGGCAAGGACCTGAAAGACATCACCCTTGCCGAGGCGGCGATGCTCGCGGGGCTGCCGAAGGCGCCGTCCGCGTACAACCCGGTCGTCAATCCGAAGCGCGCGAAGGTGCGCCAGGAGTACATCCTGAAGCGCATGCTCGAGGTCGGCTACATCACGCAGCCGCAGTACGACGAAGCGATCAAGGAAGAGATCCACGTGCGCACGCCGGGCAACCAGTATGCGGTGCACGGCGAATACGTCGCCGAGATGGTGCGGCAGATGATGTACCAGCAGTACAAGGACGAAACCTATACGCGCGGGCTGACCGTCACGACGACGATCAACTCGGCCGACCAGGAAGCCGCGTACCAGGCCGTGCGCCGCGGCATTCTCGACTACGAGCGCCGCCACGGCTACCGTGGGCCGGAGGCGTCGATCAACCTGCCCGCGGCCGGCGACGAGCGCGACGAGGCGATCGACGACGCGCTCGCCGATCATCCGGACAACGGCGACCTGCAATCGGCGGTCGTGCTGTCGGCGTCGCCGAACGCGGTCGAGGTGCAGTTCGTCGGCGGCGCGACCACCACGATCGGCCCGGCCGGGCTGCGCTTCGTGTCGGCCGCGCTCGGCCCGCGCGCGAACAACGCGCTGCGCATCAAGCCGGGCTCGGTCGTGCGCGTGCTGAAGGACGGCAAGACGGGCTGGCAGGTCGTGCAGCTGCCGCAGGTCGAAGGCGCGCTCGTCGCGATTGCGCCGCAGGACGGCGCGATCCGCTCGCTCGTGGGCGGCTTCGACTTCAACAAGAGCAAGTTCAACCACGTGACGCAGGCATGGCGGCAGCCGGGCTCGTCGTTCAAGCCGTTCATCTACTCGGCGTCGCTCGACAAGGGGCTCGGGCCGGCGACGATGATCAACGACGCGCCGCTGTACTTCCCGCCGAGCGTGCCGGGCGGCACTGCGTGGGAGCCGAAGGACGACGACCAGCCGGACGGCCCGATGACGATGCGCACCGGCCTGCAGCGTTCGAAGAACCTCGTGTCGATCCGGATCCTCGCGTCGATCGGCACGCAGTATGCGCAGCAGTACGTGACGCAGCGCTTCGGCTTCGATCCGGCGAAGACGCCGCCTTACCTGCCGATGGCGCTCGGCGCGGGCCTCGTCACGCCGCTGCAGCTCGCGACCGGCTACGCGGTATTCGCGAACGGCGGCTACAAGGTCGATCCGTACCTGATCGCCGAAGTCGACGACGCGCGCGGCCAGCCGCTGCAGAAGTCGCAGCCGGTGATCGCGGGCGGCACGGCGCCGCGTACGATCGAAGGCCGCAACGCATACGTGATGAACAGCCTGCTGCACTCGGTCGCGACGGCCGGCACGGGGGCCGGCACCAACGTGCTGGGCCGCAGCGACCTGCAGGGCAAGACGGGTACGACGAACGACGCGAAGGACGGCTGGTTCGCCGGCTACCAGCAGTCGCTCGTCGCGGTCGCATGGATGGGTTTCGACCAGCCGAAGAGCCTCGGCAGCCGCGAATTCGGCGCGCAGCTCGCGTTGCCGATCTGGGTGAACTACATGCGCACCGCGCTGAACGGCGTGCCCGAGCAGCAGATGCCGATGCCGGACGGCCTGACCACGATCGACGGCGAGCTGTACTACGCCGATCGCACGCCGGGCAACGGCTTCGTCGCGAACGTCGACATCAACCCGGCCGAGAACGCGATCAGCGCGAACGACGCGCTCGGTTCGGCCGGCGCGGCCGGGCTGGCACCGCCGCCCGTCACGCCGCAGGAGAAGCAGCAGATCATGGACATGTTCGAGAACAAGTAAGCGATACGCGGTGCTTCGGACATGCGACGGGCGCCTTCGGGCGCCCGTTTTTCTTGTGCGAGTCGCGAGCAGCAGGAGAAGGTGAATCAGAACGATACGCAGGCCGGCGCGATCGTCACGCCGACCGATTGCTGGTGAAATCGCTGCATGTACGCCAGCCGGATCGCGGCGAGCCGTGTGCGCGTGTCGGGTGTATCGTCGGCGATGATACGGATCACGAAGCTGTCTTCACGCGTGACGCCGCCGGTCGCGCGGTCGCGCCACTGTCCGTGCGTGTCCCAGTAGGTGAGGCCGTCGGGGAAGCGCGGCGTGACCGTGTCGGCGAGAAACGTCGCGCGTTCCGCATCGGTGACGGGACCGCGCCCCGTGACGTCGCGCCCGAACAGCAGGTCGGCCTGCAGCATCCGGCTTTCGCCCGGTTGCGTGCAGGACACCGGTTGCGCGACGGGCGACGGCGCCGTCGCGCAACCGGCGAGCAGCGTGAGCGCCGCCGCGCATGCGACCAGCGTGCGTGTCTGCTCATTTCGTGACGATCGACCTTCGCGCGCGCAAAATGCTGCGCGCTCAACCACTTGCGTGCGTGTCCGGCGGGTTATCAACAGGGCTGTCAACATAATCTGGGGATAACCCTAGGGTGGTTCGTCGGTGCCCGATGTGGGGTCAGTGCTGCAGTTTCGCGTGCGCGAGGTGCATGCCGAGCGTGGCGGGATCGGTATTCGTGCCCGACAGCAGCACGCCGACGCGCTTGCCCTGCAGCGTTTCGCGCAGCGGGCCGAGCAGCGCGGCGAGCGCGGCCGCGCAGGCCGGTTCGACCGACAGCTTCAGGTGCGAGAACAGGAACAGCATCGCGGCGCGCAGCGCGTCGTCGGACACGGTGACGATGCGGTCGACGTGGCGCCGGCACAGCTGGTAGCTGTATTCCTCGGTGTGCGGCGCCATCAGCGAATCGGCGATGGTCTGCATCGCGCTCATCTTGATCGTGTGATTCGCCGCGAAACTGCGGCTCATCGCGTCGGCGCCTTCCGGCTCGACGCCGTACACGTGTACGCGCGGGTTCGCGAGCCGCAGCGCGGTCGCCATGCCGGCCGCGAGCCCGCCGCCGCCGATCGGCACGATCACCGCGTCGAGGTCGGGCGTCTGCGTCGCCCATTCGTAGCCGAGCGTCGCGGTGCCGAGGATCGTGTGATAGCCGTTGAACGGATGAATGAAGAAGCGGCCTTCCTCGGCCTCGATGCGGCGCACGAGATCGAAGGCCTGCGACGCGCTGCCCGCGAGCACGACTTCCGCGCGGTACTGCTTGCATTGCGCGATGCGCGACGGGCTCGCGGTGTGGAACATCACGACCTTCGCGCTGCTGCCGAGCCGCATGGCCGCATACGCGACGGCCGCCGCGTGATTGCCGGCCGACACGCAGGTGACGCCCGCGTTCTTGCGCGCCTCGTCCAGCGAGAGCAGGTGCGTGAACGCGCCGCGCGCCTTGAAGCTGCCGCTCGCCTGCAGCAGCTCGAACTTGAAGTTGACGTGCGTGCCCTCGAGGGACGGCAGGTCGGCGCGCTCGAACACGGGCGTGCGCGCGACCCACGGCGACAAAGCGAAATGCTGCGCGGCGATTTCGTCGAGCGTCGGAATCGGCTCGCCGTCGATCGTCGTATGGGCGGTGCCCTGTTGTTCGGTCGGCATGACGTGGCGGTGGCGGAGTGGGCCGGCCCGCACACGCGGGCCGGCGTGGCGGGAGGCAGTCAGTGCGCGTCGACCGACATGCTGCGGATGAACTTGCGCAGGAACTGCTCGCAGCCGGCGAGCTGCGCGAGCTCGACATACTCGTTCGGCTTGTGCGCCTGCTCGATGTTGCCGGGCCCGCACACGACGCTCGGGATGCCCGCGCGTTCGAACAGGCCGGCCTCGGTGCCGTACGCGACCTTGCGCTTGTCCTGGTCGGCCGTCAGCGCGCGCACGAGCTGCGTGATCGCGGCCTGTTCGGTTGCATCGAGGCCGGGCGCCGCGGCGATCTTCGAGAGCTCGATCGCGGCGTTCGGATGCTCGCGCAGCATCTGCGGCAGCAGCGTTTCCCGCGCATACGCCTCGATGCGCGTGAAGATCTGCTCGGGGTCGAGCGTGGGCAGGTTGCGGAATTCGAAATCGAAGCGGCACTCGGCCGGCACCGTGTTGATCGCGTTGCCGCCCTGGATCGTACTCGTCTGCGCGGTCGTGAACGGCACGTCGTACAGTTCGTCGAACGGGCCTTCGGCACGGAAGCGGTCGGCGATGTCGCGGATATGGCAGATCAGGCGTGCCGCATATTCGATCGCGTTGAGCCCCTTCGGCGTCAGCGACGAATGGGCCGCGTGGCCGCGCACGCAGCAGCGGTACGCGTTGATGCCCTTGTGCGCGATGATCGGCCGCATGCTGGTCGGCTCGCCGACGATGCAGCCCGACGGCTGCACACCGCGCTTCACGAGGTCGGCGATCATCAGCGGCGCGCCCGCGCAGCCGATTTCCTCGTCGTAGGACAGCGCGAAATGGATCGGCTTCGCGAGCTTCGTCGCCTGCATCTCGGGCAGCAGCGCGAGCGCCGCGCCGATGAAGCCCTTCATGTCGCAGGTACCGCGGCCGTACAGGCGGCCGTCGCGGATCTCCGGCGCGAACGGGTTGCTGTCCCATTGCTGGCCGTCGACCGGCACGACGTCGGTATGCCCCGACAGCACGATGCCGCCGTTCGTCGCGCCGTCGTGCGCGGGCACGGTGGCAAACAGGTTCGCCCAGCCTTCGCGCGGATCGTGCGTGATCGTCGAAGCGATGCCCTTCGCGGCGAGTGCGTCGCGTACCGTCTCGATCAGGCCGAGGTTCGGCACGCGGCTCGTCGTGTCCATCGACACCAGTTGCTTGACCCAGGGCAGGCTGACGAGCGATTCGTCGCCCCGGGTTGCGGCGGAAGGCGCCGTCGCGTCGAGAGTGGACATGGCAAAACTCCGTCTGATGAATGGGAAAATCATACTCAAAAACGCGCCGGCCCGCCTTCGTCGGGCGCGATGCGGTGCAGCAACGTCGCGCCCGCCGGTATCGCGTCAGCGCGCCGCGGCGGCCGCGCCCTGTTTCGGGCCGAGCGCGCGCAGCGTTTCCTTGATCGTCGACACGCGGATCGCGAGATCGGGCGAGCGCGTCTCGATGCGCAACTTGTCCTGGCCCGCGAGCTTGATGTGCCGGTGCTTCTGCACCATCTCGATGATCCGCATCGGATCGATCGGCGGATTCGGCTCGAACTGCAGCCCGATCGCGGCCTCGCTCGCGTCGATCTTCACGATGCCGAGCGGCTTCGCGGCGATCCGCAGCCGATGCGTCTCGACGAGCGCGTGCGCCTGCGGCGGCAGCTTGCCGAAGCGGTCGATCAACTCCTCCTGGATGCCGTCGATCGCGTCGCCGTGCTCGCAGTTCGCGAGCCGCTTGTACAGCGACAGCCGCTCCTGCACGTCCGCGCAGTAGTCGGCCGGCAGGATCGCGGGCGCATGCAGGTTGATTTCCGTCGTCGCGGCGAGCGGGGCGGTGAGGTCGGGCTCCTTGCCGTTCTTCAGCGCCTTCACCGCGTCGTTCAGCATGTCCGTGTAGAGCTGGAAGCCGATCTCGTGGATCTCGCCCGACTGCTTGTCGCCGAGCACCTCGCCGGTGCCGCGGATCTCGAGGTCGTGCATCGCGAGATAGAAACCCGAGCCGAGTTCCTCCATCTGCTGGATCGCCTCGAGCCGGCGCTGCGCCTGCTTGGTCAGCGACTGCGGATCGTGGACCAGCAGGTACGCATAGGCCTGGTGATGCGAGCGGCCGACGCGGCCGCGCAGCTGGTGCAGCTGCGCGAGGCCGAACTTGTCCGCGCGGTGCATGATGATCGTGTTCGCGCTCGGCACGTCGATGCCGGTCTCGATGATGGTCGTGCACAGCAGCACGTTCGCGCGCTGCGCGACGAAATCGCGCATCACGCGTTCGAGCTCGCGCTCGTGCATCTGGCCGTGCGCGATCACGATCCGCGCCTCGGGCACGAGCGCCTCGAGCATCGCCTTGCGGTTCTCGATCGTCTCGACTTCGTTGTGCAGGAAGTACACCTGGCCGCCGCGCTTCAGCTCGCGCAGCATTGCCTCGCGGATCACGCTTTCCTCCTCGCGGCGCACGAAGGTCTTGATCGCGAGCCGCTTTTGCGGCGCGGTCGCGATGACCGAGAAATCGCGCAGCCCTTCGAGCGCCATCCCGAGCGTGCGCGGGATCGGCGTCGCGGTGAGCGTCAGCACGTCGACTTCCGCGCGCAGCGCCTTCAGCGCTTCCTTCTGGCGCACGCCGAAGCGGTGTTCCTCGTCGATGATCACGAGGCCGAGGCGCTTGAACTGCACGTCCGACGACAGCAGCTTGTGCGTGCCGATCACGATGTCGACGCTGCCTTCGTTGATCTGCGCGATCGCCGCGTTCACTTCCTTCGTGGTCTTGAAGCGCGACAGCTCGACGATCCGCACCGGCCAGTCCGCGAAGCGGTCGGCGAAGGTCTGTGTGTGCTGCTCGGCGAGCAGCGTGGTTGGCGACAGCAGCGCGACCTGCTTGCCGCCCAGCACCGCGATGAACGCGGCGCGCAGCGCGACCTCGGTCTTGCCGAAGCCGACGTCGCCGCACACGAGGCGGTCCATCGGCTTGCCGCTCGTCATGTCGCCGATCACGGCCGCGATCGCCGCGGCCTGGTCGGGCGTTTCCTCGAAGCCGAAGCTTTCCGCGAATTTCACGTAGTCGCGCGGGTCGAGCGTGAACGCGTGGCCTTCGCGGGCCGCGCGACGCGCGTACAGATTCAGCAGCTCGGCGGCCGTATCGCGGATCTGCTGCGCGGCCTTGCGCTTCGCGCGTTCCCACTGGCCGGAGCCGAGCGCGTGCAACGGCGCGCTGTCGGGGTCGGCGCCGCTGTAGCGCGAGATCACGTGCAATTGCGCGACGGGCACGTAGAGCTTGCTTTCGCCCGAGTATTCGAGATGCAGGAATTCGGTCTCGCCTTCGCCGAGATCCATCGAGACGAGGCCCAGGTAGCGGCCGATGCCGTGCTGCGAGTGCACGACCGGATCGCCCACCTTCAGCTCCGACAGGTCGCGCACCATCGCGTCGACGTTGCTCGCCTGTTCTTGCCGGCGGCGGCCCGCGCGGCGGCCGAGCGCGCCGTACAGCTCGGTTTCGGTGACGACCGCGTAGCCTTCGCCTGGCACCGCGAAGCCGTTCGCGAGCGGCGCGACGCCGAGCGCGAAACGTTCGTCGCTCGCGAGCCAGCCCGCGAAGTGGTCGTTCGACGCGGGGCGCAGGTGATGCTCGGCGAGCAGTTGCAGGATCGTCTCGCGGCGGCCGGCTGATTCGACGGTCAGCAGCACGCGCTTGCCGGACGTTTCGACGAAGGTGCGCAGCGACGCGAGCGGGTCGTCCGCATGGCGGTCGACGGTCAGCTCGGGCAGCGCGGTTGCCCAGCCGCCGGCCGGCTGCGCGGGCAGCACGACGCGCGCGAACGGTTTCGCGAACGCGAAGAAATCCTCGTCGGACAGGAACAGCCGCTGCGGCTCGAGGATCGGCCGCTCGCGATCGTGCGAGAGGAACGCATGGCGCTGCTTCGTGTCCGCGGTGAAGCGGCGGATCGACGCCTCGAGATCGCCGGTGAACACGAGGTGCGCGTCCTGCGGCAGGTAGTGGAACAGCGTGGCGGTTTCGTCGAAGAACAGCGGCAGGTAGTACTCGATGCCGGCCGACGGCACGCCGTTGCCGATGTCCTTGTAGATCGGCGCGCGGCTCGGGTCGCCTTCGAAGGTTTCGCGCCAGCGGCTGCGGAAGGCCGTGCGCGCGGCTTCGTCGAACGGAAACTCGCGGCCGGGCAGCAGGCGCACGTCGCGCACCGGGTAGAGGCTGCGCTGCGTGTCGGGGTCGAACGCGCGGATCGAGTCGACCTGGTCGTCGAACAGGTCGATCCGGTACGGCAGCGGCGAGCCCATCGGGTACAGGTCGATCAGCGAGCCGCGCACGCAGTATTCGCCGGGCCGCACGACCTGGCTCACGTGCTCGTAGCCGGCCAGCGTCAACTGTGCCTTCAGCTTCGCCTCGTCGAGCCGCTCGCCCTGCGCGAACGCGAACGTGTACGCGGCCATGAACGACGCGGGCGGCATCCGGTACAGCGCGGTGGTCGCGGGCACGAGCAGGATGTCGCAGCGGCCCTCGCCGAGGTCGTGCAGCGTCGCGAGCCGCTCGGACACGAGGTCCTGGTGCGGCGAAAAGGTGTCGTACGGCAGCGTTTCCCAGTCCGGGAGCAGGCGCACGCGCGCGTCGGGCGAGAAATAGCGGATTTCCTGCGACAGCCGCTGCGCGTCGACCGCATTCGCGCAGATCACCGCGAGGAGCGGCACGTCCTGACGGTTGTCGGCGAGATAACGGGCGATGGCGAGCGCGTCGGCGGAGCCGTGCGCGCCGTCGAAGGCGAAGCGCTGGCCGGGCTTGACGCGGGCAACGGGGGAGGCTGACGGGTTGGAAGCGTTATCTGGCATAGGGACGACAGGGGTGGCGTGCACGGGCGCATCGCGGTGCGCCGGTCGAGACGAAAGACCTATTATAAAATCCGCTTCTCGATTTCATCTTTCCGGCGTTTCCCTTCGTGACTCCCCGACTTTTCGCCCTGATTCCCTGTGCCGGCACGGGCAGCCGTTCCGGCTCGGCCGTGCCGAAGCAATACCGCACGCTGGCCGGCCGCGCGCTGCTGCACTACACGCTCGCCGCGTTCGACGCGTGCAGCGAGTTCGCGCAGACGCTCGTCGTGCTCGCGCCCGACGATTCCCATTTCGACGCGCGCCGCTTCGCGGGCCTGCGTTTCGCGGTGCGCCGCTGCGGCGGCGGCTCGCGGCAGGCGTCGGTGCTGAACGGGCTGCTCGAACTGGCCGAATTCGGCGCGACCGACCAGGACTGGGTGCTCGTGCACGACGCGGCGCGCCCGGGCATCACGCCGGCGCTGATCCGCACGCTCGTCGCGACGCTGAAGGACGACCCCGTCGGCGGCATCGTCGCGCTGCCGGTGGCCGATACGCTCAAGCGCGTGCCGGCCGGCGGCGACGCGATCGCGCGCACGGAATCGCGCGACGCGCTGTGGCAGGCGCAGACGCCGCAGATGTTCCGCATCGGCATGCTGCGCGAGGCGATCCTGCGCGCGCAGCGCGAAGGGCACGACCTGACCGACGAGGCCAGCGCGATCGAATGGGCGGGCCACACGCCGCGCGTCGTCCAGGGCAGCCTGCGCAATTTCAAGGTCACGTACCCGGAAGATTTCGCGCTCGCGGAAGCGATCCTCGCGCGTGCCGCGAACGCTTCCTGACATTCACCCCCTCTCAATCGGAACACGCATGGATTTCAGAATCGGACAAGGCTACGACGTGCACCAGCTCGTCGAAGGACGCCCCCTCATCATCGGCGGCGTGACGATTCCGTACGAGCGCGGCCTGCTCGGCCACTCGGACGCGGACGTGCTGCTGCACGCGATCACCGACGCGCTGTTCGGCGCGGCGGCGCTCGGCGACATCGGCCGTCATTTCTCCGACACGGACGCGGCGTTCAAGGGCGCGGACAGCCGCGTGCTGCTGCGTGCGTGCGCCGAGCGCGTGAAGGCGGCGGGTTTCACGATCCAGAACGTCGACAGCACCGTGATCGCGCAGGCGCCGAAGCTCGCGCCGCATATCGACGGGATGCGCGCGAACATCGCGGCCGATCTCGGGCTGCCGCTCGATCGCGTGAACGTGAAGGCGAAGACCAACGAGAAGCTCGGTTATCTCGGCCGCGGCGAAGGCATCGAGGCGCAGGCCGCCGCGCTGCTGGTGAAGCAGGGCGGCTGACGGCTGCCGGTGCAATGAAAAATGCCACGCGTCGGCGTGGCATCGTCGTTTGAAGCGGGCGCCACGCGGCATGGCTGCCGCACGGCACGCGACCGCTTATTCGCCTTCGGCGGCGATCACCTGCGCGGCGGCGTTGATCACCGACGCGATGCGGCCGACGTCGCGCAGCTGCGTGACGGTCATGCCTTGCTCGTTCTTCAGCAGCGCATAGTGCGACTTCACGCAGAAGTGGCACTTGCCGACGATCGACGCGGCGAGCGCGTACATCTCGAACTTGCGCTTGTCGACACCGCCGTGCGTCGCATACGCGCCCATCCGCAGCTCGGCGCGCTGCGTCTTCAGGTCGGCGTCGTCGGCCATCTCGACATACGGATACCAGGTGTTGTTCATCCCCATCAGCGCGGCCGCCGTCAGCACGGCGTTCGTCTCTTCGGGCGACAGGACGCCGGCTTCGCGGATCGTCTTGATGAGCACGGTGCTCTTCGCCGCGATGGCCGCCGCCAGCGCGACGCCCACCGCGTCGGTGCCTTCGAGCGACGAGCGCGAGATCGTGCCGTCGAGGTTCAGGCGAATGTCCTTCGCGTAATCGGGGATACGTGCCTTAATCGAGTCGATGAATTCCATTGATATCTCCTATGGGTTGGCCGTTAAAAAAGCCCGCAGGCAGGACGTGCGCCGCGGGCTTCGTGCATCGATGCGCTTACAGCGTTGCGCCGCCGACTGCACGGTTGCACGGGCACAGTTCGTCCGTCTGCAGGCCGTCCAGAATGCGCAGGACTTCTTCCGGGCTGCGGCCGACGTTCAGGTTGTTCACCGAAACGTGCTGGATCGTGTTGTCCGGATCGACGATGAACGTTGCACGCAGGGCCACGCCGGCTTCCTTGTCGCGCACGCCGAGCTGGTCGATCAGCTCGCCCTTGACGTCGCCGAACGAGTAGTGGTTCAGCTTGTCGAGGTCCTTGTGCTCACGGCGCCATGCGAGCTTGACGAATTCGTTGTCCGAGCTGCCGCCGAGCAGGACGGCATCGCGCTCTTCGAACTGCTTCGTCAGCTTCGCGAACTCGACGATTTCCGTCGGGCACACGAACGTGAAATCCTTCGGATAGAAGTAGATGATCTTCCACTTGCCCGGGAACGACGCTTCGGTGACGGTCTCGAACGCCGACTGGCCGTTTTCCTCGTGATTGTTGAAGCCCGGCTTCGCGGCTACGACGGTGAAAGCTTCGAGTTTATCGCCCACGGTTTTCATGCGGATACTCCTGTGTGAATGGGGAAGAAGACTGAGTCAAGCTACCTCGGTGCTGCAACGATGATGTGACAGCATGAGGCAAACTATAACACTATTAGTAAAACACTTCAATAGATTTTGACTAACTATCCTCATAGCTTTTTTCAACCGGATCGATAGTGTGACGCGCGGGAGGCAGGCGCGAGCGTGTCACGCGGTCGCACGCGCCTTGCCGGCGCCGGGGAATTCGAGCGTGACTTCGAGGCCCGCGTCGGGGTTCCGGTTGCGCAGGCGCAGCGCGCCGCGATAGCGGCCGACGAGCCGCAGCACGATCGCCATCCCGAGGCCCGTGCCGTCCGCCTTGGTGCGTGCGGTGTCGACGCGGTAGAACGGGCGCATCACGAGCGGCAGCTGATCCTCGGGGATGCCGGGTCCTTCGTCGCTCACCGACAGCTCGACGCGCGCATGCGACACGCGGGTCTCGACCGTGATGCGCGAGACGCCGTCCTGCTTGCTCTGGCCATACTTGCGCGCATTCTCGACGAGGTTGCCGATCACGCGGCGCATGTCGGTCTCGTCCGCTTCGATGATCGCGCTCGGCGCGAGCCGCGTGCGGATCTCGACGCCGTCCTCGCCCGAGACGCGCGCGGCGACTTCCTGCGCGATCGACGACAGGTCGACCGGCTCGGGCTTGCGCTGCGACGGGCGCGCGTAGTCGATGAAGGCCGCGATGATGCGGTCCATCTGCTCGATGTCGTCGACCATCGCGTCCTTGGTCGCCTGGTCGGACGGGCTCATCTCGGTTTCGAGCCGCAGCCGCGCGAGCGGCGTGCGCAGGTCGTGCGAGATACCCGCGAGCATCAGCGCACGGTCGGCCTCGAGCTGTTCGAGGTCGCGCACCATCTGGTTGAAGCTGCGGTTGGTGTCGGCCGCGACGCCCATCCCGCGCTCGGGCAGCGGTTCGGGCGCCTGGCCCGAACCGACCTGGCGCGCGGCGAGCGCGAGCCGCGAGAACGGCCGGTTCACGAGGCTGGTGATGAACGCGGAGCCGAACAGCGACAGCGCGAGCGCGAACAGCCCCCAGCCGGCCCATTGCAGGCCCGTGACGTTGTCGAGCTGGTCGCGGTCGAGCGCGACCCAGTAATCGTCGTCGTCGATCTTGAAGCTGATCCACACGCCGGGAATGTCGTTGACCGACTGCGCGATCACGGTATCGTCGCCGAGGCGGCTGCGGATGTCGTGTTCGATCAGGCGGTTCAGCGATTCGTCGGGCTGCAGCTTGAACTTGTCGGTCTTTTCGCGCGGGTAGACGCGCACGCCCTCGTTGCTCTCGAGATCCTGCAGCAGCGCGCGCCGCAGATCGGGATCGGAATAGAGCAGGGCGGTGCGCGTGAGCTTGACGACCGCGACGAGCTGCAGCGCGACGCGCTGCGCGCGCGGCTCGCGCTCGATCACGCGAAAGCTCTGGAACCACGCGGCGAGACTGACCGAGATCAGCAGCGCGATCAGCAGGAAGGTGCGCCAGAACAGCCCGCCGAACGCGAGCTGCAGGAGGCGCCGGTCGATACGCATGGGACGGGCCGTGGACGGGCGAAACCGGGAGGGAGAAAGGTCAGGCGGCGCCGTCCGGGATGAACACGTAGCCGAGGCCCCAGACGGTCTGGATGAAGCGCGGGCTGCCCGGATCCGGTTCGATCAGCTTGCGCAGGCGCGAGATCTGCACGTCGAGGCTGCGGTCGAACACTTCGTATTCGCGGCCGCGCGCGAGCTCCATCAGCTTTTCGCGCGACAGCGGCTGGCGCGGATGACGCGCGAACACTTTCAGCACCGAGAATTCGCCGGTCGTCAGCGGGATTTCCTGGCCGGACTTCGTCAGCGTGCGCGTGGCGAGATTCAGCGAGAATTCGCCGAACTCGAACACCTCGGTGGTTTCCGACGGTGCGCCCGGCAGTTCGGCCGGCGCCTGGCGGCGCAGCACCGCATGAATGCGCGCGACGAGTTCGCGCGGATTGAACGGCTTCGGCAGGTAGTCGTCGGCGCCCATCTCGAGGCCGACGATGCGGTCGACGTCCTCGCCCTTCGCGGTGAGCATGATGATCGGCGTGCGGTCGTTGCTGCCGCGCAGGCGGCGGCAGATCGACAGGCCGTCCTCGCCCGGCAGCATCAGGTCGAGCACGAGCAGGTCGAAACGCTCGCGTACCCAGAGCTTGTTCATCGCGGTCGCGTTTTCGGCGACGTATACGTTGAAACCCTGTTCGCCGAGATAGCGGCGCAGCAGATCGCGCAGGCGAGGGTCGTCGTCAACGACGAGAATCTTGGAGGGGTTTTTCGTTTCCATGATCGGCATCTTATCGCGAATGGGAATTGACGCACGGCCACGTATTTTCGTGCGTTACAGTCGGTTACAAAATTTACCCGTAGTGTCGCGCCGAGTAAAGGCAGGCTATATAGATTCCTTTACTCGAAGCCGAAATTCGGTAGATACTCCCTGCACTCCATCTTTCATCTTTGTACACCCGATTTCCGCAGGGTTTTTCAAGTACCAGAGGTAGCCGGTTGCCGCGTGACGAAGGGAACAAATCGACCAAAGAAGCGAGGACGGTCATGCGATCTTTCCGGATTGCACTGACGCTGACGATCGCGCTCGCCGGTCCGTATGCGTCGAACTTCGCGTATGCGCAGCGCCCCGAGCAGGGCGCACCGTCGCGCAAGCTGCCGCGCGGCAAAGCGCCGCAGCCCGACCGTGCCGCCGAGGCGACGGTTCGTTCCGCCGTGCCCCCCGATCTCGAACAGCGCCGCCGCGACGGGCACATGACGCCCGAAGAGCGGCACCTGTTGCGCCAGCACATCGAAGACGCCGTTCGCGAGTTGTACAAGCGCTGACACGTGCCGTCCTTGCCCTGCGCGGCCCGCCCCGCGCAGAAAGAATTCGTAGCACTTTTTCGGTCAACTTTCGCGTGCCGAATGCCGTTGTACCGGCATCCGCACCGCCGGTGCGTTCCGGGAGAGTCCATGACGATGAAAGCGAACGCTGCCATACCGGCGTCGTCGCTTGCCATGCAGTCGCCGCTCGATGCCGACGACGCGCTGTTTTTCCTCAGTCGCACCGGTTTCTCTCCCGCGCCCGCCGACGTCGCGCGTGTCGTCGGCATGACGCGCGCGCAGATCGTGGCCGACACGCTCGGCAGCGTGCGCCGCGAACCCGTGACGACATGGCCCGACTGGATCGCCGAGCCGCCGCCGACGCGCGCGCAGCGCCAGGCGCTCACGCCCGACATGCGGCGCGACGAGCAGCGCGAGCGCAACCGCCGCTACGATGAATTGCGTGCCGCCTGGGTCAACGAGATGGTCGTCACGCCGTCGCCGCTGACCGAGCGCATGACGCTGTTCTGGCACGGGCACTTCACGTCGGGCCAGGACAAGGTGCCTTACCCGCAGACGATGGCCGCGCAGAACGCGCTGTTTCGCCGCGAGGCGCTCGGCAACTTCGGCACGCTGCTGCATGCGGTCGCGAAGGATCCGGCGATGCTGCAGTATCTCGACGGCGCGAGCAATCGCAAGGGGCGTCCGAACGAGAATTTCGCGCGCGAGGTGATGGAGCTGTTCACGCTCGGCGAAGGGCATTACACGCAGGTCGACGTGACCGAGGCCGCGCGCGCGATGACGGGCTGGACGATCGATCCCGATACGCTGCGCTTCGAGGTGCGGCCCGACACCCACGACGCCGGCGAGAAGACGATTCTCGGCGAAACGGGGCCGTTCGACGGCGACGGCTTTCTCGACATCCTGCTGAAGCGGCCGGGCACCGCGCGTTTCATCGCCGCCAAGTTGTGGCGCGAGTTCGTGTCCGACACGCCCGATCCGGGGGCGCTCGATACGGTCGCCGAACGGTTCCGCGCGAGCGGTTACGACATTCGCGCGGCGCTCGCCGCGCTGTGGTCGACCGACGCGTTCTGGGATCCGCGCAACCGCGGCGTGCTCGTCAAGTCGCCGGCCGAGTTCGTCGTCGGGTCGGTGCGGCTGTTCGACGTGGCGTACGGCGATCCGCAGATGCTCGCGAACACCGTGCGCACGCTCGGGCAGAACCTGTTCTATCCGCCGAACGTCAAAGGCTGGCCGGGCGGCGCGCTGTGGATCAACAGCACCACGCTGCTGTCGCGCAAGCAGTTCGTCGAACAGTTGTTCCGCGCGACGGAGACGGCCGGCATGCGCGTGCCCGCGCATCCGATGGCGCCGCCGCCGAATGCGCGGGCGCATGCGATGCCGGTGGCCGACATGGCGTCCGCGGCCGGCATGCGCGGCACGCCGGCCAGGCCCGCGCGCGGCGGGCTGCGGTTCGACCTCGAACGCTGGCTCGCGCAATATCGCGCGCGGCCGCAGGCAATCGCCGGATTGTCGACCGAGCTTCAGTTGCAGCACGCGGTGCTGCAACTGTCGCCGGTCGCGGCGATCGACACGGATTCGACCGGCAGCGCGTATCTCGAGGCGCTGCTGATGGATCCGGCCTATCAGCTGAAATGATGCAAACGACGACGAAGCGGGGCGCCGCCGCGGCAAACGTGCCGGACGGCGAACCAAAGGATGCGCGATGAACCGACGTGATTTTCTGACGCTGACCGGCGCCGCGGCCGCGGCCGGCGTGTCGATGTGGCAAGCGCCCGCGATCGCCGCTTCCGCGGCGCAGGCGGGGCGGCAACCGGCGGCCGGGTACGCGAACGTGCTGATTCTCGTCGAGCTGAAGGGCGGCAACGACGGCCTCAATACGGTGGTGCCGTACGCGGACCCGCTGTACTACCAGTTCCGGCGCAGCATCGGCATCAAGCGCGAGCAGGTGCTGCAGCTCGACGCGCACACGGGGCTGCACCCGTCGCTCGCGGCGTTGATGCCGCTGTGGCGTGACGGGCAGGTCGCGGTCGTGCAAGGCGTCGGTTATCCGCAGCCGAACCTGTCGCATTTCCGTTCGATCGAGATCTGGGACACCGCATCGCGGTCCGACCAGTATCTGCATGAAGGGTGGCTGACGCGCACGTTCGCGCAGGCGCCCGTGCCGCCCGGTTTCGCGGCGGACGGCGTCGTCCTCGGCAGCGCGGAGATGGGGCCGCTGTCGAACGGCGCGCGTGCGATCGCGCTCGTCAACCCCGCGCAGTTCATCCGGGCGGCGCGGCTCGCCGAGCCGTCGTCGCTGCGCGAGCAGAACCCGGCGCTCGCGCACATCATCGACGTCGAGAACGACATCGTGAAGGCGGCCGACCGGCTGCGGCCGCGCGGCGGCATGCGCGAGTTCAGGACGGCCTTCCCGGCCGGCGCGTTCGGCACGTCGGTGAAGACCGCGATGCAGGTGCTGGCCGCGTGCGAGGCGTCCGGGCCCGGCGCGCGGGATGGCGTCGCGGTGCTGCGTCTGACGCTCAACGGTTTCGATACGCACCAGAACCAGCCGGGGCAGCAGGCTGCGTTGCTCAAGCAGTTCGCGGAAGGGATGAGCGCGATGCGTGGCGCGCTGATCGAACTCGGGCGCTGGAACCAGACGCTCGTGATGACGTATGCGGAATTCGGGCGGCGGGTGCGCGAGAACCAGAGCAACGGCACCGATCACGGTACGGCCGCGCCGCATTTCGTGATGGGCGGCCGCGTGGCCGGCGGGCTGTACGGCGCGCCGCCCGCGCTCGGCCGGCTCGACGGCAACGGCAACCTGCCGGTCGCGGTCGATTTCCGCCAGCTTTATGCCACCGTGCTCGGGCCGTGGTGGGGGCTCGACGCGACGCGCGTGCTGCAGCAGCGCTTCGACACGCTGCCGCTGTTGAAGGCGTGACGCGTAAGGGTCAGCGGCGCCGCGACGCGCGCCACGCGATCCACAGTTTGCGGATCGGCGTGAGCGCGATGCGCTGGTGCAGCACCTGGTAGCCGTCGCGCTCGATTTCGTCGAGCAGCGCGCCGGCCAGCGCGATCTGCGCGCGCAGCGTGCGCTGCGCGCGGCGTTCGGACGCGGGGATCGCCGCGTCGGCGGCGGCGAGCGCTTCGCGCGCGCGGGCCGTCTGGAATTGCAGCAATTCGGTGAAGGCCGGGCTGTAGCGGCGATTCAGCAGATCGGCCGCGGTCACGTTGTAGCGCTGCAGTTCGTCGATCGGCAGGTAGATGCGGCCGTGGCGCGCGTCGTTGCCGAGTTCCTGCACGAACTGCGCGAGCATCAGCGCGCGGCCGGCCTCCGCGGCCCACGGCTGCGGGTCGGCCGGGTTCGCGGCACTTGCGCGCGCAACCAGTGACGCGAACGTGCCGCCCGCCTGAGCGATGTAGCGCTGCAGGTTCGCGAAATCGAGGTAGCGCGCCTGTTCGAGATCCATCCCGTAGCCGTTGACGAGCGTGCGCAACGCATCGGCCTCGGCCGCGATCGCCGGGTGATGCTGCGCGAGTGCCTTCGTGACGGGGTGCGACGGCTGCCCGTCGGCCAGCGCCGCGAGTTCCTTGTGCCACCACGCGAGCTTCGTGTGTCCGACGGTCGGGTCGCTGGTTTCCTTGACGGTTTCCTCGAGTTCGCGGCGCAGCGCGAACAGCGCCGTCAGGCGCGGCTGCGTGGCGAGCGGCGCCTGACGCAACGCGTAGTAGACGCTGGAGCCCGCGGGGGCGGCCTTTTGCTGACAGTAGTCGTCGAAGTTCACGGGCGGAATCGGGTGGGGGCGGGTTCGGGGGACGCGCGGCGGCGCGGTGCCGAAACGTCGAGCGCGGCATTCTAGCATCGCTGCACGATGGGTGCCGGCGGGGCGAGACAAGGCTGCACGGATCGGGTAGAATCTCGCGCTCGCCTGATCGGGCGTGCCGGTTTTCGGGCCGGCATGAAAGTCCCGGGCGCGTGGCGCACGCATCTTGCGTGCCGCGCGGTCAGGCGACGGAAATGCGCGTGAGTGGCGAAATTGGTAGACGCACCAGGTTTAGGTCCTGACGCCCGCAAGGGTGTGCCGGTTCGAGTCCGGCCTCACGCACCAGAAGTCGGATACGCACCCGTCAAGGGGCGGTTCCCCAAAAAAGCGCTGCCGGTCGACTGACCGCAGCGCTTTTTTCGTTTGATGGCCGTTTTTCTTGCCGGGACGCAGGTCCATATGGACGCACACGGAAATTCGGCCGCGTGTAATGTGTCATATCGCGATCGAATACAAGAAGCACAAATACACCGAGGGGCCGCCGATGAAGAACACCCTACACATCCCGATTTCCGTTCTGGCGCTGATGCTGTCCGCGCCGGCCATGGCCAATACGCCGGCCGACAACGTCGCATGGAGCGCGAGGCCCGTGCAGACGGTTGCATCGCCGTCGGCATGCTCCGCGTATTCCGGGCGGGTGATGTTGAACGGCGAGCCGTTGTCGACCGAGGGTGTGCTGAAAGTGCTCGGCAAGTCGCTGGCTGGCGCCGCACTGGGTGCCGTCGTCGGCGGATATCAGGGCGCGGCGCCCAATCCGTGCCCGCGTCCCGGCCTGTGACCGGCGTGCGAGCGAATCGCGGGGTTCGCCGCTTCATCTGCAACAAGCCCGGTACCAGGCGCGCCTACTCCCAGAAACTTCGGATCGCGACCGCCACGATCACCGGCACCGAGAACACCAGCGGAATGGCGAAATACTGCGCTTCGCGATCGACGACCCAACTGTAGATCACCCACGCCGCGCCGATCGCGAACGTGATGAGGCCGACCGTGACGGTGGCGATGTTCAGGACCAGCTTCGACGGCTGGCGGCGCGTTCTGGTGTTGTCGTTGTCATCGCGCGGGGACGATTTCATCGGAAGAGTGCGGCCTCGAGCCGGAACAGGGGTAAAGGCACAGGAAACCCCATCCGCACGGATCGCGCAAGGGCCGGCGCGGGCCGGCCCCGTCACGTCCGTTCCCGCGCGTTACAACCCGAACGACGCAGCCAGTTCGTCCAGCAGCGCGCGCTGGAACGCGACGAACCGTTCACCCGGCTGCTGGGCGATCGCGAGATCGAGCATCGGATCGGCGACGTCGGTGCGAATGCCGGCCAGTTCCTCGACGATCGCGAGTCCGCAGAATGGCACGTATGCCTCCGAATAGCCGCCTTCATGGACGATCACGAGCCGCCCGCCGCAATGGCGTTGCGCGGCCTCCTTCACCGCACGCGTCATGAACCGGTAGCTGTCGGTATGCAGTTGCATGCGCGCG
Organism: Burkholderia seminalis; assembly: GCF_001718535.1. Lineage (NCBI taxonomy): Bacteria > Pseudomonadati > Pseudomonadota > Betaproteobacteria > Burkholderiales > Burkholderiaceae > Burkholderia > Burkholderia seminalis. Next base: position 2,152,787 of record NZ_CP013398.1, on the reverse strand, counting down.
AGCGGATCGACGGCGCTCGCGTCGAGGCCGCTTGCGATGACGATCAGCTCGGGCCGGAAGCGCTCCAGCGCAGGCAGCACGATTCGCTCGAACGCGTAGCGATACGCGTCGTCGCCGCTGCCGGCGAGCAGCGGCACGTTCAGGTTCGCGTCGATACCCGCGCCTTCGCCGCGATCGTCCGCGCCGCTGTAGCCGGGCGGAAAGCAGCGGTCCTGGTGCAGCGAGATCGTCAGCGTGTCCGGGTCATCGTAGTAGATCGACTGCGTGCCGTTGCCGTGATGCACGTCCCAGTCGATCACCGCGACGCGCTCGATACCGTGTTTCGCGCGAGCGGCCTCGATGGCGATCGGAATGTTCGCCAGCATGCAGAAGCCCATCGGACGGTCGCGCAGGCAGTGGTGGCCGGGCGGCCGCGACAGCGAGAACGCGTTGGCCGCGCGCTCGCCGACGACCGTATCGACGGCCGCGATCGCGAGGCCGGCGGACAGCGCGGCGATCTCGTAGCTGCCCTTGCCGAACGGCGCGAGATCGCCGAGGTCGCCGCCATTCGCGTCGCTGAGTGCGCGGAACGCGTCGAGATAGTGCGCCGGATGAATGCGCAGCAGGTCGGTGCTCGTCGCCGGCTCGGCGCCGCGCAGGTCGAGTTGCGCGGCCAGGCCCGATGCCTGGACGAGCGACAGGAAGCGGCGCTTCGAGTCGGGCGATTCCGCGTAGCCCGCGCTCGACGGCGGCTGGACCCAGCCGCCGACCGGGAAGAACAGCGCGTGCGTGCCGCCGGTATGCCAGAAGGTGCGTTCGTCGGTGAAGAAGGCAGTGCGATTCATGGATGCGTGACCTGTCACGGTTGGGGGGAAGCGGAGGCGCGCGCGCGGCGATCGATATGGCGCAGCGCGGCGAACGACACGATCGCGACGGCTGTCGCGGCGATGAACAACGTGCGCATCGTGCTGCCGGCGTCGAGCATCAGCCCGGCAAGCAGCGGGCCGGCGGCAAGGCCGGCGCCGATCACGAAATTGAGCGTGGCGACGAGCCGGCCCGACGTGTCGATCTGCGCGACCGTCGCGAGGATGAACGGCAGCACGAACGTCCACGCGAACTTGAACGCGAAGATCGCCGCGCTGTAGCCGCCGGTGTCATGCATCGCGGCGAGCGCGACGAGCGACGCCGCGAGCAGCGCGTAACCGGCCGCGAGCATCGCGCGTCGCGCGAGCCGGCCGCCCGCGCACGACGCGAGCGCCGCGCCGGCGATCCCCATCACGCTCGCGATCGCGAGCACGTTGCCGGTCGACTGCGGATCGAGCCCGGCGTCGGCCGCCGCGCGGCTCGCGAACGTCCACACGCTGCCGATCGCGAGATAGAACGTCAGCACCGCGCCGATGGCGAGCACGACGCAGCTTCGCGGCGTCTGCATCGCATCGCCGCGTGCGGTGCGCGCGGCTGCCGTCCGCGTACCGAGCGACGACGGAAAGCCGCGCGACAACGGCGCCGCGAGCAGGGCGAGCCCGGCGAGCGCCACGTACAGCGCGCGCAGCCCGAACGCGGCGAACACGTGCGGCAGCACGAACAGGCCGATCGCCCCCGCGATCAGCTGGCCGACGACCCACAGGCCGTACACACGGTCGCTGTTCTCGCTCGTCGCCGCGCTCGTCATGCAGAGCACCATCAGCGAACCGCCGCCGAGCGCGGTGACGGCCCGCAGCGCGAGCAGCGCGGCAAAGCCGGGCATCCACAGTGCGGTCAGCAGGTTGCCCGCGCCGAACAGCGCGATCGCGAAGGCGGCGACGCGGCGCGCGTCGACCCGGCCGAGCCACAGGTACGACGGCACGGTCGCGAGGCTGAACGCACCGAGTTCGACGAAGAAGTAGGTGCCGATCTGCGACGCCGACAAGCCGAGTTGCGTCGCGAGCTGACCGGCCACGGCCGGTGCAACGAGCAGCAGGAGCGGCGTGATGGCCGCGAACACGACGAGCGCGGCGAGCGTCGAGCGGGCGAAGGCCGGCGCACGGCCGTCGGGCGAGCATGCGGCATCCGGGGACAGGGTTTTCATGGCGGGATCTCGTTGGGGGAAGTCAGAACAGGTGGTACATGCCGACCATCGCGCCGAACTGCGACGCGCCGGCGAGCGGCGTCGGGTCGTACTCGTAGACGGTTTGCGAGCTCTGGCCGCTGTTGCGCGCGTAGCCGAGGTTCACGTACGCGACGGTGCGTTTCGACAGCGCGTACGTGGTGCTCGCGATGAACAGCGTCGGGTGGCCGATGGCGGGCGTGTGCGAATCGGTGTGGTAGACGCCCGCGTTCAGGCCGATCCCGCTCGACGTCTGGTAGCGCGCACCGCCCCAGACGATCGTGCGCGCCGCATCGAGGTCGCCGGTCAGGCGTTCGACGCCCGCATAGACGGTGAGCGGCAGCGTGGCGAACGCATAACGCGCGGCGAGCGTACCGAGTTCGCGGCGCCGCGCGGACGCGTCGTCGGCCGCCGACACGTCGCCGTGCGCCTGATGCAGCACCGCGCTGACCGACAGCCCGTTGCTCGTGTACTGGCCGCCGAGTTCGAGCACGCGTCCGGCGCGGGTATTGCCGGCGACGCCGGACGTCGCGGCGAGCGCCTCGACGTCGACACCCGCGAACGTCGGCGACTGGTACTTCACCGAATGGTCGATGAAGTTCGCCTGCATCGGCACGAGCACGCCCTGGCCGCTGTAAGACGCGTACCAGAGCGGGTCGTAGAACAGCGTCTTGTCGAACAGCACGCTGAACTGCCGGCCGAGCGTGACGGTGCCGACGGGCCCCGCGATGCCGACGTACGCGCCGCGGAAGAACGCGTAGCCCGGTGCGGTCGCGGTGCCGTCGTTGACGTTGAGGCCCTGTTCGAGCTTGAACAGCGCGCGCCAGCCGCCGCCGAGATCCTCGTGGCCCTTGATCCCGACCTGCGAAGGCAGGATGCCGTAGTTCTGCAACTGCACGGCCGAGTGGCGTCCGTCGGCATGCGTCAGGTATTGCACGCCGGCGTCGAGCGCGCCGTACAGGGTGAGGGCCGACTGCGCCTGCGCGGCGGCACTGCACGCGGCAAGCGTCGCGGTGGCCGCGGCCGTGCGGATGAAGCGGGATTTCGTCACGTGGGGTTCTCCATGCCGTGCTGCATCGGTGTGTCGTTGGTGTGGTCGCGACGGAGTGTCCGCAGCGGGAAAACCGTCGAACAGTCGTCCAGATGAACGGTGCGGAAAACCCGCGGTGCACGGCGTCAGCGCGGAGCGAAGCCGCGCAGCGGCGTGCTGCGGAGCAGCAACGTGCCGTGCACCGTTCAAATGGATGGGGCTGGCGCCCGTTCCGGCGCCGTGGCCCGCCAAAAAAGCCGCTGGCTATAATCGGCCGGTGCCGTTGCGCACATCAGCAGCCCGATCGGGCAGGGGAGCGGAAGGTGAGGATCACGACGGATATCGGGCAGGATCTCGACGCGCTGCGCGACGTGCCGGCCGCCATCGTGCTCGACGAATTCGCGTGGCCGCCGCTGCCGTCCCGGCGCGCCGATTTCGACGGCGTCACGCGCGGCGACGCGGCACAGCGCGAACTCGGCCTCATGCTGCTCGACCTGTACGCCGTGGCCGCGCAATCCGGCATCGGCGAATTCGAATGTCGGTTTTTTTCGCTGCTGCAGGCGCTCATTCCGTTCGACGCCGCGTGGACTGGCGTCGCGACCCACGCGCCGACCGGCCCCGTGATGCACAACAGCTTCCTGTACCGTTTGCCGCACGCGTTCTTCATCGACTGGAAGCGCGTGCGCGATTGCGATCCGCTCGCGCACCGCACGCTGCACGGCGCGCCTGGTCGCGCGGTGCGGCTCACGGTCGTCGAGCCCGGGCTCGATGCACGGTTTCGCGACTGGTGCGTGAAGTACGGGCTCGCGCAGCTGATGTGCGTATCCACGCTCGATCGCCGTTTCGGCCTGACGACGTTCATGTCGATTTACCGGCAGGGGCTCAATCGTCCGTTCGGCGACGACGATGCGCGTCGCTTCGAGGAGGTGATTCCGCATCTCGCGGCCGCGTTGACGATCAATCGCGCCGCGCAGCTCACGCGCGAGCGCGCCGAGACGGCGGCGCCGGCGGCGCGCGCGCTGTGCGACAGCTTCGGGGTGCTCCACCATGCCGATCACGGTTTCGACGACGTACTGCGCACCGAGTGGCCGGCCTGGGCCGGCGCGCGCGTGCCGGAGCCGCTCGTCGCGCACCTGCGGCGCCAGTCGGGCCAGCCTTTCGTCGGCGACGCGCTGCGCATCCAGTGCGTGCCCGTCGCGGGGCTGTTCCAGATCGAAGCGCGGCCGCGCTCGCTGCTCGACCGGCTGAGCCCGCGCGAGCTCGCGGCGATCCGCTATTACGGCGCCGGGCGGTCGCACAAGGAGGTCGCGCAACAGATGGCCATTTCGCCGACCACCGTGCGCCACTACCTGCGCTGCGCGTACCGCAAGCTCGGCATGCACGACAAGAGCCAGATCGCGGGCGTGCTGGGCGCCACGGGCGGCGTGGCCGACGACGCGCCCCTCGATGCCGGCGGCGTGCCGCGCTGACGCGAACGAGCGCGAGCGGGGGCGTGTGGCCCATTCCCGTGTAAATGGTTGTGCCCACAACTATTGAGCGTTATGCTCGTCAGCTCCCAGGAGACGGAATTCCATCATGAACGACACGAATTCAGGGTCGGTGCGCGCGGCGGTGGTCGGTGTCGGTGCAATCGGCGGATTGCTCGCGGCCGCGCTGTCGCGGGCCGGCATGACCGTGAGCGCATACGCGCGCGGCGCGACGCTCGACGCGCTGAACACGCACGGCGTGCGCGTGATCGACGAAGGCGGCGATGCCGCGTCGGTGCCGGTGCGGGCGAGCGACGATGCGCATGCGCTCGGCGTGCAGGACTACGTGGTGATCGCGCTGAAGGCGCAGGCGCTGCCGGCGCTGGCTGCGCGCATTGCGCCGCTGGTCGGGCCCGACACCGTGATCGTCGCGGCGATGAACGGGTTGCCGTGGTGGTTCACGCACGGGCTCGCGGGCTCGCTCGACGGCGTGCCGCTCGATGCGGTCGACCCGGCCGGCGCGGTGTCCGCCGCGTTGCCGCCCGCGCAGGCGATCGGCTGCGTCGTGCATCTGTCGTCGAGTACCGACGCGCCGGGCGTCGTGCGCCGCGGGCGCGGCAACCGGCTGATCGTCGGCGCGCCGGATCAGCGACTCGCCGCGGCCACGGCGCGGTTTGCCGCGGCGCTTGTGGCGGGCGGTTTCGACGTCGAGTCGACGCCCGCGATCCGGGCCGAGATCTGGACGAAGCTGTGGGGCAATATGAACATGAATCCGCTGAGTGCGCTGACCGGGTCGACGGCCGAGCAGTTGCTCGACGATCCGTTCACGCAGGCACTCGCGCTGCGGATGATGGAGGAAGCGGCCGCGATCGGCGCGAAGCTCGGCCTGTCCACGGGGATGAGCGGGCCCGAGCGGATCGCGGTCACGCGCAAGCTCGGCGCGTTCAAGACGTCGATGCTGCAGGATGTCGAGGCAGGACGGTCGCTCGAGATCGGGCCGATCCTCGGCGTATTCCCGGAGCTCGGCCGCAAGCTTGGCGTGCCGACCCCGTACTGCGACGCGGTGCTCGGACTGTTGCGCCAGCGCGCGGCGAACAGCGGGCTCTAGCGCGTGCCGGGCGCCGCCAGGCGCCGCCGCACGGCAGCGGCGAAGCGCGGGACGTTCGCCGCGCCCGCCGCGTGACGCAAAGCGGGCCACCCGCGTTGCCGGTCAAGCAACGTGGGCGGCCCGTCGAATTCGTCGGATCAATAGGGCTGGCGCGGCGCTCCTGATTCGGCTCAGTCGTCCCGCTCGGTGGCGTGCGCGACGACCTTGTCGAGCAGCCGCTCGAACGTCTGGCGTTCGCCGTCGGACAGGCAGGACAGCAGGCCGTCGTTCCACTTGCGCACGATCGGCATGATCTTGCGGTGCAGCGCGCGGCCGTCGGCGGTCAGCGCGATCAGCACGATCCGGCCATCCTCCTCGCTCGCGCTGCGCTCGAGCAGGCCCTGGCGCAACAGCGCCTCGGCTGCGCGGCTTGCCTGGCTCTTGTCGAGATTGGTGTGACGCGCGAGATCCATGATCGAGAACGGACCGAACGCACCGACGGCGGCGATCACGCGCGCCTCGGGCAGCGAGATGTCGAGCTTGTGCCGGTACACCTCGCCGATCCCGCGGTCGGAGCGCTTCGTGAGCGCATGGAGGCGATAGGTCAGAAACTGATCGAGCCCGGCTTGACGGCCTTTCATGTCGAATCCTGAAGAAAAAGGGCGGGCCCGATTGTTCCTGTATCGCACGCTCGGGTCAACGGTCAGTGTGCACCGTATTTCAGGCGCGTCAATTGTTCCGCTTCGTTCGCGAGCAGATTGGCCGCGTCGCGGATCGCGACGTCGAGCGTGATCGGCCCGGGAGCCGGCGAGAAGCAGCCGGAAAAATGCTCGGACAGGCGCGGCAGCGCGGCCGGATCGACCGCGCCCGACAGCAGCGACGCAGGCACGCCGGCGGCCCGCGCGTGACGACACGCGATGAACGGCGCCTTGCCGTGCAGCGTCTGCACGTCGGAGCGGCCTTCGCCGGTGATCAGCCAGTCGGCGCCGGCGAGCGCGGCGTCGAGTCCGACCTGGCGCGCGACGACTTCGGCGCCCGCTTCGAACCGCGCGCCGAGCATGTGCAGCGCGAAACCGAGGCCGCCGGCGGCGCCCGCGCCCGGCAGGTCGCGGCCGCGGCGGTCGAGCGCGGTTTCGAGCAGGTCGGCGAAGCGGGCGAGCACGGCGTCGAGGGTCGCAACCTGCTCGGGCGTCACGCCCTTTTGCGGGCCGAACACGGCGGTCGCACCGTGCGCGCCCGTCAGCGGGTTGTCGACGTCGGACATGCCGACGAATTCCGTGTCCTTCAGGCGCGGGTCGAGTGCCGACGCGTCGATGCGCGCGATATCCGCGAGCCGCGACGGCACGGGCTCGACCGGCTGGCCGCCGGCGTCGAAGCACTGCAGGCCGAGGCCGGCGAGCAGGCCGGCGCCCGCGTCGTTGGTGCTGCTGCCGCCGAGCGCGACGAAGAAGCGGCGCACGCCGTCGTCGAGCAGCGCGCGGATCGCCTCGCCCATTCCGCGCGTGCTGCGCGCGTCGACCGGCACGCTCATGCCGACCGCGTCGGTAATGCCGACGATCTCGGCCGTCTCGACGATCGCCGTGCGCGCGTCGATCACGCCGACCGCCGCGTCGCGTGCCGCGAGCGACGCGCCGGCCACCCGCAGCGTGCGCCGCGTGCCGCCGCCCGCCAGCATCGCGTCGAGCGTGCCTTCGCCGCCGTCGGCCATCGGGCAGCAGCGCACGACCGCGTCGGGCCGCGCGCGGCGGATGCCGGTGGCGATCGCGTCCGCGACCTGTTCGGCGGAAAGCGAACCTTTGAACGAATCGGGCGCGATAACGACGACAGGCGCGGACGGGTGTTGCGGCATGGTGTCTCCGGAAGGCGTGATTGGTGTGAAGAATGGCGGGACCGTCATGGCGGGTCACGCTCCATCGGAGCTTACAGGATGGCGGGGCTGGGGAGGATACGGCGTTCGGCATAGCCGCGATCCGCTCGCATTGCGGTGCGAGGGGCTGTCTGCCCGGCGGGGATGCAGGTGCGACGTGCTGATCTGGCGGTACGAGGAAAATTGTTTGCTAGAATAGTCGATTCTTCCGGCCAAAGCCGTGCTCCGAGCCGCTTGCGCTAGCCATCCGGCGCGTGCAGGGATGGCGTGGCGCTCCGGCGCGGCGAGCGCGTGCGACGCACCGCGGCCGCAGGCAGGCACGGCAAGGAAAACCCGATTCGCTCGAATAATTTTAGGACGATTGAAGCCATGGCTAACGTTGTTGAGAACCTCGGCAAGCTTGAACGCCGCGTGACGATTTCCCTGCCGAAAGACACGGTGCAGAAGGAAATCGACGCCCGTATCCAGAAACTCGCGAAGAACGTGCGCATGCCGGGTTTCCGCCCGGGCAAGGTGCCGCTGAAGATGGTCGCGCAACAGTACGCGGGTCAGGTCGAGGCGGAAGTGCTGAGCGACAAGATCGGCCAGGAATTCTTCACGATCAGCCGCGCGGAAAACCTGCGCGTCGCCGGCCAGCCGAGCTTCGAGCCGAAGCAGGAACAGGCCGAGGACGCATACGCGTTCGACGCGACGTTCGAGGTCTACCCGGAAGTGAAGATCGGCGATCTGGCGACGGCTGAAGTCGAGCGCTCGACGACGTCGATCGGCGACGCCGAAATCGACCGCACGCTGGACATCCTGCGCAAGCAGCGCGTGCACTTCCACGCCCGCGGCGAAGCCGGCGAGCACGGCGACGGCGGCGCGGACACCGCAGCGAAGAACGGCGACCGCGTGACGGTCGACTTCGTCGGCAAGATCGACGACGTCGCGTTCCAGGGCGGCACGGCCGAAGATTTCCCGTTCGTGCTCGGCGAAGGCCGGATGCTGCCGGAATTTGAAACGGCGGCGCTGGGCCTGAAGGTCGGCGAACAACGCACGTTCGACCTGAAGTTCCCTGAGGATTACCACGGCAAGGACGTCGCCGGCAAAACGGCACAGTTCACGGTCACGATGAAGAAGATCGAGTGGCCGCACCTGCCGGAAATCGACGCCGAATTCGCGAAGTCGCTCGGCATCGAAGACGGCGACCTCACGAAGATGCGCGCCGAGATCAAGGAAAACCTCGAGCGCGAAGCGAAGCGCCGCACGCAGTCGATCGTCAAGAACCAGGTGATGGACGCGCTGCTGAAGATCTCCGAACTCGAGGTGCCGAAGGCGCTGATCGAGCAGGACCAGCAACGCCTCGTCGAAATGGCTCGCCAGGATCTGGCGCAGCGCGGCGTGCCGAACGCGAAGGACGCGCCGATCCCGGCGGAAATGTTCGCCGAGCAGGCCGAGCGTCGCGTGAAGCTGGGCCTCGTGCTGGCCGAACTCGTGAAGGCAAACGGCCTGGAAGCGAAGCCGGAACAGATCCGCGCGGAAGTCGACGAGTTCGCGAAGAGCTACGAAGACCCGAAGGAAGTGGTCCGCTGGTATTATTCCAACCAGCAGCGCCTCGCCGAGATGGAAGCGTTCGTCGTTGAAAGCAACGTCGTCGATTTCGTGCTGGGCAAGGCGAAGGTGACGGACAAGGAAGTGAGCTTCGAGGCACTCGCGAGCGCATCGGCGCAAGCGTAAGTGCTGCTCTAGCGGCGTGCCGGCTGTCGGAGCGACGGCCCGCACGCCGTTTTTACGTCAAGCGCACGGTTGCCATTAATATGGCGATTGAGCGGGCGGCTTCCTTCCGTTCAATTTTCCATTCGAACAAGGTTCATTGAATGATCACTCGCGCTGAATTGCTGGACATGCTTGCTTCGAACGCGCCGCAGGGTTTCGAGGCGCAAGCGCTGGGGCTGGTGCCGATCGTCGTCGAAACGAGCGGCCGCGGCGAGCGTTCGTACGATATCTACTCGCGTCTCCTGAAGGAGCGCCTGGTGTTCATGGTCGGCGAAGTGAACGACCAGACCGCCAATCTCGTGGTCGCGCAATTGCTGTTCCTCGAGAGCGAGAATCCCGACAAGGACATCAGCCTCTACATCAACAGCCCGGGCGGGTCGGTGTCGGCCGGCATGGCGATCTACGACACGATGCAGTTCATCAAGCCGGACGTGTCGACGCTGTGCATGGGGCTCGCGGCCAGCATGGGCGCGTTCCTGCTCGCGTCGGGCGCGAAGGGCAAGCGCTTCGCGCTGCCGAACTCGCGCGTGATGATCCACCAGCCGCTCGGCGGCGCGCGCGGCCAGGCGTCCGACATCGAGATCCAGGCCCGCGAAATCCTCTACCTGAAGGAGCGGCTGAACCAGCTGCTCGCGCAACACACGGGTCAGGACGTCGAGCGCATCGCGCGCGACACCGACCGTGATAACTTCATGTCGAGCGAAGACGCGAAAGCGTACGGGCTGATCGATCAGGTGCTGCTGAAGCGCCCGTGACCTTAAGTGGGGTGCCGCCCCGATTCGCGCGGCGCCCCGGCGATGTTCCGCACGCGCCGAGCATCTGCGGCAAGCGCATCCGGCCGGCTCCGGTCGCGCCCTAGGCGCGGCGTCCGGAGCATTCGGCGTATCATGTCATTTACCTGTCCGGAGGCTCTACATTCATGGCGGACAAAAAAGGTTCGAACAGCGAGAAGCTGTTGTATTGCTCGTTTTGCGGGAAGAGCCAGCATGAGGTGAAAAAACTCATCGCGGGCCCGTCGGTGTTCATCTGCGATGAATGTATCGACCTCTGCAACGAGATCATTCGCGACGAGGCGGCTGCCGCCGGCGTCGAGGCCAGCCTGTCGCGGTCGGATCTGCCGAGCCCGCAGGAAATTCGCGACATCCTCGATCAGTACGTGATCGGCCAGGAGCGCGCGAAGAAGATCCTCGCCGTGGCCGTGTACAACCACTACAAGCGCCTGAAGCACCTCGACAAGAAGGACGACGTCGAGCTGTCGAAGAGCAACATCCTGCTGATCGGCCCGACGGGCTCCGGCAAGACGCTGCTCGCGCAGACGCTCGCGCGGTTGCTGAACGTGCCGTTCGTGATTGCCGACGCGACGACGCTCACCGAAGCCGGCTACGTCGGCGAGGACGTCGAGAACATCATCCAGAAGCTGTTGCAGAACTGCAACTACGAGGTCGACAAGGCCCAGCGCGGGATCGTCTACATCGACGAAATCGACAAGATCAGCCGCAAGTCGGACAACCCGTCGATCACGCGCGACGTGTCGGGCGAGGGCGTCCAGCAGGCGCTGCTGAAGCTCGTCGAGGGCACGATGGCGTCGGTGCCGCCGCAGGGCGGCCGCAAGCACCCGAACCAGGATTTCATCCAGGTCGACACGACCAACATCCTGTTCATCTGCGGCGGCGCGTTCGACGGTCTCGAAAAGGTGATCACCGATCGCACCGAGAAAACCGGCATCGGCTTCGGCGCGACGGTCAAGAGCAAGCAGGAACGCGACGCGGGCGAGGTGCTGCGCGAAACGGAACCGGAAGACCTGATCAAATTCGGTCTGATCCCCGAATTGATCGGCCGCCTGCCGGTGGTCGCGACGCTCGGCAAGCTCGATGAAGCCGCGCTGATGAAGATCCTGGTCGAGCCGAAGAATGCGCTCGTCAAGCAGTATCACAAGCTGTTCGCGATGGAGCGCGTCGAGCTGGAAATCCGGCCGGGCGCGCTGCAGGCAGTCGCCCGCAAGGCGATCCGCCGCAAGACCGGCGCGCGCGGTTTGCGTTCGATCATCGAACAGGCGTTGCTCGACGTGATGTACGAGCTGCCGACGATGAAAGGGGTCAGCAAGGTCATCATCGACGAGAACGTCATCGATGGCGACGGCAAGCCCTTGCTGATCTACGAGGACACGCCGAAGGTGGCGGGTTCGAACTGACCGGCTTGCCGACGATGTTCAGCGAAAAAGGCCGTTCATGAGACCGTGGGCGGCTTTTTTTCGTTTATCTTGTGGGTAACTCTGACTCGACACGCGGTGGTTACTTTCTTACCGAATATTTCCCGCACTTGAAGGCTTGCAATTCGTTGTGGCGGCCTCAATTACCGAACAATTGATTCCACTCATGGGGAAATGAAATGTCAGGCACCCAACTTCTTCCGCCGGAACGCATCACGCTCCCGCTGCTGCCGCTGCGGGATGTCGTCGTTTTCCCGCACATGGTGATTCCGCTCTTCGTGGGCCGGCCGAAATCGATCAAGGCCCTCGAAGCAGCGATGGAAGGCGGCAAGCACATCATGCTCGTCGCCCAGAAAACCGCGGCCAAGGACGAACCGACCGAAAAGGACATGTACGAGGTCGGTTGTATCGCCAACATCCTGCAGATGCTGAAGCTGCCGGACGGCACCGTGAAGGTGCTCGTCGAGGGCCTGCAGCGCGCGAAGGCGTTGTCGATCGAAGAACAGGAGACGCAGTTCTCCTGCGACGTGATGCCGCTCGAGCCCGATCACGCGGACAGCGCTGAAACGGAAGCGCTGCGTCGCGCGATCGTGTCGCAGTTCGACCAGTACGTGAAGCTGAACAAGAAGATCCCGCCGGAGATCCTCACGTCGCTGTCGGGTATCGACGAAGCAGGCCGCCTCGCGGACATGATCGCCGAGCGCCTGCCGCTGAAGCTCGACCAGAAGCAGCACATCCTCGAAATGTTCCCGGTCATCGAGCGCCTCGAGCACCTGCTCGCGCAACTCGAAGCCGAGATCGACATCCTGCAGGTCGAAAAGCGCATCCGCGGGCGCGTGAAGCGCCAGATGGAAAAGAGCCAGCGCGAGTACTACCTGAACGAGCAGGTCAAGGCGATCCAGAAGGAACTCGGCGAAGGCGAGGAAGGGGCGGATCTCGAGGAACTCGAGAAGCGCATCAACGCCGCGCGCATGCCGAAGGAAGCGAAGAAAAAGGCCGATGCCGAGCTGAAGAAGCTGAAGCTGATGTCGCCGATGTCGGCGGAAGCGACCGTCGTGCGCAACTACATCGACACGCTGATCGGCTTGCCGTGGCGCAAGAAGAGCAAGGTCAACAACGACCTGTCGAACGCCGAGCAGGTGCTCGACGAGGATCACTTCGGCCTCGAGAAGGTGAAGGAACGGATCCTCGAGTACCTCGCGGTGCAACAGCGCGTCGACAAGGTCAAGGCGCCGATCCTGTGCCTCGTCGGGCCTCCGGGTGTCGGCAAGACCTCGCTCGGCCAGTCGATCGCCCGTGCGACGAACCGCAAGTTCGTCCGGATGGCGCTCGGCGGCGTGCGTGACGAGGCCGAGATCCGCGGTCACCGCCGGACGTACATCGGTTCGATGCCGGGCAAGATCCTGCAAAGCCTTGCGAAGGTCGGCGTGCGCAATCCGCTCTTCCTGCTCGACGAAGTCGACAAGATGGGCATGGATTTCCGCGGCGATCCGTCGTCGGCGCTGCTCGAAGTGCTCGATCCCGAACAGAACCACACGTTCGCCGACCACTACATCGAAGTCGACTTCGACCTGTCGGACGTGATGTTCGTCGCGACGTCGAACTCGCTGAACATCCCGCCGCCGCTGCTCGACCGGATGGAAGTGATTCGTCTGTCGGGCTACACGGAAGACGAGAAGGTCAGCATCGCCCAGCGTTACCTGCTGCCGAAGCAGAAGAAGAACAACGGGCTGAAGGACGGCGAGATCGAGGTCACCGAGCAGGCGATCCGCGACATCATCCGCTACTACACGCGTGAAGCCGGTGTGCGTTCGCTCGAGCGGGAAGTGTCGAAGATCTGCCGCAAGGTCGTGAAGATGCTGTTGCTGAAGAAGGCATCGGGCGCGATCAAGGTCGACGGCGAGAACCTCGACACGTTCCTCGGCGTGCGCAAGTACGACTTCGGCCTCGCGGCGAAGGAAAACCAGGTCGGTCAGGTTACCGGCCTCGCGTGGACGGAAGTCGGCGGCGATCTGCTGACGATCGAAGCCGCGGTGATGCCGGGCAAGGGCAACGTGATCCGCACGGGTTCGCTCGGCGACGTGATGAAGGAGTCGGTCGAGGCTGCGCGTTCGGTCGTGCGCTCGCGTTCGCGGCGTCTGGGCATCAAGGACGAAGCGTTCGAGAAGCAGGACATTCACATTCACGTGCCGGAAGGCGCGACGCCGAAGGACGGTCCGTCCGCAGGCGGTGCGATGACGACCGCGCTGGTGTCGGTGCTGACGGGTATCCCCGTGCGTGCCGATGTCGCGATGACGGGCGAAATCACGTTGCGTGGCGAAGTGCTGCCGATCGGCGGGCTGAAGGAAAAGCTGCTGGCCGCGCATCGCGGCGGCATCAAGCTCGTGCTGATTCCGGAAGAGAACGTGAAGGATCTCGCGGACATTCCGGACAACGTGAAGAACGCGATCGAGATCGTGCCGGTCCGCTGGATCGACAAGGTGCTGGAACTCGCGCTCGAGCGTTCGCCGACGCCGCTGCCGCCGGAAGAAGAAGCGAAGGCGGCAGCACCGGTCGGCGAGGCGGCGAAGGATGCCGGCTCGACGGAAGTCGTCAAGCACTGAGACCCTGAGCGCCGTCGTTGCTGACGGTGGCTCACGAAACCCGCGGCGTGTCCGCGGGTTTTTTTATGGGCATCCCAAACGCATGTGCGGGCGTTTAAAAAAATTCACGTTCAGGCTTGGCAAAATGATCGGGGATGAATTAAACTTGCGGGCTCGCTGATTGTTGATGCGGAAACGCAGATCGCAGTCAGAACGAATCGGAAACGGGTGCTTAGCTCAGCTGGTAGAGCGGCGCCCTTACAAGGCGTAGGTCGGGGGTTCGAACCCCTCAGCACCCACCAGTTTCCCGATTCAGCCAGACCAAGGAGCGGTAGTTCAGTCGGTTAGAATACCGGCCTGTCACGCCGGGGGTCGCGGGTTCGAGTCCCGTCCGCTCCGCCAAACAAACAACCATGCCCGCCTCGTGCGGGCATTGTTGTTTGTGCGTTCGATTCGTGTGCGTGCATGACTGCGGGGATGATCGCCGGCAAGGCTCGACCTTGCGATGCCCGGCGAGCGGAGTGGCAGCAAACAATACGACAGGAAACGCCGGCACGCGGCCGCCGGAACGAAAAACCCGCGACGGCTCGAACGCGATCGCGGGTTTTTCATGGTTCTCGGCGCAGAGGTGCCGGTTTTCCGGCTCGCGCGGGGAGGCCTTACTGAACGCGTATCACCGGCGGCAGCTTGTAGGTTCCGTTCAGGAGCGGGGTGTCCGGCAGGTAGGTGCGCAGCGTCAGATTGAACGCGCCAGCGGGAGCCGGCAGCCAGTTGCTGGCGGGTACGCCCGCGGGTCGCACATGGCTGATGGTGAGCACGAGCGAGCCGTCGCTCGCGAACTGAAAGTTCGACGCCGGATAGGACAGCGCATAGATTCGATCGGGATTCGGATAAAAGAATGCCTGCGCCTGGTTCGTGCCGCCGTACAGCGTCAATGACCAGAAGGCGCGCGCCGGAGGAAGCTGTCCCGCCGGGAAGGTCATCTGATAGACGCCGTTGCCGTCGTAATTCGCCCCCGACGCGTTCGCCGCTCCCGTACTCGTGTAGTAAATCGCTTCGCTGCCGGGCAGCGCACCGAGGCCGTTCAGCGCAACGCGCGCCCGTAGCGTGTATTGGGTTCCATAGTTGCCGACATCGGCCGGACCGCCTGTCCAGCCATTCGCGTCGGTACTCGTCTGGGCGGCGGCTTGCTGCGTCCCGCCGCCCGTCAGACTCGCCAGCGCCTGTGCCGCGCCTGCGTCGATCGATGCCGCGTCGGCAGACGACGGGTTGAAGGTCTGCGTCGGGCCTATGCCTATCACGTCGAGCGCGTTCGTCAGCACGGCCGTATCCTGCGGCGTCGGCGGACTCTTTTTCAAGAGCCGGTTCACGTACTGAAAATACGATGGCCAGTTGGCATAACCGGGCGGCTTTTGCGTGTCCACGCTGTCCCACGCCGCGACACCGGTTCCGGCGGGTCGCGACACGACCAGTTGATTCTGGACGGCCCACGCCGCGGGATAATCGTTCGCATCGCTCACGTAAGTCCGCGCCAACGCCCACACCGCGTTGGTCGACGAGCGGAGCACGGTGATGCCTGCCGGGGCGGTTCCCTGCCAGTTCGGCCCCACGACCCAGAAGACCTTCGCGATGCCGTTGTCGGCGCTCGTGCCGCGAATCGCGAAGTTGTTCGTATAGGCATCCATCAGCGCGAGCGAGAAGTAGCGGGTGCCGCTGGCGGGCGTGTCGATCTGAACAGGGCCCGCGTCCAGTTGAAGCATGGCGATGGAATACAGCGTGTCGTGATTGGGCTTCGTCACCGAGGTGGACGAAGCATCGGACAGCTGGCGATTGTGCAGAAACGTATTCGGCGCGAGGCCCTGAGCGATGTAGCTCTGTCGCGTTGCGTAGAACTGGTACAGCGGGATCGTGAACAGCGTGGCGCTGTTCGCGGCATTTTCCGTCGCGACGGGCGAAGCGCCCGAGCTGTCGACGCTGTCCCCGTTGCAGCCGGCCAGCAGGCCGACGGAGGCAGCGAATGCGGCGAGGCGCGCGTGGTGAAGAAAACTCATCGAATGGTGCGGTATGGTCGAATGGTCGAATGGGCCGCACCCTTTCATCGTTCCGTCGATGAGCGTGGCACGGGCTGCACGGCGCGGAAAGCGTATCCGGCTTGCGATGCGGCACGAACGATCTATTTTCGATATGCAAAGTCCGACGACTCGTTAGGGCGGTATCGACCGATCAGCGTCGTGCGGTCGATCCTTGTCGTCTTTCCGGCCGTCGCATTGCTCGCGGCCAAAGACCCGGACGCGCATGCCAGGCTTGTGTCGTGTGCCCCGGTGTCCGGCGTCTTCCATTGACTGGCTCGATTCGCGGCCCCGGCCCTGCCTTGCGGTCGTCGGTGCCGATGGCGGCAGCGCCGCATCAGGCAAGCCCGCTCGGCGAACGAATGATCGTGTGCCGCGAGCCGGGGCCGCCGCGATGGGAAGGCGACAATTGGGCGAGTGGCTGTCGGAGCTTCGCGAGGAGGGGCCGGTGATGGCGTGCGCCCCGTGCCGAAAGGCGGGTATTTTTGCTCGTACTTCCGATGGTGCCTGCCGCGGGCGTCGCCGCTTTTCTCCCGTCCCACCCCGTATGTTGTAATATCGGGCGTTTTGTCCAATTTTCCCGTCACGCATGCTCGATTTCTTCCGTAATCACCAGCGCCTGATGATGGCGCTCCTGCTCCTGATCGTGTTGCCGGGGCTGGGTTTCGTCGGGATCCAAGGCTTCCGCGGCTTCTTCGACGATAGTGCGAACGTCGCGGCAGTCAACGGGCACAAGATCACGCGGGTCGAATTCGACGGCGCGTTCCGCCAGCAGATCGACCAGGCGCGCCAGGCACTCGGCGGGCAGTTCGACATCAAGATGTTCGATACGCCCGAGCATCGCAAGCAGGTGCTCGACGGCCTGATCCAGCAACGCGTGCTGGCCGACGAGACGCAACGTCTGCACCTGACCGCATCGGACAATGCCGTGCGCGACGCACTGATGAGCGACCCGATGATCGCGTCGCTGAAGAAGCCCGACGGCTCGATCGACGTCGAGCGCTATGCGCAGCTGCTGTCGTTCCAGGGGATGACGCCCGAGCAGTATCAGGAGCGCGTGCGCTACAGCCTCGCGCTGCAGCAGATTCCGGCCAGCATCGTGTCGAGCGCGTTCACGCCGAAGAGCCTCGCGCAACGCCTGTCCGAACTCGCCGCGCAGCAGCGCGAAGTGCAGGCGCTCGTGCTGAAGACGAGCGACTTCGCCGCGAAGGTCCAGCCGACCGACGCGCAGCTCACCGCGTACTATGACGCGCACAAGCAGAGCTTCGCGGCGCCGGAGACCGCGACGATCCAGTACCTCGTCTATTCGCCGGCCGCGGCCGCCGCGAGCGCGCAGCCGACCGACGCGGACATCAAGAAGTTCTACGACGACAACCCGACGCATTTCCGCACCGAAGCGCAGGTGCGCGTGAGCCACATCTTCATCGCCGCACCGGGCAGCGCGAGCGCGGCCGACAAGGCAGCGGCCAAGGCGAAGGCCGAGCAACTGCTCGCCGACGTGAAGGCGCATCCGGATCAGTTCGCGCAGATTGCGCAGAAGAACTCGCAGGACGCGCCGTCGGCGGCGAAGGGCGGCGACCTCGGCTTCATCACGCGCGGCTCGACGGCCGGCGGCAAGGCGTTCGACGATGCCGCGTTCGCGCTCAAGCAGGGTGACGTGAGCGGTGTCGTGCAGTCGGATCTCGGCTTCCACATCCTGAAGGCGACCGAAGTGAAGCCGGCGGCCGTGAAGCCGTTCGCGGACGTGAAGGACCAGATCGCGGCCGACCTGAAGCAGCAGTACGCGTCGAAGGCGTTCACGGACAACGCGGAAGGCTTCACGTCGACCGTCTACGAAAAGGCGAAAACTTTGCAGCCGGCCGCGGACAAGTACAAGCTGACGATCCAGACGGCCACCGTCACGCCGACGCCGAATCCGCAGCTGCCGCCGACGAGCCCGCTGAACAATCCGAAGTTCCTGGCTGCCGTGTTCGCGAACGACTCGGTGAAGAACCGGAACAACACGCAGGCGATCGACGTCGGCAACAACACGCTGATCTCGGCGCGCGTGACCGACTACAAGCCGGCGGCCGTGCCCGCGCTCGACGCGATCAAGGACGTCGTGCGTCAGAAGGTCGTCGCCGAGCAGGCTGCGGAACTCGCGAAGAAGGATGGCGCGGCGAAGCTCGCCGAACTGCAGAAGTCGAAATCGGCCGACGGGTTCTCGGCTGCGCAGAAGGTGTCGCGCACGCAGTCGCAAGGCCTGACGCCGGCTGCGCTGAGCGCCGTCTACAAGGTCGATGCGAAGACGCTGCCGGCCTACGTCGGGGTCGATCTCGGCGCGGATGGCTATGCGATCTACCGCGTGAACGCGGTGATCCCCGGTTCGGCGGTCGATCCTCAGCAACTGGCGGCCGCGCAGCAGCAGATGGCGCAAGTCGACGCACAGAGCGAAGGCGAGGCCTATCTGAGCGCGCTGCGCGATCGCTCGAAGGTCAAGCTGTACGGTTCGCCGTCCAGCCAGAAGCAGGACGGCGACGACTGAGCATCGTTTCGCACGCAACAAAAAGCCCCGCTTCGAGCGGGGCTTTTTGTTTTCCGGCCGGGCGGCGGCGTCAGCCGCGCGGCTTGCCGAGCAGCGGCTTCAGCGCCGGCCACACGTTGTCGAGCAGCACGCCCTGCGCCTGCTGCGACGGATGCATCTGATCGGCCTGGAACATCTCGGGCTTGTTCTCGATACCGGCCAGCAGGAACGGCACGAGCGGCACGCCGAGATCCTTCGACAGTCGCGTATAGACGGCGTGGAACTTCTGCGTGTAGTCGGGGCCGTAGTTGGGTGGCACGTACATGCCGACCAGGACGACGCGGGCCTGTGCGCGTCGCGCGTCGGCGATGATGTCGCGCAGGTTCTGCTCGGTCGTCGCGAGCGGCACGCCGCGCAGCGCATCGTTCGAACCGAGTTCGACGACGACGATCGACGGCTTGAGCCGCTGCAGCACCGCGGGCAGCCGCGCACGGCCGCCGCTCGTGGTGTCGCCGCTGACGCTGGCGTTCGCGACGCTATAATCGATTCGCTCGGTCGTGAGCCGCTGCCGCAGCAAGGCCACCCAGCCGGTGTCGCGCGGCAGCCCGTATTCGGCCGACAGGCTGTCGCCGAGCACGGCGATCACGGGCTGGCCCGATGTCGGCGTCGTCGCGGCGTGTGCCGGTAGCGTGGTGGCAAACAGGGTGCCCAGCAGCGCGGTGAGCGCCGTGCGTCTTTTCCAGCGAAATGTCGTGTTCATGTTCAAGATTACCGATCCGATCATCGAAGTCCATGACGTATGCAAGCGGGTCGCCGATGCGACGGGCGAGCTGACGATCCTCGACGGCATCACGCTTGCGGTGCAGCCGGGCAGCAGCCTCGCGATCGTCGGCGCGTCCGGGTCGGGCAAATCGACGCTGCTCGGCCTGCTTGCGGGATTGGACAGCGCGACGAGCGGCACGGTTCGCCTGCTCGGCCGCGTGCTCGACCAGCTCGACGAGGACGAGCGCGCCGCGCTGCGCAACGGCGCGGTCGGGTTCGTGTTCCAGTCGTTCCAGCTGATGCCGCACCTGACGGCGCTCGAGAACGTGATGCTGCCGCTCGAGCTGCGGGGCGGCATCAGCGCGCGCGAGGCAGCCGACCGGGCCCGCGCGCTGCTCGTGCAGGTCGGGCTCGGCGAACGCACCGCGCATTACCCGAAGCTGTTGTCGGGCGGCGAGCAGCAACGCGTCGCACTCGCGCGCGCGTTCGTCACGCGCCCGGCGGTCCTGTTCGCCGACGAGCCGACCGGCAGTCTCGACGCGGCGACGGGCCATGCGGTCATCGACCTGATGTTCGAACTGAACCGCACGCACGGCGCCACGCTCGTGCTCGTCACGCACGATGCCGAACTCGCGCGCCGCTGCGAGACGACCGTGACGCTCGACACCGGCCGCATCGTCACACCGCATACGGCATAGCGCCACGCGTGAATCGTTCTGCCGGCCGCGCAGGGTGGGCCGCGCGGCCGCCACGGGCATGACGCCGTCGCGTCAGCGCTTCAGCGCCGCGCGGGCGCGCTCGATCAGCGCCGTGGTCGACGAGTCGTGCTTCGCCGGATCGACCGACTCGGCCGACAGGTCGGCTTCGACCACCTTGCCGAGAATCTTGCCGAGCTCGACGCCCCACTGGTCGAACGGATTGATGTCCCACACCGTTGCCTGCACGAGCACCTTGTGTTCGTAAAGCGCGATCAGCGCGCCGAGCGTGCGCGGCGTCAGCGCATCGACGAGCAGCGTCGTGGTCGGGCGGTTGCCGGGGAACGTCAGGTGCGGCGCGAGCGCCTCCTTGCCGGGCCCGGCGATCTTGCGCGCTTCGTCGAGCGTGCGGCCGAGCATCAGTGCCTCGCTCTGCGCGAAGCAGTTCGCGAGCAGCTTCGGATGATGGCTCGCGAGCGGATGCTCGGGCGTCAGCACCGCGATGAAGTCGATCGGCACGATCGTCGGCCCCTGGTGCAGCATCTGGAAGAACGCGTGCTGCCCGTTGGTGCCCGGCTCGCCCCACGTGACGGCCGACGTCGGGTAATCGACGAAGGTGCCGTCCAGGCGCGCGGATTTGCCGTTGCTTTCCATTTCGAGCTGCTGCAGGTACGACGGCAGGTAGTGCAGCGCTTCCGAGTACGGCGCGACGAGATAACTCTGCGAACCGAAGAAATTCCGGTACCAGATGCCGATCAGGCCGAGCAGCACCGGCAGGTTGCGTTCCAGCGGCGCTTCGCGGAAATGGCGGTCCATGTCGTTCGCGCCGGCCAGCAGTTCGTCGAACTGCTCGGGGCCGATCGCGATCATGATCGACAGGCCGACCGCCGACCACAGCGAATAGCGGCCGCCGACCCAGTCCCACATTTCGAACACGTTGTCCGCGGCGATGCCGAACTTCACGACTTCGGCCGGGTTCGCCGACACGCCGACGAAGTGCTTCGACAGCGCGTCCTCGGGGCAGCCGCGCGCGACGAACCAGTCGCGCAGCGAGCGGGCGTTCGTCATCGTCTCGAGCGTCGTGAAGGTCTTCGACACAATGATCGCGAGCGTTTCCTCGGGATCGACCTGTTCGAGCACGCGCGCGAGATCGGCGCCGTCGACGTTCGACACGAAGTGGGTCGAGATTTCCGGCGTCGCGACGTGGTGCAGTGCATGCACGACCATCTTCGGGCCGAGATCGGAACCGCCGATGCCGATGTTGATCACGTGACGGATGCGCTTGCCCGTGTAGCCCGTCCAGGTGCCGCTGCGCACGGCGCGCGCAAAGGTTGCCATCTTCGCGCGCTCGGCGCTCACCTGCGCGTGGAACGGCGCTTGCGGGTCGGTCGCGCGCAGCGCGGTATGCAGCGCGGCGCGGCCTTCGGTCGGGTTGACGATCTCGCCCGCGAACATCGCGTCGCGGCGCGCTTCGACACCTGCGTCGCGTGCGAGCTGCACGAGCAGGCGCAGGGTTTCGTCGTCGATGCGGTTCTTCGAGAAATCGGCCGCGAGACCGCCGCCCGGAATCGTGAAGCGTTCGGCGCGGGTCGGCGCACGGTCGTTTTCCGGCGCGAACCAGTCGCGCAACCGGGCGTGACGGATCTGTTCGAAGTGGGATTGAAGGGCAGTCCAGGCGGGGAGCGAATTCAGCGTCATGGCGGTTCGAGTGAAGCGTGAATCGGGAGGAATGCCGCGCCGGCTCATCGGGATCGGAAGGCCGGCGGACGAGAGGGCCCGCCGTGCGGCGGGGCAGTCAGTATAGCGGCGTTACGTGTCGGCGCGCGGCGACGGATAAAAAAGGCGATTGATCAGCGTGCGGACCATCGGCGCGAGTTCGCCCGCGGTGAGCCCGGCCGGGCCGATGCCGTTCGCGGTCAGCGTGTCGGCGGCGAGCCCGTGCAGGTAGACGCCCGCGAGCGCCGCTTCGTACGGCGCGACGCGCTGCGCGAGCAGCGCGCCGATCAGGCCGCCGAGCACGTCGCCGGTGCCGCCCGTGGCGAGCGCCGCGTTGCCGGTCGGGTTGATCGTCACGCGGCCGTCGGGTGCCGCAATCACCGTGCCCGAGCCTTTCAGCACGACGATCGCCGCATAACGCGTGGCAAGCGCCTGCGCGGCCGCGACGCGGTCCCGCTGCACGGCGGCCGTGTCGCCGCCGAGCAGCCGCGCGGCTTCGAGCGGATGCGGCGTCAGCACGCACGGATGGCCGTGCGCGCCGCGTGCGGCGACGGCGGCCGCGAGATCCGCGTGCGTCGCGACGAGGTTCAGCGCGTCGGCATCGAGCAGCGTCGCGGCGGCGTGCGCGAGCACATCGCGCACGAGGGTCGCCGCGGCCTCGCGCATACCGAGTCCGCAGCCGGCGGCGAGCGCGGTCATCGCATCGAGATCGAGGCCGTCGGCCGGGTGCAGCATCAGTTCGGGGAACGGCGGGTCGTACGGCGGCGCGCCGGCGCCAAGGAAGCCGACGTGCACCTTGCCGGCGCCGGCGAACAGCGCGGCGCGCGCGGCCAGGATCGGCGCGCCGCACATGCCGGTATCGCCGCCGAGCACCGCCAGGCTGCCGTACGTACCCTTGTGGGACGAATGCGCGCGCGCGGGCAGCGCCGCCACGAACCGCGCGGGCGCATTCAGCACGATGGCCGGCGCGGCGGGCGGCGCGACGTCGAGCGATGCGATGTCGATCGCGCCGGCGAGGTCGCGGCCGTCGCCCGTGTAGAGGCCCGGTTTCGCGCCGATGAAGGTGAGCGTGTGGGTGGCCGCGACGGCGACACCCGCGCCGACGATCCGGCCGGTATCGCTGTCGAGCCCGCTCGGCACGTCGAGGGCGAGCACCCGGCCGCCGTTGCGCGCATGCGCGGCGATCCGCGCGGCCTGCTCGGCGAATGCGCCGTCGAGCGCGCGGCCGAGACCGATGCCGAACAGCCCGTCGACGACCCACGCGTATTCGTCCAGCGAGGCGGGCGGTGTGGCCGACAGCGGCACGCCGGCCGTGCGGGCGAGGCCGAGCGCCCATTGCGCGTCGTCCGGCTTGACCGGTACCGGCATCCACGCCTGCGTCGCGACACCGAGCTGCTGGAGGTGCGCGGCGGCCACCAGCGCGTCGCCGCCGTTGTTGCCGGGGCCGACCGCGAACCAGACGGGGCGGTCGTCGCCGGCGACGCGCTCGGACAGCCAGTGCGCGGCGGCGGCGCCCGCGCGGCCCATCAGCGTGTGCGGCGGCAGCGCCGCGGCGGCGTCGGCTTCGGCCGCGCGCAGGTCGGCGACGCGCAGCAGCGCGATCGGGTCGGAATCGGGAAGCGGGCGGGTAACGGTCATCGCGGGATCGTGGCGGCTGGCAAGGATGCCGCCACGGGGCGAGCCCGCGTGGCGGTCAGGGGGTGAAGCGGCCGGCGCCGAGCGCGGCGAGCGTGTCGGCGGGCCACTGCCGGGCGTCGCCGCCCAGGTAGTCGGTCACCACTTTAGCAGACCCGCATGCGAGGCCCCAGCCGGTCGGGCCATGCCCGAAGTTGACGAACACGCGCGGATGCGGGGTCGGACCCACGACGGGCAGGCCGTCCGGCGACAGCAGCTGCATGCCTTGCCACGACAGCGCGGCCGAAATCCTCGCGGCGCCCGGCACCCAGTCGTGAACGGCCTGGCCGAGCAGCGCGAGCGCGGCCTCGGACAGCGGCTCGGCGAGCGGCTTCGCGGTGTCGGCGAGGCTTTGCAGCACGGCGCCGCCGCCGACGCGCAGCCGCTGGTGGGTGCGCGTGATCGAGATCCGCTTGATCGAATCGACGACGCTCAGGTGCGGCGCGTGTTCCTCGTACGCGACCGGCGCGGTGAGCGTGTGGACGCGCACCGGGTGCAGCGGCAGGCGCCAGCCGAGCCGTTCGAGCAACGGTACGCTGCCGGCGCCGGCGGCGACCACGATCGCGTCGGCGGAAATCACGTCGACCTCGCGCGCCCGGGCCGCGGTCCGGTTGCCGGACGGCGCGAGCTCGACCGCGGCGCGGCCGCTGTCGACGCGGATCGCGGCGACGTCCGCGCCGAAGCGGAACTGCACGCCGTGCTCGTCGAGCGTCTGCTTGACCAGTTTCGCGAACAGCGGGCAGTTGCCGGTGCGCTCGGTTTCGAGCAGCACGCCGCCGGCGAAGCCGGGCTCGGCCGGTACCGACGGTTCGAGCGCCGCGCATTCGGCGGCGGTGAGCGTGCGGTACGGCTGGTCGAGCGTGCGCAGCAGGTCGAGCGCGGGCTGCAGCGCATCCCAGTCGCGCGGGTCGCGCACCACGTGCAGGATGCCGGGCTTCTGCTCGAATTCGAGTTCGAGGCGCGCCTCGATGTCGGCGAGCGTGTCGCGCGATGCGTCGATCAGCGGGCGCAGCCGGGCGTACTGCGCGGCGAACGCGTCGGGCTCGCGCAGCGTGCCGAGCTGCTTGACGAAGCGGCGGACGCCGCCGTTGAGGCCCGGCTTGTAGACGATGCCGCTGTCGCGCGGCTGGCGCTGGCGCATGAAGGTCGGGCCGAACCAGACGTCGAGCGGGCTCGGCAGCAGCGCGCCGCCGTCGCCGTAGGTCGCCCCCTGCGCGACGGTCGCGTGGCGTTCGACCACGCAGACGCGATGGCCGGCCGCGCGCAGCTGGTAGGCGGTGGCGACGCCGCTGATTCCGCCGCCGATGACGATGACATCCATGGAGATTGCTTCGATGACGGGTGGCGCGCACGCTGCCCGGTGAAAATTCGCTGAGGCCCCCGGCCCGGTGAACCCGGAATGATAGCGCCAAAAGCGCCGGAACCGGCGGCGGGCGAACATGCGCCGTGCGGTCGCACCACGGCGGCCTGCCAGCGCACCCGTGCGGGCCGGCCTGGCGGGCCGCCGCGCGCGGCACGTACCCGGGCACCGTCGCGGTGCATGCGGACGACCGATCGCCGGTCTTGGGCGCTCGACTTCCGGGTATAATTACGGCCTTCCTTTCGCCCCACGTCGCCACCTCGCGCGACTCATCGACGTCAGTCCAGCCCATGGCTCACTTCTCGTGTTTTCCCGGCGCTTCGGCCCTCTCCGATTTCCGTCAAACCCGTCTGCTCGACACGCTCAGGCAAATCGACGCCAACATCGTCGCGGTGCGCGGCCAGTTCCTGCACTTCGTCAATGCGGCCGAGCCGCTGTCGGCCGACGACAGCGCGCGCATCGACGCGCTGATGCACTACGGCGCGCCGTTCCAGCCGGCGAGCGAGAAGGGCGCCACCGAGACCTTCGTCGTGCTGCCGCGCTTCGGCACCGTCTCGCCGTGGGCGAGCAAGGCGACCGACATCGCGCAGCACTGCGGCCTCACGCACGTGCGCCGCATCGAGCGCGGCGTCGAATTCACGGTCACGCTGAAGTCGGGCCTGCTCGGCGGCAAGAAGGCGCTGTCGGACGAGGCGCGCGCGGCCGTCGCGACCGCGCTGCATGACCGGATGACCGAAAGCGTGGTCGCGGCGCGCGACGACGCGAAGCACCTGTTCGACGAACTGCCGGCCAAGCCGCTGTCGACCGTCGACGTGCTGGGTATCGGCCGCGGCGCGCTCGAGCGCGCGAACGTCGAGCTGGGCCTCGCGCTCGCCGACGACGAGATCGACTACCTGGTCGACGCGTTCCGCAAGCTCGAACGCAACCCGACCGACGTCGAGCTGATGATGTTCGCGCAGGCGAACAGCGAACACTGCCGCCACAAGATCTTCAACGCGCAGTGGACGATCGACGGCGAAGCGCAGGACATGTCGCTGTTCGCGATGATCCGCAACACCGAAAAACTGAGCCCGCAGGGCACGATCGTCGCGTATTCGGACAACTCGTCGATCATGGTGGGCGCCGAAGCCGAGCGCTGGTTCCCGCGCAACGCGGGCGCGGCCGGCGAGCCGGGCGAGCGCTACGGCCGCCATACCGAGCTCACGCACACGCTGATGAAGGTCGAGACGCACAACCACCCGACGGCGATCTCGCCGTTCCCGGGCGCGGCGACCGGCGCGGGCGGCGAGATCCGCGACGAAGGCGCGACGGGCCGCGGCGCGCGTCCGAAGGCCGGCCTGACGGGCTTCACCGTGTCCAACCTCGACCTGCCGGACGCCCGCCAGCCGTGGGAAAACGCACGTGACGCGGCGCAGCCGGTCGGCGAGCGCAACCCGAACGACGCGCACGGCCCGTACGGCCGTCCGGACCGCATCGCGTCGCCGCTGCAGATCATGATCGACGGCCCGCTCGGCGGCGCCGCGTTCAACAACGAATTCGGCCGCCCGAACCTCGGCGGCTACTTCCGCGTGTACGAGCAGAACGTCGGCGGGAAGGTGCATGGTTATCACAAGCCGATCATGATCGCGGGCGGCCTCGGCAACATCGCGGATCAGCATACGCACAAGCATGACGTGCCGGCCGGCTCGCTGCTGATCCAGATCGGCGGCCCCGGCATGCGGATCGGGATGGGCGGCGGCGCGGCGAGCTCGATGGCGACCGGCGCGAACACGGCCGAGCTCGACTTCGACTCCGTGCAGCGCGGCAACCCGGAAATCGAGCGGCGCGCGCAGGAAGTGATCAACGGCTGCTGGCAGCTCGGCGCGGAAAACCCGATCCTGAGCATCCACGACGTCGGCGCGGGCGGCCTGTCCAACGCGTTCCCGGAAATCGTCGACGGCGCGGGCAAGGGCGCGCGCTTCGAACTGCGCAAGGTCGCGCTCGAGGAATCGGGCCTGTCGCCGCGCGAAATCTGGTCGAACGAAGCGCAGGAGCGCTACGTGCTGGCGATCGCGCCGGCCGACCTGCCGCGCTTCGAGGCGATCTGCGCGCGTGAGCGCTGCCCGTTCGCGGTGGTCGGCGTCGCGACCGACGAGCGCCAGCTGAAGCTGGTCGACGACGAAGCGACGGGCGCCGACGAATACCCGGTCGACATGCCGATGGAAGTGCTGCTCGGCAAGCCGCCGCGCATGCATCGCGACGTCGCGCGCGTGACGACCGAGCGCGCGCCGGTCGACGTGACGGGCATCGCGCTGTCGGAAGTCGCGATCGACGTGCTGAAGCACCCGACGGTCGGCAGCAAGTCGTTCCTGATCACGATCGGCGACCGTTCGGTCGGCGGCACGTCGGTGCGCGACCAGATGGTCGGCCCGTGGCAGGTGCCGGTGGCCGACTGCGCGGTGACCGCGCTCGACTACGCGGGCTTCAAGGGCGAGGCGATGACGATGGCCGAGCGCACGCCGCTCGCGGTGATCGACGCGCCCGCATCGGGCCGCATGGCCGTCGGCGAGGCGATCACGAACATCGCGAGCGCGCCGATCGCGTCGCTCGACAAGCTGAAGCTGTCGGCGAACTGGATGGCCGCGTGCGGCACGGCCGGCGAGGACGCCGCGCTGTTCGACACGGTCAAGGCGATCGGCATGGAGCTGTGCCCGGCACTCGGGATCGGCATCCCGGTCGGCAAGGACTCGCTGTCGATGAAGACGAAGTGGGACGAGCAGGGCGTCGCGAAGGAAGTGGTGTCGCCGGTGTCGCTGATCATCTCCGCGTTCGCGCCGGTCGAGGACGTGCGCCGTCACCTGACGCCGCAATTGCGCCGCATCGCCGACGCGGGCGACAGCGTGCTGATCGCGATCGATCTCGGCCGCGGCAAGAACCGGATGGGCGGCAGCATCTTCGCGCAGGTCACGCAGCAGGTCGGCGACACGACGCCGGACGTCGACGACGCCGAAGACCTGAAGCGCTTCTTCACCGCGATCCAGTCGCTCAATGCGCAAGACAAGCTGCTCGCGTACCACGACCGCTCGGACGGCGGCCTGTGGGCGACGGTGTGCGAAATGGCGTTCGCGGGCCACGCCGGCGTGTCGCTGAACGTCGACATGCTGACGCTCGACCCGAACCACGAATCCGACTACGGCGACGCGAAGGACTGGGCGAAGCAGACGAGCGGCCGTCGTGACGACCGCACGCTGCGCGCGCTGTTCTCGGAAGAACTCGGCGCCGTCGTGCAGGTGCGGGCGGCCGACCGCGACGCGGTGCTCGGCGCGCTGCGCGAGTTCGGCCTGTCGGCGTGCTCGCACGTGATCGGCTCGGTCAACGACCGCGACGTGATCGAGGTGTACCGCGACGCGAAGAAGATCTTCGACGCGCCGCGTGCCGAACTCCATCGCGCGTGGAGCGAAGTGAGCTGGCGCATCGCGCGCCTGCGCGACAACCCCGCCTGCGCGGACGCCGAATACGACGCGCTGCTCGATGCGGCCGATCCGGGCATCTCGCCGGTGCTGAGCTTCGATCCGGCCGACGACATCGCCGCGCCGTTCATCGCGACGGGCGCGCGGCCGCGCGTCGCGATCCTGCGCGAGCAGGGCGTGAATTCGCACCTGGAAACGGCCTACGCGTTCGACCGTGCGGGCTTCGACGCGCACGACGTGCACATGAGCGACCTGCTCGCCGGCCGCGCGACGCTCGCCGATTTCGCGGGTGCGGTCGCGTGCGGCGGCTTCTCGTATGGCGACGTGCTGGGCGCGGGCGAAGGCTGGGCGAAGACGATTCGTTTCAACGCGAACCTCGCCGACATGTTCTCGGCGTTCTTCGCGCGCCCCGACACGTTCGCCCTCGGCATCTGCAACGGCTGCCAGATGCTGTCGAGCATCGCGTCGATGATCCCGGGCGCGGAAGCGTGGCCGAAGTTCACGCGCAACAAGTCCGAGCAGTTCGAGGCGCGCTTCTCGTTCGTCGAAGTGGAGAAGTCGCCGTCGATCTTCTTCGCGGGGATGGAAGGCTCGCGGATCCCGGTCGCGGTCGCTCACGGCGAAGGTTATGCGGATTTCTCGCAGCAGGGCGACATCGATCGCGTCGCGGTTGCGATGCGATACGTCGACCACCGCGGCGAGGCGACCGAGCGTTATCCGTTCAACCCGAACGGCTCGCCGGCCGGCATCACGTCGGTCACGACGGCCGACGGCCGCTTCTCGGTGCTGATGCCGCACATGGAGCGCGTGCACCGTACGGTGACGATGAGCTGGCATCCGGAAGGCTGGGGTGAAGCGAGCCCGTGGATGCGCGTGTTCCGCAACGCGCGCCGCTGGATCGGCTGATCCCGATGATGTTCGATCCGCACGCGCCGGTCGAGGTCGTCACGCTGCGCGACGCACGCGCGAGCGAGGCCGACGCGATCGGCCGCGTGATCCGCGCGGCGTTCGCGGGCGAGCCGCAGGGCGGGCAGTTCGAGCAGCGTATCGTCGATGCGCTGTGCGCGGACGGCGCGCTGAGCGTGTCGCTCGTCGCGGAGCGCGACGGGCGCGTCATCGGCCACGTCGCGTTCTCGCCGGTGGCGATCGGCGGCGCGCCGTCCGGCAGCCAGCAATGGTATGGGCTCGCGCCGCTCGCGGTGCTGCCCGACTGCCAGCGGCAGAGCATCGGCGCGGGGCTCGTGCGCACGGGGCTCGACGCGCTGCGCCGGCTCGGCGCGCGCGGCTGCGTCGTGCTCGGGGAGCCGGCGTACTATGCGCGTTTCGGGTTCGAACCGCGTGACGGCATCGTGTTTCCGGGCGTGCCGCCCGAGTATTTCCTCGCATTGTCGTTCGACGAATCGGCACCGCCGCCATCGGGCGACGTGCGCTATCACGACGTGTTTTATCCCGCGTAGCGCGGGTCGCGTCCGGTACGGAAAAGGCCGCTCTGAGGAGCGGCCTTTTGCATGGCATGGTCCGGCGCATCAAAAGAAAAAGCCGCTCCGGAGAGCGGCTTTCTTTCGTTGCGCGGGCGACGCGCGCCGGCGTTACTGGATCTTCGCCTGCTGGCGCAGGCCTTCCTCGAACGCCTGCAGCTTCTGCTGCACGAGCTGCTGCGCGATCTGCGCCTTGACCTGCTCGAGCGGCGGCGGTGCGATGTCGCGGATGTCGTCGACGCGGATGATGTGCCAGCCGAACTGCGTCTTCACCGGCGTGTCGGTCATCTGGCCTTTCTGCAGCTTCTGCGCCGCTGCCGCGAATTCCGGCACGTACGCCTTCGGATCGGACCAGTCGAGATCGCCGCCGTTCTTGCCCGAACCCGGATCCTTCGAGTATTGCTTCGCGAGATCCTCGAACTTCGCGCCGGCCTTGATCTTCGCGATCAGGTCCTTCGCCTGCTGCTCGTCGCTGACGAGGATGTGGTGCAGGTGGTATTCGCGGTTGCCGCCCGCGCCCTTGACGAGGTCGTCGTAGCGCGCCTTCACTTCGGCGTCGGTCGGCTGGTTCTTCTTCAGGAAGCTCTCGATCATCGAACGCAGCACGACGGTCTGCTGCGCGACGGCGACCTGCGCCTTCACGTCCGGACGATTCGGGATGCCTTCGCGGATTGCTTCCTGCATCAGGATTTCGCGGTTCACGAGTTCCTGGCGCACGGCCTGCTGCAGTTGCGGGCCGTCGGTCTGCCCTTGCTGGACGAGCTGCGCGACCATCGCGTCGGCGCGCGACTTCGGAATCGGCGTGCCGTTGACGACGGCGATGTTCTGGGCGAATGCCGGTGCCGCTGCGAAAGCAGCCGCCGCGACCCACAGGCGGGGGGATTTCAGGATCATCGGGAATTCCTAATGAGACTAGATTGAAGATTCGTTGAATTCTTCGGGCGTATAAGCCACGATCGCGAGCGCGTGAATGCCGCGCTGCATCGCATCAGCGAGCGCATCATACACCAGCCGGTGCCGCGCGACGCGTGGCTTGCCCGTGAAGGCGGCCGAGACGATCGTGACCGTGAAATGACCGCCGGCGGCCGCGCCGGCGTGGCCCGCGTGCTGCGCGCTGTCGTCGCGCACGGTGAGCGCCAGCGGCGCCAGCGACGCGGTGAGGCGCGCCTCGATCAGCGCGATGCGCTCGTCGGGCGAGGCGTGGAGAAAGGCGTCCGTCATGTCACTCGTCCTTCAGGTATTTCGTGAGCCACAGGCTCTGCAGGATGATGAACACGACCATCGCGCCCGTCGTACCGAACAGCTTGAAGTTCACCCATTGCGATTCGGTGAAGTTGTGTACCACATACAGGTTCGCGACGCCGAGCACCGCGAAGAACAGCGCCCATGCGACGTTCAGCTTGTCCCACACGGGCGTCGGCAGCGTGAGCTGCTTGCCCATCATCTTCTCGATCAGGTTCTTGCTGAACGCATAACGCGCGGCGAGCAACCCGATCGCAAACAACCAGTACAGCACAGTTGGTTTCCATTGAATGAATTTCTCGTCATGCAGGACGAGGGTGGCGCCGCCGAAGACGACGATCACGCCGAGGCTGACCCACAGCATCGTGTCGACCTTCCGGTGCCGGAAGGCGACCCATGCGACCTGGGCCAGTGTCGCGATGATCGCGACGGCGGTGGCGGTAAAGATGCCCCAGACCTTGAAGGCGACAAAAAACAGGATGATCGGAAACAGATCGAACAGGAATTTCATGGCGCTCGCAGCTGCGTGAAAGGCCGCTCGCGCGGCCTTTCACCGTTGTAGGGACCCGCCAGGCACCACCGTCGCGGATCGGGGCGGCCAGCCCGGGGCTGGCCGGCCGGCGAGAGTCGACCCCGCCGATCCGCCCGGCGCCGCTCAGTCGTTTTCGGGTCGGGACTCGAAGTTTAACGCAGCCGAATTGATGCAGTACCGCAAACCGGTCTTGTCGCGCGGGCCGTCCTCGAAGACGTGGCCCAGATGCGCGCCGCAGTGGTTGCAGCGCACCTCGACGCGCACCATCCCGTGCGAGTAGTCGACCTTCTCGTCGATCACCTCGCCGTTGAGCGGCTTGAAGTAGCTGGGCCAGCCGCAGCCGGAATGGAACTTGGAGCCGGACTCGAACAGCGGCGTGCTGCAGACGATGCATTTGTAGATGCCGGCATCCTCGGTGTCGGTGTATTCGCCGGTGAAGGCGCGCTCGGTCGCCGCGTGCTGCGTGACCTCGTACTGCATCGGCGTGAGGCGGCGGCGCAGCTCGGCGTCGTCCTTCTGGTACGGGAAGGTCTTGTCGTCGGAATCGTGGGACATGTGGGGTTCTCCTGATCGGTCGGTCGATACGCGCGGGTTGCGGGCTCAGGACGAGCAGCTCACTTCGAGCGACCCGGCCCAGTCGGGCGGCAACGCCGCGTACGCTTCATGCTCCGGTTGTTCGTCGAACGGGCGGCGCAGGATCTGCGCGAGCCGCTCGACTTCCGAAAAATCCTTTTCCTTTGCGCGCCGGATCGCGACTTCGGCCAGATGGTTGCGAAGCACGTATTTCGGGTTCGCGCGGTTCATCGCAACCGCGCGCGCCGCGTCGTCGCGCGTTTCCTCGGACAGCCGCGCGCGGTAGAGGTTCGCCCACGCATCGAACGCTTCGCGGTCGATGAACAGGTCGCGCACCGGTGCGTCGCGGCTCGCGTCGTGCTTCGAGATCTGCGCGAGGCGGCGGAACGTCAGCGTGAAATCCGCGTGGCTCGCGTGCATCGTCTCGAGCAGCTTGTTGGCGAGGTCGGCGTCGTTCTCGCGTTCGAGTTCGAGGCCGAGCTTCGCGCGCATCGCGCGTTCGAGCGCGGGGCCGAAACGCTCGGGGAAGGTCGCGAGCACGTCCTGCGCATCGTCCACCGCGCGCTCGGCGCGCGCATCGTCGTCGGCGATGTCGTGCTGCAGCCCGATCAGCGGCAGCAGCGCCTGCGCGAGGCAGTAGCAGTTCCAGTGCGCGATGCGCGGCTGCATCCGGTAGGCGTAGCGACCGCCGTTGTCCGAGTGGTTGCAGATGTGATTCGCATCGAACGCGTCGACGAAGCCGAACGGGCCGTAGTCGATCGTCACACCGAGGATCGACATGTTGTCGGTGTTCATCACGCCGTGGCAGAAGCCGACGGCCTGCCATCGCGCGACGAGCTCGGCCGTGCGCAGCGTCACGGCCTCGAGCAGCGCGAGGTACGGATCGTCCGCGTCGCGGCAGGCCGGATAGAAGCGGTCGATCACGTGATCGGCGAGCTGGCGCAGCAGGTCGGGGCGATCGTTCGAGAAGAAGTGCTCGAAGTGGCCGAAGCGCACGAAGCTCTCCGACACGCGCGTGACGACGGCCGACGTCTCGATTTCCTCGCGCACCACCGGCTGGTCGGAACCGATCACCGTCAGCGCGCGCGTGGTCGGGATGCCGAGGTGATGCATCGCTTCCGAGCACAGGAATTCGCGGATCGACGAGCGCAGCACCGCGCGGCCGTCGCCCATCCGCGAGTACGGCGTGCGGCCGCTGCCTTTCAGCTGCAGCTCGTAGCGGCGGCCGTCGGTGCCGGTGCGTTCGCCGATCGTCAGCGCGCGGCCGTCGCCGAGCTGGCCGGCCCACACGCCGAACTGGTGGCCGGAATACACGGACGCATACGGCATCGCGTGCGCGGGCCAGTCGCGCGTCGGATTGCCGGCGAACAGCTCGGCGAAGCCGGGCTGCGCGGCCAGCGACGGCGGCAGGTCGAGCAACCGGGCGACTTCGCCGGAAAAGCCGACGACGTACGGCGCGGCAAGCGGCGCGGCCGGCAGCCGCGTATGAAACGCGTCGCCCAGCGTGACGAACGCGCCTGCGGCGGGCGCGCCGAGCGTGGCGGCGAGGTCGGGGAGAGTGTCAGCCGCATCGGCTGCGCTTCGGGAAAACGACATGTTGAGCGCCTCTGGGTAAGCCGATATTGTAAGGCGGCGCCGCGCCGCCCGCATGGCGGCGCGCGCACCGTGCGCC
The DNA here is from genome assembly GCF_001718535.1 of Burkholderia seminalis. NCBI lineage: Bacteria > Pseudomonadati > Pseudomonadota > Betaproteobacteria > Burkholderiales > Burkholderiaceae > Burkholderia > Burkholderia seminalis. Next base: position 2,119,001 of record NZ_CP013398.1, on the reverse strand, counting down.
ACGCCCGTCCGGGGCCGCTGACGGGCGCGTTGCAGGGGCCGGTCACCGATTCGCATCCTCACGGAGAACAAGACGATGGGTAAGCCGTTGCTGGGCCAGATGATGGACGTGCCGCTGCTGGTGTCCTCGCTGATTTCGCATGCCGCGCGGCACGCCGGCGACACGGAGATCGTGTCGAAGCGCGTGGAGGGCGACCTGCATCGCTATACGTACCGCGATTGCGAGCGCCGCGCGAAGCAGCTGGCGCAGGCGCTTGCGCGGCTCGGCGTCGACGCCGGCGACCGCGTCGGCACGCTGGCGTGGAACGGCTACCGGCATCTGGAGGCGTACTACGGGATCGGCGGGATGGGCGCCGTCTGTCACACCATCAACCCGCGCCTGTTTCCCGAGCAGATCGCGTACATCGTCAATCACGCTGAAGACCGCTACGTCTTCTTCGACATCAATTTCGCGCCGCTCGTCGACGCCATCGCGCCGCAGTGTCCGCACGTGAAGGGCTGGGTCGCGATGACCGATGCCGCGCACCTGCCGACGGGCGCGACGCCGTACCTCTGCTACGAAACGCTCGTCGACGCCGAAGACGGCCGCTACGACTGGCCGCGCCTCGACGAGCAGCAGGCGTCGGGGCTCTGCTACACGTCGGGCACGACCGGCAACCCGAAGGGCGTGCTGTATTCGCACCGCTCGACGGTGCTGCACGCATACGGCGCCGCGCTGCCCGACGCGATGAACCTGTCCGCGATGGACGCCGTGCTGCCCGTCGTGCCGATGTTCCACGTCAACGCGTGGGGGCTGCCGTACGCGGTGCCGCTGACCGGCGGCAAGCTCGTGCTGCCCGGCAAGGATCTCGACGGCAAGTCGCTGTACGCGCTGATGGAGGCCGAGCGCGTGACGTTTTCCGCGGGCGTGCCGACCGTGTGGCTCGGGCTGCTCAACTACATGCGCGAAGCCGGCGTACGCTTCTCGACGCTGAACCGCACGGTGATCGGCGGCTCCGCGTGCCCGCCCGCGATGCTGCGCACGTTCGAGGACGAATACGGCGTGCGCGTGATCCATGCATGGGGAATGACCGAGCTGTCGCCGCTCGGCACGCTCGCGAAGCTCAACTGGGCGCAGTCGCAGCGGCCGCTCGACGCGCAGCGCCGGCTGCTGGAAAAGCAGGGCCGCGTGATCTGCGGCGTCGACATGCGCATCGTCGGCGAGGACGGCCACGAGCTGCCGTGGGACGGCGTCGCGTTCGGCGAATTGCAGGTGCGCGGGCCGTGGGTGATCGATCACTACTTTCGCGGCGACGAATCGCCGCTGTCGGACGGCTGGTTCCCGACCGGCGACGTCGCGACGATCGATCCCGACGGCTTCCTGCAGATCACCGACCGCAGCAAGGACGTGATCAAGTCGGGCGGCGAATGGATCAGCTCGATCGACATCGAGAACGTCGCGGTCGCCCACCCGGGCGTGGCCGAAGCCGCGTGCATCGCATGCGCGCACCCGAAATGGACCGAGCGCCCGCTGCTCGTCGTGGTGCCGCGCGAAGGCGCGAACCTGAGCCGCGACACGCTGCTCGCGTTCTACGAAGGCAAGGTCGCGAAATGGTGGATCCCCGACGACGTCGTGTTCGTCGAATCGCTGCCGCACACCGCGACCGGCAAGCTGCAGAAGCTGAAGCTGCGCGAGACGTTCCGCGACTACGTGTTGCCGACGGCGGTGGGCGAGCCGTAAGCATCGCGCCCGGGCCGGCGACGGCCCGCGAACCGGTCGCCCGATCCGTCCCCGGATCGGCAACAAAATTCAAATTGAACGACCGTGCTTTTTCGTTGTATGCTGCCTCAGTTCATCCGGACATGCGGCTGTTCGACCGCGCACAATGAAGCGCAGCCAACCCGGCGCGCGATGCATGGAGGCAGGCAGATGGCAGTGGATTACTCGACTCGCGACGGCGTGGCCGTCATCACGCTCAACAATCCGCCGGTCAACGGGCTCGGCCTGTCGACCCGTCAGGGCGTCATGGACGCGCTCGATCGCGCCGCGCAGGATCCGTCGGTCACGGCCATCGTGCTGACCGGCGCGGGCCGCGCGTTCTCGGGCGGTGCCGACATCACCGAATTCAATACGCCGAAGGCACTGCAGGAGCCGACGCTGCACACCGTGATCCGCGCGGTGGAAGCGAGCGCGAAGCCCGTCGTCGCGGCGCTGCACAGCGTCGTGATGGGCGGCGGCCTCGAACTCGCGCTCGGCGCGCATTACCGCGTCGCGGCGCCCGGCGCGCAGGTCGCGCTGCCCGAAGTGAAGCTCGGCCTGCTGCCGGGTGCGGGCGGCACGCAGCGCCTGCCGCGCGCGGTCGGGCTCGAGACCGCGCTGAACATGATCGTGTCGGGCGCACCGGTGCCGTCGGAGCAACTGGCGAACAGCGGGCTGTTCGACGAGATGGCCGACGGCGACCTGCTGGAGGCGGCCGTCGCGTTCGCGCGCAAGGCCGGCGCGCGGCCAGGGCCGCACCCGCGGGTGCGCGATCGCAAGATCGTCCACGACAACGCCGCGGGCTTCATTCAGTTCGCGCGCAATTCCGCGCAGGCCGCCGCGCCGAATTTCCCCGCGCCGCACAAGTGCATCGATGCGATCGAGGCGGGCGTGCTGAACGGCTTCGACCAGGGCAGCATCGCCGAGCGCGAAGGTTTCGTCGCGCTGATGATGACGCCGGAAAGCCGCGCGTTGCGCCATGCGTTCTTCGGCGAGCGTGCGGCGAGCAAGATTCCCGACGTGCCGTCCGACACGCCGCTGCGCGAGATTCGTCGCGTCGGCGTGATCGGCGCGGGCACGATGGGCGGCGGGATCGCGATGAACTTCATCAACGCGGGCCTGCCCGTCACGCTGCTCGAGACGAAGCAGGAAGCGCTCGAGCGCGGCATCGCGACGATCCGCAAGAACTACGACGCGCAGGTGAAGAAGGGCAAGCTCACGCAGGAGAAGCTCGACGCGCGCATGGCGCTGATCGCGCCGACGCTCTCTTACGACGACCTGAAGGACGCCGACCTGATCGTCGAGGCCGTGTTCGAGGAGCTCGGCGTGAAGGAGCAGGTGTTCAGGAAGCTCGACGAAGTCGCGAAGCCGGGCGCGATCCTCGCGTCGAACACGTCGACGCTCGACGTCGACAAGATCGCGGCGTTCACCAAGCGTCCGCAGGACGTGGTCGGCATGCACTTCTTCAGCCCGGCGAACGTGATGAAGCTGCTCGAGGTCGTGCGCGGCGCGCAGACCGCGAAGGACGTGCTCGCGACCGTGATGGCCGTCGCGAAGAAGATCCGCAAGACGGCGGTCGTGTCGGGCGTGTGCGACGGCTTCATCGGCAACCGGATGATCGAGCAGTACATCCGCCAGGCGCTGTTCATGCTCGAGGAAGGCGCGCTGCCCGCGCAGGTCGACCGCGCGATCGAGAAGTTCGGGTTCGCGATGGGGCCGTTCCGGATGAGCGACCTCGCCGGCAACGACATCGGCTGGGCGATCCGCAAGCGCCGCTACGTCGAGCAACCCGACCTGCAGTACTCGAAGATCGCCGACCGCCTGTGCGAACAGGGCCGCTTCGGCCAGAAGACGGGCGGCGGCTGGTACGACTACGTGCCGGGCGATCGCAAGGCGAAGCCGTCGTCGCTCGTCGACGAGATGGTCGTCGCGTATTCGAAGGAGCGCGGCGTCGAGCGGCGCAAGATCGGCGACGACGAGATCGTCGAGCGGCTGGTGTTCGCGCTCGTCAACGAAGGCGCGAAGATCCTCGAGGAGAAGATCGCGTCGAAGGCATCCGACATCGACATGGTCTACCTGACCGGCTATGGCTTCCCGCTGTGGCGCGGCGGCCCGATGCTGTATGCGGACACGGTCGGCCTCTACAACGTCGAGCGCGCGATTCGCCGCTATGCGGCGGCACCGAACGGCGACGCATGGCAGCTCGCGCCGTCGATCGCGGAACTGGCGAAGGCCGGCCGCGGGTTCAACGGCTGACGCCGCCGCATGGCGGCGCGGCCGATCCTGTCTGGAGACACGCAATGAAACGCACCGACGACGTCCTGCTCGTGATCGACGTGCAATACGACTTCATGCCGGGCGGCGCGCTCGCGGTGCCGGACGGCGATGCGGTCGTGCCGGTGATCAACGCGCTCGCGCAGCGCTTCGACCAGGTCGTGCTGACGCAGGACTGGCACCCGCGCGAGCACGTGTCGTTCGCGGCGAACCATCCGGGCCGCGAGCCGTTTTCCACGCTCGCGCTGCCGTACGGCGAGCAGGTGCTGTGGCCCGTGCATTGCGTGCAGGACACCGACGGCGCGGCGCTGCATCGCGACCTCGACATCCCGCACGCGCGGCTCGTAATCCGCAAGGGCGGCGACGCGCAGGTCGACAGCTATTCCGCGTTCGTCGAAGCCGACCGCACGACGCGCACGGGGCTCGCGGGCTACCTGCGCGAACTCGGCGCGAAGCGCGTGTGGTGCTGCGGGCTCGCGACCGACTATTGCGTCGCGTGGTCGGCGCTCGATGCGCGCGCGGCCGGGTTCGACGCCGCGGTGATCAACGATGCGTGCCGTGCGATCGACCTGAACGGGTCGCTCGCGCACGCATGGCAGCAGATGCAGGCAGCGGGCGTCGCGCATGTGACGTCCGCGGGCGCGCGCCCGGCGGCGTAGCGCATTTCCCATCCGATTCAGGGCAGCACCGAAGGAGACTCGCATGACCGAAGCCGTAATCGTATCGACCGCACGCACGCCGCTGGCGAAATCCTGGCGTGGCGCATTCAACATGACGCACGGCGCGACGCTCGGCGGCCACGTGGTCGCCGCCGCGCTCGAACGCGCGAAGCTCGACCCCGCTCGCGTCGAGGACGTGATCATGGGCTGCGCGAACCCCGAAGGCGCGACCGGCGCGAACATCGCGCGCCAGATCGCACTGCGCGCGGGCTTGCCCGTGACCGTGCCGGGGATGACGGTGAACCGATTCTGCTCGTCGGGGCTGCAGACCATCGCGCTGGCCGCGCAGCGAATCATCGCGGGCGAAGGCGAGGTCTATGTCGCCGGCGGCGTCGAATCGATCTCGTGCGTGCAGAACGAGATGAACCGGCACATGATCCAGGAAGGCTGGCTCGTCCAGCACAAGCCGGAAATCTACTGGAACATGCTGCAGACGGCCGAGAACGTCGCGAAGCGCTACGGCATCTCGAAGGAGCGGCAGGACGAGTACGGCGTGCAGTCGCAACTGCGCGCCGCGGCCGCGCAGGAAGCCGGGCGGTTCCGCGACGAGATCGTGCCGATCACGGTGCTCGCGGGCATCGCCGACAAGGCGACGGGCCGCCTGTTCACGAAGGAAGTGACGGTATCGGCCGACGAAGGCATTCGCCCCGACACGACGCTCGAAGGCGTGTCGAAGATCCGTTCGGCCGTGCCGGGCGGCGTGATCACCGCCGGCAACGCGAGCCAGTTCTCGGACGGCGCGTCGGCGTGTGTCGTGATGAGCGCCGATGCCGCGCAGCGCGAAGGGCTGCAGCCGATGGGCGTGTTCCGCGGCTTCGCGGTGGCCGGCTGCGAGCCGGACGAGATGGGCATCGGCCCCGTGTTCGCGGTGCCGAAGCTGCTGAAGCAGGCCGGATTGAAGGTCGACGACATCGGCCTGTGGGAGTTGAACGAAGCATTCGCGGTACAGGTGCTGTACTGCCGCGACACGCTCGGGATTCCTGAGGATCGCCTGAACGTGAACGGCGGCGCGATCGCGGTCGGCCATCCGTACGGCGTGTCGGGCGCTCGCCTGACCGGCCACGCGCTGATCGAAGGCAAGCGGCGCGGCGTGAAGTACGTGGTCGTCACGATGTGCATCGGCGGCGGGCAGGGCGCGGCCGGTCTGTTCGAAATCCTCTGATCTTTGGCCGGTCGCGGCCGCGGTTTCGCTTCGGCGACGCCCGCGGCCGCGACATCAATCGGTGCGGCAGCGCCGCGATTCGAAACAATCGGGAAGCAAAAGGCGTGCGCCCGGCAATGCCGTTTCCCCTGACTTGTCAAACGAATTGCCCCACCTATACTTGCTCTGACATTTGCCTTTCGGCACGATGGGCAGGATCGCGCATGGCGCGATCCGTGCCGCGAAGGTTCGAACCAACGCAGCAGACCGACCGGGGACCGAATGAGTACGACCTATGCAGCCGGGGAACCGCCGCGCGTCGTCAGCGCGGCCGCGAGGCTTTACGCGAAATGCCTGCTGGTCGGATTCGCGTTGCTGCCTGCGTATCTGATCGCCTACCTGTGGTTCTTCAGCGACCCGCACGTCGGGTTCGAGAACCACGCATTCCATGAAATCGCAATTGCGGCCGCTACCCTCGAGGGCGCGTTCGTCACCTATGTGACGTGGGTGTGCTACCGGTCGTCCGGCGAGCCGCTGCTGCGCTGGCTGACGCTCGGCTTTCTCGGCTTCGCGATGATCTATGCGCTGCACGGTGCGTTCACCGGGATGGCGCACCACAATATCTGGCTGTTCCTGCTGTACGGGCCCGCGTCGCGGCTCGTGATGTCGATCCTGCTGCTGACGGGCCTGCTGTCGTATTCGCGTCCGCCCGACCGGATCGAGAGGCGCATGAGCGCGCGAACGTGGCTGCCGTGGATCGTGTTCTTCGTGATCGTCGACGTCGTCGTTGCCTACCTTGCGTATTCGCCGATCGCCGGCGCGCTCGGTACGCGCTTGTCGATGGAGGGCGGCGCGCTCGTGTTCTCGCTGCTGAACGTCTGCGTGCTGCTCGCGCGGCGGATCCGCTCGCCGCTGATGGTGATCTACGGCGTGTCGATCATGGCCTTCGCGCTGTCTTCGCTCGCATTCATTCTCGGCAAGCCGTGGAATCACATGTGGTGGCTGGCGCACGCGATTTTCGCGGGCGGCTTCTTCCTGCTCAGCTACGGCGTCGTGCAGGCGTTGCAGACGACACGCTCGTTCTCGGCGATCTACAGCCAGGAAGACCTGATGAGCCGGCTGTCGGAATCGATGGCGCGCACCGAGAGCGCGCTGCAGGAGCTGCGGCGCACGAACCAGAAGCTCGAGTACATGGCCGCGACCGATCCGATGACGGGCGCGTCGAACCGCCGGCAGTTCATCGCGCAGGTCGAGCGCGAGATGGTGCGGGCGGAACGCGACGGCACGCCGTTCTGCCTGCTCGCGCTCGATCTCGACAATTTCAAGAACATCAACGATGCCTACGGGCACCAGATCGGCGACGAAGTGCTGCGCGGCGTCGTGCGCCAGTGCCTCGAGGCGATCCGGCCGGCGGGCGGGCTTGCGCGCGTCGGTGGCGAGGAGTTCATGGCGCTGCTGCCGGACATGCCGCTCGAAGGCGCGCGGATGACGGCCGAGCGCGTGCGTTCGTCGATCGCGAGTTCGCCGTTTGGGCTGGACTTCAAGCGCGTGCAGGTGACGGTCAGCGTCGGCGTCGCGCAATATGGCGTCGACGGGAGTACGGTCGATGCGTTGCTGAGGGTGGTCGACGAGCGGCTGTATCAGGCGAAGCGGGAAGGGCGGAATCGCGTCGTGTCGCGGTGATGCATCGTCGATCGAAGCCCCGGAGGCGGCGACGCCCCGGGGCTTTTGCATGCCGGTCGGCCCGCGCGGCGCTAGCGTGACGCCAGCGCCGTCGCCTGTTTCGGCTGCGTGTCCTGCATCCGCTGCGATGCCTGCCACCAGTACTTGCCCGCGCGCTGCTGCGGATCGCGGATCGCGAGATACGTCGTACTCCACAGCTGGGCCGCGTTGGCCTCGGTCGCATCCGCGCTGCGCGTGCCGAACGCATCGGTCTGGTACGTGCCCTTTACGTAGGACCACGTCCACATCTCGGACGTCCGCATGTCGCGTCCGTTCGAGATCACCTGCCAGATCGTCTGCCGTGCCTGCGTGAGCAGCGCGCGGGTCGCGCCCGACAGATCCTGGCGCGCGAGCTGACGATCGAGCCCGGCGACCCACATCGCCTGCTGCCACGACCAGATCACCGTGCCGTGATACGCGGAGCTCGTGAATTTCGGCCACAGTGCCTGGCTCGCATACGCCGGGTTCGCGATCAGCATCCCGGCATCGGTCACGAGCCCCGTCGGGAACGGCCGCGTGACGTCGCCGACGATCCGCTGGAGCTGGTCGTCCGGCGGCGAGCCGAACAGCAGCGCGAAGCCGCCGTCGGAGTTCATCACCGGAATCGGGTTGCCTTGCTGATCGAGCGACAGCGCGTAGAACGCGAGCGGCGCGCTGGGCGCGGCCCCGGCCGGCACGCCGGCGGACGGCGCATAGGCCGACACGTCGGTGGCCGCCTGCGCGGCCGGCACGCTGACCTGGAACAGCGGCGGCGCCTGCGTCTCCCACGTGGTCGCCTCGTTCGCCGTGTTGGCGAGCGTCGCGCGCTGGCCGGCATCGAGATACGGATCGAGCAGGCCGCGCGCGAGGAATGCGTTCGCCGCGCGCAGCGCGGCCGGCACGAGCACCGCGTTCACGTCGTATGGGTAGACGCCGCCGCCGAGCCCGTCGGTACTGTCGCGCCAGTTGCCGACGATCTCGCCGGGCCGCAGGTGAATCAGGTTCGCGACCGACGGCTGTTGCGCGAACGCCTGCGCGGTCGTCGCGACGTGCAGCAGGTTGACGACCAGGCGGCTGCCGTTGGTCTGCCCGTCGCTGCCGCGCTGTGCGAGATACGCCGCCGCACGCGCCTGGCCGCGCGTATCGTCGATCAGCCACGCGGCCGCGATCGGCGCGAGCAGGTAGTCGCTGTCGATCATCTTGTAGTCGTAGGTCGGCGTCGGATCGTTCGGCTTGCCGTTCTTCTGGTTGTCGACCAGCGCGAATTCGCCGATGCCTTCCTCGTGCGCGACCTTGCCGTCGGCCGACAGGCGGCTCAGCACCGACGACAGGCCGGCCTCGATCGCCGCGGGCGCGAGCACGGGCATCAGCATGCGGACCGAGATCAGCGTATCGCGGCCGAAGTACGTGTCGTACTGCCACGAGCCGGCCAGCAGCTTGTCGTTGAAGCTCAGGAATTCGAGCACGTTCTGGCTCACCGGGTCGGGGTTCACGGACGGGGCGAACAGGTCGGCGCGCGTGATCGGCGAAAGCGGCGTCTCGCCCGACAGCGCATCGATGTGCAATTTCAGCGTGTGCGAGCCGGCCGGCGCGTTCAGCACGAGCTTGCCGCCCGCTGCCGGCGCGATGCTGCCGCCGTCGCGCAGCGTGATGCGCAACGCATAGCCGGGCGCGCCGTCGATCCGGTCGCGTTGCCATTGCGCGGTGCCGCCCTGGACCGTCGGCGCGGTGAGGATCTGCTGCGGAATCGTCGCGCCGCCGTTGAAGTCGCGCAGGAAGCGCACGTTGCTGAGCACGCCCTGGCGGATCGTCAGCGTGCCGGTGTCGACCGACACGTCGGCGCCGATGCCGTACAGCGGGCGGCCGCGCGCGTCGGGTGCCGACAGCGCGGACGGCGGCGTGTCGAGGCTCCAGTTCACCGGTTGCGCGGTGTCGTCGAACCACAGGCCCGTACCGCTGTTGCCGGCGGGGAAGACCACCAGCAGGCGCGGCTTCGTCGACGAACGCACCAGCAGGTGCGCGGCAACCTTGTCCTGCCGGTAGAACGCGTTGATCTGGCCGCCGGTGTCCATGCGGAACGACAGCGCGGCGTGGTTCGACGGCGGGGTGTTCGACTGAACGTCGTCGTCGTTGCAGGCCGCGAGCAGGCCGGCGCAGACGAGCCCGAGACACAGCGACTTCGCAAGGCGATGCATGTTGATGTCCCTCCTGATGAATGGCGATTTTTTATCTGGATGTGCGAATCAACGGATCTTGGGTCCGTTTGGTCTCGTGTCGCGGTCATTCTTTTCTGGTGAATGACTGGAATTGATCGGGGTGTAGCGCCGTTTTGAAAAAGAGAAATAGGCGGTAAATAAGCGAGCGATTGGTAAAAGCAGAAAACCGCGGCAGCAGAGGGTGCGGCCTTGATGCAGCAAGGGAAAGCAATGCGGCAGGCCCTCGCACGGGTGCGTGGCGAATTGCGTGCGGCAGAAGAAATCGAAACGTAAGCCGTCGTAGGGATTCTAGATTTCCTGGAAAGCCGAAGTCAATAATGTTTTGTGATTTTGTAATTCGGAATTGAAAAGCCGACTGAAATTGTTACGCATTGGGTCGGTAAAATATGCGATTGAATGGATTTGGATAACGCGGTCCGGATATCCGATGGCGAAACGATCGGCAATGGCGTTTCATACCGGCGATTGACGCCGGAAAGCAAGGGAATCGTCTCGTTCATGCCGGCCGTGGTCGGAGCGGCGCGCGAAGCCGTGCAATTCTCGTTCCTGCCGGGAAACCGCAGTTCGCGTGTTCAGGCCGCCGGGTCCTGAGCGCCCGTCGCCGTTCATGCGGCCGGCGCCGTCGGTGTTCGATGCGGTAAAAGAGCAGATATCGTCGCCGGAACGGACGACCGCCGATTCGGTACGCGTTTTTTCGCGGTTGCGACGGCCGCGCGCTGCCCGTCCGCGACGCGGCACCTTCGATTGCCCATATTCACGTGATATCGTCGCGGAGCGTCGGAAGCCATCCACCGTTTATTCCATTGTGAGAGGCGACATGCGTCTAGCTGATTTCATCGTTCAGAACATGGAGCCGATCCTGGTGGAGTGGGAGGCATTTGCCGCCACGCTGCTGCCGGCTGCGCGGAGCATGGACGCGCATGGGCTACGCGATCACGCGCGTCAGATCCTGCAGGCGGTGGCCGAGGACATCGATACGCCGCAAACGACGGCGGAGCAACATGAAAAATCGCTTGGACGGGCGCCCGAACCGGTGAACGCGGAGAAAACGGCCGCGCAGACGCATGCCGTCCTGCGCGCCCGTCGAGGCTTCAACATCAATCAATTGACGGCCGAGTATCGGGCGCTGCGTGCCAGTGTGCTGCGCTTGTGGATCGACGCATGCCAGCCGGACGCACCTCATGTGGACGACATGATTCGCTTCAATGAGGCGATCGATCAGGCGCTCGCGGAATCCGTTGCTTTTTTTACCGAGCAGGTGGAGCTGGCCCGCAACTTGTTGCTCGGTATGCTGGGTCACGATATGCGCACGCCGCTGCAGACCATTCAGATAACAGCGTCCTATTTGGCCGCGCTCAATGCCGGAGAAGACATATCGGAGGCCGCGGCCCGGCTGATTCGCAGCGGCGGGCGCATGCACGCTCTCCTTGACGATCTCTGCGATTTCAACCGGACGCAACTCGGGCTCGGTATCAACGTCGTGCGCCGCGATGCCGATCTCGTGCAAGTGCTCGGCAATGTGGTCGACGAATTGCAGACGGCTCATCCGAATCGCGAGATCAATCTCGAGGTGAACGGCGACCTGCGGGGTGACTGGGATGATCAGCGGCTCGAGCAGCTCCTGAGCAATCTGGTGAGCAACGCAGTCAAGTATGGAGCGCCCGATACACCCGTGCGGGTGACGGCGACTTCGGACGACGCAGAGGCGCATATCGAGGTCGGGAATAAGGGGCCCGCTATCGATCGGCTCACGCTCGACCGGATCTTCGATCCGCTTCAGCGTGGATCCGACCGATCGGAAAACGTCGATGACGATGTCGGATTGGGGTTGGGCTTGTACATCGCCAGCGAGATCGCCAAGGCACATCAGGGTCGTATCGAGGCGCGGTCCGATTCGACGGAAACAGTTTTCTCGGTACATCTGCCGAGAGGTGCGCGAAACGAGCGTCCCGGAGCTCGTGTCGAGCGGCAGTGATGCGGAGTGGGTTTCGTGGGGGCGCGTTGTTCTGAGATTCCCGGCTATATCGAGGTTGATGATGGCAGTGAATTCATTCGAAGGCGCTCGACAAACGGGCGTATGAGAACGGCGTGGAGATTGACTGCTCGCGCCCCGGCAGGCCGGCCGGCAAATGGGTTCTTGTCGCAGAAGAACGCCAGACGCCAAATCGAAGTTTGGTGCGGGTACCATAACGAGGCGCGCCCTCGCGCCGCGCTACAGCGGACGACATCGATGGAATTCGTCCGCTAGCGTACCGACCGGGCCGATTCGGCCCACCCCGAAGAGCCGGAATTTTCCCTCCAAGACCGGGACGGAAATTGGACCAGCCTCAGTAAGCGAAACGGTGGAAAAGGGGTATCGTCCCGAGAGGGTTGAAGTAATACCCCCTTTTTTTCTCGGCCGGGCACGATTTCCGGCGCACGCAAGCGAACGACGGAAGGGCGTGAAGCGCCCGACTGGCAAAGGGTTATGGCAAAGTGCCGAACCAACAGAAACTGGAGCAACCGAAGTGATCAGACATATCGTCATGTGGAAGTTGAAGGAATCGGCCGAAGGCGCGACGCGCGCACAGAACGCGCTGAAGCTGAAGGAAAAGCTCGAAGGCTGCCGTGACCTCGTACCAGGCACCTTGCAGATCGACGTCGGCGTGGCGACGCCGGGCCTCGACGCGACCGCGGACATCGTGCTCGTATCCGATTTCGCGGACAAGGCCGCGCTCGACGCGTACCAGGTGCACCCGGTCCACCAGGAAGTGAAGAAATTCGTCGTCGCGGTCGCCGAATCGCGCGAGTGCGTCGACTACATCGTTGACAGCACACGATGAGCGACGCGGCAACCCCGACGGACGGCCCGTCGATCGAAAGCCCGTTCGTCGACCTGCTCGGCGTGCAGCTCGTGTCCGCGAAGGATGGGGCGAGCGAGATCGTGCTGCCGCTCGAGGAGCGGCACATGAACACGTGGAGCATCGCGCACGGCGGCGTGACGATGACGCTTTCCGACATCGCGCTCGCGATGGCGGCGCGCAGCCTGACCGACGACGGCGTTGGCGTCGTCACGGTCGAGATGAAGGTGAACTTCATGCAGCCGGGGCGCGGCGAGTTGCGCGCCTATGGGCGTGTGATGCACCGCTCGACGACGATGGCCTACTGCGAAGGCGAAGTGCGCGACAGCGACGGCAATTTCGTCGCGAAGGCGCTCGGCACGTTCAAGTACATGCGGCGGCTCGCGGTCGGCCGCGACATCAAGCGGCAGCGTTCGCGCACCGCGCCGGACGCCCAGCCCGGCCCGAGCGACGCGTAGGCACCCGGGCGCACGGCCCGGTCTGCTGGTCGGACAGGGCCGTTGCGTTTGGCGGCACGGAAAGCCGGCACATCGCGCGTCACGCCTGCCTGATTCGGGCGTGGCATCATGCACGCTTGTCCGTTCACGGCGCCGCGCAGGCGCTGTTTTCCCCGATGCCGCTGAATCCGAAGATCGCCCAGGTGCTCGACATGATCGAGCGCGCGAAACGCCCGTCCTATCACCACCAGACGCCGCAGCAGGCGCGCGCCGCGTACGAGAAGAGCGCGCCGATCCTCGATGTCGCGCCGGCGCCGATGCATGCGGTGGAGGCGTGCGTCGTGCCGACGCGCGACGGCCGCACGATCGGTGCGCGGCTGTACCTGCCGGTCGCGCCGAGCCTCGCGGAGCCGTTGCCCGCGCTCGTCTACTACCACGGCGGCGGCTTCACGGTCGGCAGCGTCGACACGCACGATGCGCTGTGCCGGATGTTCGCGCGCGATGCGCAGTGCGCGGTGCTGTCGGTCGATTACCGGCTCGCGCCCGAACACCGGTTTCCGACCGCGGTGAACGACGCCGACGACGCGTTGCGGTGGCTCCATCGCGAAGCCGCCACGTTCGGCATCGACGCCGCACGGCTGGCGGTCGGCGGCGACAGCGCGGGCGGCACGCTTGCCACCGTCTGCGCGGTGCTCGCGCGCGATGCGGGCATCCGCCTGGCACTGCAGATGCTGATCTATCCGGGCGTGACGGGTTACCAGGACACCGCATCGCACGCGCGGCTCGCGAACGGCTACCTGCTGACGCAGGACACGATCCAGTGGTTCTTCACGCAATACGTGCGTGATCCGGCGGATCGCGACGACTGGCGCTTCGCGCCGCTCGACGGCACGCGTGGCGCGCCGTCGTTCGCGGGCGTCGCGCCGGCGTGGATCGCGACGGCCGAATACGATCCGCTGAGCGACGAGGGGACCGCGTACGCGGACAAGCTGCGCGCGGCCGGCAATGCGGTCACGCTGGTCTGCTATCCGGGGATGATTCACGAATTCTTCAAGATGGGCGGCTACGTGCCCGAGGTGCGGGCCGCGCATGGCGATGCGGTCGCGGCGCTGAAGGCCGCATTCGACGACATTTGACGGCGGGCGCTCGAAGGCGCGCGTCGCAGGGAGGCTGCGATGACGGACGGCGTGGTGGAAACGGGCGACTGGGCGGTATTGGGCGGCGACGCCGCGCGGATTCGCGACGCGGTGTTCGTGCGCGAGCAGCAGATTCCGCCGGAATGGGAACTCGACGACGACGATCCGCTGTCGCTGCATGCGGTCGCGTACCGGATCGACGCGGTAACCGGCACGCGCCGTGCGGTCGCCACGGGACGGTTGTTGCCGTCGGGTACGATCGGCCGCGTTGCGGTGCTGGCCGACGCGCGCGGGCAGGGCGTCGGGTCGGCCGTGCTGAACGCGCTGCTGGAGGCCGCGCGGCGGCGCGGCGAAGCCGCCGTGCGGCTGTATGCGCAGGATTCGGCGGTGGCGTTCTATGTGCGGCACGGCTTCGCGGCGGTCGGCGAACCGTTCGTCGAGGCCGGCGTGCCGCATGTCGAGATGACGCGCGCGCCGTAGCGCGAAAGGCGCGCGTTCAGCGCGGCCGTGCCGACGCCACGTCGATGTCGAACGTCAACGCGCGCTCGAACGAACCCGGCCGCACGGTACGGTGCGAACCGTCGTCGTCGCAGCGCTCCTTGATCTCCACCGTCAGCCGCACGCCTTCCTTCATCGTGACGCGCAGCGCGGTCGTGCCGCGCGTGCCGTATTCGGGCGTCTCGATGAACGCGGCCGACAGCGCACGCTCGCGCTCGATCGGGATGCCGGTGTGCGGCAGCGCGTCGTCGTCCGCGACGTGCGGGTCGCGCATCAGTGCAATCAGCTCGTCGAGCGGCGGGGTCGGATCGTCGGTGAGCAGCGTGCCGAGTTCCGCGCGCTTGCGCACGACTTTCGGCCAGGGCGTATCGAGCCGCGCATTCGACAGCGCATGCACGCCGGGCGTGACCGCGACCGGCGCGGCGACCTTGCTTTCACCTTCGGGCGCACGGTTGCAGAACCACGCGAGTTCGCGCCGCCGCCAGTCGCCGACGAGCAGGTTGAAGCCGTTGTAGACGGCCGCATGCTCGGCAAGTTGCCCGAGATACTCGAGCGGCGCGACGGGCGGGCCGCCGAGGAAATCGGACACGAGCTTGCCGCGGGTCGGTGCGCCCGCGCGGATGTCGAACGGCGCGCGGTAGTTCGTCAGCGCGGCGAACCGGCCGTCGCGCGAAACGCCGAGCCACGTGCCGCCCGCTTCGAGATCGCGGCCGGCAAGGACGCCCGGCACATCTTCCCACCACGAGAGCGGCGCGCTGGTCCGGCGAAAGAACTCGTCGCGGTTGGCGGCGAGGGTAAAGACGGGACCGGCGGCGGCATCAGGCTGCCAGTCGAAGGCAATCAGACACATCGGGCGAATCTCTCGCAGGAAACATCGGGCGCCGGCTGCGACTCGCGAGCCGGCGCCCGAATGGGTTGTCAGTGCGTCACGCTTCCGTCGGCCATGCGTACGGCAGCGCGTCGAACGCGAGCGCCGGGCCGTCGGCCGAACCGACGTGCACCGTGCCGTTGTCGAGCGCGGCGAGCTTGATCTCGACGAGCGCGTCGACGCCGCCGGCGGGCGCGGCCGCCGCGTTGACGATCATCCCGCACGGCTGGCCGGGATCGTCGCTGTGGAACAGCTCGACGCCGGCATGCACGGTATCGATGTCGCCGGCGACGTGCGCGAGCGCGGTGCGGCGCTTGATCGTGCCGCGGTACTGGCTGCGCGCGACGACTTCCTGGCCCGGGTAGCACCCTTTCCTGAAGTTAACGGCACCGATCACGTCGAAGTTGACCATCTGCGGCACGAACTGTTCGACGGCCGGCTGCGTGATGCGCGGCTCGCCCGCGCGGATGTCGAGCCAGTCCCACACGGCCGGCGACACGACCGGCAGCGTGCCGGCGAGCGCCGCGAGGCGCGCGTCGACCTCGGCGCGCGGGCCGATCCACAGATAGCGCTTGCGGCCGGCCGCATCGGGCACGCGGATCAGCGCGCCGGCCGGGCCGTCGACCTTCACGTGCACGCCGTCCGGCAGCGCGTCGAAGATGCCCGACAGCGCGTCGCGTACGTCGCCCGTAAAGCCGGCCACCGCGAGCGTGTCGCTTGCATCGGTGAGCTTCGCCTTCGCGCGCAGCACGAACATCGACAGCCGCTTCTGCACGGCCGGCTGCACGTCCTTCGACACGAGCAGGCGCACGTCGTGGCCGGCGCGCCAGGTGAGGAACGACCCCAGCAGGCGCCCCTTCGGCGAGCAATAGCCGGACAGCCGTGCGCTCGCGGCATCGAGGTGCTCGATGTCGTTGGTCAGCTGGCTGTGCAGGAATGTCGCGGCGTCGTCGCCGGCCACGTCGATCACGCCGAACTGCGGCAGCGGCATGCAGGCGCCCGGCGCGTCGAAATCGGCGGCGGACGGGCGGGGGAAAACGGGGAGCGAGGCAGATGCGGCCTGGGCAGCCGGTGAAGCGAACGGTGTGCTCATGGAATGAGGGAACAGTCAACCCTGACTTTGACGAAGGCGAGCAAGTATTATATGGGTCTTACCTGAGTCACGTTTCCATGTCCCTACTGAAGAAATGCGCCGCGACGATCGTGGCGCTGGCCGTCGTTGTGGCCGCTGCCGGCGCGGGCGGCGGGTATTACTGGGCGACCCGGCCGCTGCTGCTGGGCTCGGCATCGCTCGACGTCACGATCAAGCCGCGCAGCACCGTGAAGAGCGTCGCGCTGCAGCTCAAGCGCGGCGGCGTGCCGGTCGAACCGTTCGGGTTCGTCGCGATGACGCGCGTGCTCGGGCTGTCGAGCCGGCTCAAGTCCGGCAACTACGAATTCAAGACCGGCATCACGCCTTACGAGGTGCTGCAGAAGATCGCGCGCGGCGACGTGAACGAGTACGTCGCGACGGTCATCGAAGGCTGGACCTTCAAGCGGATGCGCGCGGAACTCGATGCGAATCCCGACCTGTCGCACTCGACGGCCGGCATGAGCGACGCCGAGCTGCTGCGTGCGATCGGCGCATCGGACAGCGCCGTGCAGCGCGGCAGCGGCGAGGGGCTGTTCTTCCCCGATACCTACCTGTTCGACAAGGGCACGAGCGACCTGAACATCTACCGGCGCGCGTATCACCTGATGCAGACGCGTCTCGACGAGGCGTGGGCCGCCCGCGTGCCGGGGCTGCCGTACAAGTCGCCTTACGAAGCGCTGACGATCGCATCGATCGTCGAGAAGGAAACGGGCCACGCGGCCGACCGCGCGTTCGTCGCGGCCGTGTTCGCGAACCGGCTGCGCATCGGCATGCCGCTGCAGACCGATCCGTCGGTGATCTACGGGCTCGGCGACGCGTACGACGGCCGCCTGCGCAAGCGCGACCTGCAGGCCGACACTCCTTACAATACCTACACGAGACGCGGCCTGCCGCCGACGCCGATCGCGTTGCCGGGTGTCGCTGCGCTGCAGGCGGCGATCAATCCGGCACCGACGAGCGCGCTCTATTTCGTCGCGAAGGGCGACGGCACGAGCGTGTTCTCGGACACGCTGGGCGATCACAACAAGGCCGTGGACAAGTACATACGAGGTCAATAATGGCGAGCGGTAAATTCATCACGTTCGAAGGCATCGACGGGGCGGGGAAGACCACCCACCTGCAATGGTTCTGCGAACGGCTCCAGGGCAAGCTGGCCGCGGCCGGCCGGCAGGTCGTCGTCACCCGCGAGCCGGGCGGCACGCAGCTCGGCGAGAAACTGCGCGAGATCCTGCTGAACCAGCCGATGGACCTCGAGACGGAAGCGCTGCTGATGTTCGCCGCGCGCCGCGAGCATCTCGCGCTCGTGATCGAGCCGGCGCTCGCGCGCGGCGACTGGGTCGTGTCCGACCGTTTCACCGACGCGACGTTCGCGTACCAGGGCGGCGGCCGCGGGCTGCCGCGCGACAAGCTCGAAACGCTCGAGCGCTGGGTGCAGGGCGGTTTCCAGCCCGACCTCACGGTGCTGTTCGACGTCGCGCCGCACGTCGCGAGCGAGCGCCGTGGCGCCGCGCGCATGCCCGACAAGTTCGAAAGCGAATCGGACGCGTTCTTCTCGCGTACGCGCGGCGAATATCTGCGGCGCGCGGAAGAGGCGCCGCACCGTTTCGCGATCGTCGACGCGACGCAGTCGATTCCCGAGATCCGCCAGCAGCTCGAACGCGTGCTCGCCGCGCTGTAACCCGCAAGGAACGCACCACATGATCTATCCGTGGCAGACCGACGACTGGAACCGCCTGCAGCAGCTGCGCGCGCAATGGCCGCATGCGCTGCTGCTGCACGGCCAGGCCGGGATCGGCAAGCTGCAGTTCGCGCAGCATCTCGCGCAGGGCTTCCTGTGCGAATCGCCGCGGCCGAACGGCGAGCCGTGCGGCACCTGCGCGGCCTGCACGTGGTTCTCGCAGGGCAACCATCCGGACTACCGGATCGTGCTGCCCGAGGCGCTGGCGGGCGAAGCGCCGGGCGCCGCGGACGACGCGAAGCCGGCCGACGCGGACGAAGGCGGCAAGAAGACGCGTGCGCCGAGCAAGGAAATCAAGATCGAGCAGGTGCGCGCGCTGCTGGACTTCTGCGGGGTCGGCTCGCACCGCGGCGGCGCGCGCGTCGTCGTGCTGTATCCGGCCGAGGCGCTCAACGTCGCCGCGTCGAACGCGCTGCTGAAAACGCTGGAGGAACCGCCGTCCGGCGTCGTGTTCCTGCTCGTGTCGGCGCGTATCGACCGCCTGCTGCCGACCATCATCAGCCGCTGCCGGCAGTGGCCGATGACGGTGCCGGCGCCCGACGCGGCCGAGACATGGCTCGCGGCGCAGGGCGTCGACCACGCCCGCGCGCTGCTCGCGGAAGCCGGCGGCGCGCCGCTCGCCGCGCTGGCGCTCGCGAGCGACGAGAACCGCCCGCTGCGCGACTACACGCTCGGGCAGCTCGCGGCCGGGGCCGGATGCGATCCGTTCGCGTGCGGCGAGACGCTGCAGAAGCTGCCGGTGCCGCTGGTGCTCGGCTGGCTGCAGCGTTGGTTGTACGATCTGCTCGCGCAGCGGATGGCGGGCGCGCCGCGCTACTTCCCGATGCACGCGGCGGCGCTCGCGCGTTGCGCGGAGGCGGTCGACGCGAACGCGTTCGCGCGTTTCATGAAAGCCGTGACGCGGCAGCGGACGGTCGAGAACCATCCGCTCAATGCACGGCTCGTATTCGAGGAATTGTTTCTCGGATATCGGGAAATGTTCGCGTGATCCGGTATTGCTTCCCGTGGGTTGCGAAATGGTGAACGGATCGAACGGACCACTCGGCGACGCGGCCCGTCGCCGCATGCCGGCGAGCGCGTGAGCGCGCGTCTTACGTATTCAGGAAACACGATGTTCGTCGACTCTCACTGCCACATCAATTTCAAGGGCCTGGCCGACCGCCTGCCGGCCGTTCTCGAGAACATGCGCGAGCATGACGTCACGCACGCGCTGTGCGTGTCCGTCGATTTCGAGACGCTGCCCGACGTGCTTGCGATCGCCGACGCGCACGACAACGTCTACGCGTCGGTCGGCGTGCATCCCGATCACGAGGACGCGCGCGAGCCGACGCTCGCGGAGCTCGTCGAGCTGGCCGCGCACCCGAAGGTCGTCGCGATCGGCGAAACGGGCCTCGACTACTACCGCCTCGAAGGCCGCTCGATCGCCGACATGGAATGGCAGCGCGAACGCTTTCGCACGCACATCCGCGCGGCGACCGCGACGATGAAGCCGCTGATCATCCATACGCGCGCGTCGTCGGAAGACACGCTGCGGATCATGGCCGAGGAGCGGGCCGACGTGCCCGGCGGCGTGATGCACTGCTTCACCGAGCCGTGGTCCGTCGCCGAGCAGGCGCTCGCGCAGAACTTCCATATCTCGTTGTCGGGCATCGTCACGTTCAAGAACGCGACCGACGTGCAGGACGTCGCGCGGCGCATGCCGCTCGACCGGCTGCTGATCGAGACCGACTCGCCGTACCTCGCGCCGGTGCCGTATCGCGGCAAGCCGAATGAACCTGCGTACGTCAGCCATGTCGGACGCTTTATCGCATCCGAACGCGGGATGGCCGTCGAGGCGCTCGCCGATGCGACGACGCAGAACTTTTTCCGGCTGTTCAAGATCGCCCGCTAACGACGTGCGCGCAGCCGACACAACCCAGGGAAGGAGCCCACAACAATGACGAAGCCGACCAATCATCTGCCCAAACGCGCCCTCGTTGCCGCCGCGCTGGTCGCGAGCGGCCTGTTCGCCGCCGCCGGCGCGCATGCCGAGTCGCTCGACGCGATCGTCAAGGCCGTCAAGTTCGACGACATCGCCGACATCGGCAAGCAGCTCAAGAGCGGCAAGCTCGACCCGAACACGCTCGCGCCGAACGGCGATCCGATCCTGGTGATCGCCGCGCGCGAGAAGTCGGACAAGGTCGCGGCCGCGATCGCGACGACGCCGAACGTCGACCTCGAGAAGGAAGACAAGGCCGGCGAGAACGCGCTGATGCTCGCGTCGCTGAACGGCGACCTGGGCCTCGCGAAGCTGCTGATCGACAAGGGCGCGGAAGTCAGCAAGAAGGGCTGGGCGCCGCTGCACTACGCGGCGACCAACGGCCAGGACGCGGTCGTGAAGCTGCTGCTCGACCACGATGCCTACATCGACACGGCGTCGCCGAACGGCACGACCCCGCTGATGATGGCCGCGCGCGGCAACCATGCGTCGACGGTCACGCTGCTGCTCGACCAGGGCGCCGATCCGCAGGTCAAGAACCAGCTCGGCATCACCGCGCTCGAGTTCGCGAAGCACTACAACGCGCCGGACGCGATCGAGATCCTGAGCAAGCGGACGACGCGCATTGGTGCGGCGACGCCGGCAGATGCGCAAAAGAGTGCAAAATGACGGTTTTCGGTGCGGGACGGTGCGCCCGGCCGGCCGGATTCCGGCCGGAGCAGGGTGCCCGGCGCCGCGCCGGCCAAGGCAGCAGGCGGCCTCGGGCCGCATTGATATAAGGAACACCATGTTGCGCGCAATGTTTTGTGCCGCGGCGTTTGCCGTGCCGTTGTCGGCGGCGGCTTTCACGGGCGCGGATCTCGACCGGCTGTGCGCGAAGACGGACGTGAAGTCGCGGGCGTCGTGCGCGGCCTATATCGAAGGCGCCGCCGACGGCGTCTACAACACGATCGACGCGATCGGCGGCACCACGGGGCCGCGCGTCGGCCAGTATTTCTGCCTGCCGCCCGACATCCGGGCGCAGCAGATGACCGACGCGGTGCGCAAGTACATCGCGGAAAATCCGAAGCTGGCCGACTACAACGCGAGCACCGCCGTGTCGCTCGGTCTCGGCAAGGCGTTTCCGTGCAGGAGCGGCAACTGACCTGACGCCGTGTCCGGGCGCATGCGCGGCCCGGACGTCGCCGACGCATCCCAGGACGAGGCTGCACGCCTCATCACCCAAGGGCGCCGATGATTTCAATCGAGGAACTGCAGCGCATCGCCGATGCGCCGCTGCATGCGTGGCTCGGCACGCTGGCCGTGTCGGTCATCGTCATGCTGGTCGTCGCGGTCGTGCACCGCCTCGGCGCACGCATCGTCAAGCGCGTCGCGCAGCCGTATCCGCTGATGAGCGCGATCCTGCGCTACATCGACAAGCCGTCGCTCGTCGTGCTCGCGCTGCTGGCGCTCGAGTTCGTGTGGGTCCAGGCGGACGACGGCATGTCGTTCGTGCGCGGCATGCGCACCGCGGCCGCGGTCGGCTCGATCGTGTCGCTCACGTGGCTGCTGGTGCGGCTCGCGGCCGGCGTCGGCGACGCGATCATCCAGGCCCATCCGATCGATACGGCCGACAACCTGCAGGCGCGGCGCATCCATACGCAGGCCAAGGTGCTCGTGCGGACCGTGATGGTGCTGATCGTGATCATCGGCACCGGCGCCGCGCTGATGACGTTCCCGAACGTGCGTCAGGTGGGCGCGAGCCTGCTGGCGTCGGCCGGCGTCGCGGGGCTGGTTGCCGGTATCGCCGCGCGGCCGGTGCTCGGCAACCTGATCGCCGGGCTGCAGATCGCGCTCACGCAGCCGATCCGGCTCGACGACGTGGTCGTGATCCAGGGCGAGTGGGGGCGCATCGAGGAAATCACCGGCTCGTTCGTGTCGGTGCGGCTGTGGGATCAGCGGCGCCTCGTCGTGCCGCTGCAATGGATCATCGAGAACCCGTTCACGAACTGGACGCGCAGCAGTTCGGAAATCATCGGCACGGTCTACCTGTCGGTCGACTACCGGACACCGCTCGCGCCGCTGCGCGAGGAACTCGCGCGGCTCGTCCATGCGGCGCCCGAGTGGGACGGCCGCGTGCAGGTGCTGCAGGTCACCGACGCGACCGAGCGCACGATGCAGTTGCGCGCGCTCGTCAGCGCGGCCGATGCGTCGTCGTGCTGGGATCTGCGCTGCCGCGTGCGCGAAGGGTTGATCGCATACCTGCAGGACCGCTACCCGCAATGCCTGCCGCGCAGCCGGATGGAGCTGTATCCGCACGAATCCGCGCCGGACGCGCCGAATCCCGAACGGCCGCACGCGCGGCAGCCTGCCGCCAGCACGGCGGCCAATACCGCGGCCGATCCGCAGGCCGTCGACGGCCGCTGAGCGCGGCCCGGCGCCTGTCCGCCACGGAGGATTCCCCTCTTCCCATGACCGCACTGAAGACGCTTGCCATCGCCAATTACCGCTCGCTGCGCGAGCTGATCGTGCCGCTCGCGGCGCTCAACGTCGTGACGGGGCCGAACGGCAGCGGCAAGTCGAGCGTGTACCGCGCGCTGCGGCTGCTCGCCGACACCGCGCAGGGCCGCGTGATCCCGTCGCTCGCCCGCGAGGGCGGGTTGCCGTCGACGCTGTGGGCCGGCCCCGAGCGCTTCTCGCGCGCGATGCTGGACGGCGATGCGCCGGTGACGGGCACGGTGCGCAAGGGGCCCGTGAGCCTGAAGCTCGGCTTCGCGTGCGCCGACTTCGGTTATTCGATCGATCTCGGCCTGCCGGTCGCGAGCCATTCGCAGTTCGCGCTCGATCCGGTGGTCAAGCGCGAATGCATCTGGGGCGGCGCGCTGCCGCGTCCGTCGACGCTGCTGGTCGACCGGCAGGGCGCGCAGATCCGCGCGCGCACCGCGTCGGGCGACTGGTGGACGATTCCGCAGCCGGTCGCGAGCTTCGACAGCATGATGACCGAATTCGCCGATCCGACCGGCGCGCCCGAGATGATCGCGGTACGCGAGCGGATCCGGTCGTGGCGCTTCTACGACCATTTCCGGACCGATGCGCAGGCGCCGGCGCGCCAGTCGCACATCGGCACCCACACGCCGGTGCTCGCGGACGATGGCGCCGATCTCGCCGCCGCGCTGCAGACGATCCGCGAAATCGGCGACGCGGCCGCGCTCGACGCGGCGATCGACGACGCGTTTCCCGGTGCGTCGGTCGAGATCGACAATCCGGGCGGCCGCGGCCGGTTCGACGTGCTGATGCGCCAGCCGGGGCTGCTGCGGCCGCTGGCGGCGGCCGAGCTGTCCGACGGCACGCTGCGCTACTTGCTGCTCGCGGCCGCGCTGCTGACGCCGCGCCCGCCGGCGCTGATGGTGCTGAACGAACCGGAGACGAGCTTGCATCCCGATCTGCTGCCCGCGCTTGGCCGCCTGATCGCGCAGGCCGCGCGGCGCTCGCAGGTGCTCGTCGTGTCGCACGCGGCGCGGCTGATCGCGACGCTCGAGCGCGAGGCCGGCTGCGAATCGCTGGTGCTCGACAAGCAGCTCGGCGCGACCGCGCTCGTCGATGCCGACACGCGCGACCTGCCGGCCTGGAAGTGGCCGTCGCGTTGACGGGGCCGGATCGATTCGGCCGTGCGCGGTGGAGGCGGCTGCCCCGCGAACGGAATGTATCCTGTCTGTAACAACGCCCATAAAATGCAAGACGGGCGGCTCCCGGCAGCGGGATCGCGAATAATGTCGAGATAGGCGGCTGGCGCCTTGCCGGCCAGCGCTGCAAGGGTCGGGCGCGCGCAATGCGCGATCGCCCGCCGGCCGGGCCGCCAGGGAAGGACACAGGAGACGTGGACCATGAGAATTGCGCAGATCGCCCCGCTGACCGAATCCGTGCCGCCGAAGCTGTACGGCGGCACCGAGCGCGTCGTGTCCTACATCACCGAGGCGCTCGTCGAGCTCGGCCACGACGTGACGCTGTTCGCGAGCGGCGACTCGACGACACGGGCCCGGCTCGAGCCCGTGTGGCCGCGCGCGCTGCGGCTCGATTCGTCGATCCGCGACCGCGTCGCCCCGCACATGCTGCTGATGGAGACGGTCGCGCGCCGCGCGAAGGATTTCGACGTGCTCCATTTCCACATGGACTACTACTCGTTCTCGGTCTTCAACCGGCAGGAGACGCCGTACGTGACGACGCTGCACGGCCGGCTCGACCTGCCCGAGCAGCAGCCGGTGTTCGACACGTTCAACACGGCGCCGGTGATCTCGATTTCGAACTCGCAGCGCCAGCCGCTGCCGCAGGCGAAATGGCTGACGACCGTCTATCACGGGCTGCCCGACACGCTGTACATGCCACAACCGGTCGAGCCGCGCTATCTCGCGTTCCTCGGCCGCATCTCGCCGGAAAAGCGCGTCGATACCGCGATCCGCATCGCGCGCCAGTGCGGGCTGCCGATCCGGATCGCCGCGAAGATCGACGCGGCCGACCAGGAGTACTTCGAGCGCGAGATCAAGCCGCTGTTCGCGCTGCCGCACGTCGAATACATCGGCGAGATCGCCGATCACCAGAAGGCCGAGTTCCTGTCGGGCGCGCATGCGCTGCTGTTTCCGATCGACTGGCCGGAGCCGTTCGGCCTGGTGATGATCGAGGCGATGTCGTGCGGCACGCCGGTGGTCGCGTTCAATCGCGGCGCGGTGCCCGAGGTGGTGGACGAGGGCGTGTCGGGGTTCATCGTCGAGGATGAAATCAGCGCGGTGGCCGCCGTGAACCGGCTGCACCTGCTGCCGCGTGCGCGCGTGCGGCAGCGCTTCGAGGAGCGCTTCACGTCGCGCCGGATGGCGCAGCAGTACGTCGACGTCTACCAGTCGGTGATCCGCGCGCAGAAACGCTCGCGCTTCAAGGTGATCGACTCGACGACCTGAACGCGCCGACGCGGCACGCGGACGGATGAAAAAACGGCGATGTCCGCAGGGACATCGCCGTTTGCGCATGGCCCGCGCGCGGCGCGCACGGGCGGTGCGTCAGCGTCAGATCTTGAGCTTCGTGACCTTCGTGCCGTTGATCGACACGTCGCCCATCAGGCCCGCGTTCGTCAGCACGACGACTTGGACCGGCGCGGTGGCCGTGGTCGTGTCGACGGCGCCGTTCGCGCCCATCTTCACGAGTGCGACCGAAGCGCCGGCGCCGGCTGCCCAGCCGTCCGAGCCGCGGAATTCGTCGAGCGCTTCCTGCGTCATGAACAGGAACACGATCGCCTTCGACTGCGCACCGGCCTGCAGGCCGACGGACAGCGACGACGTGTTGTAGTAGCCGACCGTGCTGCCGCCGACGCGCAGCGCGCCGTTGCCCGACTGGCCGCCGACGATGAAGCCGGCCTGGATCACGTCGGGGAAGACCAGCACGCCGCGCGATTTCGCGACGAGTTCGCGGGAACCCTTGACCGTCGAGTACATGCGCGACAGCGTGGCGTCGACGCTCGCGTCGATCGACTGGCGCTTCGACGCGTTGGTGGCGGCGTTGTCCGGCTTGTCCGGGGTGGTGGTGCAACCGGTGAGCGCGAGGCTACCGACGATGAGCGCAGCGGCGGCTTTCAGCACAAGATTCCGTTTTTGCATCGTTCTTCTCCATCGGATGATGTTCGGAGTGAGTCTCGCTCATGGAGCGGATCACGTCGGCAGTTATAACACAGCGGATTACAGCCTCTTTTCGTCGGCACGTGAAAAAGCGTCAAATCGCGCGGGGGTGTCGCGGCGCGCCAACGGACGGACCGGCGCCTGCGCGCCGGGTGGATTCGGTGCACGGCGGCGGTCGATCGATCGACGGGAGGGCGGCGTTTGCGCCGCACATCAATGCGTGACGGGCGGGACGGGCGGCTTGATCGGTGGGCGGCGCAGCGCGCGGCGGATCAGCGCGATCACGACCCCGCATGCGAACAGGAACGCGGCCGGGACGACCCAGTAGCCGACGAACGCATGCCACAGGTAGCCGGCGAGCGTATTGCGGCGCACCACGTATTCGTCGCGGGCCGCCTGCTGGCGCGGCGCGTTGGCGGCCAGCACGTCGGCCGGGCAGCCGGCCGCGCGCGCCTCGTCAGGATCCCCGTGGCACTTCGCGGCGGCACCGGCGGCTTGCTGGGCTTCAGTGAGCTGCCAGGTGGTCAGCGCGAGCTGCAGGTCCGCCTTGTTGTAGGCCATTTCCTCGCGGATCTCGCGCACGGCGACGATCGCGACGGGCACGGCCCAGAACACGATCACGATCAGCCAGCGGCGGAACCAGCGGTGTTGTCTCCATGCCATCCAAGCCTCCGTTTGACGCGCGTGCGCGTCCGTCTCGAGGGCGGCCCGATGGCGCTTCTTGTACTTGGGTGGGCCGCGTTGCAGCCATCATAGAAGAAAACGCGGCGAATTGCCGCACCATGTGGCGGTGCCTGGGCAGCGGGCCGGAAAAGCGGGGCGGGAAGGGGGAGGACGGAGGGGAACCGCGCATGTCGATGCACGTGCAACGAAAACGAAAAATGCCGCGCCCGCCGGAGCGGTGCGCGGCATTCGATACGGGAGCGCCGGAACTCAGGCGGCCGGCTGATTGCTCAGGCAGCTCTTCATGAACGCCTTGCGGTCGTCGCCCTTCTTGCCGGTGGCCTGCGTGTTGCACGCCTTCATCTTTTCCTGCTGCGTCATCGCCTTCGCGGGCTTCGCCGACAGGCAGTCCTTCATGAACGCCTTGCGTTCGTCGCCCGTCTTGCCGGCTGCCTGGGTGTTGCAGGCCTTCATCTTGTCCTGCTGGCTGTTCGCCGCGAATGCGGGGGAAGCCAGCATGCCGCCGAGCAGCACTGCGGCTACGAGCGATTGGATTTTCATTTCGACACTCCCATGGGGTGAATTGCGTGTTATCGACGCCGTCACGAAGCACGCCGCGTTGCGGATAGGGCCGCATCGCGCCGTGCGCTCCGATTATGGCAAATCCATGTGAAAACACCACAACGGCACTTTCTATAACGTTGCGGACGCCACGGCCGTTGACCGCGCATGCGACCGGGCGATCGGGACAAACCATGATGCGCGGCCGTCGGCATCGGCCGCCGCGCCGGAACCTGCCGGATCCCGGCCGCGAGCCATTACAATCGCGGCCATGAATACTCCGAATCCCGCATCCCCTTCGTCCGCGGCGGCGCTGCCGCGCATCGCCGTGCTCGCTACCGGCGGCACGATCGCCGGCGCCGCGCCCGACGCGGCCAGCACGGCCGGCTACCAGGCCGGCGCGCTCGGCGTCAATTTCCTGGTCGACGCGGTACCGGCGCTCGCGTCGGTCGCGCGCATCGACGCCGAGCAGATCGCCAGCATCGACAGCAAGGATCTCGCGCTGCCGCTGTGGAACACGCTTGCCGCGCGGATCGACGCGCTGATGGCCGATCCGGCGATCGATGGCATCGTGATCACGCACGGCACCGATACGCTCGAGGAAACCGCGTACGCGCTGCATCTGGTCGTGACGGGCGACAAGCCGGTCGTGCTGACGGCCGCGATGCGGCCGGCGACCGCGCTGTCGTCCGACGGCCCGCTCAACCTGCTGAACGCGGTGACGGTGGCCGGCCATCCGGCCGCGCGCGGGCAAGGCGTGCTGGTCGCGTTCAACAACCGGATCCACGCCGCGCGCGACGTCGTGAAGACGAGCACCTATGCGGTCGACGCCTTCCAGTCGCCGGAACTGGGCGCACTCGGCTGGGTGCAGGACGGCCGCGTCGAATTCGCGCGCCGTGTCACGCGTTCGCGCGACTCGCAGCTGTCGATCGCCGCGGCGTGGCCGCCCGTCGAAGTCGTCGCGAGCTATGCGGGCGTCACGCGCACGGCCGTCGACGCGCTCGTGGCTGCCGGCGTGCGCGGCCTCGTCGTCGCGGGCACCGGCAACGGGTCGATCCATGCGACGCTGCAGGCGGCGCTCGCCGATGCGGTGAAGGCCGGCGTGGCGGTGGTCCGCGCGTCGCGCGTCGGGTCGGGGCATGTGATGCGCAACGGCGCCGCGAGCGACGATGCGCTCGGTTTCGTCAGCGCGGGCTCGCTGAATCCGTTCAAGGCACGCGTGCTGCTGATGCTCGCGCTCGCGAACGGCATTGTCGGTCGCGACGCGCTGCAGCGCGCATTCGACACGCTGTAACGGCGACAGGCCGGTCGGGCGGCGCGCGGCGCCCATGAAAAAGGCAGGCCATCGGCCTGCCTTTTTTGCATCAGTCCGGCAAGTTTGCTCAGGACTGCGGCGGAATCACGAGCTTCTGGCCCGGGTATATCCGGTCCGGGCTCGACAGCATCGGCTTGTTCGCTTCGAAGATCGCCGGATACTTGTTCGCGTCGCCATACACTTCCTTGGCGATCGCCGACAGCGTGTCGCCCGGCTTCACGTCGTGATACTGCACTTCGGGATCGTCCGGCTGCAGATCGTCGTCGTTGACGCCCGCGACGCCTTGCACGTTGCCGGCCGCGACCTTGACCTTCGCCTTCGTGTCGAGGTCGGCGACGCTGCCCGACAGCGTGACGGTGCGCGATGCGCCGTCGAACGCGACGGTCAGGTTCGACGTGTCGAGCCCTTGCGAGTTGATGTAATTCTTGATCGCATCGGCCGCGGTCTGGTTTGCGGCATTCGGATCTTCCGCTGCTTGCGCATCGGCATGACCCAGCAGTTTTTCACCCGCCTCTTTGATAAACGAAAGAAGACCCATCGCTGCACTCCTTAGGTGGTTGAACAGAAAACGCGCCATGAAGTGGCGAAAAAAACACCGCGCTGGGCGCATTCACGAACGTGAACGCAAGCGCGGCGGTTTTCTCGAAAGGCGTGGCGAAAGTGTAGGCGTTCAGCGCGACGATTGCATGAAAAATCGCGCGCTCGAACGTAAAGAAATGTAATACGCGAAATCCGACAGGCGGACACCCGACGACGACGTCTGACCGACCAAGGCTTCCCCGGCGCCGCCGGGTGCCGCTGCGGACCCCACCACGCCGCTCTCAGCCCAGAGCGGCGTTTTTCGCCCCGTCCCGCACGCCGTTGGCGATGCAGGGCGGGGCGCCCCACCGTGATGCGCGCGTGTCCGCGCATCGATGCGACCGGCCGCGGCCGGTTCGCGCATGTCTGTCGCGCGCCTCCGCCATTGCAGCGGAAACGCGCGGTGCGGCAGTCGCGTTACGCGGCCGGCGTCTGGCCGATCTCGAAGTTCGACATGATCTCGAGCGCGCGTACGAGTGCCGAGTGATCCCATGCCTTGCCGCCGTGCGATGCGCACACGCTGAACAGCTGCTGCGCGCTGGCCGTATGCGGCAGCGCGAGGCCGAGCTTGCGTGCGCCGTCGAGCGCGAGGTTCAGGTCCTTCTGATGCAGCTCGATGCGGAAGCCCGGATCGAACGTGCGCTTCGTCATCCGCGCGCCGTGCACTTCGAGGATGCGCGACGCGGCGAAGCCGCCCATCAGCGCCTGGCGAACGCGCTCCGGATCGGCGCCCGAGCGCGCGGCGAACAGGAGCGCTTCGCCGACGGCCTCGATGTTCAGCGCGACGATGATCTGGTTCGCGACCTTGCAGGTCTGGCCGGCGCCGTTGTCGCCGACGAGCGTGATGTTCTTGCCCATCTTCTCGAACAGCGGCTTCGCGCGCTCGAACGCCTTCTCCGGGCCGCCGACCATGATCGTCAGCGTCGCTTCGCGGGCGCCGACCTCGCCGCCGGACACCGGTGCGTCGAGGTAGTCGCAACCGAGCGCGTTGATCTGCTTCGCGAAAGCCTGCGTGTCGAGCGGCGAAATCGAGCTCATGTCGATCACGAGCTTGCCGGCCGTCAGACCCTTCGCGACGCCGTCGTCGGCGAACAGCACGTTACGCACGTCCGGCGTATCCGGCACCATCGAGATGATGATGTCGGCGTGCTGCGCGACTTCGGTCGAGTTCGCGACGACCTTCGCGCTCGCGCGCAGATCGTCCGGGATCGGGAACGCGCCGTTCACGACGAGCTGGTGGTCGCCCTTGAGCAGGTTGCGCGCCATGTGCGCGCCCATGATGCCGAGGCCGATGAAACCGATGGTTGCCATGTGAAAGTCTCCTATTGGGCGGATGACGGGAAGGGGACGACTCAGGCGGCGCGACGCGCCGAGCCCGGTGCGCAGCCGGCGACGCTTTGCAGCCAGCCGAGGCCTTCCGTCGTGGTGGTGCGGGGCTTGTATTCGCAGCCGACGTAGCCGGCATAACCGAGCCGGTCGAGCAGCGCGAACAGGAACGCGTAGTTGATCTCGCCCGTGCCCGGCTCGTTGCGGCCCGGGTTGTCCGCGAGCTGGACGTGGCCGATCGACGCGAGGTTGCGTTCGATCGTCGCGGCCAGTTCGCCTTCCATGCGCTGCATGTGATAGATGTCGTACTGCAGGAACAGGTTGTCCGAGCCGACCGCGCGAATCACGTCGAGGCCTTCCGACGAACGGTTAAGCGCGAAGCCCGGAATGTCGAAGCTGTTGCACGGCTCGACGAGCAGGCGAATGCCTGCGCGCTTCAGCGCGTCGGCCGCGAAGCGCAGGTTGTCGACGATCGTGACGAACGTCTTGTCGCGCGCGGTGCTTGCCGACGGAATGCCGACGAGGCAGTTCAGCTGCGGCACCTTCAGCGCCTTCGCGTACTCGATCGCACGGCCGACACCCTCCTGGAATTCGCCGACGCGATCGGGCAGGCAGGCGATGCCGCGCTCGCCCTGGTCCCAGTTGCCGGCGGGCAGGTTGTGCAGCACGAGGCGCAGGCGGTGCGTCTCGAGCCGCTCGGCGAGTTCCTCTTTCGCGTACGGGTACGGGAACAGGAATTCGACGGCGTCGAAGCCCGTGTCGGCGGCCGCCTTGAAGCGGTCGAGGAACGGCACTTCGTTGAACAGCATGGTCAGGTTTGCAGCAAACTTCGGCATGAGCTAAGCCTCTTCGGTCGGTCAGTCAAATGGTCTGGCGGTTCAGTCGAGCATCGAGATCGCGGTCGGCGCGTGCTCGGCCTTCTCGGCGAGATCCTCGAATTCGTTGATCGCGTCGATTTCGGTGCCCATCGAGATGTTCGTCACGCGCTCGAGGATCACTTCGACGACCACCGGCACGCTGAACTGTTCCGCGAGCGTTTGCGCCTGGCGCAGCGCCGGCTCGATCTCTTCCGGCTTGAACACGCGCAGCGCCTTGCAGCCGAGGCCTTCCGCGACGGCCACGTGGTCGACGCCGTAGCCGTTCAATTCCGGCGCGTTCACGTTGTCGAACGCGAGCTGCACGCAGTAGTCCATGTCGAACGCGCGCTGGGCCTGGCGGATCAGCCCGAGGTACGAGTTGTTCACGACCACGTGCACGTACGGCAGCTTGAATTGCGCGCCGGCCGCCAGCTCCTCGATCATGAACTGGAAGTCGTAGTCGCCGGACAGCGCGACGATCGGGCGGCTCGGGTCGGCGGCACGCACGCCGAGCGCGGCGGGGATCGTCCAGCCGAGCGGGCCGGCCTGGCCGCAGTTGATCCAGTTGCGCGCCTTGAACACGTGCAGGAACTGCGCGGCGGCGATCTGCGACAGGCCGATCGTGCTGACGTAGCAGGTATCGCGGCCGAACACCTTGTTCATCTCTTCGTACACGCGCTGCGGCTTGACCGGCACGTTGTCGAAGTGCGTCTTGCGCTGCAGCGTGCGCTTGCGTGCCTGGCATTCCGCGACCCATGCGCCGCGGTCCTTCAGCTTGCCGGCGGCCTGCCATTCCCGTGCGACGGCGACGAACAGCTCGAGCGCGGCCTTCGCGTCGGACACGATGCCGAGATCCGGGCCGAACACGCGGCCGATCTGCGTCGGCTCGATGTCGACGTGCACGAACTTGCGGCCCTTCGTGTAGACCTCGACGCTGCCCGTGTGGCGGTTCGCCCAGCGGTTGCCGATGCCGAGCACGAAGTCGGACGCGAGCAGCGTGGCGTTGCCGTAGCGGTGCGACGTCTGCAGGCCGACCATGCCGGCCATCAGCGGGTGGTCGTCCGGAATCGCGCCCCACGACATCAGCGTCGGGATCACCGGCACGCCGATCGTTTCGGCGAACTGGACGAGCAGGTCTTCGGCCGCCGCGTTGAGCACGCCGCCGCCCGACACGATCAGCGGCTTGTCCGCGTCGTTGAGCATCGCGAGCGCCTTCTCGATCTGCGCGCGGGTGGCCGCGGGCTTGTAGACCGGCAGCGGTTCGTACGTGTCGATGTCGAATTCGATTTCGGCGAGCTGCACGTCGATCGGCAGGTCGACCAGCACCGGGCCCGGACGGCCCGAGCGCATCAGGTGGAAGGCTTGCTGGAACACACGCGGCACGAGCGCCGGTTCGCGCACGGTGACGGCCCACTTCGTGACGGGCTTCGCGATCGACTCGATGTCGACGGCCTGGAAGTCTTCCTTGTACAGGCGGGCACGCGGCGCCTGGCCGGTGATCGCGAGGATCGGAATCGAGTCGGCGGACGCGGAGTAGAGGCCGGTGATCATGTCGGTGCCGGCGGGGCCCGACGTGCCGATGCACACGCCGATGTTGCCGGGCGCCGCACGCGTGAAGCCTTCGGCCATGTGCGATGCGCCTTCGACGTGGCGCGCCAGCACGTGACTGATGCCGCCGGACTTGCGCATCGCGGAGTAGAACGGGTTGATCGCCGCGCCCGGCACGCCGAACGCGGTCTGGATGCCTTCCTTCTCGAGCACGAGCACTGCCGCGTCGACGGCTCTCATCTTGGCCATGAATGTCTCCTTGATATGTGGCGGATCTTGCGAATGGGTCTGTTGGGGACACTTTAGGGATGCAGGAAAGGTTTGATAAGATCCGCCCAAGTCGCTTATTTCGAAACTAAAAGTATGGAATGACGGCCTGACGGGGCTTCTCGCGGGGCCGGAACAGAGACGGAGACAGGAGATGGATCGCTTCAAGCAGATCGAGACGTTCGTGCGGGTTGCCGATGCCGGCAGCCTCGCGGCGGCGGCGCTCGAGGAGGGGGTGTCGCCGGTGGTGCTCGGGCGGCGCATCGACGCGCTGGAGAAACGCCTCGGCGTGAAGCTGATGTACCGCTCGACGCGGCGGCTGGTGGTCAGCGAGGAGGGCGCCGCGTTCCTCGAGCGCTGCCGCGGGCTGCTGTCCGAATGGGACCAGGCAGAGAACGAGCTGGCCGCCGGGCGGCGCGCGGTCAGCGGGCACCTGATCGTCTCGGCGCCGGCCGCATTCGGGCGCAAGCACGTCGCGCCGCATGCGCCCGGCTTTCTGGCCGACAAGCCCGAGATGCAGCTGTCGTTCAACCTGACCGACCGCGTCGTCGATCTCGTGCGCGAAGGCTACGACCTGTCGATCCGGATCGGCGGCGCCGTCGATCCGAACTTCGTCGCGGTGAAGCTCGCGTCGAACCGGCGCGTCGTCTGCGGCACGCCCGGGTATTTCCGCCGGCACGGCCGGCCGAAATCGCTCGACGACCTGCTGAAGCACAACTGCCTGGCTTTCAACCTGCAGGGCGGACAGAACCGCGGCTGGTATTTCCAGCGCCACGGCAAGATCGCGACGATGCGCGTGACCGGCAACCTCGACTGCAACGACGGCGAGCTGCTGCACCGCTGGGTGGCCGAGGGGCTCGGGCTCGGCTGGCGCTCGACCTGGGAAATCGCCGCGCAGCTGGAGACGGGCGAGCTGGAGACCGTGCTCGACGAATACGCGCTGCCCGACTACGACATCCTCGCGGTCTACCCGCAGCAGCGCTACGTGCCGGCGCGCGTGCGCTATTTCATCGACTACCTGAGGGCCGCGTATGCGCGCCCCGGCTACTGGAGCACCACGCCGTAACGAGCGGCGGGCGCCCCGGCGCTTTTTTTCGCTTCGTGCCCCCGGCGCGGGAATAAACTCGACGCAGCAACGGTATGGTCATCGAGCGCGCACGCTGCCGGTCTGTCCGGGCGCCGTGCGCGGAACGGGCGCGGCATCGGCCGCCGGGACCAGGGAGGCCATGTGGGGCAAGCCGGACAGGCGGTCGATGAACGGGCGGCGGACGACGCGGTCGCGCGCGGCGAGCGGTTTCGCACGCTCGTGCTGCCGCATCTCGACGCCGCGTACAACCTCGCGCGCTGGCTGAGCGGCAATGCCGGCGACGCGGACGACGTCGTGCAGGACGCGTGCATGCGCGCGCTGCGCTTCGTCGATTCGTGTCGCGGCGACAACGCGCGGCCATGGCTGCTGACGATCGTGCGCCACACCTGGTACACCGAGTGGCGGCGCCGCACGCATGCGCACGAGGTCGCGCTGCCCGATACGCTGGACGACACCGACGTGCCCGACGACTGGCAGCCGGCGGCGGAGGATCCGCTCGCGCAGCTGCTGCGCGGCGAGAACGTGCGGCTCGTGAATGCGGCGCTCGCGAAGCTGCCGCCCGAGTACCGCGAGGTGCTCGTGCTGCGCGAGATGGAGGACCTGAGTTACCGCGAGATCGCGGCGATCGCGGACGTGCCGGTCGGCACGGTGATGTCGCGGCTCGCGCGCGGCCGGCGCAAGCTGGCCGCGCTGCTGGGCGGCGCGCCGGCACCGGCGCCCGAAGGCAGGCCGGCCCGTACGCCGGCCGGCGGAACCGCATCGGAGGCTATCGATGGACTGTAACGAAGCGCGCGCGTTGCTGGACGCGGACGTCGACCGCGAGCTGTCGGCGCCCGATGCGTTGCGGGTCCAGCAGCATGTCGAAGGGTGCGATGCGTGCCGCCGCGAACGCGCGCGGATCGTCACGCTGGTGCAGGCCGTGCGGCAGGCCGATTACCACCGTGCGCCGGATGCGCTGCGGGCGGGCATCCTGGCCGGTCTGCCGGCCGCGGCCGACGCGCCCGTTCGCGAGCCGGCGGGCGCGGGGTTTCGGCCCGAGCCTCGATCGCAGCCGCGTCCGCGCGGTCGCGGCTGGTTTCCCTGGCTGGCGGGGCGGGGCGGGCCGACACGGCCTGCCGCGGCCGGCGTCGGGCCGCGCGTCGCCGCATGGCCGGGGCTCGGCTGGGGCGTCGCGCTGCTGGTGGCGCTCGCGGCGGCGGGCGGGATGACGCTGTCCGCGCGCCATGCCGACACCGACCGCACCGTCGACGAACTCGTCTCGAGCCACGTGCGGGCCGGCCTGTCGGCGCGCGACATCGACGTGATCTCGACCGACCGCCACACGGTCAAGCCATGGTTCAACGGCCGGCTCGACTATGCGCCGCCGGTCGAGGATCTCGCGGCGGACGGCTTCGCGCTGGTCGGCGGGCGGCTCGACTACGTCGGGCGGCGTCGCGTCGCGGTGCTCGTGTACCGCTACCGGCAGCACGTGATCGACGTCTACGTGCGGCCGGCCGGCGAAGGGCCGGCGGCCCCGTACACGACCGTGTCGCAGGGCTATGCGCTCGACCGCTGGGACGCGGCCGGGATGACGTGGTGGGCCGTGACCGACGCCGAGCCGTCGGCGCTCACGGCGTTCCGGACGGCGCTCGACGCGCGGCTGTCGGGCACGCGCGGCGAGTGATGCGCGACGCCGGCCGCGCCCCGCCGCGCGCGCGGCGGGCGTTCGGGCCCCGATAAAAAGAGCCGACAGGCGAGCACATGCGCCGGCCCGTCCGTTCAAGTCTTTGAAAACATGGCCGAATCCGCGTGCCGATCGTTGATTGGCCTTGCATGCGCCCCGTAATCGGGTTAGAATCTTCGGCTTCTCACTTGCCACACCGGTTCAGACGCCCGGGTGGCTTTAATCCACAAGGAGTGTGTAATGCGTCATTACGAAATCGTCTTCATCGTGCACCCGGATCAAAGCGAGCAAGTGCCCGCGATGATCGAGCGCTACAAGTCCACGATCACGTCGCACGGTGGCCAGATCCACCGTGTCGAAGACTGGGGCCGTCGCCAACTGGCCTACATGATCGAGAAACTCGCGAAGGCTCACTACGTCTGCATGAACATCGAGTGCGACCAGACGACGCTCGACGAACTCGAACACGCGTTCAAGTTCAACGACGCCGTGCTGCGTCACCTCATCGTCAAGATGAAGAAGGCCGAAACCGGCCCGTCGCCGATGATGAAGGAAGTTCAGCGCGAAGAAGCCAAGAAGGCGGCTGCAGCTCAGCCGACCGAAGCGCAGGCTTAAGTTCGTCATTCATTAAGCCATCAAGGAGCGCGCCACTCTCGTGAACAGGTTGCAATTGACGGCGAGCGTCGTCGAACGCGCACCGGTGCGATATACGCCGGCAGGTGTTCCGATCGCTAGCGCCACATTGCAGCACCGCACGGAAGTCGTCGAGGCAGGCATCCCCCGTCAGGTCGAAATGACGATCGAGGCGGTGGCGGCCGGTGAGGCGAGCGGCAGGCTGGAGAGTCGTGAAATGGGCGTCGAAACGCTGTTCACGGGCTTCCTGGCCAAGAAAAGCCGCAACGCGAGAACCTTGGTGTTTCACATCACAGCATTGCAGGACATTGGAAAGGACTGAAATCATGCCCCGCCCGACTGGTAAGAAATTCGACAAGCGTCGTCAGCAACAAAACCCGCTCTTCAAGCGCAAGAAGTTCTGCCGTTTCACGGCTGCAGGCGTCGACCAGATCGACTACAAGGACACGGAAACGCTGAAGGACTTCATCGGCGAAAACGGCAAGATCACGCCGGCTCGTCTGACGGGTACGAAGGCGCACTATCAGCGTCAGCTGGATACGGCCATCAAGCGTGCGCGTTTCCTCGCGCTGCTGCCGTACACCGATCAGCACAAGGCGTAATCAGGCGACGCAATAAGGAGAATTCGAATGCAAATCATTCTGTTGGAAAAAGTCGCCAATCTGGGTAACCTCGGCGACATCGTCAAGGTCAAGGACGGTTACGCTCGCAACTTCCTGATCCCGAACCGCAAGGCTCGCCGTGCAACGAAGGAAGCGATCGCCGAATTCGAAGTGCGCCGCGCTGAACTCGAAAAGATCGCCGCTGAAAAGCTGGCGGCATCGCAGGCAGTCGGCGAGAAGCTGAACGGCCAGTCGTTCGAAATCACGCAGAAGTCGGGCGTTGACGGCCGTCTGTTCGGCTCGGTCACGAACGGCGACGTCGCGGAACTGCTGAAGAAGGCAGGTTTCGAAGTCGAGAAGCTGCAAGTTCGCATGCCGGAAGGCCCGCTGAAGATGATCGGCGAGCACAACGTGCAGGTCGCGCTGCACACGGACGTCGTCGTCGACGTCACGATCAACGTGATCGGCGACCACGCGTAAGCGTACGCAGGCTTTCCGGGCGGCTTCCGTCGTCCGGACAAGGGCAGGCGCCCGGGCAACCGGGGCCTGCCTTTTTTATTGCCCGATCGCCTGAGCGGTAGCGCTGCAGCGATCTATTCGCGATAATCCCAACCCATGAACGCGCCGCAAGATCCTCAAATCGAATCGCTGAAAGTCCCGCCGCATTCGGTCGAAGCCGAGCAGTCGGTGCTCGGCGGCCTGTTGCTCGACAACGCGGCATGGGACCGGATTGCCGACTTCCTGTCGCAGGGCGATTTCTATCGCTACGACCACCGGATCATCTACGAGCACATCGGCCGCCTGATCGCGTCGACGCGGCCGGCCGACGTCGTGACCGTGTACGAAGCGCTGACCACGTCCGGCAAGGCCGACGACGTCGGCGGCCTCGCGTACCTGAACGCCCTCGCGCAGAACACGCCGAGCGCCGCGAACATCCGTCGTTATGCGGAAATCGTGCGCGATCGCGCGGTGTTGCGCCGGCTCGTGTCGGTTGCCGACGAAATCTCGGCCGACGCGTTCAATCCGCAAGGCAAGGAAGTCCGTCAGCTGCTCGACGAAGCCGAATCGAAGGTGTTCTCGATCGCGGAAGAGGGCGCGCGCGGCAACCAGGGCTTCCTCGAGATCGGCCCGCTGCTCACGCAGGTCGTCGAGCGGATCGACACGCTGTACCACACCGCGAATCCGAGCGACGTCACGGGCACGCCGACGGGCTTCGTCGACCTCGACCGGATGACGTCCGGGATGCACGGCGGCGAGCTGATCATCGTGGCGGGACGGCCGTCGATGGGCAAGACCGCGTTTTCGATGAACATCGGCGAATATGTCGCGGTCGAGTACGGGCTGCCGGTCGCGGTGTTCTCGATGGAAATGCCGGGCACCCAGCTCGTGATGCGTATGCTCGGCTCGATCGGCCGGCTCGACCAGCACCGGATGCGGACGGGCCGGCTGACGGACGAGGACTGGCCGAAGCTGACGCATGCGGTGCAGAAGATGAGCGAGGCGCAGCTCTTCATCGACGAGACGGGCGGCCTGAACCCGATGGAATTGCGCTCGCGCGCGCGGCGTCTTGCGCGGCAATGCGGCAAGCTCGGCCTGATCATCGTCGACTACCTGCAGCTGATGTCGGGTTCGTCGCAGGGCGAGAACCGCGCGACCGAAATCTCGGAAATCTCGCGATCGCTGAAGAGCCTCGCGAAGGAGCTCGACGTGCCGGTGATCGCGCTGTCGCAGCTGAACCGCGGCCTCGAACAGCGCCCGAACAAGCGTCCGGTGATGTCCGATCTGCGCGAATCAGGCGCAATCGAACAGGATGCGGACGTGATCCTGTTCATTTACCGCGATGAAGTCTACAATCCGGACAGCCCGGACAAAGGAACGGCCGAGATCATCATCGGCAAGCAGCGTAACGGTCCGATCGGCCCCGTTCGGCTCACGTTCCTGGGTCAATATACGAAGTTCGATAACTTTGCAGGGGCGCAGACCTTCTACGGCGAGTGACGCCGCTTGTAAAGGCCTAAATCGCCAAACGTTGTATCCAATCCCGGCGCGCGCATATGCGCGCGTCGCGTCGCAACCGAAAACGGTACAATGTCGCCCGTTTTCGTGACAGTAGTTTGACAATCTCTCAGGAATCCCATGTTCGGTCGATTCATGCCCACCGAGGGCAAGTTCTTTGAACTCTTCAACGCGCACGCGAAGCACATCGTTTCCGGTGGCCGCGAGCTCGAACTGCTGATCGACAATCTCGCCGACGCCGAGATTCACAAGCAAAACGTGCAGACCGCCGAGAAGGCCGCCGACAAGCTCACGCACGAGGCGATCGATCTGCTGCACAAGACCTTCATCACGCCGCTCGATCGCGACGAGATCCACAAGCTGATCACGACGATGGACGACATCCTCGACCTGATGGAAGACGTCGCGACGGCCGTGTCGCTGTACGACGTGCGTTCGGTCACGTCGGAGGCGAGCCAGCTCGCGCACATCGTTACGCAGTCGGCCCAGCACGTGCAACAGGCGGTCGGGCTGCTGTCCGACATGAAGCAGTCGGCACAGATCCTCAAGCAATGCGAGGAGATCGACCGCTGGGAGTCGGAGGCCGATCGCGTGCTGCGCGCGGCGATGTCGAAGCTGTTCCGCGAGGAAGACGACGTGAAGACGCTCATCAAGCTGAAGGCGATCTACGAGCTGCTCGAAGAGATCACCGACAAGTGCGAGGACGTCGCGAACATCATCGAAGGCATCGTGCTGGAAAACGCCTGAGCGGACCACGATGCATTCGATACAACTCGCCCTATGGATGGTCGCGGCGCTGGTGCTCGTCGCGCTCGTATTCGACTTCATGAACGGCTTTCACGACGCGGCGAACTCGATCGCCACCGTCGTGTCGACCGGGGTGCTGAAGCCCCAGCAGGCCGTCGTGTTCGCGGCGGCGTTCAACGTCATCGCGTACTTCATCTTCCACCTGAAAGTCGCGCAGACCGTCGGTAAAGGCACGATCGATCCCGAAATCGTCGACCACTACGTCATCTTCGGCGCGCTGGTCGGTGCGATCGGCTGGAACGTGATCACGTGGTATTACGGGATTCCGTCGAGCTCGTCGCACGCACTGATCGGCGGCCTCGTCGGCGCGGCGCTCGCGAAGTCGGGCTGGAGCTCGTTGAACATCGACGGGCTGCTGAAGACGGTTGCGTTCATCTTCATTTCGCCGCTGCTCGGCTTCATCCTCGGTTCGCTGTTCATGCTCGGCGTGTCGTGGCTGTATTTCCGTACCGCGCCAAGCAAGGTCGACCGGCGTTTCCGCCGTCTGCAGCTGCTGTCGGCCGGCCTGTACAGCCTCGGCCACGGCGGCAACGACGCGCAGAAGACGATCGGCATCATCTGGATGCTGCTGATCGCAAGCGGCTACGCGTCGGCCGGCGCCGATGCGCCGCCTGCGTGGGTGATCGGCGCGTGTTACCTGTCGATGGGCCTCGGCACGCTGTTCGGCGGCTGGCGCATCGTGCGCACGATGGGCCAGAAGATCACGAAGCTCAAGCCGGTCGGCGGTTTCTGCGCGGAAACCGGTGGCGCGATGACGCTGTTCCTCGCGTCGTTCCTCGGCATTCCGGTGTCGACCACGCACACCATCACCGGCGCGATCGTCGGCGTCGGCGCGACCCAGAAGCTGTCGGCCGTGCGCTGGGGCGTCGCCGGCAACATCGTGTGGGCGTGGGTGCTGACGCTGCCCGCCGCCGCGCTGTTCGCGGCCGGCGGATGGTGGCTCGGCCACCAGATCTTCTGATTGCCGACACTGCCGGATCGACATCCGATGCGCCGCAAGCCGAAAGGCTGCGGCGCATTTTCTTTTGGAGCGGCGAGTGGGCGACGGAACGGGCGGGGCGCCGACAGAGGTCGCCGACGGGACTTGCCGTCGACGGCCGGGCAACCGGTCAGTAACTGCCGTTCGCGAACCGCGCGATCGGATCGTCCGCGGTGCCGGTACGCGGGCTGACGGGCGCGGATTGCGTCGACGCGCGCCAGACCTGCACGGGTGCGGGCTCGATGCTGCGTGGCGATGCCGATGCGGCCGCCGGAGGCGGTTCGTCGTCGAACGCGGCAGCCTGGGCGGCGGTCAGCGCCGTCGTCGGAATCTGCGTGCCGGACTCCGCCTGGACGGCGGGTGCTGCATTGGCCGTCATCGCAGTCATGCCATCGTTCATCGACGTTGCCTGCTGCCGGGCGGCCTGCACACGCGGCGGAGGCGGTTCGTACGGATCGGCGGCGGGGGCCGCTGGTGCGGCGGCGGCCGTGACGACCGGCGCGGGTGCCTGCGTCACGCGTGCTTGCTGTGGCGCATAGGCAGGCTGCCGCGCCGCCGCGGTCGTCACGACCACCGGCGCGGCTGCGACCGCCGGCGGCGTGCGCGGCTCGTCGCGCTTCGCCTCGTAGGTCGGCGCATCGAACGGCGTCGGCGCCGTGCGCGGCGGCGCGACGCGGCGAATACCGTCGAAACGTTTGGCCCAGTACGGGTTCGTCAGGTAGTCGAGCCGCACGGTGCCGCCCGTCGACGGTGCGTTGACGAAGCGCAGCTTGCCGACATAGATGCCGACGTGCGAATGCGGCCGCCCGGTCGTATTGAAGAAAATCAGGTCGCCCGGCGCGATCTCGTCGGGTTCGATCGACACGCCGCGGCCGCTCATGTCGGCGGTCGTGCGCGGCAGGTTCACGTCGGCCGCGCGGCCGATCACGTAGCGCACGAGCCCGCTGCAGTCGAAGCCGCTCGTCGGTGTGTTGCCGCCCCAGCGATACGGGATGCCGACGAGGCTCATCGCCTGGATCGAGATTTCTTCTTGGCCGACGCTGTGATCGACGAATTTCGGGAAATTGGCCGGAGCGGGGAACGCGCGCGGCGTCGTGATCTTCATGCCCGACGCGGAACGCGATGCCGACTGCGGCGGCACGCTGGAGCAGGCCGCAAGCAGGGAAACGACGGCGACGGGAACCCAGATTCGAAGCATGGCAAGGCGGGCGAGCGCGGCGCGCTCGCGAATCGTATGACAACAGACAGACCCGATGGTAGACGCTCGGACGGGGCTTAAGCAACCATTCTTGAGAATTTACTTGAAGTTTCGCGCGTAAACTGCGCTTTTGCGTGACGAAGCGTTACTTTTTTCTTCGACCCCAAATAAAAACGGCGCTCCGGAAACGGAGCGCCGTGTGGCGTCGACAGCCGGCCGATCGGCCGGCAGGCCGCGTTACAGGATGTCCGACGCGTAGTCGGCCAGCCGCGAACGTTCGCCGCGAGCGAGCGTCACGTGGCCGCTGTGGCCCCAGCCCTTGAAGCGGTCGACGACGTAGGTCAGGCCCGAGCTGCCTTCGGTCAGGTAAGGCGTGTCGATCTGCGCGATGTTGCCGAGGCACACGATCTTCGTGCCGGG
Organism: Burkholderia seminalis; assembly: GCF_001718535.1. Taxonomy (NCBI): domain Bacteria; kingdom Pseudomonadati; phylum Pseudomonadota; class Betaproteobacteria; order Burkholderiales; family Burkholderiaceae; genus Burkholderia; species Burkholderia seminalis. The sequence continues at coordinate 2,076,426 of NZ_CP013398.1, read as the reverse complement.
GCCCGCGCGCGTGACGAGCGTCTTCATCTGCTTCGGCGTCAGGTTCTGCGCTTCGTCGATGATCAGGTACTTGTCGACGAACGTACGGCCGCGCATGAAGTTCATGCTCTTCACCTTCAGGCGCGAACGGATCAGTTCCTGCGTTGCGGCGCGGCCCCATTCGCCGGCCGCGTCGTCGGTCTTCTGCAGCACCTCGAGGTTGTCGTCGAATGCGCCCATCCACGGCTGCATCTTCTCTTCCTCGGTACCGGGCAGGAAACCGATGTCCTCGCCGACGGGCACGGTGGCGCGCGTCACGATGATCTCGTTGTAGCGCTTGTCGTCGAGCACCTGCGCGAGGCCGGCCGCGAGCGCGACGAGCGTCTTGCCGGTGCCGGCCTGGCCGAGCAGCGTGACGAAGTCGATCTCGGGGTTCATCAGCAGGTTCAGCGCGAAGTTCTGCTCGCGGTTGCGCGCGGTGATGCCCCACACGTTGTTCTTGTGGTGGCTGTAGTCGCGCAGCGTCTGCAGCAGCGCCGTCTTGCCGTTCAGTTCGCGGACGATCGCATGGAACGTCGGCTCGCCGTTCTGCGGTTCGAGATAGACGAACTCGTTGACGAGCATCGACGCGACGAGCGGGCCCGTCACGCGGTAGTACGTGGTGCCCGTCTTCGTGTCCTGCCAGCTCTCCATGCCCTTCGCATGCTTGGTCCAGAAATCCTGCGGCAGCTCGCGCACGCCGTTGTACAGGAGATCGGAGTCCTCGAGCACCTGGTCGTTGAAGTAGTCTTCCGCGGGCAGCCCGAGCGCATGCGCCTTGATTCGCATGTTGATGTCTTTCGACACCAGCACGACCTGGCGGTCGGGCCGGTCGCGCTGCAGCGCGCGCACGACACCGAGGATCTGGTTGTCGGCCTTGCCCACGGGCAAGCCTTCGACCGGCGCGATGTCGGCGAGCTTCGTCTGGAAGTACAGGCGGCCGAGCGCCTCGCGGCTGCCGAGGCGCGACAGCGGGATGCCGTCCGAGATCGGGCCGCCGTCGGCGACCAGCGCGTCGAGCGTGCGGCTGACCTGGCGTGCGTTGCGCGCGACTTCCGACATCCCCTTCTTGTGGTTGTCGAGTTCCTCGAGCGTCATCATCGGCAGATAGACGTCGTGTTCCTCGAAGCGGAAGAGGCTGCTCGGGTCGTGCATCAGCACGTTGGTGTCGAGCACGAACAGTTTCTGCAGTTCGGCCTCGGCGGGCTTGCGGCTGCGCGACTTGGTGGCGGCGCCGGCGTCGCGCGCGGGCGCGGCGGCGGGTTTGCCGGCGGCCGGCTTGTCGTTGCGCGCGACGACCGGCGCCGCGGGTGCGGCGGGGGCCGGCATCGGCTGCAGCAGCGCGGCCGTCTGCTTGGTCTTGCGGCCGCGCGCGGGTGCGGCATCAGGCGCCGAAGACGCGACGGCACGCAGCGGCGCGGCCGTGTTCGCGGCTTCGATCATCGGTTGGGCCACGCTGGCCGGACCATAGTCACCGGCTGTGGATGCGTCCCCTTCGGCGGATTTCTTCGCGGCTTTCGCGGGCCGCGCTTTCGCCTTGTATTCGTCGGGCGGCAGCAGGCTGCCGAGCTTGCTGGGGGGGGTAGGCAAAGGCATGGTGTCCCTCGGGAGGAATCGTGTCGCATGGCGTGCGCCGCTGATCGCATCCTGCGTGACGTAGACGCAGTTTGCGCGCGGTGGCGCACAGGAAATTCGTCTAGCCGGTTCGCCTAAGTGTCGATCAGCTCCTTGATGCGGTTAGGGCCGGACCGGGAGGGCCGGCGCGCAATCCATAAAAAAAGCCGCTGCCCCGTCGACAGGGACATGCGGCTCGGCTGATGTCGTGATGCGCGTCAGGTGCCGGGAAGCATCGCATCGAGCACCGGCGCAGCTACGAGAAATATGGGTCGAACGGGCATTCATTGCGGCCCAATATAACGCGCCTCAAAGCGCTTGTACAGCACTTAGCACGTCGTCCACGTGACCCGGCACCTTGATGCCGCGCCATGCCTGACGGAGCACGCCGTCGGCGTCGATCAGGAACGTCGAGCGCTCGATTCCGCGCACTTCCTTGCCATACATCTTCTTCATCTTGATGACATCGAACAGCGCGCACAGCGCTTCGTCGGCATCGGAGATCAGCGGGAACGGCAGTTCGAGCTTTGCCTTGAAGTTGTCATGCGAGCGCAGGCTGTCGCGCGACACGCCGATGACTTCCGCACCGGCTTTCTTGAACTTCGGATAGAGATCGCGGAACTGCAGCCCTTCGGTCGTGCAGCCCGGCGTGTTGTCCTTCGGATAGAAGTACAGCACGAGCTTCTTGCCTTTCAGGTCGGACAGCGAAATGTCGCCGCCCGTGGCCGGTGCGGTGAAATCGGGAACTTGACGGTCAACTTCGACAGACACGTGTTTCTCCTGTTGTTATGGAAAGGCGCCGCTGCGGCGGCGCGGTGCGGCGTCCCGGCAACGCGCGGCAGGGCGCTGCGGGCGCCGCCGGCTCGCGCGCGGACTCAGTCGGGCTGGACGATCAGTTCGCCGGAGCGGCCGGGGATTTCGCCCCACGTGACAGGGTACGATGGCAGCGTGTCGCGGTCCAGCGTCGCGTGGTAGTCGCCCATCGTCGCAAACGTGTGGCCTTGCGCGCGCCAGCCGGCGAGCAGCTGCTCGAACACGGGCGCGAGCTTCTGGCCTTCCAGTTCCGCATGCAGCGTGAACACCTGGTCGTGCGGATTGGTTTCGGTGAACTTGAGGAGGTGCGCGGCGACGTTGTGCGTGTCGACGCCGTCGATGCCGAGCACTTCGTCGAGCGTCGGCAGCGTGGTCGGCATCTGCACGTGCGACAGCGTGCGGCCGCCGACGACCGGCAGGTACGGCGAGTGGCCGCGCCCGTCGGAGGCGTAGCGCATGCCCCACGCGTCGATCTGCTCGAACGCGGCATCGTTCATCTGCCAGCCGGCCGCGCCGTGCGTGACGGGCGGCGCGCCGAAGATCTCGATGAAGCGCGCGTGACTCTTCTGCATTTCACGCGCGGTCCAGTCGCGATCGCGCGCACGGACGTTGTCCTGCCAGTACACGTGATCCCACGTGTGGATCCCGCATTCGAAGCCGGCCTCGTGGATCGCGCGCATGTCGGCGATCGCGCGGCGGCCGATGTCGGGGCCCGGCAGCAGCACGCCGTACATCAGCTGCTTCACGCCGTAGTGTTCGACCACCGACGTGCGCGACACCTTCTTCAGGAAACCCGGGCGGAACACCCGCCGCAGCGCCCAGCCGGTGTGATCGGGCCCGAGGCTGAAGAGGAAGGTCGCGCGCGCGCTGAAGCGATCGAAGATGCGCGCGAGGTTCGGCACGCCTTCGCGTGTGCCGCGCAGCGTGTCGACGTCGATCTTGAGGACGATACGAGCCAAGCGAACGTCCCGGTCAGCCTTGCTGTTCGACGAGCGCGCGCGCGTCGGCGACGTGGCCGCGATACGCCTCGAAGATGTTGCGCAGCGCGTCGTCGAACGTCGCCTGCGGCGCCCAGCCGAGCTCCTGCATCGTGTTGTCGATCTTCGGCACGCGGTTCTGCACGTCCTGGTAGCCGTTGCCGTAGTAGGCGCCGGACGTCGTTTCGACGAGCTTCACCTGCTTGGCCGAGTCGGCGTACTCGGGGAATTCCGCGGCCAGTTCGAGCATCTTGTGCGCGAGTTCGCGAACCGAGAAGTTGTTCTTCGGATTCCCGATGTTGTAGATCTTGCCCGACGCGACGCCGTCCTTGTTCTCGATGATCTTCATCAGCGCGCTGATGCCGTCGCCGATGTCGGTGAACGCGCGCTTCTGCGAGCCGCCGTCGACGAGGCTGATGTTCTCGCCGCGCACGATGTGGCCGAGGAACTGCGTGACCACGCGCGAGCTGCCTTCCTTCGGCGTGTAGATCGAGTCGAGGCCCGGGCCGATCCAGTTGAACGGGCGGAACAGCGTGAAGTTCAGGCCTTCCATCCCGTAACCCCAGATCACGCGGTCCATCAGCTGCTTCGAGCATGCGTAGATCCAGCGCGGCTTGTTGATCGGGCCGTAGGTGAGTGCCGACGCGTCCGGATCGAACTGCTCGTCCGAGCACATGCCGTAGACCTCGGAGGTCGACGGGAACACGAGGTGCTTGCCGTACTTGACGGCCGAACGCACGATCGGCAGGTTCGCCTCGAAGTCGAGCTCGAACACGCGCAGCGGCTGCTGGACGTAGGTGGCCGGCGTCGCGATCGCGACGAGCGGCAGGATCACGTCGCACTTCTTCACGTGATACTCGACCCACTCCTTGTTGATCGTGATGTCGCCTTCGAAGAAATGCATCCGCTCGTGGTTGACGAGGTCGCCCAGCCGATCGGTCTGCATGTCCATGCCGAACACTTCCCAATCGGTGGTTTCAAGAATGCGCTTCGACAGGTGATGGCCGATGAAGCCGTTCACACCCAGGATCAGGACTTTTTTTGCTTTCATGAATGACGGGAAGAATGAATGAACTGCGCGAATTCCGCGGGCGTCACGACGGTTTCGCTGCCGTCGCGCTGCTGCCACAGCTCGAGAATGGACAAGGCGCGGCTGTCGCCGCAGACGCCGAATAGCGCATTATCGCTTACGTGCAGGCCGGGCGGCAAATCCGCCGCGGCGGCCGCTGCCGCGCTGCCGGGCGCCGCGAGACGCGCGCGCGCGATCACGAAACGCGTGCCGTCGACGTCTGTGAACGCGCCCGGATACGGGGGCGCGACCGCGCGCACCAGGTTGTAGACCTGCGCGGCCGGTTTCGACCAGTCGACGCGGCCGTCCTCGGGCTTGCGCCCGCCGTAGTAGCTGCCGCTCGACAGGTCGTTCGGCAGGTGCGCCGCCTCGCCGGCGAGCAGCGCGGGCAGCACGCGCCAGAGCGTCTGTTCGGCGGCCACCGTGACCTTGTCGAACACCTGCGCGGCCGTGTCGTCCGGCAGGATCGGCACCGCGGTCTGGCCGATGATCGCGCCCGCGTCGGGCTTCGCAGCCATCTCGTGCAGCGTCGCGCCGGTTTCGGTCTCGCCGTTCAGCACGGCCCAGTTGGTCGGTACCCGACCCCGGTATTTCGGCAGCAGCGAACCGTGCATGTTGTACGCGCCGCGCGGCGCGATCGCGAGCAGGTCCACCGGCAGCATGTGCCGGTAGTAGAACGAGAAGATGAAGTCGGGCCGCGCGTCGGATACCGCGCGGCGCAGCGCCGGATCGGCGGGATCGGCCGGGGTGACGACCGGGATGCCGTGCTCGGCCGCGACGGACGCGACACTGCCGAACCAGATGTTCTCGTTCGGGTTGTCCTCGTGCGTGACGACGAGCGCGACGTCGACGCCGCGCGCGAGCAGCACCTGCAGGCAGCGCACGCCGACGTTGTGATACGCGAAGACGACCGCGCGCGGCTTCATTGCCCGGCTCCCGTGCGGTTCGCGTCGGCCGGCACCGGCGGCACGCCGTCGTGCTGCTCGAGCACGGCCTGGATCAGGTAGCGCGGCCGTGCGCGCACCTGCTGGTAGATGCGGCCGACGTACTCGCCGAGCAGGCCGAGCGCGAAGATGATCACGCCGAGCAGGAAGAACGTAATGGCGAACAGCGTGAACACGCCTTGCACTTCCGCGCCGACGATGAAGCGGCGCACGAGCAGCAGCACGAACAGCGCGGCGGAGCCGAGCGACAGGATCACGCCGATGAACGACAGCCACTGCAGCGGCACGACCGAGAAGCCGGTCACGAGGTCGAAGTTCAGCCGGATCAGGCTGTACAGCGAATACTTCGATTCGCCTGCGAAGCGTTCCTCGTGCGCGACCTCGATTTCGGTCGGCTTTTGCGCGAACGTGTACGCGAGCGCGGGGATGAACGTGTTGACTTCGCCGCACACGTTGATCGTGTCGATGATGCGGCGGCTGTACGCGCGCAGCATGCAGCCCTGGTCGGTCATCTTGATGCGCGTGATGCGCTCGCGCAGCCGGTTCATCATCTGCGACGCCTTGCGCCGCCACAGGCTGTCCTGGCGCTGCTTGCGGATCGAGCCGACGTAGTCGTAGCCCTCGCGCATCTTCGCGATCAGCTTGCCGATTTCCTCGGGCGGGTTCTGCAGGTCGGCGTCGAGCGTGATGACGATCTCGCCGCGCGACTGCGCGAAGCCCGCGAGGATGGCCATGTGCTGACCGTAGTTGCCGTTGAGCAGCACGACGCGCGTCGTGTCGGGCCGTACGTGGAACTGATCGGCGAGCATCGCGGCCGAGCGGTCGCGGCTGCCGTCGTTGATCAGGATCACTTCATACGACGTGTCGAGTGCGTCGAGCGCCGGATACAGCCGCGCGAACAGCGCGGCGAGGCCGTCTTCCTCGTTGTATACGGGGATGATGACCGAGACTTCGGGCCGACCGGCGTCCAGGTGCCCGGCGACCGGATGGCCGGCCCCCGGATGCCCGGCGCGTGCTTCAAGGTGACTCATGTACGCTTATTTTCCGTATTGTTCACAAATCTGGTTGATGGCGTCGACCACGCGACGCACGTCGCCTTCCGTCATCTGCGTGAACAGCGGCAGCGTGACGGTCGACGCGCCGTACCGTTCGGCGTGGGGGAACATTCCCTCCTTGAAGCCGCGCGCACGGTACAGCGTGAAAAGATGGATCGCCGGGTAGTGGATGCCCGTGCCGATGCCGCGTTCCTTCAGCTGCGCCATGAATTCGGCGCGCGTGATCGTCAGCCGCTCGAGCGGCAGCGTGATCAGGAACATGTGCCAGTTGCTGTTCGCGAAGTCGGCAACCGGCAGGCCGGCGCCGAGCTTCACGGCCGCGCCGCCGTCGAACGCGGCGAAATACGCGCGGGCGAGCGCGCGGCGCTGCGCGGTGAAGCGTTCGATGTGCGGCAGCTGGCCGAGGCCGACGCGGGCGGCGACGTCGGTCAGGTTGTACTTGCCGCCGAGCACGTCGCAGTCCATCCCGTCGAAGCCGGTGCGCGTGATGCCCTGCAGCCGGTACTTCTGCGCGAGTGTCGCTTCGTCCTCGTTGTTCAGCACCAGCGCGCCGCCTTCGATCGTCGTCAGGTTCTTGTTCGCGTGGAAGCTGAACGACACGATGTCGCCGATCGCGCCGATGCGCTTGCCGTTCCACGTCGAGCCGAACGCCTGCGCGGCGTCCTCGATCACGCGCAGCTTGTGCGTGCGCGCGATCGCGTACAGGCGGTCCATGTCGACCGGCAGGCCGGACAGGAACACGGGGATGATCGCCTTCGTGCGCGGCGTGATCGCCTGCTCGAGCTTGTCGAGGTCGATGTTGCGCGTGACGGGATCGATGTCGGCGAACACGGGCGTCGCGCCCGTTTCGATGATTACGTTGCTGGTCGAGACCCACGACGCCGGCGTCGTGATCACCTCGTCGCCGGCACCGACGCCCGCGATGCGCAGGCCGATCTCGAGCGTGCAGGTGCCCGAATTGAACGCGCGGACCGGCCGCCCGCCGCAGTAGTCGGACAGCGCGGCCTCGAATTTCTGGCATTGCGGGCCGGTGGTGATCCAGCCCGAGCGCAGCACGTCGACGACGCCCTGGATGGTTTCCTCGTCGATTTCCGGTCGGGTGAACGGCAGAAACGGAGCGGTAGTCTGGCTCATGAACGCGTTGGCCTGTAATGGCGTGTAATAAAAGGGTCGGGCGATCCGCCCGAAACCGGCATTAAACACCGGTTGGCGGATTCGCACCGTGATTTTTTGTAGGCGGACACTTAACGCCGCGGGGCATGCTCAACTGCGCGCGAGCACGAGCACGCCGATCAGGATGATGCCGATCCCGACGAGCCGCTGGACCGACAGCACCTCGCCGAACAGGTACCACGCCGCGAACGCGTTGACCACGTAGCCGAGCGACAGCATCGGGTACGCGATCGACACGTCGACCCGCGACAGCCCGAGAATCCAGACCACGACGCTCAGCACGTAGCAGCCGAGGCCGCCGATGATCGGCAGCTGGGTCGCGATCTTCAGGCCGACCGGGAGGATGTTCGCACGGCTGAATTCGAAGTGCCCGACGGCGTTGACGCCGGCTTTCAGCAGCAGTTGCGCACAGGCGTTGAGCATCACGCCGGTGATGATGCAGACGAACGAAACGGGATTCATGCGAGGGGCGTCCTTACGATTGCGGTTTCTCGACGATCACGCGGCGGTTGTCGCGCGCGATCACGCGCATCGGCACACCTTGGCTGACCAGCGCGTCGTACTGGCCGGGCGGCATGATCGCGAGCGCATGGGTTTCCTGCTTCCAGCGCGCGATCCATTCGGCGACCGTCGGAATCCACTTGTTCGGCTCCATCGAGATCCCGAACGCGAGCTCGTCCTGGCGCTGGACCATGATCGTCGTGTGGCCCATGTAGAACGGGAACGTATGGTCGAGCATCTCGATCGAGTAGAACGGCGTGTCGGGCGGCAGCTTCGCCAGTTCGGCGCGCACGGCCGGCGCGAGCAGCGCGCCCGAGCTGTAGCGGCCGAACTCGTCGTGCCCGGTGCCGCCGATCGTGCCGAACGCGAGCCATGCGGCGCCGAACGCGGCGAGCGCGGCGGCCGCGCCCGTCCGGCGGTTCAGCCACGCGGCCGCGAGCGTCAGCGCGGCCGAGACCGCGAGGCCCGCGTACAGCCACATCTGGAACGCGCGGTACAGCGCGTTCGGCGTGCGGGCATCGCCCTGGTACGCGAGGAAGATGATCCCGAACGCCGCGGCGACGAAGAACACGAGGTAGCCGAGCAGGTGGCGGCGGAACCGGTCGGCCGTCATCAGCGGCAGGTACGCGCCGATGATCAGCGCGAGCGCCGGCGCGACCGGCAGCACGTACGAGATCAGCTTCGAATGCGACGTGCTGAAGAACAGGAAGATGAAGGCGCTCCAGATCAGCAGCACCAGCATCGGCGAGAAGCCGTTCGGCTGGCGCGGCATCCGCAGCGCATGGCGGATGCTCTGCCACGCGACCGACAGCCACGGCAGGAAGCCGACCAGCAGCACCGGCACGAAGTAGTACAGCGGGCCCGGGCGGTTCTGTTCCGGGGTCAGGTACCGGCGGAACTGCTGGACGATGAAGAAGAAGTTGAAGAACTCGGGGTTGCGCTGCTGCACCAGCACGAACCACGGCGTGACGATCGCGAAGAAGATCACGAGGCCGCTGACCAGGTACAGGCGCTTCCACAGCGCCCAGTCGCGCGCGATCAGCGTATAGAGCACGAGCACGGCGCCGGGCAGGATCAGGCCGACGAGGCCCTTGGACAGCACCGCGAGCGCCATCGCGGCCCAGCATGCCCACATCCAGCCGCGCACCGCGGCCGGGCGCAGCCCGGGCCGCTGCGCGAGCAGCAGCGAGCAGAGCGACAGCGCCATCCAGAACGCGAGCCCCATGTCGAGCGCGTTGAAGTGGCCCATCAGGTTCCAGTACGGCGAGCTCGCGAGCACGACGGCCGCGAGGAAGCCCGACAGCGGGTTGAACAGGCGCGCGCCCGTGTAGCCGACGAGCAGCACGCCGGCGAAGCTCGCGACGGCCGTGTAGAGGCGCGCCTGCCATTCGCCGATGCCGAACCACGCGAAGGTCAGCGCATTCAGCCAGGTCTGCAGCGGCGGCTTCTCGAAGTACTTGTAGCCGTTGTAGCGCGGCGTGATCCAGTCGCCGGTGACGAACATCTCGCGCGCCATTTCCGCGTAGCGGCCTTCGTCGCTCGGGATCAGGTGGCGCAGCCCGAGCGGCGCGAACCAGACGATCGCGAGCGCGACGATCAGGAGGACGAGCGTGATGCGGTTGAGCGGTAGCCTCGAGGGCGTATCGTTCATGGATTTTCAGCCTGTTGGTTGGGGTGACGGGCCGCCGGCGGGTTGTGCCGGCGGCGGGCGGCCTGGCCGGACCGATCGGGGGATCGACCCGTTGCGCCGGCCCGAGTTTTACCGCATCGGGGATTAACGTTCAATTAAGAGCGCGGCGGCGACTTTGCGGCCCTCGGCCATCAGGATGTTGTAGGTGCGGCAGGCCGCCTGGAAATCCATCGTCTCGACGCCGATCCGCTTCGCCGTGAGCGCCGCGACGAGCCGCGGGTGCGGGAAGCGCAGCCGCGCGCCGCTGCCGAAGATCACGAGCTCGGGCGTCGGGTCGAGCAGCATCGCGAAATGCTCGGGCGCGAGCGCGTCGAACGACGACACCGGCCATGCCTGGACCGGCGCGCCGGGCAGCACGATGACGCTCGTTTCATGGCGTTCGAGATTGACGTCGACGTAATCGGGGCCGTAGCCGGTGACGGTATTGAGCGCGCCGCTCGTGTCCTGGTGCAGTTTCAAATCGGTATTCCGCGGTTCCGTAAGGGCATGTATCGCAAGGGCCGCAGGGGCCCGGATGGCCGGTTTCGCGCGCCTGGCCACATGGGGACGCCTGACGGCGCGGGCCCGGCGCGGCTATGGTGCATTGCGAAAGTCGGCCAAAATCCGCTAAATTATAACTTTTTGGCCGCCCCCGGGCGCCACTTGCGTCGTGCGTCGCCACAAGCCGCGTCCGACCGCCCGCTTTTTCCCAGTCTAGACAGCGCGCACAGACCGGCCGCTTTCCAGTTTTGATCCCGTCCCCCCGGCCGCAAGGCCAACCCAGGAACCGTGTCGTCGTGAAACCGATTCAGAAGTCGAACAAGCTGCTCAACGTCTGCTACGACATCCGTGGCCCGGTGCTCGAGCACGCGAAGCGCCTCGAGGAAGAAGGCCACCGCATCATCAAGCTGAACATCGGCAACCTCGCGCCGTTCGGTTTCGACGCGCCGGACGAGATCATCCAGGACATGATCCGCAACCTGCCGTCGTCGTCGGGTTATTCCGATTCGAAGGGCGTGTTCTCGGCGCGCAAGGCCGTGATGCACTACACGCAGGAAAAGGGCGTCGTGGGCGTCGGCCTCGACGACATCTACATCGGCAACGGCGCGTCCGAGCTGATCGTGATGGCGACCCAGGCGCTGCTGAACGACGGCGACGAAGTGCTGCTGCCCGCACCCGACTACCCGCTGTGGACGGCCGCGGTGAGCCTGTCGGGCGGCACGCCGGTGCACTACGTGTGCGACGAGCAGAACGCGTGGATGCCCGATCTAGACGACATCCGCAGCAAGATCACGCCGAACACGAAGGCGATCGTCGTGATCAACCCGAACAACCCGACGGGCGCGCTTTACTCCGACGAATTGCTGCTCGAGCTGCTCGAGATCGCGCGCCAGCACGGGCTGATCGTGTTCGCCGACGAGGTCTACGACAAGATCGTCTACGACGGCCTCGAGCACACCGCGATGGGTTCGCTGTCGGAGGACGTGATCACCGTCACGTTCAACAGCCTGTCGAAGAGCTATCGCTCGTGCGGCTACCGCGCGGGCTGGATGGCCGTGTCGGGCCTCGGCGGCGACAACCGCCGGCGCGCGAAGGATTACCTCGAGGGGCTGGGTATCCTGTCGTCGATGCGCCTGTGCGCGAACGTGCCCGGGCAGTTCGCGATCCAGACGGCGCTCGGCGGCTACCAGAGCATCAACGAACTCATCGTGCCGAGCGGGCGCCTGTACAAGCAGCGCGAGCTCGCGTACGACATGCTGACGTCCATCCCGGGCGTGACCTGCGTGAAGCCGCAGGCCGCGCTGTACATGTTCCCGCGCCTCGACCCGAAGCTCTACCCGATCCAGAACGACCAGCAGTTCATTCTCGACCTGTTGCTCGAGGAGCGTGTGCTGCTGGTGCAGGGCACGGGTTTCAACTGGGCGACGCCGGACCACTTCCGCGTGGTCTTCCTGCCGAACCTCGACGACCTGACCGATTCGATCAACCGGATCGCACGCTTCCTCGACGGCTACCGCAAGCGCCACTCGGCCTGAGCGGGCAGGGTCACGCGGAATTCACTACTTCTTACTCATCGATCACACGCAGCATGGAACCGATCAAAGTTGGCCTGTTGGGCTTCGGCACGGTGGGCAGCGGCACCTTCACGGTGCTGCGCCGCAACCAGGAAGAAATCAAGCGACGCGCGGGGCGCGGCATCGAGGTCGCGCGCATTGCCGTGCGTAATCCGGCCAAGGCGCGGGCCGTGCTTGGCGGTGATGCCGCCGCCGCGCAGATCACCGACGATTTCAATTCGGTCGTCGACGATCCGTCGATCGCGATCATCGCCGAGATGATCGGCGGCACGGGCATCGCGCGCGAGCTCGTGCTGCGCGCGATCGCGAACGGCAAGCACGTCGTGACGGCGAACAAGGCGCTGCTCGCGGTGCACGGCACCGAGATCTTCGAGGCCGCGCGCGAAAAGGGCGTGATGGTGGCGTTCGAGGCGGCCGTCGCCGGCGGCATCCCGATCATCAAGGCGCTGCGCGAGGGCCTGACCGCGAACCGCATCCAGTACATCGCGGGCATCATCAACGGCACGACCAACTACATCCTGTCGGAAATGCGCGACCGCGGGCTCGATTTCGCGACCGCGCTGAAGGCCGCGCAGGAACTCGGCTACGCGGAAGCCGACCCGACCTTCGACATTGAAGGCGTCGACGCCGCGCACAAGGCGACGATCATGAGCGCGATCGCGTTCGGCGTGCCGGTGCAGTTCGACCGCGCTTACGTCGAGGGCATCAGCAAGCTCGACGCGACCGACATCCGCTACGCGGAAGAGCTCGGCTACCGGATCAAGCTGCTCGGCATCACGCGTCGCGCCGAGAACGGCATCGAGCTGCGCGTGCACCCGACGCTGATCCCGGAGAAGCGCCTGCTCGCGAACGTCGAGGGCGCGATGAACGCGGTCGTCGTGCACGGCGATGCGGTGGGCACGACGCTGTACTACGGCAAGGGCGCGGGCGCGGAGCCGACCGCGTCGGCGGTGGTCGCGGATCTCGTCGACGTCACGCGCCTGCATACGGCCGACCCCGAGCATCGCGTGCCGCATCTCGCGTTCCAGCCGGACAGCCTGTCGAACACGCCGATCCTGCCGATCGAGGAAGTGACGAGCGGCTACTACCTGCGCCTGCGCGTCGCCGATCAAACCGGCGTGCTGGCCGACATCACGCGCATCCTCGCCGCGTCGGGCATCTCGATCGACGCGCTGCTGCAGAAGGAGTCGGAGCAGGTCGACGACGCGAAGGGCGAAACCGACATCATCCTGATCACGCACGAAACGGTCGAGAAGAACGTCAATGCGGCGATCGCGCAGATCGAGCGCCTCGCGACGGTCGTGTCGAATGTGACGAAGCTGCGCATGGAAGCGCTGAACTGAGGACGGAAAGCGACATGAACTACATCTCCACGCGCGGCGCCGGCATCGGCGAGCGCCATACGTTCTCCGACATCCTGCTCGGCGGTCTCGCGAAGGACGGCGGGCTCTACCTGCCGGCCGAGTATCCGCGGGTGTCCGCCGACGAGCTCGCGCGCTGGCGCACGCTGTCGTACGCGGATCTCGCGTTCGAGATCCTGTCGAAGTTCTGCGACGACGTGCCGGCCGACGACCTGCGCGCGATCACACGCCGCACGTACACGGCCGACGTGTACCGCAACACGCGCCACGGCGAGAACGCGTCCGACATCACGCCGCTGAAGACGCTCGGCACCGAGCATGGCGCGGCGCTGTCGCTGCTCGAGCTGTCGAACGGCCCGACGCTGGCGTTCAAGGACATGGCGATGCAGTTGCTCGGCAACCTGTTCGAGTACACGCTCGCGAAGCACGGCGAAGCGCTGAACATCCTCGGCGCGACGTCGGGCGACACGGGCAGCGCGGCCGAATACGCGATGCGCGGCAAGGCCGGCGTGCGCGTGTTCATGCTGTCGCCGCACAAGAAGATGAGCGCGTTCCAGACGGCCCAGATGTTCAGCCTGCAGGACCCGAACATCTTCAATCTCGCGGTGGAAGGCGTGTTCGACGACTGCCAGGACATCGTGAAGGCCGTGTCGAACGATCACGCGTTCAAGGCGCAGCAGAAGATCGGCACGGTCAATTCGATCAACTGGGCGCGCGTCGTCGCGCAGGTCGTGTACTACTTCAAGGGCTACTTCGCGGCGACGCAGTCCAACGACGAGCGCGTGTCGTTCACGGTGCCGTCGGGCAACTTCGGCAACGTCTGCGCGGGCCACATCGCGCGGATGATGGGGCTGCCGATCGCGAAGCTCGTGGTCGCGACCAACGAGAACGACGTGCTCGACGAGTTCTTCCGCACGGGCGCGTATCGCGTGCGCAGCGCCGAGAATACGTATCACACGAGCAGCCCGAGCATGGACATCTCGAAGGCGTCGAATTTCGAGCGTTTCGTGTTCGACCTGCTCGGCCGCGATCCGGCGCGCGTGATGCAGCTGTTCCGCGACGTCGAGGAGAAGGGCGGTTTCGATCTCGCGGCGAGCGGCGATTTCGCGCGCGTCGCCGAGTTCGGCTTCGTGTCGGGCCGCAGCAGCCACGCCGACCGGATCGCGACGATTCGCGACGTGTTCTCGCGTTACGACACGATGATCGACACGCACACGGCCGATGGCGTGAAGGTCGCACGCGAGCACCTGGATGCCGGCGTGCCGATGGTCGTGCTCGAGACGGCGCAGCCGATCAAGTTCGGCGAGACGATCCGCGAGGCGCTCGATCGCGAAGCCGAGCGGCCGGCCGCGTTCGACGGGCTCGAGGCGCTGCCGCAGCGCTTCGAGGTCGTGAAGGCCGATGCCCGGCAGGTGAAGGACTTCATCGTCGCCCACACGGGTGCATGACGCACGGCCGGGCCCGCGGGCCCGGCTGCGCGGGACGGCCGGAACGCCGATTCGTCGAACGGATCGGGGTTCCGGCCGTTTCGTTTGGCGCCCGGGCATGGCCTGTCGCGCGAAACAAGTGCCAGACCCGCGCGTTCGCGCCGATCACAGTTTTCGCATGTCCGCCATATCGCGCGCCGGTGCGACGGCGTCGCTACAATGACGTATTGACTCCAACGATCCCCGATTCCATCGATGTCGAACCCGAATCCCGCGGCGCCGCGCGCGCCGATGCTGTCGACCGCCGAGGCGCTCGCCGCGCTGCTCGATGCCGCGAAGCCGCTGCCCGGCGCGGAGACCGTCGCCACGCTCGATGCGCTCGGCCGCGTGCTGGCCGCCGACGTGAGCTCGCCGCTCGACGTGCCGCCGATGCATACGAGCGCGATGGACGGCTATGCGGTGCGCGTCGCCGACCTGCTACACGGCGATCGGCGGTTGCCGGTGTCGCAGCGCATTCCGGCCGGCCATCCGGCTGGGCCGCTCGCGGCCGGCACGGCCGCGCGGATCTTCACCGGCGCGACGGTGCCGCCCGGCGCCGACGCGGTCGTGATGCAGGAGCAGGCATCGGCCGACGGCGACGCGGTCGAGATCCTGCACACGCCGAAGGCCGGTGAATGGATCACCGCGCAGGGCGCGGACATCCGCCAGGGTTCGGTGATCCTGCCGGCCGGCACGCGGCTCACGCCGCAGGCGCTCGGCCTGGCCGCATCGGTCGGCTGCGCGCAGCTGTCGGTCGCACGGCGGATTCGCGTCGCCGTGTTCTTCACCGGCGACGAACTGACGATGCCGGGCGAGCCGCTGAAGCCCGGCGCGATCTACAACTCGAACCGCTTCACGCTGCGCGGGTTGCTGGAGCGGCTCGGCTGCCACGTGACCGACTACGGGATCGTGCCCGATTCGCTCGCCGCGACGCGCGACACGCTGCGCGAGGCCGCGCGCGATCACGACGTGATCCTGACGAGCGGCGGCGTATCGGTCGGCGACGAGGATCACGTGAAGCCCGCCGTCGAGGCCGAAGGGCGGCTCGCGCTGTGGCAGATCGCGATGAAGCCCGGCAAGCCGCTCGCGTACGGCGCGGTGCGCCGCGGCGACGAGCGTGCGGACGCGCACTTCATCGGCTTGCCTGGCAACCCCGTGTCGAGCTTCGTCACGTTCCTGCTGTTCGTGCGGCCGTTCCTGCTGCGCCTGTCCGGCGTGCGTGACGTCGCGCCGCGCGCACTGTCGCTGCGCGCGGACTTTTCGCAAGGCAAGGGCGACCGGCGCAACGAATTCCTGCGTGCGCGCGTCAACGCGGCCGGCGGGCTCGACCTGTTTCCGAACCAGAGCTCGGCGGTGCTGACGTCGACGGTCTGGGGCGACGGCCTGATCGACAACCCGCCGCAGCACGTGATCAGCGCCGGCGAGACCGTCCGTTTCATTCCGTTTTCCGAACTGCTGTCGTAACGCGACGGCTTCCCGAACCATGAAGATTCAGCTGAAATTTTTTGCAAGCGTGCGCGAGGCACTGGGTGTCGCCGACGAAGCGGCAACCGTGCCGGACAGCGTGACGACCGTCGGCGACGTGCGCGCCTGGTTGCGCGTGCGCGGCGGCGTATGGGCCGAGACGCTCGCCGAGGGGCGCGCGCTGCGCATGGCCTGCAACCACGAGATGACCGATCCCGACACGCGGCTCACCGAAGGCTGCGAGGTCGCGTTCTTTCCGCCGGTGACGGGCGGCTGAGGGGCGCGCGATGGCAACGGTACGAGTCCAGGCCGACGATTTCGATCTGAATGCCGAAGTCGCGGCATTGCGCGCGCGCAACCCGAAGATCGGCGCCGTCGCGTGTTTCGTCGGCACGGTGCGCGACCTGAACGAAGGCGATTCGGTTGCCGCGATGGAGCTCGAGCACTATCCGGGGATGACCGAGAAGGCGCTCGAGAAGATTGCCGCCGAGGCCGGCCGGCGCTGGCCGGGCATCGACGTCGCGATCGTGCATCGCGTCGGCAGGCTGCTGCCGCTCGACCAGATCGTGATGGTCGCGACGGTCGCGTCGCACCGCGGCGATGCGTTCGCGTCGTGCGAATTCGTGATGGACTATCTGAAGACCGAGGCGCCGTTCTGGAAGAAGGAAACGACGCCGGACGGCGAGCGCTGGGTCGATGCGCGCAGCACCGACGATGCCGCGCTCGCGCGCTGGGGCGTCGAGTCGGGCAATACGCCGCGCTAGGCGGTGCGTCGATCTGCCGCGGGTGGTGCGCCCGGCGTCACGGGCCGCGCGTCACGCGTCCGGGTCGGCGCTGCGTCCGACGATCTTCGTCGGAAACGGTTCGCCGCAGGCACGCGACGGCAGCGCGTGCGGATCGTCGCCCGCGTCGCGGCGGCGCGGCGCGATCGCATCGAGCAGCGCCTGCTGCTCGGGCGGAATCCGATAATCCCAGCCGAACCGGCTCAACTGCAGGCTCTGGGCGATCCGCAGCGCGGGCGCCATGAAGCGGATCGCCGCGGGCGGCGCGTAGCGCGCCTCGACGGTCCTCAGGAACAGCGCCAGCCAGCGGCTGAAATGGGCCGGCTCGATCCCGTCGAGCGGCTGGTGCGCCTGCTGCACGTTGCCGCGATAGCCTTTGGTGCCGAGCACGAGGCTCGACCAGAACGTGACCATCTTCGGCAGATGGTCGTCCCAGCGGCCGGCCAGCTTCGCGTCGAACACGGGCCCGAGCAGCGGGTCGGCGCGCACGCGGTCGTAGAACGCGTAGACGAGCGCGCGGATGTTGTCTTCGGTCGGCTCGGTGTCGCGAGGGCGGGCCGGTGCGGTTTCGGGCGAGGCGGGCAGGGCATTCATGGCAAAAAGGGGCCGGTAGATCGGAGTGCTGACGGGCAGTGGCGGGAGGGCAGGCAGGACGCCGGTCGGATTTTGTCGCAAAATAGCGTCCAATACCCGCTGAAAAACGCGCAAGTGTCATGCATCTTATTGCGCGCACGCGATCCCGGCAACCCGGGGTCGCGGAACGGGACCGTCAGCCGGCCCCCGCACGCCCCGCGATCGGCCCGGCCCGCGTCATCGGGGCACGATCGATCATTTCCGTATCCGTCCATGAGACTCACTGACTACACCGACTATTCGCTGCGCGTGATGCTGTACCTTGCCGTGCGCGGCGAGGGGCTCGCGACGATCCAGGAGATCTCGGATGCCTACGGCATCTCGAAGAACCATCTGATGAAAGTCGTGCAGCAGCTCGGCGAGCTGGGATGGGTCGACACGGTTCGCGGCCGCAACGGCGGGCTGCGGCTCTTCCCGGCATCGCTCGAGTTGACGGTCGGCCAGGTCGTGCGCGCGACCGAGAGCGACTTCGCGCTGGTCGGCTGTTTCGCGACCGACGGCGGCGAATCGCGCGGCTGCGTGATCGAGCCGCGGTGCCGCCTGAAAGGCGTGCTGGCGGCCGCGCGCGATGCGTTCTTCGCCGAGCTCGACCGTCACCGGCTCGGCGAGCTGGCCGAGCCCGCGTCGCCGCTCGCGGCGCTGCTCGGCATCCGTCCGGTCGTGCCCGTGCGTGCCGAATCGTCGCCGGACGACCCATCGGCGACCGCCGAGCCGCCGTCGGCGGCCGGCTGACGCGCGCGCGCCGCGTCCCGCGATCCGAACGCGGCCCGTCCCGGGGCCGCTTCCGGCCTATCCAGCAATTTTTGCGCTGAATCAACCCGAATTTGGCTTGAAAGCCGCATAACCATCCTTATCTTGGTGTTAATCGAAAATTGGAGGTCTCGACTAAATGAGAATCGACAAGCTCACCACCAAGTTCCAGGAAGCACTCGCGGACGCGCAAAGCCTCGCGGCAGGCCGCGACAATCAATACATCGAACCCGTTCACGTCCTCGCGGCGCTGGTCGCGCAGCAGGACGGGTCCGCCCGCTCGCTGATGTCGCGCGCGGGTGTTCACGTGCAGGCGCTGCAAGGCGCGCTGAACGAAGCCATTTCGCGCCTGCCGCAAGTGACGGGCACGGGCGGCGACATCCAGATCGGCCGTGAACTGGCCGGGCTGCTGAACCAGGCCGACAAGGAAGCGCAGAAGCTCAACGACACGTTCATCGCGAGTGAAATGTTCCTGCTCGCCGCGTCCGACGACAAGGGCGAAGCCGGCAAGCTCGCGCGCCAGCACGGCCTCACGCGCAAGGCGCTCGAAGCCGCGATCGCCGCGGTGCGCGGCGGCTCGCAGGTGCATAGCCAGGATGCGGAAAGCCAGCGCGAGGCGCTGAAGAAGTACACGGTCGACCTGACCGAGCGGGCCCGTGCGGGCAAGCTCGATCCGGTGATCGGCCGCGACGACGAAATCCGCCGCTCGATCCAGATCCTGCAGCGCCGCACCAAGAACAACCCGGTGCTGATCGGCGAGCCGGGCGTCGGCAAGACCGCGATCGTCGAAGGGCTCGCGCAACGGATCGTCAACGGCGAAGTGCCGGAGACGCTGAAGGGCAAGCGCGTGCTGTCGCTCGACATGGCGGCGCTGCTCGCCGGCGCGAAGTATCGCGGTGAATTCGAGGAGCGCCTGAAGGCCGTGCTCAACGACATCGCGAAGGACGAAGGCCGGACGATCGTCTTCATCGACGAAATCCACACGATGGTCGGTGCGGGCAAGGCCGAAGGCGCGATGGATGCGGGCAACATGCTGAAGCCGGCGCTGTCGCGCGGCGAGCTGCACTGCATCGGCGCGACCACGCTCGACGAATACCGCAAGTACATCGAGAAGGATGCCGCGCTCGAACGCCGCTTCCAGAAGGTGCTCGTCGACGAGCCGAGCGTCGAGGCGACGATCGCGATCCTGCGCGGGCTGCAGGAGAAGTACGAACTGCACCACGGCGTCGACATTACCGACCCGGCGATCGTCGCCGCGGCCGAGCTGTCGCACCGCTACATCACCGACCGCTTCCTGCCCGACAAGGCGATCGACCTGATCGACGAAGCCGCTTCGAAGATCAAGATGGAAATCGATTCGAAGCCCGAAGAGATGGACAAGCTCGACCGCCGGCTGATCCAGCTGAAGATCGAGCGCGAGGCCGTGAAGAAGGAGCAGGACGAAGCGTCGCAGAAGCGCCTGCAGCTGATCGAGGAAGAGATCGAGCGCCTCGGCCGCGAGTACGCGGACCTGGAAGAGATCTGGACCGCCGAGAAGGCCGCGGTGCAGGGCAGCGCACAGCTCAAGGAAGAGATCGAGAAGGTGCGCGCGGACATCGCGAGGCTGCAGCGTGACGGCAAGCTGGAGAAGGTCGCCGAGTTGCAGTACGGCAAGCTGCCGCAGCTCGAGGCGCAACTGAAGCAGGTCACGCAGGCCGAAGAGCAGGAGCAGCACAACCCGACGCGTCCGCGCCTGTTGCGCACGCAGGTCGGCGCCGAGGAAATCGCGGAAGTCGTGTCGCGCTCGACCGGGATCCCCGTGTCGCGGATGATGCAGGGCGAACGCGAGAAGCTGCTGCACATCGAGGAAAAGCTGCACGAGCGCGTGGTCGGGCAGGACGAGGCGATCAGTGCGGTGGCCGATGCGATCCGTCGTTCGCGCGCGGGTCTCGCCGATCCGAACCGTCCGTACGGCTCGTTCCTGTTCCTCGGCCCGACGGGCGTCGGCAAGACCGAGCTGTGCAAGGCGCTGGCGTCGTTCCTGTTCGATTCGGAAGAGCACCTGATCCGCATCGACATGAGCGAGTTCATGGAGAAGCACAGCGTCGCCCGGCTGATCGGCGCGCCGCCGGGTTATGTCGGCTACGAGGAAGGCGGTTACCTGACGGAAGCCGTGCGTCGCAAGCCGTACAGCGTGATCCTGCTCGACGAGATCGAGAAGGCGCACCCGGACGTGTTCAACGTGCTGCTGCAGGTGCTCGACGACGGCCGCATGACGGACGGGCAGGGGCGGACGGTCGACTTCAAGAACACGGTGATCGTGATGACGTCGAACCTCGGCTCGCAGGTGATCCAGGCGATGACGGGCGCGCCGCAGGAAGAGATCAAGGACGCGGTGTGGCTCGAGGTGAAGCAGCATTTCCGCCCCGAGTTCCTGAACCGGATCGACGACGTCGTCGTGTTCCATGCGCTCGACCGCAGCAACATCGAGTCGATCGCGAAGATCCAGCTCGCCCGCCTGCACGACCGGCTCGCGAAGCTCGACATGGCGCTCGACGTGTCGCCGGCGGCGCTCGAACAGATCGGCAAGGTCGGCTACGATCCGCTGTTCGGCGCGCGGCCGCTGAAGCGCGCGATCCAGCAGGAGATCGAGAACCCGGTCGCGAAGCTGATCCTCGCGGGCCGTTTCGGTCCGAAGGACGTGATTCCGGTCGACGTCAACGACGGCAAGTTCGTGTTCGACCGCGTCGTTCACTGATCGCCTGCCATCGGTTGGCCCGCCCGGTTCGCGCCGGGCGCGCAAAAACAAACACCCCGCCTCGGCGGGGTGTTTGCTTATGGGGCGGCCGAACGGGCCGCCGCGCGGGCCGGGACGCTCAGCCCTGCTTGTTGCCGCCGAACATGCCGGCGAGCTGCGTGAGCGTGCCGAGCACGTTCGACGTGTCGACCTGGCCGCCGGCCGGCACTTCGCCGTTCGGCGTCGCGCCGTTGACCACGTGCGGCAGCACCTGCGCGAGGATCGACGAGGCCTGTGACGGGTCGATGCCGACCTTGCTCGCGAGCGAGCCGACGACGTCGGAGCCCAGCACGTTCTGCAGCGTGTCGGCCGAGATCGGCTGGTTTTCGCCGTTGCCGACCCACGAACCGATGATGTCGCCGGCGCCACCGGCCTTGAATTTCTCGATCAGGCCGTTCAGGCCGCCCGGCTGGTTGTTGATGAATTCGAGCGCGGTGGTGATCAGCGCGCTTTGCGAGTTGCCGCCGGCCTGGCCGCCGATCAGACCGCCAACGATGTCGAGGAGACCCATGGTTCTTCACCTTCACTGAAAAGGGCGCCGTGACGACGGCGCCCGTTGAACGAATGCCGCGCGCACGCCGTCGCGCGCGCGGCGCACATCAGGCGCCCGACGCCGCGGCGGCGGAGGCTGCCTTGTCCTTCTTGCTCTTCTTCTTCGAACCCTTCGTCGCCTTCGTGGACGACGCGGCGGCCGGTGCGCTCGCACCCGCGTCGGCGGATGCCGCCGCCGCGGCCGCTGCCTTTTCCTTCTTCGATGCGCGCTTCGCCTTGGCCGGCTTCGCCGCCGCATCCGATGCGCTGGCCGCCGGGGCCGGCGTCGCAGCCGTCGTGCCGGCCGTCGCGGTCGTGGACGTCGATGCGGTGCCTGCCGAGGTCGTGGCCGGCGTGGTGGCCGGTGCCGTTGCGGCCGGCTTCGACAGCTTGACGCCCTTCGGCGGCGTCGACGAGCCGCCGATCGTCAGGCCGTTTTCCTCCAGATGCCCGACCGACTTCGTGCCGAGACCCTTCACGCGGTTCGCGAGATCGTCGGCGTCCTTGAACGGGCCGTTCTTGGTGCGTTCGTCGATGATCGCCTTCGACTTCACGGGCCCGAGACCCTTCACGGATTCGAGCGCGGCCTGGTCGGCCGTGTTGACTTCGACGGCCGCGGCAAGGCCGGCGGCGAGCGACAGCGACAGCGCGACGAACAGCATCAGCAGCTTTTTCAGCATGGCAAAGGCTCCCTGGTTCTGACGGATGAATGGCTGTTGCAACGGACGGCGGGGCGCGAGGTGGCCGGGCGTCGCCGTTAAGCATAGGACAAATGCGTGCCCTTTTTAAGACAGGCTGACTGAATCTTGCTGAAGGCTTGCGGTGCTGTAAAGGCCGAAACCCGCGCCGGGCGCCGCTTTTGACCATTGTTTACGGTGTCGCCGGGGGCGAGCGGATCGTCGTCGCGCTGGCCGTGCGATCACGCTTGACTTAGAGTGAACTCTAACTCCTAACCTTGTTCCTGCCATGTCGAAAACCGTATCCCCATCCTCCTCCGCCGGTCCGCTGACGATCGGGCAAGTCGCCGAACTGACGGGCGTGTCGACGCACACGTTGCGGTACTACGAGCAGGCCGGGCTGCTGCGCGCGATTTCGCGCACGGCGGCCGGGCACCGGCTCTATGCGCCGGCCGACCTTGCCGGGCTGGCCTTCGTGATGCGCCTGAAGGCGACCGGCATGCCGATCGCGCAGATCCAGGCGTTCGCGGTGCTGCGCGAGCAGGGCGAGTCGACGTTCGGCGCGCGGCGCGACTTGCTGGTCGCGCATCGCGACGCGGTGCGCGCGCATATCGCGGAGCTGCAGGCGAACCTCGATGCGATCGGCGACAAGATCGCGTACTACGAGGCGCAGGAACGGGAAACGGAACGACGGGCGAAACCTTCTCTCTCTTTATCGGAACAGGACGGACACGATGGAACGACTCGTTGAGGATCGCTACACGCGCGGCTGGAACAAACTGAAGGAAATCGACGGCGAAGCGGGCGAACGCGTGATCGCGGCGCTGGCGCCGATCGCGCCGGACTTCGCGCGGCTCCTGGTCGAATTCAGCTTCGGCGACATCTACAGCCGGCCGCAGCTCGACCTGAAAGCGCGCGAAATCGCGACGATCGCGGCGCTGGCCGCGCTCGGCAACGCGCAGCCGCAGTTGAAGGTGCATATCGAGGCCGCGCTGAACGTCGGCTGCACGCGCGACGAGATCGTCGAGGTGTTCATGCAGATGGCCGTGTATGCGGGGATGCCGGCCGCGCTGAACGCGTTGTTTGCCGCGCACGAGGTGTTCAAGCGGCGCGACGAAACGGCCGGCGTGACGGACGATGCGAACGAAGCGGCCGGGCAGCCCGCATGACGGAGCGTGCGCCCGCGCGTCACGCGCGGTGCGGTGCGACGATCCGGTACTTCGCGATGCGCCGGTACAGCGTCGCGCGCGACATGCCGAGCGCCTGCGCGGCCGCGTCGGGCCGCCAGCGATGCGCGGTGAGCGCGGCGACGATGCGGCCGCGTTCGTCGTCGGGCAGTGCGCCCGGCGGAGCACCGCCGAGTTGAGCGGCGAGCTCGGCCGGCAGGTCGCGCCGCGTCACGCGCGCGGCGTCGCACACCGCGCACGCGTAGCGCAGGACGTTGCGCAGTTGCCGCACGTTGCCGGGCCACGCGTACGCGGCGAGGTGTTCGGCGAGCGTCGGATCGAGCGTGAGCACGTGGCCGGTCGCCTGCGCTTCCTCGGCGAACACGGCGGCAATCACGTCGCGCACGTCCGTGCGTGCGCGCAGCGGCGGCAGTTCGAACGTCGCGCCGCTCAGGCGGTAGTACAGGTCTTCGCGGAAGGTCCCGTCGGCCACCATCCGCGCGAGATCGCGGTGCGTCGCGCAGATCACGTCGAGATCGACGCGCACGGGCGTATCGCTGCCGAGCGGCACGACCTCGCCGTCGGCGAGGACGCGCAGCAGGCGCGTCTGCAGCGCGAGCGGCATGTCGCCGATTTCATCGAGAAACAGCGTGCCGCCGTCGGCGAGCGCGATCTTGCCGCGCGCGCCGTGCTTGCGTGCGCCGGTGAACGCACCGGCCGCATAACCGAACAGTTCGCTCTCGATCAGCGCGTCGGGCAGCGCGCCGCAGTTGACGGCGACGAACGGCCGCGCGCGCCGTGCGCCGGCGTCGTGGATCGCGCGGGCGAACACCTCCTTGCCCGCACCGGTTTCGCCCAGCACGAGAATCGGCAGCCGTTTGCTCGCGACCCGCAGCGCGAGTTCGGCCTGTTGCGCGATATGCGCATCGCTGCTGTGCAGGAACGGCGTCAGCGCGCCGACGTTGCGCGGCGCGGTGCCCGCGCGGCGCGATACGGTGCCGGGCTCGCGGCCCGCGCGTCGTAGCGGCGCCCGCAACCGCGCATAGAGCGGTGCGCCGGTGGCGCGCAGCCGCAGCGCGACGATCGTATCGAGCCGCGCGGCGTCGCGCAGCGGCATCTCGGTCGCATCGAAGATCTCGTCGATATGGCGCGGCTCGCGCAGCGCCGGCAGCGCGTCGCGTGCCTGCCGGTTCGCGGCGACGATGTTGCCGCATTCGTCGAACGCGATCATCCATTCCGGTTGCGCCTCGACGTAGTGACGGTTCGGATGCCCGAACAGGATCCAGTGCTGCGCGGTGCTGTGCACGAAGTAGCCGTCCTCGATCAGCGCCGCGCTTTGCCGCACGAGCTGGTAGACGAGGCGCTGGCTGTCGCGGCCGTCGGGCGAATGCACGGCCGACGCGTCGAGCACGCCGATCAGTTCGCCGCCCGGCGAGAAGATCGGCGCGGCGCTGCAGGTGAGCGTCGTGAACGCCGCGCGAAAGTGATCGGTCTTGTGCACGGTGATCGGCGCGAGATCGGTCAGCACGCTCGCGACGCCGCAGGTGCCTTCCTCGCTTTCCGACCAGCACGAGCCGATGTGCAGCCCCGCATGGCGGAAGTCGTTGCGGCGCTCGCGGTCGATCCGGTAGTCGATCGTCACGCCGTGCGCGTCGGTCAGCATCACGCAGTAGTCGGCGACGCGGATCATGTCGTGCAGCCGCGTCAGGCATTGGCCCGACGCGCGCAGGAACGCCTCTTCCTTGTCGCGCACTTCGCGCAGCTCGGCCGCGGTCAGCACACGCGGGCCGATCGACGAAGCGGGGTCGAGACGGTAGCGCTCCAGCGACCGTTGCCACGACGATACGAGGCGCGCGGAGTCGGCCGGCGCGGGCAGGCGTCCGGCGAGCGCGCCGAGCACGCGGTCGGCGTGCTGGGCCTGGGGAACGGCGTAGGGCATGGTCGGCTCCGGTTCCGTACGGCGGGGAATGCGATGTTCTTGTAGCACATCCCGTTCGGCGGATCACATTGCATCGCAGCACGCGGCCGGCGTGAGACGTTCGTCTCACCGGTCGCTCGCCGTGTCGCGCGCGCGTGAGACATCCGCATGCACGGCGCACGGTGGCCGTCCGGCTGGCCGACGCCCGCGTCGAGCCGCGCGCGTGCGGGGTTTGCGGGCAGGGCGGCGCGCAAGCGCAGAGGCCGGGGCGATCGTTTCGTCGCATCGGCTGCGTGAGACGCACGGGTGGATTCGCCAGGTGCCGTGTCGCCACGGTCACGAAGCGCGAACGCGTGCCTGCCTGTCGCGCCAGTGTGCACGCGGGTTCCGCGGTCGTCGCAGCGACGATGGCACGCCGCTTGCAGAGATCACGGGCAAGCCGATGCGGTCGCGTCGGCGACGACGATCCGCCGCCCGTCGATGGCAGCGGACGACACAGACCGGGCCGGCATGGCCGGTCCACTGGATGGAGACGAACCCGTGACGACGCCCGTTACCGTCGGCGTGATCGCGAACCCCGCATCGGGGCGCGACATCCGCCGCCTCACGACGCATGCATCCGTGTTTCCGACGGCCGAGAAGGCGAACATGATCGTGCGCCTGCTGGCCGGCCTCGGTGCGATGGGCGTCGAGCGCGTGCTGACGCTGCGCGACCGCACGGGCATCGCGACGCTGCTACTGCGCGCGATCGACACGCATCGCGCGGTCGCGCCGCACGAACGCTGGCCCGAGGTCGAGTTCGTCGACCTGCCGATCACCGATACCGTCGCCGACACGCAGGCCGGCGCCGCGTACCTGCACCGGATGGAAGTCGCGCTGATCGTCGTGCTCGGCGGCGACGGTACCCATCGCGCGGTGGCCGCGCATTGCGGCGCGACGCCGCTCGTCGCGCTGTCCACCGGCACCAACAATGCGTTTCCCGAACATCGCGAGGCGACCGTCGCCGGCGTCGCGGCAGGGCTCGCCGCGACCGGCGCCGTGCCCGCCGAGGTCGCGTTTGTGCGCAACAAGCGGCTCGTCGTGCGCTGTGCGGCGGGCGCGCAGCCGGGGCGCGAGGAGATCGCGCTCGTCGACGTGTGCGCCGCGCGGCAGCGCTTCATCGGCGCACGTGCGATCTCCGGGTCCGACGACCTCGACGCGCTCTACCTGACCTTCGCGGAACCGGACGGCATCGGGCTGTCCGCGCTCGGCGGCGCGTGGGCGCCGCTCGAACGCAGCGCGCCGCACGGGCTTGCGATGCGCTTCGCGGAAGCCGGCAAGGCAGCCGGCACGCCGCTCGTCGCGCCGATCGCGCCGGGGCGCGTCGATCGCGTCGTGATGCGCAGTTGCGAGCGGCTCGAGCCGGACACGTGGCAGGTGATTCCGTTCGAACGCGGCACGCTCGCGTTCGACGGCGAGCGCGAGATCGAGGTCGCGTGCGGCGAGCGCTACGAAATCTCGCTCGACTGGCGCGGACCGCTGACGGTCGACGTCGGCCGCACGCTGCGCTACGCGTCGTCGCGGCAATTGCTGCGCAGCGCCGGCGCGTGGCGCGACTGAGCATCCGGTTTGATGCAGGACGCTTCGCCATCCAGCACGATTTTCAAGGAGACATCGTCATGACAACCGTTCTCGAAGGACAGGTCGCCATCGTCACTGGCGGCGCGCGCGGCATCGGCCGCGGCATCGCGCTGACGCTTGCCGGCGCGGGCGCCGACATCCTGCTGGCCGACCTGCTCGACGACGCGCTCGACGCCACCGCGCGCGAGGTGCGTGCGCTTGGCCGCCGGGCGGCGGTCGCGAAGGTCGACGTCACGCAGGCCGCGCAGGTCGACGCGATGGTCGCGCAGGCGCTCGCCGAACTCGGCGGGCTCGACATCCTCGTGAACTGCGCGGGCGTGATCAGCATTCATCCGGTCGCCGAACTGACCGAGCGCGACTGGGATGTCGTGATGGACGTGAACGCGAAGGGCACGTTCCTCGGTTGCCGCGCGGCGCTCGCGCACCTGAAGGCACAGGGTCGCGGCCGGATCATCAACGTCGCGTCGATCGCGGGCAAGGAGGGTTTTCCGAATCTCGCGCACTACAGCGCATCCAAATTCGCGGTCGTCGGCTTCACCAACGCGCTTGCGAAGGAACTCGCGCGCGACGGCGTGACCGTCAACGCGATCTGCCCCGGCATCGTCCGGACCGACATGTGGGACCGGTTGTCCGACGCATGGAAGACCGACGGCGAAACGGTCGAGCAATCGTGGCAGCGGCACCAGTTGACGCTGATCCCGCAGGGCCGCGCGCAGACGCCGGAGGACATGGGCCGGCTCGCGCTGTTCTTCGCGACGATGGACAACGTGACGGGCCAGGCCGTGAACGTCGACGGCGGTTTCACGTTCCATTGACGGCCGCCGGCCGTGCAATCCGCCGCCGCGGCACGGACGCGGCGGCATTCGCAGTCAAACCTACCAGGAGACACACATGACCGCTTCGACCCAGCTCAGCAGGGACACGCTGCTGGACGCCTACCGGCTGATGCGCACGATCCGCGAATTCGAGGAGCGCCTGCACGTCGAATTCGCGACCGGCGAGATTCCCGGCTTCGTTCACCTGTACGCGGGCGAGGAGGCGTCCGCGGTCGGCACGATGCTGCATCTCGGCCTCGCCGACTACGTTGCCACCACGCACCGCGGTCACGGCCATTGCATCGCGAAGGGCGTCGACGTGCACGGGATGATGGCCGAGATCTACGGCAAGAAGACGGGCGTCTGCCACGGCAAGGGCGGCTCGATGCACATCGCCGACCTGTCGATGGGGATGCTCGGCGCGAACGGGATCGTCGGCGCGGGCGGCCCGCTCGTGTGCGGCGCGGCGCTCGCGGCGAAGCACAAGAAGACGGGCGGTGTCGGCGTGTGCTTCTTCGGCGACGGCGCGTCGAACCAGGGCGTGATCTTCGAATCGATGAACCTGGCGTCGGTGTGGCGCCTGCCCGCGATCTTCGTCGCCGAAAACAACGGTTATGCGGAAGCGACGTCGTCGAGCTGGTCGGTCGCGACCGACAACATCGCCGACCGCGCGAACGGGTTCGGGATGCCGGGCGTGATCGTCGACGGCTTCGACTTCTTCGCGGTGCACGAAGCGCTCGGCGAAGCCGTCGAGCGCGCGCGCAACGGCGGCGGCCCGACGCTGGTCGAGGTGAAGTTCACGCGCTATTTCGGCCATTTCGAAGGCGATGCGCAAACCTATCGCGCGCCGGGCGAGGTACAGAAGCTGCGCGACGAGAAGGACTGCCTGAAGCATTTCGAGACGCGTGTCGTGCGCGCCGAAGCGCTGACGACGGCCGACCTGCGCGCGGTCGACGCGCAGGTCAAGGCGCTGATCGACGACGCGGTCGCGCAGGCGAAGGCCGCGCCGGTGCCGGATGCCGCCGACCTGCTGGCCGACGTCTACGTGTCGTATCCGTGAGCGCGGCCTGACATCGCGGCCTGACATCGCGGCCGGCACGGCAAACCGAACATTCCAGGAGACAGACATGGCAAGGAAGATCACTTATTCGCAGGCGATCAACGAAGCGCTCGCGCAGGAAATGGCGCGCGACGACAGCGTGATCGTGATGGGCGAGGACAACGCGGGCGGCGCGGGCGCGCCGGGCGAGGACGATGCATGGGGCGGCGTCCTCGGCGTGACGAAAGGGCTGTTCCACAAGTTTCCGGGCCGCGTGCTCGATACGCCGCTGTCGGAGGGCGGCTACATCGGCGCGGCGGTCGGCGCGGCCGCATGCGGGATGCGGCCCGTCGCGGAACTGATGTTCATCGATTTCATGGGCGTGTGCTTCGACCAGATCTTCAACCAGGCCGCGAAATTCCGCTACATGTTCGGCGGCAAGGCCGTGACGCCGGTCGTGATTCGCGCGATGTACGGCGCCGGGTTGCGCGCGGCCGCCCAGCACTCGCAGATGCTGACGTCGCTGTTCACGCACATTCCCGGGCTGAAGGTCGTGTGCCCGTCGACGCCGTACGACGCCAAGGGGCTGCTGATCCAGGCGATCCGCGACAACGATCCCGTGATCTTCCTCGAACACAAGCTGCTCTATACGCGCGAAGGCGACGTGCCGGAGGAGTCCTATGCGATTCCGTTCGGCGAGGCGAACGTGGTTCGCGACGGTGACGACGTGACGATCGTCACGTATGGCCGGATGGTGCATCTCGCGATGGACGCGGCCGCGAAGCTCGCGAAGGACGGCATCCAGTGCGACGTGATCGACCTGCGCACGACGTCGCCGCTCGACGAGGAGACGATTCTCGAAAGCGCGGAACGCACGGGGCGCGTGGTGGTCGTCGACGAAGCGAATCCGCGCTGCTCGATCGCGACCGACATCGCCGCGCTCGTCGCGCAGCGCGCGTTCCATTCGCTGAAGGCGCCGATCGGGCTCGTCACCGCGCCGCATACGCCGGCGCCGTTCGCGAGCGTGCTGGAAGACCTGTACATCCCGTCCGCCGATGCGATTGCGCAGGCGGTCCTGAAGACGAGGAGCTGACACGATGTCGATTCACATGATCACGATGCCCAAGTGGGGGCTGTCGATGGAGCAGGGGCAGGTCAACGGCTGGCTGAAGGCGATCGGCGAACGCGTGACGAAGGGCGATGAGCTGCTCGACGTCGAGACCGACAAGATCTCGTCGGGCGTCGAGTGCGCGTTCGACGGCACGCTGCGCCGGCAGGTCGCGCAGGAAGGCGAGACGCTGCCGGTCGGCGCGCTGCTCGGCGTCGTCGCGGCCGCCGAGGCGAGCGATGCCGACATCGATGCGGCGATCGCCGACTTCCAGCGCGATTTCGTGCCGAGCGCCGCCACCGACGAGGCTGCCGGCCCGCAGCCCGAGAAGGCGCAGATCGGCGGCCGCACGGTGCGCTTCCTGAAGCTCGGCGACGGGGCAGGCACGCCTGCCGTGCTGATCCATGGCTTCGGCGGCGACCTGAACAACTGGCTGTTCAATCACGCGGAACTCGCCGCGCACCGGCCGGTGTGGGCGCTCGACCTGCCCGGTCACGGCGAGTCGGGCAAGGCGCTCGATACGGGCAGCCTCGACGAACTCGCCGATGCGGTGCTCGCGCTGCTCGATGCGCAGCACATCGAGCACGCGCACCTGATCGGCCATTCGATGGGCGGCGCGGTCGCGATGGCGGCGGCCGAGCGCGCGCCGCAACGGGTCGCGTCGCTGACGCTGATCGCGAGCGCGGGGCTCGGCACCGACATCAACCGTGCCTACATCGACGGCTTCGTCGCCGGCAACAGCCGCAACACGCTGAAGCCGCACCTCGGCGCGTTGTTCGCCGACCACGCGCTGGTGACGCGGCAGCTCGTCGAGGATCTCGTCAAGTACAAGCGGCTCGAAGGCGTGCAGGCCGCACTGGAGAAGATCGCGAACGCCGCGTTCGACGGCGCCGCCCAGCGGCGCGTGTTCCGCGACCGGCTCGCGACGCTTGCGCCGCGCACGCTCGTGATCTGGGGCGAGCGCGACCAGGTGATTCCCGCCCAGCATGCGCGGGGC
Source organism: Burkholderia seminalis (assembly GCF_001718535.1). NCBI lineage: Bacteria > Pseudomonadati > Pseudomonadota > Betaproteobacteria > Burkholderiales > Burkholderiaceae > Burkholderia > Burkholderia seminalis. The sequence goes on along the minus strand of NZ_CP013398.1, from coordinate 2,045,415 downwards.
CTGCCTGACGGCGTGCGTGCCGAGGTGATCGCCGGCAGCGGGCACATGGTGCAGATGGAGGCGGCCGCCGACGTGAACCGCCTGATCGTCGCGTTTCTCGGAGCGTGACGATGGCTGCCGCGCCCGAACGATCTAGCCTCACGGCGCTCGGCCAGCCGGGCGCGCGCAGCCGCGACAAGCTCGCGCGCATTCCGGTGCGCGTCGAGCCCGCGGCCGGCGCGGCGCTGCCGAAGCCGTCGTGGCTGCGCGCGCGGCCGATGATGAGCGCGGCGGTGGCCGACATGGCCGCCGTGCTGCGCGAGCATCGGCTGCATTCCGTCTGCGAGGAGGCGATGTGTCCGAACATCGGTGAATGCTTCGCGCAGCGCACCGCGACCTTCATGATCATGGGCGGCCTGTGCACGCGGCGCTGCCCGTTCTGCGATGTCGCGCACGGCCGTCCCGAGCCGCTTGATCCCGACGAGCCGGCACGGCTGGCCGCCGCGGCCGCCGCGCTCGGGCTGCGCTACGTCGTGATCACGTCGGTCGATCGCGACGACCTGCGCGACGGCGGCGCCGCGCATTTCGCCGCGTGCATCGCGGCGGTGCGCGCGAGCGTGCCCGGCATCGGTGTCGAGGTATTGACGCCGGACTTCCGCGGCCGCGTGGCGCGTGCGCTCGATGCGCTGTCGACGGCCTGGCCGGACGTGTTCAACCACAACGTCGAGACGGTGCCGTCGCACTATCGCGCGGCGCGGCCGGGCGCCGACTATCGCGGTTCGCTCGACCTGCTCTTGCAGGCCAAGCGCGCGCGGCCGGGGCTGGTGACGAAGTCGGGATTGATGCTCGGGCTCGGCGAGCGTGACGACGAAGTGCGCGACACGCTGCGCGACCTGCGCGCGCACGACGTCGACGTGCTGACGCTCGGCCAGTATCTCGCGCCGTCGGCGCACCATCTGCCGGTGCGGCGTTACGTGAGCCCTGAGGCGTTCGCCGCGTGGCGCGGCGAGGCGCTCGCACTCGGTTTCAGGGAAGTCGTCGCCGGCCCGCTCGTGCGGTCGTCGTATCACGCGGCCGACGTGCTGGAGGACGCGTAGCGGGCCGTGCGTCAGGCGGCGGTGGCGGCGGAGGCGTGCGCACGACTCACGCGGCGCAGGTACAGCACGAGCCCGGCGCCCGCGAGCATCAGGCTGACGGTGTTCGCGAACCAGAAGCCGCGCGCGCCCGTCAGCCATGCGGGAGCGATGCCGCCGACGTCGAAGCCGAGCACGTAGCCGCCGCTCAGGCCGATGCCCCACAGCGCGACCGCATAGATCACGGTCGGCACGACGGCGACCTTGTACGCGCGCAGCACGAACGCCGACGTGACCTGCAGCGCATCGAAGCAGTGGTAGCACGCGACGATCGCGACGAGCGGCATCGCGGCCGCGGCGACGGCCGGGTTCGGCGTATAGCCGCCGATGATCAGCGGGCGCAGCGTGAACACGAGCACGCCGTAGGCGGCCGCCACGCCGCACGCGAACATCACGCTGTGCCGGCCGAGCAGCCGCGCTTCTTCCGGGCGCCCGGCGCCGAGCGCGCGCGCGACCAGTGTCGACGCCGCCACGCCGATCGACAGCGGCGTCATGTACAGCACCGCGCCGATGTTGCCGGCGATCTGGTGGCCGGCGAGCGTCGTCGTGCCGAACTGCGCGATGAACAGCGCCATGCAGGTGTACGACGTGACCTCGATCAGGTACGACAGGCCCATCGGCACGCCGAGCTTGAGGATGGCCTTCTGGCGTGCCCAGACGGGCCAGCAGAAGCGCGAGAAGATCGCGAGCGGCGCGAACACGTCGAGCTTCGCGAGCAGCGTGTAGCCGATCAGCGCGAGCGCCCAGTTGATCAGCGTGCTGGCGAGCCCGCAGCCCGGGCCGCCCAGGGCCGGCACGCCGAACCCGCCGAAGATGAACCACACGTTGAGCGGAAACTTGAGCAGCAGCGCGCCGATCTGCAGGATCATCGCGAGCCGCGGCTTGCCGGCCGCGTTGGTCAGCGCGTTGTAGATGCGAAAGACGAGGCTGGCGGGCAGCCCGTACGACAGGATGCGCAGGTAGTCGACGGTGCGCTCGTGCAGCGCGGCAGGCGCATGCGCGATGCGCAGCAGCGGCTCGGGAAAATGCAGCAGCAGGAAGCCGGGAATCGCGAGCAGCAGCGCGAGCCACAGCGCCTGGCGTACTTCCTCGCCGATTTCGGCATAGCGCCGCGCGCCGTACAGCTGCCCGGTGATCGGCTGCAGCGCGGACAGGATGCCCGTCAGGCCGATATAGATCGACACGTAGATCGACGACCCGAGCCCGAGCGCGGCGAGATCGACGGCCGAATAGCGGCCGACCATCGCGGTGTCGATCACGCCGAACGCGATGATCGCGAGCTGGCCGACGAGCACCGGCCACGCGAGACCGACGATCCGGCGGATGTCGCCGAACATCGTCAATCGGCCGCCTGGCGGCGCGGCGGACGCCGCTTGACGGGCGTCTTCGGCCGCTCGATGCGCTCGTACAGGCGGAAGCGCTCATCGCGGTCGGCGACGCGGCGGCCTTCCCACACGAGGCGCCACACATACTGCGACATCGCGCTCGGCTCGCCGAAGTCCGAACGATCCTGGCGCAGGATCACGTCGCAGTCGCCGGAGAAGTCGAAGTGCATGTTGCCGAAATACGCGAAGGTCGCGATCTGCGCATCGCCGAGCCGCACGGGCGAGATGCACTCGTAGTCGGACGGCAGGTGCACGGCGATCTGTTGCGCGACATCGCGATAGGTCCGGCCGTAGTTGACGATCGGCAGCCACAGCGTCATCAGCAGCACCCACATCAGCGTGGTGCCGGCGCCCGACAGCACGACGCTGCGCCACAGCACCTTCGGCTGTCGCGAGATGCGCCAGCGCGCGAGGAAGCACCAGCACACCGTGACGATCACCGCGCAGATGAACGACAGGATCTTGAAATGCGGTTCGTAGCCGGGCACGAGCCGCGCGAGGTTGCGTGCGAGCGGATGCGGGAAGCCCGTGAGCGAGGCGAGCCATACGAGCCATACGAAGGTGCCGAGGATCGTGAAGCTCAGCACCGCGAACCAGTCGATCGCATTGATCGCGCCGCGCTTGAGGGTCGGCAGCGCGAACGTCGCGAGCACCGCGAGCGGCGGCAGCAGCAGCATGTACATGCGGTTCGACTGCTGGCTTTGCAGGATCACGAGCGCGACGAGCGGCACGGCAACCGACAGCGGAATCGCGATGTGCGCGCGGCGGCGCATGCCGGCCCAGCTCCACCAGGCCCAGATCGCGAGCGGCCACGCCGGCCACGTGAACAGCGGCAGGTTCTTCGCCGCATAGCCGAGCACGGCGGTCGGCGGCCCCGAGAAGCGCATCAGGCTGCCGTGGATCCACTGGTTGAAGAACCAGGCGGCGTCGTCGGGCGCCGCGATGAAGGCGGCGAGCGGCCACAGCGCGAAGATCGCGGCCGCGAGCGGCACGCCGACCAGCGGCAGGCGCAGGTTGCGCATCTCGGGCGTGACGAGCCACAGCGCGGCCGTGCCGGCGAGCAGCGCGGCGACCAGCACGGGGTTGCCCGACAGCGCGACGAGGCCGATCGCGACGCCCCACCACAGCGCGCCCTGCAGCGGCTTGTCGATGCCGCGCACGATCCCGTAGACGAGCATCGCGATCCACGCGAACTGCGCGAGCTGCGGCGTCGTTTCATGGCCGCGTTCCGCGAGGCCGAAGCACGCGACGAGCACCAGCAGCGCGCCGTCGGCGAGCGTGCGGCCGTAGTCGCGCGGCTCGGGTTCGCCGCCGAATGCGTATTTGAACGGCTGCACCTCGGCGCGCCGGCCGAGCAGGTAGGCCGCGTACCAGACGAAAGCGCACGCGACGCAGAACAGCACGCCGGTGTCGACGCGCGACGCGTTGCTGGCATCGACCCACGGGCCGAGGCCGCGGATCGACAGCGCGCCGAGCCAGTAGCCGAGCGGTCCGTCGGTCGTGATGAACTTGCCGACCAGGTTCGGCAGCAGCCAGTCGTGCCAGCTGCCCTTGGCCATCGTCCACATCACGCCGAAGCCCGCCGCGTCCTCGTTTTTCCACGGGTCGCGGCCGAACAGGCCGAACGCCGCGTAGACGAGGCAGAGCGTGAGCAGCAGCCAGCGCGGGAGCGCGCGCGTGGCGGAGGCGGTGAGACGGACGACAGGCTTCATGCAGATGAGCGTTTTGTTATGGGCGGGCGCCTGGCGCGGTTGCGCGCGGGCGAGCCGGTTTCGAGCATCCGGCATTGTAGACGCGCCGGCCGCGCCGCGTCAGGTCGATGCCCGGACGCTTCCGGGCGAGCAGAGACGAAAAAGGGCAGCCTGGGCTGCCCTTTTGTGCGATGCCGATGCGAAGCTTACTTCGCGATCTTGCCGCTGGCGCGTGCGCCGAACTTGTTCTTGAACTTCTCGACACGGCCTGCCGTGTCCATGATCTTTTGCTGACCCGTGTAGAACGAGTGCGATTCCGACGACACTTCGATCTTGGCGAGCGGGTAGGTCTTGCCTTCGTGGTCGATGGTTTCACGCGTCTGGATCGTCGAGCGCGTGATGAACTTGAAGCCGTTCGACATGTCTTGGAAGACGACTTCGCGGTAGTCCGGGTGAATGCCAGGTTTCATGATTTTCCTTGGTGAGAGCGGTAGCCAACCCGCCGCTTGCCGTGCCTTGCCGCCCAAACTGGCGCGATTCGGTTGACGTCAAGCCCGGCGCGAGCCACTTGCCTAAGGTCGAAAAACGGCGATTATGCCAGAAAATCAGATGGTTGACGAATAATTTTCACGGCGCGTCGAGTGCGCCGGTGCCGGCCGGATCCTGCCGGTAGTAACGCGCGAGCAGCCGGTACAGCTCCGGAAATTCGGACTCGAACGCTTTCGGCCGCACGAACAGCGCCTCGCTGCACACCGCGAAGAACTCCGACGGGTGGTCGGCCGCATACGGATCGATCAGCGAGTCCCGCTCGAAGCGCGCCCATGCACGGTCCGGCACCGCATCGACGCGTGCGCAGAACTGGTCGTACGCGTGTTCGAACACGTCGGCCCAGGCCTGCGCGTCGAGGTGCGGCGCGTGCCAGCGGCGAAATAGGGGCGGATAACCGTCGGCCGCGCCGTTGACCATGTCGATCTTGTGCGCGAATTCGTGGATCACGACGTTGTACGCGTCCCGGCCGTCCGTCATCTGCGCGTCTTCCCACGACAGGATCACCGGCCCGCCTTCCCAGGCCTCGCCGCTCGCGTCCTGCTCGACCTCGTGGACGACGCCGTCCTCGTCCTGCACGGTCTTGCGGATCACGAATTCGCCCGGATACACGACGACGCCGACCCAGCCGTCGTACAGCGACAGGTCGAGATTCAGCACGGGCAGGCAGGCCTGCGCAGCGATCGCGACGATCATCTCGTCGGTCAGCGCCAGCCCGTGCGCGGTCGAGAACGATTTCTTCGCGATGAACAGGCTCGTCAGCTCGCGCAGCCGGCCGAGCGCGTCGGGCGCCAGCGCCGCGAGGAACGGCAGGCGCTCGACGGTGTCCTGCCACAGCGTGTCGGAGATCGGGTGGCTGCGCAGCGCGCGGTCGCGGCGGCGGTCGTCGAACCAGCGGGTCAGTTTTGAAAGCATGGAGACGGCTGACGATAATCCAAAGCCTGTCTTTTAACTCAATCGATCTCTTTTTGCCATGCCGCGAAGACGCCGCCGACCAGCGCGACGCCCGCCAGGAAGTAAAACCCGTCGAGCGATGCGAGGAACGATGCCTGTTGCGCGACCATTCGCGCGATCGACGCGATCGCGAGGGCGTGCGCCTCGTTCAGCGCGTGGCCGGCGGCGGCGTAGCTGTGCGTCAGCGCGTCGGCGGTCTGCTGGAACAGCGGGTCGAACACGTTCGCACGCTCGACGAGCCGCGTCTGGTGCACGGCGACGCGGTGCTGCTCGACGATGATCACCGACGACGTCGCGAACGAGATCGTCAGTTGCCGCACGATGTTCTTCAGCCGGTAGCCGTGCGTGTATTCGTCGATCGCGAAGATCCGGAACGTCAGGTTCGCGACCGGCAGCACGATGAAGAGCAGCAGCAGCCCGCGCAGCAGCAGCGGGACGATCAGCGCGGCCTCGCCGACCTGCGGCGTCATGCGCGTCATCCATAGCGCGGCCGCGACGGCGATCGCGAACCCCGGCACGACGAACCACTTCTTGTGCGCGACGAGTTTCGCGTAGCGCAGGTACGCGAACAGCGCGGTGGCCGAAATCAGCGACATCGTGCCCACCAGGCGGCCGGCGTTCTCGACCGGATAGCCGAGCCCGCCTTCGAGAAAGCGCGACGTCAGGTAACTGAACCCCGTCGTCTCGTAGTAATAGAACATGTAGAGCAGCAGCCCGACCTGGAAGGTCCGCTCGCGAAACGCATGCAGCCGCACGAGCGGCGTCGGGTGGTTCCACTGGTGATACGCGAACCACGCGAGCGCGCCGACTCCCGCGATCGTCAGCAGGATCAGCATCGGTGAACCGCTGTAGAGCTGGTAGTGCACCTGCTGCAGCACGATCTGCAGCGCGCCCTGCGCGAGCGCGAATACGACGTACGGCCAGAAGTGTCCCGAGCCGCGTTCGTCGTCGGGCGTGCGGCCCGAGTCGGGCAGCGTGAGCAGCGCGAGGATCGCGAAGGCGATGCCGGCCGGTGCCGTGCACGCGAACAGTGCACGCCAGGTCGAATGCGCGACGAGCAGTCCGCCGACGATCGGCGCGAGCGCGCTGCCGAGCAGGATCATGATCAGGAACGCCCGCGTCGCGGGCGGCCGTTCCTGCGGCTTGAAGCTGATCTGGATCAGGATCCGGCAGGCGCCCATCATCGGGCCGATGAAATACCCCTGGAAACCGCGCGCGAACGCGAGTTGCAGCGATGTGTCGGCGAGCGCCGACGCGATCGCGCCGCACGAGAACATCAGCATGCAGCCGGCGACGTAGCGGCGATGGCCGAGCCGGTCGACCCACCATTGCTGCTGCAGGATGCCGAGCACGGCCGTGACCGCGTACGCGCTCGACGACCAGACGAGTTCGTCGGGCGATGCGTTGATGCCGCCCGCGATGTAGCTCGCGAAGAACGAGAAGACCGCGTTGTCGAAATAGTCGATGCCGGTGACGAGCGCGAGCGCCCACGGAAACAGGTCCGTGCGCAGGTTGGCGCGGCTCCACAGCGGCGCTCGGCCGGGCACCGCATTCATTCGCGATCCTTGCGGGGGCGTCGCGTGCCGGCTTCGGCCCGCCGCTGCGCGATGAGCGCGTCGGGGTTTTCGCCGGCGAGGCGCCGTTCGACGTAGTCGATGTCGTGCTGCAGTTCCTTGCGCAGTGCGACGGCTTCCTTCAGTTCGCGCTGGACGGCCGCGATCCGCCGGTCGAGCGTGTCGATCTGTTCGGCGAGGCCCGTGCGGATGTCGCGCAGCGACGCGTCCGAATAGCGGCGCCGGCCGTCCCCCGTTTCTTCCAGCGGGCGCTTCAGCATTTCGGTGATGCCGTGCAGCGAGAAGCCGAGCGCGCGCAGCCGCAGGATGCGCGCGAAACGCTCGAGATCGGCTTCGTCGTAGAGGCGGTAGCGGCCTTCGCTGCGCGACGGCGTGACGAGCCCGCGCTCTTCGTAATATTTCAGCGTGCGCGGCGTGACGCCGAGCCGCGAAGCGGCGTCGCTCACGGTCAGCAGTGCGGGGGAGGTGTCGTTCGGCATCGGGCGTCGGAGGGGCGGGCGATGACGCGATTATAGATCAACCTGTACGTTCACGTTCAGGTTGAGGCGAAAAAACGGCCGCCGGGCTGGATGCGCGGGCGGCCGTTTTGCGAGGCGAGGGCGATCAGCCGCCGCGACGCATCAGGTCGAAGAACTCGGAGTTGCTCTTCGTCTGGCGGATCTTGTCGAGCAGGAATTCCATCGCCTCGACTTCGTCCATGTCGTGGATGAACTTGCGCAGCACCCAGATCTTTTGAAGGATCTCGGGCTTGATCAGCATTTCTTCGCGACGCGTGCCCGACTTGTTCAGGTTGATCGACGGGTAGACGCGCTTTTCCGCGAGACGGCGCTCGAGGTGCACTTCCATGTTGCCGGTGCCCTTGAACTCTTCGTAGATCACGTCGTCCATGCGGCTGCCGGTTTCGATCAGCGCGGTGCCGATGATCGTCAGCGAACCGCCTTCCTCGATGTTGCGCGCCGCGCCGAAGAAGCGCTTCGGACGCTGCAGTGCGTTCGCGTCGACACCGCCCGTCAGCACCTTGCCCGACGCCGGGATCACGGTGTTGTACGCGCGGGCGAGACGCGTGATCGAGTCGAGCAGGATCACGACGTCGTGCTTCATTTCGACGAGGCGCTTGGCCTTCTCGATCACCATTTCGGCGACCTGGACGTGGCGCGTGGCCGGTTCGTCGAACGTCGAGGCAATCACCTCGCCGGCGACCGAGCGCTGCATTTCGGTCACTTCTTCAGGGCGTTCGTCGATCAGCAGCACGAACAGGATCACGTCCGGGTGGTTCTGCTTGATCGCGTGCGCGATGTGCTGGAGCATCACGGTCTTGCCCGACTTCGGCGACGCGACGAGCAGGCCGCGCTGGCCCTTGCCGATCGGCGCGATCATGTCGATGATGCGGCCCGTGACGTTTTCTTCGCCGCGCATTTCGCGCTCGAGCGACAGCGGCTTGTTCGGGTGCAGCGGCGTGAGGTTCTCGAACATGATCTTGTGTTTCGAGGCCTCGGGCGGCTGCCCGTTGACTTTGTCGACCTTCACCAGCGCGAAGTAGCGCTCGCCGTCCTTCGGCGTGCGGACTTCACCTTCGATGGTGTCGCCGGTGTGCAGGTTGAAGCGGCGGATCTGCGACGGGCTGATGTAGATGTCGTCGGTGCTGGCGAGATACGACATTTCCGGCGAGCGCAGGAAACCGAAGCCGTCCGGCAGCACTTCGAGCGTACCGTCGCCGAAGATCGTCTCTCCCGTCTTGGCGCGCTTTTTAAGAATGGCAAACATCAACTCCTGCTTGCGCAGGCGGTTCGCGTTTTCGATCTCCAGGCCATTGGCCATTTCGATCAGTTCGGAGACGTGCAGAGACTTGAGCTCGGATAAATGCATACGGAGAACCCGCCAGGGAGGAGAAGCGACGAAAGAAATAAGGGAGGAGGGCGAGCGGAAGCGCTCAGAGACTTAAATGCGTCTTGTCGACGTTTTTTAATTCTAGCATAGGCCGATTCGCGCTTGAGCGAGCGATCGGCGGCTTGGCGACGGACGTGTTGCCGGCTGACAACACGTCCGTGAGCCTGCCCGTATTACAGGTGGCTGTCCAGGAATGCGGTGAGCTGCGACTTCGACAGCGCGCCGACCTTCTGCGCGGCGGCCGCGCCGTTCTTGAACAGGATCAGCGTCGGGATGCCGCGCACGCCGAACTTTGCGGGCGTCGCCTGGTTGTCGTCGACGTTGATTTTCGCGATCTGCAGCTTGTCGCCGTAGTCCTTCGCGACTTCGTCGAGGATCGGGGCGATCATCTTGCACGGGCCGCACCATTCGGCCCAGAAATCGACGAGCACGGGCTTGTCGGACTTGACGACGTCCTGTTCGAACGATGCGTCGCTGATGTGTTTGATCTGTTCGCTCATTGGGTCAATACCTCTTACGGTTCGGGGACTGCCTGCTTGCGCGTTGCGGCGTACCGGCCGCCGTAGGCTGCCGGCCGCTGCGGCAGGTCACTCCGCTCCCCGGAAAGGAGAGGCGTGGGCGCTGCATGCCGCGGCTCGCGGGTCGTTCGGGCGTCATATTAGCCTAAATTGCTATCTGCTGCGGGCGGCGATAGTAGCCGCTACGCGAGTAGGGGTACGACGCGGCGTTCGACCGTTGTGCCACGCAGGTGGAGGCTGGCCGGCGGATTACAAGGGGCGGGTGCGCATGTGCGTCGTGCGAACGGATGGCGCGCCGGTTTGCCCGGCGATATTTGCATTGAGGCGAACAAACGGTCGCATTTGTCCGGGAGCGGTGATAGAATATGCCGTGACGGGCCTCCTCGCATGGTGGGGCGGTGAACCTGGTCAGGTCGGGAACGAAGCAGCCACAATCGTTTTCCGCCAGTGCCGAGGGTTGGGCTCGTCACCTTCCTTCTCGCCCCGTTCGCCGGGCGTTTTTTATTTCCGCGTCACACTCCGTTCGACCCGTACCTTGCCCGTTCTCCGCACCGTTTCGCGTGTCGGCGCGACGCAGCGTTACTGATACAATTTCCCGATGACCTATCAAGTTCTCGCACGCAAGTGGCGTCCGAAGGATTTCGCTTCGCTCGTCGGCCAGGAGCACGTCGTCAGGGCGCTCACGCACGCGCTCGACGGCGGGCGTCTCCATCACGCCTATCTGTTTACCGGAACCCGCGGTGTCGGCAAGACGACGCTGTCGCGGATCTTCGCCAAGGCGCTCAACTGTGAAACCGGCGTCACGTCGCAGCCGTGCGGCGTGTGCCGCGCCTGTCGCGAGATCGACGAGGGCCGTTTCGTCGACTACGTCGAAATGGATGCCGCGAGCAACCGCGGCGTCGACGAGATGGCCGCGCTGCTCGAGCGCGCGGTGTACGCGCCCGTCGATGCGCGCTTCAAGGTCTACATGATCGACGAAGTGCACATGCTGACGAACCACGCGTTCAACGCGATGCTGAAGACGCTCGAAGAGCCGCCGCCGCACGTCAAGTTCATCCTCGCGACGACCGATCCGCAGAAGATTCCCGTCACCGTGCTGTCGCGCTGCCTGCAGTTCAACCTCAAGCAGATGCCGGCCGGGCACATCGTGTCGCATCTCGAGCGGATCCTCGGCGAAGAGCGCATCACGTTCGAGCCGCAGGCGCTGCGTCTGCTCGCGCGTGCGGCGCAGGGCAGCATGCGCGATGCGCTGTCGCTCACCGACCAGGCGATCGCCTATTCGGCGAACGAAGTGACCGAGTCGGCCGTGTCGGGCATGCTCGGCGCGCTCGACCAGACTTACATGGTGCGCCTGCTCGACGCGCTCGCGGCCGGCAGCGGCCCCGAAATCCTGACGATCGCCGACGAAATGTCGCTGCGCAGCCTGTCGTTCTCGACCGCGCTGCAGGATCTCGCGAGCCTGCTGCACCGGATCGCGTGGGCGCAGTTCGCGCCGGGATCGGTACTCGACGAATGGCCGGAAGCGGCCGACCTGCGCCGCTTCGCGGAGGCGTTGAGCCCCGAGCAGGTTCAGCTGTTCTATCAGATCGCGACGGTCGGTCGCGCGGAGCTCGGTCTCGCGCCGGACGAATATGCCGGTTTCACGATGACGCTGCTGCGGATGCTCGCGTTCGAGCCGGCTGTTGCCGCCGGCGGTGCGCCGGGCGGCCAGCCGTCCGTGCCGCGTGCCGTGCCGGCTCCGCGCGCTGCCGCGGCATCGGCCGCTGCGGCGAAGCCGGTGTCGGCTGCGCCCGCCGAGGCGGCGCGTCCGCCGGCTGCGGCGGCTGCGCCGATCGTCCCCGCCGCGCGTCCGGCGCCGGCTCGATCCGGCGAAGAAGCCAGCCCGCCGGCGGCGAAGCCGGTTGCCGTTCAGGTGCAGGCGCCTGCGTCGGTCGACGCACCTGTCGTCGAAACGCAGCCGGCTGGAACGGATGTCGCGCAGCAAGCGGCGCCGGCCAGCGACGTGCCGCCACCCGCCCGCAACGAACCCGAGCTGCCCGCGGCCGGCGTCGCCGCGGTTGCATCGCGAATCGAGGAGCCGGCCGCACCGGCCGCGCCGGCACCGCGCGCTGCGTCGCCGGAACCGGCTGCCCGTCCGGCCGCGCGCGCAGGCGGTGCCGCCGCCGCGCTCGACGTGCTGCGCAATGCAGGAATGCGCGTGTCGTCCGATCGCGGGCGTGCGGGCGCCGCGCCGAAGCCGGTCGCCCAGCCGGTCGTCGAAAAGCCGGCCGCGCCGCGTCCCGCCGTGCAGGTGCCGACGCCGCGTGCTGCCGCCCGTGCGCCGCAGGCTGCCGATGCGCGCCCGACGTCGCCGCCGTGGGAGGACATCCCGCCCGACGACTACGTGCCGCTCAGCGCCGACGAGATGTTCGGCGGCCCTGACGACGGCTTCGTGCCGGTGTTCGACAGCGGCCCCGACGATGTGCGCGTGACGCCGAAGCCGGCGGAAGCGCGTCCGTCCGCGCCGGTCGACACGCGCCCGTTGCCGCCCGCGATCGCGCTGGATCCGGTCGGTTTCGACGGCGAATGGCCGGCGCTGGCCGCGCGCCTGCCGCTGAAGGGCGTCGCGTACCAGCTCGCGTTCAACAGCGAACTGACGGCCGTCGATGCGACCACCCTGAAACTTTCGGTGCCGGTGCCGCAGTACGCGGACGCCGCGCAGGTGGCGAAGCTGAAGGCGGCGCTGGCCGATGCGCTCGGCAAGCCGGTCGAGGTAGCCGTCGAGGTCGGGCCCGCGCGGCGCACCGCGGCGGCGCTCGACGCGGCCGCGCGCGCGGCACGCCAGCGCGAGGCCGAGCAGGAGATTCACGGCGATCCGTTCGTCCAGCAGCTCGTGCGCGACTTCGGTGCGCGCATCGTCGACGGCTCGATCCGTCCGCTCGCCGATTCGGCGCCGGACGGCGTGCCGCCGACGCTGCATTGAACTGACCGCCCCGCGACAGGCACAATCACGCCCCGCACACATTGGCCGGCACGCGCCGCGTGCCGGTTTTCACACGATCAAGAAGGAGTATTCCCATGTTGAAAGGCAACCTCGCCGGACTGATGAAGCAAGCGCAGCAAATGCAGGAAAACATGAAGAAGATGCAGGAGCAGCTTGCGCTGATCGAAGTCGAAGGGCAGTCGGGCGCCGGCCTCGTCAAGGTGACGATGACGTGCCGCAACGAAGTGCGTCGCGTCGCGATCGACCCGAGCCTGCTCGCGGACGACAAGGACATGCTCGAGGATCTCGTCGCCGCGGCGTTCAACGACGCGGTGCGCAAGGCCGAAGCGACGTCGCAGGAAAAGATGAGCGGCATGACGTCGGGCCTGCCGCTGCCCCCGGGCTTCAAGCTGCCGTTCTGAGCGCGGCGTCCGTGCCACCGTTTGCCGCCGTATGAAACAGCCGTCCGCCCTGTCCGCTCTCGTCGAAGCGTTGCGCGTGCTGCCCGGTGTCGGGCCGAAATCCGCGCAGCGCATGGCGGTCCACCTGATGCAGCACGACCGCGAGGGCGCGGAGCGGCTCGGCCGGTCGCTGCTGTTCGCGACCGAGCACCTGCAGCACTGCGAGAAGTGCAACACGTTCACCGAAGCGCAGATCTGCGAGGTCTGCAGCGACGAGGAGCGTGATCCGACGCTGCTGTGCGTCGTCGAGACGCCTGCCGATCAAATCATGCTCGAGCAGACGATGACGTACCGCGGGCTGTATTTCGTGTTGATGGGGCGACTGAGCCCGCTCGACGGGATCGGCCCGAAGGAAATCCATTTCGACCGCCTCGTGCGGCGCGCGTCCGACGGTGTCGTCAAGGAGGTCGTCCTCGCGACCAACTTCACGAACGAGGGCGAAGCCACCGCCCATTACCTCGGCCAGACGCTGAAGGCGCGCGGCCTCGCGGTCACGCGTCTCGCGCGAGGCGTGCCGGTCGGCGGCGAGCTCGAATACGTCGACGCGGGCACCATCGCCCGCGCGATGCTCGATCGCCGCACGATGTAAGCCGGGCGCCGCCGGCAGGCGGCGCCGTTCCTCATGCCAGGGAGACACATGAGCACCACCCAGGGCCCGCTCGCGGGCGTCAAAGTGCTCGAATTCGGAACGCTGATCGCGGGGCCGTTCGCGTCGCGGCTGTTTGCCGAATTCGGCGCGGAAGTGATCAAGATCGAGGATCCGAACGGCGGCGACCCGCTGCGCAAGTGGCGCAAGCTCCACCCGGAGCAGGGCGGCACGTCGCTGTGGTGGTCCGTCCAGGCGCGCAACAAGAAATCGGTCACGCTCAACCTGAAAGCCGACGCCGGCAAGGCGATCGCGCGTCAGCTCGCGAGCGAGGCCGACATCGTGATCGAAAACTTCCGTCCGGGCCTGCTCGAGAAGCTCGGGCTCGGCTACGACGTGCTGTCGGCCGACAACCCGGGCCTCGTGATGGTGCGCCTGTCCGGCTACGGTCAGACGGGCCCGTACCGCGACCGGCCCGGCTTCGGCGCGATCGCCGAATCGATGGGCGGGCTGCGTCACATCACCGGTTATCCCGATCTGCCGCCGCCGCGCATCGGCATCTCGATCGGCGATTCGATCGCCGCGCTGCACGGCGTGATCGGCGCGCTGATGGCGCTCCATCACCGCAAGGTCAACGGCGGCGCGGGGCAGGTGGTCGACGTTGCACTGTACGAGGCCGTCTTCAACATGATGGAAAGCGTGGTGCCCGAATACGGCGTGTACGGGATGGTGCGCGAGCGCACCGGCGCGTCGCTGCCGGGCATCGTGCCGTCGAATACCTATGCGTGCCGCGACGGCAGCATCGTGATCGGCGGCAACAGCGACCCGATCTTCAAGCGGCTGATGAAGGCCATCGAACGCGACGACCTCGCCGACGATCCCGCGCTTGCGCAAAACGACGGGCGCGTGCCGCGTACGCGGGAGATCGACGACGCGATCGCCGCGTGGCTCGCGCCGCGCACGATCGACGAGGCGCTCGTCGTGCTCAACGCGGCCGACGTGCCGGCCGGGCGCATCTACAGCGCCGCCGACATGTTCACCGATCCGCAGTTCGTCGCGCGGCAGATGATCCAGCGTTTCAAGCTGGCCGACGGTACCGACATTCCGCTGCCGAACATCACGCCGAAGCTGTCGGATACGCCGGGTGAAACGCGCTGGCTCGGGCCGGAACTCGGCGAGCATACGGACGAGGTGCTGCGCGGCCTCGGCTACGACGCGCAGGCGATCGCCGCGCTGCGCGAAGCGGGCGCGATCTAGGGGAAGCGCCCGCGGACCTGTCGCGTCGCGCCAGATCCGCGACGGGACGGCTTTCGAGAAGGAAAACCCGGGGCAGCCACGCGTTTTCCCGGGCATGCGGAAGGCCGCCGCGCAATGCGGCGGCGCACCGTGCGCGCATGCGTGCCCCGTCCGTCCGCGCTCGCCGGACTGTCGCTCTCGCGCCATCTTTCCTCGGTTACAATCGCCGGATGCGAATCCTACTCAGCAACGACGACGGCTATCTTGCCCCCGGTCTCGCCGCGCTCAGCGAAGCGCTGCAGCCGCTGGGCGAGCTCACGGTGATCGCGCCCGAGCAGAACTGCAGCGGCGCGTCGAATTCCCTCACGTTGTCGCGGCCGCTGTCGGTGCAGCGTGCGGCGGGTACGGGTTTCTTCTACGTGAACGGCACGCCGACCGATTCGGTGCACGTCGCGTTGACGGGGATGGCCGGCGCGAGGCCGGATCTCGTCGTTTCCGGAATCAACAACGGCCAGAACATGGGCGAAGACACGCTCTATTCAGGGACAGTTGCGGCCGCCACCGAAGGCATCATGTTCGGCGTGCCGGCCATCGCCTTCTCGCTGGCCGACAAGGGTTGGGCCCATCTGGCGGACGCCGCGCGCGTCGCCGCGGAAATCGTCGAGCACTACCTCGCGCATCCGCTGCCGGGCAACCCGCTGCTGAACGTCAATATTCCGAACCTGCCGTACGACGCGCTGAAGGGCTGGCAGGTCACGCGCCTGGGCAAGCGTCATCCGTCGCAGCCGGTGATTCGCCAGACCGACCCGCGCGGCGAGCCGGTCTACTGGATCGGCGCGGCGGGCGCGGCGCTGGACGCGAGCGACGGCACCGATTTCCACGCCGTCGCAAACGGTTTCGTGTCGATCACGCCGCTGCAGCTCGACCTCACGCATACGCAGATGCTGCCCGCGACGCGCGAATGGGCGCGCGCCGGAGGGCGGGCTTCATGAGCGGCGAGCGCGCGAAGCGGTTTCCGCTCGCGCTCGAAGATCTCAAGCGAGCGCCACGCAAATCGGAAGGTCGGACCGGTGAACGCCATGCGGCGGGCGCGGTGTCGAAGGCGGCCGACAAGCCCGCTGCCGTGCTGAAACCGGTTGCGGTAAAGCCCGCTGCCGGGCGGTCGGCGTTGCCCGGTCCCGTCGCCGCGAAGCCCGCGACCGCGCCGAAGCCGACCGCGCCGAAGCCCGCGATGCCGAAACCGGCTGCGCCGAGCGTCGCGCCGGCCGGCGCGTTCGCGCTCACGTCGGAACGGGTGCGCGAGCGGATGGTCGAACGACTGCGTGCGAACGGTGTGACCGACGCGCGCGTGCTGGACGCGATGGCCGCGGTGCCGCGCCACATGTTCGTGGATCCGGGGCTCGCGACGCAGGCCTACGAGGATTCGGCGTTGCCGATCGGCCACCAGCAAACCATTTCCAAGCCGTCGGTCGTCGCGCGCATGATCGAGCTCGCGATGGCCGGCCGCACACTCGAGCGCGTCCTCGAGATCGGCACGGGATGCGGCTATCAGGCCGCCGTGCTGAGCCACGTGGCACGCGACGTGTATTCGATTGAACGCATCAAGCCGCTCTACGAGCGCGCCAAGCTGAACCTGCGGCCGCTGCGCGTGCCGAACATCCGTCTGCACTACGGCGACGGGCGTGTCGGCCTGCCGTCCGCGGCCCCGTTCGACGCGATCGTGATCGCGGCGGCGGGGCTCGACGTGCCGCAAGCGCTGCTCGAGCAGCTCGCGATCGGCGGGCGGCTCGTCGCGCCGGTCGGCGCGCAGAGCGGGCAGCACCAGGTGCTCACGCTCGTCGAGCGCGTCGCGCACGCGCAATGGCGAGAGTCCCGGCTTGATCGCGTTTTCTTTGTCCCTTTAAAATCCGGAGTGATTTGAAACCGATGAGTATGTTGCGCGCGATGCAAAACAACCGATCCAGGGAACCGCTCACGCTCGCCCAGCGCGCGATCTGTGTGGCTGCGCTCTCCACGCTACTGGCCGCCTGTGCGACGCGGCTCGACAACGCGCCTGTCGTCGATCGCTCCGGCTCGCTCGGCACGACCGGCGCCGCGCAGCCCGCGGTGCCGCTCGGCCCGCCGCCGCCGGGCTTCTACCGCGTGAAACCGGGCGACACGCTGTACCGGATTGCGCTCGAGAACGGGCAGAACTATCGCGACATCGCGTCGTGGAACAACCTGGCGAACCCGAACCAGATCGAAGTCGACCAGTTGCTGCGCGTGGCGCCGCCGGGCGGTGCCGCCGTTGCGGGCGCACCGGCCACCGCGCCGATCGCGGGTGCGGCCGTGGCGACCGCGCCGCTGAGCAGCGGTCCGGCCACGCCGGCCGCCGGCACGTCGTCCACGCTCGCGACGCCGCCGGCCGCGGCGACCGGATCCAGCGATACGGCGGCGGCCCCGAGCGGCCCCGTGACGTTCGCGTGGCCCGCGCGCGGCCCCGTGCTGAACGGGTTCGACGACGCGAAGAACAAGGGTGTCAATATCGGCGGGTCCGCCGGCGAGGCCGTGAAGGCGGCAGCGGACGGCCGCGTCGTTTACTCCGGCAATGGCCTGCGTGGTTACGGCAACCTCATTATCATCAAACACGATGCAACTTACCTCACGGCGTATGCACACAATCGCGCTTTGATGGTAAAAGAGGGGGACGCGGTAACGAAGGGGCAGAAGATCGCCGAGATGGGTAACAGCGACGCCGACCGCGTGATGCTGCATTTCGAGGTTCGCCGGCAGGGTAAGCCTGTCGATCCGCTGAAGTATTTGCCGCCTCAATAACCGAGACGACCATGCCGAAATCGAAGCGCCACGAGCCGCAAGCCGAATCTGAGAAGATCAGTCGTGCCACGCAAGCATCGGTGGGGCGAGCTGGTGCTTCGACGGACGACGAGGACGATATCGCGGACAACGAGCGCGATATCGAGGCACGCGACGCCGAGGTGGACGGCGGCGACGACGAGCGCGAAGGCCGCCCGGAAGCATCGCCCGATGTCGACGATTTCCGCACGCTGCTGCAGGCCGAGCTCACGGCCGACACGATCCAGCATTACCTGAACCGAATCAGCGTGAAGCCGCTGCTGACCGTCGAGGAAGAGCAGCGCTATTCCCGCCTGGCGAAGGCCGGCGAATTCGAGGCGCGGCAGGTGATGATCGAGCGCAACCTGCGTCTCGTCGTCAGTATCGCGAAGGGGTATCTGAACCGCGGCGTCCCGCTGCTCGACCTGATCGAGGAAGGCAACCTCGGCCTCATGCACGCGATCGAGAAGTTCGACCCGACGCGCGGGTTCCGTTTCTCGACCTATGCGACGTGGTGGATCCGGCAGAGCATCGAACGGGCGATCATGAACCAGGCCCGCACGGTGCGCCTGCCCGTGCACGTGATCCGCGAGCTGAACCAGGTGCTGCGCGCGAAGCGCCACCTCGAAAAGAATTCGATGTCGACGGGCGAGGCGGCCGAGCGCCGCGAAGCCAGCATCGACGACATCGCCTATCTCACCGGCAAGACCGCCGAGGAAGTCACCGACATCCTCGCGCTCAACGAGCATACGGCGTCGCTCGACGCGCCGCTCGACCTCGATCCCGCGAGCAGCCTGCTCGACCTGTTGCCCGACGACCAGAGCCAGTCGCCCGATGCCGAGGTGCAGCACCGCGAGCTCGAGACGCTGACGCGCGCATGGCTGTCGCGTCTGTCGGACAAGCATCGGCACGTGATCGAACGCCGCTTCGGCCTGAACCACATCGAACCGGCGACGCTCGAGGAGCTCGCCGACGAGATGGGGCTGACGCGCGAGCGCGTGCGGCAGATCCAGCAGGAAGCGCTGGTGCGCCTCAAGCGGTTCTTTGCCTCCAACGGCGTGCGCAAGGACGCCGTTCTGTAACCGATGACTCCGATTCTTGTTTTTGACATCGAGACGATTCCCGATGTCGACGGCATTCGCCGTCTGGAAGACCTCCCTGCAACGCTCGACGATGCCGCGGTGGCCGAACATGCATTCGCCGCGCGCCGCGAGAAGACCGGCAGCGATTTCCTGCCGCATCACCTGCAGCGGATCGCCGCGATCTCGTGCGTGTTCCGCGACAACAACGGTTTTCGCGTGCGCTCGCTCGGCACGCCGCAGGACAACGAAGCGACGCTGATCCAGTCGTTCTACCGCGTGATCGAGAAATACACGCCGCAGCTCGTGTCGTGGAACGGCGGTGGCTTCGACCTGCCGGTGCTCCATTATCGCGCGCTCGTGCACGGTATCCCCGCGACCCGCTACTGGGATCTCGGCGAGGACGACCGCGAATTCAAGTGGAACAACTACATCTCGCGCTATCACACGCGGCATACCGACCTGATGGACGTGCTCGCGATGTATCAGGCGCGCGCGAACGCGCCGCTCGACGCGCTGGCGAAGCTGTGCGGCTTTCCGGGCAAGCTCGGGATGGACGGCAGCCAGGTGTGGCCGGCGTTCCGCGATGGCCGGATCGACGAAATCCGCAACTATTGCGAAACCGACGTCGTCAACACCTATCTGCTGTACTGCCGGTTCCAGTTGATGCGCGGCGGCCTGACACCGAGCGAGTATGCGGACGAGATCCTGATCGTGAAGAATGCGCTCGCGCTCGAGCCGGCGCCGCACTGGGTCGAGTACCTGGCCGGCTTCGACGCGTAGCGCGGGCGGCCGGCGCCGCAATCGGCGCGGTCAGGCCAGCTCGAGCAGCACGGGCTGATGGTCGGACGCGCGCACGTCGCCTTCGATCTCGCAATACACGACGCGCGGCAGCAGCGTCTCGGTCACGAATACGAAGTCGCACGCGAGCGGCCCTTCCGGCCATTGCGCCGTATCGTGGACGCCGGCCGTCGGTGGCGGCGCGCGGCCCGGGTGTCGCGCGACCCAAGCGTCGACGAAGCGCGGCGCGTCCGCGATCGGGGCCAGGAAGCGCCGGTACGCGTCGCTGTCGAATGCGCTGTTGAAGTCGCCGCAGACGATCGCATCGCACGGCTGGCCGGTCGCGCTGAACGGTCCCTCGGCAGTCTCGGCCGGCGCCGGGTGTTTCG
Organism: Burkholderia seminalis; assembly: GCF_001718535.1. NCBI lineage: Bacteria > Pseudomonadati > Pseudomonadota > Betaproteobacteria > Burkholderiales > Burkholderiaceae > Burkholderia > Burkholderia seminalis. Next base: position 2,025,423 of record NZ_CP013398.1, on the reverse strand, counting down.
CGTGCGCGCAGGCCTCGCGATGCCGGCCGCGCAACGCATCGACCTGTGCGAGCCGCTGGCGCGCCGAATAATATTCCAGATGGGTCGTCACCACGCGCAGCGCGCCGAAGGGCGCCTGCAGTTCGACGTCGAGCGCGACGCGCGGCATCGAGGGCGCGCCGGCGTCGGCCGGCCACGGCAGCCACTGGCGCAGCACGCGCCCGACCGGCAGCCGCGTCGCGATCGCATTGCCGAACTGGCGGCGCGATGCGCCCGGTTCGATTGCCGGCAGGTCGGCGCCGATCGCTTCGATGATCGTGTAGCCGGGCAGCCGCGCCGCGAGTTCGGCGAACTGGTCGGGGCCCGGCTGCCCGGGCAGTGCGCCGAAGCCGCGCGTGACCTCCTGCAGGCACAGCACGTCGAAATCGCCGAGCCGCCGGATCGTCGAGACGGTGCGGGAAAGGTCGACGACGCCGTCCGCGTCCCGACCCCATTGGATGTTCCAGTCGATCAGTCGCATGGTCGAATCTCCTGCCGGTTGGGCGTCGGGCGTCAGGGCCGCGCCCTCGCGCGTTCCAGTGTCTTGCGCGCCCGTGGGCCGTGGGCTGTCAGCCGGCTGCGCGAGTTTCGGCGCCATGCAGGGCCGTCCCTGATCGAGTATCGACGGTCGCGCCATCCAAAGCGGGCGGTACGGGCCTTCGTCGTCTACAATCTCGCCTTCTTCAACGTTTGTCAGGAAAAGCTGGTGTCCGAAGCCGTCCCCACTTCTGCGCGCAAATCGAAAAATGCGCCCGTCGCGCCCGGGCCCGCCCCGGTTCTCGAGATCGAATCGCTCGACATGGAAGCGCGCGGTGTCGGCCGCACGATCACCGAGGACGGCGAGCCGGGCAAGGTCATCTTCGTCGAGGGCGCGTTGCCGGGCGAACGCGTGACCTATTCGAGCTACCGCCGCAAGCCGAGCTACGAGCAGGCGACGGTTGTCGATATTCTGCGCCCGAGCGTGATGCGCACGCAGCCGAAATGCAAGTTCTTCGGTACCTGCGGCGGCTGCTCGATGCAGCATCTCGACATGCGTGCGCAGGTGGCGGTCAAGCAGCGCGTGCTCGAGGACAACCTGTGGCACCTGGCGAAGCTGCGCGCGGAAACGATGTTCGCGCCGATCCACGGCCCGTCGTGGGGCTATCGCTACCGTGCGCGGCTGACCGTGCGCAACGTGGCGAAGAAGGGCGGCGTGCTGGTCGGGTTCCACGAGAAGAAGAGCAGCTACGTTGCCGACATGACGAGCTGCGAAGTGCTGCCGCCGCACGTGTCGGCGATGCTGGTGCCGCTGCGCCGGCTCGTCGAGGGGCTGTCGATCCGCGATCGGATGCCGCAGATCGAGCTGGCGGTCGGTTCGCAAGTCACGGCGCTCGTGCTGCGCGTGCTGGAGCCGATCAATGCTGACGACGAAGCGCTGCTGCGCGCGTTCGCGGACGAGCACAAGGTGCAGTTCTGGCTGCAGCCGAAGGGCCCGGACACGGTGACGCCGTTCTATCCGCTCGACGTGCCGCTCGACTACACGCTGCCGGAATTCGGGATCCGCATGCCGTTCAAGCCGACCGACTTCACGCAGGTCAATCATCAGATCAACCGTGTGCTGGTGGGGCGTGCGCTGCGCCTGCTGGCGCCGTCGCGCGACGACCGCGTGCTCGACCTGTTCTGCGGCATCGGCAACTTCACGCTGCCGCTCGCGCGGCTGTCGCGCGAAGTGATGGGCATCGAGGGCAGCGACACGCTGACGACGCGCGCGCTCGCGAATGCACGCGAAAACGGTGTCGACGGCCACACGACGTTCGCGTGCCGGAACCTGTTCGAGGTGACGGGCGACGACCTCCGCGCGCTTGGCGCCTTCGACAAGTTCCTGATCGACCCGCCGCGCGAAGGCGCGCTCGCGGTGTCGAAGGCGCTGGCCGAGATCGCGCAGAGCGGCGCAGGCCCGCTGCCGAAGCGCATCGTCTACGTGTCGTGCAACCCGTCGACGCTTGCACGCGACGCGGGCCTGCTGGTGCACGAGGCCGGTTACCGGCTGAAGGGCGCCGGTGTCGTCAACATGTTCCCGAATACGTCGCACGTCGAATCGATCGCGCTGTTCGAGCGCGACTGAGCCGGGCGGCGGACGTAAAAAAACCGGCCCGAAGGCCGGTTTTTTCATGGAGCCCCGCGAACGTCAGTTGCGGTTGCCGCCGAAGATGCCGAGCAGGGCGAGCAGGTTCGTGAACACGTTGTACAGGTCGAGGTAGATCGCGAGCGTGGCCGAGATGTAGTTCGTCTCGCCGCCGTTCACGACGCGCTGGACGTCGAACAGCATGTATGCGGAGAAGATCGCGATCGCGAGCACCGACACGGTGAGCATCAGCGCCGGCAGTTGCAGGAAGATGTTCGCGACCGACGCGAGCAGGATCACGATCACGCCCATGAACAGCCACTTGCCGAGGCCCGAGAAATCGCGCTTGCTGACGGTGGCGATCGTCGCCATCGCGGCGAAGATGATGCCGGTGCCGCCGAACGCGAGCATGATCAGCGACGGGCCGTTCGAGAAGCCGAGGATGAAGCTCAGCAGCCGCGACAGCATCAGGCCCATGAAGAACGTGAAGCCGAGCAGCACGAACACGCCGGCCGCGCTGTTTTTCGTCCGCTCGATCGCGAACATGAAGCCGAACGCGATCGCGAAGAACGCGAGCAGGCTCATCATCGGGCTCGTGGCGGCGAACAGCGAGAAGCCCGTCGCGACGCCGACCCAGGCGCCTAGCACGGTCGGCACCATCGACAGCGCGAGCAGCCAGTACGTGTTCCGCAGCACGCGGTTGCGCACCTCGGCGGTGCTGACGGAACCGCCGCGGCCGAAATTGTACGGATAGTCGTTCATGGTTTCTCCTAACATTGAACGCGTGAGCGTCCGGGGCCGGTTCGGCGCACGCGGTGTGCGGCGCAGCAAACCGGAGCAGCTATGGCTAAGATACGTTCCGTGCCGGGAGGTTTCAATGGCCGTGCGGCAGAAAACATATGGATTCGGAACCTTTCACGTGTGTAAGGGTTCAATCGCAATGATACACGGGATCGTGCTACAATAGCGGATTCATTTGAACCTGTAACTTCTTAATTTTTTGGAGTTTTTATGGCAATCGAGCGCACCCTGTCGATCATCAAGCCGGATGCGGTGGCAAAGAACGTGATCGGCCAGATCTACAGCCGTTTCGAAGGCGCCGGCCTGAAGATCGTCGCATCGCGCATGGCACACCTGTCGCGTGCTGACGCAGAGAAGTTCTACGCGGTTCACGCAGCGCGTCCGTTCTTCAAGGACCTCGTCGATTTCATGATCTCGGGCCCGGTGATGATCCAGGTTCTGGAAGGCGAAGGCGCGATCCTGAAGAACCGCGACCTGATGGGCGCGACGGATCCGAAGAAGGCGGAAAAGGGCACGATCCGCGCCGATTTCGCCGACAGCATCGACGCGAACGCCGTTCACGGCTCGGACGCTGCGGAAACGGCAGCGGTCGAAATCGCGTTCTTCTTCCCGGAAATGAACGTTTACTCGCGTTAAGCCCTGGCTGACAGCAAGTAGGCAGGATTCAGCGTACGCGGCAAGGCAGCACATCATGACGAGCGAAACTTCCGTCAATCTTCTCGACTTCGATGCCGAGGGTCTTGTCGCGTACTGCGGCAGCCTGGGCGAGAAGCCGTTCCGCGCCAAGCAGTTGCAGCGCTGGATCCACCAGTACAACGCCGGCGATTTCGACGGCATGACCGATCTCGCGAAGTCCCTGAGAGAAAAGCTCAAGGGCCGCGCGTCGATCGTGATGCCCGAGATCGCCAGCGATCACGTTTCCACCGACGGCACGCGCAAGTGGCTGATCGACGTCGGAAACGGCAATGCGGTCGAAACCGTGTTCATCCCGGAAGAGACGCGCGGCACGCTGTGCGTGTCGTCGCAGGCCGGATGCGCGGTCAACTGCCGCTTCTGTTCGACGGGCAAGCAGGGCTTTTCCCGCAACCTGTCGACAGCCGAAATCATCGGCCAGCTCCGCATGGCCGAATTTGCATTGCGAGCGTCGCTGGGCCGCGCGCCTGGCCCGAACGGCAAGGCCGAACGGGTCGTCACCAACGTGGTGATGATGGGCATGGGCGAGCCGCTCCTGAATTACAGCGCGGTCGTTCCCGCGATGCGGCTGATGCTCGACGACAACGCGTACGGCCTGTCGCGCCGCCGCGTGACGCTGTCCACGTCCGGCGTGGTGCCGATGATGGATCGCCTCGGCGCCGAGTTGCCGGTCGCGCTGGCCGTTTCGCTGCACGCGCCGAACGATGCGCTGCGCGACGAGCTGGTGCCGCTCAACAAGAAGTATCCGCTTCGCGAGCTGATGGCTGCATGCCAGCGCTATCTGAAAGTCGCGCCGCGTGACTTCATTACATTCGAATACTGCATGCTGGACGGCGTCAACGACACCGAAGCGCATGCGCGCGAACTGCTGGCCGTCACGCGCGACGTGCCGTGCAAGTTCAATCTGATCCCGTTCAATCCGTTTCCGGAATCGGGCCTCATCCGCTCGAAGCCGGAGCAGATCAAGCGCTTCGCGCAGGTCCTCATCGACGCGGGTGTCGTCACGACCGTGCGCAAGACGCGCGGCGACGACATCGATGCCGCGTGCGGCCAGCTGGCCGGCGCGGTGAAGGACCGCACGCGCCTGGCGGAGCGAACGGGTGCAGCAGGAAAAATCATCGAAGTTCGGGCAGTTTGACGGGGGCACCTGGCCGGGGACGCCCGAACCCTTTGGCGGTGCAACACGCGAATAGCGATCGGTCGCGGCGCCTCGGCGCCGCGCATGGTATGGACAGTTGCGGGTGTCGGCCGGCAGGGCCGGCGGCGCCCGCCAGTGAAGAAGAATCGACGCGAGGACAAGGATGAGTGAGCCGCAGCCGACTAACGGCGCAGAGACGAATGCCGCGAAACCGGCACCGGCGGGACTGGAATCGCTGGCGGCGGTCGGCAGCCGGCTGGCGCAGCTTCGGGAGACGAAGGGCTGGTCGGTCGACGACGTATCGGCGCGACTCAAGGTCGCACCGCAGAAGCTCCGGGCGCTCGAGGCCGGCGACATCAGCCATCTGCCCGGTGTGACGTTCGCGCTCGGTGTCGTGCGCAGCTACGCGAAGATGCTCGGCGTCGATCCGGAGCCGTTCGCGCAGGCGTTGCGCCGTGAGCGCGGGGTGCCGGAAGTCGACCTGTCGATGCCCGCGTCGTCGGGGACGGATCTGCCGCGCGGCCGCGTGTCGATTCCGCTGGGCGGCTCGTCGCGTCATCATCCGTGGCTGTGGGGAACGGCGATCGTCGTCGTCGCGGTGGTCGCCGTACTGATGTGGCACACTGGCGGCGATTCGTCGGGCCTGCTCGCGCGCCTGAAGGGCAATGACGCGGAGCATGCGTCGGCGGCGAGCGCCTCGGCTGCCTCGCCGGCGGCTGCCGAAGAGGCGGCCGCGAGCGGCGCGTCGACCGTCTCCGCCAACGACGTTCCGGCCCCGGCGGCGGCATCCGCGGCGCCGGCGCAGGCAGTGGCATCCGCTGTCCCGGCGCCCGTGGCGACGGCCGCGGCATCGCAGCCGGTCGTGGTCGCGGCGGCGGCGGCGAGCGCCGCCGTGCCGGTCCAGCCGGCGAGCGTCGCGGTCGCGGCAGGCCAGTCGATGATCGAACTGAAGGTCAAGCAGGATTGCTGGTTCAGCGTGCGCGACAAGAACGGCAAGGAGCTGTTCTCGGCGCTGGTGCGGGCCGGCGAGACGAAGCAGGTCGCCGGCGACGGGCCGTTCAAGGTCACGATCGGCAACAAGGCGGGCCTCGACACAGTCGCGTTCGACGGAAAACCTGTCGATCCGGCAAAATATTCGGCAGCGCGGGGTAATGTGGCACGGTTCACGTTGCCCTGACGTCAAGCGCCGTGGCGAAGGCCTGTCGTCGATCTCGGCAGGCCGTGAGGGCACGGCGCTTTTTCAATTCATGCGCCGTGTCGCGGCGCATTCCGCGTAAATGGATCTATCGATGCAATCCGAAGCTCAATCCCCACGCAGCAGTCAGATTTGTTCAACCGAGCCGGTGTTCGGCGGGCATCAGCCGCGCCGCGTATCGCATGCGGTGGATGTCCGCTGGGGCGGGCAGCTCGTGACGATCGGCGGCGACGCGCCGGTGCGCGTGCAGTCGATGACGAATACCGACACGGCCGACGCGATCGGCACGGCGATCCAGATCAAGGAACTCGCGAACGCGGGCTCCGAACTGGTGCGCATCACGGTCAACACGCCCGAGGCCGCGGCCGCCGTGCCGGCGATCCGCGAGCAGCTCGACCGGATGGGCGTGACCGTGCCGCTCGTCGGCGATTTTCACTACAACGGCCATCTGCTGCTGCGCGACTACCCGGGCTGCGCGGAGGCGTTGTCGAAGTACCGGATCAACCCCGGCAACGTCGGCCAGGGTGCGAAGCGCGATACGCAGTTCGCACAGATGATCGAGGCCGCGGCCAAGTACGACAAGCCGGTGCGGATCGGCGTGAACTGGGGCAGCCTCGACCAGGATCTGCTCGCGCGCATGATGGACGAGAACGGCGCGCGTTCGCAGCCGTGGGACGCGCAGAGCGTGATGTACGAGGCACTGATCCAGTCGGCGATCGGCTCGGCCGAACGGGCGGTCGAACTCGGCCTCGGCCGCGACCGCATCGTGCTGTCGTGCAAGGTCAGCGGCGTGCAGGACCTGATCGCCGTGTACCGCGAGCTCGGCCGCCGCTGCGGCTTTGCGCTGCACCTTGGGCTGACCGAGGCCGGCATGGGCTCGAAGGGCATCGTCGCGTCGACGGCCGCGCTCGGCGTGCTGCTCCAGGAAGGGATCGGCGACACGATCCGCATCTCGCTGACGCCGGAGCCGGGCGCGTCGCGCACGGGTGAAGTGATCGTCGGCCAGGAAATCCTGCAGACGATGGGTCTGCGCTCGTTCGCGCCGATGGTGATCGCGTGTCCGGGCTGCGGCCGCACGACGAGCACGCTGTTCCAGGAACTCGCGATGCAGATCCAGACCTACCTGCGCGAGCAGATGCCGGTCTGGCGCAAGGCGTATCCGGGCGTCGAGAAGATGAACGTCGCGGTGATGGGCTGCATCGTCAACGGTCCGGGCGAATCGAAGCACGCGAACATCGGCATCAGCCTGCCGGGTTCGGGCGAGAACCCGGCCGCGCCCGTCTTCATCGACGGCGAGAAGGTCAAGACGCTGCGCGGCGAGCGGATCGCCGAGGAATTCCAGCAGATCGTCAGCGACTACGTCGCACGCAATTACGGCCGCACCGAGGCCCTGAACTAATTCGTCCACACACACGAACGATGACTGAACAGAAACGCAAGATCGAGAAGCTCACCGGCGTCAAGGGCATGAACGACATCCTTCCGCAGGATGCCGGCCTGTGGGAGTTCTTCGAAGCAACCGTGAAATCGCTGCTGCGCGCATACGGCTACCAGAACATCCGCACGCCGATCGTCGAACACACGCAGCTCTTCACGCGCGGCATCGGCGAAGTCACCGACATCGTCGAGAAGGAGATGTACAGCTTCACCGACGCGCTGAACGGCGAGAACCTGACGCTGCGCCCGGAAAACACCGCGGCCGTCGTGCGCGCGTCGATCGAGCACAACATGCTGTACGACGGCCCGAAGCGCCTGTGGTACATCGGCCCGATGTTCCGTCACGAGCGTCCGCAGCGCGGCCGCTACCGCCAGTTCCATCAGGTCGGCGTCGAGGCGCTCGGCTTCGCGGGTCCCGATGCGGATGCCGAGATCATCATGATGTGCCAGCGCCTGTGGGACGACCTCGGCCTGACCGGCATCAAGCTCGAGATCAACTCGCTCGGCCTGGCCGAAGAGCGCGCCGCGCACCGCGTCGAACTGATCAAGTACCTCGAACGGTTCGCCGACGTGCTCGACGAGGACGCGAAGCGCCGTCTGTATACGAACCCGCTGCGCGTGCTCGACACGAAGAATCCCGCGCTGCAGGAGATCGCGCAGAACGCGCCGAAGCTGATCGACTTCCTTGGCGAGGCATCGCGCGCGCACTTCGAAGGGCTGCAGCGCCTGCTGCTCGCGAACAACATTCCGTTCAAGATCAACCCGCGTCTCGTGCGCGGCCTCGATTACTACAACCTGACCGTGTTCGAGTGGGTGACCGACAAGCTCGGCGCGCAGGGCACGGTCGCGGCCGGCGGCCGCTACGATCCGCTGATCGAGCAGCTCGGCGGCAAGCCGACCGCCGCGTGCGGCTGGGCGATGGGCATCGAGCGGATTCTCGAGCTGCTGAAGGAAGAGGATCTCGCGCCCGAGCAGGAAGGCGTCGACGTGTACGTCGTGCACCAGGGCGAGACCGCGCGCGAACAGGCGTTCATCGCGGCCGAGCGCCTGCGCGATACGGGCCTCGACGTGATCTTCCACTGCAGCGCCGACGGCGCGACGGCAAGCTTCAAGTCGCAGATGAAGCGGGCCGACGCGAGCGGCGCCGCGTTCGCGGTGATCTTCGGCGAAGAAGAAGTCGCGAACGGCACGGTGGGCGTGAAAGCGCTGCGCGGTGCGGGCGCGGACGGGGAAAAGAACGTTCAGCAGACCGTACCGGTCGAAAGCTTGACCGAATTCCTAATCAATGCGATGGTTGCATCCGCCGAAGACGGCGACGACTGATCGCGCCGGCGTTCGCTCGACAAGAAAGGCCTGAACAGGAAGGAATCGCTCGCCGATGAGTTATCACGACGAACAAGAATCGATTGAAAGTCTCAAGGCGTGGTGGGCCCGCTGGGGCAACCTCACCACGTGGATCGTGCTCGCGGCGCTCGTCGTCGCGGCCGGTTTCAACGGCTGGAACTACTGGCAGCGCCGTCAGGCTGCCGAGGCGTCCGGGCTGTACGAGCAGGTCCAGAAGGCCGCCGCCGCGAACGACAAGGCGACGATGGCCCGCGCGGCCGCCGACATGGAAGACAAGTTCGGCAGCACGCCGTATGCACAGATGACGGCGCTCACGGCCGCGAAGACGCTGTACGCGGCCGGCGACGCGGCGGGCGCGAAGGCGCAGCTGCAATGGGCGGTCGATCACGCCAAGGACGACGAGTACAAGCAGATCGCGAAGCTGCGCCTCGCGTCGCTGCTGCTCGACGAAAAGGCGTACGACGCGGGCCTCACGCTGCTGTCGGGCACGCCGGTCGAAGCGTTCAAGGGCCTCGTGGCCGATCGCCGCGGCGATCTGCTGGCCGCGCAAGGCAAGACCGACGATGCGCGCGCCGCTTACAAGCTCGCGCTCGACGGCCTGTCGAAGGACGACCAGTCTGCGCGCCAGCTCGTGCAGTTCAAGCTGGACGCGCTCGGCGGCTGAATCGCGGTCCCCTCAACCTCTTAACTTCTGCTTCGCTAACCGATGAATTTGCTGAAACGTTACGCTGTGCCCGTCGCCTGCGCGGCGGCTGTCCTCGCATTGGCGGCCTGCTCGTCGTCGAAGGACGCGCGCCGCGTGCCGACGCCGCTGACCGAGTTCAAGCCCGTCATGGACGTGCAACAGGTCTGGAAGGCAAGCGTCGGCAAGGGCGGGCGCTACCTGTTCTCGCCGGTGGCCGTGGGCGACGCCGTTTATGCGGCGGGCGAAAACGGTTCGGTCGAGAAGATCGATGCGAAGACGGGCCAGACCGTCTGGCGCGCGAAGGTTGGCTCGGACCTGTCGGCCGGGGTCGGCAGCGACGGCAACCTGACCGCGGTCGGCGCGCTGAAGGGCGGCGTGTTCGTGCTGGGTCCGGACGGCAAGCAACTGTGGAAGACCAGCGTGCAGGGCGAGATCTTCTCGCCGCCGCTCGTCGGCAACGGCCTCGTGATCGTCCGCACGATCGACGGCCAGGTGATCGCGTTCAACGCGCAGACGGGCGAGCAGAAGTGGAACTACCGCAACCGCGCGGTGCCGCTGAACCTGCGCGTGTCGGCCGGCATGACGTTCGCGGGCGACGCGGCGGTGCTGGCGGGCTTCCCGGGCGGCGGTCTCGTCGCGATCAACCTGCAGACGGGCGAGCCGTTCTGGCAGACCCCGGTGTCGTTCCCGAAGGGCGTGACCGAGGTCGAGCGCATCAACGACGTCAGCGGCCCGCCGACGCTCGTCGGCGCGGAAGCCTGCGCGGTGACGTTCCAGGGTCAGCTCGGCTGCTTCGACGCGAACTCGGGCCGCCCGCTGTGGGAAAAGCCGTTCTCGAGCCGCAGCGGTCTGGCGCAGGACGATTCGGTGGTCGCCGGCGGCGACGACTGGTCGGTCGTGACGGCGTACGACGCGGCGTCCGGCAACCAGCTGTGGCGCAACGACAAGCTGAAGAGCCGTGACGTCGGCGTGCCGTACCTGCTCGGGCACGCGGTCGTGATGGGCGACTACAAGGGCTTCGTGCACTTCCTGTCGCGCGAAGACGGCAGCTTCATCGCGCGGATGAAGACCGACGGCAGCGCGATTACGGCGGCGCCGGTCCTCGCGGGCAATACGCTCGTCGTGCAGACGAAGGACGGCGGCCTGTACGGATTCCGTCCGCGCTGATAAGCAGGAAACACGTGTGGCCGCGGCGCGGCGGGCTTGTCCCGCGCGCCCCGGCCGTGCAGCATGAAGGCGGCCGGTGCTCCCGGCCGCTCGGTATTTGAAAGGCAGTTCGAGACGAAAGACGACGGCGCGCAACGCGCGCCCGGCGCGCGCATCCGGCGCGGCGCGAATTCGTGATATTTTCATTCAGCGCAGCCGCCCGCAGCAGCGGGCCTCCCGCTGCTGCGCATCACCGTAGAAAACACAGATGAAACCGGTCATTGCCCTCGTTGGGCGCCCCAATGTGGGGAAATCCACGCTGTTCAACCGGCTCACGCGCTCGCGCGATGCGCTGGTCGCCGACCTGCCTGGCCTGACGCGCGATCGCCATTACGGCGAAGGGCGCGTCGGCGAACGGCCGTACCTGGTCGTCGATACGGGCGGCTTCGAACCCGTCGCGAAGGACGGCATCCTGCACGAGATGGCGCGCCAGACGCGGCAGGCCGTCGAGGAAGCCGACATCGTCGTGTTCATCGTCGACGGCCGCAACGGGCTGGCGCCGCAGGACAAGTCGATCGCCGACTACCTGCGCAAGACCGGCCGGCCGATCTTCCTCGTCGTCAACAAGGCCGAGGGGATGCGGTACACGGCGGTCGCGGCCGACTTCTACGAGCTCGGGCTCGGCGACCCGCGCGCGATCTCGGCCGCGCACGGCGACGGCGTGACCGACATGATCAACGAGGCGCTGGCGGTGGCTTACGCCGACCGTCCGGAGGAAGAGGACGAGAACGACCCGTCGCGCGGCATCAAGATCGCGATCGTCGGCCGTCCGAACGTCGGCAAGTCGACGCTCGTGAACGCGCTGATCGGCGAGGATCGCGTGATCGCGTTCGACATGCCGGGCACGACGCGCGATTCGATCTACGTCGACTTCGAGCGCAACGGCAAGAAATACACGCTGATCGACACGGCCGGCCTGCGCCGCCGCGGCAAGGTGTTCGAGGCGATCGAGAAGTTCTCGGTCGTGAAGACGCTGCAGTCGATCTCCGACGCGAACGTCGTCATTCTTCTGCTGGATGCGCAGCAGGACATTTCCGACCAGGACGCGCACATCGCCGGCTTCGTCGTCGAGCAGGGCCGTGCGCTCGTGATCGGCGTCAACAAGTGGGACGGCCTCGACGAGCACGCGCGCGACCGCGCGAAAGCGGATTTGACCCGCAAGCTGAAATTCCTCGATTTCGCGAAATCGCACTTCATTTCGGCCGCGAAGAAGACGGGCATCGGCGCGCTGATGCGCTCGGTCGACGACGCGTACGCGGCGGCGATGGCGAAGCTGCCGACGCCGAAGCTCACGCGCGCGCTGATCGAGGCCGTCGAATTCCAGCAGCCGCGCCGTCGCGGCCCGGTGCGTCCGAAGCTGCGCTACGCGCACCAGGGCGGCCAGAATCCGCCGCTGATCGTCATCCACGGCAACGCGCTCGACGCGGTCACGGAAACCTACAAGCGCTACCTCGAAAACCGGTTCCGCGAAACTTTCTCGCTGACCGGGACTCCATTGCGCATAGAGTTCCGTTCGTCGAACAACCCGTACGCGGACAAGGGCTGACGCACGCCTGTCATGCGTCCCGCAAGGGTAGGCCGTAAGGCCTGCGCGGCGGGCGGGGCAGGCAAAATCAGCTATAGTGTAGCGATTGGCGCCGGATCTCTTTTTCTTTCCCGCCAATCCAGATCAACCTGCAAAAAAAGATGGAGTACGCCATGAGCAACAAAGGGCAATTGTTACAAGACCCGTTTTTGAACGCACTGCGCAAAGAGCACGTTCCCGTTTCGATTTACCTCGTCAACGGCATCAAGCTGCAAGGGAACATTGAATCGTTCGACCAGTACGTCGTGTTGCTCCGTAATACGGTGACCCAGATGGTCTACAAGCACGCCATCTCGACGGTCGTGCCGGCGCGCCCGGTGAATTTCCACCCGGACGCGGAAGCCTCGTCCTAACCTATCGCAGCGGCCGGCATCCGGTCGCCGCGAGCGACCGATGCCAGCCGCCTTATCTTGACACCCGATAATTTGATCAACGCAGCGCTCGTCGGCATCGATTTCGGCAAGACCGATTTCGAAGCCAGTCTCGAAGAACTCAGTCTTCTCGCCTCCAGCGCGGGGGCCCGTCCCGCCGTCACCCTCACGGGTCGTCGCTCCAGTCCCGATGCCAAGATGTTCATCGGCAGCGGCAAAGCCGAAGAACTGCGGCTTGCCTGCGACGCGCACAATGTCGAAATCGTCATCTTCAATCACGCCCTGGCGCCGGCCCAGCAACGCAATCTGGAGCAGGCACTTAACAGGCGTGTGGTCGACCGCACCAGCCTCATCCTCGACATCTTCGCGCAGCGTGCCCGCAGCCATGAAGGCAAGCTGCAGGTCGAACTCGCGCAGCTTCAATACCTGTCGACGCGGCTCATTCGCGCGTGGACCCACCTTGAACGCCAGAAGGGCGGTATCGGCCTGCGCGGCCCCGGCGAAACGCAGCTCGAAACCGACCGCCGGCTGATCGGCGAGCGCATCAAGATGCTGAAGTCGCGGCTCGACCGGCTGCGCCGTCAGCACAGCACCCAGCGTCGGCAGCGCGCGCGCAGCGGCACGATGTCGGTATCGCTCGTCGGCTATACGAACGCGGGCAAGTCGACGCTGTTCAATGCGCTGACGAAAGCGCAGGCGTACGCGGCCGACCAGCTGTTCGCCACGCTCGACACGACGTCGCGGCGGGTGTACCTCGGCGACGAGGTCGGCCAGATCGTCGTGTCCGATACGGTCGGGTTCATCCGCGAGCTGCCTCACCAGCTCGTCGCGGCATTCCGCGCGACCCTCGAGGAAACGATCCACGCGGATCTGCTGCTGCACGTGGTCGATGCATCGAGCGCGGTCAGGCTCGAGCAGATCGAGCAGGTCAACGGCGTGCTGCACGAGATTGGCGCGGACACGATCCGGCAGGTGCTGGTGTTCAACAAGATCGACGCGGTGCCTGAGCTGGCGGCCCGCGGCGACGCGGTCGAGCGGGACGAATATGGTAATATTTCGCGCGTCTTTTTGAGCGCGCGCACCGGTCAGGGTCTTGATACGTTGCGTGCCGCCATCGCCGAAATCGCCTCCGCGGAACACCTTTCCAGCGCGACGTTACCCAGCGGCGCGCTCGACGGCGCACCCGCTGAACCACACGAAGACCACACGATTTCCGAACACGGGCGCTAACCGGCCTCGGCCGGTTCGCCGGCGTCTTATCTGGTGAACAAACTCTGGTGAACGAATACAACGAGCGGATTACCTGGCGGCGGATGCGTGCCTTGCTGTCGATCAACGATCCCCGCTGGGGACGCGGCGAAGGCAATGGCAAGGACGGATCCCGTCCGCGTTCGAATGAATCGAAGCGTCCGCAAGGCGGCGACGGCGATGGTCCGCCCGATCTCGACGAGATGTGGCGCAACTTCAACCGGCGCCTGAGCGGCCTGTTCGGCGGCAAGGGCGGCAACGGCCTGCGTCCCGACAACGGCCGGGCCGCGCGAGTCGGCGTCGGCATCGTGATCGGCGTGCTGGTCGCGGTTTACGCGGGCAGCGGGCTGTTCGTCGTGCAGGACGGCCAGACGGGCGTCGTGCTGCAGCTCGGCAAGCTGTCGGGCACGGTTGGCCAGGGCGTGCACTGGCGCCCGCCGTATCCGTTCGCGTCCCACGAGATCGTCGATACGTCGCAGGTCCGCTCGATCGAGATCGGCCGCAACAACGTCGTGCGTCTGGCGAACGTGAAGGAAGCGGCGATGCTGACGCGCGATGCCGACATCGTCGACGTGCGTTTCATCGTTCAGTACCGGATCCGTTCCGCCACCGATTACTTGTTCCGCAGCGTCGACCCCGAGCGCAGCGTCTCGCAGGCCGCGCAGGCCGCGGTGCGCGCGATCGTCGGCACGCGCAGCGCGGCCGACATGCTGAACCAGGACCGCGACGCGCTGCGCGAGCAGCTGTCCACCGCGATCCAGCGCGATCTCGACCGCTACCAGTCGGGGCTCGAGGTGACGGCCGTCACGATGCAGAGCGTCGCGGCGCCCGAGCAGACGCAGGCCGCCTACGCCGAAGTCGCGAAGGCACGCGACGAGCGCGAGGCCGCGAAGCGCGCCGCGCAGGCGTATGCAAGCGACCTGCTGCCGAAGGCGCAGGGCGACGCCGCGAAGCTCGTCGACGAAGCGAAGGCGTATGCCGATCGCGTGGTCACGCAAGCCGAGGGCGATGCCGACCGCTTCAAGCAGGTCTACGCGCAGTACTCGAAGGCGCCCGCGGTGATCCGCGAGCGGATGTACCTCGAGACGATGCAGGAAATCTATTCGAACGCGACGAAGGTGTTCGTCGGCAACAAGGGCGGCAACAGCGTCGTCTACCTGCCGCTCGACAAGCTCGTCGAGCAGGGGCGGCAGAACGCCGCGGCGTCGACCGGCGCATCCGCGCCCGATGCGGCGTCGGCACCGGCAGCCGTTGCGCCGGCCGCCGCCGTACCCGCGAGCGCCGCACCGGCGGCCGCGGCGTCGGGCGTCGACGTGCTGCGATCGCGCGAAGTGTTTCGCAGCCGGTCGCGCGAAGACGATACGAAGTAACGGGGAGCGCAGAACATGAACCGAATCATTGCGCTCGTCGTCGCGATCGTGATCGTTGCCTTCGCGGCGTCCTCGACGGTCCTGACCGTCGATCCGCGTCATGCGGCCGTGCTGTCCGGTCGTGACGGCGCGCAGCCCGAACTCGCGGGCCCGGGCCTCCACTTCAAGCTGCCGCCGCCGTTGCAGACGGTCACGCTGATCGACACGCGCCTGCAATCGCTCGAGTCGTCCGATCCGCTGCAGCTCGCCACCCAGGACAAGCACGACCTGCTCGTCGCGTATGCGGTGAAGTACCGGATCAGCGATCCGCTGAAGTATTTCACGGCGACCGGCGGCGATCCGGCTGCGGCTGCCGACCGCCTGGCCGGCGCGCTGAAGGGTGCGCTCGGCGACGCGTTCGGCCAGCGCGCGCTCGACGACGCCCTCGGCGGCCAGCGCGCGATCGCCGATGCGGCCCGCGATGCGGTCAAGGCGAAGGCGTCGGGCTTCGGCGTCGACGTCGTCGACGTCCAGCTGACGCGCGTCGACCTGCCGGCTGCACAGACGGATGCCGTTTATCAACGGATGATCGGCACGCTGCGCGATCAGGCGGCGCAGGTGCGTGCGGAAGGCGCGGCCGACGTCGAGCGGATCAAGGCCGATGCCGAACGTGAGCAGCAGGCCGTGCTCGCGAACGCATACAAGTCCGCGCAGACGATCAAGGGCGAGGGCGACGCGAAGGCCGCGACGATTGCCGCCGATGCGTTCGGCCGCGATCCGCAGTTCTATCAGTTCTACGCGAGCCTGCAGGCCTACCGGAATACGTTCAAGCGCAACGACATCATCGTCGTCGATCCCGACAGCGAGTTCTTCCGCTTCATGCGCAGCCCGACGGGCGGCGCCGCACCGGCGGCGCCTGCTCCCCGCAAACATTGACTTTGAGGCGCCGCGTCGAGCGGCGCCGTCGCTCGCATGGACCTGGCTGGCTCGTTGTTGCTCGCAGTAGCGCTGATGCTGATCATTGAGGGGGCGTTCCCCTTCGTGTTTCCCGTCGCCTGGCGCGACACGTTTCGTAGAATAGCTGAGCGGCCGCCGCATCATATCCGGATCGGCGGCCTGATCGTGATGGCGCTCGGGCTCGTGCTGCTGCTGCTCGCCACGTGATCCGGACGGCGCATCCGCCGTCCGTCCCGCCCGATTCCGAAGTTCCGATTCAACTCGCGGCGCGCGTGGCGCGCGCCGTTTCCCGTCGTAGGACCGTACCGATGTCGACCTGGTTACTTCCCGAGAATATCGCCGACGTACTGCCGTCGGAAGCGCGCAAGATCGAGGAGCTGCGCCGCAGGCTGCTCGACCGCTTCCGTTCGTACGGCTACGAAATGGTGATGCCGCCGTTGCTCGAGTATCTCGAGTCGCTGCTGACGAGCGGCGGCAGCGACCTGCGCCTGCGCACCTTCAAGCTGGTCGACCAGCTGTCGGGCCGCACGCTCGGCCTGCGCGCCGACATCACGCCGCAGGTCGCGCGGATCGATGCGCACCTGTTGAACCGCCAGGGCGTGACGCGCCTGTGCTACGCCGGCCATGTGATGCATACGCGCCCGCGCGGCCTGCACGCGACGCGCGAGCAGATCCAGATCGGTGCCGAAATCTACGGGCATGCCGGGCTGGAAGCCGACCTCGAGATCCAGCAGCTGATGCTCGACGCGCTGCATCTCGCGGGCCTGTCGCGCATCCGTCTCGACCTCGGCCATGCGGGCGTGCTCGCGGCGCTGCTGGCGCGCGACGCGCAGGCCGCCGAGCGCGGCGAGTCGCTGTACGACGCGCTGTCGGGCAAGGACGTGCCGCTCCTGAACGAACTCACCGACGATCTCGGCGCCGATACGCGCGCCGCGCTGCGCGCGCTGCCGAGCCTTTACGGCGATGCGGGCGTGCTCGCCGAGGCGCGCACACGCTTGCCGGTGCTGCCGGAAATCACGCGGGCGCTCGACGATCTGGCGCAGCTCGCGTCGCAGGCGAAGGGCGCGGAAGTGGCGATCGACCTCGCCGACCTGCGCGGTTATGCGTACCACAGCGGCGCGATGTTCAGCGCGTACATCGACGGCGTGCCGAACGCGATCGCGCGCGGCGGCCGGTACGACCACGTCGGCCAGGCGTACGGCCGTGCGCGCCCGGCAACGGGCTTCTCGCTCGACCTGCGCGAGCTCGCGCGGATCTCGCCGGTCGAGGCGCGCGGCACCGCGATTCTCGCGCCGTGGGCGCAGGACGACGCGCTGGGCGCGGCCGTCGCCGCGCTGCGCGATGCGGGCGAGGTCGTGATCCAGGCGCTGCCCGGCCACGACCACGTGCTCGACGAATTCGCATGCGACCGTTCGCTCGTCGAGCGCGACGGCGCATGGGTGGTCGAACCCCGATAAACAGGCGTTCGCGGGCCGTGCTTCGACGTGCATATCGTTGAAGCGAAACGGAAAAATTCGGAATCGCCCGCGAACATAGGTAGAATACGTTTTTAACCAGCTAACGAATCAACATGTCTGCCAGCGCAGTGAACGTGACTCCCGGGCGCAATGTCGTCGTCGTGGGAACGCAATGGGGTGATGAAGGCAAGGGCAAGATCGTCGACTGGCTGACGGACCACGCTCAGGGCGTCGTGCGTTTCCAGGGCGGTCACAACGCCGGCCACACCCTCATCATCGGCGGCAAGAAAACGATCTTGCGCCTCATTCCGTCGGGCATCATGCGTGAAGGCGTCGCCTGCTACATCGGCAACGGCGTCGTCCTGTCCCCCGAAGCACTGTTCAAGGAAATCGGCGAGCTCGAAGAAGCCGGCGTGAACGTGCGCGACCGTCTGTTCATCTCCGAAGCCACGACGCTGATCCTGCCGTACCACATCGCGATCGACCAGGCGCGCGAAGCGCGCAAGGGCGCGGGCAAGATCGGCACGACCGGCCGCGGCATCGGCCCGGCGTACGAAGACAAGGTCGGCCGTCGCGCGCTGCGCGTGCAGGACCTGTTCGACGCGAAGACCTTCGCCGACCGCCTGCGCGAAAACCTCGATTTCCACAATTTCGTGCTGACCCAGTACCTGGGCGGCGCGGCCGTCGATTTCCAGGCCACGCTCGACACGATGCTCGGCTATGCCGACCGCCTGAAGCCGATGGTGGCCGACGTGTCGCGCCGCCTGTACGACGCGAACAACGCGGGCCAGAACCTGCTGTTCGAAGGCGCGCAGGGCACGCTGCTCGACATCGACCACGGCACCTATCCGTTCGTCACGTCGAGCAACTGCGTCGCGGGTGCGGCGTCGGCCGGCGCGGGCGTCGGTCCGCAGAAGCTCAACTACATCCTCGGCATCACGAAGGCGTATTGCACGCGCGTCGGTTCGGGCCCGTTCCCGAGCGAACTGTACGATGCGGACAATCCGCAGCGCCAGGACCAGGTCGGCGTCACGCTCGCGAACGTCGGCAAGGAATTCGGTTCGGTCACCGGCCGTCCGCGCCGCACGGGCTGGCTCGACGCAGCCGCGCTGCGCCGCTCGATCCAGATCAACGGCGTGTCGGGCCTGTGCATGACGAAGCTCGACGTGCTCGACGGCCTCGACGAAGTCAAGCTGTGCGTCGGCTACAAGATCGACGGCAAGGACGTGGACATCCTGCCGCGCGGCGCCGCCGACGTGGCGCGTTGCGAACCCGTATACGAAACCTTCCCCGGCTGGAAGGAAAGCACGGTCGGCATCAAGACGTGGGATGCGCTGCCGGTGAACGCGCAGGCATACCTGTCCCGTGTCCAGGACGTGGCCGGCGTGCCGGTCGACATGGTGTCGACGGGCCCGGACCGCGACGAAACGATCCTGCTCCGCCATCCGTTCAAGGTGTAATTCCAAGATGACGCAGCAAATCACGATGACGGCGGCAGACTTGATGACCGATCCGCGCAACGACGACAAGAACCTGTGGGTAGGCTGGGACGAGTATCACCGTCTGATCGAGTTGCTCGCGCTCCAGGTGCACGCGTCGGGCTGGAAGTTCGACCAGATCCTGTGCCTCGCTCGCGGGGGCCTGCGCGTCGGCGACCAGCTGTCGCGCATCTACGACGTGCCGCTCGCGATCCTCGCGACGAGTTCGTACCGCGAAGCGGCCGGCACCGAGCAGGGTGAGCTCGACATCGCTCAGTACATCACGATGACGCGCGGCAACCTCGCGGGCAACGTGCTGCTGGTCGACGATCTCGTCGATTCGGGCGTCACGCTCGCGCGCGTGCAGGAGCACCTGAAGGAGCGTTACCCGTCCGTGACGGCCGTTCGCTCGGCCGTCCTCTGGTACAAGGGTTGCTCGAAGGTCAAGCCCGACTATCACACGCAGTTTCTGCCGACGAATCCGTGGATTCATCAGCCGTTCGAGGAGTGGGACACGGTGCGTCCGCACAACCTCGAGGCGTGGATCAAGCGCGGTCGCGCGCAGCGCGACGGTTCGGGCGCGTAAGCGCGTGGCCGATCGAAGGAAAGCCTGGTACGGCGCCGCTTGCGGCGCCGTTTTTCATTGCGCGGCGGGGGCGTCGGGCGGTGCGTTTCACGAATCCGATAGTAGGCAGACGGCGCTGCCCCGGCTATGATGGCAGCCCTGCCACAGCTCGCGCCGGATTGCATGCGCAGCGTGGATCACGTGGTTCCAAGGCAACAGAGCAGGGCGGCGTTTCACGGGGGCGCGAGTAGAATAGCGCTCGTTTTGTCCGACCCGGACCCGATTATTACGCTTCATATGAACGACACGATCCACGCGACCGACGCCGCACACGCGCCGCATTCGACGCAACAACACTCGATGCGGGCGCTAGCGATAGCAGCCATCGGCGTCGTGTTCGGCGACATCGGCACCAGCCCGCTGTATTCGCTGAAGGAGGCGTTCAGCCCCGCACACGGCATTCCGCTCACCGAAGGATCGATTCTCGGCGTGATCTCGCTGCTGTTCTGGGCAATCATCCTGGTGGTCGGCGTCAAGTACCTGCTGTTCGTGATGCGGGCCGACAACAACGGCGAAGGCGGCGTGCTGGCGCTGATGGCGCTGTCGCTGCGGCCGCTCGACTCGAAGACCCGCGTCGCGGGCGCGCTGATGGCGCTCGGGATCTTCGGCGCGTGCATGTTCTACGGCGACGCGGTGATCACGCCGGCGATCTCGGTGATGTCGGCGGTCGAAGGTCTCGAAATCGCGACGCCGCACCTGTCCCACCTCGTGTTGCCGATCACGATCGTGATCCTGATCGCGCTGTTCTGGATCCAGCGTCACGGCACCGCACTGGTCGGCAAGCTGTTCGGCCCGATCATGGTGCTGTGGTTCGTCGTGATCGCGGCGCTCGGCGTGTACCACATCGTGCGCGTGCCGGGCATCATCGCGGCCGTCAACCCGTATTACGCGGCGTCGTTCATGGCCGACCACCTGCTGCAGGCCTACGTCGTGCTCGGCTCGGTCGTGCTGGTGCTGACCGGCGCGGAAGCGCTCTACGCGGACATGGGCCACTTCGGGGCGAAGCCGATCCGGATCGCCGCGTACGGGCTCGTGATGCCGTCGCTCGTGTTGAACTACTTCGGCCAGGGCGCGCTGCTGATCCAGAATCCGAAAGCGATCGAAAACCCGTTCTTCCTGCTGGCGCCCGAATGGGGGCTGCTGCCGCTCGTCGTGCTGTCGACGGTCGCGACCGTGATCGCGTCGCAGGCCGTGATCTCGGGCGCCTATTCGCTGACGTCGCAGGCGATCCAGCTCGGCTACGTGCCGCGCATGAAGGTGCTGCACACGTCCGAGCTCGCGATCGGCCAGATCTACGTGCCGGTCGTGAACTGGCTGCTGCTGTTCGTGATCCTCTGCATCGTGGTCGGCTTCAAGAGCTCCGACAATCTCGCGGCCGCGTACGGCATCGCGGTGACGGCGACGATGGTGATCACCACGGTGCTCGCGTGCGTCGTGATGGTGAAGGTGTGGAACTGGAACCGGTTGCTGGTCGGCGCGATCATCACCGTGTTCCTCGCGATCGACCTCGGCTTCTTCGGCGCGAACCTGCTGAAGGTCGCGCAGGGCGGCTGGCTGCCGCTCGGCATCGGCGCGCTGCTGTTCTTCCTGCTGATGACCTGGTACAAGGGGCGTCACATCGTCAAGGAACGCACGGCGGCCGACGGTATTCCGCTCGAGCCGTTCCTGCAGGGCTTGCTCGCGCATCCGCCGCATCGCGTATCGGGCACCGCGATCTACCTGACCGGCAACGACAAGCTCGTGCCCGTCAGCCTGCTGCACAACCTGAAGCACAACAAGGTGCTGCACGAGCGGACCATTTTCCTGACGTTCGTCACGCGCGACTTTCCCTATGTGCGCGACGACAAGCGCCAGACCTCGCGCGATGCGGGCGGCGGGCTGTACATCGTCAAGGCCGAGTACGGCTTCAACGAGACGCCGGACGTGAAGGCCGTTCTCGAGGAATTCGGCCGCGCGCACGACATGACGTTCGAGCTGATGGACACGTCGTTCTTCCTCGCACGCGAAACGGTCGTGCCGACCCACCTGCCCGGGATGTCGATCTGGCGCGAGCGCGTGTTCGCGTGGATGCACCAGAACGCCGCGAAGCCGACCGACTTCTTCTCGATTCCCGCGAACCGCGTCGTCGAGCTCGGCACGAAGATCGAGATCTGACCGGACGCGGCGCGCGAGCCGTTCAGCCGCGCGCCACGGCTGCCGGTGCATAAAAAAGCCCGCCTTTCGGCGGGCTTTCTTCTGGCGGCGGCTTTCGCGTGTTCAGCGCTTCAGCTTCGCGAATGCCGCGGCCATCGCGCCGGCCGGTTCCGGCTCGCGCGAGCGCTGCGGGCGAGCCGCGCCGCGCGCCGCGTTGCCGCGATCCTGGCCGCCGCGCGACGACATGCCGGGCGCTGCCGCGTCGTCGTCGAGGCGCATCGTCAGCGCAATGCGCTGGCGCTTCACGTCGACGTCGAGCACCTTCACCTTGACGACCTGGCCGGCCTTCACGACTTCGTGCGGGTCCTTGATGAACTTCGTCGACATCGCGGACACATGGACGAGGCCGTCCTGATGGACGCCGATATCCACGAACGCACCGAACGCGGCGACGTTCGTCACGACGCCTTCGAGCGTCATGCCCGGCACGAGATCCGACACCTTCTCGACGCCTTCGCGGAACGTCGCGGTCTTGAATTCCGGCCGCGGATCGCGGCCCGGTTTCTCCAGTTCGGACAGGATGTCGCGCACGGTCGGCAGGCCGAAACGTTCGTCAACGAATTCCGTCGGGGACAGGCCCGACAGCGCTTCGCGGTTGCCGAGCACGTCGTCGATGCGCTTGTTGATCTTCGCGAGCATCCGTTCGACGACCGGATAGGCTTCCGGGTGCACCGACGAGCGGTCGAGCGGGTTCTCGCCGCCGTTGATGCGCAGGAAGCCGGCGGCCTGCTCGAAGGTCTTGTCGCCGAGGCGCGGCACCTTGCGCAGGTGCTCGCGCGACGGGAACGGGCCGTTCGCATCGCGGTAGTCGACGATGTTGCGGGCGAGCGTCGCGTTCAGGCCCGACACGCGCGCCAGCAGCGGGACCGATGCGGTGTTCGCGTCGACGCCGACCGCGTTCACGCAATCCTCGACGACCGCGTCGAGCGAACGCGCGAGTTCGCGCTGGTTCACGTCGTGCTGGTACTGGCCGACGCCGATCGCCTTCGGCTCGATCTTCACGAGCTCCGCGAGCGGGTCCTGCAGGCGGCGTGCGATCGACACGGCGCCGCGCAGCGATACGTCGAGCTCCGGGAATTCCTTCGCGGCGAGCTCGGACGCCGAATAGACCGACGCGCCGGCTTCGGACACGACGATCTTCTGCAGGCGCAGCTCCGGGTGCTTCGCGATCAGTTCGCTCGCGAGCTTGTCGGTTTCGCGCGACGCGGTGCCGTTGCCGATGCTGATGAGTTCGGCCTGCGTCTGCGCGGCGATGCGGGCGAGTTTCGCGATCGAGCCGTCCCAGTCGCGGCGCGGCTCGTGCGGGTAGATCGTGTCGGTCGCGAGCACCTTGCCGGTGCGGTCGACGACCGCGACCTTCACGCCCGTGCGCAGGCCGGGGTCGAGACCGATCACGGCCTTCGGGCCGGCCGGCGCGGCCAACAGCAGGTCGTTCAGGTTGCGCGCGAACACGCGGATCGCCTCGGTTTCGGCCGTTTCGCGCAGTTGCGTGAGCAGTTCGTTCTCGATATGCGGCTGCACCTTCACGCGCCAGCACCAGCGGCAGACGTCGGACAGCCATTTGTCGGCCGGGCGGTTCTGGTTCGCGATGCCGAAATGGCGCGCGATCATCGCCTCGCCGGGATGCGGCACCTGCGCGTCGAGCTCTTCGCCGAGGCCGAGCTTGACCGTCAGGACGCCCGCGTTGCGGCCGCGGAACAGCGCGAGGGCGCGGTGCGACGGCACGGTCTTGATCGTTTCCGCGTAGTCGTAATAGTCGCGGAATTTCTCGCCTTCCTCGTTTTCCTTGCCCTCGACGACCGCCGACGACACGACGCCCTGGTTGTGCAGGTAGTCGCGCAGCTTGCCGAGCAGCTCGGCCGTTTCGCCGAACTGTTCGGACAGGATGTCGCGCGCGCCGTCGAGCGCGGCCTTCACGTCGGCGACACCCTTGTCGGCGTCGACATACGCGGCCGCCTCGGCCTGCGGGTCGAGCAGCGGGTTCGCGAGCAGGGCCTGCGCGAGCGGCTCGAGGCCGGCTTCGCGGGCGATCTGCGCACGCGTGCGGCGTTTCGGCTTGTACGGCAGATAAAGGTCTTCGAGCACCTGCTTGCTGTCGGCCGCGTCGATCGCGGCGCGCAGTTCGTCCGTCAGCTTGCCCTGTTCGTCGATGCTCGACAGGATCGCCGCGCGGCGATCCTCGAGTTCGCGCAGATACAGGAGACGTTCCTCGAGCTGGCGCAGCTGCGTGTCGTCCAGGTTGCCGGTCACTTCCTTGCGGTACCGGGCAATGAACGGAACGGTCGAGCCTTCGTCGAGGAGTTGCACGGCCGCCGCGACCTGGCGCGGCTGGACGGACAGTTCGGTGGCGATGCGCTGTACGATCTTGAGTGCTACGGTTTCCGTCATGTCGTGGATGATCTGCCTGCTGAAATCGCGGCGCGGGCCGGCAGGCCCGACGCGGCGGGCTGCATGGCGGGCCCGACGGGCCTGATGCCGCGGGTGAGTGAAGCGGGGCATTTTGCCATAAATGGCGGAGCGTCCAGCCGGGGGTGATAGAATTTGACACATGTCCCGCAGCTTTCCTACGACGTTGCCAACTTCCCGAATTTCTCTCGTCGCGCTCGGCGCAGCGCTCGCCGCGGCTTTGTCCGCCGGGCCTTCCGGCGCGTTCGCGCAAGCCTCGGGCGCAACCGCGCCGGACGCCGTCGCGGCCGCGCCCGTTGCGGCCTCCGCCGCACCGGATTTCGACGCCCGTCAAAAAGTGCTCAATCAACGCACCGCGGAAAACGATTATCGTTATGCGGTGGCCGAGCATAATTGCTACAGCACCTTTTTCGTCAATCACTGTCTCGGCAAGGCGCGCGACCAGATGCGCGACGAGCGCGCGAGCATCCGTCAGGAGCAACTCGCGCTCAACGACGAGCAGCGCGCGGTGCGCGCGCAGCAGCGCGACCAACAGCAGGCACTGAAGCAGGCGCAGAACGCGGCGGAAGCGCCGCAGCGGGCGGCGAACGATGCGGCGAACGCGGCTGCGTTCCGCGACAAGCAGGAGCAGAATGCACTGAAGCAGGCGCAGCGCGGCGCGGAAGGGCCGCAGCGCGCGGCGAGCAAGCAGGCATACGACCAGAAGCAGGGCGACTTCCAGCGCAAGCTCGACCAGGCGCACCAGCAGGCGGCGCAGAAGGCGCAGGAGCGGGCGGACAACGCCGCGCGCTACGAGCAGAAGCAGAAGGAAGCCGCGCAGCACAAGGCCGATGTCGAGCGACGTCAGCAGGAAGCGGCCGAGAAGGCCAAGCAGCAACAGCAGGGGCAGTAACGTGTTGGATTGATCGGGATCAGTCTCGGGCGCGTCGGCATGCCAGCCGCCGCGCTGCTTCGATGAGGAGGCAACTATGCAAAACCGTCACACGGAACAGCAGCAGGAATTGCACAACCGTTTGGCTGCATTGCAGGAGCAGCACCAGCAGCTCGCTCGGGAGATCGAGCTGAAGGAAGGGCACTCCGACATCGACGACATCACGCTGCACCGGCTGAAGAAGGAAAAGCTGGCAGCCAAGGACAAAATCATTCTGCTGCAATCGCAGCTCGAACCGGATAAGCGCGCCTGAGCGCGGCCTGGCAAGCGCCGGCGCCGCCCGGGCGCTGGACACAGGAACGCTTGCCTTGAATTCACCGCTTGAAGCCACCCCCGATGCCCGGCGTGACGCGACGTCCGCCGGGCGCGCTCGTGCGCCCGAAGGCACCTTCGAGCTGAGCCGCAAGCGCGTCGACGAACTCGACACGATTTTCGGCGAGGGCGGGTTGCTGGCGCGCGCGCTCGACGGCTACCGGCCGCGTACCTCGCAGATCGAGATGGCGCGCGCGGTCGCGTCGGCGATGGAAGCGTCCGCGCGCCGGATGCCCGAGCCCGAGATCTTCGAAACACGCAAGCGGCCGGCGCGCCGCCTCGGCGACGGCGACAAGGCAGCCGAGCCGGGCGCGGACGGCGCCGCATCAGCCGAATCCGACACCGATGCGGCCGACAACACGCTGATCGTCGAAGCCGGTACGGGTACCGGCAAGACCTACGCGTATCTCGTGCCCGCGATGCTGTGGGGCGGCAAGGTGATCGTGTCGACCGGCACGAAACACCTGCAGGACCAGCTGTTCCAGCGCGACATCCCGACCGTGCGCAACGCGCTCGCGGTGCCGGTGTCGGTGGCGATGCTCAAGGGGCGCGCCAACTACCTGTGCCATTACTACCTGCAACGCACGGCCGACAACGGCCGCCTGCCGTCGCGGCAGGACACCGCGTATCTGCAGGAGATCGTCCGCTTCGCGAAGATCACGAAGAGCGGCGACAAGGCCGAGCTCGCGAGCGTGCCGGAAACGGCGCCCGTGTGGTCGATGGTCACGTCGACGCGCGACAACTGCCTCGGCCAGGAGTGCCCGCATTACAAGGAATGCTTCGTGATGCAGGCGCGGCGCGAGGCGCAGCAGGCCGACGTGGTGGTCGTCAACCATCACCTGTTCTTCGCGGACATCATGCTGCGCGACACCGGGATGGCCGAATTGCTGCCGAACGCGAACACGGTCATCTTCGACGAAGCGCACCAGTTGCCGGAGACGGCGACGCTGTTCTTCGGCGAGACGCTGTCGACCACGCAGATCCTCGAACTCGCGCGCGACACGGTGGCCGAGGGCCTGGGCCACGCGCGCGACGCGGTCGAGTGGGTGAAGCTCGGCGGCGATCTCGAACGTGCGGCGCGCGACTTGCGCCTCGCGTTCGCGAACGACCAGATCGTGCGCATGTCGCTGGCGCAGCTCGGCGACGATCATCCGATGTTCGGCGCGCTCGACGCGCTCGACGTGGCGCTCGACGCGCTCGCGTCGGCGCTCGCGAGCCAGGCCGAGCGGGCGGAGTCGCTCGGCGCGTGCCTGCGGCGCGCGCGCGAGCTGCAGGATCTGCTGGCCGGCTGGGTCGCGCCCGGCGCGGCGGAGGCGGCCGCGCAGGCCGACGCGGCAGCGGCCGGCGACAAGGCGACCTCCGACGGCGATCCGAACGAGAAGGTGCGCTGGGTCGAGGTGTTCGCGCATACCGTGCAGCTGCACGAAACGCCGCTGTCGGTCGCGCCGATCTTCGCGAAGCAGCGTGCAGGTGTCCCGCGGGCATGGGTGTTCACGTCGGCCACGCTGTCGGTGCGCGGCGATTTCACGCACTACGCGGCGCAGATGGGCCTCAGCTCGCGCCGCTCGATGACGCTCGCGAGCCCGTTCGACTACCAGTCGCAAGGGCTGCTGTACGTGCCGCGCAACCTGCCTCAGCCGTCTTCGCCGGCGTTTACCGATGCCGTCTTCGATGCCGCGCTGCCGGCGATCGAGGCGTCCGGCGGCGGCGTGTTCATGCTGTGCACGACGCTGCGCGCGGTCGACCGGATCGCGTCGAAGTTGCGCGATGTCATCGAATCGCGCGGCTGGAACACGCCGCTGCTCGTGCAGGGCGATGCGAGCCGCACCGAGCTGCTCGACCGTTTCCGCGCATACGGCAATGCGATCCTGGTCGGCAGCCAGAGTTTCTGGGAGGGCGTCGACGTGCGCGGCGACGCGCTGTCGCTCGTCGTGATCGACAAGCTGCCGTTCGCCCCGCCGGACGATCCGGTGCTGGCCGCGCGTCTCGATGCCCTGACGAAGAAGGGCCTGAGCCCGTTCGCCGTGCATCAGCTGCCGCAGGCCGTGATCACGCTGAAGCAGGGCGCAGGCCGGCTGATTCGCGCGGAGACGGATCGCGGCGTGCTGATGATCTGCGACACGCGGCTCGTCGACAAGCCCTACGGGCGCCGGATCTGGCAGAGCCTGCCGCCGTTCAAGCGCACGCGCGAGATCGCGGTCGTGCAGGATTTCTTCGACGAGCATCGCTCGGACAAACGCATGTGACGATCCGCGCGGCCGGCGCCGCGCGATCGCCCCCGCGGCGCCGGATTGCGGCGCCAATAAAAAACCCGGCTCGATGGCCGGGTTTTTTGTTCGTGCAACGGGCGTTGCGCCGCGCGGTTCGTCAGAACTGCCACCACGACTTCTTCGCGCCGGGGCGCGAATGGCCCGTGACGTACGGGCTGTCGGGGAACGTGCCCGCGAGCACGCGCTTCGTGTCCTCGGCGAGCTGCGGCTGGTTCAGCTTGTTGTACGACAGGATCATGATGTGCAGCGCATCTTCGATCGCCGGCGCACCCTTGTAATCCTTGATCGCGAGCTGGGCGCGGTTGATTGCCGCCACGTAGGCGCCACGACGGTAGTAGTAGTCGGCCGCGTGCACTTCGTGCGACGCGAGCGCGTTGACGATGTAGCGCATCCGTGCCGCTGCATCGGGCGCGTACTTGCTCTTCGGGAAGCGGTCGACGACGACCTTGAACGCATCGTACGACTCGCGCAGCGCCTGCGGATCGCGTTCGCTCATGTCCTGGCCGGAGAAGCGCCCGAACAGGCCGAGATCGTCGTTGAAGTGGATCATCCCCTTCAGGTAGTACGCGTACGGGATATCCGGATGATCGGGGTGGAGCTGGATGAAGCGGTCGACGGCCTGGTCGGCGGCGGCCGCTTCGTTGTCCTTCCAGTTGCAGTATGCAACGTTGATCTGTGCCTGCTGCGCGAAATGACCGAACGGATCGCGGCCTTGCAGCGATTCGAAATATTTCGCGCACTTGCCCCAGTCGCCGCCGGACAGTGCGTCCTGGGCCTCTGAGTATAATTTGTTATTCGACCAGGTAGCCGTCTCGTCCTGCTTCTGCGGCAAGCCGTGGCAGCCGGCGATGAGGGCCGCGGCCGCTACCGCCGCAGCCCGGGCGGCGGCGGTTCTGGCCGTGCGTTTGGTCGAATTCATCATGCTCGCATGTCCTAGCTTCAAGTCTCGGTGACCCAGTCTAAATGACCCGTTCAAGTTCGCAGAATGCCCAGCCGGGCACACCAAATCGCGAAGATTATAGCCCAAGCGATCGGCCCGCCGACGCTGCGTCGGGGGATTCCCTCGATGACGATCTGGCCGGCGACGTCATGCAGCCGCCCGTCGTACCGTCCGCGGCGGTCGACGAGGCGCCGCGCGTCGTCGAAGTGCCGCTGTCGCTCGCGGGCGAGCGCCTCGACAAGGCGCTTGCCCAGCTGTTCCCCGAATTCTCCCGCAGCCGCCTGCAGAGCTGGATCGAGGCGCAACGCGTGCTCGTCGACGGCGCGCCGGCGAAGATCCGCCAGCCGGTGCCGCTCGGCGCGAAGATCGCGCTCGTGCCCGACCTGCTGCCCGAGCAGCTCGCGTTCACGCCGGAGCCGGTGCCGCTCGACGTGATCTACGAGGACGACGCGCTCGTCGTGATCAACAAGCCGGCCGGCCTCGTCGTGCATCCGGCCGCCGGCAACTGGAGCGGCACGATGCTCAACGGGCTGCTGCATCGCTACGGCGACGCGGCGGCCGGCCTGCCGCGCGCGGGAATCGTCCACCGGCTCGACAAGGAAACCTCCGGCCTGATGGTGGTGGCGCGCACGCTGGCCGCGCAGACGGACCTCGTGCGGCAGTTGCAGGCCCGCACGGTGAAGCGCCGCTACTTCGCGCTCGTGTGGGGCACGATGCCCGAGGAAGGCACGATCGACGCGCCGATCGGCCGCGATCCGCGCGAGCGCACGCGCATGGCCGTCGTCACCGGCGCGTCGGGCAAGCCGGCCCGCACGCATTTCCGTACGGTTGACACATGTCTGTGGCAACGTCAGCCGGTGTCGGCGATCCAGTGCGATCTCGAAACCGGCCGCACGCACCAGATCCGCGTGCACTGCGCGCACATCGGGCACCCGCTGCTCGGCGATCCCGTCTACGGGCGCGCGCGCGGCAAGCGTTCGGTCACGCCGCTGCCGGACGGCTTCGCGCGACAGGCGCTGCATGCGTGGCGGCTCGGCCTCGTGCATCCGGTCACGGGCAAGGCGATGCAATGGCGCTGTCCGCTGCCGGACGACCTGAACACGCTCGTCGCGGCGCTCGGTTTCGGGCAGGGCGACGAGGAATTCGACGACGACGATGGTGTCTACGACGATGACGATTTCGGCGGCGAGTATCACGATGACGAGCCGTACCTGGAAGACGACGAGGAGGCGTGAGTGCCGATGACGAACGTGGCGCCGTTGACGTGGCAGGACTGCGTGCAGCCCGACTGGCAGGTGTCGCCGCGCGTGCGCGCGCTGATCACGACGCGCGACGGCGGTGTGAGCGAAGGCCCTTACGGGCGCTGGCAGGAGGGAGAGGCGCGGCCGGGCGGGATGAATCTCGGCCTGCACACCGGTGACGACCCGGCCCGTGTCGCCGCGAATCGCGCGCGTTTGCTCGCCCTCGCGGGCCAGTCGAGCGCCGCGTGGCTCGAGCAGGTTCACGGTGCGGACATCGTCCGCGCCGACGAGGTGATCGCGGCGGCGCCCGCGGCTGCTGCGCCGGTGCGGGCCGACGCGAGCGTCACGGACCGGGCCGGCGCCGTCTGCGTCGTGATGGTCGCGGATTGCCTGCCCGTGCTGTTGTGCGATGCGCAAGGCCGCGCGGTCGGCGCCGCGCACGCGGGCTGGCGCGGGCTCGCGGCCGGCATCGTCGAGCAGACCGCGGCTCGCGTCGCGGCGCTTGCCGGCGGCGCGACGGACACGCTGCATGCGTACCTGGGGCCGGCGATCGGCCCGCAGGCGTTCGAGGTCGGCGCGGACGTGCGCGACGCGTTTCTCGACACGGCTCCGCAGTCGGAGCATGATGAAACCGGGCTCGCGTTCGTTGCGATCGAGGGCGCGCCCGGCAAGTTTCTCGCCGATCTGTACGCGCTCGCGCGCTTGCGTCTCGCCCGTGCGGGCGTCGCGCACGTGAGCGGCGGGGCGGCTTGCACGGTCGCCGAACAGGCACGCTTCTATTCGTACCGCCGCGATCGCGTGACGGGCCGCATGGCAGCGGCGATCTGGCTGGCCGATTGACGGCATGCGCATGCGTGCGGGATTTGCCGCGTCGCGAAATCGGGTTATCTCGATATTTAGACGGCACTGCGGCATCGCATGCGCAACTGAATGGAAAATCCCGAAGTCAAGCCGGACAAAATGGTTTATGTTTCGCCGGAACCCTTGTCCCGCCTGTTGCACGCGGATTATCTCCGTGCAGAAATGTTCAGTGGTTTGACTTGGCGCTTCACATGGGGAAAACGATAATGATAAAAATACCGCACTGCGGCAGAATCTGGAGACGCCTCTCCAGAGCATGACGGCCCGGCTCGCAGCCGGCACGCCGCGCGCGAGCAGGATTTCACGATTGACGCTCACGAATCACCGGTAAGGCAGGTAATGACAGCATCGAAAAATTCGTCGACGTCCGCTCAGGCGGGCACTTCCGCAGGCAGCACCGGTTTTGATCCGGCCGCCCAGCCGATGCAGCAGATGTTCGAGTCGTGGCTGAACGCGTGGCGCGGTTTTGCAGATCCGGCGCGCGCCGCGACTGCATCGGCCACCGTCAATCCGTTCGCGACTTTCCAGTTTCCGGCTTCGTTTCCGTTCCAGATGCCGTCGATGCCCGATCTCGGTGGCCTCGCGGGGCTTGGCGGCATGGCGTCGCCGTTCGCGGGGCTGAAGCTGCCGGTTGCCGCGATTCCGCCGGAACGGCTCCAGGCGCTGCAGGCCGACTACGCGCGCGATTGCATGACGCTGATGCAGCAGGCTGCCGCCGCGAAGCTCGAGGCCCCCGAACTGAAGGATCGCCGCTTCAGCGGCGACGCATGGAAGTCGTCGCCCGCGCATGCGTTCGCGGCTGCGTGGTATCTGCTCAACGCGCGTTACCTGCAGGAACTCGCCGACTCGCTTCAGACCGATCCGAAGACGCGCGAGCGCATCCGCTTCACGGTCCAGCAATGGACGGCCGCCGCCGCGCCGAGCAACTTCCTCGCACTCAATCCCGACGCGCAGAAATCGATTCTCGACACGCAGGGCGAGAGCCTGCGGCAGGGGATGATGAACCTGCTCGGCGACCTGCAGCGCGGCAAGATTTCGCAGACCGACGAATCGCAGTTCGTGGTCGGCAAGAACCTCGGGTGTACTGAAGGTGCGGTCGTCTACGAGAACGACCTGATCCAGCTGATCCAGTACACGCCGAAGACGGACAAGGTGTTCGAGCGGCCGTTGCTGATCGTCCCGCCGTGCATCAACAAGTTCTACATCCTCGACCTGCAGCCCGAGAATTCGCTCGTCGCGCATGCGCTGTCGAACGGTCATCAGGTGTTCCTGGTGTCGTGGCGCAATGCGGACGCATCGGTCGCGCACAAGACGTGGGACGACTACATGAACGAAGGGCTGCTCGCGGCGATCGACGCCGTGCAGCAGGTCAGCGGCCGCGAGCAGATCAACACGCTCGGCTTCTGCGTCGGCGGCACGATGCTCGCGACCGCGCTCGCGGTGCTTGCCGCGCGTGGCGAACATCCGGCCGCGTCGATGACGCTGCTCACCGCGATGCTCGACTTCAGCGATACCGGCATCCTCGACGTGTTCGTCGACGAGGCGCACGTGCAGATGCGCGAGCAGACCATCGGCGGCAAGAACGGCACGCCACCGGGGCTGATGCGCGGCGTCGAGTTCGCGAACACGTTCTCGTTCCTGCGTCCGAACGACCTCGTGTGGAACTACGTCGTCGACAACTACCTGAAGGGCCGCACACCCGCGCCGTTCGACCTGCTGTACTGGAACAGCGATTCGACCAGCCTGCCGGGCCCGATGTACGCGTGGTACCTGCGCAATACCTATCTCGAGAACAAGCTGCGCGAGCCGGGCGCGCTGACCGTATGCGGCGAATCCGTCGACCTGTCGCTGATCGACGTGCCGACCTTCATCTACGGTTCGCGCGAGGATCACATCGTGCCGTGGCAGACGGCCTACGCGTCGACGTCGATCCTGTCGGGCCCGTTGAAATTCGTGCTCGGCGCGTCGGGGCATATCGCGGGCGTGATCAATCCGCCGGCGAAGAAGAAACGCAGCTACTGGGTCAACGACGACCTGCCCGAATCCGCGGACGACTGGTTCGCCGGTGCGGCCGAGCAGCCGGGCAGCTGGTGGCCGACGTGGGTCGAATGGCTCGATGCGTACGGCGGCCGCAAGGTGGCGCCGCCGGCCGAGGCGGGTTCCGCGCAGTTTCCGGTGATCGAGCCGGCACCCGGGCGCTACGTATTGCAGCGCGATTGACGAAAACCGGACAGCGGCGCACGCTGTCCGGAGCACCGCAGTTTTTTTAACAGGGCCGGTAACGATGCGCCGTGTCGTGCGGGCCTGGAGGAAAGGGAAATGACGGACGTAGTGATCGTATCGGCCGCGCGGACCGCGGTCGGCAAATTCGGCGGCTCGCTTGCGAAGATTGCAGCGCCGGAGCTGGGCGCGACGGTGATCCGCGCGGTGCTGGAGCGTGCGGGCGTGAAGCCCGATCAGGTCAGCGAAGTGATCATGGGCCAGGTGCTGACGGCCGGTTCGGGGCAGAACCCGGCGCGGCAGTCGCTGATCAAGGCCGGGCTGCCGAACGCGGTGCCGGGGATGACGATCAACAAGGTGTGCGGCTCGGGCCTGAAGGCCGTGATGCTGGCGGCGAACGCGATCGTCGCGGGCGACGCGGACATCGTGATCGCGGGCGGCCAGGAGAACATGAGCGCGTCGCCGCACGTGCTGCCGGGCTCGCGCGACGGGTTCCGGATGGGCGACGCGAAGCTGGTCGACACGATGATCGTCGACGGCCTGTGGGACGTGTACAACCAGTACCACATGGGCATCACGGCGGAGAACGTCGCGAAGGAATACGGGATCACGCGCGAGGAGCAGGACGCGTTCGCGGCGCTGTCGCAGAACAAGGCGGAAGCCGCGCAGAAGGCCGGCCGTTTCGACGATGAAATCGTGCCGGTGTCGATTCCGCAACGCAAGGGCGAGCCGCTGCAGTTCGCCACCGACGAATTCGTGCGTCACGGCGTGACGGCGGAATCGCTGGCCGGTCTGAAGCCGGCGTTCACGAAGGACGGCTCGGTGACGGCGGCGAACGCGTCGGGGCTGAACGACGGGGCGGCGGCGGTGCTGGTGATGTCGGCGCAGAAGGCGGCGGCGCTCGGCCTGACGCCGCTGGCGCGGATCAAGGCGTACGCGAACGCGGGCGTGGATCCGAGCGTGATGGGCATGGGCCCGGTGCCGGCGTCGCGCCGGTGCCTGGAGCGCGCGGGCTGGACGCCGGGCGACCTGGACCTGATGGAAATCAACGAGGCGTTCGCGGCGCAGGCGCTGGCGGTGCACAAGCAGATGGGCTGGGACACGTCGAAGGTGAACGTGAACGGCGGGGCGATCGCGATCGGCCATCCGATCGGCGCGTCGGGCTGCCGGATCCTGGTGACGCTGCTGCACGAGATGGCCAAGCGCGACGCGAAGCGCGGGCTGGCGTCGCTGTGCATCGGCGGCGGGATGGGTGTCGCGCTCGCGGTCGAGCGCCCGTAACCGGCTGTTCGTCACCGTCGAACCGAATCCGGGCGCCGGCCGATTGCGGCTTCGGCCGGCGCCACGTGAAGTCAGAGGGAGCCTCGATAGCTCTCGAAACCAAAAAATGGAGTGAGATTCATGTCTCAGCGAATTGCGTACGTAACGGGCGGGATGGGCGGCATCGGCACCAGCATCTGCCAGCGTCTGTCGAAGGACGGCTTCAAGGTCGTCGCGGGTTGCGGCCCGAACTCGCCGCGCCGCGTGAAGTGGCTCGAGGACCAGAAGGCGCTCGGCTACGACTTCATCGCGTCGGAAGGCAACGTCGGCGACTGGGACTCGACCAAGGAAGCATTCGACAAGGTCAAGGCCGAAGTCGGCGAGATCGACGTGCTGGTCAACAACGCGGGCATCACGCGCGACGTCGTGTTCCGCAAGATGACGCATGAAGACTGGACGGCCGTGATCGACACCAACCTGACGAGCCTCTTCAACGTGACGAAGCAGGTGATCGACGGGATGGTCGAGCGTGGCTGGGGCCGCATCATCAACATTTCGTCGGTGAACGGCCAGAAGGGGCAGTTCGGCCAGACCAACTACTCGACCGCGAAGGCCGGCATTCACGGCTTCACGATGTCGCTCGCGCAGGAAGTCGCGACGAAGGGCGTGACGGTCAACACGGTGTCGCCGGGCTACATCGGCACCGACATGGTGAAGGCGATCCGTCCCGACGTGCTCGAGAAGATCGTCGCGACGATCCCGGTGCGGCGTCTGGGCGGCCCGGAGGAAATCGGCTCGATCGTCGCGTGGCTCGCGTCGAACGATTCCGGCTTCGCGACGGGCGCCGACTTCTCGCTGAACGGCGGCCTGCACATGGGCTGACGCCCGGGCTGCGCGGGCCGGGTGGCCGCGCAGCCGGGTGGGTTCCGAAGGCCCCCGCCTCCCGGATTCGGGCGGCGGGGATTCGTCACTTGCGCTTGCGCTACGCTGCACTGAAAGGCGTTACATGACTACTACAAAGAAGACTGCCGAACGGCTCATCAAGAAGTACCCGAACCGCCGGCTCTACGATACCGAGACAAGCACGTACATTACGCTCACGGACGTCAAGCAGCTCGTGCTGGAGCAGGAGGACTTCAAGGTCGTCGATGCGAAATCCAACGAAGACCTGACGCGCAGCATCCTCCTGCAGATCATTCTCGAAGAGGAAAGCGGCGGCGTGCCGATGTTCTCGTCGTCGATGCTGTCGCAAATCATCCGTTTCTACGGCCATGCGATGCAGGGCATGATGGGCACGTACTTGGAAAAGAACATCCAGGCGTTCATCGACATCCAGAACAAGCTCGCGGATCAGTCGAAGAACCTGTACGACACCAACGCGATGAATCCGGAAGTCTGGTCGCAGTTCATGAACATGCAGGCGCCGATGATGCAGGGGATGATGACCAGCTACATCGAGCAGTCGAAGAACATGTTCGTGCAGATGCAGGAGCAGATGCAGAACCAGGCGAAGTCGATGTTCAGCACGTTCCCGTTCAAGCAGCCGGGTGCGTCGGAGCCGGAAAAGAAGTAATTAATCGTGGCGCGGCACGCCGGCCGCGGCGGCGCGAGCCGTCGGGCGACGGGGCCGCAAAGCAGCGCGGGCAGCGCAGCCGATCGTGTGTTCGGGCATGACGATGCGCGGCCGCTGCCTGCCGTGAGATGCCGCCGACGGTCGTTCATGATCGTCGGCACCGATGCGCGTGCCGGGCAACGGCGTGCATGACCGTCGTCCAGTCGATCGAGATCCCGTCATCAACGAATGAAAGCCGGGGTGCGCTGCGCCGGAGCGCGTGCGTTCGCACCGCGGCGCGGGGTGTGTGCCTGTCGCACCCGAAGCGGCGCTGCACGGTGACGCGCGGTACCGGTTCCGGTTGCGACGATACAGGCGATGCCGGGTCGACCCGGCGCGACCAAGAACAACAAACCGATTGAGAGAGCGCATGCGAGGGATTCGAATGGCATCGGCCGGCAGGCTCGCCGGTCTTGCTTCGATGTTCATGTGTGGCATGGGCCTGGCCTTGCCGGCCCTGGCGATCGATTGCGCGAAGGCCGTGCAACCGGTCGAGAAGCGCATCTGCGCGAGCCCCGCGCTGCGGGCAGCCGACGCGAGGATGAATACGGCCTATGCGGGCGCGCTGAAGGCCGCGCCGGACGCCGCGATCCGCGACATGCTCGTGCGCAGCCAGCGGCGCTGGATCGGCGCACGCAACAACCGACTCGATGCCGATTACGATGGCCATCCGATGGCGGTCGACGAAGTGCGCAAGGCCATCGATCGGCGCACGGCGATGCTGGCCGATCGGTCGGCCAAAGGGCTGATCGCGCGGGCGCTGGCCGAGCGGCAGTGGCTCGCGAAATATACCGGCGGCCCGTTGACCGGTTTCGATGGCAACTGCGATTTCATTCCGGACGACGCGAGCGGCACGCACGTGTCCTACGCGTGCTTCGGCGCGGTCCACGTGCAGCATCGTGCGCGGATCTGCAGCCAGAGCGAGGACTGGGCGACCGGCGCGGTCTATCAATACCGCTCGGTGAGTGCGACCGTCGGCGGGAAGGTGCATCCGGTGGCGTTCTGCGAGGCGCAGGCGCATGCGCAATCGTGCGATGGCGGCGGCGCGCAGTCAGGATGGGTACGGGCCGGTGCGTCCGGCGTGGATGGCCGCGCGCCTGCGCCGGCCGCGGGCATGCCGCAACTGGATGCGGAAATGTGGCCGATCGGCGACGGCGACGATGCAGTGTGGTTCGAGCGGTGTCTGACTGCGCCGGTGTTTCCGGATGCGCGGTGACGGGCAACGCTTCATGTTCCTGCACGGCCCGCGATCGCGGGCCGGGTCGTTTTTCGTCGGCAGGGGTTTCGTGCGCAGCCGATGTCGATCGATCGTCGACTGCGATGTCGCGCACGCGTGCGCTGCGTGGTCATCGGTTCGGGCCGATGGCATGCGTTGCTGCGGTGCTCAGTGCGCGGGACCGAAGTCCTGATCGTCGTCCGGCGGAGGAAGGTCGAGCACGAGCTTGACGGCGCAGTAATTCGCCTTGAGCGAAAACACGCGGCCGATCACGAGGAACGTCTGTCGCGAATGCTCGAGCTCGACGAAGTCGCCCGGTTGCGGCACATGCGCGCCCTGGTCGTAGGAGAAACTGGTGCTGGTTTGCTCGCCGACGGCTTCCGCTGCGTGTTCGGTGAATTCGATCGTGATGTGGGTGGTCATGCGAGCCCCGTCATGGGTGGTGTGAAGCGGTTGGAGGTTCCGATTCTCGCATAACGGCGCCTCGCGTCCGGGGCGATTGTCGTGCGCCGGGCTCCGGCGCACTCGAGTCCGCACGCGTCGAGGATGTTCCACGAGCGTTGCAGCGAACCTCCCGTTGGAGAGCCGTGGCAGTGCGATGGCGGCGGCCCGGCCGAAGCCGGGCGCGGCGCGGAACGAAGCGAGGTTGCGGTTATTTCTCCGCAAACGTGCCCGCTTCCACCAACGTCATCTTGCCGGGGTCCAGGTACGTGCGGATGGCGGTGTTGACCTGCTCGACGGTCAACGCGCGCACGCGCTCGGGATAGGTGTCCAGGTCGCTCAGCGGGCGGTCCTGGAGCACCGTCTGGGCGATCATGGCGGCCATCTGGCCGGTCGTTTCCATGGCGACTTGATGGCGGCCGATCATGCCGTCCTTGCGGGCATCCAGTTCCGCCTGCGTCACGCCCTGTTTCCACCAGGTGTCCAGAATGCGGCGCGTGCTGGTGACGCCCTTGTCCAGCAGAGGCGGGGCGAAACTGCTGGTGATGACGAATCCGCCGTCCATCAGCGAGAGCCCGGACAGGCCGGCACGGATGCCGTAGGTCAGGCCCTCCTGATCGCGCACCCCTGCCATCAGCCGGCCGGTGAAGCCGTTGCCCAGGATGTTGACGGCCGCGCTGAGCGGCAGGTAGTCGGCATCGTTGGCGCGCAGGTCGATGGCCTGACCCAGCATCACGCTGATGGATTCCTTGTCCCCCATGGCGATGCGCTGTATGTCGGGCTGACTTGCCTTGCGCGGCGGCCCCCGCCGCACGAGCGCCTGGCCGCCGCTCCAGCCCGCGAACGCTTCGGTCACGAGGGACTGCAGGCGGCGAGGGTCCGCGCCGCCGACCACGACCAGCGTCATGTGTGCAGGCCCGTAATAGGCTTGATGAAAGGCCTTGATGTCGTCCAGCGTGGCGGCGGCGATGGCCTCGAGCATCCGCTCGCGCGGCACCGGGGCGTTGAGGTGCGCGGCGGGGTAGATCGACTGGTTCAGCGCCTCGCTGGCCCGGACCGACGGGT
Organism: Burkholderia seminalis; assembly: GCF_001718535.1. Classification (NCBI taxonomy): domain Bacteria; kingdom Pseudomonadati; phylum Pseudomonadota; class Betaproteobacteria; order Burkholderiales; family Burkholderiaceae; genus Burkholderia; species Burkholderia seminalis. The sequence goes on along the minus strand of NZ_CP013398.1, from coordinate 1,986,764 downwards.
TTTCCGCGGCGTTGCGGACCGCGGCCTCCAGCCGCGTCTTGGCCTTGGCCAGTTCCTCCGGCTTGAAGGCCGGCCGGCGCAACTGCTCGGCCATCAGGTCGATCAGCGTCGGCAAATCCTTGGTCAGGCTTTGGCCGTAGATGCCGACGTAGCCTCCGTCGGTCCGGAACGACAACTGGGCGCCCAGGCTCTCCAGCAGCGCGGAGATCGCCACCTTGTCGCGACGGGTGCTGCCCTCCTGCAGCAACATGCCCGTCAGCAACGGCACGGCGGGATTGGCTGCCTTGCTGGCCGTGTCGGCATCGCCCAGCGGCATCACGCCGGCAACGGACACCATTTCCCGCGGCGACATCGAATAGGTCAGCAGCGCGATGCTGCCGGCCTGGGTGCGCACGATGCGATCGGCGATGCCCGCATGAGCGGCAACAGGCAGCCACAGCACGGCGAACCACACGAACCACGTCCGCAGATGGTTGAAACGAGCCTGCATCATGACGATTTCTCCGGAACGAACCAGCCGGTGGTGCTCTGGTTTTCAACGAGGTACTTGCGGGCGACGCGCTGCACATCGGCGGGCGTCACCTTCTCCAGTTCTTCGAGCTCGGTGACGAACCGTGTCCAGTCGCCCAGCGAGACCGCGTGGCCCAATCGGGCGGACGTCAAGCCGACGCCGTCACGCTGGTAGATCTGATCGGCCCGGTAAGGGCCCAGCACCCGCTGGATATCGTCGCGCGTGACGCCCTCGGTCTTGACTCGCTCCAGTTCGGTCCAGACGACTTTCTCGGCCTGCTCGTGTTTCGCGTCGGGCGGCAGGCTGACCGTCACCACGAACGGGCCGGGATCACGCAGCGCATGGAAGCTGGCGCCGGCATGCGTGGCAACCGCGGTGTCGACCAGTGCGCGATACAGCCGGCTGCTCTTGCCCTGGCTCAATACCAGGCCCAGGACGGTCAGGGCCGCCGCATCGGGGTCGAGCGCGCGCGGCGCCTTGAAGGCGATGATCAGATTGCCTGTCGCGCCAGCGCGCTTGAGCACCAGCCGTCGTGGCCCCTGCTGCGGAGGTTCCTCGGTCGTGACCACCGGGATGGGCTGGGGCGCGCGCGGAATGCCGCCGTAATACTGCTTGATCCAGCCCAATGCCTGGTCCGGCCGGAAATTGCCGACCAGGATGACGACGGCATTGTCCGGCCAGTAGAAGGTGTCGTAGAAGCGGCGCAGCTTGTCCACGCTCGCATGCTCGATGTCGCTGCGCCAGCCGATGGTGGGATGGTGGTAGGGGTGTGCCTGGTAAGCCGTGGCCATGACCTGCTGGAACAACGCGGTGACAGGACTGTTCTCGCCCCGCTCGTACTCGTTGCGTACCACCGTCATCTCGCTGGCCAGGTCTTCCGGGCGCAGCAGGAGGTTGCGCATGCGGTCGGCCTCGATGGCGATGTAGCCTTCCAGCGCGTCGCGCCCCAGCGTGCCGAAGTAGTTGGTGCGGTCCATCGAGGTGGTTGCGTTGAAGGTCGCGCCCACGCGCTCCATGTAGCTGTTCAGCGAATTGCCGAGCGCCTTGTTGTAATGCTGGCTGCCCTTGAACATCAGGTGCTCGAGCAGGTGGGTGTCGCCGGTCGTGCCGGCGGCCTCGTTGCGTGAACCCACCTGGTACAGCACCTGGAAACTGACCACCGTCGCTGCAGGATCGGGCAGGGCCAGCACGGTGAGGCCGTTGGCATCCAGGCGGTATTCGTCGATGCCGCCCAGGGAGCGCACGTGGGTAAAGCCCGCGACCTCGACGGGTTGAGCCATCGCGGTGCCTGCAATCAACAGGTACAACGAGAGCCCGGTGCATATCAAACGTCGTACTGACATGAAACGTCCTTTCGTGTGGGCGGGATGAACGCGGAAGATCGGGCGCCGGCTCGACGGTCGGTCGACCTGACCTGCGCCGAGTGCGGCGAACGTGAAGTTTTTCATATTTTCCGATGCGCGTTGAGCGATGGTGCGTGGCGAGGGCATCGCCGCCGGGATGCACCCGTTGAACGTGCAGGTCACCTGAACGCGATTGTCGGGCCCGGACGTCTTTCGATGGCGCATCGCGCCGAGGTCTGCCGGCGAGCAACGGTGGGCAGGCGATTGTTTCAGAATGAAAAGGGACGCATCAAGTCGCCTCGCATGACAGGCCGTTGACGCGTCGTGCCGCCGATTTGACGGTCGACGCCGTCGCCGACCGCCTGTTTTGCCTCGCCACCCCTAAATCGCTGTAAACTCACGCTTTTGCTGCCACGCCCCCACATTCCAGATGTCCCAATCCCCCAAAGTAGGGTTCGTATCCCTCGGGTGCCCCAAGGCGCTCGTCGACTCCGAACAGATCATCACGCAGTTGCGCGCCGAAGGTTATGAAATCTCCGGCACCTACGACGGCGCCGACCTCGTCGTCGTGAACACCTGCGGCTTCATCGACGAAGCCGTGCAGGAAAGCCTCGACGCGATCGGCGAAGCGCTGACCGAGAACGGCAAGGTGATCGTCACCGGCTGCCTCGGCGCGAAGTCGAGCGCGAGCGGCTCGAACCTGATCGAGGAAGTCCATCCGAAGGTGCTCGCCGTCACCGGCCCGCACGCGGTGGGCGAAGTGATGCAGGCCGTGCATTCGCACCTGCCGAAGCCGCACGACCCGTTCACCGATCTCGTGCCCGCCGCCGGCATCAAGCTCACGCCGCGTCACTACGCATACCTGAAGATTTCCGAAGGCTGCAACCACCGCTGCACGTTCTGCATCATCCCGTCGATGCGCGGCGACCTCGTGTCGCGCCCGGTCGCCGAAGTGATGCTGGAAGCCGAGAACCTGTTCAAGTCGGGCGTGAAGGAACTGCTCGTGATCTCGCAGGACACGAGCGCCTACGGCGTCGACGTGAAGTACCGCACGGGCTTCTGGAACGGCAAGCCGATCAAGACGCGCATGACCGACCTGGTCGCCGCGCTCGGCGAACTCGCCGCGCAGTACGGCGCGTGGGTGCGCCTGCACTACGTGTACCCGTATCCGAGCGTCGACGAAGTGATTCCGCTGATGGCCGAAGGTCCGTTCAAGGGCCACGTGCTGCCGTATCTCGACGTGCCGTTCCAGCACGCGCACCCCGAGGTGCTGAAGCGCATGAAGCGCCCGGCGAACGCCGAGAAGGTGCTCGAGCGCGTGCAGAAGTGGCGCGAGATCTGCCCGGACCTGACGATCCGCAGCACGTTCATCGCGGGCTTCCCCGGCGAGACGGAAGAGCAGTTCGAAACGCTGCTGGACTTCATCCGCGAGGCGGAACTCGACCGCGTCGGCTGTTTCGCGTATTCGCCGGTCGAAGGCGCGACCGCGAACGAACTCGACGGCGCGCTGCCGGACGACGTCCGCGAGGCACGCCGCGCGCGCTTCATGGAAGTCGCCGAGGAAGTGTCGGCGAATCGCATCCAGCGCAAGGTCGGCAAGACGCTCAAGGTGCTGATCGACGAAGTCAGCGAGGAAGGCGGCATCGGCCGCACCGCGGCCGACGCGCCGGAGATCGACGGCGTCGTCTATGTCGAACCGGCGGCGAAGGCATCGAAGCGCTACAAGGTCGGCGATTTCGTGTCCGTGAAGATCACGGGCGCGGACGGTCACGATCTGTGGGGCGAGGTGTAAGCGATGGCCGCCGCCTTTCCGGAGATCCTCGCGCTCGGTGAGGCGATGATCGAATTCAACCAGTCGCAGCCGGGCCGTCCCGAATTCCTGCAGGGCTTCGGCGGCGACACGTCGAACTTCTGCATCGCGGCGGCGCGCCAGGGCGCGTCGACGGGCTTCGTGTCGGCGATCGGCGACGATCCGTTCGGCCGGCTGCTGGCCGGCATGTGGCAGGCGGAACAGGTCGACACGACGTACGTGCGGATCGACCGCACGGCACCGACCGGCGTGTATTTCGTCACGCATGGCGCGGACGGTCACCAGTTCGACTATCTGCGCGCGGGTTCCGCGGCGAGCCGTTATGCGGCGGCCGACCTGCCGGTCGACGCGCTCGCGGCCGCGAAGGCCGTGCACCTGTCGGGCATCAGCCTGGCGATCAGCACGGCCGCGTGCGACGCGGCGTTCGCGGCGATCGACCATGCGCGCCGCCACGGCGCGAAGGTCAGCTTCGACACGAACCTGCGCCTGAAGCTGTGGCCGCTGCCGCGGGCCCGCGCGGTGATGCGCGAGGCGCTGCGCCAGACGGACATCTGCCTGCCGAGCTGGGACGACGTCACGGCACTGACGGGCGCGAACGATCGCGATGCGATCGTCGATGCGATGCTCGAACACGGGCCGCAGGTCGTCGCGCTGAAACTCGGCAAGGAAGGCGCGTATGTCGCGACGCCGAGCGAGCGGCGCGTCGTGCCGGGCTTCACCGTCGAGGCCGTCGATGCGACGGGCGCGGGCGATTGTTTCGGCGGCGCCTTCGTCGCGCGGATCGTCGCGGGCGACGATCCGTTCGCGGCCGCACGTTACGCGAACGCGGCGGCGGCGCTGTCGACGACGGGTTACGGCGCGGTCGCGCCGATTCCGCACCGCGACGCGGTCGCGCGCCTGATGCAGGGCTGACGCGAAATACGCGCGCCGGCCGTGGTTCCGCACGACGGGCGGCGCGTCGCCGCGATTTTCGAGCGAATCTGAAGCAAGGAGCAACACAAGGTGGGTCGATATTCGGAATGGCAACGGGTGCTTGTCGTCGCAGGCGCGCTGGCCGCGGGCCTCGCGATGCCGCGCGTGGTCGCGGCGCAGGCCGTCGCGCCGGGCGTGCAGCAGGATGAACCGGCACCGGCGCGGCCGCTGAAGCCGAATCCCGAGTTTGCCCGCCTGCCGCGCTACGAAGGCACGCTCGGCGACCGGCCGATCGTCGTGCATCTCGGCCCGAAGACGGACGAGGAGGGCGTGCACGGCGAGTACCAGTTCGCCGATACCGGCGAGGTCGTGCTGCTGGCGGGCGATCGCGACGGCGACACACTCGAGATCGAGGAGTCGAACGACGGCACGAACATCACCGGCGTGTGGATCGGCCGCTTCGACGCGACGGGCGACCTGAAGGCCGACCGGATGAACTCGGACGAGTCGGACCCGCAGCCGGTCGTGCTGCATCTCGCACCGGGCAAGCGCGCGGCGCTGCAGGTGCGCGACGGCCGCGTGCGGGAAATCGAGACGGTGGGCGGCGTCGTGAACCTGCGCACCGACGACTGAGCGCGCGCTGGCTCGGCGGGCGCGGCGCGCATTGTACCGGGCCAAGCGCGCCGATTTTGGCTAATCTAGCGGCATATTCCGCAACCGAACGGCCTCGTGCCCGGCTTCCCGACATGACTGCATCCACCCCCAAGCGCGCGCTGCAAACCCGCATCGTTCAACCCGACGACGTCATTCCGGAAGGCTTCCGGTCGTTCGTGCCGCCGGTCGCGCGCGCGTCGACGGTCGTGTTCCCCGATCTCGCGACGATGCGCGCGCTCGTCTGGCACAACGACAACCAGTGGCGCTACGGGCTGCATGCCACGCCGACGTCGCTCGCGCTCGCGCAGCGGCTCGCCGAGATCGAGGGCGGCGCGCATGCGCTGCTGCAGCCGTCGGGGCTCGCGGCGATCATGAACGTCTACTTCGGGATCGTGAAAGCGGGCGACGACGTGCTGATTCCGCACAACGTATACGGCCCGAACGCCGATTTCGGCAACTGGCTCGCGAAGGATTTCGGCATCACCGCGCGCTTCTACGATCCGCTGATCGGCGCCGGCATCGCCGACCTGATCCAGCCGAACACGCGGCTGATCTGGATCGAGGCACCGGGCTCGGTAACGATGGAAGTGCCCGACGTGCAGGCGATCACCGCGGCCGCGAAGGCGCGCGGCATCGTCACCGCGATCGACAACACCTTCTCGGCCGGGCTCGCGTTCAAGCCGTTCGAGCACGGCGTCGACATTTCGGTGCAGGCGCTGACCAAGTACCAGTCGGGCGGCAGCGATGTGCTGATGGGCGCGACGATCACCGCGGACGCGGCGTTGCACGCGCAACTGAAGCTCGCGCGGATGCGCTGCGGGATCGGCGTGTCGGTCGACGATTGTTCGCTCGTGCTGCGCAGCCTGCCGAGCATGCAGGTGCGCTTCGATGCGCACAGCAAGAGCGCGCTCGCGCTCGCGCAATGGCTGAAGGCGCGGCCGGAGATCACGGCGGTGCTGCATCCGCAGATCGCCGACTGCCCGGGGCACGCGTCGTTCGTGCGCGATTTCACGGGCGCGGGCGGGCTGTTCTCGGTGGTGTTCGACGAACGCTATAGCGCGGAGCAGATCGATCGCTTCGTCGAGTCGCTCGACCTGTTCGCGATCGGCTGGAGCTGGGGCGGCGCATGCAGCCTCGCGATGCCTTACGACGTCGCGTCGATGCGCCCGGACTGGCCGCATCGCGGCACGCTGGTGCGTTTCTACGTCGGTCTGGAGGACGAAGCCGACTTGCGCGCGGACATCGAGCGCGCGCTGCAGGACGTACTCGGCTGATCGCCGGTCGCGACGACCCGCGGAAAAACGAAACGCCGGCGCGATGCACGATCGCGCCGGCGTTTTTCATGGGGGGTGCGGCGCGATCAGAACAGCCGCAGCAGCCCGTCGAGGCCGACATGGTCGAACGCGACCGTCGCCGCGTCGCGCACGACCGGCTTCGCGTGAAACGCGACCGAGAGCCCCGCTTCGGCCATCATCTTCAGGTCGTTCGACCCGTCGCCCATCGCGATCGCGCGGCTCGGCTCGAGGCCGAGCGACGCGCACGTGTCGCGCAGCAGGCGCGCCTTCACGTCGGCGTTGACGATCTCGCCGAGCACCTTGCCGGTCAGCTTGCCGTCGACGATCTCGAGCGTGTTCGCGTACGCGTAGTCGAGGCCGAGACGGGCCTTCAGCCGCTCGGTGAAGAACGTGAAGCCGCCCGACACGAGCAGCGTCTTCATGCCGGCGGCCTTCACGCCGGCCAGCATCGTCTCGGCGCCCGGCGACAGTTGCAGCCGTTCCTCGTACACGCGTTCGAGCGCCCGCGCGTCGAGCCCGGCCAGCAGCGCGACGCGGCGCGTGAGGCTTTCGTTGAAGTCGCGGATCTCGCCGCGCATCGACGCTTCGGTGATCTCGGCGACCTGCGTCTTCAGCCCGCAGAAATCGGCGATCTCGTCGATGCATTCGATCGTGATCAGCGTCGAGTCCATGTCCATCACGGCGAGCCCGAAGTCGCCGAGCGTGCGGCCGGCCTCGACGAACCCGAAATCGAGCGCGTGCGTGCCGCAATACGCGTCGATGTCGAGGCGCTGCGCCGGGTTCGCGTTTTCGATGCGCAGCGCGTGATCGTCGGTCTGCACGATGCGGGTGCCGCGCGACAGCGCGAGCAGCGGTTTGTGATGGGTGTCCGACAGCGGCGCAAGACTCTGGATGACGAGATTGTGGGTCATGACGAGTGGTTGGAAAGCAAATGAAATGCGTGTGCGGCCAACGGGCGGCCGCCTGCCGATGCGGGCCCCGTCCGGCGTCGGGCCCTTGCGTGGCGAACGCGCCATTGTAGCCGGTTGGCGGGGGCGGGGCGGACGCGGCCGTTTCGGTTCCGGGGGGCGGAATCGAAGCGGCAACGCCGCGGCACGCGCGCGGACATCGATGCCTATCGCCTGTCCGCTCGATCCCAGTACGGCGGATCGCCGAAATGCTCGGCGAGGAACGCGATGAACGCGAGCGTTTTCAACGGCACGTGCGCGCGGCTCGGATAGACGGCCCAGATCGCCACCTCGTCCGCGAACGGATAGTCGTCGAGCACCGTGACGAGCGTGCCGCTCGCGAGCAGCGGGCCGACGTCCCAGGTCGACTTGATCGCGATTCCGAAGCCGTCGACGAGCGCTTCGCGGATCGCCTCGCCGTTGCTCGCGACGAGCCGGCCGGCGACCCGCACGGTCAGCGGGCCTTGCGGCGTCGCGAACGACCAGTCGCGCTGGTCGCCGAGGATCACGCATTCGTGCTGCGTCAGGTCGGCCGGATGGCGCGGCGTGCCGCGCTCGGCGAGATACGCGGGCGAGCAGCACAGCACGCGGCGGTTGGTAGCGAGCTTGCGCGCGACGAGCGTCGAGTCCTTCAGCGCGCCGAGGCGGATCGCGACGTCGTAGCCGTCGTCGACGAGATCGACGATCTCGTCGGACAGCCGCAGGTCGAGCGATACCGACGGATAGCGGCGCAGGAACGCGGGAATCACCGGCGCGACGTGCTGGCGGCCGAACGACGACGACATCGACACCTTCAGCCGCCCGTACGGCTCGCTGCGGCCATGGCCGACCGAGGCGCGCGCGGCGTCGGCAGCCGACAGCAGCGCGTCGGCGCGCGCCATGAAGATTTCGCCGTCCTGCGTGAGGCTGATGCGGCGCGTGGTGCGGTGCAGCAACCGTGCGCCGAGCTGGCGTTCGAGCTGCGCGATGCGCGCGCTGGCAACGGCGGCCGACACGCCGAACTCGCGGCCGGCCGCCGTGACGTTCGCGAGCAGCGCCGCGCGCACGAACAGCGCGACGTCGAGCAGGTCGAGCGGCTTGTCGGGTGCCGGAATCGGATCGGACGCCATTATTCTGAAATTCCTGAAAATGTTTCAGGAAATATAGCGGTTTTCTCGAAGGATCGGGTTGCCTACGATGATGTTCATGGGGCCGCGCCGCGGCCCGCCCGAATTCCCTGAAAGGAGTATCGAGATGAAAGCCGTTGGACTGACCCGCTATCTGCCGATCGACGACCCGCAAGCCTTGCTTGACGTGGAACTGCCGCAGCCCGTGCCGGGCCCGCGCGACCTGCTCGTGAAGGTCGAGGCGATTTCCGTGAACCCGGTGGACACCAAGGTGCGCGCGCCGAAGCCGCAGGTCGAGGAGACGCCGCGCGTGCTCGGCTGGGATGCGGCCGGCACGGTCGTCGCGGTCGGCGCCGACGTCACGCTGTTTCGCCCCGGCGACGAGGTGTTCTACGCGGGCAGCATCACGCGGCCCGGCGCGAACAGCGAATTCCATACGGTCGACGAACGGATCGCCGCGCTGAAGCCGCGCACGCTCGACTTCGCCGCGTCGGCCGCGCTGCCGCTGACCGCGTTGACCGCGTGGGAAGCGCTGTTCGACCGGCTGCGCGTGTCGCCGCAGGGCGCGGACGCCGGCAAGTCGGTGCTGATCATCGGCGGCGCGGGCGGCGTGGGGTCGATCGCGATCCAGCTCGCGAAGACGCTCGGCAAGCTGCACGTGATCGCGACCGCGTCGCGGCCGGCGTCGGCCGACTGGGTGCGCGCGCTCGGCGCCGACGCGGTGGTCGACCATTTCGGCGACCTGCCGGCGCAGTTGCGCGAGGCCGGCCATCCGAACGTCGACTACGTGCTGATCTTCAACGACACGGATCGTCATTTCCCTGCCGCCGCGGAAGTCATCCGGCCGCAGGGCGGCATTTGCACGATCGTCGAGAACGACAAGCCGGTGCCGGTCGAACTGCTGAAGGCGAAGAGCGCCGCGTTTCACTGGGAGTTCATGTTCACGCGCGCGATGTTCGAGACGCCGGACATGATCGAGCAGCACCGGATCCTCGGCGAAGTCGCGCGGCTCGTCGACGGCGGCACGCTGCGCACGACGCTCGGCGAACAGCTCGGCACGATCAACGCGGCGAACGTGCGGCGCGCGCACCAGTTGCTCGAGGGCGGCCGCGCGATCGGCAAGCTCGTGCTGAGCGGTTTCTGATTCCGTCGCGCGCATAAGGTTGCGGCGCCGCGAACGCAAGCGGGGTAACACCCGATGCGTTTGCGGCGCATTGCATCGAGCTTGGCGGTAGACTGGCAGCGCATCATGCATCGAAAACCGCGCGGCACGCGCGTGCCGCCGCATTACAAGGAGGTCAGCATGAGCCAACGCAGCTTGTCAGTCGCCGCATCGTGGTCGGTCGTGTTCGCGGCGGCGTGCGTCAGCGCGAGCGTATTCGCGGCGCCGCCGGTCAAGGGTAGCCTGAAGGGCGGCGGTACCGGACAGCTCGAATACACCGTCAAGGTCGATTCGAAGACCTTCGGCAATACGCAGGAGACGCGCAAGATCCGCTCGGGCGAGACGGACGATTTCAACTGGAAGTCGGTGCCGCCGAGCGGCGCGGTCGCGATGCCGGACGGCTGCCCGAACGCCGACACCCTGCCGCGCGACGCGAACGGCGCGATGGTGCGCCAGACCCAGGTACGGCTCGCGCCGTCGGTCGACGCGAAGGGCGTCGCCAACGTGCAGCTGAGCTTCCAGGCGGCCGCGCCGAAGGGTACGCGCAGCGTGACGGCCGGCGGCAAGTCGCTGCAATGCCCGGACGTCGTGTCGGTCAGCCAGGTGAAGTGGGTGTCGATTCCGACCAACGGCGGGTCGAAATCCGTGACGATGAGCGACGGCACCAAGGTGACGGTGTCGATCAAGCGCTGAACGGCGCGCGCGGGCCGGCGTTTCGCCCGGTGCGCGCGCAACGGATTCGACGGGTGGCGTGGGCGGGGCGGCGCATGAGCGCTGCGTGCAGGCGTCGCGATGTTTTCCCGTCATCTTCTTCGTGGGACGGTGCCGCTGCCGTGCGGCGGCCGTGCGTGACGTCATGCAGCTGTCGCGTGACGTTCACCCGCTTCCTTTCCTCCCCGTAACGATTCCGATGAAACCTCGAATGCGCGTGCTGCTGTCTGCCATTGCGTTCGTCGCCGTGCATGCGCACGCGGCCGACGACTGCAGTTTCGTGAAGAAGGTCGGGCTGCCGTCGCGGCAGCAGGTAGCCGTCGTGTCGAGCGGCGCACTCGAACCGTGCTCGACCGGCAGCTACGCGGTACGCGTGTACTCGACCGCGCACGCCGCCCCGGGCTTCGATACCGACGATTACGTGACGGGCACGCTGCATGCGCGCGACGGTACGGTCACCGATGTGTTCACGGCCGACCTCGGCGCACGCGCACCGCAGGCGCTCGTCGTGACGACGCGTTCGGCCGGCAGCGGCGGTTATGTCGGCGCGCAGGCTTATGTGACGACGCCGCGCGCGGTGCGGCTCGTTGCGTCGGTCGACGGGCTCGCACCCGAGGCGGACGTCGCGGCCGCGTTGCGGCAGGCGATCGGCAAGCGCCGCGTCGCGCGCTGACCGTCCGGCGCGCGAACGCATCGCGCGGTACCCGGGCCGGTCAGGGCGCGCGCTCTTCGAGCCGCGACGCGAGAAAGCGGTGATCGGCCGAGAACAGCCGGCGATAGGTCATCAGTACCGCGCCGACGGTGCCGAGCGCGGACGCGGCGGCGATCAGGAACATGATCACGATCTGGTAGCGCACGGCCTGCAGCGGCGACTGGCCGGCCAGCACCTGGCCCGTCATCATCCCCGGCAGGCTGACGACGCCGACGACGGCCATCTGGTTCAGCGTCGGCAGCATGCCCGCGCGTACGGCCTGGCGCGCGGCATCCTGCGCGGCTTCCCAGCGCGTCGCGCCGAGCGCGAGTGCGGTCTCGACCCGATCGCGCCGCGCGGTGAGTTCTTCCATCATCCGCTCGACGCCGAGCGACACGCCCGTGAGCGTATTGCCGAGAATCATCCCCAGGATCGGAATCGCGTATTGCGGCGCATACCATGGATGAATGCGGATCACGACGAACAACCCGACCGCCGCGACGAACCAGCTGCTGAACCAGATCGACGCAATGCTGTCGATGCGCTGGCCGCGATATGTGCGCTTGCCGCGGCCGGCGCCGGCGAAACCGGCGATCAGCGTCATCAGCGCGGTGAGCGGCAGCACGACGTACCAGTGCGGATGGCCGAACACCCAGCCGAGCACGTAGCCGATCGCGAGCAGCTGCACGACGGTGCGCACCGCCGCGAGCGCGAGCTTGCGGCCGAGGCCGAGCGACAAGGCCGCCGAAATCGCGCCGTTGACGGCGACGAGCGCGGCGGCGATGCCGACGTCGACGAGGCTCAGGTCCTGCAGGGCCGGGCTCATTGCGCCGCCTCCGTCGGGTTCGCGACATGCATGACGCCTGCCTGCATCACGAGCCGCATCGTGCCGATCCGGGCGGCCTGGGCCGGATCGTGCGAGATCCACATGTAGGCGCGCGTGTCGGGTGCCGCGTCGAACCACGCGCCGACCAGCGCCTCGATCGCGCGCGCCGAGTCGGGATCGAGTGCGGACGTCGGCTCGTCGAGCAGCAGCACGTCGGGGTCGAGCTGCAGCACGCGCAGCAGCGCGGCGATCTGCGCTTCGCCGCCGGACAGGTCGCTCGCGCGCTTGTCGAGAAAGTCGGGGCCGCGGCCGGCCTGCGCGGCGAGCGCTTCGGCACGTGCGCGATCGAATGCGACGTCGCGATAGATCGCGAGCGAATACGGATAGCGCAATTGCGATTCGACGGTGCCGTCCATTTGCGCGGGGCGCTGGCGCACGTACGCGACGCTGCGCCGGTAGCGCGGAATCGCGCCGCGCCGGATCCGGCGGCCGCGCCACAGGATCTGCCCGCCGTCGAGCGGATCGAGCAGCGCGAGCGCGCGCAGCAGCACGCTCTTGCCGGAGCCGGACGGTCCCGTGATAGCAATTCGCGATCCCGCGGCGAGGCTGAAATCGGTCGGCGCCAGCAGCGTCTTGCCGCTGCTGGCGTCGCGCCGCGCGATGTGCCGCGCATCGATGAGACCGGTGGGGGCTGTCATGTCACAAATGAAAAAAAGCGTTAATGGCGCCGAAGAGGCGGTACCGCGTGCGTCATAATACCGATTGAAAAGCCGCGGGTGTCGTGCGCCGTTCGTTCACGCAAGCGGTCCGGCATGGCGCGGCAACACTTCAGAACAACAACGGAACCGCCATGACGCTAACCCGAGCCATCGGCAAATCGGCTGCATGGGTCGTCGGTATCGTCGCGGTGCTCATCGCGGCGGCCGGCGTCTTTCTCTTCACGTTCGACTGGAACCGCGCGAAACCGTGGGTCAACGAACAGGTGAGCGCCGCACTCGGCCGCCCGTTCGCGATCAACGGCGATCTCAAGGTCGGCTGGCGTCGCCCCGACGGCGAGACCGGCTGGCGCGCATGGGTGCCCTGGCCGAGCTTTTCGGCCACGCAGCTCGAGATCGGCAACCCCGACTGGGCGAAGTCGCCCAAGTTCGTCACGCTCGATGCCGCGCACTTCGATCTCGCGATCCTGCCGCTGCTCGCGCATGAAATCGTCATTCCGTCGATCGACGTCGTGAATCCGGCTGTCGACCTCGAGCGGCTTGCCGACGGCCGCAACACGTGGACCTTCCAGTTCAAGCAATCGTCGCAGCCGTCGCCGTGGAAGGTGCGGCTCGACAGCTTCGGCTTCGCGAAGGGCACCGTCACGTATCGCGATGCGATCACGAAGGCCGACCTGACCGTCGCGATCGATACGCTCGGCCAGCCGATCCCGCTCGGCGACGTGCTCAAGGAGCAGGAGCAGACGTCGCGCGCGGCGTCCGCGCAGCGTGTCGGCAAGCATGGCGCCGCGCAGTTGAGCGCGAAGGCCAATGCGGAAGCCGCATCGAGCGCTTCCGGCGCGCAGGCGGCGAGTGCGGCATCGGCGACGGGCGCGTCGGCTGCGGCTTCCGTCGCTTCGGCGGCGTCCGGTTCGTCCGCTTCTTCTGCTTCTTCCGCATCGACGGTTGCCGTGGCATCCGGCGCATCCGGCGCCGCGGCGCCCGCGAAGCCGTCCGGCCCGACCTATGCATTCGGGCTGAAGGTCGACGGCCGCTACAAGAACGTGCCGATCAACGGGACCGGCAAGCTCGGCGGCGTGCTCGCGATCCAGGACGCATCGCGGCCGTTCCCGCTGCAGGCCGACGTGAAGGCCGGCGATACGCGGCTCGCGATCGTCGGTACGCTGACCGATCCGATGCATCTCGCGGCGATCGACCTGCGGCTGTGGCTGCAGGGCACGTCGATGTCGCACCTTTACCCGCTCACCGGCATCACGCTGCCCGATACGCCGCCTTACGCGACCGAAGGGCGGTTGATCGGCAACTTCAAGCGGCACGCGAGCACGTTCCGCTACGAGAACTTCAACGGCCGCGTCGGCGGCAGCGATCTCGGCGGCACGCTCACGTATGCGCAGCGCGAGCCGCGACCGAAGCTGTCGGGCGAACTCGTGTCGAACCTGCTGCAGTTCTCCGATCTCGCGCCGGTGATCGGTGCCGATACGGCCGCGAGCAAGGCCAAGCGAGGCGACACGACGCATCAGCCGCCGGGCCGCGTGCTGCCGGTCGAGACGTTCCGGACCGACCGCTGGCGGGCGCTCGACGCGGACGTCAAGTTCACGGGCCGCAAGCTGGTCAAGAGTTCGAACCTGCCGATCACGAACCTGTATACGCACATCCTGATGCAGGACGGCGTGCTGTCGCTCGAGCCGCTGCAGTTCGGCGTCGCGGGCGGCACGCTCGCGACGACCGCGCATCTCGACGGCAGCGGCACGCCGCTGAAGGGCCGTTTCACGGTGGCCGCGCGGCACCTGAAGCTCAAGCAACTGTTCCCGACGCAGAAGGTCATGCAGTCGGCGCTCGGCGAAATCAACGGCGACGCGTCGCTGTCGGCGACCGGCAACTCGCCGGCGGCGCTCGCCGCGACGTCGAACGGCGAAGTGAAGGCGCTCGTGACGGACGGCCGCATCAGTCGCCTGCTGATGGAAGCGGCGGGGCTGAACGTGGCCAACGTCGTCTACGAGAAGCTGTTCGGCAACAACGACGTGAAGATCAACTGCGCGGCGATCGATTTCGTCGCGACCAACGGCATGCTCGACCCGAAAGTGTTCGCGCTCGATACCGACGATGCGCTGATCAACGTCGACGGCCCGATCAGCCTGCGCGACGAATCGCTCGACCTGAAGATCCACCCGCATACGAAGGGGTTCCGGATCTTCTCGCTGCGCTCGCCGCTGTATGCGAAGGGGACGTTCAAGGACCCGAAGGTCGGCGTCGATGCGACCGCGCTCGCGCTGCGCGCCGGCGCGATGGTCGGGCTCGGGCTGATCAACCCGTTCGCGGCGCTGATCCCGCTGATCGCGCCGAGCAACAACCGCGACGTGCCGTGCTCCGAGCTGTTCGGGCAGATGAAGGCGAAGGCCGCGCAGAAGGCGGCCGCGAAGGCCGGCAAGTGACGCGCGTCAACGGCCCGCGCGCACCCACAGCAGCACGGCGTCCACTTCGCGGCCGTCGATCCGCACCGGCGCGGCGGTGCCGAGCTGAAGGCGGTCGCCGTCGAGCATGACGGCGCGCTGCTGGACGTTGCCGAGCCAGTTCGGGAACAGGCTGACGTCCATTTCATGGGTCAGCGTGCCGTCGTCGGTCACTTGAAAGGGGCCGGAATAGGCGATGTAGCCGCGGGCGGCGGCCGCGTACTCGGCGTCGGTGCCGTGGTGCAGGTCGCCGTTCGCGTAGGGCGGCCGGCCGGTAGCCATCAGCTGGGCGGACATGTAGCCGTCCGGCGTATAGAGAATCCATCCGCGCGCGTCGCGGCCGAGCGGATAGGCGGTCGCGCTACCGTCGCGCGGGCGGACTTCGTAGGACACGAGGCGCCATGCGCCGACGAGTTGTTCGCGAAGCTGGCTGGCAAGCATGCTGGATTCCGGTCGGGCGGCGTTGGGGCGCGTGCCGCCGTGTTGGCGGGCCGCCGGGCGGAGGGCCAGATGGCCTCGAATACGCTGCCCGGGCAGTATGGTCGGCAGTTTCTCCGACTCCTGCTAAAATACACGGTTTTCCGTCGATTTCTCTCTTAACGGGACCTGCCGTGCTTTCTACTGCCAACATCACGATGCAATTCGGGCCAAAGCCCCTGTTCGAGAATATCTCGGTCAAATTCGGCGAGGGCAACCGCTATGGTCTGATCGGCGCGAACGGCTGTGGCAAGTCGACGTTCATGAAGATCCTCGGTGGCGACCTCGAGCCGAGCGCCGGCAACGTCGCGCTGGAGCCGAACGTCCGCCTGGGCAAGCTGCGCCAGGACCAGTTCGCGTACGAAGACGTGCGCGTGCTCGACGTCGTGATGATGGGCCACACCGAAATGTGGGCCGCCATGACCGAGCGTGACGCGATCTACGCGAACCCGGAAGCCACCGACGACGACTACATGCACGCGGCCGAACTCGAAGGCAAGTTCGCCGAATACGGCGGTTACGACGCCGAGGCGCGCGCGGGCGCGCTGCTGCTGGGCATCGGCATCGAGGAGAAATTCCACAACGGCACGATGGCCGACGTCGCGCCGGGCTGGAAGCTGCGCGTGCTGCTCGCGCAGGCGCTGTTCTCGAAGCCGGACGTGCTGCTGCTCGACGAACCGACCAACAACCTCGACATCAACTCGATCCGTTGGCTCGAGCACACGCTCAACGAGTACAACTCGACGATGATCATCATCTCGCACGATCGTCACTTCCTGAACTCGGTGTGCACGCACATGGCCGACATGGACTTCGGCACGCTGAAGGTTTGGCCGGGCAACTACGACGACTACATGCTCGCATCGGCACAGGCGCGCGAGCGCCAGGCCGCGGCGAACGCACGTGCGAAGGAGCGCGTGGCCGAACTGCAGGACTTCGTGCGCCGCTTCTCGGCGAACAAGTCGAAGGCCCGCCAGGCAACGAGCCGTGCGAAGCAGATCGACAAGATCAAGATCGAGGAATTCAAGCCGTCGTCGCGCCAGAACCCGTTCATCCGCTTCGAGTTCGAGAAGAAGCTGCATAACGTCGCGGTGGTCGCGGAAGACATCACGAAGAAGTACGAGCGCACGATCTTCCAGAACTTCAACCTGTCGGTGCAGCCGGGCGAACGCATCGCGATCATCGGCGAGAACGGCGCGGGCAAGACGACGCTGCTGCGCTCGCTGCTCGGCGCGCTCGAACTCGATCACGGCACGGTGAAGTGGTCCGAGAACGCGAATGTCGGCTACATGCCGCAGGACACGTACGAGGAATTCCCGAACGACATCACGCTGATGGACTGGATCGACCAGTACCGCAAGGACGGCGACGACGAAACGATGGTGCGCGGCACGCTGGGCCGCCTGCTGTTCTCGTCGGACGACATCAAGAAGTCGGTGAAGGTGCTGTCGGGCGGCGAGAAGGGCCGCATGATCTGGGGCAAGCTGATGCTCGGCCGCCACAACGTGCTGCTGATGGACGAGCCGACCAACCACATGGACATGGAGTCGATCGAGTCGCTGCAGATCGCGCTCGAGCAGTTCGAAGGCACGCTGATCTTCGTGTCGCACGACCGCGAGTTCGTGAGCGGGCTGGCGAACCGGATCATCGAAGTGCGTACGGACGGCACGCTGTTCGACTTCGGCGGGAATTATGAGGAATTCCTGACGAGTCAGGGGCAGGAGTAATTCTGCCGGGTTGTCCCAAGACCACCTTTCATGCGTCTCGGCTTGTCCCGCGGAATTGTCCCGTTGGGACGGCCGGCTTCCTGGTGCCCCTTCTTGGCGAGCGAACGCTAAAGCATCTCAGGGAAGTCTTGTAAAGCCTGAAGCCCGTACTGGCGGCATGCCTGTATGGGCTTTTCCATTTTGGGCGAGGCACTCGCCGTTGTTGCGGTATGTAGAAGCGGACCTTGTTGTACTCAACCCACCAATCAGCTTGGGATATTCATGATTCGAATCGTGATGGGTGTGACGAGGGTAGGAGAGCGATGCCTTCGCTCGAAATTGACAGTGCTGGCATCGCGCTTTAGTTGCCGCTGCAAAAATGAGGAAAAAGAGGATGGGCGCCATCGACGTCAGGAAAAGGGCGCCGGCACAGCGTTTAAAACAACATCTCGCCTATCCCAATAAAGTCGGATCTTGCCTCGAATTGATAATTTGAAAGAATTATTAAAAATATTAAATCGAGCGTGTTTTTACAGAATACCCAAGTTTTAGAGCGGATGTAATCGATGCCACGTGCATCGCATTAATCATTCCTGACATTCAGCGGTGGTTACTTCTGCTAGGATCGCTCAGTGGATAAGAGGGGACCAATTGCGAGCGCTGGCTCGCAATCGTGACAGCATGAGAGACGTTGTTGCGCTGACTATCCGTTGCAAGCGCGTTCAAGACTAGACGACGAATTGCGTTTGGTCCTATCGGCGCTGAATTCAAACAAGATCGCAAGCAGGGGCGCAGTTTGCGTCAACGAAGAATGAACAAGAAACGCTATCGGGTTGTGTTCAATCGCGCACGGGGCGCGATGATGGTCGTTCAGGAAAATGGCAGTTCGTCGCGCGCAGTAGGGAATTCACAAGGAGCGCGCGCACCATCGGGCTTGCCGGGGTTGCGAATCGTATGGCAGCCGATTGCGATGGCGGCCGCATTGTTGTTCGGTGTGCCGTTATTCAGCTTCGCGCAAATCGCGCCGACTCCTGGCACGAGCACACACGTGATCCAGACGCAGAACGGCATTCCGCAAGTGAATATCGCCGCGCCGTCTGGCGCAGGCGTCTCGGTGAACACGTACAACCAGTTCGATGTTCAAAAACCAGGCGCGATACTGAACAACTCGCCGACGATCGCGAACACGCAGCAGGCGGGGATGATCAATGGCAACCCGAATTTCGGTGTCGGCCAGTCCGCGCGGATCATCGTCAACCAGGTCAACAGCAATGCGCCTTCGCAACTCAGAGGTTACGTTGAGGTGGCGGGCAACCGTGCCGAAGTGATCTTGTCGAACAGTGCGGGTATTCAGGTCGACGGTGGCGGGTTTATCAATACGTCGCGAGCCGTCCTCACCACCGGTACGCCTTACTACGGCACGGACGGATCACTCGGTGGATTCAACGTATCGCGCGGCCTGATTTCCGTGAGCGGTGCTGGCCTGAACGCATCGAACGTCGATCAGGTTGACTTGATTTCGCGCGCGGTGCAGGCCAACGCAGCGATTTACGCCAAGAATCTGAACGTCGTCGCAGGTTCGAACCAAGTCAACCACGACACGCTCGCGGCGACACCGATCGCTGGCGATGGTGCGGCACCGGCGATCGCAATCGACGTGAGCCAACTCGGCGGCATGTACGCGAACAGGGTCTTTCTCGTATCGAACGAGTTTGGTGTCGGTGTCGCGAACGCCGGGACGATCGCGGCACAAGCAGGCGACCTGACGCTGCAATCCAACGGCCAGCTTGTACTAACGGGCAAGACGACTGCAAGCGGTAATCTTTCCGCAACGGCGAGCAGTATTCAAAACACCGGAACGACGTATGCGCAACAGAGCGCAAACGTTTCAGCAGCCGGTGTGTTGTCGAACAGCGGGACGCTCGCTGCGCAGCAAAATACGACGGTCGACGCAGGTAGCATCAACTCGACCGGAACGCTCGGTGCGGGCGTAAATAACGATGGCTCAGTCGGAAAAGGCGGCGACCTGAATCTGTCGAGCACGGGACAACTGACGGCGACCGGGCAGAACGTCGCGGGCGGGAGCGCGTCGATTTCCGGCAGCGGCGTCAATCTCGCAGGCAGCCAGACGGCCGCGAACGGCAATGTGTCGCTGAACGCGAACGCGGGCGACCTGAACCTTGCGAACGCGACGACGAGTGCGCAGGGGGCACTCAATGCGAAGGCAGCGGGTGCGTTGATCAACGATCAAGGCGCGCTGTCGAGCCAAGGCAACGCAACGTTGACCGCGGACAGCATTTCAAATCAAAGCGGCAAGATATCGGCGCAAGGTTCGTTGAACGTGCAATCGAACGGTGCGATCGCGAATCAGGGCGGTACGCTGGTTTCGGAAAATTCGGTACAGGTGCGCGGCGGTGCGATCGCAAACAACCAAGGTACGATCCAGAGCGCGGCCGGAATGAACATTTCGGGAAGCTCGTTGGACAACAGTGCGGGTCGCGTTACGTCGCTGAATTCGGATGGTTTGTCCATTACGACGACGGGGCAACTGACGAATGACGCCGGTACGACCGCACTTGGCGCACAAGGCGGTGTGATTGGCGGTAACGGCAGTGTGGCGATTCAATCGGGCAGCGTCGTGAACCACGGCACGGTCAGTGCACAAACGAATTTGAACGTCGGCACGCAATCACTCGACAATGGCAGCGGTGCGTTGTCAGCTGCGCAAAACGCGGTGATCGATGCAGGTGCGCGGTTGACGAATGGTTCGGGCAGTATCACCGCCGGACAATCCGCGACAGTGGATGCCGCGTCGCTGAATAATGATGCGGGTTCGGTACAGGCGGCACAGTTGTCGCTCGTGGCGACGAATTTGTCGAACCATGGCGGCACGATTACACAAACCGGGACGGGCACAATGAATGTTGCCGTCTCGAACATGCTCGATAACTCAAGCAACGGAGTGATTCAGACCAACAGCACGGACCTGAACCTCACGCCCGCGACACTGATCAACGATCACGGAAAAATTGCTCATGCCGGGAGCGGTGCGCTGTCGATTTTCACCGGTGCATTGTCGAATCAAGGCGGCACGATCGCGACCAACGGGGCATTGAGCCTGAAAGCCTCAGCCGTATCGAATAGCGCAGGTACGCTGGCCGCGCAGCGTCACGCGGCGCTTGACGTGCAGTCGTTCGATAACCGTGCGGGCGGCTATGTCGGTGCGGACAGCATGACGCTGAAAGCTCAAGGCGGTGTCGATAACCGTACTGGCACGCTCGAAGCTAACAACGGCGTTTCAGTGACGGCCGACAGTCTCGCGAATGATGGAGGCTCACTTAAAAACGTGGGTGCAGACGCGCTGTCAGTCACGACAGTAAACGCGCTGACGAATACGGCGGGCGGCACCATCGGCGGCAACGGAGACGTTTCGGTATCAGCGGGCAGCATCGATAATTCCAGCGGCTCGCTGCTCGCGGGACAGGCGCTTTCAGTACAGTCGAACAGCACGATCACGAATGCTGCCGGTCTTGTCCAGGCGAATGGGAATCTGTCGCTGCGAGCACAAGGCGCGATCAACAACAGCGCAGGGCAAATCGAAGCGAACGGTACGAATGCGGCGCTCGCGCTGTCGGGGAGCAGTGTCGACAACAGCGACGGGCGCATCGTCAATATCGGTAGCGGAGCGACAACGATCGATGGCGGTACGTCGATCACAAACACGAACGCCTCCGGAAAAGCGGGGG
This sequence comes from Burkholderia seminalis, assembly GCF_001718535.1. Classification (NCBI taxonomy): domain Bacteria; kingdom Pseudomonadati; phylum Pseudomonadota; class Betaproteobacteria; order Burkholderiales; family Burkholderiaceae; genus Burkholderia; species Burkholderia seminalis. The sequence continues at coordinate 1,965,701 of NZ_CP013398.1, read as the reverse complement.
CAGGCACGATTGGCGGAAACGGCGATGTTACGCTGACCGCGCAGACGCTCACGAATGCACAAGGTGGTCAGACGCTGTCCGGGCGAGATTTGACGCTGAATATTGCAAACGACGTAAGGAATGCGAGTGGCGTGCTGTCAGCCGCGAACAACCTCAAGTTGAGCGCGGTAAAGGCAGCACTGTCGAATCAGGCTGGATCGATTCGTGCAAATGGCGCGCTGTCGCTCAACACTGCGTCTATCGACAACGCGTTCGGCAAAATCGGCAACGACACTGGCACCGGCGGCAGTGTCTTAATTCAGACCGGCACGCTTACCAACCAGAATGGCGTGCTCGGCAGCGATCAGGATCTGACGCTAACCGCGAGCACGTTGAGCGGTGATGGTTCGATTGTGGCGGGCCGAAACGGTGCGGTGGCACTCGGTAGCGATTACACGCAGACCACGGCGAACAAGTTGCACGCAAATGGGGACCTCACGTTTTCCACGTCGGGAAAACTGACGAACCAAGGCGTGCTGGATGCCAACGGCGCGCTGACCGTGAACGCTGCGAACGTGGAGAACCAAGCAGGCGCCGATCTGAATTCCAGTAAGACGACGGTCAACGCGAACGGCGGCGCGATCGATAACGCAGGTCGCATCGAAGGCGATACGGTTGCGACCAACAGCGCGACGCTGAACAACACCGCGACGATCATCGGCCGCGAAGTCAGCACCACTGCGAACACGATCAACAATACCGGTGCGGCAGCCGTGATTGCGGCAGCCGAACGGGTGAATTTGTTCGCGTCCAACCAGTTGTCGAACACGGGCGGCGCGAATATCTTCAGCGCGGGCGATATCAATATCGCCGCGAACGGTCAGCGCGACGCGAACGGGTTTCTCGCGAACCGTACGCAAAATGTCTTGAACGATCAGTCCACGATCGAAGCGCAAGGCAGCGTCGAACTCGCGGCTGGTACGTTCACGAACACACGTCCGGCTCCCGTAGTGACTACTGAAACCACGAGCACGACGAGCAAGCACGAAACCAAACGTCAGAAGTACATCGTGTGCGCGACGATGAACGCAGACCCGAACGGCGGGTGTTCGCAGGCGATGTGGGTCAACGGTTACAAGACGCCGCTCACTTCAACCTATAGTCCTTCGCAGGTTGTATCGGAAACGTCCGGACCAAACGCGACTGACAAGGTATTGGTCGTGAACGTGAACGGCAAGCAGCAAACGATTTATTACAACACGCTGACGACCAACGCGGACGGTACGGTTACGGTCAACTATTGGGATGCATACGATCCGCACGTCAACTACGTTCCGGATACGGAATACACGACGCGCAGCGATGGCCACAACGGCTATCAGCGTGTCGAAATCTGGCGCGACACGACAACCACGGTCCAGCAGGACAAGGTAACGAGCCAGGCGCAACAGGCGCAACTCGTGGCTGGCAACAACATCGTGATGAAGAACGTCGGGACGATCAACAACGAATACAGCTCAATTGCGGCGGGCGGGTCGATCAAAATAGGCGACTCGGATGTGTCCGGCAGTGCAGGTTCAGGCAGCTACGGTGGCACGGTCGTGAACAACGTCGGGCGGACGCTGTATCAGTATCAGACCGACAGTATCGTATCGATGTACGCGTGGAACGAGGATACGACGCGGGATCGCGGAACGATCGTTCAGCCTTCGAAGGTCTATACACCCGTTGCCATCGGCGGCACGGGGGGCACGATTGTCGCCAACCAGTCGGTGATCATCGACGCGAAGGATGTCAACAACCAGAATGTCGCGGCTCAGAATTCTTCGACGGGCGCAACTGGCGGCACGCTTGGAAATAATTCGGCCAATGAGGGCGTGTCCGGTGGAAAGTTGACGCCGGTCGGTGCCGCAGGCGGGGCATCGACGCCTGTTGGTGCGCAGCAATCGGTGGCGAATGCGTCCGGCGCATTGCCGATCACGTTACCGACGAGCGGTCTATATTCGATTCACGACGCGCCTGGCCAGCCGTATCTGATCGTCACCGATCCGCGGTTGACGAGCTATACGAATTTCATTTCGAGCGACTACATGCTCGGCCAGTTGAACCTGAACCCGGCGAGCATCGAAAAGCGCTTGGGCGACGGGATGTATGAGCAGCAGATGGTGCGCAATCAGATTACGCAACTGACGGGGCGCACTTTCTTGCCGGGTTACGCGAGCGCCGAAGATGAGTATCGTGCGCTGATGACGAACGGTGCGAACTACGCGAAGTCATTCGGTTTGGTGCCTGGTATGGCACTGACGGCCGCGCAAATGGACGCGCTGACGAGCGATATCGTTTGGCTCGTTGATCAGACCGTGACGCTGCCCGACGGCAGCACGACGCACGTGTTGGCTCCGGTCGTCTACATGGCGCAAACGCATGCGAACGATCTGCAACCGACCGGTGCCCTGATTGCGGCGGACGACGTTGAGATTCACACGACGGGCAGCACGACCAACACGGGCGTCATCAAGGGCGGCACGAAGACGGTTCTCACCGCGACCGATATCCTGAATCGCGGCGGCACGATTTCGAGCAGCAGCGCGAATGGCACGACGGTCGTATCGGCCAGCAACGACGTGGTGAACTCGTCGGGGATGATCACTGGCAACCGGGTTGCAGTCAGCGCTGGCCGGGATATCGTCAACACGACGCTGGTTGATGCCGTGGGCGCGACCGGTACATCGGGCGCAAGCAGGGCCAATACAAGCTTGATCGGCCAGCAAGGCACGATCGCGGCAACGGGCGACCTTTCCGTGCAGGCTGGTCGCGACCTGACGCTTCACGGTGCAAATCTGTCGGCCGGCGGCGATGCGCTGGTCACGGCGGGCCGCGATATCAACGTCGATACGGTTCAGTCCACGACGAACCAATCGATGTATCTGAATGATCAGCATCATTGGGAAGAATCCACGACGAAGAACGTGACGAGCGGCATCACCGCAGGCGGCAGCGTGGGGATGCAAAGCGGCAACGATACGACGCTCAAAGGCGTGACGGTAACCGCCGGTAAGGATTTGTCGGTGCTTGCGGGCGGCAACCTGACGGCGACGACGGTCACGGATACCGCGAAGCTCGATAACGTTGCGGCGGACAGCAAGACGCGTAAAGAAGTCGATCACAACTACGACGAACACGCCGTCGGCACGCAGTTCACGGCAGGCGGCAATGCGTCGCTCGGGGCGGCGAGCACCGACGCGTCGAAAGGCAACGTGACGCTCACGGGTTCGTCCCTCACCGCTGGCATGACGAACGGCGTTGAGAATGCCACCGGTTCGGCGAACATCGTTGCAACGGGCAACATCACGGTGAACGAAGCCCGTGAGGAACACGACAAGTACCAATCGGTGCAGGTTCAACGCGGCAGCTTCGTCAGCAGCACCAAGACCGATGGCATGACGGACACGCATGCGAACGTCGGTGTCGGCAGTACGGTCTCGGGCAATACCGTCAACATTCAATCGGGCCACGACCTGACTGTCCAAGGCAGTACCGTCGTTGGTACGAACGATGTGAGTCTTGCGGCAACGAACAACGTCAATATCACGACCTCCAAGGATACGGTCACGCAGGACAGCTACTATCGCGAAACGCATTCGGGCATCGGTACAAGCGGCCTGAGCGTGAGTATCGGCACGCAGAAGAAGGCGGATACGGATCATGCTTCATCCGTCACGAACAACGCGAGCACGGTTGGTTCGATTAATGGCAACCTGACTGTCAAGGCCGGCGACACCCTGCACGTGACGGGTAGCGACCTGATTGCCGGAAAGAACCTGACGGGCAGCGCTGCGAACGTCGTGATCGATTCCGCAACGGATACGAGCAACAAGACCCATAGCGAGACGACCAGCAGCAGCGGGGTCACGCTCGGTCTGTCGGGCAGCATCGGCGACGCGATCAACGGTGCGTATCAACAGGCGCAGGCAGCAAAGAGCGGTGCCGGCGACAGCCGTGCAACGGCGCTGCACGCAATTGCTGCGGCCGGTAATGCCGCGATGGGCGTAGCGGGCTTGAGCGGCGGCGCGCTGGCTGGCGGCGGTACGCCGAGCATCGGCGTTCAAGTCAGCGTGGGATCGAGCCATAGCAGACTCGACACGTCGGAAAACCAGACGACACAGCGTGGATCGAGCCTGTCGGCCGGCGGCACCACGTCGCTGATTGCGACCGGCAACGACACGCCGGGCAGCGGTAATATCACCGTGGCGGGTTCTAACGTGTCGGGCAACGATGTGTTGCTGGCCGCGAAGAATCAGATCGACCTGCAGAACACGACGAACACTGATTCGACGCGCAGCTCGAATTCGTCGTCAAGCGCAAGCGTCGGCGTGTCGATCGGCACGAATGGCATCGGGGTGTCGGCCGCCATGTCGCGTGCGCATGGCGACGGCAACAGCGATGCCGTGATGCAGAACAATACGCACGTGACCGGGGCGAACAGCGTCACCATGATCAGCGGCGGCGATACGAACATCGTCGGTTCGGATGTGTCGGGTCGCGCCGTGACGGCCGACGTAGGCGGCAACCTGAACATTCGAAGCGTGCAGGATACGACCGTCAGCAGCGCAAATCAAAGCAGCGCAGGCGGCGGCGTCAGTGTCAGTACGATGGGCGGCAGCGCCAGTTTCAGTTCGTCGCACGGCAGTGCGAACGGCAATTATGCCGGTGTCGCTGAACAGGCCGGAATTCAAGCCGGCGACGGCGGGTTCAATGTGAACGTCAAGGGCAATACCGACCTGACGGGTGCGGCGATCGCCAGCACGGCCGATCCGTCGAAGAACACATTGACGACGGGCACGCTGACTTTCCACGACATCCAAAACCATGCGACCTACAACGCCGACAGCAGCGGTTTCAGCGCAGGTGCAGGCGTCGGCGTCACTGGTAAAGCGATCGGTCCGGGAGCGGTTAGCGGTTCGGGCGGCGTGACGCCGATGATTTCACAATCGGATAGTGGTAGCGAGAACGCGACCACCCGTAGCGGTGTCAGCGCAGGGACGATCAACATCACGAACCCGGCAGGACAGACGCAGGAACTGGCTAACCTGAATCGCGATACGTCGAATCTGAACGGAACGGTGTCGAAGACACCGGACGTGCAAAACTTGCTCGATAAGCAAGCGGACCTGATGAATGCGGGACAGGCCGCCGGCCAAGTCGTCGCGCAAGGCATTGGTGCTTACGCGGATTTGAAGCATACCGAAGCGCAACACGCGGCCGATGCGGCCAAGCTTGCGGGTGACACAACAGCGCAGGCCGCTTATCAGGCCGAAGCCGATTCGTGGGCAGAAGGCGGTTCCAATCGCGTGCTGTTGCACACGGCGGCCGGCGCAGCGCTGGCGGGATTGGGTGGTGGGAATGCGTTCGCGGGAGCTGCCGGCGCTGCCCTGTCGTCAACGGTGGCAGGCAAGTTGAATAGCCTTGCCGATGCGGTCGGCAACAGCACGGGTTCGCTGCTGGCCGGTAATGTTCTGTCGAACGTGCTGGCCGGCGCTGGTGGTGCTCTGATTGGCGGTACGTCGGGTGCATTCACGGCATCGAATGCCGATCTGTATAACCGTAGCCAATGCAACGTCAACGGCACTTGCAGCACGGGAAGCGAACTTCTTGACACGATCAATCGAGCCAAGGATAGCTTCGTCAATTGGGCTAAAGAGACGTACGGACACCCAGTCGACGATATGACTCGCTGGGGCGGACAGCTCGTTGGGATGGCGCAAAACGACGCGAATACCAAAATTCACGAGAGACCTACCGACTTGATTGCTCAGGGCGTAGCAACTGGAGCGGGTGCGGTCGTCGGCACGGGCGGCGGTAAGCCGCCGACTAGTTCGGGAGCGGTCTTGGTAAATTCGACCACGGGGCAAGCTGGCGGTATTGCACAGACTGTGTCGGGAAGTACATCTCCTAATGCCACCATATCGAGCGGAAGCAGTGGAGATGATTCGTCTCAGCAATCGCTGAGCGGGACTGCCGAAAAGAGTGATAGCTCTTCGTCGGCCGGATCGCTGTCGGGAAAAGCAACACAAATTCCACCGTTTTCTGACGACGCTACAGCTCGCTCTTTGGTACGCGAAAATCAGAGTGCCACAACACTGGCTAATAATGGATATGATGTTGTTCAGAATCCGGATGTGCCTGGCCCAAAAAATCCCGACTATTTAGTTAATGGTCAGGTTTTTGATAATTACGCGCCATCCACAGGAAATGTGCGAAATGTTGCAACAACAATTTCCAATAAAGTGAGCTCCGGGCAGGCAAGCAATATTGTTGTGAACTTGGCCGACAGCTCTTTGACGCCTGCTGCACTGGAGGCGCAACTCAATAGCTATCCGATTCCGGGTCTTAAGCAGGTGATTGTGATTGACAAATCTGGTAAGGTTGTTCCTTTGACAATCAAGGGGCATTAAATGGCAATTGATCTATTTTGCTACTTCTCCGTCGATAGAGAAATCGTTGATGTTGGGCGTGATGAGCTTGTTAGGGATTGCGGTAGATTATTCAGTAGTGTTTTTGTTATTTCACCAGCAAAGGATGTGGATTCAATGCTTGCCGAGGTGGCAGATGAATTTGGATTTTCGGCGAAATCGTTTTGCATGGTTTCATTGAATATTAAGGAGTCCGCCAATCTCATTGGATTTGCATCAAAATCTCTTAAGGATAAATTTGGCGAGAACATTCTTATCTTGCAGGAAAATGAGCATAAGTTATAGATTGATGAGGGTGAAAACTCGCCGTTTCAAGCGTATTGGCTGAGGTCTTTGCGTACGACATATAACGCTGGATAAGCAATGAAAATTAGAAAACGGCTGGCGGCCTTACCGATCACAGCCTTGGTATCGCTCGGGGTACAAGCACAGCAGGCCCCGACGCCTGCCGACCAAGCCGCCGCCGCCCGCGCGAACGCGGAACAGGATCGACAAGCGCAGCAGCAACGCGACGCACAACAGCGCGACGCGGCGCTGCGTGCCCCGTCCGTGCGTTCAGACGTGCCGCGCGCTGAAACGTATCCACCGCTGCCGAGCGAACAACTGTGCTTCCGGATCGACCGCTTCGCGCTCGACGTGCCGGACTCGATGCCGGCCGCTGCGAAGTCGGCCGGCGCGTCCGCGCTGCCGATGGATCGCTTCGCCTTTGCGCGCGAATGGCTCGCCCACTACGCGGGTCGGTGCGTCGGCAAGCAGGGTGTCGATACGATCGTCAAGGGGCTGTCGCGCGCGATCTTGGCGCGGGGCTACATCACTACGCGCGTTGTACTGCCGGAACAGGATTTGACGACTGGTACGCTGAAAGTCGCGCTGATTCCCGGCATCATCCGACACGTGCGCTTTGCCGACGAGAAATTGCGCGGCACGTGGAAGACCGCGTTCCCGACCGGTGACGGCGAAGTGCTGAACCTGCGCGACCTTGAGCAAGGTCTGGAGCAAATGAAGCGCGTCACCAGTCAGGACGTATCGATGCAGATCGTCCCCGCTGACCAGCCGGGCGAAAGCGATGTTGTGTTGGACGTGAAGCGTGGCAAGCCGTGGACCGTCGTCGCATCGATCGACAATTCGGGCACGCGCGCAACGGGCAAGCTACAGGGCAACCTGTCGATCGGCATCGATAACCCGCTCGGCTTGAACGACGTGTTCAACGTCGGCGTCAGTCAAGACCTCGAATTCGGCGACAAGCGCCTTGGGTCACACGGGTGGAACGGCTTCTACTCGATTCCGTGGGGCTACTGGACCGCTACGGTTGCGGCCTATACGAACACCTACTATCAACAGATTGCCGGTGTGAACCAGACGTTCGTCGCGAGCGGCAATTCGAAGACGATCGATTTCAAGCTTGCCCGAGTGCTTGCACGCAGTCAGAACGACGTGTTCGGCGGCTATGTCCGCTTGTCCCGTCGCTTCGGCCAGAGTTTCATCGAAGATACGGAAATCTCGCAGCAGCGCCGCAACAACACGTTCGTTGAATTCGGCCTGACCGATCGTCACTACTTCGACGGGGCGCAGTTCGACGGCACGCTGGCGTACCGGCAGGGCGTCGGAGGCTTGGGTGCGCAGGACGACATTCTTGCTCTCGGTGGCGGTCCGACTTACCGCTTCAAGATGGCGGTACTCGACGCGAACCTCTCGGTGCCGTTCGCGATCGCGAAGCAGCCGTTCCGGTACGTGACGAGCATCCACGGCCAATATACCGGGAACTCGCTGTACTACATCGATGACTTGACGATCGGCAGTCGCTACACAGTTCGCGGTTTCGACGGCGAAACGATGCTGGCGGCGGCGCGCGGCTCCTACTGGCGCAACGAACTGCAGATGCCGATCGGACAGACCGGACAGGTGATTTATGCGGGACTGGATTACGGTCGCGTTTGGGGGCCGCAACCGGTTGCGTTGGTCGGTACGCAACTGGCCGGTGCCGTAATCGGCATCAAGGGCAGCGTCGCGACGCGTTTCGGCGGCTACGGCTATGACCTGTTCGCCGGTACGCCGGTCTACAAGCCGTCTGGATTTCCGACCGCGCGCGTCACGCTCGGGTTTCAAGTGACGGCTCAATTCTGACCATTTTTCCCGACCGCGATGACAAGAAGTCTAGCGTGCAGATTTTCAGTGCAGTACAAAAGGGGACAAAACCTTGAAATCGATAAAACAAAATTCTGCGCTGATTCTCATGGCAGCATCGGCGACACTTGCCGGCTGTGCTTCGAACATGGCGGACATCCCGCGCGAGCAAAAACTCGCACCGGTTGTTGTGTACGTCGAGTCGTGCGGCAATTACCAGCTTGACGGCACGCTATCGAAATACGTTTGGGATACGGTTGAAATCAAGTATGAGAACCGTCGTCGGAGGATGAATCAGTTGCTCAATATGTGCAACAAATTCAACGCGTCGATTGCGTCGGCGATCTCTGCGGAAGGCATCAATGCAAGGATCGTGTCCGTGACGACCGAAGAGCCGCCGACGCAGGAAGTTCGCGACCGGGATGCCGTCGCCTTGGGGGCAACGTATGCGCTCTACGTTGGAAAGCCGATCTTCAAATCGATTCTTCAATCATCAGGACAACGGCCGCTTACGATTGTCGCCTACGACCTGAACCTTTACCGGGTAGGAAGAAACAAGCCGATCGGGACGGGGGAAGCGAACGATTTGGATGCGAGCATCGCCGCAAATCGTGTTGCGCATACGCTTGTTGAGCGCTGTAACCCGAGTTTCGTATATGGCTGCGCCAATGACCCAAGTTACGGGATTACTGGAACAGTTGGCGGTTGAACTTCGAGCAGCCCGTGGATAGAAGACTTACAAGGTATGTCCGGCGAACCGGATCATCGAAGTGCGCACGGATGGCACGCTGTTCGACTTCGGTGGGAATTACGAGGAATTCCTGACGAGTCAGGGGCAGGAGTAAGTGTCCTGAGTCGTACCTGATCCGTTGCACCCAAGAGGGCCGCCGAGTTGTACTTGGCGGCCCTTTTTGTTTCCGCCGGTTGCGACGCCCGCTGGCGTCGCACACTCCGGTTTCCTCTGCTCAATCGACTTCGGGTAAATTACACTCCAAACGCATGTCGCCATTCCCCATTCCGACCCGGAGCCCGTTTCTCGATGCAGGACCATCCTCTCCCGCTCGACCTGTCCGATCTTGCGCCAAGCCTGTACGCGCAGGGCACCGAGGAAAGCATCCTGTCGCGGCTGATGGAGCGGATCGCCCCGACCAACCGCTTCTGCGTCGATATCGGCGCGAGCGACGGCCTGCGCAACAGCAACACCGCGCGGCTGCTGCGTGAGGAGGATTGGGCCGGCGTACTGGTGGAAGGCAGCGCATACCGGTTCGGCAAGCTTGCCGCTCACTACGCGGGCGCAGGGCGCGTCCGGCTGCATCACGACCGCGTCCAGCCCGACACGGTCGACCACCTGCTCGCCAATGCGGACACGCCTGAGGACTTCGACCTGCTATCGATCGACATCGACGGCAACGACTACTGGGTCTGGCGTGGGCTGCAAGCGTTCAAGCCGCGCATCGTCGTGATCGAGTACAACCCGTACTACACGCCGCCCGAGCGCTGGGTCATGTGCTTCAACCCGGATCACGAATGGGACGGCTCGACCTATTACGGCGCAAGCCTCGAATCGCTCGTTCATCTCGGCAGGCAAAAGGGCTATGAACTCGTCTGCTGCGACGACATGGGCAACAACGCGTTCTTCGTGCGGCAGGACCTGTATCCGCTGCTGGGCATCGCGAACAACGATCCTTCGGTGCTGTTCCGGCCGGCGATGTACAAGCTGCGCTACGTCGGGCACAACACGTTCCTGACCGGTCATCCGTATCGGCACGGGCCGGCCGAGCATATCTGAATGGGGCCGCTCGCCGCCACCTTCGACGAGATTCGAGAGGCCTACGCGCTCGGCCGCGGTCCCGCGCCGCGCCGGGTCAGTGAACGCGTGTGGCATCTGCCGGCCGACGGCGGCGATATGGCCGTCAAGCTTTACGCGTCCGAGCACCATGCACGCGCGGCAAAGGAGGCTGCCATCCTCGCGCACCTCGAAACTCACGGCGATACCCGGTTCCATGTACAGACGCTGAAGCGCACGACGGACGGCGATCCGCTGTGGACGGGGCAACACTCGCACGCGATGCTGACGCGCTGGGAGGCCGGGCAGTTCAGGACCTACGACACGTTTTCACCGGCCGAATGGGATGCGCTCGGCGCGAGTCTGGCTGCGTTGCACCTGGGCCTCGAACGGCTTCATCTGCTGTCGCTTGATACGATTCGCGCGCGCTTGGCTGCAATCGACGCGGATGCGGTGCGCCGCAGCCTGCTGGATGCATTGAATCGCTCGCGCTCGAACGACAACGCCGCGAACTTGCGCCGTTACGTCGATCTCGCGCTGCGCATGCTCGATCGCTACTATCCCGGCAGCCTCGACGCGTTTCCCGCCGACGACCCGCAGTACCCGATCCACAACGACTACAACCAGTTCAACTATCTGTTCACGGGCCGGCTGCCGCCGCTGATCCTCGACTGGGAAGCGTCGATCGGCGCGCCGCGCGAATACGAACTGGTACGCTGCCTGAATCATCTGCCGCTGGAAGCGCCGCAACGGGCGGAAGCGTTCGTGCGTGCCTACCAGCGGGTGCGGCCGGTGAATCCGGCGCGTATCGCCTGGGCGGTCGATGCGGCGTGTCTGCAGCACGCACTCAAGCTGTGGATCGTGCAAGGCTGGCTGGACGATCCGTCGCGCTTCGCGTCGCACCTGAGCGGCGCGGTGACGATGGCATCCGCGATGGTGGACGCACGCGGCCATCTGATCGATTTCTTTTCCCGTTGCGTGGAAGCAGGAAACTGACGTGAGTGTGAATCCGAACGAGATCCCGAATCCGCCGCCGTCCGGCGAGCGCCAGCATGTGTTTCCGCCGCCGCTGGATCGCGATTACCGGGTCGAAAACGGCCGCATCCGGACGCGTTCGCTGGAAGCGCATATCGTCGACCACTGCAACCTGACCTGCGCGGAATGCTGCTCGCTGTCGCCGCTCCTGCCGGCGTGGCACGCGAGCCCCGATTCGATCGAGGCCGATCTGCGCATGGCCGCGAAGGTATTGAGCCCGCGCATGTTCAAGCTGGTCGGCGGCGAGCCGCTGTTGCATCCGGCGCTCGTCGAAATCGTCGAACGCGTGCGCGGCACGGGTATCGCGCCCGTGATCTCGGTCACGACCAACGGCCTAAAACTCGGCGAGATCCCGGACGCGTTCTGGCAAGCGGTCGATGCGCTGACGATCTCGCGCTATCCGAAGCCGGCGCTTTCGCCCGAATTGATCGCGCACGTCGAACGCCAGGCCGCGCGTTTCGGCGTACGCCTGAACTGGAAGGTGCAGGACGTGTTCACGACGATGAATCGCGCCCAGCCCGGCACGGACCGCGACGAAGCGCAGCGTCTCTATCACGATTGCTGGATTCGCGAGCGCTGCCATATGATTCGCGACGGCATGTTCTACACGTGCACGCGTCCCGCGCATTTCCATACACTTTACCGGGGCGAGAAGGATTTCCAGGCCGACGGCCTGCCGTTGCGCGACGATGAGGACATGCTCGACGCAATGCTCGCCTATCTGCAGCGCGACGCGCCGCTCGAAGCGTGCCTGCATTGCCAGGGCGGCAGCGCGCCGGTGGCGCCGCATCGCATCCTGAAACGCATTGAAGTGGACATCCTGAAGGCTCGTTATCCATGATCGTCGGCACGCGCGACCCGTTCGGGTTCGATCGTCTTCACTACCATCCGCGCAGCGGCGTGTCGGCGTCCGGCATCCGCGCTGTCCTGCGCGCGTCGGCGCAGCCGGCCGGCGCGCCGGACACGGCCGCGATCGCGGGTTACCTGAGCGGCGAGCGGCTCGTCGGCCGCACCGTGCTGCGCGACGTGCTCGCGGTGCCGCCGGGGCATGCGCTGATCCGTTCGCCGCAAGGATTGACGGTGCAGCCGTCGCCCGAGCGGCCGCGGCATGCCGATCTGGACACCGTGCTGCGCGCGTCGCTGCAACGCGCGCTCGACAGCGGCAAGCGCGTTGCACTGGCGCTGAGCGGCGGCCTCGATTCGGCGCTGCTGCTCGCGTTGTTGCGCGAACTCGGCGCGCTGCCGCACGTGACGGCCTACGTGCTCGCGACCGAGATGCCCGACTATTGCGAGCTCGACGCGGCGCTTGAACTCGCGACGCAGATGCAGGCGAACGTGAAGATCGTGCGGGCGAATGAAGCCGATTTCGTCGCGGCGCTGCCGAGAACGACCCATGCGGTCGAGGAACCGATGTTCAATCTGCATCCGGTCGCGAAGCGGTTGCTGGCCGAGGCCATGGCGGCGGACGGCATCGAGGTTGCAATTACCGGCGACGGCGCGGATCAGGTGTTGCGCCGCGACCGGTCGGCCAATTACCTGCCGCTGTGCCACGCGTTGTTCGACGCGGCGGCGGTCGACCTGCATCCGCCGTTCGTCGATGCGGAGGTCGTCGCGCATCTGACGAGCATCGCGCCGGACCCGAACAAGCAATGCCTGCGCGATCTCGGTGCGCGCCTGAACCTGCCGGACCGTCTGGTGCACGGCCCCAAGCGCGGACGACTCGCGCCGGCGATGGACCTCGGCGCGCTGCTCGATCGCGAGCGCACGCATGCGCTGGCCGGTACGCTCGGCCTTGCCGCGCCCGCGCTGCGGGCCGATACCGAGCGCGTGCTGTGGGCGACGCTGACCCTGATCCTCGATCATCTCGAGCACCTTCATCTCGATGCCGCGCATCGTCCAACCTGAACCGCTCATGACACGCATCCTGTTCTGCGTCGTGCCCGAGAAGGGCCACGTCAATCCGTGCATCGGCCCGGCCCAGCATCTGCGCGCGGCCGGCTGCGACGTCGCGTTCTACGCGCCGGCCGATATCAGCGAACAGCTCGACGGCGCCGGCGACTTCGCGTTCGTCGGGCCGCGCGAGACGCCCGAGCGCCACGACCTGTCGCGCGGCGCGAGCTTCGCCGCGAACATCCGCGACGCCGACTGGCTGCGGCACTGGATCCGCACGCTGCTGATCGACCTGGCGCCGTCGCAGGTGGACGGCATCCGTGCGGTGCTGCGCGACTGGCGGCCCGATGTGGTCGTGATCGATCCGCTGCTTTACGCGGCGGCGATCGCCGCCGAGCTGGAAGGGCTGCCGTGGGTGTCGATGTCGAATTCGCTGAATCCGGTGCTGCCGGACGATCTCGATTCGGAATTGCTGCGCACGGTGCGATGGCTCGCGCCGGAACGTGCCGGGCTGTTTGCGCGCTACGGGCTCGATGCGCGTTTTCGCGGGTGCGATGTCCTGTCGCCGCACCTGACGCTCGCGTTCACGACCGACGCGCTGGTCGGTGCGCCGCCGCCGGGTGTCGAGCTGGTCGGCCCCGCGATGCCGTCGGGGCCGCGCGGCGACGAGACGGCGTTTCCGTGGGCGCGTATCGACGCCGGTCGCCCGCTCGTCTACATGTCGCTCGGCAGCCAGCTTTACTACCATCCGGACCTGTTCTCGAAGGTGATCGACGCGACGCGCGCGACGTCGGCGCAACTGGTGCTGTCGGTAGGCGAACTGGTCGATTCGGATCTGCTGCCGGCCGGTGACGAGCGCGTGATCGCGGTGCGCTATGCGCCGCAGCTGGCGCTGCTGCGGCGCACGCATGCGTTCGTCAGCCATGGCGGCGCCAATTCGGTGATGGAATCGCTCGCGTGCGGTGTGCCGATGCTGCTGTCGCCGTTCTGCAACGACCAGTTTCATTCGGCGCACTTCGTCGAGCGGGCCGGCGCGGCGTGCGTGCTCGATCTGCAGCGTGCCGGCGTCGCGGAGATTGCCGCTGCGCTCGAGCGCCTGTTGCGTCCGGGCCCGCTGCGCGAGCATGCGGCACGGATTCGCGACAGCTACGCCGCGCGCGACGGCTCCGCGCAAGCCGCTCGCCTGATCAGCGCACTCGCTTCAGGAAACCGCCTGGCGACAGCGTCATGAGCACGCGGTCCTCGATGTCGTGGTCGGCCTCGAAACGGTCGTCGCGGGCGAGAAATTCACGCGCGGCCGTGGCCGGGTTGTTGCCGCGGCCGTACGGCTTGCCGTCGAACATCGATGCGGGCAGATACTCCATGATGGTATCCATCACGATCGCATAGCTGCCGGGCGTCACGAGCGGCGCATAGCATTCGAGTTCGCGCAGCACGTGCGCATGGGTATGCGTGAGATCGAGGATCGCCATCACGCGCGCGCCGTCGCGGAGCTGCGCGTGCACCGCCGCGAGCGTGTCGGCCGCGCACGATTCGCCTTCGATCAGCACCATGCGATGGGCCAGCCGGTGCGATTGCAGGCGTTGCCTGACCTCGTCGCGCAGCCGCGGTTCGACCGCGACGACGCGGCCGTGCCCGCCGGCCAGTTCCAGCATCGACGCGGAGAACACGACACCGCCGCCCGCCGCGATGCCGGTCTGCACGATACAGTCGGGGCGTTCGCGCCAGATCAGTTCCTGGAGCGCAAGCATGTCGCCGGGCAGATGGAAGAAGCGCTCGCCGAGCCAGCGCGTCTGGAACAGATGGTCGAATTCGGCGGCGCGCGTCAGCCATTCGATATTGAGGTCCCGCATGCGGGCCGAAGGACGCTCTGACATGGTCAATGCAACGAGTAGGAGTGACGTGAAAACGCTGGAACCGTGGCTGCGCCGGTACTGGAACATCGTGCCGGCCCGCGTGCAGGCGATGGCATCGGGCCATACTAACAAAACGTATCTCGTCGAGTATGACGCGGGGCGCGCGGTGCTGCGCGTGTCGTGGCCCGGCAAGCCGGCCGAGCAGGTGCGTCGCGAGGCGTCGATACTCGGTCATCTCGGCGAGACGCGTACGGTGCCGGCATTACCCGCGCTGCCGCGGCTGAGGCCGACCGTCGATGCGCAATCCGGCGTGCTCATCGACGATGGAAGCTGGCTGCACCTGTTCGAACCTGTCGACGGCGATCCCGGCCTGCCGCATGACGCGCAAGCGGGGGCGATCGATGCGATGCGCGCGCTCGCGCATCTACATGCGGCACTGGTCGCGATACCCGTGAGCGAATCGGCGCCGCTGGCGTGGTTGTCGGCCCGTCATGCGCGCGTGTCGGCGCGCGCGATGCCGTCGCTGCCGGCCGGTTTGAGCGGCGATTACGATGCGGTGATCCGGCGGATCGGCGCGCATCTCGACGCCGCCGCGCACTGGCTGGCGGGGCCGGTGCATTGGCTGCACGGCGACTATCACGCGGGCAACCTGCTGTATGTCGGCCACACGGTGAACGGCGTGCTGGATTTCGACGATGCCGGGCAGGGCGCGCAGTGGCTCGAGGCGGCCTTCGCACTGTTCGCGCTGTCGCGCGACGCGGGCAGGGACGATCGTTTCGTGTTCGATGCGCAGCGCTGGGAGGCCGGCTTGCACGCCTATGCGGCGACGCGGCGCGACGGTGTACCGGGCTGGATGCGTGCCGAGCGCGATGCGTTGATGACGCTGTTCTGCGTGGACCAGACGCTGATCCATCTGGAGGCGGCACAGCGCGGCTTGTGGATGCCGGGGCCCGGCATCGGCTTTCTCGGCGGCTGGCGGCAGTTGCTGGACAGTGCAGCGCCGGGAAACTGACCGGCCGTTGCTTCAGCTTCGCCGATTCAGGAACAGGCGGACGGCTTCGACCGTGTTGGGCCGCGCGTCGCCATGTCGCGAGCCGTCGTGCATGCAGAACAGCACGTCGCGACGCTGCGTCGCGCGGGCGTCGGCATGCGCGCACATCGCGTCGAACAGCGCCTGCGGCGACGGCGCCGGCCGCTGCCAGTCGTCCAGTATCGCGGTCCAGCCCGTGTGTTCGCGCCGCAGGCGCGCCAGCACGCCGGCGCGATCGTCCTGCGGCATCAGCCCGTACGGCAGACGCAACGGGATCGCGTCCGGCGCGGCAATACCGGCCCGGCAATAGGCGTCGCGGATCAGTGCGTCGGTCGCCTCGATCTCGCCGATCAGCGCGTCGTCCGCCAGCGCGCCCGGTCTGGCATGCGAATGGGTGTGATTGCCGAGGCGATGGCCTTCGCGCGCCATTCTCGCGGCGACGTCGAGTGCGCCCGCCAGATGTTTACCGAGCAGGAAGAAGGTCGCCTGGCACGATGCGTCGCGCAGGACGTCGAGCAGCGAAGGGGTCGACGGACCGGGGCCGTCGTCGAAGCTGAGGTGAATGGACATCGCGGGCGGGCGTGCCGTCTAGGGTGTACCGGACGAACGATAGCGCAATTCGCGCCGGCTACTGAATCGGCTCGACGTGCAGCGGACAGGTGCCGACCGGACGCAAGCGCTTGCCGGTCCACGTATAGAAGAACCGGGCGGCCTTCGCGTGGTTGTCGTCGCAATCGCCGTTGAAGCAGCCGGCGACGATCAGCAGCGTACTGCCGGCACGGAAGTCGACGCGCTCGTCGTCGTTGCCCATCACGCCCGAAATGGCGGTGACGCCCGGCATCGTGTATGTCGCACCCGAGTACTTGTCGACGATCGCGAAATTCCGGCAATCCGTGCCGCAACCCCAGATCGCGACGCGATAATGACCGGCAAAATTGGCCGGTTGCGTGAATGCGTCGCGGATCACGGTGCGGTACAGGCGTGCTTCCTTGCCGGCCAAGCGGGGCGATGCGGCCGGCTGGCGCGGCGCGCGCGCGGCCGGTGCCGGATAGCGGTCGAACGACGGTGACGGGCATGCCGCCGCGGGCGCCGCACGGGCAGTGCCTGAACCGGTGATCAGCGCAGCCGCTGTGCCGGTGATCAGCAGCATGCGATGGGCGAGCGCCACGCGAGCATCCTTCAGGTTCGAGGTTGAAGGCCGGCCGGCGGCGACGATTCCATGACGTTTCATGCGCGCCGGCGAGACGGAATGCGATCGTCGGTACGCGCCTTCGGTCGCATGTCGAGCTTGCAGTGCCGGCCGGCACGCCGTCAAGCATTGTCAAATCGCCGCGATATCACGATGCCTGACGTTTCGGACCCGGCATGAAGGCTGTCATGCAGGGGGGGATTGAGTATGCTTGGATTCGATTCGCGGTACTCACGCCGTGACAACCGGGAGGCTTCACATGAATGCACGTCTATACCGCGCGACCATTGCCGGCGCGCTGATCGGATTGCTCGCGCCGTTTTCGGTGGCCCATGCGCAGCTGGGCGATGTCCTGAAACAGGTCGGCGGCGGCGATTCGGGCGGTAGCGCGGGTGGTGCGCTCGGCAACCTCGGCGGCCTCGGCGGCGCGCTGACGGGCGGCGGCGGGGCGTCGCTGACGCCGGGCAGCACCGGCAACGTCGCGGGCCTGCTGCAGTTCTGCATCCAGAACAACTATCTCGGCGGCGCGTCCGGCAGTGGCGCGTCGTCGGTGAAGGACGCGCTGCTGAGCAAGCTCGGCGGCAATGCGTCGTCGGACAGCGGTTATACGAGCGGCGCGAGCGGGATCCTCGACGCCGGCAACGGCGGCAAGCTCGACCTGAGCGGCGGCGGCCTGAAACAGCAGGTGACCAGGCAGATCTGCGACAAGGTACTGACGCAGGCGAAATCGCTGCTGTAAGCACCACAGCGGCACGCACGGCGCGTGCCGGCATCGAAGGGGGCGGTGCGCGTGCACCGTTCACCGTCAGCCATTCAGGCCGTTACTTCCGCAGCGGCGACAAGACCGTCGCGCCGGGCGACGCCGCGGCCCGCGCGCACCACGGCTCAGTCGGCCAGCCGCTTGTCCGCGAGGGCCTTGCAGCAGTCTTCGTACACCCATTGCACGAGTTTCGCGCGGTAATCGAGATCGTCGGTGTCGACGATTTCCTCGACCGCGTCGCGCGCCCACGACGCGTCGACGAACCCCGCATGCCGCTTCGCGATGTCCTGCGCGAGCGCCGCGAGCTTCGCGACCGCGAGCCAGTCGGCCTGACGGTGATGGCGGTCGAGCCAGCGGTGCGCGGCCTGGACCTGGAACGTGGCGTCCGGCCACGATTCGTTGAGGTAAAACGCGCCGAGGTTGCCGCAGGTGAGCCAGCAGAGCAGCTCAAGGCGGTCTTGCGAGCCGAGGGTATGGGATGCGTCGGTCATGGCAGCGCTCACGAAATGCGTCGATTCCGGGCGGCGCCGGATGCAATGAGCCGGTGCCGATATTAAAAACATAGCACGATGCGGGCCTGCCCGCGCACCCGGGCCGATGCTGATGTGGCGGCGGTCGCGCACACGCCGCCGGCGGCATGCGCGGCCGGCGAGCGCCACGCGGCGCGACGGCTCCCCGATTCTTTCGAATGGCTGTCAATCGTCATGCCGGCCGACCGAAACGCTCGCTAGAATGTCGGCTTTCCCGCGACGCATGGGACCGGAGCAAGCGCTGAAGCGCCAACTCGGGTCGACCGCACAAGGGCATGGGACCAGAGTAGGCGCTAAAGCGCCAACTCTGGTCGACAGGAGACGGAAGCGATGAAAATCTACGACCAGTTCTACATCGACGGCGCATGGCGCAAACCGGCCGGAACCGGCACGATCGACGTGATCGACTCGGCCACCGAGGCCGTGATCGGCCGGATTCCCGAAGGCGTCGCATCCGACGCGCAGGACGCG
The DNA here is from genome assembly GCF_001718535.1 of Burkholderia seminalis. Classification (NCBI taxonomy): domain Bacteria; kingdom Pseudomonadati; phylum Pseudomonadota; class Betaproteobacteria; order Burkholderiales; family Burkholderiaceae; genus Burkholderia; species Burkholderia seminalis. Next base: position 1,946,578 of record NZ_CP013398.1, on the reverse strand, counting down.
ATCCGCGCGGCGCGCGCGGCCTTCGACGCATGGGCGGCCACGCCGGCCGCGACGCGCGCGGGCTACCTGCGCAAGATCGTCGAGCATCTGCAGGCGCGCAGCGAGGAACTCGCGCAATCGATCACCGGCGAAGTCGGGATGCCGATCAAGCTGTCGCGCGCGATCCAGGTCGGTGGCCCGATCTACAACTGGAAGGCGTACGCGAAGCTCGCCGAGTCGTTCGAATTCGAGGCACAGGTCGGCAACTCGCTCGTGGTGCGCGAGCCGGTCGGCGTCGTCGCGGCGATCACGCCGTGGAACTACCCGCTGAACCAGGTCACGCTGAAGGTCGCGCCGGCGCTCGCGGCCGGCTGCACGGTCGTCCTGAAGCCGTCCGAAGTCGCACCGCTCAACGCGTTCATGCTCGCCGAAGCGATTCACGAAGCCGGGCTGCCGGCCGGCGTGTTCAACCTCGTGTGCGGTTATGGACCGGTCGTCGGCGAGGTGCTGGCCACCGATCCGGACGTCGACATGGTGTCGTTTACGGGCTCGACGCGCGCGGGCAAGCGCGTGGCCGAGCTGGCGGCCGCGGGCGTCAAGCGCGTCGCGCTGGAGCTGGGCGGCAAGTCGGCATCGGTGATTCTCGACGACGCCGATTTCGCGACGGCCGTGAAGGGTACGGTGAACGCGTGCTACCTGAACGCGGGACAGACCTGCTCGGCGCACACGCGTATGCTGGTGCCGGAAGCGCGCTACGACGAAGCGCGCGCGCTGGCGAAGGCCGCGGCCGAAGCGTACGTCGCGGGCGACCCGCGGCAGGATACGACGCGCCTCGGCGCGCTGGCGTCGGCCGTGCAGCAGCAGCGTGTGCAGGCGTACATCCAGCGCGGCATCGACGAAGGCGCGGAACTCGTGACGGGCGGCACGGGCCTGCCGGACGGCCTCGCGAAGGGCTTCTTCGTGAAGCCGACGGTGTTCGGCCGCGTCGATCCGAAATCGACGATCGCGCAGGAAGAGATCTTCGGGCCGGTGCTGTCGATCATCACGTATCGCGATGAAGAGGAAGCCGTGCGCATCGCGAACGATTCGCCGTACGGGCTCGGCGGCGCGGTGTGGGCCGGCAGCGACGAACGCGCGATGCGCGTTGCGCGCCGCCTCCGTACGGGGCAGGTCGACATCAACGGCGGCATGTGGAACGCCGCCGCGCCGTTCGGCGGCTACAAGCAGTCGGGGCACGGCCGCGAGAACGGCGTGTACGGGCTCGAGGAGTATCTCGAGTACAAGTCGATGCAGCTGAAGCCGGCGAAGCCTGCCTGAGCGCCGCGCGCCGCATGGAACGGAAACGGCACGCTCGCGTGCCGTTTTTTTATTGACGGCCGTCAAGGTGCGCGTCGGTGGATCGTCGATCATCGCGGTTCCGATGTTCCGACGAGGTTTCAGATGACCGTACGCAGTTCCTTTCCGCCGCTGACGATTCGCGGCCGCACCTTGTTGCCCGTCGTGCAGGGCGGCATGGGCGTCGGCATCTCCGCACACCGGCTGGCCGGCAGCGTCGCGCGCGAAGGCGCGGTCGGCACGATCGCGAGCATCGACCTGCGCCACCATCATGCGGACCTGCTCGCACGCTGCCGCGCGCAACCCGATCGCGCGACGCTCGAGGCCGCGAACCGCGAGGCGCTCGCGCGCGAGATCCGTCTCGCTAAGACGTACAGCGAAGGGCGCGGGATGATCGCGGTCAACGTGATGAAGGCGGTGAGCGCGCACGCGGACTACGTGCGCGTCGCGTGCGACGAGGGCGCGGACGCGATCGTGATGGGCGCGGGCCTGCCGCTCGACCTGCCCGATCTCACGCAAGGGCACGACATCGCGCTGATCCCGATCCTGTCGGACAGCCGCGGGATCGCGCTGGTGCTGAAGAAGTGGATGAAGAAGGGACGCCTGCCCGATGCGATCGTGATCGAGCATCCGGCGCACGCGGGCGGCCACCTCGGCGTCACGCAGATCGACGACATGCACGACGCGCGTTTCGATTTCGCGCGGGTGCTCGACGAGACCGCGCAGGTGATGGCGTCGCTCGGTCTCGAACGCGAAACGATTCCGCTGATCGTGGCGGGCGGCGTAAACAGTCACGACACGGTGCGCGCGGCGTTCGCGGCCGGCGCGAATGGCGTGCAGGTCGGAACGCCGTTCGCGGTGACGGAAGAAGGGGATGCGCATCCGCACTTCAAGCGCGTGCTTGCCGATGCGACGCCCGACGACATCGTCGAATTCGTCAGCGTGACGGGGCTGCCCGCCCGCGCGGTGAAGACGCCGTGGCTCGATCGTTACCTGCGCAACGAGACGCGCATTCGCAACAAGCTCGGCGCGTTCAAGCAGCGTTGCCCGACCGCGCTCGAATGCCTGAGCGTATGCGGGCTGCGCGACGGCATCGAGAAATTCGGCCACTTCTGCATCGACACGCGGCTTGCGGCCGCGCTGCGCGGCGACGTCGCGAACGGGCTGTTCTTCCGCGGCCGCGAAGCGTTGCCGTTCGGCCGCGCGATCCGCAGCGTGCGCGATCTGCTCGACCTGCTGCTGACGGGCAGTGCGACCGAGCCTGCGGCAAACCGTCCCACGTTTACGCTGGCTTGACCAATATCAAGATGACGAAAAGACCCTACATGGAGAATGGAAACCATTCTTTGGGGGTCCGTACCATGCATAAAACGATTCGAACTTGTGTCACCGCAGCCGCCGTCGCGGCCACCTTCGTCGCGATGCCGTCGCTGTCGCACGCGGCGTCGCCCGGTGACGGCATCAACCAGGGTGACGTACTGGTCCGGCTTCGCGCGATCAGCATCCAGCCGAACGAGCGCGCGAGCGATACGCTCGGCGCGATCAACACGGGCGTGAACAACGCGATCGTGCCGGAGCTCGACTTCACGTACATGATCCGCGACTACCTCGGCGTCGAGCTGATCCTCGGCACGTCGCGGCACCAGATGACGTCGAGCCTCGGCAATCTCGGCGGCGTGGGCGTGCTGCCGCCGACGCTGCTGCTGCAGTATCACTTCAACCACGCGGGCAAGGTACGGCCGTACGTCGGCGCCGGGTTGAACTACACGTACTTCTACAACAACGGGCTCAACGTCGGCGGGGAGGGCGTGTCGATCAACAAGAGCAGCTTCGGCCCCGCACTGCAGTTCGGCGTGGACGTGCAACTGACGAAGAAGGTGTTCATGAACGTCGACGTGAAGAAGATCTGGATGAGCACCGATGCGACGCTGGGCGACAAGGGCATCGGCACGCTGCACATCGATCCGCTGATCGTCGGCGTGGGCGTCGGGATGAAGTTCTGACGCGGCAGGAAAAGAACAGAGTTGGGGTTGGCGGCATGGCGGTCGGCATGCCGCTCTTTTTTTGTGCGGCGGATTTACAGCTTGTCGTACTGGAAGCGCATCGCGGTGCCTTCGCGCGTGATGCGCTCCCACACCGCGCGCTTTTCGTCGTCGCTCAGGAACACCCAGTTCGACACTTCGGCGGCCGTGCGGCCGCAACCCTTGCAGACTTCGTCGAAGAGGGTCGAGCACACGCCGATGCAGGGGCTGTCGGGCAGGTCGTGGAGATTGGAGGCCATCGGAAGGGTTCGCGCGGTTGAATCGTGAACCGCCATTTTAATGCATCGCGGCCGCCGGGTCGGCCGGCGCCGGCCGGCATGCGATCCCGGTGCGCCGGCGCGACCGTCCGGCCGCGCGCCCGGTATGCGACCGCGGTTTCGCCCCTGACCGTTTTTCCCGGTGGACAGATGCCGATTACCCGATAGAATTCCCCCGGAACGCCCCGCCGCGCGGGCAGCCTGGCTGGCCGGCGGCGGGAATCTGTTCCGTTTGCGCGACACCGGCATGTTTTTTTTGTGACGGCGCGCGAATGATGGTAGTTTTCGGGGTTTTCGAGGGGTGGCGCGCCAGAATGCGCCGCCATGACGAGGCAGACGACAGCCGGGCAACGTGTCCGGCCGGAGGGAGAACGGGATGAAAGCAAAGGTAGTGGGCCGGTTCGCAGCGCTCGCGCTGTGCGTGGGGGCGTCGGCGGCAGCGGCGAAGGATACGCAGCTCAATGTCTATAACTGGTCGGACTACATTGCGAAGGACACGATCCCGAACTTCGAGAAGCAGACGGGTGTCAAGGTCCGCTACGACAACTACGACAGCGACGACACGCTGCAGGCGAAGCTGCTGACCGGCAGCTCGGGCTACGACATCGTCGTGCCGACCAGCAACTACGCGGGCAAGCAGATCGCCGCCGGCATCTTCGCGCCGCTCGACAAGTCGAAGCTGCCGAACCTCAAGTACCTCGATCCGCAACTGATGGCGCTCGTCGCCGGCGCGGACCCGGGCAACAAGTACTCGGTGCCCTGGGCGTACGGCACGACCGGTCTCGCGTACAACCTGACGAAGGCGCAGCAGGCGCTCGGCAAGGTGCCGCTCGACAACTGGGACATCCTGTTCAAGCCGGAAAACCTGTCGAAGCTGAAGACCTGCGGCGTGTCGGTGCTCGACGCGCCCGATCAGATGTTCGCGGCGACGCTGCACTACATCGGCAAGGATCCGATGAGCACGAACCCGGCCGACTACAAGGCCGCGATGGACGTGCTGAAGAAGATCCGCCCGTACATCACGCAATTCAACTCGTCGGGCTACATCAACGACCTGGTCGGCGGCGACATCTGCTTCGCGTTCGGCTGGTCGGGCGACGTCGTGATCGCGAAGCATCGCGCGATCGAGGCGAAGAAGCCGTACAAGGTCGAGTACTACATTCCGAAGGGCGGTGCGCCGGTGTGGTTCGACGTGATGGCGATCCCGAAGGACGCGAAGAACAAGGAAGCGGCCCTCGCGTGGATCAACTACATCGAGGACCCGAAGGTACACGCGGCGATCACGAACGCGGTGTACTACCCGAGCGCCAACGCCGAGGCCCGCAAGTACGTGCGGCCCGACGTCGCGAACGACCCGGCCGTCTACCCGCCGGCCGACGTCGTGAAGACGCTGTTCCTGCTCAAGCCGCTGCCGCCTGAAATCCAGCGTCTGCAGACGCGTTTGTGGACCGAGCTGAAGTCGGGCCGCTGACGCGAGCCGAAGTGAACCCGCAGTCATGAAGCCCCTGGTGCCCCCGGGGGCTTTGTTCGTCTAACGCAGGAGAGAAGCAGCACATCATGAATAGCCAGTCGGGTGCGCCGGTCGCGGGCGCGCCGTTCTCCGTTTCCTCCTCCGGCGCCGATGCGCGCGCCGAGAACTTTGTCCAGATCGTCGACGTCGTCAAGAAATTCGGCGACACCGAGGCCGTGCGCAGCGTCAACCTGACCGTGCGCCAGGGCGAGCTGTTCGCGCTGCTCGGCAGCTCGGGCTGCGGCAAGTCGACGTTGCTGCGGATGCTCGCGGGCCTCGAGACGGTCACGTCGGGCAAGATCCTGATCGACGGCGAGGACCTCGCGCAGATGCCGCCGTACAAGCGGCCCGTGAACATGATGTTCCAGTCGTATGCGCTGTTCCCGCACATGTCGGTCGAGTCGAACGTCGCGTTCGGACTGAAGCAGGAAGGCACGCCGAAGGCCGAGCTGAAGGAACGCGTCGCGTCCGCGCTCGAACTCGTGCAGATGAGCAAGTACGCGAAGCGCAAGCCGCACCAGCTGTCCGGCGGCCAGCAGCAGCGCGTCGCGCTGGCCCGTTCGCTGGTCAAGCGCCCGAAGCTGCTGCTGCTCGACGAGCCGATGTCCGCGCTCGACAAGCAGATCCGCCAGCGCACGCAGATCGAGCTCGTCAACATCCTGAACAAGGTCGGCGTCACCTGCATCATGGTCACGCACGACCAGGAAGAAGCGATGACGATGGCGAACCGCCTCGCGGTGATGAGCGAAGGCCAGATCGTGCAGATCGGCTCGCCGAACGAAGTCTACGAATACCCGAACAGCCGCTTCTCGGCCGAATTCATCGGCTCGACGAACCTGTTCGACGGCGTGACCGTCGAGGACGAACCCGACCACGTGTACATCGAATCGCCGGAGCTGCCGAGCCGGCTGTACGTGAGCCACGGGATCTCGGGCCCGCTCGGGATGCCGGTCACGGTGTCGGTGCGCCCCGAGCGGATCGCGCTCACGCGCAAGCCGCCCGAAGGCGCGTTCAACTGGGCGCGCGGCCGCATCAGCAACGTCGCGTACATGGGCGGCTATTCGCTGTATCACGTGAAGCTCGACGCGGGCAAGACGGTGATCGCGAACGTGTCGAGCCTCGCGATTTCCGAGCTCGACACACCGGGGCTCGGCGACGAGATCTACGTGCGCTGGAGCGCGACGGCCGGCGTGGTGCTGACGTCATGAGCGCGTTCAAGTCCCTGCTCGAGTGGCCGGTGCGGCGCTTCAACCTGACGGGCGCGTCGGCGGTCGTCGCCGGGCCGTTCACGTGGCTCGTGCTGTTCTTCCTGGTGCCGTTCGTGCTGGTCGTCAAGATCAGCTTCGCGGAGTTGCAGCTCGGCATCCCGCCGTACACGGAACTCGCGTCGTATACCGACGGCGTCGTGCACATCGCGCTGAACCTGTCGCACTACGCGTTCCTGTTCACGGACAGCCTGTATTTCGCGACCTACGTGAACTCGGTGTGGGTGGCCGCGATCACGACGCTGCTGTGCCTGCTGGTCGGCTATCCGATGGCGTACTACATCGCGCGCTCGAATCCGGCGACCCGCAACCTGCTGATGATGGGCGTGATGCTGCCGTTCTGGACGTCGTTCCTGATTCGCGTGTACGCGTGGATCGGCATCCTGAAGAACAACGGGCTGCTGAACAACTTCCTGATGTGGATTGGCCTCACGCACACGCCGATCGAGCTGTACCGCACGAACTACGCGGTGTACATCGGGATGGTGTACTCGTACCTGCCGTTCCTCGTGATGCCGCTCTACGCGCACCTCGTGAAGATGGACCTGCGCCTGCTCGAGGCCGCGTACGACCTCGGCGCGAAGCCGTGGAAGGCGTTCGTGCAGATCACGCTGCCGCTGTCGAAGAACGGGATCATCGCGGGCTGCCTGCTGGTGTTCATCCCGGCGGTCGGCGAGTACGTGATTCCGGAGCTGCTCGGCGGCGCGAACACGCTGATGATCGGCCGCGTGATGTGGAACGAGTTCTTCAACAACGCGGACTGGCCGATGGCGTCGGCGGTGACCTGCGCGATGGTGCTGCTGCTGCTCGTGCCGATGGCGATGTTCCAGCACTTCCAGGCGAAGGAACAGGGAGGCCGTCGATGAAGCCGAACCGTTACCTGCAGTTCGCGGCGCTGTTTGCCGGCTTCGCGTTCCTGTACATCCCGATCCTCAGCCTGATCGTCTATTCGTTCAACGAGTCGAAGCTCGTCACCGTGTGGTCGGGCTTCTCGTTTCGCTGGTATGCGGCGCTCGTGCAGGACGACGAGCTGCTGACGGCCGCGTGGCTGTCGCTGAAGATCGGCGTGCTGACCGCGTTCGCGTCGGTGTTCATCGGCACGTGGGCCGGCTTCGTGCTCGCGCGGATGGGGCGCTTTCGCGGCTTCGCGCTGTTCAGCGGGATGATCAACGCGCCGCTCGTGATCCCCGAAGTCATTCAGGGGATCTCGCTGCTGCTGCTGTTCATCGAACTGGCGAAGTGGATCGGCTGGCCGGCCGAGCGCGGCGTGTTCACGATCTGGCTCGGCCACGTGATGCTGTGCATCTCGTACGTCGCGATCATCGTGCAGTCGCGCGTGCGCGAGCTGAACCCGTCGCTGGAAGAGGCCGCGCTCGATCTCGGCGCGACGCCGCTGAAGGTGTTCTTCACGATCACGTTGCCGCTGATCTCGCAGGCGCTGATCGCGGGCTGGCTGCTGTCGTTCACGCTGTCGATCGACGACCTCGTGCTGTCGGCGTTCCTGTCGGGCCCCGGCTCGACGACACTGCCGCTCGTCGTGTTCTCGCGCGTGCGTCTCGGCCTGAATCCGGAGATGAACGCGCTCGCGACGCTGTTCATCGTCGCGGTGACGGCCGGTGTCGTGATCGCGAACTTCGTGATGCTGCGTCAGGAACGCAAGCGGATGGCGGGTTACGCGGGCTGACGGACAGGCCGCGGCCGCGATGAAAAACGCCCGGTGCCGACGACGAGTCGGGCCGGGCGTTTCGTTTGGCGGCGCGTGCGCGGCACCGCCGGTGGCTCATGCGCCGAACGCGGCTTTCGCCAGCAACCCGAGCGCAACGCACACGAGCACGGCCGCGAAGCCGGCCTGCACGTGCCGCGCGGCGAGGCGGCGCGACGCGCCGCGGCCGGCGGCCATGCCGAACGCGGTTGCGACGGTGAACCACAGCGTCACGTCGAGCGGCGCACGCGTGCCCGACACGAGCGTCGCGAGCACGCCGCCCGTGCCGACCAGCGCGATCACCATCAGCGACGTCGCGACCACGCCGTGCATCGATACATTCGTGAACTTGCGCAGCATCGGTACGATCACGAAGCCGCCGCCGACGCCGAGCAACCCCGTCATCAGTCCCGTCATCGCGCCGGTCGACGCCAGCGCCACGACGACCGGCCAGGACCACACCAGCCGGCCCGTATCGGGATTCACGCGGCCGACGCACAGCGGCGACGCGTCGGCGTCGCCGGCCGCCTGCCGCAGCGCCTGCCGCAACAGGCGGCCGGCGACGACCAGCATCGTCAGTGCGAACAGCGTGAGCAGCAGGCGCTGCGGCAACATGTGCGCGAGCCGTACGCCGAGCGTGGTCAGCGGCACGCCGGCCACGGCCATCAGCAGCGCCGCGCGATAGCGCACGAGCCCGCGGCGGAAGCCTTCGAGCGCACCGAGCGCGGCACTGCCTGCTACCGCGACGAGCGCGACGGGCGTGGCCTGCTGCATCGGCCAGCTCATTCCGACGACGAGCGCGGGCACCGCGAGAATGCCGCCGCCGGCGCCGGTCAGCCCGAGCACGGCGCCGACGAAGCTGCCCAGTACGAGGGAAATCAGCATGACGTCATCGCGCTCCGGTCAACGTGCGACGGCGGGCTTCGCGAGCCATTCGCGGCCCTTGAGCATCGCCTTCCAGTAGAGCGGCGGCAGCACGCGCTCCTTGAGCAGCCACGCGAGCCGCGACGGGCGCTTGCCGTCGATCAGCCATGCGGGGAAGGTCGGCGCGACCTTGCCGCCGTACAGGAATTCGGCGAGCACGATCTTGCCGCGCTCGACGGTGAGCGGGCATGAGCCGTAGCCGTCGTACGCGGCATCGCCGTGCGCGCGGCCGAGCGACGCGAGCAGGTTGTGCGCGACGACGGGCGCCTGCTTGCGGGCGGCGGCGGCCGTTTTCGCATTGGTCGTGTTGGTGACGTCGCCGAGCGCGTAGACGTCCGGAAACTGCCGGTGCCGCAGCGTCGCCGGATCGACGTCGATCCAGCCGGCCGCGTCGGCGAGTGGGCTCGAACGCACGAAGTCGGGCGCCTTTTGCGGCGGCACGACGTGGATCATGTCGAACCCACGCACGACGGTTTCCTTGCCGCCGTCCGGCAGCGTGCGCGCGAACGTCGCCTGGCGTGCCGGGCCGTCGATCGCGACGAGGTTGTGGCCGAACGACAGCGCGATGTCGTAGCTTTTCACGTATTCCATCAGCGCCGGTACGTAGTCGGCGACGCCGAACAGCGCCGCGCCCGCATTCAGGAATTCGACGTTCGCGGCGTCGAGCCGGCCCGCACGCCGCCAGTGGTCGCACGACAGGTACATCGCCTTCTGCGGCGCGCCCGCGCACTTGATCGGCATCGGCGGTTGCGTGAACAGCGCATGGCCGCCGCGGAACGCGCGCACGAGTTCCCACGTGTACGGCGCGAGATCGTAGCGGTAGTTCGACGTGACGCCGTTGCGGCCGAGCGTGTCGGCGAGGCCGTCGATCGCGTGCCAGTCGAGCTTGAGTCCCGGGCACACGACGAGCTTGCGGTAGCCGATGCGGCGGCAGCCGTCGAGCACGACCGTGTGCGCGTCGGGCTCGAAGCCCGCGACGGCGGCCTGGATCCGGTGCACGCCGCGCGGCAGCACGTCGGTCATCCGGCGTGCGGTGGTTTCCGGCTGGAACACGCCCGCGCCGACCATCGTCCAGCCCGGCTGGTAGTAGTGGACGTCGGCCGGATCGATCACCGCGATGTCGAGCGATGCGTCGCGCGCGAGCAGGCTCGACGCGACCGCGATGCCGGCCGCGCCCGCGCCGACGATCACGATGTCGTGCCGTGCGTCGACGACGGGTGGCGCGGCTTGCCGCCCGCCCGGTGCGATGCGCGACGCGATTCCGCTCAGGTCGTAGCCGGCCGCGCCGGCCGTCGCGATGATGTCGTTCAGCGGCCGCAGACCCGCCTGCGACAGCGCCCACAGCGTGGCCGAACGCGTGCCGCTGCGGCAGTAGGCGAGCACCGGGCCGTCGAGCGACGCGAGCAGCGCGCCGAACTGCGCGGCCTGGTCGTCGGTGACCTTGCCGGTATCGACCGGCAGGTAAAGCACGTCGATGCCGAGCGGCGCGGCCGCCGCGCGGATTTCGGTGACGGTCGGCTGGTCGGCGCCTTCGCCGTCCGGCCGGTTGCAGACGATCGCGCGGATACCGGCCGCGTGAAGCGCGGGCAGGTCGGCCGCGGTGATTTGCGGCGAGACCGACAGCGTGTCGGTCAGCTTGCGGATGGAGGTCATGTCGGGGTCTCGGTTGGGGCAGCGCGTGCGGCTCAGATCGCGTCGAGCGGGATCTTCAGGTAGCGCACGCCATTGTTCTCGGGCTCGGGCAGGTGGCCGGCACGCATGTTGACCTGCACGGACGGCAGCATCAGCACGGGCATGTCGAGCGTCGCGTCGCGTGCGGTGCGCATCGCGACGAAATCGTCCTCGGTCACGCCGTCCTTCACGTGCACGTTCGCGCGGCGCTGCTCGGCCACCGTCGTCACGAACTGCACGTCGCGGCCGCCCGGCTGGTAATCGTGGCACAGGTACAGGCGCGTGTCGGGCGGCAGCGCGAGCACGCGCGCGATCGAGCGGTACAGCGTGCGTGCGTCGCCGCCGGGGAAGTCGCAGCGGGCCGTGCCGTAGTCGGGCATGAACAGCGTGTCGCCGACGAATGCCGCGCGCTGCGTCGCGTCGTCGACGCAGTAGGTCATGCACGCGGGCGTGTGGCCCGGCGTGTGCAGCGCGCGGATCGTCAGCGCGCCGAGCGCGAGCGTGTCGCCGTCGTCGACGAGCCGGTCGAACTGGCGGCCGTCTTCCGCGAAGCCGGGGCCGGCGTTGAACAGCGTGCCGAACACGTGCTGCACGCGGCGCACGTGCGAACCGATCGCGATCCGGCCGCCGACCCGCGCTTTCAGGTACGGCGCGGCCGACAGGTGGTCGGCATGCACGTGCGTTTCCAGCAGCCACTCGACGGTTGCGCCGAGTTCGGCGACGCGGGCGATCAGCCGGTCGGCGCTGGCCGTGCGCGTGCGGCCGGATGTCGGATCGTAGTCGAGCACGCTGTCGATCAGCGCGCACGCGCGGCTGTCGGTATCGAGCAGGAGATAGCTGACGGTGTGGGTCGCCGGGTCGAAAAAGCCTTCGACCGACAGGGCGGGGGCGTTGCTCACGGGGTGTCCTCGATCGGGTTCTGCATCTGCAATCGCGATCTTTACTTCAAGAAGCGTGCCAGCCAGCGGTGCGGCATCGGCCGATCAGGCAGGGGCTTGATTCGGCTCGGGTTTTCGGTGCGTCGGCGGCCTCGTGATGGTGGCAGCGACACCCGGTGGCGGACGAAGACTGCCACAACTGGCAGTGTCGTGGCAGAATTGGCAGTCCGCCTGGCAGTCCGCCCGGGCGCCTCTTTACCGAGCGAGCCTCCGCATGCATCCGCACGACACCATTCCGATCGTTCCCGCGCCGCGTCGCGACGCGCTGCCGGACGTGCGCGCGCTCGTCGCTTATCTCGAGCAGGACCCGCAGCCGATGATCGTGGTCGATCCCGACTACCGCATCCTCGCGGCGAACGAGGCGTACCGGCGCCAGTTCGGTGTAGCCGGCGTCGAGCACGTGGGCCGGCACTGTTTCCAGGTTTCGCATCACTACGACGTGCCGTGCGACCAGGCCGGCGAGCATTGCCCGATGAAGCAGGCGCTCGAGTCGCGCGGGCTGAACCGCGTGCTGCACATCCATCACACGCCGCGCGGCCCCGAGCATGTCGACGTCGAGCTGCGGCCGATCTTCGATGCGGACGGCAACGTGATCGCCTATGTCGAGCGGCTGACGACGGTGCGCAGTGCATCCGCGCAACCGAGCGCGGAGGGGCTCGTCGGCGGCTCCGACGCCTTCAATGCGGCGCTCGGCGCGCTGCAGCGCGTTGCGCCGTCGACGCTGCCGGTGCTGCTGCTCGGCGAATCGGGCACCGGCAAGGAACTGTTCGCCCGCGCCTTGCACGAGGCGAGCGATCGCGCGATGGGGCCGTTCGTCGTCGTCGATTGCTCGGGGATCGCCGAGACGCTGTTCGAGAGCGAACTGTTTGGTTACGAGAAAGGCGCGTTTACGGGCGCGAACCAGCGCAAGCCGGGCCTCGTCGAAACCGCGCAGGGCGGCACGCTGTTTCTCGACGAGATCGGCGACGTGCCGCTGCCGATGCAGGTGAAGCTGCTGCGGCTGATCGAGTCGGGCACGTTCCGGCGCGTCGGCGGCGTCGAGGCGCTGCGCGCCGATTTCCGGCTCGTCGCGGCCACGCACAAGCCGCTGCGCGAGATGATCGACGACGGCCGGTTCCGGCAGGATCTCTACTACCGGATCAACGCGTTTCCGATTCCGCTGCCGGCGTTGCGCGAACGGCAGGGCGACGTCGCGCTGCTGGCCGAGTCGATCCTGCGACGGATCGCGAATGCGCGCGGCAAGGCAGGCGACGCGAATGCGCGGCCGTACAGGCTGACCGAACACGCACGCGCGTGCCTCGACGCGTATGCGTGGCCCGGCAACATCCGCGAGTTGCGCAACGTGCTCGAACGCGCGTGCCTGTTCGCGGACGACGGGACGATCCGGGTCGAGCATCTGCCGGCCGAACTGGTCGCGGCAGCGGCGGCGCCGCAAGATCCCGCGGCGGACGCGCGCGACGTGCCGGACGCGGAACTCGTGCGTATCGCGCGTACGTTCGACGGCACGCGCAAGGCGCTTGCCGAGCGGCTCGGGATGAGCGAGCGGACGCTGTACCGGCGGATGAAGGCGCTCGGCGTAGGTTCGCGCGAGCGTTGAACACGCATGTCGCGCGCGGCTGGCAACGGTACGCGGGTTTGCCGATAATGACGTATTCCCGTTCCGCCTCTTCGCCGATGAACCGACGCTTCCTTTCGCCTTGCCTGTTTCTTGCGGCCGCCGTCTCGTGCAACCCGGCCCAGGCCGCCGACTATACGTGGACCGATGCGGCCGGCGCGCACGCGGTGACGCTGGCCAGGACCGAGTCCGGCGACGATGTCGAGTTGAAGGTGGCGGCGACGCTTGACGGCCATCCCGACTGGACGGTGCGCGACTACGTGAAGGCCTGTCCGGTCGACGTGATCCTCGACGTCGTACCGAAGTCGATCGAAATGCGCGACCTGCTCGGCAACGGCCGCAAGCAGTTCCTGTTCGCGTACAAGATCGGCTGCCGCGGCGACGTCAGTGCCGATCAGGTCAAGTATTTCCTGGTGGACGCCGGCACGAAATACGTGCTGCGCGGCGAGGAAACCGTGACGGTCAACGGCAAGTTCGTCGACGGCGGCGCGGCGCCCGTGCCGAACGCGGACCTGAAGGCGCAGCCCGTGCTTCTGCGTTACATGACGAAGCGCTGGCGCGGGATCAGCGCACGCAACGACTAGACCGGCGGCCGATGCGTGCAGGGTGAGCGGGCGGCACACCGCGGCCCGTCCGCCGCCCGCCTCGTCATGCGCTCAGCGCACGGGCGCCAGTTGCGCCATCGCTTCGCGCACGAAACCGAGCAGCGTCTCGTCGGTCCACGAATCCTTCGTCAGCGCCGGCTCGTTCATCAGCGCCGCGCGGAATTTCGCGTGCGTGGCCGGATCGTGCCCCGCGTAGCTGCGGAACAGTTCGAGCCAGCGCTGCGCGAGCGCGCGGCCTTGCGGCGAATCGGGCCGCGTGCCCGCGTCGATCGCGTCGCGCACGTCGGCCATCAGTTGCGGCCATTCCATCGCACGTTCGGCGTAGTGCGCGCGCATGAAGCGGATCTCGTCCGGCGCGAGGTACGGCTCGAAGAGCCGCATCTTCGTTTCCGACGATGCGCGCAGCACGTAGTCGCGCAGCGCGGTCGAGATGCCGATCTTCGACTGCATCGCCGGTTCGTGCTCGTGCATCCGGTTGAGCTTCGCGAGCAACCGCGGATCGTTGTTCGTGTCGCGCACGAGCAGCGCCATCCAGCGTGCGGCGAGCGCACGCACGCGCTCGTCCTCGGCGGGCACGCCCGCGTCATACAGCGCACGGACCTCGTCGACGAGCGCGATCCATTCCGCGTCGCCCGTCTGGCTCTTCCGGTACATCGGCATGCGCGCGAGTTCTTCCTCGGAGAAATATTTGTCGTACACGGTCATCAACTCCAGTGTGGTGAGCCAATCGGCCAGTTCCGGCTCCGTGCCCGCCGCGAGCTGCGCATGCAGGTTCACGAGCCGCTCGCGCAGCTGCGCGGTCTGCGCCAACTGACGGTCGAGCAGCGCGATCTGCTTCGCGACGAGCTCGACGAGCGGGGTGCCGGGCTGGTTCAGGTGATCGCCGATTTCGGCGAGCGACAGGCCGAAGCGACGCAGCGCCTGGATCTGGTGGAGCCGGGCGATGTCGTGGCGGTCGTACAGCCGGTAGCCGTTGTCGGCGCGCGCCGAAGGCGTCAGCAAACCGATTGCGTGATAGTGATGAAGCGTGCGGACGGTCAGCCCGCTGCGTTTCGCCAGTTCTCCCACTTTCAGCCGCATTCGTTCCTCCGTTCGGTGCGCACACTGGAGTCTCGAACGTTACGCTACGTGAGGGTCAAGCGGAAGATCGGCATTCGGCGGCCGGCCGCGTGCGGGGGCGCCGCACGCGGCCGGCCGAAGGGGCCGGTCATGGCGTCGAAGGGGCGGTGTCGGGCGCGGCGGCGTGGGCCTGCTGGCCGGTTGCGGCATCGCCGGCCGTGCTGCCGGTCTTGGCGGATGTGTCGCCGTTGCCGGCCGGCGGCGTGCCCATCGCCTGGTACAGCCGCGCGGTATCCGCGAACCGCGCGCCGGTCGCGCGGATCTCGTCGAGCCGCGCGTTGCGGTACTGCAGCTCGCTCGCGCGCGCGGCCGACGGCGGCAGCGCGCCGAGCCGCACGCGGGCCGCCGCGTCGTCGTATGCGCCGCGCGCGGAAAGGGCGGCACGCGACGACGCATCGAGCGCTTCCGCATCGTGTTCGAGCGCCGCCAGTGAATCGGCGACGTTCTGGAACGCGCCGAGCACGGCCTGCTTGTACTGGTCGACCGCGGCCTCGTAGGTCGCCTTCGCCGCACGGCGCTGCGCGAGCAGCGCGCCGCCGTGGAAGATCGGCTGGCTCAGCGACGCGCCGACGTTCCAGATCGCGCCGGCGCCCGACAGCATCGTCGGCCAGCTGAAGCCGCCTCGTCCCATCGCGGCCGACAGCGACAGCTGCGGGAACATCTGCGCGGTCGCGAGGCCCACTTCGGCCGCGGCTGCCTTCAGCCCCGCATCGGCCGCCTGGATGTCCGGGCGGCTTTTCAGGAGGTCCGACGGCACGACGACGGGCACCTGCTCGGGCAGATGCAGATCGGCGAGCGCGAGATCCGCCGGCGGCCGGTCGGGCGTGCGGCCGACCAGCACCGCGAGCGCATGCCGCGCCGAGTCGCGCTGCTGGCGCAGCGCGGGCAGGCTCGCCGCGAACGTGTCGGCGCTTTGCCGCGCGTTCAGCGCGTCGCTGCGCGACGCCGAGCCGAGCGCATAGCGGCGTTCGGCGTCGTGCGCTTGGTCGTTCGCGAGCGCGACGAGCCGCTCGGTCGTGCCGATCTGCGCGTTGAGCACCGACACGGTGATCGACGCGGTGACGATGTTCGCGGCCAGCGCGCGCCGCGCGGATTCGAGCTGGAACGCGCTGACGTCGACGCGTTTCGCGAGCGCGCGGTTCGCGAAGCGCGACACGCCGAACAGGTCGATCGTATAGCTGGCCTGCAGTTGCCCGACGAACGTGTCGTACAGCAGCGTCGGCGCGCCGAGCGCGGGAATCGGCACGCCGAGCGCGCGCTGGCGTGTCGCCTGGGCGCCTGCGTCGATCGACGGCAGCATCGAGCTGCCGATCTGCCCGCGCAGCTGTTCGCGCGCGGCGTCCAGCGAATGCGACGCCGCGCCGAGCGTCGGGCTGTTGCGCAGCCCTTCGTCGACGAGCGCGTTCAGCGCGTCGGAGCGGTACTGCTTCCACCAGTCGGGCACCGGCTGTGCGCCGACTTCGAACTGTTGTGCGACGCCTTGCGCGGATACGGTCTGCTGTACTTGCGGCACGGTGCCGTAGTGCGCGGGCGACGGCATCGCGGGCGGCTCGCCGCTCGGCGCGAACCACGCGCAGCCCGCGAGCGGGCCGGCGAGGCTCGCCACCGCGAGCGCCCGCACGGCTTTCGTTTTCAGGTTCATCGATTCATCCATGGTCAGGCTCCCGACGGCGCGGCCGATGCGCTGCCGCCTGGCGGCGGGCCGTCCTGCGGGTCGCGTTCGTCGCGCTTCACGCGGAACCACGTCGCGTACAGCGCGGGCAGGTAGAACAGCGTCAGCACGGTCGCGCTCGTGATGCCGCCCATCAGCGCGGTCGCCATCGGCCCGAAGAAGTTCGAGCGCAGCAGCGGGATCAGCGCGAGCACGGCGGCAGCGGCCGTCAGCGTGATCGGGCGGAACCGCCGCACGGTCGCGCCGATGATCGCGTCGATGCGGCCGTGGCCCACCGCGATGTCCTGCTCGATCTGGTCGACGAGGATCACCGAGTTGCGCATGATGATCCCGAACATCGCGATCACGCCGAGCATCGCGACGAAGCCGAACGGCTGGCCGAACAGCAGCAGCGTCGCGACCACGCCGATCAGCCCGAGCGGCGCGGTCAGCACCACCATCAGCACGCGCGAGAAGCTCTGCAGCTGGATCATCAGCAGCGTGAACACCGCGATCGCCATCAGCGGCATCTGCGCGTTGATCGACGCCTGCGCCTTCGCGCTTTCCTCGACCGAGCCGCCGATGTTGATCTGATAGCCGACCGGCAACTGCGCGCGCAGCGCATTCAGCTTCGCGTCGACCGCATGCGTGACGTCGATGCCCTGGGCACCGGCGCGCACGTCCGACTGCACGGTGAGGGTCGGCTGGCGGTCGCGTTCCCACACGACGCCGTATTCGAGCGTCGGCGTGAAGCGGCCGAGCGAGCCGAGCGGCACGGGGCCGTTCGGTGTCGGCAGCGCGAGGCCCGCGAGCTTCGCCGGATCGACGCGATCGGCCTTCGGCGCGCGCAGGTCGACCGCGATCAGCTTGTCGCGCTCGCGATACTGCGTGACGGTCGTGCCGGACAGCGTCATCGCGAGGAAGCTCGATACGTCCTGCGACGTGACGTTCAGCTCGCGCGCCTTCTTCTGGTCGATCTCGAAGCGCACCGAGCGCTCGGCCGGCTCGTCCCAGTCGAACTGCACGTTGACCGTGCGCGCGTCGCCGCGCATCGTCGCCGCGACCTTCTCGGCGATCGAGCGCACCGTCGCGATGCTGTCGCCGCTCACGCGGAACTGCACCGGATAGCCGACCGGCGGGCCGTTCTCGAGCCGCGACAGGCGCCAGCGCACGGCCGGGAAGCGGTCGCGCAGCGTGGTTTCGAGCCAGGTCGCGAGTTTTTCGCGATCCTCGACCGATTTCGCGGTGATCACGAACTGCGCGAAGTTCGGCAGTT
The DNA here is from genome assembly GCF_001718535.1 of Burkholderia seminalis. NCBI lineage: Bacteria > Pseudomonadati > Pseudomonadota > Betaproteobacteria > Burkholderiales > Burkholderiaceae > Burkholderia > Burkholderia seminalis. The sequence goes on along the minus strand of NZ_CP013398.1, from coordinate 1,928,689 downwards.
GCAGCTGCTGGTCGAGCGGCAGGTAGAAACGCGGCGCGCCGCTGCCGACGAAGTTCACCGAATGGTCGATCTCGGGGCGCTTGTCGATCGCCTTCTCGAGGCGTTCGGTTTCGCGCAGCGTCGCCGCGAACGACGCGCCTTCGGGCAACCGCAGGTCGACCAGCAGCTCGGGCCGGTCGGAGCTCGGGAAGAACTGCTGCGGCACCAGCGAGAAGCCCATCAGCGACACGACGAACAGCGCGCCGGTGATCAGCAGCACGACGAAGCGCCGTTCGATGCACCACGCGATCCAGCCGCGCAGCCGGCGGTAGAAGCGCGTGTCGTAGATGTCGTGTTCGTGATCGTCGGGCAGGTGCGCCTCGTGCGCCTGGCGCTTGCGCTCGGGCAGCAGGTGGTAACCGAGCAGCGGGATCAGCACGACGGCGGCGAACCACGACGCGATCAGCGCGATCGCGGACACCTCGAAGATCGAGCGCGTGTATTCGCCGGTGCTCGATTTCGCGAGCGCGATCGGCAGGAAGCCCGACACGGTCACGAGCGTGCCCGTCAGCATCGGGAACGCGGTGCTCGTGTACGCGAACGCGGCGGCGCGTGCGCGGCTGTAGCCCTGTTCGAGCTTCACGGCCATCATTTCGACCGCGATGATCGCGTCGTCGACGAGCAGCCCGAGCGCGAGCACGAGCGTGCCGAGCGACACCTTGTGCAGCCCGATGTCGAACAGGTACATGAAGAGGGCGGTGACCGCGAGCACGACCGGAATCGAGATCACGACGACCATCCCGGTGCGCAGGCCGAGCGACACGAGACTCACGACCAGCACGATCGCGACGGCTTCGGCGACGGCTTCGAGGAAGTCGTCGACCGAATGCGACACCGCGTGCGGCATGCTCGACACTTCGGTCAGCTTCAGGCCGGCCGGCAGTTGCGCCTGCAGGTCCTTCGATTCCGCGTCGAGCGCCTTGCCGAGCCGGATCACGTCGCCGTCCGGCTGCATCGTCACGCCGATGCCGAGCACGGCCTTGCCGTTCGCGCGCATCTGCGTGACGGCCGGGTCGTCGTAGCCGCGCTTCACCGTCGCGAGATCGCCGAGCCGGAACGTGCGGCCGTTGATGCGGATCACCGTATCGGCGATCGCGTCGACGTTGTCGAACTGGCCGCTCGGCCGCACGAACACGCGATCGTCGGCGGTGGTCAGCACGCCGGTCGACGAGATGTCGTTCTGCGCGTTGATGGCCTGCCCGAGCTGCTGCGGCGAGATGCCGAGGCGCGTGAGCTGCGCGTTGTTCACCTCGATGAAGATCCGCTGGTCGGGATCGCCGAAATAGTCGACCTTGCCGACGCCCGGCACGCGCAGCAGCACGGTGCGCAGCTGATCCGCATAGTCGTGCAGTTGCGCGGGCGTGAAGCCGTCGCCCTCGAGCGTCCAGATGTTGGTGTAGACGTCGCCGAACTCGTCGTTGAAGAACGGGCCCTGCACGCCGGGCGGCAGCGTATAGCCGATGTCGCCCACTTTCTTGCGGATCTGGTACCAGGTCTCGGGCACGTCCTTCACGGGCGCCGAATCCTTCATCGTGAAGAAGATCAGCGATTCGCCGGGGCGCGAATAGCTGCGCAGGAAGTCGATGGCCGGCGTCTCCTGCAGCTTGCGGCCGATCCGGTCGGTCACCTGTTCCTGCACCTGCCGCGCACTCGCGCCGGGCCAGAACGTGCGGATCACCATCACGCGGAACGTGAACGGCGGGTCTTCGGATTGCGCGAGGCGCGTGTAGGCGAGGATGCCCGCGAGCGTCGCGAGCGCGATCAGGTAGACGACGAGCGCCTGGTGGCGCAATGCCCACGCCGACAGGTTGAAGCGGCCTTCTTCGTGCGGGGTGCTCACGATGCGAAGTCCTCCGGATGCAGCGGGGCGACCGGGCGCACCTTCTCGCCCGCGCTGACCGTATGCACGCCCTGCAGCACGACGCGCTCGCCCGGCTGCAGCCCGTGCGATACCGTCACCGTGCGCTCGTTGAAGCGCGCGACGTCGACGCGGCGCAATTCGAGCGTGTCGTCCTTCGCGCGCACGACCCAGACGGCCGGCTGCGCGCCGTCGTGGAACAGCGCGGTCGCGGGCAGCGTGACCGGCTGCGCGTCGCCGGCGGCCGGCGCGCCGTCGAGTGCGACGTTCGCGGTCATGCCGAGCCGGATCGCCGGGTCGGGTGCGGCGAGCGTGAGCCTTACGCGATAGGTGCGGCTTTGCGGATCGGCGGCCGGCGCGATTTCGCGCACCTTCGCGGCGAACTGGCGCCCCGGCAGCGACGGCAGCGTGACGGTCGCCGCATGGCCGGGCGCGAGCGACGCGAGCGCGGCCTCGGGCACGTCGCTGACGACGTCGACGTCGCCCGACCACGCGAGCTGGTAGACGGGCTGGCCGGCCGACACGTTCTGGCCGGTATCGGCCTGTTCGGCGGTGATGTAGCCCGCATGATCGGCGACGAGCGTCGCATACCGAAGCTGGTTCTTCGCGAGCGCGAGCTGCTGCTGCGCCTGGTCGCGCTGCGCGAGCGCCGACGTGTAGCTGTTCTGGGTCTGTTCGAGCTGCGCGGTCGCGATCAGGTGTTCCTGCGCCTGCGCGCGATCGCGGTCGAGCTGCTGCTTCGCGAACGCGAGGCTGTGCGTCGCGGCGTCGAGTTGCGCCTGTGCGCTCGCGGCGTTTTTCTCGACATCGGACGGATCGAGCAGCGCGACGACCTGGCCGACCTTGACCGTGTCGCCGAGGCGCACCTTGCGCTCGATGATCTTGCCGGCGATGCGGAACGACAGCGGGGTCGCGTAGCGCGGCTGGATGTCGCCGGGCAGCGAGCGGGCCGCCGCCGCGGTGTCGGCCCGCGCGGGCAGCGCGACGACGGGGCGCGGGGCCGGCGGTGCGGATTCTTTCGGATGACAGGCGGCAAGGACAAGCGCGGCGCCGATCAGCAGCGTGGCGCGGGAACCGGAGCGATTCACGAAACCCCCAGGTGAGGTAGAGCGGAACGAAGCCGGCAAGCGCGCGAGCGCTTGCCCCAAACGGCGCCGGCACGGGCGCGCGGACAGCACTTTCGAAAACTGTGGCGAATTCTAATACACACCTGTATCTGAATGCAAAGATGAATCTGAAAGGGGAATGGTGCTAGACTGCGCGCCATGAAACCACAGCGCTTAACTCGCGAGCAGAGCAGGGACCAGACGCGCGAACGTCTGCTGAAAGCCGCGCATCGCATTTTTCTGAAGAAAGGTTATGTGGCCGCGAGCGTCGAGGACGTCGCGGCGGCGGCCGGCTATACGCGCGGCGCGTTCTATTCGAACTTCCGCAGCAAGTCCGACCTGCTGCTGGAATTGCTGGAGCGCAACCACGCGGAGGTGCGGGCCGATTTCGAGGCGATTTTCGAAGGCGGCGGATCGCGCGAGCAGATGGAATCGATGTCGCTCGCGTATTACCGCACGCTGTTTCGCGACGACGAGTATTCGCTGCTGTGGGGCGAGGCGAAGCTGCAGGCCGCGCGCGACGCGAAGTTCCGCGTGCGCTTCAACCAGTTCCTGCACGGCAAGCGCGTGCAGATGGCCGAGTTCATCGAGCGCTTCGCCGAACGGTCCGGCACGCCGCTGCTGCTGCCGGCGGACACGCTCGCGTTCGGGTTGATGTGCCTGTGCGACGGCGTGCAGTCGTACTACACGGCCGATCCGCAGCACGTGTCGGCCGACGTGGCCGAATCGGTGCTGGCGGGGTTCTTCGCGCGGGTCGTGCTGGGGCGCACGCCGGACTGACCGGCGCGGTTGGGCCGGCTGCGCGCGTCAGCGCTCGCCGGTCATCCGGCGGTAGGCGTCGAGCAGCGAGGTCTTGTAGACGACCCCCGCGAGCGTCGGTTCGGCTTCGCTTTCGATGACCGGCAGCCGTTCGCCCTGGAACGCCATGAAGCGTTCGAGCGCGGTCGCGAGCGGCATGTCGGGCGTGAGCAGCGGAAACGGCGTGTGCGCGTAGTGCGCGGCCGTCTTGTCGGCCGTGTCGCGCTTGTCGAGCAGGTCCGACGTGATGTCCTTCAGCGCGACCGCGCCGCGAAAGCGTCCCGCGTCGTCGGTCACGTACAGGTACTTCACCGGGTATTCGAGAAACACGCGCGTCATGTCGGCGACGCTCGCGGTGAGCGGGACGACCGTCTGCGCGGGCTGGATCAGCTCGCGCATCTGCGTGGTGCGCAGCCGCTGCCGCTCCTGTGCATCCTGGTAGTGGTGCTGCGTGATCTCGTACATCGACGTCGTGCCCGTCGCGCGCGCGACGAAGTACGCGAACACGCACGACACCAGCAGCGGCAGCACGACCTGGTAGCTCAGCGTCATCTCGAAGATCATCAGGATCGCCATCAGCGGCGCCTGCGTGGCGCCCGCCATGAACGCCCCCATCCCGACGATCGCATACGCGAAATAGGCCGACGTATGGCCGGGCCACAGCGCGTCCATCGCGAGCCCGAACAGCGAGCCGAACACCGCGCCGACGAACAGCGTCGGCGTGAACACGCCGCCGATCGCGCCCGAGCCGGCCGTCGCGGCCGTCGCGATCACCTTGAACACGAGCACCGCGACGAGCGCCTGCCAGGTCCACGGCGCATGAAGGATGTGGTTCACGACGCTGTAGCCGTTGCCCCAGACGTCCGGAATCCACACCGAGATCACGCCGACGACGAGGCCGCCGAGCGCGAGCCGCACGGGCAGCGGCACGGGCAGCCGCTTGAACTGGTGCTTCGACGCGTCGAGCAGGTGCAGGAACTGCGGCGCGAGCACGCCGCACAGCGCGCCGAGCACGACGAACGGCAGGACCTCGGGGCCCGTGACGGCCGGAAACACCGGCATCTCGTACGGCGGCCGGTAACCGGCGAATTCGCGCATCACGATGTTCGCGACGACCGACGCGACCACCATCGGCCCGAAGCTCTCCATCGCGATCGTGCCGAGCACGATTTCCGACACGAAGAACGCGCCCGCGATCGGCGCGTTGTAGGCGGACGTGATGCCGGCGGCGGCCCCGCAGGCGACCAGCAGGCGCAGGCGCGGCGGGTCGAAGTGCGCGAAGCGGCCGACGAGCGACGCGGCGAGCGCCGCGAGCTGCACCATCGGGCCCTCGCGGCCGATCGAGCCGCCGGTGCCGATCGTCAGCAGCGACGACACGCTGCGCCACAGGCTCTGCCGTACCGGCACGACGCCGTTGCCGAGCGCGACGGATTCCATGTAGTCGGTCTTGGCGGCTTGCCTGTCGCCGCGCGTCGCGAGCAGCAGCACGCAGCCGGCGAGGAAGCCGCCCGCCGCCGGCATCCAGAACCGGACGTACCACGGCAGGCTCTTGGCCATCAGCACGAAGCTGCCGCTGTGCCCCGAGATCAGGCGCTGCATCAGGTCGATGCCTTCGCGGAACGCCATCGTGGCGAAGGCGCCGCCGACGCCGACGATGGCCGACCAGATCAGCATCGTGTGGGCGTCCGACAGGCGGAACAGCTTTTGGGCGCGAGTACGCAGCTTCAGCAGGAACGAGAGCACGGCTGAAAGAGGGCGATGGAAAACGACGCGAAGCATAGCACCACGCCGCGCCGGCGGGACGGTCCCGTCGGGCGCGGCGCGCGAAGTGTCACGGGCGGGCAATTCAGCCAAGCCAGTGCTGCACGGCCCAGGTGATCCCGTAGCCGCCGACGAGCAGCCACACGTACAGGATCAGGCCGGTCATCAGCGCACGCGGGCCGGCGGCGCGGATCTGCGCGACGCGGGTCTCGATGCCGAGCGCGGTCATCGCCATCGTCAGCGCGAAGGTGTCGAGCACGTTCAGCGTATGCGTGACGTCGGTCGGCAGTACGTTCAGCGAATTGACGATCACGAAGCCCAGGAAGCCGAGCGCGAACCAGGGTACCGCCACCTTGCGCTTGCCGTGCGCGCCGCCGGCCGTTGCCCGCGCCGAGCGGGCGAGCCACCAGCCGAGCACCAGCAGCACGGGGACCAGCAGCATCACGCGCGTCATCTTCACGATCGTCGCGACGTGCGCGACCTGCGGGCTGATGTCGCTGGCCGCCCCGACCACCTGCGCGACTTCGTGGATCGTGCCGCCGAAGAACAGGCCGAGGCCGGCCGGATCGAGGTTCAGCAGCCCGGCGTGATACGCGACCGGGTACAGGAACATCGACAGCGTGCCGAACAGCACGGCGCTGCCCACGGCCATCGCGCTCTGGTGCGGCTTCGACTGCAGCGTCGATTCGAACGCGAGCACGGCGGCCGCGCCGCAGATCGCGCTGCCGGCGGCGGTCAGCAGCGCGGCGTCGCGGTCGAGCTTCATCAGCTTCATGCCGGCCCAGGTGCCGATCGCGAGCGTGCTGACGACGACCAGCACCGATACCGCGAGGCCCGGCAGGCCGACCTGCGCGATTTCCTGCAGGCTCACGCGCAACCCGAAGAACGCGACCGCGATGCGCAGCAGCTTGCGCGCGGAGAAGTTCACGCCGGCGGCCCAGCTGGCCGGCATGCCGTCGCGCAGCGCATTGCCGTACAGCGCGCCGGCGACGATGCCGACGATCAGCGGCGACAGGCCGAGCCCCGCGATCGCGGGAAGCTCGGACAGGCTTGTGACGGCGGCGGCGAACAGCGCGACGAACAGCACGCCGTTCAACTGGCCGCGCATCGACGGCGCGGCATGGCTGAGAGGGGGAGTCGGAGCAGTGGACATGAGAGCACCGTGATGGAGCGTGTGGCGATGCTGTAATCCTAATTTTGTTATATCGATATGAAAAATTGTGATTTGTGACGTAAACTATCCGGAAAGCCGATAATTCGTCCCCATGACCCCGGATCAACTGATAACGTTCGCCGCCGTCGCCGAACACCTGAACATCAGCCGCGCCGCCGTGGCGCTGCATCTGTCGCAGCCGGCCGTGTCGGGCCAGTTGCGGCTGCTGCAGGACGAATTCGGCGAGCCGCTGTACCAGCGCGACGGCCGTGGCATTCGCCTTACGCCGGTCGGCGAGCAGCTCGCGCAGTACGCGAAGGCGCAACGCGACACGTTCGCGCAGGCGCGTGCGTTTCGCGACGCGGTGCGCGGGCTCGAGGCCGGCACGCTGCGCATCGGCGCGAGCACGACGCCCGCGAGCTACCTGCTGCCGTACCTGATCGCGGCGTTCCAGCCGCTTGCGCCGCGCGTGACCATCCAGACGATGAGCGGCAATACGGCCGACGTCGTCGCCGCGCTGCCGTCGCTCGACATCGCGCTGATCGAGGGGCCGCCCGGCGAGGCGCTGCCGCCCGGTACGGCCGTCCATGCGTGGCACGAGGACGAGATCGTCGCGATCGTGCCGGCCGGCCATCCGCTGGCCGCGTCACGCTACGACGCGGGGGTGACGCTCGATGCGCTCGCCGCGCACCCGCTCGTGTTGCGCGAGGAAGGGTCGGCCGTGCGGCAACTCGTCGAGCGCGCGTTCGCGCACGGCGGCGCGCCGATGCGCGTCGCGTTCGAGATCGCCGGGGTCGAGGCCGTGAAGGAGGCCGTGCGCGCGGGGATGGGCGTCGGCTTCGTGTCCGCGATGTCGCTGCGTCACCCGGATGCGGCGCTCGTGCTGCGCTCGCTCGCGCCGGCGCCGCTCACCCGGCATTTCTCCATTCTCGTGCCGCACGGCGGCGCGCCGTCGCGCGTGGCCGCGCAATTCCTCGACATGAGCCTCGCGCAGGACCTCGCCTGAGGCGCCGAAACCGCTTGCCGGGCCCGCGCGGGAACACGCGTTGCGCGCCGGCGGGCAGGCGTTTGCGTCCCGTCCGGCCTTAGGGATTTCCTCTATGGCGTGGCTCCGGCGCGAGGCGCACCATCCGTCTCAAGCAAATGGAACCGGTTCCATTCCGGTAAAAAAGGGCAAAATGGCAGACATCGTGATCGTGGCGAGCGCATTCGGGATGGACCGGGTGCGCCAGGAGGGCCACAGTGCATTCATCGCGACCGTCGCGGCATCCGGCGCGACCGGCTTCGAGGTGCGGCGCGAACTGTTCGCGTCGGACGACGATGCGACGCCCGGCGCGCTGACCGCGCTCGGCGCGCAGATCGCCGGCCACGGGCTGTGGTCGGTGTACTCGACGCCGGCCACGCTGTACACGGAAACGGGTGCGCTCGACGCCGATGCGTTGCACGACGCGCTCGCGGAAGCCGACGCGCTCGGCGCGCGCTTCGTGAAATTCCAGCTCGGCGGTTTCGCCGGCGACGCGCACGCGGCCGACATCGTCGCGCTGTCGCGCGGCGCCAAGGCGCGTGTGGTGGTCGAGAACGGCCAGCTTCCGGTCGGCGGGGCGCTCATGCAGTTCCGCGGGCTGTTCGACGCGCTGGCCGCGGCTGGCGTGCGCGATGCGCTCGGGATGACGTTCGACATCGGCAACTGGCAGTGGCCGGGCGAAGCGCCGCTCGATTGCGCGCAGGTGCTCGCACCGCATGTCGAATACATTCACTGCAAGGCCGTCGAAGGCGAGGGCGCGCGCCGTTTCGCGGTCGCGCCGGCACCGGACGACGCGCTCGTGACCGGCGTGCTCGCGGCGCTGCCGCCGCACGCGCCGCGCGGCATCGAGTTTCCGTTCGACGCGGCCGATCCGGCGGGCGATGCATGTCGCCGGGTCGCATGGCTCGCGGCCGCGTGACCGCACCAGCATCCCGAGGAGTTCATTCATGAAAGCAGCACTCGATGTCGTGACCTACGGCGAAGCGATGGCGATGTTCGTCGCGGCCGAGCCCGGCCATCTCGCGCAGGCGGGGCAATTCACGAAGCGGATCGCGGGCGCCGACCTGAACGTCGCGATCGGCCTGTCGCGGCTCGGTTTCCGGGTCGGCTGGATGAGCCGCGTGGGCCGCGATTCGTTCGGCGGCTACGTGCTCGACACGCTGGCGCGCGAAGGCATCGACGCGTCGTGCGTGACGGTCGATCCGCGTTACCCGACCGGTTTCCAGCTGAAGTCGCGCAACGACGACGGCAGCGATCCGACCGTCGAATATTTCCGCAAGGGCTCGGCCGCGAGCCATCTGTCGTGCGACGACTACGTGGCCGACTACGTGCTCGGCGCGCGCCACCTGCACCTGACGGGCGTCGCGCCGGCGATCTCCGCGACCTCGTGCGAGCTGGCGTTCCAGCTGGCGCGCGAAATGCGCGCGGCCGGCAAGACGATCTCGTTCGACCCGAACCTGCGCCCGACGCTGTGGCCGTCCGCCGACGTGATGGCGAAAACGCTGAACGCGCTCGCGACGCTCGCCGACTGGGTGCTGCCGGGCCTCGCCGAAGGGCAGCAGCTCACCGGGCACGACACGCCGGCCGACATCGCGGGCTTCTATCTCGCGCAGGGTGCGCGCGGCGTCGTGATCAAGCTCGGCGCCGAAGGCGCGTATTTCCGCACGGCCGACGGCCGCGAGGGCACGGTCGTGGGCGAGCGCGTCGAACGGGTGGTCGACACGGTCGGCGCCGGCGACGGTTTCGCGGTCGGCGTGGTCAGCGCGTTGCTGGAAGGCCGCAGCGTCGAGCAGGCCGTCGCGCGCGGCAACCGGATCGGCGCGCTCGCCATCCAGGTGATCGGCGATTCGGAAGGGTTGCCGACGCGTGAAGCCCTCGACCGGCTCGAAAATGTCAGCAATCGCACCGATCGCTTAGAGGAAACCGTCACCGCGCAATGAGAGGCCGGACACGGCACAATCCGCGGATCCATTTCGTGTGCGACGCACACGCAGTTTTGTTCCAGGCCGACGGGTGTCCAGGCACCCAGTCCGGTCGACATACGGAGACACGCTCATGGCAGCCAATCTTGCAACCCGACGCTGGTGGACGATCATGCCGATCGTGTTCATCACGTACAGCCTCGCTTACCTCGACCGCGCGAACTACGGGTTCGCGGCGGCGGCCGGCATCAACCAGGACCTCGGGGTCAGCAAGGGCCTGTCGTCGCTGATCGGCGCGCTGTTCTTCCTCGGCTACTTCTTCTTCCAGATCCCCGGCGCGATCTATGCGGAGCGCCGCAGCGTGAAGAAGCTCGTGTTCGTCAGCCTGATCCTGTGGGGCGCCTGCGCGGCACTCACGGGCGTGGTCAGCAACATCCCGTCGCTGATGGCGATCCGCTTCGTGCTCGGTGTCGTCGAAGCGGCCGTGATGCCGGCGATGCTGATCTACATCAGCAACTGGTTCACGAAGAACGAGCGCTCGCGCGCGAACACGTTCCTGATCCTCGGCAACCCGGTCACGGTGCTGTGGATGTCGATCGTGTCGGGTTATCTCGTGCATGAATTCGGCTGGCGCCACATGTTCATCGCCGAAGGCGTGCCGGCCGTCATCTGGGCCGTGTGCTGGTGGTTCCTCGTGCAGGACAAGCCGGCCGATTCGCCGTGGCTCTCGGCACAGGAAAAGCGTGACCTCGACGCCGCGCTCGCGGCCGAGCAGGCGGCGATCAAGCCCGTGCGCAACTACGGCGAGGCATTCCGCTCGCCGGCCGTGATCAAGCTGTGCGCACAGTATTTCTGCTGGAGCATCGGCGTGTACGGCTTCGTGCTGTGGCTGCCGTCGATCGTCAAGAACGGTTCCGAGCTCGGGATGGTCGCGACCGGCTGGCTGTCCGCGCTGCCGTATCTGGCGGCGACGATCGCGATGCTCGCCGCCTCGTGGGCCTCCGACAAGGTCGGCTCGCGCCGCGGCTTCGTGTGGCCGTTCCTGCTGATCGGCGCGGCCGCGTTCGCCGCGTCGTACGCGCTCGGCTCGTCGCATTTCTGGATCTCGTATGCGCTCCTGGTCGTCGCGGGTGCGGCGATGTATGCGCCGTACGGCCCGTTCTTCGCGATCGTGCCGGAACTGCTGCCGAAGAACGTCGCCGGCGGCGCGATGGCGCTGATCAACAGCATGGGCGCGCTCGGCTCGTTCGTCGGCTCGTACTTCGTCGGCTACCTGAACGGTGCGACCGGGTCGCCCGTCGCATCGTATGCGTTCATGAGCGCCGCGCTCGTCGCCGCGGTGATCCTCACGCTGTCCGTCAAACCCCAGGCGCGCGATGCGCATCCGCTCGCCGCGCCGCTGCAAGGAAAATGAAACATGAAGCCCCGTATCGTCGCGTACAAGCCGCTGCCCGATGACGTCCTCGCGTACCTGCGCGAGCATGCGGACGTCGTGCAGGCCGATGGCGCCGATGCGCTTGCCGCCGCACTCGGCGACGCGGACGGCGCGATCGGCGCGAGCCTGAAGGTCACGCCGCAGATGCTCGATCGCGCCCCGCGGCTGAAGGCGTGGTCGACGATCTCGGTCGGCTACGACAACTTCGACGTCGCCGATCTCACGCGCCGCGGCATCGTGCTCGCGCATACGCCCGACGTGCTGACCGAGTCGACCGCCGATACGGTGTTCTCGCTGATCCTGGCGTCCGCGCGGCGCGTGGTCGAACTGGCCGAGTGGGTCAAGGCCGGGCATTGGCATCGCAGCATCGGCCCCGACCTGTACGGGACCGACGTGCAGGGCAAGACGCTCGGCATCGTCGGGCTCGGCCGGATCGGCGGCGCGGTCGCGCGCCGCGCGGCGCTCGGCTTCCGGATGCAGGTGCTGTACGCGAACCGCTCCGCGCATGCGGAAGCCGAGACGCAGTACGGCGCACGGCGCGTGACGCTCGACGCGTTGCTCGCCCAGTCGGATTTCGTGTGCGTGCAGGTGCCGCTGTCGCCGGAGACGCGCCACCTGATCGGCGCACCCGAATTCGCGAAGATGAAGCGCGGCGCGATCCTGATCAACGCGTCGCGCGGGCCCGTCGTCGACGAGGCCGCGCTGATCGACGCGCTGCGCGCGGGCACGATCCGCGGGGCGGGGCTCGACGTGTTCGAGCAGGAGCCGCTGCCGGCGGATTCGCCGCTGCTGCGGATGAAGAACGTCGTCGCGCTGCCGCATATCGGCTCGGCGACGCACGAGACGCGCCACGCGATGGCGCGCTGCGCCGCGGAAAACCTGGTCGGCGCGCTGGCCGGCACGCTGCGCACGAATCTCGTCAATCCGGACGCGCTCGCGCACGCCTGAGCCGCCGCCGGCACCCGGCCGGGACGGCGCGGGCACGGTTAGAGTCGAGGGTCTTGGTGCGGGCGGGCCGGCTGCGTTATGATCGCCCGCTCTCGTTGCATCGACGCGCCGGCTACACTGCCGGTGGCGTCGCGCGGCGGGGATCCGCGCCAGGTCCGGGCGGCCGATTGCCGATGCACGCGACTGGCGGGCGCTGGTCGACCGCGAAACACGGGGCCGGCGCAGGCGCAGAAGCGCTCAGACAGGGGAGTCCGCCGGGTGGCTTACGTTTCCAACAACAAAGGTCCGTCTGCTCACGAAGCGGCGCGGATCGTACGTCGCGAGGCACGACAGTGACCGATTCGCAACCTTCCACGACGCGTCCGGCGACGATCAGCGACGTCGCGCGCGAGGCCGGCACGGGCAAGACCAGCGTGTCGCGCTACCTGAACGGCGAAACCCACGTGCTGTCCGTCGATCTGCGCCAGCGGATCGAGTCGGCGATCGCGCGGCTCAACTACCGGCCGAACCAGATGGCGCGCGGGCTCAAGCGCGGCCGCAACCGGCTGCTCGGCATGCTCGCGGCCGACCTGACCAATCCCTACACCGTCGAAGTGCTGCAGGGCGTCGAGGCCGCGTGCCATGCGCTCGGCTACATGCCGCTCATCTGTCACGCGGCGAACGAGGTCGAGATGGAGCGGCGCTTCCTGCAGCTGCTCACGACCTACCGGGTCGAAGGGCTGATCGTCAACGCGCTCGGCGCGGAGGAGGACGTGCTGCGCCCGTTGCGCGGCGCGGGGATCCCGGCCGTGCTCGTCGACCGGACGGTCGAGGGCTTCGAGGCCGACCTGATCGGCCTCGACAACGCCGACGCGATCGAGATGGCGCTCGCGCACCTGGTCGAACACGGCTTCGACGCGATCCATTTCGTCGTGCAGCCGTTCGAGCGCGTCAGCTCGCGGCGCGTGCGCGAGGCGGCATTCCGCGCGGCGCTCGATGCGCGCGGGCTGCCGGTGCCGCCGACGGTCGTGCTCGACCTGAACGCGCCCGACGCGGCCGCCGCGGCGCTGGCCGACATCGACACTCGCATCGACGCCGCCGCGCGGCGCGGCGTGCGTGCGGCGCTGTTCGCCGCGAACGCGCCGGTCGCGCTCGCGATCGCGCGCCACCTGCGTGCGCGTTTCGGCGCCGCGTGGCAGCAGAAGGCGGCGCTGCTGTCGATCGACGATCCGGAATGGGCCGAGCTGATCGGCATCACGACGATTCGTCAGCCGACCTACGAAATCGGCTACAAGGCCGTCGAATTCGTGCACGAGCGGATCGACGGCGCGGCGGGCGACGTACGCGTCGCGATGCTGCCCGGCGAGCTGTGTGCGCGCGCGTCGACCACAAGCTGAGTATCATGCGGGGCACGCAGCGCGTCAGGTGCGCTGCCCCGAACAAGGAAATACATGACTGTCGCTCCCGTCACGCTGGCGCTGCTGATCGCCGCCACGCTGATCATCGCGCTGCTGCCGCTCGTCCTCTTCCGCATCCTGCGCAAGCCGCTTGCGCTCAATCGCCGCGACACGATCGTCGGCGTCGCCGTCTTCACGCTGTTTGCGATGATCGCCGAGCGCGCGTTTCACGGGCTCGTGCTGAGCCGCACGCCGGAGGACGGCTGGCTGACGCAGCCGCTCGCGTTCGTCGCGTACAGCGCGCTCGCGACGGCCGTATTCGAGGAAGCCGGCCGCTATCTCGGGATGCGTTTCCTGAACCGCCGCTACGGCGAGTCGGCCGGCGACGGCCGCGGGATCGGCTACGGGATCGGTCATGCCGGCGCCGAAGCATGGTTCGTCGGCGTGCTCGTGTGGGGCCAGTGGTCGTATCTCGCGTGGCTCGCGAGCCGCGGCCAGCTCGAGACGCAGTTGTCCGACCTGCCGGTCGACACCGTGGTGCGGCTGCACATGATGCTCGCGACGCTGTCGGCGCAGTCGATCCTGTTGTTGCTGCTCGAACGCTGCGCGGCGTTCGCGGTGCAGCTCGCGCTGTCGGTGCTGGTCTGGCGCGGCGTGCGCGCCGGCCGCGCGGGCGTGTTGCCGCTCGCGATCGTGCTGCATGCGCTCGCGGCCGTGCCGACGCTGCTGTATCAGGTGCGCGTGCTGCCGGCCGCGTGGGTCGAGGCCGCGTATTTCGTGCTGGGCGCGGTCCTGGTCGCCGTGCTGGTGAAGACGTGCCGGCCGTCGCGAACGGGTGCCTGACGGGGGAGCGTAATGGATGACTATCTGATCGAATGCCAGAGCGCGGAATTCGACGCGCTCGCGCGCGTGATCTGCGATCTCTTTCCGGAGCAGACGCGCTTTGCCGAAAGCAGCGATGCGCGCGGGCGCTTCCTGTCCGTGCACTGGCTCGCGATGCGTTTCGGCGCGACGCCGAAGCGGATGACGCTCGATATCCGCATCGTGCCGGCGGCGTTCGCGCGCTATCTTGCGCTCAAGCCGATGCAGCGTGCGCGCAGCCATGCGGTGCTGCATGCGTACACGGAAGCGATGCTCGGCTCGCTCGAGGAGCGGCATGCGGCCGGCGAGGCCGTCGAGCGCAACGCGGAACTCGAGCTCGACGAGGACTTTGCGTGAGCGGGTGCGCCGGCATCGTTCCGGCGCGGCGGGTTACGCGTCGCGGTAGACCTGCGCGAAGCGCTGCGCCTGCACGACGCCGTAGTCGCCGGGCGCGTATTGCATGACCCAGTCGCCGGCGACGCCGCGCAGCGTGTCGCCGTTTTCCGAGCGGGCGATCGTGAACGGCTCGTCCATCCGGCGGGCGAGCACGACGGCCGGCCGGTTCCGGTAGGCGCCCGGCGCGCCGTGCGCGAGTGCCGGATCGGCGGGCAGGTATTTGGCGTCGAAGCGTGCGCGCGACACGACCCAGCGATCGCCGGTCGAGCCGGTGATCAGCGCGTCGCCCGCGACGTAGCGGTTCGGACCTTCGAGGCTCATCAGTTCGCCGTCGGCATCCGCGAAAGCCACGGCGACGGTTTCGTCCTTGACGACGCGACGGGCCTGCGGATCGGTACGCAGATCGAGGTGTTTGAGTTCGAGCATGGCGGGAAGGTACGGGAAAGCTGGAAAAGCCGGGAGCTTATCCCGAATTCGGCGCGCCGTGTGGCGCGCCGATCGCCGGCGGAGGCGCGGCGCCGTCCGCCCGGGCGGGGCAGCACGGCGCCGGCGGGGTGGGCGTCAGGGTTGCGCGGGTGCGCTGGCGGCCGGCGCGGCTGCCGCCTTGCCTTCCTTGCCCTTCGCCTTGCCCTTGCCGCGATGCTCGCCGCCGTGGTGCAGCCAGCTGCGGAACGTCGTGTCGGCCAGTGCCTTCTGCTCGGCCGGGAAGCTCTCGTAGAGCGGCGCGAAGGCGTCGGCGAGCTTCTTCGCACCGTCGGCGTTCGCCTGCGACAGTTCCGCATACTGCTTCATGTCGTCGAGTGCGGAGACGTCGTGCTTGGCCATCCGTTCGCTGTAGAGGCGGCCCATCGTTGCGCCGTTGTCGCGCATCGTGTCGGCGAACGTCTTCCACTGCGGTTCCTGCGCCGACGTGATCTTCAACTGGTCGTGCAGGTACTTGATGCGCTGCTCGATGCGCGCTTCGTGGCGTGCCGCGCGCTGCTCGGCGCTCGGGGCCGACGCCGCGGCCGTCGTGGCCGGGGCCTGCGCGGGCGCTTGCGGCTGTGCCGGGGTTTGCGCGAACGCGCTGGCTGCAACGGCGAGCGTAGCGAGGGTGAGCGAGATTTTCTTCATGATTGGCTCTCCGGGGTGGTGTCGTGCGAGCGGGCGCGGCGGTCACTGCCGCAAGCGCGCTTCTCGCGTCGCCGTTATTAGTAGCACGTTGCGTGCGGCGCGGCAGTGAATGCGACACTTGCTTACATCCGATACGAATCGAAATTGAAAGGCCCGGATTCGGGCGATGCCGGTTGGGCACGCGGGCGTTCGGCGCTATCATCGCGTCACCTTCTACTCAGCCGGCGCGTTGCGTGCCGGCCCAGCCTCATGCGTCCACCCCGCCTCGACCAACTCGACGATCTCGACCGGCAACTCGTCGCGCTGCTGCAAGCCGATGCGCGCGCCAGCGTCGCGGATCTCGCGCGCCAGCTCGACGTCGCGCGCACGACGGTCGTCGCACGCATCGCGCGGCTCGAACGCACCAACGTGATTGCCGGGTACAGCGTGCGGCTCGGGCAGGACGTGCTCGACGCGAGCATTTATGCGTACGTCGGCATCATCCTCACGCCGAAGTTCGGCAAGGACGTATTGCGCAAGCTCGACCGGATGCCCGAAGTGCAGCTGCTGTGCGCGGTGAGCGGCGAGTACGACTACGTCGCGTGGCTGCGCGCCGATTCGCCCGAACGGCTCAACGACCTGCTCGACCAGATCGGGACGCTCGAAGGCGTCGAGCGCACGACGACGTCGATCATCCTGTCGCGCAAGATCGATCGCGGGACGATCGGCGGCTGACCTGCCGCACGCGGTGCCGTGCACGACCGTGCCAGCGCGTGCATTGCGCGGGTTTGCGCGGCGTCGCGGGGTTTCGCTTGCCGCCCGCCCGCGGCCATATTCGTCCCGACCGCCGGCGCATTGCCTGATGGGCAGGGTGCCGGCCGTCGCCTGCCTGCGCATCCGGCGCGTCTCTTCCTTCCGAACGCCTTCGTGTCGCCTGCTTCGACCGGCGTGCCGCTCCTGACGCGGGCGGTTCGTGCGTCGGCGCCATGCCATTCCTCGTCTTTGCCTTCGTCCTTCGTTCTTGCGCGTGAAGCCTGCAACGGCCTGCCTGCAGGCGCGCTTATACGCGATTTTTAGATGAATCGGACGTTTCGACGAAATGTATCGTCATAACGTCGAAATTATCGGTCGTTTCGCATCATTCTTCGTCTTGGAACTGATTTTGCGCGTCCCTAAACTGTGTTCATGGCTCGACGCCGTTCACAACACCAACCCATCATCAGGAGATAAGCGCATGAAAATCGCCATCGTCGGCGCAGGTCTGATCGGCCACACCATCGCTCACATGCTGCGTGAAACGGGCGACTACGAAGTCGTCGCGTTCGACCGCGACGCGGATGCGCTCGCGAAGCTGTCGCGCGAAGGCATCGCGACGCAACGCGTCGATTCCGCCGATGCGAATGCGATTCGCGAAGCAGTGAAGGGCTTCGATGCGCTCGTCAATGCGCTGCCTTACTACCTCGCGGTGAACGTTGCCGCCGCCGCGAAGGCTGCCGGCGTCCATTACTTCGACCTGACCGAAGACGTGCGCGCCACCCACGCGATCCGCGAACTGGCCGACGGCTCCGACCGTGCGTTCATGCCGCAGTGCGGCCTCGCGCCGGGCTTCATCGGCATCGCCGCGCACGAACTCGTGAACGGCTTCAGCGAAGTGCGCGACGTGAAGATGCGCGTCGGCGCGCTGCCCGAGTATCCGACCAACGCGCTGAAGTACAACCTGACGTGGAGCGTCGACGGCCTGATCAACGAATACTGCCAGCCGTGCGAAGCGATCCGCGACGGTCGCAAGCAGTGGGTGCAGCCGCTCGAAGGCCTCGAGCACTTCTCGCTGGACGGCACCGAATACGAAGCGTTCAACACGTCGGGCGGCCTCGGCACGCTGTGCGAGACGCTGTCGGGCAAGGTCGAGACGCTCGACTACAAGTCGGTGCGCTATCCGGGCCACCGCGAGCTCGTCCAGTTCCTGCTGGAAGACCTGCGCCTGTCGACCGACCGCGACACGCTGAAGTCGATCATGCGCCGTGCGGTGCCGTCGACGAAGCAGGACGTCGTGCTCGTGTTCGTCACGGTGACGGGCGTGAAGGACGGCCAGCTCGTGCAGGACGTGTTCACGCGCAAGATCTTCGCGAAGGACGTGTGCGGGATGCACATGAGCGCGATCCAGATCACGACGGCCGGCGCGATGTGCGCGGTGCTGGATCTGTTCCGCGAAAAGAAGCTGCCGCAGAGCGGTTTCATCCCGCAGGAAAAGGTGTCGCTGAAGGCGTTCCTGTCGAACCGCTTCGGCAAGCTGTACGACGGCGGCACGATGGAGCGCGTGCACGCGCTCGCCTGACCCTCCGCCAGCCTCGGGCACGAGGGCCGTACGACGCCGGGAGCGCAGCAGCGCTTCCGGCGTTGTCGTTTGTGACGCGCAAGGCGGGAACGGTGCGGTGCGCTCAGGCCGGCAGCGGCGGGACGATCGTCGCAGGTTGCGGCGGCGGCACGATGCGGTACAGCAGCGCGTCGACGTCCGCGTCGGACGGTGCGGTGTTGTCGAACATCACGATGCCGTCGCATTCCTGGCCGGTCGGCACGAAGCGGCGCTGCCGGTATTCGTCCCAGTGCGCGAGCTTGTAGGCATCGTTCGGATTGCCGCGTGCGACGATCCGTGCGTGTGCAACGTCTTCCGACGTGTGGACCCAGACGACCGTCAGCGTGACGTCGGGCGCGATGCCGAGCCACGCGCGATCGAGGATGCGCCGGTCGCGCACTTCGCGCGACAGCGGGCCGACGACGATCGCGCTGATGCCGAGCGCGAGATTGTCGCGGGCCGTATCGAGCAGGCCGTGATATTCGGGATCGCGCAGGTGTTTCAGGTAGAGCGGGCTGTCGCGATCGTTCGGATCTTCCGTGAGCGCGCCCATCGCGGCCGAGCTGTAGCGGCCGTACAGCGTGTCCTTGTCGAGCAGGCAGAACGCCTCGCCGGTGGCGCGCATCAGCGGCCCGATGAGCCGCTTCGCGAGCGTGGTCTTGCCGGTGCCGGCGTGACCGCAGAAGAACACCAGGTGCGTCACGAAGCCTGGCTCCCCGGCCGCGGGCCCGACGCGTCGTTGCGCCTGTCGCCGCGCGAGAAGACTTCCGCTTCCAGCCACATCGCGTTGATGATGCCGAAGCCGAGCGCCACGCCGATGCCGAGTATCCACGAGAAATACCACATAGGTCTGCCTCCTTGACGGTTGGGCCGCACGGGCGTTGTGCGTTGCGCAACGCAGGTGCCGCGGGCCGGTCGAAGTACCCCGATGCGCGTGCTGCGGCGCACGCAGCCCGATCATGACCAATATCGGCGTGCCGTGCAAGCCGGGCCGTCCGCGCAGCAAACCGGTAAACTGATGCACAAACCGCAACATGACGGACGACATGCTGATCAACTGCGCTGCATACCAGGATGGCCGCAAGCTGGCCGACATCGATATCGACGCCATCAGCGACTACGTGTCGAAGCCCGAGTGCTTCGTGTGGGTCGCGCTGAAGGATCCGACGCCGGAGGAAATCGACCTGATGGGCGAGGAGTTCGGGCTGCACGAGCTCGCGCTCGAGGACGCCCGCAAGGGGCACCAGCGGCCGAAGATCGAGGAGTACGGCGATTCGCTGTTCGCCGTGCTGCATACGGTCGAGCTCGACGAGGACGACGAATTCAAGGTCGGCGAACTGAACGTGTTCGTCGGCCCGAACTACGTGCTGTCGATCCGCAACCATACCGAGCATGATTTCCGCGACGTGCGCAAGCGCTGCGAGCGGGAGCCGCATCTGCTGCGGGAGGGCTCGGCGTTCGTGTTCTACGCGTTGATGGACCAGGTGGTCGACCGCTACTTTCCGATCCTCGAAACGCTCGGTGCGGAGCTCGAGGAACTGGAGGACCGCATCTTCGCGAAAGCGACGCCCGCGTCGTCGCGCGCGATCATCGAGGATCTCTATTCGCTGAAACGCCGGCTCGTGATGCTGTACCAGCACACGGCGCCGCTGATGGAGCCGCTCGCCAAGCTCACCGGCGGGCGCGTGCCGCAGGTGTGCAGCGGGATGGCCGCTTATTTCCGCGACGTGTACGACCATCTGCAGCGGATCGTGAAGACGATTGAAGGACGCCGGGAGATGGTCGTCACGGCGATCCAGGTCAACCTCGGGATGATTTCGCTCGCCGAGAACGAAGTGACGAAGCGGCTCGGCTCGTTCGCCGCGCTGTTCGCGATACCGACGATGATCGCCGGCATCTACGGGATGAATTTCGCGAACATGCCCGAGTTGCACCTGAAATACGGCTTCTACGGCTGCATCGCGGTGATGGTCGTCGCCGATCTCGCGCTGTGGTGGCGTTTCAAGCGGGCAGGGTGGCTGTAGCCAGCTCAGGCCTGGCGTGGCGCGTGCTTGCCGACCACGACGCGCCACGGCCGCACGCGCCACGATTTCACGAGGCCGTTCTGCACGTACGGATCGGCGCGCGCGAACGATTCGGCCGCTTCCGGCGAATCGCCTTCGAACACGAGCACGGCCTGATCGGCCGGGTCCGCCAGCGCACCGGCGAGCATCAGTTCGCCGCGCTCGGTCGCGGCCTGCGCGAGCGCGAGATGCTGCGCGCGGAAGGGTTCGCGCCGCGACAGGTAATCGTCGACGAGTTCGTAGATCAACTGGTAATGCATGATCGCTCCCGGAGTCGGTGGGTGCCGCCGGATCGCGGGCCGGCCGGCTCAGTATAGGGCACCGTACGGCCTTTGGCAGTGCGCTTTGCGCGGCGCGGCGCACGGTTGTCAGGGCGTCGGACGGATCGAAATGCGTGACCGGGTTTCGTCGACATTCCGGAATAAACGCAACTAACGGTCTGGTTTCCAAAGCGCCCGGAAAGTGACGGGCGCCTTCGCACCACAGCACTGGTGCCTGGAATCGTCTGCAGGAAAAGAGGGGCGGTCACGTCCATGCCGGGCGGGGATTCCACGTGCCGGCGGCGGCTTCCGGGGCCGGCGAAAAGGGATCGGAACCGTGCGCGGGGCCGTCCGGGCGGGCGCTGCGCGCGGGCGTTTCCATTGGCCGGAATGCGACCTATGCTGAACGAATCCGGAGCGAACTCCGTTCGCCCGATTCGCCCAGACGAGGTGAGCCATGCCTGTATCAGCCACCCTGCAGGATTGCCTGCGCCAGAAGTCATCGCGGTACGAAGTCGTGTACCACCCCTATAGCCATACGAGCATGGAGACGGCCGCCGCCGCGCATATCCCCGGCGACCGCCTCGCGAAAACCGTGCTCCTCGAGGACGACGAGGGCTACGTCGCCGCGGTCTTGCCGACCACGCACGCGGTGCGCCTGTCGGATCTCTGGGTGAAGACGGGACGCCATCTCGTGCTTGCCCGGGAGGTCGAATTGCGCGAACTGTTCAAGGACTGCGACATGGGCGCGCTGCCGCCGGTATGCATGGCGTACGGGATGAAGACGTTCCTCGAGGAACGTCTCGCGCAGCAGCCGGAAGTCTATTTCGAGGCCGGCGACCACGAAGCGCTGATCCACATGATGCAGGATGAATTCCTGACGCTGATGGAGACGGCCGAGCGCGCGCATTTCTCGCACAAGATGCAAGGGATGATGCTGTCCTGAGGGAGCCTCGAATGCGGTGATGCGCAGGGCCGGTGCGCAGGCGTGCGCCCCGGCGGGGAGGGGGTGCACCTGCTTGATTGCGATGTTCCAGTCAGTTAATTCGACATACGAATCTATTTCACGAGGTCTGAATTAAATTCAATTCGACCTTTGTTGTGTCGGATTCCTGTTTATTCCAGCAAGGTTGACTCGTCCCGTCGACGTGTCACGGCATGCGATACCGGCGTGCTTCGATGCGGGCGCCCCGAAGCGCCGGTCGACCGCCTCCCATATTGACGCGTGGCGGGTACGTTCGGCTCGTTGCCCCCAAGGGGGAGGTCATTTCCCGTGCCGCACGGGAAATACACGAAAATCCATGTCGGACGGGTTCGATATACGGATTGGAATATATCCATACAAATCAATTACCAATTCAATAATAAAGACTTGATTTGTGCTTACCGGAATATTATTTGAATAAGCCCTCCAAACTTTGTATTTGGGCATCAAATAAAGTTTGACGGCAAAATTTTTTCCTTGCTATCGTCTGCACCCAAGTGAACGGCGCCATTGACATCACCGCGTAACGAACGGCGAATCGTCATACGAATTGCGAGGGGCGCCAGCTCGGCTGACAATTGCCTGACCGCGCAGGTGGGTGTTTTTCCGGTATAAATCCGGGCCGCATCGGCGCAACGATTTCGTGAAAAAGAATGAATTGGAATTCGAATGTGATTCTTTCAATTCGGATTGCTAATTGAATTTGAAATGAAATGTTCGGGGTGATGCGGTGGCGCTGCCGACCTGGCTGCGCTGCCGGCCGCAACCCGAAACTGGGCGAATCGCTTGGGGGATGGATGGTGGGCATGAAAGTCGAAGAACATCTGGCTACTTCGAACAGCGGGCTGGCCACGCTGGGGCGTCCGAGAGAGTTCGGCAAGAAGCAGCAGAACCCGGTGCGCCGGTTCGGCGGCATCGGGATCGTCCTGGTACTGCATGCAGTGCTGATCTACGCGCTGCTCAACGGCCTCGCGACCAAAGTCGTGCAGGTGATCCAGCATCCGATCGAGACCCGCATCATCGAGCCGGTCAAACCGCCGCCGCCACCGCCGATGCCGGTGGTCAAGCTCCCGCCGCCGAAATTCGCACCGCCGCCGCCGCCGTTCGTGCCGCCGCCGGAAGTCCAGGTGCAGGCGCCGCCGCAGGCGACGATCACGCACCAGGCGGCCCCGGTGCCGTCCGCGCCGGCCGTGCAGGCGCCGGTGGTGGCGCCGCCGGCACCGGCCAAGCCGGTCAGCCATGACGTCGGGGTCGTCTGCCCGAATTCGGACGCGCTGCGTGCGTCGATCCAGTATCCGAAGGAAGCGCAGGAAAACAACATCACCGGTGACGTGACGATCGAGTTCGTCGTGGATGCGGAAGGGAACATCACGAACGAGCGCGTCGCGCAGTCCGCGGATCCGATCCTCGATCGAGCCGCGTACAACACCGTGAAACGGTTCAAATGCGTCGCACAGGGCCAGTCGGTGCGGGTCCAGGTGCCGTTCTCGTTCAATCTGAATTGATGCAGTGGGCGGCCCGGCACGCGCCGGGTCGGGGAAAACCGTCTCGAACTTATGTAATAAGTTCACCGAAAGAACTGGAGTGGGGTATGACGAAGCGTTCACTGGCCGCGCTGGCGGCAAGCATGTTGATGTCCGTCGCCGTGGTCGACGGGTTCGTTGCGCCGCAGCTCGCCCATGCGCAGGCCAGCGGGGCGGCCGATGCATCGGCGCAGGCCGCGGCGCCGTCGGCCGCGCCGGCCACGGTCCCGGCCGCCGCCGAGCCGGCTCCGCCGCCCGCGCCGGCCACGACGGTGGCGGTCGACAATCCGTACGGGCTCGGCGCGCTGTGGAAGAACGGCGATTTCGTCGCGCGTTTCGTGCTGATCCTGCTGGTGATCATGTCGATGGGAAGCTGGTACATCATGGTCACGAAGTTCCTGGAGCAGTTGCGCGCGAATCGCCGCGCGAAACTGGCCGACGCGCAGCTCTGGACCGCGCCGTCGCTGGCCGAGGGCGCCAGGATGCTCGACGAGGCGTCGCCGTTCCGGTTCATCGCCGAAACCGCGATCGAAGCCGGCGAGCATCACGAAGACGCGCTGCTCGAAGCGGTCGACCGCAACACGTGGATCGACGTATCGGTCGAGCGCTCGATCACGAACGTATCGAACCGGATGCAGGACGGCCTCGCGTTCCTGGCCACGGTGGGGTCGACCGCGCCGTTCGTCGGGCTGTTCGGCACCGTCTGGGGAATCTATCACGCGCTGACGGCGATCGGCATCGCGGGCCAGGCCTCGATCGACAAGGTCGCGGGCCCGGTGGGCGAGGCGCTCATCATGACCGCGATCGGCCTCGCCGTCGCGGTGCCGGCGGTGCTCGGCTACAACTTCCTGGTCCGGCGCAACAAGTCGGTGATGGAGCGGGTCCGCAACTTCGGCGCGCAACTGCACACGGTGCTGCTGGCCGGCAACCGGCGCCCGGTGCGGGCGGCGGCGCCGGCGGCGTCGCTCGCGAACTGACCGGCTGACGGAGGCGCGCGATGGCCATGAACGTCGGGCAGGACGATAGCGACGAGGTGATCGCCAACATCAACACGACGCCGCTCGTCGACGTGATGCTGGTGTTGTTGATCATCTTCCTGATCACGATTCCGGTCGTGACGCACACGATCCAGCTTCAGCTGCCGAAGGAGACGGTGCAGCCGCTGCAGACGACGCCGAAAAGCATCGAGATCGCGGTGAATCGCGACGGCGATTTCTTCTGGGGCGAGCAGCTGGTGGACGCGCCGACGCTGCTCGCGAAGCTCAAGGGCGTGTCGCAACAACAGCCGCAGCCGAGCGTCCACGTGCGGGGCGACCAGAACACGCGCTACGAGTTCATCGGGCGAGTGGTCACGATGTGCGAGCGCGCGGGGATCGCGAAGCTGTCATTCATTACGGAGCCGCCGGCGCGCGGCGGTTAGGCGCCAACGCGGATCCACAGGAGTCGACGATGGGGATGAACGTGCCTTCGGGCGGGAGCAATGCGGAACCGGACGTGATGGTGGACATCAACACCACGCCGCTGATCGACGTGATGCTGGTGCTGCTGATCATGCTGATCATCACGATTCCGATCCAGATGCATTCGGTGAAGATGGACCTGCCGGTCGGCAACCCGCCGCCGCCGGCCGCGCCGCCGGAAGTCGTGCAGATCGATATCGACTTCGACGGCACGACGACGTGGAACGGCGCGCCGGTGCCGGACCGTTCGGCGCTCGAGGCGAAACTGTCGCAGGTCGCGGCGGAACCCGTGCAGGCGGAGATCCACCTGCGCCCGAACAAGCTGGTGCCGTACAAGGACGTGGCGGCCGTGCTGGCGTCCGCGCAGCGCGTCGGCGCGACCAAGATCGGCCTGATCGGCAACGAACAGTTCATGCAATGACGAAACGGACGAGCCGATGAACCAGCGACGATGGAAACGGATGGTGGCGGTGACGGCGCTCGGCGCGGCCTGCATGCTCGGCCGGCCGGCGCTGCCGGCGGACGCGCTGCGGCCGGACGTGGCGAAACCGCTCGCGGCTGCGCAGGAGTTGTACCGCGCGCACAAGTATCGCGACGCGCTCGGCAAGATCGCCCAGGCGGCGGCCGTGCCCAACCGGACGCCGTACGAAACGTACATGGTGGAGGAGATGCGCGGCGCGGCGGCGATGGCGGCTGGCGACACGGGCACGGCCGCGCAGGCGTACGAGTCGGTGCTGAACTCGGGGCGGCTGTCGGGCGAGGACGAGCAGCGCACCACGGCCGCGCTGGCCGGCATCTACTTCCAGCAAAAGAACTACCCGCTGGCGATCCGGACCGCACAGCGCTACCTGAAGGCCGGCGGCACGGATCCCGAAATGCGCACGCTGCTCACGCAGTCGTACTACCTGTCGAACGATTGCGCGCCGGTCGTGAGCCAGTTGAAGGCGAGCACCGACACGCAGGCGAACGGCGGGCACGCGCCGGACGAAGGGCAGTTGCAGATGCTCGCGACGTGCGCGCAGAAAGTGAAGGACGGCAACGCGTATCGCGGGGCACTCGGGCTGCTGGTCGCCTACCATCCGAGTCCCGCGTACTGGGACGAAATGATCGCGGCCATTCGCGGCACGCCCGGGTATCTGTCGTCGCTCGACCTCGACATCTACCGGTTGCGCCGTGCGACGGGCTCGCTTGCGACGGCCGACGCGTACATGGAGATGACCCAACTCGCGCTGGTTGCTGGGTCTCCCGCCGAAGGCAAGCAGGTGATCGACCAGGGGTTCGCGACCGGCGTACTCGGCAAGGACGCGCAGGCGGATCGCGAGAAACGGCTGCAGGCGCTTGCCGCGAAGCGCGCGCAGCCGGGCGGGGACGCCGCGACGCCGGTGACGCCGCTCGACACGGGCATGAATCTCGTCTTTGCGGGCCGGGCGCAGCAGGGTTTGCCGATGATGGAGCAGGCGATCGCCAAGGGCGGCCTCGAGCATCCCGACGCGGCGCGACTGCGGCTCGGCGAGGCGTACTACGTGGCCGGCCAGAAGGTGCGTGCGGTGCAGGTGCTGCGCACGGTCAAGGGAACCGACGGTTCCGGTGACCTGGCCAGGCTGTGGACGGCGGTGGCTTCCCGGTAACGCAACGAAAGGGCGCCGGCACACGACGCGGGCGCAGTCAGTCGGCAAGCGGCGTGCCGCCGCGAGCGTTCCGATGCATGGCGGTCAGGTTCAACGACGAAAAGGGGCAACCTTGTTAGTTAGTAAACCGAATGAAATGAACGAGACGCGTGCGCGCGGGCCGCGACTGTGCCGCGCCGCGCCGCGCACGGCCCGCCCGCGGCTGCCGTGCACGGGCCGGTATCGCGCCGGGCCGTGCGCATCGTGGCTTCGGTCAACGATCGCCGACATCAAACCGATTTCGACTGCGAGGCTCCGTCCTTCCATGGTTGTGCCCCCTGATGAGTCGGTGCTCGTCGCCGTGTCGCTCGGCAACAAGATCCGGGCGCTGCGCCAGCGCCTGAAACTCACGCTCGACGAAACGGCCGGCATCGCCGGTATCTCGAAGCCGTTCCTGTCGCAGGTCGAGCGCGGGCGGGCCACGCCGTCGATCACATCGCTGGTCCGGATCGCGAAAGCGCTGGGCGTGACGATGCAGTACTTCATCGACACGCCGACGGAAGCGCGTTCGGTGTGTCGCGGCAACGCGCTGCGGTATTTCCAGTTCGCGAACTCGGCGAGCCTGTTCGCGCGGCTGACGAATCCGGCCGACGACCGCAAGCTCGACGCGATCCTCGTCAGGATGCCGGCGGGGCAGCAGCCGTCCGAGATGACCACGCATGCGGGCGAGGAGTTCGTCTATGTGATGCGCGGGCAGGTCGCGCTGACCCTCGAGGACTGCACGTTCACGCTGAACGAGGGCGATACCGCGCATTACGAGTCGACGATGCCGCATGCGTGGCACAACACGGCCGACGAGGAAGCCGTGATCGTCTGGGTCGGCACGCCGAGGCTGTTCTAGCGGCGCCGGCCACGCTTCGGGCCGCGACGAAGGAGAAGTACCCGATCGAAGGAGGGGCGCGCGTCACGATGCGCCATCCGTCGAACCGGGAGGAAGCGGGCGGTGCGCTCAATGTAGGTAATTAGTATGGCGAATCAAAAGAAAAAACGGTCGTGCTGAATGGTGCGGGTGCCCCGAGGCCGATCCGTTCGAGTCATGGCAGTCGAAACAGTGGCAATCGCGGGTTCCGGTACACGGGCACCCAGGACGCGCAAGGAATTCACAAGGTTCCGGCGCACGGCAGGTGGGGTCTTACTACGAGCGAGAGGAAACAAGATGAAGCAGAGAGTGTTGGCGTTGGCCATCAAGAGGATAGTCTGGGCGGAACTCGCGTTGACGGCCGCACTGGCGCCGTCGGCGTTCGCCCAGAGCCAGCCGGCGCCGGGCGCCGTCGCCATCGCGGATGCGGTCGCGAACGGCGCACCCGTGACCGTCGCGCAGGCGGGCGGCATCGCCGGTACCGCCGCTGCGGGGGCCGCGGCCCCCGATGTGGCGTCCGGTGCGGCAGCCGAGGCAACGCCTGCGGCACCCGCCGAGAACGGGCAGGGCAAGGTCGCGCAGATCAAGCGGTTCGAGGTGACCGGCTCGCTGATCCGGCAATCCGACAAGACGGGCTTCCAGCAGGTGCAGACGATCACGCCGAAGGAAATCCAGGCCAGCGGCGCGGTGACGGTGACCGACTTCCTGCGCAATGCGACGGCCAACTCGGCGAACAGCTGGGGCGAAGGGCAATCGGGCAACTTCGCGGCCGGCGCGGCCGGCATCGCGCTGCGCGGCCTGTCGGAGAAATACACGCTCGTGCTGGTCGACGGCCAGCGCGTGGCGCCGTATGCGTTCTTCTCGAACAGCGTCGATTCGTTCTTCGACCTCAACACGTTGCCGCTCAACGACATCGAGCGCATCGAAATCGTGAAGACGGGCGCGGTGTCGCAATACGGGTCGGACGCGATCGGCGGCGTCGTCAACATCATCACGAAGCACAATTTCCGCGGGCTGCAACTCGACGGCAGCATCGGCAGCGCGATCAATGCCGGCAACGGCGACGGCACGACGAAATTCGGCGTGCTCGGCGGCTTCGGCGACCTGAACGCCGACCGCTTCAACGTGACGGCGGCACTCAGCTATTACAAGTCGAACGGCTTCACGCTGGCCGATCGCGATTCGACGCGCAACCAGGACTTCACGGGCAAGCCGGGCGGTTTTTCGCTGCTCGCGCCGTCCTACTGGAACATGCCCGACGGCAGTGCGCAGGCGCTGAACGGCTGCCCGTCCGGCGGGGCGGTTCGCCCGGCCGCGCCGAACTCGCTGTCGGCCGGCCTGCCGGGCACGATCTGCGCGTTCAACACGGCGGAAAGCACGTCGATCCTGCCGATGACCGAACGCCTGAACGCGAAGCTGCACGGCGACTTCAAGATCAACGACACGACGACGGCGTTCGCGGACTTCCTGGAAAGCTACAACACGACCACGACCAATGACGGCCTGTGGAACAACGTGATCGGCAACCCGCAGAACCCGGCGCTCGTCTGGAATCCGCAGACGCAGTTGCTGTCGCCGTTCAACACGGTCGTGCCGGTGACCAACCCGTACAACACGACGGGCGCGGCGACGCCGTTGACCTACGCGTTCCCGAACACGGTCGCGCAGAAGACCTGGGCGAACTACTGGCGCGCGGCGGCCGGCATCAAGGGTTCCTTTACGCTGCCGTACGGCGACTGGGACTGGGCGACGTCGGTCAGCCATTCGCAGAGCACGGTGTCGAACGTGTTCACGAACCAGCTGAACGTCAACGCGCTGAACAACATTTACCAGAACGGCACGCTGAACTTCGCGAACCCGGCCGCGACGCCGAACGCGTTCAACGGGCTGTACCAGGAAGCGAACAACCTCGGCATCTCGAAGCTCGACACGATCGATGCGACGCTGTCGACGCCGAACCTGTTCCATCTGCCGACCGGCGACGTCGGCATCGGTTTCGGCGCACAGTTCACGCACCAGAGCGAAACGCTGACGCCGGGCTCGGAGTACCTGTCCGGCGCGGTGATCTCGCCGGACCTGGAGACGGTGAACGGTGCGCGCAACGTCGCGGCCGTCTATTACCAGATCAACGTGCCGATCCTGGAGAACCTGACGTTCAGCCAGGCGGGCCGCTACGACCACTACACGGACGTGGGCGGCGCCTTCTCGCCGCGCTTTGCGTTGCGCTACCAGCCGATCAAGGCGCTGACGCTGTATACGTCGTACAACCGCGGGTTCCGTGCGCCGACCTTCGTCGAGGACAGCAAGTCGCAGACGCTCGGCATCCAGGTCGATCCGGCCACCGGGCAGAACTACACGTCGATCACGGTCGGCAACCCGAACCTCGCGCCGGAGCGCACGCGCAACTTCAACATCGGCTTCCAGGTCTCGCCGGCCCGCTACACGGACATCGGCTTCGACTGGTACAAGATCCGCATCGACAACGTGATCGGCCAGGGCAAGCCGTCGCAGGTCGTGACCGACCCGACGACCGGCCAGCTGCTGTACAAGGTCATTCCGTACCAGAACCTCGGCTACCTCGACACGAACGGCTTCGAAGGCACGTTCCGCCAGGGGCTGCCGCTCAAGGGCTGGGGCATGCTCACGCTGTCGGGCGACTGGGCGTACATCAACAGCTACAAGATCGGCTTCCCGGGCGGCGCACCGGTGAACGGCGCGGGCAACAACTTCACGATCACGCAGCCGTTCGGCGGCAGCTTCCCGCGCTGGCGCGGCAACACGACGCTGGACTGGAACTATCGCAAGTTCGATGCGGCGCTGACGTGGCAGTTCACGGGCCCGTACGCGCAGAACCTGATGGCGGAGCCGCCGAAAGTCGGTTCGTACAGCCAGTTCAACCTGATGCTGACGTACACGGGCTTCAAGAACTGGACGATCTACGGCGGCATCGACAACATCTTCAACCGCACGCCGCCGTACGATCCGATCTTCGCGAACGGCACGCTGAGCCAGAGCGGGTACGACACGTCGGTGTACTCGTACATCGGCCGGTTCGCGCAGGTCGGCGCGACGTACAAGTTCTGATGGAGGCGGCGATGGATTGACAGGCTTGGACGGGCCGCTCCACGTCCACACCTCCCCTTTGTTTGGAGCGGCCCTTTTTCGCCTGGCGCCACGCGGGCCCGCAATCGCGGCACGCGACGGCGCGGCGTTTCGATCTTGCACCATGAACCACCAGCGGGACGCGGCCGGCACGCGGCGTCCGGCACAGGCATCGACCGTGCGAAGGCTTCGCGCCCGCACGCTTCCGGACAGACTGACCATGAGACTGTTGAAATGGCGAGGGGCACGCGTGTCGCACCGCACGCGTCCGATGCGCGCGCAGGCGCGAATGCGCCGCGGCGTGCGTGCCGCGTTGTTCGCCTGCGCGGTGCTGCTCGTGTCGAGCGGTGCGCTGCCGCGGGACGCGCTCGCGGTGCCGGCGATCTCGCAATACGATCAGCCGAAATATCCGCCGGACTTCACGCATTTCGACTACGCGGATGTAAACGCGCCCGACACCGGCACGCTCGATTTCGAAAACTACGACGAAGCGCAGAGCTACGACTCGCTGAACCCGTTCCTCGTGCGCGGTTCGCCCGCACCCGACATCAAGAACCTGATGTTCGACACGCTGATGCAGCGCAGCTGGGACGAACTCGCGTCCGAATACGCGCTGATCGCCGACGACGTCGAGGTTGCGCCGGACCGGCTGTCGGCGACGTTCCACCTCAACCCGGCCGCGCGATTCTCGAACGGCGACGCGATCACCGCGGCCGACGTCAAGTACTCGTTCGACACGCTGACGAGCCCGCAGGCGTCGCCGCTCTACAACGCGCAGTTCTCGATCATCAAGCGCGCGGTGGTGGTCGACGGCCACACGATCCGCTTCGAGTTCAAGCATGCGGAGCGCGACGCGGCGCTGATCGCGGGCGACCTGCCGGTGTTCTCGCCGAAATGGGGGCAACGCGCGGACGGCACGCGGCCGCCGTTCGACCAGATCGCGAACGTGCCGCCGATCGCAAGCGGCGCGTACCTGATCGAGCAGCGCAGGAACGACAAGCAGATCCGCTACGTGCGCAACCCGCGCTACTGGGCGGCGAACCTGCCGTCGCGGCGCGGGATGTTCCGCTTCGCCCACGTGACGTTCAAGCTTTACCTGGACCAGTACACGTCGCTCGAAGCGTTCAAGGCCGGCGACATCGATGCGCGCATGGAGTACAGCTCGACGCAGTGGGCACGCAAGTACGTCGGCAAGAATTTCCGTAACGGGATGCTGAGGAAGGGCGAGTTCCCGGACGGCCCCGCGCAGATGCAGGGCTTCCTGATGAACCTGCGCAAGCCGATGTTCCAGGACGTGCGCGTGCGGCATGCGCTCGCGCTGGCGTTCGACTTCGACTGGATGAGCCGGATGATGTTCTACGGACAGTACCGCCGTACCAACAGCTTCTGGGAGGCGAGCCCGTTCGCGGCGTCCGGCATGCCGAGCGCGAAGGAACTCGCGCTGCTCGAGCCGTACCGGTCGACGTTGCCGCCGGCCGTATTCGGCCCGATGATCGCGCAGCCGTCGACGCTGCCGCCCGGCTCGCTGCGCGCGAACCTGAAGCAGGCGCGCGACCTGCTCGAGCAGGCCGGCTGGCACTACCGGGACGGCGCGCTGCGGGATGCGAACGGCACGCCGATGACGATCGAGATCATCGACGACCAGCCCGGCATGGACCGCCTGATCCTGCCGTACACGCAGGCGCTCGCGACGCTCGGCATCCACGCGTACCTGCACGAGATCGACAGCGCCGTCTACCTGAAGCGGCTCGACAATTTCGAGTACGACATGACGACGTACATCTACCTGCCCGTGACGATCCCGGGCGCGGAGCTGACGCGCCGGTTCGGCAGCGCGGCCGCGTCGCAGCCGGGCTCCGAGAACTATCCGGGCGTGAAGTCGAAGGCCGTCGATGCGCTGATCCGCGCGGCGCTCGCGGCCGACACGCTCGACGATCTCGAGACGGCCACGCATGCGCTCGACCGCGTGCTGATCAACCTGTACGTGCTGATCCCGCAGTACTACCTGCCGAACGCGCGGATCGGGTACAAGGCGACGCTCGGTCATCCGGCGGTCGTGCCGAACTCCTATCAGTACGAGGACTGGATCATCGACTACTGGTACGTGAAGAAGCCGGCGGCACAACCCGCACCGGCGGCCTGACGGGGAACGACGATGCTGGCATACATATTCAGGCGGCTGCTGCTGATGATTCCGACGCTGGTCGGCGTCGTGACGATCACGTTCGCGGTCACGCAGTTCGTGCCGGGCGGCCCGGTCGAGCAGGTGCTCGCGCAGTTGCGGCACGGCAGCGCACGCGGGGGCGAGGCGGGCGGAGGCGGGGGCGGCTATCACGGCAGCCAGGGCGTCGACCCGCAGCAGATCGCGCAAATCCGAAAACAGTTCGGTTTCGACAGGCCGCCGCTCGAACGCTACCTGCTGATGCTCAAAAGCTATGCGACGTTCGACCTCGGCCAGTCCTACTTCGCGCACCGCAGCGTGTGGGCGGTGATCCGCTCGAAGCTGCCGGTCTCGATCACGCTCGGGCTATGGACGGTGATCCTCACGTATCTCGTGTCGGTGCCGCTCGGCATCGCGAAGGCGGTGCGCAACGGCTCGCGGTTCGACACCGTGACGAGCGTGCTGGTGCTGACCGGCTACGCGGTGCCGGGTTTCGTGCTCGGCGTGCTGCTGCTGATGCTGTTCGGCGGCGGCACGTTCTGGCAGGTGTTCCCGATGCGCGGGCTCACGTCGGACAACTTCGACGACCTGACGCTGATCGGCAAGACGCTCGACTACCTGTGGCACATCGTGATGCCCGTCACGGCGGCCGTGATCGGCAATTTCGCGATCGTCACGATCCTGACGAAGAACACGTTCCTCGAGGAAATCGGCCGGCAGTACGTGCTGACCGCGCGGGCGAAAGGGGCGCCGGAGCGCGACGTGCTGTGGAAGCACGTGCTGCGCAATGCGGCGATCCCGCTGCTCACCGGGCTGCCCGCGGCCTTCGTCGGCGCGTTCCTGAACGGCAACCTGCTGATCGAGACGTTGTTCTCGCTCGACGGAATGGGGCAGCTGTCGTACGACGCGGTGATCCGTCGCGACTATCCGGTCGTGCTCGGCTCGCTGTTCCTGTTCACCCTGATCGGTCTGCTGACCAAGCTTATCGCGGATATCTGCTATGTCCTCGTCGACCCCCGTATCCAGTTCAGCCGCCTGGACCACTGATCCCGCGTGCGCGCCGTCGCCTTCGCCGTGGCGGCGTACCTGGCAGCGCTTTCGCGCGCAGCCGCTCGGCCATGCGAGCCTCGTGATCTTCGTCGTGCTGTTCGCGCTCAGCCTGTGTGCCGATGGCCTGTCGAACGACCGGCCGCTGCTCGTGCGCTACGACGGGCACTATTATTTCCCGATCGTGAAGGACTACCCGGAGACCGAGTTCGGCGGCGACTTTCCCGCGAAGACGAACTACCTCGATCCGTACATCCGCGCGAAGCTCGAGTCGCACGGCAATTTCGCGATCTATCCGCCGAATCGCTATCGCTACGACACGATCGACTACTTCGCGTCGCGGCCGTATCCGGCGCCGCCATCGGCGAGCAACTGGCTCGGCACCGACCAGTTCGGGCGCGACGTGCTCGCGCGGCTCCTGTACGGCTTTCGGCTGTCGGTGCTGATGGCGTTCGCGCTCACCGTGTCGGGCGTGTTGGTCGGCGTGCTGACGGGGGCGCTGCAGGGCTTCTACGGCGGCCGCACCGACCTGATCGGCCAGCGCCTGATCGAGATCTGGAGCGCGCTGCCGGACCTCTACCTGCTGATCATCTTCGCATCGATCTTCACGCCGTCGCTGTGGCTGCTGTTCATCCTGCTGTCGATGTTCGGCTGGCTCGTGCTGTCCGACTACGTACGCGCCGAATTCCTGCGCAACCGCATGCTCGATTACGTGAAAGCGGCCCGCACGATGGGGCTGACGAACGCGCAGATCATGTGGCGTCACGTGCTGCCGAACAGCCTCACGCCGGTGATCACGTTCCTGCCGTTCCGGATGAGCGCCGCGATCCTGTCGCTGACGAGCCTCGACTTCCTCGGTCTCGGCGTACAGCCGCCGACGCCGAGCCTCGGCGAGCTGCTTCAGGAGGGCAAGAACAACCTCGATGCGTGGTGGATCTCGATCTCCGCATTCGCCGCGCTGGTGGTGACGCTGCTGCTGCTCACGTTCATGGGCGACGCGTTGCGCAACGCGCTCGACACGCGCGCGCGCGGCTCGGCGTTCGGCGGAGGGCGATGATGGCGAACGCGTTGCTGCAGATCGACGGGTTTTCGGCGCGCTTCGGCGCGAAGCCCGCGGTGCGGGAACTGAGCCTGTCGATCGGCCGCGGCGAGCGTGTCGCGCTCGTCGGCGAATCGGGGTCGGGCAAGAGCGTGACGGCGCTGTCGATCCTGCGGCTCGCGCAACAGGCGGCGCTGTCGGGACGGATCCTGTTCGACGGCGAGGACCTGCTTGCGAAGACCGAACAGCAGATGCGCGGGATTCGCGGCGCCGACATCGCGATGGTGTTCCAGGAGCCGATGACCGCGCTGAATCCGCTGTATACGATCGGCAAGCAGATCGCCGAGAGCCTGCGGCTGCACGAGGGGCTGCGGCCCGGCGACGCACGCGAACGCGGGATCGCGCTGCTGCGGCGCACCGGGATTCCGGAGCCGGAGCGGCGCATCGACAGTTTTCCGCATCAGCTGTCGGGCGGGCAGCGCCAGCGGGCGATGATCGCGATGGCGCTGGCCTGCCGGCCGCGGCTGCTGCTGGCGGACGAACCGACGACGGCGCTCGACGTGACGGTGCGCCAGCAGATCGTCGATCTGCTGCTCGAACTGCAGGAGCAGGAAGCCGCCGCGCGTGGCATGGCCGTGCTGCTGATCACGCACGACCTGAACCTGGTGCGGCGCTTCGCGCAGCGCGTGGCCGTGATGGAGCAGGGCGTGCTGGTGGAGACGAACACGACCGATGCGCTGTTCGCCGCGCCGCAGCATGCGTATACGCGCCGGTTGCTCGACAGCGCGCCGCAGCGGGCCGTCGAGCCCGTCGCGGCCGCGGCGCGGACGATCCTCGACGTGCGCGATCTCGCGGTCGACTACCGCATCGCGGCGAAAGGCTGGCGCGGGGCGCTCGGCAAGACGACGTTCCGCGCGGTGCACGACGTGACGCTGTCGCTGAAGCGCGGCGAAACGCTCGCGATCGTCGGCGAGTCCGGCTCGGGGAAATCGACGCTGGCGGCGACGGTGCTCGGTCTGCAGCGGCCGGCGGCCGGCGCGATCGAAATCGACGGCCTGCCGCTCGACACGCTGCGGACCAGGGGCGGCAGGCGCGCGCTGTACGGCAGGATGCAGGTGGTGTTCCAGGATCCGTTCGGCTCGCTGTCGCCGCGGATGACGGTCGAGCAGATCGTCGGCGAAGGGCTCGCGGTGCACCGGCCGCAGGTGGCCGGGGACGCGCGGCGCGCGCGGATCGCCGCGCTGCTGCAGGAAGTCGGCCTGCCGGCCGAGTCGATGCTGCGCTATCCGCACGAATTCTCCGGCGGCCAGCGGCAGCGGATCGCGATCGCGCGCGCACTGGCGGTCGAGCCGGAACTGCTGGTGCTGGACGAGCCGACCAGCGCGCTCGACGTGTCGATCCAGAAGCAGGTGCTGAATCTGCTGACGAATCTGCAAAAGAAGTACAAACTGAGCTACCTGTTCATTACGCACGATCTCGCGGTCATGCGTGCGATGGCCCACCGGGTCGTCGTGATGAAGGCGGGGCGCGTGGTCGAGGAGGGCGATACGCTCGACGTGCTGCAGGCGCCGTCCCATCCGTATACGCGCGCGCTGCTGGCGTCGTCGATGCTGGCGCCGGTGCGCGGCTCCCGAGAGAGAACCGATGATTGACGTGTACCGGGCGCAGCGCGCCCAGGCCGCCCGCGTGCCGGGCGGCCGAACGTCGGCGGTGCGCTGACGCATGTCGATGCCGTCGTTCTTCATCGATCGTCCGGTGTTTGCGTGGATCGTCGCGCTCGCGGTCGTCGTCGCGGGCGTGCTGGCGATTCCGCAGCTGCCGATCGCGCAATATCCGCGCCTTGCGCCGCCGCGCGTCGTGATCACCGCCGCGTATCCGGGCGCGTCGACCGAGACGGTCGACGGCGACGTCGGCAGCATCATCGAGGAAAGCCTCGACGGCGCCGACGGGCTCCTGTACTACGAGACGAGCAGCGACGGTCACGGCAACCTCGAGATCGACGTGACGTTTTCGCCGGGCACCGATCCCGACATCGCGCTCGTCGACGTGAACAACCGGCTGAAGCAGGTCGAGTCGCGGTTGCCGCAGCA
The DNA here is from genome assembly GCF_001718535.1 of Burkholderia seminalis. Lineage (NCBI taxonomy): Bacteria > Pseudomonadati > Pseudomonadota > Betaproteobacteria > Burkholderiales > Burkholderiaceae > Burkholderia > Burkholderia seminalis. The sequence continues at coordinate 1,892,311 of NZ_CP013398.1, read as the reverse complement.
GGTCGTCCAGCAGGGGATCGGCGTGTTCAAGGCGGCGAACACGTTCCTGATGCTCGTCACGCTGACGTCGACCGACGGCATGCGCGATTCCGCGCAGCTCGGCGATTACCTGAACCGCTACGTGCTACGCGAACTGAAGCGCGCGCCGGGCGTCGGCGCGGCGGAGCTGTGGGACGCCGACGAGGCGCTGCGGGTTTGGCTCGATCCGCACAAGCTGCGCGAATACGGCCTTGGCGCCGACGACGTGATCGCGGCGATCGGCGCGCAGAACGCGACGGTGACGGCCGGCGCGATCGGCGACGCGCCGTTTCCGGGCGGCCAGCAGCTCACCGCGCAGATCGTCGTCAAGGGGCAGCTCGCGTCGCCGGACGAGTTCGGCCGGATCGTGCTGAAGTCGAAGACGGACGGTTCGGCGGTACGCGTCGCCGACGTCGCGCGCGTCGAGATCGGCCGCGACGACTACTCGTTCTATTCGCGGCTGAACGGCCGGCCGGCCGCGACGGTCGGCATCCAGCTCGGCCCGCGCGGCAACGCGCTCGAAACGTCGAATGCGATTCGTGCGCGGCTCGCCGAGCTGTCGAGGACGTTGCCGCCGGGCGTCGCGATCGAGATCCCGTTCGACGGCGCGCATTTCGTGACGATCGCGATCCGCGAGGTCGTGCTGACGCTGCTCGAGGCGGTCGTGCTGGTGTTCTGCGTGATGTGGCTGTTCCTGCGCGACCTGCGCTACACGCTGGTGCCGACCGTCGTGATTCCGGTCACGCTGATGGGCGCGTTCGTCGCCATGTGGGCGTTCGGGCTGTCGATCAACGTGTTCACGATGTTCGGTCTCGTGCTGGCGATCGGCATCCTCGTCGATGACGCGATCGTCGTCGTCGAGAGCGTGCACCGCGTGATGGAGGAGGGCGTGTCGCCGCGCGATGCCACGCGGCGCGCCATGAAGCGGATCGGCGGGGCGATCGTCGGCGTGACGGCGGTGCTGACCGCCGTGTTCGTGCCGATGGCGTTCTTTTCCGGGACCGTCGGCGGTATCTACCGGCAGTTCGCGGTGGCGATGATCGCGTCGATGCTGGTGTCGTCGTTCATGGCGCTGTCGCTCACGCCCGCGCTGTGCGCGAACCTGCTGAAGCCGGTCGCGCGGCACGACGGCAGGGCCGCCGATGCGCGGCGCCGCGGCATCGGCGCACGGCTGGCCGACCGGTTCGGGGCGGGTTTCGCGCGCGTCGAGGCCGGGTATCGCCGCGTCGCCGTGCTCGCGGTGCGGCGCACCGGCGTCGTCGTCGCGGTCTACGCGGCGCTCGTGATCGCATGCGCGCTGCTGTACTGGATGATGCCGGGCGGTTTCCTGCCGACCGAGGACCAGGGGCAGCTGCAGGTGATGATCCAGTTGCCGGCTGGCGCGACGCAGGCGCGCACGCTCGGGGTCGTCGAGCGTGTCGAGGCGATCTTGCGCGCGGAGCCGGCGATCGCGAACGTGACGAGCGTGGTCGGCTGGAGTTTCGCGGGCAGCGGGCAGAACGTCGGGATGGCGTTCGTCGAGTTGAAGGACTGGGCACGGCGCGACGTCGACGCGATGACGTTGCGCGACCGGCTCAACGGGCGTTTCGGCGAGATTCTCGACGGCGACGTCGAGGCGTCGCTGCCGCCTTCGGTGCGCGGCATCGGGCATGCCGACGGCTTCACGTTCCGGCTCGAGGATCGCGGCGGGGTCGGGCTCGATGCGTTGAAGGCGGCTCGCGAGCAACTGTCCGAACACGCGAAGGCCGATCCGCTGCTGGCTGCCGTGCATTTCGAAGACCTGCCGGACGCGCCGCGCATCGAGCTCGACGTCGATCGCGCGAAGGCGTATGCGCTCGGCGTACCGTTCGAGCGGATCGCGGGGCTCCTGGGCGGCACGTTCGGCTCGAACTACATCAACGATTTTCCGGCGTCGGGCCGGATGCGCCGGGTGATCATCGAGGCCGAGCCGGGCGCCCGCGCGACCGACACGCAACTGATGGCGCTGACCGTGCCGAACCGCACCGGCGACATGGTGCCGCTGTCGGCGATCGCCGCGCCGCACTGGACGATCGGCCCGGTGATGCTGAACCGTTACAACGGCTATCCGTCGCTCGACATCAGCGGCCGGGCGGCGGCCGGCACGAGTTCGGGCGCGGCGATGGCGGAGATGGAGCGGCTCGCCGGCGCGTTGCCGGCCGGAATCGGCTTCGACTGGGTCGATGCGGCGCGCGAGGAACAGGCTGCCGCGCGGCAGACGCCGCTGCTCGTCGGGCTGTCGGTGCTCGCGGTCTTCATGGCGCTCGCCGCGCTGTACGAAAGCTGGACGATTCCGCTGTCCGTGCTGACGATCGTGCCGCTCGGCGTGATCGGCGCGATCGCGGCGGCGTTCGCGCGCGGCATGCCGAACGACGTGTATTTCAAGGTCGGCATGATCACGGTGGTTGGGCTGGCGGCGAAGAACGCGATCCTGATCGTGCAGTACGCACGTGACCTGGCCGCGCGCGGCGTGCCGCTGCGGCAGGCGGTGATCGACGCGGCCGCCGCGCGGTTCAGGCCGATCGTGATGACGTCGATGGCGTTCCTGCTCGGCGTCGTGCCGCTCGTGCTGGCGACGGGCGCGGGCGCCGAAAGCCGGCGGTCGATCGGTACGGGCGCGTTTGGAGGCGTGTTGGCGGCGACGCTGTTCGGGCTCGTGTTTGCGCCGGTCGCGTTTCGTCTGGTGGTGTCCGCCGGCCGGCGTGGCCGGCAGGCTGTCGGGACGCCGCGCGACGCGCGGCGGGCGGAAACGATCGGGGATCTGGAGGTGGATTGAGGATGGGAAGCGGGTCGTTTTCGGTCGGGTCAGCGGTTGGATGGTGCCAATCCAGACGGAAATATCGCATTTGACATAATCATAATTATCGACAGTTTGGATTGTAGTGGCTAGATTGAAATGTCCGCTTTTGGCTACATAGAAATGCCCGCTTTCGTGCCGCGTAAGCTGTCCGGCCGTGCGGCGGAACGGCTGGAATTGACGACACGACAGACTCGCCGGCTGGTCGCCCGGCTATGAGAACACGGGCCTCGTGATCGATCGCGATCACACGCGGTTTTTTTGCTCGGCGAGACGAGCAAGTACGACGACCGCGAGATGGCCTTGTGCAGCAGCGCCTGCGCTTCGAGACGTTCGCCGTGAAGGAGGCGCCGCGTGCAACGGAAAACGAGACCCCCGATCCGCGCGCGCTTCGGCGTGCTGACCGGCAAGAACGGCCGCGGTGCGTCGACGACGCGCGAAGTCGAAGTGGCGATGTTGTCGTTGAGCAGGTTCTCGTCGCGCGCGATCGGCGAGCAATTGTCGATCTCGTTCGAGACCGTGCGCGCGCATAAAAAGCATCGCTACGCAAAGCTCGGTGTCGGGTCGCAATCCGCGCTCCTTGCGTTGTTCGACGATCCGGCAAGAGCGGGTGAATCCGCATGATTCACCGCGTGTCGTGACGGCTCGGAAGCCTGCAAGCGCCCTCCTTCAAGCTCCCCAACGGGTATCCAGGTCGAGCCGCAGATCCGTCACGAATGCGCGCCCCGGCTGGCGTGACAGCGTGAAGCCGACGGAACGCGCAAGGCCTTTCATCGCACTGTTCTCGGTCAGCATCGTGCCGACCATCTGCCGCATGCCCGAGCGCCGCGCCAGATCGATCAGGCTCGACAGCAGCACACGGCCGAGCCCTTGCCGCTGCCATACGTCGTCGATCACGATCGCGCATTCGACGACCTCGGTTGCTTCGTCGTCCGTCGCATAACGCGCAACGCCGATCAACCGCTCGCGGCCGCCGGCGCGGATCGTCGCAATCACCGCGCCTTCCCGCCGGCGATCGATGCGGGTCCATCGGATCAACTCGTCTTCGGTCGGCTTGCGCGCGGACATCAACCGCATGTAGCGGCTGCGGCTCGACAGACGGTCGACCAGCTCGCGTTCGATGTCGAGATCGCCGGGCTCGATCGCGCGCAGGAGGATCGGCGTTCCGTCCTTCGCGCCCCAGATGCGCCGAATGCCGAGCGCCGGCGCGTCCTGCCCGGCCCTGACGCAGGCCGCCTGTTCGGGCGCCATCGTATCCATCATGCCCTCCGCCTTTTCCCGCGGGTCGGGCGTGTCGCGACCGGATCGCCGCGTACCCTGCCCTGACCTTGTGCATCGATTATCGGAACGGCCGCCCGCCCGATCGATGCCTGGCGGAAGACTTCACAGTTGGCCGCGCGGAAACAATGGGCCGGCAACGCGAAACCGGCGCGCCATGTGCCGGGTGTCATCGCCGTCACTGGCGCGGCAACTACCACTACTGCCAGTACCTCCGCTGTCCGTGCCCCCTTAACCTTGTCGGCATCGCTGGCGCGCCGTCGCAGGCCGCGCCGCTTCGACCGGAGACACGACAGATGCCATTTGACTGGACGCAGGAACAGCACGCGACGCTGGCGCGCTTTCGCGACATCGGCGCGGAGATCGCCGCGGCCGCGGCGCACGACGGCCGCGCGCCCGCGGGATTCGACGAAGCCGGCTGGGCGCGGCTCGGGCACGAAGGACTGTGGGACATGATCGTGCCGGAGACGTACGGCGGCGACGGTCACGGCTGGTGGCATTTTTCCGCGGCGCTCGAAGGGCTTGCATCGTCGATCCGCCGCCCGGCGCTGCTGCTGTCGGTGATCGCGCAGGCCGGCATGGTGCGCGCACTCGAGCGATACGGCACGGCGACGCAGCAGGACCGCTATTTCGGCGCGATCCTGCGCGGCGAACTGAGTGCGACCGCGATCGCCGAACCGGGCACCGGCACCGACGTGCGCAGCATCGCGACGACGCTCGCCGAGCACGGCGACGGCTACCGCCTGACCGGCAGCAAATTCAATATCGCGCACGCGCCGCTCGCGCGTTTCATCCTCGTCGTCACGCGCATCGAAACGCCGGGCCGGCGCAACACCGCGCTCGCGATCGTCGATCGCGACCAGCCGGGCATGACGGTGGCCGCGCCCGACCGCAAGCTCGGCCTCGACGACCTGCCCACCGGCGCGCTGCATTTCGACGATTGCCCGATCACGCGCGGCCAGCTGCTCGGCGAACCGGGCGCGGGGCTCGGCAACCTGATCGACATCATCTCGCTCGGCCGGCTCTACTACGGCCTCGTCGCCGCCCAGGTGACGGCGCCGTACCTGCGCGATGCGATCGGCTACTGCCGCGAACGACGCAGCTTCGACAGCACGATCGATGCACACCAGTACGTGCAGCGCCGCCTCGTCGACCTGCAGATCGGCATCGAGCGCGGCACGTGGCTCGCGCGCGGCGCACTCGCGCAGTTGCTGACGGATCACCCGCAGGCGCTGATGACCTGCTCGATCGCGAAGCTGGTCGGCGCGCAGGATCTCGTCGACAGCGCGCTCGGCCTCGTGCGGCTGTACGGCAGCCTCGGCTACCAGGCCGGGCCGGTGGCCGCGTTCGCGTCGGACGCGCTGGGCTTCATGAGCGTCGGCGGTACCGAGGAAATGCATCGCAAGAACATCTTCAACCAGATGATGCGCGCCGGCTGACGGCCCGCGCCATCGCCCCGCGTACCACGCGACCTACAGGAAACCACGCATGACACCGACGAACCGACGCCCTTCCCGCCTGCGCCGCTCCTGGCTCTTTCTCGCCGGCGCCGATCACGATGCGCTCGTTGACGGCACCGCGAGCGGTGCGGACGTGCTGATCCAGGAACTCGAAACCTTTACGCCGCCCGACCGGCGCCCGGCCGCGCGCGAACTGAGCGAGCGCGTGCTCGCGGGCTGGCGCGATGCCGGCGCGCTGGCGTCCGTGCGCGTGAACCCGCTCGATGCGGGCGGCATCGACGACCTGCGCGCCGCGATGCGCGGCCGTCCGGACATCGTGATGATGTCGTACGTCGCGACGCCCGAGCAGGTCGTCGCGCTCGACGACGCCGTCACGCGCTTTGAACGCGAATACGACATCGCACCCGGTTCGACCGAGCTGGTGCCGAACGTCGAGACGACGCTCGGCCTCGTGAACACGATGGCGATCGCACGGTCGAGCCCGCGCGTGTCGGCGGTGCTCGTCGCGACCGAGGACATGGTGGCCGACATGGGGGCCGAGCGCACGCGTGCGGGCCGCGAGCTCGACTACGTGCGCTCGCGTTTTCGCGTCGAATGCGCGGCCGTCGGCGTCACCGCGATCGATTGTCCGTACAGCTATGCCGACAACGAAGGCGCGGAACTCGACATGCGCGTGTCGCGCGGCCTCGGGTACCAGGCGAAAGCGATCGTCAACGCGCAGTTCGTGCCGGTCGTCAATCGCGTGCTGACGCCGACGGCCGACGAAGTCGCCCTCGCCCGCCGCGTGATCGACGCGTTCGACACCGCGCGGCGCGCGTCCGGCGGCCGGCGCGTGGCGGCCGCCGTCGTCGACGGTTTCCTCGCGGAAGTCCCCGACTATCTCGCCGCGCATCGGCTGATCGCCCGCGCGACGCAATTCGGCATCGCATGAGTGTCGCCATGGATACGATCGCAACGCGCCTGAAGGCGCTGAAAACCCTCGCGCATGCCGCGCCGCACGTACCGCCCGAAAACTGGGCGGACACGCCGCACGCGCAGTTCGAACGCTGGCTCGACGAAGCCGTGGCCGCCGGCGCACTGGAGCCGCAGGTGATGACGCTGTCGACGGTCCACCCGGACGGACGGCCCGATGCACGCTCCGTCGTGCTGCTGAACGTCGACGCGCGCGGCTGGCATTTCGCGGCGAATGCGCGCAGCCCCAAGGGGCGCCAGCTCGCGAACCGGCCGTACGCGGCGATGACGTTCTACTGGCCCGCGATCGCGAGCCAGATCCGGCTGAGCGGCCCGGTCGAGCGGCTGCCGGCCGCCGAAGGCCGCGCCGATTTCGCGGGCCGCCCCGAACGATCGCGCGCGAGCATCCTGGCCGGACGGCAAAGCGAACGGCTCGACGATCCGGACGACCTGACGCGCGCGATCGACGCGCAGCTCGAGCGGCTGGCCGCCGATCCGGCGCTCGTGTCGGACGACTGGCACCTGTACACGCTGGCGCCCGACGAAGCCGAATTCTGGCGGGCCGACAGTGCGCGCCGCTTCGCGCGGCAGGCTTACCGGCGTGCCGGCCAGCATTGGGAGCGGTGCGCGCTATGGCCGTGAAGTCCGTCGAACCGCCGTCGCCGCCGCGCGACGGCCCGCATGACCGCCTGCAAGACGACACGCGGCTCGCGCACGCGGGCCGCGACAGCGCCGCATGGCACGGTTTCGTCAACCCGCCCGTCTACCATGCGTCGACCGTGCTCAGCCCGACGGTGTCGGATTTGCTGAACCGCACGCAGCCGTATATCTACGGCCGCCGCGGCACGCCGACGACGGATGCGCTCGAACGCGCGGTGACGAGCCTCGAAGGCGGCGCCGGTACGGTGCTGTGCCCGTCGGGCCTGTCCGCGTGCACGCTCGCGCTGCTGTCGTGCCTGAAACCCGGCGATCACCTGCTGATGACCGCATCGGTCTACGGCCCGGTGCGTCATGCGTGCGAAGGCGTACTCGCGCGACTCGGCGTCGAGACGACGTGGTACGACGGCAGCACGCCGGTCGCGGCCGCGTTCCGGTCGAACACGCGTGCGTTGTACGTCGAGGTGCCCGGCTCCTACACGTTCGACATGCACGACGTCCCCGCACTCGTGCGGCTCGCCCATGCGCACGGCGCACGGGTCATCGCGGACAACAGCTGGGCCACGCCGCTCTTCTTGCAGCCGCATGCGCTCGGTATCGACCTGTCGATCCAGGCGGGCACCAAATATCTGGTCGGGCACTCGGACGCCATGCTCGGCACGGTGTCGGCCAACGAACGCGCATGGCCGGCGTTGAAGCAACTGCATGGCGATCTCGGCCTGTGCGCCGGCCCCGACGACGTGTATCTCGCGCTGCGCGGACTGCGCACGCTCGGCGTGCGGCTGCGGCAGCATCAGCGCAACGCGCTCGCGGTCGCGACCTGGCTCTCGACGCGCGCCGAGGTGCAGCGCGTGCTGTATCCGGCGCTGCCCGGCGACGACGGGCACGCACTGTGGCGACGCGATTTCCGTGGCGCGTCCGGGTTGTTCTCGGTCGTGCTGCAACCGGCGCCGCCGCACGCGATCGACGCGTTTCTCGACCACCTGGCGCTGTTCGGGCTCGGCTATTCGTGGGGCGGCTACGAGAGCCTCGCGCTCCCGTTCGAACTGGACGCGCACGGCCTCGCGCAACGCTGGCCGCTCGGCAGCCGCGGCGTGCGCCTGCACATCGGACTCGAGGATCCGGACGACCTGATCGCAGATCTTGCCGCCGGTCTCGACCGCTATGCGGCATGCGCGCGATCCGCTGCCCGCGAGGATGCCGCGCGATGCTGACCGTCTGGGGGCGCCGCACGTCGTTCAACGTGCAGAAGGTACTGTGGCTCATCGGCGAGCTGGGCCTGCCGTATCGGCATATCGCGGCCGGCGGCGAACACGGCACGCTGCAGACGCCCGCGTTCGCGGCGCTGAATCCGACCTGCCGGATCCCGGTGATCGACTGGGACGGCGACGTCGTGTGGGAGTCGCACACGATCCTGCGCTATCTCGCCGCGCGCGTGCCGAACAATCCGTTCTGGTGCCGCGACACGTACGCGCGTTCGCGCGCGGAGCGCTGGATGGACTGGTCGCAGACCGCGCTCGAACCCGACGTGATGACCGGGCTGTTCTGGGCACTCGTGCGAACGCCGCCGGAGCGGCGCGACGACGCGATCGTGCTCGACAAGGCCGCGCGCAGCGCGACGCATTACCGGCTGCTCGACCGGCTGCTGTCGACCCAGCCGTTTCTCGGCGGTGCGACGCCGGGCCTGGCCGACATTCCGGCCGGCGCGACGCTGTTCCGCTACTTCTCGCTCGACGTCGAGCGGCCGCCGTTGCCGCACGTCGAGGCCTGGTACGCCCGCCTGTGCCGACGGCCCGCCTACCGCGAACAGGTGATGGTGTCGTTCGACGCGCTGCGCGGCCAGCCGGGCTGACCTTCTATCCGACCACACGACATGACGCACTCCGCACTTCGTCCGATCCTGATCGTACTGCATCGCGAACAGTCGAACCCCGGCCGGATCGGGCGGCTGCTGGCCGCGCGCGGCCATCCGCTCGACATCCGCCGCCCGCCGCTCGGCGACCCGCTGCCGGCGACGCTTGCCGGGCATGCGGGCGCCGTGGTGTTCGGCGGCCCGATGAGCGCCAACGACGGCGATCGCTGGATCCGCGACGAGATCGACTGGATCGGCGTGCCGCTGCGCGAGTCGGCACCGTTTCTCGGCGTTTGCCTCGGCGCGCAGATGATGATCCGTCATCTGGGCGGCCGCGTGACGGCGCACCGCGACGGGCGCGCGGAAATCGGCTACTGGCCGATCGCCGCGACGCACGCCGGCCGGCGACTCGGTTCATGGCCGTCGCACGTGTACCAGTGGCATCGCGAGGGTTTCGAGCGCGTTGCCGGGCTCGAGATCCTCGCGACCGGCGAGCACTTCGAGAACCAGGCCGTGCGCTACGGGCCGCGCGCGTACGGCGTCCAGTTCCATCCGGAAGTCAGCTTTCCGATGATGCGGCGCTGGAGCACGGCCGCCGCGCACAAGCTGGCGGCGCCCGGCGCGCAGGATCTCGCGACGCAGGCGAGCGAAGGCCGGCGGCACGACCGCGCGACGGCTGCGTGGCTCAGCGCGTTTCTCGACCGCTGGCTCGACGATGCGCCGGCATCAGGTCGGCACCGTCACGTCGGAGATACTGATAAGCCCCCACTCGACCGCGCGCAGCACGGCTTCATGCCGACGTGACACGTTGAACTTGCGGCGGATGTTCATGAAGTGGAAATTGATGCACGACTCGGTCACGTTCAGGATGTGGCCGATTTCCCACGACGTCTTGCCGGCCGCATGCCAGCGCAGGCACTCGACTTCCCGCCGGCTCAGCCGCGGCACGCTGTCGGGCGGTGCGTGGCACGGCGTGCCGGCGATCGCTTCGCACGCGACGTCGCGCAGCAGCGTCAGCGCCGCGAGGTGACGGTCGCAGCGCTCGCGCGTGGCGGCAAGATCGTCCGCGCTCGCGCACGACAGCATGCCGACCTCCCCTTTCGCGCCGCGCACGGGCAGCACGACGCCGCTGCGCATGCCGTACGCGGCCGCCGCTTCGTAGCACGGCCGCTGCCCGGGCTGCGCGAACAGCGCGTCGTCCCATACGAGCGGCAGTGCCGAACGGAAGCAATGCCGCAGCATCGGGTCGACGCGGTCGAACTGGCGCTGCCGGTACAGCGCCGTCCAGCCCGGCACGCCGCTGCTCCACTTGCGCGCGAGATCGAACGACGCGCCGGTAAACGGCAACACGATCAGCACGACCTTGTCGAATCCCATTCCGGCGGCCGCGTCGGTCATCCGCTGCCATGACGCGTCCGTGTCGCCGGGTACCAACCATTTCAGACAATCCAGTCCTTTCATACAAGCCACCCCGTTTATTAGTTGGAATCTGCAGTCAGGCGGACTTGCGCAACCGGCTCGAGGCGTTGCGCGCGAACGGGCCGCGCTAGAGCGCCTCGGTCAGACGTCGCCGACCCGCGTGCTTCGCGTCGTCGAGCGAAGCCGTCACGTCGAACGGAATCCCGAACGCCTTTTCGATACCGGACGCGTTCGCGATGGCCGCTTCGCGCTCGGTCGGGTCCGGTTCGACCGACACGAGCGCGCGGCAGACCGCGGCAAGCGCGGCACGGTTCTGCTTGAGCCACATGCCGCGTTCCTTGCGGTCGTCGTGCGGCTCGTCCGGGCGGGCCGGCGGAAAGATCATGACAAACGGCTCGCCGTGCCGCATCAGCGCGTGCATGTCGTCGAGCCAGCGCTGCGCGTAGCCGCCGGATGCGATCGCGTCGTTGCGCACGACGACGAGCGGAAATTCCGTGACGTCGAACACGGCGAGCGTCGCCAGTTCGGGCGGCGTGTTTCCAGCGTGGGAGGTAGGCATCGGGTCAATCTCCATCGAATTGAACAGCATGGGTCGGAACGGGCCGCGCAGCGCCCGCTTCATCGTTTCGCGGCCGCGCCGGGGCCGAACGGCGGGCGGGCGAGCCACACCACCGCGATCACGGCGAGATACACGCAGCCGAGCGCGAACGACACGTCGTTGAACGAGATCTGGTACGCCTGCGCATCGACCAGGTTGCCGAGCAGCGTCGCCGCGCGTTGCGGATCGCCGCCGCCGAGCCGTGAGACCTCGGCACGCACGGCCGGATCGAAACCGCTCAGGTGTTCGCTGAGCTGCGCGTGATGCAGGATGGCGCGCCGGTCCCACAGGAACGACGTGATCGACACCGCGAAGCTCGCGCCGAGCGTGCGCAGGAACGTCGACAGGCCGGAGCCCGCGGCGATTTCGTCCGGCTTCAGGTCGGACAGCAGGATGCTGTTGATCGGCATGATGAACAGCGCGAGGCCGAGGCCCTGCAGCAGCTGGATCAGCGCGATGTGCGTGAAGTCGATGTCGGGTACGAAGCCCGCGCGCAGGAACGACGACGTGCCGAGGATCGCGAACGCGCAGCACACGAGCACGCGCATGTTGAAGCGCGGCGCGTACTTGCCCATGAACGGCGTCATCAGCACGGGGATCACGCCCATCGGCGCGACCGCCAGCCCGGCCCAGAACGCCGTGTAGCCGAGCGTGCGCTGCAGCCACTGCGGCACGATCACGTTGACCGCGAAGAAAGCCGAGTACGCGAGCACGAGCGTCAGCGTGCCGGCCGCGAAGTTGCGATGCGCGAACAGCCGCAGGTTCACGATCGGATTCGGTTCGTTGAGCTCCCAGATCAGGAACAGCGCGATCCCGAACGCGGCGACCACCGACATCACGACGATGAATGTCGAGTTGAACCAGTCGGCCTCGTTGCCCTTGTCGAGCACGATCTGCAGCGCGCCGACGCCGACGATGAGCGCGGCCAGCCCGACGTAGTCGACGCGCGCGGCGACCGTCGTCTCGACGCGCGCCCGCATCTGCGCGAACACGCACATCGCGGCGAACACGCCGATCGGCAGATTGATCAGGAACGCCCAGCGCCACGAGTAATGTTCCGTCACCCAGCCGCCGAACACGGGGCCCGCGATCGGCGCGACGACGGTGACCATCGCGATCATCGACAGCGCGAAGCCACGCCGCTGCGGCGGGTAGATCGACAACATCAGCGCTTGCGTGGTCGGAATCATCGGCCCGGCCACGAGGCCCTGCAGCGCGCGGAACGCGACGAGCTGCGGCAGGTTCTGCGCGAGGCCGCACAGGAGCGACGCGAACGTAAACGCCAGCGTCGCCCATACGAACAGCCTCACCTGGCCGACGCGCTTGACGAGAAACCCGGTCAGCGGCAGCGCGATCGCATTGCTGACCGAGAACGTCGTGACGACCCAGGCGCTCTGCGTCGTGCTCACGCCGAAGTTGCCGGCGATGGTCGGCAGCGACACGTTCGCGACGGTGCCGTCGAGCACCTGCATGAAGACCGCGAGCGCGAGGCCGAACGTCGTCAGCGCGACGCTCGACGGACGAAAACCGGCATCGGCGGCCGGCATCGGGCCGCTCATTGCGCACGCTCCGTGCGTACCGCCGCCGGCAGGTTCGCGTGCACGACGTCGGCGATCAGGCTGTCGGCGCGCGCGAGTTCGTCGCGGTACACGTCGGTGCGGAACACCGGCGAACGCTGCTCGCGGCGCGACAGCATCGCGCCGCTGCGGTCGTGCTGGTCGACGCGCGCGTGCATCGACAGGCCGATGCGCAACGGATGCGCGTCGAGCTGCGCCGGATCCGTCAGTTCGATGCGCACCGGCAGCCGCTGGACGATCTTGATCCAGTTGCCGGTCGCGTTCTGAGCGGGCAGCAGCGAGAACGCGCTGCCGGTGCCGACGCCGAGGCTCTGCACGCGGCCCGTGTAGCGCACCGCGTCGCCGTACAGGTCGGCCGTCAGCTCGACCGGTTGCCCGATCCGCATGTGTTCGAGCTGCTTCTCGGTGAAGTTCGCGTCGACCCACAGCTCGCGCAGCGGCACGACCGCAAGCAACGGCACGCCGGGCGACACGCGCTGCCCGACCTGTACCGTGCGTTTCGCGACATAGCCGGTGACGGGCGCGACGATATCGGTGCGCGCGCGGGCGAGATACGCGGCGCGCAGCCGCGAGGCCGCGGCTTGGACATCGGGATGCGACGCGACCGCGGTATCGTCGACGAGCGCCTTGCTCGTCTGGTGCTGTTCGCTCAACGTGGCGAGCGCGCTTTGCGCGGCGGCATATGCGCTTTGCGCGGACGTCAGCGTGTCGAGCGCGTGCGCGAGCTCCTCGCGCGAGATCGCGCCGGAGCGGCCGAGGTCCTCGCGGCGCCGGTAATCGGCCTTCGCCTTGTCGAGCGCGGTACGTCGCGCGTCGAGGTCGGCGCGTGCGCCGTCGATGCTGTTCGCGAGCCCGCGTTCATTGCTGTACAGGCCGCGCACCTTGCGGACCGTGGCCGCGAGATCGGCCTGCGCGGCCGCGAGCGCGATCTGCGCGTCGCTCGCGTCGAGACGGACGAGCGGCGTGCCGGCACGCACGAGGTTGCCGTCGTCCGCGTCGATCGACACGACGGTGCCCGTTACCTGCGGCGTCAGCTCGACGACGTTGCCTTGCGCGTAGGCGTTGTCGGTGGCTTCGTACCAGCGGCCGACGAGCGCGTACCAGATGCCCCAGCCGACGATGCCGAACGCGAACACGCCGACGAGCGCGCGCACGAGGTGCTTGCGTCGCGCGGGCGGCGGCGTCGCCGGTGCGGCGCCGCCCGGCGACGGTTGCGCGCGGGCATCCGGTGCGCCCGGCGCGCGCGGCGCACCGGTGTGGTCGGCCGCGGGTTGCTGGCGGGCACTGGCGGAATCGGCGGCTGCCGGTCGCGCGGGAGTCTGCAAGGTGTTGTCGCTGCTCATGGTTCGATGTCAAGGACGGTGGGAAGGAGTGGCGGCGAGCGCGACGTCGTCCGGCTCGGCGCGAAAGCCGCCGCCGAGCGCCGCGACGAGCTGCAGCGACTGGTCCGCGCGCTGGGCGCGCAGCGCGGCGACCTCGCGGCTCGCGATCAGCAGCTGCTGGCGCACGACGAGCGCATCGAGATAGCTGCCGACGCCGGCCCGGTAGCGCGCGTCCGCGAGCCGCCATGCATCGGCGGCGGAGTCGAACGCACGTTGCTGCGCATCGGCCTGCTGGGCGAGTGAACGCAGCCGGTGCAGATCGTCCGCCACCTCGCCGATCGCGCCGATCAGCGTTTTGTTGTAGCCGGCGACCGCGAGGTCGTATTGCGCGTCGCGCTTGCGCAGCACACCGCGCCGTTCGCCGCCGTCGAAGATCGGCAGGCTCACGGCCGGGTTGACGTTGTAGGTGCGCGAGGCGGCCTGGAACAGCGATGCGCCGCCGCGCGTCGCGAGCCCGATCAGCGCGGTGAGACTGACGTCGGGCAGGAAATCCGCGCGGGCGGCCGCGACGTTGCGGCTCGCGGCCTCCACGCGCCAGCGCGCGGCGACGAGGTCGGCGCGCCGGCCGAGCAGCGCGGCCGGCAGGTCGGCCGGCACCGCGAGCGCGGCGGTCGGCAGCGGCGCGGGCCGCGCGAGCGCGAGGCCGCGATCAGGGCCGGCGCCGAGCAGGATCGCGAGCGCGATGCGCGCGCTGTCGATCGCCTGCGCCGCGCGGGCCTGCTCGCGCGTCGCCGCCGCGACTTCGCTTTCCGCCTGGCGCTGCTGCGCGACGTTGTCGATGCCTTTCGTGACGCGCTGGCGCGTCAGCGACAGCGCTTCGTCGGCGCGGTCGAATTCGGCCTGCGCGACATCCTGCTGATCGAACGCATAGGCGAGATTCACGTAGGCGCGCGCGACGTTGACGGACAGCAGCACGCGCGCGGCCTGCGCATCGATCCGCGCCGCGCGCGCTTCGCCGAGCGCGGCTTCCCAAGTCGCCCGGCGGCCGCCCCACAGATCGAGATCCCAGCTCAGGCCGAGATTGATCTCGCGTGTGTGGCTGAAGACACCGCCGCCCTGGTCCGTCGAAAACTGCGTGCCGGACGTGCGTTCGCCCTTCGCGCTCGCGCGGCCGACGAGGTGCGGCAGTCGCGCGGCCTGCGCTTCGATCACCAGCGCCTGCGCCTCGCGCGCACGCGCATCGGCGGTCGCGAGATCGGGATTGCCGGCCAGCGCTTCGTCGATCAATGCATCCAACTGCGCATCGCGCAACGCAAGCCACCAGTCGGCGGCCGGCCAGTCGGCGATCGGTGCATGCGCGAGGCTGCGCGACGCGGCGAGCGTATCGGCGCCGCGCAGCGTGCCGGCGGGCGCGAGCCCGTCGCGGCTCGCGCAGGCGCCGAGCAGGGCGAGCGCCACGGCAACGGCCGTTCGCGACAGGACGCGCAGCGCGACGGCATCGCGTGGCGAGGGAGCAAGTGCTGCATGCATCGCATTCCTCTGCTTCGATTGGGTTTGAACACGACACGCATTGTTGGACGCTCCCGGGCAAAGCTGATAATGTTGTTTAGACAAAAAATAATGAATTCCGGCCATGCCCATCCGAGAAGCTTCTCCCTCCCGTGCCATGCCACGCGCCGACGCCGATCCGAGCGAACGCGCGGACGGCCCGTCGCTGATCGCCGTCTGGGGCGAGGACGACGGCAGCAACGCGTATCAGCTCGGCACGCGCGAGGTCGACTGGCACAGCCATCTGCGCGGCCAGGTGTTCTGCGTGGAAAGCGGTTTCGCGCACGTGCGCACGCCGCACGGTTCGTGGCTGCTGCCGCCGCATCGCGCGGGCTGGATTCCGCCGGGCGAGCAGCACAAGGTCAGCATCAGCGGTGCGTTGAGCGGCTGGAGCGTCGTGATCGCGCCGGCCGCGAGCCGCCGGATGCCGGATCAACCGTGCGTGATCGCGATCACCGACCTGATGCGCGCGCTCGTGCGGCGCGCGGTGTCGTGGGCCGACCAGGACCGGCTCGACATCGAACAGGCGCGCATCAGCGTCGTGCTGCTCGACGAGATGCGGCGCGCGCCGCACGAACCGCTGCACTTGCCGATGCCGCACGACCGGCGGTTGCTGCGCATCGCGAACGCGATCCTCGGGCAGCCGCACGACAGCCGCACGCTCGACGCGTGGGCCGAATGGGCCGGGTTGTCCGCCCGGACGCTGAGCCGGCTGTTCGTCGCGGAAACCGGCACGAGCTTCGCGCAGTGGCGGCAGCAGGCGCGGCTCACGCACGCGCTCGAACGGCTGGCGAACGGCGACAGCGTTGCCAACATCGCCGACGCGCTCGGCTATGCGACGCCGAGCAATTTCATCGCGATGTTCCGCCGCGCGTTCGGCGATTCGCCCGCGCACTACTTCGCGAAGCGCAAGCAGCCGTAACGCGGCGCGGAATCGCACGACGCCCTATCACCCCTGCCAGTACTGCGCGCGCGGCGACGTCGCTATAGTCGCCGTGCGACCGGCCGGTCGGTCGCTCAATGTGACCTGTGGAGGATGTCGATGTCGAATGCCGTCGGATCGGACAACACGCCGATCGTCTCCGAGCAGCAGCTCGCCGATCATCTGGCCGCCGGCTGCAAGCCGGCCGCGCGGTTCCGGATCGGCACCGAGCACGAGAAGTTCGTCGTGGCCCGCGCGACGCACGCGGCCGCGCGTTACGAGGGATCGTCCGGCATTGCCGCGGTGCTCGAGCGGCTGCGCGGCGACGGAACGCCGATCGTCGATGCCGGCCAGGTCGTCGGCGTGATCCAGCGCGACGGCGCGGCGATCTCGCTCGAGCCGGCCGGCCAGCTCGAACTGTCGGGCGCGCCGCTCGATACGCTGCACGACACGCACGCCGAACTGCATGCGCACCTCGCCGCGGCCCGCGCGGCATGCGATCCGCTCGGCCTGCGCTGCGTGCCGCTCGGTTTTCACCCTCACCTGTCGCGCGAAGCGCTGCCGTGGATGCCGAAGCAGCGCTACGGGATCATGCGGCGCTACATGCCGCGCGTCGGCACGCGCGGGCTCGACATGATGCAGCGCACCTGCACCGTGCAGGTCAACCTCGATTTCGCGTCGGAAAGCGACATGGCGCGCAAGATGCGCGTGTCGCTCGCGCTGCAGCCGGTCGCGACCGCGCTGTTCGCGAATTCGCCGTTTCGCGACGGCCGCCCGTCGGGCCTGCTGTCGACGCGTGCGCACACGTGGCTCGACACCGACGAGGATCGTTGCGGCGCGCCGGCCCTGTTCCTGTCGCGCAGCTTCGGCTTCGAGCGCTACGTGAGCTGGCTGCTCGACAACGTGCCGATGTATTTCGTGCGGCGCGGCGATCGTTATGCGGAGGCGACCGGGCACACGTTCCGCGATTTCATGCGACGGCGCATTCCGCATCTCGAAGGCGAGACGCCGACACTGGGGGATTTCGCGGACCACCTGACGACGGTGTTTACCGAGGTCCGGCTCAAGCGCTATCTCGAGATGCGCGGCGCCGATGCCGGCTCGCCCGACATGATGGTCGCGTTGTCCGCGTTCTGGACCGGCCTGCTGTACGATCCGGCCGCGCTGTCGGAGGCCGAGACGCTGGCGGCCGGGATCGACCGCGGCACGCTGCTCACGCTGCGTCGCGACGTGCCGCGTACCGGGCTCGACACGCGCGTCGACGGCCGTTCATTGCGCGCGCTGGCGGCCGACGCGCTTGCGATCGCGCATCGCGGCCTGCGTGCGCGGGCGCGCCGGGACGCGGCCGGCCACGACGAATCGAGGTATCTCGCCCCGCTCGACGCGATCGTCGCCGGCGCGCCGACCCAGGCCGAGCACTGGCTGGCCCGCTATCGCGACGCATGGGCCGGCGACGCGACGCGGATTCATGACGAAGCCGCCGTCTGAGCGCAGCGCGCCGGGCCGCTCACGCGCAGCACGCGAGCAGCGGCTCGTGTGCGAACTCGACGCCGGGCGGCAGCGCATGGCCGCGTCGCCGCGTACGCACGGCGTGAGCGAGCGTCTCGAAGAGCCGCGCGGTATCGGCGAACGACAGGCACGCGTCGGTGATGCTCTGCCCGTAGCGCAGCGGCACGCCGGGCACGAGGTCCTGCCGCCCTTCGATCAGGTTCGACTCGATCAGCACGCCGACGATGCGCGTATCGCCGGCCGCCACCTGCGCGGCGACTTCCGCGCCGACACCGAGCTGGTTGCGGTATTGGCGGCGGCTGTTGCCGTGACTGACGTCGATCATCACGCGCGGCGCGACCTGCGCGCCCGTCATGCGCTCGCATGCCGCATTCACGGCGGCCGCGTCGAAATTCGGCTCGCGCCCGCCGCGCAGCACGACGTGCGTGTGCGGATTGCCGGGCGACGCGGCCGCGCATAACCGGCCATCCGCATCGATCGACAGGAACCGGTGCGGATGCGCCGCCGCGCGCATCGCATCGACGGCCACCTGGACGTTGCCGTCGGTGCCGTTCTTGAAGCCGATCGGGATCGGCAGCGACGACGCCAGCTCGCGATGCACCTGCGACTCCACGGTGCGCGCGCCGATCGCGCCCCACGCAACCAGATCCGCGAGGTAGCGCGGCGACAGCGGATCGAGAAACTCGGTCGCCGCCGGCATCTCCGCACCGTTGATGTCGCACAGCAGCGCGCGGGCCGCCTGCAGCCCGGCATCGATCCGGTCGCTGCCGTCCAGCAGCGGATCGTTGATCAGCCCTTTCCAGCCGATGGTCGTGCGCGGCTTCTCGAAGTACACGCGCATCACGATTTCCAGCTCGTCGGCGAAGCGCGCGCGTTGCAGCGCGAGCCGTGCCGCGTAGTCGCGCGCGGCGGCCGGATCGTGCACCGAGCACGGACCGGCGATGACCACGAGCCGGTCGTCCGTGCCGTCGAGCACGTCGACGATCGCACGGCGGGTCGTATGAACGGTGCGCGACGCGCGCAAGGCCGGCGGCAGCGCGCGGGCCAGATCCGCAGGGGACGGCAAGCGCAGCACGGCGTCGCGGTTTGTCGTCCAGGCGTTTGCATGCATGGGGACTGCCCTCCTGTCGATAATGAACGGGACTTTTTACTACAGCGCGACTGTATTGAATGGCGCTTTTGGTGCGCAACTAACACATTTATCAGTTTCTAATTCATAACCTTATGAATGAGGGAAATAAGCGTCGAATTCGATAATTCCGGCATCTGCCGTGCCGGGTTGCAGGAAGCGAAGGCGGTCGGTCATTCGATTTTCATTTGGAAATCAGGGGAGCGATCCGGTTGAAGGGAAGTCTTGATTTTCCGGGGTTCCACGCGGGGTTGCTATTCGTTCTGATAGTGGCGGCCCGATAGTCGTTCGATTAATTTTCGGATGCCCGACAGGCTACTCGGGCAAGAAAATATAAATCAACCCAGTCATTGCGGAGAATCACCATGGCGAAGCGACATTACGAAACGCCCATTCACGTCAAGTATCGCGATACGGATTCGATGGGGCATGTGAGCAGTCCCGTCTATTACGACTATCTGCAGCATTCGTACCTCTGCTACATGTTCGACCTGCTCGGCCTGCCGCGCAGCGAGAAGCTGCCGCACATCATGGTGAAGACGCAATGCGAGTACCTCGCACCGGCGCAATTCGGCGACAACCTGACGATCCGCTCGAGCATCGTGCGCTTCGGCAGCAAGAGCTTCGATCTCGAACACCTGATGGAGCGCGACGACCAGACCATCGTCGCGCGCGGCGTGTCGACGCACGTGATGTTCGATTACGCGAACAACACGACGCTGGCCGTGCCCGACGAATTCAAGACGCGCGTGCTCGAATTCCAGGGTTCGCTGTGAGCCGCGCTCACGCGGTCGGGAGCGACACGTGAACTGCCCGGTGGCGCGCGCCCGGCGCCGGATCGGCGCGATCGTCGAGCGGCGTGACGATCGTGCGATCGTGATCGTCCGTCAGGCGGCGCAGGCGCTGCTCGAGCCAGCTGCGCTCGAGCGGCACCGTGTGCTCGCGTACCGCCACGAGGACGAGCTGGAGGTGCTGCTGCAGCCGTGCGGCGGCGCGCACGACGGCGTGCGGCCGCTGCTCGGCCGGTTGCGGGACGCCGGCGTGGCCGTCGCGCTCGACGCGGCGACGCTCGTGCACGATGCGTCGCTGCTCGAGTTCGCGAGCTGGGTCACACGGTGTACGACGCCGGACGGCCCGGCGGCGGCACGTGACGACACGGTCGTGCCTGGCGGTGCGCTGCTCTACGGGCTGGTCGTGCGATGGCGCGACCGGCACGGGCGGTGGCGGCGGCCGGCGGGCGACGGGGGGCCGGACCGCACGCCGCGGACCATTGCGGCGGAGGCGGCCGAACACCTCGCAGCGGGCAATCCCGGCGAACAGGTGCTCGGCGCGCTGCTGGACGCCGACGACGCGTCGACCGGCGCGGCGCTCGATACGCTGTCGGACGCGGTGCGCACGCGGCGGATCTGCCTGGCGACGCGGGCCGGCTGGCCGCTCGCCCGGCGGCTATGAGCGCCGTCGTCGTGACGGCCGGTGCGCGTGCGCTGCCCGCGCGCGCGTTCCTGGTCGGCATGATGGGCGCGGGCAAGTCGACGCTCGGCCGTGCACTGGCGGCATCGCTCGGCTGGGCGTTCGCCGACAGCGACGACGAGATCGAGCGGCGCACGGGCCGCTCGGTCGCCGCGCTGTTCGACAGCGTCGGCGAACGCGGTTTCCGGCTGCTCGAAACGCATATCGTCGACGAACTGACGCAGCGCGCGAACGTGATCGTGGCGACCGGCGGGGGCGCGATCCTGAATCCGCGCACCCGCGCGCGCCTGAACGAACGCGGCTGCGTGGTCTACCTGCATGCGGATCCCGATGCGTTGTGGCGCCGGACCCGCGACGACACGCGGCGGCCGCTGCTGCAGGTGGCCGAACCGCGGCAAACGCTCGCCGCGCAATACCGGATGCGCGACCCGCTGTATCGCGAATGCGCGCATGCGCTGGTCGACACGACCGCTCACGGTGTCGCGCGGGCGACGGCGGACGTGCTGACGGTGCTGTTGGCGCGGCTGAACGCGCCGGATTGACGGCGCGTGTTCGCTGCCCTGCCCGGCCCTGCGAGGCGACCCCCTGTTCGATGTCGGAAGCGTTTTTGAAGTGACGAGTTTGGATATTCAATCGTGGTGTTGTGATAAGAAAAGTTATCCGGATAGGTCGATTGTTTTATCCAACTGCGGGTTTCGAGGCAGGCAGATCGGCGCGTTTCCAATGCCAGCGCGGCAAGCAGCCTTCCCTGCGACACGCGCGTTCGGCGTTCTCCCCGCGCCAGTTGCCGGCCGATGCGGCCGTCATCCTCGTCGTGATCGCCGAGATTGCCTCAGCCTGATGGAACGGCCGCCCTGCGGGGCGGTCATCCCGTCTCCCGGGCGTTTTCATGTGCCCTGCCCGGAATCCGGCACGTTTGCCGATCTGCTCGATATCAGGGCGCGATCGTCGGAAAGCCTTGTCCGGAAAGGCGCGACACGTGCCAGATACATTGAAATACAAAATATCGCATACGATTTAATCGAATACGCTTGACTAGGGAAATCTTCTCGACCAAACTGCATCGCATGCGATCGAATCGCATCTGAAACAAACCCCACTGACGGAGCCAATGATGAGCAAGATCGAAACAGTGCTGTACACGGGCAAGACGCATACGACTTCCGGCGGCCGCGACGGCGCGGCGCGCAGTTCCGACGGCCGCCTCGACATCCAGCTGTCGTCGCCGGGCAGCGCCGGCACCGGCACCAACCCGGAACAGCTGTTCGCCGCCGGCTGGTCGGCCTGTTTCATCGGCGCGATGCAGCTTGCGGCGCGTGCCGCGAAGGTGACGCTGCCGGCCGATCTCGCGGTCGACGCCGAAGTGGATCTCGGCACCGGCGGCAACGCGTATTTCCTGCAGGCCCGGCTGAACGTGAGCGTGCCGGGGCTCGACCGCGACGTCGCGCAACGGATCGTCGACGCCGCGCACCAGACCTGCCCGTACTCGAAGGCGACGCGCGGCAACATCGACGTCGACATCCGCATCGCCTGAACGTTGTATCGGGCGGCCGAACGCGGCCCGCCCGAATTTCCGATTTCTTTTCTATCGAGGTGAATGATGAAAGTCCAATTGATCGCTGCCCTGCTCGTCGCCGTCTCGGCCACCGTTGCCGCCCCGGCGTTCGCCAACGAAACCGCCGTGACGCGTGCACAGGTACGCGCCGAGCTTGCCCAGCTTCAACAGGCCGGCTATCCGCTGAACCGTGCGTCCGACGCGACCTATCCGAACGATCTGCAGGCCGCGCTCACGCAGATCCATGCCGACGATGCCGTCGTTGCCCACGTGCCGGCGTCCGGCTACGGCAGCAACGGCGACGCCGCGACGCAATCCGGCCGCCGGCCCGCGCTCAGCGTGGCCGCGCGCTCGGTGTACTTCGGTCATTGAGCGGCGCGCCGGTGTGCGAACCCTGAATCCTTTCCCGTTTCCAGATTGTCGAGGTGAATGATGAAAACCCAATTGATCGCTGCGCTGCTCGTCGCCGTTTCCGCTTCCGCCGCCGCCCCGGCGTTCGCCGACCAGGCCGCCGTGTCCCGCGCGCAGGTGCGCGCCGAACTCGTCCAGCTCGAACAGGCCGGTTACCGTCCCGGCCGGGCGAACGATCCGCATTACCCGGACGACCTGCAGGCCGCATTGACGCGCGTTCACGCGAACGACGCCGTGGCGGCCGACACGTCCGCGTCGTCGGGTTATGGCCCCGACGCTGCCGCCGCGACGCAGTCGGGCAGCCGGCCCGCGACGCGCATCGCCGAACGTTCGATCTACTTCGGTCACTGAATGAAACCGCGAACGGCGCCGATGGCCGGCGTACGGTACGCAACCCCTGAATGCCTGTTTCCCTGTCGAGGTAAATGATGAAGACCCAACTGATCGCAGCCCTTCTCGTCGCCGTGTCGGCCTCCGCCGCCGCGCCGGCGTTCGCCAGCGAAAGCACCGTCACGCGCGCGCAGGTGCGTGCGGAACTGGTCGCGCTGCAAACGGCCGGCTACCTGCCGAACCGCCCCAACGACCCGAACTATCCGGACAATATCCAGGCGGCGCTGAACCGGATTCACGACAATGGCGCCGATGCGGCCGACACGCAGGCAGCCGGATACGGCAGCGACGCGAGCGGCGCGGCGCAGTCGGGCAGCCGCGACGGGGTTCGCATGGCCGGGCGCTCGGTTTATTTCGGCCATTGAGCGCGGCACGACGAAAACGGTCGCCCTCTATCGCCTTATAAAGCGCATGCGATGTAATCGCATGCGCTTTTGTCATGGGGAAGCCGGTGTCTGGATCGACGCTGCTACCTGCCTCGCGCATCCGGTCTATGCTGTGCGTCCCCCATCTTCATTCGAGGAGCAGCCGATGCCGGATGCCACGACCGGAAACGCGACAGGCGATACACACGTGCTCGATCGGGTCGCCTGGAACGCACTGACGGGCAAGCAGCGCCACCTGGCGCTCGGCAATGACCGCGCGTGGCGGTTTCCGTCGGCCATTGCGCCATTCGCCGCGATCGCCGACACGAGCGCGGCTTCGTTCGACGCGCTGCGCGAACTGGTCGCCGCGCACGGGCCAGCGGCCCTCGTCACGCCGGACGAAATCGAGCCGCCGGCGGGATGGGCGGTCGTCCGGCGCGCGACACTACTGCAAATGGTCTGGCAAGGCGCGCCCGATCCGGCCGACGAATCGGAGCATGTGACGCTCGGCGAAGCCGATGTGCCGGACATGCTCGCGCTGACCACGGCGGCGCAGCCGGGCCCGTTCGGCCCGCGCACGGTCGAGCTTGGCCGCTACATCGGCGTGCGCAGCGCAGGCCGGCTCGCCGCGATGGCTGGCGAGCGGATGCGGGTCGACGGGTATACGGAGATCAGCGCCGTGTGCGTGGATGCCGCGTTTCGGCGGCAAGGCCTTGCGGCGCGCCTGATCCGGTCGTTGATCGCGTCGATCGGTGCGCGCGCGGAAACGCCTTTCCTGCACGTCCTCACAACGAACCAGGTGGCGATCGAGCGCTATGTCGCGCTCGGTTTCGTCGTGCGCCGCGAGATGCGCCTGCTGGTGCTGGGCGACGCGCACGCATGACGACGCGGCCGGCGCGATGCACGCGCCGGCCGCCGGCGGTTCATCGGCTCATGCTTCTTCGGTCGAACGGATCAGGTTGCCGCGCAGCGTGACGATCGCCTTCTGCACCTTCGCGAATTCGTCCGGCTTCAATCCGGTGGCTTCGACCAGATTCATGTCGAGCCCCTTCTCGCGCACGCGGCGGCCGCTTTTCGTCAGGCTGACGAGCACCTGGCGTTCGTCGGACGGGTCACGGTGCCGCTCCAGGTAGCCCATCGCTTCGAGCTTCTTCAGGATCGGCGTCAGCGTATTGGATTCGAGGAACAGCTTCTCGCCGAGCTGGCCGACGGTCTGGTTGTCCTGCTCCCACAGTGCGATGATCGTGATGTATTGCGTATACGTGAGGCCGAGCTCGTCGAGGATCGGCTTGTAGGCCTTGCCGAACGCGAGATTCGCCGAGTAGATCGCAAAGCAAAGGAACTCGGACAGCTTCGGCGTGGCGGGCGATGAGGCTTCGGTCGGTTTCATGGGCTTCCTCCAGCGACGCGAACGGTCGCAGACAACCGCATTATATATCGCATGCGATCTTATCGGAAGCATGATAATCGGTCTCGATGAACCGGTGCGGCCTCAGCCGTGCCCGCGGCGCTTGCCGGTCTGCTGACGGCTGACCGACAGCAGCGAGCATTGCACCGGATGCGCGATTTCAGTCGCGAGCCCGCCTGCGGCAAACAGCAGGATCATCAGCCAGCGTTTCATGCGTCCTCCACGACCGACAGGCTTGCCCCGTTGGCGACCGTCGCGTCGAGCGCATACGGATCGACGCCGTCGAGGCAGCCGAGATTGACGCGCCAGCATGCCGGGTCCTTGCGCGTCTGATGGAACGGATAGACGCCGCACCGGCTGCAGAAATAGTGACGGGCCGTGCGCGTGTTGAAGCGGTAGCACGTCAGCACGTCCTCGCCTTCGACGATGGTCAGACAGGCGGCGGCGAACATCGGGCTCATCAGCGCGCCGCGGCGGCGGCACAGGCTGCAGTTGCAGCGAACGGCCGGCGTAATGGCCGCCCTGACTTCGAATTTGACGGCCCCGCAATGGCAGGATCCCTTGAACCACGTTGCAGACATGATGGACTCCGGAAGCGGTCATGCCTGCTTTATAGCGAAGCCGCGCGGGGCCGTTGTATCGCTCTGTATCTGCAGTTCGTGCCGATACAAAGCCTTGCAAATCCGTGGTGCGCGCGATCAGGCCAGCGCGTGCCGAAGCCGCTCGATCGCCGCCCGCGCTTCGCTTTCGAGTGCGGCGAACAACTCGGCGGCCGGCAGCGTGCGCACGAGCGGCGCCGCCTGCCCGGCCCATTGCGCGCCGTAGCCGAATTCGCCCTTCGCCTTCGCGGCCGCATGCAACGCCTTGCCCGCGTCGTAGGCGATAGGATACGCGGGCGTGGCCGGCGCGTGCGGATCGTCGCCGAGCGCGGTCAGCCGGTTCGCGATGCCGCGTGCGGCTCGGCCCGAGATCGCGGCCGTCAACGTCGTGCGGCGCGCCGCGTCGCCGAGGATCGCGCGGCGATAGCCGTCGTCGATCGACGTCTCCGGGCACGCGACGAACGCGGTGCCGAGCTGCGCGGCCTGCGCGCCGAGCGCGAGCGCGGCGGCAATGCCTGCGCCGTCCATGATGCCGCCGGCGGCGATCACGGGCAGCGCGCATTCGCACACGATCAGGCGGGTCAGCGCGAACGTGCCGAGGCGATCGTCATGCGCGGTCGAATCGAACACGCCGCGATGCCCGCCGGCTTCGATGCCCTGCGCGACGATCGCATCGATGCCGGCGGCGGCAATCTGCCGTGCCTCGTCGAGATGCGTCGCGGTCGCGAACAGCGTGATGCCCGCGCGTT
This sequence comes from Burkholderia seminalis, assembly GCF_001718535.1. Lineage (NCBI taxonomy): Bacteria > Pseudomonadati > Pseudomonadota > Betaproteobacteria > Burkholderiales > Burkholderiaceae > Burkholderia > Burkholderia seminalis. The sequence goes on along the minus strand of NZ_CP013398.1, from coordinate 1,866,309 downwards.
TCAGCGCGGCGATCACGTCCGCTGGCGGCAGCCCGAAATGGAAGCTGACGACGGCCGGTTTCTCCTCGACGAGCATCGCCTGCATCGCATCGTCCGCGACGAAGCTCGTATAGATCTCCGACAGCGACGCGGGCGGCGTCGCGCCGTATTGGCGGAACGCCGGCGCGAGCCAGTCGAGCCACGCGCGTTCGACGGCTGCGTCCGCGCGGGCCGGGGCATGGCAGAACACGTTGATGTTGAATGGGCGGTCGGTCAGCGCGCGCGTCTCGCGAATCATCTTGCGTGCGCCATCGGCATGCGTCGCGCCGACACCGAGCGAGCCGAGCCCGCCGGCGTTCGACACGGCGGCGGCCAGCGCCGGCGTGCTGACGCCGGCCATCGGCGCCTGGACGATCGGTGCGCGGATACCGAGCGTGCGCAACAGCGCCCGGTTGTCGGTCGGTTGATTCATGTCGCTTGTCTCCCCATAGCCGTGATCGAAAGGCGCCGGTCGCCTGCGCGCCGACGCGCGTGAGTCCGGTTCGGCCCGGCGCGTGCAAGTCGTGCTTCGCGCGCACCGGTCACGAGAAAAAGGTGGGCGCCCGTGCGGTGTTGCCTGTGTCCGGATGCGGTACCGGCAACGCTATCCATCCTACGCCAGACGTCGGCCCGCGGGCCGGCGGCTAGCGGCCGCGTGCCCAGTGCGCGAGCCCGGCGCAAGCGGCCAGCAGCGCGCCTGTCACGAAGAACACCGAATGCAGGCCGAATGCGACGCCGATCTGCCCGCCGATCACGGGGCCGATCACCTGCCCGCTGAACTGTGCGGACTGCAGGTAGCCGAGCATCTGCCCCGTCGAGCGCTCGTCGACCGATTGCCGCACGAGCTTGCCGATCGACGGCAGCAGCCCCGCGAGCGTCATGCCCATCAGTCCGCGCAGCGCGGCAAGTTGCCACCAGTGCGTGACGAACGCTTGCGGCACCATCGCGAGCGCGGTCAGCAGCAGGCAGCCGACGATCACGTTCCAGCTGCCGATCCGGTCGGCGAGCGCGCCGAGCCGCGCGGCGGTCAGCATGCTGCCGAGCGCCGAACACGCCATGACGACGCCGGCGACCCGCGCGAGAGAGGCACCGGCGACGCCGAGTCCGCCGATATAGACCGTGATGATCGGCTCGATCGACATGTTCGCGAGCAGCACCATCATCGCCGTCACCAGCAAGGCGGCGACCGCTGCGCGATTCGTCCGGTGCGTCGTGCCGGTGGCCGTGCCGGCGCTGCGGGCTTGCGCGTCGGTGCCCGCGTGGAAGTCCTCCTTCACGACGAAGATCGTCAGCAGCGCGGCGACGGCGATCATCGCGCCGCCGGCGAAGAAGGTGCCGCGAATGCCGACCCAGCCGGGCAGCAATCCGCCGACGAGCGGGCCGACCAGATTGCCCGCGAGCGCGCCGGTCGACAGCATGCCGAGCGCCCAGCCCGCGCGTTCGCGCGGCGCCTGCGTGCCGACCATCACGGTCGACGCCGACGCGTAGCCGCCGACGAGCCCTGCGATCAACCGCAGTGCGACCAGTTCGACCACGTTGTGCGCGACGCCGATCAGCGACATCACGATCGCCATTCCGATCGCCGCGCGCACGAGCATCGGCTTGCGGCCGAAGCGGTCCGCGAGGCGGCCCCACAACGGCGCGGTGACGGCCGTGCCGAGAAACGTCGCACCGAACGCGATGCCCGACCACTGGATGACGGCCGACTGCGCGTCGACGCCGAGCTGCCGCACGTACAGCGGCAAGAACGGCAGCAGCATGCTCAGGCTGACGAGCGTCGTGAATGACCCGAACACGCAGACGGCGAGATTGCGCCGCCAGTAGCGCAGGTTGCGTTCGGCATAGCTGACGGCCGGACGCTCGGCGCGCGCGGCGGCCGGTGCGTGGACGGTCGTGCTCATCGCGCCCTCGCCGCAGGCGTCGCGCCCGCCGTGCCGGGCGACGCGTGGACTGCGCGCCCGCGCGGTTGATCCGGAAGTGCCCGATGCATGTCGACCTCCATTCGCTGGACGGACGCCAGGCGCGTCCGTCGGTCGAGGAAAGTCTAGATTGAGTCGAATGCCGGGAGAATCGCCGTCGTGCGAAAGTCATTCTTCCGCATGGCGGTTCAATCGCCGTCGGTGATGGCCGCCAGCCGCGAGAAATGCTCCCGCAGGCGCGGCGCCGCGAAATCGACGAACGCACGTACCTTGGGGACCGACAGCCGCCCGTACGGCGTCACGAGATGGATGGGTAGCGGCGCATGCTCGCTGTCGCGCAGCACGATTCGCAGCGTGCCGTCGCGTACCTGTTCGGCGACGTGATACGAAAAGAGCCGCGTGACGCCATGGCCGGCGACGGCCGACGCGACCGCGCCGCGGATCGTGTTGATGATGAAGCGCGGCGCGAACTGGACGACCTGCGGCAGTGCCGACGGCGCCGCCGGCGGGAAGCTCCACGAGTCGAGCCCGAAGTGCGTCATCGAGATGATCCGGTGCCGCGCGAGATCGGCCGGTGCGTCGATGGCCGGATGCTTCGCGAGGTAAGCGGGGGATGCAACGACGACCCGCCGCACGGAGCCGACCGGAATCGCGACGAGCGTCGAATCGGACAGGTGCGCGATGCGCAGCGCGACGTCCATCCCTTCGTCGACGAGGCTGACGGGACGGTCGAGCAGTTGCAGGCGGATCGACACGGCCGGATGGCGTTCGATGAATGCATCGAGCAGCGCACGCAGCACGTCCTCGCCGGCGGCGACCGGCGCGGTGACCGTCAGCATGCCGCGCGGCGCGGCGCGTTCGTCGGCAACCAGCATGTCGGCCTCTTCCAGATCCGACAGGATGCGGCGGCACGCGGCCGCGTAGCGTTCGCCGGCCTCGCTCAGTCGGATCGTCCGGGTGGTGCGGTACAGCAGCGCGGTGCCGGTGTGTTCCTCGAGAAACGCGATCGCGCGGCTGACTGCCGCCGGCGACCGGCCAAGCCGTCGGCCCGCGCCCGCGAGGCTGCCCTCGTCCAGCGTGGCGACGAACACCTTCATCGCATCGATTCGATCCATGGCGTGTGTGCAGGGCGCGGGCGGTCGTGTAATGGGCGGCGGGCAAGCGAGCGTGCAGTCTACCGCACGCGGGCAAGCCGTCCGGCCGCGGGGATGCCGTGCTCGCCGTTTTGGCCCTACAATGCGCGGGCGAAGAAACCGCACGAACGGCCGTCAGGGAGCCGCGTTCCTCGAACGCCGGGCCCGACATTCAAGCGGTTGCGCTGAATAACCAACAACACAACTACAGCACCTATGAAAAGAAGAACATTCCTCGCGCTGCCCGCCGTGGCGGCGGCCGGCATGCTGGCCGGCTGCACCGACGTCAGCATCGGCCCCGTCACCGATCGCATGATGAAGGATCCGGAATACCGGGAAACGCTGTCGGCGTTTCTGATCAGCGCGGACGGGAAGAAACTTGTCGTGATCGGCAAGCGGTATCACTACATCTTCGATGTGCCGCCGGCGCTTGCCGTCAACCTCACGGCGCCCTATCGCCCGAAGCTGTATACCGATTTCTACGATTTCGAGACGCATGGCGACCAGATCGCCGGGCGTTACGTGCTGCGGCTTTCGCGCGAGGACGCGCCGCCTGGCTCCGAGCTTCGCGAGCGCGCGCTCGCCGACGGTTTCAAGGACCAGCGCCACCAGTTGACGGAGAGCGGCACGATCAGCGGCAAGCGTTACCAGCCGAACGACGTCACGCCGGCGACGCTCCCGCAGGCGTTCAATCATGCGTACGACGTCGAGGTCGTCGAGCGGCCGTCGATGCTCGGCAAGGGCGCGAAGCTCGCGCTGTCGCCGATCACGATGGCGGCGGACGGCGCGCTGGGCCTGCTGGGCCTCGCACTGTTCCCGATCGCGCTGACGGCATTCATCGTCATCGCGAGTTGAGAAATGATGTACGTCGCCGGTATGCCGCGGAGACATGCGGCATACCGGCGCGCGCCGGGTCCGTCGTGTTCTTCAGAAGCCTGATTCTCGCAGCCATGCGCGGCGCGGTCTGACGGCCGAAGCCTCATGGTTTTCCCGGTCCGCTCGACTGCGCGGGCACACCGTTGCCGGCGCGGCATCACGTGCCGCGCAAGCCGCAGCGGCCCGCTGCGCGAATCCGGGCCGCCGCACGCGCCCTACCCTTTCTGCCCGGGAAAGGATGCTTGAAGCATCCGCAATTATCACGCGCCGCCGATATGCCCACCATGTGTCGGACGATCGGCGCAGCGCGCATGTCCGGCCCTTTGAGGGCCTTGCGATGCCTGCCGCCGCGTCGTGCGGCCGGGCGCGTCACGCCGGCTGCGAACGGCCGGGCCGCGCGCCACGGCATATCGACAATCAGGAGACACGATGAACAGCCCATCCCTCGATCTCGGCGGCCCCGCGTCCGCCCGACTGCCGGCCGCTTCCTCCGGCGTCGGCGCCGATTCGGCGGCCCTTGCCGCCCGTCGCGTCACGCTCGGCGATTTCATGGACGACCTGCCGGTCGGCGCATTGCACCGGTTCGTCGTCTGGGTGATCGGCATCGGGCTGTTCTTCGACATGTACGAGATCTTCCTCGTCAGCACGATCGGCTCCGCGCTGCAGAACGAATACGGGCTGAGCCGGCAAAGCGCCGATTTCAAGCTGCTGCTGGCGTCGGCCTTCATCGGCATGTTTGTCGGCGCGATGTGCCTGGGCAGCCTCGCCGACCGCATCGGCCGGCGCAAGGCGTTCCTGCTGACGCTCGCGTGGTACAGCGCGTTTTCGCTGGTCGGCGCGTTTTCGGTGAACGCCGACATGCTCGTCGCATGCCGGTTCCTGACGGGCATCGGCGTCGGCGCGATCTATCCGGTCGCCGACAGCTTCCTGTCCGAGATCCTGCCGAAGGAAAAACGCGGGCGGCTCGCCGCGTGGGCCTATACGACTTCCTACGTCGCGGTGCCGCTCGTCGGCTTCCTCGCGCTGTGGCTGAACCCGCTGCATGTGGCCGGTGTGGCCGGCTGGCGCATCATCCTCGCGATCGGCAGTCTCGGCGCCGTGTACGTGCTGCTCGTCCAGCACCGCTTGCCCGAGAGCCCGCGCTGGCTGCTCGCGCAGGGTCGCACCGCCGACGCGCACGCGGCGTTGCGGCGTTTCGCGGACGGCGCCGGCGTGCGCGTGCCCGAGCAGTTCGCGGAGCCGGTCGAGCCGCAGCGGCCGCTCGGCCTCCGCGAGCGCATCGCGCTGCTGCGTCGTGAGCCCTACGGCGCGCGCTACCTGATGCTCGCGATCTTTCACCTGTTCCAGGGCTTCGGCTACTACGGGTTCGGTACGCTGGCCGGCACGGTCGTGAAGAGCCGCGGTTTCGACGTGACGGACAGCACGCTGTTCATCGCGCTGTCGTTCATCGGCTACCCGATCGGTTCGCTACTGTCGATTCCGCTGCTGAACTGGATCGAGCGCCGCACGCTCGTGATCGTGTCGATCCTGTCGATCGCGGTATTCGGGCTGTGCTTCGCGTATTCCGGCCATACCGTGCTGATCGTCGGCTTCGGGTTCCTGACGACCTGCGCGTCGAACGTGTTCAGCAATGCGTATCACGTGTACCAGGCGGAAATCTTCCCGGCACGCGTGCGCTCGACGGCGATCGGCAGTACCTATGCGCTGTCGCGCATCGTCAGCGGCGTCTTGCCGTTCGTGCTGCTGCCGGTGCTCGGCAACTACGGCGCGGGTGCGATGTTCGGTGTGATTTCGGTCGCGCTCGGTATCGTGGCGGTGACGCTGCGCGTGCTCGGGCCGCTGACCACGCGGCGCAGCCAGGACGAGATCAATCCGGTGTAACGCGGTGACGGGGCCGGGGTACGCAGGCGCGCGCCCCGTGTTTCGTCGTGCCGGCGCCTTCACCGCGCCGACATGAAATCGAACAGTTTCGCGATATCGGTGGTCAACACGCTGCCCGCCTTTACGCCGACCCACAGCGTGCGCGTCGCCCACGCGTCGTCGAGCTTCACGACGCCGAGCCGGGCCGCGCGTTCGCCCGTCACCGCCTCGCGCGGCAGTACGCCGATACCGAGCCCGGCCTCGATCATCCGGCTCACGCCGTCGAAATTCGATACCTGGATCCGCAGCTTCAGCGAGCGCTCGGCCGCGAACGCGGCGTCGGTCATGCGCGCGAGCAGCGAACTGCCGTCGCTCAGGCCGACGTAGTCCTCGTCGAGCGTCTCCGCGAAGCGGATGCTGTCGCGCGTGGCGAACCGGTGCGTGCGCGGCACGAGCAGCACCAGCTCGTCGTGCCGGTACAGCCGCCGGTCGATGCCGGGCGCCGGCACGTTGTCGGCGAACACGCCGAGATCGGCCTTGCCGGAGGCAAGCGCGTCGACGATCTCGTGGCTCAGTCGCTCCTCTAGACTCACCTTGATACCCGGGTTGTCGGTGAGGAACGCAGCGAGATCGGCGGGCAGGAACTGGACGATCGCGGACGTGTTGGTCCACACGTGGATGTGGCCGCGCACGCCGGTGGCGTAGTCGCTCATCTCGTGCGCCATCCGGTTGACCTGCTCGATTACCTTCGCTGCATGGTCGAGCAGCGCACGGCCCGCGGGCGTCAGCTCGACGCCCCGCGCATGCCGGACGAACAGCGCGCTGCCGGTCACGCTTTCGAGTTCGGCGATGCGCTTGCTGACCGCGGACAGCGTGAGCTGGCCATGCTCGGCCGCCTTCGTCAGGCTGCCGTGCTCGGCGACGAGCGCGAACACGCGCAGCGACTGCAGATCGAAATGAAGCGGGTTCACCATGTCGTGGGTCCTGGGAAAACCGTGCGGCGCACACGTTGCCGCGACGGCCTGACGCCGATCATACGCCCGGCCGTGCGCGTGTGAAGCGCTGCGGCTAGCGCGGCGCGATCGACCGCAGCGCGGCGAGCATCGCGCCGTCCGGGCGCGCGAGATCGTCGAGCACCGCGAAGTGCTGCATGCCGGGCAGCCAGACGCGCGCGATCCGTTCGCCGGCCGCTTCGCATGCCGTCGCGTATTCGTCCGCCTGCCGGATGAGTTCGGGCAGTTCGGCATCGCCGACCGCAACGACGGTCGGCGCGCCGGGCCCGACATGACGCAGCGGACTGCACGCGTCGACTTCGTGCGCGGTGAGCTGCAGCTTGTCGTTCAGGCAGCACAGCGAGATCGGTTCGAGGTCGACGAGCGGGCTGATCGCGAGCGCCGACACGACGGCCGGATGCGCGCGATGCATGGCCGTCAGGTGGCCGCCCGCCGAGTGGCCGCTCAGGTGGATCGGGCGTCGCGCGGTGCCGAGGCGGTCGGGGTCGGTGGCGAGATGATCGAGCAGCATGCCGATTTCGGCGACGATGCCGGTCATCGTCGCGACCGGCGCGAGCGTATATTCGGCCAGGATGACGTCGAAGCCGCAGGCGAGCGGCCCGCTCGCCGCATACGCGAAATCCGCTTTCGTGCAGTGCTGCCAGTAGCCGCCGTGAATGAACACGAACAGCGGCGCACTGGCCTGCCCGCACGACAACCAGTCGAAGCGTTGCGCGGGCTGCGCGCCGTAACGCAGGTCGCGGCGGCCGGGCGTCGCGTCGTACAACGCGGCGCTGCGCGCCTGGCACGACGCGAGCAGCGCCGGGAAATCGGGAACGGCTTTCGTGTTCAGGTACGCGGCATCGAGCGCCGCGCGGTCCATGCCGCGATAGAGGATCGTCATTCGGGGAGCGCCTGGATCGGATTGCGGATGCGCAGGGAGCGGGTTCGCCGTGCGCGTTGCGAGGGCGACGGCCGGGCCGACGCCGTTGCGCCATTATCCGCAGCGCGGCCGCGTCCGGCTATCCGGAATCGGCGGGCGCGGCACCCGCCTGTCCGCTTTCGGCGAAGGACTGCGAAGGCCGCGCGTGCACGGGCGGCCGGCTGCCGCCGCTCAGATCGGCTCGGCGATCTCGATCAGGTTCAGGTCGGGGTCGCGCACGTAGACCGAGCGGATCTTCCGCGTGGCGCCCGTGCGCTCGACGGGCCCTTCGACGATCGGCCATGCGACGCGCCGCAGGTGCGCGATCACGTCGTCGAGCGGCACCGATGCGATGAAGCACAGGTCGAGCGCGCCGGGCACCGGCACATGCGCCTTCGGCTCGAACTCCGCGCCGCGCACGTGCAGGTTGATCTTCTGGTTGCCGAAGCGGAACGCGAGCCGGCCGGCACCGAACGTTTCGAGCTGCATCTGCAGCACCTCGGTGTAGAAATGCCGGGTCTTGTCCGGATCGACGCAGGTCAGCACGAGATGGTCGAGGTGGTCAATCAGCGCCATGGAATTCGCTCCGGTTGTCGTTCATGAGAAAGCGCGTTGCGCGGGCATCTCGCCCGCGTCGGCGCGCGGCGTCGGATGCAGGTCCGAGCGGCGGCCGGCCTTCAGGATCTGGCTCGGCACGTCGTGCCCGATCAGCGCGGGCAGTCGCGCCGACGCGGCCAGCACGGCCGCGAGGTCGACGCCCGTATCGTAGCCGTCGAGTTCGAGCATGTGCACGAGTTCCTCGGTGCATGCGTTGCCGGTCGCACCCGGCGCATACGGGCAGCCGCCGAGCCCGCCGAGCGATGCGTCGAAGCGGTCGATGCCGGCGTCGAGCGCCGCGAGCGTATTGGCGAGCGCCATCCCGCGCGTATTGTGGAAATGCAGCGTGAGCGGCAGCGCGCGGAAGCGTTCGCGTGCGCGTTCGGACAACGCGCGCACCTGCGACGGAAATGCCATGCCCGTCGTGTCGCACAGCGTGAAGCCGTGCACGCCGAGATCCGCGAAGCGCTGCATCCACGCGAGCACCGTTTCGGCCGGCACGTCGCCTTCCATCGGGCACCCCATCGCGGTCGACAGCGACACGTTGATCGCGACCCGCGCGCCGCGTACCGCGTCGATCACGCCGCGCAGCTGCGCGAACGACTGCTCGCGCGTCATCCGCAGGTTCGCGCGGTTGTGGCTTTCGCTCATCGACATCACGAGGTTCACTTCGTCGACGCCGCACGACAGCGCGCGCTCGGCGCCGCGCACGTTCGGCACGAGCACCGTGTAGACGACGCCCGGTGCGCGCACGATGCCGTGCATCACCGCCTCCGCGTCGCGCAGCGCGGGGATCGCCCTCGGCGACGTGAACGACGTGACCTCGATCTTCGCGTAACCGCATGCGCTCAGCGCGTCGACGAGCGCGATCTTGTCGTCGGTGTCGACGAAGGCCGCTTCGTTCTGGAAACCGTCGCGCGTCGCGACTTCGTGGATATGGAGCCGTTTGCGTTGCCCGCTCATGTCGTCTTCTCCCGGGTCCGGTTCAGATCACGCCGCGCGTGCGCCAGTCGTCGCGCGTCGCGGCATCGATGCCGAGCGATTCGAGCACCGCGTCGGTATCGGCGCCGAGCGCGGGCGCCGGACGCTCGATGCGCCCGGGCGTGACGTCGAGTTTCGGCACGATGCCCGGCACGAGCACGGGCGTGCCGTCGGGCAGCGCGGCGTCGACGATCATGTCGCGTGCGCGGTAATGCGGGTCGGCCGCGATGTCGGCCACGTCGTAGATGCGCCCGGACGGGATGCGCGCCTCGTTCAGCGCCGCCAGCACGTCGTCGAGATCGTGGCGCGCGCTCCACGCGCCGATCGCCGCGTCGATGCGCTCGACCTGCGCGACGCGCCCGTCGTTGTGCGCGAGCGCGGGATCGTGGCCGAGGTCGGGCCGGCCGATCAGGTCCATCAGGCGCCGGAAGATGCTGTCGCCGTTGCCGGCGATCAGCGCGTACTTGCCGTCGCGGCAGCGGTACGCGTTGGTCGGCGCGATGCCGGGCAGGCTGCTGCCGGCCGGCTCGCGCACCGCGCCGAACGCCGCGTATTCGGGCAGCAGGCTTTCCATCAGGTTGAACACCGATTCGTACAGCGCGACGTCGACGACCTGCCCCTTGCCGCCCTGCTGCTCGCGATGCCGCAGCGCGAGCAGCACGCCGATCACGCCGTGCAGCGCCGACAGCGAATCGCCGAGCGAGATGCCGACGCGCACCGGCGTGCGGCCCGGCTCGCCGGTCAGGTGCCGCAGGCCGCCCATCGCCTCGGCGATCACGCCGAAGCCCGGCCGGTCGCGATACGGGCCCGTCTGCCCGAAGCCCGACACGCGCAGCATCACGAGCCCCGGATTGATCGCGGACAGCACGTCCCAGCCGAGCCCCCAGCCTTCGAGCGTGCCGGGCCGGAAATTCTCGATCAGCACGTCGGCCTCGGCGGCGAGGCGGCGCACGACGTCCTGCCCTTCAGGCGTGCGCAGGTCGAGCGTAAGCGACGTCTTGTTGCGCGACTGCACGGCCCACCAGACCGACGTGCCGTCGTGCAGCAGCCGCCACTTGCGCAGCGGATCGCCGAGGCCGGGCGGTTCGACCTTGATCACGTCCGCGCCGAATTCGGCAAGCATCCGGCCCGCGAACGGCCCGGCGATCAGTTGGCCGAGTTCCAGCACGCGAATGCCGTCGAGCGGTCGTGTCATGGTTGTCTCCGTTCAGATCGTGGAATCGATGACGGCGATCATGACGGCGTTCGCGCACCGCGAAAATCGATCGATGCTCAACCAGGCTTTCCGAAACGGAAAGGCGCGCGGCAGCACGAGCGTCGCGCCGGCCTTTCCGTCCGGGAAAGCGCGCTCGCGCAACGGTCAAACGACGGCGCGCGCGCCGCCGGCAGAATCGAAGCCGTTCCGCGCCACCGGGCGCCCGTCAGCGAGACCCGCCATGTTTTCCGTTTCCGCTCCCGCGAAGATCGTGTTTCTCGACCGTGCGACGCTGTCGCCGCAGACCGTGCTGAAGCCGTTCCCGTTTCCGCACGTGATGCGAACGTTCGACCGGACGGCCGCACACGACGTGGCCGCGCGCATCGACGACGCGGACATCGTCGTGATCAACAAGGTGCGGCTCGACGCGGCGGCGCTCGCCGACGCGCGGAACCTGCGGATGATCGCGATTGCCGCCACCGGCACGGACCTCGTCGATCTCGCTGCGTGCGCGGCACGCGGCATCGTCGTGAGCAACATTCGCGGTTATGCGGTCCGCACGGTGCCGGAGCACACGTTCGCGCTGATCTTCGCGCTGCGACGCAGCCTCCTGGCGTATCGCGATGCGGTGCGCGCGGGGCGCTGGCTCGACAGCGGGCAGTTCTGCTTCTTCGATCACCCGATCCGCGACCTGGCGGGCGCGACGCTCGGGATCGTCGGCGACGGGGTGCTCGGCCGCGCGGTGGCCGGGATCGCTCGTGCGCTCGACATGCGCGTACTGTTCGCGGCGCATGGCGATACCGCGGATGGTGACCATGTGCCGCTCGACACGCTGCTGCGCGACAGCGACGTGATCACGCTGCACTGCCCGCTTACACCCGCGACGCGCCACCTGATCGATGCGCAAGCATTCGCGCGGATGGCGCGCCGGCCGCTGCTGATCAACACGGCGCGCGGCGGCCTCGTGGACGAACGCGCGCTCGTCGACGCGTTGCAGTCGGGGCGGATCGCGGGTGCGGGATTCGATGTGGTAACACAGGAGCCGCTGCCGGCCGCGCATCCGTTCCACGCGATCCTGTCGCATCCGGCGTTCATCCTGACGCCGCACGTCGCGTGGGCGAGCGACGAGGCGATGCAGGCGCTCGCCGACCAGCTGGTCGACAACGTGGCCGCGTTCGCCGGCGGCGCGCCGCGGCATGTCGTGTGAGGCGGGCAGAAACGGAACGGCCCCGCTCGATTGCTCGAAGCGGGGCCGGCTGGATTCGGGGCTGCTTACGCCAGCGACTCGGCACGTGGCGGGTTCGTGCATCCGGCCTGTCTTGCGGCCGGTTTCCGGATACCCGGTGAGCGCGGCTTCAAGGGATTCAGACCGCCGACGATGCAGGGCACGCCCGCAAAACCGCTCAGTACGCGGACATCTCGACGCAAGGATCGACCTTGGACGGCGAGCAGATCACCGAGTACTTCGCGCTCTCGCGCATCAGCGCTTCGCCTTCGTGCAGCGCGATCTTGATCTCGGGGTGACGCTCGTACGCGAGGAATGCCGAGCACACCACGGCGGACATCACGACGAGGGAAAACACAAATTTTTCAAGGGTTTGGAAGCGTTCAGGCATGGTCCGACCTTTCTCTCAGGCCGCCATTATATCTCGAAATAAGGGTTTTCCCTATAAGCCGGCCCGCATACCGAGGATGCCTTCGATCGGAATCGGGCCAGTGTACGCGCCCTTTTTTTGGGGGGGGAGCAGCGAGACCGCGAGGCCGATCAGGACGCGGCCGCGTACCGGCAGAAGGCGCCGAAGGCGTGCCGCCGGCCCATCACTGCGGCGCCGACGCGCCGCTTGCCGCATTGCCGGGCCACGCGTTGCCGATATGGTCGATCAGCGATTTCGCGGTGCCCGTCACGAGCGCCGCATCGACGCCCGACGTCTGCCACGAGCCGTCGGCGGCCTTCACGAAGGTCAGGTTCGCGCGCGACGGCGAGTAGTCGGCATTGCGCCACGTGACGACGACGTCGCACGCGTACGTACGATCGCCGAGCTTCTTGCAGTCGCCGTCGGGTTTGGCCGATACGACATCGGCCGAGACAGGCAGCGGCTGGCCGAACAGCGCGTTCAGGCCGCCGTGGTTTTCCGCTTCGAGCGCGCGGCGCACGGCCGCGTCGACGTCGCTCGATCCGGGACCGTCGTGGAGCAGGTTGCAGGCGGCCAGCAGCGTCGTTGCACCGGCGAGTGTCAGCAGCGTTTGAAACTTCATGGAGATCCGTCGATCGAGTGGAACGCCGCGTAGTCTGCAACGTCCGCGTGCCGGGCGCGGTATCCATTTGTAACCAATTGCACGGATGCCGCGGGCGACCGCTTGCCCCTCGTCTACTGACGCTCCTGCTTCACGCGGCTGACCAGTTGCGTCGGGCTCACGAACTGCAGCGCGATCACGACCCAGACGAGCGTGATGGCCATGTAGATCATCGCCATCGCGTCGATCGACTGCGGCGCGCGCACGCCAGTCGAGAACACCGCGTAATACAGCGCGACGACGAGCGTCTGCGTGCTCGGCCCCGCGGTGAAGAACGTCAGCTCGAACATCCCGATCGTGCGCACCAGCACGAGCAGCCCGGCCGCAAGCATGCCGGGCACTAGCAGCGGCAGCAGCACGTAGCGGAAATAGCGCCACGTGTTCGCGCCGAAGATGCGCGCGGCGGCTTCGAGGTTCGGATCGATCTGCTCGATGAACGGCGTCATCACGAGGATCACGAACGGCAGCGCCGGCACGAGGTTCGCGAGGATCACGCCCGGCAGCGTGCCCGCGAGCCCGATCTTGTACATCACGGTCGCCATCGGGATCCCGTACGTGACGGGCGGCACCATCAGCGGCAGCAGGAACACCAGCAGCGCGAAGCGCTTGCCGCGAAACCGCACGCGTGCGAGCGCATACGCGGCCGGCACGCCGAGCGCGATCGACAGCAGCACGACCGCGCCGACGACTTCGACGGTCACCCACAGCACGCTCGCGAGCTGGAAGTCCGCCCAGGCCTTCGCGTACCAGTGCAGCGTGAAGCCTTGCGGCAGCGGCGTGCCGAACCAGCGCGTCGCGACCGAGTTCACCGCGACGGTCGCGATCAGCAGCAGCACGTTCAGCAGGAAGAACGCCATCAGCCCCCAGACGAGCGCCTTCCAGGCGCGGCCGGCGAGGTTGCCTTTCATCCGGTGCGGTTTCCTTGCGTCGACGGGCCGTGCATCCGGCGCGTCGTGCTTCGGCGGCCATGCGCGCGCGGCATGATTGTCGGTTGCCATCAGCCCTTGCCTCCCGTCACCGCGCCCGTATAGAAGAAGCGGCGCGCGCCGAGCATCGACGCGACCACCAGCAGCTGGACGAAACCCATCACGATGGCGATCGCCGACGCGAGCGAATAGTCGTAGCTCTCGAACGCAGCCTCGGCGGCCGCGATCGAGATCACGCGCGTCGGCCCGGCCGGCGCGCCGAGCAGCACGGCCGACGGAAATACCGAGAACGCCTGCACGAACGACAGGCACGCGGCCATCGTGAGCCCCGGCACGAGCAGCGGCAGGTAGATCTGCCGGAACTGCTGCCACGGGTTCGCGCCGAGCGTGGCCGCGGCGCGCGCGAGCGTCGGGTCGATGCCGCTGATGTACGACAGCATCAGCAGGAACGCGAACGGAAAGCCCGACACGATCAGCGACAGCAGCACGCCCCAGTAGTTGTGCGTCAGGCGCACCTCGTCGGTGTACAGGTGCAGCCCCTGCAGCGCCTGCGGGAACCAGCCGTTCGGCCCGAAATACGTGAGCATCCCGTCGGCGACGAGCACCGTGCCGAGCGTGACGGGAATCACGAGCAGCGTCGTGACGAGCTTCTGGTACGGCGAGTGGCGGCGCAGCGCGAACGCGACGGGCACCGCGATGCCGACGTTGAGCAGCGTCGCCGGCACCGCGAGCTTCAGCGTGACGAGCACGGTCGGCCACATCGCGGTGTCGGTGAAGAACTGCACGTAGTTCGCGAGCGCGCCGCCGCCGTTCATCGGCTGGAACGACAGCACGAGGCCGTACGCGAACGGATAGACGAACAGCGCGGCGATGAACGCGAGCGCGGGCGTGACGAGCCACGCCTTCGCGTCGCGCGGCGCGCCGGACGCGAGCGTGCTCATGCCCGCTCCGCCGCGTAGACGAGCGTCCGGGCAGGCGCGACGCGCAGCCGCAACCGCTCGCCTTGCGCGAAATCGCCGGCGACGCGCGCCCAGATCGCGCCGAACGGCGTGACCGCGCGGAGCAGCGAGTCGCGGCCGCCGTATTCGACCGTTTCGACGGTCGCGTCGAACGCGTTGTGGCTGCCTTCGTCCGCGCGCTCGATGTCGTCGGGGCGCAGCGCGACCACGACGTCCTTCGTATCGAAGCCGGCCATCGGGACACCCGTGAGGCTGACGCCGCCGGCCGCGACCCGGACGTCGTCGCCGGCCATCCCCTCGAGCGTGAACGGCAGCACGTTGCGGTAGCCCATGAAGCGCGCGACGTGCAGGTTGCGCGGGCGCGTGTAGACGTCCTTCGGCGACGCGACCTGCTGCACGACGCCCTCCTTCATCACGACGATGCGGTCGGCCATCGACAGCGCTTCGTCCTGGTCGTGCGTCACATAGATCGTCGCGCGCTCGAGCTGCGTGTGGATGCGGCGGATCTCGGCGCGCATCTCGATGCGCAGTTTCGTGTCGAGGTTCGACAGCGGTTCGTCCATCAGCACGAGCGGCGGCTCGATCACGATCGCGCGCGCGATCGCGACGCGCTGCTGCTGGCCGCCCGACAGCTGCCCGGGCAGCTTGCCCTCATGGCCGACGAGCTGCACGAGTTCGAGCGCCTGCTGCGCGCGCCGCCGCGTTTCCTGCTTCGGCACGCCGCGCATCTTGAGGCCGAAGCCGACGTTCTCGAGCACCGACATGTGCGGAAACAGCGCGTAGTTCTGGAACACCATCCCGAAGCCGCGGCGCTCGGGCGGCAGCACGTCGATGCGCGTGTCGTCGAGCCAGATGCCGCCGCGCGTCAGCGGCTGCAGCCCCGCGATGCAGTTCAGCGCGGTCGACTTGCCGCAGCCCGACGGGCCGAGCAGCGCGATGAACTCGCCGCGCCGGATCTCGAGATCGAGGCCGTTCAGCGCGGCGACCTGCGCCCCTTGCGCATTGGTGAAACTGCGGCACACGCCGTCGAGCCGCAACCGTTCGAAACTGTGGTTCATTGCACGGAACTCCCTCGACGCGGGCGCCGCGGCGCCCGCCGGTTCAGGCGTCACTTCGATTTCTGCGAACCGATCTCGCGATCCCACTTCTGGAACGCGGCGACCATCGCCTGCGCGCTGAGCGGCTGCACGTGCGGGCGATCGGCGAGCAGCTTCGCGTACTCGGGGCGGCCGAACTTGCGGACCACGTCCTGGCTGTGCGCGGGCGCCATCTCGAGCGTCACGCCCTTCACCGCCGGGCCCGGATAGAAATAGCCGTCGTCGTAGGTCATCGCCTGCTGTGCCGGTTCGAGCAGGAAGTTCATCAGCTTGAACAGCACGTCGAGCTTGTCTTTCGGCACGCCCTTCGGAATCACCATGAAATGCGCGTCGTTGACCCACGTCATGTCGTCGAATGCCTGGATCCGGAACTCGGTCGGCACGATGCCGAGCGCGCGCGGGTTGATGTCCCAGCCCGTGACGGTCACGGTCATGTCGCGCGTGCCTTCGCCGAGCTCCTTCATCACCGCCGACGTGCCGCCCGGGTAGTACGGCACGCAGTCGTTCAGCGCCTTCAGGAACGCCCAGGTCTTGTCCCAGCCGTTGATCGGGTCCTGCGGATTCTTGTCGCCGAGCACGTACGGCAGCCCCATCAGGAACGTGCGGCCCGGGCCGGAGTTCGCCGGACGCGCATAGATCAGCTTGTTCGGGTGCGCCTTGCACCAGGCGAGCAGCTGATCGGGCGTCTTCGGCGGGTTGCCGACCTTCGCCGGGTTGTATTCGAGCAGCGGACCGGCCGGCATGTAGGTGACTTCGAGGCCGAAGCCCTGCGCGAGATCCTGCATCTTGCGCGGGCCGGGCGCGTATCTGTCGAGCACGCCGGGGAACGCGGCTGCATTGTCGGGCAGGAGCTTGAGCCACAGGTTCTGTTCGATGCCGGCGGCCAGCGCGTCGGTGCCCGTCAGCACGAGGTCGATGTCGGCGCGCCCCGCCGCCTGCATCGCCTTGATCTTGCCCGGCAGCTGCGGCGCCGGCGCATTCGTGAACGTGACGTTCGACACGAGGGTCGGGTTCTTGTCCCGGAACGCCTCGATGGCCTTCTGCGTGAGCTGGAGGTTGCCCGCGACGTCGACGATGTTCAGCGACACGGGCGCCGCAACGGCCGCCGCGGCAGACAGCGAGAAACCCAGTGCGAGTGCGATCCGGCGGACACGGCGAGCGATCGTGGTGGTGTTCATGTCTCCTCACTTCGGTCGGTGGATGGGACCTTTCTTTTCAGGAAATCATGACGGCGTTATACGATGTCGGTCAACAAAAAACCGTGGCGCGCGGGACGGGACTTTCCCTGACAAAAACCTTCCGCCGAGATACGATCCGACTGGCAGAGACTATTTGGGGGATCGCCATGCCGCGTGACGCGATACGTGTTAGGACATCATATGTCGCGCGGCGGATCGACTCATGCTGGACGACCGCCAAGGGCCTGCCATGTGAATGATCCGGTAGAGAACGCTGTCAGCGCGGCCGCGACAATTCCCAGAGCGCATGGAAATATTCGGCCCGTTCCTCGCTCGTGACGCTCGCGTTGGCCATGTCGACCATGAGGTCTTCAAGGTCGGCGACGCGCGGAATCGAGATGCCCTGCCCCACCATGTCCGTCGACGCGCAAGTGAGGCCGGTGCGCGTGTTTGCGTCATCGAACGCTGACGGCTGCCTGCGTGCGGGGTCGGCCGACGCCTGCATCGATTCCGGGGATCGGCTACAGTGGGCGTTTTCGGCGCGCCCCGGCCCGCCGCCGTGCGTGATCCATCGGAGCGCGCGGCAGTACGGACGGAGCGCGGAACATTCCCTTCGACGAGCGAACCTTCATGCCCGATCTGTCCGCCTTCCCGATCACGCAAAAGTGGCCGGCCCAGCATCCCGACCGTCTCCAGCTCTACTCGCTGCCGACGCCGAACGGCGTCAAGGTGTCGATCATGCTCGAGGAAACCGGCCTGCCGTACGAGCCGCACCTCGTGCGCTTCGACACGAACGACCAGTTTTCGCCCGAATTCCTGTCGCTGAACCCGAACAACAAGATCCCGGCGATCATCGACCCGAACGGCCCCGACGGCAAGCCGCTGCCGCTGTTCGAATCGGGCGCGATCCTGATCTATCTCGCGGACAAGACCGGCCAGTTGATCCCGAAGGATCTCGCCGGCCGTTACGAGACGATCCAGTGGGTGATGTTCCAGATGGGCGGCATCGGGCCGATGTTCGGCCAGCTTGGCTTCTTCCACAAGTTCGCCGGCCGCGACTACGAGGACAAGCGTCCGCGCGATCGCTACGTCGCCGAGTCGAAACGCCTGCTCGCCGTGCTCGACGCGCATCTCGCGAACCGCCAGTGGGTGATGGGCGACACCTATACGATCGCCGACATCGCGATCTTCCCGTGGGTGCGCAATCTCGTCGGCTTCTACGAAGCAGGCGACCTGGTCGGCTTCAGTGAATTCCGGCATGTGGCACGCGCGCTCGACGCGTTCGTTGCCCGCCCGGCCGTCGCGCGCGGGCTCAATATCCCGGCACGCGGCTGAATCTGGGCGGCCACGCTGCAGGCGGCCGCTGTGTCGCTCAAGCCCGCCGCATTGTGCGGCGGGCTTTTTTTGTTCTTCGTGGATGTCCGGGGGGACGCTGGGGAGGAATGTCGGCGTTCGGCCAATTTCTGCCGTTCGACCTTCCGAGGAAAATCGTCGACAATTCGCAGAGGTATTGGGGATTCCTTGGGATCGTACGGGATGAGCAAGACACTGGGTTACTTGCACGAGGTTTGGCTCTGCCCGGACGGGTTCGGCAACGTTGTACCCGCATGCATCGCTCATGGGCCGGACGGAGATGCCGCTCGTGCTCTCAACGAGCCGGGGAGCGAGTGGATATGGACGTTTTGGGCATCGTCACATGCGGAGGCGATGTGTGTTTATTACGAATTCGTCGGCTATGGACAGTACACATCCCGATTCGACGACGATCTCCTTCCCTATCCGCAAGATTGGTACGAGCGCCAGGCCGCGTATTTGAACTGCAGGTGATCTATGCATGCGCGTCGGCGTGGCGTCCTTGTGAGTTGGTTGCGGTAGGCAGCTTCAGGCAATAGCCGACCAAGGGCAGACAGTGGCTATTACAGATACTCGGGGAAGCTCAGTTACAAGCATGCGCTTCAGAGATGGCCACGGGCTCAATTGCCACTCCGGCAGTGCCGGCGAGCAAACGTCGCAGATGAATCTGCGCGGAACCGGGGCCGCTAATCAAGACCTCATAATCCCGACCAGCTTCCGGGACAAAAGTGCCGGCGCCTGGCGCATAGGTTGCCCAGTAAGCTTTGGCGTTGATCATGGTCGCCTCAGTGATTTGAGCACTAATTGTCAAAGGTTGGCCGGCAGGAACGATCCATTCTTGATAATAGCGATAGGCGTCAGAAGGTAGCGGCATCCCGACAGTTTTATTCACCATTGCGGAAAATCCCGGCTTGGATACCAGGCGGCTGGGCTCAGGATATCCACCCCAAAGCCCTTGTTTCGGCATACAAGCCGTGTTGTAGTGAAAATACACGGTCGCCCCCCAATACACGCGAATTCGGGCTTCCCTATCAGGCTGCCAAGCGGTTGGGGTCGATTGAGGGGAGGCACAGGCGCCGAGCACAATAGGGGCGAAGAATGCGCAAAAGAGTGCAATACGATGGCTCATGGAGAAGCGCGGTGGTTATTCATGGCTAGCGAAAATACCTCAGGGCTTGGTTACTGTCATCAGGCGTCGATCGAATGATCATCAGCTTTCGGGCAATCCGGCTGACCGCTCCGGGTCGTCCTGAGCCGGCCACCGTCGGGCTCTGTGCGACCATGAAGGGACAATCGACTGCACTGAGAATATCGCCGACAATTGTCAGCACGGATCGACTTAGAGTTGCCGGCGAGACATATGACACGGATCGCGATCGTACTGCACGGACCTACCAGCGCGGGAAAAAGCAGCTTGGCCAAGGCGCTTCAGAATAGCTCCGAAGCGCCGATGTTCCACATATCGCTCGATGCATTCGTCGAAATGTCGCGTAGGCGTGACATGAGATCGGATGAAGAGTTGAATCAGGCGCTCAGGATACATCACCTCAATCTGCAGTCCACCCTGAAGCGCGTAGCTGCAAGTCATTTCGGGATTGTTCTCGACCTTGTGCTGCGAGATACAACCGCTTTCGAAGAATGTATTTCTGCACTCGCGCCTCGCCGCACGTACGTGATAGGTGTTTGTTGCCCATTGGATGTTCTGGAAGAGCGTGAACGCAGCAGGCCGGACCGTGGAGAAGGAATGGCGCGATCCCAATTCGGGCATCCAGCTTACTCAAGGCCCTACTCGATGCGTCTGGATACATCGACTTGCAGTCCCGAAGAAGGCGCTCAAAGGATCCGCTCATTCATCAACGCGCAGGCGGAATGACCGCTTTTGCTATCAGCGAATGGCTCAAAGGGGTCGATCTGCGCCGGTCATGTGTCACCGAGCGGAGGCCGACCACATTCGATCAGGAAGCGACATCATGAGCGACGCCTGATCCCACGTTCGTAGATCCGTTCACTGCGAAACGCAACCGTCCGTACCTCGCCGAGACGAAAGTCCGCAAAGTCGACTTGCTCGATGCGGCGGCTATGCCGGCAGAAGACCCGCAATGCGATAACTTTCAATCAACCCGTCGTAGACGGAAATATCGGAGCGACTCCTGGCAACGAGCTGAGCGCCGGCGACCGCGGCATAGATCGCGCGAGCACGCCGTTCGCTATCCTCGGCGCTGACCACGGCCGCGGCGGACAGCACCTTGCTCAGCCACGCAACATTCACATCGGCAAAAGTCTGGACCTCTTTCGTCACCGTTTCCGGCAGGTCATCGGATTCGGCAGCCATGAAGCTGCACAGGCATATGCGATTGCCACGCTCAAGCGCCTTGCGAAACGTATCGGGATAGCGGCGCAGGCAATCGATCGGATCTGCGGATTCGGCCAAGATCGCATCCAGCGTAGCTGCCGATTCCTCCCAATACCGCCTCGCCACCGCTGCGCCAAGATCGGCCTTGCTTGCGAAGTGGTGGTAGATGCTCGCAGCCTTGATACCGACGGCTTCAGCGAGATCACGAAAGTTCAGCCCGCCGTAGCCGTGCGCCTGGGCAATCTTTGTGGCGGCCACCAGGATTCGCTCCCTGGAACTCAGGCCTGACTCGTTCTTCACTCTGCTACCGCCTCCACGACCGTTGACACCCGCAATTATACCTTCTATGGTAAACCTAACGAACGTTAGGTAGGTATGAGTGACCATTCCCTTTATCGTCCAATCCCGTGTGACAAACCGCATAGAGAGGCACGCATGACTTTCAGCACCACCGATTTCGACGTAACCCAACTCCCGATCATGACGATTTACGATTTCCCCAAGGGACCTTATCCGACACGCGTCCGTATCGCCCTGGCCGAGAAAGGTCTGCGATCGCGCGTCGAGTTCGTGATGGTCGACCTTTACAAGGGGGAGCACAAAAGGCCCGAATTCATCTCCGAGAAAAACTACTCGGGAACGCTGCCGGTCCTTGAACTAAACGACGGAACGTGCATCGCCGAATGCACTGCCATTACCGAATACCTCGATACGCTTGATGGCGCACCCACGCTGACCGGCAGGACGCCACTCGAAAAGGGCGTGATCCACATGATGAGCAAGCGCGCCGAGCTGGAGTTGCTCGACGCAATCAGTGTCTATTTCCACCATGCCACGCCAGGATTGGGACCGAACGTCGAGCGCTATCAGAACGCCGAATGGGGGCTTCGTCAGCGCGACAAGGCCTTGAGGGGCATGCACTACTTCAATGACGTTCTGAAAAAGCAGCCGTTTGTCGCTGGGGATGCCTTCTCCATGGCCGACATCACCGTCATCGGCGGTCTGGTCTTTGCGTCAATCGTGAAGTTGACCGTGCCCGCGGAGTGCGAGGCGCTGCTGGATTGGTACACGAGAATGCGGGAGCGCCCCAGCGTCAAGAACCAGCCGGCGTTCGCCTGAAACAGAAGTCGTGCCCGCCCGTCATCGACGTTCGACCAATCCTTGATTGCAAATCCGAGACGACCTGCCCGCGCGACCTCGACGACTCGCCTACTCGATCGATACCGGATGGCCGCACAGCAAATCGGTCAATCGTAGGGGCGTACTGCGCGCGGTGCTCGCGTAGCGATGCGGAGTGGAAGGACGCGGTCGTGGCACACGGCTTCGCGTACGACCACCGTGTTGGCCGTTCCAGTTGGACAACGGTCGCTGACGACCCACTGAGTCGAATGGCGGCTCGGGGTCGGCAAGCGACGTCCACGACGCCTTTGTCGCCCGCACCGGGCGCCCGCATCAAGCCGCCGGCGCCGCACCTTCGAGACCGGCCAGCAGCTTTCCCAGCAGGTGCGACAACTGAGCCTGCTCCGCCTCCGACAGCGCGGACAGCAGCGCGCGCTGGTTCTCGATGTGCGCGACGACCGCATCGTCGATCAGCGCGCGACCCGTATCCGTCAGTGCGACGAGCGTGCCGCGCCCGTCGGCCGGATTCGGCCGGCGCTCGACCCAACCGGCCTTCTGCAGCCGGTCGATGCGTGCGGTCATGCCGCCCGACGACATCATCAGCGCGTCGTACAACGCGGTCGGCGTCAGCGCGAACGGCGCGCCGCTGCGCCGTAGCGTCGCGAGCACGTCGAATTCGCCCGGCTGCATTCCGTAGCGCGCAAACAGCGGATTGAGACGGTCGCGCGCGATCACGAGCGCGGCTTCCTGCAGCCGCCCCATCACGACCATCGACGACGCGTCCAGATCCGGACGCTCGGCGCGCCATTGCGCGAGCGCATGCGCGGCTCGATCCATTAACCCTCCTCGGCTCACCAGTTATCTTGACGTCGAGATAAATCGGCGTTTATCTTGATGTCGAGATACTTTACCTGAAAAACGCGCGGCGTCTCGACGGCAGCCGCGCACCGATATCGAGGGCCTCGTCGATGAATCGCTTCACTTCCCCGGGATGGCGGCTGGCCGTCATCGTGCTGGTCGGGCTGAACCTGCGTCCCGCGCTCGCCGCGGTCGGCCCGCTGCTCGACATGATCCAGCGCACGACCGGTATCGGCGACGGCGCGGCCAGCCTGCTGACGACAATCCCGATCCTGCTGATGGGGCTCGGCGCGCTGGGCGCGCGACGCCTGCAGCGCGCCACCGGCATCGCGGGCGGCGTCTGGCTCGGCGTCGCGCTAATCGGGCTGGCCTGCGCATCGCGCATCGGCGCGCAGCACGCGTGGCTGCTGCTCGCGAGCGCCTGCTGCGCGGGCGTCGGGATCGCGATGGTGCAGGCGCTGCTGCCCGGTTTCGTGAAGGCGCATTTCGCGACGCGCATCGGCGGTGCGATGGGCGTCTATTCGACGTCGATCATGGGCGGCGCGGTGCTGGCGAGCGTGGTCGCGCCGTTTGCCGCGGCGCGCTGGGGCTGGCTCGCCGCGCTGGCCGGCTGGGCACTGCCGGCCGCGGTGGCCGCGCTCGCATGGCCGCTCGCCAGCCGCGGCGGCGACGGCTTCGCCGCCGGGCCGGTCTCGACGTCGAATGCACGACCGTCGCGTTCGGCGCGTGCGTGGCGGCTCGCGCTGTTCTTCGGGATCGCGACGGGCGCCTACACGCTCGTGCTCGCTTGGCTGCCGCCGTATTACATGCGGCTCGGCTGGTCGCCGACGGCGGCCGGCAGCCTGCTCGGCGGCGTGACGCTCGCGGAAGTTATCGCGGGGCTGACGATCTCGGCAACGATCGACCGCCTGCCCGATCGCCGGCCCGCGCTGCATGCGGCGATCGCGTCGCTGTTCGCGGGGTTGCTGGCGATGCTGGCCGCACCCGACGCGTTCGCACTGCCGGCCGCGCTGCTGCTCGGCGCGGGGATCGGCGCGCTGTTTCCGCTGTCGCTGATCGTCACGGTCGACCATGCGGCAACGCCGGCCGACGCTGCATCGCTGACAGGGTTCGTGCAGGGTGTCGGCTATCTGGTCGCCGGGTTGTTCCCGTTCGCGGCCGGGCTCGTGCGCCAGCATCTCGCGGACCTGACGCCCGCGTGGATCGCGATGGCGTGCCTGTGTGTCGCGCTGTTCGCGCTGGCGGCCGGGTTTGCGCCGCGGCTGGCGCGGCAGACGGCGCGGGCCTGAGCGGCCCGTCCGCCGGGCCGGCGTGATCAGCCCGCGCTCGCGTACAGCGTCGAATCCGCGAACCCGTCGGCATCGAGCACGCGCCCGATCAGGATCAATGCGGTGCGCTCGATCTGCGTACCGCGCACCTTGTCGACGATGTCCGCCAGCGTGCCGGTCACGCGCTCCTCGTCGGGCCAGCTCGCGCGATAAATCACCGCGACCGGGCAATCCGCGCCGTAGTGCGGCAGCACTTCGTCGACGATGCGCGCGAGATGGCGCACGCCGAGATGGATCGCGAGCGTCGCGCGGTGCGCGGCGAGCGAACCGAGCGCCTCGCCTTCCGGCATCGTGGTCTTGCCCGCGAAGCGCGTGAGGATCACCGTCTGCGCGACGCCGGGCAACGTCAGCTCGACGCCGAGCGTCGCCGCGCACGCGGCCGTCGCCGTCACGCCCGGCACGATTTCGTACGGAATCCCGAGCGCCTTCAGCCGGCGGATCTGCTCGCCGATCGCGCCGTACAGCGACGGGTCGCCCGAATGCACGCGTGCGACGTCCCGCCCTTGCGCATGCGCGTCCGCGAGCAGCGCGACGATCGCGTCGAGGTCGAGCTCGGCCGTGTTGACGACCTGCTCCGCGCGATGACCGTCGAGCACGGCCGCGGGCACCAGCGAGCCCGCATACAGGATCACCGGGCACGTGCGCACGAGGCGCTGGCCCTTCACCGTGATCAGCTCGGGGTCGCCGGGCCCCGCGCCGATGAAATACACCGTCATCGAAAATTCTCCGTCAATACGTTGGATGATCCGCTGCGCGGCGTCAAACGCGCGCGGCCGGATCGAGTGCGTCGAGCAGTGCCGCGACCGAATCGAACGCCCGGTCGGCATCGGGCAGCGACGGCCGGCGCAGCATCACGACCGGCACCCTGCGTTCGCGCGCGACATCGAGCTTGGCCTCGGTGGCCGCACCGCCGCTGTTCTTGCTGACGAGGACGTCGATGCCCGTCAGCGCGAACAGCGCACGTTCGCCGTCGAGCGTGAACGGCCCGCGCGCGGCGATGACCTGCGCATGCGCATTGCCGGGATGCGCGTCGAGGCAGCGCACGAGCCAGAACTGGTGCGGCGGGATCGTATCGAGGTGCGCGAGCGGTTCGCGGCCGAGCGTGAACAGCGGCCGCCTGAACGGCGCGAGCGCGGCCTCGATGCCGGCCCAGTCGTCGACCATCCGCCAGTCGTCGCCCGGTTGCGGCGTCCAGGGCGCGCGGCGCAGCGCCCATAGCGGTACGCCCGCGTCGCGCGTCGCGGCAGCGGCGTTCGTACTGATTTGCGCGGCATACGGATGCGTGGCGTCGATCACGAGGCCGATTCCGGCGTCGCGAAGATACGCGGCCAGCCCGGCGGCCCCGCCGAAGCCGCCGACGCGCACGTCGCAGCGCAGGTCGTCCGGCACCTTGCCGAGACCAGCCAGGCTGTAGACGTGATGCGGGCCGAGCGCGCGTGCGATCTTCAGCGCGTCGCCGGTGCCGCCGAGCAGCAGGATGCGCATGCTCATCGCGCTTCCCCGACGAAGCGGCCCTGCCGGTCGATCGCGAACATCTCGACGGCGACCGACGGCGGCACGATGTCGCGTGCGACCCGCAGCGCCTGCGCGCAAACGAGATCGCCGAGCGGCACGCCGTCGGCCAGGGCGAGCTTCAGCGCTTCCTGGCTCGTGTTCGCGGCGCGCATTGCGGCCTGCAGCGCCTCGCTCGCGCCGGCTTCAGCCGCCCATTGCGCGAGCAGCGGCAGGTCGATGCTCGAATGGCGGCTGTGCAGGTCGAGATGGCCCGCCGCGAGCTTGCTAAGCTTGCCGAATCCGCCGCACATCGACAACCGCGCGACCGGTGCGCGGCGCAGGTGCTTGAGCACCGCGCCCGCGAAATCGCCCATCTCGATCAGCGCCATGTCGGGCAGGCCGTAGTGCGCGCGCATCGCGTCCTCGCTCGCGTTGCCCGTACACGCGGCGATATGCGCGATGCCGTTGGCGCGCGCGACATCGATCCCCTGGTGGATCGATGCGATATAGGCCGAACACGAGAACGGCCGCACGATGCCCGTCGTGCCGAGAATCGACAGCCCGCCGACGATGCCGAGGCGCGGGTTCATCGTCTTCAGCGCGAGCGCCTCGCCGCCTTCGACGCCGATCGTCACGTCGAAGCCGCCTGCGTAGCCGTGCTCGGCTGCGAGCGCTTCCAGATGCGTCGTCATCATCTGGCGCGGCACCGGGTTGATCGCCGGTTCGCCGACCGGCAGCGTCAGCCCCGCGCGCGTGACCGTGCCGACGCCCGGCCCCGCGTGAAAGCGCACGCCGGGCGCGGCCGCGAGCGCGACACGCGCGAAGATCAGCGCGCCGTGCGTGACATCCGGATCGTCACCGGCATCCTTGATCGTGCCGGCTTCCGCGCCTTCGGCCGTGAGGCGGCAGAACTCGAGCCGCATCATCACGCGCTGCCCTTTCGGCAGCACGATCTCGACCGCGTCGTCCGCCCGGCCCGCGAGCAGCAGCCGCGCAGCCGCGAGCGACGTCGCGGTCGCGCAGCTGCCGGTCGTGTAGCCGAACCGCAGCGGCGCGGGCTGTTCGGGGGTTTCGTCGCGCATCACGCGTCCGTTGCGTTCGCCGGGTTCGATGCGCCGGCTATGTCGATCGCATCGGCCGTCTCGACCCTGTCGGCCGCGTCGGGCTTGCGCACGTCGTACAGCGTGACGGGCAGCGGCTGGCGCCACGTGTCGAAGCGGCCGAGCGGTTCCGCATGCGCGAGCGACACGCGCGTGAGCGTGCCGCCGTGCGCGTCGCGCCACGCGGCGAGCGCCATCTCGCCCTGCAGCGTGACCGCATTCGCGACGAGCCGGCCGCCGGGTTTCAGCGCGGCCCAGCACGCGTCGAGCACGCCGGGCGCCGTCGCACCGCCGCCGATGAAGATCGCGTCGGGCGTGGCGAGCCCTGCCAGCGCGTCGGGCGCGCGGCCCGCGACGAGCTGCAGGCCCGGCACGCCGAGTGCGTCGCGGTTGTGTTCGATGAAGCGCTGCCGTTCCGCATGCGCCTCGACCGCGATCGCCTGGCAGGATGGATGCGCACGCATCCATTCGATGCCGATCGAGCCACTGCCCGCGCCGACGTCCCACAGCAGCTCGCCGGGTGCGGGCGCGAGGCGCCCGAGCGTCATCGCGCGCAAGTCGCGCTTGGTGAGCTGGCCGTCGTGGCGGTATGCATCGTCGGGCAGGCCCGGCGTGAGCGCGCGGCGCGGCGCGTCGGGGCCGGCCCGGCAGTCGAGCGCGACGAGATTGAGCGCGGCCGTTTCGGCGACTTTCCAGTCCTGCGCGAGGCCGTCGACGCGCCGTTCGAGCGGGCCGCCCAGATGTTCGAACACGCTGATGCGCGTCGGCCCGAAGCCGCGTGCGGCGAGTTCGGCCGCGACGGCGGCCGGCGTGCGGCCGTCGGCGCTCAGCACGAACAGGCGCCGGCCCGGCAGCAGATGACGCGCGAGCGTCGCGAGCGGACGGCCGACGAGCGACACCGCGCCGACGTCCTGCAGCGCCCAGCCGAGGCGTGCGGCCGCGAGGGACAGCGACGACGGCGCGGGCAGCACGCGCCATTCGTCGGGAGAAAGCTGGCGCGCGAGCGTCGCGCCGACGCCGAACAGCATCGGGTCGCCGCTCGCGAGCACGCAGACGGGCGAGCCGCGCCGCGCGAGCACGCCCGCGAGATCGAACGGCGACGGCCACGCTTCGCGCGCGGCCGGCAACCGCGCGGGCAGCATGTCGAGATGCCGCTTCGCGCCGACCACGCGCGTCGCGCCGAGCAGCGCGCGTCGCGCATTGCGCCCGAGCCCCGCGTAACCGTCGTCGCCGATGCCCACTACCGTCAGCCACGCCGTCATGCACCCTTCCCCATCGTTCGATTTCATCCAGTGTGTTGCGATGCGCAGCCGTTGCGCCGCCGCGCGTCGATCCGGCGATTGCCGTCGGCGCCGACTGCCCGGCGCGGGACGCGCCAGCGGTGTCGGCCAGGCCCGCGCGATCCGCATGGCGAACAGCTGGCCCCGCCCAGTTTCATCGTCGCGGATACCGGCGTGTCGCCGATCCAGTGCCGAGCCGCCAATCGTACCATCCGCGCTGCCGCGCGCAGGTCGTCGCAGCCATGCTGCGACACGGTTGCGACGCACATGGCCGATGTCGGGCCGGTGCCGAAATCGGGTATCCTACGGCCGTTCGTTCGCCGGTGCCCTTCGGGGCCGAAGAGGGAACACAGGGCGCGCCGCGCGCCGCTGTGGCTGCCCCCGCAACTGTAGACAGCGAGCCGATCTCCCCCTCATGCCACTGGTTTCACCGGGAAGGCCGGGAGCCGGCGCCGACCTGTCAGCCAGGAGACCTGCCGGCCAGAAAGTGCGTGCGTGCCAGTCGGCGTCGGGCGGGGTGTACCGATGCGTTGGCCGCGGCGCGACACTGTCCCGGTATCCCGTTGAGTTCCGCCCCCGATTCGATTCCTGCGTCGCCCGTCGTGCGCCCGTCGGCCTGCCCGGGGCTCGTGCGCGTGGTCGCGGCCGCCGATGGCGGGCTGTGCCGGGTCAAGTTACCGGGCGGCCGGCTCGATGCGCGCCAGGCGCGTGCGATTGCCGCCGCCGCCCGCGCGTACGGCTCCGGCGCGATCGACGCGACCAATCGCGCGAATCTCCAGCTGCGCGGCATTCGCGACAGCGCCGCCGATGCGCTGACGCGCGCATTGCTCGAGGCGGGGCTCGGCCCGCGCGTCGACGCTGCCGCAGGCGCGGTCGACGAGACGGCCGCGCTCGCCGCGAGCGACGACGTCCGCAACCTCTTGCTCAGCCCGCTCGCCGGGCACGATCCCGCCGCGCTCGTCGACAGCCGCGCGCTCGCGATGCCGCTGCTCGACATGCTGGCCGGCGAGCCGCGCCGCGGCGAGCTGTCGCCGAAATTCTCGATCCAGCTCGACGGCGGCGAAGCGGTTGCGGCGCTCGATCATCCACACGACATCTGGCTGGCCGCCTGGCGCCGCGCGGACGGCGCGGTACGCGTCGCGGCCGGGCTGGCCGGCTTCCCGCCGGTCGCGCAGGACGACCGGCCCGCATCGGTCGACGTGTCGCCCGATCAGGCCGTCGCACTGGTTCGCGCATTGCTGCTCGCGTTCCTCGATCTCGCACCGGCCGAGGTCACGCGGATGCGTGGGGTGCTCGCGACCGCCGGTGAATGCGCGTTGCTCGCACGCGCGCAGCACTACCTGCCCTTCCCGCTCACGGCTGATTCCGCGCTCGCCGGCTGGCGGCGCACGCGCACCGACCCGGCGCTGCGTTTCGGCATGCGCGCGTCGCGCGATGCGGCGCGCTGCAGCGTCGGCGCGCAATGCGTGCTCGGGCGGCTCGACGCGACACGACTGGAACGGCTCGCCGCGCTGGCCGAAGCCGACGGCGACGGCACGTTGTCGATGACGCCGTGGCAAGGCGTGTTTCTCCACGGTGTGCCGAACGACCGTGCACCGGCCACGTTGGCGGCACTTGCGTCGCTCGGCCTCGTCTGCGCATCGTCCGACCCGCTGGCGACCCTCGTCGCCTGCACCGGCAGCACGGGCTGCGCGAAAGCGCGGGCCGACACGAAACACGACGCGCTCGCCCTCGCCGCGCGCATCGGCCATCCGGTCGACGTGCACCTGACCGGCTGCGAGCGCCACTGCGCGCTGCCGCATCCCGCGGCGCACACGCTCGTCGCGGTGGCGCCCGCGCACTACGACCTTTACCGGCGCGACGCGGCCGCGGGCCTTGGCGCCCCGCTCGCGCGCCATCTGACGATTGACCAGGCCGCGGCCCGTTTGGCGGACGCGCGGCACAGCCAGGACACCACCGATGCTTGACTACATTCGCGACGGGCAGGAAATCTACCGCCAGTCGTTCGCGACGATCCGCGCCGAGGCCGACCTGTCGCGCGTTCCGCCCGACCTCGAGAAACTCGCGGTGCGCGTGATCCATGCGTGCGGGATGGTCGACGTCGTCTACGACCTGCGCTTTTCGGCTGGCGCCGGCACGGCCGGCCGCACCGCGCTCGCGGCCGGCGCGCCGATCCTGTGCGACGCGAGAATGGTCGCCGAAGGCATCACGCGCGCGCGGCTGCCGGCCGACAACCGCGTGATCTGCACGCTCGGCGAGCCGGAGGTGCCCGATCTCGCGCGCCATCTCGGCAACACGCGCTCGGCGGCGGCGCTCGAACTGTGGCGTCCGCATCTCGCGGGCAGCGTCGTCGTGATCGGCAATGCGCCGACCGCGCTGTTCCACCTGCTCGACATGATCGACGCCGGCGCGCCGCGTCCCGCGCTGATCCTCGGTTTTCCGGTCGGCTTCATCGGCGCGGCCGAATCCAAGGCGATGCTCGATGCCGACAGCCGCGGCGTGCCGTACGTCGCGCTGCTCGGCCGGCGCGGCGGCAGCGCGATGGCCGCCGCCGCGGTCAACGCACTGGCGACGGAGGTCGAATGACGACCACGCGCGGCCGGCTGTTCGGGGTCGGTGTCGGCCCCGGCGATCCCGAACTGATGACGATCAAGGCGCTGCGCGTGCTGCAGGCGGCGCCCGTGGTCGCGTATTTCGTCGCGAAGGGCAAGAAGGGCAATGCGTACGGCATCGTCGAAGCCCACCTGCTCGACGGGCAGACGCAACTGCCGCTCGTCTATCCGGTGACGACCGAAGTGCTGCCGCCGCCGCTCTGCTACGAGACCGTGATCGCCGACTTCTACGACACGGCCGCCGAGATCGTCGCCGCCCATCTCGACGCGGGACGCGACGTCGCGGTGATCTGCGAAGGCGACCCATTCTTCTACGGCTCGTACATGTACCTGCACGACCGCCTCGCGCCGCGCTACGACACCGAGGTGATCCCGGGCGTCTGCGCGATGCTCGGCGGCACGGCCGTGCTCGGCCAGCCGCTCGTCTATCGCAACCAGAGCCTGTCGGTGCTGTCCGGCGTGCTGCCCGAGCATGAACTGCGCGAGCGGCTCGCGCGCGCCGACGCGGCCGTCGTGATGAAGCTCGGTCGCAATTTCGACAAGGTGCGGCGCGTGCTCGACGAACTCGGGCTCGCGAAGCGCGCGCTGTACGTCGAGCGCGCGACGATGGCGAACCAGCGCATCGTACCGCTCGACGCAGTCGATCCGATGGCGTCGCCGTATTTCTCGCTGCTCGTCGTGCCGGGGGAAAAATGGCAAGGATGACGACCCCGCCCGCGATCGTGATCCTCGGTGCCGGCGCGCTCGACACCGCGCGACGCATCCAGGCGCGCTATCCGGGCGCTAGCGTGCATGGCCTCGCGTCGCGCGTCGATGCCGACGTGCGGTTCGACGAACTCGGTGCGCACCTGCGCGAACTCTACGCACGCGGCCTGCCGATCGTCGCGCTGTGCGCGGCCGGCATCGTGATCCGCTGCCTCGCCCCCGCGCTCGCGGACAAGGGCGTCGAGCCGCCCGTGCTCGCGGTTGCGGAAGACGGTTCGGCCGTCGTGCCGCTGCTCGGCGGGCTGACGGGCGTCAACGTGATCGCGCGCGAAATCGCCGCATGCGTGGGCGTCGCGCCGGCGATCACGACCAGCGGCGAACTGCGTTTCGGCGCATGCGTGCTCAATCCGCCCGACGGGTATGCGCTGGCCGATCTCGCGCAGGGCAAGCGCTTCGTGTCCGACCTGCTCGCGGGCGCATCGACGCGTGTCGACGGCGCGGCGGCGTGGCTCGACGATGCCGCGCTGCCGCGCGACGACGCGGCCAAGCATGCGATTCGCGTGACGCCCGACGCATGGCGCGGCACGCACGACGAACTCGTGATCCATCCTCGCAGCGTGGTGGTCGGCATCGCAGGCGATGCCATGCACGCGCACGAGGCGCTTGCCACACGCATCGCCGCCATGCTCGACGCACAAGGTCTCGCGCGGCTGGCACTCGCGGCCCTCGTCGCGCCGGCGTCGTCGATCGGCGAACCCGCGCTGGAGGAAGCCGCGCGGGCACTCGACGTGCCGCTGCGTTTCGCTGATGCCGACGGCAGCGCGCCCGCCGATGCAGCCGCGCTGCTCGGCCGCACGTTGCGTGTCGCGCATACGCTGCGTCCGGTATCGAACGGTCTCGCGTGCGCGGTCGCGTCGCATCCGGTCGATCCCGCCACGCTCGGCCGCGCGCGCGGCCGCCTGACGGTGCTCGGCCTCGGCCCCGGCGGCGCCGCGTGGCTCACGCCGGCCGCTCGCGCCGCGCTCGCCGAAGCGACCGACATCCTCGGCTACACGACCTACGTGAACATGGCCGGCCCGTTCCGCGGCGACCAGCGCGTGCACGGCACCGACAATCGCGAGGAAATGCAGCGCGCGCGCCATGCGTTCGAACTCGCGGCCGAAGGCAGGCGCGTCGCGGTCGTGTCGTCGGGCGACCCCGGCGTGTTCGCGATGGCCGCGGCCGTGCTCGAAGCGCTCGACGAAACGCGCGACCCGCAATGGGCCGCGGTCGACCTGCGCGTGGAGCCCGGCATCTCGGCGTCGCTCGCGACGGCCGCGCAGGCCGGCGCGCCGCTCGGTCACGACTTCTGCGCGATTTCGCTGTCGGACAACCTGAAGCCGTGGGACGTGATCGAGACGCGCCTGCGGCATGCGGCGCAAGCCGACCTCGTGATGGCGTTCTACAACCCGATCTCGCGTGCACGGCCGTGGCAGCTCGACCGCGCGCTCGACCTCGTGCGTGCGCATCGCGCGGCCGATACGGTGGTCGTACTCGGCCGCGACATCGGCCGGCCGGGCGCGACGCTCGCGACGACGACGCTCGGCGCGCTGCGCGGCGACCAGGTCGACATGCGGACGATGGTGATCGTCGGCTCGTCGACGACGCGGCGCTTCGCGATCGGCAACGCGCGCGAATGGGTCTATACGCCGCGCTGGTATCGCTGATCGCGGTTACCGCGGCAGCGTGACGGTGCGCGCGTCGGCATGCGTAAGGCCGGATGCGCCGTTCATCGTGTCGCGCGAACCGCTCGTCGCGATCGTGCCGGCCTTCACGGCGACGCTGCAGCGCGCCGGTGTCGTCTACGTGCCGCTCGCCGGCGCGCGCGCGGTCGAGCAGATCGTGTCGTGGAACGCGCCGTTTTCGTCGGCGTGCGTCGAGCGCTTCGTTGCGCTGGCTCGTTCGCTGGCGCAGCCGGCATCGACGTAAGCGGCACGTATCGCGCCGCGGGCACCGATCGGGAAAATCGCCCGCCCCGCGTTGCACGACCGTGTCGAATCGGCAAGATCGTTACGTATCGGGAATCAAATAACAAAAAGAACACCTAACCATTCACTATTCGGCGCGAATCCTCCAAGATGAGCACGCTGCCGGCCGGGCACGCCCGGTCGCCCGGCCGGCAGCGATACGCAGGCCAGCGTATCCCTCTTCCACTTGGAGAACACAATGAACAACAATCTGTTGCCGCGTTTCATCCCGCGTGCACTTGCCGCGGGTTGTCTGCTTGCCGTGGCGAGCGTGTCCCAGGGTGCCGGCGTCTATGCGCCCTTCGTCGACGTGACGCTCTATCCGACGCCGCTCGTCGATCAGATCGGCGTCCGGCAAGGCATCCAGCAATTCACGCTCGCGTTCGTGGTCGCGGGCAACGGCTGCGTGCCGTCGTGGGGCGGCGTGCAGCCGATCGGCAACGGCGCGAGCGGCGGCCTCCTGACCGCGCTGTCGACGTCGATCGCGAGCTACCGCGCGAAAGGCGGCGAAGTCGCCGTCTCGTTCGGCGGCGCGAACGGCACGCCGCTGATGCAGGCGTGCTCGACGGTCCCCGCGCTGAAGGCGGCCTACCAGACCGTGATCGACACGTACGGCCTCACGCATATCGATTTCGACATCGAAGGCGCGTCGCAGCAGGACACGGCCGCGGTCGCGCGCAACTTCCAGGCCGTCGCGCAACTGCAGTCCGACTACGCGGCGAAGGGCAAGCCGCTGCACGTCACGCTGACGCTGCCGACGATGCCGACCGGACTCACGCAGGACGGCCTGAACGTCGTCAACGCGGCGCTCGCGAATCGGGCCGCGTTTGATGCGGTCAACGTGATGGCGATGGATTACGGCCCCGCGAACATCGACATGGGCGCCGCCGCGATCAGCGCCGCGCAGGCGCTGTACGCGCAGCTCGACACGGCGTTCAAGTCGGCCGGCCAACCAAAAACCCATGCGCAGCTCTGGCAGATGGTCGGCGTCACGCCGATGATCGGCGTGAACGACGTGCAGGGTGAAACCTTCACGCTTGCGAATGCGCAAAGCGTGGTGAACGCGGCGATCGGCAACGGCTACGGTTTCTTTGGCAACTGGTCGGTCGGCCGCGATCAGGCGTGCCCGTCCGGCGGCACGTATGCGTCGCCGACCTGCTCGGGCGTCGCGCAGCAGCCGTACGCGTTCGCGACGATCTTCAAGCAGATCGACGGCAAGTGGGGCGCGGGCGTCACGCAGGATCCGAACTACGGGGGCGGCTCGGACGGCGGCACGCCGCAGCCCGGCGCGCCCTGGGCGGCCGGCCAGGTCTATACGGCCGGCGCGACGGTCACCTACCAGGGCACGACGTACCAGGCGCAGTGGTGGACCCAGGGCGACGTGCCCGGCCAGGCGGCCGTATGGAAGCCGGTCGGCGGCGGCTCGCCGGTGTGGTCGGCGACGACCGCCTACCCGGGCGGCACCTGCGTGATGTACCAGGGCGCGAAGTACTGCGCGAAATGGTGGACACAGGGCGACAACCCGAGTGCGGGCGGCGTGTGGGTGAAGTCGTGATGAAGTCGTGATGCCGCGACGCGCGCGCGCGTGACGCGCGGCGGGCCGCTTCCGGCGCAGCAGGATCGTGCGCCGGCGGGCGGCCCTACCCGCGCGCGTGCTCGGCCAGCAGCCGCGCCTTCGCGTCGACGAGCAGCGCCGCGTGCGCGTCGCGCTGCTGGCGGATCCGTTCGGTCGGCCCGACGACCGACAGCCCGTACCAGTCGCCGTCGAGCGTCAGCGCGACCGCGATCGCCGACAGCTCGGGCGCGCTCTCGCCTAAGTTCTCGGCCCAGCCGAGTTCGCGAAACCGCGCGGTCTGCGCGACGAGCGCCGGCAGGTCGGCCACCGTCGCGTCGGTAAAACGTTCGAACGGCAGTCGCATGCCGAGCGCCTGCTGCGCGTCGCCGGCGAGTTCCGCGAAGATCGCCTTGCCGATCGAGTTCGCATGCAGCGGGCGCAGCTCGCCCGGCTGGCGCGTATAGCGGATCGCCTGCTCCGACTCGACGACGTCGAGATACGTGACCGACACGCCCTGGATCTTGCCGAGCACGGCTGTCTCGCGGCTCGCGTCGCGCAGCGCGACGAGGTGCGGGTGCACGATGTCGACGACGGGATCGGTCGCGTCGATCGCGGCGGCGATCGTCTGCAGGCGCCGCGTCGGGTAGTAGCCGCCGCGCTTGCGCACTTCGTACAGATAGCCGCGGCTCACGAGCGTGCGCGCCATCGCGAGGCAGCTCGACGGCGGCACATCGAGCAGGCGCGCGAGTTCGGCGAGCGGCAGCGGCCGCCGTTCGGCGGCGAACAGCTCGAACAGGTCGAGCGTGCGGGCAACGAGTTTGACGTCCATGACGAGCGCTTGAATCGAAACGGGAAACCGCGCGCCGGGCGAGCCGCCGCGCGTCAGTACGACTTCGGCAGCCCGAGCACCTTCTCCGCGATGTAACACAGGATCAGTTGCGGACTCACGGGCGCGAGCCTCGGAATCATACACTCGCGCAGGTAGCGCTCGACATGGTATTCCTTCGCGTAACCCATCCCGCCGAGCGTCGCGACCGCCGTCTGGCACGCCTGGAACGCCGCTTCCGCGCCGAGGTATTTCGCCGCGTTCGCCTCCGCGCCGCACGACTGCCCCGCGTCGTAGCGCGCCGCGGCCTTCATCACCATCAGCCACGCGGCCTCGAGCTGCATCCACGCCTGCGCGAGCGGATGCTGGATCGACTGGTTCTGCCCGATCGGCCGACCGAACACGACGCGCTCGCACGCATACTGCGTCGCGCGGCGCAGCGCGGCCTGCCCG
The DNA here is from genome assembly GCF_001718535.1 of Burkholderia seminalis. Classification (NCBI taxonomy): domain Bacteria; kingdom Pseudomonadati; phylum Pseudomonadota; class Betaproteobacteria; order Burkholderiales; family Burkholderiaceae; genus Burkholderia; species Burkholderia seminalis. Next base: position 1,830,319 of record NZ_CP013398.1, on the reverse strand, counting down.
AGCCCGATCGCCTCCGCCGCGATCAGGATCCGTTCGGGATTCAGCCCGTGCAGCAGGTAGCGGAAGCCGTCGCCTTCGTTGCCGATCAGGTCGTCGCGCGACACGCGCAGGTTGTCGATGAACAGCATGTTCGAATCGACGGCCTTGCGGCCCATCTTCTCGATCTCGCGTACCTCGACATGCGAACGGTCGAGGTCGGTGTAGAACAGGCTCAGCCCGTCGGTCGGCTTCGCGACCTGGTCGAGCGGCGTCGTGCGCGCGATGATCAGCATCTTGTTCGCGACCTGCGCGGTCGAGATCCAGATCTTGCGCCCGCTGAGCACGTAGTGGTCGCCGTCGCGGCGCGCCTGCGTGCTCAGGTGCGTGGTGTCGAGGCCCGCGTCGGGCTCCGTCACCGCGAAGCACGCCTTGTCGCGCCCGGCGATCAGCGGCGGCAGGAAGCGCGCCTTCTGCGCGTCGTTGCCGAACACCTGCACGGGATTCAGCCCGAAGATGTTCATGTGCACGGCCGACGCGCCGGACAGGCCGGCGCCCGATGCGCTGATCGTGCGCATCATCAGCGCGGCCTCGGTCATCCCGAGACCGGCGCCGCCGTGGGCCGGGTCCATCGCGATGCCGAGCCAACCGGCTTCGGCGAGCGCCGCGTGAAAGTCGGCCGGAAAGCCGCCCGCGCGATCGCGTTCGAGCCAGTAGTCGTCGCCGAAGCGCTCGCAGATTTTCTCGATCGCGCTTTCGATCGCGCGCTGGTCGTCGGTCAGGTCGAACTGCATGGACTGCTCTCCCGGGAAACGTGAACGGCCCGGCCGTTCATAGCGGAAACACGCCCGTCGCGACCGCGGCGAACACCATCAGCACGGTGGCGGCGAACAGAAACGGAATCGTGAATTTCTGGTGCTCGGCAAGCTCGACGCCGGTCAGGCCGACGATCAGGAACGTCGCGGGCGTCAGCGGGCTCACCGGAAAGCCGGTCGTCATCTGGCCGAGCAGCGCGGCCTGCGCCATCTGGATCGGCGGCACGCCGAGCAGCTTGCCGCTCTCCGCGAGCACCGGCAGCACGCCGAAGTAGAACGAATCGGGATCGAACAACAGGCTGAGCGGCATCGACAGCAGCCCGAGTACGAACGGCATGTGGCGCGCATGCTCGACCGGCACGTGCGCGACGACGACCTCGGCCATCGCCTTCAGCATGCCGGTGCCGGACATGATGCCGGTGAATGCGCCGGCCGCGAGCAGCACGCTCGCCATCATCAGCGCGGCCTTCGCGTGCGCGTCGATCCGCTCGCGCTGCGCCTGCACGTCCGGGTAGTTGATCACGAGCGCGGCGACCGTGCCGAGCATGAACATCACCATCGGGTCGACGATGCCCGACACCAGCGTGACGAGCACGACGAGCGTCAGTACGACGTTGATCCCGAAGCGGCCCGGCCGGCGCAACGCGCGTTCGGCGTCGGTCAGCTCGCGCGGCGCGATCGCCAGCGACGCGGCGCCGGCGCGGTCGAGCCCGAGCCGTTTCGCCTCGCGCACGCCGAGCACGTAAGCGGTGCCGAACACGAACGCGAGCCCGACGATCTGCACCGGAATCATTGGCGTGAAGATCGCCGAGCCGGGGATGTGCAGCGCCGCCGAGGCGCGCAGCATCGGCCCGACCCACGGCAGGAAATTGACGCCGGCCGCCATCGACGCGACGCACGCGAGAATCCGCCGGTCCATCCCGAGGCGCGTGTAGAGCGGCATCATCGCCGGCAGCGTGACGAGAAACGTGACGGCGCCCGAGCCGTCGAGGTGGATCAGCAGCGCGAGCAGCGCCGAGCCCATCACGATGCGCGGCGGATGGCAGCCGATCAAGCGCAGTACGCCGGCGATGATCGGGTCGAGCATCCCCGCATCGGTGAGGATTCCGAAAAATAGAATCGCAAAAACGAACATCCCGGCGATCGGGCCGATGTTCTGTACGCCGTGCACGACGAACTTGCCGGTCGTCAATCCGAAGCCGGCCGCGAGCGACGCGGCCACCGGCACGACGATCAGCGCGACGAGCGGCGACAGCCGCTTCGTGATGATCAGGCCGAACAGCGCGACGATGGCGATCGCGCCGATCCATGCAAGCATGATGCGTCTCCTCTTCAGCCGGTACGGCGTCTTCCGTGCGCAAGCCGGCGTGATGTCAGAATGATGGCGTGCCGGCCCGCGCGGCCGGCGGCCGCGATGCCGGTCAGTCCCTGCGGCCGTCGTGGCGGCCGTCGCGGTCCGCAAACACCTGCGCCGCGTGCTCGTTCAGCGCGGGCGGCGGTCGACGGTACGTCGCCGGCGTGCGACCGAGCTTGATCGGCGACGCGATGCCGCGATGCCGGCCCAGCGTCACCTTCATCTCCCGATGCGCGACATGCGGATGATCGAGCGCCGCATCGAGTCCGAGCACCGGCGCGCACGGCACGCCGCGGCGCATCAGCTGCTCGGCGAGCGCCGCGCCGTCATGTCCGGCCAGCGCCGTTTCGAGCAGCGCGCGCAGTGCGGCGCGGTGCGCGCTGCGCGCGCGGTTGTCCGCGAAACGCGGATCGTCGAGCCAGCCGCGCGTGCCGAGCACGTCGCACAACACGGCGAACTGCCCGTTGTTGCCGACCGCCAGAAAAATGTCGACGCTCGCCGTCGGAAAGCTGTCGTACGGCGTGATGTTCGGATGCGCGTTGCCGGTACGTACGGGTGCGTTGCCCGAATGAAAGAAGTTCGGCGTATGCGGATGCAGGATCGACAGCGCGCAGTCGAACAGTGTCGATTCGACGAACTGGCCGCGGCCGCTCGCATCGCGCTCGCGCAGCGCCATCAGCACGCCGAGCGCCGCGTTCAGACCCGTGACGAGATCGACGATCGGCACGCCGACGCGCAACGGTGCGCCGCCCGCTTCGCCATTGACGCTCATCAGCCCCGCGAGCGCCTGGACGGCCGCGTCGTAGCCGGGCAGCCCGCCCAGCGGCCCGTCCGCGCCGAACCCCGACACGCGGCAATGGACGAGGCGCGGAAACCGCGCATGCAGCGCGTCGAAGCCGAGCCCCCAGCGCTCCATCGTGCCGATCTTGAAGTTCTCGACGATGGCGTCCGCGTGTTCGAGCAGGCCTAGCAGCCGCTCGCGGTCGGCCGGCTGCGTCAGGTCGAGCGCAACGCCGAGCTTGTTGCGGTTCACGCCGAGGAAATACGATGCGGTGTCGCCGTCGAACGGCGGCCCCCAGGTACGTGTCTCGTCGCCGGACGGCGGCTCGACCTTGATCACCTCCGCGCCATGGTCGGCGAGGATCTGCGTCGCGTACGGGCCGCCCAGCACCCGCGACAGGTCGATGATGCGCAATCCCGCCAGCGCGCCCTGCTGCTCGTGTTCCGCCATGCGTCCCGCTCCTGGTTCCGGTTGATCGGACTGTCGGCACCGGCGGGCCAATGCCTACGGCGCGCCCGTCGGACTCGACGAATAATTCTTGTGTGTGAATTTATATTCACACTCAGGAATTTCATTGTCAAGCCCGGATACACCCGGCGTGCCGCGCGGATAACGTGGTCGAGCGCAAGTGGGGACGACACCGAATACGGGCCGGTTGCGAGGTCGGCCCGCCCTTCGTTAAGCTGGCGGAAACGTTCATCCCGAAAATAGTCAGGCGAAGCATTCATGAAACGGATATGGCTGGCGGCCTTCATGCTGGCGTCGACGCTCGGCGCCGCGCGCGCGCAAACCCAAACTTTCCATTTCGGCGAAGGACAGACGCGCATGCCCGCCGCGGCACCGCAGGCCGGCGCGCCCACGGCCCGGCACGCGCCGTCGCCGCATCACCGGCGCGCCGTTCACAAACGTCGCCACTCGCACCGCGCGAAGCCGACGCGCAACGGCATCTATACGCACGCGTAACGCGGCGCCCGGCGCCATGCACGGAACTGTCACGAACGGCGGGTAACCTCCACGCGGCAGCTTGTACGCCGTCGCGCCCCGTTGCCGGACAACCCGCCGCCGCCGCGCACTTCCCCACGATTCAGTACCTGCTTTGCCGAACATGAGCACCGGGCCGGATACCCTCGCCGTCACCAAGGAACGCGCCACCATCGTGTGCCGTCAGCGCGGCAGCGTGCTGCTGGTCGCCCGCACGGCATCGCGCTGGTCGCTGCCGGGCGGCACGATCCGGCGCGGCGAGACGCCGCTCGAAGCCGCGCGGCGGGAGCTTGCCGAGGAAACGCGGCTGGAAGGGCTCGCGCTCGACTACGCGGTGCAGTTCGGCGGGCTGACGAAGCTCCATCACGTGTTCGTGGCCGAGGTGCCGGCGCACCTGACGCCGCGCGCGAGCAACGAGATCGCCCGCTGCAAGTGGTTCGCCGCCGACCGGCTCGACACGCTCCATGCGAGCGTGCCGACGCGCAAGATCATCGAGCTGCTGCGTCTCGACTGTTTTTCGGCGATCGTCAACGGCCCGCTTCGTTGAGGGCCGTGCTGCGCACGCCGGTCACGCGCGCAGGAACGGCCCGGCCTTGCGCTCGAGCAGCGCGACGAGTTCGGGCTGCATGAAAGCGTAGCGGTCGGGAATCTCGAGGCAGACGATCTGCTTGCCCTTCAGATGCGCACCGAACAGCGTGGACAGCCTTGCCTTGTGCGCGCGCTCCATCACGAACACGATGTCGGCCCAGTCGAGCTGCTCGGCGGACAGGCGGGTGTCGGCATCGGGCGCGAGGCCCGCGGAGTCGGTTTCGATGCCCGGCCATGCGGCGAACACCGTTTCGGCCGTCGGGCTGCGCAGCCGGTTGCGGCTGCAGATGAACAGTGCCCGTGTCATGTCGCCTCGCGCTTGGCCGCGGGCGGCCCGCTTACCCTTGCGGAATGGTGTCCGGCCGCACGTACGCGAGCATGTGCGGCACGTAGTCGGCCTTGCCGAGATCGACGCCGTGATGGCGCAGGATCGCGTACGCGGCGATCGCGTGGAAGTAGAACTGCGGCAGCGCCCAGTCGCGCGCGTACTGTTCGCCCGTCATGTCGAACGCGATCCCGTTCGGCAGTTCGAGCGCGATCGGCCGCGCGGCGCCGCCGTCGAGCGCATCCGGCGCGAGTTCGCCGAGAAACGCGAGCGTGCCGGCGATGATCGACTGCGCGTCGCCCGGCGAACCCGGCTGCGCATCCGCGTTCCATCCCGCTTCACGCAACGACAGCAACGCAGCCGGCAACGCTTCGCCGCGCAGCCGGTAGACGGGTTCCATCGCCTGGAAACACGAGAAGCGCACCTGGGCGGCGAGCGGGTACATGTCGGGCGCGAGCTTCAACGTCGTCACCGCGTCGGGTTCGATCCCCGCGGCCTGCCGGTGCGCGACGGCCTTGTCGAGCCATGCGGACTGCGCGCGCAGCATCTGGGTGAAGGTCGGAACGAGAAGTTGGGTCGGTGACACGCGTGCGCTCCTGTATTGTGGTTTGCGTCACGATAGCAGCGTCGGCGCAACCCTGCATCCTGGACAGGCGCAAAGCGCGCGCACCGCTGCGAATCGGCGGACGATTCATACACCACGTGTGCGCGCTTCGGTTCCATCTGCGCACACGCGGCAACGCGTGCCTGCCGACATGCAGCCTTACGGCTTGCCCTGCCGCGCCAGGAACCGGTCGAGCTGCGACGCAAACGCCTTGCCGTCGCGCGCGCTGAACGGCGCCGGCCCGCCCGTGTCGATGCCCGCGCTGCGCAACTGGTCCATCATCGCGCGCGTCGACAGGCGCTCCTCGATGTTCTCGCGGCTGAACCAGTTGCCGCGCGGGTCGAGCGCATGCGCGCCCTTGTCGAGGACGGCCGCGGCCAGCGGGATGTCGGCCGTGATCACCAGGTCGCCGGCTTCCGCCAGCTCGACGATGCGCGCATCGGCCACGTCGAAGCCGGCCGGCACCTGGACGGCCTTGATGAACGGCGACGGCGGTGTGCGCAGGAACTGGTTCGCGACCAGCGTCACGCTGATTTCGGCACGACGCGCGGCGCGAAACAGCATGTCCTTGATGACGGCGGGACACGCGTCGGCATCGACCAGTACTTGCATGGCGGGGTTTTCCAGTAGGCATGAGCAGAAGCGGCGATCATAGCGCACCGCCAGCCGGCCCTCAGCGCGCGAGATCCGTGCGAAGCGCGTCGGCCGTCAGCCACTGCGCGCCCCAGGCGGCGGCGAGCCGCGCGCCCCGCCCGATCCGCACGGCCGCATCGTCGAAGTCGACGAACACGACGTGGTCGGCCGACGCGGGTTTCGGCGGCGTTTCGCGCGTGCGTCCGTCGGACAGCACCCACAGCCAGCGCTGCTTGCCGGGCTCGCGCCGTGCGTCTCGCGCGAGCAGCTGCGCGGCCGCGGCGATGCCGTCCGCGAGCGGCGTGCCGCCGCCGCCGTCGACCGGTTCGAGCCAGCGTGCGTTCCACCAGCGCGGGACGGCCGGGCCGAAACGCCGGGCGGCGCCTTGACCGCCGAAGCAGATCAGCGCGGTTTCGACCCGATCGCGCGCGGCCCGATCGAAATACGCGACGATCAGGCCCTTCGCGAGCGCGAGCCGGTCGTTCGACAGCATCGACGCCGAACAGTCGAGCACGAAGCAATGCAGTGCATGCGGTGTCCCTGCGCGTTTCCGGAACCGCACATGTTCGTGAAGCAGCGGGCCGCCGCGTTTCGCGGCGAGCGTCGCCGGCCACGCAACGGTCGTGCCCGCGCGGGCCGTGCCCGGTACGTGCGCGGCTGCGCCTGACTGCCATCGAGGACCGCGAACGGCGTTCGCGGCGGCGCCGGCTCGATGGCTCAGCGTTTTTTTAGCGGCAGCGGCACCACGCCTTTCACTTCGCGCAGGCCGGCCGGCTCGGGCGGCAGGTAACCCCAGTCGCTCTGCGCGGCGGATGCCTCACCTCGCGTCTCGTCCTGCCGGTTGTCGTCCCGCTGGCGCGCATCCGGCGGGGAACGTTCGTCGTGTTCGCCGCCGTGTTGCGACGACCCGTGCGACGGCGGCGTATCCGCATGGCGCCGGTGCCGCAGCACCGCTTGCGCCACACGCTCGACATGCGACACCGTCACCGCGTCGGCCTGCTCCAGCGCAGCCAGCGCGCGCGCGGCGCGCAGCATCACGAGGTCGGCGCGCAACCCGTCGACGGCCGCGTCGATGCACAGCGCGCTGACGCGCGCATGGACTGCATCGTCGAAATCGAGCGTCGCCAGCCGCGCGCGCGCCGCATGGATCCGGTCGCCGAGTTCACGCTGGACGGGCGCATGACGTGCACGAAATGCGTCCGGGTCGAGATCGAACGCGAGTCGCGCCTTCACGATCCGTTCGCGCTGCGCGGCGTCGAAACAGTTCTCCAGTTCGACCATCAACCCGAAGCGGTCGAGCAGTTGCGGGCGCAGTTCCCCCTCCTCCGGATTCATCGTGCCGACCAGCACGAAGCGCGCGTCGTGCGCGTGCGACACGCCGTCGCGCTCCACGATGTTCACGCCGCTCGCGGCGACGTCCAGCAGCGTATCGACGAGCCCGTCGGCGAGCAGGTTCACTTCGTCGACATACAGCACGCCGAGGTGCGCGCGTGCGAGTAGGCCCGGCCGGAAACGCACGCCGTTTCCGGCCAGCGCATGCGCGAGATCGAGCGTGCCCGTCACCTGCTCGTCGCTCGCCGACAGCGGCAGCGTGACGAACTGCCCTTCCGGCAGCAGTTCCGCGAGGCCGCGTGCGGCGGTCGATTTCGCGGTGCCGCGCGGGCCGCTCACGAGCACGCCGCCGAGCGACGGGTCGATCGCGGCGAGCAGCAGCGCCTGCTGCAGCGCGTCCTGCGCGACGAGCGCCGCAAACGGAAAGACCGCGCGGGCGCGGTGCGTCGTCGGATCGGTCATCGCCGCCCCCCTTCCTGAAGTTGTTCGCTCGCGAGCCAGACCGCTTCGATCCGCTCGCGATAGTCGCCCGGCTGCTGCCACAGGCCGCGCTGCATCGCCTCGACGAAGCGTTCGCAGATGCCGTGCAGCGCCTTCGGGTTGTGCCGTTCGAGAAATGCGCGGGTGGCGTCGTCGAACAGGTACGCGTCGGCGACGAGCGCGTACTGGTGGTCGGACAGCACGCGCGCGGTCGCGTCATAACCGTACAGGTAGTCGACGGTCGCGGCCATCTCGGCCGCGCCCTTGTAGCCGTGACGCTTCACGCCGTCGAGCCATTTCGGGTTGACGACGCGCGAGCGGATCACGCGCGCGATTTCCTCGCGCAGCGTGCGCATCGTCGGCGCGACCGGGTTCGCATGGTCGCCGTGGTAGATGCTCGGCTGCTGCCCGGACAAGTGCCGCACGGCCGCCGTCATCCCGCCCTGGAACTGGTAGTAGTCGTTCGAATCGAGGATGTCGTGCTCGCGGCTGTCCTGGTTCTGCACGACGACGTCGATCGTCGCGAGCCGCTCGCCGAAGACGTCGGCCGCCGCGTCGCCGGCACTGTTCTGCGCATACGCGTGGCCGCCCCACTGGCGATACGCATCGGCGAGATCGGCGTCGGTCTGCCAGCGGCGCTGGTCGATCAGGTCCTGCAGGCCCGCGCCGTAGCTGCCCGGCCGTGCGCCGAACACGCGCCAGCCGGCGCGGCGCCGCGCTTCGTCGGGCGTCACCCCTTGCGCGATCCATTTCGCGCGCTCGCGCTCGACGCGCGCGCGGATCGGGTTCAGTTCCTCGGGCTCGTCGAGCGCGGCGACGGCCTGCACGGCCGCGTCGAACAGGTGCATCAGGTTCGGGAACGCGTCGCGGAAGAAGCCGGACACGCGCAGCGTCACGTCGATGCGCGGCCGGTCGAAGATCTCGATCGGCAGGATCTCGAAGTCGGTCACGCGATGGCTGCCGTGCGCCCATTTCGGCCGGACGCCGAGCAGCGCGAATGCCTGCGCGATGTCGTCGCCGCCCGTGCGCATCGTCGCCGTGCCCCATACCGACAGGCCGATCGCGCGCGGATAGTCGCCGTGATCCTGCAGATGGCGCTCGATCAGTTGCTGCGCGGATTTCAGGCCGAGCGACCACGCGGCCTGCGTCGGCACCGCGCGCGTGTCGACCGAGTAGAAGTTGCGGCCGGTGGGCAGCACGTCGGGGCGGCCGCGCGACGGCGAACCGCTCGGCCCCGGCGGCACGAAACGGCCGTCGAGCCCGCGCAGCAGCTGGCGCATTTCCTCGCCGCCGCACGCGTCGAGCGCGGGCAGCAGCGTCGCGCAAACGCGCCCGAGCACCGCGAGCGTGTGGGGCCATTCGCCGGGCGGCGTCGCGTCGGCACCCGTGTTTCCGCAGTCGGCCGCGCACAGCCCGTCCAGCCATTGTTGCGCGAGCCATTCGAGGCGCTCGCGCGTATCGCCCGCGTGGCGCCACGGCGATGCGTCGAGCGCCTGCAGGATCGCCGGGCGCGGGCCGACCCACGGCGCGGCCCAGTCCGCCGACAGCGGATCGAAGTCGTCGCCGAGCGCGAGATCGCGCGCCAGCGCGCCGATCAGCCCCGCCCGCGCGCCCTTGCCGTCGCCGACCGGAAAACGCGCGAGCGCGAGCAGCGTGTCGCGGCGCTGGCGGGCGGCCGGCGATGCGCCGAACACGTGCAGCCCGTCGCGAATCTGCGCTTCCTTCAGTTCGCACAGCCACGCGTCGACGCGCGTGAGCAGCGCATCCTCGTCGCCCGCATCGCGCGGCGGCGACACGCTCAGCTCGTCGTGCAGGCGATGCTCGGCGATCGTCGCGAGGATCGTCTTGCGCAGCAGCTTCGCGCGCCGCGCGTCGACCATCAGCGCTTCGTAGTATTCGTCGACCTGCCGCTCGAGATCCTGCAGCGGCCCGTAGTTTTCCGCGCGCGTGAGCGGCGGCATCAAGTGATCGATAATCACGGCCTGCGCGCGGCGCTTCGCCTGGCTGCCCTCGCCCGGATCGTTGACGATGAACGGATAGAGATGCGGCAACGGCCCGAGCGTCAGGTCGGGCCAGCACGCGTCGGACAGCGCGACGCTCTTGCCCGGCAGCCATTCGAGGTTGCCGTGCTTGCCGAGGTGGATGACCGCGTCGATGCGATACGCATCGCGCAGCCAGAAATAGAACGCGAGATACGCGTGCGGCGGCACGAGATCCGCATCGTGATAGCTCGCGTAGTCGTTCTCGCCGCGCGAACGCGACGGCTGGATGCCGACGAACACGTTGCCGGCGCGCCAGCCGGCGATCGTGAAACGTCCATGGCGCAGCGTCGGGTCGGCTTCGGGCGGCCCCCAGCGCTGGTTCAGCGCGTCGCGCACGGCGGCCGGCAGCCGCGCGAAGCGCGCGATGTAGTCGGCCAGCGGGAAGCTCTGGAACGCGGGTCGCAATGCATGCACGGCCGCGTCGTTGGTCACGCCTTCGGTGAGGCGCGCGATCAGCGCGTCTCCATCGGGCGGCAGGTCGGCCAGCGTGTAGCCCGCGTCGCGCAGCGCCGCGAGCACGCGCAGCGCGGATGCCGGCGTGTCGAGCCCCACGCCGTTGCCGATCCGCCCTTCGCTTTGCGGATAGTTCGCGAGAATCAGCGCAATGCGCTTGTCGGCGTTGTCGAGCGTGCGCAGCCGGCACCAGCCGCGCGCGAGCGCCGCGACGAACGCGATCCGCTCGGCGTCCGGCTGATAGCGCACGACGTCGACCTCGGTATGCGGGCAGCGATACGCGAGCCCCTTGAAGCTCACCGCACGCGTGACGATGCGCCCGTCGACTTCGGGCAGCGCGATATGCATCGCGATGTCGCGCGCATGCAGGCCCTGGTTGTCGGCCACCCATGCGTCGCGGTTGCCGCCGGACAGGATCACCTGCAGCACCGGTGCGTCGCCGGCGAGCACGTCGTGTTCGGGGCTGTCGATCGCGCCGGCCGCGAACGCGGTCGTGTTCAATACGAGCGCGACGCCGTGCGTGTCGCAAAGTTGCGTGATGACTTCGCGGCTCACTGCATCCTTCAGCGACGTCACCGCGATCGGCAACGGATTCAGCCCCTCGGCGATCAGTGCGTCGGCCAGCGCGTCGAACACGGCCGTGTTCGCGGCCTGCCAGTGCGCGCGATAGAACAGGATCGCGACGACGGGCGCGCCGGGCGTCCAGCGCGGCCGCCAGTCGTCGACGCTCGCGCGGTCGCGCGCCGGGTGATACAGCGCGGCGGCCGGCAGCGGGCGCGGCGGCTCGGGTTCGGCGCCGAAACCGAGCGTATGGAACGCGATGCTGCGCAGCAGCGCGTCGGCATTGTGCACGCCGCCCTCGCGCAGATAGCGCCACCACAGCCGGCACAGCGCCGGCGTGACGGTGCTCTTCGCGACGAGGTTCGGATCTTCCTGCAGGTCGCCCGAGAACATCGCGAGCTGCTGCCCGCGCTTCGACGCGAGCGACACGGCCTGCTCGATCCCGTACGGCCAGTACGCTTCGCCGCCGAGATGATCGATCACGACCGTCTTCGCATGACGCAGCACGTCGTCGACGTAGAAATCGACGGACGCCGGCTGCCGCAGGAACGTGACGTTCGCGAGCCGCACGCTCGGGAACCCGGCCGGCAACCGCGGCACGACGCTCGCGAGCAGCGACAGCGTCGTGTCGGCCGAACTCAGGATCACGATGTCGGCCGGCTGCTGGTCGATCCGGACGACGCCCTGCGTATCGTCGACGAAGCCGCCCGGCGTGGTGCGCAGCAGATGCATCGTGCGTTACGCCTGTTGCGGCTCGGCCGCGCACGCGGCGTCGAACGCGCGTTGCAGCGCGGCCGCGTCGAGATCCTCGCCGATCAGCACGAAGCGGCTCGCGCGCGTTTCGCCGTCCTGCCAGCGTCGGTCGAAATAGCTGTCGAAGCGGCGGCCGACGCCCTGGATCACGAGCCGCATCGGCGCGCCGGGCAGCGCGGCGAACCCTTTCGCGCGGTAGATCGTGTGCGCTTCGACCACGCGCTGCAGCGCGGCGATCGTCGCCTCGCGCGTGCCGGCGTCGCCGGACACGACCACCGAGTCGAAATCGTCGTGATGGTGATCGTGATCACCGTCGTCGGCCGAGCCGTGATGATCGTGACGCAGGTGGATCGTTTCTTCCGATGCCGATTCGAGGCCGAGCAGCATCGCGAGATCGAGCTCGCCGCGCGTCGCGCGCACGATCTTCACCTGCGGCGGAATCTCGTCGCGGATCGCGGTTTCGATCCGGGCGAATTCCGCGTCGCCGACCAGATCGGCCTTGTTCACGATCACCAGATCGGCCGACGACAGCTGATCGGCGAACAGTTCGTGCAGCGGCGATTCGTGGTCGAGGTTCGGATCGGCGCGGCGCTGCGCGTCGACGGCCTGCGGGTTTTCCGCGAACTGGCCGCTCGCGGCGGCCGGCCCGTCGACCACGGTCACGACCGCGTCGACCGTGAAGCTGTTGCGGATCGTCGGCCAGTTGAACGCCTGCACGAGCGGCTTCGGCAGCGCGAGGCCCGATGTCTCGATCAGCACGTGGTCGATGTCCGCGCGCCGTTCGACGAGCGCCTCCATCACCGGGTAGAACTCTTCCTGCACGGTGCAGCACAGGCAGCCGTTCGCGAGTTCGTACAGCTGGCCCGACGCTTCGCCCTGCGCGCCGTCGGCGTCCTCGCAGCCGATGCCGCAGCCCTTGAGGATCTCGCCGTCGATGCCGAGCTCGCCGAATTCGTTGACGATCACCGCGATGCGGCGGCCCGCGGCGTGCTGCAGGATGTGGCGCATCAGCGTCGTCTTGCCGCTGCCGAGAAAGCCCGTGACGATCGTGACGGGAAGCTTGCGTAGGGTCATGGTAGGTCCGGTGTCGAAGAGGGAATCAGGACGGGATCGTCGCGTTGGCGGCGGCGAGGCCATTCATCGGGCGACGCGCAGGCAGACCGCCGCGCGATCCGCGCGAACAACCGCGCGACGGGCGGAACAACGAATCGGACATGGTGCTTCCTTGCGAACGGTCGACATCGTGAATGCCAACACGGCTGCCGCCGGCCCTGCCCGCGCCGCCTGCCGTTCGCCGTCCCGGCCCGGCGCGTTCGCGCGGGGGGCTGATCGGCGGAGGAAGCGGAACACCCCGGGCGTCGGGCCTGCTGCGGCCGTGGACGATGCGCCGCCTCCCCGCGGCGCTGAACCCCAACGTTTAGGCCGGTATCCGGGCTGGCGAACACGCCGCTTCGCCTTCCCGGATGCGCGCGGCATCCAGTGGCGGTCGTCCGCCTGCACGCGGCAGGCGGCGAAGCGGCGCTGCATCGCGCTCGCGCGCGACACGTTCGCTTACCGTTGCGGGGGCAGCACAGGTTGGCTCGACTGCGGTGCAGGCAGGCTCCCTGTTTCCCGTTTAACTGCGCGCGCCGGAGCGGCACGCGCGAGCACCAAAACGCGTGCGAGTGTAGGCGGCGGGGCCGGGAGCGTCAAGGCGGCACGGGGCGCCGGACTGCGTTGCGCACCGCCGGCGCACCGTGCCGGAGGCCGGCCGTGGCCGGTTCGCGCGGGCGAACCGCTGTGCTATCGTATGCGCCGCGTTCGGTGCTCGCATGCGCATTCCGTGCATGCAGTTAAACGGGAAACAGGAGGCGGACGACCGCCCGGCCTGTGCTGTCCCCGCAACGGTACGCCGCCCGCGCGCCGCGCTCCCCGCGCACGCGCCCAGGCCGCCCGCGATGCCACTGCCCTTCACCGGGCGGGAAGGCTGCGGCCTGGCAAGCGGCCAGCCCGGATACCGGCCGACGCAAGGGGCGAGCCCAATGCTCGCCGAACGCCCGATCCGCGGGGGACGGATGGGGTGCGCATTCCGCCCGCGTCCGCGCGGGCTTCGTCCGATCCGTCATGCACTGCCTGCCCGCCGGCCGCCGATGTGCCGCCCGCCTGTTCCTTTCCACTGTTTCGACACGGTGCGTGCCGTGCCGCGTGCGATGAGCCGCGCGTGGCTCATCGGCGCCGGCCCCGGCGACGCCGACCTGCTGACGCTCAAGGCCGTGCGTGCGATCGGCGCGGCCGACGTGCTGCTCGTCGACGATCTCGTGAATCCCGACGTGCTGCGCCATGCACGCGCCGATGCGCAGGTCGAGCACGTCGGCAAGCGCGGCGGCCATGCGTCGACGCCGCAGGAAGCGATCGTCGCCGCGATGCTCGCGCACTTGCGGGCGGGCCGCAGCGTCGCGCGGCTCAAGGGCGGCGATCCGTTCGTGTTCGGCCGCGGCGGCGAGGAACTGGCCGCGCTGGGCGCGGCGGGTTTTGCGGTCGAGATCGTGAACGGCATCACCGCAGGCATTGCCGCGCCGGCCGCGCTCGGCATCCCGGTCACGCAGCGCGGCGCCGCGCAGGGCGTGATCTTCGTCACGGGCCACGGCGCGGGCGCCGACGAGCCCGACTGGCGCGCGCTCGCGGCCACGCGCATGACGATCGTGATCTACATGGGCATCCGCCGGCTCGACGCGATCACCGCCGCGCTGCGCGGCGGCGGCCTGCCCGGCGATACGCCGTGCGCGGCGATCGAGCATGCGACCCGCCCCGAGCAGCGGCAGGTCCTCGCGACGCTCGACACGCTCGTCGAACGCGTCGGCGCAACCGGCATCGGTTCACCGGCCATCGTCGTGATCGGCCGCGTCGCGGCGCTTGCCGACGATCCGGCCGTGCGTGCGGCGCTCGGCGGCCGCGCATGATGCGCGTCGCGCTCGGCATCGGTTTTCGCGCGGGCGTCACGGCCGCGCAGCTCGATGCCGCGATCCGTGCGGCGCTGGCGCGTTACCCGGCCGCCGAACCGGCGCTCGTCGCGACGCTCGCCGACAAGGCGTGTGCGCGGGCGCTGCGCATGCTGTGCGCGCGCCGCGGCTGGCCGCTCGTCGCGTTCGACGCGGCGCAGCTGGCGAGCCGTCCCGAACTGGCCGCGAGCGGCCCGTCGGACGCCGCGCTGGCGCGCTTCGGGGTGGCGGGCGTGGCCGAACCCTGCGCGCAGCTCGCGGCGCCGCATGGCCGGCTGCTGGGCCCCAAATCCATCCGGGACGGCGTGACGGTTGCCCTCGCCGGCCCGCTCTGAACCCTTTGTTTCGCTTTCGACAGGACGATTTCCGATGAAGACCGATGCCGAATCCCATCAGCGGATGACCGAACGCCGCCGCGCCGGCCACGAGAAGAAGCAGGCCGCCGCCACCCTGGAAAAGGGCCTGCTGATCGTCAATACCGGCAACGGCAAGGGCAAGAGCACGGCCGCGTTCGGCATGGCCGTGCGCGTGCTCGGCCACGGCATGCGGCTCGGTGTCGTGCAGTTCATCAAGGGCGCGCTGCATACGTCCGAGCGCGACTTTCTCGGCGCGGTCGCGGAATGCGATTTCGTGACGATGGGCGACGGCTATACGTGGAACACGCAGAACCGCGACGCCGATATCGCGACCGCGCGCAAGGGCTGGGACGAGGCGCGCCGGATGATCGAGAGCGGCGACTACCGGATGGTGATCCTCGACGAGCTGAACACCGTGCTGAAGTATGAATACCTGCCGCTCGACGAAGTGCTCGCGACGCTCGTCGCGCGTCCCGCTTCGGTGCACGTCGTCGTCACGGGGCGGCACGCGCCCGATGCGCTGATCGACGCGGCCGACCTCGTCACCGAAATGCGGCTCGTCAAGCACCCGTACAAGGAGCAAGGCGTGAAGGCGCAGCGCGGCGTGGAGTTCTGAGCGTGCCGGCCTGCCCCGCGCTGTTCGTCAGCGCACCCGCGTCGGGCCAGGGCAAGACGTCGGTGACGGCCGGTCTTGCACGGCTGCACCGCCGGCTCGGCCGCCGCGTACGCGTGTTCAAGACCGGGCCCGACTTTCTCGATCCGATGCTGCTCGAGCGCGCGAGCGGCGCGCCCGTGCATGCGCTCGATCTCGGGATGGTCGGCGAAACCGGCTGCCGCGCGCTGCTCGCCGATGCCGCGCGCGACGCGGATCTGATCCTGATCGAAGGCGTGATGGGGCTGTTCGACGGCACGCCGAGCAGCGCCGATCTCGCGGCCGCGTTCGGCGTCCCGGTCGTCGCGGTGATTTCGGCGAAGGCGATGGCGCAGACATTCGCGGCGATCGCGTTCGGGCTCGCCCGGTTCAGGCCGACACTGCCGTTTCACGGCGTGCTGGCAAACCGCGTCGGCTCCGCGCGGCATGCGGAACTGCTGCAACAGGCGCTGCCCGGCGACCTCCGCTGGCTCGGACACGTGCCGGCCGATGCGGGCATCACGCTGCCGGAGCGGCATCTCGGCCTGCATCAACCGGCCGACATCGACGATCTCGACGCGCGGCTCGAGCGCGCGGCCGACGTGCTCGCGCGGACGGCGCTCGCCGAATTGCCGCCGGCCGTCGCGTTCGCGGCACCGGACGCCGCGGCGCCGCTGC
Organism: Burkholderia seminalis; assembly: GCF_001718535.1. NCBI lineage: Bacteria > Pseudomonadati > Pseudomonadota > Betaproteobacteria > Burkholderiales > Burkholderiaceae > Burkholderia > Burkholderia seminalis. The sequence continues at coordinate 1,813,998 of NZ_CP013398.1, read as the reverse complement.
CGCGCGTGCTTGCGGGCAAGCGGATCGCCGTCGCACGCGATGCGGCGTTCTCGTTCATCTATCCGGCGAACCTCGCGCTGCTGGATGCGCTCGGTGCGGCGTTGCGGTTCTTCTCGCCACTCGCCGACGAACCGGTGCCCGACGATTGCGACGCGCTGTTCCTGCCGGGCGGTTATCCGGAATTGCATGCGGCGACGCTCGCGGCGAATGCCGGGACCGCGCGGACGATTCGCACGCACGCGGCGGCCGGCCGGCCGATCGTCGCGGAATGCGGAGGGATGGTGTATCTGTGCGAATCGCTGACCGACGTGGACGGCGTGACGACGCCGATGCTGGGCGTGTTGCCGGGTCATGCGACGATGCAGCGCCGGTTCGCGGCGCTCGGCATGCAGCAACTCGAGACGCGCAACGGGCCGATGCGCGGCCATACGTTCCACTATTCGCGGTTCGCGACGCCGCTGGTGCCGGTCGCGAGCGCCGCGCGCCCCGACGGCGCGCCGGGCAGCGGCGAAGCCGTCTACCGCTGCGGCGCGATCGTCGCGACGTACATGCACATGTACTGGCCGTCGAATCCGGAGATGGCGGCGGCCCTGTTCGGCGGCACGGCATTCTGACGGAACAGCCTGCGTGCGTGCCGCGACGTCAGGGCTTTTCGCGCCCCGGCGCCTCCGAGCGCGACGTCCGGATCACGGTGCCGTCGGGCGAGAAATGCGCGTTGAACATCGCGTCGCCCGATACGCCGCCCTCGGCCCAGTGCCAGCTCCACACCTCTTCATGGCTCAACGCGTATTGCGCGACTTCGGTCGGTTTGCCGAGCAGTTGCCGCACGTCGTCCTTCGACATGCCGGGCACGACTTTCGCGATGTTGGCCGCGGTCAGCGCCTGCGTGATCGACACGAGCCGGCCGTCCGGCCCGAAATCGAGCATGTAGGTACGCGTGCCGTACGGGCCGCGCGGGTACTCGAAGCGCTGCGAGCCGTCGTCGCCCTGCCTGACCATCTCGGGCTTGCCTGCCTGGCGGAGCACGTCCTCGGTCGTCGAGACACCCGGCTGCAGTTTGCCGAACGCGAGCGGGTCGGGCTTGATCGAATTCACCGCGTCCGCCACCTTCTGGTCGTCACACCCGGCCGCCAGAACGCCCACCGCACAGGCCGTCAGCACGGTCAGAAGCTGTTTTCGCATGTCATTCACACCTGTATTCATCGAGCCGATCCGGCGTCGCGCGCAGCGTAGCACGCGACCTGTCCCGCCGATGTCAAGGAGCGTCAAATCCGAGCACATCCGTCGCGGCCGGAAAAGCTCATGCGAGCCCGGCAACGACGACGTTCGCGAAACCGCGTCACACCAGAAACGCCTCGGCCAGCTTGACCCAGTACGACGCGCCGGTCGGCAGCGCCGCGTCGTTGAAGTCGTAGCCGGGGTTGTGCACCATGCAGCCGCCCTCCCCGTCGCCGTTGCCGATGATCAGGTAGCAGCCCGGCCGCTTTTCGAGCAGGAACGCGAAATCCTCGCTGCCGGTGAGCGGCACCATCCCGTCGATCAGGTTTGCATCGCCGACCCACTCGCGCGCCACGCCGCGCGCGAACGCCGTCATTTCCGCGTCGTTGACGAGCACCGGGTAGCGGCGCTGGTAGTCGATCGTCGCGGTCGCGCCGAACACGGCGGCCTGCGCGTGGACGACTTCCTTGATGCGCGTTTCGAGCAGGTCGCGCACGTCGGGCTTCAGCGCGCGCACCGACAGGCGCATCTGCGCGCGATCGGGAATCACGTTCGGCGCGTCGCCCGCGTGGATCGCGCCGACCGTGACGATCGCCATGTCGAGCGGCGATACGTTGCGCGACACGATCGTCTGCAGCGCCAGCACGATCTGCGCGCACACGACGACGGGATCGATCGCCTTGTGCGGCACCGCGCCGTGGCCGCCGCGGCCTTGCACGTCGATGACGACGGTATCCGACGACGCCATGAACGGCCCCGGCAGGAAACCGAATTGGCCGGTGGGGAAGCCCGGCATGTTGTGCATCGCGAAGATCGCATCGCACGGGAACTGCTCGAACAGCCCTTCGTCGAGCATCATCTTCGCGCCGCCGAGCCCTTCCTCGGCCGGCTGGAAAATCAGGTTCAGCGTGCCCGAGAAACGGCGCTCGCGGGCGAGATGCTTCGCGGCCGCGAGCAGCATCGCCGTGTGGCCGTCGTGGCCGCACGCATGCATCTTGCCGGCGATCGTGCTCTGGTACGGCAGCCCGGTCGCCTCGTGGATCGGCAGCGCGTCCATGTCGGCACGCAGGCCGAGGCGCCGCGCGCCATCGCCCACCTTCAACTGCCCGACGACGCCGGTTCCGCCGAGCCCGCGATGCACCGTATAACCCCACGACTGCAACTGCTCCGCGACGAGGTCGCTCGTCGCGAATTCCTCGAAACCCAGTTCGGGGTGGGCATGAATGCGGTGCCGGATCTGGATCATTTCGTCGGCCAGGCCTGCGGGGATCACGCTGTGCGTCACGGTGTCGTCTCCTGAAGTACGGTGCGGAACATGCAGGCAACGATAGTCGATTCGACGGCAACCGGACAGACGGAAAGTCGTCGCGGTGGCAACCTGGAGTTGCCGGATGCGGGCACGACTCGCGCCGCAGGGGCCCGACCATCTGGACGACTGCCCGGCGTGCCGTCGACACGCAAAACTGCGCGCTTCACATCGATGGTTCGTATGAGAGGAAAGCGTGGCCGCTCATGTAGAGAAAATAGTGGCTTTACATCAAAGGCTTGCGAAATCCTGTTCACTTTTTGACGCTTGTACGTTTTTTGTGTGCGCTGATGCAAAAGTGAACAAGCGATCCTTCCTGATGCGCGAGAACACCACGCTCCCGAGGTCGAAACAGCACCTTCTCGACGAAGCCTGCCCTGCGTTCGGCCGCGCAACCCGGCGCTTCGATGCGCGGCCCGTGCGCGTGCCGACGCCGCGCGCCCGCGCCGTCACGGCAAGCGGAAAGTGTCAAAGAACGTATCGCGCTCGATCACCGTGAGCGCCGCGCGCTTGTGCGGGAAATCGAATTCCTTCAGCGTGTAGAACCCGAGCCGGTGCATGTACGCGATGTGCCGCACGTGATCGACGCGCGGCTCGCCGACGAGCCGCTGCGTGCGCGGTTCGTCGACGAACATGTAGTGCAGCACCCCGCTCCACCACGCATGCAGCTTGCCGGCGCTCTGGAAGCGCGAGTCGCCGATCAGCAGGTGCAAGCCGCGGTCGTAGTCGTGCGCGTCGTAGAACGGCGCGAGGCGGTCCTCCTTCGCCCAGTAGAACTCGAAATAGCCGAACGGCGTATCGTCGAAATAACCGATCATCGGGTGCATGTGCGGATCGGCGAGCCGCTCGGCAAGGTAGGCCGCGTGCTCGTCGCGCGTGCCGCGCTGGTCCCAGAAATGCGCGACCCGATCGAGGTTCATCCAGCCGCTGAACAGGTCCGCATGCGCGTCGACGTCGACGGTGCGCAGGCTGAAGGTCATCCCGACCTGCGGCATGTAGCGCGCATAGATCTCGCCGGCCGGCGACGGCGGGCGCACCGGATGCCGATGGCCGTTCGTGATCGCGTAGCGCAGCGGCATCCCGCCCGACGCGGGCGCCTTCAGCCACGGCCGCGGGTTCTGCCAGAACGTCGTGCGCGACACGGTGAGCCGCAGCGTGTCGCCCACGACCTGCGCGCCGTCGATCACGCCCTCGCGCACCGCGCGCGCGACGTACGACTCGACGGCTGCCGCCTCCGCGCCGGCGAGCGGCACCGAAATCGTCGCGATGTCGTACCGCGTGTCGGTGTTGAACAGCGCGACGAACGCCGCGAGCAGTTCGTCCGGCGCACCGTCGGGCCGCCAGGCGTCGAGCGTGTGCTCGACGACCGCCACGGCCTGCCCCTGCGCGGCGCCGTCGAGCGCGGCAGCCACCTCGCTTGCGACGGCGTCGGCGGCACCGGCAGGTTTCGTCAGCGTGTCTTCCATCACAGTACTCCCGCGTCGTGGCGGTCGGCGAGGACATGCAGCCCCCGCTCGAGCGCCGGGAACAGGCTGCGCTGGAAGTTGTTCCAGCGCAGTTCGAGAATCGTGTCGTCCGGCGCGATCGGCGTGTCGAGCACGTCGCAGATCACCTCGCCGGAATCGATGCCGTTGTCGACGTAGTGAAACGACGCGCCCGTCATCGTCACGGGCTCGACGGACGACGTCGTACCGCTCGCCCAGTCGACCCGTTCGCCGCGCGCGCCGTGCAGCGCATCGAGCGTCGCCCACGCGCCGCGCCGCTGGTACGGCGAATCGTCGGCCGTGATGCCGGGGTGGATGTTCGCGATGCGCCGGTGAAAGCGCGCGCCCGGCCGCACGAGCTCGTCGAGAATCACGAGCAGCCCGTCGAGCACGACGATGTCGGCGTCGAGTTCGAGCAGGCGCTCGAGCAGGCGGCGCTCGAACGCCTGTTTGCCGGCCACGCGCTCGCGCGCGTCGCGCGGCAGGCGCCGGTACGTCGACGGAATCGCGCTGAACAGCGCGTCGACCGGCGTGCCCTGCACCGTCAACCCCTCCGGCAGGATCCACGGGCGGCCCGGCGTGCGCGCGAAGCCGTAGTCGGCCACTTTCGCGCGGTCGGCCGGCGAGCCTTCGTCGTCGTCGACGATCACGCCCTTGAGCGTGTAGCGCTCGCCGAGCGGCGAATCGTTCAGGCGTTCGACGAGGAATTCGAGCGGCGCCTTCATGTAGCGCGTGCCGCCCCGATAAGCGACCGGCTGGCCGGCGCGATCGGCCGCGCCGTTGCGCAGCGACTGGATGTAGACGAGATTTTTTTTCGGCATGGATGCGTCGAGGAAAAGCGGACGAAGGCGCCGCGGCCCGCCCGCGCCGGCCGCGAAGGCCGGCCGGCGGGCCGCGGCGCGCAACGTCACCAGTTGTATTTCGCGGTCGCGATCACCGTGCGGTCGGTTCCGAACACGCAGACGTTGTACGACTGGCAACCGCTGATGTAATGGCGGTTGAACAGGTTCGTCCCGTTCACGGCGAAGCGCCAGTTACGCACGTCGTAATGCAGCCCCGCGTCGAACAACGTGACGCTCGACACCGTCAGCGAGTTGTCCGCCGCACCGGCCGACGCGCTCTGGTAGCGGATGCCGCCGCCGAGGCCGAAGCCCGCGAGCGGCCCCGTGTGCCACGTCCAGTCGGTCCACAGCGACGCCATCTGGCGCGGCCGCGGAATGTCGACCGGCCAGTTGTTCAGCGACACGTCGTTGGCCTGCACGTTCTTCACGTCCTGGTAGACGTACGACGCGATCACCGACAGATTCGACGTGACCTTGCCGGTCGCGCTCAGCTCGATCCCGCGCGAACGCACTTCGCCCGTCTGTACCGACTTCGTGCCGGTCGGGTCCTGGCTCGGCAACGCCGACGTGAGCACGTTGGTCTGGTTGATCTGGTAGATCGCCGCGTTCAGCATCAGGTTCTTGCCGGGCGGCTGCCAGCGCAGGCCGGCCTCGATCTGCTTGCCGCGCGTCGGCTGCGGCAGCCCGCCGCCGAGCAGGTTCACGCCGATCAGCGGGTTGAACGACGTCGCGTAGCTGACGTACGGCGACAGCCCGTAATCGCCCTGGTACGTGAGGCCGACGCGGCCGGTAAACGCCGTGACGTCCGCCTTCGTCGACGTGCCGCCCGCGCGGTCGTCCATCCGCATGTTGACCCAGTCCTCGCGGCCGCCGAGCGTCAGCGTCCAGCGGTTCCACTTGATCTGGTCCTGCGCGTACAGGCCGAACGTGTTCATCGTCGTGTACGTGTTCGTACGGAACGTGGTGTCCGGATTCGAGAACACCGACAGCGTGACCGGCGTGTAGACCGGGTTGTAGATGTTCAGCGGCGACGCGGCGGCGAGCCATTCGCTGTCGGTCGCGGTCTGGCGGTTGTACTGGAAGCCGAGCAGCAGCGTGTGCTGGAGCGGGCCCGTTGCAAACCGGCCTTCCAGGTTGTTGTCGATGTCGAAGCGGCTGTAGTTCATCTGGAACACGCCGGCCCAGCGCGACACGTCGGTCGTGCTGCCGTCGACGAAGCCGTTGCCGAACACCGAGCCGTTGTCGAGCGACAGGTGCATCAGGCGCGTGTTCTGGCGGAACGTCCACGCCGGCGTCAGGTTTCGTTCGAACTGGTAGCCGACCGACCACTGCTTCTTGCGGTAGTAGTTGAAGTTCGGGTCGCCTTCGTAGACGTCCTTGTTGATTTGCCCGTTCGGGTTCGGCAGCACCGTGCCCACCGCCGGGACGAAGTTCGACGAGATGTCGCCCCAGTCCTGCAGGTACGTCGCGGACAGCGTCAGCGACGTATCCGCGTCCGGGCGCCAGCGGAACGACGGCGCGAGCGCGACACGCTGGTCGTTGTTCGGACCGGTCAGCGCGTTGCCGTCGCGCGCGACGCCGACGAACCGGTACGCGTACTTGCCGTCCGGGTCGAGCTTGTCGCCGACGTCGATCATGAACTGCTTGCGCGCGTAGTTGCCGATTTGCACCCCGGCCTCGCGCACGCGCTCGCCGTCGGCGAGCTTGGTCTGCACGTCGATGATCGCGCCCGGGTCGCCCGCGCCGTACAGTACCGAGGTCGGCCCGCGCAGCACGCTGATGCTGTCGATCATGTACGGATCGACACGCCAGCTGGCGAGGTTGATCGTGTTCGGCACCTGCAGGCCGTTCACGTAGGCCGTCGGCGTAAAGCCGCGCAGCGCCGCATACCAGTCCGAACGGTTGTCCGAACCGTACGACGAGAAGCCTGGCACGTAGCGCAGCGCCGCGTTCACGTCGGTCGCGCCGGTCATCTCGATCTGCTGCGCGGTGACGACGTTGATCGTCTGCGGGATCTCGTTGATCGGCGTGTCGGTCTTGGTACCGGACCGGCTGCGCTTCGCGACGAGCCCGACCGTGCCGTCGCCGGCCGAGGCCGCGTTGACGGTGATCGCCGGCAGCGTGCCGTTCTGCGCGCTGGTCGACGAACCGGCCGCCGCGCCGTTCTGTGCACTGCTGGCCGACGCCGCGACGCCCGCGTTCACGGCCGGCGCCGTCTGGGCGTATGCGTGCCCTGCCGCCGCCGTACCGAACGCCACGCTCGCCGCGGCTGCGATCGCACGCAAACGCGTGCCTGTTGCCCACTCCATCTTTCTCTGCTCCACTTTTTTCATGCGGTCTCCGACCGCGCCTTTGTCAAAGAGCGAAAGCCATCCGGCCCGCGCTCACCCCGTTTTCCGGTCGTTTTTCGTGCATTGCCCGGGCCGCGCCTTCGTCATGGGCGGGCGCGATCCCGTCTTCGAGCGACGCGCAGATTTCGTCCGCGCGGCGCGCCAGTACCGACAGCAGCGTGTCGGACAATCCGTGGCTGTCTTCGCAGCAGCCTTGCAGGTAGATGCGCGGCGCGAAGTCCGCGGGCGTCGCGAGCAGGTAATCGCGCGTGACGTCGCCGCGCGTGAGCGCATCGCCGAGGTGCGGCGCCAGCCCTTCGAGCAAGGCCGAGTGCGTGTCGCGGCGGTAGCCGGTCGCGAGCACAAGCGCGTCGAAGCGCTCGACGCGGGTGGCGCCGCTCAACCGGTCGCGCAGCGTCAGCTCGATGCGGCCGTCGGCCGTGCGCACCGCGGCCTCGATCGCGCTGTTCGCAAGCAATGCATGGCGCGGCGTGCCGTCGATGCGCTGCAGGTACAGCATTTCGTAGATCTGCTCGATCAGCGGCCGGTCGACCACCGCGTAGTTGGTGTCGCGGTAGCGCTCGAGCAATGCGCGGCGCGCGTCGTGCGGCTGCGCATAGACGACGTCGGTGAACTCGGGACTGAAGATCTCGTTGACGAACGGGCTGTCGTCGGCCGGCTTCAGCGCGCCGGCACGCATCACGAGGCTCGCGTCGACATGCGGGAAGCGGCGCGCGAGGTCGATGAACACCTCGGCCGCGCTCTGCCCCGCGCCGATCACCGCGACGCGGCGGCGCTCGCCGTCGGGCGATGCGACGAGTCGGTCGATGTCGGTCAGGTACGACGACGAATGGATCACGCGGTCGCGGCCGAGCGCGGCGAACGCGTCCGGAATCGCGGGCGTGCCGCCGACGCCGACCGACAGCGCGCGCGTGACGCGCTGGCGCTCGTGGCCCGCCGCGTCGCGCGACAGCACGCGCAGCGCGTCGATCTTCGCGCCGTCGCCACGTACCGGCTCGATCGCCAGCACGGTCTCGCTGTAGTGCACGCGGTCGTCGAATGCGTCGGCGACCCAGCTCAGGTAGTCGTGGAATTCGACGCGGGTCGGATAGAAGTTCTTCAGGTTGACGAATTCGTTCAGCCGGCCGCGCTCGAACAGGTAGTTGATGAACGTGTAGCGGCTTTTCGGATCGCGCATCGTGACGAGATCCTTCAGAAACGAAATCTGCATCCGGCAGTCGTCGAGCAGCATCCCGCGATGCCAGCCGAATTCCGGCTGGCGCTCGACGAAGCAATGGGCGAACGTGCGCGCGCCGCTGCGCTCCGCGAGGCGCACGGCCAGCGCCAGATTCGACGGCCCGAAGCCGACGCCGATCAGGTCGAATACGGTTTCTCTCTGCATGTCTCAGCTCCCTTGTCGGTGAATCCGGCCCGTCAGACGTGACGGCCGGAGAAGAACGTCTCGCGCAGCGTGCGCATCCACAGCGGCTGCGCGTCGGCCAGCGCGAGACGGCGCTGCCGCGCGAAGCCATGCCGCGCGAGATGGTCGGCAACCCGCGCGTGGCCGGCCGGAACGGCACAGCCGACCGCTTCGGTACGCGGGTCGTCGAGAAACAGGTAATGCACGACGGACGGCAACCAGCCGGCCACGCAATGCGGGCCGCGCCAGCGCGACTCGCCGACCAGCATCCGCAGCCCGCGGTCGTAGTCGCGCGCCGCGACGTGCGGCGCGAGCGCGTCTTCCTTCAGCCAGAACGCTTCGAAATACGCGAACGGCTCGCCGTCGAAACAGCCGACGAGCGGCGTCACGTGCGGATCGGCGTCGAGGGCGGCGCCTGGCGCGCCGTCCGTGCCGCGGGGCGCGGGGTGCGCACCCGGCCAGCCGTCGCGCACGCGCGGTTCGTCGAACCAGCGCGCGAGCCGTTCGGTGTCCTCCGCCGGCTGCCAGCCGCGCAGCGTGAAGCGCACGCCGAGCGCCGGCAGGTCGCGCGCGTAGACGTCGCCGCGCGGCGCGGGCGGCCGGCGCGGGTGGCGCCGGCCGTCGGTGAGCATCGGTAGCGTCGCGCACGGCAGATGCGGGCCGACGAGCCACAGGTCGGCCTGTTGCGCCCAGCCGTCACGCACGCAGCGGCCGCCGTCGGCGAGCACGCCGCTCGCGCGCAGCGCATCGAGCGCGACCGCCGGCCATGCGGCCGGGTCGAGCCGGATCGCCGCATGGCGCGCGCTGTCCGAAAACGCCGCGGCCAGCGCCGCCAGCAGCGCGCGCCGCTGGTCGGCCGGCGCCGCGCGATGGTTGTATGCGACGAGGCGCAGCGCACCGTCGTCGCCGAGTTGCGCGCGCAGCAGCTGCGCACCGATGCCGTCGCCCTGCGCGACACGGATCTCCGTGCCGTCGCGCAGCGCGAACAGGCCGTCCGCGAATGCGAGGCGGTACGTATCGAGCATCGTGAATCCGTCCGGACGCACTTCAGCCAGCATGGCGCGCCTCCTGTGCTGTTTCCGCACGCGCATCCAGCCGTGCACCGAGGGCTGCGAGCGTCGGTGACGCGAACACGTCGGCGACCGTCAGCGCGTGACCGGCACGGCCGGCCGCGTCGACGAAGCGCACGACGTCGAACGACGTCGCGCCGGCTTCGAACAGGTCCGCATCGGGCTCGGGTGCGGCGGTCGCGAACGTGTCGGACCACAAGGCCGCCAGCACCGCCGCCGCGTGCGACGACGGCGCGTGGCCCCGTGCTGCCGCGTGTGCATGCGCGCCGAACGCGGCGTCGCGTGCGTCCGGCACGCCGAGCGCCGCTTCCGACGCACCGGCGAAGCGGGCAACTTCATCGTGATAGACATCGACGAGCGCATCGACGAAACCGCGGTCGAGCAGTTCGTCCGCATACGAGAACGCAGCGCTGACGCGCCCGTCCGGATGCTCGACGACGTCCAGCTCCAGCGTGAACACGACGCGATGGCGCACGTCGTCGAATTCGGCGAGCGACAGACCGGCCCAGTCGCGCGCGGCCGCGCCGGTCGGACGCAGGTAGTTGAACATCACCTGGAACAGCGGATTGGCCTGCGCGGCACGCGGTGCGCGCAGCGCGGCGACGACGTCGGCAAACGGCACGTCGGCATGCGCATACGCGGCGAGCGCCGTATCGCGCACCTGCGCGAGCACGTCCGCGCGGCGGTCTGCCGGGTCGATCCGCGTGCGCACGACGACCGAGTTGATGAAGAGACCGAGCGCGTCGCGGGCCGCATCGCCGGTGAGCGCGCGCGTCGACGCCAGCACGCCGACCGGCTGGTCGGCCGCGCCCGTCACGCGGAACAGCGCGGTATTGAGCGCCGCGTGCAGCAGCATCGGCAACGTGGCGTGCGCGGCCGATGCGGCGTCGCGTGCGGCGCGGATCAGGTGCGCATCGAATTCGAATGCGAGACGGGCCGCTCGCCATTGCGGATGGGCCGGCGCGTCCGCACGCTGCGGCAGCACGCGCGACGGCAGATCGGCCAGCGCATCCTGCCAATACGCGACGCGGGCCGGATGGCACGGCGCGGGCAGCACGAGCGGCGCGGCCGGCTGGATCGCGTCCAGCGCCGGCAGCGCGTCGCCGTGCACCCGAGCGACATAACGCGTGCGCACCGCATCGAGCCACAGCTCGATCGATTCGCCATCCGACACGATGTGATGGATCGTCACCGACAGCACGTGGTCGTCCGTGTCGAGCCGCAGCACGCGGGCACGCCACAGCGGCGCATCGGCCGCAAGGTCGAACGGCGCGAGGGCATCCTCGTCGGTCAGTGCGGCGGCTCGGGCAAGCGCATCGGCCTGGGCCGACAGGTCGATCACGGGCAGTTCGACGCCAACATCCGCGTCGATCCGCTGGCCCGGCAGCGCGCCGTTGCGCGCCACGAGCCGCGCGCGCAATGCCGGATGAACGGCCGCGGCATCCGCGAACGCCGCGCGCAGCGCATCGACGTCGAGCGGGCCGCGCACGCGCAGCGCAACCGGAATGTTGTACGCGGCGCTGTCCGGCTGCGCGCGCCACAGGAACCACAGGCCGAGCTGCGCGGGCGACAGCGGCCACACGCCATGCGCGTCGGGCTTCGCCACCGCGACGCCCGGCGCGGCGGCGCCGGCATGCGCGGCGCGCGGCGCATCGACTACCTGCCGCGCGTACTGTGCGAGCACGGGCGCCTCGAACAGTGCGCGTACCGGCACGTCGCGGCCGAGCCGTTCCGCCACGCGTGTCGCGACCCGCACGGCCGCGAGCGAATGGCCGCCGAGATCGAAGAAGTGATCGCCGCGGCCGACGCGCTCGAGATTCAGCACGTCGCACCAGATCGCCGCGAGCGCGGTTTCGTCGCCGTCGCGCGGCGCCTCGTACGCGCGTTCGACGCGCACCGGCGCCGGCAGCCGCGCACGGTCGACCTTGCTGTTCGCGTTGCGCGGCAGCGCGTCGAGCACGATCAGTTGCGCGGGCACCATGTAATCGGGCAGCGTGCGGCGCAGGTGCGCATCGAGCGTCGCGGCTTCGACCGGCTGCGCGGCGGCCCGCGCATCGGCGGTCAGCTCGACATACGCGACGAGCTGCGCGAGCGCACCCTGCCCGTGCACGACCGCGCACGCCTCGCGCACCGCATCGTGCGCGGCCAGCTGCGCCTCGATTTCGCCGAGTTCGATGCGCAGCCCGCGCAGCTTCACCTGGTGGTCGACGCGGCCGATGAAGTCGAATACGCCGTCCGCGCGGCGGCGTACGAGGTCGCCGGTGCGGTACAGCCGCGCGCCCGCCGCGCCGTACGGGTCGGGCACGAAGCGCTCCGCCGTCAGTGCCGGACGGTCGAGATAGCCGCGCGCGACGCCGATCCCCTCGCCACCCAGATACAGTTCGCCGATCACGCCGACCGGCAGCGGATGCAGCCGCGCGTCGAGCACATGCGCGGTGCGCGCGCCGACCAGCGTGCCGATCGGCAGGTACGCGGCGTCGCCGAGCTTCGCCAGATCGTCGCCGGGCCGGAACATCCACAGCGTCGGCGTGATGACCGTCTCGGTCGGGCCGTAGCCGTTGACCACGCGCACGTTCGGCAGCGCACGGCGCAGCATCGCGAACGCTTCGCGCGACGTCGCCTCGCCGCCGACGGTCAGCGAACGCAGCGTCGGCGGCGCACCGTGCTGGAGCGCCCATTCGGCGAGTTGCGCGGCGCAGCCCGGCGGCACATAGGTCATCGTCACGCCGTCGCGCACCATCATCGCGCAGGTCTGCGCGGGCGGCCACAGAACGTCGGCCGTCACCGACACGGCGGCGCCCGACATGTATTGCGAAAACCAGCCTTCATGCGCGCCGTCGAAGTTGACCGACTGGAACAGCAGGAACACGTCGTGCTCGCTCGCGCCGTAGCGCTCGGCGATCGCCGCGCAATGCAGCGCGAACGATGCATGGTCGACGATCACGCCCTTCGGCTTGCCGGTCGAGCCCGACGTGTAGATCGCATAGGCCGCGTGGCCCGGCAGCACGTCCGGCAGCACGACGTGCCCGGCCTCGTCGAGCGCATCGATCGCATCGGCGCGCCAGACGCGCAACGCCGGCAGTTCGGGCAGCGACGCGGCGCTCGCGCCGTCGGTCAGCACGTGCGCGATGTTCGCGTCGCCGACGATCTGCGCGAGCCGTTCGCGCGGATGCGCGGGATCGAGCGGCACGAACGCGGCGCCCGACTTCAGCACCGCGATCAGCGCGACGAGCAGGTCGACCGAGCGCTGCAGCGCGACGCCGACGCGCATCTCGGGCCGGACGCCGGCCGCGACCAGATGGCGGGCGAGGCGCGCCGCGCGTGCATCGACTTCGCCGCGCGTCAGCGCGCGGTCGATATCGGCGACACCGCGCGCGTGCGGCCGCGCTTGCGCATGCGCGGCGATACGCGCATGCACGGGCACGAACGGTTCGGCATCGGTCGCGCCGGCCGGCGCGTTCCATGCAAAGAGCTGGGCACGCTCGTCGGCGGGCAGCCAGTCGAGATCGCCGACCGGCCTGTCGGGGCGTGCGAGCGCATCGGTCAGCAACGTGACGAATCGCGCGGCCAGCCGCGCGATCGCGTCCGCGTCGAACAGGTCGAGCGCGTAGATGAAAGCGGCGTCGAACGTGCCGTCGGGCGTCGCCTCGACGGACAGCGTCAGGTCGAATTTCGCGGACGGCGTGCCGGACGGCAGCAACGCGGCCGACGCCGCGCCGAGCGCCGGCAGCGCGCGCCGCTCGCCATACGCGGCCATGACCTGGAACAGCGGATGATGGCTCGCGCTGCGCGGCACGCCGAGCGCGTCGACCACCTGCTCGAACGGCACGTCCTGGTGCATCTGCGCGTCGACGAGCGCGCGCTGCGTGCGTGCGACCAGCGACGAGAAATCGCCGTGCGCAGGCACGTCGACGTCGATCGCCAGCGTGTTGACGAAGAAGCCGATCAGGCCGGCGACTTCCGCGCGTTCGCGGTTCGCGGCCGGCACGCCGACGCAGATCCGCGCGTCGCCGGTCGCGCGCGCGAGCAGCGCATCGAGCGCGGCCAGCAGCACGGCGAACGGCGTCGCGCCCGATGCGGCCGCAAACGCGCGCAGTTGCGCGCCGACGCGCGCGTCGAGCGAAAACACATGACGCGCGCCGCGTGCGCTGCGGCGCGCCGGCCGCGCGGCCGCGCCCGGCAGCGTCAGCACGCCGCGCTGCGGGTCGAGGCGCTCGCGCCAGAACGCGAGCTGACGGTCGCGCTCGCCGGCATCGAGCCAGCGGCGCTGCCACAGCGCGTAGTCGGCGTACTGGATCGGCAGCGGCGCGAGCGGCACCGGCCGGTCGGACGCATACGCACGATAGAACGCCGCGAGTTCGTCGAGCATCACGCCGGACGACCAGCCGTCCGACACGATGTGATGGACGGTCAGCGCGAGCCAGTGATGCGTCGCGTCGAAGCGCACCAGGTGCGCGCGCACGAGCGGCGCCGTGCCGAGATCGAACGGCTCGGCTTCGTCGGCCGTCGCGACGGCCTCCGCGCGCGCCGCGCGCTGCGCGGCCGGCAACGCTTCCAGGTCGGTCTCGCGCCACGGGCAGCGCAGCGGCGCGTGGATCGTTTGCGCGACACCGTCCTGCGCTTCGTCGAAGGTCGTGCGCAGCGCTTCATGACGTGCGATCAGCGCATCGCACGCGAGACGCAGCGCATGCACGTCGAGCGGGCCCGTCAGCGCGAGGCGCTCGGTGATGTGATACGCGTCGGGCGCGTCGATCAGCCGCGCGTGCAACCACAGCCGCGTCTGTGCAAACGAAGCCGGCACGCGCTCGCTGCGCGGCGCGCGCGGCGGAATCGGCAGCACGCGGAAGTCGATGCCGGCCGCGCCGAGCTTGTCGATGAAGACCGCGCGCTGCGCGTCGGGCAGTTGCGCGAAACGCGTCGCGAGCGCGAGCCAGTCGGGTTGAGCCTTCGTCATCCGTCGTCCTTATTGGGTTTCCAGTTCGCCGAGCAGCGCGTCGATCGCGCTCGCCGCATCGGTCTCGCCGCGCGCCGCGCAGGCCGCGTCGATCGCTTCCGCGCAGCGCGCCAGCGTGCGCGTGTCGAACAGCGTGCGCAGCGGCAGCGCAAGACCCCAGTGCAGGTTGGCCTGCGCGTGGGCCTGCGTCGCGAGCAGCGAGTGGCCGCCGAGCAGGAAGAAATCGCCGTCGCGGCCGATCGCGTCCACGTGCAGCACGCGCTGCCAGATTGCCGCGAGCGCGCGTTCGGTGTCGGTCGCGAGTTCGACGGCTTCGGCCGTGTCGCGCACCGGCGCGGGCAGCGCATGACGGTCGCACTTGCCGTTCGGCGTGACGGGCAACGCGTCGAGCTCGATCAGTTGCGACGGCACCATGTACGCCGGCAGTTGCGCGCGCAGTGCGTCGAGCAGCGCCGCGCGGTCGAGCGGGCCCGCATCGCCGCGGGCCACGTAGCCGATCAATTGCTCGTCGCGCACGATCACGACCGCATCGTTCACGCCGGGCGCCGCGCGCAGCAGCGCTTCGATCTCGCCCGGCTCGATCCGCTGGCCGCGCAGCTTCACCTGCGTGTCGACGCGGCCAAGGTAGTCGAGCGCGCCGTCGGCGCGCCGGCGCGCGAGGTCGCCGGTGCGGTACATGCGCGCGCCCGGCACGAACGGATCGGGCACGAAGCGCTCGGCGGTCAGCGCCGGGCGGCCGAGATAACCGCGCGCGAGACCGGCGCCCGCCAGGTACAGTTCGCCGGTCGCGCCAGCCGGCACCGGCTGCCACGCGGCGTCCAGCACGTGCAGCTGCAGGTTCGCGATCGGATGACCGATCGGCACCGCGACCGCATTCGCGTCGTCGGGGCCGCAAGTCCAGTGCGACACGTCGATCGCGGCTTCGGTCGGTCCGTACAGGTTCACGAGCGTGGCATTCGGCAGCAGCCGCGCCATCTTCGCGACGAGTTCGGGCGCGAGCGCTTCGCCGCTCGCGACGATCAGGCGCACGCTGTCGCATTGCGCGGCGGCCGAGAAGTCGTCGAGATGAGCGGCGAACGCGGCCAGCATCGACGGCACGAAATGCAGCACCGTCACGCCGTGCGCGTGGATCGCGGCCGCGAGACGCGCCGGGTCGCGATGGTCGCCCGGCGCGGCGATCGCGAGCTTCGCGCCGATCGCCAGCGGCCACACGAATTCCCAGACCGACACGTCGAAACCGAACGGCGTCTTGTGCAGCACGACGTCGTCGCGCGTCAGCCGGTACGCGTGCTGCATCCACGCAATCCGGTTCGCGAGTGCGCCGTGCGTGTTGCCGGCGCCCTTCGGCTTGCCGGTCGAGCCGGACGTATAGATCAGGTAGGCGAGCCGTGCGTCGTCGATCGCGGCGGTGCCGCTTGCGGGCGCGCCGGCCGCTTCGCCCGCCGCATCGGCAAGCAGGTCCGCCACCGTCAGCAACTGCGTGTCGGCGCCTTCACCCAGCGCGGCCTCGACCTGCTGGCGCAGATGGGCCTGTGTGATCGCGACGGCCGGCCGCGCGTCGCGCAGCAGGTACGCGATGCGCTCGGCCGGATAGTCGGGGTCGACCGGCAGGTACGCGGCGCCGGCCTTCAGCACGCCGACGAGCGCCATCACCATGTCGAACGAACGCTCGACGCACAGCGCGACCGGCGTGTCGGGCCGCACACCGCGCCGGCGCAGCGCGGCCGCGATGCGCGAGGTTGCCACGTCGAGCTCGCGATAGGTCGCACGATGCACGCCGCCATGAACGTCGGCGTATTCGAGTGCAATCGCGTCCGGCGTCGCCCGCGCCGCCTCGGCGAATTGCAGGTGCAGCGGCTGCCGTTGCGCGATCGGCCACGCATGCGCGGTGTCTTGCGCATGCGCCAGTGCGTCGCGGGTGGCGGCGTCGGCGATCGACAGCGTGCCGAGCAGCGCGTCCGGCGTACGGGCCAGTGCATCGAGCGCACATGCGAACGCACGATGCCAGGTCTCGACCTGACGCGCATCGACACGTGCGGCGTCGTAACCGTAGTCGATCGTCAGTTCGGCGCCGCTTTCGATCACGAGCGTCAGCGCGAAATCGGTTGCCTCGATGCTGCGCACGCCGCTCAATGCCAGCGCGCGCGGATCGGCGTCGCGCGCCGTGTCGTCGACCGGGTAGTTTTCGAACACGACCAGCGTATCGAACAGTGCGCCGCCTGCCCCGCGCGCCCAGCGCTGGATGTCGGCCAGCGGCGTGTGGGCATGTTCGGCGGCGGCCGCGTTCTCGCGCTGCAGCGCCTGCAGCCAGTCGGCCGCGCGTTGCTGCGGCGCCGGTGCGGTGATGACCGGCAGCGTATTGATGAACAGGCCGAGCACCGAGTCGACGTCCGCGAGCGCGTCGGGACGGCCCGCGACGGTCGCACCGAACGCGACGGCCGGCTGATGCGTCATCCGCTGCAGCGCGAGCGCCCAGGCGCCCTGCACCAGCGTGTTGACGGTCAGCTTCAGCGCACGCGCCGTCTGCGCGACGCGCGTCAGCGCGTGCGCATCGAGCGTCGCGCGCCACGTGACCATCTCGGCCTCGGCGCGGTCGGCCGACCGGTCGGCAATCAGCGTCGGTGCATCCAGGCGGGCAAGACGCCCGGTCCAGAAACGCTCGTCGGCGTCGCGGTCGCGCGTGCCGAGCCATGCGATGAAGTCACGGTAGCGCAGCGCCGGACGACTCGCGAACGGCGACACGGCATCCGGGTCGCGATAGTCGCGCAGCACGTCCGCGAGCAGGCGCGCCGTGCTCCAGCCGTCGAGCAGCACATGGTGACGCGTCCACACGACGCGCCATGCGTCGTCCGACACGCGAATCAGCGTCAGCCGCATCAGCGGCGGCTCGCGCCAGTCGAAGCCGCGCGTGCGGTCGGCCGCGAGCCAGGCGTCGAAATCGGCGTCGAGCGTGTCGCCGCGCTCGCGCCAGTCGAGCTGCTCGACCGGGATCCGCGCATGGCGGTGCACGCACTGCAGCGGCGCGGCTTCGTCCGGCATCACGCTCGTGCGCAGAATGTCGTGACGCGCGATCGACGCGTCGAACGCCGCCGCGAGCCGGTCGGCGTCGAGCGCGGTCGCGGTCGCGACGAGCTGGTTCACGTAGCTCGCGTGGCCCGGTGCGAACAGCGCGTGGAACAGGATGCCCTGCTGCATCGGCGACAGCGGATACACGTCGTCGATCGCGCGCCAGTCGAGCGGCGTGCGTTCGATCGCGGCCTGCGTGAGCCCGGCGGCCTGCGCGAGCGGGAAATCGCCCGGCGTCGCGCCGGCGCCGCGATGCGCGATGCGCGACGCGCACGCGTCGACGAGTTCGCGCAGCGCCGACGCGAAGCGTTCGGCCAACGCGTCGATCGTCGCGCGCTCGAACTGCGGCGCACCGTAGACCCAGTGCACCTTGAGCGTACGCGCGCCGTCGCGGTCCGTATCGAGGTATGCGTGGATCGCGAGCGTGTTGCCGAGCGGCCCCCGCGGATCGCGCTCGACGCCGGTGCCGCCGAAGCGCGGTACGAGCGTGGCATCGCGCGGCGCGTCGAACTGGCCGAGATAGTTGAACGTGACGCGCGGGCGCGGCACGGCGGCCAGCGCCGCGCGCGTCGCCGCATCGCCGTAGTGCGCGAGCACGCCGAAGCCGAGCCCCTTGTGCGGCACGGCGCGCAGCGTGTCCTTGACCGCGCATAGCGTGTCGCGCGCGGTCGCCGCGACCGGCAGCGTCACCGGGTAATGGCTCGTCAGCCAGCCGATCGTCCGGCTCGCGTCCGCATCGTCGAACAGCGCTTCGCGGCCGTGTCCTTCCAGTTCGACGCGGCACGCAGCGGCGTCGCGCGCGCCGGCCAGCGCCAGCGCGAGCGCCGCGCCCAGCAGCTCGATCGTCTGCGTGCGATAGGCGGCATGCGCGTCGGTCAACGCGGCGCGGGTCAATGCCGCGTCGATCGTCTGCACGACGACGGCCGCATCGGCGTTCGTGGCCGTTGCGTCCGGATGATCGGGGACGACGTCGTCGCCCTGCGCCATGCCGGCCCAGTATGCGGCCTCCGCCGTGAACGGCGAGCCCGGTTCCGTCGCGGCACGCGCGAGCCGCGCGGCCCATGCGTCTGCGCGCAGGCCCGGCTGCGACAGGCGGACCGGCGTGTGTTCGCATGCGGCGCGGTAGGCCGTGTCGAGGTCGTCGAGCAGGATGCGCCACGACACGCCGTCGACGATCGCGTGGTGAATCGCCAGATACAGCTGCGTCGAGCCGTCCGGCAGGCGCGCCGCGCATGCACAGGCGAGCGGCCCGCGGCCGAGGTCGAGACGGCGCTGCAGCGCGTCGAAGCGTGCGAGCCCGTCGGCTGCGTCGCGTGCGGCGACTTCGACGAACGGCAATGCGTCGTACGGCTTGGCTGCCTCGCTTGCGCGCCAGACGCCGTCCGCGCCGCGCGCGAAGCGCTGGCGGAACACGTCGTGATGCGTCAGCAGCGCGTCGAATGCGCGCGCGAATGCGTCGGCGTCGAATGCACCGCGCACGTCGAACGCAACCGACTGGTTCCAGTGGTCCGGATGCGGAACGTCGAGCGCGAAGAAGCGCTGCTGCGCGGGCGTCAGGACCGATGCGGCCACCGGCGTCGCGGCAGCGCTCGCGGGCTGGACGGCGGCGGCCGCGTCGTCGGTCTTCGCGATGCGCGCGAGTTCGGCCACCGTCGGGCCGTCGAACAATTGCTTCGGCGTGAAGCGCACGCCGCGCTTGCGGGCACGGGCGATCACCTGCAGCACGAGGATCGAATCGCCGCCGAGTTCGAAGAAATTGTCGTCGCGGCCGACCTTCGGCGCTTTCAGCACGGCCTGCCAGACGTCGGCGAGCACGGTTTCGACCGCACCGCGCGGCGCATCGCCGGACGCAACCGCAACCGGCGCGGCAGCCAGCTCGCGCAATGCCGCGCGATCGATCTTGCCGTTCGCCGTCACCGGCAGGCGAGCCAGCGCGACGAACTGCGCGGGCACCATGTAGTCGGGCAGCTTCGCGGCAAGTGCCGCGCGCACGGCGGCTTCGTCGAAGGCCGCGTCGTCGCGCATCACGACGAACGTCGCGAGCCGCAGGCGGCCGTCGTGCTCGATCGCGAGCGTTTCGGCCTGCGCGACCGGCGCGGCCGCGCGCACGGCCGCACTCACCTCGCCCGGCTCGACGCGGTAGCCGCGGATCTTCACCTGGTCGTCGATACGGCCGAGGAACGCGAGACGGCCATCCGTGCGCAGTCGCACGCGGTCGCCCGTGCGATACAGCCGCGCACCGGGCGTGAACGGATCGGGCACGAAACGCTCGGCGGTTTGCGCCGGGCGCCCGAGGTAACCGCGCGCGACGCCCGGCCCGCCCAGATACAGCTCGCCCGTCGCGCCGGCGGGCACGCAGGCGCCGAACGCGTCGAGCACGAGCGCACGCGCATTCGGCAGCGGCAGCCCGAGCGGCACGCCGCTCGCGGGGTCGCGCGCATCGGCGGCGATCGACGCGGTGTCGCACGCGATCGCGCCGACCGTCGCTTCGGTCGGCCCGTAATGGTTGATCACGCGGCAGGCCGGCGCGAGCGCGGCCAGGCGCGCGACGAGCGCCCACGTGAGCGTCTCGCCGCCCGTCACGAGCGCGTGGCGCGGCAGCACGTCGGCCGGCACGCGCGCGTCGAGCAGCGCCTGCAGGTGGCTCGGCACGATCTTCAGCACGCCGACTTCACGGCGGCGCATTTCGTCCGCGAACTGGTCCGGATCGAACGCGCAGGCGGCCGGCAGCAGATGCAGCGTGCGGCCGGCGCACAGCGCGCCGAACAGCGTCGTATGGCCGAGGTCGGCCGCGACGGTCGACACCATCGCGAACGAGGCGTCGGGTGCGAACGCGAGTTCATCGAGCATCCCCTGCACGTAGTCGGCCAGTGCGCCGTGCGACACGACGACGCCCTTCGGCGTGCCGGTCGAGCCCGACGTGTAGATCAGGTACGCGCCCTGCTCCGGATGCGGCGCGACGCGCACGCCGGCCGCGTGGGCGAGCGTCGCATCCTGCGCGAGCGTGTCGACGTCGAGCGGCTGCGTATCGATGCCGGCCGGCCACGCGGCCGTGTCCGCCACGAGCGCCCAGCGTGCGCCGCAGTCGGCCGCCGCGGCACCGAGTCGTGCGGCCGGCTGCGCGGGATCGAGCAGCACGGCGAGCGCGCCGGCCTTCAGCGCGCCCAGCAGGCCGACGACGAAACGTGCCGACCGTTCTATGCAGACGATCACGGACGCCTCGGCGGCCATGCCGCGCTGCACCAGTGCGCGTGCGACGCGGTTCGACGCGTCGTCGAGCTCGGCGAACGTCAGCGAGGTCGATGCGTCGGACAGCGCGACGCGATGCGGGTAGGCAGCCGCCTGCCGCGCAAACGCGGCGACGACGTCGGCATGCTCGATGCGCAGTGCGCGCCCGTCGCGCGGCTGGCGCGAGCTTGCCGACGCGTCGCACGGCAGTACGGCCGTCGGGTGTTGCGGATCGTGCGCGGCCGCGCCGACGAGCGCCGCATAGCTGTCGAGCCAGGCACGCGCGGTGTCCGCGTCGATGCAGTCGGTCGCGTACGCGGCGACCAGTTCGATGCCGTTCGCGTCGTCGGTGAAATCCACCGCGAAATCGAAGCGCGCGGCGAGATCGGGCCCCGGCGTCGCGACTGCCGTGACGCCCGGCAGCACGCTGTCGTGCCGCGCATCGAACTGCTGCGCGAACTTCACGCGCAGCCATTCGTCGCCGCGCTTGACCGGCGGCTTCACCGCATCGATGACGCGCTCGAACGGCACATCCTGGTGCGCGACCGCATCGAGCGCCGCCGTGCGCGCCGCGTCGACGAGCGCGCGGAACGGCAGCGTGGGCGCCACTTGCACGCGCAGCGCGACGGTATTCAGGAACAGGCCCAGCAGCGCGCGCGTTTCGGGGCGCTGGCGATGCGCGACTGGCACCGCGACGACGACATCCGTTGCGCCGGTCAGGCGCGACAGCCACGCGTCGAGCGCGGCGAGCAGCACCGTGAAGACGGTCGCCTGCGCATCGCGTGCGAGTTGCCGCACGTCGGCCGCGACCGCGTCGGGCAGGCGCACCGACACGCGCGCACCCTGCAGCGTGCGCACGGCGCCCGGCTGGCGGTCGACCGGCAGCACGAGCGGGCCCGGCACGTCGCGCAATGCGCCGCGCCAGTAGTCGAGCTGGCGCTCGCCCTCGCCGCCGGCCAGCATGTCGCGCTGCCAGTCCGCGTAGTCGGCGTACTGGATCGGCAGCTCGGGCAGCGACGGCTCGCGGCCCTCGGCGTACGCGCGGTACGCGGCCGACAGTTCGTCGAACGCGCAGCGCGAGCTCCAGCCGTCGGTGATCGCGTGATGCGCGGTCAACAGCAGGCGGTGACGATCGTCGGCGAGCGCGACGAGCGTCGCGCGCAGCAGCGGGCCGCGCGCGAGGTCGAACGGCTCGGCCGCGTCGCGCTCGGCGAGGCGCGCGGCTTGTGCGTCGCGGGCGGCGGGCGGCTGGTCGCGCAGGTCGATATCGGCGATCGGCACCGGCAGATGCGCATGAATCCGCTGCATCACGATGCCGTCGTCGTTGTCGACGAGCGTCGTGCGCCACGCCTCATGACGCCCGATCACGTGATCGAGCGCGCGCTGCAGCGCGTCGCGCGCGAGTGCACCGTCGATCGTCCAGTGCGCGGCGATGTGATACGCGGCGCTCGCGTCACGCGTTTGCGCGAGCACCCAGAAACGTTGCTGCGCAAGAGAGGCCGCACGGTCGACATGCGGCGCGCCCAATGCCGCCGGATCGGCCGCGGCGCGACGGGCGGAAATCGCGGCCAGCGGCTCGCCGGTCTCGCGTTCCGTCCGATCGACCGTCCCGGCCAGTTCGACCAGCGCCGGATCGGCGAACAGCGTGTCGAGCCGCAGGTTCACGCGCAGAGTCGCCCGAATCGCGGCCTGCAGCTGCATCGCGGCGAGCGAATCGGCGCCCAGCGCGAAGAACCGGTCGTCACGCGACGGGATGACGTCAAGGCCCAGCAGCGTCTGCCAGAGGGCGGCGAGCTGCCGCTCGGTCGGCGTACGCGGCGCATCGCCGGCGCCTTGCGCCGTGTCGCGCGCGGCGGCAATCCGTTCGCGCAGCGCGGCACGGTCGATCTTGCCGTTCAACGTATACGGCAACGCATCGACCCGCACGAAGCGGTGCGGTTGCCACGCGGCCGGCAATTGCGCGGCCACGTGCGCTTTCAGCGCCGCATCGTCGGCCGCCGCGCGCAGCGCGACGCACGCGATCAGCCGCGTCGGTCCGTTGCCGGTTTCGGCGACCACGGCCGCGTCGGCCACGGCCGGGTGCGAGCGCAGGCACGCGGCGATTTCCGCCGGCTCCACGCGCACGCCGCGCACCTGGACCTGATCGTCGAGGCGGCCGAGATAATCGAATGCGCCGTCGTCGCGCAGCCGCGCGAGGTCGCCGGTGCGGTAGACGCGCGCGCCGGGTTCACCCTGCGCATCGGGAATGAAACGTTCGGCCGTCAAGGCCGGGCGACCGTGATAACCGCGGGCGACGCAGACGCCGCCGAGCAGCAGCTCGCCCACGCCATCGGCCGCGGCGCCGTCGACGCGCGCGACGCGCGGGCCGATCACGCGGCCGATCGGCAGCGATGCATACGCGTCGTCGGCCGCCAGCACGGGCGTCTCGCCCGGCTCGACCGGCCACAGCATCGGCGAGATCACGGCCTCGGTCGGCCCGTAGCCGTTGATCAGTCGTACCGACGGAAATGTGCCGCGTACGAACTCGAATGCCTGTTGCGGCAGCGCTTCACCGCCGAACGCGAGCACGCGCAGCGCCGGCGGCACGCCGTCGCGCGCGGCGACGGCCGCGAATTCGCGCAGGTAGGCAGGCGGGAACGCGGCGACGTTGACCGACTCGCGCACGAGCAGCGCATGCGCGGCGTCCGGCGCGAACGGCTGCGGCGGCGCCACGACGATGCCGGCGCCGACGGCGAGCGGCGCGAGCCAGCATTCGTGCGCGGCGTCGAAATTGACCGATGCGAAATGCAGCAGGCGGTCGCCGGCCTCGATCGGCAGCGCGGCCGCGAGCGCGGCGCAATGCGCGGCGAGCGGCCCGTGCTCGACGACGACCGCCTTCGGCGTGCCGGTCGAGCCCGACGTATAGATCATGTAGGCGGCCGAACGCGGGTGAACCGGCACGGCTTCGTCGCCGGCGACGAGATCCTGCTCGCCCGATGCCGCCGCCGGATCAAACGCATGTTCGAACGGCGTGCCGAGCGCCGCGCGGCCGGCCGCGTCGACGATGCCGTGCCGCAGTTGCGCATCCTGGACGATCCAGTCGAGGCGCGCGGCGGGATGGCGCGGATCGAGCGGCACGAACACGCCGCCCGCCTTCAGCACGGCCAGCAGCGCGACGAACAGTTCGCACGAACGCTCGACGCAGACGCCGACCCGCACTTCCGCGCCGACGCCGGCCGCGCGCAGTTGCCGAGCCAGGTACGCCGCCCGCGCGTCGAGCGCGCCGCGCGACAGGCGCAGGTCATTCTGGAAAGGAACCGCGATCGCGGGTGCGTCGGGCGCGATGCGCGCCAGTTCGCGGATTCGGTGATGCAGCGCAGTCGGGAAACTCGTCATGTGCGTGAAGTCCTTCGGTCCGGCCGCTTCGGCCAAGTCTCGGGGCCGCTTGGGGCGGCTTCACTGGTGTGACGAACGACGCGGCCGATTTTTTACCGTTTTGCACGCAAAGTGCGTGCGGCCGCATTTTTTTGACGGTGCCGCTAAATATTTGCGTGCCCCGTTCGTCTATCAGGGAGGAAGCCGGAACGGGGCCCCGCCTCGCCCGCCGCTTTCGCGTCAGATTCACCGTTTCCGCGTTTTTGCCTGCCTTCCCTTTACCGACGTTGCCGATGACAGCCGCCCACGAGCCTTCCTCCCCGCCGTCCCTCGACGCCTCTCCCGGCCGCCCCGCGGCGCGCCTGATCCTTGCGCTGCTGCGCGAAAGCCGCGTGTCGCTCACGCTTGCGCTCACGGCGTGCGTCCTGAATGGTGTCGCGAGCGTGCTGCTCGTCGCGACGCTGAACCGTGCGCTCTCTCAACCGGGCGCGGCCGATGCATCGCTCGCGTGGCGCTTCGCCCTGTGCGCGGTGATCGCGCTCGTCACGCGGATCGTGTCGGGCACGCTGTTCGCCCGCCTGTCGCAGGACACGATGGCGCGGTTGCGCGTCCATCTCGCGCGACGCGTCGGCGCCGCCGAATTGCGCGACATCGAGCGAATCGGCGCGGCGCCCGTGCAGTCGGTGCTGACCGACGACGCGACCAACGTGTCGATGCTGTTCTTCGCGCTGCCGAACCTGGTCATGCACGGTTCGATCGTGTTCGGCTGCCTCGGTTATCTCGCCTGGCTGTCGTGGCCCGTGTGCCTGCTGGCGCTGGCCGCGATCATCGCAGGCTCGCTCGGCTATCACACCGGCGACCGCCGCGCGATCGCGTCGCTCGAGGCGGCCGGCCACGCGCAGGACCGCCTGTTCGGCTATCTGGGCTCGCTGTTCTCCGGCGCGAAGGAACTGAAGCTGCACGACGCGCGCGCCCGCCAGTTCGTCGACGGCCAGCTCGGCGCCGCGATCGGCGAAGTGCGCGACCACCGCCGCCGCGCGTTCAGCGCATACGCGGTCGGGGTCGGCTGGATCATCTTCCTGTTCTACGTGTTCCTCGGCGTCGCGTCGTTCTGGCCGCAGCTCGGCGTGCATGCCGACCCGGCCGCCGCCGCCGGCTACGTCGTCGTGTTCCTGTTCATGCTCGTGCCGCTCGACGGTCTGCTGAACAACCTGCCGACCGTCAACGCCGCGCGCGTGTCGCTCACGCGGATCGAAGGCGTGATGGCCGAATTCGGCGCGCTGCGCACGGTGCCGCCCGCCGCCGACGCACCCGACGTGCCGCCGGCCGGCGCCGTCACGCTGCGCGGCGTCACGCATGCGTACTTCCACGAACGCGACGAACGGATGTTCAGCATCGGGCCGATCGACCTGACGATCAAGCCGGGCGAACTCGTGTTCATCGTCGGCGGCAACGGCAGCGGCAAGACGACGCTCGCGAAGGTGCTGACGGGGCTCTACGAGCCGGAGGAAGGCACGATCGAGGTCGACGGCCGCACGATCGGCTGGCGCGAGCGCGCCGCGTACCGGCAGCGCTTCAGCGCGGTATTCAACGACTTCCACCTGTTCGATGCGCTGCTCGGCATCGTCGATCCGGACGATCCGTCGCGCGCGCAGGCCGACGCACGGGCGAACGCGCTCGTCGCGAAGCTCGCGCTCGACCACAAGGTGAAGGTGGTCGACGGCGCGTTCTCGACGCGCGCGCTGTCGACCGGTCAGCGCAAGCGGCTCGCGCTCGTCGTCGCCTATCTGGAAGACCGGCCGTTCTACCTGTTCGACGAATGGGCGGCCGACCAGGACCCGTCGTTCAAGGCCGTGTTCTACGAGCAGCTGCTGCCCGAGCTGCGCGCGCGCGGCAAGGCCGTGATCGTGATCACGCACGACGACCGCTACTTCGATCTCGCCGACCGGCTGCTGAAGCTCGACAACGGGCGCATCGTCAGCGACACGATGCCGGCGCGCTCGCGTGCGCAGGATGGTGTCGATGCGCTGAGCGCCTGAGCGACGGGCGACAAAAAATCGCCGACGCGCTGCCATGGCAGTGCGTCGGCGATTCGCATTTCGAAAGCGAATCGTGCCGGCGGGCGCAATGCACTGATCGCGCCGATCGCGACACCCTGCCCGTCAGCTCTTGCGCACGGCCGGCAGCGTCAGCATCGTATCGGTCATCACGTCGGCCAGCTTCAGCGCCGACATCGGTCCGCCGAACCCCCAGATGTTGCGTTCGATCAGCGCGATCCGGCGCGCCTTCATCGCGGGCACGAAGCGCCACACCGGCGAATCGAGTTTCGCGGACAGCGGCACGTCCATCCCCGATGCGGTGACGAACATCACGGCCAAGTCGCGCTGACGAAGCAGATCGGCCGACGTCACGTACAGCGTGCCTTCCCGCGTCGGCTTGCGCGGCCACGGATCGAGCCCGAGCGCACGCGCGAGGCCCGCCGACGTGCTGTTGCCCGTGTAGGCCCAGTAACGATCGGGCAAGCCGAGATCCTGCAGCAGCGCGACGCGCTCGCCCGTGCGGCCCGCGGCCGCGAGCCGCGCCGCATTGCGCGCGATGCCGGCGTCGAGCTGCGCATCGACCGCCTGCGCACGCGCGTCGCGCCCCGTCACCGCGCCGATCGTCCGGAAGATCTGCCGCATCCAGTCGAGCTGCGTGACCGGTACGCCGCCGTCGGATACGTTCGGGCTGAACTGGAACAGGATCGTCGGCGCGATCCGGTCGAGCGCGTCGAAGATCGGCGCGTGGCGGAAGCCGACGCCGATGATCAGGTCGGGCTTGACCGCCGCGATCGCCTCGAGCCCCGGCTCCTGCCGCGAGCCGATGTCGGTCACGTGCGCGAGCCGCTCGCTCCGGTAGCCGAGCCAGCCCGGGTAGAACGCGGTATCGGCCATCCCGACCGGCACGAGGTCGAGCGCGATCACGCTTTCCGCGAACATGAAGTCGAGTGCGACCACGCGCTGCGGCCGCACCGGCATCTTCGCGCTCGCCTGCGACACGACGGGGTTGCCGGCGAGCGACGCGGTGCCCTGCGTGCCGCGCGCGCCGTCGGCAACGGAAGCCGCGGCAGCCGAGGCGGGAAACGCGCCGCAACACGCGGCGCCGAGTGCCGCCGCGAGTGCGCCGAGCGCATGCCGGCGGCCGGCGCGCGTCACCGGATCGCGTCCTGCTCGGCCAGCGCCGCGTCGTCCATCGTCAGTAGCAGGGGGCAGCTTCCACACAGTTGCGTTTCTCCAGGAATTTCGTAGCGCAGGCAGCACACGCGGCGCGCGCGAAACGGCGTCGGCAGCAGTGCCGAGCGCGGCACGGCGTCGCGCACGGGCATCCGCAGCGGATTCGGTTCGCCGCGCACGCAGGTCGAGCCGAACAGCCAGTCCGCATCGCGGACGGGGTCGGCCGCGCACGGCAGCGAACGATACGTATCGAGCAGATAGTCGAGCAGGTTGCCCGCGTTGCTCCACAGCACGCGCGGCGTGACGCGGCCCATCGCCGCGAGCAGGTCGATCACCGCGCCGAGATGCGCGAGGAGCCCCGCATAGCGCGGCGCGGGATCGTCGCACGGCGCGCCGAGCGCGTCCGGCGCGAAATACAGCGCGGCCGGCATCCCGTCGTCGAGCGCGACGAACGTGCGCGCCGGGTTCATGTCGAGCGGCCGGCCGAGCGTCAACGCGGCGACGACACCGGCCGGCGCCGCGCGGCCGAAATAGTATTTGCTCCATTGCGACATCAGCGCGCGCGCGTGCCGCGCGGGATCGCCGCCGTAGTGGCCGACCATCGCGTCGAGCACGATGTCGCGATGCGCGGGCAATTCGGTGACGGGCACGACGATGCGATCCGGCGCGTGCGCGTCGTCGGGCATGCCGAGCCAGACGACATCGAGAGGTTCGGCGAACGGTTGCGGCGCGAACGCCGAAAAGCGCGTGGCGCGCGTCTCGTCGAGCACCGGCGTCATCGCCCCGCGCGCCGGGCGCGGCGCCCCTCGAGGATCAGCAGCCCGAGCAGATACGGTGCGCCGATCAGCGCGGTCAGCACGCCTGCCGGCACTTCGCGCGGCGCGACGACCGTGCGCGCGGCCAGATCCGCGACACCGAGGATCAGCGCGCCGCACGCGGCCGCGAGCCACAGCCGCGTGCGATGCCGGCGCGCGCCGAGCATCGTCGCGACGTGCGGCGCCATCAGTCCGATGAAGCCGACCGGCCCGACCGCCGCGACGGCCGCACACGCGGCGAGCGTCGCGATCGTCAGTGCGAGCGGCCGCAGCACGGCCACCGGCAAGCCGAGCGCGGCGGCCTGGTCGTCGCCGAGCGCGAGCATGTCGAGCGGTTTCGCGAGCCATGCGAACACGGGCACCGCGAACACGCACCACGGCAGCAGCATCGACACCTCGCCCCAGCTGCGGCCATAGGTGCCGCCGACGAGCCACACGACGAAGCGCGCGGGCTGCACGCTTTCCTGCGTGATCAGCCATTGCGCGAGCGTGGTCCACAACGCGCCGATGACGATCCCGGTCAGCGCGACCGCGAGCGGCGCGTAGCGATGCCGGTGATTCAGCGCGAGCGTGATCGCGAGCGACAGGCCGCCGCCGATCAGCGCGGCGGCCGCGAGCGTCACGTGGCCCATCAGCGGCCACGTCGACAACGCGAACAACGTGACGAGCCCCGCGCCCTGCGTGACGCCGAGCACTTCGGGGCCCGCGAGCGGATTGCGCACGACGCTCTGCATCGCGACGCCGCTGACGGCGAGCAGCGCACCCGCGAGCAGCGCGCACAGCAGGCGCGGCATGCGCAGGTCGATCAGCATCCGCGCGAGCCCATCCTGCCCCGACAGCGCGGCCGACCAGCGCGCGGGCGACAGCCATTCGGGGCCGGCCGACACGCCGACCCACACCGCGAGTGCGCCGGCCACGACGAACAGCGCCGTGCGCAGCGGCCAGCCGAGCCGTTCGAGCCAGCCGACGAGCCGCGCCGAGCCGCCGCCCGCCGCCGGTTCCGCCGCGGCATGGAGCACGCCCGACCAGGCGGCGCCGCGCCGGATCATCGCGAGCATCAACGGCGTGCCGACCAGCGCGATCGCGACGCCGGTCGACAGCGTCGCGTCGAGGCCCGACGCGAGTACCGCGCTGTCGGTGACGAGCACGAGCGCGCCGCCGGCGAGCGCCGACAGCGGCACCAGCACGCCGAGCCGCGCGGCGCGCGCGCCGCGCACCTGGCGCAGCAGGTTCGGCGCGACGAGGCCGACATACGACAGCGGGCCCGCGATACTGACGGCCACGCTCGTGAACGCGACCGCGACGATCGTCGCGGCGAGCCGTGTCGCATCGACACGCACGCCGGCCGCGGCCGCCGCGTCGTCGCCGAGCGTGAGCGGATTCAGCGGCCGGATCACGAACGGCAGCGCGACCAGCGGCACGACGAGCCAGCGCGCGGCGAGCGCGAGGCCCGTCGCGCCCGGCTGGTAAAGGCTGCCGTTGGTCCACAGCGCGGCGCCCGCGATGTTCTGCTCGAAAAACGCGAGCACGAGCGTCGACAGCGCGGCGAACAGCAGCATGCACACGCTGCCCGCGAGCACGAGCCGCAGCGGCGTCGCGCGCCAGCCGCCGGCCGCGGCGATCGCGCACGCGGCGGCGGCCAGCCCGCAGACGAACAGCAGCGGCACCGACGCGACGCCCGCCAGCGCCGGCACGAGCATCGCCGCGAGCAGGCCGAGCTGGGCGCCGCCCGTGACGCCGAGCAGGTCGGGCGACGCGAGCGGATTGCGCGTGAGCGACTGGAACAACGCGCCGGCGATCCCGAGGCAACCGCCCGCGACGAGCGCGGCCGCGACGCGCGGCAGGTTGAGGTCGAACAGGAACACGTGCGCGAGCGCCGCGGCATCGCTGCCGGGCGCCGCGTCCCACCACACGCGCAGGTCGGGCGCGACACGCAGCGCCGCGAGTACGGCGATCAGCGCGACAAGGCCGAACGCGATCGCGCCGGCCCGCCCGGTAGCCGCGCCCTTGCCCGCCGCCGCGAGGCGCTTGCGCATCGCGAACGTCGTCATACGGCGAGATCCCGGTCGAAGACGCCGGCCGCCCGCGGCGCGCCGTCGGTGGTCGGACCGTAGGCCGGTACGCACATCGGCGCGCCCGTCTGCGGATGCGCGAGCTTCAGCATGTCGACGCCGAACGCCGCGCGCAGCCGCGCCGGATCGAGCATCGCGTCGGGCGTGCCCTGCGCGACGAGACGGCCCGCGCGCATCAGCACGATCTCGTCGCTGTACGCGGCCGCCTGGTTCAGGTCGTGCAGCACCCATACGATCGTCAGCCCGCGCGTGCGGTTCAGCGTGCGCAGTGCGTCGAGGATGTCGAGCTGGTGATGGATGTCGAGATAGGTCGTCGGTTCGTCGAGCAGCACGATCGGCGCCTGCTGCGCGAGCGCCATCGCGATCCACGCGCGCTGGCGTTCCCCGCCCGACAGCGCGCCGACGTCGCGCTCCGCGTCGTCGGCGAGGCCGCTCGTGTCGAGCGCCTCGTCGATCGCCGCATGGTCGGCCCGCGACAGGCCGCGCAGGAAGCCGCCGTACGCATAGCGCCCGTAGGCGACGAGTTCGCGCACCGTGAGGCCCGACGGAATCTGGTTGAACTGCGCGAGCATCGTCAGCTCGCGCGCGAGCGCGCGACGGCGAAACGATGAGAGCGGCCGGCCGTTCACCTCGACATGGCCGGCACGCGCGGGCTGCAGGCCCGCGAGCGTGCGCAGCAGCGTGCTCTTGCCGCAGCCGTTCGGTCCGCACAGCGCGGTGACGCGGCCGGCCGCGATCGACAGGTCCAGCCCGTCGATCACGACATGGTCGCGATACCCTACCGACAGCCCGCGCGCGGCAAGCGCGGCGGTACTACGCGTCATCAATCCTCCGTTCGGTCGCGCGGGACCGTATAGCTCTGCGCCATCGCGACGACGACCTTGCGCGGCCCCTCGAACGGGTCGCGCGCGTGCGCGGTCAGCATGTTGTCGAGCATCAGCACGTCGCCGGTGCGCCACGGGAACACGATGCGCTGCTGGTCGAGCACGCCGCGAATCTCCGCGAGCGCGTCGGCCTCGAGCGGTTCGCCGTCGCCGTAGTACACGTTGCGCGGCACGTTCTCGAGCCCGACCGCATCGACGAGCGCTTCCTGCATGTCGTCGTCGAGCGCCGACAGGTGGAACAGGTTCGCCTGGTTGAACCACACGCGGTCGCCGGTGCGCGGATGGCGCGCGACGGCCTGGCAGCGTTCGCGCGTGCGCAGCAGCAGCTCGCCGTCGTCGTCGGTGCGCCACGCGCATTCGATGCCGCGCGCCGCGCACATCCGCTCGACCTCGGCCGGCTCGTCGGTGCCGAACGACTGCTGCCACGGCAGGTCGAGCCCCTGGCCGAAATTGCGCACGTACAGCAGCTCGCGCTTCTTGAAACGCGCGACCAGCGCCGGATCGAGCGCGCGATACACCGCGCGGCTGTCCGCGATCGGCGTGGCGCCGCCCTTCGGCGCGGCGAGCGCGCAGTGGAACCAGATCCGCAGCGGCCATTCGCGCGTGTACGACTGCTCGTTGTGCAGCGGAATCGCGCGGTGCGGCGGATATTCGGTCGACGTGTAGACCGCGCCCTCGACCTGGCTGCGCGGCGTCGACGCGTATTCATAGCCGATCAGCGGATCGCCAAACGATGCCGCGAACTGCTGGAACGCGTCGATCGACGGCACGTGAAAACCCGTGAACAGCACACCGCCCGCCCGTTCGAGCGTGTCGGCCGCGATCTCGCGCGCGAGCGGCGCGACATCGTCGATCGACATCCCGTCGCCGCCGCGCGGCGACACGACGGTGGGCAGCCCCGGCTCGATACGCAGGTCGTCGAGCGTCGGCAACGAAAGCAGGGTCATGCAACGTCCTCTTCAGGTGGCGCGCCGGATCACGGCGCAGCAGGTCACGATGCGCGCGTCGCGCGCTCGCCGTCCATCGCGCGGCGCAGGCTCGCCGGGCGCATGTCGGTCCAGACGGTCTCGATGTGCGCGAGACAGTCCGCCTTCGGGCCGCTCACGCCGACTTCGCGCCAGCCGGCCGGCACGGGCCGGAACGTCGGCCAGATCGAATACTGTTCTTCGTCGTTGATGACGACCGTGTAGACGAGATCGTCGGTGTCGGCGGTAGGCGTCGGGGCTTGCGTCATGATCGGAAATCGCTGAGGCGGTTGAAGGAGGCGAAGCGGCGGTTTCGGCCGCTCCTGTCTGATAGACGATTGGCCGGCGCGTTTTTTTACCGCCGCCGCGCGCGGCCGCCCAGGAACACCGGGCATGCGACGCCGCGATGGCACGCGTCGAGGCATTCCGCGCAGTGGCGCTCCGCGTCGCGCACCATGAAATGCACGAGCGTCTGCGATACGTTCAGCGCGCGCGCCGCGGTCTGCAGCGTTTCCTCGCGCAGCCGCACCATCTCGAAGGCCGCGCGGCTGCGCGCCGGCAGGTCGTCGAGCGCGGCCCACACGCGCCGTAGCGTGTCGCGCGTCATCAGCGCGGCTTCCGGTGTCGGCTCGGGCGACGGCACGTCGAAGCCGTCGTCCTCTTCCGTGTGATAGACGTTTTCGAGGCTTTGCCGGCGGCACGCGTCGATCGACGCATTGCGCACCATCCGCGTCACGTACGCGACCGGCTGGCGCACCGCGTCCTGGTTCGGGAATTCGACGAGCTTCACGAACACGTCGTGCACGACGTCCTCGGCGCGGCTCGCGCACCCGACGAAGCCGCGCGCGACATTGACGAGCATCGCGCGATGCGAGATCAGCACATCGAGCAGCGCGCCCTGCGCGCGGGGCTCCGACGCACGGCGCATACGCGGCGCGGCGCGCGGCGGCAGGTCCGGACAACTGCCGAGGAACGGGTTCGCCGCTGCCGCCGCCGGTCGGTCGAGCACTTCCGCCATGGCCATCGATCTGCTCCGTCTAATTCCGAGATAGCGCAATTTAACGTAAACGCAAATCATTCTCAATCCGATTACAGGATGACCCTTTCAGTTGTCAGGATTTGTCTGAACAATCGACGGAATCGTTGTGCGGGCGGAGGGAGCGTGCGTTCGTCCGGCGTACCCGGCTTGCGGGCGGCCGACGCGATCTTTCACGCGCCTGACGAAACGCCTTCACGTGTCATGGGCGGTAGCAACTTCTTACTACGTGAAATTTTGGGGGCTCGTACGATCGACTTGCCGTTTCCAAGGGAGAAAACCATGAAATCGATCGTGTTGTCCGCTGTCATGGCTGGCGCGTTGTCGAGCGTGATGCTGACCGGATGCGTTGCCTACCCCGGCCCTGCCGAAGTCACGATCGGCTGGCATGGCGATCGGTACTGGGACGGCAATCGCTATTGGGAGCGCCGCGACTGGGAAGCCCGGCACCCCGGCCCGCGTGACGACCGCCGCGACGACCGTCGCGACGATCAGCGGCCGCAGTGGTAAAGAAAGGCCGCTCCCCTGATCCGCCATTCAACGACAGGAACTCGACATGAAAACGCTACTGAAAACCCTGACCGCCGCGGCCGTCGCCGCCGCCGTGCTCGTACCGGCCATGGCCGAAGCGCATCCGCACCGCGTATGCCACTTCGAGCATCACCACCACAAGGTGTGCCGCTGGGTGCGTTGAGCGCCGTGCGGCAGATGCGGAAAAGCGCCGGCAAGCCGGCGCTTTTTTATCGTCGCGACAGGAACGGACCGGATGGCCGGGCGCTAGCGCTTCCAGTGCTCCGGCGCCAGCCCTGCCTGAAACGACAGGATCACCGCGAGCCCGGCGCCGTTGATACCGTCCGCCAACTCGACCGCCCCTTCGCGAGACTGCGCGATTCGACATGGGAGGGCGACGCGTCGCGCTGGTAAAAGCCAGCGATCGTCTTCCCGGCCGCACTGACCGTCGCACCATAGTCGTGACCGCCGCGCGGCCCGCCGAGGTCGTCGAGTACCGTCAACGCATACCCGCCGACCGACATCGTCTGCGCATGCGCCGCGCCCATCGTCGAGACAACGAACAGGACGGCCATCGTGGTGCCCTTCAAGCGTATCCCGTCTCCTCCGGGACAAAACGCCCGGCTGTCGCCCCTCGCATTCGCCCGCGTCAGTAGATGAACAGCCGGATCGTCGCCGTCGCGTCGAACCGACCAATCTTCGGCGGCCCGAACGACTTCAGCACCGCGTCCATCAATACGCTCTGGTTCATGACGTTGGACGGGAATTGAGCCAGGTTGAACTGTTCGTTGAACGGAATCGCCTTGCCCTGACTGTCCTCGATGCCGATCCCGAAATTACTGTCCTTCGCGGGCACCAGCAAGCCGTTCTGCACCGGATAGCTCGTTTCGAAGTACCCGTCGACGCGTACCGCAACGTTGCATTTCTTCGTCAACGACAGCGAAAACCGCTTGCGCGGCACCGCCGGCAGGAAGCCGTTGCCCACCGCCTGCACCTGCCCGAAATTGACGATGCCCGGCTCGGGAGTCACGAGCACGTCGACGAAGCACGGTGTCGGCTTGAGATTGCGTAGCCCGCTCAGGCGGTACTGGAAGCTCGGGTTGTAAGCATTCAGCCCGAACTCGCCGTCGAACTGGAACACCGTATAGATGTCGCTCGGCGGTTGAACCCAGTTGCCCTTCTTGCGTACGACAACCTGATAGTCGATGCTGATTCGCGTCTGCTGGCAACGCTTACGGTCGAAGTCGTACCTGCTGCACGGCGGCACCGAATAGCCGGTGAACACCCCACCCCCGCGGTTGCTGGTCTTGTCGAAGTAATCGACCCCCTGGTAGCGGATACCGATCTCGAGCCCCCATGCGGCAGGATTCGTGCGGTTCGGATTCGCGTAGAAATAGATGTTGTCGACCACTTTCAGGCTGCTGTCGTCACCCAGGTCCTTGTAGCAATAACCCGAGGTTGTGCGCACGGGCGACACCCAGATCACATAGCCGTCCGGCGCATCGGTCGGATACGACGCCACGCCGCCGATTGGCTCCGTCAACGAAGTTGCGCCGCTGTTGGTCAGGCAGCGCAGCGCCCAGGCGGGCTGCACGGCCGCGACCAGCAGCAGGAGCACGATCCAGCGTAACCAGGCCGCGGAGGATGCCCGAAGATGCATTCGCCCGCTCATTTCTTCACGCTCCTGCAGGCACCGGCGTCGCACGCATACTCGACCGCCACCTGGCCGCCGTAATCGTCGATATGCGTGACGAACAGCGTCGACGGCGTCGCGGCCTTGAACGGCACGTCGGCCGTGCTCATCGGGCTCACCATCACCGGCTCGATCGGCACCGGCGTCTTCTGCGCGCCCGCGCTCACGTCGACCACCGTCACGTGATACGGCGTCGGGTTGTCGAACACCAGCTTGTGCGCGGCCGCGTCGACGCGCAGCGTCATCGGCAGCGTCCAGTCCTCGTCGCGCGCGGGCTGCACGGCCTTCGGCCGGTAAAACAGCTTCATCTGCGTATGCAGTGCGATCTGCAGCGTGTTCGGCGTGTCGGTCTTCGGCGGCACTTCGCGGATGTTCAGGTAGAACACCGATTCCCGGTCGGCCGGCAGCTCGGTGCCCGGCAGCTTCGCGATCCGCAGCACGTTGCGCTCGTTCGCCTCGACGCGCTGCAGCGGCGGCACGACCATCAGCGGCGTCGCGATCTTGTTGCCCTTCGTGTCCTCGAGCCAGGACTGCACGAGATACGGATACGTCGTGCTCTTGTTGGTGATCGTGACGATCGCCGCCTGTTCGCCTTCGTTGAAGATCACGCGCGTGCGGTCGGGCACGATCGCCGCCTGCGCGGCGCCCGCGAGCAACGTACCGGCGGTCGCGAGCACGCACCACGCGCGCCGCGAAAAGGAAAGGGAGAAAGCGTTCTTCATCGCTGGATCCATGAAATCATCGTTCGACCCGCGCGGCCGCTGCATGCGACTCGCCGGACGTCTGGCACGTCACCGGGATCGGCGTGCCTTCGAGTTGAAGCTGGTTCGGCAGTGCATCGACCGTGCAGAGCGTGCGTTCGCCCGCGCGCACCGCCAGCGTCGACTTCGGCTGAACCTGGGTCAGGAACGCCGCACCGCCCTCGCCGACGATGCCGAGCTCCTTGCCGTTCGCCGCGTCCTGCACCGACGCCCCGAACGGCAACGGCTTGCCGGCTGCATCCGTCAGCGTCAGGTACAGGTTGCTGCCGCGCGCGGCGGAGAACTTCACGAAGCCGATCGCACCATCGGTCAGCACCATGCGCTGGATCGGGTTCGTCACCTGCACTTCGAGCGGCAGCTTCTCGACGTTGACCGTCGCGTCGTACACGTTGTACGGCGAGATGCCGTCGAGCACCGCGTAGCCGCGCGAATCCGTACGCGCGAGCGTGCCGGACAGCGGCACGTCGGGCACGCCGTCGGTCGACACCAGCAGGCGCGTATCGCCCGCATTGCCGTTCGCGTGCGCGGACACGCCGTACTGCGTCGCGACGAACGAGCCGTCGACTTCGAGCGACGCGGCCGCGTAGGCATTCGCGAGCGTCGACGCCTGCGCGGTGAGCTGGTACGCCGACGTGCGCTGGCGGAAGCTCGCGTTCGCCGACGCGCGGCCGTCGGTTTCACCCGCATTGACCTGATAGGTGCGGCCGGCCGGATCGTCGTAGATGTAGCCGGCGTTCACGCTCGTGCTGCCGCTGCCGGTCGTCAGGTTCGACGTGACCGTGTGGCGACCGCCGATCGGCAGCGTCGCGGTCACCGAGAACTGGTTGCCGCTCGCGCCCGCGCTCTGCGTGCGAAACGCCGACACGCTGACGTTCAGGTTGCGCAGCGTGCCGATCGAGAACGCACGCGTCAGCGTGAGGCCGACACGCTGCTCGGACGAACGCGCCCAGTAGGTCGTCTGGTCGTATGAAAAATAGGTCGAGGTGTCGCCGAAACGCTTCGACATCGTCGCCGAATAGCGCTGCTTGCTGTTGGCAAGACCGTACGCGGTCGGGTCGCCCGAGAATTGCGCGAAGTTCGTGTACTCGCGCTCGGAAAAGCGATAGCCGAAGAAGCGCACGTCGGCATCGAGCCCGTCGAAGTGCTTCGAGTAGTTGATGCGATACGAGTTGCCGTTGCGCGTCGCGCCGCTCCACCACAGCCGTGCACGCGCATGCGTGACGTCGGCCGACACCGCGCCGAACGCGCCGAAATCGCGGCCGACGCCGAGCGCGACCGACGTATAGCCCGATGCCGCGATGAAGCCGCCGTAGGCGGTGATGTCGAACGGCAAGCCGTACGCGATTTCGCCGAAGCCGAAGAACGGCGTGATGCCGGCGCCGCCGAACAGGCGCGGCTTGCCGACCGCGGCCTTGTAGCGCAGCTGCCCGGTGCGCGCGAGAAACGGCACGGCGGCCGTCGTCACCTGGAAGCGCTGGACGCTGCCGTCCTCCTCCTCGACCGCGACGTCGAGCGTGCCCTGCACGCTCGTGTTGATGTTCTGCA
Organism: Burkholderia seminalis; assembly: GCF_001718535.1. Classification (NCBI taxonomy): domain Bacteria; kingdom Pseudomonadati; phylum Pseudomonadota; class Betaproteobacteria; order Burkholderiales; family Burkholderiaceae; genus Burkholderia; species Burkholderia seminalis. The sequence continues at coordinate 1,776,233 of NZ_CP013398.1, read as the reverse complement.
GCGCGAATGCGCCGGGCGACACGCGCGTCACGTACAGCACGCGGCCCGCCTGCGACACCGTCACGGTCGCGTTGGTGCGCGCGACGCCCGAGATCAGCGGCGCATAGCCGCGCAGCGAAGGCGGCAGCATGCGGTCGTCGCTGCGGATCGACGCGCCGGTCAGCGCGAACGTGTCGAAGATGTCGGAGGTCAGGTAGTCGTCGCCGAACGTCACCGTCGACTGGATCGACGGCAGCGCGCGGAATGCATACAGCCGGCTGAAGCGGAACGTGCGGTCCGCGTACGCCGTGTTGCCCACGTTCGATTGCGCCTGGTAGTCGCCGCGAAAGCGCCATGCATCCCAGTTCGCGCCAACCGTCCCGTAGGCCTGGACCGAATTCGTCTGCCCGCCGCCCGCACCGAAGTTGCGGTTCGTGTTGGCGATCACGCGATAGTCGAGCATCGCGCCCGGAATCCCTTCGGACCAGCGCTCCGGCGGCAGATAGGTCGAATCGGTGAATTCGAGCGCGGCCTGCGGAATCGTGATCTTGAGCCGCCCGTCGCTCTTCAGGTAACGCACGGTCGCGCCCTCGATCGCGCCGAGGTCGACGCAACGTCCGCCCTGGAAGCGCGGCAGGTCCTTCGCGAGCGACGGTTTCAGCCCGAACTGCGCGACGAGTTCCGGGGGCAGGCACGGCTTGCCCGCGCCGGATGAGTCGAGCGCGATGAACTGGATCGCCTGCAGCCCGTAGAACAGGTCGTTGACCTGCACGTCGAGCATGTACTCGCCCGGTAACGTGAAGTCCGCCTGCGAGAACTGCGACAGATCGACATTGTTCGTGCCGTCGATGTTCAGGAACGACGAATTGAATTCCGTCGCATGGCTCTGGCTGCCGACGACCAGCACGGAGACGCAAAGGAAGGAATGTCTGATTCGCACGCGGCGCTACCGGAAGTCCAAGAAGAAAACGGGAGAAAGGAAGAAGGAGGAAGGGATGCGCGCATCCCTCCTCCGGTACGCCCGCTTACTGGTAGCGGACCGTGAAGTTGGCGACGCCGTCGGCGGTACCCGGCGTCACGCCGGCTGCCGTCGCTTCGTACATCGCTGCGAAGCGAGCGATGTTCGTGCCGTTCTGCAGCACGGTCGGTGCCTTTTGCTCGGCGCCGTTGTCGAGGTATTCGCCCGACGCCGCCTGCAGGCGGATGCCGACGTTGGTCGCCGAACCGATCGTGGCGAGCAGCTTCGGCTGGCCCGCGCTCGACGTGCCCGTGAACGTGAAGTAAGCGTTCTGCGCGATGCTCGTGTCGCAGTCGGTCAGCTTGATGTCGAAGTTGGTCGGCGTGGACTTGTCACCGGCTTGCTTGAACACGTTGGTCGGCACCTTGCCGAGGTTCACGGTCTGGTTGACCGAGCCCGAGTCGATGCCGCATGCGCCCGCGACGATCTCGCCCGTGAAGTTGATCGTGCCGGTGCCCGCTGCGAAGGCCGAGGTGGACAGGGCCGCGAGTGCGACAGCGGTCAGGATGGATTTTTTCATGACGTTTCCCGTAAGGAGTGCAAATGGAATGGACGACGTATCGGACACAAACGGCAGCGCATGGCGGCTCCCGTCCGACACGAGGCGGCATTATCGAGATAATCGTGAAAGTTTTCTGTAAATCATTGTCAAATGCTTATGACAATCTCCGATTTACCCCTCTTGAACCACATTCCTTCCGCTCGATTTCCAATCCCGTATTTTCCATCCGCAGTCCTTTTTTATTTCACGGAACCGATTGAAGATTAAGGGAAATTCTTTCCGATAACCGCATACACCCCGCATCGCCCCGCCTGTATTGACCCCGGCAATCACCGCCAATCAAAAGACAAAATATTGTCCGATGCCGCCATCGTTGTCCGGAGACAACGGCAATCTCAAATCATTTTCAACTGACAGGAAATTAACCGAGGCATTTAACCAATACGAAATCGCCGCGCAAACGATTGCGAAAAGATACAAACGTTTTACTGCGACACTTTGCCGCCATGATTAATTCCAATTCATTGATTAATCCATTCGTCAATTGCCCATTTGAAATCGCACGCTTGCGCGGTCATCGGAACGCGATTGGCCGGCCCGGAGGAACGAGACGAAGAGACGAGAATGCAGCGCATACGTTTGCGCCGGCAGGCGACACGAACGGTCGCCGGATGCGGGTTGCCGCGGAAGGCGCGCGTGCGCCCCGCCGCGAAATGAATCACACCTGGAGGATTCGCCGGACAGCGAAAGGAAGTGCCGACAGCGACCGGCGATACGGCCGGCAGCACGACTGTCGCGGCGGCGGCCGCACGCCGGATCGTACGGCCGCCGTCATGTCATGCGGCGCGCCGCGGCACCGGGCGACGACACGCATGTCACGCGGAAATCGCCGCCTCGGCCGAGGCCGGCGTCCAGCCGCCACCGAGCGCGCGGTACAGCGCGATCGCATTCGCGAGCCTGAGCTGCTTGAGCCGGATCAGCTCCTGCCCCGACTCGTACGTGCTGCGCTGCGCGTCGAGCAGTTCGAGATACGTCGCGACACCGCCCGCATAACGACGCTCGGCGAGCTTCAGCCGCGCGCCGTCGGCCGCATACACCGCCTGTTGCGCGGCAAGCTGGCGATCGATCCAGTCGCGCGCGGCGAACGCGTCGGCCACTTCACGGAACGCGGTCTGCACCGTCTTCTCGTATTCGGCGACCGCGATGTGCTTGCGTGCGTTCGCGACGTCGAGATTCGCGCGATTGCGGCCGCCCGCGAAGATCGGCAGCGTGATGCGCGGCGCGAACGTCCATACGCTCGTGCCGGCGGAGAACAGGCTCGAAAACGCGTCGCTGACCGAGCCGTAGTCGGTGGTCAACGCGATGCGCGGAAAGAACGCCGCGCGCGCGGCGCCGATCTGCGCGTTGGCGGCCTTGAGCCGCGCCTCGGCCTGCCGGATGTCCGGCCGCCGTTCGAGCAGCGCGCTCGGCGCGCCCGGCGCCACCGGTGCGATCGACAGCGTGTCGAGCGCGCTCGCGTCGTCGGGCCCGTTGCGTGCGAAGTCACCCGCCAGCAGCTGCAGCGCCCGCACGGCCTGCGCATGCTCGCGCTGCAGCGCGGCCTGCGAGGCACGCGCGGAGGCCACCAGCATCTCGGCCGAGCGCAGCTCGATCGCGTCGCTCGTGCCGGCCGCATAACGACGCTGCGTGAGCGCGGCCGTGCGTTCGCGCGCATCGAGCGTGCGCTGCGCGAGCGCAAGCTGTTCGTGCAGCGAGCGTTCCGACACGTACGCGCCCGCCACTTCGGCGATCACGCCGATGCGAACCGTGCGCTGCGCGTCGGCCGTCGCGAAATACTCGGCAAGCGCCGCATCGGACAGGTTGCGCACGCGCCCGAACAGGTCGAGCTCGTACGCGCTGACGCCGACGCCCGCGCGGTACAGCCCGCTGATCGCGCTTTCGCGCACGACCGGGTCGTACTGGCGGGCGCGCTCGTAGCCGAGATTCGCATCGACCGACGGCATCAGGTCCGCGCGCTGCACGCCGTACAGCGCGCGCGCTTCGTCGAGCCGGCCGGCCGCGATCCGCAGGTCGCGGTTGTTGGCGAGCGCGGCGTCGATCCACGCCTGCAGCGCCGGATCGGTGAAATACGCGTGCCAGTCGTCGAGCAGCGCGGCATCCCGCGCCGCAACCGGTTCGGCGGCCGGCGCCGCGCCGCCGTCGACCGGCGCATAGCTCGACGGCACCGGTGCAGCGGGCCGCTCGTAACGCGGGGCGAGCGAGCACCCGGCGAGCGCGAGCGCGGCGACCAGCGCGAGCCGAACCCGCAGCGCCGCGCGTGCATTCAGCGCAACCATCATTGCGAACCCTCCATCGCCGCCGGCCGCGCCCCGCCGCGCCGGCGCGGGCCGACGTCGAACAGGCGGCCGACGATCACGAAAAACAGCGGGACGAGGAACACCGCGAGCACGGTCGCCGTGATCACGCCGCCGAGCACGCCGGTGCCGATCGCCATCTGCGCGCCGGACGCGGCACCCGACGCGAACGCGAGCGGCAGCACGCCGACGCCGAACGCGAGCGACGTCATCACGATCGGCCGCAGCCGCAGGCGTGCGGCCTCGAGCGCGGCGTCGACGAGCGACATGCGCTGCGCGACCAGATCCTTCGCGACTTCGACGATCAGGATCGCGTTCTTCGCGGACAGCCCGATCGTCGCGATCAGCCCCACCTTGAAATAGATGTCGTTCGGCATCGCCCGCAGCGTGACGCCGAGCACCGCGCCGATCACGCCGAGCGGGACGACCAGCATCACCGCGAACGGGATCGACCAGCTCTCGTAGAGTGCCGCGAGCGCCAGGAACACGACGAGCACCGACAGCGCGAACAGCATCGGCGCCTGCGCGCCCGACAGCCGCTCCTCGAACGATTGCCCCGACCACGAATAACCGATGCCGGCCGGCAGCTGCGCGGCGATCCGCTCGATCGCGGTCATCGCCTCGCCGCTGCTGTGGCCGGCCGCGGCCGAACCGTTGATCGTGAACGACGGATAGCCGTTGTAGCGCGTGAGCTGCGGCGGCCCGAGCGTCCAGTGCAGCGTCGTGAACGCCGCGAGCGGCACCATCTCGCCGCGCGCGTTGCGCACGCGCAGCTTCTTCACGTCGTCCGGATCGAGCCGGTGCAGCCCGTCGGCCTGCACCATCACGCGCCGCACCTGCGTGCCGTGCATGAAGTCGCCGATATAGTCCGAACCGAACATCACCGCGAGCGTCGTATTGATCTCGTCCATCGACACGCCGAGCGCGGACGCCTTCGCGCGATCGATGTCGAGCTTCAGTTGCGGCGCATCCTGCGTGCCCGCGAACATCAGGTCGGTCAGCGCACGGTCCTTGCCGCCCGCGGCGAGCAGCTGTTCGCGCGCGGCGCTGAACGTCGCGTAATCGAGCCCGCCGCGGTTCTGCAGCCGGAAGTCGAAGCCGCTCGACGAGCCGAGATCGGGCAGCGCCGGCGCGTTCATCGCGAACACCGTGGTGTTCGGCGTGCCCGCGAATCGCGCGTTGATGCGCGCGACGATCGACTGCACGTGATCGCGTTCCGCCTGGCGCATCTTCCAGTTCTTCAGCGTGACGAAGATCATCCCGCCGTTCGGCCCTTCGCCGTACAGGTTGAAGCCGCCGAGCGCGAACGTATACGCGGCCGGCTCGTCCTTGCGGATATACGACTCGACCTCGCGCACGCTCTGCATCGTTTCCGCGAGCGGCGTGCCTTGCGGGCGGATCACCATCACCATGAAGTTGCCCTGGTCCTCGTCCGGCAGGAACGCGGTCGGCAGCTGCGCGAGCATCAGCACCGCGGCCGCGATCAGCGCGCCGTACACCACGAGCCAGCGCACGGGCTTCTTCAGCATCGTGCCGACCCGCGTCGCGTAGCGCTGCGTCGCACGCGCGACGAAACGGTTGAACCAGCCGAAGAAGCCGCGCTTCTCGTGATGGTCGCCGGACACGGGCTTGAGCAGCGTCGCGCACAGCGCGGGCGTCAGCGACAGCGCGAGGAACGCGGAGAAGCCGATCGACACCGCGAGCGACAGCGCGAACTGCCGGTAGATGTTGCCCACCGCGCCGCCGAAGAACGCCATCGGCACGAACACCGACGTCAGCACGACGGTGATCCCGACGATCGCGCCGCTGATCTGCTTCATCGCCTTGACGGTCGCGTCGTACGGCCCGAGCCCCTCCTCGACCATCAGCCGCTCGACGTTCTCGACGACGACGATCGCGTCGTCGACGAGGATGCCGATCGCGAGCACCATCCCGAACATCGTCAGCACGTTGATCGAGAAGCCGGCCGCATACATCACGCCGAACGTGCCCGCGAGCGCGACCGGCACGACGAGCGTCGGGATCAGCGTCGCGCGCAGGTTCTGCATGAACAGGAACATCACGAGGAACACCAGCACGCCAGCCTCGATCAGCGTCGTGACGACCTTGTTCATCGACACGCGCACGAACGACGAGGTCTCGTACGGGATCTGGTACTTCACGCCCGGCGGGAAGAACCGGGACAGCTCGTCCATCGTCGCGCGCACGCGTTTCTCGGTCGATACCGCGTTCGAGCCCGGCGCGAGCTTGATGCCCATCCCGGTCGCGACCTTGCCGTTCACGTACGACGGGTAGTTGTAGTCGTTGCCGCCGAACTCGACACGCGCGACGTCGCGCAGGAACAGCGCGGAGCCGTCGGCCTGCGTGCGCAGCGCGATCGCGCCGAATTCGGCCGGCGTCTTCAGCGGCGCATCGGCGAACACGGTCGCCGCGATCGGCGCGCTGGCCGGCACCGCGCCGCGCCCGATGTCGCCGATCGTCACGCGCGCGTTGTGCGCGTGCACGGCCGACGCGATGTCCGACGCGGTGAGGCCGTGCCCGGCCATCTTCACCGGGTCGGGCCAGATCCGCATCGCGTACTCCGCGCCCCAGAACTGCACCCGGCCGACACCCTCGACGCGACGCAGCGCCTGCACGACGTTCGCCGATGCATATTCGCCGAGCTGCACGTCGGTCATCCGGCCGTCGTCGGACGTGAGCGACACGACGAGCTGGATGTTGTCGGCGGCCTTCTCGACCTGGATGCCGTCGCGGCGCACCGGTTCGGGCAAGCGCGCCTCGACCGTCTTCAGCCGGTTCTGCACTTCGACGGCCGCGAGATCGGCGTTCACGCCCTGCTTGAACGTCAGGTACAGCGACGCCATCCCGACGCTGCTGGTGGCCGACGTATACATCAGCCCCGGCGCGCCGTTCATCTCGCGCTCGATCAGCGCGGTCACCGATTCCTCGACGACCTGCGCGGACGCGCCCGGGTACGTCGCATAGATACTGACGACGGGCGGTGCGATGTCCGGGTACTGCGCAACGGGCAGCGCGCGGATCGCGAACATGCCGCCCAGCATGATGAAAATGGCGATCACCCACGCGAAGACGGGGCGATCGATGAAGAAACGTGCCATGTTGGTTTGAACCGGTCAGGTTTGACGGGCGGCCGCCTGCGAAGCGGCCGCGGCCGGCGCCGCCTTCGACGGCGGCGACTTCTCGACGGGCTTGACGGCCGTATCGGGCGCGAACTGCGACGCGTCGTCGACGATCACGCGTTCGCCGCCCGCGAGGCCGCGCGTGATGCGCCAGTCACGGCCGCTCATCTGGTCGGCCGTGACCTCGACGTCCTTGACCTTGCCGTTCGTGCCGACCACGCGTACCGACGTACGGTCGGCGGTGCGCAGCAGCGCGTCGCGCGGCACGAGGATCGCGCGCTGGTCGACCGCCGTGTCGAGCGCGATCCGCACGTACGCGCCCGGCAGCAGTTCGCGCTCCGGATTCGGGAACAGCGCGCGCATCGCGACGGTGTCGGTGGTCGGATCGACCGCGAGATCGCTGAACAGCAGCTTGCCCTTCAACGGATACGCGGTGCCGTCGGCGCGCAGCAGCGTCACCGCGACGTCGTGCTGCGCAATGCCCGTCGCGCGCCCGCTCTTCACCGCGCGGCGCAACGCGTCGACATCGGCGGCCGGCTGCGAGAAGTTCACGTAGATCGGATCGAGCTGCTCGACGGTCGTGAGCGGCGTCGCCTGGTCCTGGCCGACGAGCGCGCCTTCGGTCACGAGCGCGCGTCGCGCGCGGCCCGCGATCGGTGCGGTGACGGTGGCATAGTCGAGCTGCAGTTGCGCACGCGCGAGCTCGGCCTTCGCCGATGCGACCTCGGCCTTCGCCTGCGTATCGGCCGCAACGGCTTCGGTATGGTCGCGCTCGCTCACCGCGCGGTCGCGCACCAGATCGTCGTAGCGGCGGCGCTTGTCGCTCGCCGCGAGCGCCGCGGCCTGCGCTTTCGCGAGCGCGCCCTGCGCGGCGTCGCGGGCGGCCTTCAGCGGCGCGGGATCGATGCGGAACAGCACCGCGCCCTGCTTCACTTCCTGACCTTCCTCGTAGGTGCGCGCGGTGACGATGCCCGCGACCCGCGCGCGCACTTCCGCCTGCCGGTACGCGTCGAGCCGGCCCGGCAGTTCGACGGTCATCGGCACGGCCGTCGGACGTACCGTCACGACGGTGGCCTGCTTCGCGGTCTCCGGCACGGCGTCCTTGTCGCCCTTTCCACATCCGGCCAGGGCCAGCACGGCCGCCAGCGCGAACGGCGCCAGCCCGTGGCGCGACAGGGAGCGATTGTTATTCATGTGTGACCTCGGATCGTTCGCCGCCGATACAATGCGGCGGCTCAGGGTGGTCGATTATAATCAGTCACGACTGATTAAATACTTGCCGTTTCAATCTGACCGACACACTGTCTCAATAAAACGACAGCGAATTGTAAGGAGCTTCACGACATGGCCCGCAAGACCCGGGAAGAATCGCTCGCCATCAAGCACCGGATCCTCGACGCCGCCGAGCTCGTGCTGCTCGAGAAAGGCGTCGCGCAAACCGCGATGGCGGACCTCGCCGAGGCCGCCGGGATGTCGCGGGGCGCCGTCTACGGCCATTACCGCAACAAGATGGAAGTGTGTCTCGCGATGTGCGACCGCGCGTTCGCGCGCACGTCGGAAGGCTTCGACGCGGGCGACGGCCTGCCGCCGCTCGCCACGCTGCGGCGCGCGGCGTCGCACTACCTGCAGGAATGCGGCGAACCGGGCCCGATGCAGCGCGTGCTGGTGATCCTCTATACGAAGTGCGAGCAAAGCGAGGAAAACGGCGCGCTGCAGCGGCGCCGCATGCTGCTCGAACTGCAGATGCTGCGAATCACGAAGGCGCTGCTGCGCCGCGCGATCGCGGCCGGCGAAATCGCCGCCGATCTCGACGTGCACCTGGCCGCCGTCTATCTCGTGTCGCTGCTCGAAGGCGTGTTCGCGTCGATGATCTGGACCAACCGGCTGCGCGGCAATCTGTGGAACGACGCCGAAGCGATGCTCGACGCGGGTTTCGACACCGTCCGGACATCGGCCGCGTTGCGCGTTCGCGCGCAAAAATTGCCAGGCCAGTGAAAAACGTCGTAACAAATGCTGATTTAGCCCGATTTACCGCACTGCGAAACGAATGAGCTGACCCTCTTTAAAATTTTTAACGTTTCCCGGAACATCGGTAGACTGACGCTGTCATCTTTCTTTAGCGTCTTCGTGATAACCGGGTTCGACCCGGTATGCACGCCGCCGTTCGAAGCGGGCTCGCCCCGTGTGTTGGGTCGAACGGAAACGACACAGGCCCCTGGCGGGGCCTGTTTTGTTGCACGCCCGCCGCCCGCCCCGTCGCCGTTCGACGGATGAGCCGCCGGCGGCCCCTGCCCACACCCCTTTGAACCGCTTTCCTGGATGTGGACACCTTGGTCAAGTCTGCCGCTACTCCTGATGCTTTCGCGCCCGGCCGCGCGCAGCGCATCGCGCGCGCGCTCGTGCCGGCCGCCGTGCTCGGCGCCCTCGCCGCATTCGGTCTCGCCGCCGCGCTGCCGGCCGTATCGCAACTGCCCGGCGCCGTCGATTCCGGCACGGCCGCGCTGCCGCAGCGCGTACTGTCCGACACGCCGTTTCCCACCGCGCAGCATTTCGTGACGAGCGAACTCGCCCGCACGATCGGCGAACGCAACGAGCATGTCGATCTCAACGACCGCAGCCAGCAGCCGGGCCTGTTCGCCCCGCTCAGCGCGCACCGCAACGACATGCTCGGCTATGCGAGCCTGTTCCAGTTCGCGGCGCCCGAGAACCAGAACGGAATGCGCGCGGGCGACATCGAACTCACGCTGTCCGACACGCTGAACCGCCTCGACGTACCGCCCGAAGTGCGCATCCAGCTCGGCGATCTCGTCACCGGCAAGGTCGCGATGCGCGCAAGCGCGCAGCGCGGCGACTACTACCGCGTCGCGTTCGACACGAACGACGGCACGCCGCGCCTCACCGCGCTCGAGCTGCGCGTCGCCGGCCGCACGTTCGGCGCGATCTGGTTCCGTGCGCCGGGCGCCCAGCACGGCGCGTACTACACGCTCGACGGCGCGCCGCTCGAAGCGGCCGCGTTCACGATGCCGGTCAAGTGGACGCGCATCAGCTCGTTCTTCGGCGAGCGCATCCATCCGTTGTCGCAGGCGATGGCGTTCCATACGGGTGTCGATCTCGCCGCGCCGAGCGGCACGCCCGTCGATGCGGCGGCCGACGGCGTCGTATCGTTCGCCGGGTTCGATCCGGGCGGCTACGGCCGCTACGTGATCGTCGATCATGCGGACGGCTACTCGACCTACTACGCGCACCTGTCCGCGTTCGCGCGCGGGCTCAAGGTCGGCGAAACCGTCAAGCAGGGCCAGCGCATCGGCTCGGTCGGGATGACGGGCGCCGCCACGGGCCCGCACCTGCATTTCGAGGTGCGTGTCGCGAACGATCCGGTCGACCCGCTCGTCACGCTCGCCAGCGCGCAGACGGCGCTGTCCGACATGCAGCTCACCGCGTTCCGCCAGGAAGCCGCGCAATGGCGCTTCCGCCTCGCGTCGATCAATACGGCGCCGTTCGCGTTCGCGCAGAACGACGGGCCGCTGTGGGGCGATTTCGCGACCGACAAATCGACGCTGCGCGCGGTCTTCAATACGCACTACTCGGCGTCGTAACGCGCGTGCCGCGGCGTGCGGCGCGCCGTTACTGCGCGGGTTCCGTGCACTCCGCCGCCTGCACGGCGCGTTGCGCGCGCGGGCGGCGCGACAGCAGCCAGCGTGCCGCGCCGTCGAGCGACGTGCACAGCACCAGATAGATCACCGCGACGAACAGGAAGATCGGTGCCGGATACACCATCAGCCGGTTGTTCACCTGCGTCGCGACGAACGACAGCTCCGGCACGCCGACGATATACGCGAGCGACGTGTCCTTCACGAGCGCGACCCACTGGTTGACGAACGACGGCGTCATGATCCGGATCGCCTGCGGCAGCAGCACGTAGCGCACCGTCTGCCAGCGCGTGAGCCCGAGCGACAGCCCGGCCTGCCATTGCCCGTCACCCGCCGCGACGATGCCCGCATGCACCGCATGCGCGAGATACGCGCCGCCGATCAGGGCAAGCGCGCACACGACCGTCGCGAGCCCCGGCACGTCCATGTGCAGCAGCACGGGCATCAGGAAATACGTCCAGAAGATCAGCATCAGCACCGGAATCGCGCGGAAAAAGCCGATGAACGCGAGCAACAGCACGCGTGCCGGGCCGCGTGCGAGTGCCATCGCGACGCCGAGCGCGACACCGAGCACCGCCGACGCGATGGCGGACGCGATCGCCAGCACCAGCGACAGCGCGGCACCGCCCAGCGGGCCGTCGGGATATGCGCCGACGAGCAGGTACGGCAGGTTGGAGAGGAGCAGCGAAAGGTCCATCGTCACCGCCCCGCGCCGAGCCGGTCACGCCATTGCGTGGCCGCGTACGCACCGGCCTCGATCGCGGCCACCGCCGCGACGTACAGCAGCGTCGCGACGCCGAACGCGGCGAAGGTCTTGAACGTCTCGGTCTCGACCTGCCTGGACGCATACGACAGCTCGGCCACGCCGATCGCCATCGCGAGCGACGAGTTCTTCACGAGATTCATGTACTGGCCGAACAACGGCGGCAACGCGATCCGCACGGCCTGCGGCAGCACCACGTAGCGCAGCGACTGCATCGGCGTGAGGCCGAGCGCGGCGGCCGCGTCATGCTGCGCGCGCCGCACGCCGCGCAGGCCGGCTTCGCACTCCTCGGCGACGAACGCGGCCGTGTAGGCGCTCAACCCGACCCAGCCCGCGACGAATTCGAACGACGGCCACGCGAGCGTGAACGGACCGGCGCTCACCGCATGGCGCGCATTCAGCCATGCGATCCACGTGTCGGGCAGCAACGACGCGACGCCGAAATACCAGAACAGCAACTGCACGAGCAGCGGCGTGTTGCGAAATGCGACGACGTACGCGGCGGCGGCCGCGCGCGGTGCCGCGCCGCGTGCATGACGCATGACGGCGAGCAGCAGCCCGCCGACGGTCGCCGCAACGGCCGACGCGGCCGCGAGGCCGAGCGTCAGCAGGAAGCCCTGCCAGAGCCAGGACAGATATTTGGGAGCCAACCCGAGCATGTCGTATGACGGGCGCGAAACGCGCGATCGAAAGAAAACGAAAAGCGCCGCGACGCCGGTATCCCGGCGCTCACGCGGCGCGCGTGCGGCCGGAGCCTGAATCAGGTCTTGTCGCCGATGCGGAAGATGCGCGTGAGCGGCGTCTTAGTCGTCGGCCCGAACCACGCGTCGTAGATCTGCGTCGCGCGGCCGTTCGCCTCGAGGCCCTTCAGCGTGTCGTTGACGAAGCCGAGCAGGCGCGTCTCGCCCTTCGGCACGCCGACGCCCATGTAGTCGTTCGAGATCGTGAATGCCGGGATCTCGTAGTTCTGCTTGTCGGGCACATTCGCGAGCAGGCCGATCAGCTTCGGGCCGTCCTGCGTGATCGCCTGCACGTTGCCGGCGCGCAGCGCGGCGAATGCGAACGGCGTATCGTCGTACGCGACGATCGTCGCCTTCGGGAATTTCTCGCGCAGCGTGATCTCGTTGGTCGTGCCCTTGTCCGCGCCGACGCGCAGGCCGTTCAGTTGGTCGGCCGATTTCAGCACGCCCTTCTTCGCGAGAAACTGCTGGCCCGACGAGAAATACGGAATGCTGAAGTCGACCTGCTTCGCACGCTCGTCGGTGATCGTGAAGTTCGCGAGCACGAGATCGACCTTGCCGGACGTCAGGAACGGGATGCGGTTCGCGGGATTGGTCGGCTGCAGTTGCAGCTTCACGCCGAGCTTGTCGGCGAGCGCCTTCGCGTAGTCGACGTCGAGGCCGACGATGTGGTTGTTCTTCGCGTCGACATAACCGAACGGCGGGTTGCTGTCGAACGTCGCGACGCGCAGCACGCCGGCCTTCTTGATGTCGTCGAGCCGGTCCGCATGCGCGACGGTGCCTGCGGTGATGAGCGCGGCCCCGACGAGCCACGTAGCGAGAGTGTGGAATTTCATGAGCACGACCTGATTTGTTATGAAGGCCGCCGCGGATCGCGCGGCGGCCCGGTTCGAAGAACATCGCGACGCAGTGTGTCGCCGCGAAGCCGCTAACGTAGCAGCGCGTGCGGCGAATCCGAACCAACAAATGGTGCTTTGCTCTGCGGGTTTCGTGATGAGGCGCGCGGTACGGCGCACAAAAAAAGACGCCCGCTGCACGCAGCGGGCGCGAATCCCAGTCAAGGAGGTGTCACACGAACTACAGGCCCAGATTAAGGAATTCGCGTGAAACGGACAACGAATCGATTTCCATATCGATATGACGCGACATGCTCACGCCGGTACTTCCCGGGTCGCGCAGTGGATGCCGCCGCCGCCCGACGCGATGCCGAGGATGTCGACCTGCACGATCGCGCGACTGCCCGCATATGGCCGGATCGCGGCGACCGCGGCCGCGTCCGCCGCCGCATCGTTGAACTTCGGCATCACGATCGCGCCGTTGCACGTATAGAAGTTGATGTAGCCGGCCGCGAAATGCGACATCTGCCGCTCGCTCAGCGTCGTGCCGGCCGAGGTCCCGAAGCTGACGGGCGGCACGAACTCGACGATCCGCAGCGGCCGGCCGTTCGCGTCGGTCTGGCCGGCCAGACGCTTCCGGTTCGCGTCCGTCAACGCACGCTCGCCGGTCGAATTCGACGCGTCGTAACAGCAGGCGACCACCCCGGGCGCGAGAAAACGTGCATAGAAATCGACGTGACCGTTCGTGATGTCGCTCTCGCCGGCCGGCGTCGCCGCGCCGCCGGCACCGCCCACGCCGCTGCCGCGCGGATAGGTCGGCGTGCCCGGCAACCAGATGATCTTCCGCACCCCGAGCGTGCGCTGCAGTTCGGCGAGCACGACCTCGCGGGCCGTCGGCAGCAGCGTGGCGTTGGCGATCACGCCATTCGGGATGTCGAACAGCTGCGGATTGCGGTTCACGTGCAGCACGGCCGATTCGGTGAGGATCGCCGTCGCGTCGCCGTCGAATTCGATCGCGCCGCCTTCGAGCGTCAACGTGCTGCGGACCAGGGTCGCGCCTTGGGTCTGCGCCATCCAGCCCGCCACCCTGCCGTCCTGGCTGAATGGCTGGAAGAACTTGCCGGCCTTCGACCGGTTGCTCGCGGCCAGGATCGCCGGCGCAATCGTGCCCGCGCTCTGGCCGACGCCGTCGGTGTTGGCGTTGCCCCAGCCGTTGAAATTGAAACCGATCGCGTTCAGTGCATTGCCGTTCGCCGTGTCGCGGACGAACACGCACCCCGTGTCGCGCACCCAGAAATCGTTGAAACCGTCGGCGAGCGGCACGAGGGTGATTCCGCCCGTGCCCGCGGCGCGCGCCGCATAGCGCGCATGCAGGTCCGGATTCGCGACACTCGCGCTCGCGAGCAGCGCGCGGGCCGCGTCCAGATCGACCGGCAGCACCAGCATGGTGACCGGTTCGGTCGCGCCGATCGCCTTCGCGACGTCCATCAGGTCGGCCCGCACGCGATCGATGCCGGCATCGGTACTCTGTGACGTGACGGGCGACCAGATGCCGTCCACGCCGGACGCGAAGGTCATGTAGGTCGACGCGTGCGGCGCATCTTCCGCCGGCAGCCGGTACACGGCCTGCCGTGCCGACGGTGTCGGGCGCGACGCGGATGCCGCGTCGGCCGTACCGCCGTCGCCGCCGCCGCATGCGGCCAGTCCACCCAGCAGCGGCATGCCGAGCCAGGCGGCCGAACAGCGGATGAATCCGCGTCGGCCGGCATCCGGCATGGGCGACGCGTTCGGGTTCGTGATCACGTCGTTTCGTTGCTTCGCCATGTATTCCACTCCATTGCGCGGACGGCGCGCATGCGTACGCGCCGGAATCCGTTCCACGAAACGGATTCCGCATTGTTATTCAGTAATCCGAAAATATATAAAAATGGAAGCGGCATTCGAACCGGTCACGCGGACCGGTCCACGACCCCGCTCAGGCCGGCTGCTGCTGCGTCGTACAGTGAATGCCGCCGCCGCCCGCGGCGATGCCGTCGATGTTCAACTGGATGACTTCGCGGCCGGGAAACAGGTCGACGAGCGTGTCGCGCGTGTTGCGGTCGGCGCGGCTGTCGCCGAATTGCGGCGCGATCACCGCGCGATTGCATACGTAGAAATTGATGTAGCCGGCCGCGAACTCGTCGTTCTCGTACGCATGCCGGACGGTCCTCGGCCCCGGCAGCACAACGACCTTCAGCGGGCGCCCCTTCGCATCGGTGGACTTGCGCAGGATCTCGAGGTGCTGCCGCGTCACCGCATGGTCGTACGACGCCGGATCCGTGTCGAGCCCGGCCACCACGACACCCGGGCTCGTGAAACGCGCGTAGAAGTCGGTATGCCCGTCGGTGATGTCCTTGCCGGCAATGCCGGGCAGCCAGATGATCTTCTTCAGCCCGAGCAGGCGGCTCAGCTCGGCTTCGCACTGCGCCTGGCTGACGCCCGGATTGCGGTTCGTATTGAGCACGCAGCTGCGCGTGATGATCGCCGTGCCCTCGCCGTCCACCTCGATGCCGCCGCCTTCCAGCACGAGCTTCGTGTCGATCGGCCGCGCGCCGGCGCGTTCGGCCACGAACGGCGCGACTTCCGCGTCCTGGTCGTGTGCCTGCTTGTTGCCCCAGCCGTTGAAATTGAAGCTCACGCCGCCGAGCTGGCCCGACGCGTTCTTCACGAACACGGGCCCCGTATCGCGCATCCACAGATCGTCGACCGGATGCTGGACGAGCTCGACCGACGCGCCGCACAGCCGCGATGCGAGCGCGTAGTCCTGCTCCCGTACCAGCATCTTGAGCGGCTCGTGCGCGGCGATCGCCTTCGCGACCGCGGCCAGGTTCTCGCGCACCACGGGCAACAGCCGCGCGCCCCAGATGTCCGCGCTCGGGCCGAACGCCATCCAGGTCGCCGTGTGCGGCGCGCCTTCGTCCGGCATGTGCCAGGTCGCGCCCTGCTGCGCGTGCGCGGCGCGGCCGAACAACCCGCCCATCGCGCCGGCGGCCAGCGCCGCGCCCGATACGGACAGGCCGCGTTTCAACAGTTGACGTCGTGTGGTCATCGCATTCCTCTTTCGCTTGCCGGTTATTTCGATTGTTTCTGCGCGGGCCGTCACGGCCGCGCGGTCTTGAAGCCGAGCCAGGTGCGGCCTTCCAGGCGCATCGCGGCCGGCGATTCGGCGATCGGCGTGAACAGTGTGCGCCGCGTCGCCTCGTCCGGATAGATGCCCGGATCGCGCACCAGTGCCGGGTCCATCAGCTTCAGCGCGCCCCGGTTCGCGTTCGCGTAGCGCGTCGCATTCGAGATCTTCGCGATCACGTCCGGACGCAGGATGTAGTCGATGAACGCGTGCGCGTTGTCCGGATGCTTCGCCGATGCCGGAATCACCATCGCATCGAACCACATCAGGCTGCCGATGCGCGGGATGTCGTACACGATGTCGCGCTTCGGATCGCGCGCCTTCGCCTTCTGCGCGGCCAGGTTGATCGCACCGGAGAAGCCGACCGTCACGCACAGCTCGCCGTCGATCAGCGCGTCGGCGTCGGACGAGCCGACGAACTGGCGGATGAACGGCCGCACCTTCATCAGCATCGCCTGCGCGGCCGCGTAATCCTGCGCGGACGGCCGCATCGGGTCGCGGCCGACGTAGCGCAGCGCGAGCGGCAGCACCGTGCTCGCGGAGTCCTGCAGGCCGAGCCCGCATTGCGCGGCGACGCGCGCCGCGATCGCCGGGTTGAACAAGAGGTCGAGGCTGTCGGCCGGCATGTCCTTGCCGAGGATCGCGCGCACCTTCGCGCGGTCGTAGCCGACGCCCACGGTGCCCCACATGTACGGCACGCCGTACTGGTTGCCGGGATCGGACTGCGCCATCTGCTTCAGCAACGACGGGTCGAGATACTTCAGGTTCGGCAGCCGGCCCTTGTCGAGCTTGCGGTACACGCCGGCCTGGATCTGTCTGGCCATGAAGTCGTTGGTCGGCCACACGAGGTCGTAGCCGCTGTTGCCGGTCAGCAGCTTCGACTGCAGCGTCTCGTCGCTGTCGTACGCGTCGTAGCGCACCTTGATGCCGGTTTCCTTCTCGAACGCGGCAATCGTGTCCGGCGCGAAATAGTTGCTCCAGTTGTACAGGTTCAGCACGTTCTCTTCGTCGGCGCGGGCCGCACCGGCCAGCACGCACAGCGCGAGGCCCGGCACCGCGATGCGCAGCCATCCTTGGTGTTTCATCGCGAATCCCTCATCGATAACAGGACGACACGCCGTCGCTGGTCAGCAACGTGCGGTACATCTCGGGGCGGCGATCGCGAAAAAAGCCCCACGATTGCCGGTCGGCGCGGATCGCGTCGAGGTCGAACGTCTGCACGAGCACGGCTTCGTCGGTGCGGTTCGCCTCGGCCCGCTTCTCGCCGGTGTGATCCGCGATGAAGCTCGACCCGTAGAACACGCCGGTCAGCCCCTGCTGCCGCGGATTGCCGTTGCCGATGCCGACTTCGCGGCCGATCCGGTTCGCCGCCACGACCGGCACCATGTTGGCCGCCGCGTGACCCTGCATCGTGCGCTGCCAGTGGCCGGCCGAATCGAACGCGCTGCTGAACGGCTCCGAACCGATGATGGTCGGAAAGCACAGGATCTCCGCGCCCATCAGCGCGAGGCTGCGCGCCGTCTCCGGATACCACTGGTCCCAGCAGATGCCGATGCCGATCCGCCCGAAACGGGTGTCCCACACCTTGAAGCCGGTGTCGCCCGGTGTGAAATAGAACTTCTCCGTATAGCCCGGCCCGTCCGGAATATGCGTCTTGCGATAGACGCCGAGGACGCGCCCGTCGGCGTCCGCCACCGCGATCGAGTTGTACGCGGCATTGCCCGCGCGCTCGAAGAAACCGATCGGCAGCACGATGCCGAGCTCGCCGGCCAGCGCCGCGAAACGGGCGATCTGCGCGTTGCCTTCGAACGGCTGCGCGTGTTCGAGATGACGCACGTTCTGGTCGAGGCAGAAGTACGGCATCGCGAACAGTTCCGGGCACAGCACGAGATTCGCGCCCTGTGCGGCGGCCGCGCGGATCAGGCGCTCCGCGGTGGCCATGTTGTCTTCGAGATTCCAGCTGCCCGACGCCATCTGCACGGCGGCGACGGTGATGTGTTTGGACGGCATTGCGTTGCTCCTCGGTGAAACCGGAAACCGCTGACGAAACGTCGCTCAGTGCGCGACGGACGGCTGCTGCTGCGTCGAACAATGAATGCTGCCGCCGCCGATCGACAGCGTCGGGATCGGCAGCATCTGCACCTTGCGCGTCGGGAACGCGCGGCTGAACGCATCGCGTGCGGCCTCGTCCTGTTCGACGCCGAACGCGGTCACGATCACCGCGCCGTTCACCAGGATGTAGTTCGCGTAACAATCGCAGTAGCGCTCGGAGCCGAAGCGTTCGCCGACGATCGGCGACGGCAGGTCGAGCAGCTCGAAACGGCGCCCCGCCGCATCGGTCGCGAGTTCCAGCGCACGGCGGTTTTCGCGCATCACGCGGAAATAGTCGCCCTGCTCGGGCGCTGCGGTCTGGCACAGCATCCGCCCCGGCGCGACGAACGACGCGATGCCGTCCACGTGCCCGTTCGTCTCCACTTCGTCGGGGTTGCCCGGCAGCCACACGATCTTCTCGACGCCCAGCATCCGGCGCAGCTCCGCCTCGATCTCCGCACGGCTCAGGTGCGGGTTGCGATTGGGATGCAGCAGGCAGCTTTCGGTCGTGACCAGCGTACCCTGCCCGTCGACGTAGAACGAACCGCCCTCCAGCACCATGTGCGAATTGAAGATCTCGGCGCGGGCCGCACGCGCGATGTCCTGCCCGGCCTGCTGGCAGCCGTCGTACGGCTGGTACTTCTCGCCCCAGCAGTTGAAGCGGAACACGGCCGCGCCGAGCCCGTGCCGTTCGCTGACGAGGAAGATCGGCCCGCAATCGCGCAGCCAGTTGTCCTCGGCCGCGACCGGCAGCACGTCGACGCTCGGGCCCACCAACTCGCGCGCGGCATCGGCCTGGCTGTGGTGTACCGCGACCACGCAGCGCTGGTAACGCGCGATCGTCCGCGCGACCAGCGCGAATTCGCGGCAGACCTGCGCGTAATGCGCCCCCCAGAGGTCCTCGCGATTGTCGAGCACCGGCCATCCGAGCCACGTGGCGTGCATGGATTCCCATTCGGCGGGCATCCGGTAACCGCGCTGGCGAGCATCAAAGCGACCCATCGATCCGACTCCGTTGTGATTGATGAGCGATTTTCCGTCAGGTTAAACTTGATGAATATTGATATTTATTGGCTTGATCAATCAATTCACCTCATATCTCGATGCAACGCGTTCCGTCCCTGAAACTGCTGAGCGGCTTCGAAGCCGCGGCCCGGCTGGGCAATTTCTCGCGCGCAGCCGATGAACTGCACCTGTCGCAATCGGCGATCAGCCATCAGATCCAGCAACTCGAAGCGCAGCTCGGGCAGCCGCTGTTCCGCCGGCGCGGGCGCGGCGTCGAGCTGACCATTGCCGGCGAGGTCCTGCAGCGCAGCGTCCAGCGCGCGATGGACACGTTGCGCGGCGGCCTCGACCGCATCGCGACCTACCTGAACCCGGGGCTCGTCGTGCTGGTGTGTCCGGCGCCGTTGCTGCACGGCTGGCTGCAGCCGCGCCTCGATCAATTGCAACAGGCGCTGCCGGACCTGTGCCCGCTGTTGTCGACCGACGAAACCGCGCGCTACGTCGACGAGATCGACGTCGACATGACGATCGGCACGCGGCCGATGCTGCAGCCGGGCCTGGTCGATATCCCGTTCATGCGCGACGAGTGGGTGACCGTGTGCGCGACACCGCTCGCCGAGACGCTCGCCCGCGTGCCGCGCGCCGAACACGCGCGGCACGCGGGGCTCGTCTGCCTCGAAGCGAGCCTGACCGACGAGCGCATGGCGACCGTCTTTCGCGAACGACTGTCGGACTTCCGGATGCAGGCGATCTATGACGACCAGCGGCTCGTGCTGGACGCCGTGCAGCGCGGCCGCGGCATTGCGTGCCTGCCGCGCCTCGTCGCGCAGGCCGGCCTCGACCAGCACGCGCTGACCGTGCTGGCCGACTACCCGCGCCTGCCCGGCACCACGTGGTGGCTGTCGCGGATGGAAGGCCCGTCGCGCTCGCCGATCGTCGGGCAAATGTTCGACTGGCTGGTCGAGCAAGGCATCCGGTCGAGCGTGGCGGCCCCGGCGCCCGACCACGCGAAGCCACCGTCCGCGTGAGCGCGCGCACAAAAAAAAGTCCCGCCGATGGGCGGGACGTTCGTCACGATGCCGGGGTGCGCAACGCGCCGCCGATCACGGCTCGTGACGCAGATACCCTTCCTTGCTCGGGTCGCGCATCCGCCACGACACGATCAGCGAGATCGCGCACAGGGCGGTCACGTACCAGTAGAAGGTTTCCTCGCTGCCGATCGACTTGAACCACAGCGCGACGTACTCGGCCGAGCCGCCGAAGATGGCGTTCGCCACCGCATACGACAGGCCGACGCCCATCGCGCGCACTTCGGGCGGGAACATCTCGGCCTTGATGAGGCCGCTGATCGACGTGTAGAAGCTGACGATCGCCAGCGCGACCGTGATCAGCACGAATGCGGCCACCGGGCTCGTCACGTCCTTCAGCGCATGCATCAGCGGCACCGTGCCGATCACCGCGAACGAGCCGAACAGGATCATCGACGTACGACGGCCGATCTTGTCGGACAGCGCGCCGAACACCGGTTGCATCAGCATGTAGACGAGCAGCGCGACGGTCATCACGTTGCTGGCCGTCTTCGCATGCATGCCGGCCGTGTTCACGAGGTATTTCTGCATGTACGTCGTGAACGTGTAGAAGATCAGCGAGCCGCCGGCCGTGAAACCGACCACCGTGAAGAACGCGCCCTTGTGCTGCCACACGCCGCGGATCGTGCCGGCGTCCTTCTTGTCGCGCGAAGCGCTCGTCGACGTCTCGTCGAGCGATTTCCGCAGGTACAGCGAGATCAGCGCGGCCGCCGCGCCGACGACGAACGGAATGCGCCAGCCCCACGCCTTCAGTTCGCCGGCCGACAGCGTCTGCTGCAGGATCACGAGCACGAGCAGCGCGCACAGCTGGCCGCCGATCAGCGTCACGTACTGGAACGACGCGAAGAAGCCGCGGCGCCCCTTCAGCGCAACCTCGCTCATGTAGGTCGCGCTCGTGCCATATTCGCCGCCCACCGACAGGCCCTGGAACAGGCGCGCGACCAGCAGCAGCGCCGGCGCGAGCGCGCCGATCTGCGCGTAGGTCGGCAGCACCGCGATCACCAGCGACCCGCCGCACATCATCAGCACCGAGATCATCATCGCCGCGCGACGGCCGTGACGGTCGGCGATGCGGCCGAACAGCCAGCCGCCGATCGGACGCATCAGGAAGCCGGCGGCGAACACGCCGGCCGTGTTCAGCAACTGCGTCGTCGTGTTGCCGCTCGGGAAGAATGCCGGTGCGAAGTACAGCGCGCAGAACGAGTAGATGTAGAAGTCGAACCACTCGACGAGGTTGCCCGATGAGGCGCCGACGATGGCGAACACGCGCCGCCGGGTGTCGTGCGCAGACAGCGCAGCTTGGTCGGTCTGGACATCCATGGGTTGGTCTGTTCCTTTTAGTGCTTTCTGGGCGAGACGGCTGTGGGCCGCCGCGTGCGGTCGCATGTGGCACCGGTTCCGGTGCCCGACGCTACGGGATTTTAGCGAAATGTAAAGTAACAGGCGCTCCGGGTTCGTCCGGATGTAGAAAAATTTTCTCCCGCCGCGCGTTCGTCATATGAAAACGCCAGCCGTCAGGCTGGCGTCCGATGCAAACATTGCCGAAGACACCGGTCAAACGCGGATCTCCGGCGGCACGTAGCGGCACTCGTAGCGCTTGCGCACGGTGCCGGCCTCGTCGACGCTTTCGAGATACACGTCGAACTGCCAGAGCCGCGCCATGTGCTTGAGCACTTCGTCGCTGTCGCTGGACAGGTGGCGGTTGTCGGTCATGAAGTGACGCAGCGTGAGGCTGCGGTCGCCGCGCGTGTTGACGGCCCACACCTGGATGTTCGGCTCGCGGTGATGGATGTCGTACTGTCGCGACAACGCCTGCCGCACGTACTGGTAGCCGGAATCGTCGTGGATCGCCGAGACCTCGAGCGAATCGCGCATGTCGTCGTCGAGCACCGAGAAGAGGCGCATCTCGCGGATCAGGTTCGGCGACAGGTACTGCGCGATGAAGCTCTCGTCCTTGAAGTTGCGCATCGCGTAGTGCATCGCCGGCAGCCACGGGGTGCCCGCGATCTCCGGGAACCACTTGTAGTCCTCCTCCGTCGGCGCCTCGCAAATCCTTCGGATGTCGCTCATCATCGAGAAACCGAGCGCATACGGGTTGATCCCGCTGTAGTACGGCTTCGTGACGGGCGGCTGGTAGACCACGTTGCTGTGCGAATGCAGGAACTCCATCATGAAGCCGTCTTCCAGCTTCCCCTGGTTGTACAGCGTGTTCAGCAGCGTGTAGTGCCAGAACGTCGCCCAGCCTTCGTTCATCACCTGCGTCTGCCGCTGCGGGTAGAAATACTGGCCGATCTTGCGCACGATGCGGATCACTTCCCGCTCCCACGGCTCGAGCAGCGGCGCATTCTTCTCCGCGAAATACAGCAGGTTCTCCTGCGGCTCGGGCGGATAACGCTCTTCCTGCTCCTCCATCAGCTCGGGCTTCTTGCCCGGCAGCGTGCGCCACAGTTCGTTCACCTGCGACTGCAGGTACGCCTCGCGCTCGCGCCGCAGCGCCGCTTCCTTCGACAGCGACGGTTTTTGCGGGCGCTTGTAGCGGTCGACGCCGTAATTCATCAGCGCATGGCACGAATCGAGCAGTTCCTCGACGCGATCGAGGCCGTAGCGCTCCTCGCATTCCGCGACATAGTTCTTCGCGTACACGAGATAGTCGATGATCGCGTGCGCGTCGGTCCACAGCCGGAACAGGTAGTTGCCCTTGAAGAACGAGTTGTGCCCGTACGCCGCGTGCGCGATGACGAGCGCCTGCATCGTCATCGTGTTCTCTTCCATCAGGTACGCGATGCACGGATTCGAATTGATGACGATTTCGTACGCGAGGCCCATCTGGCCGCGGCGATAGCTCTTCTCGGTCGCGAGGAAGTGCTTGCCGAACGACCAGTGACGGTAGTTGACGGGCATCCCGACCGACGCGTACGCATCCATCATCTGCTCGGCGCTGATCAGTTCGAGCTGGATCGGGTAGATATCGAGCTCGTACTGTTCGGCGACCTGCGAGATGTGCGTGTCGTACTCCTCGAGCAACTCGAACGTCCAGTCGGACGGGCACGGCAGCGGCTTGCGTTCGGCAACGTTCATACGCGCTTCCTTCTGCCCGGAACCGGGCAAGTCGGCGGCCGGCGGCGGCGGTTCGGCCTGCGCGCGTTGCTGCACTGCGTCAGGGCCGGCCGGGGCGTCGCCGGAAGGGCGCGGCTCGTAGCCGCGCGACTCGTTGTGCAGATGGCGGGTTGTCATGACGTTTCCACCTGCTTTTCGAACAATTCGCGAAACACCGGGTAAATGTCGGCAGCCGATTCCACTTTTTTCATCGCGAGATGCGGCTGCGACAACGCCAGTTGCGCGTATTCCAGCCACAGGTTCTGCTCTTCCGGCGCGACCTGGATATACGCGAAGTAACGCGTCTTCGTGAGGATATCCTCTTCCAGGATTTTGCGACACTTGGGCGAATCGTCGGTCCAGTTGTCGCCGTCGGACGCCTGCGCGCCGTAGATGTTCCACTCGGTCGGCGAGTAGCGTTCGTCCATCACCTTGCGCATCAGTTCGAGCGCGCTCGACACGACCGTGCCGCCGCTCTCGGTCGAATGGAAGAAGGTGTCCTCGTCGACCTCCTCGGCGCGCGTGTGGTGACGGATGAACACGACCTCGATCCGTTCGTAGTTGCGCTTGAGGAACAGGTACAGCAGGATGAAGAAGCGCTTCGCGAGATCCTTGCGCTGCTCGTCCATCGAGCCCGACACGTCCATCAGGCAGAACATCACGGCCTGGCTCGACGGCTGCGGCTGCTTCACGCGGTTGATGTAGCGCAGGTCGAACGGATCGATGAACGGAATCCGCCAGATGCGCCCTTTCAGGTGATGGATCTCGGCCTCGAGCGTCGCGATTTCGGTGCGGCGGTCCTCGGGGTCGTTCTTCAGTGCCTCGAGTTGCGCTTCGAGTTCGCGCAGTTCGTTGACGAGCGGCGAGCCGAGCGCGATGCGCCGGCCAAGCGCGCTGCGCAGCGAACGCACGACGTCGATGTTGTTCGGCGTGCCTTCCGCCGACCAGCCCGCGCGCACGTTCTTCCAGCTCGGCACCGTCAGCAGATGCGTCTTCACGAGGCGCGGCAGTTCGAGATCGTCGAAGAAATACTGCATGAACTCGTCGCGCGACAGTTCGAACACGAAGTCGTCCTGCCCTTCGCCTTCGTTGCTCGCCTGACTGCCGCCGCCGCCCGAGCCGCCCTGCGGGCGCGGGATCTTGTCGCCGCGCACGTAGTCCTCGTTGCCGGGGTGCACGTACTCACGACGCCCGCCAGGCGCGTGCCGGAAATTCGGCTCCGCGATGTCCTTGCGCGGGATCGTGATGCTCTGCGTGCTCTGGATATCCTTGATGCTACGGTCGCGCACCGCGTCGGACACGGCACGACGAATGTAGTTCTTGACGCGACGCAGGAAGCGTTCGCGATTGGCGATGCTCTTGTTCTTGCCGGCCAGCCTGCGGTCGATGATTTGATGAAGCACTCCCGGTCTCCCGCTCGAATGTCGATATGCCGGGACGCTCGCCGCACATGCCGTCTCCCGTCATGCGGGCGGCGTCTCTGAAAGTGCCCGTACGGACTCGCCGTACGGGCGCGGAACCGCGCGCGTCATGACGACTTGCGCACGCGCAGGTACCAGTCGCAAAGCAGCCTCACCTGCTTCGGCGTATAGCCCTTCGCGACCATCCGGTTCACAAAGTCCTCATGCTTGCGCTGCTCTTCCGCCGAACCCTTGGCGTTGAACGAAATCACCGGCAAAAGTTCCTCGGTGTTCGAGAACATCTTCTTCTCGATCACGACGCGCAACTTCTCGTAGCTCGTCCACACCGGGTTCTTGCCGGCGTTCGCCGCCCGGGCGCGCAACACGAAGTTCACGATCTCGTTGCGGTAATCCTTCGGATTGCTGATGCCCGCCGGCTTCTCGATCTTCTCCAACTCCGCGTTCAGCGCGGCGCGGTCGAAGCTTTCGCCGGTATCGTGGTCGCGGAATTCCTGATCCTGGATCCAGAAATCCGCATACGTGACATAACGGTCGAAGATGTTCTGACCATATTCCGAATACGACTCGAGGTAGGCCGTCTGGATCTCCTTGCCGATGAACTCCGCGTAGCGCGACGCGAGCACGTCCTTCACGAAGGACAGGTACTTCTGCTCGATTTCCGGCGGGAACTGCTCGCGTTCGATCTGCTGTTCGAGCACGTACATCAGGTGCACGGGGTTCGCCGCGACCTCGCTCGAATCGAAGTTGAACACGCGCGACAGGATCTTGAACGCGAAGCGGGTCGACACGCCGGTCATCCCTTCGTCGACGCCCGCGTAGTCGCGATACTCCTGGTAAGACTTCGCCTTCGGATCGGTGTCCTTCAGGTTTTCACCGTCGTACACCTGCATCTTCGAGAACAGGCTCGAATTCTCCGGCTCGTGCAGGCGCGACAGCACCGAGAACTGCGACATCATCTTCAGCGTGCCCGGCGCGCACACGGCTTCGGCCAGCGACGAGTTGCGGATCAGCTTCTCGTAGATCTTGGTTTCTTCCGACACGCGCAGGCAATACGGCACCTTCACGACGAAGATCCGGTCGAGCAGTGCCTCGTTGTTGCGGTTGTTGCGGAACGCCTTCCACTCCGACTCGTTCGAGTGCGCGAGGATCACGCCGTCGAACGGAATCGCGCCGAAGCCTTCGGTGCCCTTGAAGTTGCCTTCCTGCGTCGCGGTGAGCAGCGGATGCAGCACCTTGATCGGCGCCTTGAACATTTCGACGAATTCGAGCAGGCCCTGGTTCGCGAGACACAGGCCGCCCGAGTAGCTATAGGCGTCGGCATCGTCCTGCGCGTACTGTTCGAGCTTGCGGATGTCCACCTTGCCGACCAGCGACGAGATGTCCTGGTTGTTCTCGTCGCCCGGCTCGGTCTTCGCGATGCCGATCTGCCGCAGGATCGACGGATAGCGGCGCACCACGCGGAACTGGCGGATGTCGCCGTTGTATTCGTGCAGGCGCTTGACGGCCCACGGACTCAGGATGCTTTTCAGGTAGCGGCGCGGGATGCCGTACTGTTCCTCGAGGATCGGGCCGTCTTCGTCGTAGTCGAACAGCCCGAGCGGCGATTCGTTGACGGGCGAGCCCTTCAGCGAATAGAACGGCACGCGCTCCATCAGTTGCTTCAGACGCTCGGCGATCGACGACTTGCCGCCGCCCACCGGGCCCAGCAGATAGAGGATCTGCTTCTTCTCTTCGAGCCCTTGCGCGGCATGGCGGAAATACGCGACCACCTGCTCGATCACTTCCTCCATTCCGTAGAACTCACGGAACGCCGGATAGACCTTGATGACCTTGTTCGCAAAGATGCGCGACAGGCGCGGATCGTTGCGGGTGTCGATGTGTTCAGGTTCCCCGATTGCTGCCAGCATGCGTTCACCAGCCGTCGCGTACGCGGATGGATCGTTCTTGCAGAGCGCGAGATACTCCTCCAGCGAGAGCTCTTCCTCTCGCGTTTTTTCGAAGCGGTTCGCGAAGCTGCTGTAAATATCCATGCTACCTCCCTCGCCTAAGTCTGAAGACGTGCCTGCCTTCGTACGACTGCGCAGAAGCAAGCGCGTTCGAATTCATCCTAAACCCTTTCTTATTTTTTTTCACGAACTCTTCGTATGAAGTTCGTCATTCTCGACAACATCGCTTTGACAACGCATTTCGTCGTTTTACAATCGATCTCCCGAGCCGCAGAAACTGCATCCGCCACCTCTCGTCGAACGACGAAACGTCTTGTGCGTTGGAGACATCCGACGTCGTCACCGCCTCCCTTCATCCCTATACGTTCGAGCAGCCGCGTGCGATGACACGCCGCGTGCACCGTTACAAATTTTTTTCGCAGCGCCCTTACGGAGATACCCGTACGACGGATGCGGGAACATGACGCGCACGCCGCCGCGCATCGATCGATGCGGGCCACGCGATGCACGCGGCGA
Organism: Burkholderia seminalis; assembly: GCF_001718535.1. NCBI lineage: Bacteria > Pseudomonadati > Pseudomonadota > Betaproteobacteria > Burkholderiales > Burkholderiaceae > Burkholderia > Burkholderia seminalis. The sequence continues at coordinate 1,748,922 of NZ_CP013398.1, read as the reverse complement.
TACGCGATCGTGCGTTCGCACCCGTCACGTCGCGTCCGCCGCGCAAACGACGACGCCCGCATGTCGCGGGCGTCGTTCGTCACCAAATGGGGATAGATGCGCGGCACGCGCGAATCAGAAGGTTTCCCAGTCGTCACCGCCGGCGGTGGCGGCAGCCGGTGCCGGCGCGGCAGCGGCCACGACGGGCTTGCGCGCGGGCATCGGGGCGGCCGTGCGCTGCGGCGGTGCATCGCGATCGTCGCGCGCGGCCGGCTGCACGGGCGCGGCAACCGCGGCGGAAGGCGAGCGCGGAACGTGCGTCACGCGACGCGCCGCAACCGGCGCGACGGCGCGCGCCGTTTCGTCGTCGAGCTGGAATACCGCCGCCGTTTCGCGCAGGCGCCCGGCCTGCTCGTCGAGCGACTGCGCGGCGGCGGCGGCTTCCTCGACGAGCGCCGCATTCTGCTGCGTGACTTCGTCCATCTGCGCCACGGCGCGCGCGACCTGGTCGATCCCGCCGCTCTGCTCCTCCGACGCCGCCGCGATCTCGCCCATGATGTCGGTCACGCGCTGCACCGCGCCGATCACGTCGCTCATCGTGCGCCCGGCTTCGTCGACCAGCGTCGACCCCGTCCGGATACGCTCCACCGACGCGTCGATCAGCGCCTTGATTTCCTTCGCCGCGCTCGACGAGCGTTGCGCGAGGCTGCGCACCTCGCCGGCGACGACCGCGAAGCCGCGGCCTTCCTCGCCCGCACGCGCGGCTTCGACGGCCGCATTCAGCGCAAGAATGTTGGTCTGGAACGCGATTCCCTCGATGATCGCGATGATGTCGGCGATCTTCGCCGAGCTGTCGTTGATCTCGCCCATCGTGCCGACGACCTGGCCGACCACCGTATTGCCCTTGTTTGCAATCTCCGACGCATTCGCGGCCAGCGCGCTTGCCTGGCGCGCATTGTCCGCGTTCTGCTTCACGGTGCCGGTCAGCTGTTCCATGCTCGACGCGGTTTCCTGCAGCGCGGCGGCCTGCTCCTCGGTGCGCGACGACAGATCGATGTTGCCGGCCGCGATCTGGCGCGCCGCGGTCGCGATCGACTCGCTGCCGCCGCGCACGGTGCGCACCGTATCGACCAGCCCGCGCTGCATCTTCGCGAGCCCTTCGAGAAGCTGGCCCATCTCGTCGCGCCGGTCCACGACGATCGGCCGGCGCAGGTCGCCGGCGGAAATCGCGTCGAAATGCGACAGCGCGTCGGCGATCGGGCGACCGATCGCGCGGCTCAGCGCCACCCATGACAGCAGTGCGGCGCCGACACCGGCCAGCAGCGCGACGATCGACAGTACGCGCAGCGTGTCGAACACCGATTCCGCTTGATCGAAGAGTACTTGCGCATTGGTGAACTGGAAGTTGCGCAGCGCTTCGCCGGCCACCGAGAGGTCGGTATAGAGCGCCTGGAGCTGCTTGGCGCCGTCGCCGAAGCGATCGCGCTGGTCCGCCCCGAGCAGGCTCGCGAACGCGTCACAGGCGCGCTGCAGCGCCACGCGCTTCGCGGCGACGTCCTGCGCGAGCCGGTCTTCCTCGGGGCCGCGCGGCAGCGCGAGGTATTTCTGCCACCAGGCGTCGGACTGCGCGCGCATCGCGCGGCTGCGCTCGACGGCGGCCGCCGACTCGGGCGTGCCGGCCAGCAGCGCCGCGCGGTCGAGTGCGAGCCGTTCGCGTGCCGAAAACATTTCCGCGACCGCCACGTCGACCGCGCTCGGCATCTGGTTCGTGAAAATCTCGCGCGTCGACACGTTCGAACGCGTCATCCCGTACAGCCCGAGCACGCCGGTTACGCCCAGCAGCATCGCCAGAAACGCCATCGTCAAACCGATGCGCGCACGAATCGTCAGGTTCCTGAACACCATCATCCATCCTGTATTGCGTCGTCATGAACGGGCCGGGCCCGTTGGCTGGAAGCATTGCTTCACTTGTTGCATTTACGACTGCGCGACGCACAACTTGATGGTTTTGGCGTGATTTTTTCGAATTATTCGTCTGTATATTACAAATAGCTGAACGAATGATGCAAATTCGGGCCAATTCGAGAAATGGATGGGCGGGAAGACCCGGCGACCTGCGGGCACGTTGCCGCAAGCGCGACCGGCCGGCTGGCCCGTCGCATGAGACGGCCGGCCGAGATCGGGAAACGGAAACCGGCGATCCGGCCCTAGTCGGCCAGTTCGGCGCGCGTCGGAATCGACGGCTGCGCGCCCGCCCGCGTGACCGACAGCGCCGCCGCGCGTTGCGCGAAGCGGATGGCCGCATCGACATCCGCGCCGGCCGCGAGCCGTGCGGAAAAACCGCCGATGAAGGTATCGCCCGCCGCCGTCGTGTCGACGGCCTGCACGACCGGCGCCGGATAGTGCCGCGCGACGCCGTCGGCCGTCAGCGCGAGCACGCCGCGCGCGCCGAGCGTGACCAGCACGTTGCGCGCGCCGCCGGCCTGCAGCGCACGCGCGGCGGTTTCCGCCTCCGCCGGGTCGCGCACCGGCAGCGCGGTCAGCGCGGCCGCCTCGACCTCGTTCGGGATCAGGTAATCGACGAGCGGCAGCCAGCCCGCCGGCAGCGGCGCGACGGCCGGTGCCGGATTGAGCACCACCGTGCGGCCGAGCCGCCGCCCGGCCGACAGCGCCGCGAATACGGCGTCCGGCGGCGTTTCGAGCTGGCAGATCAGCACGTCGGCCGACGCCAGCGCGGCCTCGTGCCGTGCAACCGTCGCGGGCGTGACCTCGCCGTTGCCGCCCGCGACGATCACGATCGCGTTCTGGCTCGCGTCGTCGACGACGATCAGCGCGACGCCGGTCGACGCCGACGCGCTCGTCGCGAGCCCGGTGCAGTCGATGCCCTCGGCTTCCAGGCCCGCGCGCAATGCCGCGCCGTGCGCATCCGCGCCGACGCAACCGATCATCGCGACCTGCGCACCGAGCCGCGCGGCGGCGACGGCCTGGTTGCCGCCCTTGCCGCCGGCCGCCTGGGCAAACGCATGCCCGGCGAGCGTTTCGCCCGGCAGCGGCAGCCGCGGCGCCCGCACGACGAGATCCATGTTGAGGCTGCCGACCACCGTGACGCGGCCGGCACCCGCTGCGGGCGCCGTCATGCGCGGCCGCCCGACGCGGGCGGCTCGCGATAGACCGCCGTCGACTCGCGCAGCACGAGGCGCGGCGACACCACGCGACGACGGCTCGGCACGGCCGTCGAGCCGCCGCCGATCCGCTCGATCAGCGTCTGCGCGGCCATTTCGCCGAGCGCGCGCACCGACTGGCCGACCGTCGACAGCGCGGGATACGTGTAGCGGGAAAACTCGATGTCGTCGAAACCGATGATCGAGCAGTCGTCGGGCACGCGCAGCCCGCGCTCGGCCGCCGCGCGCAGCGCGCCGACGCCCATCAGGTCGTTGCCCGCGAAGATCGCGCTCGGCCGCACCGATTCGAACAGCCGCGACGCCGCGTGATAGCCGCCGAGGCACGAGAAGTCGCTTTCCGCGATCGCGCCCGGCACGATGTCGACGCCGCGCTCGGCCATCGCGCGGATGAAGCCGTGCACGCGCATCGCGCTGACGGCCGTGTCGGTCGGCCCCGTGATGCAGCCGATCTTCGCGTGCCCGAGTTCGAGCAGGTGGCGCGTCGCGAGGTACGCGCCGCGCTCGTGGTCGATCTGCACGAGGTCGGCCGCAAGCCCCTCGATGTTGCGGTCGACGACGACGAGCGGCGCATGGATATCCGCGAGCGTCTGTGCGAGCACCGCATCCTCGCCGGCCGATGCGACGATCAGCCCGTCGATGCGCTTTTCCTGCAGCACGCGCAGGTAGTTGCGCTGCTTCACGGGATCGTCGTCCGAATTGCAGAAGAACACGCAATAGCCGTTGGCCGCGCACTGATCCTCGATGCCGCGCGCAAGCTCCGCGAAGTACGGATTCGTGCTGTTCGGCACGACGAGGCCGATGGTCGCCGTCGCCCGCGCCTTCAGCGAGCGCGCCACGGCCGACGGCACGTAATTGAGCTCGCGGATTGCGCCCTCGACCTTCGCACGCACATCCGCGGACACCGGCCGCGAATTGTTCACCACGTGCGAGACGGTCGTAAACGACACGCCCGCCATGGCTGCCACATCCTTGATCGTCGCCATTTCCCGTTTCTCTCTGGTCTGTTCTGTCTGTCTTTCTACCGCGCGCGCGCGCGCCGGCTGCGATACGTATCGAGCACGACGGCCACCACGATCACCGCGCCGGTGATGATCCGTTTCGTCGGCTCGTTCGCCCCGATCTGCGCCAGCCCCGCGGCCAGCACGGAGATGATCAACACGCCGAAGAACGTGCTGATCACCGAGCCGCGCCCGCCCATCAGGCTCGTGCCGCCGATCACGACGGCCGCGATGACCTGCAGTTCGAGACCCGCGCCCGCGTTCGGATCGGCCGCCTCGAGCCGCGAAATCTGGAACAGCGACGCAAGCCCCGCGAGCGCCCCCATCAACGCGAATACGAGAATTTTATACGGACGCGGGTTAACCCCGGCAAGTCGGACGGCTTCTTCGTTCGTGCCGATCCCGACGAGGTAGCGCCCGAACACCGTGCGCGTGAGCACGAACTGGGCCGCGATCATCACCGCGACCGCGATCAGGAACGCCGGCGAGATGCCGAGCGCGATCGGGTTCGACAGGAAATCGAACGCGTCGCCGATATACGCCGTCCGCGAATTCGTCAGCTGGTACGCGAGGCCGCGCGCGGCCTCCAGCACGCCGAGCGACACGATGAACGACGGAATCCGCCAGCCGACCGTGACCGCCCCCGTCAGCGCCCCCGTGACGGTCGCGACCGCGATCCCGATCAGCGCGGCCGGCAGCGGCCCCCACTGCCATTTCAGCGCGGCGACGCTGACCATCGACGCGGCGAGCGCGAGCACCGAGCCGACCGACAGGTCGATCCCGGCGATGATCAGCACGAAGGTCATCCCGACCGACATCACGACGAGATCGGGAATCTGGTTCGCGATCGTGCTGAACGTATCGTAGGTCAGGAAATGCGAGCTCAACACCGAAAACAGCGCAATCATCGCGGCGAGCGCACCGGCGAGCCCGAGATAGTTCGACAGGCCGAGGCGCGTGCCGGACAGCGTGCGCGCGCGGCGTCCCGTCACGTCCTGCTGGGCGCCTGCGTCGGTCGGGGATACGGGAGGCTGGGTCATTGCTGGGGTCCTGTCGTCGAATTGCCGGGGGCGGCGCCTGGCGCCTGCCCCGCGTCCGGATGTTGCGCGCCGCCCGGCGGCGTCTCGCGGCCGAAGCCGGCGAATGCCGCGGCCAGCAGCGCATCCTGGGTCCAGTTGCCGCGCTCGAACACGGCGGTCATGCGGCCGGCCGACATCACGCCGATCCGGTCGCAGATCAGCATCAGCTCGCGCAGGTCGCTCGACACGACGACGAGCGACCGGCCTTCGCGCGCGAGCGCGCCCATCAGCGTGTAGATCTCGAATTTGGCGCCGACGTCGATCCCGCGCGTCGGCTCGTCGAACAGCAGCACGCCCATGTCGCGGGCGAGCCAGCGGCCGATCACGACCTTCTGCTGGTTGCCGCCCGACAGCTCGCCGACCGCCTGCCCCGCACCGTGCGTGCGGATCCGCAACGCGTCGATCTGCTGCTCGGCAAGCGCCGTCTCGCGTGCGGCATCGACGATGCCGCCGCGCGCGAGCCGGTCGAGCTGGCCGAGCGACACGTTCGCGGTGATCGACTGCGACAGCAGCAGCCCTTCACCCTTGCGATCCTCGGTAATCAACGCGATGCCCAGCTTCACCGCGTCGACGGGGGAATCGATCTTCGCCGGCTTCGGCGGCTGGCCGACCGCGATCATCCCCGCATCCGGCGTATCGGCGCCGTAGATCAGCCGCAGCAACTCGGTGCGCCCCGCGCCGATCAATCCCGAAATGCCGAAGATCTCGCCCGCGCGCACCTCGAGCGACACGTCGCGCACGGCCGTCCCGCGCGTGAGCCCCGATACGACGAGCCGCGGCGCGCCGATATGGCGCTCGCCGAGCTCGATCTGCTCGCCGATCTCGCGCCCGACCATCAGCGTGACGAGCCCGTCGGACGTCGTCGCGGCCATGTCGCCCGCGTGCACGAGCCGGCCGTCGCGCAGCACCGCGACGCGCTCGGCGACGCGCGCGAGCTCCTCGAGACGGTGCGAGATATAGACGATCGCGACGCCGCGCGCCTTCAGCCGGTCGATCTGCTCGAACAGCAGCTCGACTTCGCGTGCGGTCAGCATCGCGGTCGGTTCGTCGAGAATCAGCACGCGGCAGTCGCCGATCAGGTTGCGCGCGATCTCGACCATCTGCTGATGGCCGATGCCGAGTGCGCCGACCGGCGTATCGGGATCGACCGCATCGAGCCCGACCTGCGCCATCGCGGCCCGCGCGTCCTCGCGCAGCCGCGCGCGATCGATGATCCCGAAGCGCCGCGGCAGGCGGTTCAGGAACAGGTTTTCGGCCACCGTCAGCGTCGGCAGCAGGTTCAGCTCCTGCATCACCATGCGCACGCCGAGCGCCTCGGCCTGCGTGCGGCTCGCCGGCGCGTAGGCGTGGCCGCCGAGCTGCATCGTGCCGGTGGTCGGATCGACGAGCCCGCCGATGATCTTCGACAGCGTGCTCTTGCCGGCGCCGTTCTCGCCCGTCAGCGCGAGCGCCTGGCCCGCCTCGAGCGTCAGCGTGACATCGGCGAGCACGGGTTCGCCATAGGTCTTGCCGATGCCGGATACGGACAGCACGGGTTGGGCTGAACGGGAGGGTTGGAAGGTCGGTTCCATCGCGATCCTGATTGCGGCCGCGCGCACGCGGCGCGCGGGTATGACGCTCACAAGTGCATGTGCATGCAGTGGCCGTGATCGCGCTCACTCCGGATAACGGCCGCCACGCCGGATTCTTGAGGGCGGCGGCCGGACCGGAGTCGCGTTACTTCGTCACGAGATCCACCGGCGTCTCGACCACGCCGGACATGTCGGCCTGCTTGCGATGCTCGGCGATCGCCTTCAGCGCCGTGTCGATGCCGAATACGGCCTGCTTCGCCGCGTACTGGTCGGCGGTCGCGAGCACGCGGCCGTCCTTCAGCATCGGCTTGATCGCGTTGATGTTGTCGTAGCCGACCACGAGCACCTTGCCCTGCTTGCCGGCCGCGCGCACGGCCGACACGGCGCCGATCGCCATGTTGTCGTTGCCGCACAGCAGCGCCTTCAGGTTCGGGTATTCGTTGAGCATCGCGGCAGCCACCGCATTGCCCTTGTCGATTTCCCATTCGCCCGACTGCACGGACACCACCTTCATCCCGCCCGCCTTCATCGCGTCCTGGAAGCCGGCCGTGCGCTGCTGCGCGTTGGTCGTCGTCGACACGCCTTCGACGATGCCGACCTGGTCGCCCGCCTTCAGCCGCTTCGCGAGGTAGTCGCCGATCTTGCGCGCCCCCTTGCGGTTGTCCGGGCCGACGAACGGCACGTTCAGGCTCTTCGACTTCAGCACGTCGGGATCGAGCCGGTTGTCGATGTTCACGACGACGATGCCCGCATCGACGGCTTTCTTCACGACCGGCACGAGTGCCTTCGAGTCGGCCGGCGCGAGCACGATCGCATCGACCTTCGACACGATCATCTGCTCGACGATGCGGATCTGGTTCGCGGTGTCGGTCTCGTCCTTGATGCCGTTGGTGATCAGGTCGAACTGATTCGCGTTGTGCTTCTGGTAATCCTTCGCGCCGGTTTCCATGGTCAGGAAGAACTCGTTGGCGAGCGACTTCATCACGAGCGCGACCTTCGGCTTGGCCGCGGACTGCGCGTGGACGGCCGGGGCGGCGGCGACCGCGACGGCGGCGAGCGCGGCGGTCAGGAAGCGACGGCGAAAGCGGACATTCATACACATCTCCTGGCGACTGGCCCGTCGGGCCGGACTGTTGTTTTAATGTGAGCAAACGTTTGCGCCACACTACCCGGGCAATGGCCATCAATGCTGCTGTCGGTACCACGGAATGGAAGCGAGGCAGACGGCCGACTGCCTGGCGCGTGCTGTCGTTGACGCGCCACCGCCGGCGGGACGCCGGCGGAGTGAAGGCTATGCTGTACCGATTCGCTTCGCCGCGCAACCTGTCTGATCAATATTTAAGGGTTTATTCGGAGTGTGCGATCGGGCTGCACGACGCGCAAATGCGACAGTCGCGGCTTGCCGCGCATCACGCAGGGTCCTGCGGCGCAGGTGTCGCTTCATCGACCGACGGCGGCTCGCCGAAACGGTTCGCATGCGGCGTACCGGCGATGAAACCGTTCATCACGAACAACGCGATCGCACCGACGATCGGCACGACGAGCAGCAGCACCCACCATCCCGACTTGTCGATGTCGTGCAGCCGTTTCACGGTAACCGCCAGCCACGACCACGTTGCCACGACGGCGATCGCGCCGGCGACGAGCACCACTGCCAGCGGCAGATCGTCGTCCGGTGAGCCGCGCGAACCGGCATCGAGGAACGCGCCGATCAACCCGGAAACCAGCGAGTAGATCCACCACGGCAGGCGCTCGGTCCGGCCTTTGAAGGAAAAGAGAAACCATGTCGGATTCATTGCTCGCCCCTTCGTCGTGCGGCGTGAACGCCCGCCATCAGACCATGCACGCGCATTGAATCATATCTTCCGAATCATGGCCCGGCCGGGAGGCCGAAACCGGATCGACGCGTTCGCCCGTGCCGTTTCTGGTTGTTCTGTCGGCAGGAGAACGCATGCTGAACGCCGCATCCGGCGAAGGGCCCGGCCGGGAGCGGCGGGCACAGCCGATGGTTCGATGAATCAGGTCATCGCGCCGGCGGCCATTTCGCCGCCGCCGGATGTTCGGTGCCGTGCGCGCACGGCGCGCCATCCGCGGCAACGGCCCGGACGGCGCGCGAGGCGCGCAACCGTCAAACGGCTTCGCGCAACAGCCCCGCGATTTCCGCTTCGTTCAGGTGCGGCGCGAACATCTCGATCAGCCGGTACGCATAGGCGCGCAGGAACGCGCCCTTGCGCAGCCCGACGCGCGTCGTGCTCGCCTCGAACAGGTGCTGCGTATCGAGCGCGACGAGCCCTGTGTCGCGCTGCGGATCATAGGCCATCGCGGCGACGACGCCGATCCCCATCCCGAGTTCGACGTAGGTCTTGATCACGTCCGCGTCGATCGCGGTCAGCACGACGTCCGGCACGGCGCCCGCCTGCGTGAACGCCTGGTCGATGTGCGAGCGGCCCGTGAAGTCCTGGTCGTACGTGATGATCGGATACTCGGCGATTTCCTCGAGCGTCAGGTTCTCGCGGCCGACGAGCGGATGGCCCTTCGGCACGACGACCGTGTGATGCCACGAATAGCACGGGAACGTCACGATGTCCGGATAGCGGTCGAGCGCCTCGGTCGAGATGCCGAGATCGGCTTCGCCGTTCAGGATCATCTGCGCGATCTGCTGCGGGCTGCCCTGGCGCAACGCCAGATGCACCTTCGGGAACACCTCGGTGAACTGCCGGATCACCTTCGGCAGCGCGTAGCGCGCTTGCGTGTGCGTCGTCGCGACGACGAGGTGGCCGCTGTCCTGGTCGGCGAACTGGCGCGCGACGCGGCGCAGGTTCTCGGCGTCGAGCAGCATCCGCTCGATCAGCTGGTGCACCGCCTTGCCGGGCTCCGTGAGCCCCGTCAGCCGTTTGCCGCGCCGAATGAAGATGTCGACGCCCAGTTCATCCTCGAGATCCTTGATCTGCTTCGACACGCCCGACTGCGACGTATACAGCACGTTCGCGACTTCCGTCAGGTTCATGTTCTGGCGCACCGCTTCGCGCACGAACCGCAATTGCTGAAAATTCATGGGTATGCCTCTTAGGCTGTCGTTGTTTGATTGTCGATTCGGAGCATGTCCCGCCCCCTGCCCTGTATTGTCTCGTCAACGCGCGGGAAAGACACGCACCGCGCGCGGCACGGCCGTCGCACCGTCGCCGACCTGCAGCGACAGCGCACGCCATGCATCGCGATCCAGTTCCGCCTCGAGCGCGCCGCCCGCGCGCGCCTCAAGCTCCACGCGCACCGAACCGCCGAGCGGGATCACGCGGCGCACGTCCACCGCGATGCCGTCCCGGTGCCCTTCGCCCGCCGGCCACAGCTGCAGGTCGTGCGGTCGCACGTAGGCATTCGCGGGGCCCGCGAAATCGGCGTCGACCTCGATCGGCGCGGCCGCGCCCTCGGCCACGAAGCCGCGCCCGGCCACCGTGCCCGGCAGCCGGTTCGCCGCGCCGAGGAACTCGTACACGAACGCGCTTTGCGGATGATCGTAGACGTCCTGCGGGCTGCCGACCTGCTCGACGTGGCCGCGGTTCAGCACGACGATGCGGTCCGCGACTTCCAGCGCCTCCTCCTGGTCGTGCGTGACGAAGATCGTCGAGATGTGCAGGTCGTCGTGCAGCCGGCGCAACCAGCCGCGCAGCTCCTTGCGGACCTTCGCGTCGAGCGCGCCGAACGGCTCGTCGAGCAGCAGCACCTTCGGCTCGACCGCGAGCGCGCGGGCGAGCGCGATACGCTGGCGCTGGCCGCCCGACAGTTCGGACGGATAGCGCTGCGCGAGCCAGTCGAGCTGCACCAGTTTCAGCAACTCGTGCACCTTCTCGCGGATCACGGCTTCCGACGGCCGCTCGCGGCGCGGCTTCACGCGCAGCCCGAACGCGACGTTCTCGAATACGGTCATGTGGCGGAACAGCGCGTAGTGCTGAAACACGAAGCCGACCTGGCGGTCGCGCGCGCCGACCGACGCGACGTCGAGCCCCTGCAGCACGACCTGGCCGGCGTCCGCGTGCTCGAGGCCCGCGATCACGCGCAGCAGCGTGGTCTTGCCGCAGCCGGACGGCCCGAGCAGCGCGACCAGCTCGCCCGGCGGAAAGTCGAGCGATACGTTGTCGAGCGCCGTGAAATCGCCGAAGCGCTTCTGAAGGTTACGGACGGTGATACCCATTCTGGTTGCCTCTTTACGATTTCGACGAAACGGCGGCGGGGCCGGCATGTGCGGGCGCGGTGTCGCTCGCGCCGGCCAGTTCGGCGGCGAGATGACGCTCGGCGATCAGCTTCAGCGCGAGCGTGACGAGCGCGAGCAGCGCGAGCACCGACGCCACCGCGAACGCCGCCGCGAAGTTGTATTCGTTGTACAGGATCTCGACGTGCAGCGGCATCGTGTCGGTCTGGCCGCGGATATGGCCCGACACGACCGACACCGCACCGAACTCGCCCATCGCGCGCGCATTGCACAGGATCACGCCGTACAGCAGGCCCCACTTCACGTTCGGCAGCGTCACGCGGCGGAAGATCTGCCAGCCCGACGCGCCGAGCACGCGCGCGGCCTCCTCCTCGTCGGTGCCTTGCGCCTGCATCAGCGGGATCAGCTCGCGCGCGACGAACGGGAACGTGACGAAGATCGTCGCGAGCACGATGCCCGGCACCGCGAAGATGATCTGCACGTCGTGGTTCTGCAGCCACGGCCCGAGCCAGCCCTGCGCGCCGAACAGCAGCACGTACACGAGGCCCGAGATCACCGGCGACACCGAGAACGGCAGGTCGATCAGCGTCGTCAGCAGCGCCTTGCCGCGGAATTCGAACTTCGCGATCGCCCACGACGCGCACACGCCGAACACGAGGTTCAGCGGCACGGCGATCACGGCGACGGTCAGCGTCAGCTTGATCGCCGACCACGCGTCGGGATCGGCCAGCGATTCGAGATAGAAGCCGACGCCCTTGCGCAGCGCCTCGACGAACACCGCGGCGAGCGGCACGACGAGGAAGAACGCGAGGAACGCCAGCGCGATGCCCGTGAGCAGCCAGCGCACGACGCGCGACTCGCTGACGGGATCGAGCCGTTTCGTGGCGCGCACGGCCGGCGACGGGGTTTTCAGCACGACGGTGGCCTCCTGGCTCATTGCTGGCCTCCTGCCGCGACGGCGGCGACGGTGACGGGCGCGGGGCCGCTTGCGCCCTTGCTCGTCCGCCGCTGCAGATACCACTGCAGCGTGTTGATCAGCAGCAGCATCAGGAACGACACGACCAGCATCACGACCGCCAGCGCGGTCGCGCCCGCGTAGTCGTACTGCTCGAGCTTCGTGATGATCAGCAGCGACGTGATCTCGGATTTCATCGGCACGTTGCCGGCGATGAAGATCACCGAGCCGTATTCGCCGAGCGCACGCGCGAACGCGAGCGCGAAGCCGGTGAGGAGCGCCGGCAGCACGGCCGGCAGCACGACGCGGCGGAACGTGAGCCAGCGCGACGCGCCGAGGCATGCGGCCGCTTCCTCCTGCTCGCGCTCGAAATCTTCGAGCACCGGCTGCACGGTGCGCACGACGAACGGCAGCCCGATGAAGGTCAGCGCGACCAGCACGCCGGCCGGCGTGAACGCGATCTTGATGCCGAGCGGCGCGAGATACTGGCCGACCCAGCCGTTGGTCGCGTAGACGGCCGCGAGCGAGATGCCGGCGACCGACGTCGGCAGCGCGAACGGCAGGTCGACGATCGCATCGACGAGGCGCTTGAACGGGAACGTGTAGCGCACGAGCACCCACGCGACGAGGAAGCCGAACACGGCGTTGATCAGCGCGCCGCCGAGCGCGGCCGAGAACGTCAGCCGGTACGACGCGAGCACGCGCGGCGACGTGACGGCGGTGACGAACTGGTCCCACGACAGCGTCGCGGTCTTCAGGAACGTGGCGGCGAGCGGGATCAGCACCACGAGGCTCAAATAGGCCACCGTGATGCCGAGTGTCACGCCGAAACCGGGCAGCGCGCTCGGCTTGCGAAAGGTGTACGTCGTCATCGGATGCTCTTGCTGGGTCGATGCTGCTCACGGGTCCGACGCAAACGCCGGCGCAGTGAATCGCGCCGGCGGGCCGTCGGGGAGGCGGCGCGCTGCGTGGCGCGCCGCTGTCGTTATGGCGTTACTGCGGCTTGTAGATCGAGTCGAACACGCCGCCGTCCGCGAAATGCGTCTTCTGCGCATTCGTCCAGCCGCCGAACGTGTCGTCGACCGTGTACAGCTTCAGCTTCGGGAACTGCTTCGTCAGTTCCGCCGGCACGTTCTTCGAACGCGGCCGGTAGTAGTTGCGCGCCGCGATCTCCTGGCCCTGCGGGCTGTACAGGAAGTTCAGGTACGCTTCGGCCAGCTTGCGCGTGCCCTTCTTGTCGACCACCTTGTCGACCACCGCGACGGGCGGCTCGGCCAGGATGCTCACCGACGGCACGACGATCTCGAACTTGTCGGTGCCGAATTCCTTCACCGACAGGAATGCCTCGTTTTCCCACGCGATCAGCACGTCGCCGATGCCGCGCTGCACGAAGCTCGTCGTCGCGCCCCGCGCGCCCGAATCGAGCACGCCGGCGTTCTTGTAGAGCTTCGTGACGAATTCCTTGGCCGTCTGCTCGTTGCCGCCCGGCTTGTGCACCGCGTACGCCCATGCCGCCAGGTAGTTCCAGCGTGCGCCGCCCGACGTCTTCGGGTTCGGCGTGACGATCGAGATGCCCGGCTTGGTCAGGTCGTCCCAGTCCTTGATCCCCTTCGGATTGCCCTTGCGCACCAGGAACACGATCGTCGACGTGTACGGCGACGCGTTGTCGGGCAGGCGCTTCTGCCAGTCCTTGTTCACGAGCCCCTTGTTCGCGAGCGCGTCGATGTCGTACGCGAGCGCCAGCGTGACGACGTCGGCCTGCAGGCCGTCGAGCACCGAGCGCGCCTGCGCGCCCGACCCGCCGTGCGACTGCTTGAAGTTGACGGTCTCGCCCGTCTTCGCCTTCCACTCCTTGCCGAACGCCTGGTTGAAGTCCTGATACAGCTCGCGCGTCGGGTCGTACGACACGTTCAGGAACGTCGTATCGGCCTGGGCATGCGTCGCGACGCCCAGCGCCGCCGCCGCGCCCAGCGCGAGTGTTGCGATCAGGCGGCCCACTCCGCCCACCAGCCCCGTATTGCGCTTCGCCATCCTTGGTTCTCCAGTGTTGTCGGTATTGCGATGTCGGGCCAGTCTAGCGAACGGGTTACATGATTAAAAATAATCGTTCCTCATTTTTTAATACTCAAAAGTGCTAACGCAGACGGGACGGACGGTTGCGGCAGATAAACCGCCGTCGGGGCGTCGCAAAATCACGCCGGAACCGGCGCGATCGCGTCGAACCTCACGTAACACTTGAAATTCGCGAAGTACTGTATAAAAATACAGCTCACTGTCTATCCATACAGTTGAGCCATGACCAAACTCACCGCCCGTCAGCAGCAAGTGTTCGACTTGATCCGTCGCGCGATCGAGCGCTCCGGATTCCCGCCCACCCGTGCCGAGATCGCGGCCGAGCTGGGCTTCAGTTCGCCGAATGCGGCCGAGGAGCACCTGCGCGCGCTGGCGCGCAAGGGCGTGATCGAGCTGGCCGCCGGCGCGTCGCGCGGCATCCGCCTGCTCGGCATCGACGACGCCCCGCATCAGTTCACGCTGCCGCACGCCGGCCTGATGCAGCTGTCGCTGCCGCTCGTCGGCCGCGTCGCGGCCGGTAGCCCGATCCTCGCGCAGGAGCACATCTCGCAGCACTACGCGTGCGATCCCGCGCTGTTCACGAGCAAGCCCGACTACCTGCTGAAGGTGCGCGGCCTGTCGATGCGCGACGCCGGCATTCTCGACGGCGACCTCCTCGCCGTGCAGAAGCGCACGGAGGCAAAGGACGGCCAGATCATCGTCGCGCGTCTCGGCGACGACGTCACGGTCAAGCGCCTGATGCGCCGGCCTGGCGGTCTCGAGCTGATCGCGGAGAACCCGGATTACGAAAACATCTTCGTCAAGGCCGGCAGCGCGGAGTTCGCGCTGGAAGGCATCGCCGTCGGACTGATCCGATCAGGCGAACTCTGACATTCCGTCTCGCTGAGGAGAACATCATGGAACGCCTTGCCCGTCTGCTGCCTTTCCGTCAATTCGGCCGCCTGCGTCATCTGCGCGGCCGCACGCCCTGCGCACCGCTGTCCGCGGCCGCGCCCGTGCAAGAAGAAGTCGCAGTCGAACGGCAGGCGTCCCTGCTGCCGTCGGCGCTCCCCGCGTTCGCGCGGGTATCGCTGAACGCCGGCCTGAATCATGCGGAACCCGCGCGCCGGGCGCCGGTGCGCGTCTATCACGGCCGTTCGCGGCTGATCATGGTCGGCACGATCGACGCCGTATGCCGGATGATCGACCGCTGCATCGCGGAGGAACGATCGGCTACGCCGGGTGGTCTCTGATTGCGGAACATCCCCGCACCGGAGGCAACGTGACTGGATCGTCGGGCCGCGCATGGCGGCTCAAGCCCCTGCTGATCGTCGTGCTGGCCGTCGCCGTCGTGGCGGCGGTCGGCTACGCGTACGCGTCGCCGTACGTCGCGCTCGGTCGTCTGAAATCGGCGATCGACGCGCGCGACGCGCAGGCCATCAGCGAATACGTCGATTTTCCGTCGCTGCGCATCAGCCTGAAGCAGCAGGTGACGGAAGAGTTGATGCGCCGGATCGACGCGGTGAAGAAGAACAATCCGTTCGCGGTGATCGGCGCGCTGATCGGGTCCGCACTGATCGGCCCGCTGGTCGATGCGTACGCGACGCCGGAGGGCGTGGCCGCGCTGATGAGCGGATTGCCGCCGCGCGGCAATCCGGGCGAGCGTCCGCCCGAATGGTCGAATCAGCCGCAAGTCGATGCGTCAGCCGACACGCCCGCCCGTCCGGCGCCGGCGAGCGCCGCCGGCCCCGTCAGCAACGCGGCCGCAACGGCTGCGTCATCACCCGCATCCACGTCTGCCGCGCCGGCCAGCGCGGGCGATGCAACGCATCCGCCGCATCAGCAGCAAACCAGCGCGGGATACCGGAATATCGATGAATTCGTCGTCACGTACCAGCGCAGCGCCGACGGCACGCGCTATGCGGCGATATTCCACCGCTTCGCCCTGTTCTCGTGGAAATTGTCCGCGATCGACCTGCACGCGTAGCAGGCTGCGCGGTACCCGCACCGCTGATGCAGCGGCGCCCGACCGGCTCGCAGCGCCGGTCGGGCCGTCATCGCATCATTCGATCATTTGCCGTTCGCGATGGCCGCTTCACGCTCGCGCGCGATTTCTTCCTTCTGCTCCTGCGCGGACGAACACGCCACCAGGATGCTGCAGTTCACGCGATCGAGCAGTTGCGTATTGCCCGACCCCATCCACCATCTCGACAGCCCGCTGCGGCACCGGTGGCCGACGACGACGAGATCGACCTTCAGTTCCGTCGCGAGATTCGCGATTTCGTCGATCGGATAACCGAATGCGAAATGGCCTTCGGCCTGCACACCGCGCTCACGCAGCCAGTTCACGCCTTCCTGCAGGATTTCCCGCGCGGTTTCCTCGAACCGGCCGCACGCGACGTCCGTCAGCAGACCTGCGCTTTGCGCAATGCTCGAACGCATGTCGACAACCGACAGCAAGTGCGTCTCCGCCTTCAGGTCCATTGCGAGATTGGCACCGCAGCGCAGTGCCTTGCGCCCTTCGAGCGTGCCGTCGTAACACAGCAAAATCTTGTTGTAACTGGCCATGAAACCTCCCTATCGCGACAACGAGCCTACGCATTCATCATGGTGCGCCGCAATTCAGGATGCAAGGGATGGAAAACGCTGATTCGCCCCGCTCGGCGCGTGCGCGATGATGCAGTGCACGATCGGTGCCCGCATGCATCGCACCGTGCAGGCATGCCCTGAAGAGACGCAGCCGATGCACTAGAATGGCCCGTTCGTACTCCAGCGGGCCATCGCCACGCCGGCGTCGCGCGCTTCGGTCATGCCCGTGTGACACGCATTCGCGCGATCCGTTCGCTTGCCGGCCACGCATCGGATAGCCACGCGCGCCCGCTTACAACGACAACATGCCCATGTCCGTCGCACCGATCGATTTCCGCAACGTCGAAAAACGCTATGGCGACAAGCTCGTCGTCAACGGCCTGTCCTTCAACGTGCAGGCCGGCGAATGCTACGGCCTGCTCGGCCCGAACGGCGCCGGCAAGACCACCACGCTGAAGATGCTGCTCGGTCTCGCGCATCCCGATGCCGGCACCATTTCCCTGTGCGGCGAACCGGTTCCGTCGCGTGCGCGGCATGCACGCCAGCGCGTCGGTGTCGTCCCGCAGTTCGACAATCTCGACCCCGACTTCACCGTCCGCGAGAATCTGCTCGTGTTCAGCCGCTATTTCGGGATATCGGCGCAAGCCGCGCGCGCACTCGTACCGCCACTGCTCGAATTCGCGAAGCTCGAGAGCAAGGCCGAGGCGAAGGTCGGTGAACTGTCGGGCGGCATGCGGCGTCGCCTCACGCTCGCCCGCGCGCTCGTCAACGATCCCGACGTGCTGGTGCTCGACGAACCGACGACGGGCCTCGATCCGCAAGCGCGGCACCTGATGTGGGAGCGCTTGCGCTCGCTGCTCGCGCGCGGCAAGACGATCCTGATCACGACGCACTTCATGGAAGAAGCCGAACGCCTGTGCGACCGGCTATGCGTGATCGAGGAAGGCCGCAAGATCGCCGAGGGCGCGCCGCACGCGCTGATCGAATCGGAGATCGGCTGCGACGTGATCGAGATCTACGGGCCGGATCCGGCCGCGCTGCGCGACGAGTTGTCGGCATTCGCGAAGCGCACCGAGATCAGCGGCGAGACGCTGTTCTGCTATGTGAGCGACGCGGAGCCGCTCAGCGCGAGACTCAAGGGTCGCACGGGGTTGCGCTATCTGCACCGCCCGGCCAATCTGGAAGATGTATTCCTGCGGCTCACGGGCCGCGAAATGCAGGACTGATCGATCATGGACGTGCGCAACTATTCCGCCGCCACACCGTCCGCGCCTTCGCGCGAATCACGCTTCGCGATCGCGATGCCCGCGAACGCCACCAACTGGATTGCCGTCTGGCGCCGCAACTATCTCGTCTGGCGCAAGCTCGCGCTCGCATCGATGTTCGGCAATCTTGCCGATCCGATGATCTATCTGTTCGGGCTGGGTTTCGGGCTCGGCCTGATGCTCGGCCACGTCGACGGGGTGTCGTATATCGCGTTCCTCGCGGCCGGCACGGTCGGGTCGAGCGTGATGATGTCCGCGAGCTTCGAGTCGATGTATTCGGGTTTCTCGCGGATGCACGTGCAGCGTACCTGGGAAGCGATCATGCATACGCCGCTCGCGCTCGGCGACATCGTGCTCGGCGAGATCGTCTGGGGGGCCAGCAAGGCGATGCTGTCGGGGGTCGCGATCATGCTGGTCGCGGGTGCGCTCGGCTATGCGCGATTTCCGTCGATGCTCGCGGCGCTGCCCGTGATCGCGCTCGCGGGTCTCGCGTTTGCCAGCGTCGCGATGATCGTGACGGCGCTTGCGCCGTCCTACGATTTCTTCATGTTTTATCAGACGCTCGTGCTGACGCCGATGCTGCTGCTGTCGGGCGTGTTCTTCCCGATCACGCAGTTGCCGCCGGTCGCGCAGCACGCCGCCCAGGCGCTGCCGCTCGCGAACGCGGTCGAACTGATCCGGCCCGCGATGCTCGGCCGCCCGGCAACCGACATCGCGTTGCACGTCGCGGTGCTCGCCGGCTACGCGGTCGGCGGATTCGTGCTGTCCGCGTGGCTGTTCCGGCGGCGAATGATGCGCTGACGGCCGGCGCACCAGGCGCCGGTCTGATGCGACGACGTTACTCGTCGTCGTCGCTCCACGGGATCTCGACGTCGGTCAGGAACGCGACGGTCGCGAGCGGGCCGCCTTCCTGGCGACCGAGCTTGCCGTCCGCGCGATGCCATTCGACGCGGAACTGCGTACCCGGATCGTCGGCCACCAGATAGACCGAGCGCAGCTCTTCCTTGTCGGCGTCCTCCACCGGGCCGTCGAACGACACCAGCATCTTCTGCGGCCACACGCCGTTGACGGGATCGTAAATGCGGTCGCCCTGCGGAATGTCGATGCTGGCCTCGACGCCGATCGTTGCGGAGGCCTCGATGATCATCGTGCCGAGTGCGTTCAACACGGCAGTCGCCCGCGCGGAATTGGCCTGGCGGATCGCGAGATCGCCGCGCGTCAGCGCCTTTTCGAGTCGAGGATGAATCTTCGGTTGGGTCATGCGTTTTCCTGTTTGCTTCTTGTAAAGGGCACCGCGCGCGTGAAGCGGCGGCGCCGGATGAATATGAATACGGCTATCGCACCGGGCCTGCGCGCGTCAGAACCCGAGCGCGAGCGCGAGCAAGCCGCTCACGATCCCGAATACGACAACGAGCGTCGCGACGATCGCCAGCATGTACGGCTTGAACGAGCGCGCGAGCATCGCGAGCGACGGCACGCTGATCGGCGGCAGCGTCATCAGCAGCGCGGCGGCCGGGCCGACACCCATGCCGAGCGACAGCATCGCCTGGATGATCGGCACCTCGCCGGCCGTCGGGATCACGAACAGCATGCCCGCGACCGCGAATGCGACGATCCAGCCGAGATGATTGCCGATGTCCGGGCCGATATGCGGGAACAGCCATGCGCGCGCGGCGCCAAGCAGCAGCACGAGCACGATGTATTCGGGCACGAGTCGCACGGCCATGCGCGCGAGCAGCTTCACCCAGCGGACGAACGGATTGCCGGCCGCGGCCTGCTCGGCCGCCAGCGCGGCGAGCTGCGCATCGTCGATGCTGCGGTCTTCAGACCGCGCGATGCGGTTCAGCAGATAGCCGATCCCGAACACCATCGCGATACCGAGCACGAGGCGCAGCGCGCTCCAGTGCCAGCCGAGCACGAAACCCATGAACACCAGCGCGGCCGGGTTCAGCACCGTGTTGCCGAGCCAGAACGCGACCGCGCCGCCCGGCGACGCATGGCGTGCGCGCAGCCCCGCGACGACCGGCGCCGCGCAGCACGTGCACATCATCCCGGGCAGCGACAGCAGGCCGCCCGCGGCAACGCTGCCGAATCCGGTCCGGCCCAGCACGCGCGCGACCCAGTGCGCGGGCAGCAGCGCCTGCACGGCCGAGCCGAGCAGCAGGCCGAGCACCATCGCCTGCCAGATCGCCTTGCCGTACGCCCAGGCGTAGTCGAGCGCGGCCTTCAACGACGGCTCGGGGGCGCTCGCCGACGTGCCCATCAGGATCGACTGGCCGATCGAATGGTGCTCGGCGGCGACGAACGCCTTGTTGTAGTACGGAAACCATTTCACATAGAACAGTCCCGCGACCGCGATCAGCAGGAAGGTCATCCAGCCGAGCGCCGGATTGGGTTGGGTGCGTGTGGTCGTCATCGTGTAGTCGTCGATTGGTCTTTGTCGGTTTTGGATTGCGTGCCTGCGGCAAGCGCGGCCGATGCGGGCAACCCGGCTCGCGCGAGTTCGGCCAGCAGCGTGCGCGCCTGATCGCGCACGTCGGCGGCGTTGGGCCGGAACGTGAACGTCAGCGCCCGGTTCGGCTTGTTGTAGACCGCGCGGTAGGTTCGTGCGTAGGCGGGATCGTAATGCCTGTCGATCAGTTCGGTGAACAGTTCGGCGCGCGCGTTCGCATCGATCAACGCCTTCCAGTGCGTCACCTGTTCACGGCTATGCAGGCCGATCAGCCGATGAAGTTGCGCCTTGAACGCGTCCGGTTCGTCGAACAGGTGCGCGTAATCGTCGAGAAGGAACGCGATCCGTTCGTCGTGCGCCGCCTCGACATGTACCCACGGGCCTGCATGAAACGCTTCGATCAGCGCGATCGGCAACTGCACGAGCCCGATCCTGCGGCTTTCCGATTCGACGAACACCGGCCATTCGGGGTCGAAACGTGCAAGCGTTTCGACGAGCCCCGAATCGAACCCCTTCTGCGCGGGCTGCGGCTTGCCCGGCAGCGCGCCGAGCAGCGAGCCGCGATGGCACGCGAGCGCCTCGAGATCGAGCGTCTGTGCGCCTACGTCGCGCAATGCGTTCAGCAGGCGCGTCTTGCCGCAGCCGGTATGGCCGACGAGCGCGATGTAGCGAAAGCGCGTCGGCAGCGAATCGAGCGTCGCGCACACCGACTGGCGGTACGACTTGTACCCGCCGTCGAGCTGGCGCGCCTTCCAGCCGATCAGGTTGAACCAGGTCGTCATCGAACCCGAGCGCTTGCCGCCGCGCCAGCAGTAGATCAGCGGCCGCCAGTTGCGCGGCCGGTCGGCGAACGTCGTGTCGAGATGGCGCGCGATGTTGCGCGCGACCATCGCCGCCCCGACGCGCGTCGCCTCGTACGGCGATACCTGGCGGTACATCGTGCCGACGAGCACGCGCTCCTCGTTGCTGAGCACGGGCGCGTTCAGCGCGCCGGGGATATGATCCTCGGCGAACTCGAGCGGCGTGCGCACGTCGATGATCTCGTCGAACTCGCCGGCGCGATCGAGGGTGACAATCAGGTTCTTCAATTTGGCGTCGAACAGGGGCGATGCGGCTCGAAGAGCCGCATGGGCACGGAAGGCGGATTGACGATTATCTCACGGCCGGCGTCTCGGGCCGCGCACGGCCGTCGGCGGCGTCGATGCAACCCGCATCGCGTCGATGAGGTGGTCGCGGAACGCACGTACCGACGCGGGCAGATCGCGCCCCGCCATCGTCTGCACCTGGATGCTGCGCTCGCGCAGCTGCGGGTTCGTCACGGGCACGACGACGAAACCGTCCGCATCGAAACGGTCGCGTACCGACAGCAGCCCCGTGAACATCACCGCCCCCGTGCGCCGCGCGTAGCCGTACATCGCCGCCGTGTTGTTGCTCGTCAGTTCGGGCTCGAGCAGCAGCCCGTCGAGCGCACACGCAATGTCGATCAGCTGACGCACCGTCGTGCCGGCCTCGGGCAGCACATGCGCGTGCCGCGCGACATCGGCGAGCGACACCGCGTCGCGCGTCGCGAGCGGATGATCGTGCCGCACCAGCGCGAAGATCGGCGCGCGCTCGGTATGCTCGACGCGCACGCCCTTCTCCGGTGCAAGACTGAACGTCAGCGCGATGTCCGCATCGCCGTCGCGCACGCGCCGCGTCGCTTCCGCCGGCGACACAACCCACATGGTGAAATCGACACCCGGGTGGCGCGCCTTGAAGCTTGCGAGCGCGCCGGGCAGAAAATCGATCGCGAACCCTTCGGAACACGCGATCTTCAGCAGGCTGCCGTGCAGCGCGTCGAGGCCGCCGATGTCCTTCATCACGTGCTCGGCTTCCAGCAGGCTGCGCTGCGCGAACGCCAGCAGCCGCTCGCCGGCCTCCGACAGCGCCATCCCGCGCGGCCGCCGCTCGAAGAGCGGCGCGCCGAGCTCGCTCTCGAGCTTCGCGATCTGCCGGCTGATCGCCGACACGGCCACGTGCAGCCGCGCGGACGCGTCGCTGATCGAGCCGGTGCGCGCCACTTCGACGAAATACCGCAACGCCAGGCCATGCAGGAAAGCCGCCATCGTTCTGTCTCCGCGCCGCATCCGGCCGCGCCGCTTTGCCTTTTCGGCAAAGAAAGGTTCGAAATTCGATCATTGTGACAAAAAAAACGGCTTCCTAGAATCGATCGCACTTCACGTTGCATGCGCGGTCCGCGCGTGTAGCGCCCCCGTCAGAGGAGATACGACTTGAGCCGTACCGCCGCCATCCAGCACGCGCTGAACCAGTTCGAATCCGGCGCGTTCTTCACGACCCTGAGCCGCCGCGTCGGCCTGCGCACCGAAAGCCAGGACAGCGGCAACGACGCCGCGCTGCGCGCGTACCTGACCGACGAGATCGCACCCGAGGCCGCCCGCCTCGGCTTCACCTCGCGGATCGTCGACAACCCCGTCGCTGGCGGCGGCCCGTTCCTGCTCGCGTCGCGCCAGGAAGACGATGCACTGCCGACCGTGCTGATCTACGGCCACGGCGACGTCGTGCGCGGCTACGACGCGCAGTGGCGCACGCCGCTGTCGCCGTGGACGCTGACGGCCGACGGCGACCGCTGGTATGGCCGCGGCAGCGCCGACAACAAGGGCCAGCACACCATCAACCTCGCCGCGCTCGCAAGCGTGCTCGACGCACGCGGCGGCCGGCTCGGCTTCAACGCGAAACTGCTGATCGAAATGGGCGAGGAAACGGGGTCGCCGGGGCTCGACGCGCTGTGCCGCCAGGCGCGCGACGCGCTCGCGGCCGACGTGCTGATCGCGTCCGACGGCCCGCGCATCGCCGCCGCGCGCCCGACCGTGTTCCTCGGCTCGCGCGGCTCGGTCAACTTCAAGCTGAGCCTGCGCGCCCGCGACGGCGCACACCATTCCGGCAACTGGGGCGGGTTGTTGCGCAATCCGGCGATCGTGCTCGCGCATGCGCTTGCGAGCCTCGTCGACGCGCGCGGCGCGATTCGCGTCGAGGGACTTCGCCCGCCGCCGATCCCGGCCGCCGTGCGCGACGCGCTCGCCGACCTTTCCGTCGGCGGCGGCCCGGGCGACCCGGCCCTCGATGCCGACTGGGGCGAGCCCGGCCTCACCGCGGCCGAGCGCGTGTTCGGCTGGAACACGTTCGAGATCCTCGCATTCAAGGCCGGCAATCCCGAGCATCCCGTCAATGCGATCCCGCCCGTCGCGTACGCGCACTGCCAGTTGCGTTTCGTCGTCGGCACCAACTGGGAAGCGCTGCATGCGCACCTGCGCGCGCACCTCGACGCGCACGGGTTCACCGACATCGAAATCGACGTCGAACGCGGCGCGCCGGCCACGCGTGTGCCGCCGGACGATCCGTGGGTCCGCTGGGCCGTCGCGTCGCTGGCGCGCACCACCGGCAAGAAGCCCGCGATCCTGCCGAATCTCGGCGGCACGCTGCCGAACGAGGTGTTCGCCGACACGCTCGGGCTGCCGACGCTATGGGTGCCGCACTCGTACCCGGCGTGCTCGCAGCACGCACCCGACGAGCACCTGCTCGCGAGCGTCGTCAGCGAGGGGCTGCAGATGATGGCCGGCCTCTTCTGGGATCTCGGCGACGACGCGCCGCCCGTTCGCCGCGCGGCATCCGCCGCGGCCGGCGCCGCCCTGTAACGCGCTTTGCTCCTTTCTCGGGACCTGCCCATACGATGAACACGACCACCCTGACCTCGCAGGACGCCGCCCGCCCCAGCGCGGCGAAGATCCGGCGCATCATCTTCGCGGCGTCGATCGGGAACGCGCTCGAATGGTTCGACCTGATCGTCTACGGCTTCTTCGCGGTGACGATCGCCAAGCTGTTCTTCCCCGCGACGAGCGAAGCGACGTCGCTGATGCTGACGCTCGGCACGTTCGGGCTGTCCTACCTGATCCGGCCGATCGGCGGTTTCGTGCTCGGTGCCTATGCGGACCGCGCGGGCCGCAAGGCATCGCTGCTGCTGTCGATCGCGATGATGATGGCCGGCACGTTGCTGATCGCGCTGATGCCGACCTACGCGTCGATCGGCATTCTCGCGCCGCTCGGGATCATGCTGTCGCGGTTGATGCAGGGCTTTTCCGCCGGCGGTGAATTCGCGAGCTCGACCGCGTTCCTCGTCGAACACGCGCCGCAGCGGCGCGGCTTCATGTCGAGCTGGCAGTTCGCGAGCCAGGGCCTCGCAACGCTGCTCGCGTCGGGCTTCGGCGCATTGCTGACGGCCACGCTGACACCCGCGCAGCTCGAAAGCTGGGGCTGGCGCGTGCCGTTCCTGTTCGGGCTCGCGATCGGCCCGGTCGGGCTGTATATCCGCCGTTATGTCGACGAAGGCGTCGAGTTCAAGACGCAGGCGCGCTCCGAAGCGCCGGTGCGCGAGCTGTTCGCGGAGCAGAAGGTGCGGGTGCTGCTGTCGATCGGCGCGCTCGTGATCTCGACCGCGATCAACTACATGATCCTGTACATGCCGACTTACGCGATCAAGCAGCTCGGGCTGCCTGCGTCGACCGGATTCGCGGCAACGCTCGCGACCGGCTTCGTGCTGACGCTCGTCACGCCGGTCGTCGGCCATCTGTCAGACAGCACCGGGCGCATCCGCATGATGGCGGCCGCGGCACTGCTGATGCTCGTCACCGTGTGGCCGACGTTCGCGTGGCTGACACATCACGCGTCGTTCGCGACGATGCTCGCCGCACTGGTCTGGATCGGCGTGCTGAAGGCGATGTACTGCGGCGCGCTGCCGGCGCTGATGGCCGAACTGTTCCCGTCGCAGACGCGCGCAACGGGGCTCGCGGTCAGCTACAACACGGGCGTCACGTTGTTCGGCGGCTTTGCGCCGTTCATGATCACCTGGCTGATCAGCGCGACCGGCAACCGGCTGTCGCCCGCGCTCTATCTGATGGGCTGCGCGGTGCTGAGCCTCGCCGCGCTGTTCGTCGCGCGCACGCGGCTCAAGATGCGATAACCCGGGCAGCGGCAGCGCATCGCTGCGCCGCCGGTGCGGCCCGTCGCGGCATCGCTGCCGCCCGGGCCGCGCGCCGTTTACGGCGCCGGGTTCGGCTGCCGTTCGTGCAGCGCGTCGATCTCGGCAAGGATCTCGTCGGACAGTTTCACGTCGATGCTGCCGATGTTCTCCTTCAACTGCTCGAGCGACGTCGCGCCGACCAGGTTGCTGCGCACGAACGGCCGGCTGTTGACGAACGCGAGCGCGAGCTGCGCGGGCGACAGCCCGTGGCGCTGCGCGAGCGCGACGTAACGCGACGTCGCCTCGACGGCCTGCGGCTTGCTGTAGCGCTGGAAGCGCTCGAACAGCGTGATGCGCGCACCGGCCGGACGCGCGCCGTTCTCGTACTTGCCGGACAGCCAGCCGAACGCGAGCGGCGAGTACGCGAGCAGGCCCACGCCGTCGCGATGCGTGAATTCCGACAGCCCGTTCTCGAACGTGCGGTTCAGCAGGCTGTACGGATTCTGGATGCTCGCGATACGCGGCAGCCCGAGTTTCTCGGCCGCGCGCAGGAACTGCGCGACGCCCCACGGCGTTTCGTTCGACACGCCGATCGCGCGCACCTTGCCGGCCTTCACGAATTCCGCGAGCACACCGAGCGTTTCCTCGATCGGCACCGTGTAGGCGTCGTCGACCCACGGATACGCGGGACGGCCGAACGTCGTCGTGCTGCGATCGGGCCAGTGCAGTTGATAGAGGTCGACATAGTCGGTCTGCAGCCGCTTGAGACTGCCGTCGAGCGCTTCGGTCAGGTTCTTGCGATCGAACTGGTTGCCCTCGCCGCGGATATGGCGCGGGTTGTGCGGCTGCCGCGCGGGGCCCGCGATCTTCGTCGCGAGCACGATGCGCTCGCGCTGCGCACGATGCTGAGCGAGCCAGGTGCCGATGTACTGCTCGGTGCGGCCTTGCGTGTCGGGCTTCGGCGGCACCGGATACATCTCCGCGGCATCGATCAGCGTCACGCCCTGCGCGATCGCGTAGTCGATCTGCTCGTGCGCGTCGCGCTCCGAGTTCTGTTCGCCCCACGTCATCGTGCCGAGCCCGATCAGGCTGACCTCGATGCCCGAATCGCCGAGTGTGCGGTATTCCATGCTGTTCCTGTCGCGTCGGTGGAAAGCAGAAACGCTATCACATTGAAGCGACCGCTTCAGATGTGCGCCGCGCACGCTTACAAGCCGCCTTCGACGCCGCCCGGCGCGTCCCCCGCGGGCCCGGACGGCAGCGTTGCGGCCCGCCGTTACTGCGGCCGCTGGATAAAGCAGGTCGCCGACGCATGCGCGACGATCTTGTCGTCCGGCGTCTTCAGCGTCCCCTCGGCGACGCCCAGCGAACGCGACAGGTGAATCACGCGCCCTTCCGCGACCAGATCGACGTCGCGCGGCACCGGCCGCAGCATCTTCACGTGCAGGTCGACCGTGCCGTAGCCGACGCCCGCGTCGAGCATCGAATGCACCGCGCACCCCGTGACCGAATCGAGCACCGTCGCGGCGAACCCGCCATGCACGCCGCCGAGCGGATTCAGGTGACGGCCGTCCGCCCGCGCGGAAAACTTCACGTAACCGAGTTCGACGTCGAGCGGGCGCATCGGAATCGTCTCGGAAATCGACGCGAGCGGCGCATCGCCCGAGACGGCTGCGCGCAGCAGATCAAGACCTGACAGGGAAAGCGGATTCATCGGGTTGTCTCCGGGTTGAAAGCGCGTCGCCGCGCGAGTAAGTTCTAAATTGGAACTCATTATTGACAACGATGCCGGCCGTTGTCAACGCAGCCGCGCCTGTGACAATCGAAGGCGGGTTCTATAATCGAACCCGCTATTTCGCTGAACCGCAGCAAGACGCAAGAGACTCGACGATGAAATGGGATGACATCGGCACGCTGAACTGTTCGGTCGCGCGCGCGCTCGCCGTGCTCGGCGACCGCTGGACCATGCTGATCCTGCGCAACGCGTTCCTCGGCTGCCGCCGCTTCGATGCGTTCCAGACCCAGCTTGGCCTCACGCGCCACGTGCTGGCCGAACGGCTCGCGCGGCTCGTCGACGAAGGCGTGCTGGTCAAGCGTGCGTATCAGGAGCGGCCGCCGCGCTTCGAATACCGGTTGACGGACAAGGGCCGCGACCTCTATCCGGCGCTGCTGGCGCTGACGGCATGGGGCGATCGCTGGAAGGACGACGGCCAGGGGCCGCCGGTGCAATTGCGCCACCGTACCTGCGGCCAGCTGATGCATGCGGTCACCGTTTGCTCGGCCTGCGGCGAACCACTCGATGCGCGCGACGTGCAACCCGAGCCCGGCCCCGGGTGGATCGCTGCGCGCGAAACCGGCACGCCGACAGTCGAGGATTGACGCGCGACGCAACTTCACTGCATCGCCTCTGCCGCGAGCGAACATCGCGCGGGCGATCGCGTCGCGATACGCGCGTGACCGCGCTGCTACGTCTGCGTTACACTCACGGCCCGCTGTCTCGAAATTATTCGCTGTCCAAGATGTTGTCGCGCAATCGCCTCGCCGCTGCCTGTCTCGCCGCCTCCCTGCTCGCCACACCCTTCGCCGCCTTCGGCAAGACGCAAAGTGAATCGCTGCTCCAGCAGGCGATCGACCTCGTGTCGCGATGGCTGCCGACGCCCACGCACGAAGCGCCCGCGACGCAGGTGGTCGAATCGGCGTTCTCGCCCGACGGCGGCGCCGAGGCACTCGTGCTGAAAGCGATCGGCGCCGCGCGCAGTTCGATCCGCGTGGCCGCGTATTCGTTCACGTCGCCGCCCGTCACGCGCGCACTGCTCGACGCGAAGCGACGCGGCGTCAATGTCGCGGTGGTCGTCGACGACAAGGGCAACCGTGCCAAGAGCAGCAAGCAGGCACTGAACCTGCTCGTCAACGCCGGCATCCCGACCCGCACGATCGACACCTATGCGATCCACCACGACAAGTACCTCGTGATCGACGCCGAACACGTCGAAACGGGTTCGTTCAACTATTCCGCGTCGGCGGCCAGCCGCAATTCGGAAAACGTCGTCGTGGTCTGGAACAATCCGCGACTCGCGTCGCGCTACCTCACGCACTGGCAAAGCCGCTTCGACCAGGGCGCGCCGTACCGCTCCAGCTACTGACGCACGCCACGGGCTGGGCGCCGCTTCCCGATACCCCGCGCTCGCACCGCCGTGATGCAGATGATCGGCGAGCGTGACGCGACGCTCAATTCGGCCGAATGGCCAGTCGCCGCTTCACGCCTCGAACGACATGCGCGCCGGACGGCGCAGTCAATGGATTTCAGCGATCCGTCCTGTCGCGGCACCGGCCTGCGTGGTCGGGGCACAGCGGTTCGCGTGCCCGTCCACGCTGCTTGCCGGCGTCGTCGACACAGCAGGCAGCGCATTGCGCACGCAATCCGTGCTGAACGCCAGGGTGTTCTGAACCATCGGGTAAAGAAGATACAGCGCAAATGCGAGATAACCCGCGTACAGAATTCGAACCATGGGGCGGTGGGCTGCGAAGAACGATTGGACTCGCCCTATTTACGGCATTGCACCGCGCACCTTGAGACATCGCGCAGCCGATTCTGCATCGTGATGCAACGCAGACGCATGCCACCCGCTTCTCACTGCATCTGCGTCGATCGGGACAGCGTCGGGAATGCCCGTCACCGAGGGGCGGGTTGGCGACGCGCCGAATAATGCGCGATACTGTCCAACATACGATCCTGTGACCGGCCTTGCAGCCGGGACAAGCGACCAGGCCCATGCAAATCGCACCGAAACCGGCCAACGAGGCGGCTCGACTCGACGCGCTGCATTCGCTGTCGATCCTCGACACGCCGCCCGAAGAGCGATTCGACCGCTTGACGCGTCTCGCGCGCCGGCTGTTCGATGTACCGATCGCGCTCGTCAGCCTCGTCGACGAGAATCGTCAGTGGTTCAAGAGCCACGCGGGCCTCGACGCCACGCAGACATCGCGCGACGTATCGTTCTGCGCGCACGCGCTGCTCGCGGGCGACACGATGGTCATCCAGGACGCACTGAACGACGGCCGCTTCCACGACAACCCGCTCGTCACCGGCGCACCGGGCATTCGCTTCTACGCCGGCCGGCCGCTCGCGGCACCGAACGGCGCCCCCATCGGCACGCTCTGCCTGATCGACACGCGGCCGCGTTCGCTCGAACCCGAAGAACTCGCCCTGCTCGGCGATCTCGCCCACATGACGGAACGCGAAATCGCTGCGCTGCATTTCGCGACCACCGACGAACTCACGCAACTGACGAACCGGCGCGGCTTCGAGATCCTCGCCCGTCATGTGCTGAGCCTGTGCGACCGCCTCGGCCGTCACGCGGTGCTGCTGTTCTTCGACCTGAACGATTTCAAGGCGATCAACGATCGCTTTGGCCATGCCGAAGGCGATCGTGCGCTCAAGACGTTCGCCGACACGTTGACCGGTGCGCTGCGCGACAGCGACGTGATCGCACGGCTCGGCGGCGACGAGTTCGTCGTGCTGCTGAGCGCCACCGATCCGGCCGACGTCGTCGAGCCGGTCGAACGCGTGACGCAGGCGCTCGCCTTGCGCAACGCGGCCGACGCACGCGGCTACGCGATCCGGTTCAGCGTCGGCCACGTCGCGTACGATCCCGCCCGCCATCCGGGCGTGGCCGACCTGCTCGCATCGGCAGATCAACTGATGTACGAGGACAAGCAGCGCGGCAAGATGACCGGCGCGTAACCGCGGCAAGCCGGCCGCGGGTACTTGCCGCCGCCCCGCCGTTCAGCCGCGGGGGCGCCGCTGCGTCAGCTCCCGCAGGGCGGCGCGCTGGCCATGGCCTCCGCGATCTGCTCGGGCGTCAGGTCGCGCTGATGCGTCGCGAGTGACCAGCGATGGCCGAACGGATCCTCGACCTGGCCGTAACGATCGCCCCAGAACATGTCGGCGGCCGGCATCGTGACCGTCGCACCGGCTGCGACCGCCTTCGCGATCGCCGCATCGGTGTCCGGTACGTACAGATGCAGGCAGACCGACGTGCCTTTCAGCGCCTTCGGCCCGAGCGCGCCGTGTTCGGGCATTTCATCCACCAGCATCAGCGTCGAATCGCCAATCGTGAGGCACGCGTGCGCGAGCCGGCCGTCAGGCATTGCCAGGCGAAACTGTTCGACTGCATTGAATGCGCGCTTGTAGAAGTCGATGGCGGCTGTCGCGCCGGCGCAGATCAGGTGCGGCGTCAGCGTGCGCATCCCTTCCGGGATCGGTTTGACGGACGTGGACATGGGTGTCGCTCCTTCAGTCGGTTGTCGTATCGAAAATCGGGACGGACGCGCGATGCGCACGCCTCCGATGCTACGACGGACGACCACGGCGGAATTCGACACGACGCCCCGCCTATTTTTTGTTTTTTCGCATCGCGGGTCGCGCGAGCGCCCGAATCGGGCGCCGTCACCCCCGCCGTCACCCCATTCGGTCGGCCCGCTCATCAGGCGCGCCGAACTGACGGCGGCATGCCTCCAGCAATCCGGCCACCGCGTCGAGTGGAAGATCGACAAACCGGGCAATCGGCAGCATCACGCCACCCGGCACCCTGGTGCGCGACGAATGCGGCGAGAACTGGTAGCCGATGTAGCGATTTCCGGCCACGCTGATGATCCGGAATTCGGTGACGTCGCGCCATGGCGTGACGGGTTTTTCACGCGCGGCCCCGATCAGCCTGAAGCCTGTCTCGTCGATATGCAGCGCCATCTTGCGCCGCGACGCGAAGAAGAAGGCCGCGCTGGCCAGCGCCAGCATCGCGGCCAGCGCCGCCACGGGCCAGAGTGCCGGATCGGCCGCATAACCGCACAGGCTCGCCACGGCCAGCACCGCACACACCACCGCCCTTCTCTTCAGGCTCCTGCCATCGACCGCCAGCGTCATTGGCAACTGGCCGATGACCGTTCCCTCGGCGGGATCGACATGCAGGCCGAAATCGTCTGTTACGTGTTCGTCGTTCATTACTCGCTGGCTCGCGTCGACGGCAACCGGCCCATCGACGCGGGTGCCCAATCAGGATTCCAGTCTTGCTTACGCGGCATGCGCCCCGCGCCGACGGCGCCGGTCAATTGCACACCTTGACGGTACCGTTGGTCGTGCACTGACCGACGGCCCAGTGACTCTGCCCTGCCAGATGAGGTGCCATGCCCATGCCGCGAATCGGCTGGGCCGGCGACGCTGCCGGCACGGTTGCCGATGCGGTCTCGGGCGACGGCGGCGGAAGCGGCGCTTCGGGCGCGGCCTGGCAGGCTGCGAGCGCCAGACAAAGTGCGGATCCCAACGGAGCGATAACAGGCCTGGACATGATCTCGTACGCGTTTGCGCGATTCGATTCGGATACCGGCTCGCCGAACCTCGCGCGCCCCTCCTGACCGTTCGGCGCAACCCGCATGCAGTATGGCGACGATTCGATACTACGCCTCGCGATCAGTGTCGTGCTAGCGGCCGTTCGGCCAGGTTCCGCAGTCGACGCCGCAGCGCGCGCGCCGGTCCGCTCAGATTTGCGGAAGATCGCGCAACGTGCGCGACTCGCTCGTTGCATCGATGTCGAGCTCGATGCCTTCCGACGCATCGCGATACAGCACGCGTTTCAGCCTGGGCCCGATCGCGGTGGCGTCCGATGCCGAAAAGATCGCGCGGACATCGCTGCCGGACGCAAGCGCGCGTGCCACGTCCGCCACCGGCGCCTCGCTCGGCGTCGCCGCCCACGACCGGTCGGCCGGATTCACGGCCGCCCAGCGCACGTGCGTCACGCGCGCGCTGAGCGGATCGATTCGGACACCATTCACCGCAAACATCGACATCGGAATCTCCTTCGGATTTTTCTCGCGGCCCGCCACACGCCTGCGGAAAGCCGCAGTCGGCCGCGGCTATCGCCGACGTTCGCGCGCGGCACGCGATCATGCGCGCGTCGCTGCCCACGCGATTTTCGATGATACATTGGGACGCTTTGCAACCGTCAACAGACAATCGTGTACGGGAGAAACACATGACCGACGCCTGGGGAACCTTCCCTGCCAGAATGGGCGACCATCAGGCTTTCATCAGCTTCAACCACAGCTTCGCGGAAATCGCCGAAGGCGATCCGCGCACGTCGCTGCTCACCGTGCGCGTTCCGTTCGCGCATCCGACGCCCGAAGGCCTGCCGGCCGGCGACGAATTCGCCGACCTGGCAAAGATCGAGGATCTGCTGGACACGGCGATCACCGCGAAAGGCGGCGTGCAGGTCGGCCGCATCACCGTCGACGGCAACCGGGATTTCCTGTTCTACGTGCCGTTCGACGAAGAGGCTGCGGCCGAGATCGTCGACGCGCTGGCCGAACAGACGACCTACGCGCTTCAGTACGCGCACCAGGACGATCCGGACAAGGCATCGTACTGGCAGACCCTATACCCGACCGACGACGACTGGCAGATGATGCGCGACATGCGCGTACTGGATGCGCTGCGGCAGAAAGGCGACGCCAGCGACGTGAGCCGGCGTGTGATGCACTGGGCGTACTTCCCGGACCCGAGCGACGCGCACCAGTTCGCGGACTGGGCCGAAGGGAAAGGCTATCCGGTCGAGTCGGTCGCGCCGACCGAGGACGGCAAGTCGGCCGTACGGTTTTCGCACGAAGGCACGATGGCGCTGGCCGACATCACGCGTCACACGATCGCGATCAATCGCGAGGTGCGTTCACTCGGCGGGGAATACGACGGATGGGAAACCAGCGTCGAACAGGCTGGCTGAGCGGATTGGCATGTCCGTCGCGCACGACGTGACGCGACGCGTCCGGCGCAAAAAACATCCCGGCAGCGTTGTGACACGCCGCCGGGATCAAGGCATCGCCGGCCGAAACCGGCGATGGGCCTGAGGGTTCGCTCAGGCACGAGGAAAACGATGCGTGCGGATCAGGCGAACGGTTGCCGAGGCGCGCCGTGGGTGCCATCGCGCAGCCTGCCGAACGCCTGTCCGGTTCCGCCGACGCGGTCTTCCGGCGTCGGACGGGCAAAAAGCCCCCGCTCCTGCGCGAGCGAGCGGGGAAATAGTTGACCGGGCCGGGGAAGAACGGTCAACCGGCCAAATTGTGATCGCGGGTCACAAGACGGTCTGTGCGGCAACTCACCCTTTGATGACATGCGGCAACGGGCGACAGCCTCATGAGCCGGGCGCGAAATTCCCGGTCGATTGCCGGGCGATACTCGGGTATGTCGACGATTCAGGAAATTTCTGCCTTCATTGAACGGCATGGCCATGCGGCCCACCAGGTCGGCAGCGATTTTGATCAATGTCAGCCGTTACCGGCGTTTTTCTTTTCATGTCTGGTCTTCTATTTTTTTAGTTCACGCGGACGTCCTCGGAATCGGGCCAGTTTCCGGTAAATCACGCGCATTGTCAAAGCAGGTTTATTCTATTTTTCACGCGACGTGATTCCGGCTGCATTTTCTCGCGCCTGATTTTATGAATTGGCGTTTTTCGAACGCAATAGCATAAATCACATCGGAAACGCGGCAACCCGGTTTCATCATCCAGGCGCGCTGCTGGAAAACCAGTCGGCAACCATGTCGATCCAGTCCGGATCGCTGACGATTTCAACGACGGTTTCGCCGACGATTTCGGCAGCCGATGCGTCCGTCGCCACGCCGCCCCCGGAAACCGCCGCACCGGCCTTCGCGATCTCGGTGGATGCGCCGGACCGCGGGTCGGCAAGCCGTTCCAGCCAGTCGACGATATTGGCGCGCGCATCTTCTTCGTCGGCGAAGTCGTTGCGCGCGAGAAAGCGATCGAACACGATCCAAGCGAGCGTCTTGCCACGTGAGTCGGATTCGAGTCGCCAGTCGACGACGGCTGTCCGGCCGGACGCCCTGATTTCGAGCGTCGCGGTGAAGCAGTAATCGAGATACTCGATCTCAAGTTTCGACGACATGATTTGCGCCCGTCACTCCGCCCTCTCCAGTCTCATGACGAACCACGCGTGCCGCATTGCGCGCCACTGCGTGAATCTTGCATGACTGTTACAACGTATGTCCTTCCGACTGGCAGTATCACGATAGTCTCGCCCCCTGTCGATATCGACTGCCGATGCATGACCGCCGCTACTTTGCCACCGGCTTTCCCTGCCCCTGCGCCTATGCGGCGAGTCGTTCCGTTTTTCCATTCCGCGTATCGACCTGCTCCGTTGCCGTGATCGCACTGCTAAACTCGAACCCAAGAACCCGCTCGCACCACCAGAGGAAATAATGACACTCGCCCACGCACAACAAAGCGGCGTGGATGTCTGGATTATCCAGCTCCCCGGGCATGCCCCGTATGCCTATACGCACCTCAAGCGGGTATTCTCGTCCGACGACTCGCGACATCGGGTCGTGATGATCGATCTGAAGAAGTTGCTGGCGTGCGCCGACCGCGACACGACGGACTATGTCCTGCCGTCGGTCCAGTACTGGGCCCCGGGAAAAGCCGCGGGTATCCGCACATTCCTCGCTCCGGATCAGGACAGGATTCCCGACATGCCGTTCATCACGTTTCGCGAGACCAGAGCGCGAACGCTGCTCGGCATTCCCGGCCTGTCGAAAATCGGCGTCGCGTCGTTTCGCAACGGCCAGCATCGGGCGCGCTATCTTGCCCATGCGGGCGCGACGGCGCTGCCCGTCGAGATCCACGAGACCGAGGCTAATTTGCTCGTTCGATATTGCGGCGAGTAACGGCGAAGCGCGTCCGGCTTTCTCACCGATACCGGCAAGCCCTCAGGCGTCGATCGCGTAGATCCGATCGGTGACCTTCGTCGGGCCGATGCGGCTCGTTTCGATACCGGCCAGTTGCCAGCCGTTGTGTTCGTAGAAACCGATCGCTCGCACGTTACCGTCCAGCACCTGCAGGTGGACCTTGCCCGCGCCGATCGACCGCGCCCACGCACGGACGGCTTCGATCATGCGCTTGCCCGTCCCGCAGCCGTGATGCGAAGGATGGACATGCAGGCAGTCGAGCAGCACACCGAGCGCCGGATCGTCAGGACGTTCCGCGCTGACGAAGCCGACGGGCGCGCCGTCCGACTCGGCGATCAGCACCAGGCCCCACTCGTCTTCGTTGCGATCGAGATACTTGCGCCACCGGATCGCGTGCTCTGTCGGCACCTCATCCGACAGGTAGGTGGCCGGAAGGATATGGCTGTATGCGCTCTGCCAGCTCTGCGTATGCAGGCGAGCGATGAGGGACGCGTCGTGCGCAGTCGCGGCGCGAAGCGTGGTCCGAGTGTCCGACATGGGTTGGCGACTCCTTGTAGCGTGTTCTATCGATCGGTATGTGTCGTCGCAAAATATACCGTGCCTTGCGAAATGCCTTTCTCGGTGACGCATCGCGGGGGTATCGCTGCATATGCAAAAAAAATCCCGGCGCCTTCATGGGTCGTCGGGATCGAACGGCCCTGCAAAGCATGAGGGCACGAGGAAGGCGATACATTACACCCATGAAAGACTGTTGCGCTTTGTCGGTTGGCGCCAAGTCCCTGTTCCATTCCGCCAATCCAGTCTTCGATGGAATGCCGTAAACGAAAAAAGCCTGCTCGCGCATCACGCGAGCAGGCAAGAAAACGGATCAGCATTCGAGGCACGAGGGCTGTCCAGGAGAGATAACGGCACGGCGCGCGCAAACCTTAGCGGAAAGCAGCAGCGATATCAGCCGATGCTGCGTTCGATGTCGAGCCCAATTTCGACACACGCCCGCTTTGCCTGGCGAACGAGCACCCAGGAGGATTGATGCCGGTGCTTCTAGCGGGATTCGACGGCTTGTGCCGTTGGCCCGCCGCACAACTGGTGGTGGCGATGAACACCGCCTGAAGAATGTCGTCCCAAAGCGGCTGGCTCCGAATGAGCAGCGGATCAGTTGCCCGCGCAGAGAAACTGAACCGTATTCGTGCCGGTTCCGGTGAAAGTGATCGATGCACCCGAATCTTGACTGACCTTCACGGCGTTCGCCGCGGTCGTGTCGTTGGCCGTGCAGGTATAACTCGACGCAGACGTATAAACGGCCGGACCGGTGAGTTTGACCGTGGCGCTGCCGGATGCCAACGCGACCGATCCATGCACCATGTGCGGAGCATTCGCGCCGGCACCGGTCGGGCTATAAAGCGGCATTGAACCTGTTCCGCCAGCCGAAATATTTCCTTTTGCGGAATAGTTTCCGGTATCTGAAAACGTGTGCTCGTTGACGCCGGAAAGATTCTGCAACGCAAGCAGCCCGTTCGCAAATATCGCGCGAAGCGACGCGGTCGTTGCATCGCTTCGGATTGCCGCAACCTTGTTCCCTGCACTGCCGAACCACACGACAGCGTCCTTTCGTGGCAATACAATTGCGTTGCCTTCGCCAGTCGTCGTGTTCAAGGCGCTGCTTTGAAACACGATCCCGTTTTCGAAGGCAGTGTTGTTGTTTACGATGCCGACGGCGGCACTGGCGTTGGCCGCGCCGGTCTTCACATCACGGCGTCCCGATGACAACCAGAGCCCCGGGGTGATACCGCTCCGGAACATGTCGTACGGGTCGAGTCCAACGACGGAGCCCTGATTTACAACGTCGATTTCATGCCCTTGAGTCGTTCCGGCGCCCGGCCTTCTCCGCGCTTCGGAGTAGGTGGCATAGGCAGTTTGGACGTGAACCGTATTGTCATTGATTGCATAGCCCGCAACACCCTGAGCGGCCATTGACCCGGTCAGCGAATTGTCCGACGTGCGCGTCGCTCCCAGCAAACCCATTCCACCACCGGCCGATTGCGACCATGTTTGCGCGCACGCGGTCGTACATGGAATCAATGAGTTAAGCCAGGTGAATTGATTTCCGAATGATGCAACGGTGGGTGCCGTGTGGCCGGTTTTCGAGGAAGACGCGCCGTAGGGTTGAGAAGCCGTGCGTGGCAGGCCGGCCGCCGGCTGAGCGTGCGACGGCAACGCGGCCAACGATACGAGCGCGACAAGCAAGCGAATGCGGATGTTCTTCATGGTGAGTGGTCAACCGAGAGGTGAAACGTCGAGAACGAACATGTAATCGAGCAAGTTCCGAGCGACGATCGTGGGCACTTCACACGGCCCGAAATCGAGGCCTGCACAGTATGCATTGTCGTAATCGAACCCGAAAAACCGAAGTGTCGTGGGTCGCCGTGGTCGCTTGGCTGACGCGCACGCATTCCGGCTTGAGGCTCGGGAGATGCTCACGCCGGCCAATCGCGAATCCACCCTGTCACGAGGTCGCGTCGAGGCACGGTTCGAGTTTCGAGAAACGACAAATCCTCCGTGTGCGGCTGCCCCTCGACACGTGTGCGTGCCGATACGCCGTCGGTAGTGCACTCCCGAGAATGAAGCAAACGCCGAACGACAGTGGATGGATGATCCCACTTACATGACGTAAGATTGCCAACCGTGACCCCCACCACATCGATGGAGACCGAAATGGTGAAGGCGGCATTGAAGGCGATCGGCAGGCCGATCTGGAAGCGGGTGCAGTTCCGTATCAATGTTGCGATCGATCGGCGCATCGAATCTGACCGGGCAGAAATTGCGCGGCTC
The DNA here is from genome assembly GCF_001718535.1 of Burkholderia seminalis. Classification (NCBI taxonomy): domain Bacteria; kingdom Pseudomonadati; phylum Pseudomonadota; class Betaproteobacteria; order Burkholderiales; family Burkholderiaceae; genus Burkholderia; species Burkholderia seminalis. Next base: position 1,711,002 of record NZ_CP013398.1, on the reverse strand, counting down.
AAGCAGGCGACTGTCGACCTTCAAAAAAAGATCGACTCCCTGTACGTCGAGCGCGGATGCACAAGTGAGCATTTCGATCTGGACAAACGCATTGCGAATGCAATCGAACAACGAATCTTCGTTCCATCCGATCCAGTCCTCGACGATCAAGCGCCGTTCATGCAGTACTCGACATGTAGTGCGGCCGATATGCTTCACCCGGAGCATGCACGAGTTTGCGCGATGCTCTGCCTCCCCCCGATGTATCAGCGAAAATTTTGGGAATGGACATACATCATCCACCACCTGAACCGGCTAGGCATGCTCACCCCCGGTCGGCGCGGGCTCGGCTTTGGCGTGGGTCAGGAGCGATTGCCGGCGCTTTTCGCCAAACTGGGATGCTTCATCGTCGCCACTGACGCGCCACCGGAAATTGGACAATCCAGCGGATGGTCCCAAACCGGACAACACAGTAACGCCCTCAACGAGCTGCGATTCCCGAACATCGTGGCCGACGAAATTTTCGATCGCGCCGTGACGCATCAACATTGCGACATGAACGCCATTGCCCCGTCTTTGCGCGATTTTGATTTCAACTGGTCCTCCTGCTGCTTCGAGCACCTTGGCAATCTGGAGGCCGGCCTTCAGTTCGTCATCAACAGCATGGATACACTGAAGCCCGGTGGGGTTGCCGTTCACACGACGGAATACAATCTTTCGTCGAACGACGATACGTCCAGCGAAGGCGGCACCGTGATTTACCGAAAGCGCGATATGGAAGAACTCGTCATGCGGTTACGCAATCGAGGATACGAGGTTGAGTCGTTCGCGCCAGCACCACACGCGCACGCACTCGATTTCCACGTCGACGCGCCGCCGTACAGCAACAACCCGCATCTCAAATTGAGGTTGGCCGGCTATACAACCACCTCCGCCGGAATCTGCATTCGCCGCAGCGCGTGAGTTCCCTTGTTGTTGGAAGGTTCTGCGAAGGTCGCGCCGTATCCGTAGCAGGTGCATACCGGCGCGCCATCAGGAATCTCGACGGCTGCCGAGTACGCGCCATTGGACGGCAATCGGGAAATCAAGTTTCCGATCTCGGCTGGCCGCAGATCGACGCGACTCCGGGCACGTTCGCGTAAAGCAGCGCGGTGCATGCCCTGCCCCACTCGCAGATACGGCAACAGCCACGCGCAGGCATGCGTCTGCAACAAGATCGTGAAACGCAAAGGCCCCATGAAAATTCTCTTTGCGGAAGTCAAAACAAAAACGGCACTGTCTTTTGGGACAGTGCCGTTTTTAACTTCTTGATACCGCTAGGAATTCTGTGGGGTGGCTGATGGGACTCGAACCCACGACGACAGGAATCACAATCCTGGACTCTACCAACTGAGCTACAGCCACCACTGATACTGCTTACTTTGCTTCGCTGTTTTGTTTCAGCAGCGAAGAACAAGATTATACGAAGACTTTTGAATCTTGCAAAGCCTTTTTTTCAAAAATTTCTTCGGCTTCGTTCAGATGCGCGCGCGCCTCGTCAAACACGGCCAGATCGCCGCGCGCGAGCTTCTTGTTGTCGGACAGCACGCGGCGCCAGCCACGCGCGCCCGGCATGCCGCGATACAGTCCGAGCGCGTGCCGAACGATCGCGCCGAGATAGGTCCCACGCTTCAGTTCGGCCGCGCAATACTCGATCAGCTGCGCCTCGGCGTCCTCGCGCGTCGGCACCGCTGCGGTCGACCCGTAGAAGCGCGTATCGACTTCGGCCAGCACAAACGGGTTGTGATACGCCTCGCGACCCAGCATCACGCCGTCGACATGTTCGAGGTGCTGCGCAACCTCGTCGAGCGTCGTGATGCCGCCGTTGATAACGATCTCCAGCGACGGAAAATCACGCTTCAACTGATACGCATAGTCGTACTTGAGCGGCGGGATCTCGCGATTCTCCTTCGGCGACAAACCCTTCAGGATCGCGTTGCGCGCATGCACGACGAACGTTTCGCAACCGGCCTCGGCCACCGTGCCGACGAAGTCCCGCACGAACGCGTAATCTTCGACCGCGTCGACACCGATCCGGTGCTTGACCGTGACCGGCACCGACACCGCATCGCGCATCGCCTTCACGCCGTCGGCAACGAGCTGCGGCTCGTTCATCAGGCACGCGCCGAACGCGCCGCGCTGCACACGCTCGGACGGACATCCGCAATTCAGGTTGATTTCGTCGTAGCCCCACTGCTCGCCGAGCTTCGCGGCGCGCGCGAGATCGTCACGCTCGCTGCCGCCCAGTTGCAGCGCGATCGGCGATTCGCTCGGCGTGAACGCAAGATGCCGCTGCGCGTCGCCGAACAGCAGCGCGCCCGTCGTGATCATCTCCGTATACAGCCACGTGTTGCGCGTCAGCGTACGGTGGAACGACCGGCAATGACGGTCGGTCCAGTCGAGCATGGGCGCGACGGAAACGCGGCGGGGAGGAAGCGAGGACGAAACGGACATGGAATTCGGGCAACAGGCCAGCCGGCACGGGAACAACCGGTTATTTTACCGCAACCCGGGCCACTCCTGCCGGCGCTCCGCTAGCCGCCCTCGCCCAGCTCCGCATCGACGGCCCGGCGCGCCTCGTCGAGCACGCGCTCGATCACGCGTCGCTCGGTCAGCAGCATCCCGTCGACCTTGACGAGCCGCCAGTCGATCCGCACGGCATCGCCTTGCAGCACGCGGTAGTGCGCATGCTCGCCGTCCCAGACCTGCTCGGTCTTCACCTCGATCTCGAAACCGCGGTACGGCTCGCTGAAATCGCCGAGGTCGCTGCCTTTCGGTTCCATCGCACGCTCCGTGGCGACGCGGCGCCAGGCCGCCCGGGCAGCCGGCGCCGGGCGCTCAATCGTATTCGTTGGACAAAAAGGATTTGCCGTCGGTCGTCAGGTCGACCCGGTCGGCCGTCGCCTGATAGATCAGCCCCTCGTTCAGCAACGCATAGACAACGTCGTCGAACGCAGCGGGAACCGGCCGGCTTTCGCCGAACTGGTCGATCCACTTCAGCGCCTCGATGGCTTCAGGGGAAAGAATGGGGGTCATGCGTTGGCCTCCGGCGTCGTGTCGCTCCATCCTAGCACTTCGTCCGGACGCCGAATACCGAGGCATGCGCGCTGCGGGAACGCCGATGCGGCGCGGCGGGCGCACTGCCCGCCGGCGCCGCATCGGAGCAGGACACGCGCGGTCAGAGACGCGCGATCGAGACTTCGGTGGACTTCACGAGCGCGACGACTTCCGCGCCGACCTTCAGTTCGAGTTCGTCGACCGAACGGGTCGTGATCACCGACGTGACGATGCCGAACGGCGTCTCGACGTCGACTTCGGAGACCACGGACCCGCGAATGATCTCCTTCACCTTGCCCTTGAACTGGTTACGTACGTTGATTGCAGTGATGCTCATCGGGATGATCGCTCCGAAGAAAAAAGTCTCAAGACGGGCGGCCGGAGCCGCCCGGAATTAAACGGCCCAGCGGATCTGCCCGACCGGTCGAACCTTGTCTGCCTCATGCTCCGCGTCCTGATCGACCGCACCGGGCCCACCGGCAAGCACGCGCTTCAGCACGCGATCCTCCAGCGCCGCGAATGCGGCCGAGGCGCGGGCGCGCGGCCGGTCGAGCGGCACGGGCTGATCGAGCGCCACACGCCCCTGCTCGATCAGCAGGATGCGGTCGCCGAGCGCGACGGCCTCCTGCACGTCGTGCGTGACGAGCAGCGCGGTGAACCGATGCTCGCGCCACAACCGCTCGATCAGCGCATGCATCTCGATGCGGGTCAGCGCGTCGAGCGCGCCGAGCGGCTCGTCGAGCAACAGCAGTTGAGGCCGGTGCACGAGCGCGCGGGCCAGTGCAACGCGTTGGCGCTGGCCGCCCGACAATTGCGCGGGCCAGTCGTTGGCCCGCTCCAGCAGGCCGACTTCATCGAGCACCGCGCGCGCCTGATCGCGCGCGCCGCGCCCGAGGCCCAGCATCACGTTCTGCAGCACGGTCTTCCACGGCAGCAGACGCGCATCCTGGTACATGATCCGCGTGTCGAGCACGCCGCCGCCCTCGCCGCGCGTCACGAGCGCGCCGCTGCTCGGCTGCTCGAGCCCCGCGACGAGACGCAGCAGCGTCGATTTCCCGCAGCCGCTGCGGCCGACGATCGCGACGAAGCTGCCGCGTGCGATACCGAGCTCGACGTTGTCGAGCACCGTGCGTGCGCCGAAGCGCTTGCTGACGCCCGACAGCGTCACCGCGTCGTCGGGTGCCGGGCTGTCCGCGCGTCGTCGCGCGAGCGGCACGACCGATGCGCCGCCGTCGCGCTCGAGAATCGCCGCGTCGCGCGCATCGCCGTCCGCGACGCGTGCCTGTGCCAGTTCGACCTCGAGGTCCGCGCCGGCGAGCGGGCCGTAGGCGGCCGCCGAAGTGGTCGCATTCATGCCTTTGCTCCTGATTGATAAGCGGGATGCCAGCGCAGCGTCACGCGCTCGAGCCATTTCGCCAGCACGTCGGCCAGCTTGCCGAGCACCGCGTACAACAGGATGCCGACCACCACCACGTCGGTTTGCAGGAATTCACGCGCGTTCATCGTCATGTAGCCGATGCCCGACTGCGCGGAGATCGTTTCCGCGACGATCAGCATCACCCACATCAGCCCGAGCGCGAAACGCACGCCGACGAGGATCGAAGGCAGCGCACCGGGCAGGATCACGTCGCGGTACAGCGCGAAGCCGCGCACGCCGTAACTCTTCGCCATCTCGATCAGGTTCGCGTCGACCGAACGGATCCCGTGATACGTGTTGATGTAGACCGGGAAGAACACACCGAGCGCGACCAGGAACAGCTTCGCCTTCTCGTCGATGCCGAACCACAGGATCACGAGCGGAATCATCGCGAGCGCCGGAATGTTGCGGATCATCTGGATCGTCGAATCGAGCGCGACCTCGGCCGCCTTCGACAGGCCGGTCGCGAGCCCCAGCGCAAGGCCGACGCCGCCGCCGATCGCAAAGCCGAACAGCGCGCGCCACGTGCTGACCTTCACGTTCGCCCACATTTCACCCGACGTCACGAGCGACCAGGCCGCGCGGACGACCGCCACCGGTTCGGGCAGCACGCGGGTCGACAGCCAGCCGGTGCGCGCACCGACCTCCCACGCCACCAGCAACGCGAGCGGCACGAGCCACGGCGCGACGCCGCGCCAGGCACGGGCCGCCACGACGGCGCCCGTCGTCGACGTTTTCGTTGTCATCGCAGGCCTCCTGTCGCTCAGCTCTGCGCGGCTTTCGGCAGATAGTTGTTGCCGACGATTTCGCCGAACGGCCCCGACAGCGGGCCGGTCGCCTTCTCCGCGCCCTTGCCCTTGATCAGCGGGAACACGAGCTCGGCGAAGCGATACGACTCCTCGAGGTGCGGATAACCGGACAGGATGAACGTCTCGATGCCGAGATCCGCGTATTCGCGCATGCGTTCCGCGACCTGCTCGGGATTGCCGACGAGCGCCGTGCCCGCGCCGCCGCGCACCAGGCCGACGCCGGCCCACAGGTTCGGGTACACCTCGAGCGCGTCGCGGCCGCCGCGCTTGCCGCCATGCAGCGCGGCCATCCGGCGCTGGCCTTCCGAATCCATGTTCGCGAACGCCTGCTGCGCACGCGCGATCGTGTCGTCGTCCAGACGGCTGATCAGGCGCTCGGCGTCACGCCACGCTTCGTCCTCGGTTTCGCGCACGATCACGTGCAAGCGGATGCCGAACTTGATCTTGCGACCGCGCGCCTCCGCGCGGGCCCGGATGTCGGCGATCTTCTTCGCGACGGCCTCGGGCGGCTCGCCCCAGGTCAGGTAGGTATCGATGTGATCGGCCGCAATCGCGTGGGCGGCCGGCGACGAACCGCCGAACCACAGCGGCGGATGCGGACGCTGCACGGGCGGATAAAGCGCCTTGCCGCCCTTCGACTGCAGGTGCTTGCCGATGTAGTCGAAGCCGCCGTTGTCGTGCGACGCGGCCAGCAGCCCGCGCCAGATGTTCAGGAAATCGTCGGTGATCTCGTAGCGCGTGTCGTGATCGGCAAACAGGCCGTCGCCTTCGAGTTCGGCCGCGTCGCCGCCCGTCACGACGTTGATCAGCAGGCGGCCGCCGGACAGGCGGTCGAACGTCGCGGCCATCCGTGCCGCCAGGCCCGGCGACGCGATGCCGGGACGCACGGCAACCAGGAATTTCAGGCGCTGCGTCGCCGGGATGAGGCTCGACGCGACCACCCACGCATCCTCGCAGGAACGGCCGGTCGGCAGCAGCACGCCTTCGTAGCCGAGCGTATCGGCCGCGACGGCGACCTGCTTGAAGTAATCGTAATCCGCGGCGCGCGCACCTTCGGCCGTGCCGAGATAGCGGCTGTCGCCATGCGTGGGGATAAACCAGAACACATTCATCTGCTGCTCCTGCTTGACTGTCACTGCCGAAATTTGGAAAAGACATCGCCCTGCTCGCGTCGCGGATGCGCGGCGCATGCATGGTGTGCGTTCGATTCGGGATAGCTCGCCGGTCAGGCCGCGCGGCGGGCGAGGACGCGATTGCGCGGCTGTTTCTGGGAAATCAGTCTAGGGATCGGTGCAGGGCTTTGGAACGATTTTTTTGAGCTTAGGTTTTCCGCTTTCGTGATTAGCACGACGCTGGAGCGAATATCGCCGCGGACGGGCCCTATAATGGCGCACCTATCCGAATAACTCCGCGCGCCCGGCCCCGGCCGTGCGCGCCTGCGGTGCACTCATCGATGCAGAAAGTCATCCTGCCATTCCTGTCCGGCTTCCTGGCCGCCCTGTTCTTCCGCGAGGCGACGCTCGCGCTCCTTCACACCGCCGACCTGATCGCCGCAACCGGCTTCTCGACGCAGCCGTTCGCGCCGCTCGGCATTCCTGAATTTGTCGCGAATGCGCTGATCAGCGCATGCTGCGCCATTCCGATGGCGTGGCTGCTGCGCGTATCGCCGGAACGCGAGGCATCGTGGATCGGTGCGCTCATATTCGGCGGCATCGTGCTGACGGCCGCCCGCGTGTTCGCGATCGATCCGCTGCGCGGCATCTGGCCGTCGGGCAACATGATGCCCGTGCTCGCGGCCGGCTTCGCGGCGAACGCGGTGTGGGGCTTCGGCGCGCTCGTGTTCATGCGCGCGTTCATGTCCGACGACGCGGGCGACGAATAACGCACGCTCGGGCGCGATGCCCTTCGATCGCCCTCCGCAAAAAAGGCCGCCTGCATCCGCAGGCGGCCTTTTCGTTTCTGTCTAGCGTGCCGGCCGGCCCGACCGACGTCAGTCCTGCAGATTCCGCAGCGGATGCGTGTCCGGCGCCCACGGGCTGTCGAACATCGCGAGCACGTCGGCGCGATCGACATCGGCGGCCGACTTGAAGCGCCAGGCCGGCCGGTGATCCTTGTCGACGATCAGCGCGCGCACGCCCTCGATCACGTCGCCGCGCGCGAACGTCGAGCGCGTGAGATCGAGATCGCGCCGCAGGCAATCGGCCATCGTCGCGCCGCGTGCGCGTTCGACGACCTCGAGCGACACGGCCATCGACAGCGGAGACAGCTGTTCGCGCATCGCATGGGTCGCCTTTTCGACCCAACCGTCGACAGCCGCGCAATCCTGCTCGGCGTCGAGCGATGCGAGGATCGCGTTGACGTCGGGCTGCGCGAAATGCCGGTCGATCCCGGCGCGCGCATCGGCCAGCGCCGACGTGTCGGGCGTCGGCACGACCTTGTGCGCGGCCGCTGCCTCGGCGACACAAGCCACCGCCCGCGCACCGCTGTCGATCGGCGCGCTGCGCAGCGTATCGAGCAGTGCCGGCAGCGCGGCATCGGGCAGATAGACGTCGGCGAGTTGCGCGTACAGCGCGTCGGCCGCGCCGAGCGCCGCACCGGTCACGGCGAGATAACGGCCGATCGCGCCGGGCGTGCGCGCGAGAAACCAGCTCATCCCGACGTCCGGGAACAGGCCGATGCGCGTTTCCGGCATCGCCATCTTGGTCGAGTCGGTCACGACGCGCAGGCCGCCCGTATGCCGCGCGGCCTGCGAAATACCCATGCCGCCGCCCATCACGACACCATGCATCAATGCGATGTACGGCTTCGGATACGTGAAGATCGCATGGTTCAGCGTGTATTCCTCGATGAAGAACGTGTCGACCGCGTCGCGGTCGCCGCGCTGCCATGCGTCGTGGAAGAAACGCACGTCGCCGCCCGCGCAGAACGCGCGCGGGTGCGGGCTGTGCACGACGACGGCGACGACTTCGGGATCGTTGCGCCACGCGTCGAGTGCCTGCTGCATCAGCCGGATCATGCCGACCGACAGCGCATTCAGCGCCTTCGGCCGGTTCAGCTCGAGAAAGCCGATGCGGTTCGCGACATACGCGTGGACGTCGGGCCGGGCGGATTCGGCGGTAGCAACGGCGGAAGTGGAATCGGTCATGGAAGTCATCCGGCAAACGGCAGTCGCACGGTCAGTGCGCCTGCATCTTCGAGAACAGGTTCAGTACCACGACGCCCGCGATGATCAGCCCGAGGCCGATCACCGCCGGCAGGTCAGGCACCTGACGATAGAGCAGCATCGCGACGAGCGTGATCAGCACGATGCCGGCGCCCGACCAGACTGCATAGATGATGCCGACGGGCATCGTGCGCAACGTGAGCGACAGACAGTAGAACGCGATGCCGTAACCGGCGACGACGAGCGCCGACGGCCAGAAGCGCGTGAAGCCGTCCGCCGCGCGCAACGCGGACGTGCCGACCACTTCCGCGACGATCGCGATCGCGAGCCATGCATAACCGGGCAGTTGCATCGCTCAGCTCCTGGCGAGGGCCAGCACGGCGTAGTCGTGGCCGAGCTCCGCGCACAGCGCCTCGACGACGAACTCGTGATCCGCGCGCTGCGGCAGCCCCGACGCGGTGATCGAGCCGATCACGCCGGCGCCGGCGACGGTCAGCGGGAACGAGCCGCCGTGCGGCGCATATTCGGCGATCGGCAGCCCGTGCTTGTCCGCGAGCGTGGCGCCGGCCTGCTGCATGCGCAGGCCGATCGCGTACGAGCTGCGGCGGAAATGCGCGACGACGTTGCGCTTGCGGCGCACCCAGTCGGCGTTGTCGGGCGTCGCGCCGGCGAGCGCCGCGTAGAACAGCGGCTGGCCGAACGTGACGATGTCGATCGCGATCGCATGGCCGCGCGTCGTCGCGAGCGCATGCATCCGGTTGCCGAGCGCCCATGCGCGCGCGGGATCGAAATGGGGAAACACGAGCGCCTGTTCCTGCGCGCCGATCGATTGCAGATCGTGAGCGATGTCCATGAATCCGTCGATACAGTAAAGGGAGCCGCAACGGCGCCGACGCGATCGCGCACGGCCCTGCTGCCGGGATGACGACACAAACCGCTCGATTCTAGCGCACGCGCTCCACGTACCGTCCCTACGAGACGCGACACGCGATTGTCAGAAAGTGCTTGCATGCCCTCGGGTAACTCCTTATAATTCATTTCTTCGACGGACGCGGGGTGGAGCAGTCTGGCAGCTCGTCGGGCTCATAACCCGAAGGTCGTAGGTTCAAATCCTACCCCCGCAACCAACCCGTCCAGCATTCCGCAAAAAGCCCGGCCTCGCGCCGGGCTTTTTGTTTTTCCGCGCCCGGGCACGGCACCCTTTTCGCGCACGCGCACCTCCGCTTCGCGCGACATGCCGCCCGCATGCGCAGGCGTTCTGGAATGGCGTGCCCCGGTGATACACTCGCATCACCTCGTCCCTTCCACTCGACATGAAATTCTGCTCCGTCTGCGGTCACGAAGTCATCGCGCGCATTCCTCCGGGCGACAACCGCGAGCGCTTCGTCTGCGATCACTGCGGCACGATCCACTACCAGAATCCGCGCAACGTCGTCGGCACGGTCCCGGTCTGGGGCGACCAGATCCTGCTGTGTCGCCGCGCGATCGAACCGCGCTACGGATTCTGGACGCTGCCGGCAGGCTTCATGGAAATGGGCGAAACGACGGCCGAAGCCGCCGCGCGCGAAACGCTCGAGGAAGCCGGCGCACGCGTCGAGGTGCAGAACCTGTTCACGCTGCTCAATGTGCCGCACGTGCACCAGGTCCACCTGTTCTACCTCGCGCGGCTCACCGATCCGGGGTTCGAAGCCGGCGAGGAAAGCCTCGAAGTGAAGCTGTTCGACGAAGCCGACATTCCGTGGGACGAGATCGCGTTCCCGACCGTCAGCCAGACCCTGCGTTTCTTCTTCGCCGATCGCGCCGCCGGTGATTACGGCGTGCACACCGGCGACATCTTCCGCTCGCTGCGCAACGGCTGAGCCCGCGCCCCATGGTCCCCTGGCTCGGCCCGGACGATCCGTTTCCGCCCATCGAGCGCGCGCTCGGCCCCGCGACCGGCGCGCCCGGGCTGCTGGCCGCGAGCGCAGACCTGCTGCCGTCGCGCCTCATCGAGGCGTACCTGCGCGGCATTTTCCCGTGGTACTCGGACGGCCAGCCCGTGCTGTGGTGGAGCCCCGATCCGCGCATGATCCTCGTGCCGGCCGAATTCAAGGTGTCGCCGTCGCTGCGCAAGACGCTGAAGCGCGTGCTGCGCGATCCCGAATGGGAAGTGCGGGTCGACCACGACTTTCCGGGCGTGATGCGCGCCTGTGCGCAGGCGCCGCGGCGCGGGCAACGCGGCACGTGGATCACGGCCGAGATCATCGACGCGTATACGTCGCTCTACCGCTCCGGCAACGCGCACAGCATCGAGACGTGGCACGACGGACGCCGCGTCGGCGGCCTGTACGGCGTGTCGTTCGGGCGGATGTTTTTCGGCGAGTCGATGTATGCGGACGTGACCGACGCGTCGAAAATCGCGCTGGCCGCGCTCATCGCGCACCTTCGCGAGCAGGGGCTGGAGATGATAGACTGCCAGCAGAATACGTCGCATCTAGCGTCGCTCGGCGGCCGCGAGATCGCACGCAAGGCGTTTGTCGCTCACGTGCGCAGCGCGGTGGCCGAACCGCCGATTCCGTGGCAGTTCGACAAGCGCGTGCTCGCCGCGCTGACGGGCTCCGCCGAGAAGGCGGCGCCCTCCGGGATCGAGCGCTAGCGCGGCACTCCTTCCCTGCATCGAGAGCTGCCCATGACTCACCCGACTGAGCTGCCGCTTTCACCGCTTTCGGCGCTGCAATTCTATGCAACGGCGCCCTATCCGTGCAGCTATCTGGACGGTCGCATCGCGCGCTCGCAAGTCGCGACGCCGAGCCACCTGATCAATTCCGACATCTACACCGAACTCGTGAAGGCCGGCTTTCGCCGCTCGGGCGTGTTCACGTATCGCCCGTACTGCGACGGCTGCCGCGCATGCGTGCCGGTGCGCGTCCCCGTGGGCGCGTTCGCGCCGTCGCGCACGCAGCGCAGGATGTGGAAGCGCCACCGCGCGCTGATCGCGACGGTTTCGCCGCTGCACTACGACGAAGAGCACTACGCGCTCTACATGCGCTACCAGTCCGCGCGCCACGCGGGCGGCGGCATGGATCGCGACAGCCGCGACCAGTACGAGCAGTTCCTGCTGCAGAGCCGGATCAACTCGCGCCTCGTCGAATTCCGCGACCTCGACGCGCCGGGCGGCGAACCCGGCAAGCTGCGCATGGTCAGCATGATCGACATCCTCGGCGACGGGCTGTCGTCGGTTTACACATTCTTCGAGCCCGACGACCGGCATACGAGCTACGGCACCTACAACATCCTGTGGCAGATCGAGCAGGCGAAGAGCCTCGACCTGCCGTACGTGTACCTCGGCTACTGGATCCGCGAGAGCCCGAAGATGGCGTACAAGGCGAACTTCCACCCGCTCGAGGGGCTGATCGACGGCCGCTGGAAGACGCTCGATCCGGAACGGATCGACCTGCCGCCCGTCGACGCGGCGCTGGCCCGCGCGCCGTTGCCGGGCGGGCATTCCGGCTCGGGTTGACGCACGCGGCGGGGGCTACGAAGCGAAGCACGCCCCTGCCGCGCAACTCCCGGTAAAATAGCGGGTTGTCATTCATTCCGGCTGCCCGCCCCATTCCCGTGTTCAGTTCCCTCTATCCGCTGGCCCGCGCATCCCTGTTCAAAATGGATGCGGAAGATGCTCACCACCTCACGCTGCGCGCGCTCGGCGCGGCCGGCCGCACGGGCCTCGCCTGCGCGCTGTCGGCCCGCGTGCCCGACGCACCGCGCACCGTGATGGGGCTCACGTTCCGCAACCCGGTCGGCCTCGCGGCCGGCCTCGACAAGGACGGCGCGGCCATCGACGGCCTCGCGGCGCTCGGCTTCGGCTTCATCGAGGTCGGCACGGTCACGCCGCGCGCGCAGCCGGGCAACCCGCGCCCACGGATGTTCCGCCTGCCGCAAGCCGAAGCGCTGATCAACCGGATGGGCTTCAACAACCATGGCGTCGACCAGTTCGTGAAGAACGTCCAGGCCGCCCGCTATCGCGGCATTCTCGGCCTGAACATCGGCAAGAACGCCGACACGCCGATCGAGCGCGCCGCCGAGGATTACCTGTACTGCCTCGAGCGCGTATACCCGTTCGCGAGCTACGTGACGATCAACATTTCGTCGCCGAACACGAAGAACCTGCGCCAACTGCAGGGCGCCGGCGAACTCGACGCACTGCTCGCCGCGCTGAAGGACAAGCAGCAGCGCCTCGCCGACCTGCACGGCAAGCTCGTGCCGCTCGCGCTGAAGATCGCCCCCGATCTCGACGACGAACAGGTCAAGGAAATCGGCGACACGCTGCTGCGCCACAAGATCGAAGCGGTCATCGCCACCAACACGACGCTGTCGCGCGCGGCCGTCCAGGGCCTGCCGCATGCGGACGAAGCCGGCGGCCTGTCGGGCCGCCCCGTGTTCGACGCGTCGAACGAAGTGATCCGCAAGCTGCACGCGGAAGTCGGCAACGACGTGCCGATCATCGGCGTCGGCGGCATTTTCTCGGGCGAGGACGCCCGCGCGAAGCTCGCGGCCGGCGCGGCGCTCGTCCAGCTTTACACGGGCTTCATCTATCGCGGCCCGGCGCTCGTGTCGGAATGCGTGAAGGCGATCGCCCGCGAGCGCACCGCGTAATATAGACATAAACAAACTATATTTAATGATCGATAGCGTTTTTGCTATCATCGGCCTCACTATCAGAATCATTGACCCGGACAGGGCAAGGACACACACGATGAAATTTTCGCTGCTGAAGAAGCTGCTGGTTGCCGGCCTGGTCGGCACGTCGTTCGCCGCCGCGACCGCGCACGCGGCCGACCTCCTCGACCAGGTCAAACAGCGCGGCACGCTGCGCGTCGGCCTCGAAGGCACGTTCCCCCCGTTCAACTCGAAGAACCCGCAAGGCGAACTCGTCGGCTTCGACGTCGACATCGCGAAGGCCGTCGCCGCGAAGCTCGGCGTGAAGGCCGAATTCGTGACGACCGAATGGAGCGGCATCATCGCGGGCCTGCAGGCCGGCAAGTTCGACGTGATCGCCAACCAGGTCGGCATCACCGACAAGCGCAAGGAAACGCTCGACTTCTCGCCGGCGTACACGTTCTCGTCCGCGCAGCTGATCCAGCGCAAGGACGACACGCGCGAGTTCAAGTCGCTGGACGACCTGAAGGGCAAGAAGCTCGGCGTCGCGCTCGGCACCAACTACATGGACATGGCGAAGTCGGTGCCCGGCATCGACGTGAAGACGTACCCGGGCGCGCCCGAGTACCTGCGCGACCTCGCCGCCGGCCGCCTCGACGCGGCGCTCAACGACCGCCTGATGCTCGCGTACCTGACGAAGAACGCGCAGCTGCCGCTGCGCCCGGGCGCGAACGTCGGCTCGGCGAACCCGTCGGGCATCCCGTTCAAGAAGGGCAACCCGAAGTTCCAGAAGGCGATCGACGACGCGATGACGCAACTCGAGGCCGACGGCACGTTCACGAAGATCTCGGACAAGTGGTTCGGCATCGACGTGACCAAACCGATCAAGTAAGCACGCCTGCATGTCCCGCCTGACGGCGGGCCGGAAAGGGCGGCATCCGTCACGATGCCGCCCTTTGTTTTATGCGTCCGGTTTATGATTGCGCTTTCGCGCACGCATTCGATTCGTACTCCATGTCGACAACGTCCCTGCTCGTCCAATCGCTGCCGGTGCTCGCCCAGGGCGCCGTCCTGACCGTCAAGTTCGCCGTGCTGTCGATGGTGTTCGGCCTGCTTGGCGCCGTCGTGCTCGCGATGATGGGCATCCGGCAAAGCGAAGCGCTCGACGGCTTCGAACGCGTCTGGGTCAACGCGCTCGCGTGGCTCGCGCGCGGGTATGTGAGCCTGATGCGCGGCACGCCGCTGCTCGTGCAGATCTTCGTCATCTACTACGGGCTGCCGAGCCTCGGCATCTCGCTCGACCCGACGCCGGCCGGCGTCATTGCGCTGTCCGCGAACGTCGCGGCTTACATGTCCGAAAGCATGCGCGGCGCCATCAACGGGATCGCGCGCGGCCAATGGCTCGCCGCGTACAGCCTCGGGCTGTCGTGGGGGCAGACGCTGCGCTACGTGATCGGCCCGCAGGCGCTGCGCATCGCGGTGCCAAGCCTGTCGAACAGCCTGATCAGCCTGATCAAGGACACGTCGCTCGTCTCCGTGATCACCGTGACCGAACTGCTGCGCAGCGCGCAGGAAGTGATCGCGGCGACCTATCAGCCGCTGCCGCTCTACCTCGCCGCCGCGGCCGTGTACTGGATCCTGTGCCAGATCCTCGAATGGGTGCAGCGCTGGTACGAAAAGCGCCTGTCGCTGCCGTCGCGGCACTGAGCGCACGCGCTCCCGCCGGGGTGCGCATGCGCGCCCCGCCCCCTCTCCTTCCCGCCTACTCGCCCGAATAGCGCACGCCGAGCGCGGCGCGCGCCGCATCGGTCATCGCGATCATCCGCCGCGAATGGTCGTGCGTCATGATCGGGCTTTCCGTTTCGCCCGCGCGCAGCAGGTCGCAGAAATGCGCGGTCTCGTAGTTCAACCCGCCGCCCTCGGCCGGCGCGTCGAGTTCGACGGTACGCCCGTCCGCATAGCAAATCGTCGCGCGCGCCGGGTTCCACCACTTCTCGTGAATCGTCACGTGGCCGCCGGCCGCGGCGATCAGCGCGTCGCCGCGCCCCATCACGTCGAGTCCGCAAAAGAGCTGGGCGATCCCGCCGTTCGCATGCACGCTGTTCAGGCTCGCGAACAGGTCGACGCCCGTCGCGCCGACGCGGCCGAGCGTCTGCACGTCGAGCGCCGCCCCGAGCCAGTCGACCGCGAGAAACGCCTCGTAGATCCCGATATCGAGCAGCGCACCGCCCGCGCGATCGAGGCGGTAGACGGAGTGGTCGTCCGGCACCGACGACGATGCGCATCCTGCCCGGACGAGCCGGATCTCGCCGATCGGGTCGTTGCGCAGATGCGCACGCAATTGACGGTACAGCGGAAAGAACGGCGGCTTCATCGCTTCCATGAACAGCCGCCCGGCCTCGCTTGCCGCCTGCAGCACGGTGTCGAGCTGCGCCGCGTTCAGCGTCGCGGGCTTTTCGCACAGCACGGCCTTGCCGGCGGCCAGCGCGGCCAGCGCGTACTGCGCATGACTGTCATGGAGCGTCGCGATGTAGACCGCGTCGATATCGCTCGCGAGGAGCGCGTCGAGGCTCGCGGCAGGCGTACCGCCGCAAGTCCCGCAAAAGGCGGCCGCGGCGTCGGCGCGGCGAGCCCAGGCACCGGCGAGCGTGGCACCCGGCACGTGCGCGAGGCTTTGCGCGAAGCGGCGCGCAATGCTGCCCACGCCGACGATGCCGAAGCGCACCGGGCGATGGTCGTTGTCGTTCATCCTGATCTTCCGTGTCGGTCGTATGACGGTAGCCGGCACGCTGCCGGCCGGCCGTCATGATAAACGGCCCGGCGGCACACGGATGAGCGACACGCGCAACGTCAGGCGCGCACGGGCACGTCGACCGAGAAATCGCGCGAAATTTCGTCGGCGCTGAAATCGATCAGCGCGAGCGACGCCGCCTCGGCCTCGCGCGGGTCGCGCCGCTCGATCGCATCGACGACGCGCGCATGCGCCTTCACCGCGATCTCGTGCGCCCCTTCCTTCTGCACGACGCGCGGGTTCACGAGGCGCACCGCACCGCGCACGATCGCCGCCATCTGCTGGAAGAACTGGTTGCCGCTGGCCTGGACGATCCGCGTATGCAGCAACTCGTCCGCCGTGTCGTAGCCGGAATCCCCCGGCTGCAGCACCTTGAACGCATCGAACGCTTCGCGAATGCCCGCGATGTCGGTCGCCGTCGCACGCACCGCCGCCTGCGCGGTCGCACGTGGCTCGATCAGCATCCGAAACTCGATGACGTCGCGCATGAATTGCGGGTCGGGTTTCGCCCGAAATCGCCAGCTCACGACGTCTTCGTCGATCATGCGCCAGTCGCGCATCGGGCGCACACGCGTGCCGACTTTCGGGCGCACGTCGAGCATGTCGCGCGCAAGCAACATCGACAATGCTTCCCGCATCACCGTACGACTCACATCGAACTCTTTCGACAGCACGTCTTGCGGCGGCAAGATGCCGCCATACTTGTCCTCGACGATACCCGAGACAAGCCCATCCATCACTTTGGCGACCAGTGACCGGTCTTTGCCCTGCTCCATGACACCTCCCCGTGCGTCGATTTGCGAACACCTGCTCCGCAGTTCCGCCGGCCCTGGTTACCACTGTTCTTATGATCTATAAGTTGATGAGTTCGACGATATTCCGCTATCTGGTAAACACCTGACAGGGTTATCCCTCTTTTTTGACGAGGTGATTTATACGGCTAAAAAAAAAGCCCGGGAAGCGCGCTGCGCTTGCCGGGCCCCGATTTCCACAAGATTTAAACCTTCAGTCCATTAATGATCAACAACGCCGTTACGGACTGCTTCTCATTCAGGTTCAGCCAGCCGGATAAACGATCGTTTCAACGCCGTTTTCCGTGCCAAGCAAGCACAGATTCGCGCCGCGCCCGGCGAACAGGCCGACCGTCACGACGCCCGGCCATGCATTCACCCGCGCTTCGAAACCGCGCGGATCGGCGATCTGCAGCCCCTTCACGTCGATGATCTCGTTGCCGTTGTCGGTGATGTACGGTGCGCCGTCCTTCGTCACGCGCAGCACGGGCACGCCGCCGAGCGCGGCGACGCGCCGGCCGATCGCCGTGCGCGCCATCGGCACGACCTCGATCGGGAGCGGGAACGCGCCGAGCACCGGCACGCGCTTGCTGCCGTCCGCGATGCAGACGAACGTGTCGGCCACCGACGCGACGATCTTCTCGCGCGTCAGCGCGCCGCCACCGCCCTTGATCATCGCGCCGCTCGCGTCGATCTCGTCGGCGCCGTCGACGTACACCTGCAGCGAGTCGACCTCGTTCAGGTCGAACACCTTGATGCCGTGCGCTTTCAGGCGCTCGGTCGTCGCGACCGAGCTCGATACGGCACCGCGATAGCGCGACTTGACGACGGCGAGCGCGTCGATGAAGCAGTTGGCGGTCGAGCCGGTGCCGACGCCGATCACGGCGCCTTCCGGCACGTTCTGGATCACGTAGTCGGCGGCGGCCTGGCCGACGAGGCGTTTGAGTTCGTCTTGAGTCATGGCGTGGTAATGCTGCGGGATTGCGAAAAACCGCCAGTTTACCGGAGTCGGGGGACGGCCCGTGTTTTTCGGCGTGCGACGCGCCGCGTGTTCACGGTGCGCCGGACGCGGGTGCGTTATCCGCCGGCTGCGTGCCGGGGAAGTACTTGTCGAGCAACGCCTGTGCGATCGCGTCGGTTTCGGCGTCCGGATTGCCCGCATAGTCGGACGGGCGGAAATGCATCTGGAACGCGGCGAACACGCGCCGCGTGCGCACATCGAGCATTCCGTCGGTCGGCACGTCGTAGCCGTAGCGTGCGAGCTTGAGCTGCAGTTCACGCACGTCGACCGGCGCGCGCGGGTCGCGGCCGCCGAGCCGCGCGGCCACGGTCGCCTCGTCCGGCCACGCGCCGACACCGGCCTGCGCCAGCGCATGCCACGGGAACAGCGGCCCCGGATCGATCTTGCGTTGCGGCGCGATGTCGCTGTGCCCGACCACGCGTGTCGGTGGAATGCCGTAGCGCGCGACGATGTCCTTCGACAGGTCGATCAATGCGACGACCTGCTCGGGGGGATACGGCTGCCAGGTGCGATTCTGCGGATCGAGCGGGCCGCGGTTCACGTTCTCGATGCCGATCGACACCGCGTTCAGCTCGGTCGTGCCTTGCCATTCACTCACGCCCGCGTGCCAGGCGCGCTGCGCTTCCGGCACGAGCTGATAGACGACGGGCATCCCGCGCTCGATGCGCGGCTGCGGCGGGACGACGTAATGCACGCTGACCGAATCGCCCGTCAGCGTGCGCAACGACTTCGCCTCGTCGCTTTCGGTGTAGTGCATCACGAGAAAGCGAACCCGCGAATCGGCGCCGCGCGCATGCAGGCTCGTGTCGGCGTAGTAGGTCCCGCGTTCGACGAGCGACGGCGACGTGCAGGCCGCCAGCAGGCACAGCACGGCGCAGGAGGCGCCAACACGGAGCAGGGTCATCGGTCGCGGGTTCCGGAGAGCCGCGTGCCGCACCCCATCACGGCACGCGTCGTTCGGGTCATTCGAAGCCCCGCGCGGCTCGCGCGGGACGGGCGGGCGTCAGCCCTTCGCGCGCCGCTGGCGCACGGCCTCGTACAGGCACACGCCGCTCGCGACCGACACGTTCAGGCTTTCCACGCTGCCGGCCATCGGGATGCTCATCACTTCGTCGCAGGTGTCGCGCGTAAGCCGGCGCATGCCTTCGCCTTCGGCGCCCATCACGAGCGCGACGGGGCCGTCGAGCTTGGTCTCGTAGAGCGTCGCCGGCGCCTCGTCCGACGTGCCGATGACCCACACGCCGGCTTCCTTCAGCTCGCGCAGCGCGCGGGCGAGGTTCGTCACCGTGATGTACGGCACCGTGTCGGCCGCGCCGCTCGCCACCTTGGCCGCCGTCGCGTTCAGGCCGACTGCGCGGTCGCGCGGGGCGATCACCGCATGCGCGCCGGCCGAATCGGCGACACGCAGGCACGCGCCGAGGTTGTGCGGATCGGTGACGCCGTCGAGCACGAGCAGCAGCGCGGGACCCTGGATGCCGTCGAGCAACTCCGACAGGTTCTGCGCAAGCGGCATGTCCTCGACCCGCGCGACAACGCCCTGGTGGCGCTCGGTGTGCGCGAGGCCCCACAGGCGCGTTTCGTCGGCTGCAATCAATCGCACGCCCGCTTCCTTCGCGGCGTGCAGGAAGTCCTGCATGCGGCGGTCGCGGCGCGTCTGGTCGTACAGCACCTCCGCAACCGTCGATGCATCGTGCCGCAAACGTGCGGTCACCGCATGAAAACCGTAAAGAACCTTCAGACGTGACATGACTGGAACAACCTTCGATCAAACGTGCGGCCGCGCGACACGCGCAGCCGCGATCCATGGAAAAGGAAAGCGCCGCGTTGCCGGCCGATGACCGGTGACGCGGCGTCTCTCGATACTGCGGAGCGTGCGCTTGCGACGCCCCGAACGCTCAATACTTCTTGCGGGCGCGAGTCTTCTTCGCGGTCGGCTTCGCGGGTGCACCGCTCCCGCCACCGCCCTTCTTCTTCGCGGCGGCACGCGCGGCGCGCGCGTCCTTCACCGCGACGCTCGGCGCGCTCGCGGCCTGCTTGCGACGCGGCGCCGACTCTTCCGACGGCGGCAGCGCGCGCACGCGCGGACCGTTGCCGTTGCGATCGGCACCGGCGGCAGCCGGCGCGGGCGACGGACGCGGCGCCTTCACCGGCGTATCGCGCACGAGGCGGAAGTCGATCTTGCGCGCGTCGAGATCGACGCGGCTCACCTGGACGCGCACGCGATCGGACAGGCGATAGCGGATGCCCGTCCGCTCGCCGCGCAGCTCGTTCTTGATCTCGTCGTACTGGAAGTAGTCCGAGCCGAGTTCCGTGACGTGAACGAGCCCTTCGATGAACAGCGTGTCGAGCTGCACGAAGATGCCGAACGACGTGACGCCGTTCACCATCCCGCCGTACTCCTCGCCGAGCTTGTCGCGCATGAAGTAGCACTTGAGCCATGCCTCGACGTCGCGCGACGCTTCGTCCGCACGACGTTCGTTCGCCGAGCAGTGCAGGCCGAGTTCTTCCCAGATCGCCGTGTTCGAGCGCGAGCGGCCGCGCGATTCGTCGTCGGCCTGCTGCATGGCGCGCGCGCGCGGCGACAGCGCGGTGTTCAGCTCGAAGCCGTCCGGCGCCTTCGGCACGTACTTCTTGCCCGACAGGATCGCGTAGATCGCACGGTGCGTGAGCAAGTCCGGATAACGGCGGATCGGGCTCGTGAAGTGCGCGTACGCGTCGTAGGCGAGGCCGAAGTGGCCGATGTTGTCCGGGCTGTAGACGGCCTGTTGCATCGAGCGCAGCAGCATCGGCTGCAGCATCTGCGCATCGGGCCGGTCGCGGATCTGCGCCATCAGCGCCGCGTAGTCGCTCGCATGCGGCTTGTCGCCGCCACCGAGCGACAGGCCCATGCCGCGCAGGAAGGCACGCAGGTTCTCGAGCTTCTCCGGCGTCGGCCCCGCGTGCACGCGGTACAGGCCCGGATGCTTGTTGCGCTTCAGGAAGTCGGCCGCACAGACGTTCGCGGCCAGCATGCATTCCTCGATCAGCTTGTGTGCGTCGTTGCGCTGGCGCGGCACGATCTGCTCGATCTTGCCCTGCGAGTTGCAGACGATGTAGGTCTCGGTTGTGTCGAAGTCGATCGCACCGCGTTTCTGGCGTGCGGCGAACAGCGACTTGTAGACGCCGTACAGATCCTGCAGGTGCGGCAACAGGTCGGCGCGGCGCGCGGCCTCCGGCCCCTTCGTGTTCGACAGCACGGCCGCGACCTCGGTGTACGTGAGGCGTGCAGCCGAATGGATCACGGCCGGATAGAACTGGTAGGCCTTGATCTCGCCGCGCGCGGTGATCACCATGTCGCACGCGAGCACGCAGCGGTCGACGTGCGGATTCAGCGAGCACAGGCCGTTCGACAGCTTCTCCGGCAGCATCGGGATCACGCGGCGCGGGAAATAGACCGAGGTGCTGCGTTCGAGCGCATCGGCGTCGAGGCCCGTGCCCGGCTGGACGTAGTGCGACACGTCGGCGATCGCGACGATCAGCCGGAAGCCGTCGCCACGGCCGACCTTGACCGGCTCGCAGTACACGGCGTCGTCGAAGTCGCGGGCGTCCTCGCCGTCGATCGTCACGAGCGGCACGTCGCGCAGATCGACGCGGAAACGCAGGTCGCCCGGCCGGACCTTGTCCGGCAACGCAGCGGCTTCGTCGAGCGCCGGCTGGCTGAATTCGTGCGGCACGCCGTACTTGCGCACCGCGATTTCGATTTCCATGCCCGGATCGTCGATGTCGCCGAGCACTTCGACGACACGGCCGAGCGGCTGCGAATGACGGCTCGGGAAATCGGTCAGCTCGACGACGACGACCTGCCCGACCTTCGCCTTCTTCACGTTCTGCGTGATCAGGATGTCGTGGCCGATGCGCTTGTCTTCCGGCGCGACGATCAGCGCACCGTTCTCGTTGAGCAGGCGGCCGATCACGCGCTTGTTCGCGCGTTCGGTGACTTCGACGACATGCCCTTCCGGGCGGCCGCGGCGATCGTAGCCGACGATCCGCGCGAGCACGCGGTCGTTGTGCATCACCTTCTGCATTTCGCCGTTCGGCAGGAACAGGTCGTCCTGGCCGTCGTCGCGGATCACGAACCCGTAGCCGTCGCGATGCCCCTGCACGCGCCCGGCGACGAAGTTCGACGGATGGGTCAACTGGTAATGGCCGCGCTTGTCGAGGCGGATCTGGCCGTCGCGCTCCATCGCGGCGACACGCCGGAAGAACCCCTCGCGCTCCTGACGCTTGATCGACAGGGCCTCGGCGATGTCGTTGGCAGCCAGCGGCGCGTCGCTCGTACGCAGCACGCCGAGAATTTCTTCACGGCTCGGAATGGGGTACGGATATTTGCTCAAGGGTTTGTCGATGATTGTTCTCGTTGCGTTGACTGATGGTGCACGGCATCAACATAGAGGTGTCCGTCAGACAGTTCTAGTCCGTCAGACAGTTCTATATTGACGGCGGCGGGTCATTCTATCACCCGCCTGAGTCGCCAAATGACGGGAATGCCGCGAGCGGGCGCGACAGCAGCCGGTTTGCGATGCATCGCAAAAAAGTGTTGACACGAATAATTGGGGCGCTATAATTTTGCTTCTTTGCAGCAAGCAGCTCACTGCAAAACGTGCCCAGGTGGCGGAATTGGTAGACGCACTAGGTTCAGGTCCTAGCGGTGGCAACATCGTGGAGGTTCGAGTCCTCTCCTGGGCACCACTTGATTTATAGAAAAGGTCGGCTTCTAGCCGGCCTTTTTCATTTTCAGCCCAGGAAGCAAAGCGCCTGCGCGCTTTGCGCGAGGACTCGAAGGGCTGCGCTTGCAAGCGCAGCCGGGGTCGCGCCCGTGTGACCGAGTCCTCTCCTGGGCACCACTTGATTTATAAAAAAGGTCGGCTTCTGCCGGCCTTTTTTCATTTCGGCACCCGCATCGCGGCGACTGCCGTCGGCCCTTATGTCGGCCATTCCGATCGATAGCAGAATTTATCGCTTATCAATCGCCCTCCCCGTTGCTACGTTAGCCGCCTTGCTTTCAATGCATCCAACGAGGAGCACGATTCATGACGTCGATGAACCGCCGCGCATTCGCGCGCGCGATGCTGGCCGCCGGCCTCACTGTCGCGGGCGTCAGGGCCCGCGCCGAGAACACGCCCGCGACGCTGCGCATCGGCTACCAGAAATCTTCGACGCTCATCACGTTACTGAAGACACGCGGCACGCTCGAGCAGGCGCTGACACCGCTCGGCCTGCGCGTGTCGCGGCATGAATTCGCGAGCGGATTGCCGCTGACCGAAGCGCTCAACGTCGGCGCCGTCGATTTCAGCGCCGACGTGGCCGACACGGTTCCGGTCTTCGCGCAGGCAGCCCATGCGCGTTTCGTGTACATCGCGCAGGAAGCACCTTCGCCGAAAGCGCAGGCGATCGTCGTGAAGCAGGACAGCGCGCTGCACACGCTCGCCGATCTCAAGGGCAAACGCATCGCGGTCACGAAGGCGGCCGGCAGCCACTACCTGCTGCTCGCGGCGCTCGCACGCGCGAAGCTCGCGCCCGCCGATACAGCGATCCACTACCTGACGCCTGCGGATGGGCGCGCGGCGTTCGAGCGCGGCAGCGTGGATGCATGGATCACGTGGGATCCCTATGTCGCATCGGTCGACCGGAATCCCGACGTGCGGATTCTCGCCGACGGCGAGGGGCTCGCATCGTACCAGCGCTACTACCTTGCCTCGAGCAGTTTCGCGACCGCGCGACCCGACGTCGTCCAGGTCCTGTTCGACCAGCTGTCGCAGGCCGGCACGTGGCTGCGTGACCACCCGCAGGACGCCGCGAACACACTCGCGCCGATCTGGGGGCTCGACGCGGCAACGATCGCGCGCGCAAACGCGCGGCGCAGCTATCTCGTCCGCACCGTGGTCGCGCAAAACTTCAGCGAACAACAGAAGATCGCCGACACCTTCCTCGCGGCGGGACTGCTGCCCGCCCGCGTCGATACGGGACAGGCGCTGCGCTGGAATTTCGCGGCAAAGCGTGCGGAGCCGGTCGGCGCGTGAAGCCCTGCCGCGCAAGCGCAAATATTTTTATCACTTCGGATGAAATTCTGTTGACAGACTCCGGCCACACGCTAGAATAGCGGTCTTCGCACTGCAGCAAGCGAAACGTGCCCAGGTGGCGGAATTGGTAGACGCACTAGGTTCAGGTCCTAGCGGTGGCAACATCGTGGAGGTTCGAGTCCTCTCCTGGGCACCACTTTATTTATAAAAAGGTCGGCTTCTAGCCGGCCTTTTTCATTTTCAGCCCAGGAAGCAAAGCGCCTGCGCGCTTTGCGCGAGGACTCGAAGGGCTGCGCTTGCAAGCGCAGCCGGGGTCGCGCCCGTGTGACCGAGTCCTCTCCTGGGCACCACTTGATTTATAAAAAAGGTCGGCTTCTAGCCGGCCTTTTTCATTTTCAGCCCGGGAAGCAAAGCGCCAGTGCGCTTTGCGCGAGGACTCGAAGGGCTGCGCTTGCAAGCGCAACCGGCGTCACGCACACCGGCCGCGTGGCAATCTCAGGCATTCGACGCAGATCAGGCGCCGCTCCAGCGCTTCGCCGCAATCGCAACGCGCTCGCCCAGCACTTCAGCCGTCTTGCGGTCACTCTCGAGAATCGCGTCGCCGCTCTGGTCCGCATTCGCCTGCGCCATCGCGCCGAGAAACGAACCGAGCCGGTTCAGATCGTTGACGGACCCCGTGCTGCTATTGTTGCCGGGCATCAGGCCGAGGCTGACCCACAGCATCTGATGCTGGGCCGCAAACACGGCGAGCTGCTGCAACGTCGACAGCTTGTCGCCGCTTTGCGAAGCCGACACCGTGAACCCCGCCGCCAGCTTGTCCCGCCACTTTCCCCAATACTTCGACGACGCATCCATGAAGCCCTTGAACTGGGCGGATGCGCTGCCCATGTAAGTTGGCGAACCGAAGATGATCGCGTCGGCATCACGCTCCAGATACGCCCAGTGTTCATCGATCGTATCGACCGGAATCAGCTTGACCGATGCACCGTCGACTTTCTCGACACCGCGCGCGACCGCGTCCGCAATGACGGCCGCGTGGCCATAACCGCTATGAAAAACGACTGCGATTTCAGACATGAAGCACTCCTTGTTGGCAGGGACAAAAAACGTTACCGAGACAGTAACATAAAATGCTGGCTCGGGCCTCTTGGTTCATGTGTATGGTTGCCCCCTCTTCCGTGGACGAAACAACGTGCGAGCCATCGTCACGCGCTGCCGGATCGTGCCAATGAAGATACTTTGCAGGAAACTGTTGACAACGATTCCGGCCACGCTATAATTGCGGTCTTCGCTTCGCAACAAAAAGCGAAACGTGCCCAGGTGGCGGAATTGGTAGACGCACTAGGTTCAGGTCCTAGCGGTGGCAACATCGTGGAGGTTCGAGTCCTCTCCTGGGCACCACTTTATTTATAAAAAGGTCGGCTTCTAGCCGGCCTTTTTCATTTTCAGCCCAGGAAGCAAAGCGCCTGCGCGCTTTGCGCGAGGACTCGAAGGGCTGCGCTTGCAAGCGCAGCCGGGGTCGCGCCCGTGTGACCGAGTCCTCTCCTGGGCACCACTTGATTTATAAAAAAAGGTCGGCTTCTAGCCGACCTTTTTTCATTCCAAGCTCCGGAATCGCGACTTACCTCGCCCCGATCACACGCACCGCGTGCCGGATGCCGCCTCTCGCCATCTTCGCATACGGACATATCGCTTCGGTTTCCGCGACCAGCGCACGCGCGTCATCGGGATCGACGCCCGGCATGCCGACCTCGACATCCAGTTCCAGTTCGAACAAGCCGTCCGACGGATCGCGCTGAAACGTCACGCGGGCCGAGACGGCGAGGTCCGCCGGCAAGCGAACCCTGCGCTTCATCGCGACCAGCGTCAGCGCACCGTGAAAACATGCGGCAAACCCAGCGGCAAACAACTGCTCCGGATTCGTCCCGCCACCCACACCGCCCAACTCCACCGGCAAACGCAACGACAGATCGAGTTCGCCGGTTGCCGCGCGTGCGTGCCCGGAAGATCGGCCGTGCGCCGCCTCGCCGCCGGTCACGACCACCGTCGTCGTGTAAAGCGGCAGCGGCTCGCTGCCGGAATAAGGATCAAGCAGCGACTCCGAAGGCCGCGTCGCAGGTTGCATGGGTTTCTCCCGGAAAAGGCACGGCGCCCTCCCGATCGCGCCGTGCCGGATGTCCAATGAACGATACCGGACCGTGCCAGCAGGCACCGTCGGGCTTCGCCTCGCGCGGATCGCGGCGACCCGCCATCCCGCGAGCAATCGTGACGCGCAGCCGCATCCCGGTCCATCAGACGAATTCCAAATTTCCCGATTTGAGGGCATTCACGATCCATCCCCGATTCCCCGCGCCGACACGAAGCGCTCCCACCCCACCACCCGACCGGGATTTCCCTAGGCTGACATGTCGGCGCGCACGCGGTTAAATAAATCAACGTGATTTATTTAATGCACCGCCACACGGTGCAACATGGAAGGAGACGCCATGAGAAGCCCGCACATCGGCCAGGGAAGCAACTCGGCCAACGTGCGCCGTTACAACGAGCGCCTGCTGCTGAAGACGCTGCGCCGCGTGGGCAGCGCGTCGAAGGCCGACCTCGCCCGTCTCGCGAACATGACGGGCACGGCGGTCGGCAGCATCATCGAATCGCTCGCCGACTCAAAGCTGATCGAATTCGCGGGCCGCACCGAGGGCCAGCGCGGCCAGCCGGCCTCGCTGATCCGTCTCGACCCGCGCGGCGCGTTCGGCATCGGCGTCCACCTGGACCGGATGCGCATCGAGACCGCGCTGGTCAACTTCGCCGGCGACGTGCTCGGCCGCCGCTCGCACGACACGCTGCTGCCGCCCCCCGCCGACGTGCTCGAGATCGTGCGTCGCGACATCGACGCGATGCAGGCCCTGCTCCCCGACCATGAACGCGCGCGCCTGACCGGCGTCGGCGTCGCGCAACCCTACAACCTCGGCGCGTGGATGCGCGAGCTCGGCCTCGCGCCCGACACGTTCCGTGCGTGGGAAGACGTCGATTTCGCGGCCGACCTCGGCCGCATGCTGGCGCTGCCCGTGTTCGGCGAAAACGACGGCAATGCGGCCGCGATCGCCGAGCTGTTCTACGGCTACGGCCGGCAGTGCGACGACTTCGTCTACCTGTTCATCGGGCCGGCGATCGGCGGCGGCATCGCGATCGACGGCGACTGTCTGCGCGGCGTGACCGGCAATGCAGGCGACATCGCCGTGATTCCGGTACTGCCGAGCCGGCTCGCCTCCGCACCGCCGCCGCGCGGCGCGTGGGACATCCTGCTCGCGCGCGCGTCGCTGCACGCGCTCGTGCGTCACCTGCGCCATCACGGCGAGACGGTCGAGAACCGCGCCGATCTCGAAGCGTGCATCGCCCGCGGCCTGCCGGCCGTCGACGAGTGGATCGACGACTGCGTCGACGCGCTCGCACCGGCGTTGCGCGCGGTGCTGTGCGTGGTCGACGCGCCGGTCGTCGTACTCGACGCCGACACCGACGCGGGCCTGCTCGACGCAGTCACGACGCGCCTGCGCTCGGCGCTGGTCGCGACCGCCCCCGAAGCACGCGGCACGCCGACGCTCGTGCGCGGCACGTTCGGCGCGGACGCCGGCGCGATCGGCGCCGCCACGCTGCCGATGTTCTTCAACTTCTCCCCGCGGGCCGGCATCCTCAAGGGCGCCCGCACCGACTCGCAGGAGGTCCACCATGTCGCGTTCTGAGTCGCCCCGTCCGTTGCTCGAGATGCGCGGGATCAGCAAGACGTTCCCGGCCGTACGCGCGCTCGACAAGGTCAGCCTGACCGTCTATCCCGGCGAGATCCACTCGCTGATGGGCGAGAACGGCGCGGGCAAATCGACGCTGATGAAGATCCTGTCCGGCGCATACCGCGCCGACGCCGGCGGCGAAATCCTGATCGACGGCGAACGCATCGAGATCGACGGACCGCTCGCCGCACGCGATGCGGGTGTCGCGGTGATCTACCAGGAGCTGTGCCTGTCACCGAACCTGACCGTCGCGGAAAACATCTACATCGGCCGCGAACTGCGGCGCGGCAACCGGCGCTGGGGCACGATCGACCGCGCGGCGATGGCGCGCGGCTGCCAGGACGTGCTCGCGCGCCTGGGTGCGCCGTTCGGCCCCGACACGCTCGTCGACACGCTGTCGATCGCCGAACAGCAGCTCGTCGAAATCGCGCGTGCGGTGCATACGCGTGCCCGCATCCTCGTGATGGACGAGCCGACGACGCCGCTGTCGTCGCGCGAAACGGAACACCTGTTCAGCCTGATCCGCCAGTTGCGCGAGGAAGGCCTCGCGATCATCTACATCAGCCACCGGATGGCGGAGATCTACGAACTGTCCGATCGCGTGTCGGTGCTGCGCGACGGCGCATACGTCGGCACGCTCGAACGCGCATCGCTGTCGGCCGAGCGGCTCGTCGCGATGATGGTCGGCCGCGACATCTCCGGCTTCTACAAGAAGGAACATGCGCCGTACGACCCCGGCCACCTGCTGCTGTCGGTCCGCGACATCGCCGACGACACGCGCGTGCGCGGCTGCAGCCTCGACCTGCACGCCGGCGAAGTGCTCGGCATCGCGGGCCTCGTCGGCGCGGGCCGCACCGAGCTCGCGCGGCTGATCTTCGGCGCCGAACCACGCGTGCGCGGCGACGTGAAGCTGGGCGAGCGCACGTTCGGCGCGCACTCGCCGCGCGACGCGATCGACGCGGGCCTCGTCTACCTGACCGAGGACCGCAAGCGCCAGGGCCTGTTCCTCGACATGAGCGTGCGCGACAACATCAACATTTCGGTGTGCAACCGCGACGCACGGCTCGGCGCGCTCGACCTCGCACGCGGCGCCGAACGCGCACGCGACGCGATCGCGTCGTTGTCGATCCGTGTCCCGCACGCGAACGTCAACGTTGGCGCGCTGTCGGGCGGCAACCAGCAGAAGGTGCTGCTGTCGCGGCTGCTCGAGACGAAGCCGCGCGTGCTGATCCTCGACGAACCGACACGCGGCGTCGACATCGGCGCGAAATCCGAGATCTACCGGATCATCAACGAACTGGCCCGCGCCGGCGTGGGCGTGATCGTGATCTCGAGCGAGCTGCCGGAAATCATCGGCGTCGCGGACCGCGTGCTCGTGATGCGCGAGGGCGAGATCGCCGGCGAACTCGGCGGCCACACGCATACGCCCATCACGCAGGAAGCGATCATCGCGCTCGCCACCGGCTCGCAGGCCGAACTCGCCGACGCGCACTGAGCCCGCCCTTTCATTTCACTCTTACCTTCAGGTTACCGACATGATCAATCCGACCAAGCAGCGGAACCTCGCTTCCGCGACGGCCCATCCGGTGCCCAACCGTACGCCGCTGCTGCGCGGCGCCGATCAACGCGCCCGCATGCAATCGCTGATCCGCACGGCCGGCATGCTGCCGGTGCTGCTGGTTCTGTGCATCGGCTTCGGCTTCCTGACCGACGGCTTCTTCACGCTGCAGAACCTGTCGATCGTCACGCAGCAGGCGTCGATCAACATCGTGCTCGCGGCCGGCATGACCTTCGTGATCCTGACGGGCGGCATCGACCTGTCGGTCGGCTCGGTGCTCGCCGCCGCGGCCGTCGCCGCGCTGCTCGCGTCGACGATCCCCGGCTGGGGCTGGCTCGGCGTGCCTTTCGCACTCGTCGTCGGCCTCGTGTTCGGCGCGATCAACGGCGGGCTGATCTCGTTCCTGCGCCTGCCGCCGTTCATCGTCACGCTCGGCGCGATGACGGCCGTGCGCGGCGTCGCGCGCCTGATCGGCAACGACACGACCGTCTTCAACCCGCAGCTGCCGTTCGCGTTCATCGGCAACGGCACGATCCTCGGTGTGCCGTGGCTCGTCGTGATCGCGTGCGCGGTGATCGCGATCTCGTGGTTCATCCTGCGCCGCACGGTGCTCGGGATGCGAATCTATTCGGTCGGCGGCAACCCGGAAGCCGCGCGCCTGTCGGGCATCAACGTGCGGGCGATCCAGATGTTCGTGTATGCGGCGTCGGGGCTGCTCGCCGGCCTCGGCGCGGTGATGTCGGCCGCGCGGCTCTATGCGGCCAACGGTCTGCAGCTCGGCCAGTCCTACGAACTCGACGCGATCGCCGCGGTGATCCTCGGCGGCACGAGCTTCGTCGGCGGCGTCGGCTCGATCGTCGGCACGCTGATCGGCGCGCTGATCATCGCCGTCCTGACGAACGGGCTCGTGCTGCTCGGCGTGTCCGACATCTGGCAGTACATCATCAAGGGGCTCGTGATCATCGGCGCCGTCGCGCTCGACCGCTATCGCCAGCGCGACTCGGCGCGCACCTGACAGCATCCCGTCGATTCAACCTCGCGGCGCAGGCCGGTCCGCCTGCGCCCGTTCGCCAACAAACCTCTCGGAGACACCACGACATGTTCAAGCACACCGCCGCCCTGACCGCCGTCGCCTGCGCGCTTGCCTTCGGCGCTTCCGCCGCACACGCGGCCGACAAGCCGCTCAAATCGATCGGCGTCACGGTCGGATCGCTCGGCAACCCGTACTTCGTCACCATCGTCAAGGGCGCCGAAGCGCGCGCGAAGCAGCTCAACCCGAACGCGAAGGTGACGGCCGTGTCGGCCGACTACGACCTGAACAAGCAGTTCACGCAGATCGACAACTTCATCTCCGCGCACGTCGACATGATCCTGCTCAACGCAACCGATCCGAAAGCCATCGAGCCGGCGGTGAAGAAGGCGCAGGCGGCCGGCATCACGGTCGTCGCGGTCGACGTCGCGGCAGCTGGCGCGAACGCGACCGTGCAGACCAACAACGTGAAGGCAGGCGAGCTCGCCTGCGACTACATCGCGAAGAAGCTCAACGGCAAGGGGAACGTGATCATCGAGAACGGCCCGCAGGTGTCGGCCGTGATCGATCGCGTCAACGGCTGCAAGGCCGTGCTCGCGAAAAACGCCGGCATCAAGCTGCTGTCGAGCGACCAGGACGGCAAGGGCTCGCGCGAAGGCGGGATGAACGCGATGCAAGGCTACCTGACGCGCTTTCCGAAGCTCGACGCGGTGTTCACGATCAACGACCCGCAGGCGATCGGCAGCGACCTCGCCGCGAAGCAGCTGAACCGTCCGGGCATCGTGATCACGTCGGTCGACGGCGCACCCGACATCGAGGTCGCGCTCAAGTCCAACACGCTCGTGCAGGCATCGTCGAGCCAGGACCCGTGGGCGATGGCGCAGCAGGCCGTCAACGTCGGCTACGGGATCATGAACGGCCAGAAGCCGGCCAATCCGATGATCCTGATCGAGCCGACGCTCATCACGCGCGACAACGTGAAGACCTACAAGGGCTGGAGCGCGCCGCGCTGAGCGCGCCGCCGTCCGCCCGCGCAACCGGGCAGTGCCGGGCCGGGTCGCCATGCGCGGCGGCCCGCGCTGCCCGCCCTTTCGGATCAACCGCCGTACGGCCGTGCGCGACGCCACGGCACAAGGTTTCGACATGACGACCACGTTCCCCCGCCTGATCGTATTCGGCGAAGCGCTGACCGATTTCATCCGCGACGACGCGCAGCACTGGCACAGCGTTGCCGGCGGCTCATGCTGGAACGTCGCGCGCGTCGGCGCGCGACTCGGCGTGCCGACGGCCTTCGCCGGCACGGTCAGCCGCGACACCTTCGGCGACGAGCTGATGCGCAAGAGCGCCGACGCCGGACTCGACATGCGCTTCATCCGGCAGGTCGACCGCGCACCGCTGCTCGCGATGGTCGTGTCGAAGCAGCCGCCCCACTATTTCTTCATCGGCGAGAACAGCGCCGATCTCGCATTCGATCCGGCGGACCTGCCCGCCGGCGCCTTCGACGCGGCCGAGATCGTGCACGTCGGCTCGCTCGGCGTCGTGCGCGAACCGCTCGCGTCGCGCCTGATCGAGGTCGCACAGGCCGCGCGTGCGGCCGGCAAGCGGATCTCGTTCGACCCGAACTTCCGCGCACCGATGGCCGCGCCGTCGTATCGCGACACGCTGCGCCGGCTGTCCGCGCTCGCGGACTGGATCAAGGTTTCCGACGAGGATCTGCGCGGGCTGTTTCCCGAACTCGACGAAGCCGCCGCGCTCGCGCAACTGCGCGCATGGTCGCCCGACGCGACACTGCTCGTCACGCGCGGAGCATCGGGGATGCAGCTCCTGCATCGCGACACCGTGCTGTTCCAGCCCGCATTCCCGGCCGAAGTCGCCGATACGGTCGGCTGCGGCGATGCGAGCATCGGCGGCTGGCTCGCGAGCCAGCTTGCGCGCCCCGATGCAACGGCCGCCGACCATCTGCGCTACGCGGCCGCATGCGCGGCGGTCGCCTGTGCGCACGCAGGCGCCTATGCGCCGACGGCCGGGGAAGTGGCCGACATGATCGATCGCACGACGGACGTCGCGCTTTCGCGATAGACGGCACCGACACGGCCGGCGGTCATGCGGCAGTCGCGCCGTCGCCGCCGTCCGGCGGCATGCCGACCTGCAACAGCTGCAGGCTTTCGTCGACGCTCAGCTCCGACATCGCGTCGCCGTGAAGCGTATCGTCCGCCGCGCGGCGCAATGCATGCAGCGCATGCACCTTGAGCCGCACGATCGCGAGCCGCAACCCGCGCGCCGCGCATTCGGCCGCAAAGGTGCGCAGCGATTCGATCGTCGTACCGTCGACGTCCGGCGTCTCCTCGAGGCTCAGCATCACGGTATGCGTATCCGGCGTGGCCTTCATCAGCGCACGCACGCGATTGAGCATCCGGTCCGCGTTCGCGAAGAACAGTTGCGCCTCGGGCCGCACGATCAGCACGCCCGGCACCGGTTTCGCATCGGCATGGCTCGCGACATCGACGAAATCATGGCTGTCGCGTAGCCGGCCGAGCACGCTCACGTTCGGCTCGGACAGCTTGCGCAGCGTCAGCAGCAGGCTCACGCCGATGGCCGCGAGCAAGCCGTGCAGCACGCCGAGCACGAGCACCGCGAGCAACGCGGCGATCACGACGAGCCGGTCGCGATGCCACGCCCAATACGGCCGGAAGACGGACGGATGCAGCGAGTGGCTGACCGCGAAGATCACGATCGCCGCGAGCACGGGCTCCGGCGTGCGGGCAAGCTGCGGCAGCAGCAGCCAGACGATCAGCGCGACCACGCCGGCCGCCCACAGGCCGGCAAAGCGCGACTGCGCGCCAGCCGCCTCGTTCGCCGACGTCGCCGAATAACCGGCGCCGACCGGCATGCCGTGCAGCAGGCCCGACACGAGATTCGCGCAGCCGAGCGCGACGAGATCGCGGTTCGGCGACACGGTATCGCCATGCTTGAGCGCGAAATTGCGGATCGATCCGTACGACTCCGCGTACAGGATCAGCATCAGCGCGAACGCGAGTTCGACCGTCTGCATCCACGCGTTGCGGTCGAGACGCGGCAAGCCGAATTCGAGGTGCCGGAAGTCGATCTGGCCGACGATCGCGATGCCGTACCGTTGCCAGTCGATCGCGTAACCTGCCGCGATCGACAGCACGATCACGACGAGCGTCGCGGGCACGCGCGCGCCGCGCCCGAGCACGAACAGCAGCGCCAGCGCGGTCGCGCCGAGCACCATGCTCGCGAGGTTCGCGTGCGGCGCGCCGGCGATCAGGTCGAGCGCGACGTGCGGCGCATCGCTGTGCTGGACGGAGATCGCGAGGATCTTCGGCAACTGCTTGATGACGATCGTCAGCGCGAGGCCGAACGTGAAGCCGCGCAGCACGGGCCGCGCGACGAAATCCGACATGCCGCCGAGCCGCGCGGCGCCCGCGAGGATGAACAGCACGCCCGTCATCGCGACGAGCGCCGCCGCGAGCGCGAGTTGCGCGGCCAGCGCCATGCCCGATTCGGCGAGCACGGTTGCCGCGAGCACCGCGGCCGACGACGACGTCGACGACACGATCGCAAAGCGGCTGCTGCCCGTGAGCGCATAGACGACGAGCCCCGACAACAGCGCGATCAGGCCGGCCTGCGGCGGCAGGTTGGCCAGCCCCGCATACGCGACCGCTTCGGGAATCAGCAGCCCCGCGATCGACAGGCCGGCCAGCGCATCGAGGCCGATGCGCCGCCTGGGCGGCGGCGAAGCCGTATCGAGCGCGGCGAAATGGTCCGCATGCTGCGGGCCGGCATCGGGGCGGATCGGGGTGGTCGTCATGAGGCGGTCGGCGCCGTGCGCCGGTCAGGGTTTGACGGCGATGACGCCCGACCAGCCGGGCAGGTAGCGCGCATCCTGCTCGTGCGCGCGATGCAGCGCGATATCGAGCGCCTTCGAAAAATTCTTGCGGATCTGGTCGAGCGACACGTGCTGGCGCAGGTAATCGGCCCACAGGAATTCGCTGAACGGCGTCGCGTCCTTCGCATAACCGCCCGCCGTGCGCAGTTCGCCCGCGAGGCTGCGGTACGGATCGTCCTCGAGCCCCGTCAACGCCTTCGGCAGATGCGCATAGTCGCGCCGCGATCCGTCCGCGCCGAACGGATGCACCCACTGATTGTGCTCCATCATCCGCCAGAAGATCGTGTCGTCGAGCCACGACAGATCCTTCAGCAGCATCGCGTTCACGCGCGACTCGCCCTCCTCGATCAGCGCGAGGCCGAGATGGTGGTGATCGGTGATGTAGTGCAGCCCGTCCGGGCCGAGGACGGCCGGGAACCAGTGCGATTCGATCGCCGCCTTGCGCGCACGCTTGTCGAGCCCCTTCCAGTGCTTGCGCTTCGCCTTGACCTCGCGATACCCGACCGTCATCTGCGTCGGACGCAGCGCGTCGAGCCGGACGGGAATGAGATGAACGTCGTTGCCGAGTGCCATGGTCGTACCCCATGTTGCGAAATTCCGGCAACGATACTCCGGATCGCATGGGCCGTTAATCCGTCATGACCTCGATACGCCTCCGATTGACAATCCCTGACAACCGTCCGCGCCTGCGCGCGACACGGCGCTACGCGCGCAGGTCGTTGCGTTCGAGACGATGACGAATGTAAGGAATGCCGTCGTGCACGACGCTCACGCGCTGCATCCCGAGCTTGCGCGCGACGTTCAGCGAGCCGCCGTTGGCTTCCGCGATATCGGCGATCACGCGCGGCAGGCGCACGGTGTCGAACGCGTGACGCACGAGGGCTTGCGCAGCCTCGCTCGCGATGCCGCGCCCCCAGGCCGCACGCACGAGCCGCCAGCCGATCTCCACGTCGCGCGCGCCGTCCGCGTAGTCGGGAATCAGCAGGACCCAGCCGATGAACGCGTCGGGCGCGGCCTTCTCGAAGATCGACCAGTAGCCGAGGCCCGGCGGATAGTCGCGCGTGATCCGGTGCGTGACGAAGCGGCGATGCGCGTCGGGGTCGTGCCACGGGCCCGCGATGTGCCGCGTGACTTCCGGATCGCGATCCATCTCGACGCACGCCTCGAGGTCGGCCAGCACGCGCGGACGCAGCCACAGCCTGTCGGTTTCGAGCACGGGCAATTCGGCGGCGGAACGTTGATTCATCCGGACTCCTGATTCGGTGACGATGCGCATCGGGCGCATTACAGAATTGATACAAAAAGCCTTCCGGAATGATACAGATGCCTGTCGCTTGGCCCGCG
The DNA here is from genome assembly GCF_001718535.1 of Burkholderia seminalis. Lineage (NCBI taxonomy): Bacteria > Pseudomonadati > Pseudomonadota > Betaproteobacteria > Burkholderiales > Burkholderiaceae > Burkholderia > Burkholderia seminalis. The sequence continues at coordinate 1,675,617 of NZ_CP013398.1, read as the reverse complement.
CAGCCTCGTTGCCATTTCCGAAACAGTTCATTTCGTAGGGATTATTCCCGATTCGGGCTTATCGCGCCCCACATCGCGCGGCGCGGAGGCCTACACTCGATCAGTGCCTCCCGCGCCGCGCGCATGCCGGGCCGGCATCCGCATGCATATCGCGAGCGCGCAAGCCAACGAGGAGACCCCGGACATGAGCTGGACCCGCGAACAACGCAACGTCACGATCGCCGCCTACCTGGGCTGGACGCTCGATGCGTTCGATTTTTTCCTGATGGTTTTCGTGCTGAAGGACATCGCCGCGGAATTCGCGTCGACGATCCCCGCCGTCGCGTTCGCGCTCACGCTGACGCTTGCGATGCGCCCGCTCGGCGCGCTGATCTTCGGCCGGCTCGCCGACCGCTTCGGCCGCCGCCCGACGCTGATGGTCAACATCGCGTGCTATTCGCTGCTCGAGCTCGCGTCCGGTTTCGCGCCGAGCCTCACCGCGCTGCTCGTGCTGCGTGCGCTGTTCGGCATCGCGATGGGCGGCGAATGGGGTGTCGGCTCCGCGCTGACGATGGAGACCGTGCCGACCCATGCGCGCGGCTTCGTATCGGGGCTCTTGCAGGCCGGCTATCCGAGCGGCTACCTGCTCGCGTCCGTCGTGTTCGGCCTGTTCTACCAGTACATCGGCTGGCGCGGCATGTTCATGATCGGGGTGCTGCCCGCGCTGCTCGTGCTGTATGTCCGGGCGCACGTGCCGGAATCGCCCGCATGGAAACAGATGGAGAAGCGCCCGCGCCCGAGCCTCGGCGCCACGCTGAAGCAGAACTGGAAGCTCACGGTCTACGCGATCGTGCTGATGACCGCGTTCAACTTTTTCTCGCACGGCACGCAGGATCTCTACCCGACCTTCCTGCGCGAACAGCATCACTTCGACCCGCATACCGTGTCGTGGATCACGATCGTGCTGAACCTCGGCGCGATCGTCGGCGGCCTGTCGTTCGGCACGATCTCGGAGCGGATCGGCCGGCGCCGCGCGATCTTCATCGCCGCACTGATCGCGCTGCCCGTGCTGCCGCTGTGGGCATTCTCGAGCGGGCCGGTTGCCCTCGCCGCCGGTGCGTTCCTGATGCAGATCTCGGTCCAGGGCGCGTGGGGCGTGATCCCGGTTCACCTGAACGAGATCTCGCCCGACGAAATCCGGGCAACCTTTCCCGGTGTCGTCTATCAGCTCGGCAACCTGCTCGCGTCCGGCAACGCGACGATGCAGGCGTCGCTCGCCGTTTCGCACGGCAACAACTACAGCCTCGCGCTTGCGCTCGTGGCCGGCACCGTCGCGGTCGTGATCGCCGTGCTGATCCTGTTCAGCCGCGAACGGCGCGGCATCGACATGACGCAATCGGTCAATACGCGTAGCACCGTCGGCTGAATCCGCACGTTTGCGCATCGCACCATCGCGCGCGCCCCGCCAGGCCGGGGCCGCGCGTCGCACTTTCCGCATTCGCACATCGAACTAGAGGAATTTGTCCAGATTCCCCGCTTGCCCGCCGTGCCCGCGTTTTTTTATCTTAATAAAAACGACTGTTTGAATCAGATAATCAAATCACCTGTTCGCGGCCGGGAAACCGGCATGGGAGGCGGAACATGGCAGTAAGTCAGGAGGGGCGGCCATCCGCGGGACGGCCGTCCGGGGCACGGTCATCCGGCACGCGGCAGACCGGCGGGACGAAGGCGCGCATCCTCGATGCGGCCGAGGACCTGTTCATCGAGCATGGCTTCGAGGCGATGTCGATGCGGCAGATCACGTCGCGCGCGGCGGTCAATCTCGCCGCGGTCAACTACCACTTCGGCAGCAAGGAGGCGCTGATCCACGCGATGCTGTCGCGCCGGCTCGACCAGCTCAACCAGGAACGCCTCGGTATCCTCGACCGCTTCGATGCGCAGCTCGGCACGCATATCACCTGCGAGCACGTGCTCGGCGCGATGTTCATCCCCGCGCTGAAGGCGTCGCGCGACCCGGAACGCGGCGGGCCCGGGTTCCTCCGGCTGATCGGGCGCGCCTATACCGATCCGTCGCCGTTCGTACGCAACTTCCTGACCGCCCACTACGCGAGCGTCGCGGGCCGCTTCTTCGACGCATTCCAGCGCGCGCTGCCGCACCTGCCGCGCACCGAGCTCGGCTGGCGGCTGCATTTCGCGATCGGCGCGTTGTCCGGCGCGCTCGCCGGCGCCGAAACGGAGAGCCTGATCGACGAATTCTCGCAAGGTCGCACGATGAACGACGTACAGATGATCGCGCGGCTGTCGTCGCTGATCGTCGCCGCGCTGAAGGCGCCGATGCCCGACAGCGCGCAGCTGTCGATCTTCGCCGCGGTACTCGACGACGCGGGCGCGAGCGAAGCGTTCGGGCTGCCGCAATCGGGCGCGACGAGCGCCGGCACGGCGACGCTGCATTCCACGAACTGAGCGCGCGAGGCCACGCGCGGCTTCCTGTTCACGATTTGATTGATACGCGCGGTCAGGCGGGGCGTCGAGGCGCCCGCGCCGATCGACCGCGAAGCACGGGGCATGGGCAGGCGCCGAAGCGCCCGCCCTCGCCGAAAGCAAAGACCGGAGACACGTCATGTCATCTTCCGCAGCAACCACGACGGCCCAGATCCCGCCGAACACCGACGGCATCTGGTACGCGTCATATCCGCCCGGCGTCCCGCACGACATCGACGTCACGCAATACGCGTCGCTCATGCAGTTCTTCGACGAATGCACGACCCGCTTCGCCGACCGCGTCGCATACGTGAGCGCCGGCGCGTCGATGACCTACCGCACGCTCGCGCGGAAGGTCGACGCATTCGCGTCGTACCTGCAAAGCCTCGGCGTGAAGCCGGGCGATCGCGTCGCGATCATGCTGCCGAATACGTTCCAGTACCCGGTCGCGCTGTTCGGCACGCTGAAGGCCGGTGCGATCGTCGTCAACGTCAATCCGCTCTACACCGTGCGCGAACTCGCGCACCAGCTGAAGGACAGCGGCGCGCAGACGATCGTCGTATTCGAGAACTTCGCACGCACGCTGCAGGACGCGCTGCCTGAAACGCAGGTGAAGCACATCGTCGTCACAGCACTCGGCGACCTGCTCGCCGACGGTTTCAATGCGAAAGGACGCCTGATCAATTTCGTGCTGAAGCACGTGAAGAAGCTCGTGCCGGCCTACCACCTGCCGCAGGCCATCCGGCTGCGCTCCGCCCTCGCGCTCGGCGCGCGCGGCAAGCCGCAGCCCGTGCTGACGACGCGCGACGACCTCGCGTTCCTGCAATACACGGGCGGCACGACCGGGGTCGCGAAAGGCGCGATGCTCACGCACGGCAACCTGATCGCGAACCTGCTGCAGGCGAAGGCGTGGATCGCCGACCAGGTGTCGGGCAACGTCGAGACCGTGCTCACGCCGCTGCCGCTGTATCACATCTATTCGCTGACGGTGAACGCGTTCATCTTCATGGGACTGGGCGGACGCAACATCCTGATCGCGAACCCGCGCGACATGAAGATGGTGATGAAGATCATCCGCAACGAAACGTTCACGGGGATCACCGGCATCAACACGCTGTACAACGCGTTCCTCGACAACGAGGAATTCCGCAAGCGCGACTTCTCGAAGCTCAAGCTTGCGATGGCCGGCGGGATGGCGATGCAACGCGCGGTCGCGGAGCGCTTCCAGCAGGTGACGGGCCGGCCGGTCGTCGAGGGCTACGGGCTCACCGAGTGCTCGCCGATCGTCACGATGAACCCCGTGGACCTGAACGACATGGCCGCGTTCAGCGGCTCGATCGGGCTGCCCGCGCCATCCACCTCCGTGCGCTTTCGCCGCGAGGACGGCACCTGGGCGCCCGTCGGCGAGCCGGGCGAACTGTGCGTGCACGGCCCGCAGGTGATGCGCGGCTACTGGCAGCGCCCCGACGAGACCGCCAAGGTGCTCGACGCCGACGGCTGGCTCGGCACCGGCGACATCGGCGTGATGGACGAACGCGGCTTCATCCGCCTGATCGACCGCAAGAAGGACATGATCCTCGTGTCGGGTTTCAACGTGTATCCGAACGAGATCGAGGAAGTGCTCGTGATGCATCCGGGCATCAGCGAGGCGGCGGCGATCGGCATTCCGGACGAAGTCCAGGGCGAACGGATCAAGGTGTTCGTCGTGCGCCGCGACCCGTCGCTGACGGTCGACGACGTGCTCGCGCACTGCCGCAAGAACCTGACCGGCTACAAGATGCCGAAATTCGTCGAGTTCCGCGACGCGCTTCCGCAGACGAACGTCGGCAAGATCCTGCGCCGCGCGCTGCGCGACGAGGAGCTCGCCAAAATCAAGGCCGCGAAGCAAGGCTGAACGATCCATCGCTCCGGGAGACACTGTCGATGAACGAAGGAATGAAGCGCCGCGCACGACATGCCGCCGCCGCGGCTGTCGCCTGCCTGCTGTCGCTCGCGCACGCGGGCCTGCATGCGCAGGAAACGGCCGATGCCGCGAGTGCGGCGCAGGAGGCCGCATTGCCGGCGGACCTGGCGAAAGTCGCGCGCGAGCCGCTCGCGCAACAGGCACGCTGGCTGCGCACGGCCGCGCAGCGCGGCACGCTCGCGCAGCTCGACGACGCGACGCTCACCGCGCTCTTCAAGGCGCTCGATCCGCTTGCCGTGCCGCTCTATATCCGTAACGGTCCGAACGGCTATCCGTCGTACCAGTTCACGATGGTGCGCCAGGAGCGCATCAGCGGAAAATGGTCCGACACGCCCGACCGCATGCTGGTGAAGACCACCCGCGAGCCGCTGCGCGTCTATGCGAAATGGCTGCCGGGCGGCGCGCACGCGGGACAGGAAACCATCTACGACACGACGCAGCGCAAGGACGAGATGTATGGCCACCTGGGCGGCCTGCTCGGCAAGATTCCGCTGTGGACGTCGCTCGACGGCGCGCTGGCGCGTGCCCAGTCGAATCACCAGGTGAAGGATCTCGGCACCGAGTTCATCACGAACCTGTACCTGACCGAAGGGAAGAAGTACCTGGAAGCCGGTGTGCAGCGACCGACCCAGGTCGAGGCAAAATCGATCGGCGGCGTGCGCGTGGTCGCGCTCACCTACGAGACGCCGACCGGCCGGCCGCAGTTCTATGCGAAAAAGGAAGTCCTCGGGCTCGACCTGCACGCGCCCTATTTCCGGACCGTCGAGTCCTATGACAACGACGGCAGGATCTTCGAGCGGATCGTCATCGAGAAAATCGCGCCGGCCACGCTCGACGACACCGCATTTGACCCGAAAAACCCCGACTACGCATTCTGATTCGCGCCGGCGCGGCTGAAGTCGGGATCAATCGTCGTCGCCGTGGTGCTTGCGCCAATGCTTGTCATAGTGCTTGCGCCACTTCCGGTAGCGGTCGTCGTCGTCATCGCCGTAGTAGCCGTATCCGTAGCCCGGATAGGCGACAACGGCCGGCTGCGGCGCCACATAGACCGGTGCCGGCTCGACATAGACCGGCGCGACCGGCACGCCGATGCCGACCGACAGGTCGACATGCGCCATTGCACTGCCGGAGGCCAGCAACGCCACACCCCCGACCCACCCCGCCCATTGCCTCGTGTTCATGTTCTGCACCCCTGGTACGCCGGCCTGCCCGGCTCGCGCGGCCAATGTAAGCGCACCGCACGCGGCGAGGTGATACGGCGCTGCGAGAGTCGTAACGCGACGTAACGAAACGGCTTCGGCCATTCGGCCGAATCGCGAAAATGCGCTGGAACGTCTATAGTGGGTTACGGTTCGACACAATCACGACTGCGCGCTTCCCTATTGAACAGGGTAGAATCCCGCCAAACACCTTGTGGACGAACACGCCACACACACGCACAACATATTCTCTGACGCAGGCTCCTGCCGCACCTCAATGGCCAATCCCGCAGAATCCCATCCGCAAAACGACTTCATCAATTCGGCGCGCAAGGAACGTAAGCGCGTTGAAATCTATCTCGTCAACGGCATTCGTCTGACGGGGTGTATCGAGTCGTTCGACCAGTACCTGGTGATGCTGCGCACCCCCGTGGGTCTGCAAGGCATCTACAAGCGCGCGATTTCCACCATCCAGCTCGACACGGGCGGCTCGCGCCCGGGCGGCGGCGGCCCCCGCGGGCCGCGCACCGGCGGCCGCCCCGGCGGTCGTGAAGGCGGCGGTCACAGCCCGTACGGCTCGCACGGCGGCCCGCGCGAATCGCGTGGCGACGGCGGCGGCTACGGCTCCCGCGAACCGCGTGAAGGTTATGGCTCGCGTGAGCCGCGCGAAGGCTACGGCGCCCCGCGCGAACCCCGTGAACCGCGCGAGAGCTATGGCGCGCCGCGCGACAGCGGCGATGCCTCCGGCAACACGTCGTCGCCGGATACACGCGGCGGCAACGGTCCGGTGATCGTCACACGCCGCCGGCGGATCGTGCCGGACGGCCAGTAAAACAAAAGGGCAAGCCAACCGGCTTGCCCTTTTCGCTTGTGCAGCCGGCGCGGCATGTCGCCGCACCGCCGCCGGGTTCAGCGTGCCGACGTCGGCAGGCCCGCGTCGGCCTCACGCTGCAACGAACGTACCTGCTGCTGCAACGCGCGCAATTGCGACTGGAGTTCGGCTTGTTGCGCCTGCAATGCCGCCGTCTCGCTGCGAACGCTCTTCTGGCGATCCGCGACCGCCGCCTGCTGCTGGCGTGCGATCGAGATGTCGGCCTGCAGGCGTCGTGCGCGATCCTGCGTGACCTCGAGCTGCTTGTCCAATTGCGCCTTCTGCGATTCCAGCTTCGCCGCCCGCAGTTCGTTGACGGCCAACCGCTCCGCCTGGCGCGAGAAATCGCGATAGATCGCTTCCGCGCGCGTTTCGTCGTACGTCTTGATCACGCGCCAGAACGCCTTCTGCTGGAACAGCGCGACGAAGTACGCACCGTCCTTCACATTGAACAGCAGGCTCGCGCCGTAGCTGCCGTTGTAGCTCGTGCGCATTTCCGTCAGCGAGTGCGCCTGGATCTGGCGCTGCAGATCGTCGACCGTGCTCGGCCCCGTCGTCTCGCCCGCTTGCGGCTGCAGCGACGTCTGGGCCTGCGAATCGATCGCCGGAATCGCTGCTACCGGCGCCGACGCCTGCTGTACCGCCGGCGAATCGCTGCCGGCCAGCCCCTGCGCGAAAGCGCCCTGCATGCCTCCTACCAGGGCGAGCAACACGCTCACCCGCCCCAACCCCGTCATATGGCTCATGAAGTTTTATTCCCGCCCGAGTCGTTGTGATTCAGCGCGATTTTATCGCATTAATTACTCGCTTTCGCGTGTCTCGGGTTCTTCGTCGAAGATCTGATATTTGCGCATTTTTTCCCACAGTACCTTGCGGCTGATGCCGAGTTGCTGCGCCGTATCCTGACGGCGCCAACCGTTTGCGTCGAGCGCGGCAATGACGCGGTTGCGCTCGTTCATGTCCCACTTGCTGCGATCGACGAACACCTCGGCCGCGCTCTCCACCGGCACCGGCTGGGCCGAACTGCGCGCGTGCGCGATCAGCCGCTGCAGCCGCGCGGCATCCCACCCGCCCGTCTGCCGCACCGTCACGCCGACGCGCTCGGCGAGGTTGCGCAATTCGCGCACGTTGCCGGGGAAGTAACTGTCCGCGACCGAATCCGTCAGCCAGTACGGCAGGTCCGACAGCTCTGCGAGCCGCTCCTCGCCGACGACCTGGGCGACGAACGACTTGAACAGCGCGATCTTGTCGACGGCGCCGCGCTCTTCGAGCGACGGAATGCTCAGCTCGATCACCGCGAGCCGGTAGTAGAGATCGGCGCGGAACAGCCCTTCCTTCACGAGCTGCGGCAACTTCTTGTTGCTCGCCGCGACCAGCCGGAAATCGACCTTGATCGGCGCAGTCGCCCCCACTCTCAGCACCGCGCCGTCCTCGAGCACGCGCAGCAGCTTGACCTGCTGGTACAGCGGCAGATCGCCGACTTCGTCGAGAAACAGCGTGCCGCCGGCCGCCTGCTCGAAATAGCCTTTATGCGCAACAACCGCGCCCGTGAACGATCCTTTCGCATGACCGAAGAACAGCGATTCGAACAGACCGTCGGGAATCGCGCCACAGTTCACCGGCACGAATTCGCCGTGCCGGTAACGCGAATGCTTTTCGTGCAGCAGTTGCGCGATGCGTTCCTTGCCGACGCCGGTTTCGCCGTGCAGCAGCACGTTGGTGTCGCAATCGGCGAAGGTATCGACTTCATGCAGCAGCGCCTGCATCGATTCGGAGTGCGCGACGAGTTCGGACGGCTGCGACGTTTCGGCCGAGTGCGCACGCAGCTGCGTGACGAGCTTGCCGATCATCCCGCGCAGCTCGGCGCACGTGAAGTCGAGCGGCAGGATGTGCGAATAATCGGGCGGATATTGCGACGCGTCGTGGTCGCGCGCCGCGCCGACCCAGACCACCGGCATGCCGATGTTGGCCTGCCAGTCGCGCAGGAACGCGGCGCCGCCTTCGATCATCGTCACGCTGATGATCGCGAGCGACGGCCGCAATGCGGCGCGCTCGGGCGAGATCTCCGCGTTGTCGGCGCGGATCACTTCGACGTCGAAGCTCGCCATGCACCGGGCGACGCGGTCGACAATGTCCGCCTTGCCTTCCCAGACGTACAGGTCGAGCTCTTCGATTGCGGGCGTGGTTCTCATGTTTCGGGTACGGCTTCAGTAATTGACGAGTTGCTCGGCATTGCAGGTCAGTGACCGGTTACGGACGGCATCGACACCGCCCGCTTCGGTAACGGAACGCTCAGGCATTTATTGAACAAGCATGGGATTGCCGCATTTGATCGAGTCCGGTGTGTTCGTGACATAGGCGTTCCCCAGGCTGAGACCAAGCAGGCCCGTGACCGAGGTCAGGAGCGAATCGATCGGTTGCAGGAGGAGCGGGACGAGCGTGCTTCCCAATGCAGTCAGAAGCGGGCCGGTCAGGATATCCAGCAACGGGTTCAAGATGCCGGCCAGCACGCCAGCCAATCCGCCGGCTGCCGACACGGAGACCGACAGGCCGCTGCCGACGATACCCTGAACCGCAGGCGACAGGAACTGGTCCGTTCCCGTGCCCAGCATGTACGGTGACGCCGGACTCGGCGAAGCGGATGAACCCGGGCCGGGATACGTGAACGTCAACGGAGTCGCCGTTTGATTGGCAACCGGAACCGTCAACTGCCCTGGCTTCAGACTGATATTGACGGAGATCTGATTCAGGTTGATCAGCCCCAGCGTCAGCACATTGAGCGCCGAGGTCACGGCATTGAGGCCCAGCAGGTTGAGCAGGCTCTGCAGGTTCACGGATACCAGCGTGATCGGCGTTCCGCTGCCGGTCGTATAGCCGCTCGGCGCATTGAGATTGATCGGTGTATTCGCCGTGCCGCCGATGTAGACGGCCACGACCCCGGTCTGCACGTTCACCGTCGCGCTTTTCGTTCCATCCGCGGTGCAGGTGACGGACATCAGGCCCGCCGTCGCCGGCGCCACATAGGCCGTGACCGGCAATTGCACCGCTGCAAGCGGCGTCGCCGTGCCGGACGAGCAACTGCCGCCCGGAAAGACCAGCCCACCGTTCGAGCACGTCGACAGCAACGAGATCGACGTATTGAGGAACACGTTCCCCTGCGCGGTCGACGTGTTGGTCGTGCAATTGGACGTCCCGCAATTCGCCGGCCCGGGCGGACCGCTTGCGGTGGACGGCGGATTCGCCCCCAGCTTGACGGAGCCGGACACGGTCACGTTGAGCAACGGTGCGAGCAAGGTCGGCGTCTGGACCGTGACACTCGGAATGCTGACCGAGTTCGTGCCGTTCGCGAGCTGCAGCGCCGTCGACAGCAGACCGAGCGCATTGACGCTGGCGTTGACGGCCGAGGTTCCCGTCGCGGTTGCGGCGGAAACCAACTGACCGAGCGCGATTTGCGGGCCACCGCATACGCTGCCGGAACAGAGCGCGGCGACGATGGCGTTCAGCACGTTCAGGTTCACGCCGACCAGGTTCTGCTGCGTCGCCGCCTGGATTGCCGCGTTGGCCAGTTGACCCAGCGTCACGGTGCCGTTCAGCACGGACGTGCTCGTGCCGACCGGCAGATTGGCGAGAATGCCGGCGAGCTTCAGGTTGACTTGCGCGAGCCCTTGATAGTCGACGAGTTGCAGATTCAACGGATTGGGCGTACCCAGCAACGCCTGCAGCAACTGATTGGCCAGTCCGCCGTTCAACGCCGCCAGCGACGTGGTCAGCGTGAAGGTATCGGTTGGCACGCTCTTGGCGATTGCTGCCCCGCTGACGGTCACCCCGTTTGTGAAGAGGCCCGAGATCGGCTCGGAAACCGTTACGCATACAGCGCCGACCGATTGGGCGTTGACCGTCCCGGACGACAAGCCCGCGCATTGACCGTTGGTCGTCGCGCCCGAAGTCGGCGTAAACAGCGGACTGCCACTGCCTTGAGGTGCATTCCAGACGCCGCACGTCACGGAGACGGTCGAGTTGACCGGCAGCGGATTCGATGCGGGGTTCGCGATTCGATTGGCGGCGGTCGTCGCCGCCGTGCAGGTCGAATCGGCGCTGATTTGCGACACGGCCGAGAGCGCGGCCAGATCGGCGGCCGCCTGCATGCTGCGGCGCTCGGAATAAAAATGCCCGATATCGATCGCACCCAGCATGATGAACGCAACCGACACCCAGATCGCGGCCATGACCGCAATGGTGCCGCGCTGGCGCTGCCGCCGCGCTATGTGTGGCTGATCTGCGCGCATCGCCGTCCCGCTTACTGCATGCCTTGACCGCCACCGCCCGACATGCCGCCGGCGGAACCCAACTGCGAGCTCATCGAATTCGGAATCTTGTTCTTGAACGAGTCGAGGTAGCGCTGGTAGACAAGCGAGGCCACGTCACCGAGCAACGGCTGCGCGGGCGCCGACGCGCGATTATCGCGCTGCATCGTGAGCCAGTCCCGGGTCGACCGGCCGACATCGGACGCGCCCGCCGTCACCGACTCTTGCCCATACGCTGCGGCGGAACCGGTCACCGCGCAGAAGATCGCGGCCAACGCCGCAATCCGTCCCGCGCGCACGCCGCGATGCTGTTGGTTATCGTTCATGTCGTTCCCCCGGTGCGTGTTCATTGTGCAAACCGTTGCAGCAACGGCACGGTCTGATCGTAGCCAAAATTGTTCGCCATCGGCGTAATCGGCGCGGCGGTAGCGCGTCGTGACACGACCGGCGGCGTCGCAACCGCGCGTTGCTGCGCACGCGCCGCGGCCGCAATCTTCGCGGCATCGCTGACGATGTCCTTGCGGACATCCGCCGACAGATGCTGCTGGTTCATCAGCCGTTGCGCGTCCTGCGCGCGGCCTGCTGCAAACAGGTAAAGCACGAGGTTGCTGACGATTTTCGGATTGCGCTGCTCCAGCTCCGCAGCCTTCATCAATGGCACGCGCGCCCCGACGACATCGCCGCTGCGCAACTTTGCGTAGGCGAGATCGGACAGCATCGACGCATCGGTCGGCGCGAGTTCCGAAGCCTGCGTCAGCGACTGCGCCGCACGCTCGAAATCACCCGCAGCACCCGCGAGCAGCCCGAGACCTCGATAGCCGCGCGCCGCGAGCGGCGTTTTCAGCAACTGCGTGTAGGAGGCCGCACTCGCGGCCGGTTGGTCTGTCATCCGCAACGCGTCTGCACGCAGCAGGATCGACTCCGGCACGGGGGCATAGGTCTTTTCGTACGCATCGATATGCGCAAGCGACGCGAAATAGAGCCCTTGCGACTGCATCCGCTGGATCAGACCGAGGTACATCCCCGGCGTGTCCGGCACGGCTTCCTTCCGGTCGGCCGCCTGTATCAGCGCAGCGCGCTCCGTCTGCGCGTTCACGCCATAACCGCTATCCTTGGTCGCGCACGCACCCAGCAGCAGCACCGCCGCCACCGCGCCCGCCCGTGTCACCATTCCGCCGATCCGCTTCATCGTTTTTCCTTCCATCCTTCAATGATGCGACGACAACGCTCGCATCACCGCCAGCATGCCGGGCCCCGCCGTCACGATCAACAGCGCAGGCAAAAGCGTCAACACCATCACACCTGTCATCTTCACGGTCAATCGCCCGATCCGCTCGCGCAGCATCGCCCGGCGCGTCTCACGCAGACGGTCTCCGAACTGCTTGAGCGGCTCTTGAACCGCACCACCGTGCTTGTCGACCTGGATCATCAAACGCACGATCGCGCGCAAATCCTCATTGTCGAATCCGCCGGACAACCGCTGCAGCGACTGCTCGCGCGTACGGCCCGCCGCGAACTGGCGCTGCGCGATCCCCATCTCCGATGACAGCACCGGCATCATTCCGCGAAAATCGTTCGTCACGACCTGAAGGCTCTGATCGAGCGACAACCCGACGCCTTGCAGCAAGCGCAACATGTCGACGAGCAACGGGAGTTCGTCGACCACGCTCTGCCGGCGCGCCGCCGCACGACGCTGCACATAGAGCTTCGGCAGCATGAAGCCGAGCCCGAAGACGGCGAACATGCCGACCATCCAGATACCGCCCTTCACGCGCCCGCTCGCGAAGATTGCGAACAGCAACGGCAACCCGGTCCCGCACGCGACCCGCGCACTCAGGAACAGCCCGCGTGTGCGCGCGTCGACGTAGCCGCATTGCTCGAGCAGGCGGCGATCCTCTTCCGCGACCGCGTATTTGCCGAGCCCGGTATCGAGCCAGCGCACGCCCGCGGCTGACAGCCGATCGAGGAAACGCTCGACGCGCTGACGGCGCACGTCGGGCTTCGCCGCCGCGTCGCCGTCCGGTGCGGTCCGCGCTTTCGCTGCCTCGAGCGTGGCCATGCGCCGGTCCAGCGCATCCACCAGCGCACGTTCGGCGCGCGTCGCCGCACTCGCGCGCAGCATCGCCACCATGCCGAGCAGCAGCACCCCGAGCGCCCCCACCGCCAACGCAATCGCTCCGATTTGAGTCGCTGTCATAGCCTCACCTGAGCCGAGCCATTCGATACAGCCATACGCTGCCGGCCAATTGCATCAGAAACGCGATCGTGAGGAGCGTCCGTCCGCTCGGATCGTTCCACATCCCGTGCAGGTACTTGGGATTGGTCATCACGACAAAGCTGGCGATCGCGATCGGCAGCATGACGAGGACGAACGCCGACAATCGCGTTTCCGACGACATCGCGGTCAACTCGCGCTCCGCCTGCTCCAGGTCACGCATGAACACGGCCATGCGCTCCAGCATCACATCGGCCCGGCCGCCGTATTTGACGGACAAGCGCAGCACCGAGCCCACGAGTTCGAACTCTTCGGTGCGGTAGATCTTGGCGATGTGCATCATCGCGCGATCGATCTCAATGCCGCCGCGCAGCATGCGCGATACGAGATCGAGACAGCCGCGCAGCGGCTCCTCGGTCGTCAGCAGCGCCGCCTGGAACGCGGCCGGCACGCTGTTGCCGAGCGTCACCAGACGCACGATCCCGTCCAGGAACGACGGGATCTGCCGGACGATCTTCAAGCGCCGCCGCTGGATCCGCGACGCGAGCCAGACGCCGAGCATCGCGCTTCCGCAAGTGATTGCCGCAAAGCACGCCAGTACACCGCCCCGGCTGCCGGCGATGAACGCAACCGCGACAAGCGCAGCGAGCGCAACAAGCGTCTTGCCGCGCGCATCCTCGATTCCCGCGCGGCTCGCGAGGTTCGACAGATACTCGGATGCCGTCGCGTACCAGTGCGCCCAGAATGCGTCGGACGAGGCATTTCGTGCTGCACCCGGCTGCGGTACGACGCGCGTCGCACCGGCTGCCGCCGGCCGTGCCGCCTGCGCCGCGACACCGGCGCGCGCGCCCGGCTCGAGCCGGCTGTCGATGAAACGCTTCGCATCGGTCCGCACGCGCCGGGTCTCCGCGTGCCGCCACAGCATCATCGCGGCCGCGACGCACAGCATCGCGATCGCCAGCACCCATACCATCGCGCTATACATTGAAGCCCCCGCCGCCACGGCCGAACCCACCGCCGAAGCCGCCACCGAACCCGCCCTCCCCGAACCCACCGCTCGTCAACGCCTGACGGAAGCGCGCAAGCTTCGGCGAGTGCGGATGAATGCCCAGCGTTTCCCAGTGGTCGACTTCCTCGCCCTCCGCCGTCACGCGCGCCTCGTAGCGATAAAGCTCCTGCGTTGCGATGATGTTGTCGGACAGACCGGTCACTTCGGTGATCGACAGGATCCGCCGCCGGCCGTTCGACAGGCGCCCGATCTGCACGATGAAGTCGATCGCGTTCGCGATCTGCCGGCGCAGGCTCGACTCGGTGCCCTGGAAGCCCGCAAAGCCGGCCAGCATCTCGAGACGGTACAGGCACTCGCGCGGCGAGCTCGCGTGCACGGTGCCCATCGAGCCGTCGTGACCCGTGTTCATCGCCTGCAGCATTTCCAGCACTTCACCGCCGCGCACTTCACCGACGATGATCCGGTCCGGGCGCATCCGCAACGTATTGCGCAGCAGGTCGCGAATCGACACGACACCGGTGCCATCGAATCCGCCCGGACGGCTCTCGAGCCGCACGACGTGCGGGTGGTTCAGCGACAACTCCGCCGTATCCTCGATCGTCACAACACGTTCGATCTCGGGAATGTGGAATGCGAGCGCATTGAGCAACGACGTCTTGCCGGAACTCGTCCCGCCCGACACGAGAATGTTGCAGCGTGCCTCGACCGCTGCCTGAAGCAGCGTGTTGATCTCTTCGTTGAAGGTCCCGTTGCCGAGCAGGTCGGACGGCTTCAGCGGATCCTTGCGGAATTTCCGGATCGACACGACCGGCCCGTCGATCGACAGCGGCTCGATCACGACGTTCACGCGACCACCGTCGGGTAGCCGCGCGTCGACCATCGGGTTCGATTCGTCGAGACGGCGACCGATCGGCGCAAGGATTCGTCGCACGATCCGCAGCAGATGCGCGTTGTCGGTAAAACGCACCGGCAGCTTCGCGAGGATCCCGTGACGCGACACGTACACGTCGTTGTAGCCGTTGATCAGGATGTCCTCGACGGCCGGGTCCGCGAGCAGGTCCTCGATCGGCCCGAAGCCCGCGAGTTCCTTCGTCAACGCCTCGGCGATCGTACGCACCTCGTTCTCGTTGAGCGGAATGCGGCGCAGGCGCACGAAGCTGTCGATCTCGAGATCGACAAACTGGTTGATCGCCTGGCGGGACCATCGGCCGAACTCCGCGCCCAGTTCTTCGATGCGCGTCAGCAAGTGCTCGTGCGCGGCATTCTTGATGTCGTGGAATTGCTGCGTCTGGGAGAACGGCGCTGCGCCGTCGGCGAATTGAATGTCGTGTGGCATCGCTTACGACCGCTTGGACGAGGGTTGAATGAAGCGCTTCAGCGCGGACAGGCCGGATGCCGAACGCGCTGTGGTCGATCTGATCGACACGCCCGGTAGCCGCGCGGCAAGCGACTCGAGCGCACGCACGTACGGGTCGCGCTCCGCCATGTCGACGATGAGCCGGCCCTGGTTCGCGGCATGGCCGATCGCGACGCGGCGCGACGGCAAGGTGCCGACCAACGACACGCCGAGACGCTCTGCGATCTGCCCGGGCGTCAGGTCGAGCGCAGGATCGTACTGGTTGACGACGAGCCGCACGCGGTCGGTCTCGACACCTGCGTCGCGCAACCCGGTGAGCAGGTCCGCCGCCGACACGATCGACGCAACGCCCTGATCGCAGACAAGCCACGCTTCGTCGGCCGAGCTTGCGATTTGCGCGACGAACTCGCGGTTCGAAAAACCGCCAAGGTCGACGATCTGCTGATCGAAAAATGCACGAAACCGGTTCAGCAAGCCGGCGCACGATGCGTACGACACGTCGCGCAATCCACCAAGATCGGCCGGCAGCGTCGTCAATGCGACCCCGCTCTCATGCCGCGTCAACGCGGTATTCACGAAGGTCCGGTCGATGCGGCGCAGATTGTGAACCGCATCGATGAAATGGAATTCGCAACGGGTGTTCAGGAACAGCGCGCCATCGCCTGCCGGCAGCCCCAGATCGACGAGCGCGGTCTGTCGACCGGCAGGCGTGCCGCCATTCGGCATGCCGCCCGCCTCCGCGCTCGCCGCGCGTTTCTGCAGCCAGACGGCGAGATTCGCCGCAAGCGTGCTCACGCCCATGCCCGCGCGGGCGCCGAGCAATGCGACGAGCTTGCCATGGCGGCTCGCTGGCTCGTCGACGTTCGCCAGCAGCCCGCGCGTCGTGCGTAATGCCTCCTCCGCCGGAGCCGACACGTCGATGAAATCACGCACGCCGGCACGCAATGCCGCAAGCGTGCTCTCCGGATGCGCCAGCGAACCGAGCGCGACGATCGGCAGCCCGGGATGCGTCGCACGCACTGCCGCAGCCGCGACGCTCGCGGCCGGACTGCCGTCCGAGAAATCGATGAAGACGAGCGCCGGATTGAGCCCCGTGATGCGCTGTGCCAGCACGCCCGGCTCGAGCGATGCGGCCTCAACCGCGCCGGCCGACACGAGCGTATCGGCCAGCCAGCGGACATGCGCCTCCTGTTGCGATGCGCAAACAAAATAGTCGGTCACGGCGGGTTCACACAATGATTGGATTCGCGCGTTCATGTTGAACACCCCCGATTACGCATTGCGTGCCGAAGCATCGCAACGCGCGATGCTTCGCACTCATTTCGAAAAACCCGGTGCAGCGTCCGGCGAAGCTGCACCGCCCAGATACGACTGCCAGACCGGCCCGTTGCGCTGCTCGGACAGCTCACCCGGCGTCGCAGGCAACACCGCGCCCTTCGCGATTGGCGCAACGAGATGCGGTGTCACGATGAACAACAATTCCTTGTCGTTCTGCTGATAGTTCAAATTCTTGAAGAATGTACCGATAATCGGCAAGTCGCCGAGCAGCGGCACCTTGCTCACATTCGACAACGTCTGGCGATCAATCAGGCCGCCGATCACGAAGCTCTCACCGTCACCGAGTTCAACCGTCGTGTCGGCACGACGCGTCGTGATCCCGGGCACCGCAACGCCGCTGATCGTCACGCTGTTCACGTAGTCGAGCTGGCTCGACTCGGGCGCGACCTTCAACGCGATCCGCTGCGGGCTCAGCACTGTCGGCGTCAACGAGAGTCCGACGCCATACTGCTTCCACTGAATCGCAGTCGAGCCGAGGCCTTGCGGCGAAGGCACCGGAATCTCGCCACCTGCGAGAAAACTGGCGCTCTGCCCAGACAACGCGACGAGCGTCGGCTCCGCGAGCACGCGCGCCAGATTGCTTGCTTCCAGCAGCGAGAGGTCAGCGAAAATGCCGCGTCCGGCCGCGTTCACGACCAGATTAAAGGCCGACGCGACCGGCGCGCCGAGCGTCGGAATATACGCGGCGGTGCCGGGGCCCGATCCGCCGCCGTAAGACTGCACGCCACCCGGCGAGAACGAGCCGAACGAGAACCCGTTGCTTTGCTTGAAGAAATTGAAACCGACCTGCTTGAGCACCGAGCGGCTGAATTCAACGACGCGCACATCGACCTGCACGACATTCTTCCCGGCGATCGTCGAGCGATCGATCACGACGCCCTTCGCGCCCATGGTCTTGCCGACCGCGACCGCGCGGTCGTGCGCATCCAGCGATGCGGACGTTCCCTGCAGCACCGCCGTGCCGCCATAAGCATTCACGCGCGGCGTCGATCCATCGAGCACCGCGTGGGCGGCTGCGTCGACGACTTCGACATTCCAGATCATCGGCTCGTCGCGGCCGCGCTCCCACAGCATCACGTTCGTCGCACCCGGCGCCTTCGCGGTCAACAGCACCGATCCGGAGCGGCTGCCTTTCATGATCAGCACGTCGGCGACGGCCGGATCGCCAACCGCGACGCGCTGCAGTGCACGGCCCGCCGAAATCTGCCGTTGCGCGCCCACGGCGAGTTCGATCATACCGCTCGCGCTGGCGAACGATGCGAATGTCATGGTCCAGATAGCAATCGCGAATGCAATCAGTGTGTTTTTCATTGTTTGTTGAACCGTCTCTCGACCCTTTTTACATGTCGTCGCTGATACCGATGACCGCCGATTTCTGTCAGTAGGTCACCGTTTCCGACCGGCCGCCGCGAATCACCTCGATACCGCCGCCCCCGCTCGGCCGCACCGCAGGCGGCAGGTGTGATGGCAACGGCGGTACGGGTACGTTGACCACCGCGTTGCGCTGCGTGCCGGACAACTGCTGTAGCGACACGCCGGCTGCCGCGATTGCCGACGGCGACAGTTTGTTGTCCGTGCGCACCGCAACCGTCTGCATCGCAAGTTCGTCGTCCCGCGGGTTACGCAATGCAAGAGTCAGCCGGCCGCTGGCCTCGCCGAGCGTCAGCGCGTCAACCTGCGCAGTCGGCACCGCCAGCACCGCGATGCGCACATTCGACGGCTGGCCGTTGTTGCCGTTCGTGTTGCTGCCACTATCGCGTTCAGGTGTTGCATCGCCGAACGCCAGCACACGCACCTTCGACAACAGCAGCCGGGCTTGCGTCTGCGCGATTTCCCCGTCGAACATCGACGAATTACCCTCGCGCTTGAGATTCAGGAACACGTCGACGAAATTGCCGGGACGCAGCCGGTTGCCCACTGCGTTGGTCTCGTCGACGTGAATCGAGATCGCGCGCTCCCCCGGCTGCACGTCCTCGGCCAGACCCGACACCAATGCGCCGGAGACCACCGGCGACGAAGCAGGGATGTCGCGCGTCGGCACCCGGCCAACGAGTTCGGCCGCACTCCCGAACGCGCCTGCCGGCATCGACGCCGTCGGCTGAACCTTCAACGCATCAGCGGTAATCGGCTGGCCCGCCGGCAATGTGCGCATCGCGATCACGACCGGTACCTGGGTTGCCGCCGCAATCTGCTGCCCAGGCACGGGCGCCGGCGAACTGCGCCCAAGCATCCATGCATAGATTCCGAGCAGGACGGCTATCGCGATCAGCAGCCCGGCGATGATCTTGGTTAGGTTGTTGGCCATGTGTTTGTATGGATGCCGGAATAAAAGTCCGAGTAAGTTTTTCCTGTTGCCCGATTCATGTGCTCGCGAATCCGTCGCGTCACGCAACCCCGCTCACAGGATGGCCTGCGGGATCTGCACGACCGCCGTGCTCGTCAGCGGCTGGGTAATGATGGCTCCGAGAAACGGCATGGTCGTGACCCACGCTTCCGGCGAGTAACTCACCGTCACCGTCAGGCAATACAGCGTCGGCGGATTCGTCGTGTCGTAGCTGCACTGCGGCGCACTCACTTGCGGCGGGTTGATATTCATCCAGCCCGCGACATTCTGTGCAGTCGTCGTTGCGTTCGTCACACGTGCCGCCAGGGTCGGCGCGTAATTCAGGCCCGCTCGCGCACCCTCGCTGGCTGCCAGCGTCAGGCTTTGCTGAAAGACGAAAATCATCCCGAAACTGAGGATCGCGTAGAAAATCATGAAGAACAGCGGAAAGACGATCGCGAACTCGACCGCTGTCGCCCCGCGCTGCCGCCGCGCCCCCCGGAGCTCCCTCAATCGCTTCATTGCACGCCCCCCGTTACAAGCAGATAGACGAGCCACGCCGCAGCCGGTATCGCGAGACAGGCCGCGTAGGGCGTTGCCCGATATCGACCGAGCATCAGCGTAGGTTCGCCGCGGCGCCACAATGCGCCGCCAAGCGACGAGCGAGACAACAGGATCAGGACAACGGCATGCACGCCGGCAGCCAGGCTCGCGGCAACCCAAAGC
Organism: Burkholderia seminalis; assembly: GCF_001718535.1. Classification (NCBI taxonomy): domain Bacteria; kingdom Pseudomonadati; phylum Pseudomonadota; class Betaproteobacteria; order Burkholderiales; family Burkholderiaceae; genus Burkholderia; species Burkholderia seminalis. Next base: position 1,655,852 of record NZ_CP013398.1, on the reverse strand, counting down.
CAGAGCAGCGCATGCATGCCGCACCACGCACCGAGCACGCCGAATGTTTTGACGTCTGCCGCGCCCATCAGGCGCAGCATGAAAAAGGGAAAAAGGCCGGCCAGCCCGACCAGCATGCCGAGCAGTGCCTGAAATGGCGAGACTCCGAATGGATTCACGTTGAAAAATGCACTGGCGAACCCGACGACCAACCCCGCTAGGACGAGCGAATTCGGAATACGTCGAAATCGGATATCGCTGGCCGCAACAAGCGTCGCCCAGACCAGGAATGCCCCGCCGAAAATAGGATGTGCCATCGCGCAACTGCCCGCCGCAAATGTCGGCGCGAGCAGATTGCCGAGGCAATCAACTCGCTACCGAACCAAAACGACTTTCACGACGTGAAGAAGTCGTTCTAATTATTTACGGAAGGTCAGCCCCAGATGGTAGCGGCCGAACAGGCGGCAGCCGTTCGAGTACTCACGCAAGTGCCGAGATTGGTGAACATGTTACCGAGACTGCCGCCGATCGACGTCACTCCGGCAACGATCGCGACAGCGATAAGACCCGCAATCAGACCGTACTCGATCGCGGTAACCCCGTCTTCTTCCCGAAGGAAGCGAATCATCATTGCTTTCATTTTATTCCTCGTGCCTGTATTTACGTTTTCTGGCCTTTTATACGTATACGTCCCCGCATATCTGGCCGCTTTGCCCCGCTCGTTCGCCACATCTGCTGCAACGACAACCGGGTGCGCTTTCTTTATAGGTCGCCCCGAAGGGCATTGCTCACAATTTGATGCAAGTTAACATTCGCGATAGTGACCCTCCTCGAACGTTGTGTACCGAACCGTACATTTGCTTACATCTGCTCCGGATTCTATATCCGATCCTATTTAAGTTCCAACCTCTTTTAACGACTCTGTCGGAAAAAATCTTCAGGAGCACAGCGTATTTGTACGGCGTTTCGGTACGACTTACACATAGGATTTACGATAGGTTAGATGTGCACGCCTAATCCACCAGTAAAACAATTGCCTCGTCCATCAAGCCCGCTCGCCACCCACGTTACGCCGCACGCGTAACGCCAATGTTGTGACGTTACGTTACGAAACGGCCGAAACCGTTCTCATTCATCTGCACTTAAACAGATTCAACAATCTTTCAATCTCCTCGACTTCCTTTCCCGACAAGGAATTGCGTCGTTTAAAACCGGTTGTCGACCTGCCGGGCATCGAAATGGCACGACAGTTGCAGAGTAGTCCTCGCACCACTCAACACAACGCAGTTCACAACACATTTTTAATGCGAGGAAGAAATGGACATCAAGGTTATCCCTCATGGCGTGTTCCGGACGACTCTGATCGCGGCCACCGTTGCAGCCATGCTTTCCCTCTCCGCGTGCGGCGGTTCCGGTTCGATCAGCCAAGGGCTCGGCGGCGGCTCGAGCTCGGGCGGCGGTGACACGATCTCGACGTCGGGTGGCGGCAGCTCCGGCACGAGCGGCACCTCGGGCACGAGCGGTACCTCCGGCACCAGCGGAACCTCGGGCACGAGCGGTACCTCCGGCACCAGCGGCACCTCGGGCACGAGCGGCACCTCCGGTACCAGCGGAACCTCGGGCACGAGCGGTACGTCGGGCACGTCGGGTGTGTCGTCGAACGCGGTGGGACAGGTCCTCGCAAGCAGCAGCAATATCGTCACGGGTGTCGGCGGCACCGTCTCCGGTCTCGGCTCGGTCATCGGCAGCCAGTCGCTGCCGGGCGTCAACCCGGCCACCACGCAAGCCGCAGGCGGCATCGTGCAAAGCGTCGGCGGCGCGGTGACCGCACTCGGCAACGGCCTCGGCAACGGTCTCGGCCAGCTCGGCGCAACGAAGGATCCGCTCGGCACCACGCTCGCCAGCACGGGAGGCGTCGTCAACCAGCTGGGCGGCGCAGTCACGGACACCGGCAAACTGGTCACGAGCCTCGGCAGCGGCCCGCTGTCGCCACTCGCACCGGTCACGGGTGCCGTCGGCGGCCTCGTGTCGACGCTCGGCGGCGCCGTATCGAACGGCGGCACGACCCTCACCAATGCGCTGTCGACCGGCCCGATCCAGCAAGTCACGCAGACGGTCAGCTCGGCCATCACGCCGATCACGACGATGGTCGGCCAGACGACCCAGACGATCGGCACGGCCACCGGCCTCGGCGCACCGGTCAACACGCTGCTCGGCACGATCGGCAACGGGCTGAACCAGGCCGGCGCACTGCTCGCGTCGACGGGCGGCAATCCGGTCACGACAGGCCTCGGCAACACCGTCTCGGCGACGGGCAATACCGTGAAGGCCGTCGGCGGCCTGCTCACGGGCGGCACCGGCGGCGTGACCAACCCGCTCGCCCCGCTCACGGGCCTCGTCTCCACGGTTACCGGCGCACTCGGCGGCGCAACGGGTGGCGGCAGCGGCCCGCTCGCACCGGTTACCGGTCTCGTCTCGACGGTCACCGGCGCACTCGGCGGCGCAGCAGGCGGCGGCAGCGGCCCGCTCGCACCGGTTACCGGTCTCGTCTCGACGGTCACCGGCGCACTCGGTGGCGCAGCAGGCGGCGGCAGCGGCCCGCTCGCACCGGTTACCGGTCTCGTCTCGACGGTCACGGGTGCGCTCGGCGGTGCAACGGGCGGAACGAGCGGCGGTCCGCTCGCCCCGGTCACGGGTCTCCTCGGTGCAGTCACGGGTGCGCTTGGCGGCGTGGCGGGCAGCGCAGGCGGCAGCAGCCCGCTCGCCCCGGTGACGAACGCCGTCTCGACGGTCACCAGCTCTGTCGGCGTACCGGCACTGAGCGGCGGCACGGGTGCGGTCACGAACTCGGGCTCGTCGTCGAACCCGCTCGCGCCTGTCACGTCGCTGATCGGCGGCCTGCTCGGCGGCACGCACGGCAAGTAATCCGACATCCATTCATCGAAAAGACAGCGAGGAGTCCATCATGTCCCAGCAACGTTCCATCACGACGGCCGCCCTGCGCCAGTGGCGTGCGCCCCTCACCGCCTTCGCCGCGGCCTGCCTGCTGGCCGCGTGCGGCGGCGGCGGCGTCAGCTCGCCGCCGAGCAGCAGCAATAACAACAACAATCCGAGCACGAGCGGCACGTCCGGCACCAGCGGCACCAGTGGCTCGTCCACCGGCACCAAGGGTGTCGTCAGCACGGTCGGCCAGACGGCCAGCGACCTTGGCAGCACGGTCGGCAACATCAGCCTGCCGGGCCTCGGCGACGGCGTGACGAAGGGTGTCGGCAGCACGCTGTCCAGCACCGGCACGATCATCGGTGCGGCCGCCGATGCCGTGAGCAACGGGCTGGGACAGATCGGCTCGACGAAGGATCCGGTCGGCACGACGGTTGCCGGCCTCGGCAATGTCGTCGGCGCGACGAGCAACACGGTGTCCGGCCTGAGCTCGACGGTCAAGGCGCTCGGCACGGGTCCGCTCGCGCCGCTCGCCCCCGTCACGACGCCGGTCGGCACCGTGCTCGACACGGTCGCCAACGGCCTGACGGCCGCCGGCACGACGATCGGCTCGACGCTGTCGTCGGGCGCCGTCCAGCAGGTCACGCAACCGATCAGCTCGGCGATCACGCCGCTCGTGATCACGGCCGGCCAGGTCACGCAACAGGTCGGCACGACGACCGGCCTCGGCCAACCCGTCTCCGGCCTGCTCGGCCAGATCGGCGGCGCGATCAGCTCGGCGGGCAAGCAAGTCGGCGGCACGTCGAGCCAGCCGCTCGTCGGCGACGTCGGTCAGCTCGTGACCGCGGTCGGCAACACGGTGACCAACACGGGCGGCCTCGTCAACCCGAACGGCCCGAACGGCGCCGCACCGATCCCCGGCCTGATCACGAGCCTCGTCGGCGGCTCGACGGCGACCGTCCAGAACGGCACGTCGTCGGGTTCCGGCTCGACGAACCCGCTCGGCGGCCTGCTGTCCGGTCTCGGCTCGACGCCGCTGGGCTCGCTCACGGGCGCACTCGGCGGCGCAACCGGCGGCTCGGGCAGCGGCCCGCTCGCACCTGTCACGGGCCTCGTGTCGACGGTCACCGGCGCACTGGGCGGCGCGGCAGGCGGCAGCGGCGGCCCGCTCGCCCCCGTCACGAATCTCGTGTCGACGGTCACGGGCACGCTCGGTGGCGCAACGGGCGGCGCAGGCAGTGCAAACCCTCTCGCGCCCGTCACCGGTTTGCTGAATACTGTCACCGGAGCAGTGGGCGGTGCAGCAGGATCGGGTGGTGCGAGCCCGCTCGCGCCGGTCACGTCGCTGGTCGGCAGTGTCACGGGTACGGCATCGTCGGGCAGCGGTTCGACGGGCCTGCTGGCACCGGTAACGGGGTTGCTGGGCACGCTGGGTAGCGTTGGCAAGTAAGGACGACGGTCGCACCATCGCAGCCGGAGCGAATGGCGCGGCCGTACATACACAACCGGCATGGCGGCACGCGGCGCGCGACACCTTGGTGTCGCGCGCCGGCATTACAAAGAAGACGAAAAGCAAGGCCTACGAGGAAGAACAATGAAATCCAGACTCGACAGATGGATGATGCTGCTCGCCGTCGCGGCGGCAAGCACGGCACATGCACAATCGCGCGTCGGCGGTAACCCGCTCGACTCCCTTCCGCAGATCAACGCACCGAAGACCGGCCCGAACGTTACCGTGCAGGTCGCGCCGCAAGCGCCGCAACTGCAGGAGCTGCTGTCGCGCCACCTGACGCCGTCGACGTTTCAGGTCGAAGGCGTGAAGTCGGTGCCGTTCGAGGAAATCTCGCGTCGCTTCACGCCCCTCGTCGGCAAGGACATCACGATCGGCGACCTGATCGAAACCGCGAACGGCGTGACGAAGCTGTACCAGGAGCGCGGCTACGCGCTGTCGTTCGCGTTCGTTCCCGCGCAGACGTTCGAGAACGGCGTCGTGCGCATCACGGTGGTCGAAGGCTACGTGTCGGACGTCAAGGTCACCGGCAAGCCCGGTGCGATGGAACCGAAGATCCGCGCGATCGCCGCGCACATCACCGACGATCGCCCGCTGCGCCGCGCGACGTTCGAGCGCTACGTCAACACGTTCGGCCTGCTGCCCGGCCTCACGGTGAAGGCGAACGTCCCGCCGCCGCAAACCACCGACGGCGCCACGACGCTCGAACTCGCGGTCGACCGCAAGCCGTTCAACGTCAGCACCGGCATCGACTTCAACCACCCGGGCGTCCAGGGCCTGATCACCGCGACCGAAAACGGCCTCACGCGATTCGGCGAGCAGCTGAGCATCTCGGCGCTCGCGCCGCCGGGACGCGACAAGCAGACCTACTTCGCGTTCAGCGGCGCGGTGCCCGTCGGCAGCAGCGGCCTGATCACGCGCCTCGATGCAAGTACGTATCGCGGCAAGCCGACCGACAATCCGGGGTTGCCGTCGTACGTGCAGCGTACGGTCAAGAACGAGAAGCTTGGTCTTTCGGCATCCTATCCGATCTTGTTGAATAATCAGCGCAGCCTGCTCGGCACCGTGTCGGGCTACGCATCGCACAACGAGGATCGCTACCAGAACCAGATCAACGGTGCGAGCCTCGACACGCGCTCGCAGGTCCGCGTGCTGCAGATGCAGCTCGACTACACGAGCGTCCAGCCGAAGCAGGTCCAGAAGCTGAGCGTCAACGTCGCGAAGGGTTTCAACATTCTCGGCGCGTCGAAGTCGCAGGACATCACCGTCGGCACGACGACGACCTCGGTGGACAGCCCGATTTCGCTGACCTTCGTTCGCACGGGGGCGACTTTCACGCAAACCAACGAATGGCCGTTCCGAATCGGGACGTCGGTTTCGCTGACCGGTCAATACAGTCCCGACTCGCTACCGACCTCCGAACAGATCTCGTTCGGCTCGACGCGCTACGCGCTCGGCTACCAGCCCGGCGAAACGTCGGGCGACTCGGGCTGGGGGATGTCGCTGGAGGTCAATCGCGGCTTCACGCCGGGCTGGACGTATCTGAAATCGATCACGCCGTACGTCGCCTACGACATGGCGCGCGTATACCTGCACTCGGGCACGCCGTCACCGAACCGCATGTCGTCGGTCGGCATCGGCGTGCGATTCACGGACAGCCGCTTCTACAGTCTCGACCTGAACATCGCGAAGCCGATCGGCGACGCACCCGTCGAAAGCGCATCGCGCAGCCCTCGCATCAACGCGGCCTTCTCGTATCAGCTCAACTGATCGGACACCAAACAGCCCGCGTCATGCGGGCTGTTTCGATTAGAGTCCCCTCTATCAAACGTGGCACGCGGTTTCACGTATTCTGGCGAAGCTCGCAACATGCCCGCCCCATGCAGACGGTCGTGCGGGCGAATGAACACGACATGCAAAACAAGGAGGATGACAATGATTCAACTGACCCGCCCGTTGCGTGCAATCGCCGTTGCCGGTGCACTGCTCGCCTGCGCAGCCCCCACGTTCGCACAGGCCGACAGCCCCATCGGCATGTGGCAGACGATCGACGACAACACCCATCAGCCGAAGGCACTCGTGCAGATCGCCGAAGACGGCGACGGTGCGCTGACGGGCAAGGTCGTCAAGGGCCTCGGCGCGAACGATACGCCCGATCGCCGCTGCACCGCCTGCACGGACGAGCGCAAGGATCAGCTCATCAAGGGCATGACGATCATCAAGGCGATGAAGAAGGAAGGCGACCACTGGGACGGCGGCAACATCCTCGACCCGGAAAACGGCAAGGTCTACAAGTGCAAGATGACGCTTGAAGACGGCGGCCAGAAACTCGTGGTGCGCGGTTACATCGGCGTATCGCTGCTCGGCCGGTCGCAGACCTGGGTTCGCCAGCAATAACGCAGCACGCTGCCGACTCGCGCGGCGCAATGAAAAATCGGCCTGCGACGAAGTCGTCAGGCCGATTTTCTTTGGGTGCGGGCGTGACGGAAACCGATCCGCATCACGCCGCGTGCTTCAGCGAGTCGGGCGCGTAGGCGCCCGGTGTGCGATACGCGGGTACCGCATTGCTACGCGCCTCCGCCGCCTTCGATTGCGTGTGCTTGCGCATCCGTGCGGACAATTCATTGCACAGATTCACGCCCGAATCGCCGTAGAGTTCACGCATCACGTTCAACAGCGTGCCCGTCTCGTGCCAGACCTTGAAGCGGCGATGGCAAGTTTGATACGACGGGTAACGGCGCGGTATGGCAGACCACGTTGCGCCGCTGTAGATCACCCAAAGCACGCCGTTCAGGACGGCGCGCGTATTGGCTAACGGACGACCGCGCAACTCGGTGCGCGGCTGCATTTCGGGCAGAAGCGGCGCAACGCAGCGCCACTCGTGGTCGGTCAGATCGCGATACGGTGTCATGGACATCTCCAGCCTTGGTAACCATGACACAACGATATCGGCTCACCTCAACGATGAATATAAGACAAATCCGAAAATACCCCGAGATTGCGCGAATTTGACCGGAATTGACGTTTGAATCCCGTCGATTACCCGGACGACGCAATCAGGTCAGCGACGTATCGACGATGCGACGCGGCGTTTCGAGATACTCCTTCGACTGCATCTCGACGATTCGCGACACCGTGCGCGCGAATTCGTTGGCCATCGGGCCTTCGACGTACAACGCCTCCGCCGGCACCGCCGCCGACATCAGCAGCTTGACCTTGTGGTCGTACAGCACGTCGATGAGCCACGTGAAGCGTCGCGCCTCGGACGCCATCCGCGGCGACATCTGCGGCACCTCGGACAACACGATCGCATGGAAGCGGCTCGCCAGCTCGAGATAGTCGTTCTGCGATCGCGGGCCGCCGCACAGCGTCGCGAAGTCGAACCAGACGACGCCGTCCGCCTTGCGCAGCGCCTTCAGCTCGCGCTTCTCGATATGCAGGATCGGGCTTTCGTCGGGTACCGCCGCGAGCTTGCCGAACGCATGACGCAGTTCGCGATCGGCGTCCGCACCGAGCGGCGTGTGATACATCTTCACCTGTGCGAGCGTGCGCTGACGGTAGTCGACGCCCGCGTCGACGTTCAGCACGTCGAGCTTGTCCTTGATCAGCGCGATCGCCGGCAGCATGCGGTCGCGATGCAGGCCGTCCGGATACAGGTCGTCGGGATCGTAGTTGGACGTCATCACGAACTGCACGCCGTTGTTGAACAGGCGGTCGAGCAGACGGTACAGGATCATCGCGTCCGCGATGTCCGACACGTGGAATTCGTCGAAGCAGATCAGCCGGTAGCGCTTCGCGATGCGCCGCGCGAGTTCGTCGAGCGGATCGGCCTGCCCTTTCAGTTCCTCGAGCTCGCGGTGCACTTCGCGCATGAACTCGTGGAAATGCAGGCGCGTCTTGCGCTGCACGGGCACGACGGCGTAGAAGCTGTCCATCAGGAAGCTCTTGCCGCGGCCCACCCCGCCCCACATGTAGACGCCGCGCGGGAGATCCGGGTGATTGATCAGCTTCTTGAACGCGTTCGAGCGGCGCGCCTTGTATTCGACCCACTCGTCGAAGCAACGCTGCAGGCGATCGACGGCCGCGCGCTGGGCGGGATCGGACTGATAGCCGCGCGTGGTCAGTTCGCGCGTGTAGTATTCGGTGACGTTCATCGGGCAAACCGGAAAGAACGAAGGCGAGCGGGAAACCCCGCCCGCCTTCGTCAAGAGACGGCTGCGCCGGCCGATGGCCGACAGGCGCTACACCATGCTCAGCTGTTCAGCGAGCGCTTGTCGACGGCGAGCGCCGCTTCGCGCATCACTTCCGACATCGACGGGTGCGGATGGCAGATGCGGGCGATGTCTTCCGACGCCGCCTTGAATTCCATCGCCACCACCGCTTCCGCGATCAGGTCCGACGCGTTCGCGCCGATCACGTGCACGCCGAGCAGCTCGTCGGTCTTCGCATCCGCGATCATCTTCACGAAACCGTCCGGCGCGTTCATGCCGAGTGCGCGGCCGTTGATCGAGAACGGGAACTTGCCCGACTTGATCTCGCGGCCTTCCGCCTTCAGCTGCTGCTCCGTCTTGCCGACCCACGCGATTTCCGGGTACGTGTAGATCACCCACGGAATGCAGTTGTAGTCGATGTGCGGCTTCTGGCCGTCGATCACTTCCGCGACCAGCACGCCTTCGTCTTCCGCCTTGTGCGCGAGCATCGGGCCGCGCACCACGTCGCCGATCGCGTACACGTTCGGCACCGCCGTACGGCAGTGGTCGTCCACGTCGATGAAGCCGCGCTCGTTCGCCTTCAGGCCGATCGCCTCGAGGCCGAGGTTGTCGGTGTTCGGCACACGGCCGACCGACACGATCAGGCGGTCGGCGTCGAGCGTCTGCGCGTTGCCGTCCTTGTCGGTGTAGGCGATCGACACGCCGTTCGCGGTCGCCTTCACTTCGCCGATCTTCACGCCGAGATGGATGTCGAGACCTTGCTTCTTGAACAGCTTGGCCGCTTCCTTCGCGAGCGCTTCGTCGGCCGCGCCGAGGAATGCCGGCAGCGCTTCGAGCACCGTCACTTCGGCACCGAGGCGACGCCACACCGAGCCGAGCTCGAGGCCGATCACGCCTGCGCCGATCACGGCGAGCTTCTTCGGCACCGAGTCGAACGTCAGCGCACCTTCGTTGTCCGACACGATCTTGTTGTCGACCGGGATGCCCGGCAGGTGACGCGCCTTCGAGCCCGTCGCGATGATCACGTTCTTCGCGGTGACGACTTCGGTTTCACCCTCGCCGCTCACTTCGATCTGCACGCCGGCGTCGGTCTTGCCGGTGAACTTGCCATGGCCCTTCAGCCAGGTGATCTTGTTCTTCTTGAACAGGAACTCGATCCCGCTCGTCATTTTCTCGACGATCGCATCCTTGCGGCCGAGCATCTTCGCGACGTCGATCTTCACGCCGTCGACCGTGATGCCGTGGTCGACCAGGTGATGCGACGCGTTCTCGAACTCTTCCGACGAGGCGAGCAGCGCCTTCGACGGAATGCAGCCGACGTTCAGGCAGGTGCCGCCGAGCTTCAGCGCGCCGGCCGGGTTCTTCCATTTCTCGATACAGGCAACGGTCTTGCCGAGCTGCGCGGCGCGAATCGCGGCGATGTAGCCGCCGGGGCCGGCGCCGATCACGACGACGTCAAATTCCTTGGACATGACAATCCTTTCTACTTGTACGCCCGCGGGTTCACGCGTGTGCGCGAACCCGCGGAGCGGGTCGATGCAGTGAGACTCGGCTTACAGGTCGAGCAGCAGGCGTGCCGGATCTTCCAGCGCATCCTTCATCGCGACGAGCGACAGCACGGCTTCGCGACCGTCGATGATGCGGTGGTCGTACGACAGCGCCAGGTAGTTGATCGGACGGATCACGATCTGGCCGTTCTCGACGACCGGACGCTCCTTCGTCGCGTGCACGCCGAGGATGGCCGACTGCGGCGGGTTGATGATCGGCGTCGACAGCATCGAGCCGAACACGCCGCCGTTCGAGATCGAGAACGTACCGCCCGTCATTTCCTCGATCGACAGCTTGCCGTCCTTCGCCTTCTGGCCGAATTCGGCGATCTTCTTCTCGATGTCGGCGAGGCTCATCTGGTCCGCGTTGCGCAGGATCGGCACCACGAGGCCGCGCGGCGAGCCGACGGCGATACCGATGTCGAAGTAGCCGTGGTAGACGATGTCGTTACCGTCGATCGACGCGTTCACGAGCGGGAACTTCTTCAGCGCGTGGACAGCCGCCTTCACGAAGAACGACATGAAGCCGAGCTTCACGCCATGTTCCTTCTCGAACTTGTCCTTGTACTTGTTGCGCAGATCCATGACCGGAGCCATGTTGACTTCGTTGAACGTCGTCAGGATCGCGTTGGTCTGCTGCGATTCGAGCAGGCGCTCGGCGATACGCGCACGCAGGCGCGACATCGGCACGCGTTGCTCCGGACGGTCGTTCAGCCAGGTCGTTGCCGACGCCGGCACCTTCACTTCCGGCAGCGACGGCTTCGCGGCAGCGGCCTTGGCCGGTGCGGCGGCCGGAGCGACCTTCGGTGCGCTGCCTGCGGCCAGCGCGTCGCCCTTCGTGACGCGGCCGTCGCGGCCCGAACCTGCGACGTCGCCCGCCGACAGGCCCTTCTCGGCCAGCAGCTTCGATGCAGCCGGCGATGCGGCGGCCGAGCTCGATGCCGTCGCGGCGGCCGGCTGGGCTGCCGGTGCAGCCGCAGCAGGCGCGGCGGCCGGCTTGACTTCGGCGGCGCCCGCCGCTGCTTCGGCGGCACCTGCCTTCGCTTCGGTGTCGATCGTCGCGATCACTTGATCGGCAACCACCGTGTCACCGTCGTTCTGCAGCACTTGCGCAAGCACGCCCGCTGCCGGTGCCGGCACTTCGAGCACGACCTTGTCGGTCTCGAGTTCGATCAGGATTTCGTCCTGTGCGACTGCTTCGCCCGGCTTCTTCTTCCACTGCAGCATGGTCGCTTCCGAAACCGACTCCGAAAGCTGGGGGACTTTGACTTCTACGATAGCCATGTGATTTTCCTGGATGCTTAATCTGGGGTATGACGAGGTTCGTGCGATTCCTTCGGCCGATGCGGCGCGCCACGCGCCCGGCAGGCCGGAAGAGACGGGAAAGCGCCGCGCGCCTTCCCGTTTCGCTTCCGTCGGTTATTTCGCGATCGATGCGCTCTTCAGGCGGCCGAAAGCACCTTCAATCAGGGCCTTCTGCTGCTCGTAGTGCTTCGCGTAGTAGCCAACCGCCGGCGAGGCCGAAGCCGGACGGCCGCTGTATGCCAGCTTCTGCCCTTCCTTCATGCCTTCCTTCAGATGGTGCTCGACGTAGAACCAGGGGCCCTGGTTCTGCGGCTCGTCCTGCACCCAGACCACTTCAGTCGCGTTCTCGTACTTCTTCATTTCGGCTTCGAACTGCTTGTGCGCGAACGGATACAGCTGCTCGATACGGATGATCGCGACGTCGTTCGCCTTCGCTTCGCGGCGATGTGCGACGAGGTCGTAATACACGCGGCCCGAGCACACCAGCACGCGCTTGACCTTCTTCGCGTCGATGCCGCCGTCGGTTTCGCCCAGCACCGGCTGGAACGAACCCTTCGCCAGTTCCGACAGGTCCGACACGGCTTCCTTGTGACGCAGCAGCGACTTCGGCGTTGCGACGATCAGCGGCTTGCGGAACAGGCGGATCATCTGGCGGCGCAGCAGGTGGAAAATCTGCGCCGGCGTCGTCGGCTGAACGACCTGCATGTTGTGATCGGCACACAGCTGCAGGAAACGCTCGATACGCGTCGACGAGTGTTCCGGACCTTGCCCTTCATAGCCGTGCGGCAGCAGCATCGTGAGGCCCGACACGCGGCCCCACTTCACTTCGCCCGACGAGATGAACTGGTCGATCACGACCTGCGCGCCGTTGACGAAGTCGCCGAACTGCGCTTCCCACAGCACGAGCGTGTTCGGCTCGGCGGTCGAGTAACCGTATTCGAAGCCCAGCACCGCTTCTTCCGACAGCACCGAGTCGATCACCGTGAACTTCGCCTGACCTTCGGCGATGTTCTGCAGCGGCACGTACGTACCGTCGTTCCAGCGCTCGCGATTCTGGTCGTGCAGCACCGCGTGACGGTGCGTGAACGTGCCGCGGCCCGAGTCCTGGCCCGTCAGGCGCACCGAGTAGCCCGATGCGACGAGCGACGCGAATGCGAGGTGTTCGCCCATGCCCCAGTCGAGCGGCTGGTCGCCACGCGCCATGTTGCGGCGGTCGTTGATCACGCGCTCGACGAGCGGGTGGACCTTGAAGTTTTCCGGGACCGTCGTGATGCGTTCGCCGAGGCGCTTCAGTTCGGCGAGCGGCACGGCCGTATCGGCAGCATCGGTCCACTTGCGGTTCAGGAACGGCACCCAGTCGACCGCGTACTTGCTCTTGTAGTTCGACAGGACCGGGTCGACCGTGTGGTGACCGTCGTCCATCGCCTTGCGGTACGCCTTCACGTAGTTGTCGGCGTCTTCCGCGGTGATCACGCCCTGCTGCACGAGCTTCTCGGCGTACAGCGCACGGGTGCCCGGGTGCTGCGCGATCTTCTTGTACATCAGCGGCTGCGTGACCGCCGGCGTGTCCTGCTCGTTGTGACCCAGCTTGCGGAAGCAGACGATGTCGATCACGACATCCTTGTGGAACTGCATCCGGTAGTCGATCGCGATCTGCGTCGCGAGGATCACGGCTTCCGGATCGTCGCCGTTCACGTGCAGCACCGGCGCCTCGATCATCTTGACGACGTCGGTACAGTACAGCGTCGAGCGCGCATCGCGCGGGTCGGACGTCGTGAAGCCGATCTGGTTGTTGATGACGATGTGCAGCGTGCCGTGCGTGCCGTAGCCGCGCGTCTGCGCGAGGTTCAGCGTTTCCATCACGACGCCCTGGCCCGCGAAGGCCGCGTCGCCGTGGATCTGCACCGGCAGCACCTGCAGGCCGTCTTCGTCGCCGCGGCGGTCCATCCGCGCCTTCGCGGAACCTTCGACCACCGGGTTCACGATTTCGAGGTGCGACGGGTTGAACGCGAGCGACAGGTGGACCGGGCCGCCTTCCGTCGACACGTCCGACGAGAAGCCCTTGTGGTACTTCACGTCACCGGCAGGCAGGTCGTCGACGTGCTTGCCTTCGAATTCGGCGAACAGGTCGGCCGGCATCTTGCCCAGCGTGTTGACCAGCACGTTCAGGCGGCCGCGGTGGGCCATGCCGATGATGATTTCCTGCACGCCGCGCTTGCCCGCGTGCTGGACGACTTCGTCCATCGCCGCGATGAAGCTTTCGCCGCCTTCGAGCGAGAAGCGCTTCTGGCCGACGTACTTGGTGTGCAGGTAACGCTCGAGGCCTTCGGCGGCCGTCAGGCGATTCAGGATGTGCTTCTTCTCGTCGATCGAGAAGTTCGGCGTCGCGCGGGTCGACTCCAGGCGCTCCTGCCACCAGCGCTTCTGTTCCGGATCGCTGATGTACATGTATTCGGCGCCGATCGTGCCGCAGTACGTGTCGCGCAGGCCCTTGACGATATCGCGCAGCGAAGCCTGATCGAAACCGAAATACAGGTTGCTTGCGCTGTACGTCTGGTCGAGATCGCCTTCGGAGAAGTCGTAGAACGCGGGTTCGAGCTCGGGAATGGCGGGACGTTCGCGGCGCTTCAGGGGATCCAGATTGGCCCATTGCGAGCCAAGGAAGCGATACGCGCTGATGAGGGACTGGACGTGAACCTGCTTGCGTGCGGCAGCCAGGTTGGTGCTGCTTTCGCGCGGGATAAAGGCATTGGCCTTCGCGCGCTCGGCGAACGATTCGACGATCGGGAAGTGAGCGACGTCATTGGCATTCGAGCCGTCCGTTGCAGGCACGTTCTGCAGCGCGTCGAAATACTCTCGCCAGTTCTCCGGCACCGACGCCGGATTGTTGAGATATGCATCGTACAGTTCTTCAACGTACGAAGCATTGCCGCCGAACAGATAGGAGTTCAGCTGAAACTGCTTCATTACATCTGACATTTTACGCTCACCTTTCTTCGAGCTTCTCGAGAAATAGCGGGTTACTCAACCTTCCGCGACACGGCCTGACCGTTTAGCGGATTGCGAATCAAGTCTTGCTTGGAAGGACCTAAAACTTGCGTGCGCGCAGCATATCACAGAACCGATACCGGAGTTCACGGCGAAATGTGCCCGAAAGCACCGCGCGACGGGGTTTTGCCGGATTGCCACGACCCGCGGGAACAGTGTTTTGCAGGTAATCCGGTTGCGCGTCGCGCAGATGCGAAAAAGGCTGCCCGCGGGCAGCCTTTTTCGTGATGCAGCGAACGGTCGAACGCTTAGTCGACCGCGCCTTCGCGGCTCGCGCGGCGACGCTCGTGCTCCTTCAGGAAGCGCTTGCGCAGGCGGATCGACTGCGGCGTCACTTCCACGAGTTCGTCGTCGTCGATGAATTCGACCGCGTACTCGAGCGACATCTGGACCGGCGGCACGAGACGCACGGCTTCGTCGGTACCCGACGCACGCACGTTGGTCAGCTGCTTGCCCTTGATCGGGTTCACGACGAGGTCGTTGTCGCGGCTGTGGATGCCGATGATCATGCCCTCATACAGCGCGTCGCCCGGCTTCACGAACATGCGGCCGCGATCCTGCAGCTTCCACAGTGCGTAGGCCACGGCCGCGCCGTCGTCCTGCGAGATCAGCACGCCGTTGCGGCGCTCGAAGACCGAGCCGTCCTTGACCGGTGCGTACGAATCGAAGATGTGGCTCATCAGGCCCGTGCCGCGCGTGAGCGTCAGGAATTCGCTCTGGAAGCCGATCAGGCCACGTGCCGAGATCTTGTATTCCAGACGCGTGCGGCCGCGGCCGTCGGACGCCATGTCGAGCATTTCGCCCTTGCGGCGGCCGAGTTCTTCCATCACGCCGCCCTGGTGTTCGTCCTCGACGTCGACCGTCAGCAGCTCGTACGGCTCGTGACGCACGCCGTCGATTTCCTGCATCACGACGCGCGGACGCGACACGGCCAGCTCGTAGCCTTCGCGGCGCATGTTCTCGACGAGAATGGTCAGATGCAGCTCGCCGCGGCCCGACACTTCGAACACCGTTTCGTCGCCCGTGTCCTTCACGCGCAACGCGACGTTGTGGTTCAGTTCCTTCATCAGGCGGTCGCGGATCTGGCGGCTCGTCACGAATTTGCCTTCGCGGCCCGCGAGCGGCGACGAGTTGACGAGGAAGTTCATCGTCAGCGTCGGTTCGTCGACGGTGATCATCGGCAACGCTTCCGGCGTGTCGACCGCGCAGATCGTCGCGCCGATGCCGACGTCTTCAATACCGTTGATCAGCACGATGTCGCCCGCTTCGGCCGATTCGACCTGCACGCGCTCAAGGCCCTTGAACGACAGCACCTGGTTGATCTTGCGGTTCAGCACGTCGCCTTCCGGGCCGAAGCGCATCACGACCGGCTGACCCGGCTTGATGCGGCCGCGCGTGATGCGGCCGACGCCGATCCGGCCGACGTACGTCGAATAGTCGAGCGACGTGATCTGGAGCTGCAGCGGCGCTTCCGGATCGGCCGGGCGAACCGGCACGTGCTCAAGGATCGCCTCGAACAGCGGGCGCATGTCGCCTTCGCGCGCGGCCGGGTCGAGCGACGCGTAGCCGTTCAGGCCCGACGCGTAGACGATCGGGAAGTCGAGCTGCTCCTCGGTCGCGCCGAGCTTGTCGAACAGGTCGAAGGTCTGGTTGATCACCCAGTCGATGCGCGCGCCCGGGCGGTCGATCTTGTTGACGACGACGATCGGCTTCAGGCCGAGCGCCAGCGCCTTCTTCGTGACGAAGCGGGTCTGCGGCATCGGGCCTTCGACCGCGTCGACCAGCAGCAGCACCGAGTCGACCATCGACAGCACGCGCTCGACTTCACCACCGAAGTCCGCGTGGCCCGGGGTGTCGACGATGTTGACGTGCGTGCCTTCGTATTCGACCGCGCAGTTCTTCGCGAGAATCGTGATCCCGCGCTCCTTTTCGATGTCGTTCGAGTCCATCACACGCTCGGCGACTTGCTGGTTGTCGCGGAAGGTGCCGGACTGGCGAAGCAGTTGGTCGACGAGCGTCGTCTTGCCGTGGTCGACGTGAGCGATGATGGCGATATTGCGAAGGGCGCGGGTCATAGAAACCTGGAAATCGTTTGAACGCGCAAACGCGCCCGCTCGTTTTCACGGGCGCGCGCTGTTGCAGCTTGGAAAGCCTAACATTATAGCACGCGAGAATGTCGAGAGCTGACGGACACGTCGCGACGCGACAAAACCGGGCCCGCCAGCCCTGCTCGTGAACCGGCGAAGCGATCGAATGCGCCGTCGCCCGGCACACCGCAAAACCTTGTCCCCGAGAGGGATTTTCGCACCGCGCAGCGCGCCCTTTGCCGTTCGATTAACATTTGCCGCGGCAAGCAATTGTGCCTATACTGCTGCCTAGTCAACTATTGCAGCTTCAGGGTTTTATGCCGGATTCCTCTACCCAACCACCCGTCTCGTCGCTGTCCTCGTATCAGATGAACGACAGCGTCGGTTATCTGATGTCGCGCGTGAAGTCGGTGATGACCAACCTCGTCACGCAACGCACGCAGGAAGAGCTCGGCATCACGGGCACGCAGGCGAGCATGCTGTTCATGATCGCGGTCGGCAGGTGTTCGACGGCCGCCGAGCTCGCGCGCGAATACGGGATCGATGCGAGCGCGGTCACGCGCCTGCTCGACCGGGTCGAGAAACACGGCCTGCTGTCCCGCGTGCGCAGCATCGAGGACCGGCGCGTCGTCCGCCTCGAACTGACCGATGAAGGCCGCGCACTTGCCGAACAGCTGCCGCCCATTTTCCGCAGCGTGCTCGATCAGGTGCTGGACGGATTTACACCGGAAGAAGTCGGGTTCCTGAAGAGCATGCTGCGCCGCATTCTCAGCAACTATTGCGAGACGGCCGGCGGCAGTATCACGTAATAGTTGCCATAACAATTACTTTTGACAGTTTATTGTAAGGAAATCCTTGCAGTGTCCATCATTCATTCCGAGTCAGGGGTCAGCGCGATGAAGTCCTCCCCGTTGTCCGTGCGCGGCGGGTCGTGCCGCGCCGCCGTCGCCGCCGCGGTCGCCGCATTCGCACTGGCGGGCTGCGCAAACTACATCGGCATCAAGAGCGACAAGCAGATCGCCCCCGCATCGCAATTCGAGTCCGCGCAGAGCCTCCCGGCCCAGGGCGGCCAGTGGCCGGCGCTCGACTGGGCCAGCCAGTTCGGCGATCCGCAACTGCCGAAGCTGATCGACGAAGCGCTGCAAGGCAATCCGTCGATCGCCCAGGCGCAGGCGCGCATCGCGAAGGCATCGTCGTACATCGAATCGTCGCGATCGAACCTGATGCCGAAGGCCGAAGCCAGCTATTCGTGGACGCGCGAGCTGTACTCGTCGAACGCGCTGTTCCCGCCCCCGTACGGCGGCCAGTGGTACAGCGAGAACAATGCGCTCGCGAGCGCGTCGTGGGAACTCGACCTGTGGGGCAAGAACCGCGAACGCCTGCACACGGCCGTGTCGCAGGAAAAGGCCGCCGAAGCCGACATGCAGCAGGCGCGCATCACGCTCGCGTCGTCGGTCGCGCGCACCTACAACTCGCTCGCGCAGCTCTATGCGCTGCGCGACATCGCGCAGCGCGAGATCACCAACCGCGAGACGGTGGGCAAGATCACCGACGGCCGCGTCTCGGCCGGCCTCGACACCAACGTCGAACGCCAGACGGCGCGCGGCAACATCGCGACCACGCAGGCTTCGCTGTCGGACCTCGACGGCCAGATCACGACGGTGCGCTACCAGCTCGCCGCGCTGCTCGGCAAGGGTCCGGATCGCGGGCTGCAGATCGCCGCGCCGGTGATGAACCCGACCGGCGACGTCACGCTGCCCGGCAACCTGCCGGCCGATCTCGTGTCGCGCCGCCCCGACATCGTCGCCGCGCGCTGGCAGGTCGAAGCCGCGATGCACGACGTGAAGGAAGCGAAGGCCGAGTTCTACCCCGACGTGAACCTCGCGGCCGGTTTCGGCTTCGATGCGTTCGGCTGGGGCAAATTCCTGAACTTCGCGAGCCGCCAGGCGCAGTTCGGCCCGGCGATCCACCTGCCGATCTTCGATGCCGGCGCGCTGCGCGCCCAGCTCAAGGGCCGCTACGCCGACTTCGACCTGTCAGTCGCGAACTACAACCAGACGCTGATCAGCGCGCTGAACGACGTCGCGACGCAGGTCGCGTCGATCCGCGCGGTCGATCGCCAGATGGGCGACGCCCAACGCGCGCTCGACGCATCGACGCGCGCGTACGATCTCGCGGTCATCCGCTACAAGGCCGGCCTGTCGCCGCAACTGCAGGTGCTGACGGCGGACAGCAACCGCCTCGCGTCGGAGCAGACGGTGACCAACCTGAAGATGCGTCGCCGCGACATGCAGCTCGCGCTGATCAAGGCACTGGGCGGCGGATTCGACGCAACCGGCACACCGCTCGCCGCGCCCGACGCCGCCACGCCGAACAAACAGGCCGCCAACTGAGCCGGCGCCACCACTACGCAGACACTCGAAATAACGGACGGAGAAAATCGCCATGAGCGACCAACAAAACGCCGCCAGCGCGCAGCCGCAGAACAACGGCAAGCGCAAACGAATGATGACGCTGCTCGTCGCGGTCATCGTGATCGCGGCCATCGCATACGGCCTGTACTACTTCCTCGTCGCCCGCTTCCATGAAGGCACCGACGATGCGTACGTGAACGGCAACGTCGTGCAGATCACGCCGCAGGTCACCGGCACCGTGATCGCCGTGAAGGCGGACGATACGCAGACGGTCAAGTCCGGCGACCCGCTGGTCGTGCTCGACCCGGCCGATTCGCAGGTCGCGCTGCAGCAGGCGGAAGCGAACCTTGCGCAGACGGTGCGCCAGGTGCGCGGCCTGTTCGTCAACGACGACCAGTACCGCGCGCAAGTCGCGCTGCGCCAGTCCGACCTGTCGAAGGCCCAGGACGACCTGCGTCGCCGCCTGGCCGTCGCACAGACGGGCGCCGTGTCGCAGGAAGAAATCTCGCACGCACGCGACGCGGTGAAGGCCGCGCAGGCGTCGGTCGACGCCGCGCAGCAGCAGCTCGCATCGAATCGCGCGCTGACCGCGAACACGACGATCGCCTCGCACCCGAACGTGATGGCCGCCGCCGCGAAGGTTCGCGACGCCTACCTCGCGAACGCGCGTAACGTGCTGCCGGCGCCGGTCACCGGCTACGTCGCGAAGCGCTCGGTGCAGG
Source organism: Burkholderia seminalis (assembly GCF_001718535.1). Taxonomy (NCBI): domain Bacteria; kingdom Pseudomonadati; phylum Pseudomonadota; class Betaproteobacteria; order Burkholderiales; family Burkholderiaceae; genus Burkholderia; species Burkholderia seminalis. Next base: position 1,636,089 of record NZ_CP013398.1, on the reverse strand, counting down.
TCGGCCAGCGCGTGTCGCCGGGCACGCCGCTGATGTCGGTGGTGCCGCTGAACGCCGTGTGGGTCGACGCGAACTTCAAGGAAGTCCAGCTGAAGCACATGCGGATCGGCCAGCCGGTCGAGATGACGGCCGACATCTACGGCTCGTCGGTCACCTACCACGGCAAGGTCGTCGGCTTCTCGGCCGGTACGGGCTCGGCGTTCTCGCTGCTGCCGGCGCAGAACGCGACCGGCAACTGGATCAAGGTCGTCCAGCGCCTGCCGGTGCGGATCGAACTCGACCCGAAGGATCTCGACAAGCATCCGCTGCGCATCGGCCTGTCGATGCAGGTCGACGTGGACATCAAGGACGAACGCGGCGACCAGCTCGTCAACGCGCCGAACACCGTCTACGAGACCAACGTGTTCGCGAAGTACGGCGACGAAGCCGATGCCGAAATCGCACGCATCATCGCCGAGAACGCAGGCGGCAGCGCGTCGGCGCCCGTCGCGGCGAAGTCAGGCAGCGCCGCGAAAATGATGTAACCGTTCCGACTCCGGAAAGACAACCCACATGGCACAGGCTCCTGTCTCCCATCCGCCCCTGCAAGGCGGACAACTCCTGCTCGGGACGATCGCGGTATCGCTCGCGGTGTTCATGAACGTGCTCGACACGTCCATCGCGAACGTCGCGATCCCGACCATCTCGGGCGACCTCGGCGTGTCGTCCGACCAGGGCACGTGGGTCATCACGTCGTTCGCGGTCGCGAACGCAATCTCGGTGCCGCTGACCGGCTGGCTGACCGACCGTTTCGGGCAAGTCCGCCTGTTCCTCGTGTCGATCATCCTGTTCGTCATCTCGTCGTGGATGTGCGGGCTGGCGCCGAGCCTGCCATTCCTGCTCGCGTCGCGCGTGCTCCAGGGTGCCGTCGCGGGCCCGATGATTCCGCTGTCGCAAGCGCTCCTGCTATCGAGCTATCCGCGCGCGAAGGCGCCAATGGCGCTCGCACTATGGGCGATGACGACGCTGATCGCGCCCGTCGCGGGCCCCATTCTCGGCGGCTGGATCTCGGACAACTATTCGTGGCCGTGGATTTTCTACGTCAACATCCCGGTTGGCATCGCCGCCGCCGCCGCGACGTGGGTGATCTACCGGAGTCGGGAGTCGGCCGTGCGCCGTGCGCCGATCGACGGCGTGGGCCTGGCGCTGCTGGTCGTGTGGGTCGGCTCGCTGCAGATCATGCTCGACAAGGGCAAGGATCTGGACTGGTTCGCGTCGACGACGATCGTCGTGCTCGCGCTGACGGCTGTCATTGCTTTCGCGTTCTTCGTGATCTGGGAGCTGACCGCCGAGCACCCGGTCGTCGACCTGTCGCTGTTCCGCATAAGAAACTTCACCGGCGGCACGGTCGCGCTGTCGATCGGGTACGGCCTGTACTTCGGCAATCTCGTGCTGCTGCCGCTGTGGCTGCAGACGCAAATCGGCTACACCGCGACCGACGCCGGCCTCGTGATGGCGCCGGTCGGGTTGTTCGCCATCCTGTTGTCGCCACTCACCGGGAAGTATCTGCCGCGCACCGATCCGCGCTTCATCTCGACGGCGTCATTCCTCACGTTCGCGCTGTGCTTCTGGATGCGTTCGCGCTACACGACGGGCGTCGACGAGTGGTCGCTGACACTGCCGACGCTCGTGCAGGGGATCGCGATGGCCGGCTTCTTCATCCCGCTCGTGTCGATCACGCTGTCCGGCCTGCCGGGCCACCGCATTCCCACGGCGTCCGGCCTGTCGAACTTCGTGCGGATCATGTGCGGCGGCATAGGTACGTCGATCTTCCAGACCGCGTGGGATCATCGGAACAACTTCCACCACGCGCAACTGGTCGAGCAGGCGAACCCGTACAACCCGACGTTCAACCAGGCCGTCACTCAGATGGGCAATCTCGGGCTCACGCCCGAGCAGGCACACGGCCTGATCAACAACATGGCCACGCAGCAGGCTGCGCAGCTCGGCGTGAACGATCTGTTCTACATTTCGGCGGCGATCTTCGTGCTGCTGATCGGACTGATCTGGATCACGAAGCCCGAACGCGCGGGCGGCGGCGATGCCGGGGCGGCCGCATCGGCGGCGCACTGAGCGCCCAAGCCGGAATACCGACGCACCAAACCAAAAAGCCCGGTCGTTTCGACCGGGCTTTTTCTTGTTCGGACGCCGACTGGGGCGCACGCGCGCCGTAGCGTCATGCAGCCGTCACGACGAGCCGTTCCGGTGCAAGTACACCATTCGCCTTGCGCGCCACGCCGAGCAGCCGCGTGGCGTCGTATACACGCACGCGCTCGCCGTCGGCCGCCTCGATCGGCCCGAGCTCCGACAACGGCAGGCGCTGGCCGTGCAGGAACCGCTTCGCGGACGCATCGTCGAGACGAACCGCCGGAAACGTCGACAGCAGCGCATCGACCGGGTGGAGCCAGGCATCGCGTGCCGCTTCGGCTGCATCCGACAGCGCATCGAGCGTCACCGCATGTTCGAGCGTCAATGCACCGACGCCCGTACGACGCAGCATCGTCAGATGCGCCCCGCAACCGAGCGCCTCGCCGATGTCTTCCGCGAGCGTACGCACATACGTGCCCTTGCTGCAGGTCACGCGAAACGTCACGTCGGGCAGCTCGCAAGCGAGCAGTTCGAGCGCATGAATCGTCACGTTACGGCCTTCCCGCTCGACGGTCTGGCCCGCACGCGCGTATTCGTACAGCGGCTTGCCGTCGCGCTTGAGCGCCGAATACATCGGCGGCACCTGCACGATCTCGCCGGTGAAGCGCACGAGCGCGGCTTCCACCGCCGCCCGGTCGCATTCGACCGGCCGCGTGTCGATCACGTCGCCTTCCGCATCGCCGGTAGCCGTGCGCTGGCCAAGACGCATCGTCGCTTCGTAGGTCTTGTCGGCCTCGAGCAAGTCCTGCGAAAACTTGGTCGCCTCGCCGAAACACAGCGGCAGCAGGCCCGAAGCCAGCGGATCGAGCGTGCCGGTGTGGCCGGCTTTCTTCGCGAGGAGCAGGCGCTTCGCGCGAATCAGCGCATCGTTGCTCGACAGGCCGACCGGCTTGTCGAGCAGGAGGACGCCATCCAGCACGCGCCGGGGCACGCGCGGACGTTGGGGTGCTGCATTCGTCATAGGCCGGTCGAGCTCAATCGTCCTTCGCGGGTGCGTCGGCCTCGTCGTCGTCCTTCGCGCGCGTCGAGTTCGCTTCCTTGATCAGGCGCGACATTTCGACGGCCTTCTCGATCGTCTGGTCGTAATGGAAATGCAGCGTCGGCACCGTATGAATGTGCAGGCGCTTGAACAGCAGGTTGTGCAGGTGACCCGACGCGTGATTCAGCGCCTCCTGCGTCTTTTCCGGGTCACCGGTAAGCGCGGTGAAGTAGACCTTCGCGTGCGCGTAGTCCGGCGTGAGCTCCACGCTCTGGATGGTCACGATGCCGATACGCGGGTCTTTGACCTCGCGCATGATGAGTTCGGACAGGTCGCGCTGAATCTGGTCGGCGATCTGAACGTTGCGATTGGGGGAAGTGCGTTTCCTGGACATGATCGATCCGTGATCCGTTTTTCAGGATGAAGTGGCGGCCCTTGTCGGCACGCCACCATGAAAATGGGCGGGACAGGCCCAAGCCTGCCCCGCCCATGAGCCGATGCGCGACGATTACAGCGTACGCGCGACTTCGGTCACTTCGAAGACTTCGAACTGGTCGCCTTCGATGACGTCGTTGAAGTTCTTCACCGACATACCGCACTCGAAGCCTTGCTTCACTTCCTTCACGTCGTCCTTGAAGCGCTTCAGCGATTCGAGTTCGCCCGTGAAGATCACGACGTTGTTGCGCAGCACGCGTACCGACGACGAGCGCTTGACGATACCGTCCGTGACCATACAGCCGGCAACCGTACCGACCTTCGGCACCTTGAAGACCTGACGGACCTCGACCATGCCGGTGATGACTTCGCGCTTCTCCGGTGCCAGCATGCCCGACATCGCCGCCTTCACCTCATCCACTGCGTCGTAGATGATGTTGTAGTAGCGGATGTCGATGCCGTTCGCCTCGGCCAGCTTGCGCGCTTGTGCATCCGCACGCGTGTTGAAGCCGATGATGACCGCCTTCGATGCCGTCGCGAGGTTGACGTCGTTTTCGCTGATGCCGCCCACCGCGCTGTGCACGATCTGCACGCGCACTTCGTCGGTCGACAGCTTGAGCAGCGACTGCACGAGCGCTTCCTGCGAACCCTGCACGTCTGCCTTGATGATGAGCGGCAGGTTCTGCACTTCGCCTTCGCCCATCTGCTCGAGCATGCTTTCCAGCTTCGCGGCCTGCTGCTTCGCAAGCTTCACGTCGCGGAACTTGCCCTGACGGAACAGCGCGATTTCACGCGCCTTGCGCTCGTCCGGCAGCACGATCACTTCCTCGCCCGCGCCCGGCACTTCCGACAGACCCTGGATTTCGACCGGGATCGACGGACCGGCTTCCTTCGTCGGCTTGCCGTTCTCGTCGAGCATCGCGCGAACCCGGCCGTAAGCCGTACCGGCCAGCACGATGTCGCCGCGGTTCAGGGTACCGGACTGCACGAGGATCGTCGCGACCGGGCCTTTACCCTTGTCGAGCTTCGCTTCGATCACGATGCCCTTGGCCGGTGCTTCGACCGGTGCCTTCAGTTCCAGCACTTCGGCCTGCAGCAGCACGTTCTCGAGCAGATCGTCGATGCCCGCGCCCGTCTTGGCCGACACCGGCACGAACGGCGAATCGCCACCGTACTCTTCCGGCACGACGCCTTCCGCGACCAGTTCCTGCTTGACGCGATCGGGGTTCGCTTCCGGCTTGTCGATCTTGTTGATCGCGACGACGATCGGCACGCCACCCGCCTTCGCGTGGGCGATTGCTTCCTTCGTCTGCGGCATCACGCCGTCGTCGGCCGCCACCACCAGCACCACGATGTCGGTCGCCTTCGCGCCGCGTGCACGCATTGCCGTGAACGCTTCGTGACCCGGCGTATCGAGGAACGTGATGACGCCGCGCGGCGTATCGACGTGATACGCGCCGATGTGCTGCGTAATGCCGCCCGCTTCGCCAGCGGCAACCTTCGCGCGGCGAATGTGGTCGAGCAGCGAGGTCTTGCCGTGGTCGACGTGACCCATGACCGTGACGACCGGCGGACGCGGCAGTTGCTCCGCATCGGTACCGGTTTCGCCTTCGACCAGCAGCGCTTCCGGATCGTCCAGCTTCGCGGCAACCGCGCGGTGGCCCAGTTCCTCGACGATGATCATCGCCGTTTCCTGGTCCAGCACCTGGTTGATCGTGACCATCTGGCCCATCTTCATCATCACCTTGATGACTTCGGAGGCCTTGATCGACATCTTGTGCGCGAGATCGGCAACCGACACGGTCTCCGGCACGTGCACTTCGCGAACGATCGGTTCGGTCGGCGCCTGGAACGACGATGCGCTGTCCTGGTGACGGCCGCGCCCCTTCGGGCCGCCGCGCCAGCCGCGGTCGACGCCGCCGCTCGAATCGCCGCGCGTCTTGATGCCGCGACGCTTCGCCGCGTCGTCCTGCCAGCCGCCCTTGCCTGCGCCCGGCTTCTTGTTGCGGTCGCCCGCGCCTGCCGGCGCCTGCGTCGTGGCCGGGGCCGCGGCACCGGCCGGCTTCTTCACGGCCGGACGTGCCTGCGCACCTTCCGGCTTCGCCGGCTTGTGCAGCGTGCCCTTCGCTTCGGCCGGCTTCGGCGGCTCGACCGGCTTCGGCGGCTCGACTGCCTTGACCACGGCCTTGCGCGGCGTGTTCATCATTTCGCGGATCGCGCGTGCCTCGGCTTCTGCCGCCGCGCGACGCTTGCTGATCTCTTCCTGCTCGGCGCGCGCCTTGTCCGCCGCCTCGCGGGCTGCGTCCTCGGCCTTCTTGGCCGCTTCGCGCTGGGCCGCACGTTCGGCGGCCGCGCGCGCTTCGTCCTGCGCGGACTGCTCGGATTGCGCGGACTCCACGCTGGCCGTTTTCTGCTCGGCCGCGGCGGCCTGCTGCGCTGCCACCTGCTGCTGCGCCGCAGCGGCTTCGGCCGCGGCACGCTTCGCCGCAGCTTCTTCCTCGGCGCGACGGCGCTCGGCTTCAGCCGCTTCCTCGCGGGCGCGGCGTTCCGCCTCTTCACGCTCCAGGCGTTCCTGGCGCTCGCGCAGTTCCTGCGCCTGCTTCTCGAGCAGCTCGGCCTCGCGGCGCGCTTCTTCCTCGCGACGCTTCAGTTCCGCATCGTCGTCCGCTTCGGCGACCTGCGCCTGACCCTGTTCCGCACCCTCGTTCACGTCGTCGCGCTTGACGAACGTGCGCTTCTTGCGGACCTCGACCTGAATGGTGCGAGCCTTGCCCGTCGCGTCAGATTGCTTGATCTCCGACGTATGCTTGCGGGTCAGCGTGATCTTGCGCTTGTCGCCGTCGGTTGCGCCGTGCGACTTGCGCAAATGATCGAGCAGACGCGCCTTGTCCGCTTCGGACAGCGCATCGTCTTCACTCGCTTTCTGGACGCCCGCTGCCTGCAGCTGTTCGAGCAGCACACCAGCAGGCATTTTCAGTTCCGCGGCAAATTGGGCTACGTTGTTACTCGCCATTCATTCCTCTTAGTGCAAGGACCGATTCCTTGCGGTTAGCATCGGGTCAGGCCATACGGCCGCCATCAAATCAGTGCGCCATGGTCATTTCTCACTGGAACCAATGTTCACGTGCTTTCATGATCAACGCCTTAGCGGCATCCTCTTCCATTCCGGTCAGGTCGACCAGTTCATCCACTGCAAGCTCGGCGAGATCGTCCCGCGTCTGCACACCGTGTTCGGCCAGCTTCGCGAGCAACTCCGGCGTGATGCCGTCGAGGCTCTTGAGATCCAGCGCTGCGTTCTCGACCTTTTCTTCGTTCGCGATGGCCATCGTCAGCAGCGCATCGCGTGCGCGGTTGCGCAGCTCGTGCACGGTGTCCTCGTCGAACGCTTCGATCTCGAGCATTTCGTTGAGCGGCACGTAGGCGATCTCTTCGAGGCTCGTGAAGCCTTCGTCGATCAGGATGTCGGCAACTTCCTCGTCGACATCGAGACGCGCCATGAACAGTGCACGCAGCCGGTCGCGCTCTTCACCCTGCTTCAGGGCGGATTCGTCCGGCGTCATGATGTTGATCTGCCAGCCGGTCAGTTCACCGGCGAGGCGAACGTTCTGACCGCTGCGGCCGATCGCGACAGCCAGTTCGTTCTCGTCGACGACGACGTCCATCGAATGCTTTTCTTCATCGACGACGATCGACTGGACAGCTGCCGGCGCGAGCGCGCCGATCACGAACTGGGCGGGATCCTCCGACCATAGCACGATGTCGATGTTTTCGCCACCGAGCTCGTTGCGCACGGCCTGCACGCGCGAGCCGCGGATGCCGACGCAGGTGCCGATCGGATCGATCCGCTTGTCGTAGGCGATCACGCCGATCTTCGCGCGCACGCCCGGGTCGCGGGCAGCCGCCTTGATCTCGAGCAGGCCCTGCTCGATTTCCGGCACTTCCATCTCGAACAGCTTCATCAGGAACTCGGGCGCCGTACGCGACAGCTCGATCTGCGGGCCGCGCGCGGTGCGGTCGACCTTCGCGATGTACGCACGCACGCGGTCGCCCACGCGCAGGTTTTCCTTCGGGATCAGCTGATCGCGGCGCAGCAGCGCCTCGACACGGCCCGATTCGACGATGAAGTTGCCCTTGTCGAGGCGCTTCACCGTACCCGTCATGATCTTTTCGCCCCGCTCGAGGTAGTCGTTCAGGATCTGCTCGCGCTCCGCGTCGCGCACCTTCTGCAGGATCACCTGCTTCGCGGCCTGCGCGCCGATACGACCGAACTCGATCGACGGAACGGGTTCCTCGACATATTCGCCGACTTCGACGTCGGGATTCTGCTCACGTGCCTCGAACAGCAGGATCTCGCGATCCGGCTCCTGCAAGCCTGCCTCGTCGGGCACGACGAGCCAGCGACGGAAGGTTTCGTGCTCGCCGCTTTCGCGATCGATATGGACGCGGATTTCGGCGCCTTCGTCGAACAGCTTCTTGGAAGCGGAAGCGAGCGCGGCCTCGAGGGCGCCCAGCACCACATCCTTGTCGACGTTTTTCTCGCGCGCCAGCGCATCCACCAGCATCAACACTTCGCGACTCATTATTTGCGGCTCCTAAAGTCAACTTGCGGAATCAGGCGGGCTTTGTCGATATCGGCCAGCGTGAAATCCAGCATGGCTGCCTCGCCCTTCTTCCCCTCAAATTCCAAACCGATCGTTTCGCCATTCGGCGCGTGCAGAATGCCCCGGTACGTCTTGCGCCCGTCCAGCGGCTTTTTCAAGGTCACGGAAACTTCGCTGCCGGCGAAGCGCTCGAAGTCGGCCAGCTTCTTCAACGGGCGGTCGAGCCCCGGGGACGAGACTTCGAGCCGTTCGTAATCGATGTTTTCGACCGTCAAGACGTGCTGGAGCTGACGCGTGACCTTTTCGCAATCTTCGAGCGAGATGCCGGCAGGCTGATCGATATAGATGCAAAGCATGCCGCGCCCGGTGCGCTCGAGATCCACCAGCTCGTAGCCGAGCCCGGTGACCGTGGTTTCTATCAGTTCCGTCAGTTGCACAGTGTCCTCTCAGGTGTTCGCGCCCGCCGCTCGCGATTCACCCGCGGGCGCGCGCCTTAGCCGGCGCAGGAAGCGCTACCCGAGATGCCTAACCGTTTCAGCAAAAAAAAATGGGCGGAACGCCCATCTTTCTTACTGGTGGTCGCACCTGAGCCGCACATTGAATCCGTACGCCCAGCGACTCCGCGATTATAGCGATTTTTGGCGCAAACGCCAAGCCAGCCGGTAAAAGCAGCGCGTCGCGCGCTTTTACGGACCAAAAATGCGAAATCGGGTTACCCGATCCGCCGGCACGATCCTGTCAGACCGGCGACCGGTTGCCGACTGCGAGGCAGCGGCACGCGACATATCTATGGTCGAAAGCGATCGGCGCAATGCGCGGTGCCGGCAAAATCGGCGGAATGCCGATCGGGCCGGCACGCCGGCGGCTGTGCGCCGCCGCGCGCCGACATGCGTTCAGCGGCTGCGCGTACGGCTGCGCTGCGGACGCTGGCCGCCGCGCTGACCACCGCCGTTGCCGGCGCCATCCGCCCGATTGCCGTTCGGATTGCGATTACCGCCGCCCTTGCCGCCGCCGCGCTTGCCGCCCGCGCCTTCGCGCTTGGGGCCCGCGCCGTACGACGCGCGATTGCCGTCGACATCGCGGCCGCCGGCTCGGTTGCCGTCGCGACCGCCCATGCCACCACGGTTGCCGTCACGGCCACCGCCGGTACGATTACCGTAGCCCGACGGCGAAACCGGCAGACTGCCGTAGCCGCTCAGGCCGGGTAGCCCCGGCACGCCGCGCCTGCCGCCACCGCGGCGCGGCTGGTCGAGTTGCCCATGCGTCGTCAGCACCGGCTCACGGCTGATGAAACCCATCGACGTCTCCATCGGATCGGGCTGACGGCGTTCGGCCTGGCCAGCCCCGCCGCGCTTGCCCTTCTCCTCGGTCGGCGCCTTCAGGCCGACCGTCGCCATCAGCTTGCGCACCTGCGCGTCGTCGAGCTCTTCCCAACGACCGCGCTTCAGGCCGCGCGGCAGCGGGATCGGGCCGTGACGCGTACGGATCAGGCGGCTCACCATCAGGCCGACGGCCTCGAACATCCGGCGCACTTCGCGGTTGCGGCCTTCGGCCAGCGCGACGTGATACCAGTGGTTCGTCCCTTCGCCGCCGCCGTCGCGGATACGCAGGAAATTCGCCGGACCGTCATCGAGCTCGACGCCGTGCAGCAGCTTCTGCCGCATCCCTTCGGCCAGCTCGCCGACGACGCGCACCGCATACTCGCGCTCGACGCTGTAGCGCGGGTGCATGAAGCGGTTCGCGAGATCGCCCGAAGTCGTCAGCATCAGCAGACCTTCGGTATTGAAGTCGAGGCGACCCACCGCAAGCCATTTCGCCGTCTTCATCGGCGGCAGGCGATCGAACACCGACGGACGGCCTTCCGGATCCGCGTGGCTGACGATCTCGCCCGTCGGCTTGTGGTACAGCAGCACGCGCGGCGGCTTGTTCGGCAGCTTGCGCTTGACCGGCTTGCCGTTGATCCGCACCTGGTCGGTCGGCATGATGCGCTGCCCGATGTGCGCGGGCTCGCCGTTCACCGACACGCGGCCGGCGACGATCAATTCTTCCATTTCGCGGCGCGAGCCCATGCCCGCCTCCGCCAGCACCTTGTGAAGCTTCGGCGCGTCGTCGTCCGGCGACAGCACGCGCTTGTTCGCCGGCTGGTTCCGGCCGCGGCGCAGCATCGGCGCACGCACGCCGCTGCCGCCCGCGGAGTTGTCCGCGTCGAATGCGGGCGACGTCACGTAGGCGAACAGCTCGTCCTGGGACGCATCGCCCTCCGCCTTCACCGGGCCGCCCTCAGCCTTCGGCGCACCGCGCCGGCCCTGACCGCCCTGGCCAGCCTTGGCCGCGCCTTCGCGTTTGCCGGCCGGCTTGCGCCCCCCCTTGGCCGCACCGTCCTTGTTGCGCGGCGCACGCGCCGGCTGCGCTTCGGCCGTCTCGGCCGGCTGCGCATCCGCGCCTTCGCCGCCCGGCTGCTCGCCTTCGGCGCCCTTCGACTTGGCTGCCGCGCGACGCCGCGCGATCAGGCTGCGCGGGCCGCGCCGCAAACCGCGGCGGGGACGCTCGTCGCCACCGGCCGAAGCATCCTGCTCCGGCGCATCGTCGGCGCGCGCCGCCTGCACGGCAGGCGCGGACGATTCAATATCGTGGATATCAGTCAAAACAACCTCAAAATGTCAGGTCTCGCGCCCGGCGCGGGCGCGGCAAGATGTTGGCCGCGATCAGGCGCGACGCTGTTCGGGTTCTGCTTCGTCGTCCGGCAACGCGTCGGCGCCGATGGGCGCGCTGGCGCTTCGTACGGCATCCGCGAGACTGTCGGACGTGTCGTCCAGCATCTCGTCGTCCGCGGAACGGGAACGGGACGCGTTGGCCTGGTCAGCCTCGCCGGGCGTGACGCCGGCCGCTTCCGCTCCGTCTCCGGCAGCCGCTTCGGCGGCCGGCTTGCGATCTTCCTCACCCCGATCCGCACGCGGCGGCCCGGACTGCACACCGGTCGGCACTGCTTGGGCGCCCACCTGTTCCGTTTGTTCCGTGTGCCCGCGATCAGCCTCGAGCGTATCGCGACCCGGAATTTCCTGCGTCGACGCGCCGTCGGCCGCAGTCGCGGCATCGTCCGGCAATTCGACCGATGTTTCATCCGCCAGCGCCTGCGACGGATCGTCCGCCGCGTCGTCGGCGACCGGCACATCCCCGTCGAAATCCATCGCCTGCTGCGCGAGCAGCGCGGCCTCGATGTTCGCGGCCGGCTCTTCGAGCGCCGGCAGATCGTCGAGCGCCTTCAGGCCGAGATCGTCGAGAAACTGCTTGGTCGTCGCGTACAGCGCCGGGCGTCCCGGCACGTCACGATGGCCGATCACCTCGATCCAGCCGCGATCCTCGAGTTGCTTGACCACCTGCGTGTTGACCGTCACGCCGCGAATCTCTTCGATGTCGCCGCGCGTGACGGGTTGCCGGTACGCGATGATCGCGAGCGTTTCGAGCACCGCGCGCGAATACTTCGGCGGCTTCTCGGGATGCAGGCGATCCAGATAATGACGCATCGCCGGCTTGCTCTGAAAGCGCCATCCGGTCGCCAGCGCCACCAGCTCGACGCCGCGGCCGGACCAATCCTGTTTCAGATCTTCGAGCAACGTGCGGACCGTGTCAGCCGACACGCCGTCGGCAAAGAGCTTGCGCAAATCGCCGAGCTTCAGCGGTTCCTGCGCGCAGATCAAAGCAGTCTCGAGGACGATCTTCGCCTCTTGGGTATTCATGCAGCTAGGCCAGACCCTGTGGTCAAACGAACCGGATCAACAAACAGACGAAAGGAACGGAAGACGCGCTCGCCCGATTCTGATCGGTCATATTGATGGGAGCACGAACCGGGGGCGGCGAACCAACTTCAGGCCAGGCCCAAACCGGACGGAACAGCACGGCTCAACGACGGAACCGCGTGACTGAGCGCCATATTACGCAAAATTGCCCGGTGCGTAAAGATGAGCCGAGCGGGCCGCCGCCAGTACGGCGCGCGCGCTCCGGCCCTGCTTCAGCGGGCCGCCGAACCGTGCGCGAGGAACCGGCGCAGCCGCTCGACGCCCGCGTCGAGCCGGGCCGGATCGCATGCATAGCACCACCGTACGAAGCCCTCGCCCTCCGGGCCGAACGCCCGCCCGGGCGCCAGGCCGATGCCCGCCTCGCGCACCAGCGTCTTGCAGAACGCGAGACTGTCGGCCGCGCCGGGCAGCCGCAGGAACAGGTACATCGCACCCGGCGGCGGCGGCACCTCGACGTCCGGCAACGTCCGCAGCGCGGCGACCAGGTGATCGCGCGCGTCGCGCAGTGACGCGACGAACGACCGCACGAACGGCTCGCCGTCGCGCAGCGCAACCTCGCCCGCGGCCTGGACGAAGCCCGGCGCGCACGACGTGTTGTATTCGACGAGCTTCGACAGGTCGCCCATCACCGACGCCGGCGCGACAAGCCATCCGAGCCGCCAGCCCGTCATCGCCCACGCCTTCGAGAACGAATTCACGACGACGACCCGTTCGTTGCGCGTGGCGATATCGAGAAACGACGGCGCGCCGCCCGCATCGAACGCGAGCCGTTCGTACACTTCATCGGCGACCAGCCAGATGCCGTGCCGGCGACAATGGGCGAGCACGGCCTGCTGGTCGTCACGCGACATCGTCCAGCCGGTCGGGTTGTTCGGCGAATTGATCAGCAACATTCGCGTCTCGGGCGTCAGCGCGGCCAGCAGCCGCCCGACATCCAGCCGCCAGCCCGCGTCGCCATACCCGAGCGGCACGCATTCGACCTGCGCGCCGAGAATCTTCGGAATTTCGACGAGGTTCGGCCATAGCGGCGTGACCGCGACGACACGGTCCCCGGGACCGACCAGCATCTGCGCGGCCAGCATCAGCGCGCTCACGCCGGAACTCGTCACGGCCACCGTGTCGGCCGCCGTCGCGCCGTGGCGCGCGCCGACGTAGGCCGCGATCGCCGCGCGCAACGGCGCGGTACCGAGGTTGTGCGTGTAGAAGGTCGCACCGTCGCGCAACGCGGCCGCCGCGGCGTCGCGGATGAAATCCGGCGTCACGCGATCGGATTCGCCGAACCAGAACGGCAGCATGTCCGGCACGCCGAAGCCGGCGTTCGCCACTTCCCGGATCAGCGACGGACGCAGCGCCTGCACCGCGGCGCGTGCCGCCGGCTCGCCGGTCACCGCAAGGAAATCATCGGAATGCACCATCGAGAACCACCGCCGAGGAACACGATCCGCGTAGTGTACCGGCCCGCACACCCGGCCGGTGCAAGTCGGCGCGCGTCAGTCGAGATCCTCTGCCCGCGCCGGCATCTGCCGCACGAGTTCCCAGATCGCCTGGGCCGCGGGCGACAGCGACCGGTCGCGGCGGCGCACCAGCTCGACCGTCCGCTCGGTGCGCGGCGTGAGCGGCCGCGCGACCAGTGTGGAGCCGGCCGGCAGCGGCAGCGACAGCCACGGCTGCACGCTCACGCCGACGCCCGCCTCGACCAGCCCGAACACCGTCGCCGAATGCCCGAGCTCCTGCATGACCGTCGCATTGACGTGATGGGCGGCCAGCGCGGCGTCGATCAGCGGCCGGCTGCCCGACGCATGGTCGAGCAGCACGAGGCGCTCGCCGTCCAGCGCCGTCCACGGCACCTCGGCCCGTGCCGCGAGCGGATGATCGGCCCGCGCGACGAGGCAGAACGAATCGGTCATCAACGGTTCGCACACGAGATCGGCGACCGTCAGCGGACCGATCACGACGCCGAAGTCGACTTCGCTCGACTTCACCTTGCGCAGGACGTCGCTTTGCACGTCGTCGCGCAGGCCCAGCGTCACGAACGGGAACTGGCGCTCGCACGATGCGACCACCCGCGGCATCAGACGGCAGGCGATCGTCGGGCTCGCCGCGACGATCACGCGCCCGCGACGCTGCTCGCCGATCTCGCGAATCTCGCGCAGCGTGTCGTCGAGATCGTCGAGCAGGCGCGACACGCTCGCGATCAGGTTCGCACCGACATCGGTCAATTGCACGTCGCGCGTCGTGCGGTCGATCAGCTTCAGCCCGAGTTCGGCCTCGAGCTCGCGCACGCAGCGGCTGACCGCGGATTGCGTGAGCCCGATCTCGTCGCCCGCACGGCTGAAGCTCTTGAGCCGCGCGACCTCGATGAATACGCGAAGCTGGCGCAGCGTGACGTTCATTTCCCGCCCTCATCAATCGTCGATATCGATGCACGATTTTAATGCACGAATCCGGGCTCGATGGGCGAATCCGACCCTCATCGCGCATGTTTCGCTGCGGTGCAATACATTCGCAAACGCACGTGGTACGGGCGAACTGCACAAGATTGGTGATTGTCCCGATTTGCTGGCGGGTTATTTTGGCGTCTTATACGCCCCTAGCTGACTTAGCCGTTAGCTCGCTGCCAAGCGGCTCTCAAGGGAATCACCTCTGACATGGCACGCTTCGTGCATTACCTTGCGCACAGGGCGCAGGTTTCGTCGGACGGAAGAGTAGAAACGCCGCTGCCGGCCAACCGGACGCCCCCACCCGGCACTCGACGATCGAGTGCTTGAAGAGTGCGCGGCGCAGGGCAGCGCACCGGAGTTAGCTTCGCTGAGGTGAGGACATGATGCTGTTCGACGATTTGAGAGATAACGAGTGGGCGCTGGTCGAGGGTCTGTTTTGCTCGGAACCCGCACGGAGTGAACGGCGCGGCCGTCCCCGCGTGGAAGCCCGCTCGGTGGTCAACGCCGTGCTGTGGGTGCTGTCGACGGGTGAAGGCTGGTCGAAGCTGCCGGGCCGCTACCCGTCGCCGCCGACCTGCCGTCGCCGCTTCGACGAATGGCAGGCGGACGGTACGCTCGCCGAAATCGTGAAGCGACTCGGCACGAGCGGCCGGCAGATCTCGCTGCGCGGGCGCATCGGCGCGAGCGCCGCGAAGCCGCCTGCACCGCCGAGCCGCGACCGGCTGCGCGGCGCCTTCTGGACCAACCCGGAATCCTGGCGCGCGCCCGTCAAGATGGCGTAACGCATGCTCGATCGGGCGGCTTCGGCCGCCCGGTTTCTTTCTGCGGCGCGATCTTTTCGCGACGCCTGCCTTGCCGTCGATTACCGTTGTCGTGCCGCGATACAACTATTTACCAATATTTACAGCAAGCCTGCACTCCCGCGCTTACCTTAGCGACATATCAACAGGCCGCATCGACGGCTTGAAGGGAGCCCCCGCCATGAGACCAATGTCACTGCTCGTTGCATGCGGCATTGTCATGTCCATGGCGCTGACCGCTCCAGCCCATGCCGACGATCGCACGAAGCCGCCTCACCGCCAGCAGGATCACCGGAATACGCCGCGCCAACCGCCGTCCGCCAACGCGCCCGGCCGGCAGACCGTGCCGCGCGGCGACCTGCGCGGCGATATCGCCAGCAACGCGCGGGCGCGCATCGGCTCGCAGCCGTCCGACGTGCCGCGTCATCCGTAGTCCTGCCGATTTCAGGCATTCGCCAAAGAAAGTACCCGCTTTCGGGAACTGCGCCGCAAGCGACGAGTCACATCGTTGCCATGAGCACAGCGTGGCAACAGCAAAAGTATCCGGTACGCCCGTATCCTCGCGATACGGGCTTTTTTTTGACATGACCGCTCGCGCGGCGACGCACGCGCCGGGAGGCTCCGCCGCTACAAGCGGCTTTCGAGAATCGCCACGGCGCTCGCTTCGCTCAATGCGTAGTCGTCCATGCGGCGATCGGTCCAGGAAAGTAATTTCTCGTCGCGCTCGAGGCGCGAGAATTCGGCTCGACCGGTTTCGGTCAGTACGGCGATGTCGACCGGGGCATGAAAGCCCGGCGCGGGCGCGACGGTCTTCTGCCTGACCGTGTCCATCAGCCCGAGCGAACGGAGATACTCGAACACGCCCGGGCGGCGTGCCCACGGTACCTGGCGGTACTGCACTCGTCTCAATGCGTCGAGCACCGCTTCGTTGGAATACGTGGCCATCTCGATTCTTTCTTAAAGTGCAGCGACAATGCGAAGCGGCGCGCCGGGCGGGGTCTCCGCCCGCCGACACCGCCACCGATTCTGGAGGCCGACGTTCGGCGTCGCTTCAGGGCCGGATCGTCAGCCGTCCATAAAAAGACACCATACCCCAATCAAATTGATTCTGTTCGATTCATTTGTACTTCTCTTCATCGGTTTCATGCTCTGCCGCAAGCGGCGGAGAATCATCTCGATCGCCGCGATTGCGCTGTTCTGGCTGCTCGCAACGGGTTGGCTCGCCGCGCCGCTGATCGCCTGGACCGAGGCCGGCGTCACACCGGTCGAGCACCCGGTCATGCACGGGCGGACCACACTGATTCTCCTCGGCTCCGGCACGCGCCGCACCGACAACGGGCTGCGCGCACCGCCCGACGGCGCCGCGCGCATCCACAAGGTTGCGGCGCTCTATCGCACGTGTCGACAGCAGGCCGAGCGTTGCACCGTCGTGATGTCGGGCGGCGACCCGCAGCATCACGGCGAAGCCGAAGCAGCCGTATACGGGCGCCAGCTCGTCGCGGAAGGCGTTGCTCCCACCGACCTCGTTCTCGAACCGGACAGCCGCACGACCTACGAAAACGCGAAATTCACTGCATCTATACTACGCTCACAGTATGACGACGCACGCATTCTCGTCACGTCGTCGTACCAGATGCGCCGTGCATTGCTCGATTTCCGCCGGTTCGGCATCGATCCGCAGCCCGTCTATGCGAACCGCCGGCTTGCGCAAACAGGCTGGCTGCCACGCTGGCGCAACCTGGCCAATGCCGAGCAGGCGCTGCACGAACTGGTCGGCATTGCACAATTCCACGTGTACCGGTGGCTCGGCTGGTTTTGAAAGTTTGCGGGGAAACGGGCACGGACGGAGTGAATCCGCCCAGAATGGCATGCGCATGACGAAGTACACGAAGTGTTGCGCGACTTCAACGGGGCCTTGCGTCGCGCCGCGATCCGGTGCACATTGATCCGTCACTTTTGTTACACTCGACACGCACTCGATTGCAGTCGCCAGACAAAACGGCAACACTCGGGTTCATCACCACTTAGCGGAGGTAAAGCAATGAAGAAGACGTCCCTGGCTATCCTGGTAGCGATGTCGGCGCTGACTGGCGCAGCGTATGCGCAAGAGAGCACGGAAATCAAGACGATTACCGATCCGGCCAAGATCTCCGAGATCGAGCAACGCGCACAGGCGCTGCAACAGCAGCAAGCGGCCGAAGCCGCTCAGCCGGCGATGCAGGAAGAGCATCACCACGGCAAGAAGGCTGCTCATCACAAGGCAGCAGCGAAGAAGGCCGGCAAGAAGGCAGCCAAGGCTGCAGACGCTGCCAGCCAGTAAGTTCGGCGGCATCGCACAAGTAAAAAGCCGAATCCGGGCAACCGGGTTCGGCTTTTTTGGTTGCGGCGCCTGCGCGCTGTGCTAAAGTCGCGCACCGAAATTTTCCACCCGTGCGCACCCCGGTGCGGAGGACAGCATGAGCAACATTCAACTCGACATCGAGTGGACCGAAGCCGCCACTCGCCAGATCAAGCAACTGATGCCCCGCGGCTCGGCCGACGCGTTCCTCGCGTTGCCGCCGATCGAGTGCCTGCCGATGGAGGGCGACGTGCTGTTCCTCGGCCCGCAAGGCAAGCAGCAGCCGTTCATCGTGGCCGAGCGCCAGTATCACCATGACGGCGACGCGGACTGGACGATCATCCTGATCCTCGACGTCCCCAGCGCGTCGCACTGACGCGCCGCCGCGACCGGACACGTCCGGTCGCCCCGCCCGGCTCAGACGAGCTTCGACAGCACGCGGATTTCGGAACTTTCGATCCAGTCCGCGGCCGCTTCGCGATAAGCGAGAATGTGCGCGGAGCGCGCATGCGCAGCCAGCGCCGCCTCGCTCTCCCAACGCTCGACGAATACGAATCGCAAGGGTTCCTTCAGATCCCGGTGCAGGTCGTACTGCAAGGCACCGGCTTCGTTACGGGTCGGCTCGACGATCCCTTCGAGCACGGTGCGCAGTTTTTCCTCGGCACCCGGCTTCGCCACGATCAGCGCCACGACTGCAATTTCCGCCATTCCCGACTCCTTCATCGATAAAAGTCCGAGAATACGCGAATCACGCGTCGCGCCTCGGCCACGCCGATGCGACATGGTCCGACGGCCCCCAAAAAAAATAGCCCGCGCTTCAGAGAAGCGCGGGCGAAACCGTCGCCCTACGAGGATAGGCGACGGGGCCATCGAGATCCGCACGCGTGCGCGGATCGTCATCGGTTGCACCGGCGCATGCCGCGCCGACATTCGAAGACGCCGATACCGTTGATCCGGCGCTCGCGGCGCCCGCCCGGCATCTGACGTCATCCTCCCTGTTTCAACAATTCCAACATATAAAGCAGGTTGCATGCCAGCCATTGAAAACCGATCACTTCGTTGATTTAAAAGAACATTTTTTGACGATGGCGACAATGTGACACGTGTTCTGCCGCCGTAACGCGCGGATGTTACGTAACGTCACGAGGGAGGGACCGAACCGCTCGCACATGCATACGCAAGCGCGAGCGGCTATAAAAAAAGCCCGCCGAACGGCGGGCTTTTCAGTGATGCAGGGACGCGCCGGGATCAGCGAAGCTGATTCACGAGCAGCCCCATGATCTGGCGTGCCGGCGACGACGTGTCGATCGCGCCCGTATCGTCAACGATTGCAACGCGCGTCTGGTCGGCCGTGAGCGCCTTCACGTTGACGCGGTACTGCTTCGCCTGCTTTTCCTTCTTGCCGTGGAACAGCTGGCTCCAGAAGCCTTGCTCGGCCGAGGTCAGATCCTTCGGATCGACGTAGCGCACGAAATACAGACCCTTCGTGCGATCGCGATCGTCGACCGTGAAGTTCGCGCGATCGAGCGCGAGGCCGACGTGCAGCCACGACCGGTCGTACGGTTCGCCGAGCGTGACTTCCGACGGCACGGCCGCATCGGCCGCGTCATTGCCCTGTGCCGACGTGCGCGAGACGTTCTGCGCGGCGATCGCTGCCGCGGCCTTCGATGATGCGTCGGCGTCGGCCTTCTTCTCGATCGGTACCGTGTTGTCCTTGATGTTCGCGATCGGCGGCTCGCCGTTCTTCGCACGCTGCGCATTCTGCGCGAGCACGGCCATCAGCCGCTTCAGGTATTCGGTCTCGAGCGCCGGATCGTTCGGCTTCGGTTCCCACTTGCTCGAATCGTTGTTCGCACCGGTGATCGCCTCACGCATGCCCTTCTGGCTGATGAACACGTAGGTGCCGCCGTTCGGCGCCGAGTCGAGACGCGTGCGGTACTTGTTGCGCTCGGCCGTCACGTACGAGTTGCCCATCGCCTTCGAGATCACGCTGCGGATCAGCCCGTCGTTGATCTGCGGATGGGTTTCGTTCCAGTCGGTTTCCATCACGCCCTTGTCGCGCTGGTCGACCACGAGCAGGAAGCCCTGCTCCTGCCAGAACCGGCGGACCTGCGGCCAGATGTCGGCCGGCTGCTTGCCGTCGATCACGAGCCAGCTCTCGGTGCCGTCGCGCTGGATATGCATGCCGGCCACGGCCGGCGCGACGGTGTCCAGCGCAGGCGCAGCCTGCTGGACCTGTTGAAGCGCAGACAGGGAAGTCGCGCCGCCCTGGGGCGGCAGCGAACGCTGATCGGCCGTCTCGTCGAGCATGTTGGGCGGCACTGCGAGCGACGCTTCCTTCGATTTCGAATCGCTCTTGTAGTCCACTTTCGTGGGCGACGACGTACCGCAACCGGCAACGAGCGCGCCGGTGGCAAGCACTGCAGCGAACCGCATGGTAAGACGAAGATCAGTCATGTTCGGGGAATCCTCTTCCGCTAAATCACGGCGCTTTCCGTGGATCAACCTTGCATTTTACCGGGGCCGCGCCGCGATGTGCAAAAAAGCGACCGGCAAGAAAAAACCCGCGTCAGCCTGAACTGACGCGGGTTCTTTGTCTGGTCGGGGCGAGAGGATTTGAACCTCCGACCACCTGCACCCCATGCAGGTACGCTACCAGGCTGCGCTACGCCCCGAAAGAAGAAAAGTATAACAGACACTTCTCCGATTTAGAATCGGGTCGCATGCATTTTGTGAATGTTCTTGTGAAATTTCCTAGCTTGACGGCACTGATGCCACGCCCCCACGCATAACGGCACGCGCCGCGCGCCGACCACGCGGTCCTTGCATCGCACTCACCGCTTGCGCGCGACACAGATGACCGTCAATCCGGCGACGCGGTTGAAGCGGAACATCGGCAACTCGATACGACAGATCGTCTTGAGCAGGCCGTTGACGAGCGGATGGTGACGGCGCAGTTGCGATGCCGGCTCGCGCGGCTGTCGACGTGCCCGCTCGCCGAGCCGCAACGCCGCCGCCAGCGGAAACGTGAGGCCGAAGTAATAGGCGCCGTGCTCGACGTCGAGCCCCGCGCGACGCACCACGTCCTCGAGACCGCCGAGCGTATACCGGCGCTTGTGCTCGAGAAAATCGTCATGGCCGCTCCAGAGGAACTGGAAGGCCGGCACCGTGATCAGGAACCGGCTGCCGGAAGGCGCGCCCCTCACGTACTGCGTCAGCAGGCCGACATCGTCGTCGACGTGCTCGAGCACGTCCATCAGCAATACGAGATCGGCATCGAACCGTTCGACGGACCGCCGAAAGTGGATGGGCTTGCCGGCCGTCTCCTCGTCGGTATCGTCGGCGTAGCTCGTATCGACACACCACGCTTCCGATGCCTGCGTGCGTTCCAGCAGGTGCTTCGAGAAAAAGCCGGACCCTGCCCCGACGTCGAGGATCCGGTGCGCGCCCGCCCCGCCGAGGAACCGTCGGATCGCGCTCGCCTTCGACGCGTAGTACCAGTGATCGCCTGCCCCCGCACCCAGTACGTCGACTTCCTTCAGGTCCATGGCGCTTCCCCGTGATGACCAACGTGTTGTGATCGAACCCGCCACTGATGCCGATCTTACCCCGCCGTCAACACCGAGCGTATCCGTTGATGCACGGCCCGGGCCGCCCCTTCCCGCATGCGGCCCTCATCGAAAGGGACGATGGCCGATGCGTCGCCCATCGCCACCGTGCGGCTGGCCGGCTCGAGATCGACGCGCCCGGCGAACCGTCCGACTGCACGCCGGTCGATCCGGCCCGCCCGGCTTTGCCGCGTTGCGCGAGACAGGAGGCGGCATTCGATTAGGTCACGGCTTCGTACGACTCGATGGCGTCGTATATCGAGCACGGCCTGCAACTCGACCCGGCCGCGCAGAGCACGATCCGGCAGCAGTGGCCGGTCTGACCGGCGGCCGTGCCGCCCATCCGGGCAAACCCGCGCCAGCCAAGGCTCGCGACGGATTTGCCCGGTCGCGAAAAAGACGCCGACGGGCGCCCGGCAAAAACCAAACGACCGTTTGATCCGGCCGCCCGACCACCGCGAATCCATTGTCCCGCAGCGCGCCGGCGCCCCGCGCCCGCGCGCCCGTTGTTTGGTAACGCCGCTCTAGCGCGCTATGACACACTGCACGGCATCGACGCTCGCGCCGTCCAGTGGCGCGCGCCGCCGTCGATCACGACAAGACATGGAGACAGACGATGCGGAATCCGGTCCGGCGCGGCCATCGCTCGCCTTTGGCAATTTTCGACTGGTTTTCCGGCCTGCCACGCGCGGCCGGCCCGGCGTCGCGCACGCCCGCCCGTGTGTTCGGCTGCGGTGCGCTGGCGCTCGCCCTGCTGTGCGCCGGCTGCGCGGAATCGGCCGCGCAGCGCGACAGCAACACGTCGATCGCGGCAACGAAGATCGAACGCACCAAAGCCGAACGCCTCGCGCACGAGCAGCAGATCGCGCGCACGGTGCCGTCGCTCGCATCGATCAGCCTCACCCAGCCGCGCCCGTTCACGCTGCGCGACTCGGGCCAGAACGGCGCGATGACGTTCCTGCGCGACGTCGATTTCCGCATCGTCAACAACCTCGGCTTCTTCATCCATCAGTTGTCAGCCACGCTCGTGCCGACGCAGGCCGGCGCGCCGATCGTGTTCGACGATCCGACGAGCTTCGAGATCGACGTGCACGAAGGCACGGTCACGCTCGACAACGCCAAGCTGACCGCCCTCTTCAACACCTACATCTTCGGCTACCGCAACGCGCCGCTGCGCAAGCTGGCCGTATCGGCCGGCGACGGCGTGATCCATCTGCAAGGCGAGATGCAGCGCGACGGCTGGGTGCCGTTCTCGCTGACCGGCACGCTCGCGATCCGCGACGGCAGCCAGCTCGTCTTCCACCCGACCGGCGTACGCGTGTCGGGGATCAACGCGCAACCGGTCATGCGCGCGGCCAACGTGAAAATGGCCGACCTGCTGAAGGTCCAGACACCGATCGCGCAGCTTGCCGGCGACGATCTCGTGATGGCGGTCGACAAGCTGATGCCGCCGCCGCGCCTGAAGATCACCCTCACCGCACTGCGCGTGACGCCGGCTGGCCTCGACCTGACGCTCGACGACGGCACGCATGCCGGCTTCGCAATGCCCGCGAATGCGCCGCAACAGGCGATGTACATCCGCGGCGGCGACGTGAAGTTCATGCGCTCGATGCCGATGAACGCGGACATCCTGATCGGCCCGGTCGATCCGTCGAAGCGCGACCAGACGTTCGTGTTCGACCTGTATCACTATCGCGACCAGGTGTCGGCCGGCTATTTCAATTTCGACGAAAGCGGTGCGATGGCGATCCGGATGCCTTCGTACACGGGCCCGGCCAGCGGCGCGCTGCTCGGCAACGCGACCGCGCGCCTGAACGACAGTTTCCTTGCCGCGCAGCAGACTGCGCTGCGCGACGTGCGCCAGCACTGGGAAGCCTATGCGCTCGCCGCGGACGCGGCGCGTCCGGGCATGCAGAAGGTCGCGATGCGGCGCACGTCGACCACGCCATTCAACGAACGGCACGTGTCGAACCGCAACCCGACGATCCATCTGCGCAACGTCGACTTCAACCTGTCCGGCGACATCGGCTTCCATGTCGAGGATCTCGACGTCGAACTCGTATCGAAGCGCCCCGGCGAGCCCGTCGATCTCGACGATCCGAACCAGTACGACATCCGCATTCTCGGCGGCACGGTCGTCGAGTCGTGGAAGGCGATGTCGGCGCTGTTCAACAACTACCTGCTCGACTACTCGCCGCGTTCGCTGAACGACCTGCAATTGAGCGCGGACGGCCAGGACCTGCGTGTCCAGGGCGGCATCAAGCTGTGGAATCACGTGCCGGGCGTCTGGCTGCCGACCGACATGAAAGGCTCGCTGACGGTGCTCGACGACCGGCACCTCGCGTTCAGGCCGACGCAGGTGTCGGTGCTCGGCATTCCGCAGGCGAAGCTCCTGCGCTCGCTCGGCATCGAGCTTGCGTCGCTGACGCCGCTGCAGCGGCGCGGCGCGGCGCTGCGCGGCGACACGCTCGTGCTCGACCAGTACACCGTGTTCCCGCCGCCGGTGCTGAACGGCAAGCTCGGGCAAGCCACGGTCGAGCGCGACGGGCTGCGGCTCACGTTCCGGCGCGCGGCCGGCGCACCGGCGCCGAAGCGGCCGCAGATCGATGCGCCGAGCTACATGTGGATGGAAGGCGGCGACATGAAGATGTTCAACGTGCTCGAACTGAACGTACGCGCGTTGATCCGCAATTCGGCCGAGGCCGGCCCGATGCGCTTCGACCTGTACGGTTATCGCAGCCAGGTCGCGCAGGGCTCGGTGCGGATGCTGCCGGACGGTACGCTGGTCGTCGACATGGGCCGGAAGAATCCGCTCGCGTCGCGCTGATGCGCGTATGCGGCACCGATGAAAAAAGCCCGGTTGGCGTATCGCCAACCGGGCTTTTCCCTCGATCTCGTTCGCGCGTCGCGCTCAGTCGTGCTTCAGTCCGTCGATCACGTCGAGCAGCGCCTGCCGCAGCGCGATGACGTCGACCGTTACGCCCGGCTTGCCCGATGCGCGCGCATCGGCGGCCTGCAGCTCGGGTTCGACCGGTTCCGCCGCGCCCCGCGGGCTACCCGGCGAATCGAGCCGGTTGCGCGCACCGTTGATCGTGAATCCCTGCTCGTACAGCAACTCGCGAATCCGCCGGATCAGCAGCACTTCGTGATGCTGGTAATACCGACGATTGCCGCGCCGCTTCACCGGCCGCAGCTGGGTGAATTCCTGTTCCCAATAACGCAGCACATGCGGCTTGACCCCGCACAGTTCGCTGACTTCACCGATCGTGAAGTAGCGCTTCGCGGGAATCGGAGGCAAAACGACTTTCTCAACCGTGGTGGTCATCGTCGGTTAACCGTCGGTAAGGGTGCGCGGCGGCCGCGCGGAGACTGCTGCGAGCGGCGCTTACTCCGCGCCGTTTTCGACCAGCGCCTTCAGCTTCTGGCTCGCGTGGAAGGTTACCACCCGGCGCGCCGCGATCGGAATCGCCTCGCCCGTCTTCGGATTGCGGCCCGGACGCTGCGGCTTGTCGCGCAACTGGAAATTGCCGAATCCCGACAGCTTGACGCTTTCGCCGTTTTCGAGCGCGTCGCGGATCACCTCGAAAAACGCCTCGACCATGTCCTTCGCTTCACGCTTGTTCAGCCCGACGCTGTCGAACAGCAGCTCCGCCAGCTCCGCCTTCGTCAGCGTGGGCGTCTCGGGGGACGCCGGCGCCGAGGCGTCGCGGTTCATGGCGCTGCGTTGCGCCGTCAGGAGGGCTTCGAATTCACTCGAGGTCATGTCGTTCATATCTGCCATACAGCGCGTTGAATCAAAACTTACGATGGAAAAGAGCCGCCCGCGAACGGGCGGGCCCTCTCCTTAGCCGCGCAGGCGCGCACCGGCGCGAGCCATCCGCTCGACCAGCGTCTGGATCGCCTGGTCGACGACCTCGTCCTGTAGCGTGCCAGCCGCGTCCTGCAGCGTCACGCGGAAGGCAAGGCTCTTCTCGTGCGCGGCAAGGCCACCGGAAGTATTTGATTTTGCACGAAATTCGTCGAAGAGTACAACCTTCTGAACGAATCGGCAGGCCTCTTCGGCAAGTGCCTTCTTCATTTCGTCGAAAAGTGCCTGAACCTCGACCGCCTGATCGACGACAACGGCGATATCGCGTCGTACCGGCGGGAATTTCGACACCTCGGTCGGCGCCGGCAGCGCACGCGCAATCAGCGCGTCCGCGTCGATCTCGAACATCACCGGCGCGTGCGGCAACTCGTACTTCTGCATCAGGCGCGGGTGCAGCTCGCCGATCCAGCCGACCGCACGGCCATCGACTTCGATGCGCGCGCTGCGGCCCGGGTGGAGAGCCGGATGCTCGGCCTTCACGAAGCGCCCGGCCGACGGCGCCAGCAGCGCTTCGAGATCGCCCTTCACGTCGAAGAAATCGACCGCGCGGGTGGCGACGCCCCACTGCTCGTCGACAGCCGGACCGTATGCCAGCGCGCCGACACGCTTCGGCTGCGCATGGCCCTCGACCGCCAGTTCGCCGGCCTTCACCGACGGATCGGCGAGGAACACGCGGCCCGACTCGAACACGCGCACGCGATCGGCGCGACGGTTGAGGTTGTGGCGCAGCACGGCGACCAGGCTGCCGAACAGCGTCGTGCGCATCACCGAAAGCTGGCTCGCGATCGGGTTCAGCAGCTTGATCGGGTTGTCGTTGCCGGCGAAATCGTGCTCCCACTCCGCATCGACGAAGCTGAAGTTGACGGTTTCCGCGTAGTCGCGCGCAGCGAGCGCGTGACGGATGTCGTGGATCGAGCGCCGCGTCTCGTTGGTCGCGCGCATTTCGCTCGTCGCGACCGGCGGGCGCGCCGGAATCTTTTCGAAACCGTAGATGCGCGCCACTTCCTCGATCAGGTCTTCCTCGATCTCGATGTCGAAGCGGTGCGACGGCGGCGTGACGAGGAACGCGTCGTCTTCACGCTCGAACGACAGGCCGAGGCGCGTGAAGATGCTGGCGATCTCGTCGGCGCCGATCTTCACGCCGATGATGCGGTTCGCACGCGACACGCGCATCTTCACCGGTGCGCGCTGCGGCAGGTTCACCGACTGATCGTCGACCGGGCCCGCCTTGCCGCCGCAGATCTCGAGAATCAGCTGCGTGATGCGCTCGACGTGCTCGACGGTCGTCGCGTAATCGACGCCGCGCTCGAAGCGATGCGCCGCATCGGTCGAGAAGTTGTACTTGCGCGCACGGCCGCGGATGCTGTCCGGCCACCAGAACGCGGCTTCGAGATAGATGTTGGTCGTGTCGAGCGTGACGGCCGTGCTGTCGCCGCCCATGATGCCGGCCAGGCTTTCGACCTGGGCGGCATCCGAAATCACACCGACCGTTTCGTCGAGTTCGACGGTATTGCCGTTGAGCAGCTTCAGCGATTCGCCGCGCTTGCCCCAGCGCACCTCGATGCCGCCGTGGATCTTGTCGAGATCGAACACGTGCGACGGGCGGCCGAGTTCGAACATCACGTAGTTCGAGATGTCGACGAGCGCGGACACGCTGCGCTGGCCCGAGCGCTCGAGACGCTCGACCATCCATTGCGGCGTCTTCGCGCGCGCGTTCACGCCGCGGATCACGCGACCCGAGAAGCGGCCGCACAGATCGGGCGCGGCGATGCGCACCGGCAGCGTTTCGTCGAGCTCGACGCGCACCGGACGGATGTCGACCGGCGTCAGCGGCGCGCCGGTGATTGCGGCCGTCTCGCGCGCGATACCGAACACGGACAGGCAGTCGGCCTTGTTCGGCGTCAGCTTGATTTCGAAGATCGTGTCGTCGAGATTGAGCGTCTCGCGGATATCCTGGCCGACCGGCGTATCTTCCGGCAGGACCAGCAGGCCGCTGTGGTCCTCGGACAGCTTCAGCTCGCGTGCCGAGCACAGCATCCCCTGGCTCTCCACGCCGCGCAGCTTCGACAGCTTGATCGCGAACGGCTTGCCGCCCTCTTCCGCCGGCGGCAGTTCGGCGCCGACCAATGCAACCGGCACCTTGATGCCGGGCGCGACGTTCGGCGCGCCGCAGACGATGTTCAGCGTCGCGCCGGTGCCGGCGTCGACCTGGCAGACATTGAGCTTGTCCGCATCCGGATGCTTGACGACTTCGAGCACGCGGCCGACGACGATCTTCGACGTCGGCGGCGCAGCCTTGCTCAGCGATTCGACTTCGAGCCCCGCCATCGTCAGCGCGTGCGACAGTTCGTCGGTCGTCAGCTGCGGGTCGACAAAGGTTCTCAACCAGGATTCAGGGAATTGCATGGATGTCTACGTTCGAAACAGGTTAGATCGACGCCCGGGCCCCGTCGGATCGTCCGTCGGGGCGTGCGCGGGCACAGGTCGGCGCGGCGGGCGGCGTTATGCGAACTGGCGCAGGAAACGCAGGTCGTTCTCGAAGAACAGCCGCAGATCCTGGACGCCGTAGCGCAGCATCGTCAGGCGCTCGAGGCCGCTGCCGAACGCGAAGCCGATGTAGCGCTCGGGATCGAGGCCCATGTTGCGAATCACGGTCGGATGCACTTGCCCCGAACCGGAAATCTCGAGCCACTTGCCGGCGTTCTTGCCTTGCTCGAACATCATGTCGATCTCGGCCGACGGTTCCGTGAACGGGAAATACGATGGACGGAAGCGCACGAGGATGTCGTCGCGCTCGAAGAATTTTTTCAGGAAGTCGGTATAGACGCCCTTGAGGTCGGCAAAGCTGATGTTTTCGTCGATCCACAGCCCCTCGACCTGATTGAACATCGGCGAGTGGGTTGCATCGCTGTCGACGCGATACGTGCGGCCCGGCGCGATCACCTTGATCGGCGGACGGTTCATGCGCGCATAACGCACCTGCATCGGGCTCGTGTGCGTGCGCAGCAGCAACTGGCGGCCGTCGGCATCCTTGCCTTCGACGTAGAAGGTGTCCTGCATCGAACGCGCCGGATGGTTCTCCGGGCTGTTCAGCGACGTGAAGTTGTACCAGTCGGTCTCGATTTCGGGGCCGTCGGCCACATCGAAACCGATCGAGCCGAAAATCCGTTCGACCCGCTCCCACGTGCGCATCACGGGGTGCAGGCTGCCAGCACCGGCGCCGCGGCCGGGCAGCGTCACGTCGATCGCTTCGGCAGTGAGGCGCTGATTCAGCAGCGCGTCGGCCAGTGCCTGGCGACGGGCGGTCAGCGCGGCTTCAACCTGCTGCTTCGCGACGTTGATGCGTGCGCCTTCGGTCTTGCGTGCTTCGGGATCGAGCTTGCCGAGGCCCTTCAGCAACTCGGTCAGCGCACCCGACTTGCCGAGAAATCGTGCTTTCTCGTTTTCGAGCGTGGTGATGTCGGCAGCCTGTTCGAAGGACTGCTGCGCGTCGGCGACAATCTGGTCCAGATCCATAGATCCCATCATTTCCAACGTCATTCGGTCTTGGCGAGCGAAACTGCCCCACCAAACAAAAAAGGGGCTCGGAAGAGCCCCGTTTTCGCTGCAGCGGCCGAAACTACCGGAACATCGCTGCAACTAACCACGCAGTGCTAATTTCGCAATTAGGCTGCAACGGCGGCTTTCACCTGCTTGACGATCGCAGCAAAAGCAGCCTTGTCGAACACCGCCATGTCAGCCAGCACCTTACGGTCGAGTTCGATCGACGCCTTCTTCAGGCCGTTGATGAACACGCTGTAGGTCATGTCGTGCTGACGAACTGCCGCGTTGATACGCGTGATCCACAGTGCGCGGAACACACGCTTCTTGTTGCGGCGATCGCGGTACGCGTACTGACCAGCGCGCATCACCGCCTGCTTGGCGATGCGGTAGACGTTATTGCGGCGGCCGCGATAACCCTTGGCCAGGTTGATGATCTTCTTGTGGCGGGCCCGTGCGGTTACCCCACGTTTGACTCGAGGCATGTTTCTCTCCTTAGAGTATCAGTTGAGGGGTTACGCGAACGGCAGCATTGCGCGGACGGAGTTCAGATCGGAATCATGAACTGCCGTTGCGCCGCGCAGGTGACGCTTGTTCTTCGTGGTTTTCTTGGTCAGGATGTGGCGCTTGAAGGCTTGACCGCGCTTGACGGTACCGCCCGGACGCACCACGAAGCGCTTTGCAGCGCTCTTCTTGGTCTTCATCTTAGGCATGACGAACAACTCCAGTTTATTAGATGGCGATGGGTGTGCGGTTGGCTTGCGCCCTTGACCCGCCCTTCGAAACCCAGTCCACTTGTGTACGGCGGACCGCTTGCGCAGCCACCGTCATTGTTGGCGCGCCGCCCTGACCGGGCCACGCGCCGAACCACTGCCGAACTCGCGCGCAACGCGCGCGGGCCCGTTACTTCTTTTTCTTCGGCGAGAGCACCATGATCATCTGGCGCCCTTCCATCTTCGGCATCTGCTCGACCTGACCGACTTCCTCGAGATCCGTGCGCAGACGCTCAAGCATCCGCATACCGATTTCCTGGTGAGCCATTTCACGGCCGCGGAAACGCAACGTGATCTTCGTCTTGTCGCCTTCTTCGAGGAAGCGCACGAGATTGCGGAGCTTGACGTTGTAGTCACCGTCATCGGTACCCGGGCGGAACTTGACTTCCTTGACCTGGATGACCTTCTGCTTGAGCTTCGCCTCGTGCTGCTTCTTCGATTCCTGGTACTTGAACTTGCCGTAATCCATCAGACGGCAAACCGGGGGAACCGCTTGCGGCGCGATTTCCACCAGGTCAACATCCAGTTCTTCCGATTTACGGAAAGCATCAGCGAGTTTTACGATACCGAGCGGTTCGTTCTCGATCCCGACCAGACGCACTTCCGGCGCAGTGATTTCACCGTTGATGCGGTGCGACGACTTATCAGTAGCGATGTTACGTTTCCTCTAAAAATTAAAAAAACGAGCCGCGCTGCCAGGGCGGTTACTTGAACGAGCGCAGGTCTTCCTGCAGACGCTCAACGAAGGCTTCGACCGGCATTACGCCAAGATCGACGCCGCCACGGGCACGCACGGCTACCGTTTGCGCATCACGCTCCTTATCGCCCACGACGAGGAGATAAGGCACCTTTTCCAGCGTGTGCTCGCGTATTTTATAGCTAATCTTCTCGTTGCGCAAATCGGCCGCCACTCTAACCCCTTGTTTTTGCAACGTTTGGGCCAGGGACTGCGCATATTCGGCCTGACTTTCGGCAATATTGAGCACAATTGCCTGGAACGGCGCGAGCCAAACCGGCATTGCACCAGCATGGTGCTCGATCAAAATGCCCAGGAAACGCTCCATCGACCCGACGATCGCGCGGTGCAGCATCACCGGCCGGCGGCGGCTGTTGTCTTCCGCCACGTACTCGGCGCCGAGGCGCTCCGGCAGCACCATGTCGAGCTGCAGCGTGCCGCACTGCCACGAGCGGCCGAGCGCGTCCTTGATGTGGTACTCGATCTTCGGGCCGTAGAACGCGCCTTCGCCCGGCAATTCTTCCCACGTGAGGCCGCAGGCCGTCAGCGCGTCGCGCAGGCCCTGCTCGGCGCGATCCCACGTCTCGTCCGTGCCCGCGCGCTGATCGGGACGCAGCGACAGCTTGATGTCGATGTGTTCGAAACCGAAGTCCTTGTACACGCTCATGGCCAGCGTGTTGAAGGCGATCGATTCCGAAATGAACTGGTCTTCCGTACAGAAGATGTGCGCATCGTCCTGCACGAAGCCGCGCACGCGCATCAGGCCGTGCAGCGCGCCCGATGCCTCGTTGCGGTGGCACGAACCGAATTCCGCGTAACGCAGCGGCAGGTCGCGGTACGAGCGCAGGCCGTGCTTGAACACCTGGACGTGGCCCGGGCAGTTCATCGGCTTGATCGCGTAGTCGCGCTTCTCCGACTCCGTCGTGAACATGTTCTCGCGGTAGTTCTGCCAGTGGCCCGACGCCTCCCACAGCGAGCGGTCCATGATCATCGGCGTCTTGATCTCGAGATAGCCGGCGTCGTTCACGCGGCGGCGCATGTACTGCTCGACCTGCTGCCACAGCGCCCAGCCCTTCGGATGCCAGAACACCATGCCCGGCGACTCTTCCTGCATGTGGAACAGGTCGAGCTGCTTGCCCAGCTTGCGGTGATCGCGCTTTTCCGCTTCCTCGAGCATGTGCAGGTACTGGTCCTGATCTTCCTTCTTCGTCCAGGCCGTACCGTAGATGCGCTGCAGCTGCTCGTTCTTCGAATCGCCGCGCCAGTACGCGCCCGCGACCTTCATCAGCTTGAAGACCTTCATCTTGCCGGTGGACGGCACGTGCGGGCCGCGGCACAGATCGGTGAAGCCGCCGTGCGAGTACAGCTTGATTTCGTCGCTTTGCGGAATCGACTCGATGATCTCGGCCTTGTACTTCTCGCCGATGCTGCGGAAGTAACCGGCCGCCTCGTCGCGCGACACGACGCGGCGCGTCACCGGCTCGTCCTTCTTCGCGAGCTCCTGCATGCGCTTTTCGATCTTTTCCAGATCTTCCGGCGTGAACGGCCGGTTGTACGAGAAGTCGTAATAGAAGCCGTTGTCGATCACCGGGCCGATCGTCACCTGCGCGTCCGGATACAGATCCTTCACCGCATACGCGAGCAAGTGCGCGGTCGAGTGACGGATGATGTCGAGACCGTCGGCATCCTTGTCCGTGATGATCGCGAGCGACGCGTCGCGGTCGATCACCGTGGACGTATCAACGAGCTCGCCATCGAGCTTGCCGCCAAGCGCAGCCTTCGCAAGACCGGGACCGATCGAGGCCGCGACCTCGGCAACTGTCACCGGATGCTCGTATTGTCGAACTGAGCCGTCAGGCAAGCGTATCGAAACCATGGCAATCTCCGTGATGCCGACAGTGGGCGGCAGACCAGGAACGCGAGATCAGAAATCACGCGTGAAAATTTCGCGACAAAAAAAATGCGGCCCCGCTTTCGAGGGGCCGCATTCGATACTTCACTCAAACTGAAAGGGCGAAAACGTTCCTCGACTAGCGTCGCTCCGAAGTCGTTTCGGTCAACGTTCGCGGTGTCATAACCGTATTCGCCTTGTTCGCGTTGAGTTCTTTACTGCATCGAACGCCCGGAGACCAGGCATTCTCAATTCGTTGGTAGGCTCGATTGGACTCGAACCAACGACCCCCACCATGTCAAGGTGGTGCTCTAACCAGCTGAGCTACGAGCCTAGAGAAGCTAAGATTATATGGAGCGGCTACCGGCTTGGCAAGTGTTTTATGCAGTCGCAGCAAAACAACCGTGTTTCAACCCCACATCACGCCTTGCGACCCGCCCGCACGACGCCCTGCACCTCGCCGAGCAGCGTGCACGCGCGCTGCACCTGCGCCGAGTTCGACACCTCGACCGTGAACTGCATGAATGCCGCATTGCGGCGACTCTGCGTCTTCACGCCCACCACGTTGATCTTCTCGCGCGCGAACACTTCGGAGATGTCGCGCAGCAACCCTTGCCGGTCGCTCGCCTCGATCATCAGGTCGACCGGATAAACGGACGCGCCGCGCCCGCCGAGCACGTCAGCCGACCAGGTCGTCTGCAGCACGCGCTCCGGCGCGCGCTCGACCATCCGGCGGAACGTCGGGCAGTCGGTGCGATGGATCGACATGCCCTTGCCGCGCGTGACGAACCCGCTGATCGGATCGGGCGGCGCGGGACGGCAGCAACGCGCGAGCTGGGTCAGCAGCGCATCGACGCCCACCACCAGCACGCCGGTCGACGCGCCGTGCGCGACGCTCGCGCCGCTGCTGCGCTTCTCGAAATCGGCGGGCGCCTCGGGCGCCGGCTCCGGCGGCGGCGCATCGGACAGCGCGTGCTCGACATTGCGCAGGCTGAATTCTTCCTTGCCGACGACCGAGAACAGCTCCTCGGGCGACTTGAAGCCGAGCTTCGCCGCGAGGTTGTCCAGGTTGACCGAGGTCTTGCCTTCGCGCTGCAGCGTCTTTTCGACGAGCGCCCGGCCATGCGCGACGTTTTCCTCCTGCTCGATCGAGTTGAACCACGCACGCACCTTCTGCCGCGCACGCGGGCTCTTCAGGTAGCCGAGCTGCGCGTTCAGCCAGTCGCGCGACGGCCCGCCCTCCTTCACCGCGACGATCTCGACCGTCTGGCCGTTCGCGAGCGACGTGTTCAGCGGGACCATCACGCCGTCCACGCGCGCGCCGCGGCAGCGATGGCCGAGTTCGCTGTGCAGGTGGTACGCGAAATCGACCGGCGTCGCCCCCTGCGGCAACGCGATCACGCGCGCCTGCGGCGTCAGCACGTAGATGTGGTCGTCATCGAGCGACGTCTCGCGCAATTGCGCCCACGCCTGGTCGCCCGACACCTCGGCGCCGTCCTCGACGTCGTCCTTCCACGCCAGCAACTGGCGCAGCCATGCGATCTTCTCGTCGTACTTGTCGCTCGCCGAGAACTGGCCGCCGTAACCGCGCGCGCCGGCCTCCTTGTAGCGCCAGTGCGCGGCCACGCCGTACTCGGCGAAGCGGTGCATCTCCTGCGTGCGGATCTGCACTTCGAACGCGCGGCCGTCGTCGCCGATCACGACCGTATGCAGCGACTTGTAGCCGTTCGGCTTCGGTCGCGAGATGTAGTCGTCGAATTCCTTCGGCACCGGCTGCCACAGGTGATGCACGATGCCGAGCACCGCGTAGCAATCCTTGATGTCCGGCACGATCACGCGAAACGCGCGCACGTCGTACAGCTCGGAGAAATCGAGTTCCTTGCCGCGCATCTTGCGCCAGATGCTGTAGATATGTTTCGGCCGGCCGCTCACGTCGGCCTGGATGTTCGCTTCCGCGAGCTCGTGCTGCAGCCGCCCGATCGCCTGCGTGACGTATGCCTCGCGTTCGATGCGCTTCTCGTCGAGCAGCTTCGCGATCCGCTTGTAGGTGACGGGATCCTCGAAGCGGAACGCGAGATCCTCGAGCTCCCACTTCAGTTGCCAGATACCGAGGCGGTTCGCGAGCGGCGCATAGATCTCGAGCGTCTCGCGCGCGACGTCGGGCGGCGGCTCGATCTTCGCGGCCGCGTAATAGCGCAGCGACTGCAACCGCGACGCGAGCCGGATCAGCACGACGCGGATGTCCTGCGCGAACGCGAGCAGCATCTTGCGCAGCGCCTCGATCTGCGTGCGCCGCTCTTCCGCCGCGTCGCGCCCCGTGTCGGGCTTCGCGTTCTGCGCGGCGCGCAGGCTCACGGTGCCGAGCCGCAACAGCTTGCGCACGTCGGACACGAGCCGCGCCACCTCTTCGCCGAAACGCTCGGTGAGCTCGCGCTCGGGGTCGCTCAAGTGCGGCGTCAGCACGAACAGCGCGGCGGCCTGCATCGCGGACGGATCGACGTTCAGCGTGCGCATGATCGCCGCCGTGCCGGCCGAGTGATCGGCGAGCAGTTCGCCCGACGACAGGCGCGCGTCGCCGGCCCGCTCGCGCACGAACGCCAGCACGTCGTCGAACGACGGTGCCGCGACAGGGGAAGCGGAAACGGATTCGGTCATTGCACGGCCTGGCGGAATGCGGTCATCGTCGGGTGTGGCCCAGCCCAGCTCAGCTCCGCTGCGCGGCAACGACCACGATCTCGACGAGCAGCGCGGGATCCGCGAGCTTCGCCTCGACGGTGGCGCGCGGCGGCGTGTTGCCCTGCGCGACCCACGCGTCCCACTCCGCATTCATGCCGTCGAAGTTCGCCAGATCCGAGATGTAGATCTGCACCGACAGCAGATGCGCCTTGTCGCTGTTCGCTTCGGCGAGCAGACGGTCGATGTGGCCGAGCACTTCGCGCGTCTGGCCCCTGATGTCCTGCGTGGTGTCTTCGG
Source organism: Burkholderia seminalis (assembly GCF_001718535.1). Lineage (NCBI taxonomy): Bacteria > Pseudomonadati > Pseudomonadota > Betaproteobacteria > Burkholderiales > Burkholderiaceae > Burkholderia > Burkholderia seminalis. The sequence goes on along the minus strand of NZ_CP013398.1, from coordinate 1,601,122 downwards.
CGATCTGGCCGGCCAGATACACGGTACCGTTGTGGATCGCGGTTTCGGAGAGACGGGCCCCGACGTGGTGACGAATGACTGCCATGGAATGTTCCGGTCGTGAGTGAAGGGAGAATCGGACGGCGGCACGGCCCACGTGCCGCCGAACCGTATATTATGACGCGTTTATGCGCGGCCTTCGACGAAAAACCGCCGCGCAAGTGCAATCTGGTCGGCACTGACGAACGCCGGCGCGTGGCCCGCCCCCGGAATCTCGACGTGCGTCACATGTCGGCCGCGACGCACCATGTCGGCCACCGTCTCGCGCGACAGCAGGTCGGAGGTCTCGCCGCGCACGACGAGCAGCGATGCGTCCGTCGTCTCGATCGCACGCCACAGCGCGGCCTCGCCGAGCGCGGCCAGTTCGGGCGTCGTCGCCTTGAACGGCTCGGCGATGCGCGGATCGTAGCGCATCGTCCAGCCGCCTTCGGGCAGCTCGCGCAGCAGCGGCCCGTTGATCTCGCGCCACTCGTCGGCACTCAGCGCGCCGAACGGCAGCGACAGCGACGTCAGGTAGTCGATCCCCTCCTGCTCGGTGTCGAAGCGCGGCTGCACGCCGAGGTATTCGCCGATGCGTGTCAGCGAATCGGGCTCGATGCGCGGCCCGACGTCGTTGACGATCATCCGGCGCAACGGCGAACCGGGCAGCCCCGCAAGCGCCATGCCGATCAGGCCGCCCATCGACGTGCCGAACCAGTCGACCGATTCGACGTCGAGCCGCGCGATCAGCGTCACCATGTCGGCCACGTACTGCGGAATCGCATAGAGCCGCGGGTCGGCCAGACGGTCCGACCGGCCGCGCCCGACGATGTCGGGGCAGACGACGCGATACGTATCGGACAGCGCGGCGGCGAGCCGGTCGAAATCGCGCCCGGAACGCGTCAGGCCGTGCACGCAGACGAGCACGCGCGGATTGGCGGGATCGCCCCACTCGGTATAGGCGACGTGGTGAAGGCCGGCGGCACTCGCACACTGCACGCGCCGCTGGCGGGGAACCGGAGGATTCGCTGGGGTCGTTGGCATCGTTGGCATCCTGTCGAACGGGGGCGACGCGCGGGGCAACGCTTGCGACGCCCGATGCGAACGATTGTAAACCGCTTCCGAACAACGGGCGCCGCGCCCGCGGCGCACCGCACGGGACGGAGGCTCAATCGGCTCGGCGCCACGCCGCGCGCAACTGCTCGCGCAGGAACTCGACGAAGGTGCGCACGCGCAGCGGCACGTGGCGGCCGCCGGGATAGACCGCATGCAGCGGCGCCGCGGACGCCGCGAAAGCCGGCAGCACGCGCACGAGCCGGCCGGCATCGAGATCGGCGCCGACGTCCCAGATCGACTTCAGCGCAATACCCGCGCCTTCCAGCGCCAGCGTACGCGCCGCACCGCCGTCGTTCGTCAGCAGCGCGGCCGCCACCTCGACGGCCACCCTGCCCTGGGCGCCGTCGAAGCGCCATTCGGCACGCGCCTGGTCGCCCATCACGATGCATCGATGTTCGCGCAGTTCGGCCGGATGGGCCGGCGCCCCGTGCGCCGCGAGATAGCCCGGCGACGCGCACAGCACGCGATGATTCGGCGCCAGCTCGCGCGCGATCATCGTCGAATCGGCGAGATTGCCGATCCGCACGGCGACGTCAATGTCATGGGCGAGCAGGTCGACGACCGTGTCGGTCAGCAGCAACTGCACGGTCAGTTGCGGATGCCGCTGCTGAAACGCCGCCACGACGGGCGCGATCCGCAGACGGCCGAGCTCGCCGGGCGCCGTCACGCGCAGCACGCCGCTGACCGTGCCGCGACGATCGCGCATCAGCGTTTCGGCGCGATCGACTTCGGCCAGGATGCGCAGGACCTGGGCGTGAAACTGCGCGCCTTCGTCGGTCAGCGTTTGCTGCCGGGTCGTCCGGTGCAGCAAGCGCACGCCAAGCTGCGACTCGAGCTGCGCAAGCCGCTTGCTGACGACGGACAACGACAAATCGAGTTCGCGCGCGGCCGCCGACAGGCTGCCGGCCGACACGATCCTCGCGAAAGTGTCGAGCGCAGGAAGATCGTCGATCAGCATCCGGTCGCCCGCCACATCCCAGCCTTTCCTTTTTTCGAATAATCCATTCGCCGTTCGCCCGTATTTGCATCCAAAACGGAAACCTACCATACCTGTTCCGCGTCGTCGCACGACGCTATTCACAGGACCTCCGAAACCATGTCGATCCGCCTTCGTTCGATCACCCGCCCCGTCGCGCCGGTACTCGCCGCGGCCGCTTGCGTCGTGGCACTGTTGCCCGCCGCGTCCCGTGCGGCAGACCTCGTCGCGCCGCGCAGCCTGACCGTGGCCGAGGGCGTGCCGGCTGCGCAGGCCCGGGCGCAGATACTGGCCGCGCGCCGCTACGGCACCTTCTGGGATACCGGCGACGCCGATCTCGCCCGTACCGCGCTCGCCGCCGACTTCACCGACCGGACGCTGCCGCCCGGCCGGGAACAGGGCATTCCGGGACCGCTCGCGGCCTCGCGCACGATGCGCGGCGCGATTCCGGATCTGCATTGCGACATCGAACAGATGATCGTCGCGGGCGACCGCGTCGTCGTCCACCTGCACTTTCGCGGGCATTTCACCGGCACGTTCAACGGAACGGCCGGGCGCGGACAGGCAATCGACTTCATCGCGACCGATATCTACCGGATCGACCACGGCCGGATCGCGGAAAACTGGCACATCGAGGACAACCTGACGCTGATGCGTCAGCTCGGACTGGTCGCCTGACGGAGGAACGCAATGACTCACGATCACGACCCTCGTGCGACGCACCTGCCGCGCCGCAGATTTCTGGCCCAGACCGGCGCCGGGCTCGCGGCCGGCGCCGCGGTGATGGCCGGCGCGTCCCGGCCGGCAACGGCCGCCCCGATTCCGGCGCGCCCCACGCCGGACGCCGCGCCGTTCTGGCCGGACGGCGCGCGCCTGGTCATCTCGATCTCGATGCAGTTCGAGGCGGGCGGCCAGCCGCCCAGCGGGGCGGACAGCCCCTTTCCCGCCGTCGCGTTTCCGCCGTCCGTGCCGGTCGATCTCGCGTCGGCCACCTGGTTCGCCTATGGCTACCGGGAAGGCATTCCGCGCCTGCTCGACCTGTGGGACCGGCATGGCGTGAAAGTCACGTCGCACATGATCGGGGAAGCCGCGCGCCGGCACCCCGAACTGGCGCGCGAAATCGTGGCGCGCGGCCACGAAGCCGCCGCCCACGGGCCGACCTGGCGTGCGCAATTCGCGATGAGCCGCGACGACGAGCGCCGCTTCCTGACCGAAGCCCGCGACATGGTCGAAGCGGTGACCGGTCAGCGCCCGATCGGCTACAACTGCAACTGGCTGCGGCGCGGCCCCCATACGCTGTCGTTGCTGCAGGAACTCGGCTACACGTATCACATCGACGACGTCAGCCGGGACGAGCCTTTCATCGAAAGCGTCGACGGTCGCGATTTCGTGGTGGTCCCGTACACGCTGCGCAACAACGACATCCTGCTGATCGAAGGCCGCAACTACTCGCCGACGATGTTCCTCGAGCAGATCAAGCTCGATTTCGACCAGTTGTACGCGGAGGCCGGACAGCGGCGCAGACTGATGTCGATCAGCGCGCATGACCGGATCAGCGGCACGCCGCAAATGGTCCGCGCATGGGACGCCTTCCTGCACTACGCTCGATCTCACCCCGGTGTCGCATTCATGCGCAAGGACGACATTGCGCGCTTCGCGCTGCACGGCCCGTCGACGCTGCGCGAAACCGAAACGATCTGAGCGGACGCCCCTCCCCCTTTCAACCAGGAAAAATCGTCATGACTGACCTGCTTCACGGAAAGAAAGTACTCGTCGTCGGAGGAAGCTCCGGCATCGGCGCCGCTGCCGCGACGGCATTCGCGCGACACGGCGCGATCCTGACGATCGCCTCGCGCAACCCGGGCAGGATCGCGATCGATGCCGGGGCCGGCGCACACGTGCGATACGAAACGCTCGACATCACCGATACGGCCGACGTGGAGGCCTTCTGCGCGCGCGCCGGCCAGTTCGACCACGTCGTGATTTCAGCGGCAAGGACGGCCACGGGCCCGGTCCGCGGACTGCCGCTGGCCGACGCGCAGGCTGCGATGGACAGCAAGTTCTGGGGCGCATATCGCGTCGCGCGGGCGATCGATATCGCGCCCGGCGGTTCGCTGACGTTCGTGTCGGGTTTCCTCAGTGCGCGGCCGAGCGCGTCGTCGGTGCTGCAAGGGGCGATCAATGCGGCGCTGGAGGCGCTGGCGCGCGGCCTGGCCCTCGAGCTGGCGCCGGTCCGCGTGAATACCGTGTCGCCCGGCCTGATCGCGACGCCGCTGTGGGACAAGCTCGCATCCGATGCGCGCGACGCCCTGTACGCCGGCGCCGCGCAGCGCCTTCCGGCCCGCCGGGTCGGCCAGCCGGAGGATGTCGCGAATGCCATCCTGTATCTGGCGACGACGCCTTATGCGACCGGCTCGACGGTGCTGATCGACGGCGGCGGCACCATCGCGTGACACAAGCGCGCACGACAAAACGCCCCGCGTTCCGTTGGGAACGCGGGGCGTCGGGGACGACGCAACGAGGCGACGCTCAGGCCACCGCGCTGACGTCGAGCGGTGCGCCCGTCTTCGCCTGGATCTCGTCCGCGCTCACGCCGTCGGCGAGTTCGAGAACCTTCAGGCCGGACGGCGTCACCTCGATCACGCCCAGATCGGTGATGATCAGGTCGACCACGCCGACACCCGTCAGCGGCAGGTTGCATTCTTCGAGAATCTTGTGCTGGTCGCCCTTCGCGACATGCTCCATCAGCACGACGACACGCCCCACCCCCGCGACGAGGTCCATCGCGCCGCCCATCCCCTTGATCATCTTGCCGGGGATCATCCAGTTCGCGAGGTCGCCCTGCTTGCTGACCTGCATCGCGCCGAGGATCGCGAGATTGATGTGGCCGCCGCGGATCATCGCGAACGAGTCGGCCGACGAGAAGATCGACGAGCCCGGCAGCGTCGTGACGGTCTGCTTGCCGGCGTTGATGAGATCGGCGTCGACTTCGTCCTCGGTCGGCGACGGGCCGATGCCGAGCAGGCCGTTTTCCGACTGCAGCCACACCTCGACGCCTTCCGGCACGTGGTTCGCGACGAGCGTCGGCAGGCCGATGCCGAGGTTCACGTAGAAGCCGTCCTGCAGTTCCTTCGCCGCGCGCGCGGCCATCTGGTCACGATTCCAGGCCATGTCAGTCTCCTTTCGCGCGTACGACGCGTTGTTCGATGCGTTTTTCCGGCGTCGCGTTCAGCACGATGCGCTGCACGAAAATCCCGGGCGTATGGATATGGTCCGGATCGAGTTCGCCGTTTTCGACGATCTCTTCGACCTCCGCCACGGTGATCTTGCCGGCCATCGCGCACATCGGATTGAAGTTGCGCGCCGTGCGGCGGTAGATCAGGTTGCCGGACTTGTCGGCCTTCCACGCCTTCACGAGCGCGACGTCGGCCGTCAGCGACGGCTCGAGCACGTAGTGGCGATCGCCGAACTGGCGCGTTTCCTTGCCTTCCGCGATCACGGTGCCGTAGCCGGTATTCGTGAAGAAGGCGGGAATGCCCGCGCCGCCCGCGCGCAGCTTCTCGGCGAGCGTGCCTTGCGGCGTGAATTCGAGTTCGAGTTCGCCGGCCAGGTACTGACGCTCGAACTCCTTGTTCTCGCCGACGTACGACGAGATCATCTTCTTGATCTGGCGCGTTTCCAGCAGCAGGCCGAGGCCGAAACCGTCGACGCCCGCGTTGTTGCTGATACAGGTGATGCCCTTGACCGCCGAATCGCGCAACGCCGCGATCAGCGCCTCCGGAATCCCGCACAGGCCGAAGCCGCCCACCGCGAAGGTCTGTCCGTCGCGGACGATCCCTTCCAGCGCGGCAGCCGCGCTTGGATAGACTTTGTTCATCAGTTGTCCCTTCCTCTATGGAAACCAGCAAAACCGGTTCACGCGCCCACCTGGGCCGCAAGCCCGCCGCATCATTCTATGCATGCGCGGCCCTACCTGCGTCGAAGCGCGCTGTTTTTATGTCGCGGCAAGCCGCCGCGAGATGCCTGAAAGGGTACGATGCGGCGCGGATGCGGCACAATACGCAAAAATACATAAGCGTTTGCCTCCGCTTGCCTGCGCCATGCCCGCTCTCGATTACCAGACTGCCTTCCACCTCGCGCCGCTCGGCCTCGTGCTGTCGCGCGACCGCGTGATCGAGGATTGCAACGATGCGCTTGCGTCGATCTTCCGCTGCGCGCGGGCCGATCTCATCGGAAAATCGTACGAGGTGCTCTATCCGTCGACGGACGAATTCCAGCGCATCGGCGAGCGAATCGCGCGCGTGATGGCCGCGAACGGCATCTACTCGGATGACAGAATCATGAAGCGCGCGGACGGCGAGCTGTTCTGGTGCCACGTGACGGGCCGCGCGCTCGACCGCACCGCGCCGCTCGCGGCCGGCGTCTGGACCTTCGAGGATCTGAGCGCGACGCGCCGCGTCGCCGTCGAGCTGACCCCGCGCGAGCGCGAGATCGCCGCGCAGCTCGCGACCGGCAAGACCAGCAAGCAGATCGGGCGCGTGCTCGACATCAGTTCGCGCACGGTCGACATCTACCGCGCACGGCTGATGCGCAAATACGGCACGAACAACACGCCGGAGCTGGTGCAGCGCCTGCTCGGGCAGTGAATGCTTGTCGCGTGGCGGCGCCCGAATGACGATCGGCTGCGCAGAGCGGCCGATTCGGGTAACGACGGGCATGGCGGCTCGCCGGCGCGCGGCGCCGGACTCGCCGCTCAGTCGATTTTCGTCGCGAGTGCGCGCTCGATCGTGTCGCGCAGCAGTGGCGGCAGTTCCACCGACTTGCCGAGCGCATAGTCGACCCACACGCAGCGCGCCTTGCCGCGTGCATAGACGTGCTGCGGATCGTCCGCGCGCGTGAGCTCGAAGCCGGTGTCGAAGCTGCTCCGGCCGGGTTTCGCGGCCGACATCCTCGCGATCACGTCACCCGGATAGTGCAGCTGCTTGAGGAATTCCATCGACGCCGTGACGATGACGGGCCCCTGCCCTTCGCCGTTGCCGCCGGCAATGCCGAGTTCCTCGAACCACGAGATCCGCGCCTGCTCCATGTAGCGGAAATAGACCGTGTTGTTCACATGGCCGAACGCGTCCATGTCGCCCCAGCGGATCGGCATCGACATCTCAAATACGGGGGAGTAATCGCTTGTTGCGCTCATTGCAGTCTTCTTCGTTGCCGGGTGTCATCCGCTCAGGCGAGGCCGAAGCCGTCGTCGGCGGAGATAATCGAGCCGTTGATGAACTGCGACTCGTCGGCCGCGAGCAGCAACAACAGCCCGTCGAGATCCTGAGGCTTGCCGACGCGCCGGCGCGGCAGCATCGACTGCAGCTTCTGGCCCTGCTCGGTTTCCCACAGGTAATGATTGATTTCGGTATCGATATAGCCCGGACAGATCGCGTTGACGTTGATTCCGTGGCGCCCCCACTCGAGCGCCATCGCGCGCGTCATCTGCACGACCGCGGCCTTGCTCATCGCGTAGAGCCCGATCTGCGGGAACACGCGCAGCCCGGCCACCGATGCGATGTTGATGATCCGGCACGGCGGCTTGCCATTGCCGCTGCCGTTGGCGCGCATGATCATCCGTTTCGCGACTTCCTGCGCGACGAAAAATGCGCCGCGCGTGTTGGTATCGAACACGAACTCGAAATCGGCCGGCGTGACGTCGACGAGCTTCTGCATCGTCGAGACACCCGAATTGTTCACGAGGATGTCGATCGTGCCGGCCTCCGTCTCCGCATGCGCGATCGCGGCCTTGATGCTCTGGACGTCGGTCACGTCGAGCGACACGACGTGCGCGGCGCCACCCGCCGCCTCGATCTCCGCGCGCAGCTCCTTCAGGCGCTCGACCCGGCGGCTCGCGAGCACGACCTTCGCGCCAGCCTGCGACAGCACCTGTGCAAAACGCTGCCCGAGGCCGCTCGACGCGCCCGTGACCAGCGCAACCTTGCCTTCCAGATTGATCGATCGACCCATTTGCACATCCCCTTTCGATGTCGTTTCGCCGGCCCGGGCGGCACAGCCCGAACGGCATTACCCTAGCACAAAAAATAGAACGATCGTGCTAATCTAGCCGCATGTTGTTGCGGCAAGCGTTTCGTTTCGCAGACAATACGCTCCCGAATAAAAGCATTCTAACGGTTAGAGGAACGCCAATGACCCCCGCAAGCCTCATCGAGCAATACGGCCCGCGCGAATCGATGGAATACGACGTCGTGATCGTCGGCGGCGGCCCCGCCGGGCTGTCGGCGGCGATCCGGCTCAAGCAGCTGGCCGCCGAGAAAGGCACCGAGATCGGCGTGTGCGTGCTCGAGAAGGGTTCCGAGATCGGCGCGCACATCCTGTCGGGCGCGGTGATGGACCCGCGCGCGATCACCGAACTGTTCCCCGACTGGAAGGAACGCGGCGCGCCGCTCGACGTCGAGGTGACGGAAGACCGCTTCCTGTTCCTGTCTGAGAGCAGCGCGGTCACCACGCCCAACTGGGCGCTGCCCGACAACTTCAAGAACCACGGCAACTACGTGATTTCGCTGGGCAACGTCACGCGCTGGCTGGGCCAGCAGGCCGAAGCGCTGGGCGTCGAGATCTTCCCCGGCTTCCCGGCCGCCGAGATCCTCTACAACGACGACGGTTCCGTGAAGGGCGTCGCCACCGGCAACATGGGCGTGGGCAAGGACGGCGAGCCGACCGAGAACTTCCAGCTCGGCATGGAGCTGCACGCGAAGTACACGCTGTTCGCCGAAGGCTGCCGCGGCCATCTGGGGCGGCAACTGATCGCGAAGTACAAGCTCGACGCGAACGCGGATCCGCAGGCATACGGGATCGGCATCAAGGAACTGTGGGAAATCGATCCGGCCAAGCACAAGCCGGGCCTCGTGATCCACACGGCCGGCTGGCCGCTGAAGTCCGACACCTACGGCGGCTCGTTCCTGTATCACATGGACAACAACCAGGTCGTGGTCGGCTTCGTGGTGGGCCTGGGCTACACGAACCCGTACCTGTCGCCGTTCGAGGAATTCCAGCGCTACAAGACGCACCCGTCGATCCGCGCGTTCCTCGAAGGCGGCAAGCGCGTGTCGTACGGCGCGCGCGCGATCACGGCCGGCGGCCTGCTGTCGCTGCCGAAGACGGTGTTCCCGGGCGGCGCGCTGATCGGCGACGACGCGGGCTTCCTGAACGCATCGCGGATCAAGGGCAGCCACGCGGCGATCAAGACCGGCATGCTGGCGGCGGACGCGGCGTTCGACGCGGTGCAGGCCGGCCGCCAGTCGGACGAGTTGAACGCGTACCCGGACGCGTTCAAGCAGTCGTGGCTGTACACGGAGCTGTACCGCGCGCGCAACTTCAAGCAGTGGATGGCGAAGGGCCTGTACCTGGGCACGCTGATGGTCGGGCTCGAGCAGAAGGTGATGGGCGGCAACGTGCCGTGGACGCTGCACCACAAGCATGCGGATCACGAGATGCTGAAGCCGGCGTCGCAGTGCGAGCCGATCGAATACCCGAAGCCGGACGGCAAGCTGACGTTCGACCGGCTGTCGTCGGTGTTCATCTCGAACACGAACCATGAGGAGAACCAGCCGGCGCACCTGACGCTGAAGGATGCGAGCGTGCCGGTGAACGTGAACCTGCGCACGTACGCGGGACCGGAGGGGCGTTTCTGTCCGGCGGCGGTGTACGAGTTCGTGAAGAACGACGACGGCAGCGATCGCCTCGTGATCAACGCGCAGAACTGCGTGCACTGCAAGACCTGCGACATCAAGGACCCGACGCAGAACATCGTGTGGGTCACGCCCGAGGGCGGCGGCGGGCCGAATTACCCGAATATGTAATCCGCCACGACGCGCCGCCGCGAGCAGCGCGTTTTTGTCGGTCGCCACGAACGAAACGGGGCGCTGCCTGAAGCAGCGCCCCGTTTTGCCTTCCCCGGCGCGTTCGCGAGGCGCGCCGCGCCCCGCCCGCTTGTGTCAGGTCGCGCTACCGGCGATCTTCGGCGTCGACGTCTCGACGTCGCCGCATTGTGCGCGATGGCGCAGCGCGTGATCGATCAACACCAGTGCGAGCATCGACTCGGCGATCGGCGTCGCACGAATGCCGACGCACGGATCGTGACGGCCGAACGTTTCCACCGTCGCCTCGTCGCCTGCCTTCGTGATCGAACGGCGCGGCGTGCGGATGCTCGACGTCGGCTTGATCGCGATCGACACGGTGATGTCCTGCCCCGTCGAAATCCCGCCGAGCACGCCGCCCGCATGGTTGCCGACGAAACCGCCCGGCGTCAGCTCGTCGCCGTGCGCGGAGCCGCGCTGCGCGACGCTGTCGAAGCCCGCCCCGATCTCGACGCCCTTCACCGCGTTGATGCTCATCATCGCCTTCGCGATATCGGCATCGAGACGGTCGAACACGGGCTCGCCCCAGCCGACCGGCACGCCCGACGCGACGACGTCGATGCGCGCACCGATCGAATCGCCCTCCTTGCGCAGCGCATCCATGTACGCCTCGAGCTCCGGCACGACCGCCGCATTCGGCGAGAAGAACGGATTCTCGCGCACGTGCGACCAGTCGACGAACGGCACGTCGATCTCGCCGAGGCTGCTCATGTAGCCGCGCACTTCGACGCCGAAGCGCTCGCGCAGCCACTTCTTCGCCACGGCACCCGCGCCGACGAGCGGCGCGGTCAGGCGCGCGGACGAGCGGCCGCCGCCGCGGTAGTCGCGGATGCCGTACTTCTGCCAGTACGTGTAATCGGCATGGCCGGGACGGAACGTCTCGACGATGTTGCCGTAGTCCTTGCTGCGCTGGTCGGTGTTGCGGATCAGCAGCGCGATCGGCGTGCCGGTCGTCACGCCTTCGAACACACCCGACAGGATCTCGACCTCGTCGGCCTCCTGCCGTTGCGTCACGTGCCGCGACGTGCCGGGCTTGCGGCGGTCGAGCTCGAGCTGGATGTCGGCTTCGGTCAGCCCCATTCCCGGCGGGCAGCCGTCGATCACGCAGCCGATCGCGGGACCGTGCGATTCGCCGAAGGTCGTGACAGTGAAAAGCGTGCCGAGAGTATTGCCGGACATGATGGAACCGCCCAAAGATAAATGGGCAAACCGATGCGCTGCCGTGCCGCGGGCAGATCGATCGTTTGCCGGTCGAGAAAAAGAGGTAAACCGCTATTATGCCAGCCGTCCCGGAACCGCGGGACGCTTGACACGCCGGTCAGGGCGCACGGTACGTGCCGGTGCGGCCCGATGGGGGCGGCCGGCAGCCCGTTCCACCCGGACAGCAGCCGCATGCCGGCACGGCGCCGGCCGGCGCCCGCCTACTTCCGCGCGCCGCGCAGCTCGGTCACCGCCGCCTGCAGCGACTCGGGCGTCGCGACCGACGCCGGGACCGGCTCGCCGACTGCCAGCGTGAGCCGGCTCATCACGCCGCGCTTGACGGGGCGCGGCATCCGCGCATCGGAATGCCGCGAGAAATAGCTGCCCCACAGCCCGCGCAGCGCCATCGGGATGACCGGTGCCGGCGTGCGGCTCAGGATCTCGGTGATGCCGTGGTGGAACGTGTTGATGTCGCCCGTCTTGGTCAGCTTGCCCTCGGGGAAGATGCACACGAGCTCGCCGTCCTTCAGCGCGGCCTCGCACAGGTCGTACGCGCGCGCGAGCATCGCGGGATCCTCGTGGCGCGGCGCGATCGGGATCGCCTTCGCATGCCGGAACACCCAGCTCGCGAAGCGCGTCTTGAAGATCCGGTGATCCATCACGAAACGGATCGGGCGCGGGCTCGCGGCCGCCAGTACGAGCGCATCGACGTAGCTGACGTGGTTGCACACGAGCACGGCCGCGCCTTCCGCCGGAATCCGCTCCGCGTGCACGAGGCGGATCCGGTAGAAGGTGTGCACGAGCACCCACGCGACGAAACGCAGCAGGAACTCGGGCACGAGCAGGTAGATGTACGTCGCGACGATCACGTTCAGCAGCGCGGTGGCGAGGAACAGCCCCGGGATGTCGACGCCGGCCTTGGTCAGCCCCATCGCCATCACGGCCGACAGGATCATGAACAGCGCGTTCAGGATGTTGTTCGCGGCGATGATCCGTGCGCGGTGCGTCGGCGCGCTGCGGCTCTGGATCAGCGCGTACAGCGGCACGCTGTAGAAGCCGCCGAACATCGCGAGCAGGAACAGGTCGGCGAGGATGCGCCAGTGGCGCGCGCCGGCCAGGAATTCGCCGACCGACAGCAGATGGCCCGGCGACGGCAGCGCGCGGCTCGCGAAATACAGCTCGATCGCGAACACGCTGATGCCGATCGAGCCGAGCGGCACGAGGCCGATCTCGACGCGCCGCTGCGACAGCCGCTCGCACAGCAGCGAGCCGAGGCCGATGCCGACCGAGAACGTCGCGAGCAGGATCGTGACGACGTCGGGGCTCGCGGACAGCACGTCCTTCGCGAAATTGAAGAACGACGTGAGGAAGGTCGCGCCGACGAACCACAGCCACGAGATGCCGAGCAGGCTGAGGAACACGGTGCGATTCTGGCGCGCGAGCCCGAGGTTGCGCCACGTTTCGCTGACCGGATTCCAGTTGATCACGAGATCGGGCTGCGGCGCCGGCGTCGACGGCACGCGCTGCGCGACGAGGCGCCCCGCGAGCGCGATCACGACGACGCTCACCGCGAGCACGCGTTCGCCGGCGCCTTCGATGCCGGCGGCCGCGCCGCCGATGATCGTGCCGATCAGGATCGCGATGAACGTGCCCATTTCGACGAGGCCGTTGCCGCCGACCAGCTCATGCTCGCCGAGATGCTGCGGCAGGTACGAATACTTGACGGGCCCGAACAGCGTCGAGTGCATCCCCATCATGAACGTGCACAGATACAGCAGCGTCGCGCTGTGCGTGACGAAGCCGGCGGCGCCGACGAGCATCAGCACGATCTCGAAGGTCTTCACGAAGCGCGTGAGGGTCGCCTTGTCGTATTTGTCGGCGATCTGGCCGGACGTCGCCGAGAACAGCACGAACGGCAGGATGAAGATCGCGGAAATCAGGAACGCGGCCGTCTTGGCGTCGACGCCGGCGAACCGCGCGGTGTGATAGGTGACGAGCGACGTGAAGCCGATCTTGAAGACGTTGTCGTTCAGCGCACCGAGGAACTGGGTCGTGAAGAACGGGGCGAAACGGCGCTCGCGCAGCAGGTCGAACTGCGACGCGTGGGCACGCCGTTCGTCGCGCCGCTCCGAAGTGGCTTGCGTGTGATCGCTCATGCGGAATACGCGCGCGTCGTCTCGGCGAAGCTGCGCGGGCCTCGTGTTGTCGTTGAAAAAAAGGCGGCGCAGGACAAGCCTGCGCCGCCGCATGCCGGATGGCGGCGCCCATGCATCGAGGTGCCGGGCGCGGCGCGGTTCACGGCTTGTGCGCTTCGGCTTCCGATTCCGGCCAGTCGCGGATGTACGCCTTCAGCATCCGGTTCTCGAAGCTCTGCGCCTCGACGACCGTCTTCGCGACGTCGTAGAACGAAATGACGCCCATCAACACCTTCTTGTCGAGCACCGGCATGTAGCGTGCGTGACGCTCGAGCATCATCCGGCGCACTTCGTTGACGTCGGTTTCCGGCGTACACGTGAGCGGCTCGTCCATCACCTTGCGCACCTGGACGTCGCCGATCGCGCCGCCGTTCACGTGCAGGCGCAGGATGATCTCGCGGAACGTCAGCATCCCGACGAGATCGCCGTACTCCATCACGACGAGCGAACCGATATCGTGTTCGGCCATCGTATCGACCGCTTCGCGCAGCGGCTTATCGGGCGTCACCGTAAACAGCGTGTTGCCCTTCACTTTCAGAATATCGCTGACGCGCATCGTAGTCCCCTCATGCTTGAATGCAAAATCTCTTTCGATCCTATCGGAAAGCCTGTCAAAAGGAAAGCGCGGCCCCGGCGCGGCGGCCGCGCCCCCGCTTGCGGACATGGGCCGCCCGCCGCACAATGAAGCCATCGACAGCGGCCCGAGGAGGCAGCGATGGCGCATACGCATTCGGAGCAGTTCGCCCGCTTCGCCGATTTCTACCCGTATTACCTGAACGAACACCAGAACCTGACGTCGCGCCGGCTGCACTTCATCGGCTCGCTCGGCGTGATCGGCTGCGTCGCGATGGCGATCGCGACCGGCAACTGGCTGTGGCTGCCGGCGGCGATCGTCTGCGGCTACGGCTTCGCGTGGGTCGGGCACTTCTTCTTCGAGAAGAACCGTCCGGCCACGTTCCGGCACCCGATCTACAGCCTGATGGGCGACTGGGTGATGTTCAAGGACATCTGCACCGGCAAGATCCCGCTGTAGCCCGCCGGCCCCGCCGTCACGCGGGCCGCGGCGGCCGCGCGTGCGGGTCGGGCACGGCGCCTGGCGCCTGCCCGGCGTTCCCCGCCGGCTGCGCGCCCGCGAGCCGGTGCGCGGCGATCAGCGTCGCAAGCGACACGTCGAAGCGATCGCTCGACAGCACCGCGAGCAGGGCCGCGCCCTCGACGTGGCTGCGCCGCCGCTCCAGCTGGTAGGTCAGCTCCGCGCGGTCGATCACCAGCACGTCGAACAGTTGCGCGAGCGTCAGCTGCTCGGGGTTCGCGAGCATGATGTAGCGCGGCGTGGTCTCGGCGCCGCCGTCGAGCCGCGCGATCCACTCCCGCTCCTCCATCGTCGTCAGCAGCCGCTGCGCGGTTTCCATGTCGCAGCGCAACATGGTCGCGAGCCGCATCGCCGTATAGCCGCGCTTGCCGGCCGCACGCGCCTCCGCCAGCCGCGCGAGCAGCTCGAGCGCGTCGAGCAGGTCGCTGCCCGGATAGTGGATGCGGTGGAACTGGCCGACGCGGATCGCCGGCAGCGCGGACGCCACCATCGCCCCGAGCAGCGCGATGAACCAGCTCAGGTACACCCACAGCAGGAACACCGGCAGCGCCGCGAACGCGCCGTAGACGGCCGTATAGGTCGGAATGCGCCGCACGTAGTAGCCGAAGCCGCGCTTGGCCAGCTCGAACGCGACGGCTGCGAACAGCCCGCCGATCACCGCGTCGCGCCAGGCGACCGTACAGTTCGGCAGGTACACGTACAGCAGCGTGAACGCGAGCACCGTCAGCGGCAGCGACGCGAGCGCGAGCAGCCATTCGACGATCGAGGTGGTCGGCGCCGCGCCGGTGAACGCGAGCGACTGCGTGAACAGGTACGACGAGATCGACAGGCTCACGCCGAACAACAAAGGCCCGAGCGTGATCAGCGCCCAGTACGCGAGCACGCGCTGCGCGAACGGCCGCGGCTTGCGTACCCGCCAGATCAGGTTGAACGCCGATTCGATCGTCATCATCGTCATCACCGACGTGACGACCAGCACGATCAGGCCGGCCGTGGTCAGCCCCTTGGCCTTCGACGCGAACTGGTTCAGGTACTTGAAGATCTGGATGTTGAACTGCGCGGGCATCAGGTGATCCGCGAGGAACCCCTGCAGCGAGATCTGGAACGACGCGAACATCGGGAACGCGGTGAACAGCGCGAACGCGACCGTCACGAGCGGCACGAGGGCCAGCATCGTCGTGAAGGTCAGGCTGCCCGCCACTTGCGGGATGCGATCCTCGGCGCTGCGCCGGGCCGCGAACTGCGCGAGGCGCTTGAGGGTGTCGAGATCGACGCTCAACTTCGGCAAACGGCTTCTCCTTCTTGATGCCGCGCGCCTCTCGGCGCGCCGCCGCCGCGCTGCGCGACGGCTTCAGCCCCTATAATAGCCGCTCGATTCCAGCAGGGGCCGACTGCACCGGGCACGCGCGCGGCCGCATGCGGCTCCGTCGCCCATGAAAGACATCCTCGTCCTCTATTACAGCCGTCACGGCGCCACGCGCGATCTCGCGCTCGCGATCGCGAACGGCATCGACAGCGTGCCGGGCATGCAGGCGCGCATCCGCACCGTGCCGCCCGTGTCGACCGTCTGCGAAACCACCGCCCCCGACATCCCCGCCGACGGCCCGCCGTACGCGGAACTGCGCGACCTCGAGGAATGCGCGGGCCTCGCGCTCGGCTCGCCGACGCGCTTCGGCAACATGGCCGCGGCACTCAAGTATTTCCTCGACGGCACGACGCCGCAATGGCTGTCGGGGGCGCTGACCGGCAAGCCGGCGAGCGTATTCACGTCGACGGGCAGCCTGCACGGCGGCCAGGAATCGACGCTGCTGTCGATGATGCTGCCGCTGCTGCATCACGGGATGATGATCGTCGGGATCCCGTACACCGAATCGGCGCTCAGCACGACGCGCACCGGCGGCACGCCGTACGGCGCGTCGCATGTCGCGCAGCACGACCGTAGCGCGCCCGGCGGGCTGTCCGCGGACGAAAAGGCGCTCGCCGCCGCGCTCGGCGTGCGGCTGGCGCGCGCGGCCGCCGCGCTGTCGGCCGCGCAGGCTGCCGAGACCGCATGAACACCCCCGCCCGCCCCGCCGTCGCGGCCCGGCCGCGCTACGCGCTGGCCGCCGCCGCGTGCCTCGTCGCGCTGATCGCGCTGTCGCTCGCGTGGGAGCTGTGGCTCGCGCCGTTGCGCCCGGGCGGCTCCGCGCTGATGCTCAAGGCCGTGCCGCTCGCGCTCGCGCTGCCCGGCGTCTGGCGGCGTAACATCTATACGATGCAGTGGGCGAGCATGCTCAGCCTCGTCTATCTGGCCGAAGGCATCGTGCGCGGCATGTCCGATCGCGGGCTGTCCGCCACGCTCGGCTGGTGCGAGACCGCGCTTGCCGTCGGCTTCTTCGTGGCGGCGCTGGCCTATGTCGCGCCGTACAAGCGCGCGGCAAAAAAGTCGCGCGCCGCGTCCTGACCCTTACGCGACAAGGTGATGATGTCTTCCGAAGCTTTCGTTTCCGCGTGCCGCGACGCGCTCGGCACCGACCACGTGCTGACCGATCCGCACGATACCGAACCGTTCCTGACCGACTGGCGACGCCGCTACAAGGGCGCCGCGTGCGCGGTGCTGAAGCCCGCGAACACGGCCGAAGTCGCCGCGCTCGTGAAGCTGGCCAACGCGCACGGCGTCGCGCTCGTGCCGCAAGGCGGCAACACGGGCCTCGCCGGGGGCGCCACACCCGATGCGAGCGGCAGCCAGGCCGTGCTGAGCCTCGCGCGCCTGAACCGCGTGCGGGCGCTCGATCCGCACAACAATACGATCACCGTCGAGGCCGGCGTGATCCTCGCCGACGTGCAGGCGCGCGCCCGCGAAGGCGGCCGGCTGTTCGCGCTGAGCCTCGCGGCGGAGGGCAGCTGCACGATCGGCGGCAACCTGTCGACCAATGCGGGCGGCACCGCGGTGCTGCGCTACGGCAACGCGCGCGAGCTGTGCCTCGGGCTCGAGGTCGTGACGCCGCAGGGCGAGATCTGGGACGGCCTGCGCGGACTGCGCAAGGACAACACGGGCTACGACCTGCGCGACCTGTTCATCGGCGCGGAAGGCACGCTCGGGATCATCACGGCGGCCGTGATGAAGCTGCATCCGCTGCCGGCCGCGCAGGTCACGGCACTCGCCGCGCTCGAATCGCCGCACGCGGCGCTCGACTTCCTGTCGCTCGCGCAGCGCGCGGCCGGGCCGCTCCTGACCGGCTTCGAGCTGATGTCGGATTTCTGCATGCAACTGGTCGGCAAGCACTACCCGCAACTGCGCTACCCGTTCGCGCAGACGCACGCGCAGACGGTGCTGCTCGAGCTGTCCGACAACGAAAGCGAAGCGCATGCGCGCGCGCTGTTCGAGAAACTGATGGAAGAAGCGTTCGAGGCCGGGCTCGTGGTCGACGCGGTGGTCGCCGAGAATCTCGCGCAGTCGCGCGCGTTCTGGGACCTGCGCGAGCACATCCCGCTCGCGCAGGCCGACGAAGGGCTCAACATCAAGCACGACATCGCGGTGCCGATCTCGTCGATCGCGCGCTTCATCGACGAGACCGACGCGGCGATCCAGCAGGCCGCGCCGGGCGCGCGGATGGTCACGTTCGGCCACCTCGGCGACGGCAACCTCCACTACAACGTACAGATGCCCGAAGGCGGCGACGCGAAGGCGTTCCTCGCGGCGTTCCAGGCGCCGATCAACCGGATCGTCTACGACAACGTGCACCGCCACCACGGCACGATCAGCGCGGAGCACGGGATCGGCCAGCTGAAGATCGACGACGCGCAGCGCTACAAGTCGCCAGTCGAAACGACGCTGATGCGCACGCTGAAGACCGCGCTCGACCCGCGCGGCCTGATGAATCCCGGCAAGATCCTGCACTGAAGCCGCCCACTTCGGAGCCCCGCCCGTGAAAATCCGCGTCCTGTCCGACCTGCATCTCGAAAGCAACCTGCCCGATGCGATCCCGCACGCCGACGCGGATCTCGTCGTGCTGGCCGGCGACATCCACAATCACGCGGAAGGCCTGCGCTGGGCCGCCGAAACGTTCGACCCTGCCGTGCCCGTGATCTACGTGCCGGGCAACCACGAGTACTACGACGGGGAATTCGGCGCGCTGGAGACGGCGATGCGTGACGCCGCGCACTCGCTCGACAACCTGCATTACCTGAACAACGGCGTCTACGTCGATCCCGGGCAACGCTTCCGCGTGCTCGGCACGACGCTCTGGGCCGATTTTTCGCTGTTCGGCCAAGACGAAGCCAGCCAGGCCGGCGCAATCGAGGCCGCGCTGCGCGTGATGCTCGATTTCAAGGGACTGATCCAGGTGACGTGGCCGCACGACGCGGCGCTGCATGCGGCGCCGGGTGCGCCTGAACGGGATTTCTCGCCGGCCGACGCGATCGCGCTGCACCGGCAAAGCCGGACCTGGCTGGAAACGCGGCTCGCGACACCGTTCGCGGGCAAGACGATCGTCGTCACCCATCATGCGCCACATCGGCGCTCGCTGGCGGAACGTTATGCGACGGATCTCGCTTCGGCGGGGTTCGTGACGGACATGGCGGAACTGGTGCGGCCGCCGGTGGATCTGTGGCTCCACGGCCACACTCATACGTCATTCGACTACGTTGCGGACGGCGGCACGCGCGTGGTGTGCAACCCGCGCGGCTACCTTCACCGTCGTACCGGCGAACGGGAAAATCCCGCGTTCGCGTGGGACAAGGTGGTCGAGCTCGGCTGAACACCGGCTCGCCAGGCCGCCTTGCGCGGCCTGCCCGCCTCCCCGCGCGTACGGCAGGATCAGCGGCCGGGGCGGCGCGGCTCGCGCACCCGTACCGGAACCGGCTTCATCTGCGCCTTCGCCTTCATCGCACGCAGCAGGTCGCGGGTCGCCGCGGCGGCAGCGGCTGCGCCCAGCAGGACGCCAAGGCCGATCATCAGGTGCGTATCCATCGCTACTCCGGGGTTGCGTATCTCGTTAATCCCTACAGTATCAAACTGTCTGACACGCGTTCGTAAAAAAATGTTGCGTGAAGGACAAATCTCGTCAGATGGCGGCCAACCGCGCCGTCATGTCGCACGCGTGTATTGCTCGAGCGCGGCCTCGTCGGCCTTGAGCGTGACCGGCAACTCGTCGCGCAGGAAATCGACCCAGGTGCGGATTTTCGCGTCGAGGTACTGGCGCGACGGGTACAGCGCGTAGATGTTCATCACGTGCGACCGGTACTCCGGCATCACGCGCACGATGTGCCCGCTGCGCAGCCAGCCGATCGCCGAATAGAGCGGCAGCCCGCCGATCCCCATCCCCTCCCGCACGGCCACCGCAAGCGCCTCGGCGACGTTCACGCGAAACGGCGGCGCCGCGATCGGGACGACCTCGTCGCCGTTCGGCCCCGCCAGCGCCCATTCGTCGAAGTGAAAGCCCGGCGCGACCATCCCGAGGCACACGTGCTGCGCGAGATCGGCCGGCCGCTGCGGCACGCCATGCGCCTCGACGTAGCCGGGCGACGCACACACGACGCTGTAGCTCTCGCCGAGCCGCTGCGACACGAGCCCCGAATCGGGCAGGTCGCGGCCGACGACGATCGCCACGTCGTACCCCTCGTCGAGCAGGTCGGGCATCCGCTGCGCGAGCGTCAGCTCGACGTGCACGTCCGGATAACGCTCGCGGTAGCGCGCGATCGCCGGCACCAGGTAGTGCTGGCCGAGGCTGGTGAAGCAATGGACCTTCAGCTTGCCCGACGGGCGCGCGTGCGCGTCGCCGGCCTCGGCTTCGGCCTGGTCGACGTACGCCAGGATCTGCTCGCAGCGCTGCAGATAGCGCTCGCCGGCTTCGGTCAACGCGATCCGGCGCGTCGTGCGGTTCAGGAGACGCGTGCGCAAGTGCGCCTCGAGATCCGAGACCGCGCGCGACGCGTAGGCGGTGGTCGAATTCATCTGCTGGGCGGCCGCGGTAAAGCTTCCCGCGTCCACCACGCGGACGAACACCCGCATGTTTTGTAGCGTATCCATCCCATTACCCGTTTGAATCCGGAGGGATTGTTGCACAGGGGCCAACAAATATTATCTCAGGATTCGTAAAAATGACTTGCACCGTTGTCCATTTATTCAGGAATCACTGAAAAATATAATCGCTTCCGACTCATCTATATCCGAAAGGGAGAAAATCGTGCAGTCTCCGGCGACAAAAGGGACGCTCGCACTGGCGGTTCTTGCAGTCTCATTAATAATGGCCGGTTGTGCGAGCATGGGCGACAACAAGACCCAGTCCACGCGTATCGAAGCGAACACGCTCGACGCAGGCGCGGCCATCCGCGCGGCCGACCGCGACGCCGGCTGGCCCGCCGCCGACTGGTGGCGCGCGTACCGCGACCCGCAGCTCGATGCATGGATCGCCACCGCCCAGGCCGGCAATCCGACCCTCGCGGCGGCCGAGGCCCGCGTGCGCGAAGCGCAGGCGATGGCGCGCGTCGCCCGGTCGGCCGAACTGCCGCAGATCAACGGCAATCTGTCGCTGATGCGCCAGCACTGGCCGGACAACGTGTACTACGGCCCGGGCCCGCTCGCGAACACCGACACCTGGAACAATACCGGCACCCTCGGCCTGTCGTACCACCTCGACCTGTGGGGCAAGGACAAGAACGCGACCGAGCGCGCGCTCGACACCGCACATGCGACCGCCGCCGACGCGCGTGCGGCGAAGCTCGAACTCGAAGTCAACGTGGTGCGCGCGTATGTCGGCATGTCGATGAACTACGCGCTGCTCGACCTCGCGCATGAAACGTTCGAACGCCAGCGTTCGCTCGCCGATCTCGCGCGCAAGCGGCTGCAGGCGGGCCTCGGCACGCAGCTCGAAGTGAGCCAGGCGGAATCGACGCTGCCCGACTACGAGCGCCAGATCGACAGCTATGAGGAAGCGATCCAGCTCGCGCGCCACCAGCTCGCCGCACTGGCCGGCAAGGGCCCGGGCGCCGGCGACGCGATCAAGCGGCCGCGACTGTCGCTCGATGCGCCGGCCGGGCTGCCGTCGGCGCTGCCGGCCGACCTGCTCGGCCGCCGCCCCGACGTCGTCGCGGCGCGCTGGACGGTCGATGCGCAGGCACGCGGCATCGACGTCGCGAAGGCATCGTTCTACCCGAACATCGACCTGCTCGCGACGGTCGGCGGGTTCGGCGTGACCGCGCCGTTCACCGACTTCCTGCGCGCGATGAACGGCGGCTGGACGGCCGGCCCCGCGCTGTCACTGCCGATCTTCGAAGGCGGCCGGCTGCGTGCGCAGCTCGGCGCGGCGAACGCCGGCTACGACCAGGCGGTCGAGCGCTACAACCAGACGATCGTCGGCGCGCTCAAGGACATCGCCGACCAGGTCGTGCGGATCCGTTCGCTCGATACGCAGAAGAAGGACGCCGCGCGCTCGGTGGCGGCCAACGACCGCAGCTACCAGCTGTCGCGCGAAGGCTTCCGTCGCGGGCTGACCGATTACGTGAACGTGCTGGTCGCGCAACAGCAGTTGCTGCGCGCGCAGGAAACGGCCGCCCGCATCGACGCGGAACGCCTCGCCGCGCATGCGCAGCTGATGGCCGCGCTCGGCGGCGGCGTCGAGACGGGCGAGGATGTGCCGCACGACGAAACGCCGGCCGCCGGCACGCCGAAAAACGGCGGCACGCAAGCGCCTTCCGGCGCACCGGCCACGAAACCGTCGGCGGCCGTCGCGCGGCCCGCAACGGTCGCGACGACCGGCACGTCCGGCTCGCCGGCCGCGCGGTAACGCGGAGCAACCGCCATGTCAGCCTCCTCCCCCGCTTCCACGCCCGCCGGCGGCCCGTTCGCGGCCTGGTCCGCCGCGTTCGGCGACTGGGCCCGCACCGACGGCGCCGCGTGGCTCTATCTGTTCAAGGCGCTGCTCGCCGCGTTCATCGCGACCGGCGTGTCGATGCGGCTCGACCTGCCCGCGCCGAAAACGGCGATGACGACGGTGTTCATCGTGATGCAGCCGCAAAGCGGCGCGGTGCTCGCGAAGAGCTTCTACCGCGTCGCCGGCACGATCTTCGGGCTCATCGCGACGCTCACGTTCGTCGGGCTGTTCCCGCAGCAACCGCAGTTGTTCCTGCTGGCCGTCGCGCTGTGGGTCGCGCTGTGCACGGCCGGCGCCGCGCGCAACCGCAACTTCCGCAGCTACGGCTTCCTGCTGGCCGGCTATACGACCGCGCTGATCGGACTGCCCGCGTCGCAGCACCCGGACGGCGCGTTCATGAGCGCGATGACGCGCGTGGCCGAAATCATGGTCGGAATCGTGTCGGCCGGTGTGGTCAGCGCGCTCGTGTTTCCGCAGACCACCGGCGAACAGATGCGCACGACGGTACGCAAGCGCTTCGGCAGCTTCGTCGACTACGTTGCGTCGGCGCTGTCGGGCAAGCTCGATCGCGCGCATATCGAAACCATCCATACGCGCTTCGTCGCCGACGTGGTCGGGTTCGAGGCCGCGCGCAGCATGGCCGTGTTCGAGGATCCGGACACGCGGATGCGCAGCGGCCGCCTCGCGCGACTGAACAGCGAATTCATGAGCGCGTCGAGCCGCTTCCATGCGCTGCACCAGCTGATGAACCGGCTGCATGCGGCCGGCGCGCAGGCCGCGATCGACGCGATCGAGCCGTATTTCCGCGAAATCGCGCCGCTGCTGCTGACGCACGCCGGCGAACCGGTGCGCACGGCGGCCGACGCGGGCCACGCGGCCGAGCAACTGCTCGCCTGGCGCGACGCGCTGCCGCGCCGCATCCGTGCGACGCGCGCGACGCTCGAAACGCAGCCGGACTTTCCGCTGCTCGACTTCGACACGGCCGCCGAGCTGCTGTACCGCTTCATCACCGACCTGCACGAGTACGCGGCCACCTACGCGTCGCTGTCGACCGCGACGCACGAGCGCGAACGCTGGATCGAGCGCTACGAGCCGCGCACCAACCTGACCGCGATGGTGATCGCGGCGATCCGCACCGCGACCGTGATCCTCGTGCTCGGCTGGTTCTGGATCGAGACCGCGTGGCCGAGCGGCGTGACGCTCACGCTGACGGCGGCGGCCACCTGCGCCCTCGCGTCGTCGACGCCGCGCCCGACCGCGATGTCCGCGCAGATGGGCATGGGCACGGCGCTCGCCGTCTGCACCGGCTTCCTGCTGACGTTCGGCATCTATCCGCACATCGACGGGTTCCCGCTGCTGTGCGTCGCGCTCGCGCCGCTGCTCGCGATCGGCATCTTCATGACGCTGAAGCCGAAGCTCGCCGGGTATGGAATGGGCTACCTGATTTTCTTCAGCTTCCTCGCCGGTCCGGACAACATCACGCACTACGATCCGACCAGCTTCATGAACGATGCGCTCGCGCTCGTGCTGTCGATGCTGGTGTCGGCGATCGCGTTCGCGGTGCTGTTCCCGCCGACCGCGCCGTGGCTGAAGAAGCGGCTGTTCGCCGACCTCCGCCACCAGGCCGTCGCGGCCGGTCATGCACGGCTCGCCGGCTTGCGCACGCGCTTCGAAAGCGGCGCGCGCGACCTGATGTACCAGGCGCACACGCTGTCGGCCGACCAGCCCGACGTGCAGCGCGATGCGCTGCGCTGGATGTTCGCGGTGCTCGAAGCCGGCAACGCGACGATCGACCTGCGCCACGAGCTGGCGACGCTGCCGCCGGACCCGCGCTATGCGCCGGCGATGCCGTGGCGCCGTGCGATCGAGACGATGCGCACCGCGCTGGCCGCGCTGTTCTCGAAGCCGAACGCCGCGCGGTTCGACGCGACGCTCGCCGCGACCAATGCGGCGATCGACGCGACGCGGCAGACGCTCGATGCGTTCGAGCCGTCGCGCGAGGAGCGCCACCGGCTGCAGCGCATCCTGAGCCACCTGCATTTCGTGCGTACCGCGCTGCTCGATCCGGAATCGCCGCTCGAGCCGCTTCACCGCAACCGCCCCGTGCGTCCCCAACCAGGAGCCTCGTCATGATGCCGCGTGAAATCGCCATTCTCGATGCCTACATGCCCACGGTGGTGCTGATGTTCGTCCTGGGCGCGCTCGCGACCTGGGCCGTCGACCGCCTGCTCGCCTATACGGGCCTCTACCGCCTCGTCTGGCACCCGTCGCTGTTCCGGGCCTGCCTTCTCGTCTGCATTTGCGGCGGACTGAGTCTCGCCGTTTACCGTTGATTCCGAACCATCATGATTCTCAGAAAACTCTTCGGCTTCGTCGCGACCGCCGTCATCCTTCTCGTCGCGATCCTGATCGGGCGCTCGCTGTGGGTGCACTACATGGACGATCCGTGGACGCGCGACGGGCGCGTGCGCGCCGAGATCGTCAACGTCGCGCCGGACGTGTCGGGCGCGATCGTCGAGCTGCCCGTGCATGACAACCAGCTCGTGAAAAAAGGCGACCTGATCATGCAGATCGACCCGTCGCACTACCAGATCGCGGTCGAGCAGGCGCAGGCGGCCGTCGCCGCCCGCCGCGCGGAACTGCAGATGCGTCGCGACGACGCGGCCCGCCGCGCGGACCTCGATGCGCTCGTCGTGTCGAAGGAAAACCGCGAGAATGCCGCGCACAGCGCGTCGAGCGCCGATGCGCAGTACCAGCAGGCGATCGCCGCGCTCGACGCCGCGAAGCTCAACCTCGAGCGCACGCGCGTCGTCGCGCCGGTCGACGGCTACATCACGAACCTGCAGACGTTCAAGGGCAACTATGCGGTGGCCGGCCAGGCGAAGCTCGCGATCGTCGACAGCCACTCGTTCTGGGTCTACGGCTACTTCGAGGAAACCAAGCTGCCGCGCGTGAAGATCGGCGCGCCGGCCGAGATGCGGCTGATGAGCGGCGGCGTGATGAAGGGCCACGTCGAGAGCATCTCGCGCGGCATCTACGATCGCGACAACCCGCAAAGCCGCGACCTCGTCGCGGACGTGAACCCGACCTTCAACTGGGTGCGCCTCGCGCAGCGCGTGCCGGTACGCATCCGGATCGACGAAGTACCGGCCGACGTGGTGCTGTCGGCGGGCACGACCTGCACGGTCATCATCGATCCGGACAAGCAGAAGAAGTCGTAACCGCCGCGCGCCGCGCGGCGCTCAGGCCGCGAGGCGGAACCGCCCGACCAGCCGCTTCAATGCCTGGGCCTGCTCGTCGAGCGCGTTGGCGGCAGCGGCCGCCTGCTCGACGAGCGCCGCGTTCTGCTGCGTGCCGGCGTCCATCTGCGTGACCGCGCGGCCGATCTCGTCGATCCCGGCGCTCTGCTCGTCCGACGCCGCCGAAATCTCGCCGATGATGTCGGTCACGCGCTTGACCGCGCGCACGACGTCGCCCATCGTGCGGCCGGCGTCGTGCGCGAGCGCCGCGCCGTTCGCGACGCGCTCGACCGATGCGCCGATCAGTTCGCGGATCTCCTTCGCCGCGGTTGCCGAGCGTTGCGCGAGCAGGCGCACCTCGCCCGCGACCACCGAGAAGCCGCGCCCCTGTTCGCCGGCGCGCGCGGCCTCGACCGCCGCGTTCAGCGCCAGGATGTTGGTCTGGAACGCGATCCCCTCGATCGTGCCGATGATGTCGCGAATGTTCTTCGCGCTGTCGTCGATCTCGCTCATCGTCGCGACCACGCGCCCGACGACTTCCCCGCCCGTTTCCGCCACCGACGACGCATTGGCCGCGAGCGCGCTCGCCTGCCGCGCGTTCTCGGCGTTCTGCCGCACGGTCGACGTGAGCTGCTCCATGCTGGCCGCGGTGCGCTCGAGCGCGACGGCCTGCTGTTCGGTGCGCCGCGACAGGTCGAGGTTGCCGGTCGAAATCTCGCCGGACGCGGCCGCGATGGCCTCGGCGCTGACGGCGATCTCGCCGACGGTCGCCGCAAGCCCCGTCTGCATGTCGGCCAGCGCGCGCACCATGCTGTCGCGATCGTGCCGGCCGAGCGTGATCGGTCGCGTGAGGTCGCCGCGCGCGATGTCCGCGGCGATCGCCTTCGCGTGCGCGGGCTCGCCGCCGAGCTGCGATGCGAGGCGCCGCACGACACGCTCGGCGATCACGATCGCGAGCACGATCAGCGCGGCCGTCATCGCGGCGATCATCGCGAACGACGACGAGAAGATCGTGGCCGACGCATCGAGCGTCGCCTTCGACTTCTCGCCGCGCGTCTTCACGAGGTCGGCGACGAGTTTCTCGAGCTTGCCGGTCTCGACCAGCAGCGATACGTCCTGCGTGCCGACCTGCCAGTTCATCTGCGACAGGTCGAGCGGCTGCGCGCGCACGAGCGTGACGAAATCACGCAAATGCGTGCTCCACGTGCCGACGGCCGTCGAAAATGCGCGCAGCCGCGCCGAATCGTCGGCGTCGGCCGGATCCGCGTAGCGCTGCAGCGTGCCGAGCGCCTGGCCGATCGACGCGAGCCCCGCACCGACGTCGGCGCCAAGGTCGTCGCGCTCCTTCGCGGTGGTGGCGGTCAGCAGCATCTTCTGTGCGCGGCTCGCGCGCAGCACCTCGGCCCGAACCTCCTGTGCCGCGCGGCTCGCGACGTGCCCCTGCTCGTAGACCGACGCGATCGACGCGTTCAGGCGGCTGATCTGCCACAGCGAAAACACGCCGATCACGAGCGTGCCGGCCAGCAGGATCGCGAATGCGGCGCGCAACGTCGCCTTGACGGTCCACGGCCGGCGCTCACGCCGCGCCGCATGCGCGCGTCGTGCGGCGCGACCGGCGGCAACGTCGGGTGCGGCGGCCGCCGCACCGGGCTGTGGATGCAAAGATGCTGCTTTCATCGAACTATCCCCGTATGGATCACGCAGCCGGAAAGGTCGGTCCCGGCATTCCCGCGATGGCTGGCCATGCCGCGCGTCCCGAGCCCGCCCGGCGGGTAGCCGGTGCCGGGCGCCAAGCGCGCCTGTTGTCGTTACGTCGTTCTACGGCTGCCACCGCCGTTTCTTGAGTCCGATGAAACACCGACCGGACTCGCGCCCCCGCCGACGGAGCGAGCGCGCCGCCTGCGTTATACCCGGCCAAAAAAGCGGATACCGGCCGATCCATCGGACGAATGTCCGAATCACGACAAAACTTGGCAGGACATTCTCGATGCGCCAAATTACACTTCTTTGACGCAACAACGATTGAAAACGCGCCGATCCCCATCAGAGCGCGCCCGTCACCTCAACTCGCTCAGCTCACATGGAAACCAGCCTCGACACGGGAACCGCCGGCGCAGCCGCCGCCCAGCCGTCCGCCCCGCCCGCGCCGCGCACCGTCTACCCGGTGCTCGGCGCGATCAGCTTCTCGCACATGCTCAACGACATGATCCAGTCGTTGATCCTCGCGATCTATCCGATGCTCAAGAGCCAGTTCGCGCTGTCGTTCGCGCAGATCGGCCTGATCACGCTCACCTACCAGATCACCGCGTCGCTGCTGCAGCCGCTCGTCGGCCTCTATACCGACAAGCGTCCGAAACCGTATTCGTTGCCGGTCGGCATGGGCTTCACGCTCGCCGGGCTGCTGCTGATGTCGGTCGCATCGAGTTTCCCGATGCTGCTGGTGGCCGCGGCGCTGGTCGGCTGCGGCTCGTCGGTGTTCCATCCGGAGTCGTCGCGGGTCGCGCGGATGGCGTCGGGCGGCCAGCACGGGCTCGCGCAGTCGGTGTTCCAGGTGGGCGGCAACGCGGGCTCGGCGCTCGGGCCGCTGCTCGCCGCGCTCGTGATCATCCCGCACGGCCAGCACAGCATCGCGTGGTTCTCGGCCGCCGCGCTCGTCGCGATGATCGTGCTCACGCAGATCGGCCACTGGTACAAGAAGCATCCGTCGATGAAGAAGAAGGCCGTGTCGGCCGGCCATCCGACGCTGTCGCGCGGCCGCGTGATGGGTGCGATCGGCGTGCTGGTGCTGCTCGTGTTCTCGAAGTACTTCTACCTCGCGAGCATCAACAGCTATTTCACGTTCTACCTGATCGACAAGTTCCACCTGTCGGTGCAGGCCGCGCAGATCCACCTGTTCGTGTTCCTCGCGGCCGTGGCGGCCGGCACGCTGATCGGCGGGCCCGTCGGCGACCGGATCGGCCGCAAGTACGTGATCTGGGTATCGATCCTCGGCGTCGCGCCGTTCACGATGCTGCTGCCGTACGCGAACCTGTTCTGGACGAGCGTGCTGACCGTGATCATCGGCGTCGTGCTGGCGTCGGCGTTCGCCGCGATCCTCGTCTACGCCACCGAACTGATGCCCGGCAAGGTCGGCATGGTCGCGGGCCTGTTCTTCGGCTTCGCGTTCGGCCTCGGCGGCGTCGGCGCGGCGGTGCTCGGCCAGCTCGCCGACGCGACGAGCATCCCGTTCGTCTACAAGGTGTGCTCGTTCCTGCCGCTGATCGGCGTGCTGACGGTTTTCCTGCCGAACCTCGAAAGCAGCCGGCGCAAGCAGGCGTGACGCGCCGGCCGCGGCGTGCGCGCCGCGGCCGGTCAACCGGCTCGAAGGGGCAATACGACGGCGGCTTCAGGCCGCCGTCGTCGCATGCAGCGTCAGGAAACGCTTGAGGATGCCGGACGAATAGCTGCTCGCGATCGCCGACAGGAAGTGCGAGAACGACTGCGTCGCGTGATCGTCGGCCGTGTCGGAGATCGTGCGCACGAGCGCGAACGGCACGTCGTGTTCCGCGCACACCTGCGCGATCGCGGCGCCTTCCATTTCGACCGCGAGCGCGTCCGGCAGCGCGTCGCGCAGCGCGACGACCTCGCGCTCGCTCGACACGAAGCGGTCGCCGCTGATGACGAGCCCGGCGTGCAGCGCCGCGCCGGCGAGCCCGAAGCGCTCGGCGAACCGCGCGCCCTCGTCCGCGACGAACAGCGTGCAGGCGTCGCGCAGGCGCGCCGTCAGCGCCGCGTCGGTCGCGAAGCGCGTGATGCCGAGCAGCGGCACCTCGTAACGCGGAAAGAGCGGCGACGCGTCGAGATCGTGCTGCAGCAACGTATCGGCCACGACGACGTCGCCGACCCGCACCGTGCGCGACACGCCGCCCGCGACGCCGGTGAACACGACGCCCGACACGCCGAACACGTGGATCAGCGCGCTGACCGTCGCGGCGGCCGCGACCTTGCCGACCCGCGCGAGCGTGACGACGCAGGCCGCGCCGTGCACGGTGCCGACGTGATAGTCGCGGCGCCCGAGCGTGACCGTCTTCATCGCGCCCTCGGCGCGCATCGCGGCGATCAGGTCGCCGAGCTCCTCGGGCAGCGCGGCGAGAATGCCGAGCGGGCGAGCCGAAGGCGTGAACGCTCCGTCGATGCCCATCATTCCACCGCCTGCAGTTTCGCGACCGCGAGCGCGAGCCA
Organism: Burkholderia seminalis; assembly: GCF_001718535.1. Taxonomy (NCBI): domain Bacteria; kingdom Pseudomonadati; phylum Pseudomonadota; class Betaproteobacteria; order Burkholderiales; family Burkholderiaceae; genus Burkholderia; species Burkholderia seminalis. The sequence goes on along the minus strand of NZ_CP013398.1, from coordinate 1,571,292 downwards.
TTTCTCGCCATGCCGCTTGAACTTCACCTGCGCCTTCGCGTCGGTGCCGTTGCCTTCGAGCGCGGTGACGGTGCCTTCGCCGAACTTGGTATGAAACACCTGCTGGCCGACCCGGAAGCCGGTGTCGGCCGCGCGCTGCTTGTTCGCGAACGCGGGCAGCGGCGCGGATACGGCCGCGTCGACGATCTGCTCGCGGCTGCCGCCGCCCGGCCGCGCGAACCAGTCGCGCCCGTACCCGGCGTTGTCCGAACGCCCGCCCCAGCGCGAGCCGGCCTCGACCTTCGGCGTCAACCACTTCAGCACGTGCTCCGGCAGTTCGTCGAAGAAGCGCGAGCGCACGTTGTAGCGGGTCTGGCCATGCAGCATCCGGCTCTGCGCGAACGACAGGTAGAGGCGCTCCTTCGCGCGCGTGATCGCGACGTACATCAGCCGGCGCTCTTCCTCGAGGCCGTCGGATTCGAGCACGCTGTTCTCGTGCGGAAACAGCCCTTCCTCGAGGCCCGTGATGAACACGGCCGAGAATTCGAGCCCTTTCGCCGCGTGCACCGTCATCAGCTGCACGGCGTCCTGGCCGGCCTGCGCCTGGTTGTCGCCGGCCTCCAGCGACGCGTGCGACAGGAAGCCCGCGAGCGGCGTCATCGTGTCGGGGTTCTGCGCCGGGTCGGCGGGCGATGCGGGATCGAGCACGTCGAGCGCCGGATCGTCCGTCGCGGTGCCAAGCTCGGGCGCCGCGATCGCACCCGCGCGCAGCGGGATCGAGCGGGCCGGCGTGTCGAGCCCGTAACCTTCCTCGGCGATGAACGCGGTGGCCGCGTTCACGAGTTCCTGCAAGTTCTCGAGGCGGTCCTGGCCTTCGCGCTCGCCCTGGTAGAAATCGGCGAGACCGCTGGCGCGCACGATGTGCTCGACGGTGTCGGGCAGGTTCATGTGCTGCGTATCGGCGCGCATCTTCGCGATCAGGTTCGCGAACCCGCCGAGGCTCGTGCCGGCCTTGCCCGTCACGTACGGAATCGCGGCGGCCATCGAGCAGCCGTACAGGCGCGCGGCGTCGGCGAGCTGCTCGACCGAGCGCGCGCCGATCCCGCGGGTCGGGAAGTTCACGACGCGCGCGAACGCGGTATCGTCGTTCGGGTTGTCGATCAGGCGCAGGTAGGCGAGCGCGTGCTTCACTTCCTGCCGCTCGAAGAAGCGCAGGCCGCCGTACACGCGGTACGGGATGCCCGACGACATCAGCGTGTGCTCGATCGAGCGCGACTGCGCGTTGCTGCGGTACAGGACGGCCACTTCGCTGCGCGCCATCCCGGTGTTGATCAGCGAGCGGATTTCCTCGACGATCCAGCCGGCTTCCTGCGAATCGGTGCTCGCCTCGTACACGCGCACGGGCTCGCCGTGGCCGGCGTCGGTACGCAGGTTCTTGCCGAGGCGGTGCGCGTTGTTCGAGATCAGCTGGTTCGCCGCGTCGAGGATGTTGCCGTGCGACCGGTAGTTCTGCTCGAGCTTGATCAGGTTGCGCACGCGGAATTCGTCTTCGAAGTCGCGCATGTTGCCGACGTTCGCGCCGCGGAACGCGTAGATCGACTGGTCGTCGTCGCCGACCGCGAAGATCGCGTTCTCGCCGCCCGCGAGCATCTTGAGCCACGCGTACTGCAGCTTGTTGGTGTCCTGGAACTCGTCGACGAGGATGTGCCGGAAGCGCGCCTGGTAGTGCGCGCGCAACGGCGCGTTGTACGCGAGCAGCTCGTAGCAGCGCAGCAGCAGCTCGGGGAAATCGACGACGCCCTCGCGCTGGCACTGCTGGTCGTACGCCTGGTACAGCTCGACGAACTTGCGGTTGAAGTTGTCGGTCGCGTCGACCTTGTCGGGGCGCAGCCCCTGCTCCTTCGCGTTGTTGATGAAGTACTGGACGTTCTTCGGCGGATACTTTTCGTCGTCGACGTTCGCGGCCTTCATCAGCCGCTTGATCGCGGACAGCTGGTCGGCCGTGTCGAGGATCTGGAACGTCTGCGGCAGGCCGGCGTCGCGCCAGTGCGTGCGCAGCATCCGGTTGCACAGGCCGTGGAACGTGCCGATCCACATCCCGCGCGTGTCGATCGGCATCATGGCCGACAGGCGCGCCATCATCTCGCGCGCGGCCTTGTTCGTGAAGGTGACGGCGAGCACGGTGGGCGGCGATGCGTAGCCCTGCTGGATCAGCCACGCGATGCGCGTGATCAGCACGCGGGTCTTGCCGCTGCCCGCCCCTGCAAGGATCAGCGCCGGTTCGTTCGGCAACGTGACGGCGGCGAGTTGTTCGGGGTTCAGATTGGCGAGCAGATCGGGCATGGAGCGGCAGCTGAGACGGGCAAGAAAAATGCGGACCCGACATTATAAGTCGGCCGCGCGATGCCGTTCCCGATCCGTTCGGCCGCATGTTGCGCACGCGTGGCGGGCCCGTCGCGACGGGCCCGTGCGGGCAAGGCGATGGCTGGGCGATGGGCATCCATTTATAATTGTCGGATTCGGCATCCAATTCACGCATTTTTCGGCAGATTTCCAACATGAGCGACAACACGCTTGCGAAGAGCTTCGAGCCCCATACCATCGAGTCCCAATGGGGGCCGGAGTGGGAGAAACGCGGTTATGCCGCCCCGGCATTCGATCCGTCCCGCCCCGATTTCGCGATCCAGTTGCCGCCGCCGAACGTGACGGGCACGCTGCACATGGGCCACGCGTTCAACCAGACGATCATGGACGGCCTCGCCCGCTACCACCGGATGCTCGGCGAGAACACGCTGTGGGTGCCCGGCACCGACCACGCGGGGATCGCCACGCAGATCGTCGTCGAGCGCCAGCTCGACGCGCAGGGCGTCTCGCGCCACGATCTCGGCCGCGAGCAGTTCGTCGAGCGCGTGTGGGAATGGAAGGAAAAATCCGGTTCGACGATCACGGGCCAGGTGCGCCGCCTCGGCGCGTCGACCGACTGGTCGCGCGAGTACTTCACGATGGACGACAAGATGTCGGCCGCCGTGCGCGACGTGTTCGTCACGCTCTACGAACAGGGCCTGATCTACCGCGGCAAGCGCCTCGTCAACTGGGATCCGGTGCTGCTCACCGCCGTGTCGGATCTCGAAGTCGCGAGCGAAGAGGAAAACGGCCACCTGTGGCACATCCGCTACCCGCTCGTCGACGGCTCGGGCTCGCTGACGGTCGCCACCACGCGCCCCGAGACGATGCTCGGCGACGTCGCGCTGATGGTCCATCCGGAAGACGAGCGTTATGCGCACCTGATCGGCAAGCTCGTCACGCTGCCGCTGACGGGCCGCGAGATCCCGGTGATCGCCGACGACTACGTCGACCGCGCGTTCGGCACGGGCGTCGTGAAGGTCACGCCCGCGCACGATTTCAACGACTACCAGGTCGGCCTGCGCCACCACCTCGCGCCGATCGAGATCCTGACGCTCGACGCGAAGATCAACGACAACGGCCCCGAGCAGTATCGCGGCCTCGACCGCTTCGACGCGCGCAAGGCGATCGTCGCGGACCTCGACGCGCAGGGCTTCCTCGATTCCGTGAAGCCGCACAAGCTGATGGTGCCGCGCGGCGACCGCACGGGCGTCGTGATCGAGCCGATGCTGACCGACCAGTGGTTCGTCGCGATGACGAAGCCGGCGCCGGAAGGCACGTTCAACCCGGGCAAGTCGATCACCGAAACGTCGCTTGACGTGGTGCGCAACGGCCAGATCAAGTTCGTGCCGGAAAACTGGACGACCACCTACTACCAGTGGCTCGAGAACATCCAGGACTGGTGCATCTCGCGCCAGCTGTGGTGGGGCCACCAGATTCCCGCGTGGTACGGCGAGAACGGCGAGGTGTTCGTCGCGCGCAACGAGGAAGAAGCGCGCGCGCAGGCCGCCGCGAAGGGTTATGCGGGCGCGCTGAAGCGCGACGAGGACGTGCTCGACACGTGGTTCTCGTCGGCGCTCGTGCCGTTCTCGTCGCTCGGCTGGCCGAACGAAACGCCCGAACTGCAGCACTTCCTGCCGTCGTCGGTGCTCGTCACGGGCTTCGACATCATCTTCTTCTGGGTCGCCCGGATGGTGATGATGACCACGCACTTCACCGGCAAGGTGCCGTTCCATACCGTCTACGTGCACGGCCTCGTGCGCGACGCGGAAGGCCAGAAGATGTCGAAGAGCAAGGGCAACACGCTCGACCCGATCGACATCGTCGACGGCATCGACCTCGAGACGCTGGTCGCGAAGCGCACGACGGGCCTGATGAACCCGAAGCAGGCCGCGACGATCGAGAAGAAGACCCGCAAGGAGTTCCCGGACGGCATCGCCGCGTTCGGCACCGACGCGCTGCGCTTCACGATGGCGTCGATGGCCACGCTCGGCCGCAACGTGAACTTCGACCTCGCGCGCTGCGAAGGCTACCGCAACTTCTGCAACAAGCTGTGGAACGCGACGCGCTTCGTGCTGATGAACTGCGAAGGCCACGACTGCGGCACCGACAAGCCGGAAGTGTGCGGCGCGGGCGACTGCGGCCCCGGCGGCTACCTCGACTTCTCGGCGGCCGACCGCTGGATCGTGTCGCTGCTGCAGCGTACCGAGGCCGACATCGCGAAGGGTTTCGCCGATTACCGCTTCGACAACATCGCCAGCAGCATCTACAAGTTCGTGTGGGACGAGTACTGCGACTGGTATCTCGAACTCGCGAAGGTGCAGATCCAGAACGGCACGCCGGAACAGCAGCGCGCGACGCGCCGCACGCTGCTGCGCGTGCTGGAAACGGTGCTGCGCCTCGCGCACCCGGTCATCCCGTTCATCACCGAGGCGCTCTGGCAGAAGGTCGCGCCGCTCGCCGGCCGTTATCCGCAGGGCAAGGCCGAGGGCGAAGCGTCGCTGATGACGCAGGCGTATCCGCTGGCGAACCTGCAGAAGATCGACGAGGCGTCCGAGCAATGGGCGGCCGACCTGAAGGCGATCGTCGACGCCTGCCGCAACCTGCGCGGCGAGATGAACCTGTCGCCGGCGACCAAGGTGCCGCTGCTGGCTGCCGGCGACGCCGAACGCCTGCGCTCGTTCGCGCCGTACGTCCAGGCGCTCGCGCGCCTGTCGGACGTGCAGATCCTCGCGGACGAAGCGACGCTCGACAAGGAAGCGCACGGCGCCCCGATCGCGATCGTCGGCCCGAACAAGCTGGTGCTGAAGGTGGAAATCGACGTCGCGGCCGAACGCGAGCGCCTGTCGAAGGAAATCGCGCGCCTGACGGGCGAGATCGCGAAGTGCAACGCGAAGCTCGGCAACGAGGCCTTCGTCGCGAAAGCGCCGCCGGCCGTGGTCGAACAGGAGCAGAAGCGGGTCGCGGAATTCCAGAGCACGCTCGAAAAGCTGCGCGCGCAGCTCGATCGGTTGCCTGCGTAACAAACGGTAAGGTCGTTTGCGTTCACTATAATGCGAACGTGAACATAAGCCGTCTGACAAGTCGATTACAGGAATAAAGGTTCGATCATGTTGAAAGTCACCAAGGCAGTATTCCCCGTCGCCGGCCTCGGCACGCGGTTCCTGCCGGCAACGAAGGCGAGCCCGAAGGAAATGCTGCCGGTTGTCGACAAGCCGCTGATCCAGTACGCGGTGGAGGAAGCGATCGCCGCGGGCATCACCGAGATGATCTTCGTCACCGGACGCAGCAAGCGCGCGATCGAGGATCACTTCGACAAGTCGTACGAGGTCGAGGCCGAACTCGAGGCGCGCGGCAAGGAAAAGCTGCTCGAGCTCGTGCGCAGCATCAAGCCGAGCCATGTCGACTGCTTCTACGTGCGCCAGCCGGAAGCGCTCGGTCTGGGCCACGCGGTGCTGTGCGCGGAGAAGCTGGTCGCGGACAACCCGTTCGCGGTGATCCTGGCCGACGACCTGCTCGACGGCAACCCGCCGGTGATGAAGCAGATGGTCGACGTGTTCGACCACTATCACAGCTCGGTGATCGGCGTGGAAGAGATCCCGCCGTCGGAAACGAAGTCGTACGGCATCGTCGACGGCAAGGAGTGGGAAGAGTCGATCGTCAAGATGTCGGCGATCGTCGAGAAGCCGGCGCCGGAAGTCGCGCCGTCGAACCTCGGCGTGGTCGGCCGCTACATCCTGAAGCCGCGGATCTTCGAGCACCTGCGCGCGCTGAAGCCGGGCGCGGGCGGCGAACTGCAGCTCACCGACGCGATCCAGGCGTTGCTCGCCGACGAACAGGTGCTGGCCTACAAGTACCAGGGCACGCGCTACGACTGCGGCAGCAAGCTCGGCTACCTGAAGGCGACGGTCGAATTCGCGCTGCGCCACCCGGAAGTCGGCACCGAGTTCGACGCGTACTTGCGCACGCGCGGCATGCAACCGGCCGCCTGACCGCGGCAAGGGCTCGCCACGGCGAGCCCGCCCTCACCTCGCCGGCCGGCGCTCAGCGCGTGTCGGCAGGCTTCACCGAGACGACGCCCGGCATCCCGCCCGCGTCGTCTTTTTTCGTCTTGACGAGCCAGCCGCTGGCGTCGTCGAACGGCAGCTTCGCCAGCGCGCTCTTCACGAGCGCCGGCGCGGCCTGCTGCGTGCCGGGATCGCGATCGCGCAGCGCGGCCGATACACGGTACACGTCGGCCCCCGAGCGCGCGTCGACGAAACGCAGCGTGAGCACGTGGCGATACACGGTGCCCATGAACGGCAGCGCGAACGGCGCCGGCCCGTCGACCGTCACGCACGCGCTGCTCGCGGCACCGCACCGGTCGGCGATTGCCGCGACCGACGCCGGCTGCGTCGCGTACGCGATCGACAGCCGGTAGCGCGCGTCCTTGAGCGGCCGCGCATCGAAGCCGCGGCGCGCGAGTTCGTCGCGCACGAGCGTCTCGATCTGCCGGTATTCGGTGTCGCCCGCCTGCGCGGCCGTCCGCATGAAATCGTAGCCGTGCGCACCGGATGCAAACGCGTTCGGCTGCCCGACCGTACTCACGCCGCTCGTCACGCCGGCGCAACCCGTCAACAGCGACGCCGCCAGTGCGGTCGCTGCCCATTCCTTTCTCATGGCTTTCCCCAAATACCTGCCGTCGTGCCCGGCCCTGTCAGGCGGACGGCTCGTCGATCGCGGGCAGCGACACCGTCACCGCGGTGCCGACACCCACTTCGCTGTCGACCGACACGCTGCCCCCATGGCGCGTGACGACCGTCTTCACGAACGCCATGCCGAGCCCGGAACCCGAGATCTCGGGCCGCTCGCCGGCATGGAATCGCTTGAAACGCTCGAACAGATGCCGCTGATCTTCCGGCGCAATGCCGTACCCCTGATCGCGAATCGTACAGAACATCCGCTTCGATGCGTGCTCGACCGTCAGCGTACACGTGATTACGGTGTCGGACGGACTGTATTTGACCGCGTTGTTCAGCAGGTTCACGAAGGCGCGCGTGATCAGCGAGCGGTCGGCGCGCACCCAGCACATGTCGGTGCCGACCTCGGTGTCGATGCGGATGTGCTTCGCCTGCGCCTGCGGCCACACCTCGTCGCTCGCGTCGATCAGCACGTCGACGAGACTCGTCACCTCGAACTGGTACGCCTGCGACTCGGCGCGCGCCAACTGCACGAACTCGTCGGCGAGCGACAGCGCGCGGTGCGCATAACGCTCGATCCGCGCGAGCAGCCCGCGCATCGCGTCACTGTCGACGCGGTCGCGCTCGATCTCGACGAGCGCGAGGATCGACGCCTGCGGCGAGCGCATGTCGTGCGACAGCAGGTGCAGCGCTTCCTCGCGATGCCGCTCGGCCGCGTGCAGCTCGGTCACGTCGACGAGGCCGGCGATCCAGCCCGTCACGCGGCCCTGCGCGTTCGTACAGGCCGCGTAGCGCAACAGATGGTCGAGGCCGTCGCGATCGCGCACCTCGATGCCGCGCGCCATCGCGTCATGCTCGGCCTCGAGCGTCGGGTCGAGCGCGGCCGGCCAGTGCTCGCGGATCGCCGCGTCGTGCTCGGCGTTGCCGTCGACGGTCTTCATGAAGGTCAGCTCGCCGAGCGCGGTGCGCAGCGGCCGCCCTTCCGGCAGCGGCAGCGACAACCGCGACCCGTAGCGCTTCGCCGCGTGGTTCGCGATCAGCACGGTGCCGGCGAGGTCGGTCACGAAGATCGGCTCGGGCATGCTGTCGAGGCTGTCCCACACGAAGCGCTTCATGTCCTGCACACGCTGCGCGGCCTGCGCCATCAGCGCCATCTGCCGCTCGAGCACGTCGCCGCCGACGCTGCGCGTGCGCGGCGCCTCGGGCAGCAGGTGCGGCTCGTCGGCGAGCCGCTGCAGCTCGCGGCGCAGGTACGACATCGTCATTTCCAGGCGCCGCCAGTTCCAGATCGGGTAGACGGCGATCAGCCCGAAGATCGCCGGCGCCGGCGTCAGCCAGATGCGCGCCTCGAACAGCAGCGCCAGGCTCGCGACCGCGGCAAGCGCGGCGAGACTCATCGTCAGCAACAGCGCGCGCCACGGCGACAGCATCAGGAAACCGCCGAGCAGCGCGGCGAGCGGCAGCAGCGACGCGGCGAACAACCCCACGCGCGACGCGGGCGAGATCGCACTGCCGGTCGCCAGCATGTCGAGCACGTTCGCATGGATGTACACACCGGCCAGCGGGCCGAACTCGCCGGACACGGGTGTCGCGAAGCGGTCGTACAGCCCGGACGCCGTCACGCCGACGACGACGATCTTGCCGCGCAGCGCATCGGGTTTCACGCGCCCTTCGAGCACGTCGTCGAACGACAGCGTCGGATACGCCGGCGTGTTGCGGCTGAACGGGATCAGATAGCGGCCCTCGCCGGCCGCATCGCGCGACAGGTCGTGCGCGTTCGCGCCCGGCACGCCGCCGACCGGATGCAGCCGGCCGGCCTGGATCGCGCGGTACACGGGCACCATCAGTTGCGGCCAGCGCACGCGGCCGTCGCTTTCGAACAGCGCCACGCTGCGCACGATGCCGTCGCGATCGACTTCGAGATTGATGTGACCGAGCCCCGTCGCGCGCGCCGCGAGCGCGGCGACCGGCGGATCGACGCTGCGCGTGCCGTCCGCTTGCTCCGGGCTCAGCAGCACGGGCAGGAAGGTCGGCACGCGGCTCATCGCGTCCGCGAACGCGCGATCCTCCGGCGACGGTTCGGTGAACAGCACGTCGTAGACGACGGCGGCCGGCTGCGCGCGCGCCAGCGTGTCGAGCAGCCGCGCATGCACGTTGCGCGACCACGGCCAGCGGCCGAGCGCGGACACGCTCTGGTTGTCGATGTCGACGACGACGACGTCGGGCGACAACGGCAGGCTGCGCAGCATCAGCATCCGGTCGTAGATCAGCCCGTCGACGCTCGACGACAGGCGGCCGAGCGCGCACGCGAGGATCACCGCGATCCCGAGGCAGCCGATCGCGATCCATTCGATGAGGAAGCGGCGGCCGAGGCGCCGCCGCGGGGACACGGAATCGGGTTTCATGCGCCGCGGGTCAGCGCGACAACGTGAACGCGCTGACCGGACTGGTCTTCTCGTAGAACTTGCCGCCTTCGAACTCCTCGACGGTCACGGCCCAGAAATAGTCGCCCGGCGGCAGATGCGCGACGGTGAGCTGGCGCGCCTGCAGGCCGACCTGGTCGACGACCGGCGCGCTCAGGTCCTTCGAGCGCGACAGCACGAACCGGTAGCGCGCATCCTTGCCCGAACCGTTCGGCGACCAGCGGAACGCGTAGCCGCCGGCACCGGGCGCCGCGCTCGCGTCGAGCCCCATCACGCGACGCTCGAACGCATAGGTGCGCGGCAGCCCCTCGAGGCCGTTCGCATCGATCGCGGCGATCCGCAGGAAGTAGTTGCCGTTCGGCACGTCGCGAAACACCGCGCGCGGCGCATCGGTGCGCGTTTCGCGGAACAGGTCGAGCAACCCCGCGTCATGCGCGAGCTGGACGTGGTAGCCGCGTGCCTGCGCGAGCGGCGCGACGTCGAACGTGACGTCGGGCTCGTCCTGCACCTTGTCCGGATGCGCGAGCGCGGGCGGGGCCAGCAGCTCGACGGGCGCCCCGACCGCGCCGGACGCCGTCGACACGCTGCCGAAATTCGCGTGCACGAGCGTCGCGTCGGCCGCCTGCCGGTGACCCGCGACGCCGACGGTGCCGTCGAGCACTTCGACACGCGTCGACGCATTGCCGGCCGCGTCGTAGTTCACGCGAAAACGCGTGCCGCGCACACCGGCCACGACGGACGGCGAGCGGATCTGGAAGCGGTCGTCGCGTTTCTTCAAATGGGTGACTTCGCTGTCGACCGAGCCGCGCGTGAGTTCGAACTCGCGATCGAGCGTGCCGGTCAGCACGGTGCGGCGCAGCGACTTCAGGTCGAGCTGGCTGTCGGGCGGCAGGCTCATGTGCGTACCATCGGCCAGCTCGATCGTCACGAAACCGTTCGGGCCCGTGCGCACGCGGTCGCCTTCCGCGAGCGTCGCGTCGTTTGCAAGCGCCGTGAAAGCGCCGCCGGACGCGCGTTCGGCCGTGCCCTGCACCGCGATCACGCGTGCGGTCAGCTTTTCCTTGCGCAGGCGCGCGACCGGCAGCTTCAGCGCGACGCCGGGCTGCAGGTGCTTCGGCGCGGGCACGCCGTTGATCTGCTGGAGCAGTTGCCAGTCGTCCGCGCCCTGCAGATAGCGCGCGGCGACGTCGTACAGCGTGTCGCCCGCCTGCGTGCGGTATACGACCGTCTTGCCCGCAGCGGCGGGCGGCTGCGCCGCCGCGTGCTGCGCGGCGAACGCACACGCGACCGCACAGGCCGCGCGCAGCGCCGCCGTGCGCAGGGTCGCCGTGCGCTGCGTGATTCCCGTCATCACTCCGGTTCTCCCTGGCCGACCCGTTCGAGCCGGTAGCCGTAGCCGTAGATCGGCGCGAGGCGATAGCCGTTCTCGGGCCGCAGGCCGAGCTTGGTGCGCAGCATCGAGATGTGCGTGTCCATCGTGCGCGACGGGATGTCGGTCGCCTGCTTCCACACGAGATCGAGGATGTGCGCGCGCGACAGCGGCCGGTCGAGGTGCTGGAACAGCAGCAGCGCGAGCTCGAATTCCTTCTGCGTGAGGCTCACGGCCTTGTCGCCGACATACGCCTGCTTCAGGTTCACGTCGAAACGGAACTGATCGAACTCGCGGACGGTGGCCTCGGCGTTGACCGGATACGCGCGGCGCAGCAGCGAGCCGATGCGCGCGCGCAGGATCGGGCCGGACACGGGCTTGACCACGTAGTCGTCGGCGCCGGCGTTGAGGATCTGCGTGATCCCCGCCTCGTCGTCGCGGCTCGTCATGAAGATGATCGGCAGGCTGTGCTCGGTCTGGTTCGCACGCACCCACTTGAGCACTTCCTCGCCGGACATGTCGGGCACGTTCCAGTCGAGCACCAGCAGATCGAACGTCTCGCGCTGCAGGCGCTTCTTCAGGGCCTTGCCTTCCTTGAACGCGTAGCATGTGTGGCCAACGGCCGTCAGCGTTTGACTGACGAAATCCGTCTGGGCCGGATCGTCATCCAGTACAGCAATTCTCATAGCACCCCGCAAATCGAAATCGATTCGTCCATTCAACTCCCGCGCCTACCCCGGCCGCGCACCACGTGCGCGGCGTCCGGATATCGGCCGGCGAGCCGTCGTTGGCCGTTCGCGCCGCCTGGGCAAACCGGCGACCCCGGTCAAATATCTCAAAAACGGGGCACGGACGAACCGGCGATTTCATCATAGTAGTATGAAATTCGCCAAGAAATTGCGCGGACTACCGTCCTTTCTTCGAATAATCCTTCCGGTCGCGCAATCGGACGCCTAATCCGCGCCCGCGATGCCGGTCACCGGCTGGGCAACATCGTCGGCCGGCGCGCGTGGCGACGGCCGTTCGGACAGCGGCGGTTGAACCAGCATCCGCTGCAGCTGGCCGCGCACGCGCTCCCACGCAGCCGCTGCGTAGTCGGGCTGGGCTGCCGCCCACGCCTGCGCCACATCGAACACGCGCTCGATCGTCGCACCGCAGTAGGTCAGGCCCGCGCCGTCGTCCTGCGCGGCATCGCGCAGCCGTTCGTCGAGCCACTCGGCCAGCCACGGCATCTCGGCCGCGGCCGAATCCGCATAAGCCTCCAGCGCGGCGCGCGCATGGCGATCCTGACGCGGATCGAGCTCGATCCGGCTCAATTCCGACGCGCGTGCGGGCGCCATGCATTCCGCTCCGGACGGACTTCGAAGGGTCCCTGGTCTGAAGGACATGTCCTCTCCCCGTTGTACGACGGTAGCGTCAGGCAAGGCCCCCGTGCCCGCCTTGCGACGTACCGTGGCCGGCGCGTCGCTGGGAGCGGACGACCGGCCGGGTCAGTATACGCAGCCCGTCACGCAACGAGGTTTAAGAATTGTCAGAGAGGCCCGGCCGGCGCGGCGGCACGGGCGAGGCGGGCCGTCAGCGGCGGCGCATCAGGAAAACGAAGGTCTTGTCCTGCGTCGTCGATTCGACGATCTCGTTGCCCGTCTGCTTCGCGAACGCGGCGAAATCGCGCTGCGAGCCCGGGTCGGTCGCGAGCACCTTGAGGATCTGCCCGCTTTCCATATCGGCGAGCGCTTTCTTGGCACGCAGGATCGGCAACGGGCAATTGAGCCCGCGCGCGTCCACTTCCTTGTGAATCTGCATCGGATGTCGACCTTCGAATGACGCGCCACAGGCGGCGCGGGAGGAAGCCGCGATTTTACCGCAGCGCCGCCGCGCCTGCCCGCCCCGCCCGCGGCGCGACGCGCGCGGGTGCCAGGCTCACGCGCCCGCGAAGCCGCCCGCGAGCCGTTCGCGCAGGTGCCGCACGAGCGCGCGCACCGCGCTCGGCACGACCGGGCTGTACGGCCGGATCGCGAAGATGTGGTCGCCGAACGCGCCCGAGGGCCGCCAGCCGTCGAGCAGCGCGACGAGCCGGCCGGCGTCGAGATCGCGCCGCGCGCTGAAATCCGGCAGCAGCGCGATGCCGAGCCCGCCGAGCGCGGCCTCGCGCATCGCCTCGCTGTTGTTCGCCGCGAAACTGCCGCGCACGGGCACGCTCACGCGCTCGCGCCGCCGGCCGTGCAGCTCGAAGCTCCACGCGGCCGGCTCGTGGTCGCGCAGGTAGCACAGGCAGCTGTGGTCGACGAGTTCGTTCGGATGGCGCGGCGCGCCGCGCGCATCGAGATAGTCGCGGCTCGCGACCAGCAGCGAGCGCGTGTCGCACAGCTTCCACGCGACGTGGGTCTGCGGCGCGGTGGTCGTATGGCGAATCGCGAGATCGAAACCCTCCTGCGTCAGCGAATGCAGCCGATCCGACAGGTCGAGCTCGATCTGCACGCCCGGATGCTGCCGCAGGAAATCGGGCAGGTGCGGCACGACCTGCTGGCGCCCGAGCGCGACCGGCACCGTCAGGCGCAGCAGGCCGCGCGGCTCGCCGGCCAAGTCCTTCACGCGCGCGAAGTGCTGCCCGATCGACTCGAACGCATCGCGCGTGCTGTCGACGAGCGTCTGGCCCGCATCGGTGAGCCGCACGCTGCGCGTCGTGCGGCGCACGAGCGGCACGCCGGCCGCCTTTTCGAGATCGGCGATGCGCTGGCTCATCGCGGCCTTGCTGATGCCGAGCCGCTGCGCGGCCGCCGTGAAACTGCCGGCCGCGGCCAGCACCGTCAGCGAATGGATGTGCGGCCAGAGCGCCTGGACATTTTGCTGATTCATTCGCCGATTATTCAGAATTCTGAACAGTGAATCAAGTTTCGCGGCCTTCTCCCGCCCTGCCGGTTTCCCTAGACTGGGCCCTGTTCCCCCCTCATCCCCAGGAGACACGATGAATCCGGTTCCCGCCTACACGTCCGACGCCGACGTCGGCCACTATGTCGACGGCGCGCCCGCGGCCGGCCGCAGCGGCCGCTTCCAAGACGTCCTCAATCCGTCGCTCGGCCGCGCGGTGCGCCGCGTCGCGCTCGCCGACACCAGCGAAGTGCAGCGGGCCGTCGCGTCGGCCCATGCCGCGTTCCCGGCCTGGGCCGCGACGCCGCCGATCCGCCGCGCACGCGTGCTGCACCGCTTCCTGCAGCTGATGAACGAACACCGCGACACGCTCGCGGCGATCATCACGGCCGAGCACGGCAAAGTGTTCTCCGACGCGCAGGGCGAAGTCGCGCGCGGCATCGACATCATCGAATTCGCGTGCGGCGTGCCGCAACTGCTGAAGGGCGACTTCACCGACCAGGTCAGCACCGGCATCGACAACTGGACGATGCGCCAGCCGCTCGGCGTCGTCGCGGGCATCACGCCGTTCAACTTCCCGTGCATGGTGCCGTGCTGGATGTTCCCGGTCGCGATCGCGACGGGCAACACGTTCGTGCTGAAGCCGAGCGAGCGCGACCCGTCGGCCGCGCTGTTCATCGCCGACCTGCTCACGCAGGCCGGGCTGCCGGCCGGCGTGTTCAACGTCGTGCAGGGCGACAAGGGCGCGGTCGACGCGCTGCTCGACCACCCCGACGTGCAGGCCGTCAGCTTCGTCGGCTCGACGCCGATCGCGGCCTACGTCCAGCAGCGCGCGGTGCAGTCCGGCAAACGCGTGCAGGCGCTCGGCGGCGCGAAGAACCATCTGGTCGTGATGCCCGATGCGAACCTCGAGCAGGCCGTCGACGCGCTGATCGGCGCCGCGTACGGCTCGGCCGGCGAGCGTTGCATGGCGATCAGCATCGCAGTGCTGGTCGGCGACGTGGCCGACCGGATCGTGCCGGCCATCGCCGAGCGCGCCCGCAAGCTGGTGATCGGCGACGGCATGTCGCCGGAAGTCGAGATGGGGCCGATCGTCACCGGCGAGGCGCTGAAGCGCATCGAGGGTTATATCGAGCAAGGCGTGAACGAAGGCGCGCAACTGGTGGTCGACGGCCGCGGGCTGCGCGTGCCGGGCCGCGAGTCAGGCTTCTTCACCGGCGGCACGCTGTTCGATCACGTAACGCCCGGCATGCGGATCTACAAGGAAGAAATCTTCGGGCCCGTGCTCGGCTGCGTGCGCGTGAAGGATTTCGGCGAAGCGGTCGACCTGATCAATGCGCACGAGTTCGGCAACGGCGTGTCGTGCTTCACGAGCGACGGCGGCATCGCGCGCGAATTCGCGCAGCGCATCCAGGTCGGCATGGTCGGCATCAACGTGCCGATCCCGGTGCCGATGGCGTGGCACGGCTTCGGCGGCTGGAAAAAGAGCCTGTTCGGCGACATGCACGCGTACGGCGAGGAAGGCGTGCGCTTCTACACGCGCCAGAAATCGGTGATGCAGCGCTGGTCGTCGAGCATCGGCAAGGGCGCCGAATTCGCGATGCCGACCGCGAAGTAAGCCGGCCGGCGCGCCGCCCGCCGATCGAGATCGCGGGCGGTGCGCCGCCGCAACACGTCAGCCGGCCTTGGTGCCGTGCGCGCCGTCGGCGGTCGGCCGGTACGACAGCTCGAGCCGGTACGCGAGCGCGACGAACAGGCTCTGCGCGAGACCCATCGTGGCCGTCAGCGCACGAAAACCGAACGTCTCGCTGTCCTGCACCATCAGCGTCACCTCGGCCTCCCGCGCAAGCGGGCTCATCCGGCTGTCGGTGATCGCGATCACGCGCGCGCCGCGCTGCACGGCCTGCTGCGCGACCTGGACGGTTTCCTCCGCATACGGCATGAACGAGATCACGATCATCACGTCGCCCGCGCGCACCGAGCGGATCTGCCCGAGATGCATGCTGCCGAGCGCGCTGAAGAGGCCGATGCGCTTGTCGGTGTGCTGCAGCGCGTAGTCGAGATACACGGCGATCGGAAACGCGCGCCGCGAGCCGGCAATCCAGATCGCCTGCGTATCGGCGAGCAGGTCGACGGCCTGCGCGAGCGCCCGAGAATCGAGCGTCTGCCGCAATTGCTGCATGCCCGCGATGCTGCCCTTGATGAATTCGTCGGCGATCTGTTCGGGCTGCAGGCTCGACGAGCCCGCTTCGATCACGTCGCGCAGCCGCAGGTTGTACGCACGCCCGGGCGCGATCTGCTGCGCGAGCCCTTCGCGGAACAGCCGCTGCATCTCGGAGAAGCCGGAGAAGCCGAAGTGCTTCGCAAAGCGGACGACGGCCGACGGCTGGACGCCGCACGCCTCCGCGAGCGACTGGATGCCTTCCAGGCCCAGCTGGTCCCGGTGCGTTTCCACGTGGCGCGCGATCACCTTCAGGCGATTGCTGAGGCCGTCGTACTCCTGCGTCAGATGCTGCAGGAACTGCTCGACGGTGGCGGGAGGTTTCTCGGATGAACTCATCGGATAGCGCGAAGTTGACGGCCCCGATGCGCGCGCGATGCTGGCGGACGCGGCCCGGAACTCACCTGGATACATGCATGAAGGGCGAATTTAATCACGTTTGCGGCACGGCCCGCGCCGCACGCTCGCTCCCACGCGCTCGATCATCACTTGCACACGCTCCACGGCAAGGCTGGAAGCGATTGTCCAACGCGCTCGCGGCGTCGTAAAGATTAGGGCGTGTACCGAGTACCGGGGCCGGCCGCCGGTGCGCACGTGACGCAGCCCGCGCGGCCGGCCCGCCCCGCTCACCGATAGTCGACCCACACGCCGCCCGCGTCGGCGGAGCGCACGCAGTGCTCGACCCAGCGTACGCCCTCGACGCCGGCGTGAACGTCCGGATAACGGATCTGCTTCAACGCGTCGGCGTCGCCGCGATCGGCCGCGTCCATCGCACGCGCGAACCGCGCGTAGAGATTCGACCATGCCTCGAACAGCCCTTCCGGATGCCCGGCGCCGATGCGGTCCTCGTGCAGCGCCTGCGGATGCAGGTAGCCCATCCCGCGATCGAGCACCTGCGCGGGCTGGCCCTGCACTTCGTAGCGCAACTGGTTCGGATGCTCGTCCCACCATTCGATGCTCGCCTTCGAGCCGATCACGCGCACCTTCTGGCCGTGCATCGAGCCGGCGTTCACCGCGCTCGACCACACGTAGCCGACCGCGCCGGTGTCGTACTCCATGATCGTGAACGCGTTGTCCTCGAGCGGCGCGCGGGTCTTCACGAAGCTCTGCCGCGAACACATCAGCCGCCGGATCTTCAGTTCCGGCGCCATCACCTCGGAGATATACAGCGGATGCGTGCCGATGTCGCCGAGCACGTAGCTCGGGCCCGCGAACTTCGGGTCGACGCGCCAGCGCGCGGCCGCGCTCGCGGCCTCGACGCCTTCGCTGTGGAAGCCGTGCGCGAACTGCATCTGCACGATGCGGATCTCGCCGAGCTCGCCGCGCGCGATCATCTCGCGCGCCTGCTCGATCATCTGGTGTCCCGAGTAGCCGTACGCGACGCCGACGATCCGGTTCTTCTCGACCGACAGCCGCTGCAGCGCCTCGGCCTCCTCGGTCGTGAAGCACAGCGGCTTCTCGCAGACCACGTGCAGCCCCGCGTTCAGCGCGGCGCGACAGATCGCGAAGTGCGTGTTGTTCGGCGTCGCGATCGACACCGCGCGGATGCCGTCCGGGCGCCGCGCCTCGGCGTCGAACATCGTCGCGTAGTCGGGATAGCAGCGCTCGGCCGCGACGCCGAGCTTCACGCCGAACTGGCGGCCGCGTTCGGGATCGAGGTCGAATGCGCCGGCAACCAGCTGGAAGCTGCCGTCGCGCAGCGCGGCCGAGCGGTGGCTGTAGCCGATCTGGCTGCCGAGCCCGCCGCCGACCATGCCCCAGCGAATCGAATGTCCAAGCAGAATCTGTCCGTCAATCATGATGGTGGTGTTCCTGGTGCGGGTTCGGTGGGTCAGGCAAAGCCGGCCGACGCGAGAAACGCGCGGCTCGCGGCGACGTCGCGCAGGCTCGTGCCGGCGTTGCGCGGGTCGCGCTCCTGCTCGATCGTGATGTAACCCGCGTAGCCGATCTCGTCGAGCGCCTGGCGGATCGCGCGGTAATCGAGCACGCCGGTGCCGATCGGGCACATCACGCCGCGTGCGCAGGCGGCGAAGAATGCGATGTGCTCGCCCATCACCGCGTCGTACACGGCCGCGTCGATATCCTTGAAATGCACGTAGTCGAGGCGCGCCGCATGGCGGCGCAGCCAGGTTTCCGGGTCCATGCCCGAGTAATGCAGGTGGCCGGTGTCGAGACACAGGCCGGCCGTCTCGGCCGGAATGTCGGCGACGATCCGGTCGATCTCGTCCGCGAACTCGATGTAGCCGCCCGCATGCGGATGGATCACCGCGCGCACGCCGAACTCGTCGCGCGCGATCGTCGCGATCTGCCGGATATGGTCGACCATCCGCGCCCAGTGCTCGGCGGACAGCCGCGGCGCGCGATCGCCGTGGCCGGCCGCGTAGTCGCGCACTTCGTGGCCCCAGTCGATCACGACCAGGTACGGCGCCGCGTAGCGCTGGCCGTCCTGCGTCGGCAGCCTGGGCAGCCGCGTGATCAGCGCGCAGATGTCGCGCGTCTGGCGCAGCAGGTTCGGCAGGTTCTCCGGCGACACGAGATCGTCGAAGATCGTGCCGGCGGTGATGCTCAGGCGTTGCCGCTCGAGTTCGGCGCTGACCACGTCGAGTTCGAGCGGGATGTAGCCGTACGGCCCAAGCTCGATGCCCGAGTAACCGGCCTGCGCGGCTTCGGCGAGCACGTGCCGCCACGGCGGCAGGTGCGGGTTCTTCACGTCGTCGACGCCCCAGCAGCAGGGCGCGCAGCCAATCTTCATCGTCATGTCGATCGCTCCGTCAGGTCAGCCGCGGGTCAGCCGCGATAGAACGCGGGACGGCCGGCCATCGCGATCGGTTCGACCGCGCCGCTCTTCTGCGCCCGCACGCACGCATCGGCCGCGACCGCCGCCGCGTAGCCGTCCCATGCGGACGGCCCGGTCAGCGCGCCCTGCCGCACGCCGTCGATGAACGCCTGCAGCTCGACGTCGTACGACGCGATGAAGCGCTCCTTCCAGTCGGTCATGATCTCGACCGACCGCCGCGCCGCGTGCTTGAGCCCGACGGCCGGCGGATCGGGCAGCTTCGCGATGCCCTGCTCGCCGACCACTTCGCACTGGATGTCGTAGCCGTACTGGCAGTTCACGAAGATCTCGACGTCGATGCGCACGCCGCTCGCGGTTTCGAGCAGCACGATCTGCGGATCGGCGAGATGCGCGGACGCGTGCCGCGTCTTCTTCGGATAGACGACCTGCGCGCTCGTGTAGTCCTCGCCCAGCAGCCAGCGCAGCACGTCGAGTTCGTGGATCAGCGTGTCGGTGATCGCCATGTCGGTCGTGTAGCGCTCACCGACCGACTGGTTGCGATGCGCGCAATGCAGCATCAGCGGTGCGCCGATCTCGCCGCTGTCGATCACGCGCTTGAGCGCGCGATAGCCTTCGTCATACGGCCGCATGAAGCCGACCTGCACGAGCCGCTTGCCGTGCGCGACCTCGGCTTCGACGATCCGCATGCAGCCGTCGGCCGTGACGGCCAGCGGCTTCTCGCAGAACACCGGCTTGCCGTGCGCGATCGCGTCGAGCACGAACGCTTCGTGCGTCGGCCCCCACGACGTGACGAGCACGGCCTGTACGTCGGCGGCCGCGACCACTTCGTGGCCGTCGCCGTAGATCTCGGCGTCGAGCCCGTACTTCGTCACCGCGTCGCGCGCCTGCTGCGGGTCGATGTCGTTGACGGCCACGACGCGCGCGCCGGACAGCGTGCGGGTCAGTCTGCGGATGTGGTCCTGGCCGATCGCGCCGCAGCCGATCACGCCGATTTGCAAGCTCATCTACAAGTCTCCAGTCGTTCATCAGCGGCGCGGCCCCCGCCGCGCCGGTCGGGAATCGGTCAGCGCGCGCGGCGATCGAAATGGCGATCGACGTAGCGCTGGATCGTGTCGCGCATGTAGCGCGACGAGGCTTCCGCGCGGTCTTCCCACGCGAACACGCACGACGACATCACGCCGTCGAAGCCGGCGGCGCCGAGCGCGCCGAAGAACCCGTCCCAGTCGATCTCGCCCTGCCCGATGTCGAGATGCTGGTGCACGCGGATCTGGTTCGAGCCGGGCGGGTTCACGATGTAGCGCAATTGGCTGCTCTTGCGGTGGTCGAACGTGTCGGCCACGCGCACGTGCGCGAGGATCGGCGCGGCCTGCGCGATCATCGCGGCCATGTCGTCGCCGTAGTAGAACGTGTGCGGCGCGATATACGACAGCTTCAGCGACGACGAACCGAGGTTCGTGACGATGTCGATCGCCGGTTGCAGCTGTTCGATCCAGTCCTCGGGATGCGGCTCGACCGACAGCACGATGCGTTCGCGCTCGAGGACCGGCAGCAGCTCGTCCATCGACCGGAACCACGCGGCTTCGCACAGCTCCTTCGGGTTCGCGCCCGGCCGCTCGCCGACCGAACGCTCGGGCGACGCGCCGCGCCCGAATTCCGACACCATCAGCGGGCATTCCATCTCGAGCGCCACCTCGATCGCCTTGCGCCAGCAGCGCACGGCCCATTGCCGCTCGTCCTCGAACGGGCTCGCCCAGCGGTACATCGGCTGCAGCGACGCGAGCCCGACGCCGCTCGCGCGCATCGCCTGGCGGAACCCGGCCATGCGCGCCCGCGTCGCGCGCGGCATCACCCACCAGTCGAGAAAGTCGCTGCGCGGCGACAGCTCGATCTGGTCGTAACCCAGTTCGGCTACCGCATGCGGCAGCCGGTCGAGCGGCAGGTGGCGAATCATGTACGGGTCGAGTGCGATCTTCATCGGGCGTCCTTCGTGAAGGCGGATGTCGGGCTCACGCGCGCGCTCAGCGGCGCTTCTTCTTGTTGCGGTACTGGTCGGCGATCACGGCCGCGACGATGATCGCGCCCTTCACCATCTCCTGGTAATACGCGTCGATCCGGATGAACGTGAAGCCCGACGTCATCACGCCGAGGATCAGCACGCCGATCACGGTGCCCGTCACGCGGCCGAGGCCGCCCGACAGCGACGTGCCGCCGATCACGACGGCCGCGATCGCATCGAGCTCGTACATCACGCCCATGCCCGACTGGCCGGAGATCGCGCGCGCGGCCGTCACGGTGCCGGCGATCCCGCTCAAGAGGCCCGCGATCGCGTAGACGAACACCAGGTGGCGCGTGACGTTGATGCCCGACACGACGGCCGCGTGACGGTTCGCGCCGATCGCGTAGGTGTACTTGCCGAAGCGCGTGTAGCGCAGCACGACGTGGAAGATCGCCGCGATCACGAGAAAGATGATCACCGGATTGGCACCCGCGCCGATCGCCGCGAACTGATCGGTCAGCATCGACACCGGCATCCCGTTGGTGAACCACTTCGCGAAGCCGCGCGCGGCAACCATCGTGCCGAGCGTCGCGATGAACGGCGGGATGCCCGTCATCGCGATCAGCGTGCCGTTCAGCAGGCCGACCAGCAGCCCGACGCACACGCCGGCCAGCACCGGCCAGATGATCGGCAGGTCGGTGAGGTGCGGAAACACCGCACGCGGGAAGTCGGACACCTGCGCGAGGCTCGCCGACACGACGGCGGCGGCCGCGACGACCGACCCCGACGACAGGTCGATCCCGCTGGTGATGATCACGAGGTTCACGCCGACCGCGATGATGCCGATCACGGCCATCTGCAGCACGATGATCTCGAGCCGCTCGGCGTTGAACAGGAAGCTCTGGCCGACGACGATCCAGCCGACGATCTCGAAGAACAGGCTGATGCCGACCAGCACGAGGAAGATGCTCAGCTCGGGCGGCCACTTCGTGTGCCGCGACTTGAGTGTGATGGTCTGCGCATCCGCGACCGGATTCAGGTTGCCCATTTCAGTTGTCTCCAATCTTGTTTCGGCTCAGCGCGACGCGAGATCCATGATGCGGACCTGGTCGGCGTCCTTGCGATCGACGATGCCGGTCATGCGCCCTTCGTGCATCACCATCACGCGATCGCTCATTCCCAGCACTTCCGGCATTTCCGACGAGATCATCAGCACCGCGACGCCCTTGCCGGCGAGCGCGCTGACGAGCCGGTGAATCTCGGCCTTCGCGCCGACGTCGATGCCGCGCGTCGGTTCGTCGAGGATCAGGATGCGCGGTTGCGTGAGCAGCCAGCGGCCGATCAGCACCTTCTGCTGGTTGCCGCCCGACAGGTTCTGGATTGCCTCGTGCAGCCCCGGCGACTTCACGCGCAGCATCCGGCTCATTTCCTCGCAATCGCGCTTCAGCTGCGCCTGCTGCACGAAATTGAACTTCACGTAGCGGTGGCTGAGCACGGCCGCTTCCATGTTCGCGAGCAGGTCGAGATTCAGGAAGCAGCCGCTGTCCTTGCGGTCCTCGGTGAGGAACGCCATCCCGTGCTTCATCGCCTGCGCGGGCGTCGCGATCCGCACCGGCTTGCCGTCGATCCGGATCTCGCCCGACGTGGCCGGCACGACGCCGAACAGCGCCTCCGCGACGTTCGAGCGCCCCGAGCCGACGAGGCCCGCGACGCCGAGGATTTCCCCCGCGCGCAGCTCGAAGCTCACGTCGCGGAACACGCCGTCGACGCAGAGATCCTTCACCGACAGCACGACGTCGCCGATCGGCACCGCTTCCTTCGGGAACATCTGCGTGATCTCGCGCCCGACCATCATGCGGATGATGTCGTCGCGCGTGACGTTGCTCGATGCATGCGTACCGATGTACTTGCCGTCGCGGAACACCGAGAACTCGTCGGCGATCTCGAACAGCTCGTTCATCTTGTGCGTGATGTAGACGATGCCCTTGCCCTGCTCGCGCAGCTGGCGAATGATCCGGAACAGGTGCGTGACTTCCTTGTCGGTCAGCGCGGAAGTCGGCTCGTCCATGATCAGCACGTCGGAGTCGAACGACACGGCCTTCGCGATCTCGACCATCTGGCGGCTCGCGACGGTCAGCGTGCGCACGTCGGTTTCCGGATCGATGTCGATCGACAGCCGTTCGAACAGCGCGGCCGTGCGGCGGCGCAGCTCGGCGTGATCGATCAGGCCGAAGCGGTTCTTCGGTTCGCGGCGGATCCAGATGTTCTCCGCGACCGTCATGTACGGCATCAGGTTGAGTTCCTGGTGGATCATCGCGATCCCGCGCTCGAGCGCATCGAGCGGGCCGTTCAGCACGACCGGTTCGCCGTTGATCAGGATTTCGCCCTGGTCGGGCGTGTAGACGCCCGCGATGATCTTCATCAGCGTGGACTTGCCCGCGCCGTTCTCGCCCATCAGCGCGTGGACGGTGCCGCGGCGCACGCGGAACTGCACGCCGTCGAGCGCGACGACGCCGGGAAAGGACTTGCCGACGCCGCGTACCTCGAGCACGCAGTCGGCCGCGAAAGAAGCCGGCGCGGCGGACGACCCGCCGGACGAGGCGGCCGGTGCATCGCCGCCGGCCATCGGGCGCGCGACCCTGGCTGTAAACATGGACGTTCCTCGACAAAGCGCGCGCGAACCCGGCAATGCCGGGCCCGCGCAGTTCAACGGACCGCCGGTCAGTGCTTGGCGTACTGGTTCATGTTCTCGGGCGTCACGAGCTCGAACGGCACGTTCACGTAGCGGTCGACCGGCTGCTTCTTCGCGAGCTTCAGCGCGGCGGCCACCGACTGCGCGCCCTGCCCGATCGCGTTCTGGTACACCGACACCTTCAGCTCGCCGGCCTTCATCGCCGCGAGCCCGTCCGGCGTCGCGTCGATGCCGGCGACGACCGTCTTCGGCGTCAGCTTGCGCGCGGCCTTCAGCGCGTTGATCGCACCGATCGCCATCTCGTCGTTGTTCGACACGATCGCGTCGAACTTGGTCCCGGAGCTCAGCCAGTTCATCGTGATGTCCTGGCCCTGCGTGCGGCTCCACTTGCCTTCGCGCTTGTCGACGATCTTCATGCCCGCGCAGTCCTTGGTCGCGATCACGTCCTCGATGTCCTTGGTGCGGGCACGCGCCGATTCGTTGGACAGCTCGCCCATCAGCACGAGAATGTCGCCCTTGCCGCCGAGCAGCTTGCACACCTGGCGCGCCTGCAGCGTGCCCGACTGCTTTTCGTCGGACGCGACGACCGCGACGCCGGCCGGCAGCTTGTCGAAATCGACCGGCTTGCGGTTGACGTAGACCAGCGGGATCTTCGCGGCCGTCACCATCTTCGTGATCTTCGGCGTCGCGTCGGTATCGACCGGGTTCACGATGATCGCGTCGACCTTCTGCGCGATCATGTTCTGGACCTGGCTCAACTGCTTGCCGACGTCGTTGCCGCCGTCCTCGATCTGCACGGTCACGCCGTCCTTCTTCGCCGAATCGGCGATGCTGTTGCGCAGGATGGTCAGGAACGTGTCGTCGAACGACGCCATCGTCACGCCGATCTTCTCGGCATGCGCGAGCGGCGCAGCCAGGATCGCGGCGGCCGCGACGGCCATCAGCTTGGTCTTCATGATCAATCTGTCTCCTCATCTCCGGGGGGCGGAAGACGGCGCGTTGCGCGCCGCCGGGCCGAGTCCGATACGGACTGAAGCATCCGGATGGAACTGTAGATCACTTCCTCGAACATTTGGAAATTTATTTCTACGTGATTTCACCTAGGGAACTGGATTTCCAAAAAGTCTAGACTGCGTCCGTAGCCCGATTCCCCGCGGCAGGCAGTCCCGCGTCGTGCAGCGCACGTCACGGCGTGCGGCCAGAGGATCGGTCCCCCAATCCGCCGGCAACGTCGACCGCCGGCCGCGAGCGTGACACGTGATATGAGCCAGCTGAACTTTCCGAGTGACCGCCCCATCGATCTCGCCTGCCTCGGCCGCGTGGCCGTGGATCTCTATGCGCAGCAATACGGCAGCCGCCTCGAAGATGCCCGCAGCTTCCAGATGTATCTCGGCGGCTCGTCGGGCAACGTCGCGTTCGGCGTCGCGCGGCTCGGGCTGAAGACCGCGATGATTTCGCGCGTCGGCGACGAACAGATGGGCCGCTTCCTGCGCGAGACGCTCGAGCGCGAAGGCTGCGACACGAGCCAGCTGCAGACCGACCGCGAGCGCCTCACCGCGCTGGTGCTGCTCGGGCTGAAGGATCGCGACACGTTCCCGCTGCTGTTCGTGCGCGAGAACTGCGCGGACATGGCCGTGCGCGCCGACGAGATCCGCGAGGACTTCATCGCCGGCTGCCGGGCGCTGGCGATCACCGGCACGCACCTGTCGACGCCGGGCACGCGCGAAGCGTCGCTGACCGCGCTCGGCTACGCGCGCCGCCACGGCGTCGTGCGGATCCTCGACATCGACTACCGGCCCGTGCTGTGGGGGCTGACCGCACGCGGCGCGGGCGAGAACCGTTACGTGCCGGACGCGCAGGTCACGCGGCAGCTGCAGCAGGTGCTCGGCGAATTCGACCTGCTGGTCGGCACCGAGGAGGAATTCCTGATCGCGGGCGGCGTGCCGCACGACCTGATCGGGTCGCTGCGGGCCGTGCGCGCGATCACGAACGCGACGCTGGTCGTCAAGCGCGGCGCACTCGGCTGCTGCGTGATCGAAGGCGACATTCCGGCCGGCATCGACGCCGCGCCGACGTTCGTCGGCGAACGCGTCGAGGTGCTCAACGTGCTCGGCGCGGGCGACGCGTTCCTGTCGGGCCTGCTGTCGGGACTGCTGCGCGGCCGCGACTGGGCCGAATCGACGCGCCTCGCGAATGCGTGCGGCGCGATCGTCGTGTCGCGCCACGCATGCTCGGCCGCGATGCCGACGCCGGCCGAACTCGCGCACTGGTTCGACGGCAGCCGCAATCCGGCGGTCGATGCCGACCGCACGCTCGCGCACCTGCATCGCGTGACGGTGCCGCGCCGCGAATGGGACGACCTGTGCGTGATGGCGTTCGACCACCGCAGCCAGTTCTACGAACTCGCGGTGCAGGCCGGCGCGGACGAAGCGCGCATCAGGACGCTGAAGCGCCTGCTCGTGCGCGCGGTCGAGCAGGTCGAGCGCGAGCGCCGGATCGAAGGCCACGTCGGCGTGCTGATCGACGGCGGCGCCTACGGCAGCGACGCGCTCGCGTCGGCCACCGGGCGCGGCTGGTGGGTCGGCCGCCCGGTCGAGCTGCCGGGCTCGCGGCCGCTGCGGTTCGACGAGACGCGCTCGGTCGGCTCGTCGCTCACGCACTGGCCGACCGAACAGGTCGTGAAATGCCTCGTCCACTACCACCCCGACGACGACGTCGACCTGCGCGTCGAGCAGGAGCAGCGCGTGCTGGAACTGTGGGAAGCCACCCGCGCCAGCGGCAACGAGCTGCTGCTCGAGATGATTCCGCCGCGCGCGGTCACGCCGGCCGGCACCGAGGACGACGCGGTGCTGCGCACGATCGCGCGCTTCTACAACCTCGGCGTGAAGCCCGAATGGTGGAAGCTCACGCCGCTGAGCGCGGACGGCTGGACGCGGCTCGCCGCGCTGATCGCCGAGCGCGACCCGCATTGCCGCGGCGCGGTGATCCTCGGGCTGAACCAGCCGCTGCAATACCTCGTCGACAGCTTCCGCGCGGCGACCAACCCGATCGTCAAGGGCTTCATGGTCGGGCGCACGCTGTGGGCCGACGCGTCGCTGAACTGGTTCGCGGGCCGCATCGACGACCAGGCGCTGATCGACGAAGTCGCCGGCAACTTCACGCAACTGGTCGACGCATGGCTGGGCCGCCGTGCGGCCGCGCGCGCCGCCGCCGCGGCCTGATGCCCGTGCCCGTGACGACCACCCGACTCCTCTCTATCGACCGACGATGACCCACACCGTGAGACTGACCGTCAGCCAGGCGCTCGTGCGCTACCTGGCCGCCCTGCGTGCCGAAGTCGTCCAACCCGACGGCCGCACCGACATCCTGCCGTACTGCGGCGGCGTATTCGCGATCTTCGGCCACGGCAACGTGGCCGGGCTCGGCGAAGCGCTGCATGCCGAGCGGGACCGGCTGCCGACGTTCCGCGCGCACAACGAACAGGGGATGGCCAACGCGGCCGTCGCGTTCGCGAAAGCGCATTTCCGCCAGCGGATGATGGCCGCGACGTCGAGCATCGGCCCCGGCGCGACCAACATGCTGACCTCCGCCGCGCTCGCGCACGTCGGCCGGCTGCCGCTGTTGCTGCTGCCCGGCGACGTGTTCGTGTCGCGGCTGCCCGACCCCGTGCTGCAGCAGGTCGAGGATTTCGAACAGGGCGACATCAGCGCGAACGACTGCTTCCGGCCCGTGACGCGCTACTTCGACCGCATCACGTCGCCCGAGCAACTGCTCGTCGCGCTGCCGCGTGCGATCCAGGTGATGACCGATCCCGCGCAGTGCGGCCCCGTCTGTCTCGCGCTGCCGCAAGACGTGCAGACCTTCGCGTACGACTGGCCCGAGGATTTCTTCGCGCCGCCGGTGATCCGGATGCGCCGGCCGCCGGCCGACGCGCTCGAACTCGCCGACGCCCTCGACGTGCTGAAGGCCGCGAAGAAACCGCTGATCGTGGCCGGCGGCGGCGTGCTGTACAGCCAGGCGTGGGACGCGCTGCGCGCGTTCGCCGACACGCACGGCGTGCCGGTCGCCGAATCGCAGGCCGGCAAGGGCAGCCTCGCGTGGGATCACCCGCTGAACCTCGGATCGATCGGCGTGACGGGCTCGCCCGCCGCGAACCGCGCGGCCGCGCAGGCCGACGTCGTGTTCGCGGTCGGCACGCGGCTGCAGGATTTCACGACCGGCTCGCATGCGCTGTACGGCGACGCGACGCTGCTGAGCCTGAACGTGCAGCCGTTCGACGCGGGCAAGAAACGCGGCCGGCAACTGATCGCCGACGCACGCACGGGCCTCGGCCAGCTGTCGGGCGCGCTGGCCGGCTGGCACGCCGATCCCGCGTGGACGGCCGCGAACCGCGACCAGGCCGCCGCGTGGAACGCGCGCGTGACCGAGCTGACGACGCGCATCCCGAAGGACACGCTGCCGTACGACGCGGAAGTGATCGGCGCGGTGCGCGACTCCGCGGCCGACGCGGGACGCGACAGCGCACGCGACGACCTCGTCGTCTGCGCGGCCGGCACGCTGCCGGCCGAGCTGCACAAGCTGTGGCGCAGCGGCGTGCCGGGCAACTATCACATGGACTATGCGTACTCGTGCATGGGCTACGAAGTGGCGGGCGGCCTCGGCGCGAAGCTCGCCCGGCCCGAGCGCGAGGTGATCGTGATCGTCGGCGACGGCTCGTACATGATGCTCAACGCGGAGCTCGCGACGTCCGTGATGCTCGGCCGCAAGCTGATCGTCGTGATCCTCGACAACCGCGGCTACGGCTGCATCGAGCGGCTGCAGCTGAACTGCGGCGGCGCGAGCTTCAACAACATGCTCGACGACTGCGTGCCCGAAGGCGGCGAACGCTCGACGATCGACTTCGCGATGCATGCGCGCGCGATGGGCGCCGAAGCCGTGCACGTGCGCGACATCGTCGAATTGCGCCACGAGATGAAGCGCGCCCGCGCGGCGAGGAAGAGCCAGGTGCTCGTGATCGACACCACCCACCGGCGCACGACCGACGACGGCGGCGCGTGGTGGGAAGTCGCGGTGCCGCAGGTATCCGCACGCGCCGGCGTCGACGCGGCGCACCGCGCGTATCTCGACGCGAAAAACCGGCAGCGGCGCTGACCGCGCCCGCCGCCCGCTAAAGCACCCGACAAGAACACCCTCCGAACCAAGGAAGCAAGTCATGAGCTGGAACGTCCGCATCGGCATCAATCCCCTGTCGTGGATGAACGACGACCTGCCGTCGCTCGGCGGCGAGACGCCGCTCGAAACGGCGCTGAAGGAAGGCGCCGAAATCGGCTATGCGGGCTTCGAGCTCGGCAACAAGTTTCCGAAGACGGGCCCCGAACTGAAGGCGAAGCTCGCCGAATTCGGCCTCGTGTGCGTGTCCGGCTGGTATTCGGGCTTCCTCGCGGAAGTCGAACCGGGCATGAGCGACGCCGAGGCGGTCGCGGCCGAAATCGAGCGCTGCCGCGCGCACCTGACGAAGCTGCAGTTCAACGACGTGAAGGTCGTGGTCTACGGCGAATGCGCGGGCACGATCCAGGGCAGCATCGACACGCCGGTCGCGAAACGGCCGCGTTTCGTCGACGACGACGCCTGGCGGCGCTACGCGGCACGCCTCGACGCGTTCGGCGCGCACCTGCTCGACACGTACGGGATCAAGCTCGCCTACCATCACCACATGGGCGCGTACGTCGAGTCGCCCGACGACGTCGACCGGCTGATGGCGCTGACCGACCCGACGAAGGTGTTCCTGCTGTTCGATACCGGCCACGCGTATTTCGGCGGCGCGGCCGACCCCGTCGCGCTGCTGAAGAAGCACGTGTCGCGCGTCGCGCACGTGCATTGCAAGGACGTGCGGCCGCAGGTCGTCACGCAGGCGCGCAACGACGGCTGGAGCTTCCTGAACGGCGTGATCAACGGCACGTTCACGGTGCCGGGCGACGGCGCGCTCGATTACGACGCGACGCTGTGCACGCTGAAGGACGCCGGCTACGAAGGCTGGCTCGTCGTCGAGGCCGAGCAGGATCCGGCCGTCGCGCCGAGCTATGCGTATGCGAAAAAGGGCTACACGTCGCTGCGCGCGATCGTCGACCGGTTGAGTGCGTGAGCGCTTGAGCCCCCTTCCATTGCGGAGCCCCACCCCATGACGATTTCTCCCCTGCTGGTCAAGGCATCCGCCGACCGCGAAATCTGCAACGTCACGCCCGAGTCGGCCGGCTGGAAGCATGTCGGCTTTCGCGCGCTGCGCCTGAAGGCCGGCGACACGGAAACGCTCGACACCGGCACGCGCGAGCTGTGCGTCGTCGTGCTGACGGGCACGGTGCGCGCCGAAGTCGACGGCGTAACCCACGATGCGCTCGGCAAGCGCGACAGCGTCTTCGAAGAGGTGTCGCCGGACGCCCTGTACGTGCCGGGCGGCAAGACCGTCACGCTGGTCGCGACGCGCGACGCGGAAATCGCGTTGTGCACCGCGCCCTACGCAAGCGGCGACAAGCCCGTGCAACGCCTCGACGGCGAACGGATGCGCCGCTCGGTGCGCGGGCAAGGCACCAACACGCGCTACGTGTGCGACATCCTGATGGGCGACAACCCGGCGGCCGACCGGCTGCTCGTGGTCGAAGTCGTCACGCCTGCCAGCCATTCGAGCAGCTATCCGCCGCACAAGCACGATCGCGACGCGGCGCCCGACGAGACGTCGCTCGAGGAAACCTACTATCACCGGATCGATCCGCCGCAGGGTTTCGCGTTCCAGCGCGTGTACACGGACGACCGCAGCCTCGACGAAGCGTGCGCGGTCGAGAACCACGACGTCGTGATGGTGCCGCGCGGTTACCACCCGGTCGTCGCGCCGCACGGCTACAACCTGTACTACCTGAACGTGATGGCCGGGCCGAGCCGCGCATGGGCGTTCAAGAACGATCCGGCGCACGAATGGATGATCGACGCGGCGCCGAAGCGCTGAACGCAAGACGGGCGAGCGCGCGGCCCGTCGCGGTGCGATACCCGCGCGCAATCCGCATTTGCGACGACACGGAGCCGCCATGGTGACGATCTTTCCGCGCCTCGATCACGCGCCCTTCGACGAAGGCGCGCGCGAAACGGCGTTGCCGCGCTTCAACGCCGACGTCGCGCGCCGGCTCGGGGAAATCGCGGTCAACATCGCGTCGCGCCGCGGGCTGCCGATCGCGGTCGGCATCGTCGGCAAGGCGCCGCTGTTCTACTGCGCGCTCGACGGCAGCGGCGCGCGCGACAACGACGCGATCCGCCGCCGGCAGAACACGGTGCTGCGCTTCGGCCTGAGCTCGCTCGAAGTCGGCGCGCGCTTCCGGCACGCCGGCTGGTCGCTGCAGTCGCAGGGGCTGTCGGACGACGACTATGCGCTCGACGGCGGCGGCGTACCGTTACGCGTCGCCGGCGCCGGCATCGTCGGTGCGATGACGATCGCCGGACTCGAGTCCGAACGCAACCACGCGCTCGTCGTCGAGAGCCTGCGCTGGCACGTCGGCGCGAACGCGCTGGCGATGATCGCGTAACCGCGCGGCCGGCCCGTGCGGGCCGATGCCGCGCGTGGCGCGATCAGTTCAACCCGCCGCTCACGACGAGGTGCTCGCCGGTCATCCAGCGTGCATCGTCCGAGGCGAGGAACACGGCGACCGACGCGA
Source organism: Burkholderia seminalis (assembly GCF_001718535.1). Lineage (NCBI taxonomy): Bacteria > Pseudomonadati > Pseudomonadota > Betaproteobacteria > Burkholderiales > Burkholderiaceae > Burkholderia > Burkholderia seminalis. The sequence goes on along the minus strand of NZ_CP013398.1, from coordinate 1,540,168 downwards.
TGTCGTTCGGCTCGCCGAGACGGCCGAGCGGCGTCTCGCCGAGCACCTGCTTTTCGAGATCGGAGCCGATGATACCCGCGCTGTGCGTGCCTTCGGTCACGATCATGCCCGGGTTGATCGCGTTCACGCGGATCTTGCGCGGGCCGAGTTCGAGCGCGAGCACGCCGGTGATCGCGTCGACCGCGCCCTTCGTGCCGCTGTACACGGCGCTCGCCGGCGGCGTGATGCTGGTCACTACCGAGCTGATGTTGATGATGCTCGCGCCTTCGCCGAGATGCTTGACGGCCGCCTGCGTCGTCAGCAGCACACCGAACACGTTCGTGTCGAACTGCCGGCGGTAGTGTTCCTCGGTGATCGCCTCGATCGGCGCGAATTCGTACACGCCGGAATTGTTGACGAGCACGTCGAGACGGCCGTACGTATCGATCGCCGTATCGACGATGCGCTGCGCGTCGGCGGCCTTCGCCACGTCGCCGCCGACCGCGACCGCGCGGCCGCCCGCCTCGACGATCGCGCTCACGACCGCGTCGGCGCCGGCCTTGCTGCTCGCGTAATTGACGACGACCGATGCGCCTTCCGCGGCCAGTGCCTTCGCGATGGCCGCGCCGATGCCCTTCGATGCGCCCGTGACGATCGCTACCTTGTTTGCCAGCTTGCTCATGATTTCATTCCTCGGTCAGAAGACATTCGATGGTGGGCGCCGATGCCGCGTTGCCGCGGCGACCGGCATGACTGGCAATGTACGGCGCGTCGCGGCGGCGATAAAGCGGCCCGACACGAATTGACTGGCGGCGTTTGCCGAACAATCGATCGCGCGCGGTCAGCCGGCACTCAGCCATGCGTCGGCGACCTCGCCGCCCAGACCGTCGAGCGCGCCGTCGTAGACGATCTGTCCCCGCCCCATCACCGCGACCCGCCGCGCGAGCCGCGGCGCGAACTGCAGGCGCTGCTCGATCAGCACGATCGCGACGCCGTCGGCCTGCAGCGCGGCGAGGCAGGCACCGACCTCGTCGACCGCGAGCGGCGCGAGCCCCTCGGCCGGCTCGTCGACGATCAGTACCCGCGGGCGGCCGGCCAGGGCCCGCACCAACGCGAGCACCTGCTGCTCGCCGCCCGACAGCCGCCCGGCTTTCACGTCCGCGCGTGCGGCCAGCAGCGGAAAGCGGTCGAACAGGCGGTCGAGCGCCGCGCGTTCGGCCGGGCCGCGTGCGCCGCGCAATCCGAGCCGCAGGTTGTCGCGTACCGTCAGCAGCGGGAACACGTCACGGCTTTCGGCCACGTAAGCCACGCCGCGCCGTGCGATCTCGAACGTACGCGCGCCCGCGCATTCGGCGCCCGCGATGCGCACCGACCCGGCCGTGCGCACGAGCCCCATCACGGCCTTCGCGAGTGTCGAGCGGCCCGAGCCGTTGCGGCCGAGCAGCGCGAGCGTCTCGCCCGGCGCGAGCGCGAGATCGACGCCGTCGAGCACGGGCTGCAATCCGTACCACGCGCGCAGGCCGCGAATGTCGAGCAGTGCGTTCATGCGCGGCCTTCGCCCAGGTACGCGGCACGCACGCGCGGATCGGCGCGGATCGTATCGGGCGCACCGGTCGCGACGACCGCGCCGCGGACGAGCACCGTGATGCGTTCGGCGAAACCGAACACCGCATCCATGTCGTGCTCGATCATCAGCACCGTGCGGCCCTGCGTCGTCGCGCGGATCAGCGCGATCATCCGCGCCGCCTGCGCGCGGCTCATGCCGGCCGTCGGCTCGTCGAGCAGCAGCGTGCGGGCGCCGCTCGCGAGCGCGATTCCGAGATCGAGCGCGCGCTGTTCCGCGTAGCTCAGTTCGGCGGCCGGCGTGTCGCGCCGCGCCTCGAGCCCGATGTCGCGCAGCACGCGCGCGGCCGCGAGATCGATCGACGCCGATTCGCGCAGCCGGTTCCACCAGCGCCGCCGTTCGGCCGGCGCATGCAGCGCCGCGCAACGCAGGTTGTCGAACACGGTCAGCCGCGCGAACGCGCTCGTTTGCTGGAAACTGCGGCCGACGCCGAGGCGGCTCGCGACGACGGGCCCGCGCCCGCGCAGGTCGACGCCGTGCAGCACGACACGCCCGCGCGTCGGCCGTACCGCACCGGCAATCACGCCGAACAGCGTCGACTTGCCCGCGCCGTTCGGCCCGATCAACGCATGGCGCTCGCCGGCCGCGATGCTCAGTTCGACGCCGTCGAGCACGGTCTGCGCGCCGAAGCGCTGCACGACGCCCTGCAGCGCGATCGCATTGCCGTTCATCGCACGTCCTCCCGCTTGCCGGCCCGCGCGTCCCGCGCGAACCGCGCGCGCCAGCCCCACAGCAGCGTGCCGATGCCGGCCGCCGAGCACGCGACGGCCCAGCCGGCCGGCGTATCGGCGTCGATGCCCCATGCGCCGAACGCGAGGCCCGTGCCGTCGTCCTGCGCGAAGCGCCACGCATAACCGAGCTCGCCCGCGCAGACGATCGCGACGCCCCAGAACACGCACGCGCCGAGCGCGCACAGCATGCGCCACCGCTCGGGCGCCGGCGCATCGCGCCGCATCGCATGCACGAGCGCCTGCGCGATGCCCGCGAGCCCGCGCGGCGCGGCCACGACGATCGCGACGAACAGCACGCCGAGATACAGCGCCCACGCGCGCGACACGCCCGCGACACCGATGCTCAGCGCGGTCAGCACCGCGGCGCCGGCCGCGGGCCCGAAGAACGCGCCGGTACCGCCGATCACCGCGGCGATCAGCACGGTCGCCGAGCGCGCCATCGACACGCTGTCGGGCGTTGCGATTTCGATGTCGATCAGCGTCAACGTGCCCGCGATGCCCGCGAAGAACGACGCGCAGGTGACCATGGCGAGCCGCACGCGGCGCGGATCGGTGCCGAGCGCGGCGACGCGCGCCGGGTTGTCGCGCACCGCGTTCGCGAGCCGCGCGAGCGGCGTGCGCGTCAGCGCGTGCATGGCCCACGCCGAGACGATGCACCACGCGGCGATCACCGCATACGCGTGCGCCGGTGCGCCGAATTGCCCGTTGCCCCACGGCGCGCCGCTCGCGCGATCGATCGGCACGCCGCCGAGACCGCCGAACCACGCGGGCACGCTCCACGCCGCCGCCGCGACGCATTCGCCGAGCCCGAGCGTGATCATCGCGAACGCGGTGCCGGAGCGACGCGTCGCGAGCAGCCCGGCGACGCAGCCGAAACCCGCGCCGGCCACGCCGCCGACGAGCGGCAGCAGCGGCAGCGGGCCGCCGAGATGGTTGAACCAGTGCGCGGCGGCGAACGCACCGAGGCCCGCGAACGCCGCGTGCCCGAACGACAGCAGCCCGGTCGTGCCGAGCTGCAGGTTGTACGACAGCGCGAGCACGACGAGCGCGGCCGTCTGCGCGAGATAGCCGAGCACCGCGCCATGCGGCCACAGCCACGCGGGCAGCACGAAGCACGCGGCGAACAGCGCCCAGCGCGCGAATCCGGCGAACGCGCGGCTAGGCATCGGCGCGCTCGCCGAACAGCCCGCGCGGCCGTGCGACCAGCACCGCGACGAGCAGCAGGTACGGCACCAGCGGCGCGAGTTGCGCGATCGACACCGCGGCCACGCGGTCGGGCAACGCGATGCCGATCCATTGCGCGAGGTCGCGCAGCGACGTGTCGCTCGCGGCCGCGAAAGTCTGCGCGAAGCCGACCGCGAGCGACGCGACGAATGCGCCGCCAAGCGAGCCGAGGCCGCCGATCACGACGACCGCGAAGACGACCGACCCGACGGTCTCGGCCAGCGCGGGTTCGATCACCGCGAGCGGCGCGCCGATCACGCCGGCCAGCGCCGCGAGCGCGGTGCCGGCGCCGAACAGGCCCGTCATCACGCGCGGCACGTCGTAGCCGAGCGCCTCGACGGCCGCGCGATGCGTGAGCGCCGCGCGCACGACGAGCCCGAGGCGCGATGCGCGCAGCAGCGCACCGAGCGCGACCAGCATCGTCGCGGACATCGCCATCATGAACAGCCGGTAGCGCGGCAACGCGAGGCCGAACACGCTCACCGGCGCGCCGTCGAACAGCCGCGGCACCGGCGCCGGCAGCGGCGCGAGGCCCCAGGCGAGTTTCGCGCCCTCGCCGATCAGGTACGCGAGACCGAAGGTCAGCAGCAGCTCACTGGTATGGCCGCGCGCCTGCACGCGGCGCAGCAGCGTGCGTTCGCAGCCGGCGCCGAGCAGCCCGACCGCGAGCGGCGCGAGCACGAGCGCGGGCCAGAAGCCCGCTTGGGCCGCGATGCTGTAGCCGACATACGCGCCGAGCATGTAGAAGCTCGCATGCGCGAAGTTCAGCACGCCCTGCACGCTGAAGATCAGTGTGAGGCCGGCCGACAGCATGAACAGCAGCAAGCCGTAGCTGAGGCCGTTGAAGGCCTGGAGCGCGAACGCGTGCACCGCGAACCGTCAGGCCGTGAGCGGCTCGAGCGCGGCGCGCAGCGCATCGGGCAGCGGCACGGGGCGGCGTGTCTCGCGATCGACGTACACGTGCACGAAATGGCCCTGCGCGGCGGGCGATGCAGCGCCTTGCGCGAACAGCCCGACCTCGTAGCGCACGCTCGACGTGCCGAGCTTCACGACGCGCAGCCCCGCGTCGACCGACTGCGGAAACACGAGCGGCGCGAAGTAGTTGCACTGTGTCTCGACGACCAGCCCGATCGTCTGCCCGTGCTCGACGTCGAGCACGCCCGCGCGGATCAGGTACTCGTTCACGACGGTGTCGAAGTAGCTGTAGTAGACGACGTTGTTCACGTGCCCGTAGACGTCGTTGTCCATCCAGCGGGTCGTGATCGGCAGGAAGTGGCGATAGGCGTCGCGCGGACGCGGCTGCGGCTTGTCGGACATGGCGATGGCGGTCAGGACGATGGAAACGGTGAGGACGACGCGCGGCGGCCGTGCGGCACGGCACGCCGGCATGAAGCGCCACGCCGCGGCGCGATCGCGCGCGGCGCGGCGAATGACACCCTGCGGGCAGGCCGGCCCGTCACTGCCCCGGCCGGTCGACGAACTCGACATCGAGGCCGCGCGCGCGCATCCAGTCGGCAAGCGCGAAGCCCGTACCGGCACGCCACGGGCGCAGCAGCGGCGGATCGACGAGCCGGTATTCGAGCAATTCCGGCGACAGCGACACCGTGCCCGACGCCCGCACGTGGTACGCGATGATCAGCTCGTTCTTGCGGATGAATTCGTACACGCCGACGAGCGACACGTGCTCGGCCTTCAGCGCGGTTTCCTCGAACACCTCGCGCGCGATGCCGTCCTCGGGCGTCTCGCCGTTTTCGAGGAAACCGGTGATCAGCGCGAACATCCCCTCGGGCCACGCCGCGTTGCGGGCGAGCAGGATCTGGCCGTCGAGCTCGACGATCGCGGCGACGACCGGCAGCGGGTTGTTCCAGTGCACATAGCCGCAAGTGTCGTCGGGACACGCCTGGCGGATGCGGCCGCCTTCATGTTCGGGATCGGCGCGCTCGGTCAGCGGGCTCGCGCAGCGCGGGCAGAAGCGGTAGTCGGCGGTGGTCATCGGTGAGGATCTGGCGAGCGCCGGACGGCCGCCTCCCGGCTGCCCGCGCACCCGCTCGGCGCGGGAAAGGCTTCATTCTAGCGAGTTTGCCCGCGCCGCAGACGATCCGTCCCCGCCGGCGTCAGGGTTGCCGGCGCGCGCTCGCGGCGGTCGCCGCGAAGCCGGCGGCGCCCGCGAGCAGCGCGGCGACCGCGACCCACAACGCCGGCGTGAACGACCCGAAACGCGCGGCCAGCGGCGCCGCGACGAGCGGCCCGAGGATCTGCCCGATCCCGTACGACGCGGTCGCATAGCCCATCAGCCCGGCCGCGCGCTCGCCGTGCAGCCGCCGCGCCTCGCGCATCGCGAACAGCGTGATCGCGGTGAACGGCAGGCCGAGCAACGCGCTGCCCGCCGAGAAGCCGGCCGCGTTCGGCCACACGATGCCGGCCACGATGCCGAGCGCCTGCGTCGCGCAGCCGGCCGCGAGCAGCAGCCGGTTGTCCCAGTGGCCGGGCAGCCGCGCGGCCGTGATCGCGCCGACGATCAGCGCCGCGCCGAACATCGGCCAGAACAGGTCCGGCCACGGCGAGCCGGCCGGCAGCGCGGCGCGCGCGATCACCGGCAGGAACGTCGCGGTGATGATGTAGCCGAAGCCCGGCGCGCCGTACAGCACGACGAGCCACGCGGCATCGAGGCGCCGGCTTCGCTCGCCGGCGGCCGGCGCCGTCGAGGCTGCCGTCGCGCCCGCGGCCGCATGCGGCGCGGCAGCCGCCGCGGGTGCCGCGGGTGGCGGCACCGTGCCGAACGTGCGCCAGATCGCCACCGACAGCACGGCCGACAGCACCGCGAAGCCCAGCCAGCCGGACGCCGCGCGCTGGCCGGCCAGCGCGCTGCCGATCAGCCCCGTCACGACGATGCCGACGCCCGGCCCCGCGTAGATCACCCCGCTCCATTCGGGCGCGTGCAGTTCGGCCAGGCGCCGCAATCCCCACTGCGACACGAACACGAACGTCCACGCGCTGACGATGCCCGCGACGAAGCGCACCGCGAGCCACACGGGCAGCAGGTGGCCGACGCCCATCGCGGCGGTCAGCAGCACGGTGGCCGCGAGCCCGAAGCGGACCATCCGCGCGGGCGCGATGCGCAGCGCCGCGCAACTGACCGCGCCGACGAAGTAACCCGCGTAGTTCGCCGACGCGAGCCAGCTGCCGGCTTTCAGGCCGATCGAGCCGTCCGCGAGCATCAGCGGCAACAGCGGCGTGAACGCGAAACGGCCGACGCCGAGCACGACCGCGAGGCCGACCATGCACGCCAGCGCGGCCGCGCGGGCAAGGCGGTCGGCCTGGTCGGACGAAAGGACGCCGGCAGCGGCGGTCGAGGCATCGAAGCGGGACATGGCGGCAACGGCCGGCACTGAGCGCGCCGGCCGGATCGGAAACCGGAATGCGGCCATCGTAGCTTGACCAAACGTTCTTGAAAAATGAATAATCAAGAATCGACTCATCCCTCGGAGAGAATCATGGACCTGGCCGCGCTGGCGATTTTCCGGGCGGTCGTGCGCGAGAACGGCGTGACGCGCGCGGCGGCCAAGCTCAATCGCGTGCAGTCGAACGTCACCACGCGCATCAAGCAGCTCGAGGAAGAACTCGGCGCCGCGCTGTTCGTGCGCGACGGACGCCGGCTCGTGCTGACGCCGGCCGGGCAGACGCTGCTGCCGTATGCGGAGCGCCTGCTCGCGCTCGCCGACGAGGCGCGCGACGCGGTGCGCGAGGACACGCCGCGCGGCCGGCTGCGGCTCGGCACGATGGAAAGCACGGCCGCGAGCCGACTGCCGGCTCTCCTCGCGCGCTATCACCACGCGTGGCCCGACGTGTCGCTCGAACTGGTGACGGGCACGACGGGCTGGCTGATCGACCGGGTGCGCGACTTCGAGATCGATGCCGCGCTGTTCGCGCGCCCGCCCGAACCGGGCGGGCTGCCCGACACGTTCGAGACGGTGCCGGTCTTCCGCGAGGATCTCGTGCTGCTGACGCCGCGCGGCCATCCGCCGGTGCGCACGCCGCGCGACGTGATCCTGCCGACGCTGATCGCGTTCGAGCGCGGCTGCACGTACCGCAAGTACGTCGAGCAATGGTATGCGGCGCACGGGATGAAGCCCGCGCGCGTGCTCGAACTCGGCTCGTACCATGCGATCGTCGCGTGCGTCGCGGCCGGCGCCGGCGTCGCGGTCGCGCCGCGTTCGGTGCTCGACCTGCAGCCGGAAACCGGCAACATCGCCGCGCACACGATTCCCGAACTCGAAGGCATCGACACGCTGCTCGCGTGGCGACAGGGTTATGCGTCGGCGGCGCTCGCCGCGCTGCGCGATGCGCTCACCGAGGCCGCGCGGCCGGCCGGCGACACGACGAAGCCGCCGGCGATCGTGACGGCCTGACCGGTGCGCGCGTCGCCGCATCGATCGACGTGCGCAAACGAAACGACCCGACCGGCATCCGCCGATCGGGTCGTTGTTTCATTCACGCGATGCCGTCAGCGCAACGGCATCGCACCGGTCGCATGACGATCAGAGCCGCTCTTCGACCCAGCCCTTCACGCCGGCCAGCGCGCCCGGCAGGTTCGCCGGCTCGGTGCCGCCCGCCTGCGCCATGTCCGGACGGCCGCCGCCCTTGCCGCCGACCTGCTGCGCGACGAAGTTCACGAGTTCGCCGGCCTTGACCTTCTTGCTCGCGTCCGGCGTGACGCCCGCGATCAGGCTGACCTTGCCGCCTTCGACGGCCGCCAGCACGATCGCCGCGCTCTTCAGCTTGTCCTTCAGCTTGTCGACCGTTTCGCGCAGCGTCTTCGCGTCGGCGCCGTCGAGCGTCGCGGCCAGCACGTACACGCCGCCGACTTCGACGGCCTGCTGTGCGAGCTCGTCGCCCTGGCTCGATGCGAGCTTCGACTTCAGCGCGCCCAGCTCCTTCTCGAGCGACTTCACCTGGTCCTGCACCTGCGCGATGCGCTGCGTGAGTTCCGACGGCTGCGCCTTCAGCGCGGCCGCCGCTTCGTTCACGCGCGCGTCGAGCTCCTGCACGTAGCGCACCGCGTTGTCGCCGGTGATTGCCTCGACGCGGCGGATGCCGGCCGCGACGCCGCCTTCGACGACGATCTTGAAGAGCCCGATGTCGCCGGTGCGGTGCACGTGCGTGCCGCCGCAGAGTTCGCGCGAGAAGCCGAGATCGAGCACGCGCACTTCATCGCCGTACTTCTCGCCGAACAGCGCCATCGCGCCGCCCTTCACCGCTTCGTCGTACGGCATCACGCGCACGATGCCCGGCGCGTTGGCCAGGATCTCGTTGTTGACGATCTGCTCGACGCGACGGATTTCGTCGTCGGTCATCGGCGCGTTGTGCGCGAAGTCGAAGCGGGTCTTTTCCGCGTCGACCAGCGAACCCTTCTGCTGCACGTGCGCGCCGAGCACTTCGCGCAGCGCCTTGTGCATCAGGTGGGTGGCCGAGTGGTTGCGCTGCGTGCGGGCACGGCGATGCGCGTCGATTTCCGCGCGCAGCACGTCGCCGACCTTCAGCGTGCCCTGCTCCAGCGTGCCGTGATGGCCGATCACGTCGGCCTGCACCTTCAGCGTGTCGGCCACCGCGAAGCGCGTCGCGGCGTTCGCGAGCACGCCCTGGTCGCCGACCTGGCCGCCCGATTCCGCATAGAACGGCGTGTGGTCGAGCACGACGACCGCATCCTGGCCGGCCTTCACTTCGTTGACGGCCGAACCGTCGACGTACAGCGCGACGACCTTCGCGTCGTCGAACGCGATGTCCTCGTAGCCGTGGAACGTGGTTTTCGCGCCCGAGTATTCGAGGCCCTGCGCGGCCTTGAACTTGCCGGCCGCGCGCGCCTGTTCGCGCTGGCGCGCCATCGCGTCGTCGAATGCCGGCTCGTCGACCGTCATCCCGCGCTCGCGGCACACGTCGGCCGTGAGGTCGAGCGGGAAGCCGTAGGTGTCGTGCAGCTTGAACGCGAGTTCGCCGTCGAGCACCTTGCCGCCCTTCGCCTCGACGTCGGCCAGCGCCGCTTCGAGGATCGACATGCCGTGCTCGATGGTCTCGAAGAAGCGCTCTTCTTCCTGGCGCAGCACGTCGGTCACGCGCTGCTCGGCTTCCTTCAGCTCCGGATACGCGACGCCCATCTCGGCGACGAGGTCGGCCACCAGCTTGTGGAAGAACGAGCCCTTGCGGCCGAGCTTGTAGCCGTGGCGGATCGCGCGACGCACGATCCGGCGCAGCACGTAGCCGCGGCCTTCGTTGCCGGGGATCACGCCGTCGACGATCAGGAACGAGCATGCGCGGATGTGATCGGCGATCACCTTCAGCGAGTTGTTCGTGAGGTCGCTGATCTCGGTCACGCGCGCGGCGGCCTTGATCAGGTTCTGGAACAGGTCGATCTCGTAGTTGCTGTGCACGTGCTGCAGCACGGCGGCGAGACGCTCGAGGCCCATGCCGGTGTCGACCGACTGCTTCGGCAGGCGCGTCATGTTGCCCTGCGCGTCGCGGTTGAACTGCATGAACACGAGGTTCCAGATCTCGATGTAGCGGTCGCCGTCTTCTTCGGGCGACCCCGGCGGGCCGCCCCACACGTCCGGGCCGTGGTCGTAGAAGATTTCGGTGCACGGGCCGCACGGGCCGGTGTCGCCCATCGTCCAGAAGTTGTCCGACGCGTAGCGCGCGCCCTTGTTGTCGCCGATGCGGATGATGCGCTCGGTCGGCACGCCGACTTCCTTCGCCCAGATGTCGTACGCCTCGTCGTCTTCCTGGTAGACGGTGACCCACAGCTTGTCCTTCGGCAGCTGGTAGACCGTGGTCAGCAGCTCCCACGCGAACTTGATCGCGTCGTGCTTGAAGTAGTCGCCGAACGAGAAGTTGCCGAGCATCTCGAAGAACGTGTGGTGGCGCGCCGTGTAGCCGACGTTCTCGAGGTCGTTGTGCTTGCCGCCCGCGCGGACGCTGCGCTGCGCCGTCGTGGCGCGCGAGTACGGGCGCGGGTCCGTGCCGAGGAAGACGTCCTTGAACTGGACCATGCCCGAGTTCGTGAACATCAGCGTGGGGTCGTTACCGGGCACGAGGCTCGACGAGCGGACGATCGTATGGCCCTTCGATTCGAAGAATTTGAGGAATTTCTCGCGGATTTCGGCAGCTTTCATGGCGTGCGGGGACAGTCTGGCAAAGACGGCTTCAAAACGCCGGCGCCCTTGACGGGCGCGCGACGGCATGGATTCGGAAACGATCGATTATACGGGATCGGGGCCGGCTTCCGGGCAAAGCGCCGGCAAAGCGGCTCGGCCATCCGGACGGCCCGGCTGGGCCACCCGCGCGGCCGATTCGCCTTAAGATGCTCGGCATGCCAATCGGCCTTGCCCGACAAGGCAGGTCAGCCATGAAAGGAGACGATTCGACGATGGGTGCCCTGAGCCATATCCGCGTGCTGGACCTCACCCGCGTGCTCGCGGGCCCGTGGTGCGCGCAGACCCTTGCCGATTTCGGCGCGGACGTGATCAAGGTCGAGCGCCCGGGCGCCGGCGACGACACGCGCCACTGGGGGCCGCCGTACCTGAAGGACGCGGACGGCGCGGATACCGCCGAGGCCGCGTACTACCTCGCGGCGAACCGCAACAAGCGCTCGGTGACGATCGACATCGCGACGCCCGAAGGCCAGCAGATCGTGCGCGAGCTCGCCGCGCAAAGCGACGTCGTGCTCGAGAACTACAAGGTCGGCCAGTTGAAGAAATACGGGCTCGATTACGCGTCGCTGCGCGCGGTGAAGCCCGATCTCGTCTACTGCTCGGTCACCGGCTTCGGCCAGACGGGCCCGTACGCGCACCGCGCGGGCTACGACTTCATCGTGCAGGGGATCGGCGGCTTCATGAGCATCACCGGCGAGCGCGACGGCGAGCCGGGCGGCGGCCCGCAAAAGGCCGGCGTCGCGATCGCCGATCTCGCGACGGGCCTCTATTCGACGATCGCGGTGCTCGCCGCGCTCGCGCACCGCGACCGCACCGGCGAAGGCCAGTACATCGACATGGCGCTGCTCGACGTGCAGGTCGCGCTGCTCGCGAACATGAACACCAACTTCCTCGCGAGCGGCAAGCCGCCGGTGCGCTGGGGCAACGCGCATCCGAACATCGTGCCGTACCAGACGTTCCAGACGCGCGACGGCTGGATCATCGTCGCGGTCGGCAACGACGGGCAGTTCCGCAAATTCGTCGAGGCCGGCGGCCGGTCCGAGCTGGCCGACGACGAGCGCTTCGCGACGAACCCGTCGCGCGTGCGCCACCGCGACACGCTGGTGCCGATCCTCGCGGAGATGGTGAAGGCGCGCGGCAAGGCCGACTGGATCGCCGTGCTCGAAGCGGCCGGCGTGCCGTGCGGCCCGATCAACGATCTCGACGAGGTGTTCGACAACGAGCAGGTGGTCGCGCGCGGGATGCAGGTATCGCTGCCGCACCCGTGCGGCGCGGACGTGAAGCTCGTGCGCAACCCGATCCGGATGAGCGCGACGCCGCCCGACGCGCGCACGGCCCCGCCGCTGCTCGGCGCGCAGACCGACGACGTGCTGCGCGAGATGCTCGGCTACGACGACGCGCGGATCGCCGCGTTGAAGGCGAAGCAGGCGATCTGACGCGCCGGGCTCGCGCGGCGGCGGCTCGCCCGCCTACCGCGCGAGCGCGTCGAGCCAGCCGCGGGCGGCCGGCCAGTCGCCGAGCCCGCTGTCCGCGTTGAGGTGGCCGCGCGGGCCGATGTCACGGAATTCGCTGCCCCACGCGTGCGCGCAGCCGCGCGCGAACGCGAGCGACCCGTACGGATCGTCGCTGCTCGCGACGACGCAGGTCGGAAACGGCAGCCGCTCGCGCGGCACCGGGCCGAAGCCGTGCGCGTCGGCCGGAAACGCCGGTCCGGCGGGATCGGGCAACGCGACCAGCAGCGCGCCGCGCACTTTCGCGAGCGCGGCCGGACGCGCATAGCGCGTCGCCCACCACGCGGCGGTCAGCGTGCCGAGGCTGTGGGCGGCGATCACCACGGGCCCGCGCGCGGCTTGGACCGCGCGGTCGAGCGCGAGACACCAGCCGTTGCGGAACGCGCGGTCCCAGTCGGGCATCGCGACACGCGAAAAGCGCGCATCGGCACGCTCCCAGCGGCTCTGCCAGTGAAGCGGGCCGGAATTGCCGTAGCCCGGCAAGACGAAAACGAAGGGGTCGCTCATGGCGGGGTTCGTCGACGAATGGAATCGTGTGGTGGCGTCGACGAAGTGTCGCATACCCTCCTCTCCCTGATGCTGCCTGTCAAAAAACCGGAGGATGTGCGTGAGGAGCGAGCGGGCCGCGACGTCGATTCAGGTCGACGTCACGGCCGTCCTGCGTTCAGCGGACGCCAGCGCCGACCAGGCCGCCTGCCGCCGCACCGGCGACCGTGCCGACCGGGCCGCCCGTGATCAGGTAACCGAGTGCGCCGCCCGCGGCCGCGCCGATCCCGGCATTACGCTGCGTATGCGTCATCGCGCATGCGCCGAGTTGCGACAGGGCCGCGACGATCACCGCGGTACGAACGAGAAAAGTGGTCTTCTTCATCATGGTTATTGGCTTCCTCCCGCCAGGCAAAAAATACGAATGGCGGCGTTGAATCGGTAAAGCCATCATAGGAAAACCCGAACGGCGCGGGCAATCCGATTTACGTCGTGTTACAGCCGACACACACTCGATATATTGCGGCGCGCATCGCGCACGCAGGGTACCGGACCCGCGACCCGCGCGGGACGGACCCCGGTCAGGTAGAATTACAGGATTAAACCGGCGCGACGCGCCGACACAACCTGACGCCAACCGCATGAGCACCGAACGCAACGACGCCCCCGCGGCTTCCAATTTCATCCGTAACATCATCGACGACGACAACCGCACCGGCAAATGGGGCGGACGCGTTGAGACGCGCTTCCCGCCCGAGCCGAACGGCTATCTGCACATCGGCCATGCGAAGAGCATCTGCCTGAACTTCAGCGTCGCGCGCGACTACGGCGGCGTGTGCCACCTGCGCTTCGACGACACGAACCCGGAAAAGGAAAGCGTCGAGTACGTCGATTCGATCGTCGACGCGGTGCGCTGGCTCGGTTTCGACTGGCGCAAGGACGCGGTCGATCATCAGTATTTCGCGAGCGACTACTACGACAAGCTGTACGAGTTCGCCGAGCTGCTGATCAAGCGCGGCAAGGCGTATGTCGACAGCCAGAGCGCCGACGAAATGCGCGCGAACCGCGGCTCGCTGACGGAAGGCGGCAAGCCGTCGCCGTTCCGCGACCGCACGCCGGAGGAAAACCTCGACCTGTTCCGCCGCATGAAGGCCGGCGAGTTCAAGGAAGGCGAGCACGTGCTGCGCGCGAAGATCGACATGGCTTCGCCGAACATGAACATGCGCGATCCGGTGATCTACCGGATCCGCTACGCGCACCACTACCGCACCGGCGACGCCTGGTGCGTGTATCCGATGTACGACTACACGCACTGCATCTCGGATGCGCTCGAAGGCATCACGCATTCGCTGTGCACGCTCGAATTCGAGGATCACCGCCCGCTGTACGACTGGGTGCTGAACGAACTCGCGGAAGCCGGCGTGTTCACGCGTCCGCTGCCGCAACAGATCGAATTCTCGCGCCTGAACCTCACGTACGCGATCACCAGCAAGCGCAAGCTGCTGCAGCTCGTCACCGAAGGCCACGTCGACGGCTGGGACGACCCGCGGATGCCGACGATCGTCGGCGTGCGCCGTCGCGGCTTCACGCCGGAGAGCATCCACCTGTTCTGCGAGCGGATCGGCGTGACGAAGATCGATTCGTGGATCGACATGAGCATCTTCGAGGGCGCGCTGCGCGACGACCTCGACGACAAGGCCGCGCGTACGGTCGCGGTGCTCGATCCGCTGAAGCTCGTGATCGACAACTATCCGGAAGACCTCGAGGAAGCGTGCACGGCGCCCGTGCATCCGCACCACCCGGACCGCGGCGTGCGCACGTTCCCGATCTCGCGCGAGCTGTGGATCGAGCGCGAGGATTTCGTCGAGAACCCGCCGAAGGGCTATTTCCGCCTGTTCCCGGGCAACAAGGTGCGCCTGCGCTACGGCTACGTGATCGAATGCACGGGCTTCGACAAGGACGCCGACGGCAACGTGACGGCCGTGCACTGCAACTACTTCCCGGACAGCAAGTCGGGCACCGAAGGCGCGAACACGTACAAGGTCAAGGGCAACATCCACTGGGTCAGCGCGAAGCATGCGCAGCCGGCCGAAGTGCGGATCTACGACCGCCTGTTCAAGGAGCCGCATCCGGACGCGGGCGGCGCGAACTTCCTCGAGGCGCTGAACCCCGATTCGAAGAAGATCGTGCAGGCTTATCTGGAGCCCGGTAACGGCGACATCGCGCCGGAAACGCGCCTGCAGTTCGAGCGTCACGGCTACTTCGTTGCCGACCGTGTCGATTCGAAACCGGGCAAGCCGGTGTTCAACCGGATCGTCGGGCTGCGCGACAGCTGGGGCAAGCCGGCCTGACGGCCTGCTCGGCGCGCGGCGGCGGCTTCGGGCGCCGCCCTCGCGTCACCCCAAAAAAAACCGGCCCAAGTGCCGGTTTTTTTGCGCGCATCGAAACGGCACGCCGCGGCGGGAGCCGCCGCACACGCTCATGCGCCCGCCAACCGCCGATGCAGGTCCGCCAGCGACAGCTTCGTGCGAAACAGCCGCGCGAGGCTGCGGCTCGCATATGCGTCGACGTCGCCCGGCGCGGTCCAGCGGTACGCATCCATCTCGGGAATCATCGAGCCGTCGCGACGGCTCGGGAACAGCGACGTGCACGTGCAGTGCGCGGGATCGATCTCGCCTGCGGCCACCCGCACCGCGAACAGGTGCAGATCCTTGTCGTGACGATAGGAAAACCGGCCGAGATCGAGCAGCCGCGCCGGCGCGAGCTCGATGCCGGTTTCCTCGAGCAGCTCGCGCAGCGCGGCGTCGGCCGGCGTCTCGCCGGGCTCGCCCTGCCCCTTCGGGATGTCCCAGTGCGTGGTATCCGTCGCGTGCGCGAGGAACACGCGGCCGGCCGCATCGAGAATCACGACGCCGCACGACACCGTGCGCGGCGCGCCGCCCCGCTTCATCGCGCGTGTGCTCAGCGCTTCTGCAACTGCCACTTGCCCGTGGCCGTCTTGCAGTAGACGGGCTTGAGCGTCATCGTCTGGCCCTTCGCGGTGATGTCGGTGGTGATTTCGCGGCAGGTCTTGCCGTCCGTCTCGGTCGTGGTCGGCGTGAGCTTCGCGTCGATCTGCGTGCCGCGGCCGCTGCTCTGCCACGTCGTGGTTTCGCCGTCCTTGCCTTCGTCGCGCGCCTGCACGACGGCCTTCGAGAGCGACGCGCGGTCGGCGTTGCTGAAATAGCTGATCGGCGTGTCGTTCAGGAAGCTCAGGTTGTTCTGCGCATGGGCGGGCAGCATCGCGGCTGCGCACGCGGCGCCGGCCAGCACACGCGTGACGACGGAAAGGGATGCGCGCATCGACATGTTTTTCTCCTTGGATGTTCGATCGAACGGCGCGCTGCGGGCCGGCGAACCGGCCCGCAGCGCGCCCGTCAGCGAGCGAGCATAGCATGCGTGCCGGCGGCAGCGCCTTCTAGTGCCCGGCCGGCGCGGCCGTTTGCTGATATCCGTCAGTCAGCGTGCCGAGGAACGCGATCACGTCCTTGATCTCGGCCGCGTTCAGCGCCGGCTGCTCGCCGCGCTTGCGGTCGAACGGCGGCTCGCGGTTGATGTTCGGCCAGTAGCGCTTCGGCAGGTCGTCGTAGATCTGCACCTTGCCGTGCACGACCGGGTAGAACTTCTCCGGATGGATGTCGCGCTCGACGTAGAAGCGCATCACGTCCTCGAGCGTGTGATACACGCCGTTGTGGAAAAACGTCTTGCGCAGCGCGACGTTGCGCAGCGACGGCGTGCGGAACAGCCCGCAGAATTCGTCGCGGCCCTTCAGGTCGGTGCGCTCGGGACCGCACGCGCCGAGATCGTAAAAGCGCGGGTCGCGGTTGACGGGCAGCGCGCGGTTGCGCGGCACCGCGATCGCGATCAGCCCGAAATCGCTGAACTGCGGCGGGCCGCCTTCGAGCGTGCGCTGGCTGATGTGGCAACTCGCGCAGTTGCCCTTCTTCTCGTCGTTGAACAGCTGCAGGCCGTGCAGCTCGGCAGGCGTGAGCCGCGCGCGGCCGGCCAGATACGCGTCGTACTTGCTCGTGTACGGATCGAACAGCGCCGGCTGCTGCTGGAATGCGTCGAGCGCGCGCAGCACGGCATCGAACGTTGCCCGATCGTCGCCGAGGACCTGATCGCCGAACGCCTTGCGGAACGCGTCGGCATACGGCGCGGCGCGAACCGCCTTCGCCACCCGTGCGGGCGAGCTGCTCATCTCGAACGGCGACGTGAGCGGAATGCGCGCCTGCGCGTCGCGCGTGTCGACACGGCCGTCCCAGGTCAGGCCGCCGGTCGGACCCGCGTCGATGCTTTCATCGCCTTCGTCCGGCGAATCGTGGAAGTGCTCGCTGAACGGCGGAATGCCGCGCAGGTATTTCAGCGACGGCACCGCGCGAAAACCGCTACGGTGCATGTCGTCGCCGCCGAGCTGCACCGACAACGCGTTCGGCGGCCCGAACGCATGCTCGGCGCTATGGCACGACGCACAGGCGAGCTTGCCGGACCCGGACAGCGACGGATCGAAGAACAGTTGCTTGCCGAGTGCCGTCATCTGCTTCACGCCCTCGAACACCTGCGCGCGCGTCTGCGGCTGGCTGGCTGGCGCGACCGCCGGGCCGGCCGACGCGGCCTGAGCCGCCGGTACGACGGACGCGGCCGACGCGGTCGTGCCGGGCCGCGCATCGCAACCGGCGAGCGCCGCGAGTCCGCCCGCGAGTGCCAGCGCGGCCGCGGCGGAGATCAGCGATCGCGCGGACGCGAGGGATTTCAGAAGGGTGTGCATCGTCGTTGTTCTGGTAGCGGTGGGCGATCGGCCGGAGCTTATGTCAGTTCCATGACCGTTCAATGACGTTCCACCGACAGTCAATTGAAAGCGCGCCTACACCCGGCTGTCAAATCGGTTCCAGATAATGCGCGCTGCCGGGCGGTACCGCGAGGTTCGTGCGCCGGCCCTCCCGCCACCCGGTTCCCACACGCGACCAACGACGAATGAGAGAGAACATCGCATGAAGAAGCACGCCTGGATTCGCTACACGCCGATCGCCCTTGCGGCCGCGCTCAGCCTGACCGCCTGCGGCGGCGACGATGTCACGCAGCAAGGCCTGTCCGCCGTCAAGAACGTCGTCGTGATCTATGCGGAAAACCGCAGCTTCGACAACCTGTACGGCAACTTCCCGGGCGCGAACGGCCTGCAGAACGCGACGGCCGCGAACTCGGTGCAGAAGGATCGCGACGGCTCGACGATGGCGACGCTGCCGAAGATCTGGGGCGGCCTGACCGCGACCGGCATCACGCCGGCGGTCACCGAGGCGATGACGGCGAACTTGCCGAACGCGCCGTTCGCGATCGACGACCCGAAGGGCTTCAACCAGTCGATGAGCATCGCCACGCGCGACATCGTGCATCGCTTCTACCAGGACCAGATGCAGATCAACGGCGGCAAGAACGACATGTACGCCGCCTGGACCGACGCGGGCGGCCTGACGATGGGCCACTACACCGCGGATCCGTCGAAGCTGCCGCTGTGGAAGATCGCGCAGCAGTACGTGCTCGCCGACAACTTCTTCATGGGCGCGTTCGGCGGTTCGTTCCTGAACCACCAGTACCTGGTCTGCGCGTGCGCACCGTACTACCCGAACGCCGACAAGAGCCCCGCGGCCGGCAAGATCGCCGTGCTGAATGCCGACGGCAAGTCGCTGAAGGTCGCGACGAACTCGCCGGCCTCCGCGCTGAGCGGCCCGCCGAAGTTCGTCAACGACGGCGCGCTCACGCCCGACTTCTACGGCATCAACACGATGCAGCCGGCGTATCAGCCGAGCGGCAACAAGGCGGCCACGGGCGGCGACCCGTTGCTGGCCGACCCGGCGAATCCGTCGACGATGCCGCCGCAGACGGCGACCAATATCGGCGACCTGATGACCAACGCAGGCGTGTCGTGGGCCTGGTACAGCGGCGCATGGGGCCAGGCGCTGCAGGCGAGCCAGAACGGCACGTCGAACGTGATCTACGGTGCCGATCTGTCGACGCCGAACTTCCAGCCGCACCACCAGCCGTTCAACTACTTCGCGAACCAGGCGCCGGGCACCGCGAGCCGCGCGCAGCACCTGCTCGACGGCGGCGCGAACGGCGCCGAGTTCATCAAGGCGATCGACGCGGGCACGCTGCCGCAGGTCGCGTTCTACAAGCCGCAGGGCAACCTGAACGAACACCCGGGCTACACGGACGTGACCTCCGGCGACCAGCACATCGCCGACGTGATCGCGCACCTGCAGGCCAGCCCGCAGTGGAAGAACATGGTTGTCGTCGTCACGTACGACGAAAACGGCGGCTTCTGGGATCATGCCGCGCCGCCGAGCGCCGACCGCTGGGGCCCGGGTACGCGCATTCCGGCACTGATCGTGTCGCCGTACGCGAAGAAGGGCTTCGTGGACCACACGCAGTACGACACGGGTTCGATCCTGCGCTTCATCACGCGCCGCTTCTCGCTGCCGCGCCTCGCGGGCCTGCAGCAGCGCGACGACGCGCTGAAGGCGAACGGCGGGCAGCCGATGGGCGACCTGACGAACGCGCTCGCGCTGTCGCCGAACCTGTAACGGGCCCGCACCGACCGGGCCGGCGGCGAAGCCGGCCCGAACGCACGAAGGGCGGCCTGCCGGCCGCCCTTCTTTCATGCATCGCGTACCCGCGCGTTACCAGCCGTACTTCAGCTCGACGCCGACGTAGTCGGCGTTGTGCCCGCCCGCCTGCCGGATCGCATCGCCGACCTGGAAATGCACGGCCTCGATCGCGCCGATCAGGTTCGCGGCGATCGTCCAGTCCGCACGCAGCTGCACGTACATCCCCGTCCACAACCCGCCCTTGCCTGCCGTGCCCGGCACGACCGCGTTGCCCTGCTGGTAGACCGCATCGCCGGTCGTCTCGCGCCACTGGAAACCGAGCGCGCCGAGCAGCGACAGGTTCGCCGACGGCTTCAACGTCACGGACGGCTTCACGTGGATCAGGTTCGAGTAACCCGTGAATCCCGCCAGCGTGAAGTAATAGCCGTTCGGAAACAGCGGGTTGAAGGTGCCGACGCGGCCGTCGTGCGGATGCCGGTCGCCCGACGCCGCATCGACCTGCAGCGCGACGCGCGGCGACCACGGCGCGTCGAGCCGGTAGCCGGCGATCGAGCCGACCGCCCACGCGCGGATCGAACTGCTGCCGACCGTGCCCGTCTGCAGCATCGTCTCGAGATCCCAGTCGAAGCGGCCCTGCGTGCCCGTGTACCGCAGGTCCCACACGTCGCGCCGCTCGGCGCCGCTCGCATCGAGAAAGCGCGCGTTGCTGCGGTTGTAGCGCGACCAGTAGCCGGACAGGTCGCCGGGCCCGACCGACTGCCGCTCGAAGCGCACGCCGCTGAAGGTGAGATCGCGGTTCGACACGTCGTCGAACGCGGACACGGTGCGGTTCTGCACCGGCTGCGTCGCATACCCGATGAAACGCCACTTCCGGTACTCGTAGTCGGCCCACACCGCATCGAACGCCTGCCGCACGTTCGGGCCGTCGCGCGCGGCGATGAAGCGCTGCAGGTCGAACGCCATCTCCTGGCGGCCGACGCGGAACTTGACCGTGCCGCCGCCGAGCGCACCCGTGTAGGTCACGAAGGCCTGTTCGAGATCGAGCGGATTCTTGTCGACCGGCGAAATCGTGTTCTTGCCGAACGCGCGGTCGTCCTGCAACTGCACGAAGAATTGCCAGTGCTGGCCGAGATGCGCATCGGCATGCACTTCGACGCGCTGGATCAGGTACGTGTCCGATTGCGCGGAGCCGATGCCGAACAGCGGTGCATCGTTGGTCTCCAGGCGCTCCCGCAGGTTCACGCCGAGCGACAGATAGGCGGCCGGATCGTTGCCGAGCGGAATGTACTTCAACTCGTCGAGCGGCGCGCGCGGCACGCACGGATTCGCGAGCACCGACCAGTCTTCCTGCCAGCGATTGAACAGCACGGTCGGCCGCTTGGCCGTACAGGTCGATGCGGCGCCTTCGGCGGCCGACGTCGTGGTCGCGGCGGTTGCCGTTTCCGCGCAGGCGGCATCGGCGCCCGCGAGCAGCAAGCCCGCGACGACCGACGCCCGGGCCGCACGATCGAAGCGGCGCGCGCGACGATGCCGTTCCCGCCGCCGGCTCATGCGTGCTCCGGCTTGACGGTGCCGGCCGCTTGCGACGCGCGCAGCGCGAGCACCGCCAGCGCGCAGACGGGCGCGAGCAACGCCGGAAACCCGACGTAGCGGAACCCGAGCGCACCGCATGCCGCGCCGAGCGCGAACGCGACGATCGCCGGCAGCATCTTCGCGAAGCGCGCGCGGGCGGCCGCGCGCACGCTGTCGGCCGTGCCGGCGGACAGGATATCGACGACGTCGAGGATCGCCTGCGTGACGTTGCCGGTCATCACCGTGTTCGGCACGCCGGCGCGCGGGATCACGCGCGGATGCGCGTTCTGCACGCCCATCGCGAACGTGCCGACGATGCCGGCCACGAGCGCCGGCAGGCTGTCGGGCTGCGTGACGGGGGTCGCCCACACGCCGGCCGCGCAGAAGCCGAGCAGCAGCACGGCCTGTACCGCATGCAGCGCACGCGTACCCTGCCAGGCCGGCCGCGCGGACATCGACCGCGCGATCAGGCTGCTCGCGATCACGCCGCACACGAACGCGGGAAACACGCTGAGCTTCAGCACGACACCCTGGCCGAAGCCCGCGATGCCCGCGCCGATCAGCACGAAGTTGCCCGTCACGTGCGCGGTGAACAGCCCGAACAGCGCGACGAAGCTCAGCGTGTCGACGAAGCCGGCCACCGCGGCAAGAATCGTATCCTCGTGCTTCATCGCGCCGCGCCCGCGTGGATCTCGGCGACGTAGCCGCCCGGGAACTGCACGAGCGCCGCATCGCGGCCGTCCGACGCGAACGGCGGCACGAGCACGGTCACGCCCGCGGCCTGCGCCTGCTTCAGCGTCGCGGCGAGATCGCGCACTTCATAGCCGGTCATCTCGCGGCCGAACGGGTAGGGCAAATGGCCGTCGGTGGCGAGCACCGTCATCTTGCCGAAGCCCGATTCGATGCGGATGCGCCGGTACGTGTCGTTCGGCCGGCCGATCTCGACGCCCGGCGCGCGGCGCACGTCGGACACCACCTTGCCGTGCGAGAACGCGACGAAGTCGCGCACGAGCGTGTCGGCGCTTTCCGGCGACACGTACACGCGGTTCTCGGGCACCGTCTCCAGCGCATCGTAGTGCGGCGCTTCCGTATGCCAGTACAGCTGCATGTTCACGCCGCCCGGCCAGCGGATGATCGCGTCGCGGCCGATCGGGTCGGGGAACGTGTCGACCACCACGTCCGCGCCGTGCGCGCGCGCCGACTTCATCGCGACGTCGAGATCGGTGACGAGATAACCGGTGCGCTCCGCGCAGAACGGATACGGGATCGGCGTCTTGAAGCCGAACACCGAGACCGTGCCGACCGGCGTGAGCACGAGCTGCGACATCGTCTGGCTCGGCGTGGGCGTAACCTGGAACACGCCCTGCTTCGACTTCTTGCCGCCGAAGGTCGCGACGAAGCTGTCGGTGAAGCGATCGAAGTCCTCGGGCGCCACGCACACGTGCGTCGTGTCGTACTGCGGGCCGACGGCCACGGCCGGCGTCGCGCCAGCCTTCGTGACCGGCGTCTTCGCGAATGCGACCGGCGCGACGGCGAGACCGCCCGCGATCATTGCGGCGAGCAACACGGAACGAATGGATTTCATGAAGGGTTTTCCTGGTTGTGTCGTCGTCATCGAGTCGTGCGGCCGTCACCGGCCGCGTGCTTCGTATCGGCGAGCAGTGTCGCGAGCACGAGTGCCGCGATCAGTCCGAGATGCTCGAAAAAGCTGTTGAGTGCCATGAAATGCTCGGCGCCCGTGCGGTTCCAGAAATCGTTCGCCACCGCCATCGCGACCAGCGTCAGCATACCGAGGCTGCCGGCACCGAGCCAAGTGAAGCGGTTGAACACCACGCACAGCGAGCCGGCGATCTCGACCGCGATCGCGAGCGCCGCCCACAGCGCGGCCGGGTGCAGGCCGAAATGCGCCTGCTCCGCGACCGCGCCGCCGAAGTCCAGCGCCTTCGCGACGCCGCCGATCAGGTACGCGGACACCAGCGCCAGCCGCACGAGCGGCAGGACCCACGGCTGCGCCAGCAGCGCACGGACCCATGCCGGGTTGCCGACGCGGCCCGGGTTGGTCGGGATCGCCATGTCAGACCGCCCAGCACGAACAGCCGAACGCACCCCAGAAGCCCTTTGCATCCGAGGTCGGCAACGCGCGGCCCCACGCGCCCGCATGCGCATGCCCATGCACGTTGCACGCGCTCGAACAGCCGCACGCGGCGGCCGCTGCCGCCGCACGCTGCAGCGGTGCACCGTCGTGCCGTGTCGCGCCCCAGCCGCCGTAACCGCCGTACTCGCGCACCGGCGACCAGTCGGGCATCGCGGGCGGAATCGGCGCATCGTGCGACGCGAACGGCCCCGCGCCCCACACGATCCGGCCGCCCACCACCGTCAGCAGCGCGGACGTGTCCACGATATCGTCCTCCGCGCAGGTGAAGAAATCGCGATCCGGGACCATCAGGTCGGCCAGTTGCCCGACCGCGATGCGCCCTTTTTTCCCCTCCTCGTTCGAGAACCACGTCACGTACTCGGTCCACATGCGCAGCGCGGTCTCGCGATCGAGCAGGTTGCGCCGAGGATACATCCGCAACCCGCCGACCGTCTTGCCCGTCACGAGCCACGCGAGCGACACCCACGGGTTGTACGACGCGACGCGCGTCGCGTCGGTGCCGGCCGACACCTTGAGCCCTTTCTCGAGCATCTTCGCGACCGGCGGCGTCGCCTCGGCCGCCTGCGCGCCGTAGCGTTCGACGAAGTATTCGCCCTGGTACGCCATCCGGTGCTGCACCGCGATGCCGCCGCCGAGCGCGGCGATGCGGTCCATCGATCGTTCGGAGACGGTTTCCGCATGATCGAAGAACCAATTGAGTCCGTCTAGCGGAATATCGCGGTTCACCTTCTCGAACACGTCGAGCGCACGACTGATCGTTTCGTCGTACGTCGCATGCATGCGCCACGGCCAGCGGTTCTGCGCGAGCACGCGCACGACGCCTTCGAGATCGTCTTCCATCTGTGCCGGCAAGTCCGGCCGCGCGACGCGGAAGTCCTCGAAATCGGCGGCGGAGAACACCAGCATCTCGCCCGCGCCGTTGTGGCGGAAATAGTCGGTGCCGTCGTGATACGTGACGCTCTTCGTCCAGTTCACGAAGTCTTCCTTCTCCGCGTTCGGCTTCTGCGTGAACAGGTTGTAGGCGATCCGCACCGTCATCTCGCCCGCGTCGTGCAGCTTGCGGATCACTTCGTAATCGTCGGGATAATTCTGCGAGCCGCCGCCCGCATCGATCACGCCCGTCACGCCGAGCCGGTTCAGCTCGCGCATGAAATGGCGCGTCGAGTTGTACTGGTAGTCGAACGGCAGCTTCGGCCCCTTCGCGAGCGTCGCGTAGAGGATCGTCGCGTTCGGGTTCGCCAGCAGCAGCCCGGTCGGGTTGCCCGCGTCGTCGCGCAGGATCGTGCCGCCCGGCGGCTCGGGCGTGTCCTTCGTATAGCCGACCACCCGCAATGCAGCCGCGTTCAACAGCGCGCGGTCGTACAGGTGCAGGATGAACACCGGCGTATCGGGCGCCACCGCATTGAGTTCGTCGATCGTCGGCAGGCGCTTCTCCGCGAACTGATGCTCGGTGAAGCCGCCGACCACGCGCACCCACTGCGGCGCGGGCGTGATCGCGACCTGGCGCTTGAGCATCTCCATCGCGACGGCGAGCGAACGCACGCCGTCCCAGCGCAGCTCGAGGTTGTAGTTCAGGCCGCCGCGAATCACGTGCGTGTGGTTGTCGATCAGGCCCGGCAGCACGGTGCGGCCGCCGAGGTCGACGACCTTCGTCGCGCGACCCGCGAGCGGCACGACGTCCGCGTTGCCGCCGACCGCGACGAAGCGGCCGTCCTTGATCGCGACGGCCGTCGCGACCGGGTTCGCACGATCGAGCGTCGTGATGCGCCCGTTGTGCAGGATGAGATCGGGTTGAGTATCGGTTGCGCTCATGAAGTGTCCTCGATGCGGTCAGAAGCCGAGCCAGTGACGAACCGGCGCGATCGCCTGTGCGCCGATCAGCATGCCGCCCAGGCCGACCAGCGCGATCAGCGGCGGTGCCGGCGAGCGCACCTTGATCACGCTGTATACGACGCCGATCAGCACGCCGGCGCCCAACGAAAGTAGATAAGATTCCATAACGATTTTTCTCCCGGCCGGATTAGAATCACCTGCATCGCGCGTTCCGCCTTCGCGGCACATCGCATCCGTTTCGCTTCCCTGCCATTCATTCCGACCATGCAACACCTCCCTGATCTCGAAGCCTGGGCCATCTTCGCGCGCGTCGCGGAGACCGGCTCGTTCGCGAAAGCCGCCGACCTGCTCGGCGTGTCGCAGCCGACCGTGTCGAAGGCGATCGCGCGCCTCGAAAAGCGCCTCGGCGCGATGCTGCTGTACCGCACGTCGCGCAAGCTGTCGCTCACGCCGACCGGCGAACTGCTGCGCGACCGCGCGATCCGCCTGCTCGCCGACGCCGAGCTGATCGAGAACGAAGCGTCCGCGCAGGCGCTCGAACCGCACGGCCTCGTTCGCGTGAATGCGCCGATGTCGTTCGGGCTGCGCCACCTGTCGCCGGTGCTGCCCGCATTTCTCGAGCGCTATCCGCGCGTCGACATCGACCTCGTGCTCACCGATCACATCGTCGACATCGTGTCCGGCGGCTTCGACGTCGCCATCCGCATCGCCGAGCTCAACGATTCGTCGCTGCGCTCGCGCCGCCTCTGCGCGGTGCGCCGGCCGCTCGTCGCGGCGCCGGCCTACCTCGACCGGCGCGGCCGCCCCGCGCACCCGCGCGACATCGACCAGCACGTGTGCCTCACCTACACGAACCTGCCGACACCCGAGCACTGGCGCTTCCGTCACCCGGCCTCGGGCGAGGAAGTCGGCGTGTCCGTGCACGGACGCATCCGCACCAACAACGCGGACGTGATCCTTCCCGCGCTCGTCGCGGGTCACGGCCTGGCGCTGCAGCCCGAGTTCCTCGTGTGGGAGGCGATGCAGCGCGGCGAACTCGAGGAAGTGATGAGCGACTGGAAGATCGCCGACATCAACGTGAACCTCGTCACGCCGCCCGGCATGCTGCGCGCCGCGCGCGTGACGGTACTGCTCGACTTCCTCGCGGAACACTTCTCGCACGCGCCGTGGGCATTGCCGGCAGCCTGAATGCGTGGCGGCCGATGACAGGCGATCGCCGCATTCCCCGCGGCGATCGCATCCGGCAGCCCGTTACTTCGCCGGCACCGGCGCGAGCGACTCGTGCGGCGTCGCGGTGCGCTGTGCGGCCTTGTGGACCATCGTGTAGGCGTAGTCGACCCCCATCCCGTACGCGCCCGAGTGCTCCTTCACGAGCGCCATCACCGCGTCGTACGTCTCGCGGCGCGCCCAGTCGCGCTGCCACTCGAGCACGACCTGCTGCCACGTGACGGGCACGACACCGGCCTGCACCATCCGCTGCATCGCGAAGTCGTGCGCGGCCTGCGACGTGCCGCCCGACGCGTCGGCCACCATGTAGATCTCGTAGTCGCCTTCGAGCATCGCGCACAGCGCGAACGTCGTATTGCAGACCTCGGTCCACAGGCCCGAGACGATCACCTTCTTGCGGCCGTTCGCGGCCAGCGCATCGCGTACCTTCTGGTCGTCCCACGAGTTCATCGACGTGCGTTCGAGCGTCTTCTGGTTCGGAAACACGTCGAGCAGTTCGGGATAGCTGTAGCCCGAGAAGCTGTCGCTTTCGACCGTCGTGATCGTGGTCGGAATGTCAAAGACCTTCGCGGCCTTCGCGAGCCCGACGACGTTGTTCTTCAGCGTCTGGCGATCGATCGACTGCACGCCGAACGCCATCTGCGGCTGCTGGTCGATGAAGATCAGCTGGCTGTTCTGCGGTGTCAGTACTTCGAGTTTCGGATTGCTCATGGCGCAAGGTGTCCTGTGAACGAAAAAAGGGAGGCCTGCCTCGGCCGTGAAAACGGGAGGAGCCGGAGATGCGTCGGTGCCGGATCGTCATCCGGCCCGAACATTTAATCCGCAAACGCGCGGCGCGAACACCCAAGAAATGGAATCGGTCCGATTCCGCAATCGATGCCCGATCCGGGCGACCCGCCCTTTTTTTCTTCATGTAAACCCGATACGCTTTCAAGACCTTGACGACGCGCGCCGCGCCTTCGTCGGCCATCACGGGAGCCCACCATGAAACCGTATTTCCTGTCACTGCTCGCCGGCATCCTCGCCGGCGTCATCTACGGCGCACTCGGCGTGAACTCGCCGGCGCCGCCGATCATCGCGCTCACCGGCCTGCTCGGCATGCTGGCCGGCGAACAGATCCTGCCGGTCGCGCGCCGGATGCTGTCCGGCCATCGGCTGAACACCGCATGGCGCGACGCACAGTGCAGCCAGCACATGTTCGGCGCGCTGCCGGGCGGCACGACGAACGACCGCAAGCCGTCGTGACGACTCCCTTCCCTGCCGGCCGCGCATGACCAACGTCGAACTGTTCCATTACCTGCTGTTGTTGATCTGCGGTGCGGGCGCGCTCACGTGGCTCGCCGAGCGCATCTCGATTCCACCGGCCGTCGTGCTGCTGCTCGGCGGCTGCGCGATCGCGATCGCCGGCAAGCGCGTGCCCGACATGGACCCGGCGCTGCTGCTCGCGGCCGTGCTGCCGCCGCTGCTGATGTCGAGCGGGTTCTACACCGCGTGGAAGGAGTTCCGGGAGCAACTCGCATCGATCACGTCGCTCGCGCTCGGCGCGGTGGCGTTCACGACCGTCGCGGTCGCACTCGCCGTGCATGCCGCGAACCCCGATCTGCCCTGGGCCGCGTGCTTCACGCTCGGCGCGATCGTGTCGCCGCCGGACGCGGTCGCCGCGAAGGCGATCCTGCAGCGCCACCCGCTGCCCGCGCGGCTCGTCGCGGTGCTCGAGGGCGAAAGCCTCGTCAACGACGCGTCGGGCCTGCTGCTGTACCAGATGGCCGTCTCGGCCGCGCTCGCCGTGTCGATCACGGCCGCGAGCGCCACCGGCCTGTTCTTCTCGCTCACGCTGATCGGCATCGCGGTCGGCCTCGCCTGCGGCCATGCGATGTGCTGGGTGCTGCCGCGCCTGCGCGATCCGATGCTCGGCATCGTCGTGACCTTCGCGATGGCGTGGGGCAGCTATGGCGTCGCGGAAGCCGTCGACGGCTCGGGCGTGCTGTCGGTCGTCACCTGCGGCCTGGTGCTCGGCGTGCGCCAGCACCGCGTGTTCGACGCCGACATGCGGATCAAGGCAAAGGCGACGTGGGAAGCGATCGTGTTCGTGCTCGACGCGCTCGTGTTCATTCTGATCGGTCTCGCGCTGCACGCGATCCTCGCGCGCGTGAACCACGAAGGCGCGGTGCTGATGGCCGGCCTGCGCGTCGCGCTGCCCGCCACCGCCGCCGCGATCGGCGCGCGCGTCGTGTGGGTATTCGCCGCGATGTGGCTGCCGGGCCGCCTGCGCGCGCCGCGCGCCGGGCATGCGCCGTGGTCGTGGCGCGAGGCCGTCGTGCTCGGCTGGTCGGGCATGCGCGGCGTCGTGAGTCTCGCGGCCGCGGTCGCGCTGCCGGCCAACTTCCCCGGCCGCGACCTGATCCTGTTCAGCACGTTCCTGCTGATCATCGCGACGCTCGTCGTGCAAGGCGGCACGCTTGCGCCGCTGATCCGCGTGCTGAAGCTGCGCCCGGCCGCGCGCCGCACGATGTCCGAGCATGCGGTGCGCGCGCATACCTTCGGCGCGGCGCTCGCCGAGCTCGACGCACGCGAGCAGCGCGGGTCGGATCTCGAGCGTCCGTCGCTCGACCGCCTGCTCGCCGAATACCGCAACCGCGTCACGTTCAACGAACGCGCGCACCGGCAAGGCGCCGAGCCCGCCGGCGTGCGCACGCGCATGCTGCGCGTGGAGCTCGAACTCGTCGGCGTGTCGCGCGGCGCGCTGCTCGACCTGCACCGCGACGGCAAGGTCGACGACGCGGTGCTGCACCGCATAGAATCGGAGCTCGATTTCGAGGAACTGCGGCTGCAGCGGCTGCTCGAACCGTAACGCCCGGCCGGCCACGCCGCCGGCCCGCCCCCTTTCCCCACCTGGAACTGCAATGAGCGAACTGTCCGTCGAAGCGAGCATCGGCTCGGTCGATTACCTCGTCCACTTCAGCGATGGCGTCC
Source organism: Burkholderia seminalis (assembly GCF_001718535.1). NCBI lineage: Bacteria > Pseudomonadati > Pseudomonadota > Betaproteobacteria > Burkholderiales > Burkholderiaceae > Burkholderia > Burkholderia seminalis. The sequence goes on along the minus strand of NZ_CP013398.1, from coordinate 1,511,010 downwards.
ATCAGTGGCGTGCCGACGAACCGGCTGCGCTCGGCGGCGGCGACGCGGCGCCGACACCCGTCGCGCTGCTGTTGTCGAGCCTCGGCGCGTGCACCGCGATCACGCTGAAGATGTACGCGCAACGCAAGGGCTGGCCGCTCGCCGAAGTGCACGTGAAGCTCGCGCACGAATCGGGCGGCGCGGGCAGCACGATCGTGCGCCGCATCACGCTCGACGGCGACCTGACCGACGAGCAGCGCGACCGCCTGCTGCAGATCGCGAACGCGTGCCCGGTCCACAAGATCCTCACGCACCCGATCACGATCGACACGGCGATCGCCTGATCGCCTGTCGCACCGACCACGAGCCTCCCCCACCATGTCCGCCTCGATCAAGACCCTGCTCACGCCGCGCGAAAGCGACATCGGCAACCTCGTCGTGCGCCGCGTGCTGCCCGCGCGCGCCGCGCGCCTCGTCGGCCCGTTCATCTTCTTCGACGAAATGGGCCCGGCCGTGCTGCCGGCCGGCCGCGGCATCGACGTACTGCCGCATCCGCACATCGGGCTCGCGACGGTCACCTACCTGTTCGACGGCTCGCTGATGCATCACGACAGCCTCGGCTTCCGGCAAAAGATCGTGCCGGGCGACGTGAACTGGATGACGGCCGGTCGCGGCATCGTGCATTCGGAACGCTCGCCCGACGAGGATCGGCCGCGCGAGCAGCCGGTCCACGGGATCCAGACCTGGGTCGCGCTGCCGGTCGAACATGAAGACACCGCGCCCGCGTTCGTGCACCACGCGGCCGACACGCTGCCGTCGTTCACGCGCGACGGCGCGAACGTGCGCGTGATCGCGGGCACCGCGTTCGGGCTGGCGTCGCCGGTCGCCGTATTCTCGCCGACGCTTTATGCGTACGCGGAATTCACGCCGGGCGGCCGGCTCGCGCTCGATGCGGAGCATGACGAGCGCGGCGTCTATCTCGTCGACGGCGATCTCACCGTCGACGGCACGCCGCTCGCCGCGGCGACGATGGCCGTGCTCGAACCGGGCGCGACCGTCGCGCTCGCGAGCGCGAACGGCGCGCGCGTGATGCTGCTCGGCGGTGCGCACCTGCCGGGCGAGCGTTTCATCGAATGGAATTTCGTCTCGAGCGCGCGCGCGAAGATCGATGCGGCCCGCGCGGCATGGGCCGATCAAACCTTCGGCAAGGTGCCGGGCGAGGAACACGAATGGACGCGCCAGCCGGCGCGCAAGGCGCAATAGGCAGGATCGGCAGGACCGCCTGAGAGGAAGCGACGGCCGGCACCCACGCCGGCCGTCTTGCGTTTACGGCTTCAATCCCATCAGCTTCGCCAGCGTCGGCCAGCGATCGAGCGATTCGACGAACGCGCGCCGCGCCTGCTCGTCGACATACCGTTCGGGATCGAGCGCGGGCAGGTGCCGCGACAGACCGATCACGTCGTTGGGTTGCGACAGGCGATCGTCGTCGCCGTCGCCGGGAAGGATTAGTGTTCGTCGATCCATACGCCGTCCGGAGTTTTCACCGCGTAACCCGCGGCCGTCTGCATCGTCACCGTGCCCTCGTTTTCGCCGACCATGCGCGTGCGCGGCAGGTCCGCCGCGTATTGCGCGAGCGTCGTGCCCGGCTTGAACGGGCTGTTCGACACCAGGTTCGACAGCAACTGCGCGAGCGCGAGGAAGCTGGTCGGCTGGTCGATCACGGTCGTTGCCCCATGGTTGCCGGCGAAACCGACGAGCCGCACGCCGACCGGGCCGTGCACGATGCGCGGCGTCGGGATTTCGCGCAGGCCTGCAATCTGATTCTCGTCGCCGCGCAGCGCGGCGCCGTGCTCGGGCACGAACACGATCACCGCGCGGCGGCCCGATTGCGCGATCAGGTCGGCGAGCCGGTCGAAGTCGGTCATCAGCTTCGTCGCGCGCTGCGGATACGAGTCGATGCTCGTCAGCGCGCTGCCGACGACACGGTTGCCGTCATGCAGGCTGATCGTGTTGTAGTACAGCGCGACGGGCCCCGGCACCGACGCGCGCTGCGCGTACCAGTTCGCGAGCGTCGAATAGTCCTCCTTGATCGGCGAGCCGTCGAACGCGTGCATCGCGACGGGCGCGGCCGCGTTCGAGATCATCGGCGCATCGGCCACGCCGATGTTGTCGTGAATCACCTGCAGGAAGTTGTCGAAATGGCCGTCGTGGTTCAGCAGCGACTGCACCGAGTAGCCGGCGCGCGCCAGTTGCGAGAACAGGTAGCACTGCTGCGGCGCGGGCTTGTACAGGTCCGCGTGCGCCTCCTGCCCGCAGCTCGCGCGCAGCACGCGGATCGCCGCCGGGCCGCTGTAGCTCGCGGCCGTGCTGAAGTTCGTGAACAGGTAGTCGAAGTGGCTCAGCATCGGATGGTTGCGCACCTTCGCCGCATCGAGATCGTCCCACGACAGCGAGCAGATGTGCAGCACGATCACGTCGAACTGCGTGGCCGGATCCTGGCCGAGATGGCCGAACGCCACCTGCCGCTGCGACTCCTGGGCGCGGAACGTCACCAGCGCCGCGTTGTGATCCTCGGGCTGGTCGGCGCGCGTGGCGCCCGTCGCGTTCGCCTGCTGCGGGGCCGGCGCGACGACGCGCGCCATCAGCCCGCTGCCGGCCTGCCACAGCGGCATCGCGATCAGCACGGCCAGCACGAACGTCGCGACGCGCAGCCAGCGGTTCACGATGAAATAGACGATCAGCGCGCCGGCGACCGTCAGCACCAGCAACGGCGGCAGCAGGCGCGGCAGCAATTCCATCCAGTAGTCGAAACGGAACGTGCTCACTTCGCGCGCGGCATCGACGAGGCGCGCGAGCGGCGGCGCGTGCATCTCGCGCGCGAGCAGCGGCACCGCGATCGCGATCGCCGCGATCTGCCGCACGATGCGCCACGCGCGCCGCCGGATCGGCGCGCTCGCCGCGAGCGCCACCGCGAACGCGAGGTTCGCGAGCCAGAACGGCTGCAGGTGCCCGGTCGCGAACAGCGCGAACTTCAGGATGAAATACAGATTCCAGAACGTCATCTAAACCACTCCATGATGGGCGCCGCGTCAGTCGCGCGCCCGATCGAGTTTCGGCGCCAGCATCGCCTGCACGCCGCGCGCCGCGCCCTTCCACATCCGCACGTAGCCGTCCAGCCCGATCCGCAGCACTTCCTTCAGCCCGCCGAGCGGCGTGTCGAGGCGCTCGCCTTCATGCCAGTCGAGCCACGCATCGGCGCGGCCGAACGTGCACTGCACGAGTTGGCGCTCCTGTTCGAGCGTCAGTGCCTCGAAGCTCACGCCGACGTGCGTCGGCGTCACGCGGGTCACGCGCACCGGGAACGGAAACGCCCGATCGCCGCGCGTCACGCACACCGTCAGCGTGTCGCCGACAGCGAGCGGCAGCCCCGGCACGGCTTCGAGGCCGAGGCCGCCGGTCGAGTAGTCGCTCGTGAAGCACGCGGCCGTCGACCCGTCGGCCAGCAGCAGCATGGCCGGCACGCGCATCGCGATCCGGTGCGTGACGCGCACCTGCTTGGTCTCGCGCGCGACGGCCAGCGCGGCGCCGAGCATCGCGAGGTTGTACACGGTCCAGCCGAGCGTGATCAGGATCGTCGACGCCTCGTCGCCCTGGTCGGCCGCCAGCCGCCACAGGCCGGCCAGGATCGCGAGCACGTTCAGCCCGAACAGCACCAGATACGGCTTCGACGTCGACCAGTCGACGTAGCCCTCGTCGATCTTGCCGCCCTTGTCGGTCACGTTGAACTTGCCGTGCTTCGGGCTGAAGAACGCGACGGTGGTCGGCAGCGCGATGTACCACGCGAGCACCGATTCGTAGACCTCGGCCCAGAACGAGTGGCGGAAACGCCCCTGCATCCGCGAGTTCGCGACGTTCGCGAGCACGAGGTACGGGATCACGTAGCTCGCGAGCGCGAGCGACGACGCGTTGATGAAGTACAGGTGGAAGAACAGGTACGCGAGCGGGATCGTCAGGAACACCAGCCGCGGAATCCCGTAGAAGAAGTGCAGCATCGCGTTGCCGTAGCAGATCCGCTGGATCAGGCCGAGCCCGCGCCCGAGGAACGGGTTGTCGATGCGGAAGATCTGCGCCATCCCGCGTGCCCAGCGCGTGCGCTGCTTCACGTGGCCCGCGAGGCTTTCGGTCGCGAGGCCGGCCGCCTGCACGGTCGGCAGGTACGCCGACGTGTAGCCGCGCCGGTGCAGCTTGAGCGCCGTGTGCGCATCCTCGGTCACGGTCTCGACCGCGACGCCGCCGACCTCCTCCAGCGCGCTGCGCTTGAGCACCGCGCACGAGCCGCAGAAGAACGTCGCGTTCCACAGGTCGTTGCCCGACTGCACGAGCCCGTAGAACAGGTTGCCCTCGTTCGGGATCTCGCGGAACGTGCCGAGGTTGCGCTCGAACGGATCGGGCGAGAAGAAATGGTGCGGCGTCTGCACGAGCGCGCACTTCGGGTCGCGCAGGAACACGCCCATCGTCGTCTGCAGGAACGAGCGCGTCGGCACGTGATCGCAATCGAAGATCGCGATGTATTCGCCGTGCGTCTTCGGCAGCGCGCGGTTGATGTTGCCGGCCTTCGCGTGACGGTTGTCGTCGCGCGTCAGGTAGTCGATGCCGGCCTCGGCCGCGAACGCCGCGAACTCGGGGCGCCGGCCGTCGTCGAGCAGGTACACGCGCAGCTTCGCCGTCGGCCAGTCGATGCTCTGCGCGGCGAACACGGTCGGCTTCACGACCGACAGCGGCTCGTTGTAGGTCGGGATATAGACGTCGACGGTCGGCCAGGTGTCGGGGTCGTCGGGCAGCGGCACGATCGGCCGGTCGAGCGGCCACGCGGTCTGCACGAAGCCGAGCAGCAGGATCATCCACGTATAGGCTTCGGCGCCGTACAGCAGGTAGCCGGCGACGGCCTCGACCGGGCTGCGGAAGTCGAGCGTCTGCGTCGTGCGCCACCACACGTAGCGCACCGTCGCGAGCAGCGCGAGCGATGCGAGCGCGAGCGTCGGCAGATGGCCGGGCAGACGGCGCAGCATGAGCGCCAGCACCGCGACGATCGCGAAGAAGGCGAACTGCGCGCCGGGCATCAGCGGCGACATCCCGGCCGCGGCCCACAGCACCGCGCCGGCCACCAGCAGCAGCGGCGCGAGCCAGCCGCGCCGGCCGACGCCGTTCGCGCGCGCATCGAGCCAGCCGCCCCAGCGTGCCCACGGCAGACGATCGAGCAGCGCGTTGATGCGCCGGCCGACCGCGCGGACGGCCACGTAAGCGGGCACGACGGTCTTGTCGAACCATGCGAGCGGATCGCGCGCGGGCCGGCCGTCGGCCGCGCGCGGCGCACGCACGATCGCGCGCCACAGCCATTCGCGCGGGCTCAACGGCTGCAGCACGCCCCAGTCGTGCGCGAGCCGCAGGAACGCGATGCGCACCCAGCGGCGCACGTGATCGGGCCGGCCCGGCGGCGGTGCGTGGAAAAACAGCCGCACGAGCCAGTCGACCAGCGTGCGCTCGGCCGGCAGGCCGATGCCGCGCGCGCACCAGTCGGCCGCACGGCGGCCGAGCGTGCGCAACCGCGGCGCGGGCGCGGGCTTCATCGCGCCGCTCCGGTGCGGCCCGCGGCAACGGCCGTCAGCCACGCATGGACCCAGTTCGCGACGCCGTTCAGGTCGTGCGACGCCTGCGAATACGGCGCGTCGTCGAAAATCCAGCTGCCGCGCGCGAGCGCCTCGGGCACGGCCGCGTCGACGTGGATCCGCTGTTCGAGCATCGACGCCGGCCCGGCGACCGCGCGCAGCATCGCGAGCGCGTCGCGCTGCATGTCGCGTGCCGGATTCAGCCTATTCACGACGATCTGCAGCTCACCGGCGCCGGCCCGCAGCGCACCGAGCCGCGCGGCCGTCGTCGCGCAGGCGGCCGGCTCCGGCGGCACGACGACGAGCGTCAGGTCCGCGCGGCGAATCGCCTGCTCGGCCTGCGGCGACGGATAGCGCGCGGTGTCGACCAGCACCACGCCGTCGGCCGGCAGCGCGATCTCGTCCAGCGCGCGCGACAGCCATGCGGGATCCGCCGCGAGCCGCGCATCGCATGCGGCTGCGTCGGCCGCATCGACTTGCCCGTACGGCACGAACAGCACGCCGTCGGCATTGCGCCACGTGTGCGCATGCCACGGTTCGGCGCCGCCGAGCACGCTTTGCGCGAGGCCGTGTTCGGCCAGCGTGTCGAGGCCGAGCGTCGCGCCCATCAGGTTCTGCGCATCGAATTCGACGGCGACGACCGGCCGGCCGCGGCGCGCGAGCAGCACCGCAAGTGCGGCGGCAAGCGTCGTGCGGCCCGCGCCGCCGGTCGTCGACGTAATGGCGATCGTCTTCATCGGGCCGCCTTGTCGCCGCCCTCGGCGCCGGGCAGCAACCGGCCGCGCAACGCGACCGGCACGAGCTCGCACGGCACGGCGTCGCGCCGGTCGATCCCGCGCGGCGCCTGAAAGCCGCGGCCGACGCCGAGGTGCTGCGCAATGATCCACACCGGCACCGCGATCACGATGCCGACGATGAAACCGATGACGAGTACGGCAATCATGCACGCTCCTGCTTGCGCAGCGGCATCGCGCTGCGGGTAGCGCCGCGCGCACGCGCGGCGGGAATGACGGGATGCGGCGCCGGTGCGTCGACGGCATCGGGCGCCGGCGGCGCGCCGATCGCCTCGAGCGCGACGATCGCATCGATTGCATCGATCGCCTCGCTCGCCTCGGCGGGCGTCTCGCCGGGACCGGCATCCGCGAGCGGCGTGCGCGCGCCGTTGGCCGGGTGCGTCGCCGCGAACAAGTCGCTGTAGTCGGCGATCGGCGCGCGCCGGTTCTCGGCTTTCAGCGCATCGAGCTCGGTGTCGATGCTGCCCTTTCCGAGGCATACGACACGATCGGACAACGTGTCGACCGGCACGTCGAAGATCCGCGCGAGCGCATCGTCGGCGTCGGCCGGTTCGCACGCGAACAGGAACACGAACAGATGCCCGGGATCGGCCGTCACGACGTCGCCCGCGCGGCGCGGGCGGCAGTGCCGCAACGCATCGACGTGCGACACGCCCGGCAGCAGCGTGATCTTCGCGAGCGTGTGCGGCAGCGCGAGCACGGCGCCGCGATCGAGCACCGCGCGAATGCGCAGGCAGAACGCGCCGACCGGCAGATAGCCGAGCACCGAATCGCCGAGCGCGGCCGCGAGCGCCGCGCGATAGTCGGGTGCGACCGGCCGCGCGTAGAGCTGGCCGCGCAGCGCGTGCACGGCCGCCTGCATCCGCGAGACCGGCAAGTCGCGCGCGACCACGCGGTTCGCGCCGACGCTCAGCACGAGCATCTCGAACTGCTGGCGCAGCACTTCGCCGCGCTCGACGACCGCGATCTTCAGCGCGCCGCCGCATTGCCGGCGCAATGCATGCACGTCCGCGCACAACGCCTCGAGCTGCGCATGCGAGCGGAACGCGAGCACCGCGGTCGCGGCTTGGGCACGGGCGCAGGCCGCGACGACAGCCGCGTTGTCTTCGACGATTTCCCAGTCGGCGGGCAGGCGATTCGTGCCGTCGAGCACCGCGCGGCTGACGATGACACGGTCCTCGTCGCTCGCGAGCTTCATCCGGTATGCCGGTTCGGTCGCGCCGCCGTCGATGCTCGCGGACAGCCGGCCGCCGGGCGCGAAGCGCAGCGGCCGCACTTCACCGGCCGCGAGCGTGTCGCCCACGCGCCAGAAATCGACGATCCACAGCAGCTCGCCATGCGTGCGCTGCAACTGCGCGACGCCCGAGCAGATGCCGTGGAAGCCGCTGCGCGGCGTGCGGTCCGCATCGCGCACGAGCGGCGCATCGTCGGTGCGCGCGTCGTCGCCCGCCCGCGCGGCCTCCGGGTCGAGCAGCAGCACGAGCGCGAGGCGGTGCGTACGGCACCAGTCGGCCAGTGCGCGGGCTTCATCCGCGAGCGCGACCGGATCGTCCCAGCTGAACCAGCGCTGGGCGCCTTCCACGAAATACAGCGAACGCGCGCGAAAACCGTAGCGCCGCATCGCGCGCAGGCCGCCGGTCAGCCGCGCGAACGGGCCCGGCGCCGCGCGGCGCGGCGCGCCGGTGCCGAGATCGTCGTCGGCCGCCTCGACCGCCGGCGGCATCGCCAGCACGTTCAGGTTGTGCGGCCAGCCGGCCGGCTGCACGCCGCCCGCGAAGCCGAGCGATGCCATCTGGTCGGCCACGCGGGCCGCGTCGCGCGCGAGCACGACCGTCACATCGCGCGTGCGTGCCTGCCGCGCGCTTTCCCAGACAAGCGCATCGCATGCCGGCGTGCCGCCGGCCGCGTAGATCGCGTACAGGCCCCCCGCCTCCAGTTGCGTCCATGCATCGGGCAGGCCGTCGATCGCAAGCCGGCTCAGCGTGCCGACGCGGCCGCCGGCCGGCCCCATGCGCAGCAGCGCGCGCAGGTGGCCCAGCAGACCGGCAACGCCGGGCGCGGGACGGGTGGCATCGATTTCCGTATTCACGACGTTCCCCTAGTAATCCGAATAAAGCCGCACCGGCGTCGGCGTGACGAGCCAGCTGCGCTGCGCGCGCGCATCGAACGCATAGCGCAGGTACACGAGCGCCGAGCTCGGCGCGTAGTCGTGCGACCGGTCGACATGCAGTTGCGCGCCGACACTCAGGTGCGGGTTCACGCGGTACTCGGCGATGCCGTTGAAGCCGTACGAGAACGACACGCCGCGCGTCGAGCTGCCCGCGTACACGAACCCGGCCGCGACCTGCGCGGCCCGCTGGCCCGAGAACGTCGGGTAGTACAGCGAATCCTTCTCGAAGCTGTTCGAGATCCCGCCCGTGAAGGTCAGGTCCCACGACAGCGCGTCGTACCGCCCCGCCCATTCGATCGGCACGCCGAGCGACAGGTAGCGTTGCGGGCTGTAGTAGCCGCCCTGCCCGTACGTGTAGTAGCGCAGGTTCTGCGCGTAGTGCCACGCATTGCCGACGAGGCCGGTGCTGACCTTCATCGTCGCGCGTTCGTACACGGGCACCGTGAAGCCGGTGCGCAGCGTGACTTCCGCGTTGCGTTCGACGTTGCGGCCGGACAGCACGCCCGCGCCGAGTTCCGCGAACAGGTTCGTGCGGCCGACGTCGACCGACGCGCGCAGGTTCACGCCATCGCGGCGCACCCCGCCCCAGACCGCGCCCGTCCATGGGTCGCGCATCCCTGCATACGACAGCACGCTGCTCGTTTCCGGCCGCCGCGACGCATTCACGCTGAAGCTTGCCGGGCCCGCGTCGAAGCGGTAGCGCACGCCGCCGACGAGGTAGTGCACGGGGAAGCCAAGCGGCGACGTGCCGAGGTCGAAGCGCCATGCGTCCGACAGATAACCGGCGCCGAGCGCGACGCCCGTCGTCGACTGGTGCAGCGAACCCGGCGGATTCGCGAGCAGCGCGGCAGCCGACGGATTCGTCTGGAACGGCGGCGGCAGGCCGCCCGGGGCCTTGAGCGCCGCGTAGGTGCCGAACGTCTTCAGCGCATACGCATCCGGGTCGCTCGTATCGAGCGTGCCCGGGTCGAGATGCACGGTATCGATCTGCGCGAACACGTGCCCGTCGTAGCGGACCGGCATCTGCAGATAGATCGGCACCTGCTGGGCGCGATACGACGAGACGCCTTCGTCGCCCGACTTGTACGCGGGCGTCCAGCCGGTCTCGATTTCGGGATTGCGCCGCTGTTCGAGCTCCGCGAACGCGGCCCGCGCGGGCGTCAGGCCGTCGCGGCCCGGGCTCACGCCCGTCGCGCGTTCCTGCGACTGCGACAGCCGGTACAGCGACGCCGCGTCGTCGTAACGGCCCTGCGCCTCTGCCACGCGCCCGGCCGCGACCGTCACGTCGGCGCGCGCCGGATACGCGGCGTGCAGCCGGTCCGTCACCTGCGCGGCTTCGTCCGGGCGGCGCAGCGCGTTCAGGCGGCGCACGGCCGACAGTTGCGTGTCGACGTCGTCGTCCGGCGTACGCGCGAGCACGGCCTGGACGCGCGCCAGCGCGGCGGCCCGGTTGCCGCTGTCCTCGTCGATCCGTGCGAGCGCGAGCTGCGTATCGGCGTCGTCCGGCGTGCGCGCGACGACCGGCGCGAGCGCGTCGCGCGCGGCGCCGTAATGGCCCTGCGCGCGCTCGAGATCGGCCAGCTCGAGCGCGTGACGCTTGTCCGCTCGGCCGGCCGGACTCGCACGATCGAGCAGCGTGCGCGCTCGTGCATAGTCCTGCCGCGCGATCGCTTCGTCGGTCTGCCGCAGCACGAGCCGCAGCGACTGGTCCTCGAGCCGCGCCGTCTGCGCCGGGGTCAGCGACGCTTCGCGCCGCAACGTGTCGAGCCACGCGGCGAGCGCGTCGTCACGCCCCGCGCTGCCGAGCAGATCGCCGTAACGCAGCCGCACGTCGGCATCGGCTTCGCGCGGATGCGCGACGATCCAGTCGTGCAGCAGCGCGAGGCCGCGTTCGGGTTCGCCCGCGTCGATCCACTGCGCGCCGATCGCGGCGAGCATGTCGGGATCGTCCGGCGCGCTCGCCTGCGCGTGCGCGAGCGACGCGGCGAACGCCGCGCGGTCGCCGCGCGCGAGCGTACCGCGTGCGTCGGCCAGCGCATGTTCGGCGTCGAGCTTGCGCGCGAGCGCGCGCACTCCGTCCGAACGGTGCGCGTCGTCGACCGGGGCCAGCGCGGCCTGCGCGCCCGCGACATCGTCGAGCGAATTGCGGTACAACGCGATCGCGTAGCGCATCTCCGGCGTATCGCCCTGCGCGAGCCCGTCGTCCATCACCGTGCGGCCGAGCTGCGGCAACCCCATGTCGCGATAGAGGCGCGCGAGCGCGAAGCGCGTCCACGGCGCGTCGGGCGCCGCACGCACGGCCGCCTCGTAGCGTTGCGCGGCCGGGCCGCGTTCGCCCTTGTCGGCCAATGCGCGCGCCTGGTTCGCGAGCAGGTCGGCCCGCAGGCCGTCGAGCGCGCGGCGATCGTCGCGGCCCGTCACGCGACCTTGCAGCGCGTCGAGCAGCGGGCCGACCCGGTCCGCGCGGCCGGTGTTTTCATACAACGTGGCCGTGCCGCGCACGGCCGACAGCGCCGGCGAACGTGCCGCCAGCAATTCACGCAGCAACGGCTCCGCGTGCGCCCAGTCGCGCTGCGCGAGCAACGCATCGGCAAGCTGCAGCTTCGCGTCCGGACTGCCCGGCTGCATCGCGAGCGCCGCCCGCGCCGCGCGTTCGGCCTCCTGCGGGCGCCCCGCGTTGGCCGCTTCGCGGCCTTGCGCGAGCAGCCCCCAGAACTGCGCGGTGCGTGCGAGGCCTTGCCATTTCCCGCGTTGATCGGTCGCGCGCGCCGCGGCCTGCGTGAACAGCGCGCGTGCTTCGTCGTGCCGCCCTTCGCGCAGGCGCAGCAGGCCGAGGCCGCCGAGCGCGTCCGCGTCGTCCGCTCGCGCACGCGCCGCCCGCGACAGCAGCGGATCGGCCGCGGCCAGGTCGCCGCGCGCGAGCGCCTGCAGCCCGCGCTGCTGCGCGATGTAGTCGGGGTCGCGTTCGAGTCGGCGCTGCGCGTCGCGCTGCCGGTCGAGACCGGCAGCACGGTCGCGGAATTCGGTGTCGTCCGGCGTGAGCGCGAGATACGCATGCAGCGCGTCGAGATACGCGGGATCGTCGCCGGCCGACTGCAGCACGCGGCGCCACAGCGACATCGCCTCGGTATGGTCGGCATCGTCCCGCTTCGCGAGTGACCAGGCGATCCGGTTGGCCTCCGCGCGCGTATCGGCATGCTGGTTCAGCAACCGCGCCAGCGCCATGGCCGCGCTGGTGTCCTGCGGATCGGCCGCGACTCTGCGGCGCAGCGCGGCAAGCGCCGACTCGCGGCCACCCGGCGCATTCGCGCGGATCTCGTAATACTCGGCGCCAAGCGCACCCGACGGCGCGCCGTTCGGAAACAGCGCGACGATCCGCCGCGCGGCTTCGTCGGCGCGGCCGCTGCGCGCGAGCAGGCGAATCTGCGCCATCTCGCCGCGCCCGCTCGTCGCGACACGGTATTCGTCGGCCACGCGCCGCGTGGCGGGCGCATTCGGCGACTGCGCCTGCAGGCGCGCCAGCGACGCCTGCGCGCCTTTCGCGTCGCCGAGCCGCAGCAGCACGCGGACCTGTTCGGCCAGCAGCTCGGGATCGCCCGGCGCGATCAGCAGACCCTTGCGCAGCGCATCGCGCGCGAGATCGTCGCGATGCTTGACGCCCCACATCCGCGCGGTGTCGAGCTGACGCTGCGCGTCGGCCGACGCGGCAGTCGCCGGCGCCGCGGGGTTCGCCATCGCCGTGCCGGATGCGGCGCCCGGCGCCGCCGCGCACATCGACGACGCGAGCCACGCGAATCCCGCGACGTGCGGCGCGGCGCGTTTCAGCGGGCGGCGCACGAGCGGCCTCCCCAGCGGGTGTCGAGCGTGCCGTCCGCGCCGAACCGGTAGCGGCCGTCGCGCCAGCCGAGGCCGAACAGCGTCAGCACGCTCGTGTAATAGCCGGGCGCCGACTGCCGCGCGAGCGTATCGACGCGGGCCACCTGCGCATCGGCAAGCGCGTGCTGGCCGCGCGCATCGAGGAACGGCACGGCCGCCGCCGAAAACCCGCCGTTGCCGTCGTTCGGCCCCGCGACGCCCGTCGTCGTATCGACCTTCTCCGGCGGTGCGCCATGCGCGGCGATATGGTCGGCGAACGGCGCGAAGCGTGCGAGCAACGGCGCGGCGAGCGGATCGGCACGGTCGAGCATGCCGGCCCACAAATACACGCGGATCGCGTTGTACGCGCTCTCCGCGTGCGTCTGCGGATCGGGGCCGAAGCCCGTGCCCGCGCGATACAGCGCCCAGTCCGGCGAGAAACCCTTCGGCGCCGTGTCGAGCAGCACACGCCCGGTGCTGGATGCCAGTGCGGCCCAGCGCCGGTCGTCGGGCAGGCGCGCGCCAAGCGCGCGGATCACCTGCGGCGGCGAATAACTCGGATTCACGCGGAACTGGCCGTTGGCGAGCTTGAACCCGGTCGACCCGGGCAACAGCGTGAGGCCGAGGCCCGGCACGGTCGCCGTCTCGTCGTCGAGCACGCGCTTCGCGAGCAGCGCACCGCGTGCCGTATAGCTGCGCTCGTGCCACAGCCGGCCGGCCTCGACGAGCGCGTACGCGATCCACAGATCGGCGTCCGACGCCGCGTTGGCGTCGAGCACGCGCCACGCGCCGTCGGGCGCGCGGCCCCACAGCCACGCGGGCAGATGCGCGCTCAGGTCGCCCTGCGCGAGGTTGTTCTCGGTCCATGCGAGGATCGTGTCGAACGTGCGCCGGTCGTTCGCGACCAGCGCGAAGAAAAGTCCATAGGCCTGCCCCTCCGACACCGTGCGCGAATCGGCCGAGCCGACGTCGATCACGCGGCCGTCGGCCGAGATGAAATCGCGCTTGAACGCATCCCAGCGCGGCCACGCCGCACTGCATCCCGCGCTGGCCGCATCGGTCGCGCCGCCCCCGGCCGCGTGCGCCCGCGCGGCCAGGCCGGCCGCCGCGCACGTCACCGCAACCGCCAGCGCGAGTGTCGCGCCGACACGCCGCGCCGGCCGCGCTGCCCGTCGCTTCGTCATTGCCCGCGCCATCCGTTACATCCCCCGTCGACGCGCGGCGATCCTCTGCAGCACGCTGAACACGCCGAGCGCGAGCAGCAGCCCCGCGACGACGCCCACCGCGCCGAGCACGACCGGATGCCGCGCCGCATGCGTCCAGACACGCGCATACCACGGCACGAAACCGACCACGTAAGGCTCGCCGACCCGCAGGCTGTCGACCTGCCCCGGCCGCACCACCGCGAGGTCGCCCTGCAGCTGCGCGACGAGGCCGGCGTTCTCGAACACGTTGAGCAGATCGCCGAGACGCGGCTGGTCGGTCGCGGTCAGCGCGACGACGCTGCGGCCGTGGCTGCCCGGCAGCTCGAAACCGGCAAGCGCCGCGAGCGGCCCCGTCTGTTCGATATGCGCGCCGCCGTCCGCGAGACCGACGCCGTTGCGCCAGCGCTCCTTCACCGAGAACGCGACGCGCGTCGCGCCGGCGCCGCCCTGCTCGCCGATCGCGAGCGGCAGCGCCGCACGCCAGTGCGCCAGCAACGGCGACGTGGGCGAGCCGTCGATCACGAGCAGGTCCTTGCTGCCCGCCAATGCGGCGACGTCGCCGGGGCGGGCGATCTGCACGCGCAGCGCCGGGAAGCCGGTCCATTCGCCCATGTGGCCGAGCATCGTCAGATAGGCCTCGAGTTCCTGCGGCGACGGCCGGTCGGGCAGCACCACGGCCGTCTGCGACAGGTCGGCGAAGCGCGTGAACGGGAAGCCGCTGTTCGCGAAGAACGCGAGGTTCGGCAGTTGCGCGTAGTGGACGAAATGCGAGAAGTCGATCGTCGAATCGGGATCGATCGCCGCGCGCTGCGGCTCGGTCGCCGTGCTCGAGCACAGGCCCGTTTTCTGCGAATCGAGCGTGAAGCGGAACTGCAGCTGGTTGCCGCTGCCGACGCGGAACGCGGGAATGTCGACGTCGCTCGTCACGCGCCCTTCCGGCACCGACAGCAGCGGCAGCTGCATGCGGCCGTGCGCGTCCTCGGCATGGGCCGGCCCAAGCCGGTAGGACTTTACGAGCTGGTCGTTGATCTCGACGGCGAGCGTCGAGTTGTCCTGCACGGTCGGCGCCGTGTAGCGGTAGCGCAGCGTGATCGGCACACCCGCGCCGTTCCACGAGTGCAGATCGGCCGGCACGCGCAGGTTCAGCCGGATCGCGTCGGGCGTCGTGCCGCGCACTTCCAGCTGGCGCGGATCGTTGACGAGCTCGCGGAACGTGATCGGCCGGTTCACGGGCAGCCAGCGCGGCGCGTCGTACGGCTTGCGCGGTGCGCCGAGATCGACGTGCGCGACCGTCGCCGTCGGCCCCGACAGCGTCGCACGGCCGAGCACGAGCGCGGCGACCGCGTCGTCGACTTCGGCCGCCGTGCGGCCCGTGACGACCAGCAGCTTGCGCCCCGGCGCGGCCGGGTTGTCGGCGACCGCGAGCAGCGGTCCGTTGACCGGCGGCAGCGCGAGCCCGGCCGGTAGCGTCGCGGCCGTGCCGACCACCACCGCCTGGTCGTCAGCCGGCAGCGCGGACGATACCGGGAAGCGCGCATGCCGGTAATCGGCCAGCGCGCCGAACCACGACGCGAGCACACCCGCGCTGCGCAGCGTCGCCGAATCGGGCGCTGCCGGCAGCACGAACGGCAGCCGCACGCGGCCGTTGTCGCGCCGGTCGAAGAACGGCGCGGGCAGCAGCGCGAGATCGTTCGGCAAGCGCACCGGCGATTCGTCGAGGATCAGTTCGCTCGTCGGGCTCACGTCGGCCCACAGCGCCGAGTTCGACGGATCCTCGCAATGGTCGAGCGTGTAGTGCGCGATCAGGCGCAGGCCGATCTGGTTGAAATCCGAGAAGTAGCGCGGATCGATCGGAATCTCCTGCGTGACCGTGCGGCCCGCGCGCGCGGCGTCGAACGGGACGGTCGCGATCACCTCGCCGTTCACCGACACCTTCAGGTGCGACATCGGGAAGACCAGCGACGGCGAATACGCGTAGGTCAGGCGCAACCGCGCCCCCGTGACCACGCGGTCGAGCCGCACGCCGGCGTTGATCGTGCGCGCGTCGTCGGCGCCGCGCAGGCGCAGCGGATCGAACGCGCCGAGCGACGCGAACGGCAGATGCACGGTGGTCGCCGGCAAGCCGGCGGACGACGCGCTGGCCACGGCCGGCGCGGCCGCGAGCACCGGAGCGGACGCATCGGCGGGCCCGGCGGCCGACGCGGCGGCCGGCACCGCCGGCATCGGCGCGGCCGACAGCACTGCCGTGTGAAAAGCGCCAACCATGGCGACCGACAGGACGAGCAGCGACGCGGCCGGCTTCATGCGCCCCTCCGTGTCGTCTGGTTGATCCGGTCATCAAGCGCGTCCGAACCGACGCGCGTCAAGCAGCTATGCCCGTGAGTGCACATCCCCACTGCTTCCCCTCATATGGCGACCTGGCCTGATGCATTTATCGAAACGACGCGGCGGATTCTTTAACGGCCGTCGCCGTGCTGCGCGCGCCTGGCACGGGCGCGCGCCCATTCGTCACACTATCTCAAAAATAGGACAAAACTTACGCGAATTCGCGCCGATGAAGCGAAAAAAACCTCAATCGAGTCGGAAATGCTGCACGAGAGGGACGAATGGTAAGAATTGCGCCGTTGTCGCCGGGCGAGCCGAACGGCATACTGCCGGCGCCGTGCGGCTGGCCGGCGGCGGCCCGTGACGGACCGCCCGGGGCACGCCGCCGCGATGCGGCGCGTATGCTACCGCAAACCCGCGACGCCGGATGCGCTTTCTTTGATGGATCACTGACTTGAATCAAATCGTCGACACCGCCACCCCGTCCTCCGACACGCTGCTGCGCATCATCGCCCTGCAGACCGAGATCGCGAAGCTCGGCCTCGACCTCGGCAGCGTGATGGCCTATGTGGCCGAGCAGGTGCCGCAGCTCACGGGCGCGAGCGCCGCCGCGGTCGAGTTCGCCGAGGGCGACGACATGGTGTACCGTGCCGCGTCGGGCACCGCCGCCGGGATGCTCGGCCTGCGGCTGCGCCGCTCGGGCAGCCTGTCGGGCCGGTGCGTGCAGCAAGGCGAACTGCTGCACTGCGTCGATTCGGAAACCGACCCGCGCGTCGATCGCGATGCGTGCCGCCGGGTCGGCCTGCGCTCGATGCTCGTCGTGCCGCTCACGCATGCCGACACGACCGTCGGCGTGCTGAAGGTGATGTCGCCGAACGTCGACGGCTTCTCGCCGGCCGACGCCGGCACGCTGCGGCTGACGGCCGACCTGATCGCCGCCGCGATGTTCCACGCGGCGCGCAACGAGGCCAACGAGCTGTACCTGCGCGCGACGCACGACGCGCTCACCGGCCTGCCGAACCGCGCGCTGTTCTACGACCGCCTGCGCCAGTCGATGCATACGGCACTGCGCGCGAACGGCCGGCTCGGCATTCTCAACATCGACATGGACGGGCTGAAGCCGATCAACGACGGGCTCGGCCACCGCGCGGGCGACGCCGCGCTGTGCGAGATCGCCACGCGGATGCAGGGTGCGGTGCGGCGCTCGGACACGGTCGCGCGCATCGGCGGCGACGAATTCGCGGTGATCCTGCCGAACATCGGCACCCGCGACGACGCGCACACGCACAGCGCGCGGCTCGCGCGGCAAGTCGGCGAACCGTTCGAATTCGACGGGCATGCGCTGCGGCTGGGCGTCAGCATCGGCGTCGCGATGCTGCCGGACGACGGCACCGACATGACCGCGCTGATCGAGCATGCCGATCGGGCCATGTATGAAGTGAAGCGCACGCGCTCGCGGCGCGCGGCGTACGCTTGACGGGCGGCGGGCGGCGGGCGGCGGGCGGCGCTAACCGATCCGCGACACCGCGATCGCGATCCCGACCGCCAGCCACTGCACGATCGCCACGAGCACACCGGCCCGGCACAGCCCGACCGCGCCGCGCACGCGTGCATCGAGCGTACGGCCGGCCTTGGCCGCGTCGATCCAGCCGAGATCGGCGAGCGCGCGGTCGAGCGCCGCGAGCGCGTCGTCGACGGGCCCGTCGCCCGCTGCCGCCCGCGCGAGCGCCGCGAACAGCCGGCGGTCGATCTCGATGCGCACCGCGTACCACAACGCCACCATCCCCGACCCCGTGCTGACAACGGCCAGCAACACGCGGGCGAGCGTCGCCGGCATCCAGCCCGCCGCGACCCACCAGCCCGCGCCGGCCGCGGCCAGCGCGGCCGCGATCGCCCATGCGCCCGCATCGAGCGCGCCGCGCGCGGCGGCAATCCTGAACGGAGCGGAGGGATCGCGCATCACTCGCGCCCCGTGCCGCGACGGCGGTCGATCCACTGCTGCAGCACGGCCACGCCTTCGTCCGACCACACGGCGTGCGGCCGCACCGCGCGCACCGCAGCCAGCGCGTCGCGCGCGTCTCCCAGCCCGCGCCGCGCGGCGAGCCACGCGGCCGCGCACAGCACGCTGCGTCCATAACCGAGCGCGCAGCAGACCAGCACGTCACGCCCTTCCCCGTGCAGGCGTTCGAGCGCCGCGACGGCCTGCGCAAGCTGCGCCGCCGTCGGCGCGACGAGATCGAGCTGCGGCACGGATGCATACGCGAGCGACGTTTCGTCCGCCGCCCAGCGCGGCATCTCGGCGGTCAAGTCGACCAGCGCGGTGAAACCATGGCGGCGCAGGTCGCGCGTCGTCGGCGTACGGCCGATCGACACGCGTTCGTCGATCCGCACGGGCGCCGGCCGGCGCCACGTCCACAGCCGCGAATTGACGAACGCGCCGGCGATCGTCGGCGCGAGCAGCGCGCGGATGAAGACCGGGAGACGTCCATCCGCATCCTTCTGGAAAACGCCGGGCGCGCCGCGCCGGTACGCCCACGCGACACACGCGAGCGCCAGTGCGACCCACCCGGCCGCCAGCGCCCAGCCCGGCGCGCGCGGCACGCACCACAGGGCCGTCCACGCCAGTAGTGCCGCGCCGATCGCATAGCGCCGTGCGAGCGCGCGGCCGGCCGCGCTCGGCGACGCATCGGCGCCCGGCAGCCGGCCCGTCGCATCGCGCAACGGAAACAGGAACAGCGCGAGACAGCCGACGGCCGCACCGGTCGGCACGTCGATCGCGTGATGCTGGTAGGTCGTCAGCACCGACACGCCGATCGCCGCGAACCACAGATGCAGCACGGCGCGCGCGACCGTACCGTGCAGGTGCCGCGCATAAACGGCCCACAGCACGACGAGCAGCCCGATATGCAACGACGGCGCCTGGTTGAACGGCTTGTCGAAGCCCATCAGCAGCGTGAACAGCGCGCCGGCCACGCCGCCCGCGTCGGGCCGCTCGAACCCGAAGCGCAGCGGCCACGCGATGAAACAGGCCACCGACACCAGTTGCACGGTCAGCAGCCGCTTCACGTGATCGAGCAGATCGGCACGGCGCGTCCAGAAGAAGAACGACACCGCATACAGCAGGTCGATCGACCAGTACGGCACGATCGTCCACGGCACGAACGGAATCGCGTGCTCCCAGCCGAACGCGAACATCGGCACCGCCGCGCGGCGCGCGGCGAGCCAGTTCGCGAAGCCGTACGTCGAGAAGAACACGGCGCCCATCGCCGCGAGCCAGCCCAAGCGCAGCGCGAACGATGCGTCGCGCGCGCCGGCCGCCGGCTCGGCGAGGCCGCCCGCGCCCCCGCCGAGCGCGCTCATGGCGCGTCGACCCGCTGCGCGAGGCTGACCGTGAAGATACCCATCTCGTCGATCCGCTGGTCGAGCTTGCGGAAGCCCGCGCGCGCGACGAGCTCGTCCATCTCGGCCTGCGAGCGGCGGCGCATCACCCAGGTCGCCTCGCCGCGGTGATTGTTCAGCGCACGCGCGATGAATTCCAGCTGCGGATGCCACGGCTGCCCCGTATAGACGAGATAGCCGCCCGGCGGCACGGCCTGCGCGAGCCCGCGCAGCGAGCGCTCGATCAGCGCGTTCTCGCCGAACAGTTCGTACAGGCCCGACACGATCGCGAGCGTGGGGCGCGGCTCGAGCGTCGCGAGCGACGTCTCGTCGAACGCGTCGCCGCGCTCGAAGCGCGCGATCGGCTCGAGGCCGCGCTGCGCGATCAGGACGCGTCCGGCCTCGACGTTCGGCGGGCTGTAATCGCGCAGCGTGATGTCGTCCGGCGCCGCGCCGTCGCGCTCGGCGGCCGACGCGATCGCGTCGAGCACGTAGCGCCCGTGGCCGGCCGCGATGTCGACGATCCGCACCGGCGTGCCGTGGCCGCGCAGGCGGCCGATCGCCGCGCCGATCAGTTCCTGCAGATGCACCTTGCGCTGACGGATGCCGACCCAGCCCGGCGAATCGAGGTACGTGCGGTCGATCAGCGCGCCGACGCCGAGCCGCCCCTGCGCACGGTTGCGGTACACGTAGTCGAGCGTCGAGCCCGAATCGAAGCCGAGCCGCAGCCCGAGCGCGATGCCGTCCGACAGCGCGCCGCCGGCTTTCAGCCCGGCGCGCGTCAGCGCCCAGTACGCCCGCGCGAACGCGTTCGCGGGCGGCCGGCCAAGCGCCGCGTATTCGTCGTGGAACGCGCCGCGCCGATCGGCGTCGGCGAGCGACACGCGCGGGCTCGGCGCGTCGAACTCGCGCAGCACGAACGCGCGCAGCGGCGCGAGCGCCTGTGCGCGGTCGCGTTCACCGAGCGTGTCGTGATAGAAACCCGGCAGCACGATGCGCTCCTTGCGCGCCGACCCGAGCCGTTCGAAGAAGCGGTCCTGCGGGCCGCGATGCACGACCCAGTCGGCGCCCGAGATCAGCAGTTGCGTCGGCACGGTGATCGCGGCGGCGTCGGCGACGATCCGCCGCGCGGTATCGTGCAGGTCGAGCAGCATGTTGACCGCGATCGGCCGCGTGATCAGCGGATCGGACGCGTAGCTCGCGATCCGCTCGGGATCGTGCGTGAGGAATTTCGGTTTCACGTAGCTGTTCACGTAGAACAGCCCGCGCAGCTTGTGCATCAGCCGCAGCCCCGGCCGCGCGAACGGCACGTAGAGCTTGATGTGGAACGCCGGCGACGCGACGACGAGCGCGCGGATCGGCGGCGCGTAGTCGTGCACCCACGTGGCCGCGAGCACCGCGCCGACGCTCTGTCCGACCACGGCCATGTCCTCGATCGCGATGCCGTGCGCGTCGCGGATATGCTCGACGAAGGTCTGCAGGTCGCGCACCGACGCGGCCGCGCTCGGGCTGTAGCCGCGCGCGCCGGGCGAGCGGCCGTGGCCGCGCGCGTCCCACGCGAAAAACGCGAAATCGGGCAGGTCGAGCTCGTCGACGAGGTGCGCGACGCGCGCCGAATGTTCGTGGCCGCGATGCAGCAGCACGACGGCGCCGCGGCAATGCGGGCCCGTCGCGGGCCAGTGGCGGTAGAACAGCGTTTCGCCGTCGTGCGTGATGAAGCCGGCCTCACGTGCCGTGCGTGTGCTCATGCGCTTTCTCTCGTTTCGTTATTCGAATGGTGTGGCGCCGCCCTCCGGCGCCCGGCCCGTCAGCCGCCCGCTTCGGCGATCCCGGCCCGTACGCGCCGCACCGCTGTCACGATCGACAGCACGATCAGCAGCCGCCACAGCCAGGCGGCGACGCCGCCGACCGGGAACCCGAGGCCGATCCACAGCGCGAACGCGCCGAGGGCCAGCGCCCGGTCGCTCTTGCCGAACGGGCCGTCGTAGCGGCGCGTCGCGCCGACGAGCGGGCCGATCAGCCCCGCGCACTCGACGATCACCGCCGTCAGCGCGAACAGCCAGACGTCCGCCGGAGCGAACGCGGGAATGGCGAGGAACGGCAGCACGAGCGCGACGTCGGACACGATGTCGCCCAGCTCGTTCAGGTACGCGCCGAGCGTGCTCTTCTGACCGTGCTCGCGCGCGAGCATGCCGTCGATCGCGTTGAGCGCCATGCGCGCGAACAGCCAAAGCGGAATCAGCAGGAACAGCGCGCGGGCGAACACGCCGAGCCCGGCAAGCGCGCCGACGACGATCGAGCCGCCGGCCGCGAACAGCGTGACCTGGTTGGCCGTGACCCCGCGCGCGGCAAGCGAATCCGCGAACGGACGCAGACGGTTCTGGAATTTGGGTTTGAGTGCGTAGAGGCTCATCGTTTTATTTGCGCGGCGCTATCGGATACGTTTCCCGCCGCCATGCCCCGGGCGGCGTAACGGCCTTGGTCGGCCTCGGTCGGCCTTCATTGGACGGCCCTAATCGTCGCCGAGCGGCCCCGATGCGTCAAGCATGCGCCCGGCCCGCCCGCGCGGCGCCAATCTGGCGTTTTTCGGCGAAACTCGCGATAATCCGCTGGCCCGATCGCGGCGCGATCCATTCGAACTGCAGACGGGCACTCGTGCAACAGCCGATTATCACGCCGCCGACCGGCGCATTCGCCGCGACGCAACAGCGTGCGACGGCGAATCGTCCGATTATCGCGGACCTGCGACAGGCAGCCACGAATTTGAAAAAATTTAAACAAGAGCCGTCCGGCGCGCATCCTGCCGCGCCGGCATTCCGGGGTTCCGCCCGCCGCGCGTGCGCAGCGGGCCGCGCATGCAGGCAGGAGGCGTCGCGCCGATGAACATTCTCAACGTCTGGCAGCGCGATTTCCTGCTGTCCATCGTGCGGCTCGTCGCCGGCGCGTATCCGGTCTGGCATCAGGCGCCGCCGTCCCCGACGCAGAAGATCTATTTCTCGAATCACACGAGCCACATCGACACGCTCGCGATTCTCGCCGCGCTGCCGCGCGACGTGCGCGCGGTCGTGCGGCCGGTCGCCGCGCGCGACTACTGGGACAGCAGCGACCTGAAGCGGCACATCGCGCGGAAACTGCTGAACGTCGTGCTGATCGACCGCCACCGCGAATCGGGCGGCGACCCGCTCGACCCCGTGCGCGACGCGCTGCGGCAGGGCCACTCGATCATCATCTTCCCCGAAGGCACGCGCGGCGCCGACGTGCTGCCGCAGCCGTTCAAGAGCGGGCTGTTCCATCTCGCGACCGAGTTCCCGAACGTCGCGCTCGCGCCCGTCTACCTCGAGAACCTGCAGCGCATCATGCCGAAGGGCGCGATCTGGCCCGTGCCGCTGATCTGCAAGGTGCATTTCGGTGCGAACGACGCGCTCGACGCCCAGGAAGACAAGCCGACGTTCCTCGCCCGCATGCGCGACGCGGTCATCGCGCTCGCGCCGCCGCAACGACCGGCCGGCTGAACGCGGCGCCCTCTTCTCCCCTTTTCCGGATATCAACCATGCGAACCCTCTTCTGGGAACTGGTCGCGGGCGTGACGGGCGTGCTCGTCGTCGCGACCGTGATCGGCGCGATCCTCGGCGCGCGCAGCGGCGGGCAGAACGCCACCATCGCCAACCTGAACCAGCGCATCCGCGCATGGTGGGCGATGATCGCGATCATGGCCGTCGCGATCGGCCTCGGCAACAACGTCACGTATCTCGTGTTCGCGCTGCTGTCGTACCTGACGCTGCGCGAGTTCATCACGCTCACGCCGACCACGGCGAGCGACCATACGACGCTCTTCATCGCGTTCTTCATCGCGATCCCCGTGCAGTACCTGCTGCTCGGCATCAACTGGTACGGGATGTATTCGATCTTCGTGCCCGTCCACCTGTTCTTCGCGATGTCGCTCGTCTCGGCACTCACGCAGGACACGCGCGAATTCCTCAGCCGCAACGCGAAGATCAACTGGGCGCTGATGGTGTGCGTGTACGGGCTGAGCCATGCGCCGGCCGTGCTGATCCTCGACATTCCGCGCTACGCGGGGCAGAACGCGCTGCTGCTGTTCTTCTTCCTGTTCGTCGTGCAGATCAGCGACGTGCTGCAATACGTCGTCGGCAAGCTGTTCGGGCGCCGCAAGATCGCGCCGCAGCTGTCGCCGTCGAAGACGGTCGAAGGCTTCGTCGGCGGCGGGCTGCTGGCCACGCTGTGCGGCGCGTCGCTGTATCGCGTGACGCCGTTCAGCTTCGGCGCGGCATTCGGGATCTCGCTCGCGATCGTGATCGCGGGTTTCGTCGGCGGGCTCGTGCTGTCGGCGGTCAAGCGCTCGCTCGGCACGAAGGACTGGGGCTCGATGATCGCCGGCCACGGCGGGATGCTCGATCGCGTCGACTCGATCTGCTTCGCCGCGCCGGTGTTCTTCCACCTCGTGCGCTATCTGTACGTTTGACGCGCGGCGGCGCCGGCGCATCACACATGCCGGCGCCGCCGCACGAACGCATTGACGCAAACCGGCCGGCGACGGCATCAACGCAGTCGGGCGACCGGCTCCGGATCGAACGTCGCGAGGCCCGGCCAGGCCGCCCGCCCCCACGCGCCGTCGGCCGGCGCGAGCCATCGCTGCACGGCCGCCTCGTCGACCGCGCGACCGAGCGGATCGGCACGAAACGCCGTGACCCACTGCTTGCGGCCCGCCACGTACGCGCGGCCGAAATCCTCCCAGCCGTCGAAGCAATCCTGCGCACGCTGTGCATTGAGCAGCAGCACGCGCCACGCGACGTCCGGCTCGGCCCAGCCCATCAGCATCGCGGCGCGCGCAAAGAAGGCCATCCGCGCGCAGGCGAACGCGAGCGCGGCGCGCGGTTCGTCGTCGGCGTGCAGCGCGTGGAGATCGGCCCGGAACCACTGCGTTTCCAGCACCCTCGCCAGATGCGCGCGCGCGTCGTCGTCCGTCGCGTCGGTACGCAACTCCATCTGGTGGAGCATCTGCGCGCGCAGGAACCGGCGCGTGTCGTCGCCCACGCGGCTCGCATCGGCATCGCTGAAACGGGAGAACTCCGTCGCCTCCACGTACGGATGAGCAAGCAGCAGCGCCCAGTGCTTGCGCGCGGACAGCACCGACGCACGCGCGCGGCCGCGCCGGCGCAGGTAGCGGACGATGCGCCACAGGATGAACAGCGCGACGATCAGCTTCAGTGTCATGGTCGCGGCGCCTTCAACTGCCCGGCCGTTGAGCGCCGCGCCCGTCGTACCCGGGCCACGACACGCCCTCGGTCGCGAACCCGGCCGCGGCATCGACCGACGGCGGCTGCGACTGCGGCGCCGTCGCGCGCACCGCATAACGCACCGAAGCCGCGCGCGGCGGCCGCCGCGACAACAGCTCGGGCTGCCGTGCCGCCACCAGCCACTCGACGGCAGGCGTCGGCGCGGCGAGCCGCGCGAACAGTTGCGGATGACGGGCGACGAGTCGCGCTTGCGCCGCGGCCTCGGTCACGTCCTCGATCCGGCACCAGCCGGACGCCGTGCGCACGACGCCGATCGCAATGCAGTCGTCCGGCGTGCGATCGGTCGTGCCGAGCGCATTCAGGCACGTCAGCAGGTCGCCGACGTAGCGCTCGATCGGCGGCCGGTTCTGCTTGCCCTTCACCTGATCGACGTCCAGGCCGCCGTCCGCGCGTATCGCGACGCTGATCGTGATGTGCGGCTGGCCGTTCGGGTCGCGAAAGCTCAGGAGCCGCAGCGTGCGTGCCTCGATCGCCTGCGCGTAGCGTTCGCCGTAGCCGCCCGTCAAGGCGCGCCGATCCGCGAACTGGCCGAGGCAGTGACGCATCACGTAACTCTCGAACGCCATTTCCTCGCGCAGCAGCCCGCTGTCGGGCAACAATTCGACGAAACGCCCGTTGGGCGTGTCGCACCACGTGCGCAGCGCCTCGGGCCGGCTCTCGCGCCAGCCGCGTGCGACGCGCGCGACCATCCGCGCATGCTCGTGCTCCCACAACGCGAGCGCCTGCGGACAGTTGATCCGGTCGAGCTTGCCCTCGAGCCCGGTGCCCTTGCGCGATTCGAGAAACTCGACGAGCGTCGCCTCCAGCGCGAGCAGCGCCGGATCGGCCGGATCGACCCATACGACGGGAGCCGGCGCGTCGGCGCGGGATGCGCCCGCCATCTTCGCGGCGGGACCGAAACGGCGGGCCACCCACTCGGGTGGCGCGACGTGCCCCAGCGCGTGCCGCGCATCGTCGAGCGATGCGATGGTACGCGCCGGTTCGAAATTCGCGACGACATGCCGGTAGAAATGGTTAAGCAGCCACGCGCGCACGGCGTGCGCGTCGCCGCGCGCGGTGCTGCGCGCCGCGATCGCGGCTTTCAATGCGTCCGCGTTCAGCGCATTGCGCGGCGCATAGCCGGCTCGCCGAAGCGCGGCCGTCATTGCCAGAACTTCCACCAGCGCTTGTTCGACGCGGCGGGCACGGGGTCCGCGTCCGCTGCCGGCGCCAGCCCGCTCGCCTCGCGGATCCGCTGCTCGATCAGCTCGACGTTCAGGTCGAGCGGTTCGGCCGCGTGCGGGTTGGCAGCCAGCACGTGTTCGTAGAAGCGCTTGACGTCGGCATCGCGACGCAGCTGATACGCCGCGTTGCCGGCGTCGAGCTGGACGCTCAGGTCGCTCGACGCGATCGCCTGCGCGCGTGCGGCGTCGTACAACGCGGCCGCCTGGTCCGGATGCGACGCCGTCATGTAGGTCGCGAAGATGAAGCGCGCGCTCAACGCCTCGGCGGGCAGGTTCCCGTCGACCTGGTCGTTATCGCGCTGCCAGCCGACGAGACGTTCGAGCCAGATCGGCATTTCGTTGGATCGCTCGACGCGCGACAGCGCACGCACGACGTCGCGCAGGTACCCGTTCGGCCCGTGCCGGCTGTATCCGTTTTCGGCGGCGTAGTGCCACAGCTGCTCGGCCGCTTCGAGCATCTCGTCGTCCTTGCCCTGACACGTGAGCACGTAGCGTATGCC
Organism: Burkholderia seminalis; assembly: GCF_001718535.1. NCBI lineage: Bacteria > Pseudomonadati > Pseudomonadota > Betaproteobacteria > Burkholderiales > Burkholderiaceae > Burkholderia > Burkholderia seminalis. The sequence goes on along the minus strand of NZ_CP013398.1, from coordinate 1,484,600 downwards.
GTCGTAATGCTCGGCGAACGGGCTCGCCGCGATGCCGTTGCGATGCAGCTGCAGCGAGTCGTCGTACCGTTCGACCCCGCGATAAAGAATCGCGAGGTTGTTGCACAGCATCGAATACAGATGCGCGCACGCATCGTACGGGTGCCCGTTGCCCGTCTCGAAGAAGCGCTCCATGCACGCCCGCCCCTGCTCGTACACCGCGGTCTGCAGGCGTGCCAGATCGGCGCGCACGTCATCGCGCTGCGCCGCCGGCAGCGCTTCGAGCGCGTCGTCGACCTCGTCCTCGATCGACACCGCGAACGCATAGCTCCACAGGCCGCTCGGCAGCGATGGCGGCGGCAGCTTCAGCGCGGCCGCGACGCCGAGCGCGCGGATCCGCGCGCCGAACAGCACGAATGCCGTGCGATTGTCGTGCAGGTCGCCTTCCTGCGCGGCGGCGAGCAGTCGCGCCGCCTGCGTCGTCGCGTCGATCCGGCCGTTTTCGCCGTCGTAGGCCGCCGCGAGCCGCGCGATCCACGGATGGCCTGGCGCGCGCTGCGCGGCAAGCTCGCGCGCGGCGTCGGCGATCGCATGACGCCGCGCGTCGCCATCGAGCGAGCCGAGCGCGGCGAAGAGCGCCGCATGCACCGGCGAGCCCGACGCCAGCGGGTCGCGCCACTGCTGGCCCAGTTCGATCAGCCGCTCGAGCGTCGGCCCGAAGCCGGCCGCGCGCATCACGCACAGCGGCCACCAGACCGACGTGTCGGACGGGTCGGCCAGCCGCGCGTGAACGATGTGCCCGACCGTGTCGAGCATGCTGCCTTCGATCTGGTACACATGGAAGAATGCACGGCGGCCGGCTTCGTCGAATCGACCGGCTTCGATCAGCCACGGCAGTTCATATTCGACGAAATCGTCGCCGCCGTCCGACTCGAGGCTGTGTCTCGCGAATGCACACTGCGCGAGCGCCCCGTCGAGATCGCCCTGCGCGCGCGCCGCACGCGCGGCGAGCCGTGCGACCCTGACCTCCACCTCCCGACGCGGCGGCAACGCCCAGTCCGCCACGCGCGCTTCGACGGCTTGCCGGATCGTATCGAGCTGCAGCGGCGCGATCTCGATGATCGCGTGGCCGATGCGCAGCCAGTCGTACGCGTCGATGTCCTGATCCGCGGCGGCCGAGCCGAGCGCCGCCACGGCGGCTTCGGCGGCCGCGCGCGCGTCGGCGGCACGGTCGAGACGCTGCAGCGCCCACGCGCGCCGGCATTGCCGGTCGGCTTCGTCCCACGCGCGGAACCGGGCCCGCCCGGCAATCGCGCCGTTCAGCGCATGCCGCAGTTCGATCGCATCGAGCGAATGCGCCGCGCCGTCGCGCTCCAGCGTATCCAGCATGCGCAATCGCACATAACGCTCGGCGTCGAGCGTCGGCGACGTGCGCACCACCTCGTGCATCTCGCCGATCGCCTGCGCGACCGAATCGTGCTCGCGCAGGTGATGACCGACCTGCAATCGGTACAGCGCGAGCTGCATGCGGATATCGGGCCGCGCGTCGGGCGGGGCGGCCTCGTGGACGAGCGCGCCGTCGACGTCGATCACCGCGCGTGCGGCGGCCGGATCGCCCGCGTGCATCCACAGCGTGTGCAGACGTGCGACCGCGTCGAGCGTATCGGCACGCAACGCCTGCGCGCGCAACCTCGCCGCGAGATCGGTTTCACGGCTCGAATCGCTCTCCTCGAGATCGGCCTCGAGCCGATTCATCAGGGTGTCGAGTTGTTGGCCCGTGACGGGCATCGTTGTTGTCGTCGTTGTTGTATCGGCGCTGGGAGTCATCGACTTCTCCATCTCGGAATCGCGATAGCTTATCAGGACCGACGCGCGAATCAAGCCGACGACACCTGCCGGCACGCGCCCCGCTCAGTACCCCTCCCGCAGCGCCTTCGGCACCACGTAGCGCCCGCGCGCCGCGTCGAACCTCACCGTGTAGCGCGCATGGACGTCCCTGCCGCCGCGCTCGCCCGTCTCCTTGACCGTCAGCGGATAGACGTCGCCCGCGCCGGTCGTATCCGGCACGATTGCAAACGTGCGGCGCTCGCAATGCGACTTCGCATGATCGCAATCGAGCGACCCGCCGTTGTCCATCGTTTCGTTGATGCGCGGCGCGGCTTCGACGATCGCGTTGCCGAGCGGCAGCCAGATCGACCGGCTCGCCTGCGTATAGCCCTGCAGCGTGACGCCGTCGCCGATCACGAAACCGAACAGGTGCGGGCCGAGCCGCTCGATGCGGACGGTGCCGGGCTCGCCGCGCTTGCCCGACGCGATATCCGTCTTCTTCACGACGGGCTCGAGCGTGCCGCCGTCCTGGCTCGGCTTCAGCACGTACAGGTCGATCGTGCCCGGCGTGCCGTCCGAATCCATGCCCGGCACCCCGTTCTGGACGGCCGCCTCGGTCTCGCCGCACATCGCGAGCAGCGTGCGCGGGCCGTGGGCCGTCGCGACGCGCAGCGCGCCGCACGGCGAATAGATGAAGTCGCCCGCATCCGGCTGCCAGTCCTTGCGATCGGCGCGCCACGTGCCGTACGTGTCGCGGATGAACTTTTGCAGCTGACGCGCGGGAGGGACCGGCTCGGTCGCGTGAACGGGCGCCGCCGCGGCGAGTACGAACAGCACGGCGAGCGTGGCCGCGAATGGCTTCACGCGTGTTTTCGGGTTCTGGACGTTCATGGAGATGGGCGATTCGGAGGACAAGGTCGATACGGACGGGCCATCAGGGTTGCCGCGGCGCGATGCCGGTGCCGTCCGGTCGCAATCGCGCGCTCGGCACCCAGCCGTCGGCCATGCCGTGCGTGCGCGGATTCAGATACGTGACCGCCGTGAACCGGCCGTATTCGGTCCGCGCGTCGACGTGATCGTGCTCGACGATGAACAGGCCGTCGATCCGGCACGCGTCGTCCGGCGCGACAAAGAACGGCAGCCGCCCCTTGCCCGTCACGACGCGCCCGGCGTCGCTGCCCGGCACGCGATCGCCCCGCGCCTGCGCGAGGCGGTTCAGCGCGTCGCAATCGACGGCGCCGTGCGGGGCCGCATCGGTACGCGCGGAGGCGGCCGGTGGCGCGACGCACGTCGATACGTAGCGCGACAGCGCGTGCCGGTCGATCTTCAGCACGTCCGGCTGATCGGGATCGCGTGTCACGTCGAGCGCACGCAGCGCATGCGTGTCGAGCGTGACCCAGCCGATCGTCGCGTCGCGGTTCGGCGTGCCCGGACGGTCGGGGGTGACGAACAACCGGACGCCCAGCACGCCGTCCGGCTGACCGGTCAGCGCCGCGGGCTCGGCGTGGATCGCCTGCCGGTCGAATGCGGTCTGCCGCAGTGCCGGCACGATCAGTTGCGTAAGCTGTGCGTCGCACGACGCGGACGATGCCGCGTGAGCCGCATGCGCGGCGGCCGCCCCGACACTCGCCAGCGCGACGTGCACGGCGAGCGCCGCGAACCGGCGGCCGCGCCCGGCCTCGCCATTCGCGCCGGCCGGCGTTACGATCTCGTTCTTCATTCCATGATCCGTTCGATGCGGGCGGGAAGCACCCGCGAGCCCGTAGCGTACACGCACGGCGCGGCACCGCCAGCGCGCATCGGCCGGCCCGACACGGACATACGCATGAACCTGAGCTTGCAGGACGTCGCCTGGCACCGCTCGGTCGGGCGGCTCATCGAGACGCTCGACCAGCCGGGTTTCTGGCTCGCGCTGATCCGGCTGATCGAGGAATACGTCGCGGTCGACAGCTGGGTCGCGCTGATGTTCGGCGACGGCCGCCCGCAGGTGTTCGCCGAATGCGCGTACGAAGGCGATGGCCCCGATCCGCTGTTCCGCGACTACGTGCAGGGGCTGTACCTGCTGGACCCGTTCTACATCGCGAACCGCGACGCGCCGACGAGCGGGCTGTTCCGGCTGTCCGACGTCGCGCCCGAGTGCTTTCGCGCTACCGAGTACTACACGCGTTATTTCACGCACAACGTCGTCGAGGACGAAGTGCAGTTCAACGTCGTGCTCGACGATGCGCGCACGCTGTGCCTGTCGCTCGGCAGCAAGCGGCGCTTCAGTCCCGCGCGGGTGGCCTTGCTCGACCTCGTCCGGCCATGGGTCGCCGCGCTGATGCGCCAGCGCCTCGCGTACGAGCACACGCATGCCGAACCGGCTCCGTCGCGCCGGACCCACGCCCGCGCGGGTGCCGGGAGCGGATTCGAGCACGCGATGGCGCGACTCGGCACGCCGCTCACCGCGCGCGAGCTCGACGTGATCCGGCTGATCCTGAGCGGCCGCTCGAACAAGGAAGTCGCGAACAAGCTGGACATCTCGGCGGAAACGGTCAAGGTGCACCGGCGCAACATCTACGCCAAGCTCGCGATCAATTCGCAGTCTGAACTGTTTTCGCTGTTCCTGAAGGCCCAGACCGATACGTGACGACCGGTGGGCGGCGCGATGTCGCCGCCGTGTCGCTCCACCTTGACGGGACCTGTTCGCCGTCGCTTCCGGCACGTCAGCCGCGAAATCAATACCCCCGACGGGTTAACGCGTCGGCGGGATGGGCAACCGCGTGGTTCGGCGCATACTAGAACTTCGTTCCAAACGCCCCCCGAACCCGCCCATGAAACTGAAGCTCGACATCGTCCAGCTCGCCGGCCGCGACGGCGACACGCACTACAACCTGCAGCGCACGCTCGAAGCGATCGCGGCCTGCGCGCCCGGCACCGACATCGTGATGTTTCCCGAAGCGCAACTCACCGGCTTTCTCGATCCGTCGAATCTCGCGGCAGTCGCCGAGCCGCTCGACGGGCCGAGCGTCGGCGCGGTGATCGCGGCCGCGCGTGCACGCGACGTCGCGGTCGTGGTCGGGTTGATCGAGAACGACGGCGGCCGCTTCTACAACACGACCGTGTTCGTCACGCCGGACGGGATCGCGCTGCGCTATCGCAAGACGCATCTGTGGGTAAGCGAGCGTGGCGTCGTGCTGCCCGGCGACCGCTATGCGACGGTCGAATGGCGCGGCGTGCGGATCGGCCTGCTGATCTGCTACGACAGCGAATTCCCCGAATCCGGCCGCGCGCTCGCCGCGCTCGGCGCGCAGCTGATCCTCGTGACCGACGGCAACATGGAGCCGTACCGCAACGTCCACCGCACGTCGGTGTCGGCACGCGCGATGGAGAACCAGGTGTTCGCGGCGGTCGCGAACCGCGTGGGCGGCAGCGCGCACGACATCGTGTTCGCCGGCGGCAGCCTCGCGGTCGATCCGTTCGGCAACGTGATCTTCGAAGCCGGCAACACCGAATCGCGTCATGCGATCGTGCTCGATTTCGACCAGCTCGCCGCCTCGCGCGCGGTCTACGACTATCGCAACGATCAGCGCCTGCACATCGCCGGCGAGCGCATCGCGCACCCGGACGGACGTCGCGAACTGCTGATTCCGTGACGGGCCGCCACTCGCCCCCCGGCGGCGACGCCGCACGTCACGCCGGGTCGGGCACCTCGATCGCCAGCAGCGCCGAACTGACCGACTTGCCGTGCGCGTCGAGCGCGAGCGAACGCGTCACGCCGCCGCCGAGCGCATCGCGCAGCACGAAATTGAACGCCCCGAGCGACGGCAACTCGTAGCGCACGACGTCGCCGCGCACGATGCCCGCGAGCCACGCCTTCACCGCTTGCGCATCCAGATGCGCGCGCAGATGGTCGTAATGACGCGGATCGCGGCAGATGACCGATACGTTCAGCGTATTGCCCTTGTCGCCGGTGCGCGCATGCGCGAGTTCACGCAGTTGCATCATGCCTCCACGAATGAAAACGACGGCGTCACGGCCGCACGCGGCAGCAGCACCGACTGCACGGCGACCACCTCGCGCGTCGACTTGAACGCACCGCCGCCGCCGGCCGGCCCGTTCGTATAAAGCGTCTCGACCTCGTTGCCGATCCGCGCGGCCTCGGCGGCGCTCGCCGCGCGGCCGGCCACCCGCACGCGCACCTCGGCCGGCTCGCCATGAGCGGCCGGCGTGGCGTCGCCATACAGCGCATCGACGCCGATCAGGTCGAAGCGCAACTCGGTGGCCGCGACGCCGGTCAGCGCCAGCCGCTCGCGGACGATGTCGAGCGCGAGGCGCGCGCGCTCACGCGCGCCCGGGCCGCCGTACGAGATCTGGCCTTCGCCGATGTACCCGTCGACATAAGCGACCGACACCTTCAGCGTATCGGGCCGCGCGGCGCCGCGCCCACCCGTCACGCGCACGCGGTCGATCGCCTCCTCGGCAACGGCGACCCGCGTGAAATCGGCGACGACATCGGGCTGCAGATAGCGCGCCGGATCGTGAATCTCGTAAAGCAGCTGTTCCTTGCAGGTCGCCGCGCTCACGCGGCCGCCCGCATGCGGCACCTTCGTGATCGTGACCGAGCCGTCGGCCGCGACTTCGCCGATCGGGAAGCCGAGCCGCGCGAGGTTCGGCACGTCCTTGTAGCCGGGATCCGCGAAATAGCCGCCCGTCACCTGCCCCGCGCATTCGAGCAGATGGCCGACGACGGTCGCCTGCCCGAGCGTGTCCCAGTCGTCCATTCGCCAGCCGAACGCGTGGATCAGCGGCGCGGCGAACAGCGACGGATCGGCGACGCGCCCGGTCAGCACGACGTCCGCGCCGGCCGCGAGCGCGTCGACGATCGGCGCGGCGCCGAGATACGCATTCGCGGACACGATGCGGTCGCGATACGCGGCGACTTCGTCGCCCGATTCCTCGAAGCGGAACGCCCCGCGCAGCACGACATCGCGCACGTCGTCGCCTTCGACCGCCGCGACCTTCAACCCCGCGATGCCGAGCGACCGCGCGATCTGCGCGGTGCGCCGCGCCGCCGCGCGCGGGTTCGCGGCGCCCATGTTCGACACGATGCGCACGCGTTTCGCCGCGGCGACCGGCAGCACCGCATGCATCCGCGCGTCGAGCAGCGGATCGTAGCCGAGCGCCGGATCCTGGCGTCGTGCCTGCTGCGCGATCGCGATCGTACGCTCGGCCAGGCATTCGAAGACGAGATAGTCGAGTTGCCCGTGTTCGGCGAGTTCGACCGCGGGCTCGATCCGGTCGCCCGAGTAGCCGGCGCCCGCGCCGATGCGCACGCGCCGTTCAGGTTGCTTTGCTGTCATGTCGGTACCGTGTCCCGGCGGGCGCGCCGCCGGCGAAAATCAAAAGATGCCCAGCACGACGCATGCGATCGTCATCACGATCGAGGCGCCGAACAGCAGCGGAAACGTGAACTTCTGGTGCTCGGCCAGCTCGATGCCGCACAGGCCGACGACGAGGAACGTCGCGGGCGTCAGCGGACTGACCGGGAACCCCGTCGTCATCTGGCCGAGCAGCGCGGCCTGTCCGACCTGGACGGCCGGCACGCCCAACTGGCCGGCCACTTCCGCGATCACCGGCAGCACGCCGAAGTAGAACGAATCGGGGTCGAACAGCATGCTGAGCGGCATCGATGCGAGGCCGAGCACGACCGGAATGTGGCCGGCCATCGACGGCGGCACGAAGCCGACCGCCGCCTGCGCCATCGCCTTCAGCATCCCGCTGCCCTGCATGATCCCGGTGAACACGCCGGCCGCGAGCAGGATGCCGGCCATCATCAGCGCGGCGCGCGCATGCGCATCGATGCGCTTGCGCTGCATGTCGACGTCCGGATAATTCACCATCAGCGCGATGCACAGCCCGACCATGAACATGATCGCGGGCGGGATCTTCTCGCCCATCACGACCATCGTGCCGAGCACGACGAGCGTCAGCACGAGGTTGAACCAGAACAGGTGCGGCCGGCGCAACGCCTGCTCGTCGGGCGTCAGCTCGCGCTTGGGCAGCGGAATCGACGGGTCGTCGCGCGACAGGCCGAGCCGCTTCTCCTCGCGCCGCCCGAGCCAGTACGCGACGCCGAACACGAACACGAGCCCGATCGCCTGCACCGGGATCAGCGGATTGAACAGCGCCGACACCGGCAGGTGCAGCGACGCCGACGCGCGGATCATCGGTCCCGTCCACGGCAGGAAGTTGATGCCCGCGGCCATCGACACGGCGGCGGCCAGGACGCGCCGGTCCATCTTCAGCCGGTCGTACAGCGGCAGCACGGCCGGAATCGTCACGAGGAAGCAGACGGCGCCCGAGCCGTCGAGGTGGATCAGCAGCGCGAGCAGCGTCGTGCCCATCACGATGCGGGTCGGCCGCGTGCCGACCGCGCGCAGGATCCGGTCGATGATCGGGTCGAGCGTGCCGGCGTCGGTGATCGTCCCGAAATAGAGGATCGCGAACACGAACATCCCGACGACGGGCGCGAGGCCCTTCAGCCCGTCGACGACGAACTTGCTGGTGTGCAGCCCGAAGCCGCCGATCAGCGACGCGGCGATCGGCACGAGGATCAGCGCGACGAGCGGCGACATCCGCTTCGACAGAATCGCGGCCAGCAGCACGACGATCGTGCCAAGCCCGAGTAACGGCAGCATCCGTGTCTCCTACCTTGTCTTTTGTTGGAGACGAGCGTAAGGTCGGCGCAGCGATAGCACAATTGAAATGATTTGATCGCAGCAATCACGAACCGTTATGGATCTGAATCTTCGCGACATTCGCGCGTTCGTCACCGTCGCGCACGCCGGCAACTTCACGCGCGCGGCCGCGCGGCTGCACCTGTCGCAGCCGGCGCTGACCGTGCAGATCCGCCGGCTCGAGGAGATCGTCGGCGCGCGCCTGTTCGACCGCAACAGCCGCAGCGTCGCGCTGACGCAGACCGGACGCGAACTGCTGCCGCTGCTGCAGCGCTCGCTCGACGACATGGAGCGCGTGCTGCGCGATGCGCGCGCGCTCGGCGAAGGCACGAGCGGCACGGTACGGCTCGCCTGCCTGCCGACCTTTGCGTCCAGCATGCTGCCGGAGCTGATCCAGGCGTTCCGGCACGACGTGCCGCGGGCGGGCTTCGAGATCCGTGACGGCGTCGCGAGCCTGGTCACCGCGCTCGTGCGCAACGAGGAAGCCGATCTCGGCTTGACGGGCGGCGACACGTTCGACGCGTCGCTGGAGGTGCTGTACGCGGGCGCCGACCGGCTCGTCGCCGTGTGCCCGAAGGATCATCCGCTCGCGCGCAAGCGCCGCGTCGCCACCGCCGACCTCGCGGACGTGCCGCTGGTGCTGACCGCGCAAGGGACGAGCGTGCGCAGCGTCGTCGACGCCGCGCTGGAGGCGGCCGGCTGCACGCCCGACATCGCGTGCGAGCCGACCTACATGATGACCGCCGTCGCGATGGTGCGCGGCGGCCTCGGCGTGACGATCCTGCCCGCGACCGCGCGCGAGGTGCGCGCCGAGCCCGAGCTGGTCGCGAAACCGATCGACGACCCGGCATTCGTGCGGCCGATCGCGCTCGTCACGAAGCGCGGGCGCACGCTGCCGCGCGTCGCGCAGGCGTTCGCCGAAGCGATGCTGGCGGAATTGAAAAGGCGCGCGTGAATCGCGCGCTCCGGTCGACCCTGGCCGGTCGGCTGGCGCTTACTGCGCGTCCGGATCGACGTGCAGCGATTCGCCGATCGCATAGAAATTGCCGCCCGCGATGTAGTGCAGGCTGCGCAGCGCGGGATCGGCCGATTCGAAATACCAGTGACCGTCGCGGAACACGCGCGTGTCGGACCACGCACCGACGACTTCGCCGATGAACAGGTCGTAGGTCTGCTGGTTGTGCGGCTCGGGAATCAGCTTGCACGCGAGCCAGCCCGAGCAGCCGGCGACGAACGGCAGGTCATGCCCGTCGACGTCGAACAGCTCGACGCCCGCTTCGCGCAGCTTGGCCGGCCGCTCCGCGAGACTGTGGCTGCCGACCGCATGCGTGAGCCGCAGTTGCGCGGCCGTCGGCACCTGGATCACGAACGTGCCGCTGCGCTCGACGAGCTCGCGCGTCTTCGCGGACTTGTCGAGCACGACCGTCAGCTTCGGCGGCAGGAAGTCCAGCGCGCATGCCCACGCGGCGGCCATCACGTTGTCGACACCGTCGTGGCGGGCCGACACGAGCACGGTCGGGCCGTGGTTAAGGAGACGGTAGGCGTTCTTCAGCGCCACCGGAGCGATGTGACTGTCCATACGTGTTCCTTGGAGAACGGCGCGCGCGGACGGATGCCGTGCGGCGCGGCATCGGCCTGCGCACCTGCGCGCGTGCCGGAGGCCGCATTCTCGCACCCAAATTCAATCGGCGCTGACGGCGCCGCCGGTCACTTCGCGAACAGCTGGCCGATATCGCGGAACGCCTTGAATTCGAGCGCATTGCCGCACGGATCGAGCAGGAACATCGTCGCCTGTTCGCCGACCTGCCCCTGGAACCGCACGTACGGCTCGATCACGAAGGTCACGCCGAACGCGCGCAGGCGCTCGGCCAGCGCCTCCCAGCTCGGCCAGTCGAGCACGATCCCGAAATGCGGCACCGGCACGTCGTGACCGTCGACCGGATTCGTATGCGCGCCGTCCTGCGACGCGGTCTTCGGATGCTCGTGAATCACGAGCTGGTGCCCATAAAAGTCGAAATCGACCCACTGCGCGCTCGAACGCCCTTCCGCCAGCCCGAACACGCGGCCATAGAAATCGCGTGCGGCCGACAGGTCGTAGACCGGAATCGCCAGGTGAAACGGGGAAAGACTCATGGTTGCCTCGTGGGGAAACGCTCGCGTGGCGCGAGGACGGCACCATGGTAGACAAGGTCGAGCAAAAATTAAATCAATATATACTTTCGCGATTCACAAACGGAATTGATGAATGATCCGCGAGCTGAAAACCCTCGTCGCCGTCGCCCGGGAAGGCACGTTCGCCGCCGCCGGCAACCGCATCGGGCTCACGCAGGCAGCCGTCAGTGCGCAGATGCAGCGGCTCGAGGCCGAGCTCGGCTTCGCGCTGTTCGACCGGCAAGGCCGGTCGGCGCGGCTCAACGAGATGGGCCATCACGTGCTCGACCAGGCGCAGGCGTTGCTCGGCCTGTACGACAACCTGAGCTCGACGGCGCCCGGCTCACCGGCCGCCGTGCGCGTGACGATCGGTGCGATCGCATCGGTGCAGAGCGCGCTGCTGCCGGCCGCGCTGGCCGATTTCCATCGCCGGCATCCCGCATGCCGGACACGCGTGATCCCGGGGCTGTCGATCGAGCTGGTGAACCGGGTCGATGCGGGCGAGATCGACATGGCCGCCATCATCCGCCCGCCGTTTTCGCTGCAGAGCGACCTGCACTGGACGACCCTCGCGCAGGAACCGTTCCGGCTGATCGTGCCGCGCGGCGTGAAGGGCAAGGACTGGGCCGGCCTGCTCGCGAGCGAGCCGTTCGTGCGCTACGACCGCGCGTCGTTCGGCGGCCGTCAGGTCGATCGCTTCCTGCGCAAGATGCATATCGCGGTGCGTGACACCTGCGAACTCGACGAGCTCGATGCGATCGTCAAGCTGGTCGAAAACGGTGTCGGCATCGCGATCGTGCCGCAGACGGCCGTGTATCGCCGCTGGCCGGCCGGCGTGCGCGCGATCGACCTCGGGCCGCACACGTTCCACCGCGACATCGGGCTCGTGCACCGCGCCCGGCGCACGATGTCGGAACCGGCGCAGCAGCTGGCGCAACTGATCGAAGCCGCGTCGCGGATCAGTACGCCGCCGCGGCCTGCCTGACCGGCGCGTGGCGGCTCAACGCCGCCCGGCCGCCCAGTCGACGGCCGCGTCGAACAGCGCGACGCCGGCCGGCGACAGGTTCGCGAACGTATCGTTGTCGAGGAAGAACATCACGCGGCGCGCCGGCGCGAGCGCTTCGTAGTCCATCGTCGCGCCCTTCTCGTACGCGAAGATCGCGGCCTTGTCGGGCTGCCCGTACACGGTCGCGATCGTGATCGCGCCGAGCCCCGGCTTGCCCCAGCTCATCGGCGCCTGCTTGCCGTACACGTTGGTCGCGCCGGCCGGCAAGCCGGCCGCAATCGGATGCGGTGCGTTGACGAGCCACAGGTAGCGCTCCTTGCCCGTTTCGCCGAAGTCGGCGTCGTGCCGCTTGCCCGTCATCGCGAGATCGTCGAGCAGGTCGTTTTCCCAGGTCACGAGCGGCTTGTCGAGCGTGCGCCAGCCGGGCTGCACGTTCTTCGACGACACCGTCGACGAGATCACGACGAGGTCCGCGTCGCGCGCCGCATCGGGCGTGGCCGACTCATCGATCAGGCGCACCGCATAGCCGCGTTCGCCAAGATGCCGGCCGATGCGTTCGTCGGCCTTCAGGTTCGGGCCGCGCAGCTGCACGAGCATCGCGACGCGCGTGACGGCCGCCGGTGCGTCGGCCGCGGCTGCGGACGCGGGAACCGATACGCCCGCGCCCAGCGCGAGCACCGCGCCCGCGATCGCGCGCAACGCGCGGCGCCGCGCGCCGGCGGCAACGGCACGCAGGGCGCCGGTCTTCGTCTTCAGGTTCATCGGAATGTTCTCCATGGCCGCGCGCCGGCGCACCGGCCGCGCGGCGATTGCATGATCAGAACTGCAGCGTGGTCAGCAGCGACACCTGTCGCGCGTCGCCGATCGCGACGAAGTAGCGGTTCGCGCTCGACGGGTAGTACGTGCGGTTGAACAGGTTCTTCACGTTCAGCTGGAACGACAGCTTCTGCTTGCCGATCCGCGTGTCGTAGGTCGCGAACGCGTCGGCGAGCACGTACGACGGCAGCGTGAAGCTGTTCGCCGAATCGCCGGGACGGGCGCCGACATAGCGCGCGGCCGCGCCGACGCGCAGGTCGTCGCCGCCGATCATCGTGCCGAAGTCGTAGACGGCCGCGAGCGAAGCGGTGTGGCGCGCGACGTTCCACAGCTGGTTGCCCGCATACAGCGGATCCTCGGTCGTCTTCGCGTCGATGTACGCATAACTCGCGATCACGTTCACGCGTTCGCCGATCCTGCCCGACACGTCGAGCTCGACACCGCGCGAGCGCGCCTTGCCCGACGTGCGCCAGTCGGTCAGCTTCGTCGCGTCGTTGTACTGCGACACGAGCACGTTCTTCTTGTCGATGTTGAACAGCGCAAGCGTGCCCGTCATCCCGCCCGGCAGGTCGAGCTTGCCGCCTACTTCCCATGCGGTCGCCTCCTCGGGCGGCGTCGAGCCGTCGATCATGTAGCCCGACGCCATCGGCGCGATCGACGACGACGGCTTCAGCGACTGCGAGTAGCTGCCGTACAGCGAGAACGTGTCGGTCCATTTGTAGACGACGCCCGCGCGCGGCAGCCACTTCGAGCCGCTCAGGTCGGTGTTCGCCTTGAACGGCCGGCCGCGCCCCGCGACCTGGTTGTACGTGATGTAGCGCAGGCCGCCCGACACGATCCACTTGTCGGTGAGGTGAACGGTATCCTGGAAGAACGCGGACGCATCGTGCAGCGTGTCGGTCTGGTCGCTGTCGCTCGCGGACACCGTGCTCGACGGCGGCAGCAGCCCGTACACCGGATCGATGTAGCTGAACGGCGTCTTCACGGCCTGGCGCAGCATGTCGTTGCGATAGATGCGGCGGTATTCGGTATCGAAGCCGACCTGCACGTCGTGACGCATCCCCGCGAGCGTCAGCTTGCCGTTCACGTAGCCGACTCCGTAGCTGTCGGTGCTGAGCGAGCCGTGCGTCGCATCGTTGCTGCGCGTCATCGTGCCCTTCACCGGGTCGACGCCGGTCGTGCGCAGCTGGTTCGCGTCGTAGGTCTCGCGGTTGTAGCTGTAGCCGAAATGCGCGCTCCAGTCCGCGTTGAACTGGTGATCGACGGTCAGCTGCGCGAGATGCGATTCGCCGTCCATGTTGTTGAACGGCTCGTCGATGCGCCGCCGCGCGGGAATGTCGAGCGGCGCATTGGTGCGCGGATCGAGCGCGGTGCCGCGATCGAACGGCGTATGGAACTTGCGGTACTGGTAGGAGAGCGCGACCTGCGTGTCGCGGCCGTACCACGCGAGCGACGGCGCGACGAAGGTCTGCCGGTTCTCGCCGAAGTTGCGCCAGTACTGCTCGTTCGACTGGTCGACGATCAGCCGGTACGCGAGCCGCGAATCGCCGATCGGCCCGGTCGAATCGAACGTCGCGCCGCCGCCGTTCTTGCGGTGTCCGAACGTCGATGCGCCGAGCGAAATCGCGTTGTAGCGCGCGAGTTGCGGCTGCTTGGTGACGACGTTGATCATCCCGCCCGGATCCATCAGCCCGTACAGCAGCGACGTCGGGCCCTTCAGCACCTCGACGCTGTCGACCGCCGCGTTGAACGCGCGACCCTGCACGAGCGGCATGCCGTTCTGCATGATCGAGCCGTCGCGGTTGCCGCCGAAGCCGCGCTTCATGATCGTGTCCTGCGTGCCTGCAAGCGTGTTGCCCTGCGTGATGCCGCTCACGTTGCCGAGCGCGTCGTCGAGATTGCGCGGACGCTGGTCGCGCAACACCTGCGCGGGCACGATGTTGACGGCCTGCGCGGTGTCGAGCAGTGGAATGTCCGAGCGCAGCACGCCCGCTTCCTTCGGCGCGCGATAACTTTCGGCGCGCAACGCACTCGTGCGCACGTTGATCGCCGGCAGCTCGGCGGCCGGTGCGACGCCGGCCGCCACGGTTCCGGCCGCCGAACCGTCCGCGCGCCTCAGCGTGTAGCCGCCGCCCGGCTGGCGCAGCGCGACGAGCCCCGTGCCGGCCAGCAGGCGATCGAACGCGCCGTCGATGTCGAACCGGCCGTGCACGCCGCCGCTCGTCAGACCGGCCGTCAACTCGGCCGGAAACGCGAGCAGGATGCCCGCGTCGCGCCCGAACCGGTTCAGCGCGGCCTCGAGCGGGCCGGCCGGAACGTCGAACGCGCGGCGCGGCGCACGCTGTGCCGCGGGCGCCGCGTCGGCGTCGGTGTCGGCCAGCGCGGGCAGCGGCAGCAGCGCCGACAGCAGGACCGCACCGGCGAGTCGGCGCGCAAGACGGCCCGGCGCGACCGCGCGCGGCAGATGACGGGCGGGCGCCGGACGGCGCCGATACGTGAGACGGATGGAAACCATGAGCGGAGAGTCGGTGGACGATGGGCCAATGCAGCTTTCAATACCCATGTCACGCGAACCGCGAAAAACAGCTCAAGCCGGCGGAAATTTTTGTCGATGCGCTCACGAACCGGCCGGCACGACCGTCGCCCAGTAGCGGGTCAGGTAGTGGACGTCGATCGGCAGCGTCGCCTTCAGCGTGTCGAGCACGCGCGCGGGATCGTCGAGCGGATAGGTGCCCGATACGCGCAGGTCGGCCACGGCCGCATCGCAGCGCAGGCTGCCGCGCCGATAGCGGTCGAGCTCGGCGACGAGATCGGCCAGCCGCATGCGCGACGCGACCAGCATGCCGACCGTCCACGCGGACGCATGCGGATCGAGCGGCGCCGGCGCGCCGATCGCATCGCGCGTGAAATCCGCCCCCTCTCCCGCCGCGATCACGCGCATGCCGGCCGTCGCGCCGGCCGGCTGCACGCGCACCGCGCCGGCGAACACCTCGAGGCGGGTCGCACCGTCGCGCTGCCGTACCGCGAAGCGCGTGCCGAGCGGCTGCAACTCGCCTTGCGCGGTCGCGACGACGAGCGGCCGCGCGGGCTCGCGATCGTCATGGCCGCTCGTCACCATGACCGTGCCGTGCAACAGGCGCAGGTGGCGCGTCGTGTCGTCGAAATGCACGTCGAGCGCCGTGTCGGTATCGAGCACGACGACCGTGCGATCCGCGAGTGTCACCGTGCGCCGCTCGCCGACCGCCGTGCGCAGGTCGGCCGGCCAGATCGCCGCGCGCCGCGCGGGCTCGGCCATCCAGGCGGCGCCGCCCGCGAACAGCAGCACGGCCAGCGTCTTCACGGCCGCGCGGCGGCGGCCCGCACGCGGCGGCAGCAGCGCCGCATGCGCGGCCTGCGCGTCGAGCCCGGCCGCGAGGCGGCCGAAACGACCCTGCATCGTCTCGATATGACGCCATGCCGCTTCATGCGCCGGATCCTCGGCGCGCCAGCGCGCGAGCGCGGCGTCAAACGCCTCGTCGGCGCGGCCGGACTGCCGGTCGGCCCACCATTCGACCGCGCGGCGTGCGACGTGCGGCGGCACCGCCGGTGCGCGTGGCACGGCCATCGGTCAGGCCGCCATCGCGAAGAAGCACTGCGTGCCGGCCTTCACGAGATGGCGCTTCACCGTCGCGAGCGACACGCCGAGTTCGCGCGCGATCTCGGCCTGGGTAAGGCCGTGGAGTTGCGCGAGCAGAAACGCACGCTTCGCCGCGAGCGGCAGGCCGTCGAGCAGCTGGTCGATTTCGAGCAGCGTCTCGAGCACGACGGCCCGCTCCTCCGGCGACGGTGCATGCGCTTCGGGGCGCTGCGCCAGCACGTCGAGATACGCGCGCTCGATCTGCTCGCGCCGCCAGTGATTGCTCAGCACGCGCTGCGCGACCGTCGTCAGGAACGCGCGCGGCTCGTCGGCGCCGATCGGCTCGTCGCGTGCGAGCAGGCGCATGAACGTGTCGTGCGCCAGATCGGCCGCGCGATGCGCGCAACCGAGCTTCCGGCTCAGCCAGCCGCGCAGCCACGCATGGTGGCCGGCATAAAGGGCGTCGATTTCTCGATGAAGAGACAGCTTGTCAGCGGACATGGCCGGGTTCCGGGGTGCGCGGGCGTCAACGATTCTGTAAATGAGAATGATTATTATATACAAAAGCAAGCTTGCGGCCGCGGTTTCGATGCGCACGGCGGCGATCGGGTCGCGCCAGGTAGCGAAGCCGCGCTGCCGTCGCCGGCCGCGGGCGACTTGTCCTTAACACACGCATTGCGGTCCGGCCCATTCAATTCATTCAATAATTATTTGACGGATCAATAACAATATTCGAATCGCCGCGATTCACCGTTCGATTGCCCGGCATTGTCGCGGGAGACGCAAAACGCAATGGCGAAATCACGAAACGCCAACGCATTGATACGAGATTCTCAATAATCCAAATCCCTCAACGGTGCATTTCGAAGAACACCCCTGTCTGCGTCAGACCACAACGGAGAATTTCGTTTTTGCCGTTCCATTGCGGCTCGGTAGTCTCCTGCCATTCCGGATCACGAACACAAGCCCATGCGCAAGGAGATGAAATGAAACGCACGACCCTCTCGCTGATTTCCGTCGCGTCGTTCGCGACGATACCCGTCGCACATGCGCAATCGAGCGTCACGCTGTACGGCGTGATCGACACGTCGATCACCTACGTGAACCACGCGCAGGGCAAGGACAACGCGTGGATGCTCGGCAACAGCAGCGCGGGCAACCTGGCCGGCAGCCGCTTCGGCGTGAAAGGCACCGAGGATCTCGGCGGCGGGCTGAAGGCGCTGTTCCAGCTCGAGAACGGCTTCGACCCGAGCAACGGGCGCCAGGGCCAGGGCGGCCGCATGTTCGGCCGGCAGGCGTTCGTCGGCCTGACGAGCGACCGCTACGGCACGCTCACGTTCGGCCGCCAGTACGACCCGCTCGTCGATCTCGTGCAGGGCATCACCGCCGACAACTATCTCGGCAGCGTGTTCGCGACGCCGGGCGACGTCGACAACTACGACAACAGCTTCCGCGTCGACAACGCGGTGAAGTACACGTCCGCCGTCTATGCGGGCCTGCAGTTCGCGGCGATGTACTCGTTCGGCGGCATCGCGGGCAGCACCGGCGCCGCGCAGTCGTATTCGGCCGCCGTGTCGTACAACAATGGACCATTCAGCGTCGCCGGCGGCTACTTCCACGCGACCAACAGCCCCGCGTCGAACGGCCTGCGCAGCGGCTGGACCAGCTCGTCGGACGGCACCTTCGACGGCCCGATCAACAGCGGCTACGCGAGCGCCCACTCGCTCGGCATCGCGCGCATCGCGGGCCAGTACGTCGCCGGGCCCTTCACGTTCGGCCTCGGCTACAGCAACGCGCAATACCGCCGCGACGCCAGCTCGGTGTTCGGCTCGAACGAGCACTACAACACCGGACAAGGCTTCCTGAACTACCAGGCGACGAACGCGCTGCTCGTCGGCGTCGGCTACAGCTACACGCGCTCGGGCGGCGACACGTCGGCCACCTATCACCAGGTATCGGCCGGCGCCGACTACAACCTGTCGAAGCGCACCGACGTCTACCTGACCGCCGCCTACCAGCATGCGAGCGGCCAGACCGGCGACGGCCAGGGCGGCTCGATGGCCGCGCAGGCGTCGATCGGTTCGTACGGCTATGCGGGCACCAGCTCGCAGACGATGGTCAACCTCGGCCTGCGTCACCGCTTCTGATGGGAAGCGACCGGTCGCACGCGATGCGGCCGGTCGAAGCCGCGGGACGTGAACGGCGGCTTCGGCCGCCGTTGTTTTTCCGCTTTTATTCGAATTCGAGCCGGACAGGGATGGCCCGGTGAAATCCTTTCACGCAATTCGATACGGCGCACACGAGACGGCTGACGTCGTGCGTCAGGTTTCGATCGCCGCCGTCGCACCGGCATTCACCGAAAATCCGGCCATTTTTACCGGTCGGATGTCGTCGCGCCGCGTGATCCGACGCGATAAAAATGCGTGGCGAACGCGTGCGCAAATGCAAAGGAAAGTTTGACGCGAGCCATTTGCCCGCCCGCTATGGCACACTTCGCGTCTCACGTCATTTCCTTGCACCGGGCGCCCGGATTCCGCCCCAACCTGCCATGCCGCGTCATACCATCCGTGCGATCAGCCGCGAAACGCTGAAAATCGCCTCGACGATCGCGCTGTCGTGCGCGGTGCAGGGTGTCGCGCAGGCCGATTGCCTCGACGATGCGGCCGCGTTCCAGCACGTGAGCGTCAGCCTGATGCGCGGCATCGCGCAGGTCGAATCGGGAATGAATCCGAACGCCGTCAACACCAATACGAACGGCACGGTCGACATCGGGCTGATGCAGATCAACAGCACGTGGCTGCCGACGCTCGCGCGCGAGGGCATCACGCGGGAAAGCCTGTTCGATGCGTGCACGAACGCGTATGTCGGCGCGTGGATCCTGTCGCAGAACATCCGCCAGCTCGGCCCCAACTGGAACGCGATCGGCGCGTACAACTCCGCGTCGCCCGACAAGCGCCTCGCGTATGCGCGCAAGGTCTATGATGCAATCCGAACCATGCCGGATTCGCCGGATACCCCCATGCCTATCCTGCCCCCCTCCTTCACGCCGCCGCAACAGGCACAGGCCTACAACCCGTTCGCGAGCCTGAGCGTGTCGGCGCCGCCGGTCACGCGCCCGCGCACGGTCTCGCCGGCTCCGCCGCCGCCGCCGCAGGGCGGCCCCGCCGGCCCGGCCGGCACGTACAACTTCGGCTGGACGGTCACGGGCGCGGACCAGGCCAAGCCGACCCAGGTATTCGACGACGGCGCGCGGATCTACGTGCAGTTCAGCGACATGAAGCACGTGCCGGCGATCTTCACCGAGACGTCGAGCGGGCGCGTGCTGATGTCGTGGGAGCTGCAGTTTCCGTATGCCGTCCTGACCCGTCCCGCGCAAACGTTAATCTTCCAGCTCGGGCCGTTCGAGGCGCGTGCGCAGCGTGGGGCGGCCGGGAGCGCGGCCATGACCGCGCAGGCCGGTACGGCGGGCGCGGCCGCCGCTTCGAAGAAGTCCGCCGGTACCGCCACGAATCCGGCAGCGGGAGCGGCGTCGAAACGCACGGCTTCGGCCGATGCGCTGTGGTATCTGGATACGCCGTCGACGTCGGGATCGACGGCCGCCTCGCCATCGACGGCGAACCTTCCCGCCACGCTGCCGACGGCCATCACGTCGAACACGCCGCCGCCCGCGCCGGCCCAGGCACCGGCCGCCCAGCCTTCGCGCGTCAGTACGGATGCGCTGTGGTACATCTCGAAGTGACGCGCCCCCGATCGCACGGGTAGCGCGTCACGCCGGCACCGTCACATCACCCGCGCCGGACCCAGATCACTTTCCCGTCGCGAATGCCGAGATTGCGGCGCTCCTGCCGGTAATCCATCGTGCCCGGCAGCGACTTGCCGTCGCGCTCGAGCACGCGCCACAGGCAGCCGTCCAGTTGCGCCGCCGCATCGGCCTCGGTCTTGCCGACCAGCGCGTCGTCCTGCCCCGCGTCCGCCTTGCATGCCTGCGGCGCACCGGCCGGCGCGCCGCCTGCGCTCGAGACCTTCGTGTTCATGTCCGCACATCCCGCAAACGTTGCGCCCACAACCAGCGCCGTCATCATCGCGATCGTCTTCTTCATCGGTTTCTCCCTTTCGCGCCCGACGAAACATGGGCGGCGTTCGTCGCCGGCCGGGCGTTGCATGCTTGACCGGTCCCGCGCCCAACCGGCCGCGCCGATGCGGCGCGCCGGTACCGCGGCTTCGGTGGCTTCGGCCCGGTGCCGAAGCCGCCTGCATGTTACCGCACGCTGACCGGCGCGAAGGCGCGCGCATCCGGGATGCGCGCCCGGTCGCGCATGTCGAGCCGGCCCGATCAGAACGTGTAGGTCACGCCCGCCATCCCGTAGTAGTTGCTGCGCGACTGGACGATCGGACTGTCGCCGTAGCGGCCGAGCAGCCGCGTCACGCCGCCGGTCGCGAGCACCGACCAGTGCCGCGACAGCGTCCAGTTCCACGCGAGCGCCATCGACGCGCTGTCGATCCCGCCGCTCGTCGAATACGGCCGGAACCGGCTCGTCATCGACTGGGCATCGGTCACGCCGTAGAACGTCTGCATGTAACGTCCCGAGCCCGCGTGCACGGTGCCCGTCACGATGATCTCGTGCTGCGACGTCTTGAGCACCGGCACCGCGAGATCCACGTGCCCCGACACGCCGCGCGACGTATGCGTCACCGGTGTATCGATCGCGACGCTCAGTTCGGCCGCATCGAAGAGCGTCACGCCCGCGCGCACGCCGACGAGCACCGAGCCCGGAATCCGGCCCATGCCCTTCAGGTAGTCGGAGCCCGGCAGGTCGAAGCGGTTCTCGTCCGCGCGGCCCGCGTCGTAGCTCACGGCCGCCGACACGAACACGCCGTGCGGCAGGTTCAGCTTGTAGCCCGCGCCCTCGGTGCTGTCGATAAAGAAGCCGTTGCCGAACGTCGCGGAGAACGACGGTGCGACGACGCCGCGATACTGGTTGCTGCCCGCGTAGCGTGGCGCGAAGCCACCGCCGAGCGACAGCGAATACTGGTTTTCCGCGTGGGCGGCGGCGGCGAGGGTCAGGCCGGCGAGCGGCATGCAATAACGATAGCGGCGGAGTAGGGGGCGCACAATATTGAGATAAGAGTGACGGAGCCCGAAGTCTAGGTGCGGCCTTGCGCCGCGACTGTCCTGAATGTGCGGAGAATCTGTGCTCAATTGTGTTCGATTGTTCGAGATTGTCGCCCCGCTCCCCCGCCCTCCCGTACGCCGGATAGAATTCGCGTGCCGCGCCGCCCATCAGCCTGCCGGGTGCGAGATGGCGCGCGCATCCCGAGGAGACCATGAACGAAGACCCGCTCAAATACCGTGTGCTGCTGATCGAGGACGACGACCGTCTCGCGCAGCTCGTCCGCGAATACCTCGACGGCTACGAATTCGCGGTGACGGTCGTGCGGCGCGGCGACCTTGCCGTCGCGGCCGTGCGCGAGCACCAGCCGGCCCTCGTGATCCTCGACCTGATGCTGCCGAACCTCGACGGGATGGAAGTCTGCCGGCGCATCCGCGCGTTCACCAACGTCCCCGTGCTGATCCTGACCGCGCGCGCCGACGTCTACGACCAGGTTGCGGGCCTCGAGACCGGCGCCGACGACTACGTGACGAAGCCGATCGAGCCGCGCGTGCTCGTCGCGCGCGCCCGTGCGCTGCTGCGCCGCGCGCAAACGGCCGCGGCCGAAGCGCCCGTCGCCGCGCCGGAGGCGATCGTGTTCGGCGAACTGACGATCTCGCCGCCGAACCGCACCGTCACGTGGCGCGGCGAGCCGGTCGACCTGAAGACGGCCGAATTCAACCTGCTGCTGATCCTCGCGCGCGCGGCCGGCACCGTGCTGAGCCGCGACGACATCCTGAAGCAGTTGCGCGGGATCGAATTCGACGGGCTCGACCGCTCGGTCGACTCGGGTATCTCGAAGCTGCGCCGCCGCTTCGAGGATGCGTCGTCGGAGCCGCACAAGATCAAGACGATCTGGGGTCGCGGTTATCTGTTCAGCCCTTCCGCGTGGGACGAATAAATGCTGCGCCCGTTGATCAGGCTGTACCTCATCGTGATCGTGTGCGTCGCCGCGTCGATCATGTTCATCCAGCTGGCGTTCGACCGGATCTTCTACGAGCGCGTCGCGCAGGCGCAGCGCGATTCGCTGACGACCTATTCGTTCGTGCTGAACGACTACCTCGAGCGCCATCCGGGCGCGCAGCGCGAGCTTGCACTGCGCGAACTCGCGCTGCACGGCAACGAAGGGTTCGGCTTCATGTCGATGGCCGACGCGCGCGCGCAACTGAGCGGCGCACCGCTGCGCGATCTCGATACCGGCAGGATCGCGATCAGCTACAACGGCAAGGATTACTACATGCCGCTCGCGGATGGCTCGGTGCTGCATGCGCGCCCGATCGAGCCGCCGGATCTCGACATCCGGATCTATGCGTACCTGCTGCTCGCGCTCGCGGCGCTGTTTGCGGTCGTGCTGTGGATTCACTATCACTGGCGCGACATTCGGCGGCTGCAGGATGCCGCGCGCGCGTTCGGCGCCGGCAAGCTGTCGACGCGCGTGAAGCTGGCGGGCAAGAAGTCGAACATCTACGAGCTGTCGCGGCAGTTCAACGACATGGCCGAGCGCATCGAGGCGTCGATCAAGCAGCAGCGCGAAATGATGCATGGCATCTCGCATGAACTGAAGACGCCGCTCGCGCGGCTCGAATTCGGGCTCGCCCTGCTCGCCGAACCCGACGAGACCGGACGGATGCGCGAGCGCCGCGATGCGCTGCGGCGCGACGTGCGCGAACTCGACGAGCTCGTCACCGAGCTGCTGACGATCGGCCGCCTCGAACAGGGGGCGAGCGAACTCGCGCCGATGGAGATCGTCGTCGACGCGCTGATCGACAGCGTCGCCGGCAACGTCGCGAACGACGTCGCCGATCGCGAGATCACGCTCGACGTATCGGCGTTCGGTGCGCCCGCGACTCACGTGTGCGATCCGAAGCTCGTCGCCCGCGCGCTGCTGAACCTGATCCGCAACGGCGCGCGTTATGCGTCGCGCAAGGTCCTGCTGGCCGCTGCCGGCGACGCGAGCGGCGCGCTCGTGCTCAGCGTCGACGACGACGGCCCCGGCATTCCGGTCGCCGAACGCGCGCGCGTGTTCGAACCGTTCCAGCGGCTGGACTCCAGCCGCGACCGGCAGACCGGCGGTTTCGGGCTCGGGCTCGCGATCGTGCGGCGCGTCGCGCAGGTGCACGGCGGCGACGTGCGGCTCGAGGATTCGCCGCTCGGCGGCGCACGCTTCGTGATCACGCTGCCCGCGCTGACACTGCCGGACAGCCTTTTCGACATGACGGGCACCGATACACGCGCCGACACGCCCGGCGACGTCAAGCGCACGGCCACGCCGTCGCGATGACAGGCACGGCGGGCCGCCGCCCCGCCGCCACCCGACCGGATCCGATTGCTCGCCGCTCAGCGGCGGCGCAGCAGCGCGACGAAGAACAGGCTGCCGAACAGCGCTGTCACGATGCCGATCGGCAAATCCTCCGGCGCGGCCAGCGTGCGGGCCGCGACGTCGGCCCACACGAGCAGGATCGCGCCCGTCAGCGCGGCGACCGGCAGCAGCCGACCGTGCTCGGCGCCGACGACGCGCCGGCACAGGTGCGGCGTGACGAGCCCGACGAAGCCGATCGCACCGCTCACCGCGACCATCGCGCCCGTCGCGAACGATGCGACGACGAACACCTCGCGTCGCATCCGCGCGCTCGGCACGCCGAGCGACGCCGCGGCGACATCCCCCGACATCAGCGCGTTCAGTTCGCGCCGTCGCGCGTACAGCGCGCCGCCGGCAAGCACCGCACACACGGCCGGCACCGGCAACAGGTCCCAGCGTGCGAGCCCCACGCCGCCGAGCATCCAGAACAGCACCGACGATGCGGCGCGCTGGTCGCCGAGATACAGCAGCAGATTGCCGAATGCGGCCATCATGAACGACACCGACACGCCCGCGAGCAACAGCCGGTCCGATTCGAGCCGGCCGGCCCGGTGCGCGAGCGCGACGACGCATGCGGTTGCCGCGAGCGCGCCAGCGAACGCCGCGGCCGACAACGTGAACGGGCCGAACGCCGCACCGGCGACCACCGTGACCGCGACGGCGCCGAGCATCGCGCCCGCGCTCACGCCGAGCAGATGCGGATCGGCCAGACGATTCGCGGTCGCCGCCTGCAACGCGACGCCGACCGCCGCCAGCGTCGCCCCGACGGTCGCGGCCAGCAGCGCGCGCGGCATCCGGATCAGCCACACGATGCTGTCGTCGCCCGCGCTCGCCGCGAACGCGCCAGTCTCGCCGAACGCCAAGGCGAGGTGCGCGGCCACGATCCGCACCGCGGCCGCCATCGCGATCGGCGCCGGACCGAACGCGGCCGACACGACGATCGACACGATCAGCAGCACGGCCAGCGCCGGCAGCACGACGCGCATGCTCATCGCGCCGGCCCGGCGAACGCGGCCGGATACAGCGCACGCGCCAGCGTCTCGACGGCCGCGACGTTCTCGGGGCCCGGTGTCGCCGCATCGTACGGAATCACGACGAAGCGCCGGTCGCGGATCGCCGCCACGCGCGCGAGCGCCGGCTGGCTCAGCAGGAACTGCTGCTTCTGCGCGGCCGTCACCGCCGAGTAGTCGACGATCACGATCGCCTGCGGATCGCGCGCGACCACACTCTCCCAGCTCACCTGCGTCCAGCTGCGCGGCAGGTCGTCCATCACGTTGCGCGCACCGGCCGCCGCCAGCAACGCGGTCGGCATCGCGAGCCCGCCCGCCGTCATCGGCTTGTCGGTCCCGCTGTCGTAGACGAACACGCGCAGCGGCGCCGGCTTCCCGAGCGTGCGCGCCACCGCCGCGAGACGCGCACGCATCGCGGCGACGACTTGCGCGGCACGCGCGTCGACGCCGAAGATCCGGCCGAGATTGTTCAGGTCGCGGAACACGTCCTCGAACGACGCGGCCGATTGCTTCATCACGTGCGAGCACGACTCGGTCAGTTCGTAGGTGCGAATGCCGAACGGTGCGAGCGTCGCGGGCGTCACGGCGCCGCCGACATGCATCCCGTAGTTCCAGCCCGCAAGATAGAAGTCGGCGCGCGCGGCGGCCAGCACCTCGAGCGACGGATACTGGCTCGCCAGCTCGGGCACGCCGCGCAACGCGTCGCGCACGCGGGCGGTGCCCGTCTTCCAGCCGCCGATGCCCGTATAACCGACGAGCCGGTCCTTCAGGCCGAGCACGAGCATCATCTCGGTCAGGTTGACGTCGTTGCTGACCGCGCGCGTCGGAGCACGCTCGAACGTCACGTCGCGCTCGCAACTGCGCACGGTGACGGGATAGGCGCCCGCGTGAGCGGCGGCGCAG
Organism: Burkholderia seminalis; assembly: GCF_001718535.1. Taxonomy (NCBI): domain Bacteria; kingdom Pseudomonadati; phylum Pseudomonadota; class Betaproteobacteria; order Burkholderiales; family Burkholderiaceae; genus Burkholderia; species Burkholderia seminalis. The sequence continues at coordinate 1,459,064 of NZ_CP013398.1, read as the reverse complement.
CCGAGCGCGGCGGCGGCAACCAGCCGGCGTGCGACGGAGGACAAAGGAAACGGCATGGCGGTCATTCCGGATGAAGCGGCGTGATGCGCGGCCGGCCCGACACAGGATGCCGATCGACGAGCGCGGCGACGCCGAACACGTCGCGCAGCAGCGCATCGGTCAGCACGTCGCCCGGCGTGCCGGACGCGACGACCCGGCCATGCGCGAGCACGTGGAGCCGGTCGCAATACGCGGCCGCGAGATTGAGGTCGTGAATCGTCGCGAGCGTCGCGATGCCGAGGCGGCGCACGCGTGCAAGCAGTTCAAGCTGGTGACGCAAGTCGAGATGGTTGGTCGGTTCGTCGAGCAGCAGCAATTCGGGCTGCTGCGCGAGCGCGCGGGCCAGCAGCGCACGCTGCTTCTCGCCGCCCGACAGCGAGGCGAAGCGTTGCGCGCGGCGCGCGACGAGGCCGACGTCGCGGAGCGCGGATTCGACGATCCGGCGATCGTCGGCCGACTCCGCGTCGAACGCCCGCTGGTGCGGCGTGCGGCCCATGCCGACCAGTTCGTCGACCGTCAGCCCGAAATCGTCCGGCGTCTCCTGCTGCAGCACCGCGATGCGCTGCGCGACCGCGCGCGGCCGCATGCGCCAGACGTCCTGCGCATCGAGCGCAACGCGGCCCGCATCGGGCCGCGCGTAACGGAATATGCAGCGCAGCAGGCTCGTCTTGCCGCTGCCGTTCGGGCCGACCAGCCCGACGAATTCGCCTTCGGCGACCGTCAGCGTCACCGAATCGAGCACGTCGATCGCGCCGCCGGGAGACCAGCTCACGCGTTCGATGTCGAGCATGTGGGTGACGGGACGCATGTCGCGCCGCACTAGAAACGCATCGTCGCGACGAGCTCCGCCGAGCGCGACGGGCCGAGCAGCCATTGCTCGCCGCCGTTCGACGTCGTCACCGCATACGTGCGGTTCGCGAGATTGCGCAGATACAGCGCGAGCTCGGTGCGCGACGTCGGCTGCCAGCGCAACGATGCATCGAACACCGTGTACGACGGCACCTGCAGGCGGTTCGCATCGTCGCCGTAGGTCGCGCCGACGTAGCGCACGCCTGCATTCGCCTGCCAGCGTTCGGCGAACGCCCAGCCAAGCCACAGGTTCGCGGTCTGCTGCGGCACGTTGGACGGCACGTTGCCGGCTCGCGATACCGTCGCGCCGCCGTCAGTCTGGTTGAATTCGTCGTAACGCGCGCGCAGCAGCGCGACGTTCGCGTCGATCGTCCAGCCCTGCGGCAGCCGCGCACCGCCCGTCAACTCGATGCCGCGCGACGATTGCCGGCCGACCTGCCGGCGCAGCGCCGGATGGAACGGATCGCTGCTGAGCAGGTTGCGCTTCGTGATGTCGTACACGGCGAACGTCCAGTATGCGCGGCCGTCGAGCAGCGTCTGCTTGAGCCCGGCCTCCCACTGCTCCCCGGTCGCGAGCCGGTAGTTCGCCTGTGACGCGGACAACGTCACGAGCGAGCCGAGCCCCTCCGCGCCCGTCGTGTATTGCGCATACGCGCTGAGGGTCGGGGCGACTTCGAACACAAAACCGGTGCGCCAGCCGACGTTCGCGAAGCGCTTGTCGAAGCCCGCACCGGTCGCCGCCTGTTCGCGGCTGAAGGCGATGTGGTCGTAGCGCACGCCGCTCAGCCAAGCGAGCCGCGGCAGCACTTCGAGCCGGTTCTCGGCGAACACCGCGGCCTGCCGCGCCCGCGTGCTGAATTGCGGCACGGTCGGATCGGGGCTCGTGAAGATGCCGGGGTCGAAGCCGTGCACGGGCACCGTCGATTCGCCGCCGTACGGCGAGTTGTTGATGCCGCTGAACGTGATCCGGCTGAACTCCGTGCCGACGACGAAGCGGTTCGCACGGCCGAACAGCGTGCCGTCGACGCGCGCGCTCAGGCGGTCGCCGATCTGCCGCTGGTGGTGGCCGATGTCGAGATAGTCGCCGCGCATGACGCGCCCCGCCGCGGGATCGAGCGCGTACGATTCGGCGTTGCGCCAGTGGCGGTTCGACGTCAGGTAGTAGAGCTGGTTGTCGATCGTCACGCCGGCCGCGGGCCGGTAACTGGCCGACAGGCGCGTCCACTGGTCGTAGTACGAAATCGTCGCATCGCCGACGGTGTAGTTGAGCTTGCGCAGCGACGGATCGAGCACGCCGTTCGGCGCCGGCACGCCGTAGTACGTTGCCGGCATCTGGCGGCCGTAGTCGTAGTCGAGCGTCAGCGTGAGCCGCGGGCTCACGTCGAGCTTCAGTGCGCCGCCGAGCGCCGTCGTATGCGTATCGGCCCGCTCGGCGAGGCCGTTCGCGCGCGCGTCGCTCGCATAGAAGCGGTAAGACAGCCGCGCGCCGAGCGCACCCGTCGTATCGAACGCGACGCGCTTCGCGCCGTCGAGGCCGATGCCCGCCTGCAGCGTCGTCTCGCGCGTGCGCTGCGGCCGCTTCGGCACGACGTTCACGACGCCGCCGATCGCGCCCTCGCCGTACAGCACCGACGCGGGGCCGCGCAGCACCTCGATGCGCTCGGCCGACCACGTATCGAACGGAAACGTGATCGTGCCGGCCGCCGGCATCAGCCGCACGCCGTCGAGCAGCGTCATCACCGATTCCTGCCCGCTGAAACCGCGCACGCTCAACGCGGTGCCGCCGTTGCCGGGCGCCATCGCGCTCGCGAAGCCGGCCGCGCGCGTGACCGCGTCGAGCACCGTGCGATCGCCGCGTGCGTCGATCGTGGCGGCCGTGACCGTCTCGACGCTCGCGGGCGTATCGAGGCTCGCGAGCCCGAGCCGCGAGCCTGTTTCGAGCGGTTGTGCCAGCGGGTCGGTCGCTACGGGTTGCGCGCTGACGTTGATCGCCGGCAGCACATGCCGCTCGTCCGGTGCGGATGCGGCCGCTTCGGCGGCCAACGCGCCGGAAGTCGCCATCGCGCAGCCCAGCAGGGTCGTGCAGCCGCGCGCCGCGCGTGTGCGCCAGGCGCCCGCGTTCCGGCGCTGCGCGGCATGGTGCCGCTCCCCGCGCGCCAGATGGTTTCCGGATTTCGTCACGTCGTATCGATCTGGGTGGAATGTCGTCGCCGGCCACCGGCGACGAAAACGTCGGATGATACAATATATCAACTCGATCCGTCAGGAATTTGTCAGCCTTTCTGCCCTTCCCGGTGCCCTTACAGCGGGGAAACTGAACCGCACCCACAGCGTGTCGCCCTGCGGCCGGTTGCGCACCGCGAACTCGCGCCGGGACTTCACGACCCCGCCCGACGCTGGCCCGCGATCAGCGGCCGACTTCCTTCCACTTGCGCGCGAGCCCGAGGCGCTCGAAACGCTCGATCAGGAACTCGGTGAACACGCGGATCTTCGCCGGCTGGTGCCGGCGGCTCTGGTACGCGATGTTGACGGTGAGCGCGGGCAGCTGCCAGTCGGTGAGCACCGGCACCAGCTTCCCCGCGACGATATCGTCGTGGATGATGTAGAGCGGCTGGATCAGGATGCCGAACCCGGCGAGCGCCGCCGCGCGGATCACCTGCCCCTCGTTCGCATCGAGCACGCTCTTGATCGTGACCGACTGCGTCTTCGCGCGATGGCGGAAATGCAGCACGTATGGATCGTTCGCGAGGTTGTAGACCAGCAGCCGATGGTCGCACAGCGCGTCGGGCGTCGCCGGCGCGCCATGCTTCGCCAGATACCCGGGCGACGCGGCCAGCACGCGCCGCGTCTCGGCGAGCTTGCGCACGGTGATGCCCGAATCGGCTTCGTGCTCGCGCGTGCGGATCGCCACGTCGATGCCGGCCTCGATGAAATCCGGGTAACGGTTCGCCGCGACGATCTGCACGTTCAGGTTCGGGTACCGCCGGTGAAACTCCGGCAGCGCGGGCGCGATATAGATCGACGCGAACGACACCGACGCGGTCACGCGCAGCGTGCCGGCCGGATTGACGCTCGCTGCGTTGACGGCCGCATCGGCCTCCGACAGCTCCGTCAGGATCGCGACGCAACGGCGGTGGTACTCGTGCCCCGCGTCGGTCAACCACAGGCGGCGCGTGGTGCGCTCGACGAGCCGCGCGCCCAGCCGCTCCTCCAGCGCATTCAGGCAGCGGCTCGCCGCCGCGCTCGACATGCCGAGCCGTTCGGCGGCCTTCGTCAGGCTGCCCAGCTCGGCCACCTGCACGAAAAATTCGATCTGCGTCCACTTGTCCATGCGTTCGATTCTTCCACCTGGCGGAGAACAAAACTCCTCCAAACCCGCTTTTTTACGTTTCCGGGAGGAATTAATGTTACGTCAGCGCGCCATCGAACGACATCAGGAGACAACCCCTATGCGCAATCTCAACGAAGACACCATCACGCAGGCCGTGATCGCGTCGCTCGCCGGCTGTCGCGACGAGCGGCTGCGCACGGTGATGACGAGCCTCGTCCAGCACCTGCATTCGTTCGCCCGCGAAACGAAACTCACCGAGGCCGAATGGCAAGTCGCGATCGGCTTCCTGACGGCCGTCGGCCACATCACCGACGACAAGCGCCAGGAGTTCATCCTGCTGTCCGACGTGCTCGGGTTGTCCACGCTCGTCACCGCGCAAAACCATGCGAAGCCGGCCGGCTGCACCGAGGCGACCGTGTTCGGCCCGTTCTACGTCGACGGCAGCCCCGAGTTCGCGATGTTCGACGACATCGCGAACGGCGCATGCGGCGCGCCCTGCTTCGTGTCCGGCCAGGTGCGAGGCATCGACGGCACGCCCGTCGCGAACGCGTCGCTGGAAGTCTGGCAAGCCGACGAAGACGGCCACTACGACGTGCAGCAGCCGGCCGACGACGGGTCCGTCACGCATCGCGCACGCGGCCGGCTGCGCAGCGGCGCCGACGGCCGTTACGCATTCCGCTCGATCCTCGCGGAGCCGTATCCGATTCCGCACGACGGCCCCGTCGGGGCGATGCTCGATGCGCTCGGCCGCCACCCTTGGCGCCCCGCCCACCTGCACTTCATGATCGCAGCGCGCGGCTACGAAACGCTGATCACGCACGTGTTCCGCGACGGCGACCGCTATCTCGACTCCGACGCGGTATTCGGCGTGCGCTCGACGCTCGTCGCCGACTGGGTGCGGCATGCGCCCGGGCTCGCGCCCGACGGGTCGCGAATGGACACGCCGTTCTACACGCTCGACTACGACTTCGTGCTGAATCCCGCGGAGCGGGTCGCGTGATCCGGCGCGTCGTCATGTGGAACGTTGCGGGCGCAACCGATCACGAGCGCGCGACGGCGCGCGCCAGCGTCAAGACGGCTTTCGAGAGCCTGCGCGGCGGGGTTCCGGGCATGACGCACCTCGAGATCGGCACGGACCTCGGTGCGGCCGACCACGCATGCGACCTGATTCTCGTCGCCGAATTCGAATCGCGCGAAGCGCTCGACGGCTACGCGACGCATCCCGAACACGCACGCGTACGCGACACACTGACCGGCCTGCGCACTGCGCGCCATCAGGTCGACTACGCGACGGAGTGAGCACGACATGAACTTCATCTATCAGGCGCGGCCGGCCCGCGTCGTCTTCGGCGCAGGCAGCCTGCACCATCTCGAACGCGAAGTACTGGAGCTCGGCGCGCAGCGCGCGATCGTGCTCTGCACGCCGGAGCAGCGCGACCTCGCGCAACGCATCGTCGACCGGCTCGGCGCACGTGCCGCCGGGCTGTACGACCGCGCGACGATGCACGTGCCGATCGAGATCGCCCGCGATGCGCAGGCGTTCGCGACATCCTGCGCCGCCGATTGCGCGATCGCGATCGGCGGCGGCTCGACGATCGGCCTGGGCAAGGCGATCGCGCTCGAAAGCTGCCTGCCGATCCTTGCGATACCGACCACGTACGCCGGCAGCGAAATGACGCCGATCTACGGCCTGACAGAAGGCGGCCTCAAGCGCACCGGCACGGATGCACGCGTGCTGCCGAAGACGGTGATCTACGATCCCGAACTCACCGTGACGCTGCCGGTCGAGCTGTCGGTAACGAGCGGCCTCAATGCGATCGCACACGCGGCGGAGGGCTTGTACGCGGACAACGCAAATCCGGTCATGAGCCTCGTCGCCGAGGAAGGCATTCGCGCGCTGGCGCGCGGCCTGCCGGGCGTGCGGCGCGATCCCGCCGATCTCGCCGCGCGCGGCGATGCCCTCTACGGCGCGTGGCTGTGCGGGATGGTGCTCGGCAACGTCGGCATGGCGCTGCACCACAAGCTCTGCCACACGCTCGGCGGCAGCTTCAACCTGCCGCACGCACCGACCCACACGGTCGTGCTGCCGCATGCGCTCGCGTACAACGCGGCGTACGCGCCCGAGGCGATGCAGCGGATCGCCCGCGCGATCGGGACCAACGACGCCGCGCGCGGCCTCTACGCGCTAGCGCGCGACAACGGCGCGCCGGTGTCGTTGAAGGCGATCGGCATGCAGGCGGCCGATCTCGATCGCGCGGCCGACCTCGCGGCGGCCAATCCGTACTGGAACCCTCGCCCGATCGAACGCGACGGCTTGCGCGCGCTGCTGCAGGACGCCTTCGACGGCAACCTGCCCGGCTCGACCGCGTACTGACCCGCACATGCGACAAACCCACCAACGAACCCCGGCGAGATAACCCGCACGAATGCCGAACGACGCCATGCGGCGGCGGGCCGGGACCATGCGGCAGCCACGCCTGCGCTCACCCGCCGATCTTGAACGTCGGCATCTGCTGCCCGAGCCGCGCGCCCATTTCCGCACCGAGCGCCTGCAGCGCATTGAACGGCCGGATCATCACCTCGAACTCGACGATCCGGCCGTCGTCGTCGAAGCGGATCATGTCGATTCCCTTCAGCGCCTTGTCGCCGACGCGCGCGCTGAACTCGAGCACGACGCTCCGGCCGTCGTCGCTGACGAACTGGCGGTGATACGCGAAATCCTCGAGGATCGTGATCACCGTGCGCAGCGCGATCAACAGCGCAGGCGCCGGCCCGTACGGCTTGAACGCCATCGGTGAACGGAACACGGCATCCGGGTGGACGATCGACTCCAGCGGCCCGAAGTCCTTGTTCTCGACCATCACGTGCCACACGTCGAGCGACTTCGCGACAGCGGGATGAACCTGCGTCGTTGCATTCATCTTCGTAGACTCCTGAATCGTCGAACGGAAAGAAAAGCGAATCGGCGTCAAAGCGTCGCGGCCAGCGTCGTACCCTGGTGAATCGCGCGCTTCGCATCGAGCTCGGCGGCTTCGTGCGCGCCGCCGATCACATGAACCTTGCACCCGGCCGCCTCGAGCTGCACGGCGAGTTCGCGCAACGGCTCCTGCCCCGCGCAGATGATCACGTTGTCCACCGGCAGCGTCCGCTCGACGCCGTCGATCGTCACGTGCAGTCCCTCGTCGTCGATGCGCCGGTACGTCACCGCCGACGACATCCCGACGCCGCGCGCCTTCAGCGCCGTGCGATGAATCCAGCCGGTGGTCTTGCCGAGCCCGTCGCCGACCTTCGACGCCTTGCGCTGCAGCAGGTGGACATGACGTGCCGCCGGTTCGGGCCGCGCATGGCCGAGACCGCCCGCGTTCGCATACGTCCGGTCGACACCCCACTCGGCAAAGAACCGCGCCGCGTCGACACGTTCACCGTCGCCGCGATGCACGAGATATTCGGCGACGTCGAAGCCGATGCCGCCGGCGCCGACGATCGCCACGTCGCGGCCGACGACCTTGCCGTCGCGCAACACGTCGAGATAACCGAGCACCTTCGGATGGCCGACGCCGTCGATCGGCGGCGTGCGCGGCACGATGCCGGTCGCGATCACCACTTCGTCGAATTCGCCCTGCAGCAGCATCTCGGCGGTCGCGCGCGTATTGACGTGCAGCGCCACGCCGCGCAGTTCGATCTGCCGGCGGAAATAGCGCAGCGTTTCGTTGAACTCTTCCTTGCCGGGCACCTTCTTCGCGATGTTGAACTGACCGCCGATCTCGGCGCCGGCTTCGTACAGCGTCACCGCGTGACCGCGTTCGGCGGCCGTGACCGCGAAGCCGAGGCCCGCCGGCCCGGCGCCGACCACCGCGATCCGCTTGCGCTGCCCGGCGGGGCGGATCACGAGTTCGGTTTCATGGCAGGCGCGCGGATTGACGAGGCAGGACGTGATCCTGCCGCTGAAGGTATGGTCGAGGCACGCCTGGTTGCAGCCGATGCACGTGTTGATTTCGTCCGCGCGCCCTTCCCGCGCCTTGCGGACGAATTCGGCATCGGCAAGGAACGGCCGCGCCATCGACACCATGTCGCAATAGCCGTCGGCGAGCAGTTGCTCGGCCACTTCCGGCGTGTTGATCCGGTTGGTCGCGACGAGCGGGATGCCGACCTTGCCCATCAATTGCCGCGTCACCCACGCATACGCGGCGCGCGGCACCTTGGTCGCGATGGTCGGAATGCGCGCCTCGTGCCAGCCGATGCCGGTATTGAGGATCGTCGCGCCGGCCGCCTCAATTGCCTGCGCGAGGCGGATCACCTCGTCGAGCGTCGAGCCGCCTTCGACGAGATCGAGCATCGACAGCCGGTAGATGACGATGAAGTTCGTGCCGACGCGCTCGCGCACGCGCCGCACGATCTCGACCGCGAAACGGATGCGGTTCTCGTACGCGCCGCCCCATGCGTCGTCGCGATGGTTCGTGCGCGCGGCGATGAATTCGTTGATCAGGTAACCTTCGGACCCCATGATTTCGACGCCGTCGTAGCCCGCATGCTGCGCGAGCGCCGCGCAACGCACGAAATCGGCGATCGTCTCGTCGACTTCGTCGCTGCTCAACGCATGCGGCGTGAACGGGTTGATCGGCGCCTTCAGCGCGCTGGGCGCCGCGAGCGCCGGGTGATACGCGTAGCGTCCGAAATGCAGGATCTGCAGCGCGATCTTGCCGCCCGCCGCGTGCACCGCGCGCGTCACGACACGATGGCGTTCGGCTTCCGCCTCGGTCGTCAGCATCGCGCCGCCCGGCGCCGGACGGCCGCGCTCGTTCGGTGCGAATCCGCCCGTGACGATCAGGCCGGCCTCGCCTCGCGCGCGCTCCGCGTAGAACGCCGCCATCCGCTCGAAACCGTTCGGCGCTTCCTCGAGTCCCACATGCATCGACCCCATCAGCACGCGGTTCCTGAGCGACGTGAAGCCCAGGTCGAGCGGGGTCGTCAAATGCGGATAACGGGATGTCATCGGGGCGTCTCCATTTTTATGCAACAAGTTGCACAGATGGTAGTTCACCGCATCCGTTTATGCAACATGTTGCATAAACGGGATCCCTGGCTTGTACTGTGGCCCCGATATGGCAAGATGCGATTCATTCCGCGGCCTCCTCCGATCCGACATGTCCTTGCCTCACGCCCTCCTCACCGCGCTCGCCGAACGTCCCGGTTCGGGGTCCGAGCTTGCCGACCGCTTCGATCGCTCGATCGGTTATTTCTGGCAGGCGACGCATCAGCAGATCTATCGCGAACTGGGGCGCCTCGAGGAAACGGGCTGGATCGAATCGCTGCCCGCCGAATCGGGCCGTGGCCGCAAGCGTGCCTATCGGATCCTGCCGGCCGGCAAGAAGGAACTGCGACGCTGGATCGCCGAACAGGAAGATCCGACGCCGCTGCGCGAAGCGTTGATGGTGCGCCTGCGTGCGGAAGCGGTGCTCGGCCCGTCGGGCCTCGAGGACGAAATCCGGCGGCGGATCGCGCTTCACCAGGAGAAGCTCGACCTGTACCTGAAGATCGAGGCGCGCGATTTTCCGGAAGGCGCCGACTCGCGCGCGAAACGCTTGCAGCATCTGGTGCTGCAGGCCGGCATCGCGAACGAGCGGTTCTGGGTCGAGTTTTCGCAGGACGCGCTCGACACGCTGCGCTTGCCGAAGGATTGATCCGCTGACGGAACATGGGCGGCGTTCGTCTCGGTGCCGATCGGCATCGCACTCGCGCAGCGCATGCGCGGTAACGATGAGCCTGCCGCGGTTCACGCGGCGCCGCTGCCTCAGGCAATCGGCCGCGCGGCCGACGTTGAATCACCGCGCGGCGAATCAGGATCACGCGCCGGGCAGGATCACCACCTTGCCCTTCACCTGCCGGTTCGCCATCCGTGCGATCGCGTCGGCCGCGCCGGCCAGCGACACGCGCTCGGTGATCGCCGGCCGCACCTTGCCGGCCGCGAACCATTCGGCCAGCAGCCGCATGTTCGCGACATGCTGCGCCGGGTCGCGGCGCACCGCATCGCCCCAGAACACGCCGAGAATGTCACGCTCCTTGAGCAGCGCGAGGTTCAGCGCGATCTTCGGAATCTCGCCGGCCGCGAAGCCGACCACGAGGAACCGGCCGCGCCAGGCGGTCGCGCGCAGCGCCGCTTCGCTGTACGCGCCGCCCACCGGATCGTAGACGACGTCGGCACCGCGCCCGCCGGTCAATGCGTCGACGCGCCGACGCAGGTCTTCGGTCGCATAGTCGATCGTCTCGTCGGCCCCCGCTTCACGGCACAACGCGAGCTTGTCCGCGCTCGACGCCGCCGCGATCACGCGCGCGCCGAGCGCCTTCGCGATCTCGATCGCCGCGAGCCCGACCCCGCCCGCCGCGCCCAGCACGAGCAGCGTCTCGCCCGCCTGGAGCCGCGCGCGCTGCTGCAACGCGTGCAGCGACGTGCCGTAGGCGAGCACGAGCGCCGCCCCCTGCTCGAACGCCATGCCCGGGGGCAGCGCGGCGATCTGGTGCACGTCGGCCACGCACTGCTCCGCGAACCCGCCATGCCCGGTGAACGCCACCACCGAATCGCCCGGCCGATACGCGCTCACGCCGTCGCCGACCGCGTCGATCACGCCGGCAAACTCGGCGCCTGGCGAAAACGGCAGCGCCGGCTTCACCTGATACAAGCCCTGAACGATCAACGCGTCGGGAAAATTGAGCGACGCCGCCTTCACCTGGATCCGCACCTGGCCGGCGGCCGGTTCGGGAATCGCGACGTCCTCGATACGCAAACTGTCGATCGGGCCGAATGCGGTACACAACAGGGCTTTCATGCGCTTCTCACTCCTTGCGCGGCGCGGCCGCGCATCGGTACGGTCGGCGGAATGCTCCCGCCCGGCCGGCTTGCGACGAACCGGCGACGGCCGGCAGCACCCGCCCCCGCAATATCGTCCGCATGCCGGAATGTCGGTGACGCAACGTTCAGAACCACGTGTCCCGCATGTCGAGCGTCGTCGTGTCGACGCTCGACAGCAGATCGAGCTGCGCATCCACCTTCGGCAACTCCCAGCGGAAAAAGTATCGGGCCGCCGCACGCTTGCCGTCGTGGAAATCGCCGTCGTGCCCGTGCGCGGCAAGCGTCACGTCGAGCCACAGCCATGCGACGACGAGGTGGCCGAACGCTTCGAGATAGACGCTCGCGTTCGCCAGCCGTGTCCGCGGATCGCCGATCGCGCCGAGCTGCCGCGTGACGTCGCACAGTCGCGCCCAGCGCCGCGCCAGCGCATCGGCCTGCTCGCGCGTGCCGGCATCCAGCGCTCGCGCGCGCTCGACCGTCGCGCCGATCCGCGCATCGAGCGCATGCAGCAGCGCGCCGTCGTCCTGGGCGACCTTGCGGCCCAGCAGGTCGAGCGCCTGGATCCCGTGCGTGCCTTCGTGAATCGGATTCAGCCGGTTGTCCCGGTAGAGCCGCTCGACCGCGTAGTCGCGCGTGTAGCCGTAGCCGCCGTGCACCTGGATCGCGAGGTCGTTCGCGGCGAGACACCACTGCGACGGCCAGCTTTTCGCGATCGGCGTGAGGATGTCGAGCAGGCCCGCGGCCTGGGCGCGCGCGTCCGCGTCGCCGTGCCCGCGTGCTTCATCGACCAGCTTCGCGCAGTACAGGATCAGCGCGAGACCGCCTTCGACATAGGCCTTCTGCGCGAGCAGCATGCGCCGCACGTCCGGATGCTCGACGATTGGCGCCTGCGGCGCGGCCGCGTCCTTGCCGGCCGGCCCGAGCGGACGCCCCTGCGGCCGGTTGCGCGCATAGTCGAGCGCGCGCAGATAACCGGTATAGCCGAGCGCCACCGCACCCGCGCCGACGCCGATGCGCGCCTCGTTCATCATGTGGAACATGTAGGCGAGGCCATGGTTCGGCTTGCCGACCAGGTAGCCGATCGCGCCCGCACGCCCTTCCGGACGATAGCGCGTGCCTTCGCCGAAATTCAGCAGGCAGTTGGTCGTGCCGCGATAGCCCATCTTGTGGTTCAGCCCGGCGAGCACGACGTCGTTGTGCTCGCCCCGCGCACGGCCGTCGGCGTCCGGCAGGTACTTCGGCACGATGAACAGCGAGATGCCGCGCGTGCCGGGCTGCAGCCGGCCGTGTTCGTCGGGAATCTTCGCGAGCACGAGGTGCACGATGTTCTCCGCCAGCTCGTGTTCGCCGCCGGAGATCCACATCTTGTTGCCGGTCAGCCGGTAGCGCGAGCCGAGCGGCGAGTCGCCCTCGAAATCCGCCCGCGTCGCGATGTCGGACAACGACGAGCCGGCTTGCGGTTCGGACAGGCACATCGTGCCGAGGAAGCGCCCTTCCAGTTCCGGGCGCGCGAACGCGTCGATCTGCGCGGGGCTGCCGTGCGCGACGAGCAGGTTCGCGTTGGCGACGGTCAGGAACGGATAGGCGGCCGTCGCGATGTTCGCGGCCTGGAAGAACAGGAACGATGCGGCTTCGACCAGCTTCGGCAACCGCATGCCGCCGAGCGCGTCGTCATGCCCCGCGGCGATCAGCCCGGCGTCCGCGAACGCGCGCACGGCCGGCTCGACCTCGGGGATCAGCGTCACGCGCTCGCCGTCGAACTGCGGTTCCTCGCGATCGCCGCGCGCCGCATGCGGTGCGAACAGGTTCTCGGCGATCCGCTCGCTGGTGTCGAGCACCGCGTCGAAGGTCTCGCGACTGTGCTCCGCGAAGCGCGGCAGCGCGGCGAGCGCTTCGGCGTCGAGCCAGTCGTACAGCAGGAACGCGAGATCGCGTCGCGACATCAACAGGCTCATCGTGCTGCCTCCCGGGCGCCGGCTTCGTCAGCCGAATGAAGGGTTCGTGACCGCAAGTTGCTGGCAGGAATTTAGCACGATCGTTCGCAAACAACAACGACGAGCGAGCTAGTCCGCGTACCCGGGATTAAGTCGATCGAGCCGGCGCAACAATCCCGGCCAGACGAGCGCCCCGGCGCCCATCCCGCGCGTGACCGCGGCGATCTGCTGCCTGATACCGTCGAGAATCGGTTGCGCGATCGGCCGCAGCGCCGCGCCGCCGGCCTGCGCGCGGACCTGGATCATGCACGCGGCCTCGAAGAAGTACATCGCGACGAACGCGTCGGCCGGCGTCGCGCCGACCGTCAAGAGCCCATGATTGCGCAGCATCAGGTTCGTGTTGCCGCCGAGGTCCCGCACGAGGCGCGCCTTCTCGCCCTCGTCGAGCGCAATGCCTTCGTAATCGTGATACCCGAGCGACGCCAGCACGCCGAGCGACTGCTGCGACAGCGGCAGCAAGCCGGCTTCCTGCGCCGATACGGCGACACCGTTGATCGAGTGCGTGTGCATCACGCACAGCGCGTCGTCACGGGCCGCATGCACCGCGCTGTGAATCGTGAAGCCGGCCGGGTTGATCTCGTACGGCGATTCGGACACCTTGCGACCGTCGAGATCGATCTTGACCAGCGACGACGCCGTGATCTCGTCGAACATCATCCCGTACGGGTTGATCAGGACATGATGTTCCGGGCCGGGCACACGCGCCGAGATATGGGTGAACACGAGATCGTCCCAGCCGAACAGCGCGGTCAGGCGATAGGCCGCCGCCAGGTTGACTCGCGCATCCCATTCGGCGGGAGAAACCGCCTGCTGCACACTGACATCGGATGAGGCCACGTCACACTCCTTGTTCAGGGATCGATGCGAACCGGGCCGCGCGAAGCGGCCCGGCGTCGGAGGGATTGTGCGTCAACCCGCCTGCGGCTTCGCGAGCTGATCGGCAATCGGCAGGCTGCGGATGCGCGTGCCGGTCGCCGCGAAGATCGCGTTGGTCAGCGCCGGTGCGACGGGCGGCAGGCCCGGCTCGCCGACGCCGCCGAGCGGTGCCGTGAAGTCGTCCGGCGCGACGAGATGCACGCGGATCTCACGCGGCGCCTCGTTCATTCTCAGCACCTGGAAGCCGTTGAAGTTGCTCTGTTCCGGATGGCCGTCCTTGAACGTGATCTCGCCATGCAGCGCGATGCCGAGCCCCATCACCACCGCTCCCTCGAGCTGCGAGCGCACGCGCTCCGGATTGACCTGAGGCCCGCAGTCGATCGCGATGTCGACGCGCGGCACCGTGATCCTGCCGTCCGCGCCGACCTGCACCTCGCAGACCGCCGCCGTGTACGACACGAAACTGCGATGCGCGGCGATCCCGAGCCCGTGCCCCTTCGGCAGCTTGCGCCCCCAGCCGGCTTCGCGCGCGACCGTCTCGACCACGCGCCGCAGCCGCCCCGTATCGACCGGGTACAGCGCGGGATCCTCGCCGTAGTTCACGTTCTTCACCGTGATGTGCGGCTCGAAGCGCCGCGCGGGCCCGATCAGCGCGAGCAGGAAATCCTTCGGGTCGCGGCCGGCCGCGTGCGCGAGCTCCGACACGAAGCTCTGGATGCCGAACGCATGCGGGATGTTGTAGACCGAGCGAAACCAGCCGATCCGCGTGTGCCCTTCGGCAGCCGGATTCTCGATCCGCACGTTCGGGATCGCGAACGGCAGGTCCGCGATCCCCTGAGCCAGTTCGCCCGGCTGCTCGTGCACGATGTCCGGCTTGAAGGTCGACTGGATCGACGGCGCGACCGTGCGATGCTGCCACGCGACCACCTTCCCCGACGCGTCGATCCCGCCGTCGAACGCCTCGAGCGACACCGCGTGGAAATAGTCGTGCGCGATGTCGTCCTCGCGCGTGAAAGTCAGCTTCACGGGCGCGCCGACCGCCTTCGACAGCAGCGCGGCTTCCACCACGTAATCGGGTTTCGACTTGCGGCCGAATCCGCCGCCGAGCAGCGTCACGTTGACCGTCACGCGCTCGGTCGGCAGCGCGAGCGCCTTCGCGACCTCGTCGCGGGTGGTCTGCGGCGCCTGCGTGCAGGTCCACACCTCGCAGCGGCCGTCGGCCACGCGCGCGACGGCCGCGGGCGGCTCCATCGTCGCGTGGGCGAGATGCGGGATGTAGTACGTCGCACGGACGCGTTTCGCGGCGCCGGCGAGCGCCGCGGCCGCATCGCCGTCGTTGCGGATCACGTCGCCCGGCTGCGCGGCGGCCGCCTCGAGCGCCTTGCGATAATCGGCCGAGTCGTAGCCCGCGTGGGGCCCGCGCTTCCAGTCGATCTTCAGTTGCGCGCGCGCCTGGATGGCCGTCCACGTGTCGCGTGCGACGACGGCCACGCCGCCGAGCGGCTGGAAGCCGGACGGCAGCGGCGCCGACGCAAGCTGCACGACCTTGACGACGCCCGGCAGTTTCTCGGCCGCCGACGCATCGAATGACGCGACCGTATCGCCGTAGGCCGGCGGCCGCGCAACGACCGCATACAGCATGCCGTCGAGCCGCGTGTCGATCCCGTAGTGCGCACGGCCGCCGACGATGTCGCGCCCGTCGATCAGCGCGGTCTTGCCCTTGCCGATATAGCGGAATTCGGCCGGTGCCTTCAACGCGAGCGTCTTCGTGTCGGGCACCGGCAACGCGGCCGCTTTCGCGGCGAGTTCGCCGAAACCGAGCTTGCGCCCGCCCTTCGTGTCGACGACCTCGTGCACCGATGCCTTGACCTGGCCCACATCAACGCCCCACTCGGTCGCGGCCGCCTGCTCGAGCATCGTGCGTGCGGCGGCCCCTGCCCGACGCAGCGCGGCGAAACTCTGGCGCAGGCTGCGCGAGCCGTCGGTGTTCTGGTTGCCGTAGCGCGGCTCGTCGCCGACGGCCTGCGCGACCTTCACGCGCGCCCAGTCGGCACCCAGCTCGTCGGCGACCACGAGCGCGACGCTCGTGCGCACGCCCTGTCCCATCTCGGAGCGGATGCAGGTGACGGTCACGGTGCCGTCCGGGGCGATCGCGACGAACAGGTGCGGATCGTCGCGCAGCCCGTGCGGCATCCCGGCGCCGCCGTATTGCGGGTTCGTGCTGACGGGCGGCTGCACCGGTGCCGCGGCCTGCGCGAGCGACGGCACGCCGAACGCGAGCAGCAGCCCGCCGGACGCGAAGCCCAGCAGCAGCGCGCGGCGGCTTTCGTTGTGGACGGAGAGTTCGGGCGCGCTCATGTGGCACCTCCGCGGCGCACGGCCAGGCGGATCGCCGCGCGAATGCGCGTGTAGGTGCCGCAGCGGCAGATGTTGCCGGACATCGCATCGTCGATGTCGGCATCGGTCGGATGGGGATTCGTCTTCAGCAGCGATGCGGCCTGCATGATCTGCCCGGACTGGCAGTAGCCGCATTGCGCGACGTTCAGTTCCTGCCATGCCTGCTGCAGCGGGTGGGTCAGGTCGGTCGACAGTCCCTCGATCGTCGTCACGCGCTTGCCGGAAGCCGCCGCAACGGGCGTGATGCACGACCGGATCGCGACGCCGTCGAGATGAACGGTACACGCGCCGCACAGCGCCATCCCGCAGCCGAACTTGGTGCCGGTGTGGCCGAGCACGTCGCGCAGATACCAGAGCAACGGCATGTCGGGATTGCCGTCGAAGTGTTGCTCGCTACCGTTGACGGTCAGCGTGATCATCGTTCACCTCCTGGTCGAGGCGCCCGCGTCGCACCACGGGTGCCGTGTGGGGATTCGAACGGTGCCGGCCCGGCACCGCCTGGCGGACTGCTTCGCCGGAAGCACCAGCGGCCGACGGGCTATCGGTGCCGATGACGACCGGGTGTTCGACTCCGAGCGAAAGCGGGCGCCCGCGGGTCCCGATTCTGCCCCATGCAAACCGTCGCTCAGGCGACGCGACCCTGTCGGGGCTGCCAGAAACGGTGCCCGGGATCGCCGCTGCCCCCGCGCGCGACGTCCGGCCCGGAGGGCTTCGACATGCCCGGGCAGGCGGATTCGTATGGGGATTGAGCCGCGCTCCAACTTTAACCGATGTGCGGCAGCTTTGCGCCGCCGGGCGCTTTCCAGCCGACCGGATCGAGACCGAACTCGTGCGGCATGGGTTGCGACGGATGACCGGGGATCGGATGCATCGGATCCCCGCATCTGAAACCGGGACTTTGCCGTGCATTCCGGCCGGTGCGGGGCGGGTATCCGCGGAAGTATCCATGCGCGGCGCCGCACCGCGAACGGAACATTCCGCTAAGACAGTCTTGAAGAACGCGGCGGGGAAATTCGTTCGGGGTCGCGCAAATGCGAGGATCCGGCCGGCCTGGCGGCCGAACCGGATTCTCGCGCGACGGCAACGAACGGTACGGAAGTACGTTATCGCGCGATCCGGCTCACGGCGAGCGCAACGCCTGCAAGCCCAGCGTGAGCGCGTTGAACGGCATCTCCGTTGCCCCCATCGAAAAACTCGTCGTTTTCGTGGTCACGCCCGGCGTGCGCATCAGCGCGTGAACGATCCGCTCGCTCGCGTGGCCGTCGCCATACGGATTGCTCGCGCGCGACATTTCCTCGTAGGCGCTTTCGCTGTCGAACAGGCGCGACGCCTCCCACACGATCCGCTCCTGGTCCGTACCGACGAGCCGTGCGGTGCCGGCCTGGATCGCCTCGGGCCGCTCGGTCGTCTCGCGCGTGACGAGCACCGGCTTGCCGAGCGCCGGCCCTTCTTCCTGAATGCCGCCCGAGTCGGTAATGATGAAATGCGCGCGGGACATCAGGAATACGAACGACAGGTATTCCTGCGGTTCGATCAGGTAGATGTTCGGCACGCCGCCGAGCCGCGCTCGCGCCGGCTCCCGCACGTTCGGATTCATGTGCAGCGGATAGACGAACTGCGCGTCGCGATAGCGGCCCGCGAGCGTACAGAGCGCCTCGCAAAAATGCTGGAACGGTTCGCCGAAACTCTCGCGGCGATGCCCCGTGATCAGCACGACGCGCCGCGACGGTTCGAGAAACGGAAAATACGCGGCGACCTTGTCAGACAACGCAGAGGTGCGGTCCAGCATGCGTTTGACCTCGTGCAACGCATCGATCACGGTATTGCCGGTCAGCGAGACGCCGCTGCCCGGCACGCCCTCGCTGAGCAGGTTGTCGCGCGCCTGCCCGGTCGGCGCGAAATGCCACGACGACACCGCATCGGTCACGCGGCGATTCAGCTCCTCCGGCCACGGCGACCAGATGTCGCCGCTGCGCAGCCCGGCCTCCACGTGCCCGACCGGCAAATAGCGGTAGAACGCCGCCAGGCTGACCGCCAGCGTGGTCGTCGTATCGCCGTGCACCAGCACGACGTCCGGACGCAGGTCGTCGAAGACCATGCCGATCGCCTGAAGAATGCCGGTCGTCACGTCGGTCAGCGTCTGGCTTTGCCGCATCAGGTTGAGATCGTAGTCGGGCTTGATGTCGAACAGCGTCAGCACCTGGTCGAGCATTTCCCGATGCTGCGCGGTCACGCATACCCGGGCGTCGACCTCCGCTTGCGCCTTCAGCGCACGCACCAGCGGCGCCATCTTGATGGCCTCCGGCCGAGTCCCGAACACAAGCAAGATCTTCTTCATCGTTATCCTCGTTTAGCCACTTCGCGCGGATGATCCTGCACGTGGCGCGAAGCATGTATTCAGGCGGCACTGCCCATACTCGCGCGGTCGGCACGTAACCGTGCTGCGAGGCAGGCGCGCCGTCCTGTCCGCGCGGTCCCGGCCACGCGAATCGTCGTACTACCGGCGTCCCGTTGCACTGATCAGTCACGTCATGAGTCGTTCCTCGCTGTGTCGAGCGTCACGTCGGTCCGTCACGTCGCTTCCACACCAGCAATATTCAAACCAGCCGCCCCCGCAGCCGCAGCCGGCTCGCGCGACGCACACCGCACATGCGCGGTGCGTTACGGAATGTTTCACAACTGCTACGGGCGTCTCATCGACGAGCCGGCACGACAACGATAAACAGCCGGCCGATCGCGCGATCCGTCTGACGACGTCGTCCGATGAATCGAGAACGCAGGTCGGACGCCCGTCACGCATCGCACCGCGTGCATCTTTCGAAGCGCGTTGCGTCGTCTCGATTCGGCACTTTTGTCTGTGCAGCGCGCGGCGCGCACGCGACCTCCGGCCACGACCATGTGCGCGCGAATTCCCCGACACGCGGCGCGGCTTGCGTCGCACGAATGCATGCGCGGGAAATGTTGCGAATGTGTAACGCAGAGCCGATCGGGAAGATACATCGGAGTCCGGTCTATTCCGCGCGCACGACGGCGGCAACCGTTTCGTCCATCGGGGCAACGTGCGCGCGGCGAGCGACACGCCGCTGCACGTCTCGCAAGGCCACATCGAACAAGGCGGCGACGACTCGTTAGACAAACCGCCCGCCGTGCGAGGTCGGCGAGATGTGTCGCAGGCTGCGTGGCGTCGCATGTCGCGCGACGGCGCTGATTCGTCAGTGAATCAAAACACGTCGCCACGCGCCCGACCCTACGCGCGCCTCGCGCCCGCCTCCTTGCTGCACGGGGCATCGCGGCCCATGGCTCACGCCTTGCTTAATGTCAGACAGGTGCGTCCCGAAGCACTCGCACGGCAGCAGCAGACGGACGGGGACGCCAAAGCAACGAAGCCGGGAAGCGACGCGACGCGTGCGCGGGGGCGAACGACATCCGCCCCGCGCGACGAACGTGCGGCCGCGTCCCATTGACATCCGCGCGATCCACGGGCGCCTTCCGCTCTCATCGGTCGTCGTCGCGGACACCGGGGACCAGGACATGAAGAATCCGCGGATGGCGTCACTCTGCGAGCAAGGCGTTCTGCTGCTGATCGTGCTTGCCTTTTCGCTGAGCGTGCGCGACACCGCATCGCAGGCGATCGCCGAGCCGGCGCGGATCATCCTGCCTGCCGCAAACGCCGCGGTCGCGGTCGAACGCGCGGCCCTCGACGGCGCGCGGTTCGCGATCGCCGCGCAGGCTTCGCCCGATGCGAACGCGTCACTCGAGCCGCCGCCGGCCGGCGCGCCGGGTATCACGCTCGACCCCGACCTGCTGCTGATGCCCTGCGTCGCGTACCTGTGGCTGTTCACGGTGTTGACGTGCATCTACGCCGGACGGCATTACGTGTTCAGCCTCGACCGCCTGTTCAAGCCGCAATGCGCGCCCTACCGGACGATTACCCACGGCGACTGGCCGAGGCTCACGGTGTTCGTCGCCGCCCACAACGAGGAAGCCGTCGTCGTCGATTGCCTGATGGCACTGCTGGCGACGACCTACCCGCGCGACAGGCTGACGATCATTCCGGTCAACGACCGCTCGACCGACAACACCCGTGCGCTGATCGACGAGGTCCGGGCGCTCGCGCCCGACCTCATCCAGCCGTTTCACCGCGAGACCGGCAAACCGGGCAAGGCGGCCGCGCTGAAGGATGCGCTGCGCTACATTCGCGGCGACATCATGGTGGTGTTCGACGCCGACTACCTGCCGCGCCCGGGGCTGCTGAAGGAACTCGTCGCGCCGTTCTTCGATCCGGAAGTCGGCGCGGTGATGGGCCGCGTCGTGCCGCAGAACGCCGACAGCAACCTGCTCGCGCGGCTGCTCGACCTCGAGCGCGCGGGCGGCTACCAGGTCAACCAGCAAGCCCGCAACAACCTCAACCTGGTGCCGCAGTACGGCGGCACGGTCGGCGGCATCCGCAAGGGCGCGCTCGACGCGGTGGGCGGCTGGCGCGACGACACGCTGGCCGAGGACACCGACATGACCTATCGCCTGCTGCTGAGCGACTGGCGCACGGTCTACCTGAATCACGCCGAATGCTATGAGGAAGTGCCGGAGCGCTGGGCCGTGCGTGCCCGGCAGTTGACGCGCTGGGCGAAAGGCCACAACCAGACGCTGCTGCGCTATCTGGTTCCGGTACTGCGCAACCCGCTGATCTCGCGGCGCTGCCGGCTGGACGGCGCGTTGCTGCTCGGCGTGTTCGTGATGCCCGCGCTGCTCGCGGTCGCATGGATCGCCGCGCTCACGCTCTACCTGTTCAACGGGGTCAACTCGACGGCGCTCGGCCTGATCGTGTCGCTGTTCGCGCTGTTCTCGTTCAGCACCTTCGGCAACTTCGGCGTGTTCTTCGAGATCGTCGTCGCCGCCCGGCTCGACGGCCGCGCGACGCGGCTGCGGCTCGTACCGGTCAACGTCGTCGGCTTCTGCGTGACGATCGCGGCCGTCGTCTCCGCGTTGTGGGGACTCACGCTCGACGCCGCATTCCGTCGCGAACTGAAGTGGGACAAGACCGAGCGTTTTCGCCGGCAACTGAAACCGGAGCGTTGATCGATGACGACCTTCAATGTGTTGGTGCCGGTGGCCGGCGTGCTCAGCCTGCCGTTCCTGCCGATGCTGCATGAGCTGATCCGGCGCAGCGACGTCGCGGCACTGCCGATCGGCGACGGTCCGTTCGTCGATCAGGCGTTGCTCGCCACGCAATGGCACGACGCGCTGCGCGCGCACGCGGCCGGCGAACCGGCGGCCGATCCATCCGCCGCACCGCCCTGGCAAGCGCTCGGACTGGCCGTGCAGCACGCCGGCACGATCCACGTCGCGCACGACGAGCATCGCGACGACGTGCTCCATGCCGATCATGCGATCACGCTCGACGGCGGCGCCCACGCGGCGTACGCGTTCGCCGGCGAACGCATCGACATTCGCGCCGGCGCGACCATCGGCGCGCTTGCGCACGCGCCGCGGATCGACGTCGACGGCGCGGTGCTGCGTGGCGTCGTGGTCGGCGGCACGGTACACCTGCGCGGCGCCGGCGGCTTCGCGTGCCTGTACGGCGAGCCGATCGTCTTCGGCGCGGCACCGAGCGCGCGACCGGCCGGCACGCCAGCCGCGCCGCGCCGCGCGATCTCGCTCGCCCGCCACTTCGCATCGCTCCCGCATCGCTTCCTGCACGGCCGCTACCTGGTGCATTGCGACGTTCGCCTGCCCGCGCACACGGTCGTGCAAGGCAACCTCATCGTCGACGGCACGCTCGTGCTCGGCGAAGGCTGCGTGCTGCGCGGCAGCGTCAAGGCGCATCGCGTCGAACTCGAGCGTCATGCGTTGCTGCACGGCGCCGTGTTCGCGCGCGACGACGTGCTGCTCGCGAATGCGAGCTGCATCGACGGGATCGTGTCGGCCGGCGGCCTGCTGCGGCTGACCGGTGCACGCATCGGTGTCGCCGGCCATCCTGTCAGCGCATGTGCGCGCGATGTCTCGGTCGTCGGTCATGCCTGCGTGCATGGCGACCTCGTCGCGTGGCGCAGCGGCTGGTTCCATGCATCCCGTTAAGGAGCGCCTTCATGTCCGATCGCCCTTGCCATCGCGGTCCGCGCGTGCCGGTTGCCACCCTCGCGGTGCTGTGCGGCGTCGCCTTCGGTACGCCACCGGCGCTCGCGGCACTGCCGGACGATGCGGCCGCCGCGCCGCCCGCGCCGTCGCCCGACGTCCCGACCGTCATCACGCCGCGGCCGCGCGACGAATCCACGTTCGTCCGCGTCAGCGCCGACGGCCTGCCGGACGGCGGGCCGCTCGCCGAGTTCACGCCTGACGATACGAACCGGCCGGCCCTGCCCGACGCAATCGTCACACATGTCCAGGCGCCGCAAGAATCGCATACCGAACTGTCGCTCGGCTATTCGAGCGCACACCTGACGCACGGCTACGGCGACTGGTACGGCGTGCATCTGCGTGGCGTCTATCAGGATGGCGGGCGCACCGTGCTCGGCGAACTCGCGCAACTGCACCGCTTCGGCGAGAACACGCAGCTCGGCGCCCTGACCTACGTGCAGGATCTCGGCCCCGACTGGTTCGGCGGCATCGGCTTCGCGGGCACCACGTCGGGGACGATCCTGCCAAGCGCACGCGTCGACCTGTCGATCAATCGCAAGCTATTGTCGGATCGTTCGCTGGTCGTGTCGCTGGGCGCCGGCTACGCATGGAACCGCAGCGGCCATCGCGACCAGCTCTATCACGCCGGCGTGATCTGGTACGCCCTGCCGAAGTGGATCTTCGAGGCAGGCACGAACTACACCGTCGATTCGCCCGGATCGGTAAAGGCGCCGGCCTATTACGGCGCCGTCACCTACGGCGAAGTCGGCAAGAGCGTGATCGTGCTGCGCGGCGGGTTCGGGCGCGAGGCCTACCAGGTCACGGGCTCCGGCTCGCAGATCGCCGATTTCCGCAGCCACGAGATCGACGCGAAATGGCGTTACTGGTTCACGCGCAAGTGGGGCACGCAGCTCGAATTCAATTACTACCACAACCCTTACTACTCGCGGATCGGCGGCGAGCTCAGCGTGTTTTATCGCTGGTAGCCGGGCGGGCGCCATGCAGACGCATCCCGTCCGCCCTCCCGCCGACCGTTCGCTGCGGATTCACGCCCATCCGCAGCGCTGGCTGCTGTCGATCGCCCTGCTGACGCCCTCGCTGTATGCGTTGCTGTGGGTCGGCTTGCCGCTCGCCTGGCGCTACTGGCGCGCGGTGATGGTGTGGGGTGCGCACCAGATCGATCCGGCGCTCCACGTGATCGTGCTCGGCTATCCGCCCGATGCGCCGCGCGTACCGCTGCTGTCGATCGACGTCGCCGCGCGCATGCCGGGCGGCGTGCTGCTGGCCGCCACCGCGGCGCTCTGCGCGATCGGCTTCGCCGCATCCTTCATACGGCACAGGAACTGGCTGCCTGTTGCATATCTGTTACGTATCGCGAGCTTCACCCAGTTGCTGATTTGCGTGTACTTCTGGCTCGCGCCCGGCACGTTTCCGTATGGCCCGTTGCTGCATCTGCGCGACATGTTCGTGCTGCACGGCGCGGCGATCGCGATGATCCCGCTGGTGATGGCGGCGCTGTACTACCCGCTCGATTTCTCGCTGCCACAGAAGGCCGTCGCGTCGATGCTGGTGCTCGGCTACTTCATCGTCGCGCTGCCGTTCGTGATGCTGCTGCACGCGACGATCATTCATCACGGCTCGCTGCTGTTCCTGCCGTTCTGCTATTTCCTGCTTGGCGGACCGCTGCTGATCGGCCTGCTGGTCACGCTCTACACCTACTGCGCAAGCTGGCCCGGCGCGCTGACGAACGGCTCCGATTCCGTCTGCTGATTTCGCCCGCTAATGCGCCGTATCAGCGATGAAACGAATCCATTGCGTTTGCTCCCGTGCCGCACGGTCCATGTCACATGAAGCCAGCAGGACCGGGCCTCCGGGGCGAATGGCACGTTGTTCGCTTCGTTCGATACGTCGCATCGAGTCCTCTCGTCGACGACGACAGCGCGGCATACCGACGTATCTCGTCGGTCCGGCTGCCGTCGACAGGTGCCGCTCGATATCCGACGCACCGGACAGCCGCACACACCTACGGGGCAGGATTGGTCGACCTGGCGGCACGCGCATCACGGCGGCCGCGCGCCCCCATTCCTTGAGCGAGGAGTACACCATGTTGGCAAAGTCAGGCAAGTTCTTGCGGATCCTGTTCGCGTTGTTCGCGCTCGCGTTCGCATTCAGTCCGGGCGGGGTTCAGGCGGCCACCAACCAGCTCATCCTGCTGGTGCCGAATACGCTGACATTGCCCGATCCGCGCGTGTCCGCATGGCTGGACACCGCGCAAGAGGAAGGGCTGCAGATCACGGTGATGACCGACAGCCAGTTCATGGCGGCCGGCGCGTCGCTGTCGCAGTATCCCGGCCTGATCCTGCCCGATCAGGTGCATACGACGGCCGACGACACGCTCGTCACGGCGATCCAGAACTATGCGCTGAACGGCGGCAAGGTGATGCTCGTCTACGATTTCGGCGTGCTGAATTCGGCCGGCTTCTACGTGAGCCCCAAATCCCGTTTCAGCAACATGGTCGGCGTGGACTACGTACTGTATGACCAATTCGGCGGCAACATGATTGGTCTCGGCAACGTAACCGGCATGAGCAGCTGGCTTCGCACGCTCCAGGTGCCTCCCGGCAAGTCGATGACGTGGACCACGACCGCGTCGACCACGACGACCGCCAGCGTCATGGCCGCGGCGAGCACGAACAACACGAAGACGAACAATTCGTCGAAGCCGACGTCCGGCAGCGCGCTCTATCTGTCCGCCAGCCCGTCGAACCCGGGCGGCCTCGCCAACTACAACCACGGTGCGTGGTTCCAGTACGACACGCCGTCCGCAGGCAGCGGCGTACTGAACCAGACGGCCCCGAAGCTGACCGGCGTTGCGAACGGCAAGCTCGTGAAGTCCGGCACCTATAGCGCCAACTCGCTCGTCAGCACGACGGCCGGCACGGCGACCACCGCGCTCGCGTCGACCGCGGCGACGACCACCGACACGCTCGAAGGCATCTCCGGCTACGTGTACGGCTTCCTCACCTATCCGAGCTTCGTCACGCAGGGCACGTACACCGGCACGACGATCCTGACCTCGCCGACGTTCGGGCTGGTATCCGGCTACAACACGTACGGCAACGGCGGCGTGCTGTTCGTCAACCTGCCGCTCGCCTACCTCGACGGCCAGACCGACGGCATGCTGATCCACGGGTACCTGCACTATTTCGGCACGCAGATGCTGAACCTGCCGTCGCTGTCGCCGCTGCCGAAGGCGATGGCCGGGCTGGTGTTCAACTGGCACTTCTGCGCCGGCGACCAGATCCAGCCAGCACTCCAACTGAAGAACCTCGGCGTGTGGAACAACGGCCCGTTCTCGCTCGTGATCACGGCCGGCCCCGACGAAGCGGCCTTCGGCGATGGCAACGGCATCAACCTCGCCAACAACCCGACCGCGCAGAGTCTCGTGAGGTATTTCGTGAGCAAGGGCCATCGCGTCGGCAGCCACGGCGGCTGGATCCATGACTACTGGGGGGCGAACGCCAGCGAAACGAACGCAAGCACGTTCACGCAGTACCTCGTGATGAACCATCAGGCCGTCCAGGCCGCGTCGGGCCAGCCGGATGTCGAATATGCGGCGCCGGAAGGCAACACGCCGACCTGGTCGGTCAACTGGCTCGAGAGCAACGGCTTCAACGGGTACTACTTCACCGGCCACACCGGCTCGGCGCCGACCCGCGCATACCGCAACGGCGCGCTGCTGAACCCGGGCCTGTGGGCTTACCCCGTGATGCCGTTCGGCAAGTACGCGACGTTCGAGGAATTCCAGCAGTATGCGGTGCCCACAAGCGACGTGAACAACTGGTACGCAGCCCTGATGAACTTCGTCGTCGCGAACCGCACGAGCCGGCTGATCTACGCGCACCCGCTCGGCGCGTCGTCCTACACGTCGACGCTGTCCGCGATCTTCTCGCAAGCCAATACGCTGAAACTGGCGGGTCAGTTCAAGTGGTACACGATGAGCGACATCACGATCTTCGATCGCGCACGCCTGAACGTCACGTGGTCGGCCACCGACACGGGCAGCGGCTGGGCGTTCGCCGCCAGCCACCCGACCAGCCTCGCGAACATGACCTGGCTGCTGCCCAAGAAGGGCTTCGCACTGCCGGTCATCACGCAAGGCCTCGGCAGCGTCGTCATTACCGACTCGACGTACTGGCTCGTGACCGCGATCAGCGGCACCAGCCTCAAGTTCACCAGCGCCAAGGTGCACTGAGCCGCAACATCGACCTACCCGCCGGCGCGCGACGCGGCCAACGCCGCGCCCGGCGGGATTTGCGCAGGACCACCGCGCAGGAGCCCCCGATCATGAACCGGCCCGCGCTGTTCCCGGCCGCACGCGCACGCGTGGCGGCCGTCGCCCGGCTATGCCGCCTGTGGTGCGTTGTCAGTTGCCTCTCGGCATTCGGCTTCGCGCCGCACGCGAGTGCCGCCGAACTCCAGCTCAACGGACTGTACCAGCGCCCCGACGGCGCGATCACCGTGCGCCTGAACGGCGCCGGCATCGATCCTTACTTCGCGGCGAAGGCGCTGCTCGGCGCCGCCGACGCCGGGCTCGATGCCCGTCAGGCCGCACTCGCGTGGATCGCGTGGCTGTTGCCGCACCAGCGTCCGGACGGCGGCTTCGATCGTTACTGCATGAAGAGCGGCCAGTACAGTCCATGCGCGGAAGCCGACGCCGACGACTCGATGATGGCGACGTGGATCGAATTGCTCTCCCGCTTCGCGCCGCCCGACGGCATGCCCGCCGCCTGGGAACTCAGCCTGAACCGCGCGGGCGCGCATCTGGACACGCTGCTCAGCAAGCCCGCCGGCGTCTATCAGATCTCGTCGACGCTGCACGTCGCGCTGCTGATGGACAACGTCGAGGTACACAGCGCGTTCCAGGCACTCGCCGCGTACTACATGCGGCATGCCGACTACGCGCATGCGGGCCCGTGGAGCCAGCGCGCCGACCGGCTCTCGTCGGCGATCCTGAAGGTGTTCTGGCGCGGCACG
The DNA here is from genome assembly GCF_001718535.1 of Burkholderia seminalis. Taxonomy (NCBI): domain Bacteria; kingdom Pseudomonadati; phylum Pseudomonadota; class Betaproteobacteria; order Burkholderiales; family Burkholderiaceae; genus Burkholderia; species Burkholderia seminalis. The sequence continues at coordinate 1,431,580 of NZ_CP013398.1, read as the reverse complement.
CAGTCCGGCTTTCGGGCGAGCACGCAGCGCATCAGCGACACGACTTTCTATCCGGCGAAAGTCGCGCAGATCTTCCCGCTCCTGTCGGGGATTCAAGTTCCCGCCCAATCGAACGAGACGATCTACGCGCAATGGATGCAGAAATACGGCAAGACCTGGCTGCAGCTGGCCGGCAGCGACTATCCATGGGGCTTGATCGCGCTGGTCGCATTCAAGATGAACGACTGGAGCACGGTCGCCTGCTGGCATGCGCGATCGGGCCCGTACCGGCACGGCGCGCACTGGAACGTACTGGAGGAATCCCTTTATCTCGCATTCGAAAGCAGGATGGCCGACCCCGTCGCGCCCGCTCAGTGCGGCTTCACGACGGCAGAGGCAACGGCGACCGCGTCGCGCTGACACAGCGTGCATGCGGTCCAGGAGAATTGACAGGGAAGGAGACGTGTCATGTGTGGCATCGTCGGCGCGGTCGCGCAACGGGACATCGTCCCGATTCTGATCGAAGGTTTGCGCCGCCTTGAATATCGCGGCTACGATTCATGCGGGGTGGCGACGGTCGTCAACGGCCAGGCGCGCCGCGAACGCAGCATGTCGCGCGTCGCCGATCTCGACGCGCACGTGCGCAGCGCCGGCCTGACCGGCAGCACGGGCATCGCCCACACGCGCTGGGCGACCCATGGCGCGCCCGCAACCTGCAACGCTCACCCGATCTTCTCGCGCGACGAGATCGCGCTCGTGCACAACGGCATCATCGAGAACCATGAAACGTTGCGCAAGCAACTTTCAGACAAGCACTACGAATTCGACGGCCAGACCGATACCGAGGTCGTCGCCCACCTGATCCACAGCAAGTATCGCGGCGACCTGCTCGCCGCCGTACGCGATGCGACGGCGCAGCTGCACGGCGCCTACGCGATCGCGGTGTTCAGCAAACACGAACCGCAGCGGCTCATCGGCGCGCGGGCCGGCTCGCCGCTCGTCGTCGGCGTGAAGGACGGCGAATGCTTTCTTGCGTCCGATGCGCTCGCGCTCGCCGGTATCACCGACCGCTTCATCTTTCTCGAGGAAGGCGACATCGTCGAGTTGACGCCAGGCGGCGTATGCGTGCTCGATCGCACCGGCGCACCGGTCGAACGCGCGATACAAACCGTTTCGTCCGCGCAGGGTGCGGTCGAACTCGGGCCGTACCGGCATTTCATGCAGAAGGAAATTTTCGAGCAACCGCAGGCGGTGGCCGCGACCATCCCGGACGCGGGGTTGTTCGATCCGGCCGTGTTCGGCCCGGATGCCGCGCGAGCGTTCGAGCAGATCGACAACGTGCTGATTCTCGCGTGCGGCACGAGTCATTATTCCGGCCTGACCGCGCGCCGCTGGCTCGAAACGATCGCGCGCATACCCGCGCAGGTCGAGATCGCGAGCGAATACCGTTACAGCGACGCGCTCGCGATGCCGAATACGCTGGTGGTCAGCGTGTCGCAGTCCGGCGAGACCGCCGACACGCTCGCCGCGCTCAAGTACGCGCAGGCGCTCGGCCATATCGACACGCTGGCGATCTGCAACGTGCCGACCAGCGCGATGATGCGTCAAACCGGCCTGCGCTTCCTGACGCGGGCCGGCCCGGAAATCGGCGTCGCGTCGACCAAGGCGTTCACGACGCAGCTCGTCGCGCTGTTCATTCTTGCCGTGACGCTCGGGCGGTTGCGCGGCTACGTCGACGACGCGCAGCTCGCGCGGTACACGATGCAGTTGCGACGGCTACCCGGTGCGCTCGAAGACGTGCTCGGACTGGAGCCGCAGATCGAGCGCTGGGCGGCGGAATTCTCGCAGCACGAAAACGCGCTGTTTCTCGGGCGCGGATTGCACTATCCGATCGCGCTCGAAGGGGCGCTGAAGCTGAAGGAGATTTCGTATATCCACGCGGAGGCGTATCCCGCGGGTGAGCTGAAACACGGGCCGCTTGCGCTTGTGACGCACACGATGCCCGTCGCGACGATTGCACCGAACGACGCGCTGCTCGAAAAGCTCAAGTCGAACATGCAGGAAGTGCGGGCGCGTGGCGGGCAGCTCTACGTATTCGCCGACGCGGATACGCGGATCGACAACGGCGAAGGCGTGTCGGTGCTGCGGATGCCGGATTACTACGGGCTGTTGTCGCCGATCCTGCACGTCGTGCCGTTACAGTTGCTCGCGTATCACGCGGCGTGCTTGCGCGGCGCGGATATCGACAAGCCGAGGAATCTGGCGAAATCGGTGACGGTGGAGTGACGAATACCTCGGCGCTTCGCGGGTTTTCCCACTCAATATCCCTCACCATAATCAACACCATGAGCTCTTGACCCTGACCCAAGAAATAGTCCGGTGCAAAAGTAGAGAAATTCGGCATGATGTGTCCACGCGGACACGAAGGCCATGCCATGAAGACGAGCAAGTTTACGGAAGAGCAGATCGCATTTGCCCTGAAGCAAGCCGAGCTGGGTACGAAGGTCGAGGAGATCTGCCGCAAACTCGGAATAAGCGAGGCGACTTTCTACAACTGGAAGAAGGAATTCGGAGGGCTGGGGCCTTCTGAGTTGCGCCGCTTGCGCCAGCTCGAAGAGGAAAACACGAAGTTGAAGCGGCTCGTGGCGGACCTGAGCCTGGACAAGGCCATGCTGCAGGATGTACTCGCAAAAAAGCTCTGAAGCCTGCCCGTCGGCGCATGTTGATCGATGAATTGCGTGATCGCTATCGAACCAGCCTGACGAAGACTTGCGCGTTGTTTGGCATGTCTCGTTCGCTGTATCGGTATCAGTCGGTTGCGCGTGATTCGTCGGCGCTGCTCATGCGTATCAAGGAGATCACCGCCACGCGCGTGCACTATGGGTATCGGCGCGTTCACGTGGTCCTGCGACGGGAAGGCTGGCGAGATAACTGCAAGCGCGTCTACAGGCTGTATCGGGCGGAGGGCCTTTCACTGCGGCATAAGCGACCACGACGTAACAAATCGGCTCGGCTGCGACAGCCCAAGCATATCGTGACCGCGATCAACGAAATTTGGAGCATGGATTTCGTTGCGGATGCACTGTTCGATGGGCGACGCCTTCGGACTCTGACCGTCGTCGACAACTACACACGGGAATGCCTGGCCATCGAGGTTGGACAAAGCCTGAAGGGAGAGCATGTGGTCGAAGCGCTGACGCGTATCACCGCCATGCGCGGGCACCCTGCCACGATCAAGGTCGACAACGGCAGCGAGTTCATCTCGAAGGCAATGGATCGCTGGGCGTATGAACATGGCGTCGAACTGGATTTCAGCCGGCCGGGCACGCCTACTGACAACGCCAAGGTCGAAAGCTTCAACGGGCGCTTCCGGCAAGAATGTCTGAACGCGCATTGGTTCTTGTCATTGGCCGACGCGCAGAGCAAAATCGACGACTGGCGCACGTACTATAACGAGGTGCGTCCCCACTCTGCATTGCAGTGGATGACGCCCGCCGAATTCGCCCGTCAGGCAAGGGAATCCGCCTCGCCTGACAACTCAACCAAGCCGGAAATCTCCACTTCCGACCGGGACTAATTCTGGTTCAGGGTCAACAAGCCGGAAATCTCCACTTCCGACCGGGACTAATTCTGGTTCAGGGTCACAAACCTACTCACACCGAGTATTTGCTGATCTAAGCAAGGATGGCTGACCAATACCGAACAATACAGCAAAGAACCACGTCCCGCCCTCCCATTCAATCGAGAGATCACACCCCGCTAATTCCTTATTGCATGTGGTGGCCGTATATCTTTAAAGATAAAATATTTTGAATCGTCCCAGTTCACTCCACTCTCAAAAAACATTAACAGCCTGCCCTTGATCTTGTTCGGATCGCCCACCATTCCAGCCAATTCATAGCGCCGGATGGAATCCAGGTCCTCCTGAGAAGAAAGTTTCTGCTTGACGATTTTTTTCCCGTCAACAGAGTAAGTGTCACTTAGCTCAATCAAATCAGCGCCAAACTCGCCGGAGCCATCAATTCTCAAACTCAACATAAGCTTTGGAGCCGGTCTGAGATTAGGAGCAACTCGGCTTTCGTCGATTTTCTCAACCAGAATTGGCTTTAACTTATTTTCCGCAACATAAATCGAAAATAACTCAGGAACAGTATTTAGGTCCACTCCAGACCAAGCACCATCTTCACTACTTACGTCAAAAAATTGCATTAGATGATTACATCGCATCTGCGCAATCGTAAACAAATTCTCACTCAACTTCACATTGAATATTGAGTTCTCCGACCAGACTATCTTTTTCAACACCCCATCACTCCCTTCCCGCCCTTCGGTACATTTGATTTTTCCGCCAAATGTTCGTCCGCCGCAGACAAATAAACATCCTTGTTAGGATTGTTTATGCCGACAGGTTTCTGCTTATTCGAGGCACCCTCTACCTGCCGGATATTGGACTTGCCATGAACAACGGCATACCGCCACGCTCGCGAAACCAGCGTGTCCCTGCCGCCTGGGACACGCCAACTGCCACAGCAGCCTTCTCGCTTGTGATTCCGGTCGCAACCTGCTCTCAAGACTGGCGCTCAACCTCGTGCCGAAGCGATGGTGCACCTGGCTTGCGCATCGCTCCTCGCCTCGTCAACTGTTGTATCCACTTCGATGGACGACCCATGAAACACCTCCTGGATTAAGGTGTTGCGACGACCGGTTGAATCCACCCAATACGCCAGTCGCGCGCCGGATGGAGAGTTTCTTCAAGACGCTGAAGGCCGAAAGAATCTACCAGACTCACTACGAAACGCGTGCCAACGCCCGTGTGGATATCGACGATTGGATCGAGGGCTATTACAATCGACAACACCTGCATACCTCAATCGACTTCCTTACCCCCCGTCGACTACGAGGCCAGCTTGATCGCCGCATGAGTTGCTGTACGTGAAAACGAGGCAGGATCAGTCACGCGCATGGAGGCCGAGAAGTCGCCTCCAACGTATGATTTCACAAGTTACTCTCGCGAAAGCGAGGCTATCCGCACCATACTCTGATCGGTCACCGAGAGTTGAGCAATCCTATTTATCAGATTGCGAAATAATCTCTCCAAAATTGAATCCCTTTAACTTATTCTGTTCCACAAGCCCCCTGAAATGCTCGGATACAAATACTGTTGCAGGGCTTTCTTTTAAGCGAAATATATCAATCCCCTCGATACAGCTCCTCAGAAGATATATTTTATTAAAAACCGTTGCCTGAGGGTAAATCTTGAATTTCGACGCGTCCAAATCGACAGCATTCTCTATCACCCGGGTTACATGAAATCCGAACATGTCTTTTATCGGGGCCTCGACCTGCAATATCTCCCCGCTGTCACGAAGTACCGGCGCCAACACATCAAGCGCCCTCTCACTAAACACGAGAAACGGAGATAGTATCGTATGAACGTCGCTGGTCTTTTTTCTGCGCGAAGTGCCCCACGTAAGCTTAACGGGGCCATAGTCTTGGCCAAACCCCCGCCCACAGAGAGCGGTTGCTCGTATAGCTACGCTCTTGTCATATGCGATTTCACTGTCATCATCGACTTGAACGAGAGGCTGAAATGCTTCATCCTGCCTCAAACCGTAAACGTCACTCACACATTGCCTCACATCCAAATCATAGCACCCAGATAAGTAGCGGCCTACGGTGCCTCACCCCAAGGGTCATAGGAATAGCTTTCATCGATCGGCGAAAAATCAATACCTTTCAATGCGCATCGCTCCACTTCCGACTTAAACTCCTGACTACATACCAGCTCCATTGTTTCGGTACATCTAAAAAGATTGCTAGCACAGTCGTCGCGCGGAATGAAGGTTTTGATCCAACTATACATTGGAGTCCCTGGAAACAACTTATTCTCGGCGACCTCTTTTGTTTCCAGATCCCGGTCCTCGGAATAGTCCGACTTTTGTCGATCAAGCAGAGACTCATGATCTGCCGGCAAGAAAATTGAATACGCCTTATTACCCGCCGGCTTTCCACCCGCAACGATACCAATGGGGACCACCCTATATCTAACTCCCAATTTTTCACATGCGGCCAAAAACTCTTTTGACACGTAATTCGTTTGCGTTCCGTAGAAATCGAAATCAATCGAAATCGATGGATCTGATAGTGTGAAAATATATTCATGCTTTACATCGACGCCAAACGGATCAGCGACATACATCGGCCACTCCCATTCAGCACGGTTCAATTCTCCCGACAGGTATGGAGGGCAGCCTGGGTCTCCAGCGCGGTATTTAACAACAAAGAAACGTGCATTCATCAAAGTAACCTTCCCGTTATTGCATCAACCAAATATTTACCGGACTCCAATCCTTCTCTCGCCATATTTTGAATGCGCCCGACACCGAGCACAAGTTGCGTATCACTGAGACGGCCCGCCAGGAATTGTTGGTTAAGTTTCGTTAGCTCAGTTTCAATGGCCGCAGTGTATTGCCCGTGGTTCGACCAATGCCCTGGGAGCTCCAGCGTTTGGGCAAGCTTGGAGCTACCGGGCAGGAATATGCCATTAGACGCACCATCGCCATCGAATCCCATCCCGCGCAACCGGCTGAACATAGCCGCAAAGTCAGGGTGCTTCATGAGTTCTTCAGGAATCAGATGGTGGTTCGCCATACCGTCATGCGGGCGAGCCCCCATATTTTCCCCGAGCTTTGTGGAACACCACCCCATCGGATCGACTCGGGTCAATGGGTTTGATGCGTACGCGTACAAATTGTCGCCGCCCACCAACCCAATCGGATCCTGATTGATGAACCGTCCCACGTCCGGATCATAGAACCGGAACGTGTTGTAGTGTAGCCCCGTACTTTCGTCGGCATACTGACCGGCATAGCGCAGCGGCTGATCTGTCCGCGCGGTGGCGAGCTGCCGCTTGCTCGGCTCGACTTTGCCCCACGCCGTGTATTGCCCCGCCCAGGCCAGCTCGCCAGCCTCGTCGGTAACCTCTTGCGGCGCCCCTGCCAGATCCGTGTGGAAGTGATAAATCCGCGACGCGCGCTTCGCCGTATCGATTGCGGCCGCGGCCAGGGCCTCCGCGATCACCGCATCGACGCGGGCAGCCGGTGAGTACGGATCATCGGGGCTGTACACGTAGCTGCTCACGCCTGTCTCGCGCACTTCCTGCGCGAGGCGCAAGCCTTCCCATACGAACCGTTTCGTCTCGCTGCGCAGTTTCACGCCACGCACGTCGAAAGTGGTATCGGTCTTCGAAATACGTCGGCCCAGAGAATCGTACTGGAAGCGCGTTTCGACCGCACGACGCGCGTCCTCCGTGCGCACCATGATCAGCCGGTCCTGCCCATCGTATGTGAAGCGCTGCTGCTGGTTGGCTCCGCGAAGCTTCGTCGCCAGATTGCCGAACGGATCGTATTCGAAGCGGATGTCCTGCCACATCCGCAGACGATTGCCTTCGACGTATCCGCGACTCTTACCCTGTGCGCCGTCGAGCATATTGCCAGCGGCATCCCAGGCAAATTCCTCGAGCTCGCGATCCATGGTGTTCACACGACGTGTCAGCTGTCCGGCCGGATCGTAGCTGTACTGCGTGTTGCCACGCAGGCAGTCGCTGGTCTCGATCAGCTCGCCTGACGCGTCGTAGCCGTAGTTACGCCACAACTGCCCGCGTCCTCGACCGAGTGCGTCCGGTTGGAAGCCAGCGGACTGCCAGACTCTTCGGCCAAGCGGATCGTAGGCAAAACGCTGAGTCAGCCTTCCCTGCGTTCTCGCGATCTCGCGATGCAAGTCGTCACGCTCGAAGTCGCTCACCACCTGATCACCGCAACGGATCTGATGAACGTGACCGGAGCCATAACGCAGCATCCGGAGCGTCTGATCGTTGGGCAGCGCAAGCGATATCACGTTGCCCAGTTCATCAAGGTCGTATTCAACGTCGCCATTCGCACCGTGCTCGGCGACAAGACGACCAACCTTGTCGTACTCGAAACGCACCACGTTCGCCGTGATGCCGAGTGCCGTACCGGCGGCCGTCGGTGTACGTTCGACCTTCACCAGTTGGTCATTCTTGTTACGCTCGTAACGGGTAACGTCGGTCGGCGTATGCTGGACCTTCAGGTTACCCATCCGGTCGCGTTCGAATCGAATCGTACGGATCGGCCGATCCGCCGTCGCATGACGGTCCGGCGAGCCCACGATGTCCACAGCAAGCAATTCTCCGCCTTCGCCATACTCGAATCGCCGCTGGACACCATCGGGCCTCATTTCGGTCAAAAGACGGCCGCCCGCGCTGTACGTGAACACGTAGCGTGCGTGGTCCTGCTGGAGTTCGCGCAGGCGCCCCGCTACGTCATAGTGATAGCGGGTCCGTCGTCCGGCAGGATCGATCGCTTCGACAAGTTGACCGCGGGCATTGCGCAGTGACTGCTGTATCCGTCCTCCGAGGCCGACATGCCGCACGACGAGCCCAGCCGCATCGTATTCGAAAGTTTCCGTGCTGCCATCGGGATACGTGATGCGACGTGGCTCGCCGGTCGGACGTACGTCATATGCGACGCGCTGCCCCAGGGCGTTCTCCCGCGCAAGCGGCAGTCCAAACGCGTCGAAACTGCTGCGCGTGGTTTTACCTGAGCAGTCGGTATAGGCAACCAATTCTCCGAGACGATTCCACTCGAGCCTCTTGCGTCCGCCACGCGCGTCGATATGTGCGATCGGCAACGCGGTCAATCCCTTCGGATACTCGTAGCGATTCTCGTGGCCAAGCGGATCCTTGGTCGACAGCAACCGGCCTTGTGGATCGTATTCCGCGCGCCAGGCGCCGCCGTCCGCCCCGACAACTTCCACGGGCCGCATGCTGTTGCCGTCGTAACGAGTGCGAGTCGTACGGCCAAGTGGATCCGTCTCAACGACAATCCTACCTGCGTCGTCGTACTCGAACTCGGCGGTGCGCTCACCCGGTAGCATCAGCATCACCGGCATGCCAGTGTCGTTGTACTTAATCCGGTAGAGTCCGCCGTCGAAGTCGGTGTACTCGACAATCTGGAACTGTGCGTCGAAGCGCCAGTGCGCAGTGCGGCCATCGGCGTACCGAACACGGGTTTGACGACCATCGATGTCGTATTCGAGCGTCGCCTCCTCGCCTTCGCTGGTGCGTGTCGCGACAACCCGCGGCTGCCCGTCGATCATCGACCACACGTAATATGACGTAAAACCCAGTGCGTTCGTGTGACTCGTCATCAGGCCATTGACGTAAGTAAATCGCCGTACGACCGCCCCATTCGCGTCAGTCACCGACGCCAACTGCCCGTTTTCGTCGTATCCGTAAGCGACAGCCAATCGACGCTCTTCGCCATGCACAAGCGTGACCGAACCCAGCCGTTCATGCTGCGGCTCGTAATCGAGCACGGCACGCAAACCGCCGCACGTCAGAATCTCGGTGACGCGGCCGCGGCTATCACGTTCGAATTGGCACCATTGTCCCGCCTGATCCTCGATGCGGCGCACCCAGGCAATACGGCCGGAATCTGGATCGTATTGACCAAAGTCGTAATACGTCTCGCCGAGGTCGTGCAGGATGTAACGCCCGTCCGGGGTACAGATTAGATACCGTTGCTCAGCTTCGCTGAAAGCCGCCTGCCCGGCCCGCAGCAAAGGAAATCCGCTCTCACGTCCTTGCGCGTCGGTGTACCAGAGACGTCCGTCCCGGGCATGTAAACGAAGCTCCCACGGCGCCACCCAGCCGCGCCCGAGTGTCCCCGCATAGTCGATGCTGCTGGAATAGAACCGCTTGATCGCGACCGGCATCGGGCTCGGGATCACGAAGTCGCTTTCCGATTCCGCCAACAGGATCTTTCTTCCGGTCGTGACATCTACCGGATTGCCGAACAACCCGCCGATCGCCTTGTTGATCGCGGGTCCGGCAACATAACGCCCAAAAGCCTCACCCAGTACGTACCCGCCGATGAACTTCGCAGCACACGGCAAGACCGCCCGCGACAGTCCGCCCGCCTGCTTCAACAACCCGCCCAACCCGCCAACCAGCCCCGCCAGCACGAACGCCCATTCCGTCGCAGTGCGCAACCACGGCGGTACTTCATCGTCGACCGGCAGATAGGTCTGCGTGCCGCCGTGAAAGAACGTATCGTGCGAACCGTCGGCGATCGTCGCGCCGCAGGTGATCTTGTCGTCCTTTCGCGCCGCGGGCCGCCCGTTGATGAAGATGTTCGTCGAGCCTTGCGCGACAAGCGGGATGGGATTGTGCTTGCTGCAAGCCACGCCGCTCAGCGTCGCATAGGCCGCCGACATGGAGTTGACGTACACGTCGGATGAACCGGTGATGATGTTGCCGGATTGCGAGCTGAACATCTTGCCGATCGACTCCCCTATTGATAGGAGAGCCTGCGCTCCGATACCGGCCATCATCCCCGCCAGCAACGCCACGCCGAATCCGCATGTGAATGTGGCGAAGGCGACTGCGGCGATCAGGGCAATGCCCAGCACGGCTCCGACCAGAAAGCCCGCAAGCGCGCTGGTGTGATCGATCGGATCAGTGACTCGTGCGGCTTCGTACACGATGGTTGTCCTTTGCTGTTGTTATGCCGACTCTTGTTCTGCCGGACGGTATCCGTCGAGCCAGTTGCGCCACAATGCGTCGAGCGTTTCGCCGAAACTCTTCGCGCTCGATGCGGTAAAGATCAGCACGCGCCCCGGGGCAACAATGAATGCACCTTGCCGTTGAAAAACGGTCTTCGGACCGTTCCGATAGGCAGCGTCGATGCGCTCCCCGGGCAGTCCATCAATTTCAGGCCCAAGCCGTTCAGCCTGGCGCGAAAGCACCCGGTGTCCCTGCAACCGCGATTTGAGCAGCGCGATCTGACGATCGATATACGGCGCAAGGGCCTCTCCGTCCTTGAGCCAGTCGCGTGCGACACTGAGGTTCGGCTGTGCGGCCGTATCGACCGGCACGAAGAGGTTGGTCGTCCGATCCTCGAAACCGTTCGGCAGCACGATGCTGCCTTCGTGAATCCGGATACGGTTTTCGGAATCCGTCATGCGAGTTCTCTCGTGATGTGTAGTTGTTGGAATGGGTCGAAATCAGCATCCACAGGCGCCGACATTCATTTTCACCGTGGCGCGACGGTGCTTTCCCGGCACAAGCGCAAGCTGCCCGTGAGCAACACGATATGCGCGACGAGCCACGCATAAAATGCAACGCCGTAGCCGGATATCGGCGTCGCGTCCGCTTCGTTGAAGTACCACTTCGTCGTGAACAGTGAACAGAGCGCACACGCGAGCGCAGCGGCCGAAAACTGGCTCGCGCGGGTATACCGGTTCCGGGCGAGCTGGACGGCCGCAACCACGTAAAGCGGATTGGCGAGCCATGCTGGATTGAGCATGAACACTCCCCACCAGCCCTGGGCGAGAACCGACAACCCGCTAAGCGACGCTTCTTTTTCGAAATACATCGCCGGCATCGTAAGCGAGAGGACGTACAGCCCCCCCGATACGCCGAGGACTATCTCTCGCCTGACACGCGGTGTCGAATCAAAAACGTTCGTCATTTCCCGCATCCATTGCACGACGCTTCAACAGTCGCGCGAGCGTTCAATCCGTCTGACCGGCCGGCGTCACGACCTTCTCGCCGCGGGCGCGCATTGCTGCCCGTTGCGCCTTCGGATCGAGCGGCGGCCACGGCGCGCCGGCCGTGACGATCTTGCGACGAATCTCTTCGATACGCGTACGCGCCGGGGAATCCGCGGTCGTATGGTTCTTCAACTCGTTCTGCAGCACCCACCCGTACGACACGCCGAGCTGGCTGGCAATCTTCGGATCCGCGCCGTGCGCGAGCAGATAATCGACGATGTCCCACTGCTGAATCATCGTCGCCTCGAAAAGTGCCGTCTTCCCGAGCGAATCGCGAGCGTTCACGTTCGCCTTGTGCTCGATCAGCAGCTTCAACTGGGGCAGCAGCCGGTTCTCCGACACTGCAAAAATCATCGGCGTGTCGCCGTTGTACAGCCAGTTCGGATCGAGCCCGCCATTGAGCAGCACGCGAAGCAGGTTCGGTGTGTCTGCCCGCAGCGCAATATCCGCAACCGAGCCGCCATTTGCACCGACAGGCGCCTTCGGATCAGCCCCATTCTTCAGGAGCACCGAAATGATCTGGTAGCGCGGGTTCGATGCATCGTTCTTGACCGGCACGATCTCCTGCACCGCATACGACAGCAGTGTCGTATTCTTCGCGCCCGGCGCATTCAGATCAGTCTTCGGCGCGAGCTGCTGAACGCGGCCGAGATCGCCGTCATGAATGGCCTGAGCCAACGTAAGTTGCTGCCCCGAAAAAAAATCCTCCGGTGCGTAACGCTTGAAGCCAGTCATGTTCGTCCCTTGAGCTTGAGTGGGCCACCAGAGCGGCGAGGACACTCCAACGAGTGCGGCAATCGCGCCGGCGGTTATCGCTTTCTTGTATCGCATCAGTGAGATGAATTCAGTTGGGAGGCCAGGTCGAGTTGATCCTTCGCGACCTGCTGGTTGATCCCGTTCGTCACGTCACCCATCAGGTGACGGCCGACCGTGGTCACGCTTTCACCGTCGAGCGTGACGGGGCTGCCAACCGCCTTCGGCATCAGCGCCGCCGTGCCGTCGCTGATCGGCCCGAGTCGGCCTTCCTGCAGGCCGGTCAGGATATCCCCGTCGACGCGATAGGCCGTGATATTGGCCGCCTGGGCGGTCCCGCCGTATTGCGCGACCGTCTCCGGATTGAGGCCGGCAGCATTGAAGGTCACCGCCGAACCGCCGCTGGCCTCGGCTGCAGCGGACGCCAGGCCGCCGCCGAGCGAATGCCCGGTGAAATCGACGCCGGCCGACGCGCCGGTGGTCTCGATGTTCTTGCCGATCGTGACCGCATTGCGGTAATACGGCGCATCGGCGCCAAGACCTTGCGCCATGTTGTTGCTCATGTCTTCGCCGAAGAGCTGCTGGGTCCCCTTGAACGCCACCGTCGGCTTCATGCTGTCGCCAAAGACCTTCGGATCCGGGATATACATCTGCGACCCGAAGTTGCTACCGCTTTTCTCGAAGTCGCTCGGCTTGAGCCCGAAAGCCTTCAACGCCTCCGGATCGTTGGTCGCCATCTTCCACCCGGTCGGCGGCGGATCGTTCGGGTGATACACGTGGTCCGCGAGTTTCGCCAGTTGCTGCGCCTTCAGCGAACTCGCCAGCTTGGCCGCCGCCGCGCGCGTCGCCGGATCGGGGCTCGCCAGCCCCTTCGCGATCGTCGCCTGTTCCGCGGCCCACTCGAGCGCGAGCGCCTGTTCCGCGGACTGCGCGCTGCCGCGATTCAGGTGGATGACCGGCCCGTCGAGATAGATGCCATTCGCATTGATGACGATCGTGGACGGTCCGAAGGTCAGCTTGATGCTGTCCGGCGTCATCGTCACGACGCCGTCGCCGACACGGTGCTCGATGCCGTCGCTCGCCTGGTGGCTTTGCATGCCGGGGCCGGCCTTGCTCGCGATGGCCTTGGTATTGATCACGTTCGCCGTGGTGTCGCGAGTCAGCGCGATGGTTTCCTTCAATCCGCCCTGCGCGATCTGCTTCGTCTCACTGCCCTTGAGCAGCGACACCGTGCGCGCGCCGGCTTCGACCGTGTGCGTTTCCGAATCCTTGATGACCGTGTTCATATCCTTCTGCGCATGCAGAAAGACTTCTTGCGCACCGTTCACGTCGGAGAACCGCAGTTCGTTCGAGCCGGCCCCCTTGTGCGTCTGACTCTTGATCCCCATCGTCTGCCCGGCAGCCCCGTGATAAGGATTGCCCTGCTCGCCGTTGTAGACGCGGCCCACAATGACCGGATTGTCCGGGTCTCCCTGGTTAAACGCGACCAGGACCTCCTGTTTGATCCGTGGAATGGCAGCCGCCCCCCACCCGTCACCCGCCCACGGCTGGGACACGCGGATCCACATCGAATCCGAGCCGTCCAGCTTGCCGCGGCGATCCCACAGGAAGTGCACCTTGACCGCACTGCCGTTCGTATGAATTTCCTCGCCCTTCGGGCCGACCACAATTGCCGACTGGGTGCCGTGGATGACGGGCTTCGGGGTATTTCTGGGCGAACGGTACGGAAACTTCTTCGGGAGCAGAGAAAATGTATTGCGGTACGGCAGTTTTGCGTTGTGTTCCGTATAGTCGTTCACGGCCTCGTGGCGAACGTGCAGAATGGCGTATTCCTGATTGTTGGCCATGACTGGATGGTTCGTCACCGTCACGCTGCCTGCAGTCGTCATCCGCCACGCATAGCCGCTGCCCGTATACCGATGCGCGCTCGCTTCTTCTGCCTGCATCGCAATGCGCGCGTAACGGTCGCCATCATCACCGTGGTCGAACAACGACTGGTGCTCGAAACGCTCCGTTGTCTCGAGCCCCGCATGGCGGAGATTCTCCGGCTCTGCCTGCGCCAGCATCAGCGGCGACGATGGGTTCTGGTGATTGAAGTCGCGAAAAGCGATCTTGCCGACACCGAAACGTCGGCCTTCATGCAACTGGTCGATGCCGTTGTCTTCACTCGCCGCGCTGGCGGCATATGGCAGGTTGGCCAGCCCGTCGATCGGGCGGAAAACGAAATTCGTATCGCCGATGACAAGGAAGTGCTTTTCCTTCTCGTAGCGGTGCGTCCAGATCAGGCCTTCCTGCTCCATCAGACGCGCACAGAAGTTGTAGTACGACTCTTGATACATCACGATGTATTCGAGCGGCTTCTGTGCGGTCCGGATATCGAACTCGAAGTCGGTGAACCCGTGATCCTGGAAAATCTCGGTGAGGATGTCCTGAGCGGTCTTGTTCTGAAAAATCCGGCAGTCGGTCGAGCGCGTCAAAAACCAGAACCACGGCGCCACCGTCATTTGATATTGCGTCACCTTGCCCGGATTGCCGGCCCGATCGAACGACGTGACGTAGCCGTCGAAGTAGCGGATGCCGTCGGCCCCCCCTGACGAGACGATACGCTCCAGCGTGGACTGCCGCGCGCTCTCATCGAATCGGATTTTGATCGGTTGACCGATCAGCTGATCGGGTACCAGGTCATGCTGGTGTGACAGCAAATCCAGGTGGATCTCCGGCAACCGATTGACGTGCTCATCGATGACCGCGGTACTGACCAGCAACACGTCCGAACCGAGCGGCGAGTCGATGGTCACGTATCGATTTAGCTGAGTCAGCCGAGCAACGCCGCCGACCGCATTGTTGAGCGCATCCGCAATCGCGGCCGGCGTTTTGTTCATGAGCGAGAAGCCGGTCTGCGCAAGCTGGACGGCACGTTGCACGGTGTCGATATGACCTGCGACACCGGCGAGGGGGCCGATCTGGCCTGCCACCGTGGACGCAACCGGCCCGGCAAGGCCGCCGAGCGCGCTCAGCGAGCCCAACAGATTCCCGCCGGAACCGGCCGGAATACCGCCATTCGGGGCGAAACTCATTTGAATTCCCTTTATTTTCGTCTCAGGTTCTGTCCCCAACTGGCTCGCCAGCGTGAGGCCCCGCTACTGTAGGACAAAACGTTTGCCAGCGAAAGATACCTGAAATTTCGTTGCAATTTCCTTGCTGATACCCTTGTCCGTCCGCTTATCTAATATGCGGCTGGGTACCGGTGGAGGGTTCACCGCGTCGCAGTCCCGCAACGGCCTCTCCCGCGTGACCAACGCGATCTGTACGAAGCAGGGAATTGGCACGTACGGGGTAAAAGGTCGATCCATCACGCGACCCAACTCGTCGAGACTGAATTGAACGAAACGCTGCTCGTTGATCACGAGCCGGATTTCCGATCCCTGTACGAACGCTGAAGCGGGCTTGCCCGGCATCCAGTGCCGTGACCTGGGACGCTTCTTGCAGCCATTCGGCAAGCGAGTTCTTTTTTACTCTAGCGGCAAGGAGAACTCGCTGAAAAAGCGATTTACCGACCAACAGGTCATTCGAATTTTGCGCGAGGCAGAGCGCCCGGACGAACATGCGAAGGATCTGTGCAGGCGCCACAACATCTCGGAACGGACGTTCTATCGTCGGCGCGACAAATTCGGCGGCATGGATGTGACGGATGTCCGCCGGCTCAAGGAACTGGAATCGGAGAATGAGCGGCTCAAGCGTTGGATCCCGGAGCGTCACGAGCCGCCATCGATTACCCAAATCCGGTTACACCACGGTCACATGGACGACCGATCGATGGCTGATGCAGCGAGAGCGCGAATGTAAGTGCTTGACTTGACTGGCCCGCCCTACACGATTCGAACGTGTGACCTACGGCTTAGAAGGCCGTTGCTCTATCCAACTGAGCTAAGGGCGGTCGGGGAGAAAAGACACGGCCTGCCACGGACCGCATTCCGCGCCGGGCTCTCGAGCAGCTGCGACAACTGCGCCGCCAGACTCAAAGCCCCGAAACAAAACGGGCCCGGTACGAAACCGAGCCCGAAATTATACCCGATCATCGCGCCACATCACGCGAAGCGAGCCATCACCGCGTCAAACCGGCTGCGGATGCAGCATGAACCAGCCGAGACAGAACACGCCGGCGATCACGCAATACACGCCGAACGACGCGAGCCGGCCGCGCCCTTCGAAATAGCGCATCAGGAATCGCACGCTCAGGTACGCGGCGATCGCCGTCAGCACGCCGCCGAGCAGCGCGTCGGCGAGCTGGTCGCGCGCATGGAACAGCTTCGGCAGCTCGAGCACGCCCGCCGCGAAGATGATCGGCGTGCCGAGCAGGAACGAGAATTCCGCCGCCTTCTCGGCCGTCAACCCGGCCGCATTGCCGGCGATCATCGTCAGCCCGCTGCGCGAGAAACCCGGAATCAGCGCGCCGATCTGCGCGAGACCCACGAAGAACGCCTGCTTGAACGTCATCTTCTCGGGCGCCTGGTGCGCGCGGCTGCGCTGGATGCGATCGCCGAGCCACAGCAGCACGCCGTTCACGATCAGCGCGATCGCCACGATCCGCAGGTCATGAAACACGCGTTCGATACGCTTCTCGAGCAGCAGCCCGACGATGCCGGTCGGGATCGTCCCGATGATGAGCGCCCACATCAGGTGGCCGTCGTCGTTCTTGCGGCCGCCGAGCTGCGCGAAGAAGCCGCCGATCAGCGCGATCCAGCGCGCGCGGAAGTACCACAGCAGCGCGAGCGCGGTGCCGAGGTGCAGCGCCACGAGGAACGGCAGCAGTTGCGGCGCGTGCTTGTCGATATGCATGCCGAACAGCGCCGGCACCAGCAACGTATGGCCGAGGCTGCTGACGGGGAAGAGTTCGGTGACGCCCTGCAGGACGCTCAGGAATACCAGAAACCAGAGGCTCACGCGTCGGTCCTTTTAGTCGAGATTAAGCGGGGAGAAAGACGGACGACGCGATGCGCGTCCGAAAAACGCGCCCCGATTATGCCGAGCCAGGATTACCGCGCCAAGGCATTTGGCAGGTTATTGCGGCAATGCACACAAACGCTTGCAATTTGTAAGGGCCCAGAAAGCAAAAAGCCCGCCATTCGCATGGCGGGCCTGTCGACTTCGGCAGGAATTGCCGTCAGCGGCCGAGCTGATAGAAAAATAATACCGTGCTGCCAGTGAACATGCCGAACAGTGCGATACCCATTGCCATTGCCAGATCCATGGCCCCCTCCACGAAGTGTCATGACCCGGCAACATCACCGGTTTAGAGGCATTATCCCGACCGTTGACAATGTTAAAAACTCGCAATTTCCCGAGAAGGGTTTTCCCCGAGCAGCCGCGGCCCGATAATGGAACGCGCGTTGCTCCGTCCACCCGCCCAACCCGATTCGCCATGCCGATCTTCCAGCAACACGATATCCACGAACTTCACGCCGGCCCGTCGCTCGTCCGGGTCGCTCCGCAATTCGGCGGCCGCCTGCTGTCCTGGCACGTCGACGGCGAACCGGTCATCTTCTGGCCGGAAACGGCCGACTGGAGCAACCTCGCACGCGTGCGCGGCGGCAATCCGCTGCTGTTTCCGTTCCTCGGCCGCCACCGCGTCGACGGAGCACTCGGCCGCTGGCGCGACGCCGCCGGCGTGGTCCGCGATCTGCCGATGCACGGCTTCGCGCGCGACCTGCCGTTCGACGCGCATCCGTCCGCCGACGGTGCCGCGCTGTCGATGACGCTCGACGCGAACGACGCCCTGCGCGCAAGCTACCCGTTCGACTTCCGGTTCGAGACGACCTACCGGCTGGCCGACGCGCATACGCTCGACGTCGCGCTGACGACGACCAACCGCGGCGACACGCCGCTGCCCTACTACGCCGGCCATCATTTCTATTTCGCGCTGCCGCATGGCGAACGCGCGGAAACCACCCTCGAACTGCCGCCGACCCGCAGCTGCCAGCAGCGTCCGGACGGCTCGATCAGCCCGCTCGAACCCGGCGAAGCCCGCTACCGCCTCGACAATCCGGACATCCTCGACCGCTTCCACTGCCTCGACGGCGAACCGTCCGCGCCAGTGCGCATCGTGATGCCGGGCCGCGGCCGCACGATCGAGATCGCGCTCGACGCGCCGGGCTCGATCCCCTGGTACGCAGTCACGACCTGGACCGAAAAGCCGGATTCCGACTTCTACTGCGTGGAGCCGTGGCTCGGCCTGCCCGATGCGATCCACAACGGCCTCGGGCTGCGCATGCTTGCGCCGGGCGCGACCGAAACGGCCGCGCTGCGCATTCGCGTGCGGCCGCTCGCCGGCTGATCGGCGCGCCGAACGGGCGCGCAAGGGCCCCGGCAGCGGCACGAAACTGCGGTGCTCGGGTCGAACCCGTTAAAATCGGACGTTTTGTGTTGCCTGCCGCGTCACGCGCGGCGGGGTTTTGCGAGGTTCAATGTTCGGAACAACAACGAAGCGACTCTTCGCGGCCGCCTGCGCGGCCCTGCTCGTCGCGTGCGGCTCCGCGCCCGTCGGCCCCGGGTTCTATCGCGTCGAGCGTGGCGACACGCTCTACAAGATCGCGCGCGACAACCGCACGTCGGTACAGAACATCGTGCGCTGGAACCAGATGGCGAACCCCGATGCGATCGAAGTCGGTCAAGTGCTGCGCGTCGCGCCGCCGCCCGGCACGGCCACCGCATCGACGCCGTCGACCACCGGCACCGGCAGTGCGGGACGCGCCCGCCCGGCCCCTTCCGCGCCGGTCGAATCGGCCGTGAAACCGGCCACGAGCATCGCGCTGGTCTGGCCGGCGGCCGGCAACGTGGTGCGCACGTTCGACGGCTCGAAATCGAAGGGGATCGACATCGCGAACGCGCCGGGCACGCCGGTGGTCGCGGCCGCGCCGGGTGTCGTGGTCTATGCCGGCAACGGGCTGCGCGGCTACGGCAACCTGATCATCCTGAAGCACAACGCCGACTACCTGACCGCCTACGCGCACAACCGCGCGCTGCTGGTGAAGGAAGGCCAGTCGGTCACGCAGGGGCAGTCGATCGCGGAGATGGGCAACAGCGACAGCGATCGCGTCGCGCTGCATTTCGAGCTGCGCTACGGCGGCCGGTCGATCGACCCGTCTCGTTACCTGCCGGCCCGCTGAGCGACCAACGGACGACACGCGATGCCGGCGCGCATCGCGTGCCGTCGCGGCGAAAAACGGGAATGGTCGAGTCAGCGCTTGCGCAGACGTCCGGTGAAACGGCCGGACAACGGATCGACGTGACTGGCAAACGCCACCAGCGCACCGATTCCGATCAGGCTGAACCCCGCAGCTATCAGAAGCAAATCCATGGTCACATCACTGTTTTGTCGTGATCTTATGCGTCATTCCGGAATCGTGCACCGAGCGTCGGCCGTTGGACGAGCCCGAGCATTCCCTATCAGCAGACCCCATTGTGGATTCGTCTGCGTGAAAACCTGATGTAAGCCGTGCGCCCGACGCCACGATCGACACCCAGGAGACAATCGATGCTGCCCGCCGCCGACCGCTACGACGACCTGCTCTCCCGCTTCCAGTGGAACATTCCGGCGCGCTACAACATCGGCGTGGACGTCTGCGACAAATGGGCCGACGGCAGCGGACGCCTCGCGCTGATCTACGAAACGGCGCAAGGCGACGTGTTTCGGATGACGTTCGACGATCTGAAGAATGCCTCTAACCGTTTCGCGAACAGCCTCGCGCGTGCGGGCCTGCAACGCGGCGACCGGATCGGCATCTTTCTCGCGCAGGGTCCCGAAACGGCTGTCGCGCATCTCGCGGCGTACAAGCTCGGCGCGATCGCGGTGCCGCTCTTCACGCTGTTCGGCGTCGATGCACTCGAATACCGGCTCGCGAACAGCGGGGCCGCCGCGCTCGTCACCGACGCGGCCGGCTACGCGAAAATCGCGCCGCTGCGCGCGCAGCTGCCCACGCTGCGTACCGTCTACTGCGTCGGCGACGATGCGCCCGACGCGCCGGGCGTGCTGCGTTACGACGCGGCGCTCGCCGCCGAAACGCCGGAGTTCGTGCCGGCCGATACGGCCGCCGACGATCCGGCGGTGATCATCTACACGTCCGGCACGACGGGCAAACCGAAAGGCGCGCTGCACGCCCATCGCGTGCTGCTCGGCCACCTGCCCGGTGTCGAGATGTCGCAGCAATGCTTCCCGCGCGATGCACGCCTGTTCTGGACGCCGGCCGACTGGGCATGGATCGGCGGCCTGCTCGACGTGCTGCTGCCGTCGTGGCATCACGGCGTGCCGGTGCTCGCGCGCCGCTTCGAGAAGTTCGACGGCGACGCGGCGTTTGCGTTGATGGCGCGGCACGGCGTCACGCATGCGTTCCTGCCGCCCACCGCGCTAAAGCTGATGCGCACCGTAGCGGCTCCGCGCGAACGCCATGCGCTGTCGCTGAAATCGGTCGCGAGCGGCGGCGAATCGCTCGGCACCGAACTGACGACCTGGGGGCGCGACGCGCTCGGCGTAACGATCAACGAGTTCTACGGGCAAACCGAGTGCAACATGGTGCTGTCGTCCTGCGCGGCGCTGTTCGACGCGCGGCCCGGCGCCATCGGCAAGGCGGTACCCGGTCATGCGGTCGCGATCGTCGACGCGGACGGCACGCCGCTGCCGCCGGGCGTCGAAGGTCGCATCGCGGTACGCCGCCCCGACCCGGTGATGTTCCTCGAATACTGGCGCAACCCGGATGCGACGCGCGACAAGTTCGCGGGCGACTACCTGCTGACCGGCGATACGGGCACGCTCGACGCCGACGGTTTCGTGCGCTTCGTCGGCCGCGACGACGACGTCATCACGAGCGCCGGCTACCGGATCGGCCCGGGGCCGATCGAGGACTGCCTGCTCACGCATCCGGCGGTGCGAATGGCGGCCGTCGTCGGCGTGCCCGACGCGACGCGCACCGAGATCGTCAAGGCGTTCGTCGTGCTGAACCCCGGCCACGTCGGTGACGACACGCTTGTCCTCGCGCTGCAGGCCCACGTGCGCACGCGGCTCGCCGCACACGAATACCCGCGCGCGATCGCGTTCGTCGACAGCCTGCCGATGACCGCGACCGGCAAGATCGTGCGCCGCGCGTTGCGCGACGCGTAGGCCGCTCACCTCCGGCTCGGCCCGTGCGGCCGGATGGTTTATAGTGGCGCCACGCAGTTTTTCCAAGAAAACGATGTCCTCAGATCAGCCATCCGCCGCGGGCGCGTCGCACAGCCCGCTCTACGCCAAACTCCTCGGCGAAACCGCGAAGATCGACTGGTGCGATCTCGAACGCTTCTTCGCGCAGGGCAAGCTGCTGTCCGTCGCGCGCGACCTCGATCTCGTCAGCGTCGCGGAAGCCGTCGCCAGCGACGATGCCGAACAGGTCACGCGCTGGCTGTCGGCCGGTCTCGTCGCGCGCATGCCCGCCGAGACCGCCGCCGACTACGCGGCGCGCAACCCGGAGCTGTGGGCGGTCGTCGTCTCGCCGTGGGTCTGCGTGCAGGAACGCGCCTGACGCGTCCGCCATGTCCGAATCCGCGTTAGCGCACGGAGCCGGCGCTGGTTCGGCCACCGTCACGCATCGGCGCGTCCTCGCGCTCGCCTTCCCGATCGTCCTGGCGAACCTGACCCAGCCGATCCTCGGCGCCGTCGACACGGCCGTCGCCGGCCACCTCGACGGCGCGCAGTATCTCGGCGGCGTCGCACTCGGCGGGCTGTTCTTCAATTTCGTGTTCTGGGGTTTCGGCTTCCTGCGGATGGGGACGACCGGCCTCGTCGCACAGGCGCACGGCGCCGGGGACACCGCCGGTATTCGCCTGAACCTGCTGCGCGCGCTGATCGTCGCGTTCGCGCTCGGTAGCGCCGTGCTCGCGCTGCAGGTGCCGCTGCTGTCGTTCGCACTGTCCGCGCTCGGCGGCAGCGACGCCGTCCGCTCGACGGCGCTCGCGTACAGTCATGCGCGGATCTGGAGCG
The DNA here is from genome assembly GCF_001718535.1 of Burkholderia seminalis. Lineage (NCBI taxonomy): Bacteria > Pseudomonadati > Pseudomonadota > Betaproteobacteria > Burkholderiales > Burkholderiaceae > Burkholderia > Burkholderia seminalis. The sequence continues at coordinate 1,409,205 of NZ_CP013398.1, read as the reverse complement.
CGCCATTCGCGCTCGCGAACTACGTCGTGCTCGGCTATCTGCTCGGCGTACAGCGTGTGCGGCTGGCGCTGGTCGCGCAGGTGTTCATCAACGCGGTGAACATCGGTGCCGTCCTGCTCTATGTGTACGGCTTCGGTTGGGGCAGCGCCGGCATCGGCGCCGCGACCGCCACCGCGGACGCTTGCGGCTTCGCGCTCGGTGCGTGGATGCTGTGGCGGTTGCGCCCGCGCGGTCTTGCGCCGATCGCGGTACGCGCACTTGCCGAGCGCGCCGCGCTCAAGCGCCTAGTTGCGCTCAATCGCGACATCTTCCTGCGTACGCTGTGCCTGCTCGGCGCGTTCGGCTGGTTCGCGCACCTCGGCGCAAGACAAGGCGACGCGACGCTCGCGGCAAACGCGCTGCTGCTGAATTTCCAGACCTTCATGGCTTATGGCCTCGACGGCTTCGCGCATGCGGCCGAGGCGCTCGTCGGTGCGGCCGCCGGGGCGCGCGACCGCCGCGCCTTTCGGCAGGCCGTGCGCGTCACGCTGCTCTGGTCGGCGCTCGGCGCGCTGCTGTTCGCGCTCGCCTACTGGGCGGCGGGCGGCTGGATCGTCGCGCGCCTGACCGACCAGGCCGAGATCCGCGCCGTCGCGTTGCGCTATCTGCCGTGGGCTGCGATCTCGCCGATCGTGTCGGTCTGGGGCTTCCTGCTCGATGGCGTCTTCATCGGCGCGACGCAAACGCGATCGCTGATGCGCGCGATGGTCGTGTCGCTCTCGATCTTCATTGTTGCCACGTTCGCGGCCGTCGGCACGTTCGGCAATCACGGTCTGTGGTTCGCGCTGCTGCTGTTCATGGCCGCGCGCGGCGCGACGCTCGCGCGTTACCTGCCCGGGCTGCTGCGGCGCATCGGCGCCGACGCACACGCCGCGTCCGCCGCCCGCGCGTGACGGCGAACCCTGTCGTTACTGCGTCGGTTTCGGCGGCGGCGCGTCGAGCATCGACGGCGGCGTCATGTCGGTCGGCACGCCGTGATAGTCGGCCGGGTCTTCCGGCGGGTGGCCGCGACGGGCCTGGCGAGGATCGCTGGTGCAGGCGGCAAGCAGGGATGCGGCCAGCACGGCCAGCATGAAACGGGTCATCGGGTGTGGCTCCGGAAAACGGTGCGCCCATCGCGCGCCGGGACCGCGCCGAGTCTAGCGGAAATCCGGTTTCAGGGTCGTGCCGCGCATGTCCTACTATGTACGCATGGCGCTGTGCCGTGGAAAGGAGGCTGCCATGTCGTCTGAAGAAATTGCGGGCCTGATCGGCCTGTTCATTGGCCTGATGGTGCTGGTCGCGCTGTCGTACTTCGAGTCGCGCGAATACAAGCGCAGCCATGGCGGCGAAGGGATGATCCACCATTGGATGGCGGAACATCACCTGCTCGACTGGCGGCGCAAGCACTGAGCGAGCCGCCCCGCAGTCCGGCCCGTATCGACGATCCGGGCCGTCCTGAAACGTGCCATCCCGTGGCACGCCGGCAATCGCATACCGCGGAAATTATCAGGGCCGAATGCACGAACGCCGTCGCATGACCAATGGCGCGCGACGGCGTTCGCTTGCGCGCATCCGGATGCGGGCGCGCCGCGGTTCGGACGGTTCAGCCCAGGAAGTGGCGGGCGTAGCGCGAGTTGATGTCGGACAGGCGGAACAGCGTCAGGAAATCCGCGCAGTTGAAGTCGGGATCCCAGGCCGGGGCGCCGCAAATCTTCGCGCCGAGACGCAGGTAGCCCTTGATCAGCGGCGGCGGTGCGACCACGGTACCCGTCTGCAGTTCGTCGACCGGCAGCGCCGTGTGCGGGAACGCGCGGTACTCGGGCGCCGTCAGCGAGCCTGCCGACAGCGACTGGTACAGGTTCGCCGCATAGTGGCCGCCATCGGCCATCGACACGCTCGCGCAGCCGAGCATCGTCTCGTAGCCGTTCTGCATCATGTACGCGCCGAGACCGCCCCACAGCGCCATGATGACCGCGCCGCTGCGGTAGTCGCTGTGCACGCACGAGCGGCCGACCTCGACCATCTTGCCGCGCAGGTGCGTGAGGCGCGACAGGTCGAATTCGCCCTCGGCATACAGGCGGCCGACCCGCGCCGCCTGGTGCGGCGGCAGCACGCGGTACGTGCCGACGACTTTCAGCGTGTCGAGATCGCGCACCAGCAGGTGGTCGCAGTACGCATCGAACGGATCGACGTCGAGACCGGAGGGACCGCTGACCTGCGCGCCCATCTCTTCGGCGAACACGCTGTAGCGCAGGCGCTGGGCTTCGCGCAATTCGTCTTCCGTACGCGCCCATGCGGCGCGCAGGCGATACTCCGATGTGACGGTTTCACTGGCGCGCGGCAGGTGGCGCCGCGACGTGTCGAGGGGCAGCGAGGCAAAAGGGAGCGTAGGCGTCGGCAGTTCTCGCATTAGGCTTTCCTGGTCGTAAGGAATAAGGCGACATGCCCGCCAATGTAGTAACCGGCCGTGACCGTTATGTGGCACGACCGTGTCCTTTCAATGACGTGTCGCCGAATTGACTTTAGCAGAAAGCTTGCGAAACCGTATGATCAATCCCTTCAAACCTATTCAGCCGCGATTCACACCAGTTCCGGCGTCAATACCGCCCGCAATACCGCCTGCCGACTGCCGTCACGCGTGCGGCTCGCGAGCCACACGATGCCGCCCTTCCTGACGCTCCAGCTGTCGTCGCTGCCGGTAATCAATTGCGCGGCGACGCTGCCGAGCGTCGGCTGGTGCCCGACAATCACGACCGTCGGCGCGATGCCGTCCGGCCAGCCTGCCGCTGCCAGCACGTCGTCAACGCTGCCGCCCGGTGCGAGCGCGTCGACGGTCCGGTACTGGTCGGTCAGCGCCTCGACCGTCTGCACGGTGCGAGCCGCCGGGCTCGCGAGGATCACGCTGTTCGTCTCGAGCCTGCCGCGCAGCCATTTGGCCATCGCCTGCGCGTCCTTGCGGCCACGGACGGTCAGCTGGCGCGCGAGATCGCTGGTCGCATAGTCTTCGGCTTCGGCGTGACGCCACAGGATCAGGTTCATCATGATGTTCTCCTTGCTTCGGCGAGCGTCCGCGCACGCATGCGTCGCGGCCGGCCGATCATCCCGTGGATTGTCGCAAATCGCGGTCGGTTCGCCGCCGCGGCATTTACCCGCATGTCGCGATTGACCGAATCGATCATGCAACGATATAATCTTTGGCTCGTCGGAGCGTAGCGCAGCCTGGTAGCGCATCTGATTTGGGATCAGAGGGTCGTAGGTTCGAATCCTATCGCTCCGACCAAGGAATCAAGGGGTTACGGTTAATACCGTAGCCCCTTTTCCGTTTCTGGGCCCTGCGCCGCCCGCACGGATTCCCGGCTCACGCACTTCCGTTCATTGTAGGGATTCATTGGGGCACCGACGCGACAACGCTCCGGCCCTGCCCGCACCCGCGCGCGACACTTCCGGGAACACGCGATAATGCGTATGAACAACCCGCATCCGCGCATGAAAAACAACATCGTCAAAACCGCCCTCTGCGCGTCGCTGCTCGTGCTCGCGACCGCCGGCCCCGCGTCGGCGAAAGCGCTCGACGACGCGCTCGACTGCCATTCGACCGGCCACAAGTTCGTCGCGCCGCTGCTCGCCGCCGGCGACATCCAGTCGGAGCCGATGCACGTCGAATCGAATTCCGTGAACGCATTCCGCACGAACCGCTCGCTGACGGCGTACGGCTTCGGCGTCTATGTCGTGCTGGGCTATCAAGCGAACGACCCGATCTTCCGTCCGGGCGACGGCACGCCGATCGGCGACTGGGCCTACGGCGTCGTGGTACGCGGCACGAAGAGTGCGGTGGAGGAAGCCGTGCGCAAGGCCGGAAGCGACGCGACCGTCAAGCAGGCGTTCCCGTTTCTGACCGCGATCGTCTGCTCGTCGGATTGAGCGAGCCGTCAGGACGGTCGTGCGGCACGCCTCGGGCCACCGCAGCCACGCTCCCGCCCCAACGGCTTCCAGGCCACGCTTGCGGCCATTACGCGCCGGTGTACACCACGCGATACGGGATCCCGACCTTCTCCCACTCGGCAGCCTCCTGGCTGAGGCTGTAGTCGGTCAACGGATTCTGCTCGACCCACGCGCTCGGCAGGCGCACTTCGTACCCGCCCTTCTTCATCTGCGAAACGGAAATGTCGGGCAGCCCCGCATCGGTCCGGCGCCGGCACAGCAGCGCCGCGAGCCGCAGGCAAAACAGCAGCGGCCACTCGACGTCGCGCGCCTGCGACAGCTTGCCGAGCTTGCCCGCATGACCGAGCACGAGCGCGGCCAGCCGCGCCTGGTCGGTGCGCGAGAAACCCGGCATGTCCGCATTGCTCGCGATATAGGCCGAATGCTTGTGATACGCGCTGTGCGAGATCGACAGGCCGATCTCGTGCAACGCGGCCGCCCAGCCGAGGAACATCCGCCCTTCCTCGCGCGCCTCTTCGTCGTCTTCCTCGAGTTCGTCGTAGAAACGCACCGCAAGCGCACCGATCCGCTCGGCCTGCGCACGATCGACGCCGTAGCGGCGCGTGAAGCCCTCGACGGTCACCGCGCGCATGTCCTCGTGCTGCGTCCGGCCGAGCAGGTCGTACAGCACGCCGAGGCGCAGCGCGCCGTCGGTCGTATCGACGTAATCGACGCCGAGCTCCTCGAACACCGCGAGCATGATCGCGAGGCCGCCGGCGAGCACCGGCACGCGATCGGGCTTCAACGCGATCAGCTTGAGCCGGTTGACGTTCTCCGACTTGATCAGCGCGCGCTTCAGCCGCTCCAGGCCACCGCGCGAAATGCCGTGCGTGATGCCCGGATCGTTGAATCCGTTCGCCTCGACGAGTTCCGCGAGCGCACGCGCGGTGCCGGACGACCCGATCGCCTGGTCCCAGCCGGCCTTCTTGTACTCGCTCGAAATGATCTGGATCTCGCGCTTGGCCGCGAGTTCGGCCTGCCGCATCGTGTATTCGTCGACGTTGCCGGCCGGAAAGAAGCTGCGGCTGTGGCTCACGCAGCCGATATACAGGCTCTCCATCACGATTGGCGTGTAGTGCGAGCCGATGATGAATTCGGTCGAGCCGCCGCCGATGTCGACGACGAGCCGCTTGCCGGCACTCGCCGGCACCGAGTGCGCGGCGCCCGCATAGATCAGCCGCGCTTCTTCGCGGCCCGCGATCACCTCGATCGGGAAACCGAGCGCCGCTTCGGCCTCGCCGAGAAATTCGGCGGCGTTCTTCGCGACGCGCAGCGTGTTGGTCGCCACCGCACGCACATGGTCGGGATGAAAATCGCGCAGGCGCTCGCCGAACCGCTTGAGCGCCTCCCAGCCACGCTCCTGCGACGCGCGATCGAGCATCTTGTCGCTCGACAGGCCCGCGGCCAGCCGAACCGGTTCGCGCAACGCGTCGACGGGATAGATCTGGCTGCCCGCCGGCGTTTCCTCGACGCGCCCGACGATCAGCCGGAAGCTGTTCGAGCCGAGATCCACGGCAGCCAGCAAGTGGGGGGTTGTAACCATCAGAAGGGGGCTCCGTGCGCGGTCGCCCGCGGCAGCCGGACCGGCAACCCAGGGCGATCAATCAAAGGCGACATTTTAAGCGTGGAACGCTTGCCGTTACCACGCTTCACGGGTATGCACACTGCTCGATTCCATATAGCCGAAACATTTATGCGACGAAATGGTTAAGGCGTAGAATTTCCCGATATAAATACATGATTGTCATCAGCACGTCATCGTACCGTGAGAGTTTCCGAGCGTCCTTTCGAATCATCGCCTGAACTGCCCCCTACTCTGCCGATGTCCGTCCGTTATCCGCTTCTCAATCGTGAACTCGGCATCCTCGGTTTCAACGAGCGCGTGCTGGCCCAGGCGGCCGATCCGCAAGTCCCGTTGCTCGAGCGCCTCCGCTTCATCTGCATCACCAGCAGCAACCTCGACGAATTCTTCGAAGTCCGGATGGCCGGCCTTCAGGAACAGATCCGCGACAATCCCGGCGCGCTGACGCCCGACGGCATGTCGTTGCAGCACGCTTACGACCTCGTCGTCGAACGCGCGCAGCGGCTCGTCCATCGACAGTACACGATGCTGCACGAAACCGTGCTGCCCGCGCTCGAACAGGAAGGCATCTACTTCCACGCGAGCGACACGTGGAACGACGAGCAGCTCGAATGGGCGCGGCGCTACTTCCTCGACGAGCTGCTGCCCGTGCTGACCCCGATCGGCCTCGATCCGGCCCACCCGTTCCCGCGCGTGCTCAACAAGAGCCTGAACTTCGTCGTCGAGCTCGAAGGCCGCGACGCGTTCGGCCGCCAGGCGGTGATGGGCATCGTGCAGGCGCCGCGTGCGCTGCCGCGTGTCGTGCGCATGCCGCACGCGCTGTCGGGCTTCGAGCACGGCTTCGTGCTGCTGAGTTCGTTCATGCAGCGCTTCGTCGGCGAACTCTTCCCGCAACTCGTCGTGAAGAGCTGCAACCAGTTCCGCATCACGCGCAACAGCGAGCTGTTCGTCGACGAGGACGAAATCACGAACCTGCGCGTCGCGCTGCAGGGCGAGCTGCCCGCACGCCACCTCGGCAACGCGGTGCGTCTCGAAGTGTCGGCCGACACGCCGGCGCACATCGTGCGCCGCCTGCTCGAGGAAAGCGAGCTCGGCGAAAAGGACTGCTACCGCGTGGCCGGATCCGTGAACCTCGTGCGGCTGATGCAGATTCCCGATCTCGTCGACCGCCCCGACCTGAAGTTCGCGCCGTTCACCGCGTCGACCCCGGCCGCGATCACGAACGCGCCGACGATGTTCGACGCGATCGACGACGGCGACATCCTGCTGCACCACCCGTACGAGAGCTTCCAGCCCGTGCTCGAACTGCTGCAGCAGGCCGCGAGGGACCCGAGCGTCGTCGCGATCAAGCAGACGATCTACCGCACCGGCACCGATTCGCCGCTGATGGACGCGCTGATGGAAGCCGCGCGCAACGGCAAGGAAGTGACCGTCGTCGTCGAGCTGCTCGCGCGCTTCGACGAGGAGACCAACATCAACTGGGCGTCGCAGCTCGAGGCCGTCGGCGCGCATGTCGTGTACGGCGTGGTCGGCCACAAGTGCCACGCGAAGATGATGCTGATCGTGCGGCGCGTCGTGCAGGGCGGCAAGGCATCGCTGCGCCGCTACGTGCACCTCGGCACCGGCAACTACCACCCGCGCACGGCGCGCCTCTACACCGACTTCGGGCTGATGACGGCCGACCAGAAGATCTGCGAGGACGTCCACCACGTTTTCCAGCAACTGACGGGAATCGGCGGCGAGCTCACGCTGCACGAGCTGTGGCAGTCGCCGTTCACGCTGCATCCGCGCATCATCGACGCGATCGGCGCGGAAATCGACAATGCGCGCGCCGGCAAGCGTGCGCGCATCGTCGCGAAGATGAACGCGCTGCTGGAGCCGTCGGTGATCGCCGCGCTGTACGAAGCGTCGCAGGCCGGCGTGAAGGTCGACCTGATCGTGCGCGGCGTCTGCGCGCTGAAGCCCGGCGTGCCGGGGCTGTCGGAAAACATCACGGTGCGCTCGATCGTCGGCCGCTTCCTCGAGCACCACCGGATCTACTACTTCCATGCGGGCGGCGCCGAGGACGTCTATCTGTCGAGCGCCGACTGGATGGACCGCAACCTGTTCCGCCGCGTCGAAGTCGCGTTCCCGGTCCGCGAGCGCAAGCTCAAGCGGCGCGTGATCGCCGAAGGCCTGTCGGTGTGTCTCGGCGACAACCAGTCGGCATGGCAGATGCACAGCGACGGCCACTACCGCCGCCGTCGCGCCGGCAAGACGCTCCGCAACGCGCAGCTCGGACTGCTCGCGAAGTTCTGCTCGTGAGCCGTCGGCGCGCCGCCAGTCGCGCGAAGCCTCGCGCATGAAAAAGAGCAGCCCGCGGGCTGCTCTTTTGTTTCGAACGTCGGAACGCTACGCGGTCACGCCTCGTACGCGGCCGGCCGGATCGCGATGACGCGCGAACCCGGGAACCGCGCGGTGAACGTACTGCCGCGCCCTTCCTCGCTCTGCACGTACAGGTGCGCGTCGTGCCGCTGCAGCACGTGCTTGACGATCGCCAGCCCGAGGCCCGTGCCGCCGGTGTCGCGCGAACGGCTGCGGTCGACGCGGTAGAAGCGCTCGGTGAGCCGCGGCAGGTCGGCGGCCGGAATGCCGAAGCCGCTGTCCGTGACGGAAAACACGCCCTGCACGCCCTCGCGCCGCCACGTGACGACGATCTTGCCGCCTTCCGGCGTATAGCGGATCGCGTTCGTGACGAGGTTCGCGAACGCGCTGAACAGCTCCGTCTGCGCCCCCGTGACGCCGAGCGTCTCGTCGATCATGAACGCGATGTCGTGATGCCCGTTCGACAGCGTCTGCGCATCCTCCTTCAGATGGTCGAACACGGCGCGCATGTCGATCGCGTGATCGAGCGGCGGCTTGCTCTCGCCTTCGAGCTTCGCGAGCACCAGCAGGTCGGTCACGATGTGCCGCATGCGCGACGCCTGCTGCTCCATCATGTCGAGATAACGCGCGCGGTCTTCCTCGTTCAGCGGCAACTCGCGCATCGTCTCGAGAAAGCCCGACAGCACGGTGAGCGGCGTCTTCAGCTCGTGCGACACGTTCGCGACGAAGTCGCGCCGCATCGCGTCGGTGCGTTCGAGCTCGGTGATGTCTTGCGTGAGCAGCAGCTTGCGGTTCTCGCCGTACGGAAACACCTGCACTTCCAGCACGTTCTGCCGCGAGTCGCCCATGCCGCGCATCACGAGCGTCTCGTCGTAAAGCTGCGCATTCAGGTAGCGGACGAAATCGGGATGGCGCACCAGGTTCGTGATGTGCTGGCGCAGATCGCGCTTCGCGTCGAGGCCGAAATGAACCTCGGCGATCGCGTTGCACCACTCGATCTGGTCGTGGTCGTCGAGCATCGCGACGCCATTGGGCGACGCCTGGATCGCCTGGATGAAGCGCGAATGCTGCTGCTCGACCTGCCGCACCTGCGCATGCCACTGCTTCGCGAGTTTGTGCAGGCGATAGTAGATTTCGCCCCAAATGCCCGGCGCGCTCGGCACTTCGCCGTAGACGGGCGCGTCGAGCAGGCGCCACAGACGCTGCGTATGGAAGGTGCTGAAAAAGCCCTGCGCGACCAGCATCACGACCACGAACACGAGGCCCGCGGTCGGGCCGGCGAAAACGCCGACCAATACGCCGATCAGCACGAGCAGCACGAGCGACACCAGAAAGCGCGCCCAGATGATGTTCATGATTCAGCGTCCGAAAGAATGAACGGCATGCCGTGGCACACGGCATGCGCGGATACGTTACGCGTGCTTGGCGAGCCGGTAGCCGCTGCCGCGCACGGTCTCGATCATCGCATCGCAACCGGCCGGTTTCAAGGCCGCGCGCAATCGCTTGATGTGCACGTCGACGGTACGCTCCTCGACGAACACGTGGTCGCCCCATACCTGGTCGAGCAGTTGCGTTCGGCTGTGGACACGCTCCGGATGCGTCATGAAGAAATGCAGCAGGCGGAACTCGGTCGGGCCGAGATCGAGCTTGATCTCGCTGCCATCGCCGTGCGCGGCGACGCGATGCGTGGCCGGGTCGAGGCGCAGCCCGTTGATCGACACGACGTCCTCGGTCAGCTGCGGCGCACGGCGGCGCAGCACGGCCTTGATCCGCGCCATCAGCTCCTTCGGCGAGAACGGCTTCGTCACGTAGTCGTCCGCGCCGATTTCGAGGCCGAGCACCTTGTCCTGCTCGTCGCCGCGGGCAGTCAGCATGATGATCGGGATGTGCTTGGTCCGTTCGTTGTTGCGCAGGTCGCGCGCGAACGCAATACCGGACTTGCCCGGCAGCATCCAGTCGAGCAGCACGAGATCGGGCAGCACATCGCTGATCAGGTTCTGCGCCTGTTCGGCGTTGTACGCACGGATCGGGCAGTGACCGGCGTGCTGGAGATTCACCGAGATCAGTTCGGAAATCGCGGGCTCATCTTCAACGACGAGAATGTTGCTGGGCATCGGCACCTCTGTTTTTCCTGTGCTGGGTCGTATTAACTGTTGGCTTCACGGTCGAGCGTGTCGCGCGGCTGGTGCCGCACGTCCGTGCCCTTCACGATGTAGATGATGAATTCGGCGATGTTCTTCGCGTGGTCGCCGATCCGCTCGATCGCCTTCGCGATGAACAGGTACTCGAGGCCGACCGAGATCGTGCGCGGATCTTCCTGCATGTACGACACGAGCTTGCGCACGAACGCGCGGAATTCCAGGTCGATCTCCTTGTCGTCCTTGACGATCTGCGCGGCCGCGACCGTGTCGAGGCGCGCAAACGCGTCGAGCGCGCGGCGCAGGATCGTCACGGCCATCTCGCCCGACACCTTGATCTCGGCGATGTTGACCGCGCGCGCGGCCGGCTCGTCGACCAGGCGGCGCACGCGCTTGGCGATCTTCTCGGCCTCGTCGCCGGCGCGCTCGAGGTTCGTAATCGTTTTCGAAATCGACATCAAAAGGCGCAGATCGCGCGCGGCCGGCTGCCTCCGCGCGATGATGTTGCCGCACTCCTGGTCGATGTCGACTTCCATCGCGTTCAGCGTTTCCTCGGCCGCGATCACCTTCTCGGCCGTCTCGCGGTCGAACTCGTTCAGCGCGTACATCGCGCCGACGATCTGCGACTCGACGAGGCCGCCCATTTCCAGCACTTTCGACGACACGGCATTCAGGTCCGCATCGAACTGGCTCGACAGATGTTTATCCGACATGGCTGTTGTTCTCCGTCATCAACCGAAACGGCCGGTGATGTAGTCTTCCGTTTCCTTGCGCACCGGCTTGATGAAGATCTTTTCGGTCTCGCCGAACTCGATCAGCTCGCCCAGGTACATGTAGGCCGTGTAATCCGAGCAGCGTGCGGCCTGCTGCATGTTGTGCGTGACGATCACGACCGTGTAGTCGCTCTTCAGCTCCGCGATCAGCTCTTCGATGCGGCCCGTCGAGATCGGGTCGAGCGCCGAGCACGGCTCGTCGAGCAGCAGCACTTCCGGACGGATCGCAATGCCGCGCGCGATGCACAGGCGCTGCTGCTGGCCGCCCGACAGGCCGTAGCCGCTCTGGCCCAGCTTGTCCTTCACTTCGTTCCACAGAGCAGCCTTCGTGAGCGCCCACTCGACGCGGTCGTCCATTTCCGAGCGCGTGAGCTTTTCGAACATCTTCACGCCGAACGCGATGTTGTCGTAGATCGACATCGGGAACGGGGTCGGCTTCTGGAACACCATGCCGATCCGCGCGCGCAGCAGCGAGATATCGCGCTTCGTCGTCAGCAGGTTCTCGCCGTCCATCAGGATTTCGCCTTCGGCGCGCTGCTCCGGGTAGAGCGCGAACATCTTGTTGAACGTGCGCAGCAGCGTCGACTTGCCGCAACCCGACGGGCCGATGAACGCGGTCACCTTGCCGTCCGGAATACGCAGGTTGATGTTCTTCAGCGCATGGAACTTGTTGTAGAAGAAGTTGAGGTTGTTGACCTCGATCTTCGCGTTCAGCGGCGCGAGCGGGCGATCGTTCGCCGCGTCATGCGTGCCGGCCGGCGCAGCGGTGCGCTCGACGGGATTCAGGTGGCTCTCTGCCATATTCATCGGATTGCTCCGCCGTTACTTTTTCGAGAAGATCGAGCGCGCCAGGACGTTGAGTCCTAGCACCCCGAGCGTAATCAGGAACACGCCCGCCCATGCGAGCGACTGCCACTCCGCGAACGGGCTCATCGCGAACTTGTAGATCGTGACCGGCAGGTTCGCCATCGGCTGGCTCATGTCCCACGAGAAGAACTGGTTCGACAGCGCGGTGAACAGCAACGGCGCCGTTTCGCCGGCAATCCGTGCGACCGCGAGCAGCACGCCCGTCACGATCCCGCCGACGGATGCGCGCAGCGTGATCTTCAGCACCATCCGCCACTTCGGCGTACCGAGCGCGAAGGCCGCTTCGCGCAGCGCATTCGGCACGAGCTTCAGCATGTTCTCGGTCGTGCGGATCACGATCGGAATCTGCAGCAGGGCGAGCGCGATGACGCCGGCCCAGCCCGAGAAGCGTCCCGATTTCGCCACGACGATCGCGTACACGAACAGGCCGATGACGATCGACGGCGCCGACAGCAGGATGTCGTTGATGAAGCGGATCGTGCTCGCCAGCAGGTTCTTCTGGCCGTATTCGGCGAGATAAACGCCCGCGAGGATGCCGATCGGCGTGCCGACTAGCGTGCCGAATCCGCACAGCAGCAGGCTGCCGACGATCGCGTTCGCGAGACCGCCGCCTTCCGTGTTCGGCGCCGGCGTCGATTCGGTGAACAGCTGCAGCGACAGGCCGCCGATACCGAGGTGCACCGTCGTGTAGAGAATCCACACGAGCCACAGCAGGCCGAACGCCATCGCGCCGAGCGACGCGGTAAGCGCGATCGCGTTGATCGCCTTGCGCTTGCGCTGCAGGCGGTTGCGCATCGCGTCGAGCACGGCGCCGTCGGCTCCCGGGAAATTCATGATGGGCTCGCTCATTTCTTGCCCTCTCCCTTCTCGAGACGAAGCAGCAGCAGTTTGGAGATGGACAGCACGATGAACGTGATCACGAAGAGAATCAGGCCGAGTTCCATCAGCGCGGACGTATGCAGGCCCGGCTGCGCTTCGGCGAATTCGTTCGCGAGCGCCGACGTGATGCTGTTGCCCGGCGCGAACAGCGATACGCTGTCGAGCAGGTTGGTGTTGCCGATCACGAAGGTCACGGCCATCGTTTCGCCGAGCGCGCGGCCGAGGCCGAGCATCACGCCGCCGATCACGCCGGTCTTCGTGTAGGGCAGCACGACCTTCCACATCACTTCCCAGGTCGTGCAGCCGATCCCGTACGCGGATTCCTTCAGCAGCACGGGCGTGACCTCGAACACGTCGCGCATCACCGACGCGATGTACGGGATGATCATGATCGCGAGGATCACGCCGGCCGCGAGGATGCCGATGCCGATCGGCGGGCCCGCCGTCAGCGGACCGAGCACCCAGACGTCCTTGAACAGGCGGCCGATCGGCTTCTGGAAGTATTCGGCGAAGATCGGCGCGAACACGAGCAGGCCCCACATGCCGTACACGATCGACGGAATCGCGGCGAGCAGCTCGATCGCGATGCCGAGCGGGCGGCGCAGCCAGACGGGCGACAATTCGGTGAGGAACAGTGCGATGCCGAAGCTGACGGGCACCGCGATGACGAGCGCAATGAGCGACGTCACGATCGTGCCGTAGATCGGCACGAGTGCGCCGTAGATGTCCGAGTTGGGATCCCACTCGGATTGCCACAGGAAGCCGAGGCCGAACTTCTCGATGGTCGGCATCGACGCAACGATCAGGGAAACGATGATCCCGCCCAGCAGCAGCAGGGTCACGATCGCGGCGAGCCGAGCGAGGCCGCCGAACAGGACATCCCCGAGACGACCCGGCGCGCGCTGCGCACCGTCGGACGATCGGGAGGACGTGTAGGAAATATCAGACATGGGTGCCTGCTTTTGATCGCCGGGCGCCATGACGCCCGGCTTTACCGCACACACTGCCCGGCCGGCGCGGCCGGGCAGCGAACCGCTGCATTGCTTACTCGGCGGCGACCGACTTGCCCGAAGCGTCCGTCACCTTCGTCTTCCACTGCTTGCGGATTTCCGTCTCGACCGCCGACGGCAGCGAGATGTAGTCGAGGCTGTCGGCAGCCTTCTCGCCGTTCTTGAACGCCCAGCTGAAGAACTTCAGCGTTTCGGCGCCCTGCTCCGGCTTGTCCTGCTTCGCGTGCAGCAGCACGAACGTCGCGCCGACGACCGGCCATGCGTCCTTGCCCGGCTGGTTCGTCAGGATCTGGTAGAACGACTTCGACCAGTTCGCGCCGGCCGCGGCCGCCTTGAACGTTTCCGTCTTCGGCTCGACCACCGTGCCCGTCGAGTTCTTCAGGGCCGTGTAGACCATGTTGTTCTTCTTCGCGTACGCCCATTCGACGTAGCCGATCGCGCCCGGCAGGCGCTGCACGAAGGCCGCGACGCCGTCGTTGCCCTTGCCGCCCGTGCCCGTCGGCCAGTTGACCGTCGTGCCTTCGCCGATCTTCGACTTCCACTCGTCGTTGACCTTCGACAGGTAGTTCGTCCAGATGAAGCTGGTGCCCGAACCGTCAGCGCGGCGAACCACGGCGATGTCCGTATCCGGCAGCTTGACCTTCGGGTTCAGCGCGGCGATCGCCGGGTCGTTCCACTTCTTGATCTTGCCGAGGTAGATGTCGCCGAGCACCGGGCCCGACAGCGTCAGTTCGCCGGCCTTCACGCCCGGCACGTTGACGACCGGCACCACGCCGCCGACCACCGTCGGGAACTGGAACAGGCCTTCCTTCGCAAGCTCTTCATCCTTCAGCGGAGCGTCCGAACCGGCAAAATCGACCGTCTTCGCGATGATCTGCTTCAGGCCGCCCGACGAGCCGATGCCCTGGTAGTTGACCTTCGAACCGCCGGACTGCTGGTAGTCGGCAGCCCATTTCGTATAGATCGGCATCGCGAACGTGCTGCCTGCGCCCGTGATGTCGGCAGCGTGGGCGGCGACGGCGAAAAGCGCGCCAGCCAGGCCGGCAATCGCGGTTTGCATCAATTTCATGAGACCTCCAGTGTGTGAGCGGATGACTACGGCACCGCGAAGGTTAGGGGCTCCTCATGACGGTAATGTGACAATCGATGAAACTGGCGTGACAGTAACATGACTGGTTGAAAGGGAATAGCGAGGGGGCGCGGGCGGCGCCTGGGCGGCACCGGAACGGCCATGGCGGCAAGAATTGCCTGCCTGGCAAGGACCGGGCGGACACCCGATTCGCGGGTGGACCGGCGGATCGCCGCGGGGCGCCGGCGAGGCGGGAAGCCCTGCCGGTGGCGGGCCGGATATCCGGGGTCGGAGGATTTATCTGGTCGGAAGCATGCGCGTGCGGAAACACACGCCCAAAACACATCTATATATCGCAAACCTTTGCGTCTGACGAAATGGCGGCGCCCCGAAGGCGCCGCCTGGTCATTCGTCGGAACGCCGGCGCGCGGGCGACGGGACTGCCGCGCGCCGCCATCCCGCATCAGGTTGTCGCGGCGCGCACCGCGTCGGCGATCGTCTCCGCATGGCGCACCGCGTCGGCCGCCTGCTGCGCCTCGACCATCACGCGCAGCACGGGCTCGGTGCCCGATGCGCGGATCAGCACGCGACCGCTGCCGGCGAGCGCGGCCTCCGCCGCGTCGATCGCCGCGCGAATCGATGCGCTACCCTTCCAGTCGGCACCCGGCTTCATCCGCACGTTGATCAGCTTCTGCGGGAACAGCGTGACGCCGTCGAGCATCTGCGCGAGCGTACGGCCGCCGCGCTTCAGCGCGGCCAGCACGAGCAGCGCCGACACGATGCCGTCGCCGGTCGAATGCCGGTCGAGCGACAGGATGTGGCCCGACCCTTCCGCGCCGAGCTGCCAGCCGTGTTCGCGCAACTGCTCGAGCACGTAGCGGTCGCCGACCGCCGCGCGGACGAACTTCACGCCCTCGCGTTGCAACGCGACTTCGACCGCGAGGTTCGTCATCAGCGTGCCGACCGCGCCGTCGACCTTGCCGTCCGTCGCGATCCGGTCCTTCACGAGCACGTAGAGGAGTTCGTCGCCGTTGTACAGGCGACCGGTCGAATCGACGACCTGCAGGCGGTCCGCATCGCCGTCGAGCGCAATGCCGAGATCGGCGTGGTTCGCCCGCACCGCGCGCACGAGCGCGTCCGGCGCGGTCGCACCGACGCCGTCGTTGATGTTGAAGCCGTTCGGCGCGACGCCGATCGGGATCACGTCCGCGCCAAGCTCGTGGAATACGTGCGGCGCGATCTGGTAGGCGGCGCCGTGCGCGCAATCGATCACGAGCTTCAGCCCGCGCAGGTCGAACGCGGCCGGGAACGTGCTCTTGCAGAACTCGATGTAGCGGCCTGCCGCGTCGTCGAGGCGGCGCGCCTTGCCGAGGCCGTCGGACGACGCGCACTCGAGCGGCTTGTCGAGCCACGCTTCGATCGCGGCTTCCGTGTCGTCGGGCAGCTTGTTGCCGTCAGCCGAGAAAAACTTGATCCCGTTGTCGTGATACGGGTTGTGCGATGCACTGATCACGACACCGGCCGACAGGCGCAGCGCGCGCGTCAGGTACGCGACGCCCGGCGTCGGCATCGGGCCGGCCAGCATCACGTCGACGCCCGCCGCCGAGAAGCCGGCCTCGAGTGCGGCCTCGAGCATGTAGCCCGACACGCGGGTGTCCTTGCCGATCAGCACGGTCGGACGCGCGCCCGCCGCGACGTCGGCCGAACCGGCCAGCACCTTGCCCGCCGCATAACCGAGACGCAACACGAAATCCGGTGTGATGGGTGCCTCGCCCACCGTGCCGCGAATGCCGTCCGTGCCGAAATATCGACGTCCCATGGGATCCTTTCTCCTTCGTCTTTTGACTTATCGTTGCCGCGCGGCTTCGCGCACGGCATTCCACACTTTCAATGCATCGACCGTCGCCGCGACGTCGTGCACGCGCACGATCGCGGCACCGCGCCCGACCGCGCACAACGCGGCGGCCACGCTCGCCGCGACGCGCTCCATCGGCGGCTTGCCGCCGATCACCGCGCCGAGCATCGACTTGCGCGACATGCCCGCGAGTATCGGATATGCCCGTCCGTCGGGCCGCAGGGGCGCCGTGTCCGGCAACGCGGCCAGCAGCGCATAGTTGTCGTCGACGACCGCCTTGCCGAACCCGAAACCGGGATCGACGCAGATCCGCTCCGGGGCAATGCCCGCGTCGCGCAGCGCCTGCGCACGCACGGCGAGAAAATCGCGCACGTCGGTCACCACATCGCCGTAGTCGGGTTCGCCGACCTGCATCGTCTGCGGCTCGCCGAGCATGTGCATCGCGCACAGTCCGCTGTTGCCCTCGCGCACCGCGTCGATCGCGCCTGGCTGGCGGAACCCCCAGATGTCGTTGATCAGGTCCGCGCCGGCGGCCAGCGCCGCGCGCATCACGGCCGGCTTGTATGTGTCGATCGACAGCGGCACGTTCAGCGGCCGCAGCGCCTCGACGAGCGGAATCACGCGCGCCAGCTCCTCGTCGAGCGGCACGGGCGGTGCGCCGGGGCGCGTCGATTCGCCGCCGATGTCGAGGATATCCGCGCCGTCGGCAATCATCCGCTCGGCCTGGCGCAGCGCATCGTCGCGCGCGAGGAAGCGGCCGCCGTCGGAGAACGAATCGGGCGTGGCGTTGAGGATGCCCATCACGAGCGGGCGCTCGAACGTCAGCTCGAAGCGGCCGCACTGGAGGGGCGCGGGAATGAACGGGGACACAGCGGAATCGGACACGAGCGACTGGCGTGGATGAATGCAAAACGGGCCGGTGTGAAGCCACACCAGCCCGTGAACGGTGCTAAAGCGGAGAGATTACGCCGCCGGCGTAGCCGGCGCCGGTGCGTTGCCGGGCTTGACCTCGGCGCTGCTGCCACCGCCCGACGAATCGCCGCCGACCGCCGCCGAGCTCTTCGGCGAACGCGGCGGACGACCTTCCATGATGTCGTTGATCTGATCGGCGTCGATCGTCTCCCACTCCATCAGGGCGGCCGTCATCGCCTCGACCTTGTCGCGGTTCTCCTCGAGCAGACGGCGCGCAAGGCCGTACTGTTCGTCGAGCACGCGACGGATTTCCGAGTCGACCTTCTGCTGCGTCGCTTCCGAAATCGTGCGCGTGAAACCGCGGCCGAACGGCGATGCATCGTTTTCGTCGTCGACGTAGACCATCGGCCCGAGCGCGTCGGTCATGCCGAAACGGGCGACCATCGCACGCGCCGTCTGCGTCGCCTTGTTGAAGTCGTCCGATGCGCCGGTGCTGACGAGGTTCATGAACAGCTCTTCCGCCACGCGACCACCGAACAGGATCGCGAGGCGATCCATCAGGTAGTCCTTCGAGTACGTCTCGTTGTCGTGCTCCGGCAACTGCCACGTGACGCCCAGCGCACGGCCGCGCGGAATGATCGTGACCTTGTGCACGGGGTCGGCCTTCGGCAGCAGCTTCGCGATCACCGCGTGGCCCGACTCGTGATACGCGGTCGCACGCTTCGCTTCCTCGCGGATCACGGCCGACTTGCGCTCCGGACCCATGAAGATCTTGTCCTTCGCGTCCTCGAAGTCCTGCATCTCGACGATGCGCTTGCCGCGGCGGGCGGCGAACAGCGCGGCTTCGTTCACGAGGTTCGCGAGATCGGCGCCGGAGAAGCCCGGCGTGCCGCGTGCGATGACGGCCGCGTCGACGTCGTTCGCGATCGGCACCTTGCGCAGGTGCACGCGCATGATCTGCTCGCGGCCGCGGATGTCCGGCAGGCCGACATAGACCTGGCGGTCGAAACGGCCCGGACGCAGCAGCGCCTTGTCGAGCACGTCGGAACGGTTGGTCGCGGCGATCACGATCACGCCGGAGTTCGCCTCGAAGCCGTCCATCTCGACGAGCATCTGGTTCAGCGTCTGCTCGCGCTCGTCGTTGCCGCCGCCCATGCCGGCGCCGCGATGACGGCCGACCGCGTCGATTTCGTCGATGAACACGATACACGGTGCATGCTTCTTCGCCTGCTCGAACATGTCGCGCACACGGGCCGCACCGACGCCGACGAACATTTCGACGAAGTCCGAACCCGAGATGCTGAAGAACGGCACCTTCGCTTCACCGGCGATCGCGCGGGCCAGCAGCGTCTTGCCGGTACCCGGCGGGCCGACCAGCAGCACGCCGCGCGGAATGCGGCCGCCCAGCTTCTGGAATTTCTGCGGATCGCGCAGGAAGTCGACGAGCTCGGACACTTCTTCCTTCGCTTCGTCGCAGCCCGCGACGTCGGAGAAGTTCACCGCGTTGTTGTTCTCGTCGATCAGCCGCGCACGCGATTTCCCGAACGAGAATGCGCCGCCTTTGCCGCCTCCCTGCATCTGCCTCATCATGTAGAACCAGAACACGATGATCAGGATCGTCGGCCCGAGGTAGTACAGCGCGGACATCAGCGCGTTCGGCTCGTCGTCGGCCTTGCCGCTGACCTGCACGCCGTACTTCATCAGATCGCCGACCATCCAGATGTCGCCGGGCGACACGATCTGGTATTTCTGGCCATCAGCCGGAGTGACGGTGAGGTTGCGCCCCTGAACGATGACGTTCTTGACCTTGCCGTTCTTGGCGTCGTCCATGAACTGCGAATAGGACACGCCTTCCTGGACGCGGGGCTTGTCGAACTGCTTGAACACCGTAAACAGCACCAGTGCGATCACCAGCCACACCGCTGCCTTCGAAAACATATTGTTGTTCAAAGCACCACTCCTTCACTCGTAGACGAGCGCCTACATTTTCCTTGCGGCGCCCCTCGGTCATTCTAATCCAGTCCGACCACCCCCGCCATAAGCATTGACAACCGCCGCGATAGCGCTTCGCTTGTCTGGCAAGGGCCGGAGCCCGTTTGCGGTATCCCGCTCCGCGTCACCGCGGATGCTTCAGATGCCGACCCAAAATGAACGTTTCGGACGATTTGTCGCGGGACGCCTTCGGCTTGCGCGGCGCGACGGTCTTAAACTGCTGTTTGAATTTCTCGACGATCTGGCTGTAGCCGCTGCCGTGAAAGCACTTCACGAGCAGCGCACCGTCCGGCTTCAGATGATTCTGCGCGAATTCGAGCGCCAGATCGCAGAGATGCTCGATGCGCGCCGCGTCTGCCGAGGCCACGCCGGAGAGGTTGGGGGCCATGTCGGAAATAACAAGGTCCACCGCGCGCCCTTCGAGCACTTCCTCGAGCTGGTGAAGGACATCGTCCTCGCGGAAGTCGCCCTGGAGAAAGTGGACGTCGGCGATCGGCTCCATCGGCAGGATGTCGAGCGCCACGATCGTGCCGTCGATGCCGCCTTCGCGCTCCGCGTCACGCTTCTTGCCCTGCGCGAGCTTGTTGCGGGCATACTGGCTCCAGCTGCCCGGCGTCGCGCCGAGGTCGACGATCACCTGGCCCGGACGGATCAGCTTGTCCTGCTCGTCGATTTCCTTCAGCTTGTACGCGGCGCGCGCGCGATAGCCCTCCCGCTGCGCCATTTTGACGTACGGGTCGTTGATGTGGTCGTGCAGCCAGTGCTGGTTGAAGCGGTTTTTTGCCATTCGAGAGAGAGATTGCTGCCAATTGCTTCGTGAAGCCGCGCTTTTAGCGGATAATACGCGTCTTCTTCGCGCGGCTGCGGCCCCTTTTCAGGCCCAAGCCGCGATTTTACGTGGTTTCGGCGCACGGCTGACGCGGTAACTTCCCGCGATCGCCATTCAGTCAGCGCGCCCTTATTTAGATTTCGACATTCCCATGCCCGCCCTTTCGCTTTCTCCCGCCGAGCGCTCCGCGCTGCGCTCCCAGGCCCATGCGCTCAAGCCCGTCGTGCTGATCGGCGCCGAAGGGCTGACCGACGCCGTGCTGAAGGAAATCAAGGTGCACCTCAACGCGCACCAGCTGATCAAGATCCGCGTGTTCGGCGACGAACGCGACGAGCGCATCGCGATCTACGACGAGATCTGCGACCGCCTGAGCGCCGCGCCGATCCAGCACATCGGCAAGCTGCTGGTGATCTGGAAGCCCGAAGCCGCCGCGGCGGCCCCGGCCCGCGGCCGTCGTGCCGGCACGCTGCCGAGCGCGGCCGAAGCCGCCGACGACAGGAAAGGCCGCGCACCGCGCACCGTCAAGGTCGTCAAGGTGTCGCCGAACGCGAGCCCCGTGCGTCGCCCGAAGCCGACGAAGGTCGTCGTGCGCGGCAACGAGCGCGTGACGGCCGGCGGCAACGTGAAGCGGGCGAAAAAGCGCCAGGCCAGCACCAAGCGGCCGTTCCAGGACAAGTAATCACGCATGCGGCACGGGCCATCCCGTGCCGCGCTGCCCGCGCGGCGCTCAGGCGTCGCGTGCCGGCAGACGCCAGATCAGCATCAGCCCCAGCACGCTCTCGACGAGGTAGAACACGCTCGAGACGCCGTGCAGCATCCCGAAGCGGCTTGCATATGGCGAATTCGCGATATCGGTGCCCGCCTCCATCGCGGCCACCCGCAGCGCGTTCATGAACGGCTGCAGCGCAAAATACCCGACCAGCACGCACCCGACCATCGCGGCGACGACCCAGCGCACGCGGCGATATTCGCTGCTGCCGCGCCGCACCTGCTGGTTCGACAGCGCGAGCAGCAGCACGCCGCACACGACGCCGAGGATCGCCTCGATACGGAACAGCTGGGCGGCGACCGAACCGGCCGTCATCCGCTCCAGCGTCTTGAACAATACGGGCGCGACCGCATACCCGATCGTCAGCAGGCTGCCAACCCACACGGCCGACAGCAGGCGGAACACGCGATGCGGCATCACGTCGCCCCGCTTCAGATGTAGCTGACCGAGATGATTTCGTACTCGCGCACGCCGCTCGGCGCCTGCACGGCCGCGACGTCGCCTTCGGACTTGCCGATCAGCGCGCGCGCGATCGGCGAGCTGACCGAGATCAGGCCGTGATCGATGTCGGCTTCGTCGTCGCCGACGATCTGGTACTTGACGGTGTCGCCCGATTCGAGATCCTCGAGCTCGACGGTCGACGCGAAGACCACGCGGCCTTCCGCGTCGAGCACGGTGGGATCGATGACCTGCGCGGCCGACAGCTTCGATTCGATTTCCGCGATACGACCCTCGATGAAGCCCTGCTTTTCCTTCGCGGCATCGTATTCGGCGTTTTCGGACAGGTCGCCCTGTGCGCGGGCCTCCGCGATCGCGTTGATCACGGCCGGCCGCTCGACGGACTTGAGGCGCTGCAATTCATCGCGCAGTTGCTCCGCGCCACGCTTTGTCAACGGAATGGTGCTCATAAACGGCTCAATCGCTAAAAACGGCTTTAAAAAAAATCACCGCGATTAAGCGCGTTTCCGATGCACTGGAAACACCGCCTAATCGCGGCACGTGTTGCTTCGACAGGTAACTGACTGCTTAGTTTAGGCGAGCGTGAAGACCTTGTAAATCATAGACTTCCAGATCCTTCAGGTAGCGCAAGCCTTCGACGGCCGCGCGCGCGCCCGACATCGTCGTGTAGTACGTGACCTTGTGCGCCTGCGCGCTCATGCGGATCGAACGCGAATCGGCGATCGCCTGGCGCGTCTCGTCGACGGTCGTGAACACGAGGGCGATCTCGCCGTTCTTGATCATGTCGACGATGTGCGGACGGCCGTCCTTCACCTTGTTCACGACCTTCACCGGCACGCCAGCCGCTTCGATCGCGGCAGCCGTCCCCTTCGTCGCGACGATCGGGTAGCCGAGGTCGTGCAGCATGCGCGCGACTTCGACGGCCTTCGGTTTATCCGCGTCCATCACGGTCAGCAGCACCGTGCCCGACTCCGGCAGGCGCGAGCCGGCCGCGAGCTGCGACTTGAACAGCGCTTCGCCGAACGTCTGGCCGACGCCCATCACTTCGCCGGTCGAGCGCATTTCAGGCCCGAGGACCGGATCGACGGTCGGGAACTTGACGAACGGGAACACGGCCTCCTTCACGCTGAAGTACGGCGGCTCGACTTCCTTCGTCACGCCCTGCTGCGCGAGCTTCTGGCCGACCATCGCGCGCGCCGCGATCTTCGCGAGCGGCAGGCTGGTCGCCTTCGACACGTACGGCACCGTGCGCGATGCGCGCGGGTTCACTTCCAGCACGTAGATGATGTCCTGCTTCGAACCGTCCGCCTGCGGCACCTGCTGGATCGCGAACTGCACGTTCATCAGGCCGACCACGTTCAGCGCCTTCGCCATCGCGCCCGTCTGGCGCTTCAGCTCGGCCACGGTTTCCTTCGACAGCGAGTACGGCGGCAGCGAGCATGCCGAGTCGCCCGAGTGGACGCCCGCCTGCTCGATGTGCTCCATCACGCCGCCGATAAACACGGCTTCGCCGTCGCAGATGCAGTCGACGTCGCATTCGATCGCGTCGTTCAGGAAGCGGTCGAGCAGCACCGGCGAATCGTTCGACACCTTCACGGCCTCGCGCATGTAGCGCTCGAGGTCGCGCGGCTCGTGGACGATTTCCATCGCGCGGCCGCCCAGCACGTACGACGGGCGCACGACGAGCGGGTAGCCGATTTCGTCCGCGAGCGCGAGCGCTTCTTCTTCGGCGCGCGCGGTGCGGTTCGGCGGCTGGCGCAGGCCGAGGTCCTGCAGCAGCTTCTGGAAGCGCTCGCGGTCTTCGGCCGCATCGATCATGTCCGGCGACGTGCCGACGATCGGCACGCCGTGCGCCTCGAGGTCGAGCGCGAGCTTCAGCGGCGTCTGGCCGCCGTACTGGACGATCACGCCGACCGGCTTTTCCTTGTCGACGATCTCGAGCACGTCTTCGAGCGTCAGCGGCTCGAAGTACAGGCGGTCGGACGTGTCATAGTCGGTCGACACCGTTTCCGGGTTGCAGTTGACCATGATCGTTTCGTAGCCGTCCTCGCGCATCGCGAGCGCCGCGTGCACGCAGCAGTAGTCGAACTCGATGCCCTGGCCGATCCGGTTCGGGCCGCCGCCCAGCACCATGATCTTCTTGTTGGTGGTCGGCTGCGCCTCGCACTCTTCCTCGTAGGTCGAGTACATGTACGCCGTCTTCGTCGCGAATTCGGCCGCGCAGGTGTCGACGCGCTTGTAGACCGGGCGCACGTTCAGTTCGATACGACGCTTGCGCACGTCTTCCGGCGTCGCGCCGAGCAGCTTCGCGAGGCGGCGGTCGGAGAAGCCGCTCTGCTTCAGGTAGCGCAGCTCGTCGAACGTCAGCGACGCGAGCGTGCGGCCCGACAGCGCCTTTTCCTTCAGGATGATCTGCTCGATCTGCTCGAGGAACCACGGGTCGATCGCGGTTTCCGCGAAGATTTCCTCGGCCGTCATGCCGATGCGGAATGCGTCGCCCACGTACCAGATGCGGTCCGGGCCCGGCTCGTGGATCTCGATCGCGATCTCGTCGCGGTTGGTCGACTTCTCGTCGAGACCGTCGACGCCGACCTCGAGGCCGCGCAGCGCCTTCTGGAACGATTCCTGGAACGTGCGGCCGATCGCCATCACTTCGCCGACCGACTTCATCTGCGTGGTGAGGCGCGAATCGGCTTCACGGAACTTCTCGAACGCGAAACGCGGGATCTTCGTGACGACGTAGTCGATCGTCGGCTCGAACGACGCCGGCGTCTGGCCACCGGTGATTTCGTTCTTCAGCTCGTCGAGCGTGTAGCCGACCGCCAGCTTCGCGGCGACCTTCGCGATCGGGAAGCCCGTCGCCTTCGATGCGAGCGCCGACGAACGCGACACGCGCGGGTTCATTTCAATGACGACCATGCGGCCGTCCTTCGGGTTGATCGAGAACTGCACGTTCGAGCCGCCGGTGTCGACGCCGATCTCGCGCAGCACCGCGAGCGATGCGTTGCGCAGGATCTGGTATTCCTTGTCGGTAAGCGTCTGCGCCGGCGCGACCGTGATCGAATCGCCGGTGTGCACGCCCATCGGGTCGAGGTTCTCGATCGAGCAGACGATGATGCAGTTGTCGGCGCGGTCGCGCACGACTTCCATCTCGTATTCCTTCCAGCCGAGCAGCGACTCTTCGATCAGCAGCTCGCGCGTGGGCGACAGGTCGAGACCGCGCTTGCAGATCTCCTCGAACTCCTCGCGGTTGTACGCGATGCCGCCGCCCGAGCCGCCGAGCGTGAACGACGGACGGATCACGACCGGGTAGCCGCTGCCGCCGGTGCCGGCCATGATCTCGGCATGCACCTGGGTCGCCTCTTCCATCGAGTGCGCGATGCCCGACTTCGCGGAGCCGAGACCGATCTTGGTCATCGCTTCCTTGAACTTCTGGCGGTCTTCCGCCTTGTCGATCGCTTCCGGCGACGCGCCGATCAGCTCGACGCCGAACTTCTCGAGCACGCCGTGGTGATGCAGGTCGAGCGCGCAGTTCAGCGCTGTCTGGCCGCCCATCGTCGGCAGGATCGCGTCCGGGCGCTCCTTCTCGATGATGCGTGCGACGACTTCCCACGTGATCGGCTCGATGTAGGTCACGTCGGCCGTGTTCGGGTCGGTCATGATCGTCGCCGGGTTGCTGTTGACGAGAATGACCTTGTAGCCCTCCTCACGCAACGCCTTGCAAGCCTGCGCGCCCGAGTAGTCGAACTCGCACGCCTGGCCGATGATGATCGGGCCGGCGCCGATGATGAGGATGCTCTTGATGTCTGTGCGTTTTGGCATGGCTTGTGAATTCAATAAGTAATCGTTGTCGTGGGTCGGCCGGCAGCGCTCAGCTCATGGTCGCGAGCGCAAGCTTCACCGAGAAACCGATGAACAGGCCGCCCACGCTGCTCGCCGCGCCTGCCGCAAGCTTGCGGCGGCGGCGGAAATGCTCGGCGAGCCGCGCGCCCGCGAAGATCAGCGTGCTCAGGTACAGGAAGCTCGCGCATTGCGCGATCGCCCCGAGCACGACGAACGACAGCGCGGGATGCGGAAATGCCGGGTCGACGAACTGGATGAAGAACGAGATGAAGAACAGGATCGCCTTCGGATTCAGCAGGCTCACGATCAGCGCTTTCCGGAAGGGCCGCTCGCCGTCAACCGCCTGCGGCGCATCGACCGGTGCGTCGCCGCGCGCGCGCAGCTTGCGCCACGCGCTGCGCAGCATCCCGGTGCCGATGTACAGCAGATACGCGGCGCCGCCGTACTTGACGACGGAGAACAGCAGCGGGTTCGCCTTCAGCAGCGACGCGACGCCCGCGGCGGACAGCACCATCAGCACCGTATCGCCGACGAACACGCCGCAGGCCGCGCGGTAGCCGGCCTTCACGCCGCGCTGCGCCGCCAGCGACAGCACGTACATCGAGTTCGGTCCCGGCAGCAGGATGATGAAGATCACGCCGAACACGTAGGTCCAGATATCCGTGATGCCGAGTGCGTGGCCGAACATGATGTGAATCTCCCGTCCTTCGGTTGCGTCAGTGACTTAGGCGTTGCGCTGTTTCGCCGCGTCCATCAGCGCGGTGAAACGGTCGAACAGGTAGCCGATGTCGTGCGGGCCGGGCGACGCTTCCGGGTGGCCCTGGAAGCAGAATGCCGGCTTGTCGGTCAGCTCGAAGCCCTGCAGCGTGCCGTCGAACAGCGACACGTGCGTCACGCGCGCATTGGCCGGCAGCGAATCGGCGTCGACCGCGAAGCCGTGGTTCTGCGACGTGATCACGACACGGCCGTCGCCGAGATCCTTCACCGGATGGTTCGCGCCGTGGTGGCCCGTCTTCATCTTCAGCGTCTTCGCGCCGACCGCGAGGCCCATGATCTGGTGGCCCAGGCAGATGCCGAAGGTCGGCACCCCGCGCGCGATGAATTCCTTCGTGGCGGCGATCGCGTAATCGCAGGGCTCCGGATCGCCGGGGCCGTTCGACAGGAAGATGCCGTCCGGATTCAGCGCGAGCGCATCGGCCGCGCTCGCCTGCGCCGGCAGCACCGTCACGTGGCAGCCGCGCTCCGCGAGCATGCGCAGGATGTTGTACTTGACGCCGAAATCGTACGCGACGACGCGATACTTCGGCGCTTCCTGCATGCCGTAGCCGCCTTCGAGGCGCCATTCGGTCTGCTTCCACTCGAACGGCTTCGTGGTCGACACGACCTTCGCGAGGTCCATGCCCGCGAGGCCCGGGAACGAGCGCGCGAGCTCGATCGCCTTCGCTGCGTCGTCCGAGCCGGTCAGGATGCAGCCGTTCTGCGCGCCCTTGTCGCGCAGGATGCGGGTCAGCTTGCGGGTGTCGATGCCGGCGATCGCGACGACGCCTTCGTCGCGCAGGTAGTCGCCGAGCGTGCGGTCCATGCGGAAATTCGACGCGAGCGTGGGCAGATCACGGATGATCAGGCCGGCGGCATGGACTTTCGTGGCTTCGACGTCTTCGGCGTTGACGCCGACGTTGCCGATATGCGGGTAGGTGAGCGTGACGATCTGGCGCGAGTAGCTCGGGTCAGTCAGGATTTCCTGATAGCCGGTGATCGCGGTATTGAACACGACTTCGCCGATCGTGTGGCCTTCGGCCCCGATCGAATAACCACGAAAGACCGTGCCGTCGGCGAGTGCAAGCAAGGCGGGAGAAAAAGACGGCAACACGGGAGGCTCCTTGGGGAACACCCTGCTGCCGACCTGTTTACCCTGCCGCGCGAGCGCCGCGCTGCGTGGGCGCGCGTGGTCGCTTGCTGGACGCGGCCTGCGTTGTCGAGTCGCGAACCCGGCGCGTGGCGCACGAGGCTTCGCGGCATCGCCCGGCAGGCGGCGTGCGGCGGATGAACGGGATGAAAGAGGTAGGCGCTAGGGTGCGAGGTTGATCAGCACAAACTTTCAAATTATAGCCTGAAAATGGCCCTATCTTCAATGGATATGGCCGTCCGATCGTACGCGCGCCGCGCCCTGCCGCACGGCGCGGCGCGCTGCGGCCCCGTTTCCAGGACCGCCCTACCCGCCAGCGTACCGCCGGATCAGTGCGCTTGGCCAGCGCCGCGCGCGGGCCACACGTACCAGGCCGCACTCGCGAGCTGCAGCGCGAGCAACACGCCCCACGCGGTGAAGTGCGCGGCCGCCGGATAACGGCCGTCGACCGCCGGCCAGTGCGACAGCACCGCGCCGACGCCGATCTGGAACGCGAAGATCAGCAGGAAGATCACGAGCGTGAGCGTCGTGTTCGCGCGGCCGATCAGATGCGCGGGAAAGTGTCCGGCCATCACCGCGTAGGTCAGGATGCCGACGCCGCCAAACATCCCGTATGCCGCCCACAGCGCGGCCGGCGGCAGCGGCACGCGCGCGACAATCGCCAGTTGCGTCGCGACGAACAGCGCCATGCCGACGCCGCAGAACGCGTAGACCGACACGCCGCGCCGCTCGAGCACGCGCGCGGCCGCGCCGAAGCCGACGCAGCCGGCCATCATCGCGAAGCCGAGCACCGACACGAGGCGCGCGGCATGCGCCGCATCGAAACCGGCGACATCGCGCAGATACGGCCCGACCCACAGCGACTGCATCGCGTAGAACACGCCCTGCGTGACGACGGAGAATGACGAGATCTTCCAGAACGCGCGGCTGCTCAGGATGTGCCACGTGCCCTTGAACTGGCTGACGAGGCCGCCCTGGTGGCGCGCCTGCTTCGCCTCGGGCGCACCGAAGCCGATCGACGCCGCGACGGCCACCGTCAGCACCGCGAGGCCGAAACAGATCGCGCGCCAGCTCGCCCAGCCGAGCAGCCAGGTCAGCGGCGAGCCGACCATCACGCCGCCAAGGCCGCCCACGGCCATCACGAGGCCGTTGACGAGCGGCAGCCGGCCGACGGGGAAATGCTGCGCGAGTGCCTTGAATGCCGCGCCGAGACATACCGATACGCCGACGCCGATCAGCAGCCGGCCGATCATCATCGTGCCGAGGCCGTGCGCGGCGCCGAACACGGCCGCACCGGCCGCCGCGAACAGCAGCATGCCGGCCGTCACGCGACGCGGGCCGAAGTGGTCGAGCATCACGCCGGCCGGAATCTGCGCGCCCGCGAAGCCGAGGAAATAGAGGCTGGTCAGCAGGCCGAGATCGGCGGCCGACAGCCCGAGCTCGTGCGTGACGAACGGCGCGAAGCCCAGATTGACGCCGCGAAACACGTACGACACAAAATACCCGACCGAAAACAGCGCGAGCACCCTCACCTGCACCGACGACATCACTTCCCCTCGTTATATGAAGACATCCGAAACGGCGCCCTCGCACCGCGCACAAACGAAAACGCCGTCACCTCGGTGACGGCGCTTCGTCGCATTTCGTCGGATGATAGCGCAATCGCGCGAACCCGACCGGCCGCCCGCTGCGCGGGGCAGCCGCGTTACTTCTTCTTGCCCTTGTGTGCCGCGGCCTTGGCCGGCGCGGCCTTCGCGGGCGCCGCCTTCGCCGACCTGGCGGCCGGCTTTGCCGCACCGCGCTTCGCGCCGTGCGACTTGCCGCCCACCGCGAGGCTTGCACGCTCGATGTGCGCCCCGGCGGACGACGTCGCGATCCGCTCCGGGCCGGGTTCCGCCGGCACCGAACGGCCGACCGGCACGTGCAGCACGAGCGCCTGGCCCGGCATCGCGAGATCGCGGTGCGTGCGGTTCCACGCCTTCAACTGACCGACCGACACGCCGTAGCGGCCGGCGATCGCCGCCATCGACTGCTTGCGGCGCACGCGGATCAGCATCTTGCGCGTGTCGGGTACGTCCGGTTCCATCGCGAGCGCGCCGTTTTCGGCGACGTCGGCGCTGATGTCCTCGTCATCGTCGTCGCCGCGCGGCACGACGATCGTCGAGCCCGGCTTCAGGCGCATGCCGGCCGGAATCTTGTTGACCGACATCAGCGTATCGGCGTCCACGCCGATCTTCTCGGCGATCGCGGCCGGGCGCGCGCGCTCGCTCACCGTATAGGTGGTCCACGTCGACAGTTGGCCGTTGTAGGTCTTCAGGTTCTTCTCGAACGCCGACGCGTTGTCGAACGGCAGCAGGATCTGCGGCTCGGTCGCCCCGAGGATCACCGGCTTCGAGAACGACGGGTTCAGCGAGCGGAACTCGTCGAGCGACAGGTTCGCGAGCTTCGCGGCAACCGCGACGTCGATGTCGCGCGCGGTCGTGAC
This sequence comes from Burkholderia seminalis, assembly GCF_001718535.1. NCBI lineage: Bacteria > Pseudomonadati > Pseudomonadota > Betaproteobacteria > Burkholderiales > Burkholderiaceae > Burkholderia > Burkholderia seminalis. The sequence continues at coordinate 1,379,471 of NZ_CP013398.1, read as the reverse complement.
CGTCACGAAATACGGGTGGTTCGGGATGTCCGGCAGCGTCAGGCCATACTGCTGCGGGCTCGCGATGATGTTCTTCACCGCCTGCAGCTTCGGCACGTAGTTGCGCGTCTCGTTCGGCATCCGCAGGTTCTGGTAGTCGGTCGGCAGGCCGGCCGCCTGGTTGCGCGCGATCGCGCGCTGCACGTTGCCCTCGCCCCAGTTGTACGCGGCCAGCGCCAGATACCAGTCGCCGAACATGTCATGCAGGCGCGACAGGTAGTCGAGCGCGGCGCTCGTCGACGCGAGCACGTCGCGGCGCTCGTCCTGCCACATGTTGCGCTTCAGGTTGTACGTGCGGCCCGTGCCGGGCATGAACTGCCACATGCCGGCCGCCTTCGCGACCGACAGCGCCTGCGGGTTGTACGCGGACTCGATGAACGGCAGCAGCGCGAGCTCGGTCGGCATGTGACGCGCCTCGAGCTCCTCGACGATGTGATACAGGTACTTCTGCGAGCGCTCGGTCATGCGCTGCACGTAATCCGGACGCTGCGTGTACCAGGTCGTCTGCATGTCGACGAGGTCGCTCTGCAGGTCGGGCATCTGGAAGCCGCGGCGGATGCGCCCCCACAGATCGGAGTCGGCACTGGTCAGGTCGCCGACGGATTGCTTGTCGACGTCGACAGTTTCTTTGGCGGTGGCTGATTTACGGAGGTAGTTGGACGTCGCCTGCGAATCGGCGGCGTTGTTGGCGACAGGCGCCTGGCTCGCACAAGCGGCGAGTAGCAGGACCACCATCGCACTCAATATAAGTCGCATGAAAATCTCGGCTTCCGACGGCTGGAAATTGCAGGCGATACTACGGAAGTGCGTGCTTCACGTCAATAAAAACACCGAAAACTCAGCGAAATCCTACATTTGGAGCAATTTTTACAGACACCGCTTGAGCTTTGGAGTCCTCCGGAAATCATCATCGGAACCGGTTTTTCCACTCGCGCATCAGCGTGAATGCCGCCAGACGATCCGGCACTGTTTCGTGCAGCTCGGCCTCGAGCGTGGCATGTATCGCCGCGCTGTCCGCCCGCATGAACGGGTTAACGGCACGCTCGTGAGCAATCGTAGTGGGCAGCGTCGGCACGCCACGCGCGCGCAGCGCCTGCGCTTCGTCGCGCCACGCGGCGAGCGCCGCATTGCCGGGCTCGCACGCGAGCGCGAAGCGGATATTGGACAGCGTGTATTCGTGTGCGCAATGCACGCGCGTGTCGCCCGGCAGCGCCGCGAGCGCGTCGAGCGACGCGAGCATCTGCGCGGGCGTGCCTTCGAACAGGCGGCCGCACCCGCACGAGAACAGCGTGTCGCCGCAGAACACGTGCGGCGCCGCGTTGCGCGGCCCGGCCGCCTGGAAATAGGCGATGTGGCCGCGCGTATGACCGGGTACGTCGAGCACGTCGAACGCGACGGCCGGCGCGTCGAGCGTCACGCGATCGCCGCCCGCCAGCGGCCGCGTGACCACGCCGATCGCTTCGGCCGCGGGGCCGTATACCGCCAGCGGCGCATCGGCCGGTTGGCTATCGCGCAGCGCCTCGACACCGCCGACATGGTCGGCGTGGTGGTGCGTGAGTAAAATAGCGGTCAACCGCCAGCCTCGTTCGGCAAGAACCCGGCGTACGGGCGCGGCTTCACCCGGATCGACGGCGATTGCATCGCGGCCGTCCGAGACGAGCCAGATATAGTTGTCTTCGAATGCCGGAACCGGCACGTATTCCAGCTCGTTCATGGGCGCGCAATCATCGTTATGTCTGACCGTCAAATTATAGACTGGCCCGCCTGGACCGACTCGCCTCCCGGCCGCTACGTGCTGGGCTGGGAGCAGGCGCAGCTCGACCGGATCGTGTCCGACGTCTTCGGGTTCCACGCGCTGCAGCTCGGCTTGCCGCAGCTCGACGCGTTGCGCGAGAACCGCATGCCGTATCGCGGCCTCGTGCTCGACCCGGCGAGCGGCGCGAGCGCGCCGTACCAGTACCCGTGGGCACGCGAGGCGCACGCACCCGAGCATGCGCCCGCCGATCGCAGCACGACCTGGTGCGACCTGCTCGACCTGCCGTTCGAGTCGCAGAGCGTCGACCTGATCGTGATGCCGCACACGCTCGAATTCACGTCCGACCCGCACCGCCTGCTGCGCGAGGCCGAGCGCGTGCTGATGCCGGAAGGCCAGCTCGTGATCACCGGCTTCAATTCGCTCAGCCTGTGGGGCATGCGCCAGTCGTTCGGGCGCATGGCGAACCACCCGTTCGTGCCGGCCACGCGCGACCAGATCGCGTTCATCCGGCTCAAGGACTGGATCAAGCTGCTCGGTTTCGACCTCGAACGCGGCCGCTTCGGCTGCTACCGCCCGCCGCTCGTCACCGACAAGTGGCTGGCCCGCTACGGCTTCATGGAGGCCGCCGGCGACCGCTGGTGGCCGATCTTCGGCGCCGTCTACATGGTGACGGCCGTCAAGCGCGTGCGCGGCATGCGCCTCGTCGGCCAGATCAAGATGAAGAAGCCCGTGCTCGCCCCGGGCCTGACGCCGGCGGCCTCCCCGACCACCCATCAAGAACATTCATGACAATCGATACCATCGACATCTATACCGACGGCGCCTGCAAGGGCAACCCCGGCCCCGGCGGCTGGGGCGCACTGATGCGCTACGGCGACAAGGAGAAGGAGCTGTTCGGCGGCGAACCGAACACGACCAACAACCGCATGGAGCTGATGGGCGTGATCGCCGCGCTCGAAGCGCTGAAGCGGCCGTGCCAGGTGATCGTCCATACCGACTCGCAGTACGTGCAGAAAGGCATCAGCGAGTGGATCCACGGCTGGAAGAAAAAAGGCTGGGTCACCGCGGCGAAAACACCCGTGAAGAACGCCGACCTGTGGAAGCGGCTCGACGCGCTCGTCGCGCAGCATGAAGTCGAGTGGCGCTGGGTCAAGGGCCACGCGGGCCACCCCGAAAACGAGCGCGCGGACGCGCTCGCCAATCGCGGCGTCGAATCGCTCACGGCCTGAACGCCGGCCGTTCCCCTGTTTTCTTCGTTTTCCCCGACATGCGCCAGATCATTCTCGATACCGAAACCACCGGCCTGAACGCCCGCACGGGCGACCGCCTCATCGAAATCGGCTGCGTCGAGCTGCTGAACCGGCGGCTCACCGGCAACAACCTGCATTTCTACGTGAACCCCGAGCGCGACAGCGATCCGGGCGCGCTGGCGGTGCACGGCCTCACGACCGAATTCCTCAGCGACAAACCGAAATTCGCGGAAGTCGCCGACCAGATCCGCGACTTCGTGAAGGACGCCGAGCTGATCATCCACAACGCGCCGTTCGACCTTGGCTTTCTCGACGCGGAATTCGCGCGGCTCGGCCTGCCGCCGTTCACCGAACATTGCGGCGGCGTGATCGACACGCTCGTGCAGGCCAAGCAGATGTTCCCAGGCAAGCGCAACTCGCTCGACGCGCTGTGCGACCGCTTCGGCATCAGCAACGCGCACCGCACGCTGCACGGCGCACTGCTCGACTCGGAGCTGCTCGCCGAGGTGTATCTCGCGATGACGCGCGGCCAGGACAGCCTCGTGATCGACATGCTCGACGACGCGGGCGCCGACGGCGGCGCGGCGAACGGCCAGCGCGTCTCGCTCGCCACGCTCGACCTGGCCGTCGTGGTCGCGAGCGACGACGAACTCGCCGCGCACCAGGCGCAGCTCGACGAGCTCGACAAGTCGGTCAAGGGCACCTGCGTGTGGCGCAAGTCCGCCGACGAAGGCGCCGCGGAAGCGGCCTGACGCCTGCCCATACCCGCCGCGGCCGCGCTTACGCGCGCGGCTGCAGCGCGATGACGGCCATCCCGCCGAGCGCGAGCGCCGCGCCGGCCACGTCCCAGCGGGTCAGCGCGACGCCGTCGACCACCCGCAACCACACCAGCGCCACCGCGATGTAGACGCCGCCGTACGCGGCATAAGTGCGCCCGGCCGCGCTCGGGTGCAGCGTCAGCAGCCACGCGAACAGCGCGAGCGAGAGCGCGGCCGGCACCAGCAGCCAGGCCGGACGCCCGTCCTTCAGCACGAGCCACGGCAGGTAGCAGCCGACGATTTCGGCCAGCGCGGTAGCGGCGAACAGCGCCGCGATCCTGATCAGTTCGGTCATCCGGTTCCTCGTGAATTCGGCCCCCGTCGCCGGGCGCTGCACGGCCCCGCCGCGCGTCGCCGATCATACCCGAGCAGGCCGCGCCGAATCCCCCGCCAGGCGGGCGTCTCCCGGCAATTTGCACGATCATCCGTCATCGTGCTATCATGTCGCCTGTTTCAACATTCAATCTCTGTCTATTCGATTTCGGGAGAAACCCGTCCGCGCGTTGCGGGCCGGCCTTTCGACCGAAATTGCACCCACAGGAAAGCCCGCCCGACAGGCCCGCTTTTCTCGTTTCGTTGCCCCTCCGGGGCGTTGCCGGAACACCGGACCCTTCGTCCGCACCGGCATCCGCCGCCTGCATCACGCGGCCCATTCTTCATGAGCGCACTGTCGCGACGGCCCATCGGGCCCGCGTCGAAGCAGCCCCTTACGGCCTTTTGCTGCCCCTTGTGCAGTAAGCGCTTAATGGTCTGCCCCGACGCGCCGCACCCGACATCGCGCTCGCCGGCAAACCGTGTCGGACGGCCCGCCCGTTCCGGCGCAGTCAAAGGAGTGCATGACCTTGACCGCAACACACGTCAGCCCGACCGCTGCTTCTTCCACCGCTTCGCCGTCCGGCGAGGCTCCGCTCGCCGCGGACGACATCACCGTCGTCGACCAGAGCCTGCTCAAGCGCGCCGTCAGCGCGATGGCCATCGGCAACGCGATGGAATGGTTCGACTTCGGCGTCTACAGCTACATCGCCGTCACGCTCGGCAAGGTGTTCTTCCCGTCCAGCAGCCCGTCCGCGCAGCTGCTCGCGACCTTCGGCACGTTCGCGGCCGCGTTCCTCGTGCGCCCGCTCGGCGGCATGGTGTTCGGCCCGCTCGGCGATCGCATCGGCCGCCAGCGCGTGCTCGCCGCGACGATGATCATGATGGCCGTCGGCACCTTCGCGATCGGCCTGATCCCGAGCTACGCGTCGATCGGCATCATGGCGCCCGTGCTGCTGCTTGTCGCCCGCCTCGTGCAGGGCTTCTCGACCGGCGGCGAGTACGGCGGCGCCGCCACCTTCATCGCCGAATTCTCGACCGACAAGCGCCGCGGCTTCATGGGCAGCTTCCTCGAGTTCGGCACGCTGATCGGCTACGTGATGGGCGCCGGCGTCGTCGCGCTGCTCACCGCGTCGCTGTCGCAGGAAGCGCTGCTGTCGTGGGGCTGGCGCGTGCCGTTCCTGATCGCCGGCCCGCTCGGCCTGATCGGCCTCTACATCCGGATGCGGCTCGAGGAAACGCCCGCGTTCAAGCGCCAGGCCGAAGAGCGCGAAGCGCAGGACAAGGCCGTGCCGAAGGCGCGGTTCCGCGAGACGCTGATGCGCAACTGGCGTGCGCTGCTGCTGTGCGTCGGCCTCGTGCTGATCTTCAACGTGACCGACTACATGGTGCTGTCGTACCTGCCGAGCTTCATGTCGTCGACGCTGCACTTCGACGAATCGCACAGCCTCGTGCTCGTGCTGATCGTGATGGTGCTGATGATGCCGATGACGCTGTACGCCGGCCGCCTGTCGGACAAGATCGGCCGCAAGCCCGTGATGCTCGCCGGCTGTGTCGGCCTGCTCGTGCTGTCGATCCCGTCGATGATGCTGATTCACGCGGGCACCACGGCGTCGGTGTTCGGCGGCCTGCTGATCCTCGGCGTGCTGCTGTCGTGCTTCACCGGCGTGATGCCGTCGGCGCTGCCGGCGCTGTTCCCGACCGAGATCCGCTACGGCGCGCTCGCGATCGGCTTCAACGTGTCGGTATCGCTGTTCGGCGGCACGACGCCGCTGATGACCGCGTGGCTCGTCGACGTGACGCACAACCTGATGATGCCCGCGTATTACATGATGGGCGCCGCCGTGATCGGCATCGTGTCGGTCGTCGCGCTCGCCGAAACCGCGCGCCAGCCGCTGAAGGGCTCGCCGCCGGCCGTCGCGACGCGTCGCGAGGCGCACCAGCTCGCGCGCAAGCTGCGTGAAGAGGACGATGCGCCGCAGATGTACGACGTCGCGACGCCGGCACGGGCGTGAGCGTCGCCCAATGAAAAAGCCCCGGCCGCAGCCGGGGCTCGATCGAACCCGATCCGCCCGACCGGCTTGCGCCGGCCGGGCTTTTTTTCATCCTTTCGATGCGGCCGCCTTCACGCGCGCGCTTCGCAATGGCGGCAGAAGATCAGCTCGCGCGAACGCGACACGGCCGCCTGGGCACCGCGCGTCGCCATGATCAATCCGACCTGGCCGAGATTGAAATCGCGCTCGACCATCAGCTGCGTCAGCGCGGCGAGCGGCAACACGACGGACGGGTGGTACAGGCTCGATTCGATCAGGGCTTTCATCATCGGCTCCATCTGGCAATGCGTCATTCGATGGAGTGGATTCTAGGGACCGGCCGCTTCCGGATAAACAGCGCGAATGCGAAGTCACTTGTCAGCGGTTGCGAACAATCGGCAAACCCTTGCCGGACAAGGCACTCGGCCTACGCGAGCGGCGTTTCGACGAATGCCGGCAGCGTCTCGGCCCGTGCCGAATGCGCGGCCAGCGCCGGATAGCGGGCCGGATCGATCCGCGCGAGCGCCGGGTAATCGGCCGCCATGAATTGCGTGAAACGCCATGCGACCGCGACCGTCACGTCGGATTGCAGCAGGCGCGCACCGCCTAACCAGCCGTTCGCGGCCGCGACGAGCGGCTCCAGTGCGCCGTATGCGGCCTCAAGCTGGCCCAGCACGCGCTCGAGCCACGGCGCGTGCTGCTTGTCGGCCGGTCGCAGCGCCTGCTCGTAGACGACCTGGACGGTCTTTTCGGCCGCCGCCAGCGCGAACCCGACGGGCACGAGCACGCGCAACCGCGCATCGGCGGTGTCGGGCAGCAGGCGCCGCTCGGGCGCGACGCAATGATCGAGATAGTCGACGATCAGCGACGAATCGATCAGCGTCGAGCCGTCGTCGGTCACCAGCGTCGGCGCCTTGACGACCGGGTTGAAGGTGCCGAACTGCTCGAAATGACGAAACACCGAGATCGAATGGTGTTCGAACGGCAGGTCGAGCAGCTTCGCCGAAATGGCGACACGGCGCACGAACGGGGAATCCAGCATGCCGATCAGCTTCATCGCAAACGCTCCGCTTCTGGGGGGGATGGGACCGACGACTGTAGCAGTGTCGCGCCGCACCGGCCAGCGCGCCCGCACGCTTGATGCTAAGCAGACGGCCGCGCTTTCGGCTCCCGCTGCGCGGCCACAGTGACCATAATGAAGATTCACGCCCCCTTCCGCCCCAAGGTTCGCCATGTGGTATGCCCTCGTCGAGCAGCAGCGGGAATGGATGCGCGCCTGGCGCGCGGCGACGCGGCACGCGTTCGACGCATGGCCCGCGGCCACGCTGCCGCACGCTGCGTCGTCGTGCTACGACGACCTGTTCGAACCGCTGCTCGGCCCGTCGGCCGGGCCGCCGCGCTTCGACATCGGGCGGCCGGCCGTCGACGAACGCGTCGTCGCCCGCACGCCGTTCTGCGACCTGCGGCGCTTCGTGCGCGCCGACGCACGGCGCACGGTGCTGCTGTGCGCGCCGCTCGCCGGGCACGCGGCCGTGATGATGCGGGAAACCGTCGAGACGCTGCTCGCCGACGGCGACGTCTGCGTGACCGACTGGCGCAATGCGCGCGACGTGCCGCCTGCAGCAGGCCGCTTCGGGCTCGACGAGTACGTCGCGCTGCTCGACGGCTTCGTCGACGGCCTCGCGCACGACGCCCGGCCGCTGCACGTCGTCGCCGTGTGCCAGGCCACCGTGCCGGCGCTCGGCGCGCTCGCGCTGCGTGCCGCGCGCGGCCTCGCACCGCCCGCGAGCATCACGCTGATCGGCGGCCCGCTCGACGCGCGCCGGAACCCGAGCGCACTCGGCACCGCCGCCGCCACCCACTCGCTCGACTGGTGCCGCCGCCACCTGATCGACATCGTGCCGCCCGGTTTCGCGGGGCACGGCCGCCACGTGTTCCCGACCTACCTGCAGCAGGGCGAGATCGCGCTGCTGTATCCGCAGCGCTTCCTCACGCTGATCGAGGCCTACGCGCTGGCCGCGTCACGCTTCGACATGGCCGGGCTCGCCGGTGCGCGACGGGCGCTGCTCGAATACACGGCGCTGCTCGACATGCCGGCCGATTATTTCCTCGACACGGTCGACATCGTGTTCCAGCGCATGAGCCTCGCGACCGGCACGTGGGACGTCGGCGGCACGCGCGTCGAGCCGGCCGCGCTGCGCGGCGTCGCGCTGCTGACCGTCGAAGGCGCGCGCGACGCGGTCACGGGCGCCGGCCAGACGCACGCGGCGCTCGACCTGTGCCGCGGCCTCACGGCCGGCGAACGCCATCGCGTCGACATCGACGATTGCGATCACTACGGGCTGTTTACCGGGCCGCGCTGGCGCGGCGACGTCCATCCGGCGCTGCAGCGCGTGTTCGCGCTGGCGGAAGCGGCCCGCCCGCGCACGCGCCGCGCCAGGCGGCCGTGATGCGGCTTCAGTGGCGCGCCGCGTCGAGCAGCCTGCGCACCTCGTCGTCGCTCGTCTGCTCGAAGCGGGCGTAGAACGGGCTGATCCCGAAGAACCGCAGCGGCTGCGACACCGTGACGAAGGCGTCGGCCAGATCGTCGAACGCGTGCCGCGCGCTCGCCGGCGCGACCGGTACCGCCGCGACGATGCGTGCGGGGCGGCGCTCGCGCAACGCCTGCAGCGCGACGCGCATCGACGCGCCGGTCGCGACGCCGTCGTCGACGACGATCGCGATGCGTCCGTCGACCGGCAGCGGCGGCACGGCGCCGCGATACAACGCCTCACGGCGATGCAGCTCGGCCGTCTCGCGCACGATCACGTCGGCGAGCTGCCCGTCCGACACGCCCATCGAGCGGATCACCGAACGCTGCAGATACATCGCGCCACCGGTCGCGATCGCACCCATCGCGAGCTCGGGATCGAACGGCACGCCGAGCTTGCGCACGACCAGCACGTCGAGCGGCGCGCGCAGCGCGCAGGCGACCGGATACGCGACGGGCACGCCGCCGCGCGGCAACGCGAGCACGACGACGTCGCTCCGCCCCGCGTAATCGCGCAATGCGTCGGCCAGCTGGCGGCCGGCATCGGCGCGATCGGCAAAACACTCGGTCACGATCGGCTCCCTGCCGTTGCGCCGGATGCGCGAAACCTGCGCCGGCGCCTTGTCAACGAGCATGGTGCATCGGCCGCGCCGATGCAAGCAGGGCCATACCGGCGCACGCGACGCCGAAGGAAGGGATCAGAGGCCGCCGGCCTGCCGGTACAGCCGCCAGAACGACTGCGCATAGGATTGCGCAAGCTCGGGCGCGCGCTGGAACACATTCACCGTTTCCGCATGGGCGGCCGCACCGTCGGACAGCGTCGTCAGCGCGACGCTGTCGTCGACGATCACGAAGCGCGGTGCCGGATCGCCATGCCGTGAATCGATCGCGACGTCGATGCCCGCGGATTTCAGAAAACCGGCGCCGCTGTAGCGGCCCGCGCGCGGCGAGCGCACGAGCACGACACGCACCTCGACTCCGCGCGCACGGGCCGCGCGCAACGCGCCCGCGACAGCCGGCGGCACGTGCGTATAGCCCGCCAGCAGCACGCGACGCTGGGCCTGTTCGATCAGGTCGACGGTCGCGTCGGCCGCCGCGTTGTCATACGAAAAGTATGTGCCGACCGACGCGGCGTCGGACGGAATCTGGCTGGCGTGGGCGCTCGTCGCGCAGCACAGCGCGGCGAGAAGGATGGCGGCTGGTCTCATGGCGGGCGCCATTGTAGCGATGCCAATTCGCGTGGCAAGCACCGGCTGCGACGCTGCTGCGCCGGCGCAACACCCCGCCTGGAACGCGGGCGCGACGACTGTGTTTCAGCCCGTTTTTCGAGCCGCGGGTCAGGCCGCGACGCGCGCGAGCCAGCTCGTCACGCCGTCGACGGAACGGAAATCCGCGAGGCTGCGCGCCGGCAACGCCGGGTACGCGCCGCCGGCCATCTCGGCCAGCGCGCGCCCGGGGCCCAGTTCGAGAAACGCCGTCGCACCGGCCTCGACGCAGGCGGCGAGACAGGCCGCCCACTCGACCGGCTCCGCGATCTGCCGCGCGAGCTTGTCGAGGCCCGCGTCGACGTCGAGCACCGACGCCCCGTCGATCCCGGAAAACAGCCGCGTGCCGGGCAGCGGCCGCCGGACGTGCGTCGCGGCAAGCGCCGTGCGAAACACCGGCACGGCCGCCGCGAGCCGGCGCGTGTGCGACGCGATCCGCACGCAGACCGGTGCGACGCGCAATGCGCCGGCGCGCGCCGCATCGTCGGCCACCGCATCGACGTCGGCCTGGCGCCCCGCGACGACGAACGCGTCGCCGGGATTCGCGATCGCGATGGCCGCATCGCGGCCGTCGCACAACGACGCGAGCCGCGCGCGCGTCAGGCCGCGCACGAACACCATCCGCTCGTCGCCGCCGCTCGCCGCATCCATCGCGCGCGCGCGCGCATCGGCCAGGTCGAGCGCGTCATGCGGCTCGATCATCCCCGCGACGCTCCACGAACCGACCTCGCCGACGCTGTAGCCGGCGACGCAGCGCCGGCGCGGCCACGCCGTATCGAGCAGCGCGGCGGCCGCGAGCGCCTGGGTCGTGCAGAGGATCTGCGCGGCGCGGTTCTCGCGCAGCGCGTCCGGCCCGGCCTGCCGGACCCACGCGCGCGGATCGTCGCCAAGGAGCCGGCCGGCATGGGCGAACACGGCGTCGGCCTGCGGCGCGGCGCCCGTCAGGTCGAACATGTCGGCGCGCTGCGCGCCCTGCCCCGAACAGAGGATGGCCAGCGTCATCGCGGGTGCCCGTCGGCGTCGAGCGCATCGACGAATACGCTCATCGCGAGCAGGTCGGCCGCGCCGCCCGGGCTCAATCGGCGTGCGACGAACGCACGGTGCGCGGCGGCCGCGCGCAGCCGCCAGTCACGCGCCCGCACGCCGCCGCGGGCGACGAACGCACGAGCGGTCGCCCGCGCGAAATCGAGGCCGTGCTGCCCGCCCCGGTGCAACAGATTCGTGTCGTCGAGCGCGGCGATCAGCGCAAAGCACGCGTCGACGCGCGCGGCTTCCGGATCGCCGGGCAGGTCGCGCCGCGCGCGGCGCAGCGCGGGCAACCCGACCCCGTACACGGTCGGGAAGCCGTCAGCCGCTTCGCGACGCGCGCCGCCGACTCCGTAGCGGCGGCTCGCCCGCTCGCCATGGCTGTCGGGCAAACGCGGGCCGCCGAGGATGTCGGCACCCCAGCGGCCGGAGACGAACGCGCCGAGCGTCGTCCCGTTAGGCACCGCGCCCGGCACCGCGCGCCGGCCCGCGGCCGCGCACAGCAGCCCGAGCCCGAAGATCGCGCCGCGATGCGTATTGACGCCGCCGGTCGCGGCGAGCATCGCGTGTTCGGCACGCAGGCCGATCTTGCGCAGCACCGCCATGTCCGCGTCGCGTGCGCCCGCGTCGGCGAGTGCCGCGAAGTACGGCCGCAGCACCGCGGCGCTGCGCGCGAACGTCGCGGCATCCATGTCGGTGTGACTGCCGGTGTCGACATGGCTGACGAGACCCGGCTTCGGATAAGTCTCGATCTCGAGCACGAGGCTGCGCTCGGCCAGCGCGGCGATGCGCTCGGCATCCGACGGCGCCGCTACGCGGCAGGCAGCCCATGCGCTCATCGCGCGCCTCCGGCGAATGCGTCGGCCGCCATCAATTCGACGGCGACCGCGGTCTTGACCGCGACTTCGGGGCGCCGCGCATGCAGTTCGCGCCAGTTGACGCCCGCGCCGTCGGCGCGCAGCAGTTCGCCGTCGATGCGCATCGGCGCGTGCGCGTCGATCGCCGCGAGACCGTCGAGCAACGGCCGGAGCGACGTGGCATCCGGCAGCGGAAACACGATGTCGAGGTCGGACGACGGGCCCAGGTACGGCTCGCCCGTCAGTGCCTGCCACGCGAGGCTGCCGAACACGCGCCCCTGCACGCCGCTGCGCGCGCCGAGCGCGTCGAGCGCGCGCAGCGGTACGTGCCATGCGTCGGGCGCGGCGCCGAGCACATCGGCCAGCGCGGGCAGCGGGCCGACCGTCGCGAGCGCGTCGGCGGCGACGTTCAGCGCGATACGCCGCTTGCCCGCCGCCGGCGGCAGCGGCATGCCGAGCGGCACGCGGCCGGCGCCGGCTTCATCCGGCGACGCGCGGCGCACGATCAGCGGCCAGCCGCGTCCGGCCCATGCGCGCACGAGCGGATCGCCCGCGAGCGCGCGGTCGCGCGCGAACGCCGCGTCCCACCCGGCCGCCGTCAGCGTGACGAGCGTGTGGCGGCGCAGCGGCAGCTCAGCGCGCGGCACGCGCGAGTGCCTCGACGCGCTGCGCGACGTCGGTCGCGACCGGCCGGCCGCGCGACGCGCGCCGGTCGATTCGGTCGGCCGGTTTGCCGAGCCATTCGCCGACCTGTGCGTCGAGCGCGCGGGCCGGGTCGAGCACGGCGTCGACGGCGCCCATCTTCACGAGATTGTCGAGCCCCGGCGCGAACACCGGCGTCGTACGCGACATCTCCTTCAGCACGTCGATCGGCAGCTTGGTCACGCGCGACATCGACGGCAGGTCCATCACCTCCGGCTCGGCGCCCGGCACCGCGAGCAGCGTGCGCGTCGCGAGCGCGGTCGCGATGAACGCGCCGGCGGCGGTGTGGCCGTACAGCACGCCGATCGTCCGGTGCCCGGCGAGATCGGCATGCATCAGGCACTTCGCGAGATGCGACAGCCCTTCGTTCAGGCCGAGCAGCTCGTCGCGCTTGCTCATCCGCTGGCTGTCGCTGTCGACGAGCACGACGATCGGCGTGTCGCCGCCGCGCGCGACCGTGTCGAGCACCTGCGACGCGAGCGTCAGCGCTTCGTCGATGCCGAACGGCAAGCGGTCGGTGACGCCGATCACGTCGACCCGCGCGCCGGCCAGTTCCGCATGGCCGGTCAGCAGGCCGCCGTGACGCACGATCGAATGGCCCTTCGGAAACAGCGAATTCAGTACTTCATCGACCGTCATGCTGCGGCTCCTGTAACTGGTCGGCGAGCATGGCGAATGCGTCGTCGGGCATGCCGGGAATCGCCTCGGGCTGATCGGCCCCGAGCATGCGCCACACGTCGAGCGCATCCCTGCATGCGCCGAACCGGGCGACACGCGCTTCCAGGCGCGCCTGTTCCGCGCGCAGCATCGCCGCATCGAACCTCGGCGCGCGGCCGATCAGCTCGAGCGCCGCCGCGCGGAACGCGTCCGGCGTGTCGGCCACGTAACGGTCGGCACCGCCGATCAGCCGCCGGTGCTTGCCGCCCATCGTGCGCCAGATCAGCGCGCGATCCTTCGAATCGAATTCCTCGACGCCGCGATTGGTCTCGATCACTTCGGGGCCCGACACGCTGATGCGCCCCTGCTCCGACACCGCGAGCGCCGAACAGCACGCGGCGAGCAACCCGCCGCCGCCGTAGCAGCCCGCACGCCCGCCGATCAGCCCGATCACCGGCACGCCGGCCGCGCGCGCGTCGACGAGCGCACGCATGATCTCGGCGATCGCGAGCTCGCCCGCGTTCGCTTCCTGCAGCCGCACGCCGCCCGTATCGAACAGGATCAGCACCGGCTTGCCGATTTCGCGCGCGGCGCGCAGCAGCCCGGTGAGCTTCGCGCCGTGCACCTCGCCGAACGCGCCGCCCATGAAGCGGCCTTCCTGCGCGGCGACGAACACCGGCCGGCCATCGAGCCGCCCGTGGCCGACCACCATCCCGTCGTCGAACTGCTGCGGCAGGTCGAACAGCGGCAGGTGCGGGCTCGTCACGCGCTCGGCCGGCCCGAGGAATTCGTCGAAGCTGCCCGTGTCGAGCAGTCCGTCGATGCGCTGCCGCGCCGACGCCTCGTACCAGCTCGCGCCGTTCGCGACGAACGCCGGTGCGTCGTGGATCACGTCGCTCATCGTGCATCCCCCTCGATCGCGCGCACGGCCTGCGCGAGCCGCAGCGACACCATGTCGGGCCGCGCGCCGCCGTCGTTGATCGACAGTTTCAGGCCGCCCGGCGTGCGCCGCTCGACGAAATCCGACACGACGGCCTGCCATACCGCACCGAAACCGACCGCCGCGGTGCGGATGTCGATCTCGCATTCGTTGCCCGGCAGCACGCGCTCGACGAGCACCTCGAGATTGCCGGACGCGACCACGCCGACGAGCGCCGCGGCCTGCTCGCCCTTCGCGCGTTCGCGCGCGGTGAAGCGATAGTTCAACTGTTCCATGCCCTCTTCCTCACCAGTTGCGGAACCGCGCCGGCGGCGCATAGAGCCCGCCCGACCAGTGCACGAGATCCTTGATCGAACGCGCGGCGAGCCAGCGACGGTCGGCGTCGAGCGGATCGATGCCGAGATCCTCCGGGCGGCGGATCACGCCGCGTTCGCGCAGCCGCTCGACCATCTTCCGGTCACGGCCGCGGCCGATCTCCGTATAACCGGCGACGCCGCGGATCGCGTGCTCGCGTTCGTCCTTGTCGCGACACATCAGCAGGTTCGCGATCCCTTCCTCGGTGACGATGTGCGTGACGTCGTCGCCGTAGACCATGATCGGCGCGAGGTCGAGCTGCAGCTTGTCGGCGAGCTTCAGCGCGTCGAGCTTCTCGACGAACATCGGCACGTTCTTGTCGCCGAACGTCTCGCCGATCTGCACGACGAGCTTGCGGCCGCGCCTGAGCGCCGCCGGCGTGTCGGGGTCGGCTTCCGCGCCGGCCTTCAGCCACGGCGCGCTCGGATGGCGCCGGCCGCGCGCGTCGCTGCCCATGTTCGGCGCGCCGCCGAAGCCGGCGATGCGCTCGGCCGTGACCGTCGACGAATGGCCGGACAGGTCGATCTGCAGCGTCGAGCCGATGAACATGTCGCACGCGTAGAGGCCGGCCGTCTGGCAGAACGCGCGATTCGAGCGCAGCGACCCGTCGGGGCCCGTGAACCACACGTCGGACCGTTCGCGGATGTAGTCGTCCATCCCGACTTCGGAGCCGAAGCAGTGCACCTGCTCGACCCAGCCCGACTCGATCGCGGGAATCAGCGTCGGATGCGGATTGAGCGCCCAGTGCGTGCAGACCTTGCCCTTCAGCCCGAGCTTCTCGCCGTAGGTCGGCAGCAGCAGCTCGATCGCGGCCGTGTTGAAGCCGATCCCGTGGTTCAGGCGCTTGATGCCGTACGGCTCGTAGATGCCCTTGATCGCGAGCATCGCGGTGAGGATCTGCGTTTCGGTGATCGCGGCCGGATCGCGGGTGAACAGCGGCTCGACGTAGAACGGCCGGCCGGCCTCGACGACGAAATGCACGCGGTCGCCCGGGATGTCGACGCGCGGCACCTTGTCGACGATGCGATCGACCTGCGCGATCACGATGCCGTCCTTGAATGCCGTGGCCTCGACGACGGTCGGCGTGTCCTCGGTGTTCGGGCCCGTGTACAGGTTGCCGTCACGGTCGGCGCTGACCGCCGCGATCAGCGCGACCTGCGGCGTCAGATCGATGAAGTAGCGCGCGAACAGCTCGAGATAGGTATGCACCGCGCCGAGCGCGATCTTGCCGCCGAACAGCAGCTTCGCGATGCGCTGCGACTGCGGGCCCGAGTACGCGAAATCGAGGCGCTTCGCGATGCCGCGCTCGAACACGTCGAGATGCTCGGGCAGCACGACGCCCGACTGCACCATGTGCAGGTCGTGGATCTTCGCGCTGTCGACGTCGGCGAGCGCCGTCGCGAGCAGGTCGGCCTGCTTCTGGTTGTCGCCTTCGAGGCACACGCGGTCGCCGGGCCGCAGCACCGCTTCGAGCAACGCGACGGTGTCGCGCGCATCGACCCGCTTGCCCTGCGCGTAAGCCGCGCCGGCCGCGAGCCGTGCATCGCGCGCCTGCCGCGCGTGATTCCATCCCGTCATGAACAGTTCTCCCGCTTCGATGGTTCAGCGGCATTCTAAGCCGGGCGCCGCCGCCGATTGATGATGTTGACGAATGCGACTCAGAGGACGCCGCGATGGATGCGGCCCACGCGCGGGAGCCGCACCGCGGGGCGCTATGCGCCGACCAGCGCGCGGGTCGTGAAGTAGAGCACCGAGGGCCCGAGCAGGCAGCCGACGCCCGTATGGAACGTCGCGACCAGCGCGCCGTACGGGACCAGCCGGCGGTCGGTCGCGGCGAGCCCCGCGCTCACGCCGCTGACGGTGCCCGCGAGGCCGCCGAAGATCATCGCGGAGCGCGGCGTCTTCAGGCCCATGAAGCCGGCCGCGACCGGCGTGCCGACCATCACGATGATCGCCTTCACGAGCCCGGTGGCGATGCTCAGCGCGATCACGTCGGAACTCGCGCCGATCGCCGCGCCGGTGACGGGCCCGACGATGTAGGTGACGGCGCCCGCGCCGATCGTCGTCATGCTGACCGCGTCGGTGTAGCCGAACGCGCGCGCGATGCATGCGCCGACGATGAACGGCAGCACGGTGCCGAGCAGCAGCGACACGACGCCGACGAGCCCGGCCTTGCGCGCCTCGGTCGGCTGCACTTCGAACGCGGTCGCGACGATCGCGAAATCGCGCAGCATCGCGCCGCCCATCAGGCCGACACCCGCGAACAGCGGCACGTCGGCGATTCCCTTTTCGCCGCCGGTGAACGCGCCGCCGACGTACGCGAGCGCGAGACCGATCACGATCGCGATCGCGGAGCCGTGCACGCGGCCGAACGTCAGCTTGCGCGACGCGATCGACGACAGCCACATGATCAGGCCGACCAGCGCGAACGACGCGACGAGCCCGTTGTGGGCGACGGTTTTTTCGAGCATCTGCAGCATGGCGGCCTCCGTCACTGTTCTTCGAATTGCGGCACGCCCGCGAAGGCCGTGTCGTCGCGCCCGGTGCGCACCAGTACCGCGATGCAGCATGCGCAGATCGCAACCGCGCCGACGGCGGCCAGCAGCGCGACGGGACCGCCCTTCAGCGCGGCGACGACGTTCTGGTTCGCGGCCATCGCGACGACGACCGGAATGTACATCGCGCCCCAGAAACCGACGCCGGCCTCGGTCTCCTTCGGCAGCCAGCCGCGCCGGTGCAGCCACAGGCGCAGGCAGATCAGCAGCAGCATCGCGATGCCGACGCCGCCGACATTGGTCTTCACGCCGATCGCGCTGCCGAGCAGGTCGCCGAGAAACAGTCCGGCCAGATGGCAAAACGCCAGCAGCGCGGTTCCGTAGATGATCATGAGTCGTCTCCAGTCTCTTCGTGACGGGCGCCGGACGCACGCGGGAGCCGGCCCCGCACGGCGATCCCGTGCACGGACTTGTCTCCTGCGGCGGTGCGCCGCGGCCCGGCGGCCCGTCTGGCGGGCCTGTTCTCGGGCGGTCGATGGGATGATGCGGTTTCGGGCCGGACGCCGGATGCCGTAGACTGATCGAGGCAGCCGCCGGCACGACGCGGGCTACGCGCCGGTGCCCCCGTTGCGGGCCGCACTGGCGCGTGATCCGATACTAGCGCCGCCGATTCCCGCCATTTATGAAGTTGTCGAAACCGATTCAGTGGATTTAGCAATGCGTCCGTTACCGCCCGAGCTGCTGCGCAGCTTCGTCGCCGTCGCCCAATCCGGCAGCTTCACCGCCGCGTCCGAGCGCGTGAGCCTGTCGCAGTCGACCGTCAGCCAGCACATCCGCCGCCTCGAGGAGCTGCTCGACCGGCCGCTGTTCGAACGCGACACGCGCAACGTGCACCTGTCGCAGCACGGTGACGCGCTGTTCCGCTACGCGGTGCGCATCCTCGAGCTGATGGACGAAGCCGTCACGTCGGTGTGCGGGCCGCCGCTGTCGGGCAAGGTGCGGCTCGCGATGTCGGAGGATTTCGCGTCCGCCCACCTGACGGCCGCGCTCGCGAGCTTCGTGCAGCGCAATCCGGACGTCGAGCTCGCGATCTCGACCGGGCTGTCGGGCGACCTGTTCGATGCGCTCGACGAGGGCCGGCACGACCTGGTGTTCGCGAAGCGTATCGCGGGCAGCCGGCGCGGCCGCGTGATCCGCAGCGAACCGCTGTACTGGTGCACCGGCCCCGAATCGCGGCTCACCGGCCACGAGGCCGTGCTGCCGCTCGCGATGCATCCGGAGCCGAGCGTGTCGCGCCGCCGCGTGCTCGAATCGCTCGAGGCCATCGGGCGGCCGTACCGGATCGCGGTGGTCAGCAGCAGCGTCGCGGTATTGCGCGCGGCCGCGAGCGCGGGGCTCGGCGTCAGCGCGTTCGCCGGCTACGTGATCCCGGCCGGACTCGCCCGGCTCGACGCGGGGCTGCCCGAACTCGGCGAACTCGAATACGTGATCGACCGGCCGGCAGCCGCGTCGCGCTCGACGCTCGCGCTCGAAGCCACGCTGATCGCGGCGGCGGCCGGGTTGTAACCGCACCGGGCGCACCGGGCGCGCCGCGCGCATGCACGGCCGCGCCCGCACCTGACAGCTTTGCCCGGAACGCGTCATCGTCCGCGCAGCACCCGCTCGCGACAATGGGACCCATCGGCAGGCACGGCGATCGCCGCGCGCATCCGGTACCCCGTCCCTTGATCGGAGCCCACCATGAACGTCTTGCGATTCGCCGTCGCGACCGCCGCAGCCGCGCTGCTGTCCCCCGCCTTTGCGCAAACCGACGCGTCGGCGCCCGCCCAGGGCCTGACACGCGCGGAAGTCATCGACCAGCTCAAGCAGGCCTATCTCGACGGCGAACTGCCGACGAACGACGGCAACTACCCGCCGGATGCCGCCACGCGGGCACGCAACCGCGAACTCGTGCAGGCCGCGAGCCCTGCCTGGCTCGCGCATGCGCCGCCCGCACCGCAGGCCGCGTCGCAGCAATAAGCCGCGCGCTCAGGGCAGGAAGCTGCGGCGCCGCGCATCGATCAGCTCGACGAGCAAGCGGTCGCGCTCGGCCGCCAGCGCCTGCATCGAACGCTCGCCCTGGATCGCGCGCAGTTCTTCGTTCAGTTGGCGATCGACCTCCGGATCGAACGAGGGCGTGCCGAGGTCGTCCCACCAGCTCGCGATCGGCCCCGACAGGTGTTCGAGGAAGTGCGCGATCCCGCCCGCGCCGCCGCCGAGGTGATAGGTCAGGCACTGCCCCATCAGCCCCCAGCGCAAGCCGGGCCCCCACGCGACGGCCTTGTCCGCATCGGCGACACTCACGACGCCTTCGCCGACGAGGTGATACACCTCGCGGAACAGCGCGGCCGCGAGCCGGTTCGCGACGTGGCCGGTCATCTCCTTGTTGAGGACGATCGTCTGCTTGCCGAGCGCGTCGTAGAAATCCTTAACGCGCGCGATCACGTCCTGGCCGGTCGCATCGCCGCCGACCAGCTCGACGAGCGGAATCAGGTGCGGCGGATTGAACGGATGCGCGATCAGGCAACGCTCCGGATGCTTCGCGCACGCGGTCTGGATGTCGGACATCTTCAGGCCCGACGAGCTCGATGCGATCGGTACGTGCGCGGGCAGCACGTCGTCCATCTGGCGGTACAGCGCACGCTTCAGGTCGAGCCGCTCCGGGCCGTTCTCCTGCACGAAGTCGACGCCGTCGAGCGCGCGCACCAGATCGGCGTCGAACGACAACCGCGAGGAAAGTTCGGCGGCACGCTCGCCGAGAAACGCGGCCAGCGCGTCGCGCAGCCGCGCGTCGGCTTGCGGCGCCGGATCGGTCGCGACGACGTCGAAACCCTGCGTCAGATAGAAAGCCGCCCAGCTCGCGCCGATCACGCCGGCGCCGACGATCGCGATACGTCGAATGTCCATGGTTGTCCCGTGTGGTTGTTCTGCGGATAGCTCGCGGCGATTGTCGCATCGAATCCCGTGCGCATGCGTTGACGCGGATTGCGGATTCCCTCTTGAAATGCGCGATGGCGGCCACTAATTACCCGTCGTCGGGCAGTGCCTCATCCGTTGCACTGCCTCCGTTTCGATCCAGTGGAGCCCCCGTCGCGCCCGCCGCAGGCGTCGCGCCGTCACGTCTCCCGTGTTCCCTGTTCAGGAGGACCCCCATGAGCGGTATCCATTTCGGCAACGACCTGTTCGACGAATTCGCCCGCGTGCAGCGGCAAGTGGCGAACCTGCTCGGCGAACGCCCGACCGGCATCCGCGCGGTGCGGCACGGCACGTTCCCGGCACTCAACGTCGGCGCCACCGACAATGCGATCGAGATCGTCGCGTTCGCACCCGGCATGGCCGCGGGCGACTTCGACGTATCGATCGACAAGGACCTGCTGACCGTCAGCGGCGAGCGCAAGCCGGCGCCGGGCATCGAAGGCGAAGACGTGCGGACCTACGCGCAGGAGCGTTTTCACGGCGCCTTCCGCCGCGTCGTCGAGCTGCCGCGCGACGCGGATCCCGACCAGGTCACCGCGCGCTACGAAAACGGCTGCCTGCTGATTCGCGTCGGCCGGCGCGAAGCCTCGAAGCCGCGTGCGATCACCGTTCAGTAATCTTCAGGATACCGACATGTATACGAACCCGACCCAGGCCGAACGCCAAACGAAACCCGTTCATCCTGCCGCCGCCGAGGCCGCGCGTCGACCCGCGATCACGCCGAACGTCGACATCGTCGAGACCCCTCGCGGCGTCACGCTGCGGGCCGATCTTCCCGGCGTGCCGCGCGAGAACCTCGACGTGAAGGTGCACGACAACACGCTGACGATCGAAGCGGACACGCACATCGACACGCCGGCCGACCTGCGCGTGCGGCACGCGGAAGTGCGCGCGACCCGCTATGCGCGCTCGTTCGTGCTGAGTCCCGACCTCGACACGTCGCGGATCGACGCGAACCTGCGCGACGGCGTGCTGACGCTGACGATTCCGCGCCGCGAGGAAACGCGCCCGCGCCGTATCGACGTGACGGCCGGCCACGCGTAAGCGTCGGCGTGAGTCGCGACGTGTCGCGGCACGCATGAAAGAAGCCCCGCCCGGCGCGATGCCGGGCGGGGCTTCTTTGTTGATCGGCGGCCCGGCGTGCGTGCAGGCACGCCGGATCCGGATTCAATCGAAATCGAACAGGTCGAACACCGACTTCTTGCGACGCTGGCCGTCGTGCCGGTAACGCTCGTCGCGCGAGCGGCCGTCGCGCCCCCAGCCATCGTCGCGACCGTGCTGCGCCGATGCGGCGTGCTGTGCCGGCGGATCGGCGCGGCGAGCCGGCGCGTCGCCGGTTTCGCGGGCGATCAGCTTGTCGAGCTCGCCGCGGTCGAGCCATACGCCGCGGCACGTCGGACAGTAGTCGATCTCGATCGACTGGCGCTCGGCCATCAGCAGGTCGGGCGTCTTGCAGACAGGGCATTTCATCGCGTTTCTCCTTTCCGTGCGAATCTCGTCCGGATTCCGTATGCAGCGCGCGCGCCGGCAGCCGCGGCAGCCGGCGTCACGCGCGGCGACTCAGTCGCCATCGACTTGCGCCGCGCGCTTCGCCTTCGCGCGCCGCGCCAGCATGTTCATGCCCTCGACGAACGCCGAGAACGCCATCGCCGCGTAGATGTACCCCTTCGGCACGTGCGAACCGAAACCTTCGGCGATCAGCGTCATGCCGATCACGACCAGGAACGACAGCGCCAGCATCACGATGGTCGGGTTGCGGTCGATGAAGCGTGCGAGCGGCTGCGCGGCGAACAGCATCACGGTCACGGCGACGATCACCGCGACGAACATGATCGGGATGTGCTCGGTCATGCCGATCGCCGTCACGATGCTGTCGATCGAGAACACGATGTCGAGCATCACGATCTGGCCGATGGCGGCCCACACCGTCAGCCCGGCCGCGCCGCCCGCCCCGCCCTCGCCGCCGCCGTCGTGCGACACGTGGTGATGGATCTCGGTGGTCGCCTTCCACACGAGGAACAGGCCGCCCGACAGCAGGATCATGTCGCGCCACGAGAACGCATGGTCGAACAGCGTGAACACGGGTTCGGTCAGGCTCGCGATCCACGCGACGCTGCCGAGCAGCGCCAGGCGCATCACCAGCGCGAGTGCGATGCCGAGGCGCTGCGTGCGGGCGCGCTGCGCCTCGGGCAGCTTGTTGCTGAGGATCGAGATGAAGATCAGGTTGTCGATGCCGAGCACGACTTCCATCACGACGAGCGTCAGGAGCGCGGCCCAGACGGCGGGGTCGGCGGCAAGCGTCAGCAGGTAGTCCATGAAATGGGCCGATTGGAAAGTGGAAAGCCCGATGATATGCCGCCCCGTACTTCGAAAAAATCAGCGAAAATCTGAACTTAAGTTCGGTTTTTTCGATATATCGATCCGATGCTCAATTTTCGACATCTGTACTATTTCTGGGTCGTCGTGAAGGAAGGCGGCTTCGCGCGCGCGGCCGGCCGGCTCGACATGGCCGTGCAGACGATCAGCGCGCAGGTGCGCGAGCTCGAGAAATCGCTCGGGCACCAATTGCTGCGCCCGGCCGGGCGCGGCGTCACGATGACCGACGCGGGACAGGCCGCGTTTGCGCGCGCCGAAGTCATCTTCGAGATGGGGCGGCTGATTCCCGACGAAGTGCGCGCGGCGGCCAGCCAGCCGACCGTGCGGCTCGCGGTCGGGCTCGCGGACGGCATTTCGAAGCTCGCCGCGCACGCGATCCTCGCGCCGGTGCTCGACACGCCGACGTTGCGGCTGCTGTGCCACGAGGGCGAGCACGATGCGCTGCTCGCGGAGCTCGCGCTGCATCACCTCGATCTCGTGCTGGCCGGCCAGGGCGCGCCGTCGGGGTCGAACCTGCGCGTGACGAGCGAGCGGCTCGTCGCATCGCCGGTCGACTGGTACGGGCCCGCGGCGCTCGTCACGCCGGCCGCGCGGCAGCGCTTTCCGCAGTGCCTGGCCGACCTGCCCGTGCTGCTGCCGACCGCGCATTCGGCGCTGCGCGCGCGCCTCGACCGGTGGCTGGAAGGCGAGCGGATCGTGCCGCGCGTGACCGGGGAATTCGAGGACAGCGCGCTGATGGCCGTGTTCGCGGCGCGCGGCCTCGGCGTGTTTCCGCTCAGCGAACTCGGCGCGAACGATGCGTCGCTGCTGAGCGGGTTGCGGCGGCTCGGGCGGGCGGGCGACGTGACCGAGGAGATCCACGCGATCCGCTCGCGGCGCGGCGAACATCATCCGCTGACGTCGCAATTGCTGGCCGCGGTGCGCGTCGCGCCGGCCGACTGAAGCGAGCGCGACATCAAACGAAACTATAATGGCGCCCCGGCCTTACGAGATTGCCGCACGCCTCATCCAGGCACCGCCGTTGCGCGGCCGCTCGCCAAGCCTTCTGAAAGACGCCATGCACAACCGATTTCGCCTGTTTTCCGTTTCGTGCGCACTCGCGGCCGCGACCGTGCTGGCTGCGTGCTCGTCGCCGCCCAAGCCGATCTACCAGCAGGAACAGTTCGACGCGACCAGCAGCCCGTATGCGCATACGTTCCACTCGAAATCCGACGCGGCCTGCGAGGCCGCGCGGCGCGCGCTGCTGAGCCAGGGTTATGTGGTGTCGTCGTCGCGCAACGATGCGGTCGACGGCAGCAAGAATTTCCAGCCGAGCAACGACATGCACGTCGTGATCGAATTTCACGTCGTGTGCGCGGATGCGAACGCCGACGGCACGTCGAGCATCGCGTACGTGAACGCCGTGCAGGACCGGTACACGCTGAAGAAGTCGAATACGTCGGCCAGCGTGGGCTTGAGCGTGTTCGGCTCGCTGTCGCTGCCGATCGGGTCGAGCGACGACGCGCTCGTCAAGACCGCGAGCGAGACGATTCCGGCCGGCGTGTTCTATGAGCGCTTCTTCAATCTCGTCGACCATTTCCTGAAGATCGACCCGGCGCGCCGCGATCGCGCGACCGTGAAGGCCGCCGAGAAGGAACCCGTCACGCCGCTGCCGGAACCCGCGCCGACGCCGCAGGGCGAACCGCTGAAGATGACGACGCCGGTCGTGCCGACGCCGCCCGCGGCGCCGGTGCCGCTGTCGGTGCCGGGTGTCGCACCCGAGTCGGGTGCGCATGCCGTGCCTGCCGCGGCGTCGGCCGTCGCCGTGCCGGCCGCGGTGCGTGCCGCCGCGCCGGGAGCGGCGTCGGGTTCGCAGCCGGTTGCCGCACCGGCTGCGGCTTCCGCCGGTTCCGTGCCTGCGCCGGCTTCCGCTGCCGCGTCGGCTGCCACGCCTGCATCGGCTGCCAGCCCGGCGGCCGCGCCTGCCGCCGCGGCGTCGACGCCCGCCGTTCCGGCACCGGCCGCTGGCAAGCCGGCGTCGACCGTGCCCGCGCCTGCCCCTGCACCTGCACCTGCGTCCGCGGCATCCGCCCCCGCATCGGCATCCGCGCCGTCGAGCGCATCGCCGGCGCCCGCCACCGCCAACCCTGTCGCATCGTCCGCGCCGTCCGGCGCGAGCGCACCGGCCGCGAACTGACCGGGCCGCCGTGTCGTCGCGCCCGGCTGCATACGGCTCGGCACGACGATACGCCCGCCTTCCGCGTTATTCACCGCAGCAGTTTCCGCCATCGGGCGGCGTGAGCGCCCTGCCTGCGGCGCGCCCGCCTTACCGCAACGTCGCGCGCAGCGTCTGCAGCTGCTCGACGGACGCCGTCACGCCGCCGCAGACGATCACCGCGATGTCCGACGCCGACGCAAGCACCGGCACCGGCCGCTCGAGCGCAGCCAGCGCGGCGCCGCATGCGGGTTCGACGACGATCCGGTGTTCGTCGACGAACCGCAGCGACGCGGCCACCGCGTCCGCATCGGACACGACGACGGGATGGATCGCGTGCCGCGTCGCCCATTCGACTGCCGCATCGCATGGCCGCTTCGCGCCGAGCGACGTCGCGATGCTCGCGATTGCCGCGAGTTCGACCGGACGCCCCTGCGCGACCGAGCGCGCATAGCAGTCGGCGCCTTCCGTTTCGGCCGCGACGACCGGCACGTCGTGCCAGCCGTTGCGCGCGAGCCCTTCGAGCACGCCGCACAGCAGGCCGCCCCCGCCGACCGCGAGCACCACCGCACCGGGCTTCGGCCCGGCGGCCGCCATCTCGTCGATCATCGTCGCGTGCCCCTGCCACAGCACGGGATCGTCGAACGGATGGACGAACGCATCGTGCTCGCCGAGCGCCGATTGCGCAAACGCGTTTGCCTCGGCCCAGCTCGCGCCATGCACGACCACCTCGGCGCCTTCGACACGAATCAGCTCACGCGCGCGCGCCGAGGCGCTTTCCGGCACGACGACGCGTACCGGCACGCCGAGCACGCGGCCGCAATACGCGACCGCGATGCCCGCGTTACCGCCCGACGACGACACGAATCGCCGCGCGCCGGCCGCGTGCCGCGCTTCGCAGACGGCGCCGATGCCGCGCAGCTTGAACGAGCCCGATGGCTGCAGCGCGTCGAGCTTCAGCCGGATCGTCCGGCCGAGCCGGCGGGACGCGATTTGCGAGCGGATATAAGGAGTCGGGATATGAAGCGGCATCGGACAAGGCTCAGTGGAGACGGAGGAAGCGCACGCGACTCGCGAGCCAGCGCGTGCGCCCATGACGGTCATCGTACGGCAGGCCTGCCATGCTTTCCAATACCATCGAATGGTATTTGCTATGCTCCACAGGTATATCGACGAACCCGGACGAACATCGCATGCGCCAGATCGAACTGCGTCACCTGCGCTATTTCGTGGCTGTCGCCCAGGCCGGCAGCGTGATGGCAGGCGCCCGCGCGGCCGGCATCGTCCAGCCCGCGCTGTCGCGGCAGATCCGCGAGCTCGAGGACGCGATCGGCACGCCGTTGCTGATCCGACGCGCGACGGGCGTCACGCTCACCGCGGCCGGCGCGAGCTTCCTGAAGGATGCGACCGGCCTGCTCGCAACGGTGCAGGACAGCCGCGAACGCGCGTTGCGCAGCGCGGCCGGCCAGCTCGGCGAACTGCGGCTCGGCGCGCTGCCGAACTGCCTGCCGCTGCCGATCGTCGCGAAGGTGCTCAAGGCGTTTCGCGACGCGTGCCCGGACGTGCAGCTGTCGATCGCGCCGATGCTGTCGGCCGAACAGGCGAGCGCGCTGATGCGCGGCCAGCTCGACGCCGGGATCATGGCGTGGCGCCGCGACGAGGCGCCGCACCTGTCGGGCGTGCGGCTGCTGAGCGACCGCTTCGTGCTCGCGATGCCCGCGCCGCCGGGCGGCCGCTTCAATGCGCCGCGCACGCTGGCCGACGTCGCGGACGAACCGTTCGTCTGGTTCGACGCGCAGCGCTCGGCCGCGCACCACCGGTTCCTGATGGCGCAGTGCCAGCAGGCCGGCTTCACGCCGCGCATCGCGCAGGTCGGCAGCGACATCCCGACGCTGATCGGCCTCGTCGCGGCCGGAATGGGATGCGCGTTCGTGCCGGAAAGCGCGTCGCCGACCTGCCCGCACACGGTCAGGCTCGTCGCGCTCGACGAGCTCGCGAGCCGCTTCGACATCGAATTCGTGTTCGATGGCGCGGCGGCGGCGCCCTCGCCGATCGTCGCGCGGTTTCTCGCGGCCGTGCGCGACGCGGCCGACGAAGCGGGTTGACCCTGCACCGGGCGCCGGGCCAGCCCGGCATCCGGTCAGGCAAGGCGATCCGCACGCCAGCCGACGCGCGACGCCCCCCTCTGCTGATTCGCCGTTTTGGCGGCCTCATCGCGCTAAACAAGATGGCCGTGCCAGCGAAAAATCTTTCAAAACCCCGACAATCCACGCCGCGGCGCCGGAATTTTTAAATTGGCACCAAAAACCGCCGTTTAACGCCGCTTCGAATTGTCATGGCCCGAAATATACTGCGCCCGCATCCAACCCTCGTGCCAAAGAGAGGATGCGTTTTCGCCCCGGCCACGGTCCCCCTGTGGTCGGGGCTTTTTTCGCTTGCGCCTTGCCTGTAAAGGGTTTCCAGCCGTGGCGCGAGGTCTGTTTCACGGGATGGAAGGCGCCCGGTCGACGGGCCCTGGCTGCCCCGCCGCCCGTCACCGCACGGTTGCCGGGCAACGTGCGGCATGCGATGCCGGACGGCCCGCCCGTCCGCCGCAAACCGTCACCGAATCGCGGCGCGCGGCAGGACAATCCGATTTCCACCTTACCCATACCTTTCACCACCGACACCGTCGTTCGCCTGCCTCGCCGGCGCAACGCCCACGGCCTGGCGGGCACACCGCGCGCGCTCCGTATTGTTGACATGGAATCAAGATAATTTCGTTCCAATCCGGCTTTTTCCGCAAAAATAATCCAGGCACACTTCGCCCTGTCCGCAACGGCCCCGTGCCGTCACCCACGAATACAGGAGCCCATCGCGTGAACACCACGACTTCCTCTCCTTCCCGCCCCGGCGGCAGCGCCGCGCTGCCGCTGCTGGCGCTCGCCGCCGGCGCGTTCGGCATCGGCACGACCGAGTTCTCGCCGATGGGCCTGCTGCCCGTGATCGCCGACGGCGTGCACGTGTCGATTCCGCAGGCCGGCATGCTGATCAGCGCGTATGCGATCGGCGTGATGGTCGGCGCGCCGCTGATGACGCTGCTGCTCGCCCGCTGGTCGCGCCGCTCGGCGCTGATCGCGCTGATGTCGATCTTCACGATCGGCAACCTGCTGTCGGCCGTCGCGCCGGATTACACGACGCTGCTGCTCGCCCGCCTCGTGACGAGCCTCAACCACGGCGCGTTCTTCGGGCTCGGCTCGGTGGTCGCGGCCAGCCTCGTGCCGCGCGACAAGCAGGCAAGCGCCGTCGCGACGATGTTCATGGGCCTCACGATCGCGAACGTGGGCGGCGTGCCCGCCGCGACCTGGCTCGGCCAGATCATCGGCTGGCGCATGTCGTTCGCGGCGACCGCGGGCCTCGGCCTGATCGCGATCGCCGGCCTGTTCGCCGCGCTGCCGAAGGGCGAGGCCGGCAAGATGCCCGATCTGCGGGCCGAACTCTCGGTGCTGACGCGCCCGGTCGTGCTCGGTGCGCTCGCCACGACGGTGCTCGGCGCCGGCGCGATGTTCACGCTCTACACGTATGTCGCACCGACGCTCGAACACCTGACCGGCGCGACGCCCGGCTTCGTGACCGCGATGCTCGTGCTGATCGGCGTCGGCTTCTCGATCGGCAACATCGCGGGCGGCCGCCTGGCCGACCGCTCGCTCGACGGCACGCTGATCGGCTTCCTGCTGCTGCTGATCGCGACGATGGCGGCGTTCCCGCTGCTCGCCAGCACGCATGCCGGCGCGGCCGTCACGCTGCTCGTGTGGGGCGTCGCCACGTTCGCGGTCGTGCCGCCGCTGCAGATGCGCGTGATGCGCGCGGCCCACGAAGCGCCGGGCCTCGCGTCGGCCGTCAACATCGGCGCGTTCAACCTCGGCAATGCGGTGGGCGCCGCGGCCGGCGGCGCGGCAATTTCGGCCGGGTTCGGCTACGCGGCGGTGCCGCTCGTCGGCGGCCTGATCGCCGCAGCCGGACTCGCACTCGTCCTGCTGCAGATCGCGCAGCGCCGCGCGCCGGCCGCCGCGAACTGACACGCGCGGCTCGCCCGGGCTGCCGCCCGGTTCGGCAAGGACACCTACGGCCGCGCAATGCGGCCGTTTTCATTTCCCGTCCGCCGTCCGGATTCCCGTTTTCTCTTCACCCGGGAAAAATCCGGAATATCCGTCTCCCGACATCATTTCGACCGGATCGATTCACGAACCGGTTAAATACCTGACATCGCCCAACCGATTCATTGCCGCTCGTTCAATTTCACCGCGCGCATGAATTATCCAATTCGAATTCGCCGCTTCGATTTACCGAACCAATCGGAAAATCGTGCCGCACCCCACCCCGACAGGCATTCTTTTCCGCGTCGCAGCAAAATATTTCGCGTGGAATCCGGCAATTAAATCCAAATCCGTAATATTTCCCCGATTTATTCAATAAATAACCCATTCATTCGTCACGAAATACAACAACCCCAAATTTAAGATTGAAAGACTCATCGATTCGTATCAGCATTTACCGTGCTGCGGCGTGCGAAGCGCGGCATAAATCCAATGAAAAATCGACCGATGAGGGATCAGAGTGAAAGTCGCCATCGCTTCCACGACGTTGTCGCTCGCGCTGTCAATCGGCCTTTCGACACCCACCGCCGACGCGGCCGTCTATACGAACGGCACCGCGACCGCCACCTTCAACGTCACGCTGACCCTGCAGCCGAACTGCACGATCGCCGCGAACCCGCTGGCCTTCGGGACCAACGGCGTGCTGGCGACCGCGATCAACCAGCAGACGACCGTCAGCGTCACCTGTACCAACACGACGCCGTACAACGTCGGCCTCGACGCCGGTTCGGTCACCGGATCGAGCGTCGCGAGCCGCCTGATGGCCGGCACGTCGACCGGCAATACGACGACGACCGTCGGCTTCCAGTTGTACCAGGACGCCGGGCGCACGACGATCTGGGGCAACACGCAGGGCACCAACACCGTGGCCGGCACCGGCACGGGCGCCGCGCAGGCGCTGACCGTCTACGGTCAGGTGCCCGCGCAGGCGACGCCGAAGCCGGACACCTATCAGACGACCGTCACCGCAACCGTCTACTTCTGACCGGCGCCGTTTCGCATGCTCGCAATACGTCGAACGCTCGCCGCGCTGCTGTGCGCGGCCGGCGCCGCGCACGCCGCGTCGCTGCAGATTTCCCCCGTCACGATCGAATTCGGCACCGACGACACGGCCACCGGCATCACGCTGCGCAATCCCGGCGAGCGGCCCGTGTACGGACAGGTACGCGTATTCCGCTGGGACCAGGCCGACGGCCAGGACACGCTGACGCCCACCCAGGATCTCGTCGCGAGCCCGCCGCTGATCGAGGTCGGCACGCAGTCCGAGCAGTTGATCCGCGTCGTGCGCGCCTCGCGCGCGCCTTCCGGCGTCGAACAGTGCTACCGGCTGCTGATCGACGAGCTTCCGCCCCCGGGCGAGGCGCCGACCAACGGTGTCTCGATCCGGCTGCGCTATTCGATTCCGGTGTTCGTCGAACCGGCAGCCCCCGGCGCGCCGCAACTCGACTGGACGCTCGCGCGCGGCAACGAAGGCTGGGTGCTGCGCGTGCGCAACGTCGGCACGCGCCGCGCGCAACTGGCGTCGGTCGAACTCGTCAACGGCGACGGTCGTGCGTACCCGCTCACGCGCGGGCTGCTCGGCTACGCGCTGGCGGGCCGCACCGGCCAGTGGAGCGCGCCGCTGCCGGCGGGTCTCGTGCCCGGCGGCAAGGTCACGGTGCGGGCGGCCGTCAATTCGCAGCCGGCCAGCGCGGTCGTCGCGGTGGAGCCGCCGGGCTAGACCGCCGGTGCGCCGCCCGGCCTCTTCCCCTGCGCCACGCGCCGGCGCACGCCCGGCCAACGGACGCGGAACGTCGCGACGCACCCGCCGCATCGTGCTCGCGGCCGTCGTGGCGGGCCGCCTGCTCGTGCTTGGCGGCGCCCGCGCGGACGAACCCGCGGCGCTCGTGATGACCGACCGCACGCACGACGTGATCCTCGAAGTCAGCGTCAACGGCGAAAATACGGCGCTGCTCGCGCACTTCCGCGAACGCGACGGCCGACTGTCGGCGAGCGGCGCCGACCTGCGCACGATCGGCTTCGCGACCGACCGCCTCGGCATCGCCGACGCGGCGACGGTCGAACTCGACACGATTGCCGGCCTGCGTTACCGCTACGACGCGGCACGCCAGAGCGTCGATCTGGAGATGGCCGACGCACTGCGCCGCCCGTACGCGGTCGACAGCCGCGCGCTGCCGCCCACGCAAGCGGCCACCGCATCGCGCGGGCTCGCGATCAATTACGAGGCATACGCGCAGACGATCGGCGACCGGCAGTTCTCGCTCTACACCGACGTGCGCTACTTCGATCCGAACGGCGTGTTCAACCACACCGGCACCGCGTCCTTCTACAACGGCCAGCGGCGCTACACGCGCTTCGATACGTACTGGAGCCATTCGGACCCGGCGCGGCCGAGCACGACACAGATCGGCGACGCGATTTCCGGATCGCTCGCGTGGACCCGTTCGGTCCGTCTCGGCGGCGTCCAGTGGCGCAGCAATTTCGCGCTGCGGCCCGACCTCGTGACGTTTCCGATTCCGTCGCTCGCGGGCTCGGCCGCGGTGCCGTCGGCAGTCGACCTGTACATCAACAACGTGCGGCAATACACCGGCAACGTGCCGAGCGGCCCGTTCATCATCCACGACGTGCCGGGCATCACCGGCGCCGGCCAGGCGACCGTCATCACGCGCGACGCGCTCGGGCGCACGGTCGCGACGTCGGTGCCGCTCTACGTCGATACGCGCATGTTGTCGGCCGGGTTGTCGAGCTATTCGTTCGAGGCCGGCTTCCTGCGCCGCAACTACGCGCTGCAGTCGTTCGACTACGACGCGCGGCCGGCCGTCAGCGGCTCGCTGCGGCGCGGCCTCGGCGACGCGCTGACCGTCGAGGGTCATGCGGAAGCGACCGGCGGCGTGCTCAATGCCGGCGTCGGCGCGCTGATGCGGCTCGGTTATGCGGGTGTGTTGAACGGCGCGATCGCGGGCAGCGCCGGCCGCTTTTCCGGCACGCAGGTGAGCGTCGGCTACCAGCTGATCGAGCCGCGCTTCTCGATCAACGCGCAGACGATCCGCGCGTTCGGCCGCTACGGCGACCTCGCATCGCGCGACGGCTCGCCGGTGCCGTCGGCGACCGACCAGGCGACACTCGCGCTGCCGTTCATGCACCGCCAGACGCTGTCGCTCAGCTATATCGGCTTCCGGCTGCCGCAAGGCCCGAGCGCGCGGATCGGCACCGTGTCGTACACGCTGAGCTTCGGCGATCTCGCGTCGATGAGCGTAAGCGCCTACCGCGATTTCGCGCAGCAGGGCGCGAACGGCGCATTCGTGTCGCTGAACATCGGGCTCGGCCGCAATACGTCGATCAACGCGACCGTCGGCCGCCAGCGCGGCCAGTCGAACTACACGGTCGACGCGAGCCGTCCGCCCGACTACGACGGCGGCTGGGGCTGGGGCGTGCAGACCGGCGGCGCGGGCGCCGTGCCCTACCGGCAGGCGCAGGTGCGCTATCTCGGCCGCGCGGGCGAAGTCATCGCGGCCGCGCAGGGCATCGACCGCCAGACGGGCGCATCGCTCGACGTCAGCGGCGCGCTCGTGTTGATGGACAGCAGCCTGCAGATGTCGCGCCGCATCGACGACGGCTTCGCGCTGGTGTCGACCGACGGCGTCGCCGGCATCCCGGTGCTGCACGAGAACCGCGTGATCGGCACGACCGATCGTGCCGGGCATCTGCTCGTGCCCGACCTGAACGCGTACCAGAACAACCAGGTCGCGATCGATTCGATGAAGCTGCCGGCCGACGCGCGGATCGCCCGCACGTCGATGACGGTCGTGCCGCAGGCGCGATCGGGCGTGATCGCGCATTTCGGCGTGTCGCGCTATCGCGCGGCGTCGGTGATCCTGCACGATGCCGCCGGCAAGCCGCTGCCGGCCGGCGCGCGCGTGCATCATGCCGAAAGCGGCGCGGACACGATCGTCGGCTACGACGGGCTCACGTTCATCGACGGGCTGAAGGCGGACAACCATCTCGTGATCGATGACGGCACGCGGCGTTGCGTCGCGGCATTCGCGTTCACCGCGCCCGGCAACGGCACGCTGCCGACCGTCGGGCCGCTCGTCTGCAGGGCGGCGCCATGAGGGCCGTGCTGCTGCTCGTCGTCGCGTTCGTCGCGTGGTGCGGCGCGTCGAGCCGCGCGCACGCGGAAACGTGCACGGCCACCGCGTCGACGGTCAGCTTCGGTTCGGTCAGCCCGATCACGCGCGCGTCGGTCGCCGCGACCGGCACCGTCAGCGTCACCTGCACGTGGTCGGCCGTCACGCTGACGCCGAACGTGCTCGTGTGCCTGAATCTCGGCGGCACGAGCCCGCGCAGCCTCGTGAACGGCACCAACGCGATGCAGTACGACCTCTATCTCGATGCCGCGCACTCCGTCGCGTGGGGCTCCGTCTACTCCGGGACGACGCCCGCGTCGGTCACGCTCGTCAAACCCGCGCTCGGCACGAGCGCGAGCGCCACGGTCACGGTTTACGGGCAGATCACCGCGAACCAGCCGACCGTGCCGACCACCGGCAACAGCACGACGACCTACTCGCAGACGTTCGGCGGCAACACGACATCGATCAACGCGGGGTTCTATCTGCTCGGTGCGCCGACCTGCGCGTCGCTGACGGCATCGAACGGCACCTTTCCGTTCAGCGCAACCGCGAACGTGATCAACGACTGCAACATCAGCGCGACCAACGTGAACTTCGGCACGGCGAGCGTGCTGTCGGGCGCGCTCGCGGCGACCGGTTCGATCACCGCGCAATGCACGAACGGCGACGCGTGGAAAATCGCGCTGAACGGCGGCGGCAGCGGCAATGTGACGGCGCGCCAGATGCAGCGCAGCGGCGGCGGCGGCGCGATCAACTACGGGCTGTACACGGATGCCGCGCACTCGGTCACCTGGGGCGACGACACGGGCGGAAGCGCGACCGTCACGGGCGTCGGCACCGGCACGTCGCAGGCCGTCACCGTGTACGGCGCGGTGCCCGCGCAGACCACTCCCGCGCCCGGCAACTACAGCGACACGATCACCGCGACGATCAGCTTCTAGCGGGCTGGCGGCGCGGCGCTCAGAACATCACGGTCCACGCGGCCGGCGCGCCCGCGCCGACGCTGCGCGGCGGCGTCGGCCGCGCGCCGGCCACGCTCACGTGGCTCACCTGGAACGGCGTGCCGTGCGCGCAACTGACGCTCGGCATGTCCGCGTCCACGCCCGGTTGCACGGCCGGCGCGATCGTGCAGGTTTCGGGAATCGTCAGGCTGACCCTCAACGGGATCGATGGCTCCGCGGCACGCGCGAGCGCCGCCACGCCCGCCAGCGCGAGCACCGCATACTTGATTCGGCCGGTTGCGCTCATCGTTCGGCTCTCCTTCATGCATTGATCCAGCGTATGCGCGAATTGACGGCGCGCAAGCCGAAAACTTGAGCGCATGCCGATGATCCGGCCCCTCCCCACGGCGCGCCGGCGTCCGCGTCAGCGCGCCTCGCCGAACCCGCCGAAGAACGCACGGGCGTTCGCGTCGAGGCTGTCGAGGTGATAGCCGCCCTCCTGCACGATCACCGTCGGCAACCCGAGCGCGCCGATCGCGCCGCCGAGCCGCCCGAACCCGTCGGTCGTGACGGCAACCTGCGATTGCGGGTCGTCCTGGTAGATGTCGAAGCCGAGCGCGAGCACGAGCGCGTCGGGCTGGAATCGCGCGAGGGCGCGCAACGCGTCGTCGAGCCGCTCGAAGAATACCGATTCCGGCGCACCGTGCGGCATCGGCAGGTTGAGGTTGAAGCCGGCGCCGGCGCCCGCGCCCGTCTCTTCCTCGTAACCCGCGACGACCGGGTAGAAGTTGGTCGGATCGCCGTGGATCGACACGTACAGCACATCGTCGCGGCCGTAGAAGATCTCCTGCACGCCCTGCCCGTGATGCATGTCGGTGTCGAGGATCGCGACACGGCGATGGCGGCACAGCAGCGTTTGCGCGGCGATCGCCGCATTGTTCAGGTAACAGAAGCCGCCGGCCGCATCGCGGCGCGCGTGATGGCCCGGCGGGCGGCACAGCGCGTAGGCCTCGCGCGCGCCGTCGTTGACGTCGGCCGCGGCCGCGAGCGCGTCCTGCGCGGACCAGTACGCGGCGCGCCACGTGTTCGCACCGACCGGGCAACTGCCGTCGGCGAGGTAGCGCGCGGCTTTCGCGAGCACGCCGCGCAACGGGTTCGGGTCGCGCACGAACACGTTCGACATCACTTCGTCGCCCCAGTCGTCGGGCATCCGCTGCCAGTCGCGGTGCGCCTCTTCGAGAAAGCGCAGGTAGTTCATGTCGTGCACGGCCGCGATCGGCGCGGTGCCGCGGTCGGCCGGCTCGCGCACGTCGAAGTCGAGCGCGCGCACGGCCGCGACGAGCCGCGCCGCGCGTTCGGGCACTTCCTGCGGTTCGCGCATCCGGCCGCGCGACAGGTAGCTGCGCGGATGATGCAGCAGTTGTTCGGGATGGAAATAGGTTTTCATCGTTCGTCCTCGTCGAATCGCCGCGTCACGCCACGCGCGCGGCCGCCTCCGCTTCGACCGGCGCCGCGATGCCCGCGCGCGCCAGCACCGCATGGAGCAGCACGTTCGTGCCGCGCGTCACGTCGTCGGGCAATGCGTCCTCGGCTTCGTTGTGCGACAGGCCGTCGACGCACGGAATGAACACCATCGCGGTCGGGACGCGGCGCGCGAGCAGGATCGCGTCGTGGCCGGCGCCGCTGACGATCCGCTCGTTCGTATAGCCGAATGCAGCCGCCGCCTGCGCGACCAGCTCGACGCAATCGCGGTCGAACGGCGTCGCCGGGCTGCGCCAGCAGGTGTCGATCGCGATCTGCACGCCGCGGGCGGCGGCGATGCGTGCACACGCATCGCGCAGGTCGCGCTCCATCGCGTCGACTTCGGCATCGTCGTGATGACGCAGGTCGACCGTGAACGTCAGGTCGCCGGCAATCGTGTTGCGCGACGCGTTGCGGATGCCGGCCTGCCCGATCGTCGCGAGCCCGCGCGGCGCGTACCCGGCGACGATCCGCTCGAGTTCGAGCGCGATCTGCGCGCTCGCGAAATACGCATCCTTGCGATACGGCATCGGTGTCGTGCCCGCATGCGCGGCCACGCCCGTCACCGTCACGTCGAGCCAGCGAATCGCCTGGCCGCCCGTGACGACGCCGATCGTCGTGCCGTTGGCCTCGAGTACGGGCCCCTGTTCGATATGGGCCTCGAAATACGCATCGACCGCGCCGCCCGCCGCGCGCGTGCCGCGATAACCGCACGCGTCGAGCGCCGCGCCGAGCGTGACGCCGTCGGCGTCCTGCTTCGCGAGCGCGTCGTCAAGCGGCAGCGCGCCCGTAAACACGGCCGAGCCGAGCATCGCCGGCGCGAAGCGCGCGCCTTCCTCGTTGGTCCAGGACACGATTTCGAGCGGCTTGTCGGTCGCGATGCCGGCGTCGTTCAGCGTGCGCACGAGTTCGAGCCCGGCGAGCACGCCGTAGACGCCGTCGAAACGACCGCCTTCCGGCTGCGTGTCGAGATGGCTGCCGATCAGCACGGGCGCGGCTTGCGCGTCGGCGCCGTCGCGCCGGGCGAACAGGTTGCCGACCGCATCGACGCGCACCGCCATCCCCGCGTCGCGGCACCATTGCGCGAACAGGTCGCGCCCGCGCCGGTCATCCTCGGTCAGCGCGAGGCGCCGCACGCCGCCGCGCGGCGTCGCGCCGACGCGCGCCATGTCGGCCAGGCTCCGCCACAAGCGGGCGCCGTCGATTTCCAGCAGGTCTTTCATGTGCACTCCGGATGAATTCGTACGTTGAGGGTCAGTGCGAACCGAGCGCTTCGGCGGCAGCCGGCCGGGCCGCACGGCGCGCGTCGAGCGCCACGATGCAGAGCAGCGAAATGCCGGCGAGACCCGTGTAGAACACCGCGAGCGGCCACCACTGGCCGGCGAAGCGATGCGCGAGCCAGGTGCCCACGAGCGGCGTCAGGCCGCCGGCAATCGCGCCGCAGATCTGGTACGCGAGCGAGATCGCCGAATAGCGCACGTGCGCGGGGAAAACGTCGCTGACGAAACCCGCGATCACCGAATAGAAGCCGGCCATGCAGACGACCGCGAGCGCGATGCCTGCGATCAGCGACGCGGACGTGCCGCCCTGCACGAGCATGAACATCGGATACGGCGACAGCATCGCGAGCAGCGCGGCGAGCTTCAGGAAGCGCGCGCCGCCGATCCGCTCGGCGGTCCAGGCGGCGACCGGCTGCGCGACGAACTGGATGATCGCGACCGCGAACAGGCTGTCGAGGATCAGCGAGCGCGATACGCCGACGTACTGGGTCGTGTACGCGATCATGAACGTGTTCGTGAAATAGACGCCCGCGATGCCGATCGTGTTCGCGCCGATGCAGAGCAGCACCAGCCCCGACGCGGAGCGAAACACTTCGGCGACCGGCAGCTTCACCGTGCGGTTGGTTTCCTTCACCCGCGCGAATTCCGGCGATTCGTTCACGCCGAGCCGGATCAGGATGCCGACCACGAGCAGCACCGAACTCGCGAGAAACGGCAGGCGCCAGCCCCACGCGAGGAAGTCGGCCTTGTCCATCGACGTGACCGCCCGGAACGCGACCAGCGACAGGATCAGCCCGGCCGGGCTGCCGAGCTGCGCGAACGACGCGAAGAACGTGCGGCGCCCCTGCGGCGCATGCTCGCCCGCCATCAGCACCGCACCGCCCCATTCGCCGCCGACCGCGATGCCCTGCACCACGCGCAGCGCGACGAGCAGCACCGGCGCGAGCATGCCGACCGTCGAATAATCGGGCAGCAGCCCGACGCACACGGTCGCGACGCCCATCATCATCAGCGTCGTCATCAGCGCCTTCTTGCGGCCAATGCGGTCGCCGAGGTGGCCGAAGATCACGCCGCCGAGCGGCCGCGCGAAGAAGCCGACCGCGAACGTCGCGAACGACGCCATCGTGCTGACGAAGCGGTCGTGCGACGGAAAATAGAGCTCGCCGAACACGAGCGCGGCGGCGGTCGCGTAGATGTAGAAGTCGTACCACTCGATCATCGTGCCGATGAACGCGGCCGTCGCGGCACGCCCCGGCTGGCGCGCGGAAGGAAGGGACTGGGTCATGCGGGCTCCTGACGCACGCCGCTGCGGGGCGACGCGCAATATCGTGGTGACAGCCGTCTCGCGCGGCCTCGCGCCGCACGCTGCGGCGCCCCTCCTTTATCGGCGACCGCAAATCATTAGTCAAATTTCAAGTTATTATTCGCTGTATAAATTCAACTAATGTCTACCCGACGCCTCGCCCGGAGACCCGATGCGCCCCGACCTTGCCCCGTTCCTGAACGACCGCCTCGACTGGAACCTGTTGCGCACCTATCTGGTGATCATGCAGGAGCGCAGCGTGAGCCGCGCGGCCGCGCGCCTGCACGTGACGCAGCCGGCCGTGAGCCAGGCGCTGCGGCGGCTCGAGGAGACGCTCGAGCGCCGGCTGATCGAGCGGCGCGGCGCGCATTTCGCGGCGACGCCGGCCGGCGAGGCCGTGTACCGGATCGCAAGCGACATCTACGGCGGCATCTCGCGCCTCGAAACCGAAATCGACGACAGCACGGCCGACCTGACCGGCTCGATCCGGCTGCTGACGGTGAGCCGCATCGAGTCGCCCGTCTACGACGAATTCCTCGCGGAATTCCATCGCGCGTATCCGCGCATCGACCTGCAGATCGAGGTGATGCGCTCGTCGGACATCCTGTCGTCGCTGCTGCAGAAGACGGCCACGGCCGGGCTCGGCCTGTGCCGCACGCCGCACGACAAGCTGGAGATGCGCTGTTTCCTGCGCCAGCGTTATGCGATCTACTGCGGCCGCCATCACCGGCTGTTCGGGCAGACGCAACTGCGGATGGACGATCTGCTCGCGGAGAATTTCGTGTCGTTCACGAGCGACCAGATCGGCGACAGCCTGTCGCCGCTCACCGTGTTCCGCGACCAGAAGGGCTTCACGGGGCGCATCGTGGCATCGTCGCCGAGCCTCGAGGAAGTGCGGCGGCTGATCTTCGCGGGTTACGGGATCGGCTGCCTACCCGAGCACATCGTGCGCGACGACATCGCGCAGCAGCGGCTGTGGCGGCTGCCGCCCGATGACGGGCTCGTCGATGTCGACGTGTTCCTGCTGTGGCATCGCGACCGCAAGATGAACGCGGCCGAGCAGGCGTTTCTCGACGCGATGGAGCGCTGCATGCAGCGCTATTCGCTCGCGGAGCGGCTGGGGAAGTGACGGTGCGCCTGCGCGCGGAGAACACGCCGGGCGCAGGCGGCCCGGCGCGTCGCACGCATCAGAAACGATGCACGATGCCGAGTTGCACGCCGCGCGCATTCGCGCCCGGGTAGGCGAGCGGCAGGCCGGGGTTCGCCGCGCCGGCCAGCGTGTAGCCGGCCTGGTTGCGGTTGCGCAGGTACGACAGCGCGCCGTAGAAGCTCGTGCGCTTCGACAGGTCGTACTCGTACATCAGCCCCAGCTGGTCCGCATTGTTGCCCTGCGACGACTGGTCATGCAGGTACGCGTAGCCGAGCGCGACATAGTTCGCCGGGTTGAACTGGTATTTGACCGACAGCCCGTACACGCGCGAATCGATCCCGAGGTCGGCCCACTTCACCGCGGAGAAACCGCCGTACACGGTTGCCTTGCCGATCTCGTACGAGGCGCCGGCCATGATCGTGCGATCGGTCGTGGTCGCCGTCGCGTTCTTCAGCCACTGGCCCGCGACGAACGCGCCGAACGGCCCGTGTTCGTAGGTCAGGTCGAACTGCTGGCTGGAACCGGCCGAGCGCACGCCGCCCGCGTCGCCGAAGCCGAAATACAGCCCGCCCCGGAAGCCCGCGATCTCCGGACTCTGGTACGACAGCGTGTTGCTGGTGCGGAACGCGAACACGGTCAGATTGTCCATGCCGGATGCCTGCGTGACGCCGCCGAACGCGTCCTGCCCGCCCTGGTCGTTGAACAGCGGCGAATTCTGCCGGCCCGCGCGCAGCTTCCCCCACGCCCCCGCGACGCCGACCCACGCCTGCCGGTTGAACATGCTGCCGGCACTCGCCAGCGAACCGTCGTTCGGATTGAAGCCGTTTTCCAGCGCGAACTCGATCTTCTGCCCGCCGCCGATATCCTCGCCGCCCTTCAAGCCGAACCGGCTGCTCCACTGGCCACCCGAGTTGATCGCCGCCGTATAGCCGTTGCCCGTATTCACGTACTGCGCGAACTCGTCGATCACGCCGTACAACGTGACGCCGTCCTGCGCGAGCACGGTGCCCGATGCGGCGAGGCATGCGACCGTGACCGTCGCGCGAAGACCGGCGTGCACCGTCCGCGCCCGGCAATCGCTGCCGTGCGCTTCAATATATTTAGTCATACTATTTAAATAGACAGAGAAGGAAACGACACCGGGCGCGACAGTCACGCGGCACCGGTATCGCGGGAATGGGAATCGATCGGGTAGGCCCGGCGCGGACCGCACCCGGCTCGACGCTCAGGCCGGCAACGAGCCGGCCCGATGCGCGGGATGCGCCGTCAGTGGTGAACTTCGCCGCGTTCGAGCGGCAGGATCAGGCGCTCGGGAATGCTGCGACGCGATGCGCGCGCGCCGATGTAATACAGCACGGCCGGCACGATCAGCCCGAGAATCCACGAGATGTCGGTGCCGCCGAGCGCATCGACGAGCGGCCCCGTGTAGATGTGCGTCGACATGAACGGCAGTTGCACGAGGATACCGACCACGTAGATCATGATGGCCATCCCGTTCCAGCGTCCGTAGCGGCCGTCCGGATCGGACAGCGCCGGCACGTCGTAGCGCGAGCGCGTGAAGCAGTAGTAGTCGACGAGGTTGATCGCGCTCCACGGCGTGAAGAACGCGAGCAGAAACAGGATGAACGCGGTGAATTCCTTCAGGAACGAATGACGGCCGGCGAGCGCGATCAGCGTCGACACGCAGATCATCCCGACGATGTACACGAGGCGGCTCTTCGACGACACCGCGCCCTTGCCGCGGAAGCCGCTGACGATCGTCGCCATCGACATGAAGCTGCCGTACGCGTTGAGCGCCGTCACCGTCACCTTGCCGAACGCGATGCTGAAGTACAGCAGCGCCGCCACGGCACCCGTCGAGCCGAGGCCGACGATATACGACACTTCGTGATGCGCGAACTGGCTGCCGGCCAGCGCGGCCGCGAAGACGCCGAACACCATCGCCGCCTGCGCGCCGATCACCGAGCCGAGGCCGACCGCGAGGAACGTCGCGACCGACGACGTCGAGCGCGGCAGGTAGCGCGAGTAATCGGCAACGTACGGGCCGAACGCGATCTGCCACGACGCGGACAGCGACATCGACAGCAGGAAGCTCGCGAGCGAGAAATGACGGTTCGCGAGCAGCGCGCCGACGTCGTGGTTCGCGAACAGCTGCGCGAACATGTAGACGAACGCGACGATGCCGACCACGCTCGCGATCCGGCCGACGAAGTGGATCGCGCGGTAGCCGAATACGGTCAGCACGACGATCACGGCCGCGAACAGCAGGATGCCGGCGGCGTCATCGACGTGCAGCAACTGCGCGACGGCCTGCCCGGCCAGCACCGAGCCGCTCGCGGAAAAGCCGATATACATCAGGCA
Organism: Burkholderia seminalis; assembly: GCF_001718535.1. Classification (NCBI taxonomy): domain Bacteria; kingdom Pseudomonadati; phylum Pseudomonadota; class Betaproteobacteria; order Burkholderiales; family Burkholderiaceae; genus Burkholderia; species Burkholderia seminalis. The sequence goes on along the minus strand of NZ_CP013398.1, from coordinate 1,338,030 downwards.
CACGAGCACGATCGGGATCATCGCGCCGTACACGCCGAACTGCACGCGGCTCGAGATCATCTGCGGCAGCCCGAGCTGCGGCCCCTGCGCGCCGTGCAGCGCCATCACGGCGCCGCCGACGAGCTGGCCGAGCAGCAGCGCGACCAGCGACCAGAACACGTCGCCGCCGAGCACGACCGCGAGCGCGCCCGTGACGATGGCCGTGATCTGCATGTTCGCCGACAGCCACAGCGTGAACTGGCTCAGCAGCCCGCCGTGGCGCTCGGCGTCGGGAATGAAGTCGATCGAGCGGACCTCGATCAGTCCGCCGGCCTTTCCACTCGAATTCGTTGACACGGGTCAATCTCCCCAATACTCAGGACCACACATGGTTTGAACGGGACAGGATGCAGCGAGCCGCCCTTTCGGCTCTGCGGATGCGGGGCGCCGTGGATCGCCGGCATGCGCCACGCACGCATGGTCTGCACGCTGGCGCGCAAGCGGCACGATGTGTGCCGACATTGCCAGCGGATGATCTTGTATATACAACTTGTGAGATATCGGTGATTACCCGGTATCGACCGATTTTCAAAATCGTCCGAACAATCGGTGCGGGGTCGGGCAATTTCGCCGCAAGCCGGACGTCGGAAAAATGAAAGGTCAGGCGCCGGCCGGCGGTGCCGGATCGGGCTCGGCCGTCATGCCGCCTGCGGGGAACAGGTTCAGCATGCGCCGCGCCGCTTCGATGTCGCGCGTGTGCAGCCACTCGTCGTAATCCTCGCTGCGCAGGATCACGACACCGCGCTTCTCGTCGGCGGGCCGATGCATTCGCGCGAACAGCGGATGATCGTCGGCGTTCACGGTGAGCATCGTCATGCCGATGCGGACGCGTCCGCCGCTGTCTTCATGGCGACGCCACAGACCGGCGGCGCAATACGGCTGCCAGCCGTCGACGCCGATCCGGTGCCACACGTTGCGGCCGGTCTCGTAACACGGCTCGCAGATCCAGCGCACCGGAATCAGGCAGCGCTGGCCGTTGCGCCAGGCGTTCCCGTAGAGACGCGATGCGCCGACCGTTTCCGTGCGCGCATTCACCGTATCGAGCTTCCTTCTTTTCCGGCCGTGCTCGTCGAGCCGCTCGGGCTGCATGAACTTCGGCCAGAAGCCGAACACGGCCGCCACGACCGCAAGGCCGTCGCCGTCGGCGCATGCGACGGGCGCCGCGTAGTCGGGATACACGTCGGGTGCCCACGGGTCGCGGCGATACAGATCGCCGATGCCGATCTTCAGTTCGCTGATGCCGGGGTCTTCGCCGGGAGCGCGGTAGTGAGTGCACACGGTTCGTGCCGACCATGGAGGCAATGCTTCCATCGTAGATCAGCGCGCATGCGGCAATGGCGTTATTGCTTGGTATGACGAAACAGTTTTACGGATCGCCGGAGTATCGAGATCCGGACAGCGCATGCGGTCAGGCGCCCTGCCTCACCTGAAGCGTCAGGATTTCATCGCCGGCTTCATCGAGCCTGCCGGTCGGCGTCCAGCCGAGATGTCGATAGAAGCCGTGCGAGCGCGACGCGGGATCGGTCGAGCAGCCGAGAAACAGCGACGTGAAGCCGTTCGCCGCGAAATCGTCGATCACGCGCCGCAGCAGCCGCTTGCCGATCCCCGCCCCTTCGTACTCGGGCAGGATCGCGAGCACGACGATCTCGCCCGAAGCGGTAGCGCCGAAGCAGTAGCCGACCATGCGCCCGTCCGTGCAGCAGACATGGCCCGCGAACCGGCCGTCCCGGATCCCGTCGCCCCAGCTTTCGACGGTGATGCCGAGGTTGCGCAACTGCGTTTCGGTGAACGCGTTCTCGCGTGTCTTGCCGCGCAGTGCGATGCACGCGGCCGCGTCGCCGGGCACGGCCTTGCGCCAGATGAGGTCATCCATCGATCGATGTTTCCTTGGTGTGCCGCCGGCGCGACGCATACAGGCAGATCAGTTCCAGCGCGATCGTCGCGCCAGCCAGCGACGTGATTTCAGCATGATCATACGGCGGCGACACCTCGACCACGTCCATGCCGACCAGGTTGATGCCGTCGAGGTGACGCAGGATCTCGAACGCCTGGTGGCTCGACAATCCGCCCGACACCGGCGTACCGGTGCCCGGCGCGAACGCCGGGTCGAGACAGTCGATGTCGAACGTCAGGTACACCGGATGATCGCCGACCCGCTCGCGAATCCGCGCGGCGACCGCGGCCGGCGTCGACGCATGCACGCGGCGCGCATCCTGGATGTCGAATCCCATCGGCTCGTCGTTGGTGGTCCGGATGCCGATCTGCGCCGATCGCGCGGGCACGACCCACCCTTCCTGCGCCGCGTGATAGAACATCGTCCCGTGATCGATGCGCTTCACGTCGCGGTCGGGCCAGGTGTCGGTGTGCGCATCGAAATGCACGAGCGACAGCGGGCCGTGCACCTTCGCATGCGCCTTCAGCAGCGGATACGTGATGAAGTGATCGCCGCCGAGCGTCAGCATCGCGCAGCCGCGCGCGAGGATCGCATCGGCATGCCGTTCGATCGCACCCGGCACCGATTCCGGCTGCCCGAGATCGAACGCGCAATCGCCGTAGTCGACCGCGGCCAGCACGTCGAACGGATCGAACGACCACGGCCATGGCCGCTCCCACGCGAGGCCCGTCGACGCGATCCGCAACCCGCGCGGGCCGAAGCGCGTGCCGGGCCGGTGCGACGCGGCGGCGTCGAACGGCACGCCGGTGATCGCGAGATCGACGCCGTCGAGATCGCGGCTGAAACGCCGCCGCATGAAGCTCGTCGCGCCCGCAAACGTCGGTTCGGCCTGGGTGCCGTGGAGGCTGTCGCGCGTAAACGCGAAATCGTTCTGGCTCATCGTCGGATTCCTGTCTGAAGGGGACACGGCCGCGCGGCTGGCGACCTCGTGCCCGATTCTGCCGCCACGGCATCCAACGAAAAATATGAACTAACATAAGCCGACTTCACGAAATGCGATGTATTGCCATGCTGACCCGGCTCCGAGACATGGATTTGCAGTTGCTGCGGCTGTTCCTGACGATCGCCGAGTGCGGCGGCTTCAGCGCCGCGCAGGGCACGCTCGGCATGGCGCCTTCGACCATCAGCACGCAGATGGCCAAGCTCGAGACGCGCCTCGGGTTCCGGCTGTGCGATCGCGGCAAGCGCGGCTTCCGGCTGACGCCGAAAGGCGAGCGCGTGCTGCAGTCGACGCGGCGGCTCCTGCAGGCGATGGACGTGTTCACGCGCGACACGCAGCACGTGTCGGGCACGTTGCTCGGCGAGCTGCGCGTGGGTTTGTCCGAACGGCTCGCGCCGGACATCGTCGAATCGATCGCGGCGGCCGTCGGCCGTTTTCGCGAACAGGCGCCGGACGTGCTGATCGAGATGCTCGCGGTTCCGCCCGACGAACTGGAGCGCAGGCTGCTGAAAGGCGAACTGCAGCTCGCGATCGGCTATTTTTCCGGCCATCAGGCCGGCCTGCACTACGCGCCGCTGTTCGTCGAACATCAGTCGCTGCATTGCGGCGCACGCCATCCGCTGTTTGCGAAAAAAAGCGTGTCGGCGAGCGACATCGCGCGCGCGAGCAACGTCGCGCGGCTCTACAAGACGAACACGTCGGGTGCGGCGCTGCGCAACGCACAGCCGACCGCGTTCTCCGAAAACGTCGACGCCGACGTGATCTTCATCCTGTCCGGCGCGCATGTCGGGTTCCTGCCCGACCACGTCGCGGCGCCGTGGATCGCTGCCGGGAAGATGCGCCGGCTGCTTGCCAGCAAGCTGAGCCACACGGTCGAATTCCAGCTCGCGACGCCGCGAAACCGCGACGGCAGCGACGCGATGGACGCGTTCACCGCGGCGCTCGCCGAGCAGTTCGGCGGGCTCGATGACTGGTCGGGCCGGTAACCGGCTACGCGAGGCAGCCCGCCGCGCGTCAGACGAGCCGGTCCGATGCGACGACGTGCACGCCCGGCCGCGCGTCGATCGCGGCATCGACCAGCGCACGCGCGATCCGCGACGCCGGATTCACGCGCCACTTCGCCGGCAGCACCGGCCCGACCGCGTTCAACGCGAACACGAACAGCCGCTCGCCGAACCTGAATTCGTCACGACTGCCGCCGATCAGGCCCGGCCGCACATAGGTGAGCGACGCAAAGCCGACGCCGGCCAGCGCCTGCTCGACCTCGCCCTTCACGTGGTTGTAGAAGATGCGCGACGCGGCATCCGCGCCGAGTGCGGAATTCAGCACGTAGGTCGGCGTGCCGTGCCGGTGCGCGTGCCGCGCGACGGCCAGCGGATAATCGTGATCGACGCGCCGGAAGGCCGCCTGCGAGCCGGCGGCCCGCATCGTCGTGCCGAGCGTGCAAATGACCGCATCGGCCTGCCACCAGTCGGCCGTGTCGGGCAACTGGTCGAAATCGACCTCCAGCGCGCGCATCTTCGGATGCGGGGACAGCGGCCGGCGCGCGAGGACGATGACCTGATCGACCCGCGAATCGGCAAGCGCGACTTCGAGGACGTGGCGCCCGACGAGTCCGGTCGCGCCGACGAGCAGCAGTTTCATGTCCGGTTCTTCCGTGTGAAGCCTGCGTTGGCGGGCCCGATGCGGCCCGGTTTCCGGCTATCGACATGATCCCCGGCCGGCCGCTCGCGCACAACCCGTCCGTTGTCTCCAAAAATTACCGACCGGGCGTCTTCCCTGTCCTGTCGCGCGCCACGACGCGGCCGACGCCGGCCCGATCGACAGCCGGCCTTCGGCGATCAGCGCCGGCGCGGAAGCCGGCATCGATGCATTCCGCATACCGACTGGATGCACACGACGCAAGCGTGAAAAAGCACGAACCGCCGATGCCCGCATGGCACACCGGCGGTTCCGTTTCAGGCGGCCCGCCTATCAGACATGCAACGCGTGCCCGAGCGCGCGCAATGCGGCCTCCTGCAGCGCCTCACCCAGCGTCGGATGCGCATGGATCGTGCCGCCGATATCCTCCAGCCGCGCGCCCATCTCCAGCGACTGCGAGAACGCCGCGGCCAGTTCCGACACGCCGCGTCCGACGGCCTGCCAGCCGACGATCAGGTGATTGTCGCGTCGCGCGACGACGCGCACGAAGCCGTCGGTCGCCTGCAGCGTCATCGCGCGCCCGTTCGCCGCGAACGGGAACGATGCGCTCACGCAATCGACGCCGGCCGCATGCGCATCGTCCGGCGACCAGCCGGCCGTCACGATCTCGGGATCGGTGAAGCACACGGCCGGAATCGACGCCGGCACGAACTGGCGGCGCCGGCCGGCAATCAGCTCGGCCACCATCTCGCCTTGCGCCATCGCGCGATGCGCGAGCATCGGCTCGCCCGCGACGTCGCCGATCGCCCATACGTTGCGCATCGACGTCCGGCACGTGTCGTCGATCCGCAGCGCGCGGCCGTTGCGATCGAGCTGCAGCGTCTCCAGCCCGAATCCGTCGACGCGCGGCCGGCGGCCGACGGCCACCAGCACGCGATCGGCCGGCAGCGTCTGCTCGGCGCCGTCGGCGGCCTGCACGCGCACCGCGCCGTGCTCCGCCAGCCCGAGCACCTGGTGGCCAAGCCACAGCCGGACGCCGAGCCGTGCGAGTGAATCGGCAACCGGCCGCCCGAGTTCCGCATCGTATGCAGGCAGCACGCGCTCGGCCGCCTCGACGACGCTGACGTCGACACCGAGCTTGCGATAGACGGTCCCGAGTTCGAGCCCGATGTACCCGGCGCCGACGACGACCAGCCGCTTCGGCAACGTCGCGGGCGACAGCGCCTCGGTCGACGACACGACGTGCCCGCCGAACGGCATCGTCGGCAGCTCGACCGGCTCGGAACCCGTCGCGAGCAACAGGTGTTCGCAACCGATCCGCACCGAATGATTGCCGGTGACGACGTCGACGGTCTTGCCGTCGATCACGTGGGCGTCGCCGTGCAGCACGCGCACGCCGTTTTTCTTGAGCAGCGCGCCGACGCCGCGCGTCAGCCGGTCGACGATGCCGTCCTTCCACGCGACGCTTTTCGCGATGTCGAGCTCGGGCGTGCGCACGCGGATCCCGAGCGCGCCTTCGCCCGCCTGGCCGCACGCCTGTTCGAACGCATCGGCCACGTGGATCAGCGCCTTCGACGGAATGCAGCCGATGTTCAGGCACGTACCGCCGAGCCGGTCGCGCTCGACCAGCACGGTCGGAATGCCGAGCTGGCCGGCGCGGATCGCGGCGACGTAGCCGCCCGGGCCGCCGCCGACGACGAGCAGTGTGGTGTGTTCGTTCTTCATCGCGCTCACTCCACGAACAGCAGTGCCGGGCGTTCGAGCACCGCGCGCACGGCCTGGATGAATTCGGCCGCATCCGCGCCGTCGACGACGCGATGATCGAACGACGACGACAGGTTCATCATCTTGCGCGCGACGACCGCCCCGTCGCGGATCATCGGCCGCTCGACGATCCGGTTCACGCCGACGATGCCGACTTCCGGGTGATTGATCACCGGGGTCGACACAATGCCGCCGAGCGCGCCGAGGCTCGAAATCGTGATCGTCGACCCGCTCAACTCGTCGCGCTGCGCGCGGTTCGCGCGCACGGCATCGGCGAGCCGCGCGATTTCCGCCGAGATCGACCACACGTCGCGCGCTTCGGCATGGCGCAGCACGGGCACCGTGAGCCCGCCGTCCGTCTGCGTCGCGACCCCCATGTGCACCGCGCCGTAACGCGTGACGACGCCTGCTTCGTCGTCGAAACGCGCGTTGATCTGCGGGAAATCGCGCAGCGCGATCACCATCGCGCGGATCAGCAGCGGCAGCGGCGTGAGCTTGCCGCGCGTGTCGCCGTAGCGTCGGTTCAGTTCCGTGCGCAACGACTCGAGCTCGGTGACGTCGATTTCCTCGACGTAGCTGAAGTGCGGGATGCGGCGTTTCGCTTCCTGCATCTTGCGCGCGATCGCGCGGCGCAAGCCGATCACCGGCACCTCGGTCTCGTCGTTGCGTTCGTCGTAGCCGTGCGCGTGCACCGGCCGCGCCGCGCCGCCGCCCGCATACGCATCGAGGTCCGCGTGCAGGATCCGCCCGGCTTCACCGGTGCCGCGCACATAGCGCAGCTCGATGCCCATGTCCCACGCGCGCTGACGCACGGCCGGCGACGCGAGCGGCCGTTCGCCCGGCGCGAGCGCCGCGCGCGGCTGCGCCGCCGGTGCGTCACGACGCGGCCGCGCCGGAGCGTCGCTCGCCGTCGGCCGTGCAGGCGGCTCGGCCGGCACGTCGACCGCCGGCTTCGCCGGCGCCGCCGCGACCGGTGCGGTTGCTACCTTTGTTTCCCGCACCGGTGCGCCGGCCTTCAGGTTACCGTCGCCTTCGACTTCGAGTCGAATCAGCTCGCTGCCGACCGCCATCATCTCGCCGATCCGGCCGCCCAGTTCGATCACCTTGCCCGTCACCGGCGACGGAATCTCGACCGCCGCCTTGTCGGTCATCACGTCGGCGAGCGGCTGGTCTTCCTTGATCGTCTGCCCGACTGCCACATGCCAGGCCACCAGCTCGACCTCGGCGATCCCTTCGCCGATATCCGGCATCTTGATGACATGAATCCCCATTTCACGCCTCCATCACGCGTCGCAACGCTTCACCGACCCGGGCCGGCCCCGGAAAGTACGCCCATTCCTGCGCATGCGGATACGGCGTATCCCAGCCCGTCGTGCGCTCGACCGGCGCTTCGAGATGGTAGAAGCAGTGTTCCTGAACCAGCGAAACGAGTTCCGCGCCGAAGCCGCAGGTGCGCGTCGCCTCGTGCACCACGACGCAGCGCCCGGTCTTGCGGACCGACGCGACGATCGTGTCGAGATCAAGCGGCCACAGCGTGCGCAGGTCGATCACCTCCGCGTCGATGCCCGTCTCCTCGGCGGCGGCGAGCGATACATGCACGGTCGTGCCGTACGTCAGCACCGTCACGTCGCTGCCGGGCCGCGCGATGGCGGCCGTGTCGAGCGGCACCGTGTAATAACCCTCGGGCACCGCGCTCGCCGGATGCTTGAGCCACGACGTGACCGGCCGTTCGTGATGGCCGTCGAACGGCCCGTTGTACAGCCGCTTCGGCTCGAGGAAGATCACCGGATCGTCGTTTTCGATCGACGCGATCAGCAGCCCTTTCGCGTCGTACGGATTCGACGGCATCACCGTGCGCAGCCCGCACACCTGCGTGAACATCGCCTCCGGGCTCTGGCTGTGCGTCTGGCCGCCGTAGATGCCGCCGCCGCACGGCATCCGGATCGTCATCGGCGCGGTGAACTGGCCGGCCGAGCGATAGCGCAGCCGCGCGCCTTCCGACACGATCTGGTCCGACGCCGGGTAGAAATAGTCGGCGAACTGGATCTCGCACACCGGGCGCAGCCCGTACGCGCCCATTCCGACCGCCGCGCCGACGATCCCGCCTTCGGAGATCGGTGCATCGAACACGCGCGACTTGCCGTATTTGTTCTGCAGTCCTTCGGTACAGCGGAACACCCCGCCGAAATAACCGACGTCCTGCCCGAACACGACCACGTCGCTGTCGCGGCCGAGCATCACGTCCATCGCGGAGCGCAGCGCCTGGATCATCGTCATCGGCTGCGTCGCCGTGTCTGTCTCATGTTGCGCCATGATCATGCTCCCAGTTCCTGGCGCTGACGGCGCAGGTGCGCGGGCAGCTCCTTGTACACGTCGTCGAACATCGAGGCCGGCGACGGAATCCGGTCGTCGGCCAGCGTCCCGTATTGCTCCGCTTCCTTCTGAGCGGCAATCACCTCGGCCTCGAGTTCGGCCGTCAGCGCCTCGTGTGCGCTGTCCGACCAGATGCCCTTCGCGATCAGGTGACGCTTGAAACGCTCGATCGGGTCGCCGAGCGGGAAATGGGACCAGTCGTCGCTCGGCCGGTACTTGGTCGGATCGTCCGACGTCGAATGCGCGCCCGCGCGGTAGGTCACCCACTCGATCAGCGTCGGGCCGAGATTGCGGCGCGCGCGTTCGGCGGCCCAGCTCGACGCCGCGTAGATCGCGAGGAAGTCGTTGCCGTCGACCCGCAGCGACGCGATCCCGCAGCCGACGCCGCGCCCCGCGAAGGTCGTGCCTTCGCCGCCCGCGATCGCCTGGAACGTCGAGATCGCCCACTGGTTGTTGACGACGTTCAACACGACCGGCGCGCGGTACACGTGCGCGAACGTGAGCGCGGTATGGAAGTCGGCTTCGGCCGTCGCGCCGTCGCCGATCCACGCGGACGCGATCTTCGTGTCGCCCTTGATTGCCGACGCCATCGCCCAGCCGACCGCCTGGATGAACTGCGTCGCGAGGTTGCCGGAAATGGAGAAGAAGCCCGCTTCGCGATCGGAATACATCACCGGAAGCTGGCGGCCCTTCAGCGGGTCGCCTTCGTTCGACATCAGCTGGCAGATCATCCGTTCGAGCGGCACGTCGCGCGCGATCAGGATGCTCTGCTGCCGGTAGGTCGGGAAGCACATGTCGCCGTCGCGCAGCGCCATCGCGTGCGCGGTGCCGATCGCCTCCTCGCCGAGGCTCAACATGTAGAAGGAGATTTTCTTCTGGCGCTGCGCGATCATCATGCGCGCGTCGAAAATGCGGGTCTTGAGCATCGCGCGCAGCCCGGCGATCAGCCGCGCGTCGTCGAGCTCCGGCGCCCACGGGCCGACGGCCTGGCCGCTGTCGTCGAGCACGCGCACGAGGCTGCGGGCGAGATTGGCGGTGTCCGCCGCGGCCACGTCGATCGGCGGGCGGCGGACCGCGCCGGCCGGCGATAGATGCAGATAGGAAAAATCCGTCTTGCAGCCCGGACGCCCGGTGGGCTCCGGCACATGCAGACGCAATGGCTCTGACAGGCTCATCGTGTCGTCTCCACGCTCGATTGTGTCTCACGCTGTTGGGAACGCGCGGCCGGTTGCCGGCCTGCGCGCGGGTTGACGCGCGGATAAGCGCTTCAACCTTGGAAATCTATGCCTTGCGGCGCCGGGCGTCGATGTCCAAGCCGCTCGTTCGTCGTGAGCAGATTTGCCATGGCAGAGGTCCACGGCGCGCGTGGGGCGGGCGGAACCGGCGAAGGATGTGGTTGCTGCAGTGCAAGACCGCCGGGCCGGCCGCGATCGGGCATCGGGGGCGGACGAATCGGCCCGTCCCTCTCATGCGAGGGTACGAAGCAAAAGACCCCGCGACATCGTTGCGCTGCGCGGGGTCCTTTCAGGTTCGGGCGCTTCGGCGCCCGGTCGCCGGCTTGCGCCGGCGCGATCGATCACGCGTCGGGACGGAAAATGTCGAAGCGACTGTCGGGCTTTACGTGCACGTAGGCCGACGGACCGCCCGCACGAAGAATGATGCCGGCGCCAAACGTGTCGAAGATGCCGTCCTTCAGCAGGTCGTGGCGGATATGGACGGCGATGACTTCGCCCAGCACGAGCGTTGCCGGCGTTTCGACACCGTGATGGTCGCGCAGGCGAATCACGTCGGTCACCTTGCATTCGAAGTTGACGCCGCTTTCCGCGACGCGCGGCACGTTGACGAGGCGCGACGGCACCGCGGTCAAGCCGCCGAGTTCGAACTCGTTCACGTCGTACGGCACGGCGGCGCAGGTCTGGTTCATCCGCTCGGCGAGCTCGCGCGTCGCGAGGTTCCACACGAACTCGCCCGTCTCCTGCACGTTGCGCAGGCTGTCCTTGGCGCCGGTACTCGAAAAGCCGATGATCGGCGGGCGATAGTTGAACGCGTTGAAGAAGCTGTATGGCGCGAGGTTGAGTGTGCCGTCGCTGCCGCGAGAAGAGATCCAGCCGATCGGGCGCGGGCCCACGATCGCGTTCAACGGATCGTGCGGCAGGCCGTGGCCTTGCGACGGTTCGTAATAGTGATGGGTCGAGTCGGTCATGACGATGTTTTTGCGTGACGCAAACGATGTTGGAGGCGGTCGGCGGGACGCGTGTGCCGATGGCGACCCACGCGTCCGGTACGACGGGCGTCGCCAGTATCACATGACGCCGTTTTTGCCGCAGCGCAGCGGCAACGCCAATGAAGGCTTCGCGTGTCCCGGTGCCCGCGTTGTGCCGGTGCGCGGCGCCGCGCTTCAGGCGTCCGGTTCGCCGGGACGCGTCAGATGGTCGATCAGCCACTGCGTCGCGGGTCCGCACGCACGATCGGCCCGCCTGATCAACGACAGGCCGTATCGAAACACCTCGCGATCCGACAACCGCACGACGGCCAGCCGGCCTTGTCGCAAGTCATCGTCGACCAAATGCATCGGCATCGAGCCCCAGCCGAGCCCCTCGAGCAACAAGCGATGCTTGGCGCCGAGGTCCGCAGTCTTCCATGTGCGGGTCGCATAAACGCCGAACGACTGCCCTTCGGTCAGTTTGCTGCGGTCCGTCAACACGAGTTGCGTATATTCGCGCGCCTCGGACAGAGCAACACGCCCGCGGCGCTGCGCGAGCGGATGCGTGGGCGCAGCGACCGTGACCAGCTCGATCGAGCCCATGGACGTTGCATCGATGGCATCAGGCCAGTTTTGCGCAGGCCCGCTGATGCCGAGGGCGCATCCGCCGTCGACCACCAGCTTCATCACCCCACCGAGCGCTTCGATGGTGAGGTTGAGCGCGACCGTCGGAAATTCGTCGGCGAACGCGCCCAACCCATCGACGAGTCTCGCCAGTGGAAACATCACGTCCACCGCCAGCGACAGTTCTGCTTCCACGCCTCCGCGCAACCCGGCGGTTTTGGCCAGCAACTGGCCTGCCAGCATGTCGAGCCGCCGGGCGTCGGCCAGGACGATTTCACCGGCCGCCGTCAACGTCGGCCGCCGCTTGCCACGTTCGAACAGCGGCACGCCGAGCAACGACTCGAGATTGGCGATCGCGTAACTGACGACGGATTGGGCGCGCTCGAGCCGCCGGGCCGCGCCGGAAAAACTGCCGGCTTCGACAACCGCGATGAACGCGCGCAATTGATCCAGATTGGGGCTTCGCTCCATGATCCATCAAGAAAATGGATTTTAACGATCCATTTTAGACGATTGTTTAGATTACAGCCTTCTCCTAAATTCCTGCTCAGCAGCGTTCGAAGCGCGCATGCCGGACATCCCGGATCGCGCCTCGGCGCCCTCGTGAACACCACAGGAAAATCGAATCATGACGCTCGACAGCTCCCTTCCCCGCCGTTCGGAAACGGCCGGCCCCACGTTGTTCGACCCACTCGAGCTCGGCCCGGTCACGCTCGGGAACCGCATCGTGATGGCACCGATGACGCGCAGCCGCGCCGGCGCCGGCGATGCGCCCGGCGCGATCAATGCCGTCTACTACGCCCAGCGCGCGTCCGCCGGCCTGATCGTTACGGAAGGCACGCAGATCTCCCGGCAGGGCAAGGGTTATCCGTCCACGCCGGGGATTTACAGCGATGCGCAGATCGCCGGCTGGAAGCGGGTGACCGATGCCGTGCATCGCGAAGGCGGCCGCATCTTTGTCCAGCTCGCGCACGTCGGGCGCATCGGCCACCCGGATCTGCAGCCCGACGGCGCACTACCCGTCGCGCCGTCGGCCATTCGACCGGACGGCCAGGCATTCACGCCGAGCGGCCCGCAACCGCATCCCGTGCCACGCGTGCTCGACACGCACGAAATTCCCCGCATCGTCGAGCAATACGCGCAAGCGGCACATGCCGCGTTGCAGGCAGGCTTCGATGGTGTCGAAATTCACGCGGGAAACGGCTATCTGCTCGACCAGTTCCTGCGCGACGGTACGAACCGGCGCACGGACCCGTACGGCGGCACGATCGACAAGCGTATCCGGCTGCCGCTCGACGTCGTGCGCGCGGTCGGGCATGTCGTGGGTCCCGGTCGCGTGGGCGTCCGCATTTCTCCGGTCACGCCGTATTTCGGCGGCATCGCGGACAGCCACCCGCAGGCGCTGTTTGACCGGTTCGCCGACCGGCTCACCGGTCTCGCGGCCTACCTGCATGTCGTCGAAGGCATTCCCCAGGTGGCGGCCGATCAGGCGCCGCCATTCGACTATCGCGCATTGCGCCGTGCCTTCGGTGGACTCTACGTCGCTAACGGCGGCTACACGAAAGCGCGTGCGCAACAGGCACTGGACGAGGGCAGTGCCGATCTCGTGTCGTTCGGTTACCCGTTCATCGCGAACCCCGATCTGGTGACGCGCATTCGACACGATCGCCCGCTCGCGCAGGCCGACATGTCCACCGCTTACGGCGGCGGCGAGGCCGGCTATACCGACTATCCGGCGCTCGACGCATAAGCGGAAAGCCGCTCGACAGCACAAAGATCACCCGCCAGGATCAGCGATCCATCCACCCAATAATTACGGATTCCATATGATTAATTCGATCAATCGCACACTCTACCGGACGGCCGTGCAAACGCCCGTCGTCAACATCCTGCTCTCCGTGCTCGTACGGCTTCTCATCGCCGGCGTCTATCTCGGCGCGGGGATCAGCAAGGTCTTCAACTATGCGGGCACCCGGCTATACATGGAGCACATGGGCGTATCGGGCGCGCTGCTTCCGCTCGTGATCGTCGTCGAGGTCGCCGGCGGCCTGGCGCTGATCACGGGCTTCATGACACGGCTCGCGGCGCTCGGACTCGCGATCTTCTCGATCATCGCCGCGGCGATCTTCCACGGCGGCGGCGACCAGACTCAGCAGACGTTCTTCATGATGAACCTGTCGATGGCAGGCGGTCTGCTCGCACTCGTCCTGAACGGAGCCGGTCGTGTCGCGTTCGATCGCGCTCAACCGGACTGATCCGCCGGGCATCGGGCAACACGCCTCCACTGCGCGGCCGGAGCCGGCCCGCGCTTCATTCATCCCCGGGGGCGAGCCCCCCTTTGCAAGCGAGATTTTTTCATGAGCAGCATGCATGCCATCCAGATCGACCGTGTCGGCGATCCTTCCGTCCTCCGTCCGGTCGTGATCGAGCGTCCGACGCCTGCCGCCGACGAGGTTCTCGTGCGGGTCACGCGTGTCGGACTGAACTTCGCGGAAACGCTGCAACGCGCCGGCACCTATCCGGGTCCGGCGCTGACGCTGCCGGCAGTGCCGGGCTCGGAAGTCGTCGGCACCGTCGCTGCCGTGGGCGCGGATGTCCGGAATATCCAGATCGGCGCGCGCGTCGCGGCGCCGCTGTTCGGCGCGATGCGCGCGACCGGGGGCTACGCCGAATACGTGACGCTCGGCGCCGCGCTGATTACCGCGATTCCCGACGAAGTCTCCGACGACGACGCGGTCGCCGTGATGCTGCAGGGGCTGGTGGCCCGCGTGCTGCTGCGCGAGACGCCCGTGGCCGCACGCACGGTCGCGATCACCGCCGCAGCCGGCGGCGTCGGTTCACTGCTGATCCAGCTGGCGAAACTCGACGGAGCACGCTCGATCGTGGGCCTCGCGGGTTCAACGGACAAGTTGCGGGCAGTACGCGCGCTCGGCGCAGATCAAGCCATCAGCTATCGCGACGGCGACTGGGCCGACGGGTTGCGCACGGCGCTCGGCGGCACCGGACCCGACGTCGTGTTCGATTCGATTGGCGGAACGGTGGCCCGCACGCTTGCATCCGGCCTCGCGACATACGGCCGCTTCGTCAGCTATGGCGCGGCCAGCGGCCAGTTGCTCACGGTCGACGAAACCCTGATGAATATACTGATCTTCGGCTGCCGTTCGCTGTCCGGCTTCGCGCTTCATGCGTTCCTCACCAACGACGTCGTGCACAGGGCCCTCGTTGAACTGTTCGGCTTGCTGGCAACCGGCAAGCTGAAACCGCTGATCGGCGGCAGCTATGGATTCGACGCGATCGCCGACGCGCATCGGGCACTCGAAAGCGGTCAAACGACCGGCAAGCTGATATTGCGCGTCGAATGAGTAGGTGATGCACCGCGGCCGACCTGTGCCGGGATATCGCGCTCGCATCATCAGAAACGAGCCATGCGAACGGGCAGGTCTCGGATGGCCGGGGATCTGCCAACGCTTCACCAGCGGCAACATCCGTCCCCGACACCGCGGCCTCCGACGAATGGCCAGGCCGCACAAACAAAAAACCCGCGAGCGCTTCAATTCTCGCGGGTTTTTTCAGACCTTCATCGAAACGCATCGAAGCGATCGTGGTGCCGGGGACCGGACTCGAACCGGCAAGCCAGTTAAGGCGGCGGATTTTCGTCACACTGCTTCTTTCAAAGCCGGCGTCGCGTAAGCGAAGCCGTTCGTGCGCTGGACTATGCCTTCACCGTCGCGCGCGGGCGTGACCGCTGCCCGTGCGCCTTAGGCGCCCCCCGTCTAGTCTCTACACCTTCCTCGCGGATGCCGCGAGGCTTGGCTCGGCGTTGCCTCGATGCGCGCATCAGGGGTTTCGCCGAATTTGAAGGGTTCTGCACCGACCGTTTCCGGCCGGGCACTCAATCGTTTAAGTCCGCTATGTTTACCAATTTCATCACCCCGGCAAGAGGGCGGACGCGATTCTACCATTGCTTGCGCATGCGTTCCCTTATTCTGCCGCACCGCATCGCGACACCGGCCGCCGTCGCGCGGATGCACTCCCGCCCGCTCGCCGTCGCTACGACAGGGCCGCCGGTTTCGTCGCGCGCCGCGCCCTCCCCGCTACAATCAAGCCCGCGTCGTCCGACGGCCCCAACCGTCTGACGTTTGTATCGTGCTTTTTTGCGAAACAAGCGTCGCGTGCGTCATCGCGAAGTCACAAACGTTTTCGATAATTCCCTCGCCGAAAACGTTTACATCGCGTTATTTCATGACCTCGACCATCAAGGACGTCGCTGCCCTCGCGGGCTTCTCGATCGCCACCGTCTCGCGTGCGATCAACGCCCCGCATACCGTCAGCCCCGCCACGCTGCAGACGATCCGCACCGCGATCGATACGCTGCAGTTCCGCCCGAGCCCGCTCGGCCGGCAACTGCGCGGCGAACGCACGCGACTCGTCGGCGTCGTCGTGCCGACGCTGTCGAACCCCGTTTTCGCCGACTGCCTGCAAGGCATCGACGCGCTCGCGACCGCGGCCGGCTTCAAGCTGATCGTGATGACGACCGAGTACGACGCCGCGCGCGAACGCCATGCGATCGAGACGCTGCGCGAGCAGCGCGTCGAAGGGCTGATCCTCACCGTCGCCGACGCGGACACGCACCCGCTGCTCGACATGCTCGACCGCGACGGCCCGCACTACGTGCTGATGCACAACGATACGCAACGCCGCCCGTCGGTGTCGGTCGACAACCGCCGTGCCGCCTACGACGGCGTGCGGCTGCTGATCGCGCGCGGCCACCGCCGCGTGCTGATGCTGGCCGGTTCGCTCGCCGCGTCGGATCGCGCGCGCCAGCGTCATCTCGGCTATGCGCAGGCCCTCCAGGAAAGTGGCATGGCCACGCTGCCGCCGGTCGAGGTTGACTTCAACGCACCCGAGCTGCCCGAAGCCGTGCTCGCGCATCTCACCGCGCACGCCACACGCCCGACCGCCCTCTTCTGCAGCAACGACCTGCTCGCGATGGTCGTGATGCGCGGCCTGCGCCGCGCCGGCTTCTCGATTCCCGACGACCTGTCGGTACTCGGCTTCGACGGGATCGCGATCGGCGAACTGCTCGCGCCGCCGCTCGCGAGCGTGGCGACGCCGAACCGCGACATCGGCCGTCACGCGTGGCGGCGTCTCGTCGAATGCATCGGCGGCACGACGCTCGAGCGCACGTCGCTGATCCTGCCGCATGCGGTGCGCGACGGCGCGACGGTCGCACCGCCGTCCATCGATCTGCAACGGCGCCAGGCCTGAACGCAGGCCGCCCCCGACAACCCCACCACCCCAGCGCACCACCCACTCGCCCGGAGACCCACCGTGTCCTTTCGCCTGACCTCGCTGCTGCGCGCGCTTGCCGCGCCGCTTGCCCTTGCCGCGCTCGTCGCCGGCGCGCCCGCCGCCCACGCCGACGAAACGGCGATCTGCTACAACTGCCCGCCGGAATGGGCCGACTGGGCCGCGCAGATCGCGGCGATCAAGCAGAAGACCGGCATCCGCGTGCCGTTCGACAACAAGAATTCGGGCCAGTCGATCGCGCAGCTGATCGCCGAACAGAAGAGCCCGGTCGCCGACGTCGTCTACCTCGGCGTGTCGTCGGCCTTCCAGGCGAAGGACAAGGGCGTGATCGCGCCGTACAAGCCCGCGCACTGGAACGACATTCCCGCGAACCTGAAGGATCCGCAAGGCTACTGGTTCGCGATCCACTCGGGCACGCTCGGCTTCTTCGTGAACAAGGACGCGCTCGACGGCAAGCCGGTGCCGCGTTCGTGGGCCGATCTGCTGAAACCCGAATACAAGGGCATGGTCGGTTATCTCGATCCGTCGAGCGCCTTCGTCGGTTATGCCGGCGCGGTCGCCGTCAACCAGGCGTTGGGCGGCAGCCTCGACAACTTCAAGCCGGCCCTCGACTGGTTCCGCAAGCTGAAGGCGAACGCGCCGATCGTGCCGAAACAGACTGCGTATGCACGCGTGCTGTCCGGCGAGATTCCGATCCTGCTCGACTACGACTTCGATGCGTATCGTGCGAAGTACAAGGACAGCGCGAACGTCGAGTTCGTGATTCCGAAGGAAGGCACGATCGCCGTGCCGTACGTGATGAGCCTCGTGAAGGGTGCGCCGCACGACGCGAACGGCAGGAAAGTGCTCGACTTCGTGCTGTCGGACGAAGGCCAGAAGCTGTGGGCCAACGCCTACCTGCGCCCGGTACGCGCGCAGGCGCTCGGCGCCGACGTCGCCGCGAAGTTCCTGCCGGCGAGCGAGTACGCACGCGCGAAATCGGTCGACTTCGGCAAGATGGCGGCCGGCCAGCAGGCGTTCGGCCAGCAGTACCTGCAGGTGATGCAGTAAGCGGCAGGACACAATCGATGCTCGACCTGACTTTTCCGCTGCGCTGGCGCGTCGCGCTCGTCGCGCCGGCGCTGGCGGTGTTCGCCGCGTTCTGGCTGCTGCCGATGGCGGCGCTCGTGCAGGTATCCGCCGACGGCGCGTTCCTGTCGCACTACGCGGCGCTGCTCGGCAATGCACGTTACATGAAGAGCCTCGGCGAGACGGTCGCGCTGTCCGCGGGCGTCACGCTCGCGACGCTCGCGCTGTCGACGATCTCGGGCCTCCTGCTCGCGCGCCGCGAGTTCGCCGGCAAGCGCGTGCTGCTCGCGCTGCTCACGTTTCCGCTCGCGTTCCCGGGCGTCGTCGTCGGCTTCATGGTGATCATGCTCGCCGGCCGCCAGGGGCTGATCGGCATGCTGTCGGCAAAGCTCACCGGCGACAAATGGGTATTCGCGTACTCGGTCGCGGGCCTGTTCGTCGGCTACCTGTACTTCTCGATTCCGCGCGTGATCGTCACCGTGATCGCGGCCGCGTCGAAGCTCGATGCGTCGCTCGAGGAAGCCGCGCGTTCGCTCGGCGCGTCGCCGTGGCGCATCTTCGTCGACATCGTGCTGCCCGCGCTCGCGCCCGGGCTGATCGCGGCCGGCGCGATCTGCTTCGCGACCGCGATGGGCGCCTTCGGCACCGCCTTCACGCTCGCCACCGACCTGAACGTGCTGCCGATGACGATCTATACCGAGTTCACGCTGAACGCGAACATCGCGACGGCGGCCGGCCTGTCGATCGTGCTCGGCATCGTCACCTGGGCCGTGCTCGCGCTCGCGCGCCGTTTCACCGGCCACACCGCCGCCGCCGCGGCCTGAGGATTCCCGCATGCAATCGCTTTCCAGCTCCTCCGCGCCGTCACCGGCGCCCGCTCCCGCGCAGGCGAACGGCGTCGCGCGGCGCGCGCCGCACGTCACGGGCGCGCGCGCGATCGCCGCGCTGCAATGGGGCGTCACGCTGCTGCTGTGCGCGTTCCTGATCGTGCCCGTCGTGATGTCCGTGCTCGCGGGCCTGACCGTCAACTATTTCCGCGGCCTGTCGAGCGGCCTCACGCTGCGCTGGCTCGAACAGGTGTGGCAGCAGTATCACGGCTCGGTCGCGCTGTCGCTCGAAGTCGCGTTCGCGACGCTCGCGATCGTGCTCGTCGCCGGCGTGCCGGCCGGCTATGCGCTCGCGCGCAGCAAGAGCCGCGTCGCACGCGCGATCGAGGAGGCGCTCGTGCTGCCGGTCGCGCTGCCCGGGCTCGCGTCGGCACTCGCGCTGCTGGTCGTGTACGGCGGCTTCACCGCGTTCCGGATGAGCCTGTGGTTCATCGTCGTCGGCCACGTCGTGTTCACGCTGCCGTTCATGGTGCGCGCGGTGGCCGCCGTCGCGGCCGGCGCCGACCTGCGCACGCTCGAGGAAGGCGCGGCGAGCCTCGGCGCGTCGTTCGTCACGCGCTTCGTCACGATCGTGCTGCCGAACCTGCGCCCCGGCATCGTCGCGGGCGCGCTCGCGGTGCTCACGCTGTCGATCGGCGAATTCAACCTCACGTGGATGCTGCACACGCCCGACACCAAGACACTGCCGGTCGGGCTCGCCGATACCTATGCGTCGCTGCGCCTCGAAGTCGGCAGCGCGTACACGATCCTGTTCCTGCTGATGACGCTGCCGCTCCTCGTCGCGATGCAGTGGCTCGGCGTCGATCCGTCCGGCACGCGTGCGCTCAAGCAGCGCCCGCGCTGAATTTTTCGCTGATATGAAACTCGATTCCACTCCCATCACCCTGACCCGTTGCGCGAAGACGTTCCGCGGCACGCGCGTACTCGAACCGCTCGACCTGTCGATCGGCGCGGGCGAGACACTCGTGCTGCTCGGGCCGTCAGGCTGCGGCAAGACGACCACGCTGCGCCTGATCGCGGGCCTCGACACGCCGGACGCCGGCGGCACGATCGCGTTCGGCAACGACGACGTCACCGCGCTGCCGATCGAGCGCCGGCAGGTCGGCATGGTGTTCCAGAACTATGCGCTGTTTCCGAACCTGACGGTGCGCGGCAACGTCGGCTACGGGCTGAAGATCCGCAAGACCGAGCCGCGCGCGCTGCGTGAACGCGTCGACGAACTGCTCGCGATGATGCGGCTCGACGCGCATGCGGACAAGCCGGTCGACCAGCTGTCGGGCGGCCAGCGCCAGCGCGTCGCGCTGGCCCGCGCGCTCGCGGTGCGGCCGCGCGTGCTGCTGCTCGACGAACCGCTGACCGCGCTCGACGCGAAACTGCGCGACGTGCTGCGCCGCGAGATGAACACGCTGCTGCGCGAGCTCGGCGTGACGACCGTCTACGTGACGCACGACCAGGCCGAGGCGATGGAACTCGGCGACCGGATCGTCGTGATGGGCGCGGGCCGCATCGAGCAGATCGGCACGCCGCGCGACATTTACTACCACCCGGCGAACCGCACCGTCGCACAGTTCATCGGCACGCTGAACCGGCTCGCCGGGCAATGGCGCGACGGCGCGCTGGTGACGACGGGCGGCGCGATCGCGACGCCGCACGCCGCCGACGAATGGTTCTTCCGCCCGGAGGACGCGCAGCTCGCCGATCCCGCGCATGCGCCGCTGCGCGGCGCGGTCGGCGCGTGCGCGTTCCTCGGCGAGCGCACGCGGCTCACGATCGAACACGCGGCACCCGATGCGCTCGTGATCGACGTGCCGGGCCGCATCGCGCTCGCACGCGGCACGGCGGTCGGCCTCACGATCGCACCGGAAGGCCTGATCGCGCTCGGCGCGTGACCCGTCGTTCGGGCATCATTCCCGCAGCCCCCACCGCGGCGCACGACAGCGCCGCGACAACAAACAGACGATTCCGAGGAACGACGATGCTGCTTGCTCAAATCAGCGATCTCCACATCAAGCGTCCGGGCCAGCTCGCGTACCGGCGCGTCGACACGGCGGCCGCGCTTGCGCGCTGCATCGCGAAGCTGAACGCGCTCGAGCCGCGTCCCGACGCCGTGCTCGTCACCGGCGACCTGACCGACTTCGGCCACGACGAAGAGTACGGCAACCTGCGCGGGCTGCTCGCGGCGCTCGAGATTCCGTACTACCTGATGATCGGCAACCACGACGACCGCGCCGGGCTGCGCCGTGCGTTTGCCGCGCGCGCCGAATTGCAGGACGGCGCATTCGTGCAGTACGCGCTCGACGTCGGCGCGGTGCGCGTGCTCGCGCTCGATTCGCAGGTGCCCGGCGCGAGTCACGGCGATCTGTGCGACGCACGGCTCGCGTGGCTCGCCGCGCAGCTCGACGCCGCACGCGACCGGCCGGTGATCGTCGCGCTGCATCACCCGCCGTTCGTGGCGGGCATCGGCCATATGGACAAGCTGCGCCTCGCGCCGGCCGCTGCCGCGAAACTCGACGCGCTGCTGCGCGGTCATCCGAACGTCGAGCGGGTGCTGTGCGGCCACGTGCACCGCACGATGTTCACGCGCTTCGGCGGCACGCTCGCGGCGGCGGTGCCGTCGCCCGCGCATCAGGTGGCGTTCGACCTGCGGGCCGACGCGCCGTCCGCGTTCCGGCTCGAACCGCCGGCGTTCGCGGTCCATCGTTATGCGCCCGATACGGGGATGACGTCGCATCACGTGTACGTCGACGAAGGCGCCGGCCCGTATCCGTTCTACGAACCGACGGGCGAACTGGTCGACTGACGGCTTGCGGCACGCACGACGGCGGGCGGCGGCCGGTTCGTCGCCTGCCCGGCAGGATTCGCGTCGCTCCGGTATGATCGGCAGCCTCGACCGGCGCTCGGCCCGCCTGTGCACCCGACGCTTGCCACGCCGTCCAACTTCGTCCGCGCAGCCATGTCCACCGCCTCCACCGACCGTCCGACCGACACCGCCTCGCCCCACTACTCGCGCAGCCTGCTGTTGCTGCTCGCGACGATCGCGGGCGTATCGGTCGCGAACATCTACTACAACCAGCCGCTGCTCGACAGCTTCCGCTCGACTTTTCCCGACGGCGCGTCATGGATCGGCGCGGTGCCGACCGCGACGCAGCTCGGTTATGCCGCCGGCATGTTCCTGCTCGCGCCGCTCGGCGACCGGTTCGACCGCCGCGGGCTGATCCTGATGCAGATCGCCGGCCTGTCGGTCGCGCTGATCGTGGCGGCCACCGCGCCGTCGCTGGCCGTACTCGCCGCCGCGAGCCTCGCGATCGGCGTCCTCGCGACCATCGCGCAGCAGGCCGTGCCGTTCGCCGCCGAAATCGCGCCGCCCGCCGAACGCGGGCATGCAGTCGGCACCGTGATGAGCGGCCTGCTGCTCGGCATCCTGCTCGCGCGCACGGCCGCCGGTTTCGTCGCCGAGTATTTCGGCTGGCGCGCGGTGTTCGCCGCGTCGGTCGCGGCACTCGTCGTGCTCGCCGCCGTGATCGTGATGCGGCTGCCGCGCAGTTCGCCGACGTCGACGCTGTCGTACGGCAAGCTGCTCGGCTCGATGTGGCATCTGGCCGTCGAACTGCGCGGGCTGCGCGAGGCGTCGCTGACGGGTGCCGCGCTGTTCGCGGCGTTCAGCGCGTTCTGGCCCGTGCTGACGTTGCTGCTCGCCGGCGCGCCGTTCCATCTCGGCCCGCAGGCTGCCGGCCTGTTCGGGATCGTCGGGGCGGCCGGCGCGCTCGCGGCGCCGTACGCCGGCCGCTTCGCGGACACGCGCGGCCCGCGCGCGATCATCTCGCTCGCGATCGCGCTGTTGGCGTTGTCATTCGTGATTTTTGCGGTGTCGGGTTCGAGCCTCGCCGGACTCGTGATCGGCGTGATCGTGCTGGATGTCGGCGTACAGGCCGCGCAGATCTCCAACCAGTCGCGCATCTACGCGCTGAAGCCCGACGCGCGCAGCCGCGTGAACACGGTGTACATGGTGTGTTACTTCATCGGCGGCGCGCTCGGCTCGTCGGCCGGGGTTGCCGCATGGCATGCGTTCGGCTGGACCGGCATGTGCGCGACAGGGCTGCTGTTCGCCGCGCTCGCGGGCTGGTCCCACCATCGCGGCGGCCGGCACGGCTGAGCGCGGCCGGCCACGGCGGCGTCACGCGTCGGCGCGCGGCACGGCCGGTTCGTCGACGGGCGGCGGCGCGAACGCCGGTGCCGGGTCGATCACCGCGGCGGGATCCATCACGGCAGCCGGCGCCGGCACCGCGAGCGGAACGGCGGAAGGCGCGAGGATCGGCGCCGCTTCGGGAATCGCGATCTGCTCGGGGGCGGCATCGGCCGCCGCCGCGGGCGCGTGCTCGGCCGCCACGGCCGCCGAACCGTCGGCCGCCGCCCGTGCCGCCGGCCGACGCGCCGGATCGAACACGAACGACAGCGCGACACTGCCGAGGATCGCGACGGTCGCGACCACGGTCGCCATCGTCACCGGCTCGCCGAGCAGCAGCGCACCGAGCGCGACCGCGACGATCGGGTTCACGTACATGCAGCTGCTCGCGATGATCGGGCTCGTATGGCGGATCAGATAGCCGTATGCGACATACGCGGCCATCGTGCAGAACACCATCAGGTACAGGAACGCGAACACCGGCCCCACCATCACCTGTTCGATGCGTTCGCCGATCAGCCAGGCGACGAGCGTCGAAATCAGGCCGCCGAGGCCGATCTGCAGCGACGTCGACAGGAACAGGTCCGACGGCAGCCTGAGCCGCGTCGCGAGGTGCGCGCCGCCCGCCCAGAACAGCGCGCCGGCCAGCACGCAGATCGTGCCCAGTGCCGAATTCCGGGCCGCCGCGCCACCCGAGTTCAGCACGACGATACCGACCATCCCGAGCGCGACGGCCGCCCACTCGCCCTTCGTCACGGGCCGCCCGGCCACCGCCGCGATCACCGTCGCGAACAGCGGCACGGTCGCCACCATCACCGCGGCCGAGCCGCTGCTGACCGAGCTGATCCCCAGCGCGATCGTGCCGGACGACAGCGCGACGAGCATCGTGCCGACGATCCCCGCGTTGCGAATTTCGAGCAGCGTCGGCCATTCGGGCTTGCGTCGCAGCGCGAAGATGAACAGGCCGATCCCGCCGAGCAGGTTGCGCAGCCCCGACAGCAGCAGCGGCGGGAACGACTGCAGCGCGAAATGCAGGCCGCTGTAGGTCGAACCCCAGACGAAATAGATGAACACGAGCGCCAGCGCGACCCGGCCGCCGCGGCTTTGCGGCAGGCGGATCCGGAACGAAAAGCGCGCGAGGAAATCGAGCAGGCGGTCGAGCGGCGTCATCGTGCAGCCCGCCCGCACGTCACGCCGCGTGCCCCGCTGAAAGACGCCGGCCATGCCGGCAAACGGTCCTGGCGGGACCGGAAAGGCAGAGCGAACGTGCGGAACGACATGGCAGTGCGAACGGCGACGAAAGAGAACCGGCGAGCGGCGGCAGAGGGACAAAAAAAACGTGCGCACCCGCTTCGGCTGCACACGCTCGGCATTATGGCATCAAGGATTCGAAAGCATCGTCAGACCTGTCTGAAAGCATAAAGACTGACGTTTCGGCGCGACATTTTTCGGCCCGCACGCGGATGAAATCCGGGGCCGGATGAGCGGAACGCGCGCGCACCCGCGCAATCCGGGGCCGTCGAATCCGGCGTCGGCCAAACGGCCCGCCGTGCGCGCCGGTCCGTCCGTCGCGCCGGTCGTGACGGACGACGGGTCGGCTCGACGCGTTCGCGAACAGGGCCGCTGCGGTCGGCCCGCCTGTCGATCTTCAGGTGCGCGAATCCGCGTGCCGGACGCGCGCGCCCCGCGCGCCGCTCACGATCCGCCGAACCAGTTGTAGCCCTGATCGACCCAGTAGCCGCCCGGGAACGTATCGGTCACGAAGATTTCCATGATGTGCTTCGGATTCTTGTAACCGAGCTTGGTCGGCATCCGCAGCTTCATCGGGAAGCCGTACTCCGGCGGCAACTGGCGGCCGTCGTACTCGAGCGCGAGCAGCGTCTGCGGATGCAGCGCGGTCGGCATGTCGATGCTTTCGTAATAATCGTCCGCGCACTTGAAGCCGACGTATTTCGCCCGCGTGTCGGCGCCGGCGCGCGCGAGGAACGCGCCGAACGGCGTGCCGCCCCAGCGGCCGATCGCACTCCACCCTTCGACGCAGATGTGCCGCGTGATCTGTTCCGCATGCGGCAGCGCGCGCAGCTCGTCGAGCGTCCACACGCGCTTGCCCGTCACGCGGCCGGACAGCACGAGGCGATACGTCGACGCATCGACGTGCCGCACTTCGTCGATCCCGTAGTACGCGTTGAATGGGAACGGACGCGTGATGTCGGCCTCGGTGTAGGTCGGCGCGAGCCGGTCGGGGTTGAACAGCCAAGCCTGCACGCGATCGTTCATGCGCGACACTTTCTCGAGAAACGTGTTGACCGACGCGTCGTCCTGCAACGTGCAGCCGGTCAGCATCGCGAGGCCGCCGAGCGTCAGGACGCGCCGGTTGAAGAGCCGCCGCGACGGCATCTCGAGCTCGCGGCGCACGTCGAGTTCGAGCGACTTGCGGTCGAGCGTCCAGCGCGGCTCGTCGCGGCTTTTTTCGGATTCCGACATGATGATTTCCTTCGCCCGCGGTGGGCAGGTCAGCGGCCGCGCAGCATCGCGAGCAGCGAGCGCGGCACCAGCAGCGCCATCGCGACATGGACGACAAAGAAGGCGACCAGCAGCGACATCGCCCAGAAATGCACGACGCGCGCGTTGTCGTAGCCGCCGAACAGTTCGCGCAGCAGCGGAAACTGGACGGACTTCCAGATCGTGAGCCCCGACAGCACCAGCACGACGAGATCGACGATCGCGGTCAGGTACGCGGCACGCTGCACCGCGTTGTAGACGCTCAGGTCGTCATGCGCGAGCCGCCCGCCGAGCGCGGCGCGGATGTCGCGCCATACGGATGCCGGCGTGACGGGCAGCAGCTTGCGCGCGAAGCGCCCCGTCGCGATCGACATCGCGAGGTAGAACAGCCCGTTGGCGACCAGCAGCCACATCGCCGCGAAATGCCATTGCAGCGCGCCGCCGAGCCAGCCGCCGAGCGTGATGCCGTGCGCGAACGTGAATGACGGATAGATCGGCGACGCGTCGTAGATGCGCCAGCCCGACAGCGCCATCAGGATCGCCGCGAGCGCGTTGAGCCAGTGGCTCACGCGCACCCACGGCGGATGAATCGTGGGCGCGGGCGGCGGCGTGCTCGTGCGATCCGTGACAGGAACCGTTTGCATGATGAAGACTCCCGGATTGAGGCGTCGGGGCGGGACGCGATGCGTGCTGCCGGTCGCGCCCCGTGCATTCGTCAGTTCGACGGGCTCATGGCGTCCTTCTTCATCGCGTCGCCCTTGGACATCGCGTCGTGGCCCATCGCGTCCTTCTTCATCGCGTCGTGCTTCATGCCGTCCTTCTTCATGCCGTCCTTCTTCATCGCGCCGTCCTTGGCCATCGCGTCGTGGCCCATCGCGTCCTTCGACATCGACATGCCGTCCTTCGACATCGCATCGTTCTGCGCATATGCGCCCGTTGCGATCGTGGCAAGCGCGGCGACACAGGCAACCAGGAATACGTTTTTCATGACATCTCTCCACTACATGGGTTTAGGAGCCGAATAGACGGAGCACACCGCCGGAAATGACAGCGATGTCAAAAAAAATTCTAGACGCCGAAAATGAAGACGCGAATGCTGCACCGCTCGGCCCTGGGCGGCCCCACCGGGAAGCCGTCCGGCGGCCGCGATTGCTGCGGCGCATCCCGCCCGGTCCGGCCGCGGCGATCAAGCGATCGCCCGGCGGCATCCGCTCCGCTCCCGGTTGAAACCGCCGCCAAGCCGGTGTATCGTGTGCCCTTGCTAACGCGGGGGTCCTGCAATGCGCCCGGTCAAACAACCGGCATTGCGGGTGAGAAATACCCTTTGAACCTGATCTGGATAATGCCAGCGCAGGGAAGCGTACGGATTTCGCCGCCATCCCTCTGACGAAACCCGCCGCCTCACGAATCTCGTCTCCTGCTTAGCTCGCGCCCCACAATTGCTTTGCATGGGGCCCGAGTAAGCGCCGAAGCGCCGACTCGGGCCGACACAGGAGATCGAATGAACGCCAATCCGAAGTTTCTGTCCGCCGACGCCCACGTCGACGCGGCTGCCGTCGCGCCGCTGCCGAATTCGCGCAAGGTCTACGTCACCGGCTCGCAGCCCGACATCCGCGTGCCGATGCGCGAAATCACGCAGGCCGACACGCCGACCGGCTTCGGCGGCGAAAAGAATCCGCCGATCTACGTGTACGACACGTCGGGCCCCTACACCGATCCGGACGCGAAGATCGACATCCGTGCGGGCCTGCCCGCGCTGCGCCAACGCTGGATCGAGGCACGCGGCGACACCGACGTGCTCTCCGGCCTGTCGAGCCAGTACGGCCTCGAGCGCGCGGCCGATCCGGCCACGGCCGACCTGCGTTTCCCCGGCCTGCACCGCAACCCGCGTCGCGCCCAGGCCGGCAAGA
This sequence comes from Burkholderia seminalis, assembly GCF_001718535.1. Classification (NCBI taxonomy): domain Bacteria; kingdom Pseudomonadati; phylum Pseudomonadota; class Betaproteobacteria; order Burkholderiales; family Burkholderiaceae; genus Burkholderia; species Burkholderia seminalis. Next base: position 1,310,632 of record NZ_CP013398.1, on the reverse strand, counting down.
ACGTCACGCAGATGCACTACGCGCGCCAGGGCATCATCACGCCGGAAATGGAGTACATCGCGATCCGCGAGAACCAGCGCCGCGCCGAATACATCGAGAGCCTGAAGTCGAGCGGCCCGAACGGCGCGAAGCTCGCCGCGATGATGGGCCGCCAGCACCCGGGCCAGGCATTCGGCGCGAATGCGCTGGCCGAGATCACGCCGGAATTCGTGCGCGACGAAGTCGCACGCGGCCGCGCGATCATCCCCGCGAACATCAACCACCCGGAATCCGAGCCGATGATCATCGGCCGCAACTTCCTCGTGAAGATCAACGCGAACATCGGCAACTCGGCCGTCACGTCGTCGATCGGCGAGGAAGTCGACAAGATGACGTGGGCGATCCGCTGGGGCGGCGACACGGTGATGGACCTGTCGACCGGCAAGCACATCCATGAAACGCGCGAGTGGATCATCCGCAACAGCCCGGTGCCGATCGGCACGGTGCCGATCTACCAGGCGCTCGAGAAGGTCAACGGCAAGGCCGAGGACCTGACCTGGGAAATCTTCCGCGACACGCTGATCGAGCAGGCCGAGCAAGGCGTCGACTACTTCACGATCCACGCCGGCGTGCGCCTGCAGTACGTGCCGCTCACCGCGAACCGGATGACGGGCATCGTGTCGCGCGGCGGCTCGATCATGGCGAAGTGGTGCCTCGCGCATCACAAGGAAAGCTTCCTGTACGAACACTTCGAAGAGATCTGCGAGATCATGAAGGCGTACGACGTGAGCTTCTCGCTCGGCGACGGCCTGCGTCCCGGCTCGATCTACGACGCGAACGACGAAGCGCAGCTCGGCGAGCTGAAGACGCTCGGCGAGCTCACGCAGATCGCGTGGAAGCACGACGTGCAGGTGATGATCGAAGGCCCCGGCCACGTGCCGATGCAGCTGATCAAGGAGAACATGGATCTCCAGCTCGACTGGTGCAAGGAAGCGCCGTTCTACACGCTCGGGCCGCTGACGACCGACATCGCACCGGGCTACGACCACATCACGTCGGGCATCGGCGCGGCGATGATCGGCTGGTTCGGCACCGCGATGCTCTGCTACGTGACGCCGAAGGAACACCTCGGCCTGCCGAACAAGGACGACGTGAAGGAAGGCATCATCACGTACAAGCTCGCCGCGCACGCCGCCGACCTCGCCAAGGGTCACCCGGGCGCGCAGGTGCGCGACAACGCGCTGTCGAAGGCACGCTTCGAGTTCCGCTGGGAAGATCAGTTCAACATCGGTCTCGATCCGGACAAGGCGCGCGAATTCCACGACGAAACGCTGCCGAAGGATTCGGCGAAGGTCGCGCACTTCTGCTCGATGTGCGGCCCGCACTTCTGCTCGATGAAGATCACGCAGGACGTGCGCGAGTTCGCGGCACAGCAGGGCGTGTCGGAAACCGAGGCGCTGAAGAAAGGGATGGAAGTGAAGGCGGTCGAGTTCGTCAAGACCGGCGCCGAGATCTATCACCGTCAGTAAGCGCAAGCAGCGATCCGCGCCGGGTCGCATCGCGATGCATGAAGCCCGCTTTCGAGCGGGCTTTTTTGCGCACGTCGCGTGCCTGCGGCGGCACGGGAAACAATTGATTACGAAACCGCGCAAGCCTTAACAAGTCCTTACAGCAGCACCGCCAAGCGGCGCGTAGATTGGGGTCATGCGCGGCCGCCAGCCGGTCGCGCGACCTCCGCTCACTACCACAAGGACAACGATCATGAACTCGATTCGGCGTTTTGGGGTATGCGCGCTTCTCGTCGCGACGGTGGCCAGCCTGTCGGCCTGCGATTCGATGTCACGACGTCAGCGCGACACGGCAATCGGCGCGGGTGTCGGCGGCGTCGCCGGCGCGGCGATCGGCGGCAGCGCGCTGTCGACGCTCGGCGGTGCGGCAGCCGGCGGCATCATCGGTAACCAGGTCGGCAAGTAAGCCGCCGGCCGGACCCGGCGCAACCTTCGTCCAGACGGCGTTTCCGCGATGCGGAAGCGCCGTTTTCGCATGCGGCGCCGCAATAGGCGCGGCAGCCGCCCGGAAATGATCGGTTACCGTTTTGCACACCGTGTCATCGGCGCGCGGCCTAAGCTTAAGCATCTGCCGATTGCCGGCTCCGCCGGAGAGACATCATGAACAGGACCCTCGTCGCGGCGGCGCTCGCCTGCACGACGCTCGCCGGCTGCTACTACCCGTACGGCTACTATCCCGGCGGCTATTACACGGCCGCGCCGGTGCAGCCGGCGCCCGTGTACGTCGATCCCGGCCCCGCCTACTACTATCCGGCGCCGGCCTATGCGCCTGCCTGGGGCGGCTATTGGGGACCGGCGCTGTCGCTCAATTTCGGCTTCGGCGGACGCGGCGGCTGGCGCCATCACTGACCGGGCACGGCCGCCGACGGGTGGCCCCCTGCCCCCTCGACCGGCGATATTCCCGTTTCTTGTCGTTTCATCGAATCGTGAAACGACGGCGCGGTAACGCGGTGTAAGATTCATCGCATCCCGTCCCCGCCCTCACGATCGATGTCACCCAAGAACGCCTTCCTGCTGACCGTGCTCGCTGCCCTGTGGGGCGCGTCGTTCCTGTTCATCCGGATCGGCGTGATCGATCTCGGCGTCGCGCCGCTGATGGCGTTGCGCGTGGGCATCGGCGCGCTGTTTCTCACCGGCTTCGCGCTGACGCGCTTCAAACCCGCCGACCTCGGTGCGCGATTGCGCCGCCATGCGTGGCCGTTGTTCGTCGTCGGCGCACTGAACTCGGGCATCCCGTTCTGCCTGTTCGCGTTCGCCGAGCTGACGCTGTCGGCCGGGCTCACGTCGGTGATCAATGCGACGACGCCACTGTGGGGCGCGCTCGTCGCGTACCTGTGGCTGAAGGACAAGCTGTCGTTGCCGCGTGCGCTCGGCCTCGTGATCGGCTTTGCCGGGGTCCTCACGCTCGTGTGGAACCAGATCGCGAACGCGCACGGCGACACGGGCGCCAGCGCGACCGCGCTCGCTGCCGCCGCGGCGCTCGGCGCGACGCTGCTGTACGGCATCGCGGCCAATTACACGAAGCGCACGCTCGGTGGCGTCGATCCGCTCGTCAACGCGGCCGGCAGCATGATCGGCTCGACCCTCCTCCTGCTGCCGTTCGCGATCGCCACCTGGCCGGCGGCGCCGGTCAGCGCCCACGCCTGGGGCGCGGTACTCGCCCTCGGCATCGCGTGCACCGGCATCGCGTATTTCATCTTCTTCTATCTGATCGCGCATGTCGGCCCCGCCCGCGCGATTACCGTGACGTTCGTGATCCCGGTGTTCGGGCTGCTGTGGGGCGCGCTGTTCCTGGGCGAACACGTGTCGGCCGTCATGATCGAAGGCTGCGCGATCGTACTCGTCGGCACCGCGCTCGCGACCGGCGTGATCAAGCGGATTCCCGGCATCCGGCCGCGCGGCGGCGAAGCGGCCTGAGGATCCGGGCGCGGGCGCCAACGCATCGCGGATGGCGGCACCGCGCACCCGCATTCATCCGACGGCGGATCTCGTTCGCGCCTGTCTCCGCCGCCGGGATTTTTCGTCCCCCCGCCCTTTACCATTCGCCATGCGGTCGGGTTGTCATGTGCGCCGGCAGCGCCCGCCGCTGCGTGACGGTCATGCGCGGCACGCACGCGAACGGCACCCGGCACCCCCGCGCCGTTACCATGGCCGGGCCGTGTACCGTTTGCGTCTGGAGTTACCCTGATACGCGCGCCGCTGCAATCCCGGTACACTCGAAACACTTATCCGCACGAGGCGGCCTCGATGTACCACGTTCTTTCGCGTCCGCCTGCGCGTGCGACCGCATCGGCGTGGCGGCCCGCTCCCGCCCCACCGTACGCCCCCGGGCACCGTTGACATGAAGCCCGCCCGCGACCTGTCGCTCGACTCCCTGCTCGAACGCCTGACGCCGACGCCCGGCGGCTGGGTCGCCACCTTTCGCACCACGACGCTGCGCAGCGTGTTCCAGCCCGTGTTGTCGATCACGCACAAGCGCGTCGTCGGCTACGAAGCGCTGCTGCGCGTCGTCGACGCGGACGGCACGCTGCTCTCGCCCACCGCCCTCTTCGACAAGACGCGTGCCGACGCCGACGCGCTGCTGCTCGACCGGCTCGCGCGCTGCCTGCACACGGCCAACTTCGTCGCGCAGGGAATCGGCGACGGCTGGCTGTTCCTGAACGTGACGCCGCGCGTACTCGATACGGGCCTCGTGCAGCGCGAGTTCGTCGAGGCGCTGTGCCGGCATTTCGGGTTGCCGCCGAACCGCATCGTGCTGGAGGTCGTCGAGCAACCGGCGCGCGACGAAGCCGCGCTCGCCCGCACGATCGACATGATCCAGCATCGCGATTTCCTGATCGCGATCGACGATTTCGGCACCGGATTCTCGAATTTCGACCGCGTCTGGCGCGCACGGCCCGACATCGTCAAGCTCGACCGCTCGCTCGTCGAACGCGCGACCGGGTCGGCCGACGATCGCCGCATCATGCATCACCTCGTGTCGATGCTGCACCAGGCCGGCGCGATGGTGCTGGCCGAAGGCGTCGAAAGCGACGACGCGCTGCAGACGCTGATGGAGGCCGATATCGATTTCGTGCAGGGTTTCCAGTTCGGCCAGCCCGATGCGTCGATCGCGCATGCGAGCGCGGCCGCGCCCGCGATGCTCGACGCCGCGTGGCAGCGCTTCATCGCACGCCGGCGCCCGCCGGTCATCGCCGAGCAGCCGGGCTTCGATGCGATCGAACGACTCGTGCTGGGCGGTGCGGCCGCCTTTTCCGCCAGCGGCAATCTGCAGGATGCCGCCCAACGCGTGTTCACGGTGCCGGCCGCGCGCCGCGTGTTCGTCACCGACGAGATCGGCGAGCAGTTCCTGCCGTCGATCACCGCGCGGCCCGACGACGGTCAGGCAGTCGCCGCCCGCCTCGCGCCGCTGTTCCCGGAAACCCACAGCAACTGGTCGCGGCGCCCGTACTTCCAGCGCGCGATCGCCGCACCCGGACGCGTCGCGCTGATGGGCCCGCATTTCTCGCTGACGGAAGGCCGCGACTGCTACACGGCCGCCGTCGCGATCCGCGCACGGAGCCGGCTCGTCGTGTTCTGCGTCGACTTCGTGCTCGACAGCGCGGGAACGGTGATGCGCTAGCCGCGCGCGCCGCCGGCCGTTCATTCGTCAGTCGATCACCTTCCCTCTTCCGGACTTCACCACGCTGCGGCGCGACTTGTGTTCGAGCCGCCGCTCCTTCGACGCACGCGTCGGCCGCGTCGCCACGCGTGCGCGCGGCGTAAACGCGACGCTGGAGATCAGCGAATCGAGTCGCGCCAGCGCGGCCTCGCGGTTCTTCTCCTGCGTGCGGTATTCCTGCGACTTGATCACGACGATGCCGTCGCGCGTGATGCGCTGGTCGGACAGCGCGAGAAGCCGCTCCTTGATCACCGGCGGCAGCGACGACGCACGGATGTCGAAGCGCAGGTGAATCGCACTCGACACCTTGTTCACGTTCTGCCCGCCCGCGCCCTGTGCGCGCACGGCCGTCCATTCGACCTCGGCCGGATCGAGCGTATAGCGGATCATCATCGCGAAACCTCCGTGCGGTGTCGCGCGAGCGCTTCGTCGACGCGCGCCGCGAGCCCCGAATCGCGCTGCGTGCGTGTTGCGACCGCCTGCGCCAGCACGCGCCGCGGCCCGATCACCTGCACCCGCGTGCGCGCACGCGTGACGGCCGTATAGACCAGCTCGCGCGTGAGCACCCGGCTGAACGAGGCCGGCAGCACGAGCGCGGCTTCGTCGAATTCCGAGCCCTGCGATTTGTGGACGGTCAGCGCGAACGCCGTCTCGTGCGGCGGCAGCGCGGCCGGCGACACCGCACGCGCGGTGCCGTCCGCGCGCCGGAACCACACGCGCAGCACGCCGTGCGCATCGGGCAACGCGATGCCGATGTCGCCGTTGAACAGCCCGAGCGCGTAGTCGTTGCGCGTCACCATGATCGGCCGCCCGGTGAACCAGTGCGCGCCGACCGCGAGCGGCACGCGCGCCGCGTGCCGCACGTGCGCGGCCACCAGCGCGTTGACGTGCTCCGCGCCGCGCGAGCCGTTGCGGGTCGCGCACAGGATCCGGAACCGGTTAAGCGCATCGAACAGCGGCAGCGGATCGGGCACCGGCGCGTCCAGCGCGGCGCGCAACGCGTCGAGGTAAGCGCCGAACCGCCGTGCGAGCCGCTCGACCGTCGACGATGCAAGCGTATCGCCCGCATCGTCGTGGAACGACGCGGCGGCCGTATCGTCGGCGGGCAGCGCATCCAGTGCGGCCTGCACGTCGCCGCCGCGGATCGCGACCGACAGCCGCCCGATCGGTGAATCGAGACCGAAACGGTAGTTGCGTTCGAGCCAGACGACGCAGTCCGCGAGCGGCGCCGGCGCGCGCGCGACGGCGGCTGCGGCGTCGACTTCGCCGGTCGATGCGGAGGTCGCTGCCGTCACCGATGCGAGCGCCGCGTCGCCCGCGTCGAACGGCGGCAGCTCGACGGCATCGAGCCATGCGAGTTCGTCGACTTCGATCCATGCGGGTGTCTCCCCCGCGGTAACGGTGCCGCCGACATCGGCCGGCGCCGGGACTACCGGCGGTGGCGATACGATCTCGGCCGACGAAACCTCGTCATCCTGCGGTTCGTCGTCGAAGAGCGATGCCTGTCGCGGATCGGCCTTCTGCCGCGACGCCGGTTTGCGGGAAACGGAAGCCGATGCCGAAGGCAACGCCTGCGCCGAAACGGAAGCCGGACGTGCGGCCGGCACGCCCGCCGCGGTGGCGATTGCGGCTTCGTCCGGCACCGGCAACGCCGCGACGAACGTCGCCTCGTCGATACCGAGCGCCTGTGCGATGCGCGTGCGCGCCGCGGCCGTAAAGGCGGGCCGCGCGCTCAACTCGGCGAACACGGCCCCCGCTTCGACCGCGGCCAGTTGATCCTTGTCGCCGAGCAGCACGAGCCGTGCGCCCGGCGCAAGCGCGTCGAGCAGATGCGCGGCGAGCGCGACGTCGATCATCGACGCCTCGTCGACGACGATCAGGTCGTACGGCAACGGATTGTCGCGATGATGGCGGAAGCCGGCCGCCCCGCCGCCGCCCAGCAGCCGGTGCAGCGTATACGACGTGTCGGGCAGGCGTGCCGCGAGTTCGGGCGGCAGGTCGCCGGCCCGTGCATGCAGCGCTTCCTGCATCCGCTGCGCGGCCTTGCCGGTCGGTGCGGCCAGCGCGATGCGCAGCCCCGGGTGCGCGTCGAGCAGGCAGGCCAGCACGCCGACGACCGTCGTCGTCTTGCCCGTGCCGGGGCCGCCGCTGACGATCGTCACGCGGCCCGTCAGCGCGACGATCGCCGCCACGCGCTGCCAGTCGACTTCGCCGTTGGCCGGCCCGAAATAGCGCGCGAGACTGTCGCGCAGCCGGTCGGGCGACAGGCCTTCGTCCGGACCGGCAACCCCGGCCTGTGCGACGAGCGCATCGGCAAGCCGCCGTTCGTAATCGAAATAGCGCGACAGGTACAGGTGATCGTGCCGGTCGACGATCAGCGGCCGCTCGTCGCCGCGCGCCAGCGTGCCGAACGCGACCACGCCGCTCGCGGCAAGCGCGGCGCGCACCTCGTCGAGCGGGGTTTCGTAGCGCTGCGCGAGTGCGCCGAGCGCGACGCACACGTGGCCGCCGGCCGTCGCGCGGCTCGTCGCGAACGCGGCGCGCGCCGCCCAGCGTGCCGCGGCCGACGGCGCGCCGGCGCGCCGCGCGAGATCGCCGATGCGACGCGCGAAGCCTTCCGCAAGCGCGATGCCGAAATCGGCCGGCTCGGGCAGCCGCGCGACGAGGCCGCCGGTGAATTCGAGCGTGTCGTCCGACGCGTTCATGCGCGCCTCCCTTCCATCATGCGGTCGAGGGCCTCGACGAGCGCACGCGCGGGCCGGCGGGCATGCACGCCGGACGGCTCGCCGCCGCTGCGCCAGCCGGGCCGCACGCCGCGCACGAACAGGTACAGGTAGCCCGCGATGTGCGTATCGTAGTCGTAGTCGGGCAGCCGTCCGCGCAGGTAGCGATGCAGCGCGACCGTGTAGAGCAGCGCCTGCAGGTGATACGCGTGATCGGCCATCGCGACGTCGAGCGCGCGCGGGCCGTAGGCATCCGGCGTCGTGCCGAGATGGTTCGACTTCCAGTCGACGATCCAGAAGCGGCCGTCGTGTTCGACGATCATGTCGATGAAACCCTTGATGAAACCGGCGAGCGTGCCCGCCTCCAGTGCGACGTCCGGATAGCCGTGCGCGACCAGCAAGCGGCGCAGCGCCGCCAGGTCGAGCGACGGCGCCGGGAACAGGAACCCCATTTCGTCGAGCCGCTTCGCCGGATCGAGATCGGCGAGCCGCATGCCCGGCACGAGCTCGGTGTGCACGACATCGTCGACCAGCTGCGCCATCATCGCCGGCAGCCGGGTAGCGAGCTCGGGCTCCGCCTCGACCGGCCGGTCATGCAGCGCGCCGAGCGCGGCCGCGTGCCACGACTCGGGCTCCGTGAAGCGGCTGAGTTCGAACAGGCGGTGCAGGCATTCGCCGGCCGCGGCCCCGCGCGGGAACACGAGGATGTCGTCGTCCGGCGGTTCCGCCGCGGCCGGCTCCGAGAAGTGCCATTCGCCGTCCGGCGTCACCTCGGCAAGCGCATCGTGATCGGGCCGCAGTTCGTCGTCGGGCACGGCCGCGACGCCCGCCTCCTCGCGCGCCATCGACGCGGTCAGCGAGCTGAAGCTCGCCATCCGCCACGCGTCGCGCAGCACACGCGTCGCGTGGCGCGCCGCGAGCGCCTGCGAGGCGTCGTGCCCCGCCGCGAGACGCTCGCGGCGCGCGGGCACGGGCAGCGGCGCGACGCTCACGGGGCCGCCCGCGAGCGCGCGCCACGCCGCCTCGAGCGCAGCCTCGTCGGGCGGTTCGTCGAGCCACGCATCGAACGACTGGCCGGCGCCGGCGACGAGCCAGTTGAGCACGCTGCGCCGCGCTTCGCGCGTCGAGCGCGACGACAGGTACGGCCCGGCAACGACATAACAACGATAGACCGCACGCGTGAGCGCCACGTAGACGAGCCGCGCGCGTTCCGCGGCCTGCTCGCGCAACGCCTGCCGCGCCGCGTGCGCGGCCGCCTCGTCGTCGCATCCGTAATGCAGCACGGCGTCGCCCGCTTCGTCGTGATACTCGCGCGCATCGGGCAACGCGGACGCAGGCGGTTCGCGCAATCCGCCGTCGTTCAGGAACGGACAGAACACGATTGCGTATTCAAGCCCCTTCGACTTGTGCACCGTCACGATCTGCACGAGGTTGCGATCGGATTCGAGCCGCAGCTGCGCTTCCTCGCCGCCGCCGTCGAGCCGTTGCGCGGCGAGCCAGCGCAGCGTCGGCGCGATGCCCGGCTGCGCGGAGGCGCGCGCCTGCGTCAGTTCGGCCAGATGGTTGATGTCGGTCACACGACGCTCGCCGTCCGCACCGGCCATCAGCCGTTCGGCGATCCGCAGCTCGCGCGTGAACGTGCGCCACATCACCGCGAAACCGCGTTCGCGCCACACCAGCCGATAGCGCGAGAAGCGCTCGACCCAGCTCATCGCGTCGGTGCTGTCGGACGCGCCGCTCGACGCATCGCCGTCGCCCTGCTCCATCCGCCACAGCGCACCGGCATCGAGGCCGAACCAGTCGGATGCGAGCGCCGCGCGCAGGCGCCGCAGGTCGCCCGGCGCATCGATCGCCGCCAGCACGCGTTCGAGCTGCTCGGCGTCGCCGGTCGAGAACACCGACGCCTGCGCCAGCTCGACGCTGCCGATGCCCCAGGTGGCGAGCACGCGTTTCACGAGACTGCCCTGCCGGTGCGTCTGCACGAGCACCGCGATGTCGCCCGGCGACAGCGGCGTGTCGCCGAGCCGCACTTGCCCTTCGCGCGCGCCGCGCATCAGCCGCGCGATCTCGGCGGCACACGCCTGCGCGGCCTGTGCCTGCGCATCGCGCTTGAGCAACGTGCCTTCCCCGCCCGGCAATGCCCAGACCCGGAAGTCGCCGGACGGGCCCGGATCGGTTTCGTCGACGAACGGCGCGCGCACGCGCGTGCCGGCACGCACCGCGTAATAGTCGAGCCCGTCGAGCACGAACGCGCGCGGATTCGACATGAAGAAGCGGTTGCATGCGTCGACGATCGCGGGCGTCGAACGCTGGTTGACCGCGAGCGTGTAGCACGCGCTCGCCCGTGCGCGCGCCGCCAGATAGGTATGCAGATCGGCCGCGCGGAAGCTGTAGATCGCCTGCTTCGGATCGCCGACCAGGAACAGCGGGCCGCCCGGCGCGAAGATCCGGTCGAAGATCGCGAACTGCAGCGGGTCGGTATCCTGGAACTCGTCGATCAGCGCGGCCGGATAGCGTGCGCGCAACGTCTCGGCGAGCCACGGATGCGCACGCAGCGCGTGGTACAGGTTCGCCAGCAGATCGTCGAACGACACGACGCGCCGCGTGCGCTTGCGCTCGGCCAGCTCGCCCGGCGCCACGTCGAGCCAGTCGGCGATCAGCGCGAGCCAGCGCGCGCGCTGCGTGGCCTCGGCGGCGGCCACCGCGGCTTCGAGCGCATCGGCGACGTCGAAGAACGCGTGCTCGGGTGTCACGCCGCCTTTCTTCGTCGCCTTCGTCAGCGCGGATTGCGTGAGCTTCAGCGCGGCTTTCGGCAGCGCGGCCGTCGCGTCGCCCTGCGCGAAATGCGCCGTCCAGGCGGCCAGCGCATCGGCGACCGCATCGGGCTTGTGCGAGCGCTGGTTGAGCGCGGGCTGCGCCGCGCGCAGCAACGCGTCGATCGTCTCGCGCTCGGCCGCCCACAGCCGCGCCGCCTCGGCGAAGCATTCGGCCGCGGCGGCCTCGGCCGACTCGTCCGGCTCGGTCACGCCGTCCCAGCGCAGCGCGGCGAGCGGCTTCTTCAGCCGGCGCGCGAGCTGCGCATCGAGCGCGGCCGGGCCGGCGCCCGATTCGACGAGCCAGGTCGCGAAACCCGGCCAGCGCGCGGCCGCCGGTTCGACGCGCGTGCGCCAGAAATCCGCCGCGAGTTCGAAGCGCAGCGACGCATCGTCGGCCTCCATGTCGAACGCGAACGGCATCGCGGCGGCGAACGGCGCTTCCTGCAACGCACGCTGGCAGAACGCGTGAATCGTATGGATCGCGGCCTGGTCGAACGCGCGCAGCGCGCGCCGGATGCGCTTCGCGGCCGTCTCGGAATCGAGCACGCCGTCTGCGCCGAGCGTGGTCTCGAGCAGGCGCGAGATGAACGGGTCCCCGCCGTCGTCGCCCGTATCGAGCGCGTGCGCAAGCTGCGCGAGCCGGCTGCGAACCCGCTCGTGCAGCTCGGCCGTCGCCGCCTTCGTGAAGGTCACGACGAGGATTTCGTCCGCGCCGAGATCCTTCTCGAGCAGCAGGCGCACGTACAGCGCGCAGATGTTCCAGGTCTTGCCGGTGCCGGCCGATGCCTCGATCTGGTTGACGCCGTCGAGCGGGCACGCGAACACGTCGAGTTCGAGCGCCTGCTGCGGCTGCGACACGGCGCTCATGCAACCTCCTTCAGATGCTCGATCAGCGGCTCGAACACGAGCCGCGCCAATGTGCCGAACGGCTCGTCGAGCGACGGGTGCGCACCGCGCCATGCGATCGCGATCGCCGGATCGTCCGCTTCGCTCACGACACGTTCGTTGATCCACACGCTCGCGGCCTTGGCCTCGCCGTCGGACACCCGCGCCCATGCGCTGCGCGGAAAGAACCGCAGCGGCATCCGCCGCCCCGCGCGGAACAGCGCGGCAAGCGGCGCGAGCCGTTCCAGCGGCGCCGCGACGGGCGTCAGCTCGAACGCGCCGCCGCTGCCGAACCACAGCGTGCGGCGCGGCCCGCCGGGCTCGACCGCGCAGTACACGAGATGCGCGAGCCATGCGGACAGATAGTCGCGCGCGCTCGGTCGTGCGTAGCGATAGATGATCTGCCCGGCCGGCGTCAACCGGTTCAGCGTGCCCTGCAATTCGAGCGGCGCGCTCACCGCGTCGGCCGACAGCATCGCGTCGTCCGTGCCGAACAACGCCTGCTCCGTATCGGGCCATGCCGGCACGACCGTGAGCGAGAACGGCCGCCGCTCGATGCCGTCGGCCAGCGCGCGGCGCACGCTCGACGCAAGCTGCGTCATCGAGCCGAGCGCCTGATCACGCCACACCGTGCCCGTCGCGCCGCCCGGCAGTTCGGGGCTCGCATCGGCAATGCGCAGCGCGTGGTCATGCACCGTGCCCTCGTCCGATTCGATCAACAGCGGCAACACGCGCTCGGCGAGCGCATCACTGCCGGCGAAGTCGAGCGAGAACGGTTCCGTATCGAGCAGTTCGGCCTGCGCGTCGGCAAGCACGATGCCGAGCCGGCCGCGCAGCAACGCGCGCGCCGGATGGCGCCAGAAGCGTTCGAATTCGCTGAACGCGACGGGCTCGACCGGTTCGGCCGGCAGCGGCTGCGCGAAGAACGGCAATTCGCGCGGGCCGTCGCGCGACGCTTCGGCGGCGAGCAGCGACGCGAGCGTCGCCCGCTCGGCGTCGTAGGACACGAGCGCGCTGCCGGGCTGGAAATACGCGGCCGCGAACGGTTGCAGCGGATGCTCGACGATGAACGCGCGCCGCGCGGCATCGACGGCGTCCGGCGCGGCGTCGGGCCCGGCCGTGACGATCGCCAGATGATCGAGCAGTTCGTCGACGAGCGCCGCGGGCGGCAACGGCGCGTTGTCGCGGATGCTGCGGCCCGTATAGGCGATCAGCAGCCGGTCGCGCGCGGCCAGCAGCAGGTCGAGAAACAGGTTGCGCTCGTCGTCGCGGCGCTGCCGGTCGCCGAGCTTCGGCAACACGGCCATCAGGTCGAATTCGTCCGCGCGCGCGAGGCTCGGCAGCACGCCGTCGTCCATCCCGAGCAGACAGACGACGCGATACGGCAGCCCGCGCAGGCTCGTCAGAGACGAGAACGTGACGCCGCCCCACGGCACCCCGCCGCGCGCCGGATCGTCGAGCGCCGCGGCCAGCCCCGCGCGGACGACCGCGGCCGGCAACGCTTCGTCGGGCGCCCCTTCCGTCATCGCGGCCAGCATCGCGTCGAGCGCATCGCGCACGCCGGCCAGCGCGTCCGCATATGCGGCGCCCGAATCGAAGAAGCGCGCGAGCGTATCGGCGAACAGTTCGCTCCAGCCGCTCGGCGTGTGCGATTCGGCCAGGCGACGCGCGAAGCCGTCGAGATCGTCGGTAAAGCGCGCCAGCCGGCCGAGCAGTTCGGCCTCGCTGCCCGTGGCCGCCTCGATCGGCAGCCACGCGCCGATCGGCGCCGCGCCTTCCGGCATCGCATAGCCGAGAAAAAGCCGCGCGAGCGCATCGGAGAACGTATGGCGCGGCGCGGGCACGGCCGCGTCGCCGCTGACGAGCGGCGACAGCCCGCGCCGCGCGCCGGCGGCCGCGAGCCAGGTCTGCACCGTCTCGAGCGCGGCCGCGTCGATGTCGTATCGCGCGGCCACCGCATCGACGCGCAGCCATTCGACCAACTCCGGCGCGCCGACCTGCCGTTCCGGCAACGTGAGCCAGTCGAGCAGCACGCGGGCGACCGGGTTCGCCTGCGACGGCGGCAGGCCGGTGATCCGGTAAGGCACGCGCGCGCCGCCGGCGCCGGCCGTGCCGAACACCGCATCGATCAGCGGCCCGGCCGCCGCGAGGTCGGCCACCGCGACCAGCACGTCGGACGGCTGCAGGCTCGCATCGGCGTCGAACCACGCGAGCAGGCGGTCGTGCAGCACCTCGAGCTGGCGCGCGAGGCTGTGGCACACGTGCACCTCGATGCCGCGCTCGGCCGGCGTGTCGCCGGTTTCGGCCTCCGGCCGCAGCTCGAGGATCGCGTTCTGCACGCGTGCGAGCCACGTGGGCGCGGGATTCTCGACGAAGCGCGAGGCATCGCCCGACGCGGCGCTTTCAGTCAGCTCGTGCAGCATGTGCAGCTGCGCCTGCGTCTGCCGGCCCCACTCGGCGAGCAGCGGATGGCCGACTTCCTGATAGTCGAGCCGCCCGGCCGCATCGAGCGTCTCGGCGTGCGCGGCCGTGACGATGTCGAACCAGAATTCGCGGCACGGGTTCAGCGCATAGACGCGCACGTCGATCCAGCGCGACAGCTCGCGCAGCAACGCGACGTGCAGCGGCGGCATCGTCGGCAGCGCGAACACGCTGACCGATTCCGGCCAGTCCGCGCGCGCGACCGTTTCAGCATCGAGATGGCGCGCCTCGACGAGGAAACGGTGCGCGGGCGGCGTGCCGCTGTCGCTCAGCTCGGCGAGCAGCGCGCGCCACAGCGCGGCCTGCCAGCGCTCGTCGTCGCGTGCGGCGTCGCTGATCCCGCGCGGCGCGGCGTCGCCCGCGAGCACGGATTCGCCGGCCTGCCAGGCGGCCAGCCATTCGGGGCGATAGGTCAGGTAATGATCGAGCACGGCCGCGACGCGGTGCGCGAGCTCGTAGCGCATCGCATCGTCGGAGGCGGACAGGTACGCGGCCAGCCGTGGCGAGGCGAGCCATGGCGCGCCGCCGGCCGCCTGCGCGAGCAGCCGGTAGCAGCGCCACACGAGACGGTCGGGCGCGAACGGCGAACGCTTGGGCACCTCCATCACGCGGCCGATCTGCGCCCACAGCCACTGCGCGAGATACGTGAACTCGACGTTCGCGCACACGCCGTTGCGTGCGGCGATGTCGAGCTCGAGACGACGGCGCAGCGCCGCGCTCGGCACGATGACCTGTTGCGGCGCCCACGGGCCGTTGCGGGCCGGGAACGCGGCCAGATCCTCGAGCAGCGCGTCGGCCAGCGTCTCGTGACGGTTCGAATAGAAGAGATGGAGCATGAAGCGGGCGTCGGAACCTCGCCCCGGCCGGGCCGGGCGAACAGGATCACCAAGGATAGCAAATGGACCGCCGCCGCGAACCTCTGCCGGAAAGCCAGGTTTTGCGGACCGCGAAATACGATAGACTCGTCGCCAGTCAATACGCCGCCCCGGCGTCTTCGTCTGCCATTCAGCCCATCGATGCGCTATTCGGTCGAAATCAGAAAGTTTTTCTACAGCCAGTACTTTTTCGGCGGCCTGCGGATCGCGGTCGGCGTCTCGCTGCCGGCCGTGCTGTGCCTGATCGTGTTTCACAACCGCGAACTCGGCTTCACGATCTCGACGGGCGCGCTCGGCGCCTGCGTCGTCGACATGCCGGGTCCGCTCAAGTACAAGCACAACGAAATGCTCGCGTGCAGCGTGATCGGCTTCCTCGCGGCGCTCGCCACCGGCCTCGCGACACCGAACATCTTCGCGCTGTGGCTCACGATCGTGCCGCTCACGTTCGTGCTGTCGCTGATCGTCGTCTACGGCAACCGCTGGCCCCAAATCAGCTTCGCGACGCTGTTCATGATGGTGATGACGCTCGAGGAGAAGTTCACGCCGCTGCAGGCGTTCATCAACGCCGGCTGGATTCTCGCGGGCGGCCTCTGGTACACGTACTGGGCCACGCTCGTGTCGCGATGGCAGGCGCGCCGGATCGAGCAGCAAGCGCTGGCCGAGAGCCTGTTCGCCTGTGCCGACTACCTGCTGGCGCGCGCACAGTTCTACGATCTCGACGCCGATCTCGACGAATGCTACCGCAACCTGGTCGCGCGGCAGATCACCGCGGTCGAAACGCAGGAAACCGCGCGCGACATCGTGCTGCGCAACCTGCCGAAGCTGCGGCGCGGCAAGCTCGATCCCGGCCGCACGACGATGTACAACCTGTTCATCAACAGCGTCGACCTGCACGAGCTGTTCGTCGGCGCCCACACCGACTACCCGCTGGTGCGCAACACGTTCGGCGGCTCGGATCTGATCATTTTCTACCGCGACCTGATCCGCAAGGCGGCCGCCGATCTCGAGGAGATTGGCCTCGCGGTGCTCGAGAACCGCGCGCCGCATTCGCGGATCAGCGTGAAGGCCGAGCTGCGCGCGATCGAGTACGAGATCGAGCTGATGCGCAAGAAGAACTTCGCGGCCACCAACGCGGAAGCGTACGCGGCCGTGCTCGCGACGTTCCGGCGCATCTGGAGCGCGACGCGCCTGATCGACCGGATGCGCCGCAACCTGTCGGGCCACGCCGATCCGCAGCAAACCGAACTGAAGATCGACAAGGCGCTCACGCGCTTCCTGCAGCGCCGCCGGATGTCGCCGCTGCTGATCTTCTCGAACCTGAACATGCGCTCGCCGAGCTTTCGCCACGCGCTGCGCGTGACGATCGCGGTGGCGGTCGGCTTCTGGATCGGCCGGCTGCTGCCGCTCACGAACGCGTACTGGATCGTGATGACGACCATCATCATCCTGAAGCCCGGCTACTCGCTGACCAAGCAGCGCAACGCGCAGCGGATCATCGGCACGCTGATCGGCTGCGCGGCGAGCATCGCGCTGATCTACACGGTGAAGGAGCCGCACCTGCTGATCGCGATCATGTTCGGGTCGATGGTGATGAGCTACAGCCTGCTGCTGTTCAATTACGCGGCAAGCGTCGTGTTCACGTCGTCGTACGTATTGCTGATGTTTCACCTGCTCGCACCGGGCAGCATGCGGATCATCGGCGAGCGCGCGATCGACACGGTGGTCGGCTGCATGATCGCGATCGCCGCGAGCCGGCTGTTCCCGTACTGGGAATACCGGCTGATGGGCAAGCAGGTCGCCGACATGCTCACCGCGACCCGCAAGTATTTCGAGGCCGTGTGGCGCGCCGGGCGTGGCGCGTCGTCGCCGCCCGTGCCCGCCGCCGACGGCGCCGCCGTCGTGCCGGTCGTCGCCGCGGCGGTCGAAACGCCGGCCACGAGCCTCGACGACGACTACCGCTACCGCCTGGCGCGCAAGGACGTGCACATCGCGTTCGCGAACCTCGGGCAGGCGTTCCAGCGGATGATGATCGAGCCGAAGGCGCATCAGCGTTTCGTGCCCGAACTGAACGACCTGCTCGTGCAGACGCACGTGCTCGGCGCGCAGATCACGGCCGCCGCGCCGCTGATCCGCAACGCGTGCTCGGCCGACGGCAGCATCGAGCACGACGATGCGCTGCATCGCGGCCTCGCCGCCGTGCTCGACAATCTCGAGAAGGCCGAGGCCGGCGAGCCGCCGCCCGCCGACCAGCTCGAAGCGTCGAAGCAGATCACGCGCGATCTCGACGCGATGGTCGTGTCCGCGGAGAAATCCGATGCGGTCGGCGCCGAGCTCACGCACGACCTGAAAGTGCTTGCCCACCAATGCAAGCAGATGCTTGCGTCGTCGCTGCTGATCCGCAAGGATGCGAGCGTGATCCGCCTGCCCGCCTGACCCCGACCACCCGCGCCGGCGGGCCGGCCCGCGCACGCCGCGCGTCGGCCACCGGCGCGCCCCGACTCAGCGATCCCCGAAGCATGACCCGCCCGCTCCACGCGGCCCGCGCATCCGTCGCGCGACCGCCCCACGCCCCTTCCCGCTCGCCGCGCCAGTCAGGGAATACCCGATTCCGGTCACCCGGCCCGGCTTGTTATCATTCGTTCACATTCAAGTTGTATAGACAACTTGAGCCAATCGGACCGGCCCCGCTCGCCCGGTCCGTCGCATAACGATATCGGAGACTCGATGAAAAACTTGCAGCGCCACCTGAGCGCGCGGCACATCCGCTTTCTCGCGCTCGGCTCGGCGATCGGCACGGGCCTGTTCTACGGCTCGGCGTCCGCGATCCAGCTCGCGGGCCCGGCCGTGATCCTGGCGTACATCCTGGGCGGCGCGGCCGTCTACATGGTGATGCGCGCGCTCGGCGAGATGGCCGTGCGCGAACCCGTCGCCGGCTCGTTCGGCCATTACGCGACCGAGAACCTCGGCCCGTTCGCGGGTTTCGTCACCGGCTGGACCTACACGCTCGAAATGGTGATCGTCGCGATCGCCGACATCACCGCGTTCGGCATCTACATGGGCTTCTGGTTTCCGGATGTCCCGCAATGGATCTGGGTGCTCGGCGTCGTCGCGATCATCTGCGGGCTGAACCTGTGCCACGTGAAGGTGTTCGGCGAGCTCGAATTCTGGCTGTCGATCATCAAGGTCGGCGCGATCGTCGCGATGATCGGCGGCGGCGTCGCGATCCTGCTGTCCGGCATGCACTTCGGCCATTCGGCCGACGTGCCGACGTTCGCGAACCTGTGGAACCATGGCGGCTTCCTGCCGAACGGCATCGGCGGGCTGGTCGCGTCGCTGTCGGTCGTGATCTTCGCGTACGGCGGGATCGAGGTGATCGGGATGAGCGCCGGCGAGGCGAAGGATCCGGAACGCGTGATTCCGCGCGCGATCAACGCGGTGCCCGCGCGCATCCTGCTGTTCTACGTGCTGACCATGGTCGTGCTGATGTCGATCAGCCCGTGGACAGGCGTCGGCAGCGACGGTAGCCCGTTCGTGCAGATCTTCTCGGCGCTCGGCGTGAAGTCGGCTGCCACGATCCTCAACCTGGTCGTGATCAGCGCGGCGATCTCGGCGATCAACAGCGACATCTTCGGCGCGGGCCGCATGATGTTCGGGATGGCGCGACAGGGCCAGGCACCGCGCGTGCTGATGACGACGTCGCGGCACGGCGTGCCGTGGGTCACGGTGCTCGTGATGGCCGGCGCGCTGCTCGTCGGCGTGCTGCTCAACTACCTGATGCCGAAGGACGTGTTCCTGGTGGTCGCCGCGATCGCGACGTTCGCGACCGTATGGGTCTGGCTGATGATCCTGCTGTCGCAGGTCGCGATGCGCCGCCGCCTGTCGAGCGCGGAAGTCGCCGCGCTGAAGTTCAAGGTGCCGCTGTGGCCGGCCGCGCCGGCGCTGACGATCGCGTTCATGGGTTTCGTGATCGTGATGCTCGGCTGGTTCGAGGATACGCGTGTCGCGCTGTATGTCGGCGCGGCATGGCTCGCGCTGCTCGCGGCCGTGTTCTACGCACGGATCCGCCCGAAATTCGCCCCTGCGTCACGTTGACGCACGGCTGACCCGAATGCGCGGCGCGCCTCGTTCGGCGCCCGCTGCCGTCAAGGCCCCGCGCGGCGCCCGTCGCGCCGGAAGCCGCGGATTGCGCCCCTTCGCATGCCCCGCGTGCGCGGCCCGGCCGGGCCGCGTACCGGCACGTCAGTGCGATGCCGCGCTCGCGGCCTCGGCCGGATGGGCCTCGTCGTACGCCCGCTTCTGCGAAATCGCGTTGTACAGGATCGTCCCGATCACGAGGAGCACGGCCACGACGATCAGGATGCTCACGTTGCGAACAGGGTTCTTCTTGCGCTGATCGTTCATGTTCGGTGCGTCTCCGTCAAATTCATCGAAGCGCGCATTCTACGCGCTTGCGCCCGCGCTGCGACGTCCCGTTTCCGATCGCCGTTACGCCCATCCCCCGCTGCTTTCCGCACGCTTTCAGTTGGTAATCGTTCCCATTTCGATTTAGAATCCAGAATCTTTCATTTTGTAATATTTCCTTCGTCCACCCGTCCCACCGGAGTCACCATGTCGAATCCGCGCACCCGCCTGCTGCCGCTCGCCGGCGCCCTCGCCCTGGCCGCGGCCGCCTTCGCGCCGCTTGCCCAGGCGGCCGAGGAAGTGAGCCTGTACACCACCCGCGAACCCAAGCTGATCCAGCCGCTCATCGATGCCTTCACGAAGCAGAGCGGCGTCAAGGTCAACACGGTGTTCGTGAAGGACGGCCTGCTCGAGCGCGTGAAGGCGGAAGGCGCGCAGTCGCCGGCCGACGTGCTGATGACGGTCGACGTCGGCAACCTGCTCGACCTGGTCGACGGTGGCGTCACGCAGCCAGTACGCTCGAAGGCGCTCGACGACGCGATTCCCGCGAACCTGCGCGGCACGAACGGCGACTGGTACGCGCTGTCGCTGCGCGACCGTGTGCTGTACGTCGAGAAGGACCTGAAGGTCGACGCATTCCGCTACGAGGATCTCGCCGATCCGAAATGGAAGGGCAAGGTCTGCATCCGCTCGGGCCAGCATCCGTACAACACGGCGCTCGTCGCGGCGATGATCGCGCACGACGGCGAGGCCGCGACCGAGAAATGGCTGCGCGGCGTGAAGGCGAACCTCGCGCGCAAGGCGACGGGCGGCGACCGCGACGTCGCGCGCGACATCCTCGGCGGCATCTGCGACGTCGGCCTCGCGAACGCGTACTACGTCGGCCACATGAAGAACGCGGAAGCCGGCAGCGACGCGCGCAAGTGGGGCGACGCGATCAAGGTCGTACGCCCGACGTTCGCGAACGCGAAGAGCGGCGGCACGCACGTGAACATCAGCGGCGCGACGGTCGCAAAGCACGCGCCGCACAAGGCCAACGCGGTGAAGCTGCTCGAATACCTCGTGTCGCCGGAAGCGCAGGCGCTGTACGCGCAAGCGAACTACGAATACCCGGTACGCGCGAACGTGAAGCTCGATCCGGTGATCGCGAGTTTCGGCGCGCTGAAGGTCGACCCGCTGCCGCTGGCGGACATCGCGAAGCATCGCAAGCAGGCGAGCCAGCTCGTCGACAAGGTCGGCTTTGACAACTGACGCCGCATCGTCCGGCGCGTACCGCGCGCCATCCCGGCTGCGTCTGCGCCCGCGCGCGGGCAGCCTGTGGCTGCTCGCGGCGCTGGCGGTCGCCGCGGCGGTCGCGGCGCCGCTCGCGGTGCTCGTGGCCGCCGCGTTCGACGCCGATCTCGCGCACTGGCGTCATCTCGCCGAATTCGTGCTGCCGCAGGCGCTCGTCAATACGCTGCTGCTGCTCGCGGGTGTCGGCGCGATCGTGTCGATCGTCGGCACCGGCTGCGCGTGGCTCGTCACCGCGTACGATTTTCCCGGTCGCCGGATGCTGACGTGGGCGCTGCTGCTGCCGCTCGCGGTGCCGACCTACATCGTCGCATTCGCGTATCTCGACCTGCTGCATCCGATCGGCCCCGTCCAGGGCGCGATCCGCTGGCTGCTCGGCTTCGACAGCCCGCGCCAGTTCCGCCTGCCGGACCTGCGCTCGCTGCCCGGCGCGATCTTCGTGCTCGGCTTCGTGCTGTATCCGTATGTGTACCTGAGCACGCGCGCGATGTTCGTCACGCAGTCCGCGAGCCTGCTCGAGGCCGCGCGCACGCTCGGCGCGGGACGCGTCGCGACGTTCTGGCGCGTCGTCGTGCCGCTCGCGCGGCCCGCGATCGCGGTCGGCGTGAGCCTCGCGCTGCTCGAAACGCTGAACGACATCGGCGCGTCGGAATTTCTCGGCGTGCAGACGCTGACCGTGTCGGTCTACACGACGTGGATCACGCGCTCCGACCTCGCCGGTGCCGCGCAGATCGCGCTGGCGATGCTCGCGATCGTCGTCGGCATGATCGTGCTCGAACGTCATGGGCGCCGCCGCCAGCGCTACGCGCATGGCCGGCGCATGCGGCCGATCGCGCCGCGCCGCCTCACCGGCGCGGCCGCGCTCGGCGCCGCCGTGTTCGGCTGGCTGCCCGTGCTGCTCGGTTTCGGCGCACCGGCCGCGTACCTCGCGGTGGAGACCGGCAAGCGGCTGCATCTCGTCGGCGGCGTGTCCGCGCAACTGCTGACGGGGCTCACGAACACGCTGACGATCGCCACCGCGGCCACCGCCGCGACGCTCGCCTGCGGGCTCGTCGTCGCGTGGGCCGCGCGCGCGCAACGCGACAGCGCCCGCGCGGGCCCTGCCCGCCTGTGCGCGCGGATCGCGAGCCTCGGCTATGCGGTACCGGGCACCGTGCTCGCGATCGGCCTGCTGATTCCGTTCGCGGCAGCCGACCGGCTGTTCGGCGCGGCGCTCGGCCGCGACGGGCTGCTGCTGATGGGTTCGGTCACCGCGCTCGTGATCGCCTATGCGGTGCGCTTTCTGGCGATCCCGGCCGGCAGCATCGAGGCCGGTCTCGCGCGCATTCCGCCGTCGCTCGAACAGGCGGCGCGCTCGCTCGGCGAGACGGCCGGCGGCACGCTGCGCCGCGTCCACCTGCCGCTGCTGCGGCCCGCGCTCACGACAAGCGCGCTGCTGGTGTTCGTCGACGCGATGAAGGAATTGCCGGCCACGCTGCTGCTGCGTCCGCTGAATTTCGACACGCTCGCGACCTGGCTGTATGCGGAAGCCGCACGCGGCACCTACGAAGAAGGCGCGGTCGCCGCGCTCGCGATCGTGCTGGCCGGGCTCGTGCCCGTGATCCTGCTCGCCCGCACCCGCCACAAGATCGGAGCCTGAACCCGTGAACCTGCTTGAACTCGATGACCTTTGCATCGCCTACGACACGCCGCACGGCCGCCGCACGGTGGTCGACGGGCTGAGCCTCGCGCTGCCGCGCGGCGACATCGGCTGCCTGCTCGGCGCGTCGGGCTGCGGCAAGACGACCGTGCTGCGCGCGATCGCCGGCTTCGAGCCCGTTCGCATGGGGCGCATCATGCTGGACGGCAGGCCCGTCGCGGCATCGTCGTTCGAGGTGCCGCCGGAGCGGCGGCGCATCGGCATGATGTTCCAGGACTATGCGCTGTTCCCGCACCTCAGCGCGGCCGACAACGTCGCCTTCGGTTTGCGGCGCATGCCGAAGATCGAACGGCGCCTGCGTGTCGCCGAAATGCTCGAACTCGTCGGCCTCGCCGATTCCGGCGGCGCCTATCCGCACGAGTTGTCGGGCGGCCAGCAGCAACGCGTCGCGCTCGCCCGCGCGCTCGCGCCGTCCCCGGAGCTGCTGCTGCTCGACGAGCCATTCTCGAATCTCGACGTCGATACGCGCGAGCGGCTCGCGTTCGAGCTGCGCGACATCCTGAAACGCACGGGCCACACCGCGATCCTCGTCACGCACAACCAGGCCGAAGCGTTCGCGATCGCCGACCGGATCGGCGTGATGAAGGACGGCCGGCTCGCGCAATGGGACACGCCGTACGCGCTGCACCATCATCCAGCGAGCGCATTCGTCGCGGATTTCGTGCGCCGCGACGCGCTCGCCGACGAACGCGCACGCGCACTGGCACGCGGCCGCTGACGCCGTGCCGCGGCCGCGTCGCGCGACACCGTCAGCCTCCGTGCCGCGTCCTCGACGCGCTACGCCGGCTCCGCGAGATCGCGCACAGGCAGCGCGGTCGAATACTTGATCTGCTCCATCGCGAACGACGAGCTGACGTCGAACAGCGGCACCGTGCGAATCAGTTGCTTGTAGACCCGATCGTAGTCGTCGATGCCGGCCACCACGACGCGCAGCAGGTAATCGGTCTCGCCGCTCATCCGGTAGACCTCGACCACTTCCGGCATGTCGCGCACGGCCTGCGTGAAACGCTGCGCCCATTCCTCGGTGTGCTGGTTCGTGCGGATCGCGACGAACACGGTCGTGCCGACGCCGAGCTTGCGCGGATCGCACAGCGCAACCTGCGCACGAATCGCGCCGGTCTCCTTGAGCCGCTGCACGCGCTTCCAGCATGGCGTCTGCGACAGGTTCACGCGCTGCGCCAGTTCCGCGATCGGCAATGTGGCATCGGCCTGCAGCAGTTCCAGCAGCTTGCGATCGATGGCGTCCATTTCTCCAGTCCCTCGTAGATAGAAATTTATTCTATTCATCCTGCACAACGGGGAACAGTATGAAAACGGCTTCGCCGCGTCGACCGGTATAAATACCGATCCGCCACGTGCTCGCCACGCCAAACGAAACAGGCGACGCCGCCCGTGAGGATGGCATCGCCCGACCTTGTTACGCGCCGCGGCTTGTACGCCACGCCCCGGCCGGCGCTCACACGCCGCCGGTCGTCACGCCGCTCAATACGCGACCGTCGCGATCTCGCACACGAAGCTGTCCTGCTCGAGCGCATCGACGAACGCGACCGCGTAGTCTTCCGCCGAGATCTTGCTATTGCCCTGCGCGTCCACGATCAGCTTGCCGGCGCCCGTGCGGAACGTGCCCGTGCGCTCGCCCGGCGCGATCAGCGCGGCCGGCGCCAGGAAGGTCCAGTCGAGATCGGTGACCGTCTTCAGGTAGTCGAACGCGTCGCGATGGGCCAGCGCGACCGCCTTGTACGCGTCAGGGAAACCTTCGCTGTCGACCAGCTGCTTGCCCGGCGCGACTTCGAGCGAACCGGCGCCGCCGACCACGACGAGCCGCTTCAGGCCGGCCTGGCGCGTGCCGGCGACCAGCGCCTGCGCGGCCCCGACGACCTTCGCCGCATCGTCCTGCTTCGGACCGTACGCGCTCGCGACCACGTCATGCCCCGGCAGCGCGGCCGCGATGCTGGCCGCGTCGAACAGGTCGGCCGCCTGCGCGGTGATGCCGTCGCCGGCCGTGCCCGGATGGCGCGACAGCGCGGTCACGCGGTGGCCGCGTCGTACGGCTTCCGCCGCGATGCGCGAGCCGATCATGCCGGTGGCGCCGAACAGCGCGATTTTCAACGAACGTTGCGTCATGGCGATTCTCCAGTCAGAAAATATGTAACACAGTTAATTACAGATAAGATCGAAAAAAACGGGGCGAAGCCCCCGTTGCACCGGACACCCGCACCTGCGCGCCGTCCGGCTTCCTGCCCTGCCTGCCGCCGGCTACCTGCCGGCTGCCGCCTGTTGCGTGCGCCGCTCGAGATCCAGCATGTCGGCCGTGACGTCGACGAGCGTGCGCGTGGCGAGCGATGCCTCCATCGCGCGCTGCGCATCGCCGATATAGCCGGTCAGCGCGACCTGGATGTGCCGCCCGACGAGGCACGCGGGATTCGGTGCCTCGCGATGCAGCGCGAACAGTTGCGCGTCGTCGACCGCGCGATACACGTCGAGCAGCGTGATCTCGCCGGGCTCGCGCGCCAGCAACGCGCCGCCGCCCGCGCCGAGCTGCGACGTGGTCAGCCCCGCGGCTGCCAGCATCGACAGCAACCGGCGAATCAGCGCCGGATTCGTATTCACGCTGCCCGCGATGATGTCCGACGACAGCGGCACCCCTTCCTGCATCGACAGCAAGGCGAGCACGTGGACGGCAAACGCGAACCGGCTGCTGGTATTCATTCCTCACTCACTCGGCGACACCGGCCCGAACCGCGACCGGCGACATATGTAATCATGATAATTACATTTCGTGGATCGTGCAAGCCCGCGTCATTCCCCGCTCGCGGGCTTGGCGCCCGACGCGTTCTGCTGGCTCCACTGCTGCAGCTTCTTGCCGGCTTCCGCGATCTTCGCACCGGCTTCGGAGGCCGCATGCGCGACGACCGCGGAAGCGGCCGCGTCGATCTGCGCCTGCGCGGCCGACGCGAGACCGCTCGCGGACAGCGGCGGCACGGCCGACGCCGCCGAAGCGATGCCGGCCTTCGCGGCGTTGATCTGCTGGTTGACGGTGCTCGCGACCTGGTCGAGCGCCTTGGCCGCGTTGTTCGCGGCATCGGCGGCCGCGCTGGCGGCCGTATCGGCTTGCGTGGCCGGCGCGCCGGACTTCTCGCAGCCCGCGAGCAACAGCAGCGCACCGGCGGCCACCGCCGCCAGTACGGACCCGGGCACGCGACGCGCCCGCGATGTCTTCATGTTCATCAGCAAATCTCCGGCCGTGCGTCGCACGGCCTTGTGGTTGGACCGGTGTCGATGATACCGCCTGTGGAACAGGCCAAATGACGACCAGCCATTAAAAATGCCTTTCAATTTCGGATTCGTCTGATTCAATCGCAGGCGCTACGCCACTAAAGTGGGCACGCCTCAATCCGCTTCGTACGTGTCCCTTTTTTCTTATGGCTTTTCTCGTCGACTGGTTCATCGTTCTGGCCACGCTGCTCGCCGCCACCCTGTTCCTGTGCCTGCGCGCGCCGTCGGCGCCCCGCCTGGCCGAATCCGGGCGCCCGCGCCGCGTCGCATCCGCGCGCCTGCTCACGCAGGCCGTGATCGGTTTCTGGACGGCCGCGCTGATCATCGCGGAAGGCATCCTCGGCGCCGACGGCGACGGCCAGTCGCTCGCCGGCTTCGCGGCCCTCGTGTTCGCCGCGCTCGGGCTGTCGACCGTCGCCGCCTACTGGTCGGCATGCGCGTGGCGGCTGCGCCGGCCGCCCACGCTGTTCGCCCGTCACTGACGCGCCAGATCGGTGCGCCACGGCGCACCACATCGCATCGCCTCGCCCGCCGCACGCACCAGTTCAGCACGCACCGCACCACGCACGTGCAAATCGTGCGGTCACCAATCGTCGTCGCCCGCTCCGTCACCCGTGCACGATTCACCGGAATGCCGCACCACGCGGTATCGAGGCACCAATTCCACGCAGCCGTTCACCAAGTTGGCTCGATATTTGCGTTCCTTGCCCGTTTTTTGCGCAAGGAAGCCACGGCATGGATGGTCTGAAATCCGGCGTCGATACACTGTTCCTGTTGATCGGCGCCGTCATGGTGCTCGCGATGCACGCGGGCTTCGCATTTCTCGAACTCGGCACGGTCCGCAAGAAGAACCAGGTCAACGCGCTCGTGAAGATCCTGGTCGACTTCTCGGTGTCGACGCTCGCGTATTTCTTCATCGGCTACACGATCGCATACGGTGTCGAGTTCTTCGACGACATCGGCACGCTGTCGCAGCACAGCGGCTATGCGCTCGTGCGCTTCTTCTTCCTGCTGACCTTCGCGGCGGCCATTCCCGCGATCGTGTCCGGCGGCATCGCCGAGCGCGCGAAGTTCAATCCGCAGCTCGTCGCGACGCTGATCATCGTCGGCTTCATCTATCCGTTCTTCGAAGGGATGGCGTGGAACGAGCGCTTCGGCGTGCAGGCGTGGCTCACGCACGCGTTCGGTGCGCCGTTCCACGATTTCGCCGGCTCGGTCGTCGTGCATGCGTTCGGCGGCTGGGTCGCGCTGCCAGCCGTGCTGCTGCTCGGCGCGCGTCACGGCCGCTACGCGAAGGATGGCCGGATCGCCGCGCACCCGCCGTCGAACATCCCGTTCCTCGCGCTCGGCGCATGGGTGCTCGCGGTCGGCTGGTTCGGCTTCAACGTGATGAGCGCGCAGACGCTCGACAAGATCAGCGGCCTCGTCGCCGTGAACTCGCTGATGGCGATGGTCGGCGGCACGCTCGCCGCGTGGATGGCCGGCCGCAACGACCCGGGCTTCACGTACAACGGGCCGCTCGCGGGCCTCGTCGCCGTATGCGCGGGCTCCGACGTGATGCATCCGATCGGCGCGCTCGTCACGGGCGCGGCCGCCGGTGCGCTGTTCGTCGCGATGTTCACTTGCGTGCAGAACAAGTGGCGCATCGACGACGTGCTCGGCGTGTGGCCGCTGCACGGCATGTGCGGCGCGCTCGGCGGCCTCGCGGCGGGCGTGTTCGGCCTGCCTGCGCTTGGCGGCCTCGGCGGCGTGTCGTTCCTGTCGCAGCTCGTCGGCACGCTCGGCGGCATCGTGATCGCAAGCGCGGGCGGCGCGCTCGTCTATGGCGCGCTGAAAGCGACCGTCGGGCTGCGCCTCGATCGCGAAGCCGAGTTCGACGGCGCCGACCTGTCGATCCATCGCATCACGGCAACGCCCGAGCGCGATTGATCCATCGAAGGACGCCAGGCACACCATTACGGTTTCAATTCAAAAAACTTTCATCTAGCGTCCTTACACTTCCGTCCAGTTTTCAATCAGCCTTCGCGAAGCTTGCCGACCGCCTGCTTCGCGAAGGCCATTCTTCCAACAACCGAAACTGGACTCCACATGCCCGCGTTGCCCAATGCTTCCCGTCGTCAGGCCCTGAAGATCCTCGCCGGCGCGCCGATGCTTCCCCTTTCCGGCCTCGCGCTGCCGGCCCTGCTGACGGGTTGCGGCGGCGACGATCCCGCGTCGACGCCGGCCCCGGTCGCCGCTGCCTATACGTCGGCGACGTTCTCGGCGATGGCCGCCCCCACGCTCGACAATGCGGCCGCGATGGCCACGACGACGGTCGGCTCGACGCTGTCGGTGTCGTTCTCGGACGGTTCGTCGCGCAACTTCAAGCTCGCGTACCGGCCGTTCTTCGTGACGGGCGACATGGTGCCGGACGGCAAGGGCGGCACGACGCTCGCGGGCGGCTACTACGACATCAACAACCAGCCGATCATCGATCGCTCGGTCGCCGGCAAGGAGCGCCAGTTCTATTCCGACTGCCCGGACGGCAGCTCGCTGCTGACGCTGAAGAACGCGAACGTGCCCGGCGTGAAGGGCAACACGGTGTTCGCGGTCGTGCAGTTCGAATACACGACGCGCGACCAGGCGAGCGCATCGCAGTACGGCCAGCTGCCGTCGCCGATCGCGGTGCTCTCGCTCGACCAGGATCCGGCCACCGGCGCGCTGAAGGTCGTGAAGTACCACAACGTCGACACGTCGAAGGCGCACGGGCTGTGGATCACCTGCGGCGCGAGCCTGTCGCCGTGGGGCACGCACCTGTCGAGCGAGGAATACGAGCCGGACGCGACGAAGGCTGCCACCGACGCGCAGTTCAAGGCGTTCAGCAAGAACACGTTCGGCGACGAGACGAAGGCGAACCCATACCACTACGGCCACCTCCCCGAGATCACCGTGAACCCGGACGGCACGGGCAGCGTGAAGAAGCACTACTGCCTCGGCCGCATCTCGCACGAGCTGATCCAGGTGATGCCGGACCAGCGCACCGTGATGATGGGTGACGACGCCACCAACGGCGGCCTGTTCATGTTCGTCGCCGACAAGGCGGCCGACCTGTCGGCCGGCACGCTGTACGTCGCGAAATGGACGCAGACGTCGTCGGCCGGCGCCGGCACCGCGACGCTCACGTGGATCAGGATCGGCCACGCGACGAGCAGCGAGATCGAAGCGCTCGCGAACACGCTGAAGGCGTCGGACATCATGGACCTGGTGACCGCCGACCCGAACGACGCGAGCTACACGAAGATCCACTTCGGCGGCAAGTTCAACTGGATGCGCGTGAAGCCGGGGATGGAAAAAGCGGCCGCGTTCCTCGAGACGCACCGCTACGCGGCGCTGCTCGGCGGCAGCATGGGCTTCACCAAGCTCGAAGGCACGACCGTGAACGCGAAGGACAAGATCGTCTATACGGCGATGTCGCGGATCGAAACGTCGATGGTCAAGGGCAATGCGGTGTCGCGCGACGTCGCGGTCGACAAGAAGATCGCCGCGGGCGCCGTCTACGCGCTGAACCTGAAGGCCGGCCAGCGCGACACGACGGGCGGCGCGATCGACAGCGAATGGGTGCCGGTCGACATGGGCGCGCCGGCCGCGCTCGTCGGCGAGGATCTCGCCGCGGCCGACGGGCTCGGCAACCTCGCGAACCCGGACAAGATCGCGAACCCGGACAACCTGAAGTTCTCCGAAAAGCTGCGCACGCTGTTCATCGGCGAAGACTCGGGTATGCACGTGAACAACTTCCTGTGGGCGTACAACGTCGACACGAAGTCGCTCTCGCGCGTGCTGTCGTGCCCGGCCGGCGCGGAGTCGACGGGCCTGCACGCGGTCGACGAGATCAACGGCTGGACCTACATCATGAGCAACTTCCAGCACGCGGGCGACTGGGAATCGCCGCTGCACGACAAGGTCAAGCCGACGCTCGATCCGCTCGTGCGCGCGAACTTCAAGGACCGCTTCGGCGCCAGCGTCGGTTACCTGACGGCCGAGCAGACCGGCATCAAGCTCGCGAAGGCCTGACCGGGTCACACGAGGGGGGCTCGCTGGCCAGGCGTCCCTAACCGGGACTCCCCTTCTTCATCACCGTTCATTCGTCGGCGCTCCACGCCGTTTTGTGCGCGATGCCCAGTGCGGGCATCGCGCTTTTTTTTGCGCGTGCGAATCGTGTGCATGGCGTGCGCCAGCGCGCGCCGAACGGGCTCGGACGGGCGTTTCCATCGATCGGGGGATAATACGGGCCTGACGTGCCCGGGCGGACAGTCAAAATGACGGGCAAAAAAAAGCGCCACGGAGACCGTGGCGCTAAAAAAGTTCTAGCCATTCCGAGGGCCGTGCTAGAACCTGAGAGACTGCGCGAAACATCGTTGCCGGTTAAACTCTTGAAACGATGTTTCGAAAACGTGAGACATTCTTTCCGTTTCCGCCCGACAAGTCAAGCGGTATTTGCACCGGTTCATGCACTTTCTGGCAACGCTCATTTGAGCGTTTTCCTAATAAACCAAGGGTGAACCCGTAAAATTTCATCCAATGACCGGTTCGCCCGCGGAACATGCATCCTTTGACAATAGTCCTACAATACCAACAAAATTGAAATCGAGTTTCGGAATTAGAGAGAATCCCTCGTGTCGACAACTGTAACCTCTCCCGCGTCGCGGGACCGTGAATCGTCGCCCGACGAGATCACCGCCCTCGCCCGCGGCCTCGCCGTGCTGCGCCGCATCGCGGCTGCCGACGCCCCCGTCAGCAACCGCGAACTGACCGAATTGACCGGCATCCCGAAGCCGACCGTCTCGCGCATCACCGCGACGCTCGTCAGCGCCGGCTTCCTGTTCCAGTTGCCCGACAGCGAGCGCTTCGTGCTCACCGCGTCGGTGCTCGAGCTGAGCCACGGCTTCCTGCGCAACTTCGACATCCGCGCGCGCTCGCGGCCGTTCATGATCGAGCTGGCCGAACGCACGTCGCTGTCCGTGCACCTCGCGGTGCGCGACCGGCTCGACATGGTCGCGATCGACGTGATCCGGCCGCGCTCGGCCGTGCTCGTCACGCGCCTCGAAATCGGCTCGCGGATGGACATCGCGCGCACGGCGGTCGGCCGCGCGTATCTCGCCGCGCTCGAGGACGACGAGCGCCGCCTGCTGCTCGAGTCGCTGCGCACCACGGCGGGCGACGACTGGCCGCACGTGTCGGCGCGCCTGACCCCCGCGCTCGACGACGCGATGCGCGACGGCCACGCGATCGCGATCGGCGAATGGCGCGAAGGCCTGAATGCCGTCGCGGCCGGTTTCGTCGGCCCGTCGGGCCAGCGCTATTCGGTGAATTGCGGCGGCGCGTCGCACCAGTGTCCGCCCGAATGGCTGCAGGAACATGTCGTGCCCGCGCTGCAGGAGTGCATCGCGAAAATCACCCGCGAGATCGGCGGCGCGCCGGCCCGGCGCGTCGGCGTGTAATCGTTCCGTCACCGTTCCGTCGCGTTCTGTAACGACCGTAACCCGTTGAAAGATAGACGACTGGACTGTAACGGGGACGGGACGTAGGATCATGCCCATCGTCGCGCCGCACTCTCGGCGCGCACCGCTCTTTTCCCCGCGCGGGTCGACGGGGGCCCCGGACCGAGCCGGGCCGCCCCGTCCCGTCACCCGCTCGCCCACGCGCAGCCCAGCAGTCCGATTTCCGGCACGCCGCGCCGTCTTCCTGACAGATCACGATGGATAACGAACAAAAGCCCACGCCCCCTTCGAAAGACCCTGCGTCCCCCGCCGCGCGACGCCCGCGCCGCACGCTGATGATCGGAACGCTCGCGGTCGTCATCATCGGCGGCCTGCTGTGGTGGCATCCGTGGAACCGCACGCCGGCGGCCGGCAGCGCGGCACAAACCGCGGGCGCAAGCGCCGGCGGCGGCGCAGGCGGCCATCGCGGCCGCGGCGGCCCCGCTGCAATGGCGAACGTTCCGCAGCCCGTGCAGGTCGCGACCGCGACGCAAGGCGAGATGCCGATCGTGCTGTCCGCGCTCGGCACCGTCACGCCGCTCGCGAACGTGACGGTCAAGACGCAACTGTCGGGCTACCTGCAGTCGGTGTCGTTCCAGGAAGGCCAGATCGTCAAGAAGGGCGACGTGCTCGCGCAGGTCGACCCGCGCCCGTACCAGGTGGCGCTCGAGAACGCCGAAGGCACGTTCGCACGCGACTCGGCGCTGCTCGCGACGGCGCGCCTCGACCTGAAGCGCTACCAGACGCTGCTGTCGCAGGATTCGATCGCGTCGCAAACCGTCGATACGCAGGCGTCGCTCGTCAAGCAGTACGAAGGCGCGGTGAAGACCGACCAGGCCGCGATCGATTCCGCGAAGCTGAACCTCACGTATGCGCGCATCACGGCGCCGGTATCGGGCCGCGTCGGCCTGCGCCAGGTCGACCCGGGCAACTACGTGACGCCGGGCGACACCAACGGCATCGTCGTGATCACGCAACTGCAGCCGATGAGCGTGATCTTCACGACGTCGGAAGACAACCTGCCGCAGATCCTCAAGCAGGTGAACGCGGGCCAGAAACTGTCGGTCACCGCCTACAACCGCAACAACACGGTGCCGCTCGAGACGGGGTCGCTCGCCACGCTCGACAACCAGATCGACACGAGCACCGGCACGGTCAAGCTGCGCGCGAACTTCGATAACAAGGAAGGCATGCTGTTCCCGAATCAGTTCGTGAACACGCGGCTGCTCGTCGACGTGCTGCGCAACGCGACGATCGTGCCGACGTCCGCGGTGCTGACGGGTTCGATCGGCCAGTTCGTCTACGTCGTGAAACCCGACAACACGGTAACCGTGCGCAAGGTCACGATCGGCCCGGTCGACGGCGAACGCACGAGCATCGTCAGCGGCGTCGCGCTCGGCGAGCGCGTGGTGACCGACGGCTCCGACCGCCTGCGCGAAGGCTCGAAGATCTCGATTCCGGCCGACAAGCCGAAAGGCGCGTCGGGCACGCGCGGCGCCCGCGCAGCGTCGGGTGCCTCGGCTGCGTCGGGCGCCGCCGGCCATCACGGCGGACACAAGCACGGTGCGTCGCAGGCAGCGGCCCAATAACGCGCGGGCCGCTCGATGAATCCTTCCCGCCTCTTCATTCTCCGGCCGGTCGGCACCGCCCTCCTGATGGCGGCGATCATGCTGGCCGGTCTCGTCGCGCTGCGGTTCCTGCCGCTCGCCGCGCTGCCCGAAGTCGACTACCCGACGATCCAGGTCCAGACCTTCTACCCCGGCGCGAGCCCGGAAGTGATGACCTCGTCGGTCACCGCGCCGCTCGAGCGCCAGTTCGGGCAGATGCCGTCGCTGAACCAGATGTCGTCGCAAAGCTCGGCCGGTGCGTCGGTGATCACGCTGCAGTTCTCGCTCGACCTGCCGCTCGACATCGCCGAACAGGAAGTGCAGGCCGCGATCAACGCGGCCGGCAACCTGCTGCCGTCCGACCTCCCGGCCCCGCCGATCTACGCGAAGGTCAACCCGGCCGATGCGCCGGTGATCACGCTCGCCGTCAAGTCGAAGACGCTGCCGCTCACGCAGGTGCAGGACCTGGCCGACACGCGCCTCGCGATGAAGATCTCGCAGATCGCGGGCGTCGGCCTCGTCAGCCTGTCGGGCGGCAACCGCCCGGCCGTGCGGATCCAGGCGAACCCGACCGCGCTCGCGCAGTACGGGATGAACCTCGACGACCTGCGCACGACGATCTCGAACCTGAACGTCAACACGCCGAAGGGCAACTTCGACGGCCCGACGCGCGCCTACACGATCAACGCGAACGACCAGCTGACGAGCGCCGACCAGTACAACAGCGCGGTCGTCGCGTACAAGAACGGCCGCCCGGTGATGCTGACCGACGTCGCGACGGTCGTCGCCGGCTCGGAGAACACCAAGCTCGGCGCGTGGGTGAATTCGGATCCCGCGATCATCCTGAACGTGCAGCGCCAGCCGGGCGCGAACGTGATCCAGACGGTCGACGCGATCAAGGCGCAATTGCCGAAGCTGCAGGAGACGCTGCCGGCCGCGCTCGACGTGGAGATCGTCACCGATCGCACGACGATGATCCGCGCGGCCGTGCGCGACGTGCAGTTCGAGCTGCTGCTCGCGGTCGCGCTCGTCGTGCTGGTGATGTACCTGTTCCTCGCGAACATCTACGCGACGATCATCCCGAGCCTGTCCGTGCCGTTGTCGCTGATCGGCACGCTCGCGGTGATGTACATGGCCGGCTTCTCGCTGAACAACCTGTCGCTGATGGCGCTCACCATCGCGACCGGCTTCGTCGTCGACGACGCGATCGTGATGATCGAGAACATCGCGCGCTACGTCGAGGAAGGCGAGTCGGGGCTCGAGGCCGCGCTGAAGGGCTCGAGGCAGATCGGCTTCACGATCATCTCGCTGACGGTGTCGCTGATCGCGGTGCTGATCCCGCTGCTGTTCATGGGCGACGTGGTCGGGCGCCTGTTCCACGAGTTCGCGATCACGCTCGCGGTGACGATCGTGATCTCGGCGATCGTGTCGCTCACGCTCGTGCCGATGATGTGCGCGAAGCTGCTGCGTCATTCGCCGCCGCCGGAAAGCCACCGCTTCGAGGCGCGCGTGCACCGCACGATCGACTGGGTGATCGCGCGCTACGCGGTCGCGCTCGAATGGGTGCTGAACCGCCAGCGCTCGACGCTGGTCGTCGCGCTGCTGACGCTCGGGCTGACCGCCCTGCTCTACATCTACGTGCCGAAGGGCTTCTTCCCCGCGCAGGACACCGGCGTGATCCAGGCGATCACGCAGGCGCCGCAGTCGATCTCGTACGGCGCGATGGCCGAACGCCAGCAGGCGCTCGCGGCCGAGATCCTGAAGGACCCGAACGTCGACAGCCTCACGTCGTTCATCGGCGTCGACGGCAGCAACATCACGCTGAACAGCGGCCGGATGCTGATCAACCTGAAGGCGCGCGACGACCGCTCCAAAACGGCCGCGCAGATCATCCGCGACCTGCAGCACCGCGTGGCGAACATCACCGGCATCTCGCTGTTCATGCAGTCGGTGCAGGACCTGACGATCGATTCGACCGTCAGCCCGACGCAGTACCAGTTCATGCTGACGAGCCCGAACGCGGAAGAATTCGCGACCTGGGTGCCGAAGCTCGTCGCGCGGCTGCAGCAGGAGCCGTCGCTCGCCGATGTCGCGACCGACCTGCAGAGCAACGGCCAGTCGGTCTACATCGAGATCGACCGCCCGAGCGCCGCGCGTTTCGGCATCACGCCGGCGACCGTCGACAACGCGCTGTACGACGCGTTCGGCCAGCGCATCGTGTCGACCATCTTCACGCAGTCGAACCAGTACCGCGTGATTCTCGAGTCGGAGCCGAAGGAGCAGCACTACGCGCAATCGCTGAACGACATCTACCTGCCGTCGGCCGGCGGCGGCCAGGTGCCGCTGTCGTCGATCGCGTCGTTCCACGAGCGGCCGTCGCCGCTGCTGGTCGCGCACCTGTCGCAGTTCCCGTCGACGACGATCTCGTTCAACCTCGCGCCGGGCGCGTCGCTCGGCGAGGCCGTCAAGGCGATCGAGGCCGCCGAGAAGGACATCAGCCTGCCCGCGTCGTTCCAGACGCGCTTCCAGGGCGCGGCGCTCGCGTTCCAGGCGTCGCTGTCGAACCAGCTGTTCCTGATCCTCGCGGCGGTCGTCACGATGTACATCGTGCTCGGCGTGCTGTACGAAAGCTACATCCACCCGATCACGATCCTGTCGACGCTGCCGTCGGCCGGCGTCGGCGCGCTGCTCGCGCTGATGATCACCGGGCACGATCTGGACATCATCGGCATCATCGGCATCGTGCTGCTGATCGGTATCGTGAAGAAGAACGCGATCATGATGATCGACTTCGCGCTCGAGGCCGAACGTGTCGAAGGCAAGCCGCCGCGCGAGGCGATCTACCAGGCGTGCCTGCTGCGCTTCCGGCCGATCCTGATGACGACGCTCGCCGCGCTGCTCGGCGCGGTGCCGCTGATCGTCGGCTCCGGCGCCGGCTCCGAGCTGCGCCAGCCGCTCGGGATCGCGATCGCCGGCGGCCTGATCGTGTCGCAGGTGCTGACGCTGTTTACGACGCCCGTGATCTACCTCGGCTTCGACTCGCTCGCGCGCCGCGTGCGCGGCTGGTTCGAACGCCACGGCCCCGACGCCGGCAAGCGCACGGATGCGTAAGCCATGAACCTGTCGCGCCCCTTCATCACCCGCCCCGTCGCGACGACGCTGCTCGCGCTCGGCGTCGCGCTCGCGGGCCTGTTCGCGTTCATCAAGCTGCCGGTGTCGCCGCTGCCGCAGGTCGACTTCCCGACGATCTCGGTGCAGGCGTCGCTGCCGGGCGCGAGCCCGGAAACGGTTGCGACCAGCGTGACGAGCCCGCTCGAGCGGCACCTCGGCTCGATCGCCGACGTCTCCGAAATGACGTCGACGAGCACGGTCGGCAACGCGCGGATCATCCTGCAGTTCGGCCTGAACCGCGACATCGACGGCGCCGCGCGCGACGTGCAGGCCGCGATCAACGCGGCGCGCGCCGACCTGCCCGCCGCGCTGAAGAGCAACCCGACCTACCGCAAGGTCAACCCGGCCGATTCGCCGATCATGATCGTGTCGCTGACGTCGGAAACGTCGTCGCCCGCGAAGCTGTACGACGCCGCATCGACGGTGCTGCAGCAGTCGCTGTCGCAGATCGACGGGATCGGCCAGGTCTCGGTGAGCGGCTCCGCGAACCCGGCCGTGCGCGTCGAGCTCGAACCGCAGGCGCTGTTCCACTACGGGATCGGCCTCGAGGACGTGCGCGCGGCGCTGGCGTCCGCGAACGCCAACGCGCCGAAGGGCGCGATCGAGTTCGGCCCGCAGCACTACCAGCTCTATACGAACGACCAGGCCTCCCAGGCGTCGCAATACCGCGACCTCGTCGTCGCCTACCGCAACGGCTCGGCCGTCAGGCTGTCCGACCTGTCGGACGTCGTCGATTCGGTCGAGGACCTGCGCAACCTCGGCCTGTCGAACGGCAAGCGCGCGGTGCTCGTGATCCTCTACCGCTCGCCCGGCGCGAACATCATCGATACGATCGACCGCGTGCGCGCGGCGCTGCCGCAACTCACCGCGTCGCTGCCGGCCGACATCACGGTCACGCCGGTGCTCGACCGCTCGACCACCATCCGCGCGTCGCTGAAGGACACCGAGCACACGCTGCTGATCGCGGTCAGCCTCGTCGTGATGGTCGTGTTCCTGTTCCTGCGCAACTGGCGCGCGACGCTGATCCCGAGCGTCGCGGTGCCGATCTCGATCGTCGGCACGTTCGGCGCGATGTACCTGCTCGGCTTCTCGATCGACAACCTGTCGCTGATGGCGCTGATCGTCGCGACCGGCTTCGTCGTCGACGATGCGATCGTCGTGCTCGAGAACATCTCGCGGCACATCGAGAACGGCAAGTCGCGGATGCAGGCCGCGTTCGACGGTGCGCGCGAGGTCGGCTTCACGGTGCTGTCGATGAGCATCTCGCTCGTCGCGGTGTTCCTGCCGATCCTGCTGATGGGCGGCATCGTCGGGCGGCTGTTCCGCGAATTCGCGCTGACGCTGTCGCTCGCGATCGCCGTGTCGCTCGCGGTGTCGCTCACCGTCACGCCGATGATGTGCGCGCGCCTGCTGCCCGAGTCGCACGACCCGCAAAACGAAGGCCGCTTCGGGCGCTTCCTCGAGCGCGGCTTCTCGCGCATGCAGCGCGGCTACGAGCGCTCGCTGTCGTGGGCGCTGCGCCGGCCGCTGCTGATCCTGCTGACGCTGTTCGCGACGATCGGGCTGAACGTGTACCTGTACATCGTCGTGCCGAAGGGCTTCTTCCCGCAGCAGGACACCGGCCTGATGATCGGCGGCATCCAGGCCGACCAGTCGACCTCGTTCCAGGCGATGAAGCTGAAGTTCTCCGAGATGATGCGGATCGTGCAGGGCAACCCGAACGTGAAGAGCGTCGCGGGGTTCACCGGCGGCACGCAGACCAACTCGGGCTTCATGTTCGTCACGCTGAAGGATCGCTCCGAGCGCAAGCTGTCGGCCGACCAGGTGATCCAGCAGCTGCGCCCGCCGCTGGCGGACGTCGCGGGTGCGCGCACGTTCCTGCAGGCCGCGCAGGATATCCGCGTCGGCGGCCGGCAGAGCAACGCGCAGTACCAGTTCACGCTGCTCGGCGATTCGAGCGCCGACCTGTACAAGTGGGGGCCGATCCTGACCGAGGCGCTGCAGAAGCGCCCCGAGCTGACCGACGTGAACTCCGACCAGCAGCAAGGCGGTCTCGAGGCGATGGTGACGATCGACCGCGCGACGGCCGCGCGCTTCGGCATCAAGCCCGCGCAGATCGACAACACGCTGTACGACGCGTTCGGCCAGCGCCAGGTCTCGACGATCTACAACCCGCTGAACCAGTACCACGTCGTGATGG
Organism: Burkholderia seminalis; assembly: GCF_001718535.1. Taxonomy (NCBI): domain Bacteria; kingdom Pseudomonadati; phylum Pseudomonadota; class Betaproteobacteria; order Burkholderiales; family Burkholderiaceae; genus Burkholderia; species Burkholderia seminalis. Next base: position 1,272,484 of record NZ_CP013398.1, on the reverse strand, counting down.
AAGTCGCGCCGAAATACTGGCAAAGCCCGGAGATGCTGAACCAGGTGTGGATCAGCACGTCGGGCGGCAGCGCGAACGGCTCGCAGACCACCAACGCGGCCGCCGGCACCTATGTCGCGACGTCGGCCGGCACGTCGAGCGCCGGGACGGCCACGCAGAGCGCCGCGGCGATCGCGTCCGATTCCGCGCGCAACCAGGCGCTCAACTCGATCGCCGCGAGCGGCAAGTCGAGCGCGTCGTCGGGTGCGTCGGTGTCGACGTCGAAGTCGACGATGATCCCGCTGTCGGCGATCGCGACGTTCGGGCCGAGCACGACGCCGCTGTCGGTCAACCACCAGGGGTTGTTCGTCGCGACGACGATCTCGTTCAACCTGCCGCCGGGCGTGTCGCTGTCGCAGGCGACCCAGGTGATCTACCAGACCATGGCGCAGGTCGGCGTCCCGCCGACGATCGTCGGCAGTTTCCAGGGCACCGCGCAGGCGTTCCAGCAGTCGATGAACGACCAGCCGATCCTGATCCTCGCCGCGCTGCTGGCCGTCTACATCGTGCTCGGGATCCTGTACGAGAGCTACATCCACCCGATCACGATCCTGTCGACGCTGCCGTCGGCCGGCGTCGGCGCGCTGCTCGCGCTGCTGCTGTTCAAGACCGAGTTCAGCATCATCGCGCTGATCGGCGTGATCCTGCTGATCGGCATCGTGAAGAAGAACGCGATCATGATGGTCGACTTCGCGATCGACCAGACGCGCAACAACAAGAAGTCGTCGTTCGACGCGATCCACGAGGCGTGCCTGCTGCGCTTCCGCCCGATCATGATGACGACGATGGCCGCGCTCCTCGGCGCACTGCCGCTCGCGTTCGGCAGCGGCGACGGCGCCGAGCTGCGCGCGCCGCTCGGGATCGCGATCGCCGGCGGCCTGATCGTGTCGCAGGTGCTGACGCTCTATACGACGCCGGTCGTCTACCTGTACATGGACCGGTTCCGCGTGTGGGGAGAGAAACGCCGCAATCGCCGCGGCAATTCGGGCGGGCCGGCGGTGGCCGGCGAATGACGGGAAGCGGCGGCCCGACTGAGCCGACCCCAAGGGTTGGAGTGGTGTCCAACTCCTGGGGGCAATTCAGGCAGGCGGCCGTTTTTTTGCCCTTGAACCCGGGCGGCGATCGGCTATCGTGAGTCCATGCCTACCGCGAGCCCTTCGCCGGAACCCGCCATGAACGTCCAGCTCAATCACACGATCGTCTGGTGCAGCGACAAGCATGCGTCGAGCCGCTTCCTGACCGAACTCCTGGAATTGCCGCCGCTGACGCCGTTCGGCGCGATGCGGGTCGTCGCGCTCGACAACGGCGTGTCGCTCGATTTCTACGAACAGGCGGGGGAAATCAGGTCGCAGCACTATGCGTTCCTGCTCGACGAAGCCGGCTTCGATCGCGTGCTGGCGCGCATCCGCGCGCGCGGGCTCGCGCACTGGGCCGATCCCGCGAAGCGGCAACCCGACGACATCTACCGCCACAACGGCGGGCGCGGCGTGTACTTCGACGACCCGGACGGCCACTTCCTCGAAGTGATGACGCGTCCGTATGTGCTGAACGGCTAGCGCAGCCGCGCCGGCATTGCGCCGGCCGGTATCGTTCGGCGCGGATGCCGTCCCGCTTCGGACGGCACCCGGACGCCTGCCGTTACTCGGCCGCCGTCGTCTTGCGCGGACGACGTGCGCGCGGTGCCGCCTTGCGGGCCGGCTTTTTCTTGGCAGCGGCCGGTGCGTCGGCATGCGCTTCGAGCGGCGCCGCCTCATGCGACGGCTGGGCGGCAGTCCCGTCGCCGCCGGCATCGCCGGCCGCCGGCTCGGCACGCGTCACGGCGGCATGCCGTTCGTCGCCCTGCTCCGCGTCGTCGGCATGCCTGCCGTGCGCGTGCTGGTCGCCGCCGTGCTTCGCCTCACCGTGGGCGTCGTCGGTCTTCCCGGCCGCATGATGGCCGGCGCCCTTCGCGGCGGCACCCTTCTTCGCGCCCGTCTTCTTCGCCGCGCTCTTGCGCGCACGCTTGCGGCCGTCCTTCGCCTCGCCCGGTGCGTCGACCGCCTCCGCCGCTTCAGCCGGTGGCGTCACCGACCCAGCCTCGACGAACTCGGCGACGTCCGCCGCTTCCGCTTCGGCCTGCTCGCTTTCGTGCGCCACCGCTTCGGCCCGCTGCCCGCGACGTTGCGCATTGCGCCCGGCCCGCGCCGGTTCGGCCGCGCGCGCACCGTGGTGGTGGGCGCCGCCGTGCGCGCTGCCGTCCCCGCCCGCCGCGACATGCTCCATGGCCGCCGGCTGGCGGGCCCGCGACACGAACGCGCCCGACTTGTCGTCGCGCCCCACTTCCAGCAGGCCGCGCGCCTGCGCTTCGTCGAGCAGGTTGCCGAACGCGCGGAACCCGTAGTACGACTCGTTGAAATCCGGCTTGCGGCGCTTGATCGCGCTCTTGAGCACCGACGCCCAGATCTTGCCGACGTCGTCGCGCTCCGACGCGAGCGCATCGAACGTCTCGACCGCCAGCGCGATCGCCTCGGCCTTGCGGGCATCCATGTCGTGCTTGCGCGAGGCCGGCTCGTCAGGCCGCCTCGCGCCGCCGTTGCCGGCACGCTGCTGCTGTTCGCGCTTCGCGAGCGTGCGCTGCTGCTCGCGCACCAGATCGTCGTAGAAGATGAATTCGTCGCAGTTCGCGACCAGCAGGTCCGACGTCGATTTCTTCACGCCGACGCCGATCACCTTCTTCGCGTTCTCGCGCAGCTTCGACACGAGCGGCGAGAAGTCGGAATCGCCGCTGATGATCACGAACGTATCGACGTGCGACTTCGTGTAGCAGAGATCGAGCGCATCGACGACGAGCCGGATGTCGGCCGAATTCTTGCCCGACTGGCGCACGTGCGGAATCTCGATCAGCTCGAAGCTCGCCTCGTGCATCGACGCCTTGAAGCCCTTGTAGCGATCCCAGTCGCAATAGGCCTTCTTCACGACGATGCTGCCTTTCAGCAGCAGGCGCTCCAGCACGGGCTTGATGTCGAATTTCTCGTACTTCGCGTCGCGCACGCCGAGCGCGACGTTCTCGAAGTCGCAGAACACGGCCATGCTGACGTTGTCCAGGGGTAATGCCATGTGTACTCCAACCGGTGGGCCGGCGCGTTATACGCGTAACGGCGAAAAAACCATCGCGCACATGATAGCCGGTCGGCGCGTCATTCCCGCATCCGTGTGAACGAATGAACGCCCGACGCCGGTACGCCCCTTAATACGCGCCCGCCGGCGGGGCAAATCGACATTACACTTGAGTTATCGGTCGTCCGTCCCTATCTGGACGGAAGACGCATCGAGCAAGGAGCGGTTTCATGACGACGAAGGTACTGCTGATTGGTGCGACCGGCCGGACGGGCCAGGCCTGCGCGGATCTGCTGCTCAAGCAGCCGGAGTTCGAGGTCACGGCGCTCGTGCGCCGGCACGGCTATGCGCTGGCGGGCGCACGGGTCGTCGAGGCCGATCTGACGAACGATTTCTCGCACGCGTTCCAGGGCATCACGCACGTGATCTACGCGGCCGGCTCGGCCGAATCGGAGGGCGCGGCCGAAGAGGAACAGGTCGACCGCGACGCGGTGGCCCGCGCGGCCGAATACACGCTCGCCTTCAACGCGCAGAAGCTCGTCGTGATCAGCTCGCTTTCGGCGTACCGGCCCGAACAGGCGCCGGACGCGCTGCGCCATTATTCGCAGATGAAGCGCGAGGGCGACGACCGCGTGATCGCGTCGGGTGTCGACTACGTGATCCTGCGCCCGGGCCCGCTCACCGACGATCCGGGCGTCGGCAAGATCGCGCTGACCGACGCCTGGCTCGACCCCGCGCCGCCCGTGTCGCGCCAGGACGTCGCATGGGCCGCGATCGAGGCGATCAAGCTCGGCATCTCGCGCAAGATCGTCGGCTTCGTCGGCGGCAGCGTGCCGATCGAGCAGGCCTTGCGCGCGTGACGGCCCGCTGCGCGCCGCCGCCCGGCGGCGCGTGTTGTCGTGCCCACGGCCCGCACGGCGGGCCGTTTTCGTGCCAGGCGCGGCCGCTTACGGCTTCGGATGCGCGTCGGCCCACGCCTTCACGGCGGCGAGCGTGTTCTCGACGTGCTTGTCGGGCGACAGGCTCGTGTATTCGTAGAGCACCTTCCCTTCCGGCGAGATCACGTAGGACACGCGGTTCGCGCGGTCGAGCGCCGGCAGCTTCGCATCGTATTCCCGGATGATCTTCGCGTCCGGATCGGCCGCGACCGGGAACTTGCTGCGGCACTCGCTCACCGAGAATTTCGTCAGCGTGTCGATATTGTCGGCCGATACGCCGATCACCGTCGCGCCGTAAGCCTTGTAACGGTCGACCGCATCGGCAAACGCATGCGCCTCGATCGTGCAGCCCTTCGTGAACGCCGCCGGGTAGAAATACAGCACGACCGGCCCCTGCTTCAGCGCGCCGGCGAGCGAGTACGTGTAAGTCTTGCCGCCCAGCGACGCCTGCGTCGTGAAATCCGGCGCCGCGGCGCCCGGCTTCAATTCCGCCTGCGCCATCAGCGCATGGCCGGCCACCAGCGCCGCCACGGCGCCCAGCAACAGTTTTCGCTTCATCTGCGTCCTCATTTCTTATAAAGTCAGCCTCGATACAGGCCACGCCGGCGTTCGCCTGTCGAACATCCGGGATGCGATCCGGGCCGGCGGCTGCGCCATCCGCGGCCGGCCCGTTAAAGATTCCGCACAATCTGCCGTTATTCCTTGCGGACAACCAGTTCCAGCCCTTCACGTCAGCGAGAAACATGGAAGCCAACAGGAAACAGACGTCACGCAAGGGCTCCTGGCGCAGCGCCTTGCATACGCTGCGCCGCTTCGCCTGGTCGGGCGGCGCGCTGATGCCGGCGCGCGCCGGCGCGCCGCGCCGCGACGACTCCGTGCGCAACTGGCTGGAACAGACGGTCGGCACGGTGGATTTCCTCGCCCATGTCGACCGCGAGCTGCGCTTTCTGTACGTGTCCGACGCGAGCCTGCGCTTCATCGGCTACCACCGCGACTACCTGCACACGCTGACGCTGCGCGACCTGATCGCCGAACAGGATACCTCGGCGCTCGAAGGCCTGCTTGCGCGCGCCGCGCGTTCCGGCCAGGTCGAGAAGGCGACGATGTGCATCGTCAAGTCGCTCACCTACCCGCTGGACGTCGAGGTCCGTGCGTTCAAGAGCCGCCATCACGGCGTCGACGGTTTCGCGATCGCGGCATTCGACGTGTCGTCGTGGCGCGCGCTCGAGGCGAAGCTGACGTATGAAATGCACCATGACCCGATGACGGGGCTCGACAACCTGTCCGCGCTCGTGCCGGCGCTGATGCGTGCGCAGCAGACCGCCGACGAGGACGGCACCTGCGCGGCGCTGCTGCTGCTCGACCTCGACGACTACCAGCGGATCAACCGCGCGCTCGGCTACGACGCGGGCGACACGCTGCTGCGCGAGACCGCGCAGCGGCTGAAGGCGCTCGTCACGCCGAACGAGCGGCTCGCGCGCGTCGCGAGCGACAAGTTCGCGATCGTGCTCGGCGCCTCGGACCGCTCGCAGGCGAGCCACGCCGCCGACGCGCTCGCGCGCCGGCTGCAGGCCGCGGTGCGCGAGCCCTACGTGTACCAGGGGCAGACCGTGCACCTGTCCGCGAGCATCGGCATCGCGCTCTACCCCGACGAACGTGCCGCGCCGCATCGCGCGCAGCATCACAGCCCGCTGCTGCGCCGCGCCGACCATGCGCTCGCGCAGGCGAAGGCATCGGGCGGCAACGCGCTTGCGTTCCATGCGCCGGTCGACGATCCGGCCGACGCCGAACGGCTGAAGCTCGAGGCCGATCTGTACGACGGCGTGCGCAACGGCGAGTTCTCGCTCCACTTCCAGCCGATCACGCACAGCCAGTCGGGCGCGGTGGTCGGCGTCGAGGCGCTGATCCGCTGGCGCCATCCGGTACACGGCCTCGTGCCGCCGGCGACCTTCATTCCGCTCGCCGAATCGATCGGCCTGATCAACTACCTCGGCAACTGGGTGCTCAAGGCCGCGTGCATGCAGCTCGTCGCATGGGACAGCCAGGGGCTTGCGCTGCAGTACGTGGCGGTCAACGTGTCGCCGCAGCAGTTCCGCGACCCGCGCTTCACGCAGAGCGTGCGCGAGGCGATCGCGCTGACGGGCATCGATCCGCGCCGCATCGTGCTCGAAATCACCGAAAGCCTGCTGATGCACGATCCCGCGCATGCGAAAGTGCTGCTCGAGGAGCTGACCGATCTCGGCATCCGCTTCGCGATCGACGATTTCGGCACCGGCTATTCGAGCCTCGCGTACCTGCAGCGCTTCCCGCTCGCGAAGCTGAAGATCGACCGCAGTTTCGTCGAGAACCTGCTGACGTCGCGCAACGACCGTGCGATCGTGTCGGCGGTGGTCGGCCTCGCGCAGACGCTCGATCTCGAGCTCGTCGCCGAAGGCGTCGAGACCGAGGCGCAGCGCGCACTGCTGACGGAGATGGGCTGCAATCACATCCAGGGCTGGCTCGTCTGCCAGGCGCTGCCGTCCGAGGAGCTCGCGCGGCGCTTCGAGGCGCAGCAGCTGCACCTGCACGCCGCCGCCTGACGCGCGCGGCGAACCGGACAGATCCGTATGTCAATCACCGAACACCTGCCCCGCACCGCTTTGCTGGACAAGCTGTGGGCCCGGATGAGCGAACGGGGCGATTTCCCGCTGCTGTCGGAATCGCTGCGCGCGACGATGGCCGCGATGAAGAACGACGACCTCGACTTCACCGCACTCGTGCGCGTCGTGCTGTCGGACTTCGCGCTCACGCAGAAAGTGCTGCGGCTCGCGAACTCCGCGATGTACATGGCGTTCGGCGGCAACATCACGACCGTGACGCGCGCGCTGATGGTGCTCGGCATGGACGCCGTCGGCCATCTGGTCGTCGGGCTGAAGCTCGTCGACCATTTCCACCACAGCACGCCGCGGCGAATCGACGCGAAGCTCGAGCTGAACCGCGCGCTGCTGTCCGGCTGCGTCGCGCGCAAGCTCACCGAGCGCGCCGACCTGCGCGCGGGCGAGGAAGCCGTCGTCTGCACGCTGATGCGCCAGGTCGGCAAGCTGCTCGTGGTCTGCTATCTCGACAGCGAATGGGACAAGATCCGCCGCCGCGCGGCCGAGATGCACGTCGACGAAGCGGCCGCCTGCGTCGAGGTGCTCGGCGTCGGTTTCGACGAGATCGGGCTCGAGGCGGCGGCACGCTGGCGGCTGCCCGACATGATCCGCGACGGCATCGCCGACCACCACCACCACGTGAACCGCGTCGACGCGTTCGGCCGCGAACTCGCGGCCGACGAGGACATGATCGAACGCGTGAACTGGCTGCGGGCGGTGAGCCGCTGCTCGGCCGACGTCGCGAGTGCGCTCGCGATGCCCGATGGTCCGCAGCGCGACGCGCACATCGCGGCGCTCGCGCAGCACTATGCGCCGGCGCTCGATACGGAACCCGACGCGCTCGTCGAGATCGCCGACCGGCTCGCGCACGAGGAAGCGAGCGACACCGTGATGCGCGAGATCGTCGAGTTGCGCGCGAACGCCGATGCGATTGCGCGTGCGCAGGCCGAGCCCGAAGCCTGTCTCGAAGCCGGCCTCGCCGACCTGCGCGCGCTGCCGTCCGAGCACGTACTGACGCCGGTGCTCGCGCTGGCGTCGGAAAGCCTGCTCGCGAGCCTCGCGTTCACGCGCACCGTCATGTTCGTGCGCCACGACGACGGCACGTTCGCCGCGCGCCTGGGTTTCGGTCCCGGCGTCGACGCGGCGCTCTACCGGCTGCGCTTTCACGAGCGCTTCGAGCCGGACGTATTCCATCTCGCGATCACCAATTCGGTCGGCATCTTCATCGAGCAGGCGCAGGAACCGAAGATGCTCAAGCGCCTGCCCGCGTGGTATCTCGACGTGTTCGACGACACGCGCGCGTTCGTGCTGCTGCCGGTGCGGGTCGATGCGGCGACGGTCGCGCTGCTGTATGGCGACTGGGCCGGCGCGCAGCCCGCACGCAAGATCTCGCAACAGGAAATGAGCATCCTCAACGAGCTCGCGCACGAACTGGGGCGGTTCTTCCCCGCGCAGCACGGCTGACGGCCGGCCGCCCGCGCGGTTTCCGGTTCCCAAAAGCAAACCGGCCGCATTGGCGGCCGGTTTTTTGCATCGTGCGTTCGAACGAAGCGCTTACTTGAGCGTCACGGGCACGCTGAAGTACTTCTTCGCGAGGTTGTCGATCGTGCCGTCGGCCTTCAGGTCCTTCAGCGCCTGATCGAGTGCGGTCTTCAGCGCCGCGTCGTTCTTGCGCAGGCCGAAGCCGACGCCCGAGCCGAGGATCTCGGCGTCGCTGACGGTGCCGCCCGCGAACGCGAAGCCCTGGCCTTGCGGCTTCGTCAGGAAGCCCTTCGAGCCGGCTTCCGAATCCTGGAACGTCGCGTCGAGACGGCCCGACTTCAGGTCGGCGTAGGCCAGGTCCTGCGTCTGGTACGGCACGACTTCAACGCCGACCGGCGCCCACTTCTTCTTCGCGTACGCTTCCTGGATCGTGCCCTGCAGCACGCCGACGCGCTTGCCCTTCAGCGACTGCGGGGTCGGCAGCAGGCCGCTGCCCTGCTTCGCGATCAGCTGGTTCGGAATCGTATAGATCGGGTCGGTGAACGCGATCGCGTGCTTGCGCTGGTCGGTGATCGTCATGTCCGAGTTGATCGCATCGAACTTGCGCGCCTGCAGCGCGGGGATCAGGCCGTCGAAGTCGTTCTCGACCCACACGCACTTCGTCTTCAGCTTCGCGCACACCGCGTTGCCGATGTCGATGTCGAAGCCGGTCAGCTTGCCGTCGGGCGTCTTGTATTCGAACGGTGCGTACGAGGCCTCGACGCCGAACCGGATCTCCTTCAGATCCGCGGCAAACGCGCTGCCTGCCGCCGCCGCCGATGCCGCCACCACCGCATGCGCGGCCACTTTACGCCAATCCAACTTCATCAGGTGCTCTCCTCGATACTCGAATGTTCCGGAACTACGGACGCAGCCATCATTGCAGGGTCGGATGACTACGACAATGCGGCTGCCGCGCCGTGATGCGGCGCAACAGCCGCAAGGCCGCGATTGTACCAATCCGCGCGGCCCGGCATGGCAAAGCGGCTGCCGATGCGCGATGCTGCGGTGCGCATACGACACCGGCCGCGCCGGCCATCGAACTTGCAAGACGATGTCGCAAATACGCAAGGCGGGCCGCGCGTCGGCGCGGCCGCCGATCGGTCAGACCAATGCCGCGATCGTCTCGCGCGTCGTGTCGACGACGAGCAGGCCCGCACGCAGCCCCGGCTTCACGGTCGGGTTCGGAAACACGATCCGCTCCTCGTCGTGCGTCACCGTGTAGCGGTAGTCGCCGTCCTGCGCGAGCACCGTGCCGCGCGCGAACGCGGTGAAGTTCGCGACGTCGGCCGCGACGAACAGCTCGAGCGCGTCACTCTGCTTCGTGATCTGGTCGATCACCGTGAAGACGCGCGGCAGCGCCGCGTCGGCATCCGTCGGCCGGCCCGACACCAGCTTGCGCACCGCGCGGTCGGCCGGCGCGAAGCGCGTCAGGTCGTTCTGGCCGAACGGCCGCACCTTGCCGAGTTCGAGCGTGCAGGCGAGCGCGCCGCAATGCTCGGCCGTGAAATGCGAATACGTGTTGCCCTTCGCGGTGTGCAGCAGCACGGCCGCGATGCGCGCGTCGCCCAGCCATTCGACCATCGTGCGCGTCGGCGGCGTGCCCGTATGCGGCAGCAGCGCGAACTGCTCGAACACCGACGCGCGGATCGCCGTGTGCATGTCGATGTGCCAGCGCGCGCTGCCCGCCGGCGCGGCCGCGAAGAACGCGGCCGCGGCCGCTTCGAGCTGCGCGGCGCGTGGCGCTTCGCGGCTCGCGGGCACCTGCGTGTGACGGCCGCTGAACAGGCGGTTCAGGTCGTCGTCGAGATAACGCTCGCCCGCGCGCATCGCCGGCACGTTGCCGAGCACGACGAGCAGCCGGCACGCGAGCGGCAGCGCGCCCGACGCGAGATCGCGCACCAGCATCGACAGCAGCTCGATCGGCGCCGTCTCGTCGCCGTGCACGCCCGCCGATACGAGCACGCTCGCGCGTGTTGCCTCGTTCGCCGCGACCGGTTCGAGCACGAGCAGCCCGTCGCCGGGCCATTGCCAGCGCACCGCACCGCCCGCGCAGGTACCGCCCTGCTCGGCCGGCACGCTGCCGGCCAGCGTGAACGCGAGAAAGTCGTCGAGCAGCGCGGCGGCCGGCATCCGTGCCTCAGCGCTGGAAGTCATACAGCGAACCGACGCGCAGGATCTGCGTGAGTTCGTCGAGCGCCGTGCGCGATTCGTCGAGCAGCGCCGGATCGGCGAGATCTGCCGGTGCGAGGCGATCGCGGTAGTGCTTGTCGATCCATGCGTCGAGCGACGCGAACAGCGTGTCGTTGATCCACACGTTCGACGTGACCGCCGCGCGCTCCGCGTCGTTCAGCACGACGCGCAGGCGCAGGCATGCGGGGCCGCCGCCGTTCTTCATGCTTTCGCGCAGGTCGAACACGAGCACGTCGTGAATCGGGCCGTTGCCGGCCGCGAGGTGGTCGAGATAGGCCGCGACGTTGGCGTTCTCGCGACATTCCTGCGGCACGACGAGCACCTGCGAGCCGTCCGCGCGCGACAGCAGCTGGCTGTTGAACAGGTACGACGTCACCGCGTCGTTCACGCTCACGGCCGCTTCCGGCACCTCGATCACGTTCAGGCGCGCGCCGCGTGCGTCGAGCGCGGCGGTCAGCGTGTCGTAGATCGCCTGCTTGTTGACGAACGCGCGCTCGTGCGTGAACAGCGTGTCGCGGTTGCCGACCGAGATCACGTCGTTATGGAACACGCCCGCGTCGATCACGTCCGGATCCTGCTGCGCGTAGACCGTCGCTTCCTCGGCGAGCCCGTGGCGATGCGCGACCGCGCGGCTCGCCTCGAAGGTCTGCCGTGCCGGGAAGCGCTTCGGTTCCGGCCCGCGGCGGTATTCCGCGCGGCCGTACACGAAGAATTCGATGCCCGGCTTGCCGTATTCAGCGCAGAAGCGCGTATGGTTCGCCGCGCCTTCGTCGCCGAGCGCCGGCGTGCCCGTCAGCGCTTCGTGCACCGCGAAGTGCGCGGGATCGGCGAACAGCGTCGACAGCGTGCGGCGCGTCGCTTCGTGCTCGATCGCGCGATGCAGCTTGCTGCACAGGTTCGCCGGCGTGAAGTGCACGCGGCCGTCGCTCGTGTCGGCCGACGGGCTGACCGTGGCCGCGTTCGCGGTCCACATCGCCGACGCCGAGCTCGCCGCGGCGAGCAGTTCCGGCGCCTGCTTCGCGGCCTTCGCGATCACGTCCGCGTCCTTGCCCGAGAAGCCGAGCTCGCGCAACAGGCGCAGCGACGGCCGCTCCTGCGGCGGCAGCACGCCCTGTGCGAAACCGAGATCGGCGAGCTGCTTCATCTTGCGCAGCCCCTGCTTCGCAGCGGCCTTCGGGTTCGCGACCGACTTCTCGTTGTTGAGGGACGCCACGTTGCCGAACGACAGCCCGGCGTAGTTGTGGGTCGGGCCGACGAGCCCGTCGAAATTGGCTTCTTGTGCGTTCATCGTCGCTCCCTCGATCAGAAATGCAGGCCCGGCGACAGGCTCGCGGGCAAGGTCAGTTGCGTGCTTTCCACCGACGCCATCGGATACGCGCAGTAGTCGGCTGCGTAGTACGCGCTCGGGCGATGGTTGCCCGAGCGGCCCGTGCCGCCGAACGGCGCGGCGGACGACGCACCGTTGGTCGGCCGGTTCCAGTTGACGATGCCGGCGCGGATCGTGCGGCGGAAGTGTTCCCATGCCTTCTCGTCGTCGGCCAGCAGGCCGGCGGACAGGCCGAACGCCGTGTCGTTCGCGCGCTCGATCGCTTCGTCGAACGTCGCGTAGCGGACGATCTGCGCGAGCGGGCCGAAATGTTCCTCGTCGGGCAGGTTGGCCACGCCCGTCACGTCGACGATCGCCGCGTTCACGAAGCCGAGGCGCGGATCGCGCTGCGTCATCACGATGACCGGTTTCGCGCCCTGCTCGATCAGGCGCGACTGGGCATCGACCAGCTTCGCGGCCGCGCGTGCCGAGATCACCGCGCCCATGAACGGCTGCGGATCGGCATCGAACACGTCGGCCGTGATCTTCGACGTGACGTCCGCGAAGCGCGCGAGGAAGCGGTCGCCGAACGCGCCCTGCGGCACGAAGATGCGGCGCGCGCACGTGCAGCGCTGGCCGGCCGACAGGAACGCCGACTGGATCGTGTGATGCACGGCCGCGTCGATGTCCTCGACTTCGCCGATCACGAGCGGATTGTTGCCGCCCATTTCGAGCGCGAGCACGATCTCCGGACGGCCGCCGAACTGCTTGTGCAGCAGCGTGCCCGTATCGGAGCTGCCCGTGAAGAACAGTCCGTCGATCTGCCGATGGTTCGCGAGTGCGATGCCGGTGTCCTTCTCGCCCTGCACGAGGTTCAGCACGCCGGCCGGCAACCCGGCCTCCTTCCACACTTCGACCGTCGCGCGCGCGACGCCCGGCGCGAGTTCCGACGGCTTGAACACGACCGCATTGCCCGCGATCAGCGCGGGCACGATATGGCCGTTCGGCAAGTGGCCGGGGAAATTGTACGGACCGAACACCGCGACGACGCCGTGCGGACGGTGGCGCAGCACCGCGACGCCGTCGGCCATGTCCTGGCGTTTCTCGCCGGTGCGTTCCTGGTAGGCCTGAATCGAGATGCCGACCTTCGCGGCCATCGACGCGACTTCGGTGCGTGCTTCCCACAGCGGCTTGCCCGTCTCGCGGCCGATCGCGGTCGCGATCGCTTCCTTGCGTTCGTTGAGCAACGCGGCGAAACGCTTGACGATCGCGCAACGCGATTCGAAGTCGAGCGCCGACCAGCCGGCGAATGCACGGCGCGCGCTCGCGACCGCACGGTCGACGTCGGCCGCCGACGCGCTTTCGCCCTGCCATGCGATCTCGTCGGTGCCCGGGTTGCGCGAAGCGAACACGGGGCCCGAGCCCGCGACCCAGGCGCCGTCGATGAAGAGTTCCGTCATGATTCGTTTATCCCTGTTTGACTTTGAGCGGCAGCACGCGGACCGGATCGCCGGCCTTCACGTCGAGCGCGGCGGCATCGTCGGCCGACAGCACGAACGAGCCGTTCGCCACGACGCCCGGCGCGACGCCGACGCGGAAATCGCCGAGCGACGTATTCGACACCAGCGACCTCGGCGGATGGCCGCCCTGCGCGTCCTCGCCCGTATCGGGCACGCCGATCGCGACCGGCACGACGACGCTCTCGCGCACCGTGCGCAGGTCGTTGATGTGGCATTCGAGCACGGGGCCCGCGTCGAAGATGTCGACGTGATTCTGGTAACGCAGCCCTTCCGCTTCGAGCATCTTGCGGGCCGGCAGCGTGTCGCGGTGCGTGAGGCCGACCGCGTCCTGCGCGTCCTGCGGCAGCAGGTCGACGTACACCGGGTAGCGCGGCATCAGTTCCGCGAGGAACGACTTGCGGCCGTGCGAGCTGAGGTAATCGGCTGCGTTGAAATCGATCTGGTAGAAGTGCGAACCGACTGCGCGCCAGAACGGCGACGTGCCGTCCTCGTCGAAGTGGCCGCGCAGTTCCGCGCAGAGGCGTTCCGGGAAGCGCTCGCGGAACTGCGCGATGAACATGAAGCGCGAGCGCGACAGCAGGCCGCCGACGCCGCCGGTGCGATAGCGCGGGCTCAGGAACAGCGAGCACACTTCCGCGTAGCCCGTCAGGTCGTGCGAGATGTTCAGCGCGGACATCCGCGTCCACACGCCGAGCTCCTGGCTCGCGTGCACGACGGTGCTCACGCGATAGTTGTAGAACGGCTGCTCGAGGCCGACCTGCGTTTCGATCCCGCACACGCCCGCGATGTCGCCCGTCTTCGATTCTTCCATCACGAAGAAGTAACCGGCCTCGCCCGGCGCGGCCTGCCCGTCCAGCGTGCGGCGCGCGCGCGCGATACGCGCGGCGAGCGCGTCGCGGTCGGGCTTGAACGTGGTCAGGCCCGGCCCGGTTTCCTTCGCGAGCGACACGAGCGCGTCGACGTCGCCCGTTTGTACGACCCGAACGACGATCATGCTGCGTCTCCCTTCAAATCTTCATCGTCGCGGCGGTGCAGCGGCACGCAGCGCACGACATCGCCATCCTTCACATCGAGCGCCGCACGCACGTCGCCGGCCAGCGGTGCCTCGGCCGTGTCGCCCGGCAGGTCGGCCAGCACGCAGCGGAACGATTCGCCGCTGCCCGTCGACACCAGGTACGCGACATCGCCCTGCTGGTGCGCGGCCTCGCGCACGACGCGCTCCGAGCCGTGCTTCACGCACGCGGTGCGGTCGACCTGCGCGGTCAGCACCGGGCCCGCGTCGAAGATGTCGACGAAGCGGTCGGGCTCGAAGCCTTCCTCGAGATGGATGTCGTATGCGAGCAAGGCCGTTTCGTTCGGCTCGCCGAGCACGCGCTGCGCGGCTTCCGGCAGCAGCGGCACGTAGAGCGGATAGGCCGGCATCACTTCCGCGATGAACGTGCGGCTGCGGCCGCCCGACGCGATGTCGACGTCGGTGAAATCGCGGCCGAAGAACTTGCGCCCCACCGCTTCCCAGAACGGCGATGCGCCGTTGCCGTCGCTCACGCCGAGCAGCAGCGTGAACACTTCCGGCGTGAAGCGCCGGCGGTTCGCGGCGATGTACATCATCCGCGCGCGCGAGATCAGGTGCGCGGCCGCATCGCCGCGCAGCGACGGATCGACGTAGAAGCCCGCGAGCCGGCTCTTGCCGGTCAGCTCGTGCGACATCGTGAGCGCGTGGATCTTGCGGTTCACGTGCAGCTCGCGCGACGCGTGGATCAGTGCGTCGTTGCGGAACGCGTAGAACGGTTCCGAGTAGCCGGCCGCGGCCACGATGCTCGCCGTGCCGAGCAGCTTGCCGGTCGACGATTCCTCGAGCACGAAGAGGTAGAACTCCTCGCCGGCGAAATCGACGTCCGCGCGAAACGAATCCTCGGAGAGCGCCACGCGCGCTTCGAGCGCCGCGCGGTCGTGCGGCAGCGAGTGCAGGACCGGCTGCGCGGTGCGCGCCATGTGCGCCAGCGCATCGAGATCCGTGAGTTTGCCGGGGCGAACAAATAGCATCGTCGTTCCTGTCTGCGATGGGGGGCGCCGATCAGCGCGCGGTGGCTTCCTGTGCGGCGAGCACCTGTTCGACCGCCTTCTCGAAGCGCTTCACGCCTTCGTCGAGCAGGTCGAACGGGATCACCAGCGACGGGACGAAGCGCAGCACGTTCGGGCCGGCGATCAGCATGATCAGGCCGTTCTCGGCGGCGGCGGTGACGAAGTCCTTCGCGCGGCCGTCGAACGCGGCGGTGAGTTCGGCGCCGACCAGCAGGCCCTTGCCGCGCACGTCCTTGAAGATGCCGAAGCGTGCGTTGATGCGTTCGAGCGCGCCCTTCAGGCGCACGCTGCGTTCGCGCACGCCTTCGAGCAGTGCCGGATCGCCGATCAGCTCGACGACCTTGTCGGCGATCGCCGAGGCGAGCGGGTTGCCGCCGTACGTCGTGCCGTGCACGCCGACCTTGAAGTGCGCGGCCAGTTCGTTCGTCGTCAGCATCGCGCCGATCGGGAAGCCGTTGCCGAGCGCCTTCGCGGTCGTCAGGATGTCCGGCGTGACGCCCGTGTCCATGTACGCGTAGAACTGGCCCGTGCGGCCGACGCCCGTTTGCACTTCGTCGAAAATCAGCAGCGCGCCGTGCGCATCGCACGCTTCGCGCAGCGCCTTCAGGAAGGCCGGATCGGCCGGGATCACGCCGCCTTCGCCTTGCACGGGCTCGACGATCACGGCGCAGGTTTGCGGGCCGATCGCGGCCTTCGCGGCTTCGATGTCGTTGTACGGCAGGTGCGTGATGCCGGCCGGCACGGGGCCGAAGCCTTCCGAGTACTTCGGCTGGCCGCCGACGCTGACCGTGAAGAACGTGCGGCCGTGGAACGACTGCACGAACGAGATGATTTCCGCTTTATCGGCGCCGTGGCGGTCGAACGCGACGCGGCGTGCGAGCTTCAATGCGGCTTCATTTGCTTCCGCGCCCGAGTTCGCGAAGAACGCGCGGTCGGCGAAGGTCAGCGATTCGAGACGCTTCGCGAGGCGCAGCACCGGCTCGTTTGTGTAGCCGTTGCCGATGTGCCAGAGCTTGCGGCTTTGTTCGTCCAGGACCTTCAGCAGTTCCGGGTGGCCGTGGCCCAGCGACGTGACCGCGATGCCGCACGCGAAATCGATGTATTCACGGCCTGCCGTGTCCCACACGCGGGAGCCCTCTGCGCGATCCGGCACGAACGGGGCGGGGGAAAATACCGGCACCATCACTTCGTCGAATGTCTGGCGGGTCACGGTCGAGGTCGTCATGGTCGTTCCTTTCGGTTTCGTAAGAGGGTTCAACAGGATCAAGTTTAGGTAAGGGTGACGCAAGCGTCTTGCGGATTTGCGACGGGTTCTATCGGAAGCGGATAGTGTGCTTTTATTTTGCCTTCTGGGGGTGGGGGGTGGTTTTTTTGGGGGTTTTGGGCGGTTCGCTCGCGTTTTGACGTGAATTGCCTGTGATCGTAACGGTCTATTAGCGTCGCCCCTGCGCGGGGCGGCGGTTACTTTTCTTTGTCTTGCCAAAGAAAAGTAACCAAAAGAAAGGCGCTTGAGAACGCAAGACTTCCCGGTGCCATGGTCAGCAAAGTGGCCCTCGCCTAAGTGTCCGCGCCAGCAAGGAACCCGGAGTGGTTCGAGCAATGGTTCTGACATCACTCATCCCCCAGCGGAGCGGTATACCGCCCGCCAGCTCCGCCCTCGCTTCGCTCGGCCGACAGGTACACCCCTCCAGCATCGCCATCGATCAGCAATCGCCCTCACTCGTCTGGGCAAGACGTCATTTTCGGTGAACACCTGATTCGCTGCCCCGGCCAGGAAAAATGGGGTACAGCAATACGCCGCGAGCAATGATCGATTTGCAGGCGGCGTAATTGCACGATCGATGTGAATCGTCGGAGATGCCTGGCAGGCAACGGCTCCTGGATAAGCAAACGTGCGCACCGCACGACCAGAAGCACCTTGCAGCCGAGCGAAGCGAGGATGGAGCTGGCGGGCGGTATACCGCTCCGCTGGGGGATGAGTGATGTCAGAACCATTGCTCGAACCACTCCGGGTTCCTTGCTGGCGCGGACACTTAGGCGAGGGCCACTTTGCTGACCATGGCACCGGGAAGTCTTGCGTTCTCACAGCGCCTTTCTTTTGGTTACTTTTCTTTGGCAAGACAAAGAAAAGTAACCGCCGCCCCGCGCAGGGGCGACGCTAATAGACCATTACGATCACAGGCAATTCACGTCAAAACGCGAGCGAACCGCCCCCAAAAAAACCAAAAAAATCAATCCTTCCCCCACTCCACGAGCGCCCCCGCCCGCGGCTCACTCCCCCCACCTGTCTGCTTCTCGAGCCACGCGCGCCGATCCTCCCGAGGCGTGACCCCGAACCTTTCGCGATACGCATTAGAAAAGTGCGCAGCAGAAGAAAACCCACAGGCGAGACTAACCTGCACGACCGACTTGCTGGTCCGCTGCAACTGCGTCCTGGCCTTGAGCAATCGGAGATTGAGGTAATACTTGGAGGGCATCGCCCCGAGATACTGTCGAAAGAGCCGCTCCAACTGTCGGCGCGACACGCCGACCAGCTCGGCGATCTCGTCGGTCGTCAGCGGATCCTCGACATTGGCCTCCATCAGCAGCAACGCGTCATTCAACCGAGGATGCCGCTCACCGGGCGCGGTGACGAAGGGAATCCGCTGCCGCTCCTCGCCGCTGCGCAAGGTCCCGGCGCCGAGCGCATCGGCAATCCGCTCGCCCAGCTCGGGCCCGTGTTCCCGGCCAATCATGGCCAGCATGAAATCGACGGTCGCCTGCCCGCCGGCACAGGTCGCCCGATCGCGATCGATCTCGAAAATCTGCTGCGTGACGATCGACCGCTCGAACTGCTCGGCGAACTGCTGATACGTCTCCCAGTTCACGCTCACGCGATACCCGGAAAGCTGCCCGGCCATCGCGAGCCACCACACGCCGTGGTGAATGCCGGTCACGACCGGCGTCCGCTGCCCGACCCGCGCGAGACTCGCGAGAAACAGCCGGTAATCGGCAAACTGCTGAAACCGCTCGGTCACGACGATCAGCCAGTCGCATGCGATCGCATCGTTGAACGCCGCATCGGCATGCCACTGCGCCCCGCCCGCGAGCGGCACGGGCCGCCCGTCCCACGAACACACCTGCCAGCGGTACAGCAGCCGCCCGTCGATCTCGTTCGCCAGATTCAACGCATCGACGATCGGACCCACGCCCGACATCGACACGGGCGGCAATGCAACGATCACCACCTGCGTCGTGCGGGTGGCGCCTGCGGGACGAGACACCGGTACCACGGCTGAAACCTGCCCCGTCGCGTTACTTGAGGCTGCCCGACAGGAACTGCTTGAGCCGCTCGCTCTGCGGGCGCACCAGCACCTCCTTCGGATCGCCCTCTTCCTCGGTCCGCCCCTGATGCAGAAACATCACATGATTCGACACGTTGCGCGCGAAACCCATCTCGTGCGTGACGACGATCATCGTGCGGCCTTCCTCGGCCAGCTTCTGCATCACCTTCAGCACTTCGCCCACCAGCTCCGGGTCGAGCGCCGACGTCGGCTCGTCGAACAGCATCACGTCCGGATGCATCGCGAGCGCACGCGCGATCGCGACGCGCTGCTGCTGGCCGCCGGACAGATGCGACGGATACTGCTTCTCGACGCGCGGCGGCAGGCCGACCTTCTCCAGGTACTCGCGCGCACGATCCTCGGCTTCCTTCTTGGAAATGCCGAGCACGTGCACGGGTGCCTCCATCACGTTCTCGAGCACGTTCATGTGCGCCCACAGGTTGAAGTGCTGGAACACCATCGCGAGCTTCGTGCGGATACGCTGCAGCTGCTTGTGATCGGCAACTTCGAGCGCGCCGGCGCGGTCGGCCTTCGTGCGGACGGCCTCGCCGTCGACGACGATCTGCCCCGCATTCGGCCGCTCGAGGAAGTTGATGCAGCGCAGGAACGTGCTCTTGCCCGAGCCGCTCGCGCCGATGATGCTGATGACGTCACCGGCCTTCGCGTTCAGCGACACGCCCTTGAGCACTTCGTTGTCGCCATAGCGCTTGTGGATGTCGAGCGCCGCAAGCTTGGTGGCACCGTGCGTTTGAGTGATCTCGGCCAACTGGCTCTCCTCGAAGTGAATCAATGACGGGCGGCCGCGAGATACGCGAGCCAGTGGCGCTCCGCCCGGCGAAACGCCGCGACGAGTGCGAACGATACCGCAAGATAGATCAGCGCGGCGATTCCGAACGACTGGAACGCCATGTAGGTCGCGGAATTCGCGTCACGCGCGACCTTCAGGATGTCCGGCACGGTCGCCGTGAACGCCACGGTCGTCGCGTGCAGCATCAGGATCACCTCGTTGCTGTACAGCGGCAGCGCACGGCGCAGCGCCGACGGCAGGATCACGCGGCGATACATCGTGAACGGCGACATCCCGTACGCGCGCGCCGCCTCGACCTCGCCGTGCGGAATCGCACGGATCGCGCCGGCGAAAATCTCGGTCGTGTACGCGCAGGTATTCAGCGCGAACGCGAGAATCGCGCAATTGAAGCCGCTGCGGAAGAACGCATCGAGCAGCGAGTGCGACCGCACGAACTCGAGGCTGTACATGCCCGTGTACATCAGCAGCAGCTGCACGTAGAGCGGCGTGCCGCGAAACACGTACGTGTAGAACCGCACGGGCATCGACACCCACTTCTTCTTCGACACGCGCGCGACCGCGAGCGGCACCGCGCACACGAAGCCGAGCGAGATCGACGCAACGAGCAGCCACAACGTCACCGCGAGGCCGGAGAAGCGCTGGCCGTCCCAGAAAAGGAACGCCTTGCCGAATTCCTGGAGGATCTCGATCATAGTTCTGCGTGCCGCACGCCCATGGAATATCGCTTCTCGAGCTGGATCAGCACGAGATTGGAAACGGTCGTGATCGCGAGATAGATCAGCGCCGCGACGAGGATGAAGAAGAACATGTTGAACGTGCTCTTGCCGGCGTCCTGCGCGGCCTTCACGACGTCCGCGAGGCCGATGATCGACACCAGCGCGGTTGCCTTCACGAGCACCTGCCAGTTGTTGCCGATGCCCGGCAGCGCGAAGCGCATCATCTGCGGAAACATGATCCGCGCGAACACGCGCGCGCCGCTCATCCCGTAAGCCGCGCCGGCCTCGAGCTGGCCGCGCGGCACCGACAGGAACGCACCGCGGAAGGTCTCGGTGAAATACGCGCCGTAGATGAAGCCGAGCGTCAGCACGCCGGCCACGAACGGGTCGATGTCGATCTGGTTCCAGCCGACGAGGTCGGTGAACTGGTTCAGCCAGATCTGGATGCTGTAGAACAACAGCAGCATCAGCACAAGATCGGGCACCGAGCGGATCAGCGTCGTATAACCGGTCGCGATCGCTCGCAGCACCCGGTTGTGCGACAGCTTCGCCACCGCGCCGATCAGCCCCAGCGCCACCGCAGTGGCAAGCGACAGCACCGACAGCTCGATGGTCTGCACGGTGCCGGCCCAGAGAACAGGACCAAAGCCGTAAAGGAACACGCGCGTCTCCAGAGTTGGAATGGATGCCGACGCGTCGCCTGTCCCGCGCCGGGCTGACGCGGATAGTCGCAAGCGAAATTGATTGTCTCAAATCACCTGGCGCGCGATTGCTGCATCGCAGCAACCCGCCCCATCATTTGCGACCGATGTCTACTTCGCTGTTTCAAAAGGAAAAAAGCCGCTTCCTGACAGTCGGATGACACGCAGGGAAGCGGACTTTTTGCAATTTTCCGGTCGCTTTTTCGATATAGCGCCGCAGACGACCGCGCTTACCGTCCCTTCAGGATGTCGGAGCGCGAAGTCGTATAGACCAGCCCGTCCGGGCCGAAATGGACGTTGAAGAACGCGTCGGTGTTGACGCCGTCCTCGAGCCAGCGCCAGCTCCAGACCGTCTCGGGCTTCAGCGGATACTGCGCGATGTCGCCGGGCTTGCCGAGCAGGCGCCGTACCTCGTCCTCGTTCATCCCCGGGCGCACCTTCGCGAAATTCTCGGCGGTCAGCACCTGCGTCGCGCCCGCGTAGCGCCCGTTCGCATCGAGATCGACGAACCAGGTCTGGTTGCCCATCGGGCCGCGCGGATATTCGTAGCGCTTCGAGCCGTCGGTGAACTCGCGCACGATCTCGGGCTTGCCCATCGTGCCGCGCACGTCGGCCTCGGTCGATTCGCCGACCTTCAGCCCCTTGAGCAGCAGCGGCGCGGGCTTGATCGCGTTGAAGAAGTCCCTGATACGTTGCACGTCGAGGTCGCCTTGCTTGTCGTCGCAGCCGGTCAGCGCCAGCGCGGCGGCCAGCATCGTCACGGGAAGCAGCCGGAATCGGAAAATCATCGGAAGAAATGCGCGTCGAGAAAACACGCGGCAAGGATACCCGTGCAACGCCAAAAGCGCGAGACGGGCGCGCGGCCCGTCTCCTGTTCAATGCGTCGTTTCGGTTTCCGTCTCGGCGTCGGTCACGCGGCCCGCCTGCGCCGCGCGCGGCGCGGCCGGCGGCGCACCGATGCGGCGGCGCGTACGCACGAGCTCGGCAAGCTGCCACGAGCCGAGCGCCAGGCAGCCGAACAGCACCTCGCGGCCGCGCTTGACCACCGCGAGCGACAGCGCCGTCTCGCGGTCGACGCCGAACATCTGCGCGAGCAGCACGACGGTCGCCTCTTGCACGCCGAGCCCGCCCGGCACCATGAACGCCGCATGCCGCACGGCCTGCGTCATCGCCTCGATCGCGATCGCGCCGCCGATCGACACTGGATGGCCGAGCAGCGCGAGCGCCCAGTAGATCTCGAGCGCGCCAAGCACGTAGCCGGCCAGTTGCCAGAAGAATGCGCTGAACAGCAGGCCCGTGCGCGACATCAGCGCGTCGATGTCGGCGTCGAGCCGGCGCCCGTCGACGCCCTGCAGCAGCCGGTGCGAATCGCCGAGCAGGCGCCCCGCGAAACGCTCGATCGCGTGGAAGACGCCGCCGCGCCGCATCAGCACGACGCCGAGCACCGGCAACGGCAGCGTCAGCAGCAGCGCGAGACCGATCGTGCCGCCGCCCATGTTGTCGGTCGTCGCGAGCAGCAGCACGAGGCCGAGCGCCGCGAAGGCATACTGGACGACGATCGTCACGAGCACTTCGACGATCACCGATGCGGTGACACGGCTCGCATCGGGCACCTGCCAGCGCGCGAGCCGGATGCCGACGATCTCGCCGCCGATCCCGACCACCGGCAGCAGCCGGTTCACGGCCTCGCGCACGGTCGCGATCCACCACAGGAACGGCAGCGAACTGCGCCGGTCGAGCAGCAGGTGCCACGCGTACGCATCGAGCAGCAGCGGCAGCCCATGGAACGGCACGAGCCACAGCAGCGCATAGCCGGCGCGCGCGAGCATCTGCGACACGTCGCCGACGCCTTCGTGCAGCCCCAGCGCGAGCAGGATGCTGATGCCGATCGGCCAGCCGAGCCACTTGATCCACTTGCTCATGACGGCTGCGCTCCCGGTGCGCGCGCCGCCTGCGCGCCGCGACGTGCCGCGGGCTGGCCGAAGACGTCGGCAAAGCCGCCGGTCGCGACGCCCGCCGCCTTCAGCGCGGCCGCCACGCGCGGCGACAGCAGCGCGTCGAGTTCGTCGACCGGACGGTAGCCGGCCATCGTCGGCGTGATCGGGCCGTCGCCGGCCTCGGCCGGATGGCAGTAGATCTCGCCGACGCCCGGCGGCAGCGTCGCGAGCGCGTCGAGCAGCACGGCCTCGTCCATCGCGCCCGTCTGCGCGATCCCGACCACGTAGTCGTTGTGCGCGAGCCCGGCGCGGTCGAGCCGCGCGCGCACGAGCGCGATCCACGGCTTGAGCAGCGCGGGCGCGCTCGTCTCGTACGGCAACCGCACCGCGCGCAACCCGTAGTCGCGGCCGATCTCGATGATCATCGACAGCACGGTCGGATGCAGGTGGAAATGCTTGTGCGCGTTCACGTGATCGAGCGGCAGGCCGCTCGCCGCGAACGCGTCGAACTGCGCACGGATCTCGCGGCGCAGTTGCGCGCGAACGTGCGGCAGGAAGAAAAAGCGACAGCCGTCCTTCGCCATCGCGTCGCCGAACCGCCCGTTGGGCCCGACGAGCGCGGGAATGTCATGCGCGGGCAGCGTGGCCGGCCCGTCCGCGAGCACCAGGTGGAGGCCGACCGCGAGCGACGGCAGCCGCCGCGCGCGTTCGATCGCGTCCCGCGCCGCGGGCGCACCGACCATCAGGCTCGCGGCATTCAGCACGCCGTCGCGATGCGCGCGCTCGACCGCCGCGTTGACGCGCGGGTGCAGCCCGAAATCGTCCGCGGTGAAGATCAGCGCCCGCGCCGCCCGCTGCGTCGCCACGGATTACGCCTCGTGCGCGCGCAGGAAGCGGAAGAACTCGACGCCTTCGCGCAGGCGGCGCTTCATCATGTCCCAGCTCGTCAGCATCTCGCGCACGATCTCCCAGATCTTCGACGGGCGGAAATAGAACTCGCGATAGAACTGCTCGAGGTGGTGATAGATCTCGTCGCGCGACAGGTGCGCGTAGCCGATCGCCGCGAGCTGCACGCCTTCCTTGCTCACCAGGTTGATCGTCTTGTTCTCTTCCATCCAGCCGTTTTCGACGGCCTGCTTGTAGAGCGTCGTGCCCGGATACGGCGCGGCGAGCGAGACCTGGATCGTGTGCGGATTGATTTCCTTCGCGTACTCGATCGTCTTCTTGATGGTTTCCTGCGTCTCGCCCGGCAGGCCGAGGATGAAGGTGCCGTGGATCTTGATGCCGAGCTTCTTGCAGTCCGCGCTGAAGCGGCGCGCGAAATCGGTGCGCACGCCCTTCTTGATGTTCACGAGGATCTGGTCGTCGCCGGATTCGAAGCCGACCAGCAGCAGGCGCAGGCCGTTTTCCTTCATGACCTTCAGCGTCTTGTACGGCACGTTGGCCTTCGCGTTGCACGACCACGTGATGCCGAGCTTGCCCAGGCCGATGGCGATGGCTTCGGCGCGCGGCAGGTCGTCGGTGAAGGTGTCGTCGTCGAACATCAGTTCCTTCACTTCCGGCATGTTGTCGCGGATCCACTTCGCTTCCGCGAGCACGTTCTCGACCGAGCGCGTGCGGTAGCGATGGCCGCTGACCGTCTGCGGCCACAGGCAGAACGTGCAGCGCGACTTGCAGCCGCGGCCCGTGTAGATCGACACGTACGGATAGTTCAGGTAGCCGATGAAGTAGTTGTCGATCTTCAGGTCGCGCTTGTAGACGGGCGCGACGAACGGCAGCTCGTCCATGTTCTCGAGGATCGGACGCGCTTCGTTGTGCTCGATCGAGCCGTCCTTCGCGCGCCAGCTCAGGCCCTTGATCTCGGGGAACGGCTTGCCTTCGGCGAGCTCCTTGCACGTGTAGTCGAATTCCTCGCGGCACACGAAGTCGATTGCGTCGCTCGCCGTGAGCGAGTTGTGCGGATCGACCATCACCTTCGCGCCCACCATGCCGACCAGCATCGACGGCTTCATCTTCTTGAGATCCTGCGCGAACATCGCGTCGGTCGGGAACGACGGCGTGCTCGTGTGAATGATCACGAGGTCGTAGTCGTTGGCGATCTTCAGCGTTTCCTCGACCGACAGGCCGTCGGCCGGCGCATCGACGACACGGCTGCCCGGCACGAGCGCGGCCGGCTGCGCGAGCCAGGTCGGATACCAGAAGGAACGGATTTCGCGCTTCGCCTGATAGCGCGAGCCGGCTCCGCCGTCGAAGCCGTCATACGAAGGGGCCTGCAAGAACAGCGTTTTCATGAATGCTCCGGTAGCCTGCATAGTTCGTTTCGTTGCAACGATTCAGTCAAAAAACCGCGGGCCGCCGTGCCGGCGCCCGCCTCTCTGTCATGTCGCGCCGCGCGGCGTCGCCGTGCAGCGCGTCTCGGCCCTCGGGCCGGGTTCGATCGACGGTCCTAATGGCCGTCCACTGCTTCCACCGCCGCCGTCGCGCGTTCGCCGCCGACGACCGTCATCCTTGCGCCGCGCCACACGACGTGCGTGCCGAACACGGCCGCGAGCCATTCGAGCGCGAGCAGCGTGTCGCGCACCGCGACAAGCGGCAGGTCGCGCCAGAACGCGCGCCAGCCCTCTTCGCCGCGCGCGTGCAGCACGAGCCGCCCGAATGCGCCGACCACGGCTGCGCCGCCCGCCAGCGTGCCGGCGAAGGTGCCGTCGAGGCGCAGCGCGAGCGCCGCGCCGATCGCGAGCCACGGCACCGTAAACGTAATGAACAGGAACGCGAAGCCGGCCGGGTTCAGCGAACGGATCGTGCGCAGCCAGCGCGTTTCGCGGTGCCACAACGGCCCGAACGACGGCTCGATCACGTCGGTCGCGACCTCGACCTCCGACAGTACTGTGCGCCGCCCGAGGCGCCTCGGCAATTCCGCCAGCCAGAAATCGTCGGCCAGCTCGTCCTTCAGCGCGAACAAGCCGCCGATCCGGTCGAGCGTGTCGCGCGTCAGCGCGAGCGTCGCGCCGAAGCCGAAGCGGCTCGAGCGGCCGAGGTGCGTGATCCGCACCGACGGCGCGAACCACGCGTCGACGAACTGTGCGCCGATCCGCGTCCAGAAGCCGCCGACGCTGCGCGCATGATACAGACACGTGACGACCCCGACCGACACGTCGGCGAGCGGCGCCGTCACGCGCTCCAGATAGTCGGGCTGTACCGCGATGTCGCTGTCGGCGATCACGATGCGGTCGTATTTCGCGCGCGCGGCGAGATTGATCAGGTTGCTGACCTTCAGGTTCTTGCCGTGCACGCGCGCGTCGACCACCAGCGTGATGTCGCACTCGGGATAGTCGGCGCGCAGCCGCTCGACGACGGCAATCGCCGGATCGGCCGGCGACGCGACCCCGAACAGCACCTCATGACGCGGGTGGCGCTGCTCGCAGAACGTCGCGAGGTTTTCGTACAGGTGCGGCTCCGCGCCGCACAGCGGCTTGAGCACGCTGACCGGCTCGAAACCGTCGCGCGCGGCGGTGCGCGGCGTGCGCGGCCGCGGCGCGAAGGCCGCGACGAGCGCATAGCCGGCCGCGGCCAGCGTGAAGGCGATCAGGAGCCAGTCGAGCAGTGTTGCGGTTGGCGTCATGCGCAACGCCTCCCGGCAGCCTGAACGCCATGGAGAACGCTTGAGCGCGATTGAGCGTGATGCGGTATTCCGGCGACGACGAACGCGGGCACGACCCGACTCCTTGTTCCAGCAGCGTCTGTAATGGGGGAGGCGCGCCCCGTTGTTCGGGTGCGGCCATGCCCGGTTTCGCGTGGCATCTCTCCGCGCAATGCCCGGAAGGGGATGCGGGAAGACTCGAATGGCTACCATCGGCACAACATGGGCAGGCGCCGGATTTTAGCAGTCCGCAGCCCCCCGCGCGTGGCACGACGAGAAACGGACTAGTGCAATTCCGGCAAAGCTGAGCGGACGACGAACCTTATCGGTACAGCCACGTTCACGTTAGCGTAAGCACTTTGCAGGCGTATTGCAGTCTTGAAAATCAGACGTTTCGTGCAAATTTGTACGTCGATGCGGATTCACCGCCAATCGCCGTAAAGATTGGTAATTAATCGGCGATTAGGTTGATTTCTGCAACGATCAAGAACGACGCCCCTGCACCCCTGTAAGGCGCATGGGTATCGGCGCGCCGCCAGCACGTTCCGGAACCCTTTGGCAAAATCCTTGGCATTTGTTGCATAAGCGCATCACCGCGCCCCTCATTCGAAGGCCACCCGATGACACCGTTTTCCGTACTCGATCTCGCCCCCATTCCGGCCGGCACCGACGCCTCGCAGGCGTTCCGCAACACCGTCGATCTCGCGCAGCATGCGGAGCGCTGGGGCTACCAGCGCTACTGGCTGGCCGAGCATCACAACATGCCGGGCATCGCGAGCGCGGCCACCGCGGTCGTGATCGGCCACGTCGCGGGCGCCACGCGAACGATCCGGGTCGGCTCGGGCGGCATCATGCTGCCGAATCACGCGCCGCTCGTGATCGCCGAGCAGTTCGGCACGCTCGCCTCGCTGTATCCGGGGCGCATCGACCTCGGCCTCGGCCGCGCGCCCGGCACCGACCAGACCACGTCGCGCGCGCTGCGCCGCGACCTGATCGGCAGCGCCGACTCGTTTCCGGACGACGTCGCCGAGCTGCAGCGCTACTTCGCGGAGCCGGTGCCCGGCCAGCGCGTGCGCGCGGTGCCCGGCGCGGGGCTCGACGTGCCGGTATGGCTGCTCGGTTCGAGTCTGTTCAGTGCACAGCTCGCCGCGATGCTCGGGCTGCCGTTCGCATTCGCATCTCACTTCGCGCCGGACTACCTGATGCGTGCGCTCGAGATCTATCGCGCGCAGTACCGGCCGTCGGCCGCGTGGCCGAAGCCGCACGCGATGGTCGGCGTCAACGTGTTCGCGGCGGAGACCGACGACGAGGCACGGCGCCTGTTCACGTCGCTGCAGCAGCAGTTCATCAACCTGCGGCGCGGCACGCCGGGCAAGCTGCCGCCGCCCGTCGACGTGCTCGAGGCAAACGAGCTCGAGCTCGCGACCGTCGCGCATTCGCTGTCGTTCGCGGCGGTCGGCTCGCGCGACACGGTGCGCGACAAGCTGCGCGATCGTATCGCGCAAACCGGCGCCGACGAGCTGATCGTCACCGCGCAGATCTACGATCACGCCGCGCGGCTGCGCTCGTTCGAACTGACCGCGCAGATTCGCGACGAGCTCGCGAACGAGGCGCGCTGACGGCGCCCCTGCCCCCGCGTCACTGCGGGTGCACGGCCTCCAGCCCGTCGAGCAGCGCCTTGTGGAACGCGTCCGGATCCTGGATCTGCGGCGCGTGCCCGAGCGCCGGGAATTCGACGAGCTGCGCGCCGGGGATCGCGGCCTGCGTGCGCTTCGCGAGTTCCGGATAGCGGCCGAGCTTCGCATGCACGTCGGGCGGCGCGACGTCCTTGCCGATCGCGGTCGTGTCCTTGTCGCCGATCATCAGCAGCGTCGGCACGCGGATCGCGCCGAGTTCATAGACCACCGGCTGCGTGAGGATCATGTCGTAGATCAGCGCGGAATTCCACGCGACCGCATCGCGGCCGGCGCCGCGATACATGCCGGCCAGCATCTGCACCCAGCGCTCGTACGACGGCGACCACTTGCCCGCGTAGTACGTGCCCTGCTCGTAGCGGCGGATGCCGTCGGCCGTCGTCTTCTGCTCGCGCGCATACCAGTAGTCGACCGACAGCGGCGGCACGCCGAGCGCCTTCCAGTCCTCGAGGCCGATCGGGTTCACGAGCACGAGCTGGTCGGTCGCCTTCGGATACATCAGCGCATAGCGGATCGCGAGCATCCCGCCGGTCGAATGACCGACGATCGTCGCCAACTTCACGCCCACCGATTCGAGCAGCGCATGCGTGTTGCGCGCGAGTTGCTGGAACGTATACTGATAGCGCTCGGGCTTCGACGACTTGCAGAAGCCGATCTGGTCCGGCGCGATCACGCGGTAGCCGGCACGGCTCAACACGCCGATCGTGTCCTCCCAGGTGGCCGCGCAGAAGTTCTTCCCGTGCAGCAGCACGACGGTGCGACCGTTCGGGTGGGCGGGCTGGACATCGAGAAACGCCATCTCGAGGGTTTCGCGCTGCGACACGAACGTATACAGGTGCACGGGCGCCGGATACGTGAACCCTTCCAGGCGCGGGCCGTACACGGGCCCGTCGTTGCCCGCGGATGGTGCGGCAACGGCCGCCGCAGGCATGGCGCACACGACGGCGGCCGCGCCGAGCACGGCGGCGCGCGCAACAGACAACATCTTGCAAATCGAAAGCATGGCGATCACGGAGATTGGAGACGCGCGCGGGCAGCCGGGCCGCCGCGCGCCCCGCGATTCTACGCGCTCGCGTGACGACGGCGCGCAACACTCCGGGGCCACGCGACTTCCGCGCGTGCGACGAACTCGGGTATCGTGTGACGTGACCCTGAAACGCGTGCAGGCGATTCCCATGAAAAACGTCCTCAGCATTCAGTCGCACGTCATCTACGGACATGCCGGCAACAGTGCGGCCGTGTTCCCGATGCAGCGCCTCGGCGTCAACGTCTGGCCGCTCAACACCGTCCAGTTGTCGAATCACATGCAGTACGGCCATTGGGCCGGCAGCGCGATCGATGCCGCGAAGATGGAACAGCTCGTCGACGGCATCGCCGCGATCGGCGCGCTCAAGCGCTGCGACGCCGTGCTGTCCGGCTTCCTCGGGTCGCCGCCGCAGGCACGCGCGGCCGTCGAGATCGTGCGCTCGGTGAAGGCGATGAATCCGGACGCGTGGTACTTCTGCGATCCCGCGATGGGCCAGACGGGCGGCATCCGGCCCGAGCCCGGCGTCGAGGAGTTCATCGTGCAGGAGGTGCCGGCGCTCGCGGACGGCATGTCGCCGAATCACACCGAACTGCAGAAGCTCGCCGGGCGGCGCATCGAAACCGTCGCCGAAGCCGTCGACGCGTGCCGCGCGCTGATCCGCCGCGGCCCGCGGATCATCCTCGTCAAGCACCTGCACGACCGTAACAGTCCGGCCGACCGTTTCAACATGCTCGCCGTCACCGAAACCGAAGCGTGGATCGGCCAGCGCCCGCTGTACGCGTTTCCGCGCCATCCGGTCGGCGTCGGCGACCTGACCAGCGCGATCTTCGTCGCGCGCCGGCTGCGTGGCGACTCCGTGCGCGCCGCGTTCGAGCACACGCTCGCGGCCGTGCATGCGGTCGTGAAGGCGACCTACGATGCGCGCCGCTACGAACTCGAACTCGTCGCCGCGCAGGACGAGATCGCCCGCCCGAGCGAATGGTTCGGCGCGTGGGTGACCGACGCCTGACGCATCGCCCTCCGCTCCGCTTCACCGGCGAGCCGCCTGCGCCGCTTGCCCGCTTCCCCTGCCGCGCCACGACCGCGGGCGCCCCGCGTCCCGATGCTGCTTCGCCGTCGTTTCACCGCACCTGCAAACGTTTCCGGACTTCACATGAATGACACCGATTTCTCGCTATGCTCGCGGCGGCACGAACCCGCGCAGCCGCATCCTGCGCCCCGGAGCGCGCCCTTCCAGCAGGTCCCGCCAATCGGCTTCCCCCTTTAACGCACGATAACGACCATGACCCGATCGAACCGTCGTGACTTCCTGCGCGTCGCCGCCGGCACTGCCGGCGCCGCCGCGCTGAACCTGTTTCCGCCCGTGATCCGCGATGCGCTCGCGATTCCCGCGAACCGCCGCACCGGCACGATCCGCGACATCGAACACATCGTGATCCTGATGCAGGAGAACCGTTCGTTCGACCATTACTTCGGCACGATGCGCGGTGTCCGCGGTTTTGGCGACCCGCGCCCGCTACGTCTCGCGAACGGCAAGTCGGTGTTCCACCAGCCGGTCGGTCCGGCCGAACTGCTGCCGTTCCATCCGGGCGCCGACAAGCTCGGCCTGCAGTTCCTGCAGGACCTGCCGCACGGCTGGCAGGACATGCACGCCGCATGGAACAAGGGCCGCTACGACCAGTGGGTGCCGAACAAGGGCACCACGACGATGGCGTACCTGAAGCGCGACGACATCCCGTTCCACTACCAGCTCGCCGATGCGTTCACGATCTGCGATGCCTACCACTGCGCGATTCCGAGCTCGACCGACCCGAACCGCTACTACATGTGGACGGGCTACGTCGGCAACGACGGCACGGGCGGCGGCCCGGTGCTCGGCAACGAGGAAAAGGGCTACGGCTGGACGACCTATCCGGAAGTGCTCGAACAGGCCGGCGTGTCGTGGAAGATCTACCAGGACGTCGGCACGGGCCTCGACGCGAACGGCTCGTGGGGTTGGACGCAGAACCCGTACATCGGCAACTACGGCGACAACGCGCTGCTCTACTTCAACCAGTACCGCACCGCGCTGCCCGGCACGCCGCTGTACGACAAGGCGCGCACCGGCACCAACATCAGCGCGGGCGGCACGCTGTTCGACGTGCTGCAGCAGGACGTGAAGAACGGCACGCTGCCGCAGGTGTCGTGGATCTGCGCGCCGGAAGCGTATTCCGAGCACCCGAACTGGCCCGCGAACTACGGCGCGTGGTACATCGAGCAGGTGCTGAAGGCGCTCGTGTCGAATCCCGACGTGTGGAGCAAGACCGCGCTGTTCATCACGTACGACGAAAACGACGGCTTCTTCGACCACGTGCCGCCGCCGTTCGCGCCGCAGTCGCGCGACAACGGGCTGTCGACGGTCGCGACGACCAACGAGGCATTCGCCGGCGACGCGTCGCACATGGCCGGCCCTTACGGGCTCGGGCCGCGCGTGCCGATGCTCGTCGTGTCGCCGTGGACCAAGGGCGGCTGGGTCTGCTCGCAGACCTTCGATCACACGTCGCTGCTGCAATTCATCGAGGCACGGTTCGGCGCGCAATATCCGGTCACGGCCGCCAACGTGTCGCCGTGGCGCCGTACGGTATGCGGCGACCTGACCGCCGCGTTCGACTTCGCGACATCCGATGCCGGCTGGCCGACGCTGCCCGACACGAGCGGCTACGCGCCGCCCGACCGCAACCGCCATCCCGACTACATCCCGGTGCCGCCGGTGCTGCAGAAGCTGCCGAAGCAGGAGGCCGGGCTGCGTCCGGCGCGCGCGCTGCCGTACGAGCTGTTCGTGCACGGCCGCGTCGAATCCGTCAACGGCCAGTTCCGGCTGACCTTCGCGAACACCGGCCGCGCGGGCGCCGCGTTCCAGGTCCAGTCGCGCAACCGCCTGGACGGCCCGTGGGCGTACACGGTCGAAGCCGGCAAACGCGTCGCCGACACGTGGAGCGCGGCGGCATCGCTCGGCCTGTACGACCTCGACGTGTACGGCCCGAACGGCTTCTACTGCCATTTCCGCGGCCCGTTCGCGACCGGCGTGGGCAGCGCGAACGTGAACCCCGAGGTGATCTACGGCTATGACGTCGCGAACGGCAACATCACGCTGCGCCTGATGAACCGCGGCCACAAGGCCGTGCGGCTCAAGGTCACGAACGCCTATGGTCATGGCCGCCCGC
Source organism: Burkholderia seminalis (assembly GCF_001718535.1). Lineage (NCBI taxonomy): Bacteria > Pseudomonadati > Pseudomonadota > Betaproteobacteria > Burkholderiales > Burkholderiaceae > Burkholderia > Burkholderia seminalis. Next base: position 1,240,107 of record NZ_CP013398.1, on the reverse strand, counting down.
GCACGTTCGACCTCGCGCCCGGCGCGCACGTCGACGACTACTGGGATCTGCGCGGCAGCCACGGCTGGTACGACCTGACCGTCAGCGACGGCCGGCTGCTCGGCTTCCTGCGCCGCTTCGCGGGCCACGTCGAAACGGGCCGCCCGAGCACCAGCGATCCGCTGATCCGCACGCACGCGTCGCACGACGACACCGAGGCCGCATCGGACGCGCTGTCCGACTGACGGCATCGCTTGCGCGGCACGGCCCCCGGCGGGCCGTGCCGCGCCCTTGTCTCGCGCCCTTGTCTCGCCCCCTCCTCCTGCCCTCCTCTTCGCCCCTTCCGTCCGCAACGGGAAACTCCCGATACCGGCCGGTCCTGCCCGCGCGGAAGCTATGCGCAAATCCGCATCGAATGCGCAGCAAATTGCCAAGACCCGCGCATATCGGCGACCTATATATCGAGACAATCGGGGCTCTTCACCGAGCCTGACGGGGGCGTGTTCCGAAGATCGCGATGCCGACCTCCCCGCCCGATTCCGAGAAGCGGTCGAACCGCCCGCCCGTCGCACGCGCCCGGCTCGCCCGGACGCGCGCGGTACCCACTCGCTGGTGTCGAACAAGAGGAACAACATGAAATTCCGTCATTCCCTGCTGTCGGTGTCGATTGCATCCGCGCTGGCCCTCCTCTCGCAACAGGCCGCCCAGGCTGCCGACGCAACCGACGTGAAGGTCGGCTTCGCCGCACCGCTCACGGGTGTGAACGCCGGCTACGGCAAGGATCTGCAGAACGGCGTGCAGCTCGCGCTCGACGATGCCGCCGCGCAGAAGGTTCAGATCGCCGGCAAGCCGGCTCACTTCAATCTCGTCGTGCAGGACGACCAGGCCGACCCGCGCATCGGCGTGCAGGCCGCGCAGGCGCTCGTCGACCAGAACGTGTCGGTCGTGGTCGGTCACTTCAACTCGGGGACGACGATTCCGGCATCGGTCGTCTACGACAAGGCCGGCATCCCGGTGATCGACCCGGCCGCGACCAACCCGACACTCACGTCGCGCGGACTCGCGAACATGTTCATGGTGATCGCGACCGACGGCCAGAACGCCGGCAACGCGGGCAAGTACGCGGTCGACGTGACAAAGGCGAAGCGCATCGCGATCATCGACGACCGCACCGCGTTCGGCCAGGGCGAGGCCGACGAGTTCGAGAAGGCCGTGAAGGCCGCCGGCGGGAACATCATCGGCCGCGAGTTCACCAGCAACCAGGCCGTCGACTTCCGCGCGCAGATCACGAGCCTGAAAGGCAAGAACCCCGACCTGATCTTCTTCGGCGGCCTCGATTCGCTCGCCGCGAACTTCATCAAGCAGATGCGCCAGCTCGGGCTGAACGCGCAGTTCGTCGGCGGCGGCGGCGTGAAGGACAACGAGTTCATCAAGATCGCCGGTCCGGCCGCCGAAGGGGCGATGGCGTGGGAATACGGCCAGCCGCTCGACGAGCTGCCGCAGGGGAAGGATTTCGAACAGCGCTTCAAGAAGCGCTTCGGCGTCGACGTGCTGTCGTATGCGCAGTTCGGCTATGACGCGGCGTGGGCCGCGATCAAGGCGATGCAGGCGGCCGGCTCGACCGACCCGAAGGTCTATCGCCCGGCGCTGAAGAAGATCGACTTCGAAGGCGTCACCGGCCGCATCTCGTTCGCGAACGACGGTTCGCTGAAGAGCGGGATGTCGACGCTCTACCAGGTGAAGAGCGGCGCGTGGAAGACGATCGTGACGAAGGGAGGCTGATCGGTCATGCAGGCGGCCTGGCGGCGAACCCGCCGCCAGGCCGGGCGGATCGATGCCGTCGCATCGATCTTGTATGACGACTGATGTTGAAGCGATTCGACCGGGCCCACGCCAACGCGGGCCCCGTGACGCGACGGTCAGCCGGCTTCGGCCTCGGCCGCCTCGTGCGCGCGGCGCAGCCGCTCGCGGCTGTTCGTGAGGTGCGTGCGCATCGCGGCGCGCGCGGCTTCGGGGTCGTGGCGCGCGATCGCCTCGTAGATGTCCTCGTGCTCGTGGTTCAGCCGGCCGACGTAGCGCTCGAGGTCGTCGCCGGCGAAGCGCGCCGAATTCACGCGTGTGCGCGGGATGATCGAGGTGCCGAGCTGCGTCATGATGTCGACGAAATAGCGGTTGCCGGTCGATTGCGCGATCTGCAGGTGAAACTGGAAGTCGAGCTGCGCGGTATCGCGGCCGCCGCCCGCGCCCGTCGCGATTGCGTCGAGCGCGCGCCGCAGCGCGGCGAGGTCGGCATCGTTCGCGCGTTGCGCGGCCAGGCTCGCGCACTCGCTCTCGAGGCTGATGCGCAGTTCCAGCACCGCGAGCACGTCGCGCAGTGTCGTGATCGTCGCGGGATCGATGCCGAGCGTCTGGCGGCGCGACGGCTCCAGCACGAAGCTGCCGATGCCGTGGCGCGTCTCGATCAGGCCGCTCGCCTGCATCCGCGAGATCGCCTCGCGCACGACCGTGCGGCTCACGCCCTGCGCCGCCATGACTTCGGTTTCGGTCGGCAGCTTGTCGCCGGGACGCAGCGTGCCGTTTTCGATCTGCGCGGTCAGCGCGTCGACGACATCTTGTGCGAGGCTGCGTGCGCGACGGCGCGGCGCTGCGGGAAGCGTGGGCACGGACATGAGGCCGGTTCCTTTTTGAATGATCGTAATGTGAGCCGAGGGTTTACGCGGGGTTTGAGCGAAAGCCGATGATTCATTATACTGCGTCACAAGTCATCCGACGACTGATGATCGGTGCACGGATCTCCTGTCGACTCAGGGCCGGCACTTCAGCGCCGCCTGGTCTCGTGCCTGACGATCGGCCAGCATTCGCGTTCCGCGCTCCGCTGGTCTCGTTGTCGCTCCCACCCCCGTTCCGGGTTGCTGTCGACATGCGGGCCTTGCGCGCCGCGCACGTCGGTTGTCGAATGATCGCACCTCCCGCCGCGCGCGGCAAAGCTTTTGCCGCACGGCATTGCCTACTCTTCTGCCATCGCCGCCCATGAACGCCGTCACTGCCTCGCCTTCCCACGACACGCCGCGCATCGTCGACCTGCAAGCGATTCCGGTCGCCGGCCACGACAGCATGCTGCTCAACCTGAGCGGCGCGCATGGTCCGTTCTTCACCCGCAACCTCGTGATCCTGAAGGACAGCGCGGGCCGAACCGGCGTCGGCGAGGTGCCGGGCGGCGAAAGCATCCGCCGCACGCTCGACGATGCGCGCGCGCTCGTCGTCGGCCAGCCGGTCGGCAACTACCACGCGGTGCTCAACGACGTGCGGCGCACCTTCGCCGATCGCGATGCAAGCGGCCGCGGGCTGCAGACCTTCGACCTGCGCACGACGATCCACGCGGTCACCGCGCTCGAGGCCGCGCTGCTCGACCTGCTCGGCCAGCATCTCGGCGTGCCGGTCGCCGCGCTGCTCGGCGAAGGCCAGCAGCGCGACCGTGTCGAAATGCTCGGCTACCTGTTCTACATCGGCGACCGCACGAAAACCGCGCTCGCCTATCGCGACGGCAGCGGCGCGACCGACGACTGGACGCGCGTGCGCGACGAAGCCGCGCTGACGCCCGAGGCCGTCGTGCGGCTCGCCGAGGCCGCGCATGCGCGCTACGGCTTCAACGACTTCAAGCTGAAGGGCGGCGTGTTCGAAGGCGCGAGCGAGATCGAGGCCGTGACGGCGCTCGCCGAACGCTTCCCCGACGCGCGCGTGACGCTCGACCCGAACGGCGCCTGGTCGCTCGACGAAGCCGTGCGGCTGTGCCGCGATCGGCATCACGTGCTCGCGTATGCGGAAGATCCGTGCGGCGCGGAGAACGGTTACTCGGGCCGCGAGGTGATGGCCGAATTCCGCCGCGCGACGGGGCTGCCGACGGCGACCAACATGATCGCGACCGACTGGCGGCAGATGGGCCACGCGGTGCAGCTGCAGGCCGTCGACATCCCGCTCGCCGACCCGCACTTCTGGACGATGCAGGGTTCGGTGCGCGTCGCGCAGATGTGCCGCGACTGGGGTCTCACGTGGGGCTCGCATTCGAACAACCACTTCGACGTGTCGCTCGCGATGTTCACGCACGTCGCGGCCGCCGCGCCGGGCCAGGTCACCGCGATCGACACGCACTGGATCTGGCAGGACGGCGAGCGGCTGACGCGCGAGCCGCTGAAGATCGAGAACGGGCTGGTGGAGGTGCCGAAGCGGCCGGGCCTGGGCATCGACATCGACATGGATGCGGTCGCGCTCGCGCACGAGCTGTACAAGCAGCACGGCCTCGGCGCTCGCGACGATGCGGCGGCCATGCAGTACCTGATTCCGGGGTGGACGTTCAACAACAAGCGCCCCTGCCTCGTGCGCTGAACGCGGAACGAACCGGGCGCCCGGATCGCCCGGTTGCCCGTGCCGTCCCCGCCCTGTCAGACGATCTGCTTGAGCGCCGCGTCGAGCGCGAGCACCGCGACGCGGTCGCCTTCGGTCGCGAGCGGCGCGCGCATCACGATCTGCCTGTTGTGGCCGACGGCCGCCGGCGAATCCCACAGCAGTTCGACCTTGGGCCGATTGAACAGGCTGCCGCGACGCGGCGGCACGACTGCCGGCTGCCCGTCCGCCGCGCCCTGCTCGCCCGGCGCGGCAGCCTTGCGGCCCGGCCAGCGCACCGACAGCTCGCGCGCGTCGTACTGGCCGACCTTGCGGCTTTCCATCCAGACGATCGCGGTACGCGTCAGCACGTCGAGTGAAATCGCATACCGGCCGACCGCGAAGCGGCGGGCGGCCACGTTGGTGCGCCACAGCGGCCGCGGGCGGCAGATCCAGACGATGGCCGCGTAAAGCGCCGGCGCGGCGACGAGCCAGCCGTTGGTCGCCGTCACCGCATGCAGCGCACGGCGCCAGCCGGCCGCCCACGTGAACGCGCCGATCGACCAGACGGCAAACAGGAAACCGATCAGCGCGAAGACGCGCAGCGCCTGACGCAGCCACTGCGGCAGCGGATGGAACGGCCGCTCGGCGCGCGCGACGGCGCCCGGCAGCGCAAGCAGCAGGAAGATCAGCACGAGGTAGACGAACGCCCACGGCGACGACACCATCGCGGACAGCGACGAGCGATAGCCCATCTGGGACATCGAGAACAGCCAGCGCGCGAGCAGCACGAGACCGATCGCGCGCAACGCGAAGATCACACCGGCGCCGGGGGCCGGCGCTGCGCGCGTGGTTTTCGTTCTCGCCAAGACTGCTCTCCTCTTGATATTCGTACAGGGCCGGATTTCACGGCACGGCCATTATAGGGACATTACCGTCTGGACAGACGGCCGGATGGCGTGCCGGGGCGCTTCGGGGGGCGTTCGCGGCGCCGGGCGCGGCGAGAATACAACACATCCGCGCCGCGGATGTGACAACGCCCCGCCGGAAACCCGGACGGGGCGTCGATGACGGCCGCGCGCCGCAGCGCGGCGGCGGCCCGCGATCAGCTTGCGTTGACTTCGCGGAGCACCGTGCGGCGCTTCTGGCGCAGCAGTTCCTCGTAGCCCTTCACGTAATTCTGCGCCATCACCTTCGACGAGAAACGTGCTTCGAACGCGGCGCGAACCTTCTCGCGCGGCAGCGTATCGAGGCGCTTGAGCGCCGCGACGGCCGACAGTTCGTCTTCGACGACGAAGCCCGACACGCCGTTGTCGATCACTTCCGGCACCGAGCCGCGCTTGAACGCGATCACCGGCGTGCCGCATGCCATCGCCTCGATCATCACCAGGCCGAAAGGCTCCGGCCAGTCGATCGGGAACAGCAGCGCATGTGCATTGCCGAGGAATTCGGTCTTCTCGGCTTCGCTGATTTCGCCGATGTACTCGACGTGCGGCAGCGCGAACAGCGGCTTGATCTTCTCTTCGTAGTACGCGCGATCGGCCTTGTCGAGCTTCGCGGCGATCTTGATCGGCAGGCCGGCCTGCTCGGCGATGCGGATTGCCGTGTCGACGCGCTTCTCCGGCGAGATGCGGCCCAGGAACGCGAGGTAGCTCGGCTTCACGTTCGGGATCGGCGTCAGCAGGTTTTCCGGCAGGCCGTGGTAGACGGTCGACAGCCAGTTCGCCTGCGGCAGCGGGATGCGCTGGTTGTCGGAGATCGACACGACCGGCACGTCGCTGAATGCATTGAAGATCGGCTGCAGTTCCGGCAGGTCGAGACGGCCGTGCATCGTCGTCAGATGCGGGACCGGCTGGCGCGAGAACAGCGAGAACGGGTAGTAGTCGATGTGGCAGTGCAGGACGTCGAACTCTTCCGCACGGCGGCGCACCTGCTCGAGGAGCAGCATGTGCGGGGCCATCACGTCGCGGATCGTCGGGTCGAGGCGCAGCGCCTGCGGCCAGCACGCTTCGAGCTTCGCGGAGGTTTGCGAATCGCCGCTCGCGAAGAGCGTGACGTCATGCCCCATCTCGACGAGTGCTTCGGTGAGGTAGGACACCACTCGCTCGGTACCACCGTACAGTTTCGGGGGTACCGCTTCATGCAACGGAGCGATTTGGGCGATTCGCATGCGTAACTCCTAAAAAATCGGCTAAAAACCAGGTATGGGTCGGCAACCTGCCGGCGGTCCGGGCTGGATGCTTTTCATCCGAACCATCGGACGAATCAGCCTGCCGGGGGCGTCGAACCCGCGCTGCTCAAGGAGCGTCGGCGACGCGACAGGCATAGAACGTTTGAAACGAAGACCCGTTGACAGGGGTTCGTAAAAAAACCTGGAATCGAACCCGGAGCCGATTATCTAGGGTTAATCCCGATACGGCGCACAACATTTCAAACACTTTACTTTGTTACAAAGGCGCAACACTTTGCAACCCGCGGACTCGGGTGTCCGTTCTAGAGTGGAAGGCCCTTTGGCGATCCTCGTCACCCGTGGCTGCCGGCAGCGTGATTCCGGCACACGAGGCAGGACGGGATGCCGGATTTTATCTCAAAATCGACCGCGAGCCCCTGGCCAAGGCAAGATTCGCGCAGCGCGACGCACGGCCTTGTTTACAATGCCGGATTATTCAGTCCGGGCGAACGCCGGCATGCGATCCAGCCGCCACGCTCAATCACCGAATCACCGCACGCATATTTTGGAATCTCTCACCCCTGCCCAGCGCAACGCCCACAACGCGAAGCTGTCGAGCTACGCGCACCGGCCGATCGCGTTCCTGTTCCGCTACATCCGCCTCCACCCCGTCGCGCACCTCATCGTGCTCTTCAGCGTGCTGGCCGCCGTCGGCTGCGCGCTCGGTTCGCAATATGCGATCAAGCACCTGATCGACGTGCTCGCGACCGGGCGCCATCACCCGGGTCCGCTGTGGAGCGCGTTCGCGCTGCTCGTCGGGCTGATCGCGGCCGACAACCTGCTGTGGCGCGTCGGCGGCTGGGTCGCCGCGCACACGTTCGTCGCCGTGACCGGCGACCTGCGGCGCGACCTGTTCCAGTACCTGATCGGCCATTCGCCGACGTATTACTCGGAGAAGCAGCCGGGCACGCTCGCGAGCCGCATCACGGCCACGTCGAACGCGGTGTATACGTCCGAGAACACGATGGCGTGGAACGTGCTGCCGCCGTGCATCGCGGTGATGGGCGCGATCCTGATGATCATCGTCGTCAATCCGCTGATGGCCGCCGGCCTGCTCGGCTGTTCGGCCGTGCTGTCCATCATCCTGTTCAAGCTCGCCGGCCGCGGCTCGGCCCGTCACCATGCGTTCGCGGCGAAGGCCGCGGCGGTCGACGGCGAACTCGTCGACGTGATCGGCAACATGGGCCTCGTGCGCGCGTTCGGGATGACGCTGCGCGAGCAGAAGCGCTTCGGCGCGACGGTCAAGGCCGAGATGGACGCGCGCCAGCAAAGCCTGCTCTATCTCGAAAAGCTGCGCCTGCTGCACGCGGTGATCACCGCGATGCTGTCCGCCGGCCTGCTCGGCTGGGCGCTGTGGCTGTGGGACCAGGGCCGCGCGACGTCGGGCGACATCGTGCTCGTCAGTTCGCTCGGCTTCACGATCCTGCACGGCACGCGCGACCTCGCGGTCGCGCTCGTCGACGTCACGCAGCACGTCGCGCGCTTGTCCGAGGCCGTGAAGACGCTGCTCGAACCGCACGGGATGCCCGACCGCTCCGACGCGCAGCCGCTGGCGGCCACGGGCGGCCGCGTCGACTTCGAGCGCGTGACGTTCGCGTATCCGCACCGCCGCGCGATCCTCGACCACTTCGATCTCCATATCGAACCGGGCCAGCGCGTCGGCCTGATCGGCAAGTCGGGCGCCGGCAAGTCGACCGTGCTCGCGCTGCTGCAGCGCTTCTACGACACGCAGGACGGCGTCGTGAAGGTCGACGGCCAGGACGTGAAGGCGATCACGCAGGACAGCCTGCGCCATGCGATCGCGCTCGTGCCGCAGGACATCTCGCTGCTGCACCGGACGATCTACGACAACATCGCGTACGGCCGCCCCGACGCGACCCGCGACGAAGTGCTCGCCGCCGCGCGCGACGCGCGTTGCGCGGAGTTCATCGAGGCGATGCCGGAAGGCTATGACACGATCGTCGGCGACCGCGGCGTCAAGCTGTCGGGCGGCCAGCGCCAGCGCATCGCGATCGCGCGCGCGATCCTGAAGAACGCGCCGATCCTGCTGCTCGACGAAGCGACGTCGGCGCTCGACAGCGCGTCCGAGGAAGCGATCCAGAGCGCGCTCGACCGCCTGATGGTCGGCCGCACGGTGATCGCGATCGCGCACCGCCTGTCGACGCTGCGCAACTTCGACCGGATCATCGTGATGAACAACGGCAAGGTGATCGACGACGGCCCGCCCGAGGTGCTGCGCAATCGCCCCGGCCTGTACCGCGACCTGCTCGCGAAACAGCACGGCCGCCATCACCCGGCGCACGACGGCAACACGCCGACCGGCGAGCGCGTGGCCTGACGCGCCCCCGCCAGCCGACAAAAAAGCCGCGGTGCATCACGCACCGCGGCTTTTTTCATTGGCGCGGAAACGGCCGGTCAGGCGTGCTGCAGGTCGCGCAGGAAGTTGTCGCGCCACACCGACACGTTGTTCTCGCGCAGCTGCGCGATCATGTCCGTATAGCGTGCGCGCCGCTCGGCGAGCGGCATCGTCAGCGCCTGCGACAGCGCATCGGCCATCCCGTCGATGTCGATCGGATTGACGATCAGCGCGCCCGTCAGCTCGCGCGCGGCGCCCGCGAAACGCGACAGCACGAGCACGCCCGGATCGTCCGGATTCTGTGCGGACACGTATTCCTTCGCGACCAGATTCATCCCGTCGCGCAGCGGCGTCACGAAGCCCACGCGCGCGAGCCGGTACAGCGCGGCCAGCACCTGCCGGTCGTACTGGCGGTGAATGTAGAGGATCGGTGCCCAGTCGAGCTCCGCGTAGCGCCCGTTGATGCGCCCCGACTCCGCTTCGAGCTGCAGCCGGATATCCTGGTACGCGCGCAGGTCCGCACGCGTCGACGGCGCGATCTGCAGGAACGACACGCGGTTGCGGATCGACGCCTGGTGCTCGAGCAGCTTCTCGAATGCCCGGAAGCGCTCGACGAGCCCCTTCGAATAATCGAGCCGGTCGACGCTCATGATCAGCTGCCGCCCGCGCAGCGACGTCGCGAGCGTGCGCACGGCCTTGCCGTGTTCGCCCGCCTGCGCGAGCGACGCGATCTCGTCCGGATAGACGCCGATCGGATAGGCAGCCGCACGCAGCGTCTGGCCGAACGCGCGCACGCGCACGGTGTTGTGCCCGTCGCGCTCGACGTCGCCCCCCGCCTCGAACTCGACGTAGTCGCAGAACGCGCGCAAGTCGGGTTCGGTCTGGAAGCCGAGCAGGTCGAACGCGCACAGCGACTCGACGAGTTCGCGATGCGGCGGCACGTTGACGAGCACCTGCGCGGCCGGAAACGGGATATGCAGGAAGAAGCCGATCCGGTTCTTCACGCCGGCCTCGCGCAGCGCGCGCGCGAACGGAATCAGGTGATAGTCGTGCACCCAGATCACGTCGTCGTCCTGCAGCAGCGGCACGAGCTGCTGCGCGAGCCACACGTTGACGCGACGATAGCCGTCGAATTCGTGGCGGTCGTACTGGATCAGGTCCGCACGGTAATGAAACGCGGGCCACAACGTGGCGTTCGAGAAACCCCGGTAGTACTGGTCGTAATCGCGGCGCGACAGCCCGACGGTCGCGAACGTCACGGGCCCGCGCTCCTCGATGCGGATCTGCGGCTGCGGCGCGCCGGATGCGACGACCTCGCCGCTCCAGCCGAACCACATGCCGCCCGTCTCCTTCAGCGCGTCATAGACGCCGATCGCCAGGCCGCCCGCCGCCGGTTCGCCTTCCGAAATCGGTGCGACGCGGTTTGAAACGATGATGAGCCGGCTCATGCGTGCGGCTGCCCCGTGCCGAGCCAGCGCGCGATCTGCTCATGCAGCGCGTCGACCGAATCGAGCCGCGCGCGGGCCGAGGTCTCGCCCGCGCCGACCTTGATCGACAGGCCGCCGCGCGCGTTGACCACCGCGAAGCCCTTCTCGTCGGTCAGGTCGTCGCCCGCGAACAGCGGCATGCGCCCCGCGAACGGCGGTTCGTCGAGGAACGCCGCCAGCGCACGCCCCTTGTCGACGCCCTTCGGCTTGATCTCGAACACCATCTTGCCGGGCTGCAGCACGTATGCATCGGCATAGTCGGCCACGAGACGCTCGGCCGCTTCGCGCGCGACCGCCTCGCGCTCGGGCGCATTGCGAAAGTGCAGCGCGACGGCCGCGCCCTTGATTTCGAGCAGCATGCCCGGATGACGGTCGACGACACCCGCAAGCTCGCGCTCGATGCGCAACAGGCGTTCGTCGTTGAAGCCGATGCGCTGCGTGTCGCCGTTCGCATCGCGGCGCTCCGCCCCGTGCAGGCCCGCGATCGGCAGGCCGGGCATCTGCAGGAACGTGTCGAGGTTGTCGATGCCGCGCCCCGACACGATCGCGACCGCCCCGTGCGAGCGGCGGCGCAACGCGTCCAGCAGCGTCAGCAGCGACGGCGGAACGTGGATGCTGTCGGGGGTGGGCGCGAGTTCGACGAGCGTGCCGTCGAAGTCGAAGAAGAACGCGGTATCGGTCAGGGACAGGGAAGCCGGAACGGATTGCATCGATTCGATAGTCTGAGGGTCGGCCGGCAACCACGGGCCGCCGCTGCGCGAATGGAATTGTGCGCATCTTACCGCGCCTGCGCACCGAGATGGGCGAAACCGGTACGTCGCCTGCCGCGCGCCGCCGCTTGCGTCAACTGCGACATATTGCCCCGCTCGCTCGCCCCGTACGGGTTTCGAAAGGACGCGGGCGCGCGAATTGCGCTACAGTCGCAACCGTCTGCCGCGCGACGCCTGGCATCACCGCCGGCCGGCCACTTTTCCGACCGATCGAGCCCCAGGATGTCGTCTGCCCGTCCCGCGCCGCCGTGGCGCCTCCCCCGCCTCATCCGCACGGCCGCGGCCCTCGCCGCCGCCGTGACGCTCGCCGCGTGCACGCACGACGAGCCGCGCTGGAACCTGACCAACGTCACCGGCCACCTGCCCGACCTGTCGTTCACGCTGACGGGCGGTGACGGCCGTCCCGTTGACGCCGATGCGTTCCGCGGCCACGTCGCGCTCGTCTACTTCGGTTACACGCACTGCCCCGATGTCTGCCCCGAAACGATGGCGCGGCTGATGGAAGTGCTCGGCAAGCTCGGCCCGCGGGCCAACGACGTGCGCATCCTGTTCGTATCGGTCGATCCCGCGCGCGACACGCCGCAGATGATGCAGTCGTACGTCGCCGCGTTCGACGCCGCGCACGCGCGCGGCCTGACCGGCACCGACGGCCAGATCGAATCGCTCGCGAAACGCTATCGCGTCGCGTACCAGATGGAAAAACGCGATCCGTCCGGCGGCTACGAAGTCACGCACAGCTCGGCCGTCTACATCTTCGACGCAACCGGCCGCGCGCGCCTGCTCGCGACCGATCGCGATTCGCCCGACGCCATCGCCGCCGATGTGCGCCGGATCATCGACACCGCCTCCACGACCTGAATTCCGCCATGAACACGAAGACGACCCTCAAGACGTTCGCCCTCCTCGCCGCGCTGTGCACCGGCGCCCAGGCCTATGCCGCCGGCGCGATCACCGCGCAGGGCGCGTGGGTGCGCTGGCTGCCGAACAAGCTGCCCGCGGGCGGCTACGTGACGCTCGTGAACACGAGCGACAAGCCGGTCGATCTCGTCGACGTCGACAGCCCCGACTACGGGATGGCCATGCTGCACCAGACCGTGTCGAACGGCTCGACGCAGAAGATGGAAATGGTCGACAAGCTGACGATCCCCGCGCGCGGCAAGGTCGACATCGCACCGGGCGGCTATCACTTCATGCTCGAGGAACCGAAGCACGCGATCAAGCCGGGCGACACCGTGCACCTGCGCCTGAAATTCTCCGACGGCGAAACGGTCGACGCACCGTTTGCCGTGAAGTCGCCGGCCCAGGCGAAGTGATCCGCGCGCAATGAACCTCCTGTACTGGCTCGACCCGTGGGAGCCGTCGCCGACGGTCGTCATCGCGGTGCTGACGGCGGCCGTGCTGTTCGCGCGCGGCGTGAAGAAGGCGAAGGTGTCGCCGCTGCGGCAGTTCTCGTTCTGGTTCGGGCTGACGGCGCTCTACATCGCGCTGCATACGCGGCTCGACTATTTCTTCGAGCACGAGTTCTTCATGCATCGCGCGCAGCATCTCGTGCTGCACCACCTCGGGCCGTTCTTCATCGCGCTGTCGTATCCGGGCGCGGCGATCCGCGCGGGCATCCCGTTCCGCTGGCGACAGCGCTTCGTGCGCCCCGCGCTCGCATGGGCGCCCGTCCGGGCCACGCTCGACGTGGTGTTCCATCCGGTCGTCGCGGTCGTGCTGTTCGTCGGGCTGATCTATTTCTGGCTGCTCTCGCCGATCCACTTCATCGCGATGCTCGACTGGCGGCTCTATCGCGTGATGAACTGGAGCATGGTGATCGACGGGCTGCTGTTCTGGTGGCTCGTCGTCGATCCGCGGCCCGCGCCGCCCGCGCGGCTGTCGCCGGGGCGCCGGATCCTGATCGTCGTCGCGGCGATCCCGCCGCAGATCGCGCTCGGCGCGCTGATCTTCTTCACGCCGCACGAGTTGTATCCGATCTACTCGATCTGCGGCCGTGCCTTCACGTGGCTGAGCCCGCTGCGCGATCAGCAGATCGGCGGACTGCTGCTGTGGATTCCCGGCTCGATGATGAGCGTGATCGGTGCGCTGATCGCGCTGCGGCACTGGCTGCGGCTCTCCGCGCGCGGCCGCCTGATCGGCGAACGCGCGGCGCGGCACGCGGACAAGCCGCCGGTGCCCCGCGCCGTGCACTGACCGCCGCGCGTCATGCGCGCGCGCTGCTCATCCACACGTGCGGGATGCCGTCCTCGTCATGCACGTCCGAACTCGGCGTGAAGCCGAACGCCCCGTAGAAACGCTGCAAGTGAGCCTGCGCGTGCAGGCTCACCGGCGTATCCGGCCATTGCGCGCGGATGTGCTCGAGCGCGCGCGACAGCAGCCCGTTGCCGAGGCCCGCACCACGAAACGCGGCGGTCGTCAGCACGCGGCCGATACGCACGTCGGTATGCTGCGCATCGGGCAGCAGCACGCGCAGATAGCCGGCCAGGCGGCCGGCCGGATCGAACGCGGCGAGGTGCCATGCGGCCTGGTCCGCATCGTCGATATCGCGATACACGCAGTTCTGCTCGACGACGAACACGGCGCTGCGCGCCTCGAGGATCGAATAGACTTCGCGCGCCGTCAGCGCGTCGAAGGATTTCCAGCGCCAGTCGAGATCGGCAGCGCTCGGGGATGCGGCGGATGCGTTCATGTACGGTCCTGATTCGGGCGCGCCGGCCGGCGCGCGACAACCGTCGATTATGCCTCGAAGCGCCTGTCGCGCACGACCGCCTGCCCGCTCGCGAAAAAAAGGCCCCGCATTGCGCGGGGCCTGTCCGTCATGCCGTCACGACTGTCATGCCGGCATCTGGCCGAAGCGGCCGCCGTTGAAGTCCTCGATCGCGGTACGAATCTCCGCTTGCGAGTTCATCACGAACGGACCGTAGCCGACGACCGGCTCGTCGATCGGCTCGCCGCTCAGGATCAGCAGCTTCGCGTCGCCGTTCGCTTCGATCTCGACGTCGCTGCCGTCACGGCCGAGTTGCACGAACTGCGCTTCGCGCGCGACCGTCTCGCCGTTCACCTGCACGGTGCCGCTCAGCACGACCACCGCGAGCGTGCGCCCTTCGGCGATCGGGAACCGCGCGTGGCCGCCGGCCACGAGCCGCACGTCCCACACGTCGATCGGCGTGTGCGTGCGGGCCGGGCCGCGCCGCCCGTCGAGTTCGCCGGCGATGATCCGCGCACGCCCGGCGCCGTCCGGCAGCTCGACCACGGGAATGTCCGCGTTCAGCAGCGTCTGATAGCCGGGCGCGCCCATCTTGTCGGCGGCGGGCAGGTTCACCCACAGCTGCACCATCTCGAGCGGGCCGCCCCGCTTCGTGAACGCCTCCGAGTGGAATTCCTCGTGCAGGATCCCGCTCGCGGCCGTCATCCACTGCACGTCGCCCGGGCCGATCGTGCCGCCCGCGCCGGTCGAATCGCGGTGCGCGACTTCGCCGTCATAGACGATCGTCACCGTTTCGAACCCGCGGTGCGGATGCTGGTCGACCCCGCGCGGCGCCGAAACCGAGCCCGGCTCGAACGTCGCGGGGCCGGCGTAGTCGAGCAGCAGGAACGGGCTCAGGTGCGCGCCGTGGGACTGGTAGCTGAACATCGAACGCACCGGGAAACCGTCGCCGACCCAATGTCCGCGCGGCGCACTGTACACACCCTGGATCTTCTTCATGGCCCTTCTCCAAATTGCGGCGAAACACGTGTTTCGCATCCATGGGTAGCAATATAGAGGTGGAACGATCGATCCGGTAGACTGCCGAAATCGCACTCAGCGTTCTATTTCATGAACGATAAAGCACGGGATCTGAACGATCTCTACTACTTCGTGCAGGTCGTCGAACACGGCGGCTTCGCGCCGGCCGGGCGTGCGCTGGACATGCCGAAATCGAAACTGAGCCGCCGCGTCGCGCTGCTCGAGGCACGGCTCGGGATGCGGCTGATCCAGCGTTCGACGCGCCGCTTCACGGTCACCGACGTCGGCCAGACGTACTACGCGCATTGCCGCGCGATGCTCGTCGAGGCCGACGCGGCCGACGAGGCGATCGCGCTGCTGCACGAGGAGCCGCGCGGCATCGTGCGGGTCAGCTGCCCGGTCGTGCTGCTCGATTCGCTGGTCGGGACGATGATTGCCGCGTTCATGGCCGCGTGTCCACGCGTCGAAATTCATCTGGAAGCAACCAACCGTCGCGTCGACGTGGTCGGCGAAGGAATCGACGTCGCGATTCGCGTGCGCCCGCCGCCGCTCGAAGACAGCGATCTCGCGCTGCGCGTGCTGGCGGAGCGCGGCCAGTGCCTCGTCGCGAGCCCCGCGCTGCTGCGCGAGTGCGGCGCGCCGGCCGTTCCCGCCGATCTCGCCCGCCTGCCGAGCCTCGACCACGGCGTGCCGCAGTCCACCCACGTGTGGCGGCTGCGCGGGCCCGACGGCGCGCACGCGGAAATCCATCACCAGCCGCGCCTCGTGACGGGCGGCATGCTCGCGCTGCGCGCGGCGGCCGTCGCGGGGGTCGGGGTCGTGCAGTTGCCGACGATGATGGTCCGCGACGAAGTCGCGCGCGGCGAACTGGTCACCGTGCTGCCGGACTGGGCGCCGCGCCGCGAGATCGTGCACGCGGTGTTCGCGTCGCGCCGCGGGCTGCTGCCCGCGGTGCGCGCGCTACTCGACTTCCTTGCCGAGCGGTTTGCCGAACTCGAGCCCGACTGAGCGCTGCAGACCGCACGTGCGTGCCGTAGACTGCGGTACGCGCCACGCGTCTTTTCACAACCCTTATCGCTTTCCCGCCATGTTCACGCTGTCCAACGACCCCAACGCCTCCAAGGCCGATCAATACGCGACGCTCGTCGAGCAGGCACGCGCGCTCGTCGAGTCCGAACGCGACCTGACGGCCAACGCGGCGAATTTCTCCGCGCTCGTCTATCACGCGCTCGATCGTCTCAACTGGGCCGGCTTCTACTTCTTCGACGGGACCGAACTCGTCGTCGGCCCGTTCCAGGGCAAGCCCGCGTGCGTGCGCATCGCGCTCGGCAAGGGCGTGTGCGGCACCGCCGCGCAGACGCGCGAGACGCAGGTCGTGCGCGACGTGCATGAGTTTCCCGGCCATATCGCGTGTGACGCGGCCTCGGAATCGGAAATCGTCGTCCCGCTGGTGGCCGGCGACGGCACGCTGATCGGCGTGTGGGACGTCGACAGCCCGGTCGCCGCGCGCTTCGACGACGAAGATCGCAAGGGCATGGAAGCGCTGTGCCGCGTGTTCGTCGAACACGCGTGGCAGAAGGCGCGCGGCTGAGCCGCGCCGGCCGGTCGCCGCAAACGGAACGGGCCCCGCGAAAGGGCCCGTCTCATTGCAGTGCCGCGCCTCGTCATACGCGGCGCACGGCCGGCGTCACGCCGCGTGCGTGCCCGACAGCGCCGCGAACGCCTGCGGCTTCGCGTCCTCGGTCAGCACCTCGAAGCCCGTTTCCGTCACCACGACCATGTGCTCCCATTGCGCGGACAACGAATGGTCCTTCGTGACGACCGTCCAGCCGTCGGCCAACACGCGCGTGTCGCGCTTGCCCGCGTTGAGCATCGGCTCGATCGTGAAGATCATCCCCGGCCGCAGCGGCACGCCGGTGCCGGGGCGGCCGTAATGCAGCACCTGCGGCTCGTCGTGATAGACATCGCCGATACCGTGCCCGCAATACTCGCGCACGACGCTGAACCCTTCGCGATGCGCGACCTGCTGGATCGCGTAACCGACGTCGCCGAGCGTCGCGCCCGGACGCACCGCGCGGATGCCCGCGTGCATCGCCTCGTAGGTGGCCGCGACGAGGCGCCGCGCCAGCTCGTTCGGCTCGCCGACGAAATACATGCGGCTCGTATCGCCGAACCAGCCGTCCTTGATCACCGCAATGTCGAGGTTCACGATGTCGCCGTCGCGCATCGGCCGCGAGGTCGGAATGCCGTGACAGACCACATGGTTGACCGACGTGCACAGCGTCTTCGGATAACCGTGATAACCGATGTTCGCGGGAATCGCGCCGAGTTCGTCGACGATGTATTCGCGGCAGCGTGCGTCGAGCTCGTCGGTGGTCACGCCCGGCTTCACGTGCTCGGTGATCATCGTCAGCACCTGCGACGCGAGCTTCGCGGCTTCGCGCGACTTCGCGATTTCCGCGGCCCCGCGGATCGGGATTTCTCGCCTCGCCATTACGCCACCTGCTCGATCTGCGACGCGACCGGTTCCGCCGGCCCCACGTCGCCGCCCCGCGCCTCGGCCTCGATCAACATCTTGCAGATGTCGCCGTAGGACAGCGCCGGGTTGAGTTCCGCCAGCATTCCGACGCGCAACCAATGTTCGGCCTGCGCATTGATCGAACGGCTCAGCGCCGTGCTCGTCGAGCGCAGCCGTTCATGCATGTGCTCGGAAATCTTGATGATGCCCATATATCCCCAATTAAACGAAACGTAGCTATTTCGTATATTACGCTGCGCACGCCCGCCGGGCAAGCTGCCCGAATCCCGTTCCCCTCTCTGTCGGCTGCGGCAAATGCCGTTGACATCAAATTCCAGTTTGCTGGAAAATCAATCCATCATGAAAGAATCCACGGTCACCGCGGCCGACGACAGCGGCATCAACGAGCGCATCGCACGGCGCGTGCGCGAACTGCGCACCGTTCGAGGCTACACGCTCGATGCGCTGGCCGCGCGTTCCGGCGTCAGCCGTTCGATGATCTCGCTCATCGAACGCGCGTCGGCCAGCCCGACGGCCGTCGTGCTCGACAAGCTCGCGGCCGGTCTCGGCATCTCGCTGGCCGGATTGTTCGGCGGCGACCGGGACGACGCGCCCGCGCAGCCGCTGGCCCGGCGCGCGCAGCAGGCCGAGTGGCGCGATCCGGCGTCCGGCTACGTGCGGCGCAATCTCTCCCCGGCCGGCTGGCCGTCGCCGATCCAGCTCGTCGAGGTCGATTTCCCGCCCGGCGCGCGCGTCGCGTACGACAGCGGCGGACGCGAGCGCGTGCTGCATCAGCAGGTGTGGGTCATCAGCGGCCGCGTCGACGTCACGCTCGGCGATGCGCTGCACGCGCTTCACGAAGGCGACTGCCTGGCCCTGCGCCTCGACCAGCCGCTGATCTTCAGCAATCCGTCGCCGCGTCCCGCGCGCTATGTCGTCGTGATCTGCGATGCGTCCGGCGCGGCCGGCGCGCGGAACGCGTAACGCATGCGTGGGGTGTACGCCCCCGTTCAACCCCACCAGGAACCCGTATGAATTCCCCGAAACAGCACGACGACGTGCGCCTGATCGATTGCAGCGAGGCCGAGCACGCAGCGGCCATCCTCGAGATCCTGAACGACGCGATCGCGAATTCGACCGCGCTGTACGACTACCGGCCGCGCCCGCCGGAAGCGATGGTCACGTGGTTCGCGACGAAACGCGCGGGCGGGTTTCCGGTCGTCGGCGCCGTCGACGCATCGGGCACGCTGCTCGGCTTCGCGAGCTGGGGCACGTTCCGTGCGTTCCCTGCGTTCAAGTACACGGTGGAACACAGCGTCTACGTGCGCAGCGACCAGCGCGGTCGCGGGCTCGGCGAACTGCTGCTGCGCGAAGTCGTCCGTCGTGCGCGCGACGCGCAGGTGCACGTGCTGGTCGGCTGCATCGACGCGACCAATGCCGGAAGCATCGCACTGCATACGAAACTGGGATTCGTGCACTCGGGCACGATCACGGAGGCGGGATTCAAGTTCGGCCGCTGGCTCGACGCGGCGTTCTATCAGTTGAAGCTCGATACGCCCGCGCAGCCGGTGGATGGCTGATTGCGCGGAGGCCGTCGCATGCATCCCGTACGGCGGCCGGCAAACGATGCAGAAAAAAGAAAAGCCCCGCCGAAGCGGGGCTTTTTCTCGTTCTACCTGGAGGCGCGAGCCGGAGTCGAACCGGCCTAAACGGCTTTGCAGGCCGTCACATATCGATAAAAATCAATGAATTATGGGATTTGACCGCTCGCAATTGCCGACTCAGCGCCTGCAAATTTCCAATAACCTGTAACAGACGAACTTGCTCGTCGAGCGCTCTCGTCGACTGTGAAACTGTGCTGAGTACGAATCGCGGGGACCATATTCAGCTTCACACCGCAACCACTACACCAGCGCAGGTAATTCCTCTACAGGATTTGCCGGATCACCCCCAATACTTCGTGCACCCGTACGGCAAGCAATCAAATTTCGAATCACTGCCGCTGCCACCTTGACGTTTATGGCGTTACCCAATGCCTTGAACGCCCGACCGTTGGCATCGGGCAGCGCTGTCAACTCGTCCATAGATTGCAGACGAGCACATTCGCGAACGGTCATATATCTGCGCTCCCATGCAACAATCGGAACCTGCGTAGTCGTCATCGCAACCAACGATGGCGAAGTTGTTCTCCTTTTTACACGCACGCCCGACGCCCTGAATTGAATGATGTAGCGCCATATATCGCGCTCCTCTCCTTGGCAATTCCATTCAAGCTTCTGAAGCGAGTGCGGAAACGCCAAGAGACGCGGTAACCATCCATCTATCCAACCCTTATGCTCCCTATACAGTTCTCGATTTTGCCAAATAAACCGTTGCTTCCAATCTGGGAACACGCCTTTCTTTCCGCGAGCGTAACTCGGCACACCTTGCAGCAACTCTTCCTTTGAACTTCCTTTCAACCTTCTACCAAATGACCCACGGAATTTTGAAAGTTCGCCAATCGAAAACTGCCGAAGTGTGTCTCGTGAGTATGGGTAATTCGCACCAAATTCATCCGCCCATATTGGGAAAGACGGCAATTTGGAATTCTTGGGAAATCTCTCCAAAAATTCCTGCCAAACGTTCAGACATTCGACCACGTAGCCCGGCAACGGTTTGGCATCGGATGGATTCGAGTCCAAAACCGTACCAATATCAAGCGTTGCATCAATAGGTACCGGCCAAGAAAACCCGGCAAGCCCGCCCGCAGTTCGCAACCGACCAACCAAATACATCCGCTCTCGAATTTGGGGCACACCAAAGTGATGCGGCGAGAGCTTATGGCTGTCCACATCATAACCTAGCGCGTGAAGTGCCTCTATAACACGTTGATAGGTATTACCATCGTCGTGATTTACGAAATGCGCAACATTTTCCAACACAACAAATTCCGGGCGATGCTGCTCAAGAATTTCAACAACCCGAAAAAAAACAGTCCCACGAACCGCGTCCTTCCATCCGTTCTGGCGACCCGCTTTCGAAAATGGCTGACAAGGGAATCCGGCACACAGAAGATCGTGGCCAGGAATGGATTCGAGAGGTACCTTCTGAATGTCTCCAGCCGCCGGCACCCCGAAATTGCGCTGGTATAGGCTGCGGAGGTCGTCTTGAAGCTCAGATGCAAACACACACTCCCCGCCCACTGAGGTCGCCGCAAGATGGAAACCGCCGAGTCCAGCGAATAAATCTATAAATCTCAAATTCGCCTCGCGCTTAAGCATCCAATGGCGGCAAAGCCGCAATTCGCGGCCCCACCCACTCCACTAAATCTGCGTTGAGATCTGGAACATCCCACACATGCTCCGCTGCTCTACCCGGGTTGAGCAACCTATATCGATCCAGAAACACGCCATTCACTTTCGTGGCCTCTTTTCTAAACTCCTGCTTATCCGTAAACGAATAAGGAATCACGAATCCTTTAACCGGTGGAGAGTTGAAGTTAATTATCTTATTCCATACAGTTAAATCAGGAGTATGCCTCTTCCTTTGCCAATCCTTTCCACTAGCACACTGAACCATCAAAAGTGGGGACGAAGAATTTTCGTCACCGAACGAATACGCCGCCAGCAAATCCAGACCTAATTCATTTGCGTGACTATCAACATAAACATCGATTTCCGAGCCAGCAACCTCGTTTAATGAACTGACGATATCGTCGATAATCTCGTACAGCCTGACCGGGTTATCCGGAGCCCACCCCACACGCTGGATTCGCCATCCTGGCAACATGTTAACTAACGAGTGATGCGCCACGCGCTCAAACAAACTCCCTTGCACGCTCGAATCGTATCCATAGTCACGAGCCCACCTTGGATACACATAACTCCCACAGGACAAAGCCAAGCAAAAAGCGTAGGCGGGAAAATCCCGCCACTCGCCGCGCCGCTCAATTCTGTCCGCCGTTAGGCGCAGTTGCAACGCACCGCCAGCATTCAAAGCGTTTACCCGAGCTCGCAGAATACTCCAAACGCTATCAATAAATTCAAGCGCAAAATCCTGCGATTGGTAAATTTCATTTTCCAGAAGCACGTCAACAATATCGGCCTTGGAAAGACTGTCATCCGAAAAGACAACGCTCGATTCAATCCAATCGCATACAATTCCAAGATTCGAATTATGCTTCTTGGCGGATGCGCTAATCCCACTCTCAGGCAGTCCCAGCATCGTCGCACAAATCCTTTTTCAGTTCTTCTTCGATTGCCGGAAAAATGCTCACCAACTGCAACACGTCAGCCGAAAGTCTTTTAACTGCTTTTTGCACACGCTCCGATTTACGATGTATATGCGCATCCTGAAGCGCAAGTTGCACATTATCGGAAGCGAGAGCAACATATTCGAGCACATTCTCCTCACCCAACCCCGCCTTTCTATATGCGAGCTCAAATCGAGGCTTTTCCGTGCGCTCAAGATATTCCACGGCCTCATCGCTCTCTAGAATTTTTCCGAACGAATCGACATAGCGGGAATCAGTAAACAGTGGCTCACTTCTACTATCACCAAATAACCATTTGGCGAAATTCGCGAGATTCTGCAAATGCTCCTGCGGAACAGGATATTTAGCCTCGTCTGGAGACGCTTGAATATTGATATCCAAGTATTTTTGCGCGCCGGCGGTTCGAAGCGACAGGTACAACACGCTAAACTTCTCTTCTACACGATCAACATCAACATCCTCGTGCTCATCCATCTGAAGCAGCAGGCGATAAGAAATATAATGCTGCCGAACGGTAGGTGTTTTACTACCAATCTTCCTACGTACGTCATCGTAAGAAAGATTTTCGTCTTCGATCAATTTCGCAATATACTGAGCCTTCTCTGCCGGCTTCCACTCCTTGATACCAGTGACGTGGCGAAAACCGAGATAGGCAGAAACATCCTTCCGGTCGCCCACTTCGATATAAGGAATGTCATCGAAGAAACCGTTCTCAACACGCCGAGATCCAATCAACTCACGCCACTTGGATGAAATAGGTGCCCCATCTGCAGCCTGCTTCAACAATTTAAGCGCAGCTAAGCGTCGATTCCCTTCAACTACAACCAAGTGATCAGAACCATACAGCTTCTCTTTTACAACTATCAGCGCTTCTTGTGGCCAAAATCCGCTTTCCAAAAAAGAGGTCGCGAGTTCGTCAAGCGTCCAATCCTTCATCGCGTCCAGGACTTTATCCTGCGACAACTTGTCGGATGCAACTCGACGACCTAAACGCGGATTAGTCGGATCTAGATAAAGATCATCGACCTTTGCATACTCGATCCGCGGAGCCGCCGGCATATGTAGTCCCTTTAAAATATTTCCACGCACGGTAACTCGTTGTTTACAAAAGAGTCTCGTGCTACTCGCGCGACAGCATAACATACCCATCGCAGCTCAAAAAGCGTACTCGACTGCCCAATGGCCGGCCGCCGGCCAGCCACTCCGGCAACGACTTCGCCGACTGAGGCGGGTCTCTCCTGTCCGTCTCGAGTCCGCACCAGCAAGTCACTTTGGTTCTGCAACCATCTCTTCGGCCCGGTAGAGCTGAAGCATCGCGCGTGCAGCCTCGACGTTCGACGTCGTCAACCACTCTTCCCAGTCGTCAGGTCGCAGGATCACGACCGATCGTTTTTCGTCGGCCGGTTTGTGCATGCGCGACATCAGCGGGTGGCCGTCGGCGTTGACGGTTAGCATCGCCATCGCATGAATGTCGGTGCCGTCCGGGCGATGCAGCGTTTGCCAGATACCGGCGACGCACATCGTCGGGCGATCGATCACGCCGATGCGTTGCCACACGCATCGCCCGAGCACCCATTTGCCATCGTTGTCTTGATACGCGTCCGGATACGATGGCTCGACAACGTACTTGGCCGGGATGAGGCAGCGGCCGCCGGCTCGCCACGTTGGTGCAAATAGCCGCGACTTCCCCACGTTGTCATCACGCACGTTCATCAGCGTGCGCATGATATCCGGCTTCTTGCCGGCCGCCTTTGCCGCTTCAATCCGCTCCTTCTGTACCGCGCGCGGCACGAAGCCGAAGCCCGCGATCAGCGGCTTGAACTGCCCGCCGACATATCCGACGATCGGGGCGTCGTAGTCTTGGTAGATCTCCGGCTTCCACGGCGTCCATCGGTACAGGTCACGGAAGCTGTCAATCTTCAGTTCGCTCAGACCTGGATCTTCGCCCGGCGCAACGTAATTGGTGCACACAGCCCGCCCCTATTTTTGAGACTTGACGGCCTCATCTTACTCCGCGATAAACTGTATATCCATACAGTGCTTTGCTCGCATCATGATCTTGCCCCCATTCGACCCTCCTCAGTTTGACGCTATGTCGCAATGGTGGCGCACATGCACGTATGCCGACGTCCATCGACTGATTCTCGAAGTGCTGCACCTGCGAATTACGCTGCGTGAGATGGGCACCCTGACCGGCGACGCCACGAGAATGATCGCGTACCTCGATCGTGCCGACGAGCTGCAATACGCAGCCCCCCTGCGCCGCCTATCAAACAAGATCGACAAAGAGATCGTGCGGGCCGGACGCATGGGCAATCCGCGCGCATCGGTTGCTCCGTTCTCTGACGAGTGGCGCGCTCGCGAAGCCATGAAATGCAGGCTTCACGACGTCCCCGGCGAACCCGATCCCGGCTCCGACAAGGCAACGAAACTGCCTGAGTTCCAACGCTTGACATGGGAGGAGCTTCGCGACGCGTGGAGCGCGATCCCCTACAAGAAAAATCGCTCGCTCACGGTCGAACAGCGCTTCGTGCTGGAAGTCGTGCACGTCCGCCGGACGCTGCGGCTCATGGCGAAAATGGTCTGCGCTGCCGAGTTGGAATTGAAGAAGAACGGCTATCCCGACTCGTTCGCACTCGACCAGCTCCGCCGCATGATTGACGGCGCTCGCTTCGATTGACAATAGTTGACCGCCTGCGAGTTAGCCAACAGTCAGCCATTCTCCCGGAAATGGTAAATTCATACGAAAACCACACCTACGAGAGAACATATGGCCCGAGCCATGATTTGCGTCGGCGATACGACGACGCATGGCGGCCGCGTGCTGGAGGGCAGCGCGACCGCAACCATTGACGGAAAGCCTATTGCCGGCGTCGGCCACAAGGTACTTTGCCCGCAGTGCAAAGGCGTCTTTCCTATCCTGCCGACAGGGCGGCAATACTCGCACACGTTCGACGGACGAGAAACCGCTGTCGAGGGCATGAAAACCGCGTGCGGAGCGACCTTGATCGCGTCGCAATCGTCGGCGACGTTCGACGACGTCGGATCTGGCAATGCAACGACTGGCGGCGCAAGTGCGGCCGTCGCAGCGACTGCCGCAGCGCTCGCTCCCTCGTCGACGCTCTGTCTCGAATGTCTCAAAGCAGCGGCCGAGAACGCCGCGACGATGATCGCGCGCGGGTAGCACATGACCGAAAACTCGATCGAAGCCTTCTTCTTCAGGCGGCAACAGCAGTTGACCATGCAGGTGCATCTCTATGCACTCGTCGACGGCCTGCTTTACGCGAACGCGGCGAATGGGTCGGCCCCACGGCGATCTCAGTCGGCCATCGCTGTGTTCGACGGGACGCAGGACGCGTCACTCGCTGATGCTGGACCTTGGCTTTTTGCGTACGACGGCGCGGCCGGCGATGTCCGACGCACTCTCTCCACAATGGCCGCCAGTTCCACAGGCGTGTCGTGGCTGATCAGCGCCTATCCGATCGAATCACTCGCTAACGAGCTGCGCAGCCGCCTCGACGTACGCTTGCCGGACGGAAGCACGGCCCTACTTCGTTTCTACGACGCTCGCATCATGGCCGACATGGCGTCGCTGATGGAATTCTCACAGCGCATGCAGTTCTTCGTCGCGACATTCAACTGGCTCGTCGAAGTGAATGGAAAACTGAAGGGAGTACACCCGCATGCTTGAACTGACAAGCGAACAGGTCGCCGGCCTTGCCGAGATCGACGCGCGCGGATATGTCGAGCGGGTGAGACTGGATCTCGTCAAAGCTGATCCGAAGCTTGCCGACGACAGCACACTGCCGGCGCGGCTCTGGAGCGCATACATTGCCGCGCGACAGCTCGGCATCCACGCCGACGAGAACGTCGAAGCGTTTCTTCACATCGAAGCGTACTCCCCGAGTTTCTACACGAAGCCGGCGACACGTACATGGCTCACTCGTCCCGGACGATCGCCCGACGAACGCTTTCACGACTACTTCCGCGTCATGAAATGGCGCATCGAACATCCAGAATACGACAGGAGATCAACAGATGGCGGGGTTCGCGGTACCGATAATCGAAGCAGCAGCGGCGGAGCTTGGGCCGGTATTAGCGCGAGCTGGCGTCGCCTTATTGGGCGGCCTGGGACTGGCGGGGACGGCGAGCCTGTCTAGCGATACGCCGAAGGATGAGAGCAAGGCCAAGACGGACGCCAAGGCTGTGCCGCGCACCGGAGAAAAGTGCAAAAAGTGCCCGCCGGAAGAATCTGGGCAGCCCCTCCGTAGAAACTATCACATGTCCGCACATGCTCGAAGCTACCAAGGCCGCGTCACGGGGCGGCCGTATAGCGTTGAGGAAGGGTGGAG
Organism: Burkholderia seminalis; assembly: GCF_001718535.1. NCBI lineage: Bacteria > Pseudomonadati > Pseudomonadota > Betaproteobacteria > Burkholderiales > Burkholderiaceae > Burkholderia > Burkholderia seminalis. Next base: position 1,214,056 of record NZ_CP013398.1, on the reverse strand, counting down.
CGAGGAATGGGTGTGGCTCGGAACTGATTTCGACGGATTCTTGCCTGCCGAGTGCCTACTACAAGAAGCAAAGTCACTTTATGCGAAGTTTTTCGAGCGCGACGAACACGGCGAACTTCAGCCGCGTGAATGGTTCGACGGTCACGAAGACCTTCAGAATGCCTTGATCCGGCAAGCGAAAAAGGTGAACGCAAACCCTCCTGCTCGCCTGAAATGGTATTTCGAAGAAGCTGATACTCGGGAGTTCATGCTTCCCTACCTGACCACCTACCGAGTACAGTCGGTCGTGCAACCGTAATCCGAGACGAATATGGACTTCAGGCTTCAATTCAAGGACGCAACGCTCGATCCGATGAACTTCGAGCAGGCACTATCACGCATTCATGTCGTGACGACCGAGCTGGCCCAGATCGACCCAAAGTTTAGTCGCTGGTACGCACGCGGGAAAAGCCGCGACGAAGCGCTGCTCTATCCCGCGTTCGAAGACGGGGCACCATCAACAGCAATCCAAGCCGTACTGAAGCACAAGTTCGCGGCAGACCCAACGACAACATATGTAGCGTTATGGGACGGCAACGAAGGCGACGCGCGTGGCGCGACCCTCGCATGCCATCTCAATGAGGCAGGCACTTATAACTCGTTTGAGCTATCGATGTTGGACGCAGCAGTCCTCGGCAATCTCGATTCGGTGCTTAGAATCGTACGCTCCATCGTTACAGCGTTCGACCCGGCCTACGTCACGGTCTCCCCGCGGAGCTACGTGGCAAAGCAAGTTTTCGACGACAAACCCGGAGTCGGTTGGATGCTTTACCTGCCAACCGTCATAACACAGCAGCAGGTTCCTGAGGCCCGCGAGATTGTTCCTGTCCCGGAGGCCGGCAAGGCCCAGATTGGCACAATCATCGTCAGCACAATCGATGCTCCGTTCTCGATGCAGAATCCCGAGCACATCGAGACGGCAAATCGCATCGAGGTCCGGCTCGTCGATCAAGATCTCTTGCCCGCCTTTGCAGATCTGTAATTGCAATGCCGGCGCGACCCGTTGCGCCGGCATCCTCGGTTAGAACAACCCTACAGGCTGCGCCGCATCATCCCAACTGAAAATGATCAGCTCGTTTCGTTCGACGCCCCTCCCACCGCCGACCGTGTATTGAATCGGCACGGTCTCGATGTGAAATCCGTCGAACACGCGTCGAATGTCGGGATGATCGTTGAGACTCACGATCGCGCGACCTTTGATCGATCGCAGGCGTTGCGCCATCTTCTCGTACTCGCCGAAGGGAAACGTCACGCCATACCCTTCCGTCTCGTAATACGGTGGGTCCAAGTAGAACAGCGTATGCGGGCGATCATAGCGATCGATGCACGCAGCCCAATCCAGCCGCTCAATGAACGTGTTCGCAAGCCGCAGGTGGGCTGCAGACAGTTCCTCCTCAATACGCAACAGGTTCAGACCCGGCGGTGTCGTTGTCGCTGTCCCGAACGTCTGCCCTTCCAGCTTCGCCCCAAAGCAACTTTTCTGCAGGTAATAGAACCGGGCCGCACGCTGGATATCGGTGAGGGTTTCCGGGATCGTCTGCTTCAGCCACTCGAACACCTGCCGGCTCGTCAACGCCCACTTGAACTGGCGCACGAACTCCTCCAGGTGATGCTGCACGACGCGATACAGATTGATCAGTTCGCCGTTCACGTCGTTTACGACCTCGACCTTGGCCGGCGGTCGGAGAAAGTACAGTGCGGCCCCGCCTGCGAACACTTCGACATAGCAATCGTGCGCCGGGAAACGCGGGATGAGATGGTCTGCAAGACGGCGCTTGCCGCCGATCCACGGAATGATGGGATTTGCCATTGTGAAAGCCGTTTTTAAACTTGGTGTAGAATCCGGCCCGCCTACCGGTAGGTAGCAGGGCCTTGGCTGATTCACTGGCGTAGACAGTGGAAAGGCGACCGGGAGACGTGTTCCAGCACGTTCCCCGGTCGCCCTGTTTCATTCGAGGCCATCCGGCCTCGATAGGCGCGCTACTGCGGCAGATTGCTTTGTGCGTCGCCGATCAACGCGTCGTAACTGCGCTCACACTGCTGGCCGGCGATGCCTCGCTCGTCAGCGATCTTCGCCAGCTCTCCCGCGCGCTCGTCAGCCCGGCCGAACACGTCGGCAAGCAGATCGAGGGCGTCGCCGGCTGTCGTGCTTCCGGTCGAAGCGCCGGCACGCCGGATGTCGGCAACGAGTGCAGCGACCTGCTTGCGCAGGCCGACAGCAGCACCATCGGCAGCAGCCGCATCAGCGACCGCCTGATCACGTTTCTTCGCAGCATCGGTTGCGATCCCCTCTTGTACCGCCAACCGGCGGCGAAACTCGTTACGTTCGTTCGTCAGGTCGTCGATCCGCCTCGCCTGATCCGCAACCTTCGCGGACTGGTCGGCGTCACGATGCCCCTTGAAATACCCGCAGGCCGAGCCGGCGACGACGCCGGCAACGACGAGCAGCCAGATACGCGGGTCGATCCAAGTCATGCGACCACCTCCCCGCCGGCCGCGCGATACGCGGCCAGCAAATGCTCGATGTCGTTCTCATGCTGGCCGTATCCGGCCCCCGGCAGACTGGCCCACACGTTCGACACCTTCGCGACGGCTTCGCGAAACCGCCCAGCGTCGATCAACGGCAATGCACCGTGCTCGCGCAGCTGCTGCAGCGCATACCGGTCCTGCGACACCGGCCCGAAGTCGGGCAGCTTCATCTGCACCTGATAGATCCGCCACCAGCGCGTGAGGATCTGGTAACGGCCAGCCGCCGTCGACGGCACCCGGATCTGCCGGTTGAGCACGTTCGGATGCGACGCGTAGCTGGAGAACAGCAGCGGACGCGACGCTGTCGACCCGACCAGCACGTTGTATCCGTCGTCCGTCTTCGCCAGCAGCGCCGATCCAATCTCGCTGACCGCAATCGCATCGAGAAACGCCACACGGTTCTTTCCGCCTGCGGCGGCAACACTGATTTGTGCCATCGTTACTTCTCCCCAAACAGACGCTTCGCATGCCGACGCAGCAGCACTTCGAGGTACTGCGACCCGACAATGCCGAGTGCGCTCCCGAGGCCGAGCAGCGTGATCGGCGGCAGGTCCGGGATCTGCAGCAACGCAAGCCCGGCCACCATCGACGTCGCCGACCCCAACACGGCACGACCGGCAACGAGCCGAACCGTCAAATGCTCATTCCCCACCAACACCTTCGCGATGCCAATCAAACCGCCCATGATGATCAGCTCCAGAATCGTCTTTTCATGGTCTTGCATCGGTTCCCCTTGCCCGATAAAAAGAAAGGCCGCTCCGGTTTCCCGTGAGCGGCCTTCGAATAACAGTGCGCGGCGTTACTTCGGCGCCGGCACCACCAGATCGATCTTCTTGCCCTTCTTCTTCCCGTGTCCGACCTTCGCTTTCCCCTTGTTCCCCCCATTCAATGTGACGACCGTGATCCACCCGCGTGACGCAAACGTGTGTTCGACCGACTCGATCAGAAACTCGCCGTCCACGCCCTTCTTGAATCCCTGCAGCGCAATCGTCTTCTCGGCCGACAGATCTGCGCGGCCGCGCATCGTCAGCCGGCTCGTCGACGTGTGCCGGTTGAGCGTCGCCATTCGCGACGTCGCCCCGGCCTTCGCCGCTTCCGGGCTGGCAAACGCATGGCGCTCGGTATGCACCGCGGACGCACCTGGCGGGGCGTCCGGATTCGGGATCGTCAGATCGATCTTCTTCCCCGTCTTGCGATCGTGCACCTTCGTGCGAACGGCCGCAAAGCTCGCGCGGTCCGGAAAGTTGATGTCGTAGTCGAGCAGATCGCCGGGCATGAGCGTCACGATCGGCAGTGGCTTGCCGCTCGCGCTCTTGCCAGCGCCCCGAGGCAGCACGATCAGCTTGCCGGCCTTGACCGTCGCCGTCGCACCGTACTGGCGAGCCACGCGCGTGATGAAGTGCAGATCGCTTTCGCCGAACTGGTCGATACGCGGCACGACGACGTCGACGTCGCACGCGGCCGACCACTTATTGCGACGCGCGACGTCGCCGACGATGTCGGCCAGCTTCGCGTTCGTCCAGCTCCCGTATCGCTGCGTTTTCGAAGTCGCGCGCATGTTGGCCGGCTTGCCCCGGATCACGACGCTGGCCGGCGGCCCGCGCACGCCGACCTCGTCGACGGCATACTCGCCGAGCATCGACAGCCCCTGCCCCTCCCATCCGATCGACACCTTCAGCGTCGCGCCCTTCGGCGGAAACTCGATGCGGCCGTCACGGTCGTCGAGCGTGATCGTGCACTCGTCTGCGTCCAGACCGGGTTTATCGATCGCCCGGATCTCCAGCACGCGGTCCTGAATCACCTTCGTCACGTCCGAGCCGTTCGCGACAACCTGAAAAATCGCTTCCATCGCCCCTCGCTATGTCCAAAGCTGGACCGATTCGACACGCGGCGCATCGAGATCCGGCATCACGATCTCGACGCCAGACGGAAACGGCTGCGGTCGATTCGCCAGCCCCGGATTCGCGTCGTAGACGGCCTCGACCGTGCCCTGCAGCGTCCCGTAGTACCGATAGCAGAGCGTGTCGAGCACGTCGCCGTCAGACGTTCTTAAAGTCTTCGCCATAGCGGCCGAACTCCACCGAGAAAGTTTGCTTGCGCGGCATGCCGTCCGCGAGCAGCGCGTCCTGTTCCTCTTCGATCGCCTGCAACAGCCAGCGGCCGAGCACTTCGCCGTCGCCCGTCGTGAGCTGCACGGGCTTCATCCGGCCACCGATCGCACGCAGTCGGCTGATCTGCTTCGTTCCGGCACCGAGTGACGGGAACACGACGCCCGACAGCGTGATCGTCTCGCCCCCTTCGCTGACCGGTTGCAGCGCATCCTGACGATTCAGGCGCTCCTGAGACGCGACGCGATACCGCGTCGCCCGTCGCAGCTTGTCGTGAGCAGCCGTCGACAGGTTGAAGTGGAACGCGTCGCCGGCATCCGTCGTCATCGTCATCAGGTGCGGCGTGCTCGACGACGCACCGTCGACCAGCCCGGACAGCATCGATCCGACGCCCGTCGACTTGATCAGGTCCATCACCGCCGAGTCCTTCAGACCCACCGCTGCGTTGAACTGGTTCCACGCCCCGCCAAGCGCCGACTTCACGCTGTCAGCGGCAGCCCGCACAAGGGGGAAATTCGATCCGTCGACGGCCTTCAGAATCGAGCCGATCGACGCCTGCGTCGCATTGAAACTGCGCACGACTGCGCCGACTTGCGGAAACAAGTCCGACGCCACCGACAGGGCACTCGTCGCACCCGTCAGCAGCTCGGCCGCGCTGCTGAGATTGCCGGTCGCGAGACGCTGCAACACGTCGACCGTCGCCATGCTGGCCGCGCGGTTCCGATCGAAGATGCGGACCATCTGCCGCACGCGCTCCGTTGCAATGCCTGCCTGCGTCGCCGCCCCCGTGATCTGTCGAATCACGTCCATAGCACCTCCCTCACATATGCGGCGAGTCGAACATTGCCGTTCGACTGTTCGCCTTGCGCTGCTGCTCCTCCATCATCCGCGTCAACTGCGGACTGATCTGCGCAAGAAACTTGTTCGCCATCTCGGTATCGCTTGCTTCGATCTTCACGTTGAAGACCGGCGCAAACGTGTTCTGCTGATCGATACGCGGCCCGAAGCGGGAATTTGCCGCAGGAGTCTCGGCGGCCTTCGCCGCCTTGGCTGCCGCCTCGGCGTTCGCGGGCGTCTCGTCAGGCTTCCGGCCCAGAAACTTGCTCGCGATGGCGCTCAATGCCTTGTCGCCCACAAACGTCCCGAGTGCCCCGCCGAGCACACCGACGACGGCCGATCCGATCGGACCACCGAGCGCCCCGATCGTCGCCCCGACCTTCGCGCCGATCACGCCACCCGCGAGACTGCCGGCGATGCCAGCGAACCGTGTCGCCTTCCGATCGTTCGTATCGGTGCTCGACGCGACGGCGTACGCTTCGCGAGCCGCAAGGCCGAACTTCAGCACGGTCCCCGCCACGGCCAGCTTCCCTGCCCACGGCGCAACCCGACCGAATAAGGCACGTCCCGCGTTGACGATCCGCCCGATCCTCCCGATTCGCCCCGCCCGAGCCGCCGCCCGACGCGCAGCTCGACGCGCGGCTCGCCCACCACTACCCCCAAGGTCGCCAAGCCCGCCACCATCGAAGCCACCGCCCGGCATGTTCACGACAAACACGCGCTGCACGCCACCAGCGGCACCGGCCGCCCCGCCGAGCGCATCCAACGCACGCCCGACCGCCCCACCGGCTGCCCCCGTCCTCCCTGCGGCCCCTCGACCACCACCACGCGCCAGCAGCGTGCCGCGTGCGATATCGAACAACCCGCGCCCAATGCCCCAAAGTGCCTTTGCTCCGCGCACCGCGAGAACCGTGCCGGCAATGCCGACGACCGCAGCCGTCGCCTTCGGAGCGCTATCCGCTGCGGACTGGATACCGCTCCCGGCCCCCTTCGCGGCCTCGCCAACGCGATCCGTGATCGGACGCAGCGCGTCGCCGATGCTGCGCATCGCGTCGTCCCATTGCTGCCCGACCTCGCTCCAAACCTGTTTGGACGTCTCGCGACGGTCCTCTAGATCCTTCTGGATCTCGCCGCTCGCCTGCTGCGCGTTACGCTTCAGGTTCGAATACAACTCGGCGTTCTGCATGTAAGCTGTCAGCGCCGCCTTGACCTGCATGTCATTGAACAGGTCTCCGGTTTTCATCGTGTCGGCAAACGCGGCCATCTGCGCCTGACGCTTGGCCGGGTCCATTTCCGAATTGAACTGCTTCGCCGCTGCCGCGAGCTGCTTCGCCTTGGCCGGATCGACACGCTCGATGTACGCGCGGGCGAGAACGAATGACGCCTCCAGCGTCGACCAGCCCTTGCCGATCGCCTCGCGCATCTTTGCCTGATAGTCGACGCCGGCCTTCGCATAGTTGCGTTCGGTCTCACCCGAGCCGATCTTCGAGAACCAGTTTTTCAGGTTGTTCGCCGCCTCGTCGGAACTGCCGGCCGTCTTCATCTGCACCTGGAGCATTGCCCCGAGCTGCGTCACCGAGTCCTGTCCGGTGATGCCGATCTTCTTCATCTCGGCCAGCAGCACCGGGAACCACCGCGCCATGTCGACGGACTCGAACGACCCTTCCTTGCCCAGATAAGCGATCGCTTCGAGCGCCTTCGACATCTGGCGCGGGTCGACGATCTCTGCGTTTTGCTGCAGCGCTTGGATCATCTTCGCGGTCTCGACCGTCGTCGCCCCTTGGCCGATCGCGAATTTCGCGACCAGCGGCGCGAAGTTGAGCGCCTTCCCGAGATCCATACCGCCCGCAACCATCTGGTTCACGGCGTCGGCCAGCTCGTTGCGACCGATACCGTTCGCTCCAGCGTCGCGCCGAATACGCACGCCCATCGCCGTCTCTTCCTGCGTGCGCGCTATGCCGGCCTTGATCGCGATGTCGCGAATGATCGCCTGATAGTTGGCCGAGATCGTCGCAGGCACCGCGACGGCCGCCGTTAGCTTCATCGCGTCCCCGATCACGCCTCGCCCGGCCTCTTGCCCCGCTGCCAGCCGCGCATGGCCGGACGCCTGCAGATCCAGCCCCCGAGCCGTGCGGCCAAGTTGCGCATACGCGCGATCGAGCCGGGAGACCTCAATGCCGGCGTCCCGTAGCGATTTCAGATTGCTTTCGAGCTTGCGACGGATGCCATCCGCCGCGCTGTCTCCCGCCAGATGCAACCGGCGAAACTCGTCCTGCAGGCGCATCGTCTCGCCGATCTGGCGCTGCCAGAGCCGCGAGTCGTTCGCCCGCTTCTTCATCGCGTCGATCTTCGACGACGTGTCAGTGATCGCCTTCCCGAACGTCGCCGAGACGGCCCCGCCGATCACGATCCCAAGCGCTAAGTCTTTCGCCATCCCGGCCCCCTCAATCCGTCAACCACCAGAGCATGTCGTCGACCGTCATCTCGTCGATCGACGTCGGCGACATGCCGTATTCACGCACCAGCCGATTTGCCAGCGCCTTGAGCGTCTTTCGGTCCATCCTTGCGTACGGATCGAAAGGAGTAGTAGGCGTCCTGCACGCGCTCGTAATCGGCCATGTCCATGTCTTCGATGTCGTCGGGCGAGACGTCGGCGAGATTGGCGAACAAGATCAGCTCCTGTTGCTCGGCATCGTTCGGCGCGAGCTTCTGCGCGCTGCGCATGTCGCGCACCTTCGGCCGGCGCATCGTGAATTTGTCGCATTCGACGCCATTGAGTTTGATCGGATAAATGAGCGGGACCGTGACCTTTTCCATTGCGACTCCTGAAATGAAAATGGCGAGCCATCGGCTCGCCATTGATTGAACAAAGTAGCTTTACTGCGTGTCAGTCGAGCGACGTCGACGTGGCAATTACATGCCGAGACCCTTACGAACTTCGGCGAGCTGATCGACGCCGTTGATCACGCGCTTGCACGCAAAGACATCGATCTCGTGCACGATCGCACCGGCGATCTCCAGTTTGTAGTAGTCGCACGACACCGAGAATTTCGCCTCGTACTTGTCGCCCGGCTTCCAGTCGCCTGGATCGATTTCATGCAACATCCCGCGCATATACGCGGCGACGCTCTTCGTCTTGCCGCTACGGTCCATGAAGACCGCACGAAAAACAGCGTTGAATGCGCCCTGATCGACCAGCCCGAAGAAGCGCAGCACTTCGTATTCCATCGTCGACATCGAGAACGATGCGTCGAGCGCTTCCATTCCCTGATCGACCTTGATCGTCGCATCCATCCCGCCCGCGCGGAAGTCGTCCGTCTTGATTTTCAGCTTCGGCGGCGTCACGCTCGTTGCGCGACCTGCGTATCCGCGGCCGTCGACGTGCGCGGTGCAGTTGTACAGAGTTTCCGGAATCATCGTTCCTCCCTTAGATCTGGTTATCCAGCACTTCGGTCAGCCACTGGTTCGTGACCTCGAAGCGGAAAATCGGGTTTTCGGCCGGCGGCACGTCCGTGAATCGGATGTTCCAGTACACCTTGCCGTCTTCGAGCTGGCTCGCCGTGTTCAGCAGCGGGTCCGGATAGACCTCGAAGTTGATCACCGCGCCCTGACGCTTCAGATCGCGCATGAACGCCTGCAGCCCTTCGGTCACGTCGCTGACGTACGTCGCCGTGATGCCGCGATCGACTGCCCACTTGTGACCGGCCTGCACGGCATCCATGACGATGTCGAGCGTGCGCACGCGCGTGACGAACTTCCACTTCGGATCGGCCGACAGCGTGCGGTTCCCCCAGAGGCGATAGCCGCCGTCGCGAATGATCGTCGTGATGTTCGCGTTGTTGAGCAGGTTCGCGCGACACGTCTCGTCGCCGTCGAGGTATTCGATCGGCCGGCCTGTGCCCGTGATCTCGACGATCTCCTTGTTCGACGGCGACGCCCAGAAACCGATCTTCGCGTCGGTCTGACAGAAGAGCCCCGCCGCGTACGTCGACGCCGGCAGCGCGATCTCGCCGTTCGACGCGTTGTCCCATGCCTTCGCGCCGGGATCGACCATGTACAGCCGCTTGCTGCCGAAATTCTTCGCGTACGCGATTGCGGCCTCGTCGTCGACGTTCGGGCCATCGATCACGGCCATCGCGCGCAGCTTGCCGGCGAGCGAGTCGGCCGCCGTCGCGACCGGCTGCTTGGACGTATGCCCAGGTGCGATCAACAAACGCGGTTGTGCGTTGAAACGCGACTTCGCGTCGAGCAGTGCCTGCATCCCAGTGCGGGCACCGCCGGCCGATACACCGCCGATGACTGCCGACGTGAGCTGCGCCGCGTCCGCCGTTGCCGGCACGCCAACCGCGATCACAACCGCGCTGCTCTGCGCGTAGATTGCGCGGGCCGCACGCGCGATCGCGCTGTTCTCTCCGAACGCGCGTACCGCTTCGCCGTAGCTGGTCAGTTGCACGGGGACGTTCGGCTGCGCCAGATCAGGACCGGGCGTGTACGTGTCGGTCATACCAACGACCGACGACGACGGCACCGCGATCGTACGCGGGCCGCTGTCGACGATCGTCGTCGTGATGCCGTGGAAAAAGGAAGTCGCTGCCATGCAGATCTCCGGAAACAAAAAAGCCGCTCATCGGAGCGGCTTGAAACGAAACGACACCACCCGGACGAGTGGCGTCGGCAAAGTTACTTTTTGGCGGTCTCGCCCGACTCGGGCAACGGTTCAGCTTCGTCGACATGAGTCGGCGTCGCAGCCTCTACTGCAGCGCGATCTGCTTCGGCCTGCTTCGCCTCAGCCTCACGCTGCGCAGCCTCTTCGGCTTCGCGAGCCGCTTTCGCCGCCCGCTCGGCTTCCACCTTCGCGAGAATGGCATTCGGATCGGGTTCATCCGGCCACGCGATCTCGGCCGGGAACGTCGGCGACTCGACGACATTCACCAACGCAACCTGATAGTCGGTCCATGCGTCGAAGGTCGCTTCGTCGAGATCGGACAAGCGCCCGGTCACCCGCGCGTCCGCCTTGCCGAGATTCTGTCGACGCGCTTTCTCCAGCCGTGCGAAGAAGTCATTCATCGCCGCCTCACGCGCCTTGTCCGCGACGATCTGCTCGTCGATCGTCCACGCCCCGTCACGCCACACATGTGCATCGGACGGACGCGGGATTTCGGTCAGGCCCGCGTCTTCCGGCGTGATGCCCGCGACAGTGATCTCGGCCGCCGCACCGGATTCCGTCCGATAGAGCCGCACACCCCGATAATCAGGCAGCATTTCCCACTTGTCTTTACGCCAGAATGGCCACGTGAGCGGCTCACGCTCGGGCAGTGGTTTGAGCGTGCAAAAGGCGGGAACCAAATATCGCGTGGGATTCATCGGATCAACATCGGCGAGAAAGCTCACGATGTACTGGCCCGTCAGACTGTCGTATTGATTGCAAAGCATGCTCTACCTCAGTGATTAAAATGCGCGGATCATGGCGAGCACGGCGATATTGCGCATGCGCGCCTCTGCACCGCCGTCGGCCGCTACGGTAATCGCGTGCGAGTGCGCCCCCGCACCACCAATGCCAACGTTGTGGCCGTGCGCGCCTGCGCCATCGGTGTCGAATACGTGTGCGTGATCTCCCACCCAAGCAATATCTCCAGAATCGCCGTTGCCAACCGCCTGTTCAGCCCCGCTACCCGCCGTGTCCGAGCCTGTGATCGAACCGTTATAGGGCGGTCGAAGCAGGCGACTGTAGATTCCGTTGTTGTGATTGTGTCCACCTGCACCGCCCGTCCACCCATGGTGTCCGTGCCACCCCTGAGAATCAGTCCACGCGTTATGCGCGTGATCCCCAACCGCAGCCGCCGACGCGCCATGCGCGTGCGAGCGGTTTTGGCTGTCCTGCCACGTACCGACGCGCCGGCCGGCATCGGCACCGCGCCCGAGATCGGCACATCGGATGCCTTCGCCGCGAAACTCCGGAATACGGAACGTTGTAGCCCCGTCGCCATTCGAAAACGATCCGAAATTGCCGTTCGCCCAATCCTTCTCTTCAACCAATGCGCCGCTGCCTTGGGCGTACGCCCACAATGCCGGATAGTCAGCCCGCTTCAACTCCGTGCCGTTCAGGACGAGGCAGCCCGCACGGGCAGCAGTACGTGCCTCGAAGATGATCTGACCGATGGATGCAGACGCGATCGCATCAACAACGAAAGCCGTCGATGCGGCACGGGTCGACCTGTCTCCAGCGGGCGGTGTGGGAACCTGAACCGGCATATCGAAGATCGTGCCCTTGTCTCCCGCAAATCGCGCAATCACAACCCCATTGCACGTGATGCCAAACGCACCATCAGCGATGTGGTATAGACCCGTATCCGGTGCCCCGTCCTTGTCGAACGTCAGCGACGGATTCTGCGGCGTACCTTCCGACAGAACGATCCGCGCACCCGGAGCAAATGAGAGTGACGCCTTCGAGGTTCCACCAACATTCAGATCGAACGGTGTCAGGTTTCCGGAATGCCAGACCGGCTTTCCGTTGATGCGGAAAGAACCGTCAGCCGCGTAGAACTGGAACGACCCCGCATTACCGCCCCACCAGCCCACCGACGTGGCATTTCCATAGAAGTACCCGTCCGCCGCACCGACTCGAATCTGCCCCTCGCCCGCACCTGGGCCGACTGTCAACTGCCCCCCGATCTTCGTACCCATCCCGGTCCCGTCGATCGTGACGTAACCGCTATCGAGCGACCACGCAAACGGCCGGTACGTATTCCACGTTCCCCATGCATCGCCCTTCTTCGTTTGCAGCCAGTACGCTGACATGTCGTCATGGCGGAACATCACACCGTACTGGCCGAGAACCGCACGAAAGTGCCCGGCCGCTTCCGACTCCAGACCGGTGACGCTGACACCATTGGAAAACGTCGCGCGATACCCTACTTGCAGACCGGCCCGACCGTTATCCGATGTCGTCCCGAGCAGCAATCGGCCCTCGGGGGTAAATCGACCGCGTTCAACTCCACCGGTGGCAAACGTGATGAGTCCCGGCGGCCCGAGTGTCAGGTTGTTGCCGAGCAACACGACGTACGGCACGCCATTCGAGCCGAGCTGAAGGTGTCCATCGGCAGGCGAGAACATGCCTGTATCCGGATCGGTGTCGAACCCGTAGCCGGCGTTGTTGGCGTTGTTCGGCATGATCGCACCCTGCTTCGCCTTCAACACACCCTTCATCGTGCCGCCAGCAATCGGCAGCTTGTCGGTGCCGAGCGAATCGACCTGCTTACCGATCGCGTCGACCCGCTTGTCATTGGCATCAGCCCGATCTTTGAGGTGCCGCGTCCGATTCGCAAGTTGCTTTGTCGGCACGTTGTCGATCCCGTTCGGACCACCTTGCACAGGGTCCGATGTTTCGAATTGATAGACCCCGTCCTCCCACCTACTTTCTTCTTTCAGATTGGCCATGTCCCGATCACCCCTCGCGTAAATTGACCATTGCGCGTCGCGACACCGTTGTGTCGAATCGCGACCTCAGAAAAGTCGAGCCACGCGAGCCGGCTCCGAGCCGGCGCGTAACGCTCGATTGCCCGCTTCAGGTTCTCGCCCTGATCGCGCGTCACCGGTTGTCGCAGCTTCACGATGTATTCGGCCCATGCAGTCGAACCGCCGTGCAAATACCTGCCATCACGCGTCACCGCGCCATCACGGCGCTTGATCTGTCGCCCCTCTTGAATATCGACTTCGCCGAATCCGAGCCGCCGGACGATCTGGCGAATCGCCCATGGCGTGCCCTTCTTCTGGTAGATCGCCAACGACGACTTGATCAGCGCCCATCGTGCGTCTTCTGATTCGGCCAGCTCCCAGCCGTCGACCGCAAGCGACCATGCCAGCCAAGGCAGAAATGCGGCGGGACAGCGATCCGCATCCCAGAGTGTGCGGATCACGTCGGGGTCGACACTCGGTCGCATTACCTGTGCGAGCGCCGCCTCAAGACTCGTCTGATTTGTCGGCAGCAGCGGTTCAATCGTCATCATTCACCTTCGGATTGAGCACGATCGACGTGCACCGTGCGAACTCGTCGATTGCGCACACCACATCAGCGGCCGGCAACTTCAGGTCGACGCGTACGACGCCCGAATCCTTTGGATGCAATGCGCCCGTGATGGCCGAGCGCGGCATACCAACCCGCAATCCCTCTCCCGCAGCGACGGCGATATCAAGGTCTTGCCGCCGCGCAGTCAGCACAACACCCGGATCAGGCCCGCGTCCAACATAGACGTCGGCCACAATCGCGTAATTGACGGGTCGCGCTGGCATAACGAGCAATGTGTCGTTCAGCGGCCGGCGGTCCTCGGGCGAAAGCGCACGTTGCACCGTGTCGAGCAACGCAGCGCTCGCGATCCCACCGTTCGAATACGACTTCACGACCACACGGACCACGCCCGGCTCGGGGCGATCGACGCGCACGTCGGCAACGTCGGCCGACGCGTCCATCGCGAGCGATCGATACGACCCGGACGGCCCGGCCGTCGACGCGCGCTCGATCCCCATCTGCGTGCGCAACCGCAGCCGCTCGTCGCGCTCGTAAGTGACCGGGATCGGCGGGTGCGCTTCCGGATCGCCGGGATCGACAATCTCTTTCTTCAGGTTCCAGAGCGCCGCAAGGTGTTCGAGATCGGCTCCCGTTGCATAGGCCAGCAGCACGGCACGACCGGCATCGTTGACACGTGCCCGAAACCGAATTTCCTCGTATGCGGCCAGCTCCAGCAGCTTCACGACCGGATCGGATTCGAGCGCTGCCGTCCAATCCGGATAGATGCGCTTGAAGTGCTCCAGCTTGCGCTGATACACCTCCTCGAAGTCGAGCGTTTCGACGAGATCCGGCGGATCAAGCGTCGTTAGATCGATCACTGTCATATCGTCACCTCGAATACAACGTCGTCGCCGTTGTACTGCCCGGCGATTCGAAAAGTTACTTTGCCGTCCACAACAGACACCGCCTTCACGCTATCCAGCGCAATACGCGGCTCCCACCGTCCGATTGCACGCGCGGCTTCGGCCTGTGCCGCCGAGATCCATCCACGCGTGACGGGCAGGTCGACCATCGCAGGGAGATCCGAGCCGTAATCGGGCCGCTCGCGGCGGGTTCCCTTGCGCGTGCTCAGAATGTCCGCGATGCTCTGCACCAGATGATCGAGTCCGCCGATCAGTCGGCCCGTGCGGCGACACATACCGACCAGCGCGACCATCACTGCGCCTTTGTCGGGACGCGTTTGAAGCACTCGCGCGATTCGAGATACGCGATGTGCTCGGGCTCCGTCACTTCCGTTTTGCCGGCCAGCACAGCAACGTGCGAGCCGTCCGGAAACACGATCACGCGGCTGCGGAATTCCGTATCGACGAATGTCACGGGTGCCACCGCCCTCTCCAGCTGTGCGTCTTTCGCCATATCGCCCTCTAGAAATGAAAAACCCCGCTCGGGGCGGGGCAAAGTTACTGACAAAGCAGGCCGGCTCAACGAGGCATAGCGTGGTCGAAATTCGGTCTTTCGACTGTCCTGATTTCTGAGCCATCGAGAGGCATTTGTACCGTATTACCTTCGTAGTACAGTGCAATGTGCGTCGCTGATTGCGCGACGATGTAACCGCGCGCAACTTCCTTTCCACCTTTGACTACCATCTGACATCTCGCTTCAGACACCCAGCATCCCCGATCATAATCTCGCATCTGATCACTCGCGACGCCATTGCCAGCAAACTCGCCGATTAGGGATGGAATTGCCATCACTGTAGGAACGGACATCCCGAGAATCGAGCCAATCCCAACAGTCGTCCAAATCCAAAACACGATAGTGAAGAA
Organism: Burkholderia seminalis; assembly: GCF_001718535.1. Lineage (NCBI taxonomy): Bacteria > Pseudomonadati > Pseudomonadota > Betaproteobacteria > Burkholderiales > Burkholderiaceae > Burkholderia > Burkholderia seminalis. The sequence continues at coordinate 1,198,712 of NZ_CP013398.1, read as the reverse complement.
TCTGACAGCGATCGGCCAAAGCTTGATAGACCTCGTCGACCCGTCTGCCCGCCTGCTTGCGCGCTCAACCGCCCAAAGCAGGCCCTTTTCAATTAAGACCCAGACAGCAACGCCGAGCAGAATAAGCGCCACAAGTTTCAAGACATGAACCGTATGCCCGGTAAGCCACGCCTGTACGTTTGCGATAGTGTTTAGAGCACCGTACAACGACAGGACAAGATGCCGCGCCTTATCGATTGGGAACGCAGTGGGCTCAATCGAAAATTTTGCTAGGTACGCGTTGTAGTAAGCATCGCCCAATGAATACGCCACACCCAGCGACACCAAACCTACGATCGATACGATCACCGGCCACGGCCAATCGAGCACGGACTTCCGTTCGGGCGGCTTTCCGAGATCATTCTCGCGTCGTTCCACGGGCTGTTTCCCGTCCGTTTTCTCTGATTTTTGGTGCAACTCAACCGTGCTCATGCAAACACCCCGTTCCGCGAATATTGTTTCCAAAGCAGCGAAATGCTGAGAAGAAAAGCTACATCACTTCATCGTGTGCGAGCACCTGACAGATCTGTCAGCGTGGTTTTAAATTGGCTTACTTACCAATTCGCCGTCACCCTGTTCCCGGTGACTGTGCCGGCTGACCGATTTACCAGCCGCGACAACATCGTCGGTGAATTCGGCACCGCCCGCGACCTTCATCGCGACACCGCGCCCGTCGCCCGGTTTGCCCTGCATCCCGCCGTTGAACGTCAGCAGTTGTTCGGTCGTCGTGTTCCCTGTGAACGTGGAGTCCGGAACATCTGCCAACAGCTTCGCGCTACGCAGCGTCGCGCCATCCGCCTTCAGCTCGAACTCCGTGCCGCCGATGCGGAACACGATCCGACCACCGGCCGGCACCGACAGCACGTATTCATGGCTCGCATGGTTGTACTGCTCGAATGCACCGTCCGGGAAGTCAGTCGCCGTCTCGTCAGGGCTCGACCGACCGGACCCGCCGTGCTGCTCCGTGTAGTAACCGGGCGCGACAAACGCCCCCGCGAGATCGCCGGACGGTGCCCACAGGGCGACCTCTTCGTCGACGGATGGCGGACGCCAATGCCGAACCTTGCCGGCAGCAGCAGCCTGCCATTTGAGCCAGTCGCTTACCCAATCGCCGACACGGACTTTCACGCGCGGTGGGTCGTACGTGATCGCCTCCACGACCGCGGATTGCGTCAGGCACGCCATACGGCGATCCATCTCGCCAAGCTCGAAGTCGCTCACACGTCACCCCGCTCGCTGTTCCGCCGGATTCCAGTAATGGTCTTCGTACCCCCGCCCCGTCTCCGGATCGACACCCCACATCACCGCGCGTCCCTTCGTCGGCGGCTCGTACGCATCACCCAGGTCGAATTCGTGCACCCACTCGACAAGCCAAACGAGATACGTATCCAGCTCCGGCCGGAAAGGATCTTCACCGGCCGACCCGACCTGTTTGCCGGGCGTCATGGGCAATCCCCACGTCGCCCCGTGCACCGTTTGCAGCACACGAGCGGACAGCTCGCGCACCTGGACCTCGGCATCCTCCACCAGCGGGTCAACGATGACGCGGGCCTGCATGCGCGCGATCAGAGGCACGCGGCCCGTACCGTCATCGTGGCCCGGCTCCAGCTCCGCCAGCTCGATCGCGACGAACGGCGTGTCGATCGACTTGCCGATCTTCGGGTACGCATGGATACGTTCGAGATCCGGCAAGCGCGCGCGCAGGCCGGCCTCGATGCCGTCGTACAGTTGCTTCAGGTTATCGAGCACGGTTCACCGCCTTCTGTAGTTCATAGTTGACCTCTTGCCGCAAGACCGTCATCAGCCGCGCCTCGCACGCACGTGCAGCCCGTCGAAATGCCGGATCTCCCGTCTGTGCCCACTCGACCGTCACCACCTCGAACGGCGTCCGCGCCTTCCCGGTGCGTCGGTAGATTGCGCCGTCCGGCTGCGCCTTGGTCTTGCGCCACGCGCCCTCGAACAGCGATTTACCGGCGCGCATCCCCTTCTTCGTCCGCCGTACCGCGCCGAGCCGATGCGCCTCGATCGGATTCAGCCCGAGCCACACCTTGCCCGTATCGAGCGACCGCATGAAGAAGTACATCCGCTGCCGCAGCAGCTTCTGCTGGATGCCCGTCGCGCCGCTGACCTCTTTCGCTGTCTGGCTGCGAATCCATGCGCCCGTCTTGCGCAGCGTTCGACGCCAAGCCGCCTGCATTGATGCAGGCGGCAGGCCCACGAGCGCTTCGAGCGCGCCCCTTACGTCGATCTCGACCTTCAGCAGATCCATCGTCACCTCAGAATCAGGATCGTCCAACCCGTGCCGGTCGGGCGGATCTCCAAAACGCGGAACCGCTCGCCCCCCGCTTCGACGATGCTGCCTTCGCGCACACGGGCCGCATCGTCGTCCGTGATGTCGAGGATCGGCGCAACGAGCTGCGTGCGTTGCGTTCCGAGATCCGGGCCGAGCCAAGGCGCCTTGAACATGCCCTCCAGAGGTTTGCCGTCGATCTTGACCTCGTCGGACAGGTCTCGCTTTACGGCCGTGTCGACGTCGGCCATCAGATCCCGGAACGCCATGTCACGCCTTCAGCTTGACCAACGCCTTCGGGCGCGTGCACAGGTGGATCGGGTTCGACTGCGCCTCGATCTCGACGCCCTTGCCGAAGGGCATCAGTTCCTGCTTCGCGTAGTACGGAATCCCTGTCGTGTTCACCGCCTCGACGTAATCGGCCGGCGCGAAACGCGTGATGAACAGATCGGACACGCCCTCCGGCACCGCATGCGCTTCGTCGTCCGCGACATACCCGACATCGCCGACGCGACCGCGATAACGCTCGAATGTGCAACCGCCGAAGTCGAACGCGTCGCGCGCGTCGCCACGCAGCTGCGCGGCCATCACGGACGCGAGATACGTCTCCTTCACCGACTTCGCGACGATCAGCTTGTTCCAGAACTCGCGCCCGCAGAGCACGCGCACGCCCGTGTACGTCATCGCGCCGAGCGAATCTTCAATCGCGTCCTGCACCTCAACGCACTTCTGGCGAATCTCGGTGGTCGCGGTCGACAGCTCGAACGGAATGACCGTCTGCTCGATACCGAAGTATTTCAGCAGGTCGATCAACACCGTCTTGCCGTCCGCGTCGAGCACTGCGCCCTTGATTGCGCCGATGCGGTGGAATTCGTGCGTTGCATCGAGCTGCTTACGCATCTTCGCGAGTCGCCGATTCACGACGGTCTGGAGCGCCTCCAGCTCCGTTTCGGAACCGAACGCACGCAGATTCGCGATTTCGTCGGCCATGATCACCGCACGCTGCGGCAGATGCACCGTGTTGAACGGGATCATGCTGCGCTTGCTGCCTGCGACAACAGCGGCCGGTGCACCGCGCTGGCCAGACGCGACGAGCGACAGCGTGTCGCCGTCGCGCTCGATCTGGATCGTAGTCGTGGTGATGCCGTCCTCTTCGAAGAGCCCGAGCGTACCGATCCGGCCGGGAACATACGGCTGCTCGTTGATCGCAGCACTCAGGGACGACAGCGAAAACGCGTCGTCTTGAAACAGGGCGATATCCGCCATACAACCTCCGACATGAAAATGGATACAAAAAAGGCCACGCGGTCGGCGTGGCCTTGAATGGCGTGTGATGCGATCAGCGAACGATCACGTGTCGCTCGGCGAGATCCCCGCGACCGGCTGCATCGAGTCCCGTGAGCAGGCCGCCCGCGACTTCGGCGAGCCGGACGATCCCCGTCGCCGGACGCGACGCTTCGGACGCCGCCAGCGGCGCGTAGAGCACCGCTGCGGCGACTTCGGAACCGTCGTTCGCGGCGTTGTCGTACGGCGCGTATTCGCCGGTACTGGTCACGCCGAGCACCTGCCCGGCCGACAGCGCCGGACCTGCCTTCACGACGATCCGCTCGCGTGAGATCTGCCCATTCCCCTCCGACACGAGAAATTCGGCCGGCAGCACCCCTTGTTGCTTCACATTCGACATGAGTATTCCCCTCCTCGGGTTACGTCAAAGTTACTTGCCGCTCTTGCGAGCCGCGTAGATGGACGCCGCACGCGGCGCATTCGCGACCACGGGCGCGTCTTGCGACGCAGCCGGGGCAGCACGATGGTTGATCGGCTTCTGCGAGGCCGTCATGCGCTCGAACAGCCGCGCACGCACCTGATCCGGCGACAGGCCGTCCGAGACAAAGCCGGCCGTCAGCTCGGTCAGGCTCGCGGCCAGACAGATACCGGCGATGTCCTGCGCGTTGCGGATCGCAGCGTCGACGCTCGCGCGATCCCGCAGGCCGGTCGCCAGCACGATGCCTTCGGCGCAGTGCTCGATGCGCGCGTCGCGGCACGCGGCGTACACATGCGCGGCGAGCACCGACACGTCCGGCCCCGGCGCAGGTGTGGGCGTCGGCACCGGACGAGGCGTCGGGTCGGGCGTTACCTCGCCGTCGTCCTCCAGCACAGCGCGGATTTCGGCCGGCACCGCCGCATAGCGTGCGGCGAGCCGGGCCGCGCCCGCATACGCCTCGATCCGGATCGGATCGACAATCGCGTCGCAGAAACCTTGCTCCTTCGCCTGAGCGGCCGTGAGCCAGGTCTCGGCATCCATGATCGCGCGGACTTCCTCTGCGGTTCGGCCGCTGCGCTCGACGTAAGCCGCCAACATGCTGTCCGACGTGCTGTCCAGCAGATCGGCGAGCTTGCGCAGATCCTCCGCCTCGCCGGCCGCGACCGTATTCGGGTTGTGGATCATCAGCCGCGCATTCGACGGCATCTCGATCGTGTCGCATGCCATCAGGATCAGCGACGCAGCCGATGCGGCAACACCGTCGACGCGCCCCGTCACCTTGCCGCTATGCCGACGCACCGCGTTGTAGATCGCGAACGCATCGAAGACGTCGCCGCCCATCGAGTTGATCGCGAGGACGATCGACGTCGCTGTCGCCGCCACCTCGTCCAGCTTCGTCGCAAACAGTTCGGCGTCGGTGCCCCAAAATCCAATGTCGCCGTAGATCCGGATCTCGACCTCGTTCCCGCCCGCCGCATTCGCCTGCGCACGGATGTCCCACCACCGCTTCTTCCCTTTCATTCGCCATCCCCACTAGAAAGATCGCTCGCCCCGTCGACCGGATCGAGCGTGTCATATCGAATTCCGAGCCGGCGCTCGCGCGCGAGATCGTCCGCGTTCTCCTGATCGACCTGCTCAGGATCATCACCACGCGACAGCACCGCTCCTGTCCGGCTCGCCAGCCCGGAGCGGATCTCCATCCGCTTCGCCGTGACGTCCTGCACCGGATGGATATACGGCCAGCCCTGCGGCACCCACCGGACCCGCAGATAGTCGCGACGGCGTCGGTAGTAATCCGCCATCGGCATCGCGCCTGATAGTGCGCAGGCATCGACCCACCAGCGCCAGACCTTCCGGCAAAACTGATGAATGAACACGTTCCACTGGATCTGCTCGATCGACCGCCGGAATTCGTTCAAGATCACCCGCAGCACGCGATCGCTCACGTCGCGCAGATCGCCCGTCATGACCTCGTACGGCATGCCGACCGACGCCGCAGCGGCCATCAGTTGCTGACGCATGAACGGGCCGTAGTCGGTCCCCGCGCCCGGCGGTTCCGCAAACTTGACGTCTTCGCCGGGAGCCAGCTCCTGCATGCTCCCCGGTTCGAGTGATACGACCGGCGAGAAGCCGTCGACGTCGTACTCCATCGCCGCGCCCGTGACTGGATCACCCATCAGGCCCGGCTCGGCGGGCGGCTTCGTGATGAATCCGGCAAAGAGGTTGCTGACCTCCTGCCGGAACAACACGGCGTCGTCGAAGTTGTCCAGCGACTTGAGCCGCAGCAGCACGGTCGACAGTTCGGGAACACCTCGCACCTGGCCGGGCCGCAATGCGAGGAGCACGTGCGCGATCTCGTCGGCCGGCACGCGAACCGTCTGCATGTTGGCCGTCGACGCACGTCCGTACTCGCCGGGATGACGCTGCAGCAGGTGATACGCAACGCGTCGACCGTCCGCATTGAACTCGACGCCGTTGACGATCTCGCCACCGCCCTGCACGGTCTCGTTCTTCTCCATCGGCAGCAGATCGCCTTCGAGAAGCCGGATCTGGATCGGGACCGCCAAGCCTTCGCTGGGACTGCGGAACTGGCGACGCACCAATACCTCGCCGTCACTGAAAAACGCCCGTGCGGCAAGTGTCTGCACGCCCGCCATGTCGAACAGATCGTCCGCGTCGATTTCCTCGCAGCTATCCTCCCAAAGTTGCTTTTGCATCTTGCGCACGGCTTCGTTCGGATGCTGCGGGTGCGCTTGGATGCCGTTGCCGATCGTGTTCGACACGAGCCGTGCGATCGCCGTTTTCGCCCACGGATCGTTGCGTATCGCGTCGCGTGCGCGCGACCGCAGCAGCGGCAGGTTTTGCACCGCCGCCGTATTCGGTCCCGCGCTCGACGCCCGCCACGACTTCGCCCGTGCTCCCGTCGTGCTCGCCGACTCGTATGCCGCTGCCTTCAACCGCGTGGGCACCACGAATCCGCGCCGCGCGAGTGACGGAAAGCCCGTCTTCATCGCACCCCCTTGCCGGCGTGACGAATCCGGACGATCGACGAACGCCCGGCTGCGCCGTTCAGGTCGCGAATGATCTCGGTGCGGGCTTCACGCAGCTCGCCGATCGAGCGATATTTCACGCGCCGGTCGGCATACTGGACTTCCAGCTCGCCCTTCGCGATTGCAGACTGGATGTTCTGCAGATCCTGTTTTGTGTATGCCATGCCATTCCCTCGTTTAGCGCCGCTTCAGGTACGTCGAGCGACCAACACGACGCCCCTGAATGCGCGAAACCCCGCTCGGGGGCGGGGTTTCGGTGGGTTTTGCTACCTGCGGCGACGGCCGCGGCGTCTCGATAATCTCGGGCACGTCCGGCGGATCGGGCGGCACCTCGGTCGGCAGCGCCGCCGGCAATGCCTCCAGCACCGGAACCGCATCGAACAGGGAGACCTGCGATGCACGATGCTGCTCGACCTGCCAATGCGCCTCGGTCATCAGGTGCACCTTCACGCTGCGGGCTGCGTGCAGCGCGTACCCTTCGCAGTCCAGTGCCTCGTTGCGCGGGCTGATCTTCTTCCACACGCGCTTACCGCCACGCGGCCCCGGCACCTTGACCTCCGCCGTGAGCTGCGAGAGGTAGTCGCTACGAACGCCGCTATACCAGTGCATGCGGCCCGGCCCGTCGCCTTCGAGCTTCAGTCGGTTTTCGAGGATGAGATCCTTCGCGCGGCTCACGCCGACCATGTATGGCCGCAGCCCGTACTTCGCGGCCTTGCTGTTGTTGCGCGTCGAATCGATCGAAGCCTTTGGCACGCTGAAGATCTCCGCGTCGACGTTGCTGCTGCCCTTGACCGCCATGACGTTGTAACCCGCGTGCTGCGCCGCACGCACATACTTGTAAACCGCATCCGACGTCGCACCGTCCGATGAGTCGATCGACGTTGCACGTACACGCAGCATCCAGCCGTTCTCATGCCGGTATGCGTGCGACAGCAGCATCGTCAACGCGCCCCATACCCCGCCTGTCATCGGGTCTTGCTGCTGCTCCGTCACGTTGCCGTAAATTTCGCCCCACGCGACGAGCCAGCTTTCCTCGCCGCGTCCCCATGCACGCAGGACGATCGCGAGCCGGTCGTGCTGCACGTCGACGCCGAGCGTCAACACCAGACCTCCGAGCGGCACCGTCAGCTCCGCATATGGCAGCGCACGTTGCGCGAGCACGTCCAGCTCGGGCAGATCGGTCTTGTACTTGTACGCCCGGCCCTGCGAGTTGTTCACGAACGAACGCATCTTCGTATCGTCGCCCTCGCGCAGCGCCTTGTCGGCCGTCAGCCACTTCTTGACCAGCTCCGCCATGTTCGAGCCGGGGAACGGCGACACCAGCTCGTTGATGCGGAAGCCGGCAACACCGTGAAACGGTGCCGTCGCAACCCATCGCCCGCGACGGACCGCGCGAATGCGCGTCGCGTCGTCCCACAACGAGCCGCAATGCGGGCAGGTGTAACGGGCCGTCTCCGGTTGTGCGCGGCCGTAGACCTCATGTACGACGTCGGCGCCCTCGCTCCACGTGACGTTTTCCCACGCCAGCTCATGCTCCTCGTCACAATCGGGGCACGGCACCAGATACACGCGCTGATCCGAAGCCGCGTAAGCCTGCTGGATGCGCGACAGGCCGTCGATCGTCGGCGTGCCGCCCAAGATCATCTTGCGTCGCCGGGCCGAGTAGCTCTTGTTCCGTTCCTCCAGCAGCGTGATCGAATCGCCCTGCTCGCGAACGTTCGTATTCGCGTCGTCGGGCTCCTCGACCGCAACGACCGGGGCCGGCGTCGACTTCACTTCGTCCGGCGCGTTCGACGTGATGAACTTCAGGAAGCCGCGTGCGAACGTCTTGTGGTCCCACAAGTTGTTTTTGTCGCGGGCCGCGTGAACCGGCAGTTTCGCCGAGAGGCGAGGCGTCACCTCGACCATCGGCTCGAACTTCTCCAGGTTGAACTTCTTCGCCGTTTTCTCTTTCGGGAACATGACGATCATCGGGCACGGATCAACGTCGATCCGCTTGCCGATGTAGTTCAGCAGCACGCCATCTGTCCACGCAACCTGCGCCGACTTCATGCACACGATCTTCTGCACGGTCGGATCGTCCAGCGCTTCGTGCATGCCGAACACCCATGGCGTGATGTTCGGGTTATACCGGCCGGGGCTGGCCGATCCCTTCGCGCTCAATCTACGATGTTTGCGTGCCCAATCCGTCGTCCCAATCCGCTCCGGCGGACGCAGCATCGTCGCGATCCGGCGAATCACCGCGTGGACTGTCTGGGTCGTATTCAGAAAGCTGCTCAAGGCATCCATATATATGCTCGTTCAACCATTCGACGTCCACCTCGACGCCGTATAGCGTGCGCAGCTCCTGCACCAACTTGTCGGACAGCGACAGCAGCTCCGTTTGAAATGCGCCGACCATCAGGCCGTACGCCTGTTCGAGCTGCGCCGCGTTGACGAGCTGCCCCTTCTTCTCTGCCAGCGTCAGCAGCTTGATCTCGCGATCGACGATCTCGGTCTTCGCCCGCTCGGCGACGAGATCAATGCCCGTACCGCTCGACCGCCCGGCCGCGACCTCGCGCAAATGCCGGATGTACGCGACGCGGATCTCGTCGATCGACGCCACACGGTAATCGAGCTGGACCTTGTCGACGAACCGCGAAACGGCCGACTGGTCAAGGTCGAGATGGTCAGCGATCTGCTGCTGAGTCGGCATGAATATGACCCCCTATGGAGACTCGCCAGTAGAGAAAAAACGCGGGTGCGAGCCCCCGCGTGTGGCGATGCCCAGAGGGTCCCCGCCTGCTCAAAAAATAGGCAGACCCGCACCGATCGCGACATCGGCGGTCACGCCGTCGCCTGCTCGGTCCATCGCCCACACGACACGGTCCATCGCGTCGTCAAACACGAAGCACCGCGCGGTAACGCGCCCCATGCTTCGATCTTCATCCCACGTCGACCAGACCTCGCTCGGCCCGGCGCTCGTCGACTCGATTCGCATTTCAGCGCCCCAATGCAAAAAGCCCTGAGGGCTTTCGCACTCAGGGCTTCGATATTCATTTCGTAAGGGCGAACGCCCTCCCAACAGATCCCGACAGACAGTTATCGTTGTTGGTCGCGGCGCTCCCGCGATTCAGTACGCCTGTCGGGCGAAGGTTGCGACACGAGTATGCGGTCGCTCATTTATCCAGTGACGCGGTAAAGGATGTGCAGAGTTTAAGCGATCCGCTCTTGAAATGGAATACGTTTCATCCTCGCAATTGTCGACGCAATGTGTCGTACACCGATCCATCCACCGTATCCAACAGCGCGAGCATGTCGTGAAAGCGCCACGACCAGTTCTTCCGATACTCGTCGAGCGATACGCCGAGCGCGTGCGCCCTGCCAGCGTCGTCGATCTGCCGCTTGCCGGAACCGGAACAGTCGGGGCAGATGTGCCTGCCCTTCGCATCCGAAACCGGCGACGCAGCGATCCGCCCCATCCCGCCACACTCGTCGCATGATTCGTATTCCCGAAAGACCAGCGGCCCGTTACGCCCTTCGAAAAACGGGATACGCTCCTCCGATACACACACCTTTCCACTACCTCCACATACATCACATGCATGCGTTGATGTCGTGACAGCACGCGCGCGACGCACGACACCACGCCCCTCGCACTCGACGCACTGATCGTTCACCCACTCATCCAGCAAGCGCAGCGCGAACCGCTCGACGATGTCGACCTTCGAACGCTCGACAGCGTGCCCCGCACGTTGATCGCGGCGCTCGTCGCGCGACAGGCCCGTGAACCGTGCACGCTTGAATCGGCCCGACGTCCGGATCATCTGCGCCAACAGCAACGTTGCACGTCGAACCATCGCAGGCGGCGGCATCGGCCCGGCCTTGATTCGGGCCAGCAAGCTCCCGAGATCGTTCGCAAAGGCGAGCGCGCCCAAAGTAACTTTAGGATCGGCAATCGGGTCGGTGAACTGACCGCGAACGCTCATCGCAACGCCCACCCGCTCTTTCAAATCGATCATGGCTATCTCCTATTCGTCCTAATGTCTCAATGTCCCAAGGGAAAAGGCTTGCAGGGGTGCGCGCCTGCGACATGCGCGACATGCGCCGCTCACGTCGCGCATGTCGCGCCCCCGCACCCGCGCCCGAGACCGCGCCTTGGGACATTGGGACATGGGACGTCCACAGCGCGCCAAGGCGGGGCAAGTGGCGCGCTTGCCGTGCAGGCACAGCGCGCCACGCGATCACAGCGGACTGTCGTCATCGCCCGCCGCGACCAGTTCGCGCTCCACTTCCGGCTCTTGCTCTTCCTTCACGTAGTACCAGCCACGCGACCCGGTCGACTCGCGCTTGCGCACCCACCCGAGCGACTTCAACGCCTTGCCGATGCGGCGCTGCTCCGCGAGCGTCCACTTCGAAGTGTCGAGCTTCAGGATGTCCGCGAGGATCTCTTCCATCGTCGTGCGCGAAACGAATTCCAGGGCCTTGGCGATCTTGTCCTCGTACACGTCGCCTTCGTAACGCTCCGCTTGCTCGATTTCGAACAGCGGGCGCTCATGCTCTTCTACGTGCCACACGACGCCCGACCGATACAGGTGCACGGCTTCCGCCCAGAGCTGTTCGCGAACGGCCACAATGCCGTCGATGTCGACCAGCCCGCCGACACGCAGCGGCCAGTAACGCCGGTTGCCCGATTCGTCCTTCAGGTACGTGTCGAAGTTGACCGAGCCGGCGAACACGCACTGACGCGGGACGTCGGTCGCCCGCTTGCCGTAGAAGTTGCGGAACCGGTCGACGGCCGTCGCAAAGAAGCTCTTCACCGCCGACGAGTCGGCCTTGTTCAACGAGTCCAGCTCGGCCAGCTCAATCACCCACTTGCCGGCCAGCACCGCGTACGTGTCTTTGTTGCCGATCTGGATCGGCGTATCGGTGAACCACGGAGCGCCGGCAAGCACCTTCAGCGCCGTCGATTTGCGATGCCCCTGCTTGCCTTCGAGGATCAGGACGTTGTCGACCTTGCAGCCCGGCTCCATCACGCGCGCGACGGCCGCGATCATCCATTTCATGAACGCGAGCTGCACATACTCGCTGTCGGCCACGCGCAGGTATGTCGACGGCATCGTGCGCACACGCGGCACGCCGTCCCATTTGAGCCGTTCGAGGTATTCGCGCACGTCATGGAAGTGCGTCGCGTCCGCCACCAACAAAACCGCGTTCATCACGATATCGGTGCGCACAGAGAGGCCGTAGCGCTGCGACAACCAAAGCGCGCAGCGCTGATCGTCCATGTCGGTCCACTCGCCAATCACACCCTGCGGGAACGGCGGCGCTTTGCGCTTCATCACGCGGCCGCCGAAGTCGTCCTGCTCGATGACGCCCTGCCACGCTTTGTGATTCGACAGGATCATGTGCACATTGCCGAGCGTCGGCAGCAGCGTGCCCTTGTCCGATCGCGCCAGATCCTGCTCCCACGTGTGTGCGCCGTTCTCTGCCTCACGGCCATCCCATTCCGGCTGTTTCGCGGCAGCGGACGTCGCGGCCGGTTTCGTCGGTGTGGCGTCCGCGATCGACACGGCGACCGTCGCCGGCCGGATCTCTTCGTTTGCTGGCGCGATGACGCGCAAGATTGCAGCCTGCACTTGCGCCTCGACAGGGTCGATGCCTTCTTCGACGTGCAAGTCGTTGAAATCGGTCAGCTTGCGCTCGCCGCGATTGGCGAATGCCGGATACACGACGCTCACGTCGGCGACCGTCGCTGCCGCCTCGTACGCACGCTTCAGGCCCGTGTTCTCGAAGCGCTTGCGGCGCAGGGGCATCACGTCGTTTCCGTAGCTCACCTCGACATACGGCACGCCATTGTCGTCACGACGGCGTGACACGGCGACCATGTACCACGTATTCTTCGCCTCGATCCGCACCGGCTCGGCACCAAACACCAGTTCACCCCGGAAAGCGAACTCGTCGGCGAGCCAGTCGCGCACGCGCTGTTCAATCTTCCAGTCGTCGTCGGCGCAGACCAGCACGTGCACATCCGGATACGTGGCACGGAGGTAGCGCACGGCCGGGAGGATGCCGCCCGCGTCGAAGCAGACGTTCACTGCGAACGCCTCGTCGATCGCCATGCGGATCGAGCGCGCGGTCGCGTAGCCTTCGGCGACGAGCACGATCTGGTCGTCTGCACCGACCTCGCCAAGCAGATACGACGCGCCCTTCTTTTCCATGCCTTTGTTGAAACGCTTCGCGCCGTCCGGAGTGATCTTCTGCAGGCCAACGAGCCGAGCATCGTCGCCGTACTGATACATCGGTACGAACATCGTGCCGTCCGCGTCGAAACGCACGCCTTCGGCCGTGATGCGCTTGCGTTCAAGATAGGCCGACTCGCCATGCTCTGCCGCGCGGCTCCACTGATCTCGCGCGCGGTTCGCGGCGAGCTTCGCCTGACGCGCATCACGCTCGGCCTGCTCACGGTCGGCGGCTTCCTGTCGGCGACGCGTCTCCGCGAGCACTTCCTCGCTCATCGGTGCGCCGCTCCATTCGAATCGCTCGGTGCCCGGATCGTCGCCCGAGAAATGGCCGAATGTGCCGCCATAGCCGATTACCGCGCCCTTGCTGACAACCTCGCGAAGCTGATACCAGTATTTCTTGCGCGGCCCGTACCGGTGATGTTTGCCGTCCGCGATCGGATGCCCGACGGGCAGGTCAGGATGCCCCGCAGCACGCAATTGCTGAATGATCTGGTCCAGTGTCGCCATACAAAAATTCCCTCGATCAAAGTTACTTTGGCCGCATGTCGCGGCCAGATCACAATTCGTTGAATGGTTCGCTGCTAACTCGCACGCCGAGCTGTCTCCAGCTCGACGAGGCGGCGGTCACGCTCGACCTTGTGAGAAAAGCTTCGCCATGCGGCCCGCCCCGCCGCATAGCACTGCCGTCCGCTCGACGAGCGGCTGTACTGCATTGCGCCACGTCGCAATGCGCTACTGATTCCGTTCACGTTCACGTGTGTCTCCTGTTATTTGCCGCGCAGTCGACGCCATTCCGCCGACATGAGATCGTCGAACGCGGCAAGGTCCAGCTCGCAGAGACGATCGGTAAGCTGGTCGCGAAACGCGTGACGTTCCGCCTTGGTCGCGAGCGCGGCGCATGCGCGCGCAGCTCGCTCGATGAACAAGCGCACATGCCCGGCTGCGTTCGCTTCCGCAAGAATCGGAGCGAGGCGATCGGGGAACGTGGCGATCAATTCGGACAGCAAGCGCCCCGCTTCGGCGGGGGCATACTCGAATCGGGATGCGAGCGTCGTGACAGCGCATGCCAATTGCTGCTCGGGCGAGCAGCAGAGGCCGATATGCTCACGGTCAGGACGACAGCACCCCATGCCGGACTTAAACCGCTCCATGACGACGACGGCGACGTGCGGCAAGGTTGCGAGCAGCGTGAATCAAACGCTGGAACAGGCGCTGGCCCTTGCGGCCGGTCGCGATGATCTTCTCGGCGTGTTGGTCGTCGATCCGCTGATCAGCCAGCGCACGCGTCACGTCGTCGGCGACGAGGCCAACATGCGCCTGCAGGTGCAGCGCCGTCGAAACAAGGCGCAGCGTGCCGGGTTCGCTGACGTCGTCAGCGGCATGGTCGTCGACGTGTTCGGCAACCAGCCCGAAGCGCGCGTTCAACGCATGCAGCGCGTCGAGCGCGTACGCCTCCCCCTCTGCCTTTTCCTGCATCCACTCGATCAGCAGCTCGAACATTTCCATCGACAAGCGACTGTCGCCGACACCACGCAAGCGAAGGCGAAGCGATTCCGGCGTGATGTTCTTACCGCGCCTGATCGTGAGGTGGTTCGCCGCGTCGGCGACACCGCCGGGCGTGTTGCGAACGGACGTATAAAGCACGTCCAGCCATTCGGTACTGTCGTATCGGCAGGTCATAGCGGGAGATTGGTAGAGAGTGGCTTTCATCCTGTCGCGGCGCACGAGCCACGATTACGATTCGGCCAATGGATAAACGGACGAAATCAATGCACCGCAGGTTGTGCCGCCCGCGAGACCGGGTGATCGGCGAAGTGGTCGTAGAGCGCCTGGACGGTCGACACGCGCGGATCACGATGGATGCGCAGAGCGATCTTTGTCAGCGTTTGGTAAGGGATGCCGCATTGGCGGGAAATTTCCGGCCACGCGCCTTTGGCTGCGTCAAGGTTGCGCAGCACGGTTGCGAGCATCGGTTCTTTGTTGTTCCGCATCGGACGATCCTTGGATGATGACCGTCCCAATAATATCCCATTCGGGATATTCACTCAACGCCTGCCGCCCGGCCAATATCTCGCAAGGGATTGCTCTTTCGCGGCAATATGCAGCCATGAATAAGATGCCGCTTCGGAAAATCTTGGCGCGGAACATTCGCCGGCACATGGAGGCGAACGAAAACATCCGCACGCAAGTGCAGCTCGGCAAAGCCGCTGGCGTGGCTCAGAGCAGTATTGCCCGCGTACTTAAGGGTGAAGTCGACACCCAGCTCTTCGTTATTGAAGCGATCGCCGAGGCTATCGGCGTGCCACCCGGATCGCTCCTCATGGATGACGAAGTCGAGCAGGAATTGCTGCGCTTCAATCGATCGCTTGTGGCCGCGCTACCGCCCTCCGAGAAAGCCAAGATCGAGAGCTACATCGAGTTCGTTTTGAGCCAGACGGAAGCCGTTCACGTTGAAGACGACGGCTCCCTCAGCATCTCAGAAGAAGTCCCGGCGACAAGCGAATCTAGACGCCGCGCCGGTGTGGCTGCTCAACGTCCATTATCAAATGAAACGGTGAGCAATGAGAAACCACGCCGCGAAACAGCATTCCGAGAGACCAGAAAGCAGCGCCGATAACGTCTACCACCTTTCGAATCACGACCTCAATCTTCGGCACCGCGCAATTCGCGAACATCTTCGCAACCAGCTAGCCCGGCACGCCGAAGAGTCGATCGTTGCAATCGCCTGCGTGACCATGCAGGCCGACGGAACGATCAGCATCTCCGCCAAAGGAATCGAAGCCGATCTCGCCGACGACATGCTCGACGGCCTGGGACACCTGTCGGCCCGAATTCGCCACCACACAAAGGGAAAGCCAAAGCCCGGCGGCCGGCAGCGCGGATATGCTGTAATCGGCTTAATGGCAGCCGTTGCGCTACTCGCCTTCGCGTACGTCAACGAGATACCGTGGCTCGATTGCGCCACCGTACTTGCGGGCCAGCTACTCGCCCCCTTTAGCAGCCGCACCCGCGCCTCACGCCAATAACCCCATCGCCCCGCCATCCCCTGCGGGGTATTCTCAGGCATAAATATCCCGATGGGGATTGACATACAAATATCCTAACGGGGATACTTCGACTGTCGCGTCGCCCGACGCTCAACCGGAGATCCCACCATGAAACCCAATGATCTGAACGCGGAAGCCCGTCAGGACTGGCTCCGCGACGAGCAGGCACCCCGCATCACCCCATCCGAACCCGCCCGCCAAAGCAACTTTGAGAAGTCGCCGATCTTCCGCTGGACGGTCGTTGCCGCCCTCTTGTTCGTTGCGGTGAACGTGTTCCAAGACGATCCGGTCGTCGTCCCGACGACCGCTTACCAAGTCACAGTCTGAACCGCCCCGACCCTGCCGGGGCAAGCAACCCCGGCGTCATGGAGACCACCATGCCGCGCATCAAAATCAAAGCCGAACCCCTCTTCGATGTCGAACGTCGAGATACCCTCTCGCTTCGCACCATCACGCGATACGACCGAAACGCTCGCCGTCCGTCGACCCCGATTCTGATCGGGAAGTACGTAGTCGGACGCCGCCCGCTCCCGGACAGCGTACATACGGAATATTTGATCCTCGACGGTACAGAGATCGCCCGCCGGCAGATATCAATTCCGGACGAAGGCAACTGCGCCGACGCAATCAAGCGCCTGCGCGACGCCAAGCGCGCAGCGGGTGTCGAGGCGTCGAGTGCGATCGATAAAGCGAAGACGCGTAGCAAGACGCGGACGGCGGCGACGCAGGAGGTCGCGTAATGGACGGCCGCACGCAACAGCTCGACCTCACAGCGCCGATCCCGACCGGCAACATCAAGGCAGCAGCCGCAGCGGCCGGCGCAACTTCGGCGGACCTTTGGATGGTCCCGTACGAACAACTTCACTACGACCCGTCCGACAACATCCGACCGGTTGACCCCGAATGGGTGACGCACCTCACCGCACTGATGATGGAGAACGGGTACGACAAAGGTTCGCCGCTCCATTGCTACGCGCGAAAGGTCGAAGGCAAGGATCTGCTGTATGTGTACAAGGGGCAGCACCGCTACCTCGCGGCCGGCAAAGCAATCGAGGCTGGCAAGGACATAGGCAAGATCCCGGTCGTCGTCCGTGACGCCAAGACGGTCAACCGCGCCGAAATGGTGATCGACGGCTATCTAAGCAACAACGGCAAGCCGTCGTCGCCGCTGGATCTGGCTGCTGCGGTCGCAGAGCTACGCGACATTCACGGCATGACGCTTGCGGCCATCTGCAAGCGCTTGAATGTCACCGATCAAACGATCCGCGACGTCGGCCTGCTTGAACGGGCACCGGCTGAACTGCATCAGCTCGTGCGGAACGGCCAATGTACAGGCACACTGGCGATCGAACAAATCCGCCAGCACGGCGGCGACAAAGCGCTCGAACGCATCGTCGTCGGGATCGCCAAAGCCGCCGAAGCCGGCAAGACGAAGGTTACGAAGAAGTACCTCGAAGCAGTGCCCCTGCTCGATACGCATCCGGACCCGGAGCCGTCGCCCGAGCACACAGCCGCCGTCAGCGACACCGACGCTGGCGGCGACACAGCACCGCTCGCCGCGTCTACGACCGCGGAACCCACGATCGAGGCGCAGGCGCCCATGCAGGCGGCGTCGCCCCAAAGCGCTCCCGCCAAGATCGGCGAGAAGCAGTCGAAGCAGCTCTTGCAGGCCCTGCAAGCTGTACTCCATGACAAGAACTTCGGCCGACTGGCAAAGCCGACGATCGAAGCAGTTCATGCAGCGCTGATGCCGCTCGCCGATCTACTCGGCTGCCCCTCGCCCGCAAAGGTCTGGCCGGTATCCGAGCCGGATGCAAACGGCGGCTGTGAGCCAGTCGATACAGTATGCGGACCTGAGCGAACCGGAAGAATCAAGGGTCCGCTCGCATACATTCGCGTCGCACAACCCGCACCCGGCGCATGGATTTACTCCATCGAATACAACACCGGCACCAGCTTCGCCAGCGACCCGCTGAAGGTATCGCACCAGACGCGCGCGGTATGGACGCGCGTTCAAGCGATTCGTTCCGGCGCAGCGCGGCTCATCGAGACGATCAAATCGCCGGTCCACGGGCGAACCAAGGCCGAGCAAGCGTCATTCAAGCGCATTCTCGAATGGGCGCACGAGATCGTCGGCATGCCTGATCCTGACATGACGGCCGAATTCTCCGCTGCCACCGCGAAGGGTGAACGCCCCGATTTGTCGGATGTGCTGACGGCCATCGGGCACAAGCAACGGATCGCGTCGAATCGGGCGCTGCTCGACGCCGCATTCCCGACTTACAAGGCGAAGCTCGCTCTTGGGCCTGCGTCCGCGTGGCCGTTCCCGACCGGAGCCGCAAATTGAACCCGCGCCCGGCTCTTTCTACCCCACGTCCGCTGCCGCGAAAGCGGGAACACGCGAAGAAGCGCCCGGCTATCGCACTGGCGAGCGTCAACGGCACTTCGATGCAATCGGACAACGACGGGCTGACGCCCGTAAAAACGATCCAGAAAGACGAAGCGCCGCTCGCGCGGCGCAAACCAGTCCAGATGAACGAAGCCTTGGCGGATACCCGCCAAGGCACGCTCGCGCGGCTCGACGCTCTGCGCATCGAGATCCGCGCGTTGATTGTCGATATCTCGCACGCGGCCGACGTCGAGCTACTGGACCTGATGGCCGACGAGATCGGATCGTTCGCTCGCCACAAGGCGGCTCAGGACGCACGCACCTGGGCAGCAACCGCCGGCATCACGCTGGAAACCGGCCTGATGCAGCTTGGCCGTGCACTGCTGCAACGTGAGGCAGATTCAAAGAACCAAGGATTCGAATTGAAATGATCCCATCACGGAACAATCCGGCCGAAGTGTACGGACTTAAGCCAATCAGGCAAGACAGCAAAGGCCCTCTTTTTAGCAACCTCGATACGCTGACGATGGTTGCGAATTACATCAACGCCGATTCTCACTACTTTCAACGACGACTCAAAGACATGAACGCCGATTTCGCGAAGGCTGAATCCACCACGCAAGATGCAATCGCCCTCTTCGAACGCTCGCTGTCCCGCATGATCGAGGCCGAAAAGCAAGTCTCTGAGTCGACGAAAAAAGCGGCGGGGAGCGTTCGGAAGTCGGCAAACGAACTCGGCGACACGATGCAACGTCTCCTGAAAACGGCCGACATTGACCGCCTTGAACGTTATGCCACCGTCCTCGAACGCATGGCAACCGCAATGCAAGCATTGGCGACCTTGGAGATCGACGGCAAGCTCGATCGTATCGTCAGCGCAATTCGATAATGGGGAGCGTTAGCCGATGACAACGCCTCCGAAGCGCGCAGTCCAGTTTCGTCTCGAACTGCAGGCAGACACCGTTGACCACCTCGTCACCGCACTCACCGATCTCGCCGCGCAGATCAGTGCCGAGCGGTTGAGCGCGCATGCAATCAGCGGCGGCGCTTTCAGCAGCCACGAATGCTGGCTGGCCATCGCAGATCACCCTACGCATGCGGATTACATTGAGCGATTGGAACAATGGCGTGACCGCATCACCGCAGCGCCGGGAGGTACCGAGTGAGGACGCTTGACCTGATCGAATGCGCTGAATTCCTGAAGATCGATCGCACGACGCTGCTCGACATCGTCCATCGTGGCGATATCCTTGGTGCCAAGATCGGCCGCGCATGGGTCTTTCTGGAGGACGACGTCGTGGCCTACCTGCGCGAACAGGTACAGGTGCAAACGCAGAAGAGGATCGAACAGATCCGGTGCGGGTCACCTGCAACTGACGCGCGCGTCGACAAGGCGATCCGAAAGCAACTTTCCTCGACTGATCCACGACGGCCCGGTAGAAAGGCGCGGCCATTGCCACGCTTGCCCGACCTCGCGGACGCCGCTATCGGTGTTGCCGCATAGCACGGAGCGATCAGCAGCTCGGCACAACGCCTAGCTGCTACCTGTCAGTCTCATTCGATGCCTTCGAAACCAAAGCCTCGGTATCCAATTCCGTAACCGCCTATCGGACCAGCTGCCGTTGCATCCCACCCAAGAAATGTTGTCGACCACTCCTCTGGATCGCCGACCTGACTCACGACGGGAAGTATTCGGAATCCATTCGTGTCGTCTACACCAATCTGCACATGCCCCCCGACACTTCGCACTGTCTGAATCCGTAGCATTTCCTTAAGAATCGCAATCGGACTGTCGTTCTTCCCTTCGCGCTGCCTATCACCGGCGATGCGAAGAAATTCGTCCGTTCCAGATCCCATGACGCATGCGTTGCCAGGGAGAACCGATCGCTCCGTGATGTCTACGAGAAACGCACCGTCTACGAAGCCAGCTCTCGTCATGAATGCCTTGAAATCGCCAACTACGGGGCAGAACCCAAACACAAACCCATCGAAAAAGAACTGGGAGATCAGTTCGCCAGTGCCAAGTCGGGAAGACATGTCGCGAATGTAGTGGTCGGCGATACTACGGAAGAGCCGCGCGACCTCTTCCACCGACACGGCGGGCGGCGAATCCTGCACCCCACGCAGATTTTGCGTGCAGGCAACCGCCAGCGAATACGTGTTCACAGCGGCTAACGCTGAGCCTGAAAACGCGAACCCGAAGCTTTGGCGAGCGCGCACTTCATACTCCAGCTGGTCCGGCAATTGCACATTAAGTGTGACCGGCACCTGAAAAATCTTCGGTCCATTGTCGGTCGTGGTGCTTCCAGTCAATCTCGATAAGCGAGTGTCAGCAATGCAACACAACGCCTTGTGGGCTACAGAGTGCCAAAGCGCAACGACGGTCATTGTTGTCCCTGATTGATTCGCCGAATCCTGTTTGAATGGCGCGACGGGCGCCATTTTGCAAATCGCGCGACCACTTTACCAAAGGCGCATAGCCAGATCACTCCCCCGCAGGTTGGCGTAGCGCATCAATACCTTGGGATTCGTGTGCCCGGTGATCTTCGCGATCTGAACGTCACTCAATGTCGTCCGCTCGTACAGCCGCGACGTTGCCTCATGCCGCAGGTCATGGAACACGAGATCCGAACAGCCCGCCGCGTCGAAGATCCGCCCAAACTGCGCCGATAGCCGGGACGAGACACGGGCGAGCACCTTGCGCTTGAGCAGTTGCACGCCCTCGGCCCGCATCGACGCCTCCATTTCGCCAACCCACGGGAACAAGCGGCCGGAGTCGAAGGTGAAACCGTTCATCTCTGGATCGCCGCCATTCACGGCGACGATGTACCGCTCGTACGCGGCTATCGCGATCGTCGTGAGCGGCACCGAGCGCTTGCTGCCGTTCTTCGTCTTCTCAAGGGACACCGTCCGCCGAGCAACATCAAACTGGTCGACCTCCAGCGTGTACATTTCCCGCATCCGCATGGCGGACTCGATGCCAAGCTCGAAAAGGAACACCAGCGCCGGCCGGTACGGGAGATCGAACGCACGCTCGCGGCCGTTTGGCTTCCCGCCGGCCATCAGTCGTCGAATCTCGGCCTGCTCCGCCTCGCTCGGCCGCCGATCCCGGTGTACGTCCTCTTTCGCGTCGACATCCTGCGCCTCGACCGCGACCCGATCTTCATCAGTGTAGGTTGCGTATCGCTTCGGGAGCAGGCGGAGAGGGTTAGTCGCCAACATCGGCGTGCCCGATCTCACCACCCAATCGAAGCAGCGAGCCAACGCACCGACGTAGTGCCGGATCGTTGACGGCGAAAGGTGGTCGTGTCGCTTCATGGCGGTCACCCACTGCTCGACCCACTGGTAATCGAGAGTCGCAAGCGACTTTGCTTTGATGGCCGCTCGTCCGAGGAGCGCATTGAGCACCTGGACGTCGGAATCAGGGACCGATACGCGGCGCAGGTACGCTCGAATGGCGTCCCCTGTTGTCGCGATCGCTTCGCGTTGCTCGACCACTTCGTCCGGCACGATGCCGGCGTCCAGCAGCTGCTCCAATCGGGCGACGTACGCGTCGCCTTCTTCCTCAGTGTCAAAGGTCAGGGAAAGTGGCTTTGGTAGCAGCTTCGCCCGTTTGATCGTGTATTCCCACGTGCCGGACGGCCGCAGTCGTTTGTTCGCCATGCCTAGATGAACTCGCCTCGATTGCCAATTAGCCGATTGACGGGTGGTTGGCGTCGGTTTTTAGTTGGTTACAGGCGACTTTTTACCACTCTAGGCAACTCTATTACAAGAATGAAAGCGATGTAGAAAAAAGAAAAGCCCTGACGAATCAGGGCTTTATCTCGTTCTACTTGGAGGCGCGAGCCGGAGTCGAACCGGCCTAAACGGCTTTGCAGGCCGCTGCATAACCGCTTTGCTATCGCGCCAAAAGCGGACTGTCCGGATGCCGTGAGGCAAGCGACAGATTTCTATTCGAGGACCGGAAGTCCATCAAATAAAAAGGGAAGCTTGGCTTCCCCATTACTTGGAGCGGGAGACGAGTCTCGAACTCGCGACCTCAACCTTGGCAAGGTTGCGCTCTACCAACTGAGCTACTCCCGCATTGTCCTGCACCTGCAGCGCTTCGCCGACCAACACGCTGCCAGAAAAATCTGGAGCGGGAGACGAGTCTCGAACTCGCGACCTCAACCTTGGCAAGGTTGCGCTCTACCAACTGAGCTACTCCCGCATGGGTCCTGCATCTGCAGCGCTTCGCCAACCAACGCGCTGCCAGAAAAAATCTGGAGCGGGAGACGAGTCTCGAACTCGCGACCTCAACCTTGGCAAGGTTGCGCTCTACCAACTGAGCTACTCCCGCGTATTGCTACGCTACTGCTGCTTCCCCGTCACACGCTTACTTCGTCGTGCAGCGGAGAAGCGAGATTATGTCGAAGGCACATTCGTGTGTCAAGGGCTTTTCCAGCCCTTTTTACAAAAACCGCCTCGACCGAACGCGAGACGCACGTTTCACGCACCGCCGCGCTCACGGATCTGCGGCCACGCGAGCTTCATGTAGTAAAGCATCGACCAGATCGTCAGCACCGCCGCGAGATACATCAGCCACTCACCCCACACGCGCGTGTCGATCGTCACGACGCCGAGCGGCAGCGGCCCGTAGAACAGCAGCATCGGGATCGCGACCATCTGGCATGCGGTCTTGAACTTGCCGAGCTGGTTCACCGCGACGCTCTTCGATGCGCCGATCTGCGCCATCCACTCGCGCAGCGCCGAGATCGCGATCTCGCGGCCGACGATCACCAGCGCGATCGCCGCATCGACCCGCGAAATCTGCACGAGGATCAGCAACGCGGCCGTCACCATCAGCTTGTCCGCCACCGGATCGAGAAAGGCGCCGAACGACGAGGTCTGGTTCCACTTGCGTGCGAGATAACCGTCGAACCAGTCGGTCAGCGCCGCGAGGATGAAGATCGCCGCCGCCGCGAGATTGCGGTGCGCGCCGCCCATCACCGTGTCCGGCAGGTAGAACACGCCGACGACGAGCGGAATCAGCACGATCCGTACCCACGTCAGGAAAATCGGGAAATTGAACGGCATGGCATGCGGGACAGTAAAGGATTCGCAATTGTGCCGTGTCGACCGGCCTGCCACAAGAACGCTGGCGAGGCAGCCCGGCCGCACGGGCGCGTCAGTGAAGCTGCTTGTAGATCTGTTCGGCGAGCGCGTGCGAGATGCCCTCGACGCTCGCGAGTTCCTCGACGCTCGCGGCCACCACGCCGCGCAATCCGCCGAACCGCGCGAGCAGCCGCTGCCGGCGTTTCGCGCCAACGCCCTCGAGTTCCTCGAGCCGCGACGTCTGGCGCGCCTTCGCCCGCTTCGCCCGCATGCCGGTGATCGCGAAGCGGTGCGCCTCGTCGCGGATCTGCGCGACGAGCATCAGCGCGGCACTCTCCTTGCCGAGTTCGAGCGGCGTGCGGCCGTCCGCGAACACGAGCGTCTCGAGGCCGACCTTGCGCCCCTCGCCCTTCGCGACGCCGACCAGCATGGACGTGTCGAGCCCCAGCTCGGTGAACACCTGGCGCGCGATTTCGACCTGACCCTTGCCGCCGTCGATCAGCACGATGTTCGGCAGCAGGCTCGACGCCTCGGCCTGGCGCGTCGATTCGCCGTCGATGCCGGCCGCTTCATCCACCGCGGCCGCCTGCGCGGCCTGCTCGACCATCTTCTCGTAGCGGCGCGTGAGCACCTGCCGCATCGCCGCGTAATCGTCGCCCGGCGTAATGCCCGTGATGTTGTAGCGGCGGTACTCGCCCGACTGCATCTTGTGATGATGGTAGACGACGCACGACGCCTGCGTGGCCTCGCCCATCGTGTGGCTGATGTCGAAGCATTCGATCCGCAGCGTCGCGAGATCGTCGATGTCGTAACCGAGCGTTTCCGCCAGCGAGCGCGTACGCGCCTGCTGCGAGCCCTGCTCGGACAGCAGCCGCATCAGCGCGATCTGCGCATTCTGTTCGGCCATCGACAGCCACGCGCGCCGCTGCCCCTGCGGCTGCCGCACCAGCGACACCTTGTGGCCGGCCTGTTCGGACAGCAGCTCGAGCAGGTCGCGGCTCGCGGGCGCGTGGCTGACGACAAGCACCGGCGGCACGCGGTTGCCGAGATAGTGCTGCGCGATGAACGCATCGAGCACCTCCGCCTCGACCGATGCCGCCGCCGCGCCGCCGCGCACGCTGCCGGCTTCTTCCGCGGGCTGGTCGGGCACCGCGGCGGCGGTCGCGCCGGTTGTGTCGGCCGCTTCCGACGACTCGGCCTCGTCGCCAAGACCACCTTCGGCGAGCGTCAGCGCGCTTTCGACGTGCGTCGGGAAATACGCCTTGTCGCCGAGATGCCGGCCGCCGCGCACCATCGCGAGATTCACGCACACACGCCCGCCTTGCGCGACGACGGCGAGGATGTCGACGTCGCTGTCGCCGCCGACCTCGATCGCCTGCTGGTGCAGCACCGTCGCGAGCGAGCTCATCTGGTTGCGCACGGCCGCCGCCTGCTCGAATTTCAGCTCGGCCGCGAACGCATGCATCTTCTGCTCGAGTTCCTTCATCACTTCGGACTGCCGGCCGAGCAGGAACCGCGCGGCGTTCGACACGTCGACCGCGTAATCCTCGCTGGAGATCGCGCCGACGCACGGCGCCGTGCAGCGCCCGATCTGGTGCAGCAGGCACGGCCGCGTGCGGTTGTTGAACACCGAATCCTCGCAGGTCCGCAACTGGAACACGCGCTGCAGGATCTGGATGCTCTCGCGCACGGCCCACGCGCTCGGGAACGGCCCGAAATACTGGTTCTGCTTGTCGACCGACCCGCGGTAGTAGGCCATCCGCGGAAACCGATGTGCGGTGAGCTTCAGGTACGGATACGACTTGTCGTCGCGAAACAGGATGTTGTAGCGCGGCGCGAGTGCCTTGATCAGGTTGTTCTCGAGCAGCAGCGCCTCGGCTTCCGAGCGCGTGACGGTCGTCTCGATGCGCGCGATGCGCGTGACCATCATCGCGATGCGCGGCGACAGCTGGGTCTTCGTGAAATAGCTCGATACGCGCTTCTTCAGGTCGCGCGCCTTGCCGACGTAAAGCACGGCGCCCGCCGTGTCGTAATAACGATAGACGCCGGGCATGTGCGGCAACTGCGCAAGGATCTTCTTCGGTTCGAACGGGATATCGGAGGCTTCTGGGGCTGTCATGCGTGATCCGGGCGCCTTGTAACGCGGAACGGGTCTATTAGAATCGCCAGTTTAGAGCATTCACCGGCCCGCTTCGATGCCACGCACCACCGCTGCCCCACACCCCGCCGCGACGCTCGCGCCGGGCGAACCGATCGCCTGCGACCTCTTCTGCACGGTGATCGACAATTTCGGCGACATCGGCGTGTGCTGGCGCGTCGCGCACCAGCTCGCGCATGAGCACGGCTGGCAGGTCCGGCTGTTCGTCGACGACCTGCGCACCTTCGCGCGCCTGCTGCCGAGCGTCGATCCCGACGCCGGACGGCAGACGATCGACGCGATCGCGATCGAGCACTGGCATGCGGAAGTCGGCGACGCACTGGAGATCGCCGATGTCGTGATCGAGGCGTTCGCGTGCGAGCTGCCCGGCGCGTATCTCGCGGCGATGGCACGCCGCGAGCGCCGCCCCGTGTGGATCAACCTCGAATACCTGAGCGCCGAGGACTGGGTCGCCGATTTCCATTTGCGGCCGTCGCCGCATCCACGCTACCCGCTGCTGAAGACGTTCTTCTTCCCCGGCCTGTCGGCCGGCACCGGCGGCGTGCCGAAGGAGCACGACCTCGACGCGCGCCGGACGGCCTTCGATGCCGACGCCGCGGCCCGCGCCGCATGGTGGCGGCGCGCGACCGGCGGCGCGCCGCCGGCGCCCGGCA
Organism: Burkholderia seminalis; assembly: GCF_001718535.1. Taxonomy (NCBI): domain Bacteria; kingdom Pseudomonadati; phylum Pseudomonadota; class Betaproteobacteria; order Burkholderiales; family Burkholderiaceae; genus Burkholderia; species Burkholderia seminalis. The sequence continues at coordinate 1,172,507 of NZ_CP013398.1, read as the reverse complement.
CGACGGTCGTCAGTCTGTTCACGTACGAAAATCCGGCCGTCGACGCACTGCTCGCCCAATGGCGCGACGGCCCGTCGCCGGTCGTCGCGCTCGTGCCGGCCGGCCGCCTGTCGCCGGCCGTCGCGCGCTTTTTCGGGGTCGAGTCGTTCGCGGCGGGCGCCCATGCACGCGCCGGCAACCTGGTCGCCCACGGGCTCGCATTCGTCCCGCAGGCCGACTACGATCCGCTGCTGTGGGCGGCCGACCTCAATTTCGTGCGCGGCGAGGATTCGTTCGTCCGCGCGCAATGGGCGCGCAAGCCGTTCGTGTGGCACATCTACCCGCAGGCCGACGACGTGCACCTGCCGAAGCTCGACGCCGCGCTCGCGCACCTGTCGGCGGGCCTCGCCGATGCGCCGCGCGCCGCGCTCGAGCGGTTCTGGCATGCATGGAACGGCGCCGGCACGCCCGACTGGGCCGATTTCTGGCAACACCGTGCCGCACTGGACGCCAATGCGGCCCGCTGGGCCGACGCGCTCGCGGCGGTCGGCGATCTCGCCGGAAAGCTGGCGGAATACGCAAAATCTCAGTTAAAATAAGCGGTTATCCGACGGCTGACCAGGCAAGCGCTCGCTTTTGGCGTCCACCGGAACGCACCGCTTGCGCCGTCAGCCGTTGCGCAACGCTCAGGCACCTATTTATTTGATTGGATCAGGACAGTTTTTATGAAGACCGCACAGGAACTCCGCGTAGGCAACGTCGTGCAGATCGGCAGCGACGCATGGGTCATCTCCAAGACGGAATACAACAAGTCGGGCCGTAACGCCGCCGTCGTCAAGATGAAGATGAAGAACCTGCTGACGAACGCAGGCCAGGAATCGGTCTACAAGGCCGACGACAAGTTCGACGTCGTCGTGCTCGACCGCAAGGAAGTGACGTACTCGTACTTCGCCGACCCGATGTACGTGTTCATGGACGCCGACTACAACCAGTTCGAAGTCGAAGCCGAAATGATGGGCGAAGCGCTGAACTACCTCGAAGACGGCATGGCGTGCGAAGTCGTGTTCTACAACGAGAAGGCGATCTCGGTCGAACTGCCGACGATCCTCGTTCGCGAGATCACCTACACGGAGCCGGCAGTCAAGGGCGACACGTCGTCGGGCAAGGTGCTGAAGAACGCCAAGCTCGCAACGGGCTTCGAACTGCAAGTGCCGCTGTTCTGCAATACCGGCGACAAGATCGAAATCGATACGCGTACGAACGAATACCGCAGCCGCGCGTAATCGTCAGCGATACCCGCATCGAACAAAGCGCCCTTCGGGGCGCTTTTTGTTTGTCTAGCGCCAACAGCGGGCACCAGCCAAGGGCATAAGGAACACAAAATCCACCGGTAAAGATATTCAATTTGTATCATCGGTAACTGTTTTATAGCGCCGGAGAAATAATGCGCGTGACGGGTTCGGCGGGGCATAAAATCAGTTTTTAATCTGACATGCGGCTGCGGCCCCGATGGCCGACAGCCCGCCTCTCTTGACTCGACTCGCGTCCACCATGCCACACGCCCTGATTGTCGAAGACGATCCCAACAGTCTCTCCGGCCTCACCGCGCTGCTCGCCGCAGACGGCTTCTCGGTCGACACGGCCACGTCGCTCGCCGAAGCCCGCACGGCGCTGGGCCGCTCGATCCCCGATGTCGTCCTCGTCGACCTGAACCTGCCGGACGGCAGCGGGTTCGACCTGCTCCAGCACCTGCCGCAGCAACAGCCGAACGGCTCGTTGCCCGTCATCGTGCTCACGGGCAACGCGACGGTCGAGAGCGCCATCGAGGGCCTGCGTCACGGCATCTGGGACTACCTGCTGAAGCCGATCAACATTCCGCGCCTGCGCAGCCTGCTCGCGCGGATCCCGCGCCCGTACGAACTGATCGACGAAGTGCAGTCGCTGCGTGCGTCGCTGCGCCGGCTCGGCCGCTTCGGCGCGCTGGTCGGCTGCAGCGATGCGATGCAGCACGTGTACGACATGATCGAGCACAACGCGCGCACCGAAACGGCCGTGCTGTTCTCGGGCGAGGCCGGCACCGGCAAGAAGCTGGCCGCGCGCACGCTGCACGACCTGAGCCGGCGCCGCAAGGGGCCGTTCGTGTCGTTCGACTGCCGGACGATCGCGCAGGCCGGCCGCCATGGCGCGTCGCTCGACAGCGTGCTGTTCGGCCATGAGCGCGGCGCGTTCGACGGCGCCGAGCGCCGCGAATCGGGCCTGTTCGAACAGGCCGGCGGCGGCACGCTGTTCCTCGACGAGATCACCGCGCTGCCGCTCGTGCTGCAGGAAGCGCTGCTGCATGCGCTCGATTCGCAGAACTTCATGCGGATCGGCGGCACGAGCTCGATCACGAGCGATTTCCGGCTGATCGCGACCACGCGCCGCCCGGCACGCGAAGCGGTCGCGAACGGCACGCTGCGCGAGGATCTGTGGTTGCGCCTCGATGCGGCGTCGATCACGATGCCGCCGCTGCGCGAGCGCGACGGCGACGCACTCGCGATCGCGGACGCGCAGATCGACGAACTGAACCGCGAGGCGCGCGCGACCGGGCGCAGCACGACCGACAAGCGCGCGGCGCCGGGCTTCGTGCGCGAATGCCTGTCCTACGAATGGCCGGGCAACGTGCGCGAACTGCAGGAACGCGTGCGCTTCGCGTACGACGCGTCGGGCGATTTCATCGAGACGCTGCGCGCCGGCGAGCCGAGCTTCTCCTCCGGCGCCGCGCTGAACGGCAGCAGCGTGCAGATCAAGGTCGGCACGCCGCTGTCCGACGTCGAGGACCTGCTGATCCGCGCGACGCTCGACGCGGTCGGCGGCACCCGCCATCGTGCGGCCACGCTGCTCGGCATCAGCCCGAAGACGCTGTACAACAAGCTGCAGCGGATGAAGGTGAACTGAGCGGGCGATCGTGAATACGGGCACTGGCCGGACCTGACCGTTAGTTGCGCAAAAGCCCGCCGTACCGACTGCCCGGTTTGCCCCTTGCCGCACCCCATGAAAAAGCCGCGCAATTGCGCGGCTTTTTGTTTCGGCGAGCGAAAGGACCCGAACCGCGCCCGTTTACGCCAGTGCGCTTTTCAGCAGCGCCTGCGCCTGCAGATACTCGGGCTGCGCGACCAGCTTGTCCCACTTGAGCGCCTTGCCGCGCGCGCGCATCCGCTTGATGCGCCGCACCGACTCGGCCGACGCCCGTGCCTTCAGCTCGTTCAGCACGACCTCGGCCGCCTCCGGCTGGTTGCAGACGAGCACCATGTCGCAACCGGCGGCGAGCGCGGCATCGGCCGCCTGCGTGAGCGTGCCGCCTTCGCGCGCGGCCTCCATCGACAGGTCGTCGCTGAAGATCGCGCCCGTGAAGCCGAGCTTGCCGCGCAGGATGTCCTGCAGCCAGACGCGCGAGAATCCGGCCGGCCGCTTGTCGACCTGCGTATAGATCACGTGCGCGGGAATCACGGCCGACAGCGATAGGCCGAGCCAGTCGTACGGCGCAACGTCCTGCTTGAGGATCGCGTCGAGCGTGCGGTCGTCGGTCGGCAGCGCGACGTGCGAATCGGCTTCCGCGAAACCGTGCCCGGGGAAATGCTTGCCGCAGTTCGCCATCCCGGCGAGCGACAGCCCGTGGTTCAGGCTCTTCGCGAGCAGCGTGACGACGCGCGCGTCGCGATGGAACGCGCGGTCGCCGATCACCTTCGAATGCCCGTGGTCGAGGTCGAGCACGGGCGTGAAGCTCATGTCGATCCCGCACGCACGCAGTTCGGCGGCCAGGATGTAGCCGACGGCGGTCGCCACCTTCGTCGCGAGCAGCACGTCGCGATCCCACAGCTCGCCGAGGCGGCGCATCGCGGGCAGCACCGTGAAGCCGTCGGTGCGGAACCGCTGCACGCGCCCGCCTTCGTGATCGACGGCGATCAGGATGTCTTCGCGCACCGCGCGGATCGAGTCGGTCAGCGCGATCAGCTGCGCGCGGTTCTGGAAGTGCCGCGCGAACAGGATCACGCCGCCGGTATTCGGATGCGCAAGACGCCGTGCATCGTCGCGCGACAGGGCCGTGCCGACGACGTCGAGCATGACCGGGCCGGGAGTCGTTTTCATCGAATCGGGAAGTCCGTCAGGAGGAGGTTCGGGAAACAGGTGCAGGAGCAGGCGCGGCGTCCGTTTCGGCGATCACGAACGACACTGCGTAGTCGCGCTCGTCGCTGACCGTCACGCGCGCCGTGATGCCGCGCGCGGCCAGCCAGTCGGCCAGCTCGCCCGACGCGACCACGTACGGCTCGCCGCTCGGATGGTTGAGCGTCTGCAGTGCGCGCCACGTCATCGGCCAGTGCATGCCGAGCCCGATCGCCTTCGAGAACGCTTCCTTCGCGGAGAAGCGCGTCGCGAGAAACGCGATGCCGCGCGCCTCGGAGCGCGCGCGGCGCGCATGGAACACACGCAGTTCGTCGGGGCCCAGCACCTTCTCGGCAAACCGGCCGCCCGTGCGTTCGAGCACGGCCGCGACGCGGCTTACCTGGGCGATGTCGGTACCGATGCCGTAGATCGCCATGTCAGTACGCGCGCACGCGGCGGTATTTCATCTTCAACGCGCGCCACCGTGCAGCGCGGCGACGCGGGCGGCAACCATGATCGCCTTCATCTCGCGCACCGCGTTGTCCCAGCCCGCGAAGATCGCATGCGCGACGATCGCGTGACCGATGTTCAGCTCGACGATGCCGTCGATCGCGGCGATCTGCTGCACGTTCGTGTAATGCAGCCCGTGCCCCGCATTGACCTTCAGGCCCAGTTGCGCACCGGCCTGCACGCCCGCGACGATGCGTTCGTACTCGCGCTGCTGTTCGGCTTCGTCGTGCGCCTCGGCGTAGCGGCCCGTGTGCAGTTCGATCACCGGCGCGCCCGCTTCGTGCGCGGCGCGGATCTGCGTCTCGTCCGGGTCGATGAACAGCGACACGCGCACGCCGACGTCGGCCAGTTGCTTGCAGGCCGCGCGCACGGCTTCGAAGTGGCCGGCGACATCGAGACCGCCCTCGGTCGTCAGTTCCTCGCGCTTTTCCGGCACGAGGCACGCGTCGTGCGGACGCACTTCGCACGCGATGTCGAGCATCTCGGCCGTCACCGCGCATTCGAGGTTCATGCGCGTCTTCAGCAGCGGGCGCAGCTTGCGCACGTCGGCGTCGACGATGTGGCGGCGATCCTCGCGCAGATGCAGCGTGATCGCGTCCGCACCGGCCTCTTCGGCGGCGAGCGCCGCGCGGATCGGATCGGGATAGGCCGTGCCGCGCGCATTGCGCAGCGTCGCGACGTGGTCGATGTTCACGCCGAGGTCGATGGCGGTGGGCGTTGTCAGGAAGAAGCTCATAGGTTTTGCAGGTCGATCAGGATCTGACGCGTGGCAAGCGGCGTACCGCCGAGATAGGTGTTCAGCAGGAAGCGCATCAGCGTCTTGCTTTGCGCGACCGTCTGGGCTCGATGGTAATCGTCCTGCTCCATGTCGAGCAACGTCTGTCCGGTGATGACCGGCCAGTGCGACGGCACGTCGTCGTCCGCGTTGCGCACGCCGCGCTCGGGATCGAACACGTAGCGGCGATCGGGCTCGACCGCGCGGCGCGCGACCGTGCGGTTCAGCGCCATCGCGTAACCGGTCTCCTTCAACAGCACGCGCTCGAACGAACGCAGCACCTGCACCGCGGGTTCGCCGTGCGCGAGGCGCGTGAGCGTCAGCACATAATGATTGAACAGCGGCGGCTGCGGATCCTCGCGCGCGCAGAATTTCACGAGCAGCTCGTTCGCGTAGAAACCGCACAGCAGCCCGTCGCCGCCGAGCGGCAGCATGCCGCCGACCCACTCGGCCCCCGTCAGCGTGCGCACCTCGGATTTGCCGGACCAGGACAGCAGCAGCGGCTGGAAGGTCTGCAGCACGCCGCGCAGCGCGGAGTGCGGGCGTTTCGCGCCCTTCGCGACGAGCGCAAGCCGGCCGTGATCGCGCGTCAGCACATCGACGATCAGGCTGGTTTCGCGATACGGATAGCTGTGCAGCACGAACGCCGGCTGCTCGGCGACGCGGAAATCGGACGTGCGAGACGTCGCGCGCCGCGCCTTGCGCGGCGGTTCGGGCGGAGCCGGCAGCGGCGCGTCGTTCGCGCCGGCCGTCACCGCGTCTTCAGTCGACGTCAGCGCGTCATTCGTACCCATAGGCGCGCAGTCCGGCCTCGTTGTCGGCCCAGCCGCTCCTCACCTTCACGAAGGTCTCGAGGTACACGGGGCCGTCGAACAGCTTCTCCATGTCCATCCGCGCCTCGGTGCTGATCTGCTTGAGCTTCTCGCCCTTCTTGCCGATCACCATCGCCTTGTGCGAATCGCGTTCGACGAGGATCGTCGCGAAGATGCGCTTCAGCCGCCCTTCCTCCTCGAACTTGTCGATCACGACGGTGCTCGTGTACGGCAGCTCGTCGCCGGTCCAGCGGAACACCTTTTCGCGCAGGATTTCGGCCGCGAGGAAGCGCGAGCTGCGGTCGGTCAGCTCGTCCTCGCCGTAGATCGGGGCGCCTTCCGGCAGGTACGGCTTGATCGTCTCGAGCAGGCGCTTGATGTCTTCCGGCTGCTGCGCCGACAGCGGCACGAGCTCGGCGAATTCGCGCAGCGTGTTCATCTTCTGCATGAACGGATACAGCGTGGCCTTGTCGGCGACACGGTCGATCTTGTTCGTGATCAGCAGCGTCGGCATGCCGGGCGGAATCAGGTCGAGCACCTTCTGGTCGTCGGGCCCGAAGCGACCGGCCTCGATCACGAACAGGATCACGTCGACCGACGTCAGCGTCGACGTGACCGCGCGGTTCAGCGATCGGTTCAGCGCGGTGCTGTGACGGGTCTGGAAACCCGGCGTGTCGACGAACACGAATTGCGCGTCATCGAACGTGTTGATGCCGGTGATGCGATGGCGGGTCGTCTGCGCCTTGCGCGACGTGATGCTGATCTTCTGGCCGACGAGTGCGTTCATCAACGTCGACTTGCCGACGTTCGGGCGGCCCACGATCGCGATCATGCCGCAACGGAAGCCGGTAGGAGCGGGAGTGTTCATATCGTTTGGGAGGCAGGTTCGGAAACGGCCGCGCGGCGCGCGGCACGATCGCTGGGCAATTCAGTGGTCGGCATCGGCCACGCGCGCCTGCGCGGCGGCGAGGCTCGCGCCGCCCGGCGGCGTCTCGGCGTCCGGTGCGGCAGCGTCGCGCGCACGCGTGCGTGCAGCGGGGTCGGAACCGGCGGAAGGCTTGTCGGCGGACGATGCGGCCGGATCGGCGGCACGCGGCGCGGCGTCCGCGGGCTTGTCCGCCGCCTTGTCGGGGCGGTCGGCGGGTTTATCGGCCACCTTGTCGGCCGCCGGCTTCGCCGCCCGCTCACCCTTGTCGGCAGCCGTCTCGACATGCGCCGCGCGAATCGCGGCCATCGGCGCGACGGCCGGCTCGGCACCGGTCGCAGCCGCCGCGGGCACCGCACCGGCGGCCGCCCTGGCCTCGCGGGCAGCCGCCCGCTCCTTCCGCTCCGGCGAGCGCAGGTCGAGCGCTTCCTGCACGCCCTTCACGCCCGGCACGATTTCGGGTTCCACATGCTTCGAGCCGCGCGCGTTTTTCGAGCGCTTCGGCTTCGTGGCCAGCATCGGCGCGGCCGCCATCACTTCGTCGAGCGCCTTCTTCGCGGCGGCCTGCTCGGCCGCGCGCCGGCTCGCGCCGGAGCCCGATACCTTCACGTCCAGCTTCGGCACCGTGCATTCGACCTCGAACTGCTGATTGTGCGCCGCACCATGCGTCGCGACGACCGTGTAGGTCGGCAGTGCGATCTTGTGCCCCTGCAGGTACTCCTGCAGCAGCGTCTTCGCGTCCTTGCCGAGCGTGCGCGGATCGATGTGGTCGAGAATCGGGATGTAGAGGCGCTTGATGACCCCTTGGGCGGCTTCGAAGCCGCCATCGAGGAACACGGCCCCGATGATGGCTTCGAACGCGTCCGCGAGGATCGACGGGCGACGGAACCCGCCGCTGCGCAGTTCGCCCTCGCCCAGCCGCAGGCCGTCCGAGATATTCAGGGCCTGAGCAATTTCGTACAGCGACTGCTGCTTGACGAGGTTGGCGCGTACGCGCGACAGGTCGCCTTCGTCCAGCTTGCTGAAACGCTGGAACAAAAGGGCGGCCACCGCGCAATTCAGAACGGAGTCGCCGAGAAACTCGAGCCGTTCGTTGTGCGTGGCACTGTGACTGCGATGGGTCAAAGCCTGGCGCAACAATTCCGCATTGCGAAATTCGTAGCGCAGCCGGCTTTCCAACTGGGATAGGGGCATGTGCAGGAGTATAACGCGGGCGCCGGTCGGGCCGAAACGGCACGGCCGGAGACGAAAAGGCGTGACGAGGCGGTGTTACCGCCGGTTCTTAAAGTAGTTCGGCAATACGCGACGCGGCCCGTGCGTCGCGTATTGCGTGCGAGTCGACTGCGATCAGTTGAAGGAGCCGATGCGCTTCAGGTCGCTGAAGTTCATCCAGATGAAGAACGCGCGGCCGACGATGTTCTGGTCCGGCACGAAACCCCAGTAGCGACTGTCCGCACTGTTGTCGCGGTTGTCGCCCATCATGAAGTAGTGACCGGGCGGCACCTTGCAGATCACGCCGCGGCTGTTGTACGTGCAGTTGTCGCGATACGGATAGTCGTAGGCGCCCATCACGAACGGCGGCACGGCCGGGTTGTTGAGGATCGCGTTCTTCTTGTTGCCGATCGTTTCCTCGAACTGCTTCGCGTAATTCTGGCGCTCGTCGTCGAAGAAATCCGGCAGCGGCGTTTCGGGCACCGGCTGGCCGTTGATCGTCAGCTGCTTGTCCTGGTAGGCGACCGTGTCGCCCGGCAGGCCGATCACGCGCTTGATGTAGTCGACCGACTCGTCCTTCGGATAACGGAACACGACGACATCGCCGCGCGACAGCGGGCTGCCCTGCGTGATCTTCGTGTTCGTGACCGGCAGGCGCAGCCCGTATTCGAACTTGTTGACGAGGATGAAATCGCCGACGAGCAGCGTCGGCACCATCGAGCCCGACGGAATCTTGAACGGCTCGACGACGAACGAGCGCACGACGAACACCGCCAGGATCACCGGAAAGAAGCTCGCGGTGTACTCGAGCCACCACGGCTGGCGCAGCTTCTCGTCGCGCAGCTTCGAACGCGTTTGCACCGCGTTTTCATCCGCGAAGCGCTTGTCGATGCGCGACTGCTGGCGATCGAACTCCTCGATCGCCGAGTCGGCCGCCTTGCGTCGCCGCGGCAGGAACACCAGTTTGTCCAGCACCCACGCTACGCCCGTCACGATGACGAGCACAAAAAGAATCAGCGCAAAATTCATAAAAGGATCAGTCCTGTTATTTGTCTTCGACGCGCAAGATCGCAAGGAACGCTTCCTGCGGGATCTCGACCGAACCCACCTGCTTCATCCGTTTCTTGCCTTCTTTCTGCTTCTCGAGCAGTTTCTTCTTCCGCGTGATGTCGCCGCCGTAGCACTTCGCGAGCACGTTCTTGCGCAGCGCCTTGATGTTCTCGCGGGCGACGATGTGCGCGCCGATCGCTGCCTGGATCGCCACGTCGTACATCTGGCGCGGGATGATCTCGCGCATCTTCGCGGCCACCTCGCGGCCGCGGTATTGCGACTGCGACCGGTGCACGATGATCGACAGCGCATCGACCTTGTCGCCGTTGATCAGCATGTCGACCTTCACGACGTCCGACGAACGGTATTCCTTGAACTCGTAGTCCATCGACGCATAGCCGCGCGACACCGACTTCAGGCGATCGAAGAAGTCGAGCACGATCTCGGCCATCGGGATCTCGTACGTGAGCTGCACCTGGCGGCCGTGATACTGCATGTTGATCTGCGAGCCGCGCTTCTGCTCGCACAGCGTGATCACGGAGCCGACGTAGTCCTGCGGCATGTACAGGTTCACGGTGACGATCGGCTCGCGGACTTCGGCGATGCGGCCGGGCTCCGGCATCTTCGCCGGGTTCTCGACCATGATCGTCGAACCGTCGCTCTGCACGACCTCGTAGACGACCGTCGGTGCGGTCGTGATGAGATCCATGTCGAACTCGCGCTCGAGCCGCTCCTGCACGATTTCCATGTGCAGCAGCCCGAGGAAGCCGCAGCGGAAACCGAACCCGAGTGCCTGCGACACTTCCGGCTCGTACTGCAGCGACGCATCGTTCAGCTTCAGCTTCTCGAGCGACTCGCGCAGCGCGTCGTACTGGTTCGCCTCGACCGGATACAGCCCCGCGAACACCTGCGGCTTCACTTCCTTGAAGCCCGGCAGCGGCTCGGCAGCAGCCTTGGCCGCGTGCGTGACGGTATCGCCGACCTTCGCGGCCGTCAGCTCCTTGATGCCGGCGATGATGAAGCCCACCTGCCCTGCCGACAGCGAGTCGAGATTGCGCGACTTCGGCGTAAACACACCGACGTGCTCGACCGGATACTGCGCGCCGGTCGCCATCATCTTGATCTTTTCCTTCGGGCGCAGCGTGCCGTTGACGATACGTACGAGCATCACGACGCCGACGTAGTTGTCGAACCACGAATCGATGATGAGCGCCTGCAGCGGCGCGGCCGGATCGCCCTTCGGCGGCGGCACCTTCGCGATCAGCGACTCGAGCACGTCTTCGACGCCGAGCCCCGTCTTCGCGCTGCAGCGCGTCGCGTCGGTCGCGTCGATGCCGATCACGTCCTCGATCTCCTCGATCGCGTTCTCGGGGTTCGCGGCCGGCAGGTCGATCTTGTTCAGCACCGGCACGACCTCGACGCCGAGCTCGATCGCCGTGTAGCAGTTCGCGACCGTCTGCGCCTCGACGCCCTGGCTGGCATCGACGACCAGCAGCGCGCCTTCGCAGGCGGACAGCGAACGGCTGACTTCGTACGAGAAGTCGACGTGCCCCGGCGTGTCGATCAGGTTCAGGTTGTAGACCTTGCCGTCGCGCGCGCGATAGGACAATGCCGCCGTCTGCGCCTTGATCGTGATGCCGCGCTCGCGCTCGATATCCATCGAGTCGAGCACCTGCGCTTCCATTTCACGGTCGGCGAGACCGCCGCATACCTGGATGATGCGATCCGCGAGCGTCGACTTGCCATGGTCGATGTGCGCGATGATCGAGAAATTGCGAATATGATCCATTCAGTGCCGATCAAGCGAAAAAGGCGCGCTCGACGACTGCGGAGCACGCCTTGTGTAAGTCGGTGAAAAAACAGCTTATTTTAGCTGAAAAGGCTTTCGACGGGCGGTATTTCGGACGCCCGCCCGCACCGCGGCCCGCCGCGGGCACCCGCCGGACGCGGCCGGAACTCAGCGCCGGGCCGCCAGCGCGTCGCGCACCCGCGTGTCGTCGAACCGGTGGCGGCACACTTCCGCGCCGTCCAGCAGCAACACGGGCACGTCCTCGTCGTAACGGGCAACCAGCGCCGCATCGGTATCGATGTCGACGTAGTCGACCGCGACGCCGAATTCGGCCGCCACCGGCGCCAGTGCGTCGCGCATGTCGTCGCACAGGTGGCACCAGCCGCGGCCGTAGAGCGTGAACATCGGCGCGTTACTTCTGGCGCGGCCGCACGGGCACGAACTGCGTGTTGTCGCCACGCCGCACGAGCACCGCGACCGCCTTCTGCGGATCGAGCTGCGCCGTCACGTCGGCGAACTGCTTCGCGTTCGTGATGTCGGTGTCGCCGACGCGCAGCACGATGTCGCCGCGCTGCAGGCCCGCACGGGCAGCCGGGCCGTCGACGCCGTCGATCTGCACGCCGTTCTTCAGCTTCAGCGCCTTCATCTGGTCGGCCGTCAGGTCGCTCACCGTCAGACCGAGCGAATTGGTCTGGCGCGGCTTCTGCGGCGCGTTCTTGCGCTGTTCGGCCTTCGCCGTCGACTCGGCCGGCGTCTCCGCGATCGTGATCGGCAGATCGCGTGCCTGACCCTTGCGCCACACGCTGACCGTCGCCTTCGTGCCGGGCTTGGTGTCGCCGACCATGCGCGGCAGGTCCGACGCCGTATCGACCGAACGGCCGTTGAACTTCAGGATAATGTCGCCCGGCTGGATGCCCGCCTTGTCGGCCGGGCCGCCCGGCTCGACGCTGCTGACGAGCGCGCCTTCGGCCTTCGGCAGCCCGATCGAATCGGCCACGTCCTTCGTCACCTCGCCGATCGCCACCGCGATCCGGCCGCGCGTGACCTTGCCGGTCGCCTTCAGCTGGTCGGCCACGCGCATCGCCTCGTCGATCGGAATCGCGAACGAGATGCCCATGAAGCCGCCGGTACGGCTGTAGATCTGCGAATTGATGCCGATCACCTCGCCCTGCATGTTGATCAGCGGGCCGCCCGAGTTGCCGGGGTTCACGGCGACGTCGGTCTGGATGAACGGCAGATAGTCGCCCGTGTTGCGGCTCTTCGAGCTGACGATGCCGGCCGTCACCGTGTTGTCGAGGCCGAACGGCGAACCGATCGCGACGACCCACTCGCCGACGCGCACCTTGTTCGAATCGCCGATCGCGACGACCGGCAGGTTCGACGCCTGGATCTTCACGACCGCGACGTCCGTGCGGTCGTCCACGCCGATCAGCTTCGCCTTGAATTCGCGCTTGTCGGTCAGCGTCACGTAGATGGTGTCCGCATCGTCGACGACGTGCGCATTGGTCATCACGTAACCGTCGGCCGACACGATGAAGCCCGAGCCCACGCCACGGTTCTGCTCGGTGTCGGGCGGATTGTCCGGCGCCGGCGCGCTCTTCGGGTTGCTGCCGTTGCCGCCGCCGTTGCCGGGCGCCTGCGGCAGCGGAATGCCGAAGAAGCGCCGGAAGAATTCCGACATGTCGCCGTTGTCGAAGCCCGGCGGGAGCATCCCGCGCGGGCCGCTGTTGGTCGGCACGTTGGCGGTGGTCCGGATGTTCACGACGGCCGGCCCGACCTTTTCGACCAGGTCGGCGAAGTCGGGCAGGCTGGCAGCGGGAGCCGTCACGGCGAATGCGGTATGCGGCACGAGCGGCAGGCAGGCAGACAACGCCGCCGCCGCGAGCCATTTGCGCAGCGTGAGTTTCATCATGTCGGAAGCCGTAGCGTTACTTGGAAGCCTTGTATTCTATGGCAGACGCGAACTGCTGCAACGTGGCCGGCGGCACTTCGCCGAGCACGGTGATCCAGTAGTCGCCGCGGCGCTTCACGAGAACGTGCGTCGCACCGGTGCTGCCCGCGCCTTCCTTGCGCGTATTCTTTTCGGCCGGCTCGATGAACACCGAGATCGTCGCGAGACCGTCGGTGAAGACGGCCTGATCGACCGCGATCGGCGGGTCGCCTGCATCGCGCGCGGCCATCGGCCGGCGCACTTCACGAATCTTCTGGAAGCCGGCAACGCTCGGTGCGAGCTGCCAGCCCTGCGCTTCCATGTCGACCGTCGCGACCGGCGGGCGCACGACCGTCCAGCCGCTCAGGTTGCGCATGCCAGCCGCGATCGCGGCCTTGTCGCCGTTCGCGCCCCCCGTTTGCAACTGGGAGAACGCAATCTGTTCGAGCACGTGATCGTTCGCATCGAGCGTCTGCGAACGCAGCAGCAGCCCGGTGCGCGCGTCGGCCCACAGCTTGTACGTGAAACGGTACGCATCCTTCGGCACGAGCTCGACGACCTGCGCGTCGATCCCGGCCACGCGGTCCTTGCCGAGCGACTTCGCGTCGTAGACCGACATCACGTGCTCGCCGCTCGCGCCGAGCAGCGCGGGAAACGAGTCGCGCGTCTGGCGGCGCTCGACCACGCACAGCTTGCGCTCGGGCACGAACGTGTAGAGCTCGTCGTTATGCCGCAGCAGCTTGCGCGGCTTGCCGTCGAGCGTCTCGATTCGCTCGAACTCGCCGTCGCGGGACGCGACGTGCGCGATGCGCGACGACTGGACATACCCGCCGCGCTGGTAGACGAACGTGCCTTCGTAACTCTGCTGCTGCGCCGCCTGCTGGACGCGGTCGAGCCAGTCCGCGGCGCCCTTGCGGGTCGCGACGGGATCGTCCGGTTGCTGGGCGCTGGCAGGAAGGGATTGAACGGACAACAGGGCGGCTGCGCAAAGCAGGAGGGCCGGCAGCCGCTTCCACCCGGAGATGGCGTGATTCAACTGCAATGTCCGCATCGGGTTTATTGGCCTGGCGTGGTGGTCACGGCTGCGCGGATCAGCGGCATCGAACCCGTGACGACGGGCTGCTGCGCGAATTGCTGGTGCGCTTCAAGATATTGGTCGAGGCTCGCGTCGCGAATGATGTTGACGTCCTGCAGGCCCGGCTGGGCCGATGCCTGCGCAACCGTCACGCGCTGCAGGTTGCCGCCTTGCTGCGCACCGGCCGATGCGACCTGGACGGCGCCCGGGGCACCGGCCGTCTGCATCTGCGGGACGACGATCCACGTCAGCGTGGCTGCCGCGGCCGCGACCGCGAACGCGGGCACGACACGCCGGCGCAGCGACAGCAGCTTGCGTGCGACCGGCGCCGCCGCCGGCGCGAGCAGGTGCGGCTCGCTGTCGAGCGCAGCCGACATGCGCGCGGTGAACGCGACGCTCACGGCGGGCGACAGCGCGAGCTCGTCCGAGCGCAGCGCATCGCCGATCAGGTGGTAATGGGCCCACGCAGCGCGATCCGCGCGGTCGAGCTCAGCCAGAAACTGCCCGTGGTCCGGGCCATCGAACATTTCGCCGTCGACCAGCGCGGAAAGGCGCTCGCCGCGCGAGCACGCTTGCGATTGCGTATTGACCGACCCCATGATGCTCCCCATCTTGCACACCCCGTCGTGACTTCACGACTCTATCCGTAACTAGACCCCGACCCGCGTCGTTACGCCCATCGCGCTTACCAGCGCTTGCCTTCGGGCGTATCGAGCAGCGGACGCAACTTGGCAGCGATTGCTTCGCGCGCGCGGAAGATCCGCGACCGGACCGTCCCGATCGGACAGCCCATCATTTCCGCGATCTCTTCGTAGCTCAGGCCCTCGATCTCGCGCAGCGTGATTGCCTGGCGCAGTTCCTCGGGCAGCAGAGCCATTGCAGCGTTGACCGTCTCGGCAATCTGCTTGCTCATCAACATCGACTCAGGCGTGTTGATATCCCTTAGTTGGTCTGCGTCGGAGAAAGTTTCCGCTTCCTCTGCATCGGCCTCGGTCGAGGTCGGTGCCCGGCGGCCTTGCGTCGCAAGGTAGTTCTTGGCCGTATTGACGGCAATCCGGTACAACCACGTATAGAACGCCGATTCGCCGCGAAATTGCGGCAGCGCACGATACGCCTTGATGAACGCGTCCTGGGCCACATCCTCGACCTCGGCGGGATCCCGCACGAGGCGCGAGATCAGCCGAATGATCTTGCGGTGGTATTTGGAGACCAGGAGTTCGAACGCCGCCTTGTCGCCCTTCTGTACGCGCTCGACCAGAGCCTGATCGATTTCTTTTTCACTCACCTGACAAATCCGTTAACTAGGGATGCAACGCGGAGCGCTATTGTAGCGTTCCGGCGCCGGCCGCTGGTTACGGTCGGTAACCGTGCCGCGGTCATGCCCGCCCCGCCGCGCCCGCGGTTCTCGCCAGCACGGACAGCGCGCTGAACGATGCCGCGTCGAGCGCATCGGCCGGAATCAGCAGCGGCCGGGCCCGCCGGGCACCCTGCCCGACCGACAGCACCAGCAGCAGGCTGCTCCAGTGCGCATGGCCGGTCACGCGGCCACGGGCCAGCAGCCGCCCGGTGCGGCCAAACGCCGCAATCTCCCCGAATGCATCGATCCGCAACTCGGCCGGCAGCCGGCGCGCACCGGCCCGCGCCGCGCACACGGCCAGCAGCGCGGCCGTCGCGGCCGACACGCATGCGCCGGCGGCGGCGCCCGCGCGCGGCGCCCAGAACAGATAGGCCGACGCGGCAGCCGATGCGACGAACACGGCCAGCACGAGATACGAGACAGCCGAGGCCCGCAACGCAAAGCGCTGCGGGCGCCCGGCCGGCATGTCGAATGGACTCGTCAAGCGATTCAGCGTCAGACGCGCTTGAACACCAGCGTGCCGTTGGTCCCGCCGAAGCCGAAGTTGTTCTTCACGGCGACGTCGATCTTCATGTCCCGCGCGGTGTTCGCGCAGTAATCGAGATCGCACTCGGGGTCCTGGTTGAAGATATTGATGGTCGGCGGCGACACGTTGTTGTGCAGCGCCAGCACCGTGAACACCGATTCGAGGCCGCCCGCGCCGCCCAGCAGGTGGCCCGTCATCGACTTCGTCGAGTTCACGACGAGCTTGTACGCATGCTCGCCGAAGGCCGCCTTCACCGCGTCGGACTCGTTCTTGTCGCCCAGCGGCGTCGACGTGCCGTGCGCGTTCAGGTACTGGACCTCGTCCGCGTTCATGCCGGCGTCGCGCAGTGCCGCGACCATGCAGCGGCGCGGGCCGTCCATGTTCGGCGCGGTCATGTGGTACGCGTCGCCCGTCATGCCGAAGCCCGAGACTTCCGCATAGATCTTCGCGCCGCGCGCCTTCGCCGCCTCGTACTCCTCGAGCACCATCACGCCGGCACCCTCGCCCAGCACGAAGCCGTCGCGGTCCTTGTCCCACGGACGCGAGGCGCTGGCCGGATCGTCGTTGCGGGTCGACAGCGCACGCGCCGCCGCGAAACCGCCGATGCCGAGCGGCGACACCGTCGATTCGGCACCGCCCGCGACCATCACGTCGGCGTCGCCGGCCTGGATCAGGCGCGCGGCGAGGCCGATGCTGTGCAGGCCGGTCGTGCAGGCCGTCACGGCCGCGAGGTTCGGGCCCTTCAGGCCGAACATGATGCTCAGGTGGCCCGAGATCATGTTGATGATCGAACCCGGCACGAAGAACGGCGAAATCCGGCGTGCGCCGCGATCGACGTAGGTCTGGTGCGTGTCTTCGATCATCGGCAGGCCGCCGATGCCGGAACCGACCAGCACGCCGATGCGTTCCGCGTTGGCTTCGTTCACTTCCAGCCCGCTGTCCCGGATGGCCTGGACGCCGGCGGCGATGCCGTAATGGATGAACGTATCCATGTTCCGGGCTTCCTTCGCCGGAATGTACTCCTCGGCGCTGAAACCCTTCACTTCGCCCGCGAAATGGCAGGCGAGGTTCGACGCATCGAACTTCGTGACGGTGGCGATACCGGACTTGCCGGCGACGAGATTGGCCCAGCCGTCGGCAACATTATTGCCAACAGGCGAAATCAGCCCCAGGCCTGTAACAACAACACGACGGCGGCTCACGGTAACCTCTTTTCCATTATTGGATGACAAAAACAAAAGCCACAGTGGCCACAGGAACCAGCCCTGCGAGCCCTGTGGCTGTTAGTCCGTCCGGCGCGAAGCCGGCAGGATGGCGCGTCAATCGCGAAGATCGCGGCGACGTGGCGGACAAGCGCGAAAGGCGCTTACGCCTTGACGTTTGCGCGAGCGTAGTCGATCGCTTGCTGAACGGTCGTGATCTTCTCTGCTTCTTCGTCCGGGATTTCCATGCCGAACTCGTCTTCCAGAGCCATCACCAGTTCGACCGTGTCGAGCGAGTCGGCGCCCAGGTCGTTCACGAACGAAGCTTCGTTCTTGATCTCGGCTTCCGCGACGCCCAGTTGCTCAGCGACGATCTTCTTGACACGTTGTTCGATGTTGTCCATTACCCCTCCGAGGGAAAGTTCAGATTTACAAGTGCGCGCATTTTATCAGGTTTGCTGACGCCAAAACGCGCGTTGGCTTGATGGTCGATCAAGCGCCTATCCGCCTGAAAATCGGGATACGGCGCGGATGGTAAACGAAAACCGTTACGACATGTACATGCCGCCGTTCACGTGCAGCGTCGTGCCGGTGATATAACCGGCCTGCGGCGATGCGAGGAACGCGACGGCATGGGCGATGTCCTCCGGGCTGCCGAGGCGGCCGAGCGGAATCTGGGTCTTGAGCGCGGCCTGCTGTTCTTCCGGCAGCGTCTTCGTCATGTCGGTATCGATGAAGCCCGGCGCGACGCAGTTCACGGTGATGCCGCGGCTGCCGATCTCGCGCGCGAGCGCACGCGTCATGCCCGCCACGCCGGCCTTCGCGGCCGCGTAGTTGACCTGACCCGGGTTGCCGGCCGAACCGACCACCGACGTGATGTTGATGATCCGGCCGCCGCGCGCCTTCATCATCGGGCGCAGCACCGCGCGCGACAGGCGGAACACCGATTTCAGGTTGGTGTCGATCACCGCGTCCCAGTCCTCGTCCTTCATCCGCATCGCGAGCTGGTCCTGCGTGATGCCCGCGTTGTTGACGAGCACGTTCAGCGCGCCGAATTCCTTCACGGTCGCATCGATCAGCGCCTCGGCGGCCGCTGCGTCGTTGACGTTCAGCACCGCGCCGCGGCCCGTGACACCCGCCTCGGCGAATGCCGCGCTGATCGCGGCGGCGCCCGATTCGCTCGTCGCCGTGCCGATCACCGTCGCGCCCAGGCGCGCCAGTTCGAGCGCGATCGAACGGCCGATGCCGCGCGACGCGCCGGTCACGATCGCGACCTGTTTATCGAGAGTCTTTTCCATGAATCGAATATCCGTTTCTTGAAAAAAGGCGCCGCGTCAGGCGGTCACCAGCTTGAGGGCTTCGTCGAGCGATGCCGGATCGAACACCGACGCACCGGTCAGGTTACCGTCGATGCGCTTCGTCAGGCCGGCGAGCACCTTGCCCGGACCGCATTCGATCACGTGCGTGACGCCGGTGCCGGCGATGTGCCGCACGCACTCGACCCAGCGCACCGGGCCCGCGGCCTGGCGCACCAGCGCGTCCTTGATCGCGGCCGGATCGCTGATCACGGCCACGTCGATGTTGTTGACGACCGGAATCTGCGGCGCCTTCACGTCGACGTTCGCGAGGTAGTCGCGCAACTGGTCCGACGCCGGCTTGAGCAGCGACGAATGGAACGGCGCCGACACCGGCAGCGGCAGCGCGCGCTTCGCGCCCTTCGCCTTCGCGATCTCGCACGCCTTTTCGACCGCGGCCTTGCTGCCCGCGATCACGACCTGCGCGGGCGCATTGAAGTTCACCGCTTCGACGACACCCGCTTCCGCGGCTTCGGCGCACACCGCGCGCACGGTGTCGTCGTCAAGGCCCAGGATCGCGGCCATGCCGCCCTGGCCGACCGGCACGGCCGTCTGCATCGCCTGCGCACGGAAGCGCACGAGCGGCACCGCGTCCTTGAACGCCAGCGCACCCGCGGCGACGAGCGCCGTGTACTCGCCGAGGCTGTGGCCGGCGACGATCGACGGCGCCGGGCCGCCTGCCTGCTGCCACGCGCGGTAGCACGCGTAAGCGGCGGTCAGCATCACCGGCTGTGTATTGGTGGTCAGGTTCAGCTCTTCGGCCGGGCCTTCGGCGATCAGCTTGCCGAGATCCTGATTGAGTGCATCGGACGCTTCCTGAAGCGTCTCGCGCACGACGGCCAGATCGGCGAATGCGTTGAGCATGCCGATCGCCTGCGAGCCCTGCCCCGGAAAAACGAATGCAAATTTCATATCGTCCCCAATTGAATCGATTCGGACGGCGCGCACGAACGGCGCGCCGGTGGGATCCGCGCGCAGCGGTCGCGCGCCGCGGATCAGAAGCGGAAGACCGACGCGCCCCAGGTGAAGCCGCCGCCGACGCCTTCGATCAGCACGTGCTGGCCACGCTGGATGCGGCCGTCGCGCACCGCGGTGTCGAGCGCCAGCGGGATCGACGCGGCCGACGTGTTGCCGTGCTGGTCGACCGTCACGACCATGCGCTCCTGCGGCAGGCCGAGCTTGCGGCAGGTGCTGGTCATGATGCGGATGTTGGCCTGGTGCGGAATCAGCCAGTCGATCTGTTCGGGCGCGAGATTCGCCTTGGCGAGCGCCTCGATCGCGACCTTTTCGAGCACGTTGACCGCGAGCTTGAACACGGCCTGCCCGTCCATGTACAGGAACGCGCTGCCCTCGATCACGCCGCGGTTGACGTTGCCCGGCGTGCAGAGGATGTGCGAATAGCTGCCGTCGGCATGCAGCGCGCTGCCCAGCACGCCCGGCTCCTCCGATGCGGACAGGATCACCGCGCCCGCGCCGTCGCCGAACAGCACGCAGGTCGTGCGGTCCTTGAAGTCGAGAATGCGCGAGAACGTCTCCGCGCCGACCACGAGCGCCGTACGGTGCTGGCCGCTGCGGATGAAGCTGTCGGCCGTTGCCATCGCGTACGCAAAGCCCGAGCACACGGCCTGCACGTCGAACGCTGCGCCGCCGTTCTTGATGCCGAGCTTGTTCTGCAACAGGCACGCGGTGCTCGGGAACACGAAATCGGGGGTCGAAGTCGCGACGATGATCAGGTCGATCGACTGCGGATCGACACCGGCCGCCTCGATCGCACGGCGCGACGCCTCGAGCGCGAGATCGCTCGTCGTGACGTCGGGCGCGGCGAAATGGCGCGCATGGATGCCCGTGCGCGCAACGATCCATTCATCGCTCGTCTCGATGCCTTCCTTCGCAAGACGATCGGTCAACTGCTGGTTCGTGACGCGGTCGGGCGGCAGGTAGCTGCCCGTGCCGAGCACGCGGGAATAGAGAGTCGATTGGGCCATTTATGCTTTAGAGGATTGCGCAGCGGAAGGTTCGGCGTGTTGGCCTGCGGCCGGGCTTGCCTGGCCCGCGCCGCCCGCGTCGTGTTCGCCATCGCCGAGCGACACTGAATTATCCGCCATCGCGCGCGCGAGGCGCTCCAGCACGCCGTTTTTGACGGCATCATACCCGCGTTTGATCGCCCACTCAAACGCGTAGGCGTCGGCCGAACCGTGGCTCTTGATCACGAGGCTCTTCAGCCCCAGCAACGCCGCGCCGTTGTACTGGCGGTGGTCGACGCGCTTCTTGAAACGCATCAGCACCGGCAGCGCGAGCAGCGCCATCAGCTTCGACATCAGCGAACGGCCGAACTCCTCGCGGATGATGTCGGACAGCATCTGCGCGAGTCCTTCCGACGTCTTCAGCGCGACGTTGCCGACGAAGCCGTCGCACACGATCACGTCGACGGTGCCCTTGTAGATGTCGTTGCCTTCCACGTTGCCGCGGAAATTGAGCGTGCTGGCGCGCAACAGCTCGCCCGCGCGCTTGATCGTCTCGTTGCCCTTGATGACCTCCTCGCCGATGTTCAGCAGGCCGATCGTCGGACGCTCCTTGCCTTCGAGCGCCGCCACGAGCGCGTGCCCCATCTCCGCGAACTGCAGCAGGTGCTGCGGTTCGCAGTCGACGTTCGCGCCGAGGTCCAGCATCATCGTGTAGCCGGTCGGGTTCGGCAGCGCGAACGCGATCGCGGGCCGCTCGATGCCGGGCAGCGTCTTGAGTACGTAACGGGAAACGGCCATCAGCGCGCCGGTATTGCCGGCGGAGATGCAGGCCTGCGCCGCGCCATCCTTGACGTGATTGAGCGCGACACGCATCGAAGAATCCTTCTTCTTGCGCAGCGCCACTTCGACAGGGTCGTCCATCGCCACGACTTCGGTGGCGGGAACGATGGTCAGCGCGGGATCGTCGAGGGCTTTCAGCTTCTTCAGCTGAGCGCGGATCGCGCTTTCGATGCCGACGAGCATCAGGTGCGCATCGGGATGCGCGCGGACGAACTTGACTGCCGCGGGAACGGTCACGGACGGGCCGTGGTCGCCTCCCATGCAATCGATTGTGAGCTTTACGGTCATGGAATGCGACGAATTTCAGGCACAAAAAAGCGGCAGTAGAATGCCGCCTTTTTGTTGCGCCAGGAAAGTGTCAAGCGAACCAGTTGTCACGCGAACGGCAAACGTAGCGCGCAACGCGTGACTTGACGCTTAGTCGTTCTTCGTCTTGACGACTTTCTTGCCGCGGTAGTAGCCGTTCGGGCTGACGTGGTGACGCAGGTGCACTTCACCCGTGCTCGGCTCGACTGCCAGCGGCGCTGCCGTCAGGAAATCGTGCGAACGATGCATGCCGCGCTTCGACGGCGACTTCTTGTTTTGCTGGACTGCCATGACTAACTCCTAAATAATTTTCCGGATTCTAACACAGCCCGATCCGGCGCTTAACTACCCTGGCCCAAAGCCCTTACGCCTTCCCGCGCCACAACTGCTTAGTGTTTCTTGTTGCCGTCACCGCCCTTCTTCAACGCTTCCAGCGCTGCGAACGGATTCGGCCGTTTGCCTTCGTCCCCGGCTTCGTCGGACTCTTCGTCCGACTCTTCCGCGGGACCGCTCGCACCCGACACGAGGCTTTCGTGAACTGCCGGGCAAACCTCGTGCTTGGGCACGAGCGGCAACGAAAGCAGCAATTCCTCTTCGATCAAGTCGACGAGATCGAACTGGCGTGAGCCCACGATCACATCGGCTTCATCGTCGTCGAGCGGAAATTCTTCAGCTTCTTCTTCGGTCGCGACGATCCGGTACGTCATGTCGACGTCGAACGTCTGGTCGTACGGCGTCATGCAGCGCTGGCACGTGAGCCACGCATGGCCATGCACCGCGAGGCGCAGGTACGGCTGCTGACCGTCGGCGCCGTCGTCCTGCAGCTCTTTCTGCGTGAACCCTTCCGCCTGCCATGTGAAGACCGTGTCGCGATCTGGCGCGTCCGCCGGCACTTCGTTTAACATGCGCGGCAGTTGCGAGAGATGCACCGCACCGGCTGCCTGCCGCCCGCTGCGGGCGAACTCGAACAAGTCGACCGCGCGCGGATCGAGCGCCGCCGCAGGTTTGCCAGAAGAAGTGTTCATGTGCGCTCCCGCCTACAGGCTGACTTGCGGATCCGGCTTGGTACCGCTCGCGTACGGCTCATCCGCGGATGACGTACTTTACTTCCGAAGACCCGGCAGGCGCCACCACTGCGGAAGCCTGCCGACGAAAAGCGGGAAAGCATACCTGTTTTACCTTTTGCGGTCAATCACTTAAGCTTGCGTCCGCGCAACGCCGCGCCACACCTGAAGACTCACCGATCCAACCGACCATGCCGGATACCGTTTGCCGCCCGCCGCGGCTGATTCTCGCCTCCAGTTCCCGCTACCGCCGCGCGCTCCTCGAGCGCCTCGGCGTGCCGTTCGACGTCGTGTCGCCCGACCTCGACGAGACCCCGCTCGACGGCGAAACCCCGGCCGCGACCGCACTGCGCCTCGCCGGCGCGAAAGCGCGCGCCGTCGCCGCGACGATCGACGCACCCGATGGCGTGCTCGTGATCGGGTCGGACCAGGTCGCGACCTTCGACGGCCTTCAGATCGGCAAGCCCGGCACGCACGAGCGCGCGCTCGCGCAGCTCGTGTCGATGCAGGGCCGCGCGGTCGAATTCCACAGCGCGCTGTGCCTGTACGACAGCCGCACGGGCGAAGCGCAGGTCGAGGACGTCGTCACGCACGTACGCTTCCGCTCGCTGCCCGAAGCCGAACTCGACGCGTACCTGCGCGCGGAAACCCCGTACGACGTCGCCGGCAGCGCGAAATCCGAAGGGCTCGGCATCGCGCTGCTCGACGCGATCGACTCAGACGACCCGACCGCGCTGGTCGGCCTGCCGCTGATCGCGCTCACGCGGATGCTGCGCGCCGCCGACTACCCGCTGTTTGCAACCACCCGTGGAGACCGCGCATGACCGCCGGCACGCTTTACCTCGTCCCGAACACGCTCGGCGAAGGCGACGAATCGATGCTTGCCGCCGTGCTGCCCGCCGCCGTCCAGGCGCGCGCCGGCACGCTCGGCTATTACATCGGCGAGAACGCGAAAACGACGCGCGCGTTTCTGAAGAAGATCGGCACGACCCGCCCGATCCAGGAAATCGAGATCAGCGAGCTGAACGTCAATACGCCGGCCGGCGCCATCGACCGGCTGCTCGCGCCGATCCTGGCCGGCGCGGACGCCGGCCTCGTGTCGGAAGCCGGTTGCCCGGCCGTCGCCGATCCCGGCGCGCTGCTGGTGCGCCGCGCGCACGAGCGCGGCGTGAAGGTCGTGCCGCTCGTCGGGCCGAGTTCGATCCTGCTCGCCTTGATGGCGTCGGGCCTGAACGGCCAGAGCTTCGCATTCAACGGCTACCTGCCGGTCGATGCGGCCGCGCGCGCGAAACGGCTGCGCGAACTCGAGCAACTGTCGCGCAAGGCGCGCCAGACGCAAATCTTCATCGAAACGCCGTACCGGAATCACGCGATGCTCGACACGCTGATCGCGACCTGCGCGCCGTCGACGCAGATTTGCGTCGCGGCCGACCTGACCCTCGCGACCGAAACGATCGCGAGCCGCACCGTGACCGACTGGAAAAAGGCGCCCGCGCCGAATCTGCACAAGCGTCCCGCCATCTTCCTGCTGCTCGCGAACTGATGCGTCAGCCGGCACAAGCCGGTGGCACGAAGGCGGGCCGTCGCGGCCCGCCGCCAGCCGGTCAGCGCAGGCTGACCGACGCGCCGCCGGCCGTCAGCGCCTTCATCGCGGCGCCGCCGACGGCCGCGCCGAACTTGCGCGCGACGCGGTTCGTCAGGCTTTCCTTCACCGTGTAATCGACGAGGTCCGGCGCCTTCAGCACGTCGCGCGCGACCGTGTCGGTGGTGCCGTAGCCGTCGGCGAGCCCGAGCTCGACGCTCTTCTCGCCCGTCCAGAACAGCCCCGAGAACAGGTCGGGTGTCTCGTGCAGCCGCTTGCCGCGGCCATCCTTCACGGCCTTGATGAACTGCGCGTGCACCTGGTCGAGCAGCGCCTGCGCGTGCGCGTCCATCTTCGGCGTCTCCGGCGAGAACGGATCGTAGAAGCCCTTGTTTTCACCCGACGTATGCAGGCGGCGCTCGACGCCGAGCTTGCCCATCAGCCCGGTGAAGCCGAAACCGTCCATCAGCACGCCGATCGACCCAACGATGCTCGCCTTGTCGACGAAGATCTTGTCGGCCGCGGCCGCGATGTAATAGCCGCCCGATGCGCACATGTCGGTCACGACGACGTACAGCGGCTTGTCCGGATGCTTCGCGCGCAGCCGCCGGATCTCGTCGTAGACCATCCCGGCCTGCACGGGGCTGCCGCCCGGGCTGTTGATCCGCAGCACGACACCGACCGTGCCGTCGTCGTCGAACGCGGCGTCGAGCGCCGTGTTGATGTCCTCGGCGTTCGCGTTGACGCCGGCCGCGATCTCGCCGTCGATCGTCACGAGCGCCGTGTGCCGCCCGCTCGACGAGAACTTCGAATCGCTCGAGAAATCGATCAGCGCGAACGCAAGCAGCACGAACACGCCGAGGAACGCGAAGCGGAAGAAGATTTTCCAGCGCCGCGCCGCGCGCTGCTCCTTGACGGCCGCGAGCGCGATCCGTTCGAGCGCCGCGCGCTCCCAGTTCGGTTCACGGCTGTCGGGACGGGAGGAGGATTCCGGGGAATTCGGTTGGTCGGCCATGCAGTGGTGTCGTCAGTCGGTCGTGGCGGAAGTGGCGGGATGCAGGTCGGCATCCGGCACCCAGAATACCGCACGGCCGTCGGGCGTGTCCCGTTCGTCGACCTCGACCGGGCGCAAGCGGCCGCCGCGGCACGGGCCGCCGACACACTTGCCGGTATCCGGCGCATAGATCGCGCCGTGCGTCGCGCACATCAGGTAAAGGCCCGACGACTCGAAGAACTGCCCTTCGGCCCAGTCGAGCTCCATCGGCACATGCGCGCAGCGGTTCAGGTAGCCGTACGCGCGGCCGTCGTAGCGCACGAAGAACACGACGGCCTGCTCGCCGCGCAGCGTCGCGTCGACGCGCACGCCGGCGCCGCCGTCGGCCAGCGCATCCGATGCGCACACGCGCACGGCGTCCGGCGCCGCGCTCATGCGTGCTCCCTCAGCCATTCGGCCAGCGCACCGACATCGGGCGCGACGAAGCGAGGCGCGAGCGCCGCCAGCGCATCGGCCGTATGCGCGCCATACGCGACACCGACACCGGCCGCCCCGGCGCTCGCGGCCATCTGCAGGTCGTGCGTCGTATCGCCGATCATCACGGTGCGCGCCAGATCCTGCCCCAATTCCCGCGACAATTCGTGCAGCATCGCCGGGTGCGGTTTCGAGAACGTCTCGTCCGCGCAGCGCGTCGCGTCGAACAGGCTCGTCAGCTTCGACTGGTCGAGCACGCGGTTCAGCCCCACCCGCCCCTTGCCGGTCGCCACCGCGAGCAGGTAGCCCGTGTCGCGCAGCTCGGCGAGCAGTTCGCGCACGCCGGCGAACAGCTCGATGCGCTGGTCGTCGAGCAGATAGTGATAGCGGTAGCGCTCGGCGAGCCTCGCGTACTCGGACGGATCGAGGGTCGGAGCGGTAATCTGCAGCGCGTCGCGCAGGCCGAGGCCGATCACGTAGCGCGACGCCTCGTCGGACGGCGTGGGCAGGCCGAGATCGCGGCACGCGGCCTGGATGCTGTGCGCGATGTGCGCAGTCGAATCCATCAGCGTGCCGTCCCAGTCGAAGACGATCAGGTCAAATTGCTGTCGAGCCATGCGGTTCAGGCGGTATCGCGCAGTGCGCTGAGTTGATCGAGGAAGCGCCGGCATTCGTCCGGCAGCGGCGCGTCGAACTGCAGCGCCTCGCCGGTCAGCGGATGCGCAAGCCGCAGCCGGTGCGCATGCAGGAACATCCGCTTCAGTGACGGTTGCGCGTTCGCGCGCGCCAGCGCCTTGTTCAGTGCGAAATCGCCATACTTGGCGTCGCCGGCGATCGGCAGGCCGAGATGCGCGAGGTGCACGCGGATCTGATGGGTCCGACCCGTTTTGAGTTCCGCCTCGACGAGCACATAGTCGGACCAGCGGTCGACGAGGTTGAACACCGTATGCGACGCCAGCCCGTCGTCCTGCACGCGCACGCGGCGCTCCCCTTCCGGGGTCGAATACTTGAACAGCGGCGCCTTGACCGCGCGGCGGCGGCCCCAGTCGGGCTGCCATTCGCCGTGCGCGCACGCGAAGTAACGCTTGTCCATCCGGTTCTCGCGGATCTGTTCGTGCAGGCCGACCAGCGCCGTGCGCTTTTTCGCGAGCATCAGGATCCCGGACGTCTCGCGGTCGAGCCGGTGCACGAGTTCGAGGAATTTCGCGCGCGGGCGCGCCTGGCGCATCTGCTCGATCACGCCGAACGCGACGCCGCTGCCGCCGTGCACGGCGACGCCGGCCGGCTTGTCGATGACGAGCATCGCGTCGTCCTCGTACAGCACGTCGAAATTCGCGGGCGGCACGACCGGCGTGTCGGCGCGCGCCAGGTCGGCTGCCGCCACCCGTACGGGCGGCACGCGGACGATGTCGCCCAGCGCCAGGCGGTACTGCGCATCGATCCGGCCCTTGTTCACGCGCACTTCGCCGCTGCGGAGGATCCGGTAAATATGGCTTTTCGGCACGCCTTTACAGACGCGCAACAGGAAGTTGTCGATACGCTGACCGGCCGAGTTTTCGTCGATCTCGATCATCGATACCTGGCCGCTTGCGACCGAATTCTGGGATATTTTGCCTAACTCATTCATACTGAATATAATTTTGCCCAGCCTGACGTTGTGGGTGGCCTGACCGGCCGGCCCCGGCTGAATCGGGCAAGGCGCAAGCGCAAACCGTTATTTTACTTGCGCCGGGGGTCCGCTGCTCACCCCTAATCAAAGAGATGCAGCAAGTTGCACGCACGGCGCCGCCCGTCGGCAAGGATCGCGCCCACAGGCGGATTCGGTCGGCAAGGCGCCGCGGTAACGGAAAGTTGGTTGAAAAGAATTTGATCGGCAGCCCGACGGCGCGAAGTGCGTCCGCAGGCTGCCGGTTGCGAAAATTACGGCGTTGCGCCCGATTTGGTCCCGCGAAGCGTGCGGGACTTGGCGACGTCAAACCAGGGAAGTACACCCCAAGCGGGAAAGTCGGGCTGGATTCGATACTCCCCGCTGCGGCCCAAGCCGCAGCATCTGCCGCCCGTCGGCGCGCGCGACGCATTGTGCGCGCCCGTGGCAATGCCCGGACTCAGGCTTAGCGCGCTTTTGCAGCGTGCGGTGTGTGAACGCCGTGCTTTGAAGCCGTATTCGCAGGTGCCCTATGGCCGCCGGCTCCGTCTTTCGGGCCCAAGCGCCTCTTCAGGCAATTCTCCCCGCCATCGTTCCCGCTCCAGCGTGCTCGTGACAACACAACAAGGTGCGGCCTGCCGTCGTTCCCGCCCTCGCGACTGACAACCGCGAGGCGCCGGCAGCGGAGCCGCCTGGAGCCGTTCATGAAACGCATGCTGTTCAATGCGACGCAGCAGGAGGAGCTGCGCGTCGCCATCGTCGATGGGCAAAAGCTCATCGACATCGACATCGAGACAGCCGGGCGCGAACAGCGCAAAGGCAATATCTACAAAGGTGTCATCACCCGTATCGAGCCTTCGCTCGAGGCGTGCTTCGTCAACTACGGCGAAGACCGCCACGGCTTCCTGCCGTTCAAGGAAGTCGCCCGCCAGTACTTCAAGGAAGGCATCGACATGCGCTCCGCGCGCATCCAGGATGCCCTGCGCGAAGGCCAGGAGCTGATCGTCCAGGTCGAGAAGGAAGAGCGTGGCAACAAGGGCGCCGCCCTCACCACCTTCATCTCGCTCGCCGGCCGTTACCTCGTGCTAATGCCGAACAATCCGCGCGGCGGCGGCGTGTCGCGCCGGATCGAGGGCGACGAGCGCCAGGAACTGCGCGAAACGATGGCGCAACTGCAGATCCCGGACGGCATGAGCATGATCGCCCGTACCGCGGGCATCGGCCGCAGCGCCGAGGAACTGCAGTGGGACCTGAACTACCTGCTGCAGCTGTGGCGCGCGATCGAAGCGGCGTCGCAAAGCGGCAATGCCGGCCAGCCGATGCTGATCTATCTGGAATCGAGCCTCGTGATCCGCGCGATCCGGGACTATTTCCAGCCCGATATCGGCGAAATCCTGATCGACACGACCGAGATCCACGATCAGGCCCGTGCGTTCATGGATATCGTGATGCCGGACAACGTGTCGAAGGTGAAGCGCTACCACGACGACGTGCCGCTGTTCTCGCGCTTCCAGATCGAGCACCAGATCGAAACCGCGTACTCGCGCACGGTGCCGCTGCCGTCGGGCGGCGCGATCGTGATCGACCACACCGAAGCGCTCGTCGCGATCGACGTGAACTCGGCGCGCGCGACCAAGGGCGCGGACATCGAGGAAACGGCGACCCGCACGAACCTCGAAGCGGCCGACGAAGTCGCCCGCCAGCTGCGCCTGCGTGACCTCGGCGGCCTGATCGTGATCGATTTCATCGACATGGAATCGGCGAAGAGCCAGCGTGAAGTCGAGCAGCGCCTGAAAGATGCGCTCAAGCACGACCGGGCGCGCGTGCAGATGGGCAAGATCTCCCGCTTCGGCCTGATGGAGCTGTCGCGCCAGCGCCTGCGTCCGGCCCTGTCGGAAGGCAGCCACGTGACCTGCCCGCGCTGTAACGGCACCGGCCACATCCGCGATACCGAATCGTCCGCGCTGCAGGTCCTGCGGATCATTCAGGAAGAAGCGATGAAGGAAAACACCGCGGCGATCCACTGCCAGGTGCCGGTCGAGGTGACCGCCTTCCTGCTCAACGAAAAGCGTCAGGAAATCAACAAGATCGAGTCGCGCTTCAAGGTCGGCATCGTGCTGATCCCGAACAAGCACCTCGATACGCCGCACTACAAGCTCGAGCGCCTGCGTCACGACGATGCGCGCCTCGACGATCCGCGCGCGTCGTGGAAGATGGCCGAGGAAGCCGCCCGCGAACTCGAGTCGGAAACCGGCTACAGCAAGCGCGCCGCGGAAGTAAAGCCGAAGCAGGAAGCCGCGGTCAAGGGCATCACGCCCGAGCGTCCGGCCCCGAGCCCGGCGCCGCAGCGCCCGGTCGAACCGGTGGCCGCGCCCGCCCCGGTTGCCCCTGTCGCCGCGGCAAGCGGCGGCTTCATCGGCTGGCTGAAGGGCCTGTTCGGCGTGGCGCCGGCACCGGCGCCCGCGCCGGTTGCTCCGGCACCGGCGAAGGAGCAGGCGGCCCGTCCGGCCCGCGAGCGGACCGAAAAGACCGAGCAGCGCGGCGGCGATCGCAATCGCAACCGCCGCGGCGGCGCGCAGCAGGCGCAAGGCGGCCGCGATCAGGCAGCGGCAGGCCGTGGCCAGCCGCAACGCCAGGAACGCGAAGGCAAGGAAGTGCGCGAACCGCGTGAAGGCCGTGAGCCGCGCGAGGGCCGTGAGCTGCGTGAAGGTCGCGAAGGTCGTGAGGGCCGCGAAGGTCGCGAGGGCCGTGGCCCGCGCGAAGGCCGCGAGCCGCGTGAAAGCCGTGAGCCGCGCGAACCGCGCGAGAACCGCGAACCGCGCGAGCGTGCCGAGCAGCCGGACGCCGTCGAGGCAACCGGCCGCGGCGAGCGCCAGGAACGCGGCGAGCGTCGCGAGCGCGGCGAGCGCCGCAAGCCGACCCAGCATGCGGCTACGCTCGAGACCGTCAACCGCGGTGAAAACCACCCGGAACCGGAAGACGACAAGGCCGTTGCGGAGGCCCTGCCCGGCGCCGATCTGGCAGCCGATGCGGAAGCCGTCGCGCGCGACGGCGAAGAGCGCCGTCGTCGCCGTCGCGGCCGCCGCGGCGGTCGTCGTGAGCGCGAAGAAGACGGCACGGTCGTCGACCAGGCCGAGCAAGGCGCGGATGGCGAAGGCGCCGTGCAAGCCGTGACGCCGGCGGCACCGGCCGCTGTCGAACCGGCCCACACGGCCGCGCCGGCAGTCGTCGCAGCCGTGGCAAGCGCGGTCGTCGTGGAAGCAGTCGTCGAGCAGCATGCTGCTCCGGCCGCTGTCGAAACCCCGGCGCCGGCACCCGTCGAAGCGGCTCCGGTCGAGCCGGCCGTCGCCGTGCAGGTCGCGGAACCGGCGCCGGTTGCACCGGCCGTCGTCGCCGAAGCCGGTCCGGCTCCGGTCGCGGTTTCGCCGACCGACGCGTTCGAAGTGCCGGCAGTCCCGGCCGCGGCCCCGGTCGCTGTCGAGGCGCCGCAGCCGGCGCCCGTCGAGCAAGCCGCGCCGGCCGTAGCGATCGAAGCCGCTCCGGTGGCAGTCGAACCGGCACCGGTCGCCGTTGCGCCGGTCGAGGTCGCCGCCGCACCGGCGCCGGCAGCCGCTCCCGCGCAACCGGCAACCGCGCCCGCTTCGGCGAGCCTGGATGCCGTGCTGGAGCAAGCCGGCCTCGTCTGGGTGAACACGGACGCCGGCAAGCTCGCTGCCGCGCAGGAAGCCGCGTCGCGGCTCCCGCGCCCGGCCCGCGTGCCGCGCGAACGCAAGGTGCTGCCGCCGGCCGATACGGCCCCGATGCAGCAGGTCGAAACGACGCATCACTAAGTCGCATCGCCCGACCAGGAAAAGCCCGCCTCCGGCGGGCTTTTTCATGTCCGCGCTGCGGGTTTCCGCCCACCGGACCCGCCGGCCGCTTGCGGCTAAAATGGAGGTCTGGTTCGCACTTCTTTCAACATGTCCCGACGCATCATTCCCCTCGCCGACGTCAGCGGGATGCCGGACGTCTCCGGCGTCGCGCATGCCCCCGACGGCACGCTGGCCGACACGCTCGCCAGGCCGCTGCGCGACCTGCGCATTTCGGTGACGGACCGCTGCAACTTCCGTTGCGTGTACTGCATGCCGCGCGCGGTCTTCGACAAGGACTACCCGTTCCTGCCGCACAGCGCCCTGCTCACGCACGAGGAGATCGAGCGCGTGGCGCGACTCTTTGTCGCACACGGCGTCGAGAAGATCCGCATCACGGGCGGCGAGCCGCTGCTGCGCAAGAATCTCGAATTCCTGATCGAGCGCCTCGCGCGCCTGACGACGCACGCCGGCCGCCCGCTCGACCTGACGCTGACCACCAACGGCTCGCTGCTCGCGCGCAAGGCGCGTGCGCTGAAGGACGCCGGGCTCACACGCGTGACGGTCAGCCTCGACGCGCTCGACGACGCGCTGTTCAAGCGCATGAACGATGCCGAGTTCGCGAGTGCCGACGTGCTCGACGGCATCTTCGCCGCGCAGGCGGCCGGCCTCGCGCCGGTCAAGGTCAACATGGTGGTGAAGCGCGGCACCAACGACAGCGAGATCCTGCCGATGGCCGAGCGTTTCCGCGGCACCGGCGTGGTCCTGCGCTTCATCGAATACATGGACGTCGGCACGTCGAACGGCTGGAACATGACCGAGGTGCTGCCGTCGGCCGACGTCGTCGCGCGGATCGCCGAACATTTCCCGCTGGTGCCGCTCGACGCGCACACGGCGGCCGAAACCGCGCAACGCTGGGGTTATGCGGACGGCAGCGGCGAGATCGGCGTGATCTCGAGCGTCACCCAGGCCTTTTGCGGCGACTGCACGCGCGCGCGGCTGTCGACCGAAGGCAAGCTGTACCTGTGCCTGTTCGCGTCGACGGGTCACGACCTGCGCGCGCTCGTGCGCGGCGGCGCGACCGACGCCGAGATCGCGACCGCGATCGCCCGCATCTGGCAGGCCCGCACCGATCGCTATTCGCAGCTGCGTGGCAGCGCATCGGCCGAGGCCATGCCCGACGGCATCGGCAAGCGTGTCGAAATGTCGTATATCGGCGGCTGACGCACGCCGCCCCGTTCCGCTTTCGCGCGATGCCCGCTTCCGCCTCCCCCTCGATCGCCGGCCTGCTGCTCGCAGGCGGGCGCGCCACGCGCATGGACGGCGTCGACAAGGGCCTGCAGTTGCTCGACGGCACGCCGCTCGCGCTGCACGTGCTGCGCCGGCTGTCGCCGCAGGTCGACGAGACGCTGATCAGCGCGAATCGCCACGCCGATCGCTATGCCGAGCTCGGCGCGCCGTTCGGCGCGCGCATCGTCGCGGACGACACAACCGACTTCCCCGGCCCGCTCGCGGGCCTGCTCGCCGGCATGCGGGTGGCGCGCGCGCCGCTCGTCGCGTGCTCGCCGTGCGATACGCCCTACCTGCCCGCCGACCTCGTCGCGCGGCTGCACGCGGCGCTCGACGCGCAACAGGCCGACATCGCGATGGCCGTGACCGTCGATGCGCAGCAGGCGCGCTCGCCGCAGCCGACGTTCGCGCTGCTGCGCACGTCGCTGGCCGACGATCTGGCCGCCCGGCTCGCGGCCGGCGACCGCAAGGTGCGTGCGTGGTACGCACGCCACAAGACGGTCGAAGTCGAGTTTCGCGACGAGCGTGCGTTTTACAATGCCAATTCCTGGCAGGATCTCGCCGCGCTGGCCCGTCGCTGACGGCGCGTCCGTGCCGCTCCCGCCCGGTGCCCGCCGCACGCGACACTCGCGCCCAGGCACCCTCCTCGCGCCACCGGCCACGAACCCGATACGCCTTGCGGCGCAGTCCGACTGATGATCACGCAATCCTCGCCCGCCTCCCGAGCCGCACCCGATTCCGATGCCCCGCTGTCGCTCGCCGACGCACAGGCACTCGCGTGCCGTTTCGCGGCGCCGGTCGACGCGTGCGACACGGTGATGCTGCGTGATGCGCTCGACCGCGTGCTCGCGGCTGACGTGAACGCACCGTTCGACATTCCCGCGTACGACAACTCGGCGATGGACGGCTACGCATTCGACGGCAGCGCCGGCGCGCCCGCGACGCCGCAGGGCGACATCGCGATGACGGTCGCCGGCACCGCGTTCGCGGGTCATCCGTTCGATGGCGCCGTGGCAACCGGCTCGTGCGTGCGCATCATGACGGGCGCGCCGATGCCGGCCGGATGCGACACGGTGATTCCGCAGGAACGCGTGCGCGTCGACGGCGACACGATCCGTTTCGGCGCGCACGAAGTCTCGCGCGGCGCGAACTGCCGCAAGGCCGGCGAGGATCTCGCGCGCGGCGCCTGTGCGCTCGCCGCGGGCCGCATTCTGCGCCCGTCGGATCTCGGCCTGCTCGCCTCGTTCGGCGTCACCGACGTCACGGTGCGCCGCCGCGTGCGCGTCGCCGTGTTCTCGACCGGTGACGAGCTGCGCGAACCCGGTGAACCGCTCGCCCGCGGCGCGCTGTACGACAGCAATCGCGGCATGCTGATCGCGATGCTGGAAAGGCTGCATGTCGACGCGCTCGATCTCGGGATCGTCCGCGACGACCCGGCCGCGCTCGAAGCCGCGTTGCGCGACGCCATCGACGCGCAGGCCGACGCGGTGATCACGTCGGGCGGCGTCTCGGTCGGGGAAGCCGACTTCACGCGTGACGTGATGGCAAAACTCGGCGACGTGACGTTCGCGAGCCTCGCGCTGCGGCCCGGCCGGCCGCTCGCCTGCGGCACGCTCGCGCGTGCGGCCGGCGGCACCGGTCACGCGCTCTTCTTCGGGCTGCCCGGCAATCCGGTCGCGTCGGCCGTGACGTTCTACGCGATCGTGCGCCCGGCGCTGCTGACGCTGGCCGGCGCGCGGACGCCGCCGCCGGCGACGTACCCGGCGCTCAGCACGCAGGCATTGAAGAAGCGCCCCGGCCGCACCGAATACCTGCGCGGCATCGCGACACGCTCCGCCGACGGCCGCTGGCACGTCACGCCGGCCGGCTCGCAGAGTTCCGCCTCGTTGAGCGGCCTCGCGGCCGCCAACTGTTTCATCGTCCTGGGCCACGATACCGCGGCAGTCGACGCGGGCACCCCGGTCGACATCCTGCCGCTCGACGGCCTGATCTGAATTCCACTATCGGTATATTTCTACGGGGGCAATCCGCACATGAAGAAACAAATCTCGTCGATCGCCGCGGGGCAGACCGCAAAGGCGCTGATCCTCGTGTATCTGACGTTCAGCGTGCCGATCGTGCTGCTCGGCATTCTCGTCGCGTACATCCGCTACGGGATGGTCGAACTGAGCACGATCCTGAGCGCACTGCTGCTGAACGCCATTCTCGGCTTCGTGCTGCTGTGGATCGCCTGCCACGCGTACAACTGGGTCGCGTCGCGCTTCGGCGGCATCGAGATCGTGCTGTCCGATCCGCCGGAGGAAGCGTGAGCGGCACGCCGCTGATCCGCGCGGCCGAAACACGCGACGTCGGCGCGATCCTCGCGCTGATGCGCGAACTGGCCGCGTTCGAAAAGCTCACGGATCTGTTCGTCGCGACCGAGGCCGATCTCGCCGATGCGTTGTTCGGCGAACACCCCGCCGCCGAAGCGCGGGTGGCCGAGCACGACGGTGCGATCGTCGCGTATGCACTGTTCTTCCACAACTATTCGACGTTCCTCGGCCGTCGCGGCCTCTACCTCGAGGATCTGTACGTGCAGCCGTCGCAGCGCGGCACGGGCCTCGGCACCGCGATGCTGCGTCATCTCGCGGCCCTGGCCGTCGAGCGCCGTTGCGCTCGCTTCGAATGGTCGGTCCTCGACTGGAACCAGCCCGCGATCGATTTCTACGAGAAAATGGGCGCGACCGTGCTGCCCGAATGGCGCATCGTCCGCGTCACGGGCGACGCGCTGGGTACACTCGCCGGACAATGAGCGCGGGCCGGACGCGCCGGTGGTCGCTTCAGAAACTGCTTCAACGGAAAACGGGCGCCTCGGCGCCCGTTTTTTCGTCCCGCTTGCTGTGGGCGACTCACGTCATGCGTCGTCCGCATCGGCGCCGTCAGCACCTTCCGCACCGAGCAGCCCGGCCGCCGTATCGCCCGGCAGCGCCTCGACCTGCTTCAGCTTGCGACTCATCACGCGCGTGCGCTGCTCGGCCGCCTCGATCGAACGCGTGACCGTTTCGAGCTGCGACTTCGTGCGCGCGAGCACGTCGCCGAACTTGCCGAATTCCGTCTTGACCGCGCCGAGCACCTGCCACACCTCGCTCGAGCGCTGCTCGATCGCGAGCGTGCGGAACCCCATCTGCAGGCTGTTGAGCAGCGCGGTGAGCGTCGTCGGCCCGGCAATCGTCACGCGATAGTCGCGCTGCAGCAGGTCGGTCAGTCCGGGGCGGCGCAGAATCTCCGCGTAAAGCCCTTCCGTCGGCAAAAACAGGAGCGCGAAATCGGTCGTGTGCGGCGGCGCGACGTATTTCTCGGCGATCGTGCGCGCTTCCAGCCGCACGCGCGTCTCGAGCGCACGGGCCGCCTCCTCGACGGCCACCACGTCGGCGCGCTCCTGCGCATCGATCAGCCGCTCGTAGTCTTCGCGCGGGAATTTCGCATCGATCGGCAGCCACACGGGCGGCGCATCGCGCGTACCGGCGTCGCGCCCCGGCAACCGGATCGCGAATTCGACGCGCTCGGTGCTCTTCGGCACCGTTGCGACGTTCTTCGCGTACTGGTCGGGCGTCAGCATCTGTTCGAGCAACGCCTCGAGCTGCACTTCGCCCCAGGTGCCGCGCGTCTTCACGTTGGTCAGCACCTTCTTCAGGTCGCCGACGCCGGCCGCGAGCGTCTGCATTTCGCCGAGCCCGCGATGGACCTGTTCGAGCCGGTCCGACACGAGCTTGAACGATTCGCCGAGCCGCTGCTCGAGCGTCGCATGCAGTTTCTCGTCGACGGTACGGCGCATCTCCTCGAGTTTCGCCGCGTTGTTGGTCTCGATTTCCTTCAGCCGTTGTTCGAGCGTCGCGCGCACCTCGCCGATCCGGCGGTCGTTCGCCTCGGTCAGTTGCGTGAGTTGCCGGTTCAACGTGTCGCCGAACAGCCGGAGCGCGCCCGTCTGCTCTTCGCGCGCCTGCTGCGCCTGGCGCTGCACGCTCTCGCGCATCGCGTCGAATTGCTGCGCATTGCCGGCGACGAGCTTGCCGAGCTGCTGCGCGAAACCCTCGATCTGGTTGTTCTGTACGGTCGCCACGCTCGTCAGCTGCGCGGCGAGCGTCTGCTGAAGCTGCGCGAAACTGCCGGCCAGCTCGGTGCGCGAGCCGCGCGCACTCTCGACGATCTCCCCGCGCAATTCGCGTTCGAGCCGCTCGACCGCGCGCGCCTGCGCGTGCGCGGCGTCCTCGATCTGGTCGCCGAGTACGGCCGCGTCGTCGTGACGGCCGCCGCCGCGCACGAGCGCGACGATCGCCACCGCGAGCGCGACGGCCAGCACGACGACCGCCGCAAGCAACAACGTCATCGTCATGCGCGCGGCTTCCCGATCACGTCAGGGTTGATCGGATTCGGCGGCTGACCGGCGCGCGGCCCCTCGCCCAGTGCGGCGATCAGGTTGTCGGCGGCGAGGTTCGCCATCGCGCGGCGCGTCTGTTCGGTCGCGCTCGCGATATGCGGCGTCAGCACGACGTTCGGCACCTCGAGCAGCGCCGGATGCACGGTCGGCTCGCCCTCGTACACGTCGAGGCCGGCCGCGGCGATCGTCCCGTCACGCAGCGCGGCAGCCAGCGCCGCGTCGTCGACGATCCCGCCGCGCGCGATGTTGGTCAGCGTCGCGGTGGGCTTCATCTTCGCGAGCTCGGCCGCACCGATCGTATGATGGTTCTCCTTCGTGTACGGCAGCACGAGCACGACGTGATCGGCGCGTGCGAGCAGCGCATCCTTCGACACGTACTCGGCGTTCAGTTCGGCCTCGATCTCGGGCGCGACTCGCGAACGATTGTGATAGATCACCTGCATCCCGAAGCCGCGCGCGCGGCGCGCGAGCGCCTGGCCGATGCGGCCCATCCCGATGACGCCGAGCGTCGAGCCGTAGATGTCGGAGCCGAGAAAACCGTCGTACGCCCACTTCCGCCAGTGACCGGCGCGCAACCAGTGCTCGGATTCGGCGATCCGGCGCGCGGCGGCCATCATCAGCGCCCAGCCGAAATCGGCGGTCGACTCGTTCAGTACGTCGGGCGTATTGGTGCCGAGCACGTTCGCCGCGTTGAACGCGGCCATGTCGAAGTTGTTGTAGCCGACCGCCATGTTCGCCACGACGCGCAGGCGCGGGGCTGCCGCGAGCGTCGCCGCGCCGACCGGGTCGCCGGCCGTCAGCGCGCCGTCCTTGTCGGCCAGACGCGCGGCGAGCGCATCGGGCGCGAGCGCGTCGCCGTCGTTCCAGTCGACGTCGAAATACTGCTTGAGCCGTTCGATCACGTCCGGAAAGATCGGACGCGCGACCAGGATCTTCTGCATCGCCATCTCCGTATGCCGCGAGCCGGTCGCGGCGCGCGCCGCGCCGCCGGGACCACCCGCGCTGGGTTGAAAGTCGTCAGGTTACGCCGGGAAGAAAATCAGCGACGTCAGCAGGAACACCGGGACCAGAATCACGAGTGCCCAGCCGAGGTACGCGAAGAAGCTCGGCATCTTCACGCCGCGCGACTCCGCGATCGCCTTCACCATGAAGTTCGGCGCGTTGCCGATATAACTGTTCGCGCCCATGAACACCGCACCCGCGGAAATCGCCGCGAGCGTCGATGCGCCCGTCGTCATCAGCGCCTGCGCATCGCCGCCCGCGAGGTTGAAGAACACGAGATACGTCGGCGCGTTGTCGAGGAACGACGACAGGATGCCCGTCGCCCAGAAGTACATCGCGTCGATCGGCTTGCCGTCCGGCCCCGTGACGAGATGGACGATCTGTGCGAACGCGCCGTCCGAGCCCGCGCGCAGGATCACGATGACCGGCGCGATCGTCACGAAGATCCCGGCAAACAGCTTCGCGACTTCCTCGATCGGCGCCCAGTTGAATGCGTTGCCCTCGCGCGCGGAACGCGGGGTGAGCGCGAGCGACGCGAGCGTCACCAGCACGAGCGCGACATCGCGCACGAGATTCTGCAGCGCGACGTGCGTGCCCCACACGTCGAACGCGATGCCCGGTTTCCACACGCCGCTCATCAGCACGAGCGCGATCACGGCCGCGAGCAGCACGAAGTTGATCTTGCCGTCGATCGACAGTGCGGCGCCGTCGGGCGTCGGGTCGAGTGCGGCCGGCCGCTCCTCGCCGCCCTTCCGGTAGAAGTACGTATCGAGCGC
Organism: Burkholderia seminalis; assembly: GCF_001718535.1. Lineage (NCBI taxonomy): Bacteria > Pseudomonadati > Pseudomonadota > Betaproteobacteria > Burkholderiales > Burkholderiaceae > Burkholderia > Burkholderia seminalis. The sequence continues at coordinate 1,133,665 of NZ_CP013398.1, read as the reverse complement.
GAAGAACAGCGTCAGCAGCACGACGCAGATGAACAGCATCGGCAGCGCGAGATGGGTCGTCGTCCAGAAGAAGCTCACGCCGTTCAGGAAGCCGAGGAACAGCGGCGGATCGCCGAGCGGCGACAGCGAGCCGCCCGCATTCGCGACGAGGAAGATGAAGAAGATCACGACGTGCACGACGTGCTTGCGGTTGTCGTTCGCGCGCAGGAGCGGCCGGATCAGCAGCATCGCGGCGCCCGTCGTGCCCATCACGCTCGCGAGCAGCGTGCCGAGCGCGAGGATCGCGGTGTTCAGCTTCGGCGAGCCGTGCAGGTTGCCGTTCACGCAGATGCCGCCCGCGACCGTATAGAGCGCGGTGAGCAGCACGATGAACGGAATGTATTCCTCGAGCAGCGCATGCACGAGCGTGCCGAACGCGGTGCCCGCGCCGAACGCGACCGCGAACGGGACCAGGAACACGACCGCCCAGCCGGCCGCGATCTTGCCGAAGTGGTGATGCCAGAACACCGGCGCGACGAGCGGGAACAGTGCGATCGACAGCAGGATCCCGGCGAACGGGATGCCCCAGAGTGCGGACAGTGCGGCACCGTCGAGCGTGGCGGCCGATGCAAGCGCGGGCGCCGCGCCAAGCGCGATTCCCGACGCCATGCCTGCCCAAGCGGCATGTCGTTTCATGCAGAACTTCCTTGTTCGAGTGGTAGCGGATGCAGCGGGCGCGTCATGCGCCGCGTACGACGATCACATGCACGCGATACGGGCCGTGCGCGCCCAGGACGATGGTCTGCTCGATGTCGCCCGTGCGCGACGGGCCCGACACGAAGTTGACCGCGCGCGGCAATTCGCCGCGCTCCGCGCGAATCAGCGCGAACGCGTCCTCATGCCCGGCGACGATCCGCGAAGCCGGTACGAGCGCGATGTGCGTTTCCGGCAGCAGGCCGGCCGATGCATAGGTGTCGGGGCCGGACAGCAGCACCAGCGAACCCGTTTCGGCGGTCGCGCAAAAGCAGCCGGTAAGGCCGACGAGATCGCCGTCGCGCGGCTTGCGGCACTCGACCGACAGGCCGGCGCCGGCCCAGTCGAGATCGGCCAGCGTGCGCCACGCGACGGCCTGCGCCGGCAGCCCGTGAGCGGAAAGATAGCGGGCGGCGGCGGCAGGCGCGTCGGCCAGCGTCGCGACTTCGTCGACCGTGGTCGACAGGCGCGCGGCTTCGTCGACGAAGGCGGCGACGAGGTCGGCCGGCGCCGGCGGGCGCGGGCCCGGCGGATGACGCGCGAGATAGTCGGCGACGCCGTCGCGCTCCGCTGCGTCGGGTTCGGCCGCGCGCCCCTGCGCCGCGCGGATGCGCGCGAGGATCTGGCGACGGGCAGCGGAAGTGTCCATGAACGGTCCTCGTGACGTTGGCGTGCAATACCGTCCGATTATACCGGCCGCCCCTGCCGCCACGCACCTTCGGCCGAACGGCCGGCGCTCACTTCGACGCGTCTTCCTCGACCGGCTGCGCGATGCCGAACACCTGGCGCAGGTACGCGAGATACGCCTTGTCGTCGCACATGCTCTTGCCCGGCGAGTCCGACAGCTTCGCGACCGGCTGGCCGTTGCAGCGCACCATCTTGATCACGATCTGCAGCGGCACGTAGCCGAGATCGTTGGTGAGGTTCGTGCCGACGCCGAACGCGAGCTTGCAGCGCCCGCGGAACCGTTCGTACAACTGCATGACCTTCGGGATGTCGAGCGCGTCGGAGAACACGAGCACCTTGGTGCGCGGGTCGCAGCGGTTCGCCTCGTAGTGGCGCAGCATGCGCTCGCCCCATTCGAACGGATCGCCCGAGTCGTGGCGCGCGCCGTCGAACAGCTTGCAGAAGTACATGTCGAAGTCATTCAGGAACGCATCCATCCCGTAGACGTCCGACAGCGCGATCCCGAGGTCGCCGCGATATTCCTTCGCCCACATCTCGAAACCGTAGATCTGCGAATCGCGCAGCCGCGGGCCGAGCGCCTGGCATGCCTGCAGGTACTCGTGCGCCATCGTGCCGAGCGGCGTGATGTCGTGCTTCATCGCGTACAGCACGTTGCTCGTGCCCGCGAACTGCGGGCCGAGCCCGTCGCGCAGCGTGAGCGCGACTTCCTCGTGCCAGACCTTCGAGAAACGCCGGCGCGTGCCGTAGTCGGCGATCTTGCAGTCGGCGAACTCGGGTTCCGCGCCGAGCAGCTTGATCTTCTCGCGCAGCCGCTCGCGGCCCTCGCGATAGTCCGGCTCGCGCTGGGTGTTGCGGAAATAGACTTCGTTGACGATCGCGAGCACCGGGATCTCGAACAGGATCGTGTGCAGCCACGGCCCCTCGATCACGATGTCGATCTCGCCGTTGCCCTTCGGCGACGGCGTGATCGAGATGTATTTCTCGTTCAGGTGGAACAGCGCGAGGAAGTCGACGAAATCGCTCTTGATGAAGCGCATCCGCCGCAGGTAGTCGAGTTCGACGTCGGAAAAGCGCAGCGCGCACAGGCCGCGCACCTCGTCGCGGATCTCGTCGATGTACGGCACGAGGTCGACGCCGGGCGTGCGGCACCGGAAGCGGTACTCGACGTTTGCAGCCGGAAAGTGATGCAGGACGACCTGCATCATCGTGAACTTGTAGAGATCCGTGTCGAGCAGCGAAGTGATGATCATGGTGACGGCACCGCCAATATCGAGACAGGGCACCTGCGCACCGCGCGCCGCCCGGTCAGGCGGCCATGTTACCCGAATGCGGGACCGACCATCGGGAAACCGCCCGCGGCCCTGCTCCCGTCGCGCAGGCGCGCCGCGCACGCGCCTGCGTTGCGCACCCCATAAACTAATCACGAAACGATATAAGCCGGATAGCCGACCACGCGATGCGGGTTTGGCGCTTCAGTTACAATGCCGCTTTTGGCGCAAACGCCACCCCATATATACCGCCAAGCAGGAGCGTTTTAATGACTCACGTTGTGACCGAAGGCTGCATCAAGTGCAAATACACGGATTGCGTGGATGTGTGCCCGGTGGATTGCTTCCGTGAAGGTCCCAACTTTCTCGCCATCGATCCGGACGAGTGCATCGACTGCGCCGTGTGCGTCGCCGAGTGCCCGACCAATGCGATCTATGCCGAAGAAGACGTTCCGGGCGACCAGCAGCAGTTCACCGAGCTGAACGCCGAGCTGGCCAAGAACTGGCCGTCGATCACCAAGACCAAGCCGGCACCGGCCGACGCGGACGAGTGGAAGGACGTGCAGGAGAAGCTGCACCTGCTCGAGCGCTGATCGCGCGGCGGCCGCAGAAATTTTTTTGTAGATCGCGGCCCGAAGGTATTGACAGGTTAGCGACCACTCCATACAATCTCGTTTCTCTGCTGTTGTTGTTTGTTCCCCGATAGCTCAGTCGGTAGAGCGCCGGACTGTTAATCCGTAGGTCCCTGGTTCGAGCCCAGGTCGGGGAGCCAAAAACACGAAGGCCCGTTGAAAGTGGACGGGTTTTTTGTTGGAAACAACGCACGCAGATGTACCGATTTATTCCCCGATAGCTCAGTCGGTAGAGCGCCGGACTGTTAATCCGTAGGTCCCTGGTTCGAGCCCAGGTCGGGGAGCCAAACAATGAAAGGCCCGTCATTCGACGGGCCTTTTGTTTTTCCGGCCACCCTTCCGCGTTTCCGCCGTTCATCGCCCCGTCGCGCGCATGCTAGAGTCTCTGTCCCGCATTCGCATCCGGTTCCGTCGATGAAGCATCGTCTCCTGCGCTCCGCCCCGTTCGCCCTCCTGTTCTCCGCCTTCGCCGCGGCACCGCTCGCGCACGCGGAGGAAGTCGGCAGCGTCAACACCCATTTCCGCGTCACGGGCTCCGACCGCGTGGTCGTCGAAGCGTATGACGATCCGGTCGTGAACGGCGTGACCTGCTACGTATCGCGCGCCCGCACCGGCGGGATCAAGGGCACGCTCGGCGTGGCCGAGGATCCGAGCGAGGCGTCGATCGCCTGCCGGCAGGTCGGGCCGATCAGCTTCAAGGAGCCGCTCAAGCAGCAGACCGACGTGTTCAGCGAACGCATGTCGTTCATCTTCAAGACGCTGCACGTCGTGCGCGTGGTCGACCAGAAGCGCAACACGATCGTCTACCTGACCTACAGCGACCGGATCGTCAGCGGCAGCCCGAAGAATGCCATCACCGCGGTGCCGATGCCGGCCGGCACGACGATTCCGGTCAAGTAACGCGCACACCGGCCGGGCGCGCGAGCGATACACTGTCGTGTCCGACCGCTCCCGCGCCCGATCATGTCCGCCACCCGCCTTCCCGACGCCGCACGCTACTGGCGCACGCCGCTGCTGCCGGACGCGGATCTCCTCACGGCGACCTATCGCGACCACGCGTTCGCGCCGCACTGGCACGACGCGTACACGATCCCCGTGATTCTCGAGGGCGCGGAACGCTTCACCTATCGCGGCAACGGCTATGTCGCCGAAACGGGCACCGTGCCCGTGATCAATCCCGGTGAAGTGCATACGGGTTCGCGCGCAACCGACGAAGGCTGGTGCTATCGCGTCAGCTACCTGCCGGTCGAATTCGTCCGCGGACTCGCGAGCGCGATCGCCGGCCGCCCGCAGGATGCGCCGTGGTTTGCCTCCGACGTGATTCGCGACGCCGATCTCGCCGCCCGGCTCACGCTCGCGCACCGGATGATGGAAGCCGGCAGCGAGCGCGCGCTGTCGTCGCATGCGCACGGGCAGCCGGCCGGCGATCCGGCAGCCGACGCACCGCGCATCTACGATCCGCTCGCCGCCGAAACGGCGATGCTCGACGCACTGTCGACGCTGATCGTGCGCCATGCCGACGCGCGGCCGCGACCGGCGCCGCTCGCGGCCGACGAACCGCGCGTCGACGCGATGCGCGAGCGGCTCGCGGCCGATCTCATGTGCACGGTGACGCTCGATGACGTCGCGCAGGCAGCCGGCCTGTCGCCGTTCCACGCGGCACGCCTGTTCACGCGCACCACCGGCATGCCGCCGCATGCGTGGCGCAACCAGTTGCGGCTGCAGCGCGCGCTGGCGCCGCTGCGCGCGGGCGTGCCCGTCGCCGACGTCGCGGCGGCCAGCGGCTTCGTCGACCAGAGCCACTTCACGCGACACTTCAAACGGATGTTCGGGGTTCCGCCCGGGCGCTGGCAGGCGAGCTGACGCGGCCGCCCACGCATTCGCGAGCGCAAGAACATACAAGCCGGCCCGCCACCGGCCCGCTATCCTCCCGTTCATGGAGGAGCCCCTTTGAACCCGACACCCGCCTCGCCCCCTCGCCGCCCGCTCAACGAATGGCTCGACGGCGCGCGCGACACGATTCCGATGATGATCGGCGCAGCACCGTTCGGCGTGATTTTCGGCACGCTCGTCGGCGGCGGCCCGCTCGCCGCATGGCACGGCGCACTGATGTCGCTCGCCGTGTTCGCGGGCTCCGCGCAATTCATCGCGCTCGGCCTGATCGCGGGCAGCGCGAGCTTCGTCGTCGTGCTCGCGACCACGCTGATCGTGAACCTGCGCCACCTGCTGTACAGCGCGACGCTCGCGCCCTACGTCGCACACCTGCCGCTGCGCTGGCGCGCCACGCTCGGCGCGTTGATGACCGACGAGGTGTTCGCGGTCGCCCATGCGCACTACCGGCACTTCGCGCCCGGCACGGTTGGCCCCCACTACTTTTTCGGCTCCGGGCTTGCGATGTACCTGAACTGGCAGGTCTGGACGCTCGCGGGCATCGGCTTCGGCGCGGCGTTCCCGGGCCTGCAGTCGCTCGGCCTCGATTTCGCGATGGCGGCGACCTTCATCGCGATCGTGGTCCCGCAGCTCGGCACGTTGCGCTATTTCGCGGCGGCCGCGACGGCCGGCACGCTCGCCTGCTTCTGGCAGGGCTGGCCGTACAAGCTCGGGCTGCTCGGCGCGGTCGCCGCCGGCGTCGCGATCGGCGTCACGCTCACGTTGCTGCACGAACGCAGGCGCACCGGCTCGCGCACGGAGGCGACATCGTGAGCTACGCGCTGCTGATCCTCGGAATGGCCGTCATCACCTACGCGATCCGCTCGACGCTGTTCCTGTTCGGCGAGCGGCTGACCTTCCCGCCGCTCGTGCGGACCGCGCTCGGCTTCGTGCCCGTGACCGTGCTGACGGCGATCATCGTGCCGATGACCGTCTCGCCGCACGGCGGCCCGGCCGAGCTGACCTGGCGCAATCCGCAGCTCGTCGGCGCGCTCGCCGCCGTGCTCGTGTCGGCGGCAACCCGCCGCCCGCTCGTGACGATCGCCGCGGGGCTCGCGGCGTTCTTCTTCTGGCAAGGGGTCGTGATCCCGCACTGGCTGCCCGCCTGAGCGGACGCTCTACCGCGCACGCTCAAGTTTCCGCCCGGCGCGCCGATATAGGGGATGAAGACCCGCCACCGGCCTCGGCGCGCACCGGTCAGTCGACGCTGCGCCCGCCCCGGTGCGCCGTGCCGGCCGTCGGCTTGCGCGGGCCGCCATCGAGACGATTCATGGGCCAGATCACCCTTTCCCTCAAGGACGACACGCTCGAGTCCCTGCGCAAGGACTACGACGCGTTCGTCCGCGTGTCGCTGAAACTCGACCCGCAGTTCGCGACACCGTCGTTCGAGGATTTCCTGCGCGCCAAGCTGCTCGACAACATGGTGCCGCTGACCGAACACGCGGTGCAGCGGATGCTGCAGGGCGGCCAGTACGCATGGGCCAAGCGCACGCTCGACAAGGAGTTTCCGGACGTCGTCGCGATCCTGATGCGACAGGCCGGCGAATTCGGCTTCGGCTTCGCGTCGCGCTCCGAATGGACCCCCGACGAACTCGCGAAAGCGTGCCGCGACTGGGCGAAGGCGATCGTCGCCGAAGCGCAGGGCGACCCGTCGCTGATCGACCCGCTCGCGTCGCAGATCAAGGGCGCGGCGCAGGACATCCAGGCGCTCGAGGAGCTGATGCAGACGCCTGCGTGGCGGCTCGCCGAATCGTTGCGCCAGCGCATCTACGAGGCCAAGCTCGCGTGCGAGATGAGCGTCGGCAGCACCGCGCGCGACAAGCTCGGCGAACTGCGCGGGCTGCTGCGGCTGGGCCTTGCGCACGGCTCGTTCCAGAAGCAGGAAGCGCAGCAGATCATGGAGTACCTGCGGCTGCTGAAGCCGGAGATCTTCGTCGAGGAACCGTACGACGTCTTCGCACGGCTCGCCGCGTGGCTGCGCGGCGTGTTCACGCCGGCCGCCGTGCGACCGTCGCAGGGACAACCGGGACAAGGGCAAGGACAGCGCCGGCCATGACCGCGCACCCATCCCGCTGACAGCATGAACCCATGAAAACGGCCCGGCTCGCATGAGGCGAACCGGGCCGTCGGACCGCTGCCGGCGCGACGCCCAGGGGGCGAGCGTCGCGCGGCGCCGGGCGTCGCTTACTGCGTGGCGCCCTGGGCCGATGCACCGCCTTGCGCGCCGACCGACGCGCCGCCTTCGGTCGCTTCGCCGGCTTTCGCCTTGGCGGCGCCGACATGGCCCTTGGCCGACTTCGCGGCATGCTTCGTGTGCTTCTTGGCCGAATGGACGGCCGACGACGCGGTATCCTTCGCGCCGTCGGCTGCCGCGCCGACCGCATCGGTTGCGCCGCCGACCGCGTTGCCCGACGCGTTCGCGCCGGCGCTGCCCTGTACGCCTGCGCCGACACCTGCGGCCGGCGTCTGTGCCTGCACGCCGGCACCGGCTGCACCCTGCGCCGCCGTCCCCGTCTGGGCAAATGCGGCCGAAGTGGCGAACGCCGTCAGCGCGGCACCGATCAGCATCGTACGAATCTTGGACATGGCAATTCTCCTCGAGAAGTTGTGAGCCCGGACCGCTGCGATGCGGTCCGTCGCATCCCCACCGCAACACGCAGCAGGTACGACAAAAGACCCGCGGCGCGCCCGGCCGGTTCTCGAATCTCTCAGACTGTTACCCACCGTTTCATTTGCTGACGAATCGCTCACAGTCCTTAACAACTGCGAGCCGTGGCGGCCCGCGCTCGCGCGTCGGCCCGCGGTGCCGTATGATGCGGAGCGTTTCCTCCCGCGCCTTGCGCACCTCCTTCGTCATGCCCAACCTGGATTTCACGCTGACCGGCGAATACGTCGAGCTGCACAACCTTCTCAAGATCACCGGCCTCGCGGACAGCGGCGGGAGCGCGAAAGTGATCGTCGCGTCCGGCGCGGTCAAAGTCGACGGCGCGGTCGAGCTGCGCAAGACCTGCAAGATCCGCGCGGGCCAGGTCGTGCTGCTCGGCGACACGCGCATCGCGGTGCGCGAGGCCTAGCACCCGCGGCGTTCCCCCTGTCCGCGACATGGCCATCGGCGCACGCGTTCGACACCGTACGAATAAAGCCGTAAGCTAGCCGTCTCTCAAAATAAATACATACAGCGCGGGCCCGCACCCGCGCGAGCGCCCATTCCATGTCGCATTCCGGTCTTACGCGGACGGCCGCCGCGCCGCCGTCGCTATCCAGTCACGCCGCCGATACCGCGCGCCTCGCCGCGCCACTCGCGATCGCGCAACTTTCCCAGATGGCGATGAGCGTCACCGACACGGTGCTGCTCGGTTCGCTCGGCCCCGATTCGCTCGCGGCGGGCGGGCTCGGCGCGAACTTCTTCTTCGTCATCGTCACGATCTTGCAGGGCGTGCTGTCGTCGGTCAGCGTGAGCGTCGCGCACGCGCGCGGCGCGCAGGCCGAGGACCGCGTGCCGCACATCTACTGGACGGGCTTCGCGCTGTCGGTGCTGCTCGCGATCCCGGCGATCGTTGCGCTGTCGCTGTCCGAACCGATCCTGCTGATGTTCCACGAGCCGCCGCTGCTCGCGCATCACGTCGGCGAATACACGGGCATCCTGCGCTACGCGGCGCTCGGCAGCCTGATCGGCGTCGGGCTGATGCGGGCATTCCTGCCGGCGATCGGTGCCGCGCGGCGGCTGCTGTGGGTGTCGATCGGCGGCGTCGGCGTCAACGGCGTGCTGAACTACGGGCTGATCCACGGCGCGTTCGGGCTGCCGCGCCTCGGTTTTCTCGGCTCGGCCGTCGCGACGACGATCACGATCTGGCTCACCGCGCTCGCCCTGATCTGGCTGCTGCACGGCCGGCGGCGCTTCCGCCATTTCGTGACCGCGTCGCGCCCGAAGCTGCCCACGATGGGCGAACTGATCGGCATCGGCTGGCCCGTCGCGATCACGTACGGGGTCGAATCGACGCTGTTCCTCGCCACCGGCCTCACGGTCGGCGTGCTGGGCGCGACGTCGCTTGCCGCGCACCAGATCGCGCTGAACGTCGCGTCGGTGTCGTTCATGGTGCCGCTCGCGATCGGCCAGGCCGCCAACGTGCGCGTCGGCTACTGGGTCGGCGCGGGTTCGCCCGTCGCCGCGCGGCACGCGGGCTTCGTCGCACTCGCGCTCGGCGTCGCGTTCATGTCGCTGTCGGGCGTCGTGATGATCGTCGCGCCGCATACGATCGTCGGCCTGTACCTGAATCTCGACGACCCGGCCAACGCGGCCACGGTGTCGCTCGCCGCCTCGCTGCTCGGCATCGCCGCGGTGTTCCAGATCGTCGACGGCATGCAGACCGTCGCGTCGGGCGCGCTGCGCGGCCTGAAGGACACGCGCATCCCGATGCTCGCGGCGACCTTCGGCTACTGGGGCATCGGCTTCCCGACCGGCTACTGGTTCGCGTTCCACGCGGGCCTCGGCGCACGCGGCCTGTGGTGGGGGCTCGCCGCCGGCCTCGCGAGCGTCGCCGCGCTGATGGCATGGCGCTTTCATTTGAAAACCGCGTCGCTCGTCGCGACGCGGCACTGAGCGCGACACGACGCGAAATCGCGACCGGCGCTATGCTTGTCGGCTGAACACCTCGAGACGCCGCGCGAGCGGCGCGACTGCCTCACGATACGCCTGATGCCGCGCGACGACGCGCGGCCTTTCCCCTTTCCAGGAGGAGTGCATCATGAACGAAGCAGTTCGGATGGAACGCGACACGTTCGGCGAAATCGCCGTGCCGGCCGACCGACTTTGGGGCGCGCAAACCGAGCGCTCGCTGCAGAATTTCCGGATCTCGACCGAGAAGCAGTCGCCCGAGCTGATCCACGCGCTGGCGATCGTCAAGCGCGCCGCGGCGGCCGTGAACCAGTCGCTCGGCGTGCTCGCCGACGACAAGGCGCGCGCGATCATCGACGCGGCCGACGAGATCATCGCCGGCAAGCATCCGCGCGAATTCCCGCTCGCGGTGTGGCAGACGGGCTCCGGCACGCAGACCAACATGAACCTCAACGAGGTGATCGCGAATCGCGCGAGCGAGCTGCTGGGCGGCGAGCGCGGCGAAGCGCGCAAGGTCCATCCGAACGACGACGTGAATCGCGGCCAGTCGTCGAACGACGTGTTCCCGACCGCGATGCACATCGCGGCCGCGTACGCGATCGTCAATCATCTGCTGCCGGCGCTGCGCACGCTGCGCGCGACGCTCGACGCGAAGTCGAAGGCGTTCGCCGACATCGTGAAGATCGGCCGCACCCACCTGCAGGACGCGACGCCGCTCACGCTCGGCCAGGAGTTTTCCGGCTACGTCGCGCAGCTCGACCAGGGCATCCGTCACGTCGAATCGGCGCTGCCGCACCTGTACGAGCTCGCGCTCGGCGGCACCGCGGTCGGCACCGGGCTGAACGCGCATCCGGAGTTCGCGGTGCGCGTCGCCGACGAGATCGGCCGGCTCGCGAAGCTGCCGTTCGTGACGGCGCCGAGCAAGTTCGAGGTGATGGCGGCCGCCGATGCGCTGGTCTTCGCGCACGGCGCGCTGAAAACGGTCGCGGCGGGCCTGATGAAGATCGCGAACGACGTGCGCTGGCTCGCGAGCGGGCCGCGCTGCGGGCTCGGAGAATTGTCGATTCCGGAAAACGAGCCGGGCAGCTCGATCATGCCGGGCAAGGTGAACCCGACGCAGTCGGAAGCCGTGACGATGCTGTGCTGCCAGGTGTTCGGCAATGACGTCGCGGTCAACGTCGGTGGCGCAAGCGGCAATTTCGAGCTGAACGTGTTCCGGCCGATGATCGCGCACAACGTGCTGCAGTCGGTGCGGCTGCTCGCCGACGGCGCGCAGAGCTTCAACGACCACTGCGCGGTGGGCATCGAACCGAACCGCGCGCGGATCGACCTGCTGCTGAACGAGTCGCTGATGCTCGTGACGGCGCTCAATCCGCACATCGGCTACGACAAGTCCGCGCAGATCGCGAAGAAGGCGCACAAGGAAGGCACGACGCTGAAGGCGGCCGCGCTGGCGCTCGGCTACCTGACCGAGGCGGAATTCGATGCGTGGGTGCGCCCCGAGCAGATGATCGGGACGCGCTAGGGGCAGGACGACGGGCGCGGCGCGTCGAGCGCGGCGCCCGCTGCGGTCAGACCGTGCCCTTCGCGACTTCTTCCGGTTTCATCTCGACGATCTTGTCGAGCGCGGCCCGTACGTCGGCCGCATATTTCGCGAGTACCTTCTGCTCGTCGGTCTCGGGCACGAACGGCGGCACCGGCACCGGGTTGCCGTTCTCGTCGACCGCGACGAACACGACGAGGCAGTCGGTCGTCTGGCGCAGCACGCCGCCCTTCGGGTCCCCCGCGTGCACGGACACATGGATGTGCATGCTGGTGCGGCCCGTCGCCACGACGCGCGCCTTCAGCTCGACCAGGTTGCCGACCAGGATCGGACGCTGGAATCGGATGTTGCCGACACTGACCGTCACGCAATAGCGGCTCGACCAGACGGCCGCGCACGCATACGCGACCTCGTCGATCCACTTCATCAACGCGCCGCCGTGCACCTTGCCGCCGAAGTTCACGGACGAAGGCTCGGCGAGGAAGCGGAATACGGTTTCGGTACGGTCGAGGGCGGCCGGCACGGGGGACGGTTGGGGCATCGTTCTGGCTCCAGGCGGCAGGGGCGCTGTAATCGGGCCATTATACGTTGCAGTGCGGCAATGCGTCGCGGCCAGCCCCGCGTGGCGCGGCCGCGCCGGCACCGCCCGCCCCGCGCGCGCAGCGCCGCCGGTCAGCGGCGCACCGTGACGCCCTGGTCGATCGTCCCGTACATCTCGATACTGCCGCCCTGCCCGCCGGCGGCGCCGGCGCCGCCCTGCGCACAGGCCGCGCAGACGAGCGCGGCGGCCAACATGCAGAAAATCGTCTTCATCGTTGCATCGTGTCACATGCGGCGGCCCGCTGCCGCCGCGTCCGGCCCATTCTACGCGCGCCGCAACGGGCCGCAGCCAGGCTGCCGCGGGACGGCGCCGCCGCGTCCGACATTTCATCCGGATACGAAACATCGAATGCGCACACCCACTACACTGCCCCTCATCCCGCTTGACGAGAGACGACGATGACCGATCAAGACGACCACCACTTTCCGGGCCTGAGCCGCATCGGCGCACTGATCGCCGACCCCGGCCGCGCCGCGATGCTGTGGGTGCTGATGGACGGCAGCGCGCGGCCGGCCGGTGAATTGACGATGATCGCGGGGCTGTCGCCGTCCGCGGCAAGCGCGCACCTCGCGCGGCTGACCGAAGGCGGCCTGCTCGCGCTCGACGTGCGCGGCCGGCACCGCTACTACCGCATCGCGTCGGCCGACATCGCGGCGTCGCTCGAGGCGCTCGCGAACGTCGCCCGCGCGGCTGCGCCGCACCGCCCGGTACCGGCGCCGTCGCGCACGGTACCGGCCGAACTGCGCTACGCGCGCACCTGCTACGACCACATGGCCGGCGAACTTGCGGTGCGCATTTTCGACGGGCTCACCGCGCGCGGCTGGCTGCTCGCGGACGGCGACGCGATCGAAGCCACCGAGCTCGGCACGCAGGCCCTCGGGCAATGGGGCATCGACGTCGCGCAGCAGCGCACGCGCCGGCGCCGCTTCGCATGCGGCTGCCTCGACTGGAGCGAGCGGCGCTCGCATCTGGGTGGCGCGCTCGGCGCGGCGCTGCTCGAAAGCTTCTGTGCGCACGGCTGGATCGAACGTTCCGCACGGCCGCGGGTGCTGCGCGTCACCGTGCCCGGCCAGCAGGTTTTCGACGCGTGGCTTACGTCCGCTTGACGCCCGCATTGCGGCTGCACGACAGCCGCACGCGACAGACAGGTTTTGTTACACCGCGTGCCATCCGACTTACAAAACACCGAGCATTGAAACAGGCCGAGCGGATATTGTGAACTCAACGGCACGAATCGACGCGCCGCGATAACGACGATGACGCTCACCATGGCCCCCCTGTTCACGCTCAAGCGAACCGCCCGCTATACGCTGCTCGCGTTCGCCGCGCTTGCGGCCCTGCCGCCCGCCTTCGCGCAATCGGCCGGCGCGCCGCCGTATTCGGCCGCGGCACGGCAACCGGGCGGCGACCCGCCCGGCCGCGTCGCGCGGCTCAACTACCTGTCGGGTGCCGTGACGACCGAACCGGCCGGCACCGATACGTGGTCGTATGCGGCCGTGAACCGGCCGCTGACGACCGGCGACCAGCTCTGGAACGACGCCGGCGCACGCTCGGAACTGCATATCGGCTCGACCGCGGTGCGGCTCGGCGATTCGACGAGCCTGTCGATCCTGAATCTCGACGACACGACGACGCAATTGAAGGTCGGCCTCGGCACCGTATCGACGCATGTGCGCGATCTGCCCCGCGGCGGATCGTACGAAATCGACACCCCGAACCTCGCGCTCGGCATCACGGGCCCCGGCGACTATCGCGTCGATGTCGCGCCGAACGGCGCGAGCACGACCGTCACGATGCGCAGCGGCAGCGCGACCGTCTACGGCAGCAACGGGCAGTACCCGCTGTCGCCCGGGCAGCAGGTCGTGTTCACCGGCACCGACCTGCAGGTCGCACAGCAATCGGCGGCGCCGGGCCCCGACCCGCTCGACCAGTGGGCCGCCAGCCGCGACGCGGCCGAGGAGCGCTCGGTGTCGGCCCGCTATGTGTCCCGCGACATTCCCGGCTATCAGGATCTCGACGCGAACGGCACGTGGCGCGAAACCCCGAATTACGGCTCGGTCTGGGTGCCGAACGACACGCCGGCCGACTGGGCGCCGTATCACGACGGCCACTGGATCTGGCAGGCGCCGTGGGGCTGGACGTGGGTCGACGACGCACCGTGGGGCTTCGCGCCGTACCACTACGGCCGCTGGGCGTACGTGGACGACAGCTGGGCCTGGGTGCCCGGCCCGATGGTCGTCAGCCAGCCGCCGGTCTACGCGCCGGCGCTCGTCGCGTTCGTGGGCGGGGGCGGCGGTCCCGACTGGAGCGTCGCGCTCACGGTCGGCGGCGTCGCCGCGGCCGGCTGCGCATGGTTCGCGCTCGGCCCGGGCGAGCCGTGGCACCCGCGCTGGGGCGGCTGGAGCCCGCACTACTACGACCGCGTGAATCGCAATATCGTGGTGAACAACGTCAACGTGAACAAGACCGTGAACGTGACGAACATCACCAATATCACCAACATCAACAAGACGTACGTGAACTTCCGTGCGCCGCACGCGATCACGGCCGTGCCGGCCGCCGCGTTCGTGCATGGCCAGCCGGTCGCGCACTTCTCGCAACACGTCGATCCGCGGCAATGGCGCAATGCGCACGTCACGCCGGGCACACCCGGCATCGCGCCGGTGCGCCAGAGCTTTACCGGCGGGCTGCGCAATGCCGGCTACCGTCCGCCGGCGGCGATCGCGCAGCACCCCTACGTCGCGACGCGCAATCCCGCGGTGCCCGCCGCCTATCGAGACCAGGCAGCCGCGCATCTCGCGCAGCAAGGCGGGCGCGTGCCGGGCGCCGGCGCGCCGGTCGTGAAGACGAGCGTGCCGGCCGATTACAGGGCCCGCCCGGTCCGCGTGCCGGGTAATCCGAGCGGCGGCGCGTGGGCGATGCACAACGTGCAGCTCGTGAATCCGCACGGCCCCGTCGTGCAGCCGTCACGCGCGCCGCGCGAAGGCCAGCCGCCTGCCGTGCAAACCGGACGGCCGGGTGCGCCCGGTGCGCCATTGCCGGGCGTGCCGAATGCCGGACGGCCGGCGAACGGCGAAATCCCCAATGGGCCGCATTTCGCCAACGGCGGCATGCCGCAGGCGCCCGGCAACGCGACGCCGCATCAGGCCTTCGGGCCCGGCAACGGCGTCCCGCACCCGCCGATCGCAAGCAACACGCCGTCGGGCATCGGCAACACGCACGCACCAGAGGCGCCGTCGCCGGCGTGGATGCAGCCGCACACGCCGATGGAACGCCAGCGCCCCGCCCCGCCGAGCGCCCTTCACGCGGCAGGCCAGAATGCACTGCCGCCCGTGCGCAGTGCGGCGGTGCCGCATCCGGAGGGCATACCGACACCGCAGGGCACGCAGCCCGGCGGCCGGAACGACGCGCCGCGCGCGTTGCCGCAACCGAGGGTCGACAACACGGCGCAGATTCCGCAGCCGCGTCCGCGCCCCGATTTCCCGACACCGGCCCAGCACGGGCAAGCGCAACCGGAACGGGCCGCCCCCACGCCGCAACCCCGCCCCGAATTCGCGCAACCGGCGCCGCACCGCGAAGTCGCACCGCCGCGCGTGAACGAGTACCGTCCGCCGGCGCCAGCCGTACACGACATGCCGCGCCCGCAACCGCAGGCGCCGCGCATGGAGCCGCGACCGCAGCCCGCACCTCGAATGGAGCCGCGACCGCAGCCGGCACCCCGCATGGAACCGCGCCCGTCGATGCCCGCTCCCCGCATGGAACCGCGGCCGCAACCGGCACCGCACGTCGAGGCGCCGCGCCCGAGCAGCCCGCCGCCAGGCGGGCACGACGAGCGGCATCGCCAGTAAGTGCCGCAAACGTGAAACAAAAAAGCCCGACCGGTCTCAGCCGGTCGGGCCTTCTTTCTGCAGGGCGCGGATCGATGAAACCGCGCGCTCAGACCGCCATCGGCGCAGTCAGCGGCTCATGGTGGCGGTAACCGACCAGCGAGAAATCGGACGGCTCGACCTGCTCGAGCCATTCGGGCGCATAAACGCCCGTATTCGCGTAGTCGGGCACGCGCTCGGCAATCTCGAGCCGCGGGCTTTCGTAAGGCTCGCGCGTGAGCTGTCGCTGCAGCATGTCGAGCTGGTTCTCGTAGATGTGCGCGTCACCGATGAAATACGTGAACCAGCGCGGCGTGTAGCCCGTCAGGCGGCCGACGAGCGACAGCAGCGCGGCCCCTTCCGTCAGGTTGAACGGCGTGCCGAGGCCGACGTCGTTGCTGCGGATGTACAGGCACAGCGAGATCTCGCGCTTCGTCGCGTTCGGCAGGAACTGGTACAGCAGGTGGCACGCGGGCAGCGCGATCTGGTCGAGCACGGCCGGATTCCACGCGTGAAACAGAATGCGGCGGTCGGCCGGATTCTCCATGATCGTGTCCAGGCACTGGCGCAACTGGTCGATCGCCTTGTACAGCAGCACCTTCGGCGCGCCGTCTTCGTCGAAACGCGTGACGATCCGGAAGCCCCGGCGCGTCGCGTCGGCGATCTGCGCGTCGGCGCCCGCGTCGAGCACCTTGTAGCCCGGCCACTGGCGCCATTGCACGCCGTACACGTCGCCGAGATCGTCGACGCCCTGACGGTACGGATTCGCGAGCCACTGCGCGTTCTCGTTCGCGTTCGCGTCCCACACCTTGCAGCCGAGCGCGCGGAACTCGGCCGCGCTGCGCGACGCGCGCAGGAAGCCGACCAGTTCGCCGATCGCCGACTTGAACGCGAGCTTCTTGGTCGTCACGGCCGGAAAGCCTTGCTGCAGGTCGAAGCGGAGCATCGCGCCCGGCATGCTGATGGTGCGGATCCCCGTGCGGTTCTCCTGCCAGGTGCCGGTATCGAGAATGGTACGAACGAGGTCGAGATACTGTTTCATGCGGGTTCCTTCGGCCGCGAGGGCGGCCGTACCCGCCAATTTTAGCAAGCGTGGTGAGGAAGCTCCGGCAACGGCGCCGAAAACCCTGCCAGCGTGTCGCCGCGATCGCGCATGCCGTGCGCGCACATCAGCCGGTAGAGCGTGACGCGCGACACGCCGAGTTCACGCGCGGCATCCGCGAAACGGCCGCGGTGGCGCAGCAGCGCCTGCTCGATCGCCTGCCGTTCGGCCGCTTCCCGCGCCTCCAGCAGCGACACGGGCGCGAGCGTCGCGAAATCGTTCAACTCGAGATCGGCCGCGGTGATCATCCGGCCCTCCGACATCACGATCGCGCGGCGCACGCGATTGATCAGCTCGCGCACGTTGCCCGGCCACGAATAGCCGTACAGCGACGCGACCGCGTCCGGAGAGAAACCGCGCAGGCGGCGATGCGCATCGCCCTTGAAACGCTCGAGCATGTGGCGCGCGAGCACCTCGATGTCCTTGCCGCGCGCGCGCAGCGGCGGCTCCTCGATCTTCAGCACGCACAGGCGATGGAACAGGTCCTCGCGGAACCGCCCTTCGCGCAACGCGGCGTCCATGTCCACGTGCGTCGCGCAGATCACGCGCACATCGACGGGCACCGACACGTGCGCGCCGAGCCGCTCGATCTTGCCTTCCTGCAGGAAGCGCAACAGGCTTGCCTGGCTTTCCAGCGGCAGATCGCCGATCTCGTCGAGAAACAGCGTGCCGCCGTTGGCGGCCTCGACGCGGCCGATCTTGCGCTGGTTCGCCCCGGTGAATGCGCCGCGCTCATAGCCGAACAGTTCGGCCTGCAGCAGCGTCGACGGAATCGCGCCGCAATTGATCGCGATGAACGGTGCCTGCGCGCGCGACGAACGCTCGTGAATCGCGACCGCCGTCAGTTCCTTGCCGGTACCCGATTCGCCGGAGATGAACACCGGCGCATCGGTCGCCGCGACGCGGCGAATCGTCCTGAAGAGCCCGAGCATCGCATCGCAGGTGCCGACCATCTCGCCTTCGCTGCGCCCGGCGCCGACCGGCGGCGCAACGGGATCGGTCAGCGCGACCATGCCGTGCGCATGACCGACGGTCTCGACGATTCGCGACGTCTCGTACGGCATCGTCACATAATCGAAGCAGTAGTCGCGAATGAGGTGGCGCAGCGTGGCATCCTGCAACTGGCCGCGACGCGTCGCGGCGATCCAGCCGATGTGCTGGATGCTCAGGCAGGATTCGAGTTCGCGCAGGTCCGAGGGCTTGAAGCCCGGCGAAAAGTCGAGCAGGCCGGCGGTTGCCACGCCATGCTGCACGACACGCCGGACGTCGCGTACGGTCTCCGCGAGATCGACGCGCCAGCCGCACTCGTCGAAATGGCCGCGCAACGCGTCGTTCGGTTCGCGCGAATAGTAGATCACGTGCCGCTGATCGGCTCCCATATCCTCACCCCGTTCATCAACCGTCTAACGATTGCCGCGCACGTCAGAGTTCGTGCGAAAAGGATCGAATCGGGTCAGCCAGAGGCGGCTCGATTCGCCATGCCGATGCTCGGCAACGACAAAGCCTCGCATGATGGCGCTTATCTCGCGTCCAGTTATTTTTGGTCAAGACAGCTTAGTTATAGGCACCAAATACGACAAACGGATTTCGGCGCCGACGGCGATACGGCCCAATCGCACAGGAGGTCGATGCAGGTCAATCATCTGCACATAGCGCATGCGCAGCAAGGTGTTCGTTCATCAACACACGGGCCGATTTTCATCCTTGAAGCGAATCGATTGAATCCGCAGTATTCCCGAGCCCCCTCGTTTCAGGCCTGAAACATTTTCAGGCGTTTTCGGCCACAATTCGCAACGCTTGAGCGCGAATCGCCGTAGCGACAACGGTCCCGGCACGGTGGCATGCATTTCGCTGAATCCGTAAACGATCGGAGACAGCGGCCATGCGCAAACATCTTTTACTTTCTTTCGTGCCGATGGCGCTCGCGCTCTCGGCCGCCGGCCCGCCTGCGCCGGCCCGCGCGGATGACATCGCAAAACCGGATCGCGCCATGCTGCCGGCCGAAAATGCGCCGAGCCTGCGGCACGGCAGCGGCTTCGGCATCGTGACCGTGTCCGCACCGCAACCGCTGCCGACCGGCAAGGCAACCGTCACGCTGTGGGACGAGATCCCGCCACCGCCCCCACTGCCGATGCCGCTTCCGGTATCGCAACCCGGTGACGTGCAGCACGCGATGGAAGGCAACGTTCAAGGCAACAAGCGTCAGTGAGCCTGCGTCGCCCCACTCAATGAGGATTCCGTATTGATTTGACGATTCGAGCCGGCCGACACCGATCCGCGCCGGTATCGCCGTTCCCGCGACACGGCAAGGTTTTGTGCTCCGTCCCCCGGCGGGCACTCTTTTTATTCGGTCCGTCGCCGCGACGCCATGCATCGAGCGTCGCGGCGCGCAGCACGCGAAAGGCGATGCGTGCCGCCGTTCCGGTAGAATCGGCGCCATTCCGGTTTTCCTCTTCCCCGACCTTCATGACGACGTTGACCCTGATCGTCGCGCGTGCCCGCAACGGCATCATCGGCCGCGACAACCAGTTGCCCTGGAAACTTCCCGAGGATCTCGCGTTCTTCAAGCGCACGACGATGGGCGCGCCGATCGTGATGGGCCGCAAGACCCACGAATCGATCGGCCGGCCGCTGCCGGGCCGCCGCAACATCGTCGTCACGCGCGATGCGGCGCGCCGTTTCGACGGTTGCGACACGGTCACGTCGCTCGCCGATGCGCTGGCGCTCGCCGCGCGCGACGGCGTACCCGAGGCATTCCTGATCGGCGGCGCGCAACTCTACGCGGAAGGGCTCACGCTCGCCGACAAGCTGGTCGTCACCGAGATCGACGCCGACTTCGACGGCGACGCGTCGTTCTCCGCGCCCGATCCCGCACATTGGCAGGAAGTGTCGCGCGATGCGCACCAGGCTGCCGCGCCGAACACGTTCGGTTATGCGTTCGTGGTCTACGAACGCAAGCGCGGCTGACGCGGTACGCGGCCGCACGCGATCAAAAAAGCCCGACCGGCTTGCCGCCGGTCGGGCTTTTTCGCTGGAGGGCGGGCGGCTGACGCCGCGCCTCGCTTACTGCCCCGCGATCGTCATCTGCTCGATCAGCACCGAGCCCGTTTCCTTCGTACCGCGCACGATCGAATCGGCACCGATCGCGACGATGTGCCGGAACATTTCCTGCAGCGTGCTCGCGACGGTGATTTCCTCGACCGGATACTGGATCACGCCGTTTTCCACCCAGAAACCCGCCGCGCCGCGCGAATAGTCGCCCGTCACGTAGTTCACGCCCTGCCCCATCAGCTCGGTCAGCAGCAGGCCCGTGCCGAGCTTCTTCAACATGGCTTCGAAGTCGTCGCCCGCCTGCGTGTTCGAGCTGCGCAGCGCGAGGTTGTGCGACCCGCCCGCGTTACCGGTGGTCTGCGTGCCGAGCTTGCGTGCCGAATAGGTCGACAGGAAGTAGCCCTCGACGACACCGTCCTTCACGACGCTGCGCGCGCGCGTGCGCACGCCTTCCTCGTCGAACGGCGCGCTGCCCATCGCGCGCGGCACGTGCGGATCCTCGACGACCTGAATGTGCGGCGCGAACACCGGCTTGCCGAGGCTGTCGACGAGGAACGACGTCTTGCGGTACAGCGCGCCGCCGCTCACGGCCTGCACGAATGCGCCGAGCAGGCCGGCCGCGAGCGGCGCCTCGAACAGCACGGGCACCTTGCGGGTGTCCAGGCGGCGCGCGCCCATCCGCGCGAGCGCACGCTCGGCCGCGTAGCGGCCGACCGCCTCGGGCGCCGCGAGATCGATCGCGCTGCGCTTCGACGAATACCAGTCGTCGCGCTGCATGTGACGGCCGCTGCCCGCGATCGGCGCGCAGGCGATGTAGTGGCGCGAGTACGGGTAGCCGGACAGGAAGCCGCGCGACGTCGCGAGCACGAACTGCGAATGCTGCGCCGACACGCTCGCGCCTTCCGAATTGCGGATCTGCGGGCTGACCGCGAAGGCGGCGTCTTCCGCGCGGCGGGCCAGTTCGACGGCGTCGTCGGCCGTCAGCGCCCACGGGTGGTAGAGATCGAGATCGCGCGGGTCGGTTTCGAGCAGTTCGGCCTCGGCGAGGCCGGCTGCCTCGTCCTCGGCCGTGAAGCGCGCGATGTTGTACGCGGCGGCGACGGTATCCTTGATCGCGGCCGGCGAGAAATCGGACGTGCTCGCGTTGCCGCGCTTCTTGCCGATGAACACCGTCACGCCGACCATCTTGTCGCGGTTGTGCTCGATCGTTTCGACTTCGCCGCGGCGCACCGATACCGACAGGCCGTCGCCTTCGGAGATTTCGGTCGCGGCGTCCGACGCGCCGAGCGCCTTCGCATGGCGAAGGATGTCCGACGCGATTTCCTTGAGCTGGTCCTGCGTGTGCGGGAAATAGCGCGCTTGTACGTCGAGATTGGCTGCCATCGTCTTGGTATCCGGTGGCGGGCGGGCGCCCGCATGGTCAAAATGTTGCGTATCCCGCGATCATAGCAAGGTCCGGGGCCGGACACAGACAAGCTTGGGGTGTCCGCGCCGCGATACAATGCCGCCCATGACACGCAAAACCCGAATCCAGCCGATCGAGCATGCCGTCGAAGACGACGACAACGGCTACGATCGCCCCAGCAAATCCCAGTTGAAGCGCGAGATGCACGAGTTGCAGGTGCTCGGCCAGGCGCTCGTCGACCTGCCGAAAGACGCACTGAAGCGCATGCCGATGCCCGAAAACCTCGCGGACGCCGTTCGCGAGGCACGCCGGATCACCGATCACGAAGGCAAGCGCCGCCAGCTCCAGTACGTCGGCCGCGTGATGCGCTCGCTGACCGACGACGAAACGGCCGCACTGCGCACCGCACTCGACGCGCAACGCGGCGTGAACAAGGCCGCGACGGCCCGCCTGCACTGGATCGAACGCACGCGCGACCAGTTGCTCGCCAGCGACGACGCGCTGACCGAATTCCTGCGCCAGCACCCGGAAGCCGATATCCAGGAAGGCCGCACGCTGATCCGCAACGCGCGCAAGGAAGCGCAGCAAGGCAAGCCGCCGCGCTATTTCCGCGAGCTGTTCCAGTGGATCAAGACCGCGAGCGGCTCGCCCGACGCGGGTGACGATGCGCCGGACGACACCGAAGACGACCATGACGACGAAGCGTAACCACCCGGACGAACTCGTCGTCGGCCTCGTGTCGATCAGCGACCGCGCGAGCACGGGCGTCTACGAGGACAAAGGCATTCCGGCGCTGCAGGAATGGCTCGGCGCCGCGCTCACGTCGCCGTGGCGCGCCGAAACGCGCCTGATCCAGGACGATGCGCCGACGATTTCCGCCACGCTCGCCGAGCTCGTCGACGTCGCGGGGTGCGACCTCGTGCTGACGACCGGCGGCACGGGCCCCGCACGCCGTGACGTGACGCCCGAGGCCACGCTGGCCGTGGCGACGAAGGAAATGCCGGGATTCGGCGAACAGATGCGGCAGATCAGCCTGAATTTCGTGCCGACCGCGATCCTGTCGCGGCAGGTCGCGGTGATCCGCGAGACGGCCGACCATGCGGCGCTGATCATCAACCTGCCGGGCCAGCCGAAGTCGATCCGGGAAACGCTCGAAGGGCTGCGCGATGCCGACGGCAAGTCGACCGTGCCCGGCATCTTCGCCGCGGTGCCCTACTGCATCGACCTGATCGGCGGCCCGTACGTCGAGACCGACGCCGCGGTGGTCGCGGCGTTCCGGCCGAAAAGCGCGCAGCGGGCGCCGCGCTGACCGCGCGCCGGCCCGCTCAGGCGGCCGGCGCGGATTCGCCTGCCGGCGCCGATGCGGCCGGAATCAGGAAATGCTCGCGGTAGTACTTCAGCTCGTCGATCGACTCGTGGATGTCCGCGAGCGCCGTATGCATCGCACGCTTCTGGAAACCCTTGTAGATCGCGGGCTGCCAGCGGCGGCACAGCTCCTTGAGCGTGCTGACGTCGAGATTGCGGTAGTGGAAGAACCGCTCGAATTCCGGCATCCAGCGCGCCATGAAACGGCGGTCCTGGCAGATCGAGTTGCCGCACATCGGCGACTTGCCGGGCGACACGTACTGCGCAAGGAACGCCTGCAACTGCGCGGCGGCTTCCGCCTCGGTCACGGTCGACGCGCGCACGCGGTCGATCAGGCCCGAGCGCCCGTGCGTCGACTTGTTCCAGTCGTCCATCTTCGCGAGCGTCTCGTCGCTCTGGTGGATCGCGAACACGGGGCCTTCGACCGCGATGTCGAGCGTGGAATTGGTCACGACGACCGCGATCTCGATGATGCGGTCGTTATCCGGGTCGAGGCCCGTCATCTCCATGTCGAGCCAGACGAGGTTCAACTCGTTGCGCACGAGCGCGGGCTGGCTGGCGGAAGCGGCGGTATCGGTCATGAGTCATCCTGGAAAATGGCGGACGGCGCGCGGCGCCGCCCGGGCGGCCGGCATCGCATCAGCGGGGCCGGCCCGCAAGAACATATAATTCTCGCATAGAACCCTTTGGCGCCTTCGATGTCACCCTTTTCATTCACCCTGCTGTTCGCGATCGCCGTACTCGCGATGGTCGTCACCAAGCTGTGGCTCGCGTCGCGGCAGATCCGCTTCGTCGCGGCGCACCGCAACGGCGTGCCCGCGCAGTTCAGCGCGACCATCCCGCTGACCGCCCACCAGCGCGCGGCCGACTATACGGTCGAGCGCACCCGGCTGACGATGCTCGAGATCGTCGTCAGCGCGGCCGTGCTGGTCGGCCTCACGCTGCTCGGCGGCGTCGGCGCGCTCGATACGCTGCTGACCGGCTGGCTCGGCCGCGGCTACGGGCAGCAGGTCGCGCTCGTCGCCGCGGTGCTCGTGATCACGAGCGTGATCGACGTCCCGTTCGAGTACTACCGGCAGTTCGGGGTCGAGCAACGGTTCGGCTTCAACCGCATGACGAAACGGCTGTTCTTCACCGACATGCTGAAAAACGCGCTGCTCGGCGCCGCGCTCGGCCTGCCGCTGCTGTTCGTCGTGTTGTGGCTGATGAACCAGGCCGGCAGCCTGTGGTGGCTGTGGACCTGGATCGTCTGGGTCGCGTTCCAGATGCTCGTGCTGCTGATCTACCCGACCTTCATCGCGCCGATCTTCAACAAGTTCGAGCCGTTGAAGGACGACGCACTGCGCACGCGCATCGAGTCGCTGATGAAGCGCTGCGGTTTTGCGGCGAAGGGGCTGTTCGTGATGGACGGCAGCCGCCGCTCCGCGCACGGCAATGCGTACTTCACGGGCTTCGGCGCATCGAAGCGGATCGTGTTCTTCGATACGCTGCTCGCGCGCCTGTCCGGCCAGGAAATCGAGGCCGTGCTCGCGCACGAGCTCGGCCATTTCAAGCGCCGCCACGTGATGAAGCGGATGCTCGTGTCGTTCGTGCTGAGCCTCGTGCTGCTCGCGCTGCTCGGCTGGCTCGCGCAACGCACGTGGTTCTACACCGGGCTCGGCGTCACGCCGTCGCTCGACACCAGCAACGCGGGCGCCGCGCTCGTGCTGTTCTTCCTCGCGATTCCGGTATTCCTGTTCTTCGCGACGCCGTTCAGCAGCCTTACGTCGCGCAAGCACGAATTCGAGGCCGACGCGTTCGCGGCCAGCCAGACCGACGCGCAGGATCTCGTCAGCGCGCTCGTGAAGCTCTACGAGGACAACGCGTCGACGCTGACGCCCGACCCCGTCTACACGGCCTTCTACTACTCGCATCCGCCTGCGTCGCAGCGGATCGACCGCCTGCTGCAACACGCATGAGCCGCCCGACGTCCCGCAAGCCGGCCCCGCGCTCGTCGAACGCGCAACGGGTCGAAGGCCGCGTGATCGCCGCGCACGGGCGCCACTACATCGTCGCACCCGACGACGGCGGCCCGATGCTGCAGTGCTTCCCGCGCGGCAAGAAGAGCGACATCGCGGTCGGCGACCGCGTCGTGTACGAACTCGCATCGGCCGACCAGGGCGTGATCGTCGAGATCGGCGAACGGCGCAATCTGCTGTACCGCTCCGACCAGTTCAAGTCGAAGCTGTTCGCGGCCAACCTCGACCAGTTGCTGATCGTGCTCGCGACCGAGCCCTATTTCAGCGAGGACCTGCTCGGCCGCGCGTTGATCGCGGCCGAGGCGAACGAGCTGAAGCCGCTGGTCGTGCTGAACAAGATCGACGTCGAGGCCGCGCTGCCGGTCGCACGCGAGCGCCTCGCGCCGTACCGCGCGCTCGGCTACGACGTGCTCGAGCTGTCGGTGAAGGGCTCGCCCGACGACGCGCGCGCGCAGTTGATGCCGCATCTCGCCGGGCACTCGACGATCCTGCTCGGCCAGTCCGGGATGGGCAAGTCGACGCTCGTGAACCTGCTCGTCCCCGATGCCGAAGCCGCGACGCGCGAGATCTCGGCCGCGCTCAACAGCGGCCGCCACACGACGACGTTCACGCGCCTCTACCCGCTGGAAGGCGGCGGTGCACTGATCGATTCGCCGGGTTTCCAGGAATTCGGCCTCTACCACCTGACGGAAGGCCGCCTCGAGCGCGCGTTTCCGGAGTTCCGGCCGCTGCTCGCGGATTGCCGTTTCTATAATTGTCATCATCTGCACGAGCCCGGCTGCGCGATTCTCGAAGCCGTCGCCGACGGCCGTATCGCGCCGTCGCGGCATGCGCTGTACGCCCAGCTCGTGCACGAGGCGAGCCAGATCGTCCGCTGAGCGCGAGCGCGCGCGGGGCCGGCCGGCACGCCCGGGCCGGCCTTCATCGACAGGAGCCGCGATGCGTTTCAAGGCACCCGATCTCGCGACCGCGCAACATTGGGCCAACGTGCTTCAGGTGGCCGGCGTCGGTTGCGAGCTGCATAACTGCTACGCGACTGGCGCGCTCGGCGGCCTGCCGGCCGATGCGTGCACGCCCGAGCTGTGGCTCGACGACGAACGCGACGGCGCCCTCGCGCGCCGGCTCCTCGATGCCGCCTCGCACGGCCCGTCGGCCGGCGCCGCGCCCTGGTTTTGCCGGCAGTGCGGCGAAGCGCTCGAGGCCCAGTTCACCGCGTGCTGGCAATGCGGCGCCGTGCGCGATCCGCGCGACGACTGACCCACAGCGACAAGGCCGGCATCGAGCCGGCCTTGTTCTTTCATCGGATCCCGCCGTGCGACGTCACGACACCCAGACGGCGAGCGTCAGCATCAGCAGCAGGATCATCCACAGGATCACCGCACGCCAGACGAGGCCGACCGCCGATTGCAGCGTCCGCGGCGTGCAATCGTCTCCGACCGTCAACGGACCGCTGTCGCCGACCGCCAGCGCATCGAGGCTCGACGGCTCCGCGAGCGGCCCCGCGAGACGCGCGCCGAGCGCCCCGCTGCCGGCGGCGAGCAGCACGCCGTCGTTCGGGTCGGGCCACTGGCGCGTGTGATTGCGCCACGCGTAGATCGCATCCTCGAAATTGCCGACGATCGCGAAGCCGAGCGCGGTCAATCGCGCGGGAATCCAGTCGATCACGAAAAACGCGCGCTGCGCGAACGTCGAGAACGCGGCCGTGCGGTCGTCGCCCGGCGTCGACCAGCTGCGCGCGAGGTATTCGGAAATCCGGTACAGCACGGCGCCGGCCGGGCCGATCGGCAGCACATACCAGAAGAACACGCCGAACACGTGGCGATGCGACGCGACAACTGCATGAATCAGCGTATGGCGGACGATTTCGCCGACCGGCATGTCGACCGTGTCGATGCCCGTCCACTCACGGAGGATTTCGCGCGCACGCGGCACGTCGTCGTTGTTGAGCGCGAGGTGGATGTCGGTGAAGTAGTGGCTGAACTGGCGGAAGCCGAGCGTGAAATACACGACGACGACGTTCCACAGGAACGCGAGCACGAAGCTCACCTTGTACAGCAGGAAATAGATCAGCGCGACGATCAGCACCCACGGCAGCACGACCGCGAGCCAGGCGAGGATGCCGTGCTTCTGCTTGCCGGCGTCGAGGCCATGCGCAACGGTTTCCGCATGAAACTGGAACAGCGCAAACACCGGATTGCTCGGTGATAACGCGCGGACCTGTTCGATGATGAGGGCGAGGAGAACCGAAAAGAAAGTCATGCGTGGCGCCGTCTTCGGAGTTATGTCATTTTTTGCATAACGATAGCACAGCGCCAGCCCCGCATGGCTGCCGGCGCGGTCGCCCGGCGGCCGGCCGCGCGCGCCGGCCGGTGCATGCGCCTAGCCGGCGGCCAAGAAGCGGTAGAGATTGCGAAACATGCCGGCAGTTGCGCCCCAGATGAAGTAATGCCCGCCCGGTTCGCCATTCGGATAGGGCATCGCAAAAAAACGACGCTCGCCGCCTTCCCAGCGGAACACGCGGACCTGATGGTTCGCGGGATTCATCACGAACGCGAGCGGCACTTCGAAAATCTCGGCGACTTCGAACGTATCGGCCTGCACCGTGAACGGCGGATGCACGAGGCCGACCACCGGCGTCACGCAGAAGCCCGTGCCGGTCAGGTAGTCGGGTAGCGCACCGAGGATCTCGACCCGTTCGGCGGCCAGCCCGATCTCTTCCTTCGCCTCGCGCAACGCGGTGGCCGTTGCATCGCGATCGAACGTCTCGCGACGGCCGCCGGGGAAGCTGATCTGCCCGGCGTGGTCGTTCAGGTGGTCGGCACGCTGGGTCAACAGCACGGTCAGGCCCGACTCGCGGACGACGAGCGGCATGAGGACGGCCGCGCTGCGCGGATCGACGCCCTCCTGCAGCCTCGCCTCGCCGGGCTCGACGCTCCAGTCGAGCGTACGCGCGAAACGTTCGCGCAAGCCGGACGGCGTCATCAGCGGGGGATCGATGACAGGCAGGCCGGCACCGGTGCCTTCGACCGGCAGGACTTCGGGATCGATGATGGGGCGGCGATTCAATGGGGCTCTCGGGTTCGTGTCGTATCGAGCATATTGTCGCGCCAGAATGAAAAAAGCACCCGGGTGGGTGCTTTTTCCTTACAGCTCTTACTCTTGGGAAGCTGCTGCGGCGCGATCCTTCGACACCAGCTTTTCCTTGATACGAGCCGACTTGCCCGAACGCTCGCGCAGGTAGTACAGCTTCGCACGACGCACATCGCCGCGACGCTTCACGACGATGCTTGCCAGCAGCGGCGAGTACGTCTGGAACGTACGCTCGACGCCTTCGCCCGACGAGATCTTGCGGACGATGAAGTTCGAGTTCAGACCACGGTTGCGAATCGCGATCACGACGCCTTCGTAAGCCTGAACGCGCTTGCGGTTACCTTCAACCACGTTCACGTTCACGATCACCGTGTCGCCCGGGGCGAATTCGGGGATCGTCTTGCCGGCGAGCGCGCGCTCGATCTCTTCCTGCTCAAGTTTTGCGATCAGATTCATTACTGACTCCTTATGCCATCGTGTCGGCGTTGGTACCCGCCTGCTTCCAGGCCTGGCCCCGATAGAGGATGGATTCACATCAGGCACCGCACACGCATGCACGGCACCGCCAATTCCCGCTCGCGCAGCCGCCTCAGGAGGCGTCCTTCGCTTCGCGTGCGAGGTTCGCAAGCCACGCCTCGTCGGCCCGGCTCAGCAACTTCTCGCGGCGCGCCCGGACGATCAGGTCCGGCCGCTTCCGCCACGTATTCCGCAATGCTTCCTGCCGCCGCCACCGCTCGATCTCGGCATGATGCCCGCCGAGCAGCACGTCCGGCACGCGCACGCCATGGTATTCCTCGGGGCGCGTGTAGTGCGGGCAATCGAGCAGGCCGTCGGCGAAACTGTCCTGCACGGCCGACAACGAATCGTTCAGCACGCCGGGCAGCAGCCGCACGACGGCATCCATCATCGCCATCGCCGGCAGTTCGCCGCCCGACAGGACGAAATCGCCGAGGCTGATTTCCTCGTCGACGCACCGGTCGAGCAGACGCTGGTCGATCGCTTCGTAGCGGCCGCACAGCACGACGACACCGGGCTCCTGCGCCATCCGCACGGCACGCTCATGCGTGAGCGGCGCGCCCTGCGGCGACATCATCACGACACGCGTGCTCGCGATGCCCTGCTCCGCCTGCGCCGCTTTCGCGGCGTCAATGGCGGCTTCGAGCGGCTTCGCCAGCATCACCATGCCCGGACCGCCGCCGTACGGACGATCATCGACCGTGCGGTAGTTGTCCGTCGTGAAATCACGCGGGTTCCAGGTGCGCAGCCCGAAGCGCCCCTGCTTGACGGCCCGGCTGGTGATGCCCCAGTCGGTCAGTGCACGGAACATCTCGGGAAAGAGCGTGACGACGTCGAACTGCACCGCGCTCTCGGTTACCTGGTTCATTTCAGTAATCGGCTTCCCAGTCGACGACGATCCGACGCGCCGCCTGATCCACCGTTTTGACGTATACGCCGACAAACGGGATCAACCGTTCGTCGGTGGTCGGCTGACCGTCTTTGCCGGTCGCCGGATACTCGACACGCATGATCGAATGCACGCCGTTGTCGATCATCCCGCTCACCTTCCCGAGCGCCACCGATTGCTCGTTGACGACATCGAGACCGATCAGGTCGACCCAATAGAATTCGTCCGCGGCCAGTGCCGGGAAATCTTCCCGGCGCACGAACACGCGAAAGCCGCGCATCGCGAGTGCGGCATCGCGGTCGCTGACGCCCGCGGGTTGCGCAACGACGGTGTCGCTGTGCGTCTTCGACTGCATGATGCGGACCGAAAGCCGCTCCGCACCGCGCTCCAGCCACCAGCGACGCGCGTTGAGCAATGCATCGCCGCCGCGACCGGCGTCGGCATGCGTCGCCACCTTGACCCAGCCCTTCAGGCCGTAGGCGTCGACTACCGCCCCGACCTCGACTGCGTCGTCGGGCCAGGCTTGCGTCGCTTCGAGACCGCCTTGCTCGGCAGCCTCACCGGCGCTCGCGACAGCGTCGCGCTCGACCGGCTTGCGGACGAACGCGCCGAATGACGCACGCCCGCGCCTTGCATTACCGGAATCGTGACCCGCCATCAATGCACCTCACAGCCGGCACGACCGGCACACCGTGCCATGTTAGGCAGCCGGTTGCGCCTTTTGCGCTTCCTTCACGAGACGCTGGACGGTCGGCGACAGTTGCGCGCCAACGCCTTGCCAGTACGTCAGGCGATCCTGAGCGATACGCAGCGATTCGCCCTTCGTGGCGACCGGGTTGTAGAAGCCGACGCGCTCGATGAAGCGGCCGTCACGACGGTTGCGCGAATCGGTAGCGACGATGTTGTAGAACGGGCGCTTCTTCGAGCCGCCACGAGCCAGACGGATGATAACCATATGATGTCCTTCGGAAAACCGGGTTCGAAACTACTGAAACACGCGATTATAGCCGGAAACCAGAGGTACAACAAACACTTACGCGCAAAATTCCGCGGGCGGCCTGTCGGGCGGGCATACAATCGTCGTGTCCAGGACGTTTCCCGCCGTCATGCCGCCCCTTCCCGCTGCCTCGACGCGCCGCGCGCAGAACCGTTTCACGGCGCTGCTCGCCGGCCTTGCCAGCCTCGCGTCCGCACCGGCGTTTGCCGCGCCGTTGCCGGTGAGTGAACTCGTCGTCCCGCCCGGCTTCCACGTGGAAATCCTGACCGACACGGTACCGGCCGCGCGCGAAATGGCCTGGTCGCCCCGCGGCATCCTGTATGTCGGCACACGCGAAGGCCGCGTGCACGCGTTCGCGATGCCCGAGGGCCGGATCACCGCGCACTACGTGATCGCCTCCGGGCTCGACATGCCCGTCGGCGTCGCCTACCGCGATGGCGCCCTCTATATATCCGCCGTATCGCGGATCCTGCGCGTCGATCATGTCGACGATCGGCTCGCCCGACCGCCCGCTCCCGTCGTCGTGACCGATGCGCTACCGACGGAACATCATCACGGCTGGAAATTCATCGCGTTCGGCCCCGACGGCAAGCTGTACGTGCCGACCGGCGCACCGTGCAATGCCTGCCTCGCCGATCGCAGCCGCTACGCGATCATCGCGCGCATGAAGGCGGACGGCAGCGAACGCGAGGTGGTCGCGCGCGGCGTACGCAATACGGTCGGCTTCGCATGGCATCCCGATTCGGGCGAGCTGTGGTTTACCGACAACGGGCGCGACCTGATGGGCGACGACGTACCCGATGACAAGCTGAATCGCGCCCCGCGCGCCGGGCTCGACTTCGGCTTTCCTTATTGCCATGGCGGCGATACGCCCGACCCCGAATTCGGCAGCGCCGGCGTGTGCCGCCGCTACGCGCCGCCCGTCCTGAAACTCGGCGCGCATGTCGCCGCGCTCGGCATGCGCTTCTATACCGGGCCGATGTTTCCGGCGTCGTATCGCAATAACGTGTTCATCGCCGAACACGGGTCGTGGAACCGCAGCACGAAGGTCGGCTACCGCGTGATGCGCGTGATCGTGTCGGCGGACGGCAACCACGCGCAGCAGATGCCGTTCGTCACGGGCTGGCTGCGCCCCGACGGCACGGTATGGGGACGCCCGGCCGACGTGCTGCCGCTGCCGGACGGCTCGCTGCTCGTCAGCGACGATTACGCCGGCGCCATCTACCGCGTGACCTATGCGGCACCTTGACGCAGGCAAGGGGTGACCGGGCCCGACCGGGCATCGTAGAATGCGTGCCGGGCCGCGCGCCCGCGCCGGCCCGCCGACCGCCCATGCCAACGACCATCCGCCGCCATCCATGTCCAGCAGCACCGCACCGTCCCGCCGCTTCCGCTCCAAGACGCTCACTGCCGCCCTCGCGTTCCTGTTCGGTTCGCTCGGCGCGCACCGCTTCTATCTGTATGGCTTGCGCGACGTGTACGGCTGGGCGCACCTGCTTGCGACGATCGTCGGCATCCCGGGCTTCCTTTTGCTTGCGGCGACCCAACGCACTGCCGGCCTCGGCTGGTGGCTCGCGATACCCGGCGCGATCTCGCTGCTGGCGGCATTCCTCGCCGCACTCGTCTACGGGCTGCGCCCTGACGAAAAATGGGATGCGCAATTCAACGCGGACACCGGCAAGCACAGCAAGTCGGGCTGGACCGTGATCTTCGTCGTGATCTTCTCGCTGCTGATCGGCGCGTTCCTGCTGATGACCGCACTCGCGCTGTCGTTCCAGACGTATTTCGAATCGCAGGTCGAAGCCGCGAAGCAGATTTCGCAGTAAGCACGACGGACGCGGCGCCGAGGGCCCTCGCCCGGTGCCGGCACGCGGCGGCCTTGCTCGCGTATCAGAACAGATTCAACTGCATGTCGTCGCGTGGCTTCGCACCGGCCGAACGTCCGGCAACACGCGGCACCGGCGCGACCGCGGCCGGCGCACCGCGGAACTGCGACAGATCGAGAATGCCGTTCGTGCGCTCGTTCAACCCGAGCCGCTTGACGGCCTGGCGAAAGCGCTGCCGCAACAGGTCCGCCCAGATCCCCTCGCCCTTCATCCGCTTCGAGAAATCCGCGTCGTAGTCCTTGCCGCCGCGCATGTCGCGCACGCGGTTCATCACGCGTTCCGCGCGGTCGGGGAAATGCGCGGCGAGCCAGTTCTTGAACAGCGGCGCGACCTCCCACGGCAGCCGCAGGATGATGTAGCTTGCGTGCGTCGCGCCGGCTTCCGCGCACGCTTCGAGCACGCGCTCCATGTCGGGCTCGGTCACGAACGGAATCACCGGCGCAATGCTCACGCCGACCGGCACGCCCGCGTCGCGCAGCGCGCGGATCGTGCGCAGCCGTCGCGCCGGCGTGGCCGCGCGGGGCTCGAGCGTACGAGCGAGATCGGCATCGAGTGTCGTGATCGTGACCGCCGCCATCACCTGCCCGCGCTCGGCCATCGGTGCGAGCAGGTCGAGATCGCGCTCGATCAGCGACGATTTCGTGATCGCCGCGAACGGCAACCCGCGATCGTGCATCACCTGGATCACGCTGCGCGTGATGCGCAGGTCGCGCTCGACCGGCTGGTACGCGTCGGTGTTGACGCCGAGCGCGATCGGCTCCGGCACGTAGCGCTTGCGCGAAATCTCGCGCTCGAGCAGCTCGGCCGCGTTGACCTTCGCGTAGATGCGGCTTTCGAAATCGAGCCCCGGCGACAGGCCGAGATAGCTGTGCGTCGGCCGCGCGAAGCAGTAGATGCAACCGTGCTCGCAGCCGCGATACGGGTTGAGCGATACGCTGAACGGAATATCAGGCGACTGGTTGTGCGTCAGGATGCTTTTCGCACGCTCCTCGAACACCTGCGTGCGCAGCGGCGCGGGGAAGTCGGCATCGTCCGACTCGTGCGTCCAGCCGTCGTCGACCGCTTCGCGCTGCGCGATTTCATACCGCCCCTGCAGGTTGTCGACCGCACCGCGCCCCTTGCGGGGCACGGGCGGCGCTACCGGAAATTCGTTGTCGGACCGATCGTCCATATGCCCACCCCTTCGCCTGCGCCCAATACTGTACATTTATACAGTATTGGGCGCAGCATGCCAAGCACGGGATAAGGGGCTCGACAACAGGCTGCCGACGCGTCACTCGCCGACGGCAATCGTCAGCGTTTCCTTGATTTCCTCCATCACGACATAGCTCTTCGACTGCACCGCGCCCGGCAGTTGCAGCAGGATGTCGCCGAGCAGCTTCCGGTAGTCGGCCATCTCGCCGATCCGCGCCTTGATCAGGTAGTCGAAATCGCCGGAAACCAGATGGCATTCGAGCACCTCGTCGATCTTCATCACTTCCCGGCGGAATTGCTCGAACATGTTGCCGCCCTTGTGGCCAAGCGTGATCTCGACGAACACCAGCAGCGCGGCCCCCAGCTGACCCGGGTCGACCCGCGCGTGATAGCCGGTGATCACGCCGTCGCGCTCCATGCGACGCACGCGCTCGATGCACGGCGTGACGGTCAGTCCGACCTGTTCCGCGAGGTCTTTCATCGCCATCCGGCCGTCGTCCTGGAGCAGTTTCAGGATGCGCCGATCGAGCTTGTCGAGCGAGCGTACGGGCTGACGTTGCGTTCTCATTTGTTTATGCTGAAAACCTGAAAAATACGATAACAAAACCTACACATTCGACAATACCATAGCGCAAAAAACTAGATCAGCTAGAGGTTACACGGAGCCGCACACGCGCCCGGCCTCGATCTGGTCCCTTCCATCTGGAGCAGCTATGCGAGTCGTCATTCTGGGC
Source organism: Burkholderia seminalis (assembly GCF_001718535.1). Taxonomy (NCBI): domain Bacteria; kingdom Pseudomonadati; phylum Pseudomonadota; class Betaproteobacteria; order Burkholderiales; family Burkholderiaceae; genus Burkholderia; species Burkholderia seminalis. The sequence continues at coordinate 1,099,545 of NZ_CP013398.1, read as the reverse complement.
AGTGGTGTAGTGGGCGTGGCAAGCGCGTATTACCTTGCACGCGCCGGCCATGAAGTCACCGTGATCGACCGGGAAGCCGGCCCGGCGCTCGAGACGAGCTTCGCGAACGCAGGCCAGATCTCGCCCGGTTATGCCGCACCGTGGGCCGCGCCCGGCGTGCCGCTAAAAGCCGTCAAGTGGATGTTCGAAAAGCATGCGCCGCTCGCGATCCGCCTCGACGGCACGCGCTTCCAGCTCCAGTGGATGTACCAGATGCTGCGCAACTGCACGGCCGAGCGCTATGCGGTCAACAAGGGCCGCATGGTCCGCCTCGCCGAATACAGCCGCGACTGCCTGCAGGCGCTGCGCGCCGATACGGGCATCGAGTACGAAGGCCGCACGGGCGGCACGCTGCAACTGTTCCGCACGCAGCAGCAACTCGACGGCGCGGCGAAGGACATCGCGGTGCTGCGGGAAGCGAACGTGCCGTTCGAACTGCTGTCGCCGGCCGAACTGAAGAATGCCGAACCGGCGCTTGCCGCCGTCTCGCACAAGCTGACGGGCGGCCTGCGCCTGCCGGGCGACGAAACGGGCGATTGCCAGCTGTTCACGACGCGCCTGGCCGCGCTCGCCGAATCGCTCGGCGTCAAGTTCCGCTACAACACGCCGATCGATGCGCTCGCGATCGCGGGCGGCAAGATCGCCGGCGTGCAGTGCGGCAGCGAGACGGTGCGCGCGGACGCATACGTCGTCGCGCTCGGCTCGTACTCGACGAACTTCATCTCGAACCTGATGAAGATCCCGGTCTATCCGCTGAAGGGCTATTCGATCACCGCGCCGATCGTCAACGAAGCGGCCGCTCCGGTGTCGACCGTGCTCGACGAAACCTACAAGATCGCGATCACGCGTTTCGACCAGCGCATCCGTGTCGGCGGCATGGCGGAAATCGTCGGCTTCGACAAGAAGCTGCGCGCCGCGCGCCGCGAAACGCTCGAGATGTGCGTCAACGACCTGTTCCCGGGCGGCGGCGACACGTCGAAGGCCACGTTCTGGACGGGCCTGCGCCCGATGACGCCGGACGGCACGCCGATCGTCGGCCGCACGCCGGTGTCGAACCTGTTCCTGAACACCGGCCACGGCACGCTCGGCTGGACGATGTCGTGCGGCTCGGGCCAACTGCTCGCCGACCTGATCTCGGGCAAGATGCCCGCGATCCAGGCCGACGACCTGTCGGTGCATCGCTACCTGAAGGACGTGGCCGGCCAGACGCGCCCGGCCTACGCCTGAGCCGCGACGGCCCGCAACACGGGCCGGCCGGCGGCAAAAGGAAAAGGAAAGGCGCCCTCGGGCGCCTTTTTCGTTGCGTCGACGGCGTTGCTCGCGGTCAGAACTGGTCTTCCGTCAACGCGAGCACGCTCTCGTTGCCCTTCGCGCCGACGATCGACGCCTCGAGCGCACCGGCCTGCACGAGAATATGCTCCGCATAACATTGCGCGATCGCGATCTTCGCATCGAAGAACGCCGGGTCGCTCGCGCGGTTCGCCTGCGCCGCCACCAGCGCGCGCGCCATCTGCCACCCGCACAGCACCACGCCCGCCAGCTTCAGGTACGGCACGCTCCCCGCGAACACCGCGTTCGGGTCCTGCTTCACGTTCGCCACCACGTAATCCACCGCCGATGCCAGCGCGCGGGCACCTTTCTCCAGCCGTACCTTCATCGACGCGGCCGCCGCACCGTCCAGCTTGCCCAGCGCCGCCACCGTGGCGTCGATCTCCGCGAGCAGCCCCTTCGCCACCGCGCCCCCGTCGCGCATCGTCTTGCGGCCCACCAGGTCGTTCGCCTGGATCGCCGTCGTCCCTTCGTAGATCGCCAGGATCCGCGCATCGCGGTAGTACTGCGCCGCGCCCGTCTCCTCGATGAAGCCCATCCCGCCGTGCACCTGCACGCCCAGGCTCGCCACGTCGTTCACCATCTCCGTGCTCCAGCCCTTCACCACCGGCACCAGATACTCGTAGATCGCCTGATGACGCGCCCGCGTCGCCTCGTCCGCATGGCGGTGGGCCATGTCGCTGTGCGACGCCGCCACGTACGCCAGCGCCCGCGCGCCTTCGGTCAGCGCGCGCATCGTGCCGAGCATCCGCCGCACGTCCGGGTGATGGATGATCGTCACCGACTGCCTGGCCGAGCCGTCCACCGGGCGGCTCTGCACGCGCTCCTTCGCGAATGCCGCCGCCTTCTGGTATGCGCGGTCCGCCACGCCGATCCCCTGCATCCCGACGCCGAAGCGCGCCGCGTTCATCATGATGAACATGTATTCGAGGCCGCGGTTCTCCTCGCCCACGAGGTAACCGATCGCCCCACCGTGATCGCCGTACTGCAGCACCGCCGTCGGGCTCGCCTTGATCCCGAGCTTGTGCTCGATCGACACGCAGTGCACGTCGTTGCGCGCGCCCAGCGACCCGTCCGCGTTGACCATGAACTTCGGCACGATGAACAGCGAGATGCCCTTCACGCCTTCCGGCGCGTTCGGCGTGCGCGCCAGCACCAGGTGGACGATGTTGTCCGCCATGTCGTGCTCGCCCCACGTGATGAAGATCTTCGTGCCGAACACCTTGTACGTGCCGTCGCCCTGCGGCTCGGCGCGCGAGCGCACCAGCGCGAGGTCGGAGCCCGCCTGCGGCTCGGTCAGGTTCATCGTGCCAGTCCATTCGCCGGAAATCAGCTTCGGCACGTAGCGCTGCTTCTGCTCGTCGGTGCCGGCCGTCAGCAGCGCCTCGATCGCGCCGTCGGTGAGCAGCGGACACAGCGCGAACGACAGGTTCGCGGCGTTCAGCATCTCGATGCACGGCGTCGCGATCAGCTTCGGCAGCCCCTGGCCATCGTACTCGGCCGGATGCTGCAGCCCCTGCCAGCCGCCTTCGACGAACTGGCGAAACGCGTCGCCGAAGCCCGGCGTCGCGCTCACCACACCGTCCTTCCAGCTGCTCGGGTGGCGGTCGCCCTCGACGTTCAGCGGCGCCAGCACCTCGCCGCAGAACTTCGCGGACTCCTCGAGCACGGCCTGCGCCGTGTCGTAACCGGCATCCTCGAAGCCCGGCAACTGCGCGACGGCGTCGATGCCCGCGAGTTCCTTCAGCACGAACAGCATGTCCTTGACGGGGGCGACATAACTCATGGCGCGTCTCCTCTTCTCTCTTTTGTCAATGGCGTAAAAAAAGGGGCGCTCGGCGCGCCCCTTTTCCCGTGTGCTTAACGCTGAAGCGTCACGCCGCGTCAGCCGAGCTCGCTCACGAGCTCCGGCACCAGCGAGAACAGATCGCCGACGAGGCCGTAGTCGGCCACGCTGAAGATCGGCGCTTCCGGATCCTTGTTGATCGCGACGATCACCTTCGAATCCTTCATGCCGGCCAGATGCTGGATCGCACCCGAGATGCCGACCGCGATGTACAGCTGCGGGGCGACGATCTTGCCGGTCTGGCCGACCTGGTAGTCGTTCGGCACGTAGCCGGCGTCGACTGCCGCGCGCGATGCGCCCAGTGCCGCCGACAGCTTGTCGGCCAGCGGCTCCAGCACCTTCGTGTAGTTCTCGCCGCTGCCCAGACCGCGCCCGCCCGACACGATGATGCTCGCCGACGTCAGCTCCGGACGGTCCAGCTTCGTCACTTCACGGCTCACGAACTGCGACTTGCCGGCATCCGCCGCCGCTTCGATCTTCTCGACCGCTGCGCTGCCGCCTTCCGCTGCCACCGGATCGAAACCCGTCGCACGCACCGTGATGACCTTGATCGGGTCGCTCGACTGCACCGTCGCGATCGCGTTGCCTGCGTAGATCGGGCGCTCGAACGTGTCGGCACTGTCGACCGCCGTGATGTCGGAGATCTGCGCGACGTCCAGCTTCGCGGCGATACGCGGCGCGATGTTCTTGCCGTACGCGGTGGCCGGCGCGAGGATGTGCGAGTAGTCCTTCGCGATGTTCAGCGCGGTTGCCTCGACGTTTTCCGCCAGGCCTTCGGCCAGTTGCGGCGCGTCGGCCAGCAGCACCTTGGACACGCCTGCGATCTTCGCTGCCGCGTCGGCCGCTGCTTGTGCATTGTGGCCCGCGACCAGCACGTGGATGTCACCGCCGATCTTCGCTGCCGCCGCCACCGTGTTCAGCGTCGCGGCCTTGATCGACGCGTTGTCGTGTTCTGCAATCACCAGAATCGTCATTTCTTTCCGCTCCCTCTTACAGCACCTTGGCTTCGGTCTTCAGCTTCTCGACCAGCGTCTTCACGTCCGGCACCTTCACGCCGGCCGCGCGCTTCGGCGGCTCGACCACCTTCAGCGTCTTCAGACGCGGCGCGACGTCCACACCGAGGTCTTCCGGCTTCACGGTTTCCAGCGGCTTCTTCTTCGCCTTCATGATGTTCGGCAGCGTCACGTAACGTGGCTCGTTCAGGCGCAGGTCGGTCGTCACGACCGCCGGCAGCGTCAGCGACAGCGTTTCCGCGCCGCCGTCGACTTCGCGTGCAACCGTTGCCTTGCCGTCCGCGATCGTGACCTTCGACGCGAACGTCGCTTGCGGCAGGCCGGCCAGCGCGGCCAGCATCTGGCCCGTCTGGTTCGAATCGTCGTCGATCGCCTGCTTGCCGAGGATCACCAGCTGCGGCTGCTCCTTGTCGACCAGCGCCTTCAGGATCTTCGCGACGGCCAGCGGCTCGACGCTGTCGTTCGATTCGACGAGGATCGCGCGATCCGCGCCGATCGCCAGCGCCGTGCGCAGCGTTTCCTGCGCTTGCGTCACGCCCACCGACACCGCGATCACTTCGGTCGCGACGCCCGCTTCCTTCAGGCGCACGGCTTCTTCAACGGCGATTTCGTCGAACGGATTCATCGACATCTTCACGTTCGCGATGTCGACGCCCGTGTTGTCCGACTTCACGCGGACCTTCACGTTGTAATCGACCACTCTTTTCACTGGCACCAGGATTTTCATGCACACGCTCCAAAGTTACGAATACGACCAGAGGCCATTCTATAGCGAGGCCTCATGACTGCGCGGCCAAGCGGACCCATCCATCGTGGCTGTCGAGGATACCGCTTCTTGGCGACGCGCCAATGATAGCGAACGGTCGTTCTATTTTAAAAGAGAAAAAACCCGGACGCAAAGCCCGGGTTTTCGATCATCGACTCTAATCCCGCCGGGCGTCCGTCCTCCGCCCGTCACCAGGCGGCGATGACCGCCCCGCCGAACTTGCCCTCGATGAATTGCTTCACGTCGGCCGAATGATAGGCCGCGATCAGTTTCGCGACCCACGGCTTGTTCCGGTCGGCGTCGCGAATCGCGAGAATGTTTGCGTAAGGGCCGTTCGGGCCCTCGATCGCGATCGCATCCTGATTCGGTTTCAACCCCGCTTCCATCGCGTAGTTGGTGTTGATCGCGGCCGCGTCGACGTCGCCGAGCGAGCGCGGAATCTGCGCCGCATCGAGCTCGACGATCTTCAGCTTGCGCGGATTGTCGACGATGTCGAGCGGCGTCGCCTTCAGCCCCGCATCCGCGCGCAGCTTCAGCAGCCCCTGCTTCTGCAGCAACAGCAGCGCGCGGCCGCCGTTGGTCGGGTCGTTCGGCACCGCGACGCGCGCGCCCGGCTTCAGTTCGGCCAGCGATTTCACGCGCTTCGAATAGATGCCCATCGGAAACGTCACGGTATCCGCGACCTTGATCAGCTTGTAGCCGCGATCCTTCACCTGCGCCTGCAGATACGGATCGTGCTGGTAGCTGTTCGCGTCGAGGTCGCCCGACGCGAGCGCGGCGTTCGGCTGCACGTAATCGGAGAATTCGACGATACGGATATCGAGGCCGCTCTTCGCCGCGACCTTCTTCACCACTTCCATGATCTGCGCGTGCGGTCCGCCCGTCACGCCCACCTTGATGGTTTCGGCCTGCGCGTGCGCGCCCGCGAACAGTGCGGCCGCACCCAGTGCCGCCGCGAACTTCAGCATGAAACGTCGTTGCATCGTGTCCCCCTTACGGACCGGTTTGATCTTATTTGTGGCTCAGCCGGCGCACGAGCCAGTCGCCGAACGACTGGACGATCTGCACGAACACGATCAGGATCGCGACGACCGTCCACATCACTTCCGGCAGATAGCGCTGGTACCCGTAGCGGATCCCGAGATCGCCGAGCCCGCCGCCGCCGATGGCGCCCGCCATCGCCGAGTAACCGACCAGCGACACGAACGTGATCGTCAGGCCCGCGACGACGCCCGGCAGCGATTCGGGCAACAGCACCTTGAAGACGATCTGCGACGTGGTCGCGCCCATCGATTGCGCGGCCTCGATCAGCCCGCGGTCGACTTCGCGCAACGCCGTCTCGACGAGACGCGCGATGAACGGCGCGGCCGCGAGCGTCAGCGGCACGACCGCCGCGGCCGTGCCGATCGACGAACCCGTGACGAGACGCGTGAACGGAATCACCGCGACCAGCAGGATGATGAACGGCGTCGAGCGGACGGCATTCACGATGCCGCCGAGCACGCGGTTCACCGCGAGGTTCTGCAGCACGCCCTGGCGATCGGTCAGGTAGAGCAGCACGCCGAGCGGCAGGCCGACGAGCGCGCCGACCGCTCCGGAGATGCCGACCATGATCAGCGTCTCCCAGAACGACTGCACGAACATATCGAACATCTCACTCAACATACGAAAGCTCCTCTACCACCACACCTTGCTCGCGCAGGAACGCGAGCGCCTGCCCGACCTTGCCCGGCTCGCCGCCCGCGAGCACCGCGAGCGAACCGAATGCCTGCCCCTGGATCTCGTCGATCTGGCCGTGCAGGATGTTGAAATCGAGTTCGTACCGGCGGATCGTCTCCGACAGGATCGGCTGGTCAACCCCCGAGCCCGTGAACGCGAGCCGCAGCAGGTGCCCGCTGCCCGTCTTCAGCCGCTCGGCCACGCGTGCCTTCAGCGCGGGCGGGAGTTCCTGCGCGATCACGTCGCCGATCAGCGCGCGCGTCACCTCATGATGCGGCTGCAGGAACACGTCGATCACGCGGCCCTCCTCGACCACGCGCCCGGCATCGAGCACCGCGACGCGATCGCATACCTGCTTGATCACTTCCATCTGGTGCGTGATCAGCACGATCGTCAGGCCGAGCTCGCGGTTGATGCGCTTCAGCAGATCGAGGATCGAACGCGTGGTTTCGGGATCGAGCGCGGACGTCGCTTCGTCCGACAGCAGCACCTTCGGCTGGCTCGCGAGCGCGCGGGCAATGCCGACGCGCTGCTTCTGCCCGCCGCTGATCTGCGACGGGTAGCGGTCCTTCTGCGCGGACAGCCCGACGAGGTCGAGCAGCGGCAGCACGGCGGCCTCGATCTCGGCACGGCTCGCACCGGCCAGCTCGAGCGGCAGCGCGACGTTGTCGAACACCGTGCGCGACGACAGCAGGTTGAAGTGCTGGAAGATCATGCCGATCTCGCGGCGCGCCTCGCGCAGCGCGCCCGCCGGCAGCAGCATGAGATCGCGCCCGCCGACGACGACGCTGCCTTCGGTCGGCCGCGTGAGCAGGTTGATGGTGCGCACGAGCGTGCTCTTGCCGGCGCCGCTTCGGCCGATGATGCCGAACACCTCGCCCTGCGGGATCGTCAGGTTGACGTTGCGCAACGCCTCGACCCAGCCGCTCGGCCCGGGAAAACGCTGCGAAAGATTGCGTAATTCGATCATGTAAACAAAACGGCGGCCGGCCGGCGAGTTGGCCCGCCAGTCGGCCGCCGATGCATCTGGAATAGCCGGCGATTTTACCGCAAACCCCTCATTCCACTTAATAATCGATTTCGATCTTTTCATAACTACACGAAATTAGAGGGGCGCCGCTGGCCCGCCGCGCGAAGGCCGCGACTATGATCCGGAACACCCATGCCAACCAACAGGGGACACGCCAGATGACCGCTACCACCACGCCGGCTGCCGCACCCGCCATCGCCGGCGCCGCGCCCGCGTCGCCACCCGCACCGACAATGGGCCGGCTGCGTACCGCGGACGGGCTCGAACTGGCGTCGTACCGCTGGCCGGCCGGCGACGGCACGGCACCGCCGCGCGCGACGATCGCGCTCGTGCACGGCCTCGCCGAACACGCGGGTCGCTACGCCGCGCTCGCCGGCCGGCTGAACGCGGCCGGCATCGACGTGCACGCGATCGATCTGCGCGGGCACGGCCAGTCGCCCGGCCAGCGCGCGTGGGTCGACCGTTTCGACGGATACCTGAACGATGCGGATGCGCTGGTCGCCGAAGCCGCCCGCGGCAATGCGCCGCTGTTCCTGATGGGACACAGCATGGGCGGCGCGGTCGCGGCGCTCTACGCGATCGAGCGTGCGCCGGCCCGCGGCCATGTGCTGACGGGCCTCGTGCTGTCGAGCCCGGCGCTCGCGCCGGGGCGCGACGTGCCGCGCTGGATGCTCGTGGTGAGCCGCGTCATCAGTCGCGTCTGGCCGACCTTCCCGGCGATCAGGATCGATGCGGCGCTGCTGTCGCGCGACCCGGCCGTCGTCGCGGCCAATCGCGCCGATCCGCTCGTGCATCACGGCGCGGTGCCCGCGCGCACCGGCGCGGAGATTCTCGACGCGATGGCGCGTATCGAAAGCGGCCGCGGCGCGCTGCGCGTGCCGGTACTCGTCTATCACGGCACCGAGGACAAGCTGACCGAACCCGACGGCAGCCGCGCCTTCGGCGCACGCGTCGGCTCGCCCGATCGTACGCTGACGCTATACGAAGGCGGTTTCCACGAAACGATGAACGATCTCGATCGCGACCGCGTGATCGACGCGCTGATCGCGTGGATTCACGCGCGCGTGCCGGCACGCTGAGCGCGCCCGCACGTCCTGCCCGTCAGGCGTCGGGAATCAGATGCCGGCCAGCACGCGCAGATGCGCGACGACGCTGCGCCCGAGCGCGGACAGGTTGTAGCCGCCTTCGAGGCAACTCACGATGCGGCCCTGCGCATGCCGGCGCGCCACGTCGACGATCTGCGCGGTCAGCCATTCGAAATCGGCCTCGACGAGGCCGAGGCTGCCGATGTCGTCCTCGCGGTGCGCGTCGAAGCCGGCCGACACGAACAGCATCTGCGGCTTGAATGCGTCGAGGCGCGGCAGCCAGAACATGTCGACGGCTTCGCGGATCGCCATGCCGTTGCTGCGCGCGGGCATCGGCAGGTTGACCATGTTCGGCGCCTGGTGATCGACGCCGGAGAACGGATACAGCGGATGCTGAAAGAAGCTGCACATCAGCACGCGCTCGTCGTTCGCGAACGCCGCCTCGGTGCCGTTGCCGTGGTGCACGTCGAAATCGACGATCGCGACACGCTCGAGACCGTGTACGTCGAGCGCATGCCGCGCGGCGATCGCGACGTTGTTGAAGAAGCAGAAGCCCATCGCACGGGCGGGCTCCGCGTGGTGGCCGGGCGGGCGCACGCCGCAGAACGCATTCGCATAGCGGCCTTCGATCACCGCGTCGGTCGCCGCGATCGCGGCGCCGGCCGCGCGCAGCGCCGCGCGCCACGTGTCGCGATTCATCAGCGTATCGGGATCGATCTCGACGTAGCCGTCGACCGGCGTCATGCTCCGGATGTAATCGATGTGCGCCTGCGTATGCACACGACCCAGCGCGACCTCGCTCGCGAACGGCGCGGTTTCGTGCACGATCAGATCGTCGATGCGGCTCGCGATCAGTTGATCCTGGATCGCCGACAGGCGGGCCGGGCACTCCGGATGCCATTCCCCCATCTCGTGCAGCATGCAGTCGGGGTGCGTATAGAAAGCGGTTGCCATAAGCTGTCATCCACGACGCTCGGTGCGCCGCAGGTCTCCATCAATGATGTCCATCGTCTGCCGCGAATTCGCCGCTAACTTACCACAACGGGGGCCCGCCACGCCCCGGCGCGCCGGATCCGTCGGGTATACTGCGCCGAACACAATCGCCCTGTCCGCCCGCTTCGACATGAATTCCAGCAAGCCTGCCGCCCTCCTCTCCGCGCTGTCCCGTGTCCGCGTCCCGCTCGTCGCCGCCGCTGTCGTCGCGGCCCTCGGCACCGCGCCTGCCGGCGCGCAGACGCAGCCGGCGAAGCCCGCCGGCAAGCTCGTCGCCCAGGCCCAGCCGCAGCAGCCGTTGCCGCAAGGCCAGACCTTCGAGGAGGAAATTGTTCCGCAGCGTTATGCGAACAACGCCAAGGTCGACGCCTTCATCGACGAGATGGTGAGCCGCAACGGCTTCGACTCCGCGAGCCTGCATGCGCTGTTCTCGCGCATCAGCTACTCGGCGACGGCCGTCAAGCTCGTGAAGCCGGCCCCGTCGCCGACGGTCAAGAACTGGCGCGTCTATCGCTCGCGCTTCATCGAGCCGATCCGCATCAACGCGGGCGTGAAGTTCTGGAAGGCGAACCAGGCGACGCTGCAGCGCGCGTCCGAGCAGTTCGGCGTGCCGCCCGAGGTGATCGTCGGCATCATCGGCGTCGAGACGATCTATGGCCGCTACATGGGCAATTTCCGCGTGCTCGACGCGCTGACGACGCTCACGTTCGATTATCCGGACACGCCGAATCGCGACAGCCGCCAGGCAACGTTCCGCAAGAACCTCGAGGACTTCCTGGTCTGGACCCGCGACAACCAGCTCGACCCGACCACCGTGCTCGGCTCGTACACGGGCGCGATCGGGATCCCGCAGTTCCTGCCGAGCAGCATCCGCGAGTATGCGGTCGACTTCGACGGCACGGGCCACGTCGATCTGCGCAGCAGTCCTGTCGATGCGATCGGCAGCGTCGCGAACTACCTGAAGCAGCACGGCTGGGAAACCGACCGGCCGGTGGTCTGGCAGATCACGCCCGATACGGGCAGCCTGGGCATTGCGCAGGCCGCCGCCGACGGCCAGCCCGAGCCGCACTGGGCGCTGTCGCAACTGACGCGCGCGGGCATGACGCTGAACGAGCCGACGGTCAACATCACGACCGAAGCCGGCACGCCGGTGACCGTGGTCGACCTGCCGTCGCCGGGGCGCGCGACCGAGTACATGCTCGGGCTCAAGAATTTCTACGTGCTGACGCGCTACAACCGCAGCTTCTTCTACGCGCTCACCGTGTACCAGCTCGGCGAAGCCGTGAAGGCGCAGATGGAAGCGAGCGGCGCGCTGAAGCCGGCCGCCGCCGACGACGACGCGCAGTCGCAGTAAGATCTGCCCGCCCAAAGAAAAAGCGCCGCACGAGCGGCGCTTTTTACATGGCTGGCGCGCGGCGCACGCCAACCCGTGTTCAGGCGGGAAACACGCCCGTGGACAGATAGCGGTCGCCACGATCGCAGACGATGAACACGATCGTCGCGTTCTCGACCTGACGCGCGATGCGCATCGCGACTTCGCACGCGCCGCCCGACGAAATGCCCGCGAAGATGCCTTCGACCGCCGCCAGCCGGCGCGTCATCGTTTCCGACGCGGCCTGGCTCACGCTCTCGACACGGTCGACGCGGCTGCGATCGAAGATCGTCGGCAGGTACGCTTCCGGCCACTTGCGGATGCCCGGAATGCGAGAACCGTCTTCCGGCTGCGCGCCGATGATCTCGATCGCCGGGTTCTGTTCCTTCAGATAGCGCGACGTGCCCATGATCGTGCCCGTCGTGCCCATGGCCGACACGAAGTGCGTGATGCGCCCTTCGGTATCGCGCCAGATCTCCGGCCCCGTCGCTTCGTAGTGCGCAACGGGATTGTCGGGGTTCGCGAACTGGTCGAGGATCACGCCCTTGCCTTCGCGCTGCATCTCGTCCGCGAGATCGCGCGCCAGCTCCATCCCGCCCTTCACCGGTGTCAGGATGATTTCGGCACCGTAGGCGGCCATGCTCTGGCGGCGCTCGACCGACAGGTCCTCCGGCATGATCAGCACCATCTTGTAGCCGCGGATCGCGGCGGCCATCGCGAGCGCGATACCCGTGTTGCCGCTGGTCGCCTCGATCAGCGTATCGCCCGGCTTGATGCGCCCGCGTGCCTCGGCCTTGCTGATCATCGACAGCGCCGGGCGATCCTTCACGGAACCGGCCGGGTTGTTGCCTTCCAGCTTCGCGAGCACCACGTTGTTGCGCGCGCGAATCTCGTCGTCCGGCAAGCGGACCAGTTGCACGAGCGGCGTATTGCCGATCGTGTCTTCGATAGTTTTGTAAGCCATGGATATACCGTCAGTGCGAGGCCGATCAATCGATCGATTGTAAACCAGCACCGCCGCTCGCGCCGGCAACCCCCATTACGACGATGGAATACGCATGCCGCGCGACACGTGATCGCCCCCCGTATCACACGCGCTCCCCCACGCAAAAAACCCGCGGCATGCCGCGGGAAGCCGTCATGACGACGGCGGCTGAAGGAGCTCGTTGTCGGTCGCGCGCGATGCGTTACTTCTGTGCGGTGCGGGCGGGCGCGGCGGCAGGCTTGGCCGCCGCAGGCTTGCCCGCGGCGGGCGGCGCCGCGGCCGCGCCGGCTGCGCCCGCCGCGCCGATCGTCAGCCCTTCCTGCTGAAGCCGCTCGACGATATGCCCGCCCATGCCTTTCACGCGCGCGGTGAGATCTTCCGCATTCCTGAACGGACCGCGCGTGCCGCGTTCATCGACGATCGCCTTCGCCCGCGCCGGACCGATGCCCTTGATGCCGACGAGCGCATCCTCGCTCGCGGTATTGACATCGACGGCCGCCCAGGCCGACGCGACTGCGCCGAGCATGACCGCTGCGGCAAACCATTTCCTGATCATGTGCTGGATCTCCGAAGAAAAACGGCCGGCGGCTGCCGACCGTGAGACCCAGTCTAGCGACGCAACGCCTGCGTTTAAACCTGGCCGGATAGCCAACGGACGTAGCGGTCGACGCCTTCCTGCACGGTCAGGAACGGCGCGTCGTAGCCGGCTGCGCGCAGTTTCGTCTGGTCGGCCTGCGTGAAGCACTGGTACTTGCCGCGCAGCGCATCGGGGAACGGCACGTATTCGATCAGCCCCTGCTCGACCTGCTGCGCGAGCGTCAGCGGCGGCTGGTTGTCGAGCGCGCGCAGCGTGTTCACGACCGTCGACGCGATATCGTTGAACGGCTGCGCCCGGCCCGTGCCGAGGTTGAAGATGCCCGATTTCTCCGGGTGGTCGAAGAAGAACAGGTTCACCTTCGTCACGTCCTCGACCGACACGAAGTCACGCGTCTGCTCGCCCGGCGCATAACCGTTGTACTCGCCGAACAGCTTCACCTTGCCTTCCGCGCGGAACTGGTTGAAGTTGTGGAACGCGACCGACGCCATGCGCCCCTTGTGCGTCTCGCGCGGGCCGTACACGTTGAAATAACGAAAGCCCGCGATCTGGCTCTTCGCGCTCGGCAGCACGCGGCGGATCACCTGATCGAACAGGAACTTCGAATAGCCGTACACGTTCAGCGGCGCCTCGACGTCGCGCTCCTCGACGAAACGCGTCGAGCCGCCGTAGATCGCGGCCGACGACGCGTACAGGAACTGCGTGCCGTGCGCGAGACAGGTATCGAGCACCGCGCGGCTGTAGCGGAAGTTGTTGTCCATCATGTAGCGGCCGTCGGTTTCCATCGTGTCCGAACAGGCGCCTTCGTGGAACACCGCGCGCACCTTGCCGAAATCGCCGCGCGCGAAGCGCTCGACGAATTCCGTCTTGTCGAGATAATCGTCGATCTCGCAATCGACGAGATTGCGGAACTTGTCCGCGCGCGTCAGGTTGTCGACCGCGATGATGCGCGATTCGCCGCGCTCGTTGAGCGCCTTGACGATGTTCGCGCCGATAAAACCGGCCGCGCCGGTGACGATGAGGGTCATGATCGTCCTGCCTGAAAAGTGCGAGCCACTCGTGCGACGCGCTCGTCGCGCCGCCGAATGCGCTCAGTGAAACAGTTCGTCGTAGTCCACCGTGGCCGTGCCGAGCTTGCCGACCACGATGCCTGCCGCGCGATTCGCGAGCACGACCGCGTCGACCAGCGGCACGCCGGCGCCGAGCATCGTCGCGACCGTCGCGATCACGGTGTCCCCCGCGCCCGACACGTCGAACACCTCGCGCGCGAGCGCCGGTGCGTGCAGTTCGCCGGTCGCGGAAAAAAGCGTCATCCCCTCTTCCGAGCGCGTGAGCAGCAGCGCATCGATGTCGAGCTCCGCGCGCAGGTTCGCGACGCGCGCGCGCAGGTCGTCTTCCGACTTCCACTGGCCGACCACTTCACGCAGCTCCGCGCGGTTCGGCGTGATCAGCGACGCGCCGCGATAGCGCGCCCAGTCGTCGCCCTTCGGGTCGACGAGGACGGCCTTGCCGGCCGCACGCGCCTTCTCGATCATCGTCGTGACGTGCGTCAGGCCGCCTTTCGCGTAATCCGACATCAGCACGACGTCGTGCTGCGGCAGCAGCGCGTCGAAGCGCGCGAGCCCCGCGAGCAGCACCTCGTGCGTCGGCATCGCCTCGAAGTCGACGCGCAGCAGTTGCTGCTGGCGCGCAAGCACGCGCAGCTTGATCGTGGTCGGCAGCGCCGGGTCGCGCTCGAGATGCGGCGTCACGCCGCTGCCGGCGAGCAGTTCGACGATCCGCTCGCCGGGCTCGTCGCACCCGACGACGCACAGCAATCCCGCCTGGCCGCCGAGCGTCACGGCATTGCGCGCGACGTTGGCCGCGCCGCCGAGCCGCTCCTCCTGACGCTGCACGTGCACGACCGGCACCGGTGCTTCAGGCGAAATGCGATCGACGTTGCCGAACCAGTAACGGTCGAGCATCACGTCGCCGACGACGAGCACGCGCGAGCGCGCGAGCTGCGCGCGCGGCACCGATACGATTTCGTGAAGAGTATTCATCGTGTGGTCAGCCGCGGGAGGACGACTGCGGATCGACATACGGACGGCCGATCGCATAGTAGTCGATGCCCAGCTCGGCCATCGCGTCCGGCTCGTACAGGTTGCGGCCGTCGAAGATGACCGGCGCCTTCAGTTCGGCCTTCAGGCGCGTGAAATCGGGGCTCCGGAATTCCTTCCATTCGGTCACGATCACGAGGGCATCCGCGCCCGTCACGGCGATATCCTGCGTGTCGACGAGATGCAGCCGCGCCAGCGCATCGGCATCGTGGCCGAAATCGAGCTCGAACACGCGCCGCGCTTCGTCGATCGCGACCGGATCGTACGCGCGCACGGTCGCACCGCGCTCGAGCAGCGCGGCGATCAGACGCCGGCTCGGCGCCTCGCGCATGTCGTCGGTGTTCGGCTTGAACGCGAGGCCCCACACCGCGAACTCGCGGCCCGTCAGGTCGGCGCCGAAGCGTTGCTCGATCTTGCCGATCAGCACGTCCTTCTGCGCATGGTTGGCGGCCTCGACGGCTTCCAGGATGCGCAGCGGCTGGCCGTTCTCGCCGGCGGTGCGAATCAGCGCCTGGACGTCCTTCGGGAAACACGAGCCGCCGTAGCCGACGCCGGCGTACAGGAAGTGATAGCCGATGCGCGGATCGGAGCCGATCCCGCGGCGCACGGCCTCGATGTCGGCACCGACCTTGTCGGCGAGATTCGACATCTCGTTCATGAACGAGATGCGCGTCGCGAGCATCGCGTTCGCCGCATACTTCGCGAATTCGGCCGAGCGCACGTCCATGTAGATCGTGCGCTCGTGGTTGCGGTTGAACGGCGCATAGAGCTTCTTCATCTTCTCGCGCGCGATCGTGCCGGTCTCGTCGTCGTCGACGCCGATGATGATCCGGTCCGGACGCATGAAGTCCTCGACCGCGGCGCCTTCCTTGAGGAACTCCGGATTCGACACGACCGAGAAGCGATGCGCGACGCTGCCCGCGAGCCCGCGTGCGGCAAGCGCCTCGTCGACCACGCCGCGCACGCGCTGCGCGGTGCCGACCGGTACCGTCGACTTGTCGACGATCACCTTGAAGCCCGTCATGTAGCGGCCGATGTTGCGTGCGGCCTCGAGCACGTACTGCAGGTCGGCCGAGCCGTCCTCGTCGGGCGGCGTGCCGACCGCGATGAACTGGATCTCGCCGTGCGCGACGCTCGCCTCGATGTCGGTCGAGAAGCGCAGGCGCCCCGCCGCGCGGTTGCGCGCGATGATGTCCAGCAGCCCCGGTTCGTGAATCGGCATGCCGCCGTTGTTCAGGATGTCGATCTTGCGCGGATCGACGTCGAGACAGAAGACGTCGTGACCGATCTCCGCGAGGCAGGCGCCCGTGACGAGGCCGACATAGCCGGTGCCGATGATGGTGATTTTCATAGATGTTCCGGTACTTCCCGGTAATTGACTAACTTGGCCGCCGGGGCCAGCCCGGCGGCAACCGCAGCGCGTTGGCTCCGCGTGCCGGGATCAGCCCGGCATCGCAGGTTCGACGCGGCGCGGCGCATAGGTTTCCCAGCCGCTGCATCCGGGGCACTGCCAGTAGAAAAGCCGTGCCCGGAAACCGCAATTCTGGCACGTATACCGTGGCAGATTTTTCGTGCGCTGCTTGATCAGCGCACGCATCATTTCAAGTTCCTTACGGCGCGGTTCGTCGGCCGCCGCGATCTGCGCATCGAGCAGGTGCAGCATCCCCGACAGGTTCGGCGACTTCTCCATCTGCAGGCGCGCCAGCGTGTGCGCCGCTTCCTGGCCGCGCAACCCGGCGATATGCTGGTACGCGATGTCGAGCAGGTCGTTCGACGGATAGCGGTCGACATACCCCATCAGCAGCTCGGCGCCTTCCCCGTTCTTGCCGAGCGCGACATACGCCTTCATCAGCTTGTCGGCGACGAGCGGCAGATACGCGGGGTTCTGCGCTTCGACACGCTTCCAGTGCCCGATCGCGGCGGTGTGGTCACCTGCCGCCTCCGCCGCGTCGCCCGACAGGATCGTCGCACGCACGTTCTGCGGGTTCACGGTCAGCGCCAGGCGCAACTGTTCGGCTGCCGCGGCCGCATTCTTGCGCTGCAGCGCTTCCTGCGCGAGTTCGCAGTGGAACTGCGCAATTTCGACGCCGAGCGGTTTGTCGCTCATCGATTCGATGCGCTTCGCGGTATCGATCGACTTGTTCCAGTCCTTCTCGATCTCGTAGATCGTCAGCAGCGCCCGCTGCGCGCCGAGCGCATAGTCGCCGTCGGCGAGCTTGTGGAACGCCTCCTCGGCGCGATCGAGCAGGCCGGCCTTCAGGAAATCCTGGCCGAGCTCGTACAACGCGTGGTCACGCTCGTTGACCGGCAGGTCCGTGCGGCTCAGCAGGTTCTGGTGCACGCGGATCGCGCGGTCGGTCTCGCCGCGGCGGCGAAACAGGTTGCCGAGCGCGAAGTGCAGCTCGACCGTCTCGGGATCGAGCTTGGCGACCTCGATGAATGCGTCGATCGCCTTGTCGGGTTGTTCGTTCAACAGAAAATTCAGGCCGCGGAAATACGAGCGCGGCAGGTTGGCGCTCTCCGACAGGAGATTCTTCAAGTCATAGCGTGACGCCGCCCACCCGAGCGCGAACGCGACCGGAATCGCGAGCAACCACCAGAAATCCAGATCCATGCGAAATATCGAAGCAGAGACGAAAACCGCGCGATGATCGCGCGGCGTCCGTGTTAAATGACGGGCGGCATCGGCGGCTGATCGATGACGGCGGGCGTTTCACGCGCCGCGCGCAGATCGCGCTTCAGGCGCCCGTTCTCGAGACGCAGGCGGAAGATCGAAGGCAGCGCGGACAGCAGGCCCGCCAGCAGCCCCACGGCGAAAAACGCCAGGCCGATCAGGATCAGCGGCGCTTGCCATGCGTAGCCGGCAACGAAATTCAGCGTCGCGGTTTGCGTATTGGCCAGCGCGAGCACCAGCAGCAGGACGAACACCAATACCCGGATCAGCCAGACGATAAACTTCATGAAGCCCTCTCTTTGTTGAGGTTTGCTGCGGCGCGCGACTCCCCTTCGTCGCACCGAATCGACCCGTATTGTAAAGGAAGCGTTTCCGCGACTGCGCACATCCTGCGCCGGCCGTTGCATCGCTGCCGCCGGAAATGAAAAAAGCGCCCCAAGGGGCGCTTTTCTTTTCAGCCTTCGCCGGACGGGTTCCGGGCACACCAAACGACGTTCAACGCTCGTCGTCCGGATCGTCAGCCTTCAGCGGTTCACCGGCGCGGCCGTCGACGCGTTCGCGCAATTCCTTGCCAGGCTTGAAGTGCGGCACGAACTTCTCGGGCACCTGCACTTTCTCCCCCGACTTCGGGTTGCGTCCGACGCGCGCCGGGCGACGGTTGAGGCCGAAGCTGCCGAAACCCCGAATTTCGATGCGATGCCCTTTCGCCAGGGCATCGGACATCGCATCGAGCATCGTTTTCACCGCGAAATCCGCATCCTTGAGGACAAGTTGCGGAAATCGCAATGCCAGCTGCGCGACCAACTCGGATTTGGTCATACTTCAGCAGACCTCGTGAGGCTTACTGGTTCTGGCCGTCGAGCTTCGCCTTCAGCAGCGCGCCGAGGTTGGTCGTACCGGTCGCGGCAGCGCTCGTGTCCGACTGCAGGCCGCGGATCGCTTCCTGTTGCTCAGCCGAATCCTTTGCCTTGATCGACAGGTTGATGCCGCGCGACTTGCGATCGATGTTGATCACCATCGCGTTGACCTTGTCGCCTTCCTTCAGCACGTTGCGTGCATCTTCGACGCGATCCTGCGAGATTTCCGACGCACGCAGGTAGCCTTCGATGTCGCCCGTCAGCGTGATGACCGCACCCTTCGCATCGACCGTCTTCACGACGCCGTCGACGATCGAGCCCTTGTCGTTCATTGCAACGTAGTTGCTGAACGGGTCGCCTTCGAGTTGCTTGATGCCGAGCGAAATACGCTCCTTCTCGACGTCGATACCGAGCACGATGGCTTCGACTTCGTCGCCCTTCTTGTACTTGCGAACGGCTTCTTCGCCGGCTTCGCTCCACGACAGGTCCGACAGGTGGACCAGGCCGTCGATGCCGCCCGGCAGACCGATGAACACGCCGAAGTCGGTGATCGACTTGATTGCGCCCGTGATCTTGTCGCCCTTCTTGAAGTTGCGGCTGAAGTCATCCCACGGATTCGGCTTGCACTGCTTCATGCCGAGGCTGATACGACGACGGTCTTCGTCGATCTCGAGGACCATGACTTCGACTTCGTCGCCCAGCTGGACAACCTTCGACGGCGCAACGTTCTTGTTGGTCCAGTCCATTTCCGACACGTGGACGAGGCCTTCGATGCCCGATTCCACTTCGACGAATGCGCCGTAGTCGGTGATGTTCGTGACCTTGCCGAACAGGCGCGTGCCCGACGGGTAACGGCGCGAGATGCCTTCCCACGGATCGTCGCCCAGTTGCTTGATGCCCAGCGAGACGCGGTTCTTCTCTTGGTCGAACTTGAGGATCTTCGCGGTGACTTCCTGGCCAACCGACAGGACTTCGCTCGGGTGACGCACGCGACGCCATGCGATGTCGGTGATGTGCAGCAGGCCGTCGATGCCGCCGAGGTCCACGAACGCGCCGTAGTCGGTGATGTTCTTGACCACGCCGTTGACGATCGCGCCTTCCTTCAGCGTCTCGAGCAGCTTCGCGCGCTCTTCGCCTTGCGTTGCTTCGATCACGGCACGACGCGACAGCACGACGTTGTTACGCTTGCGATCGAGCTTGATCACGCGGAACTCGAGCGTCTTGCCTTCGTACGGGGTCGTGTCCTTGACCGGACGCGTGTCGACCAGCGAACCCGGCAGGAACGCGCGGATGCCGTTGACCATCACGGTCATGCCGCCCTTCACCTTGCCGGTGATCGTGCCGGTGACGAGTTCGTTGTTGTCGAGTGCCTTTTCCAGCGACAGCCACGATGCAAGGCGCTTTGCCTTGTCGCGCGACAGGATCGTGTCGCCGTAGCCGTTTTCGAGTGCGTCGATCGCGACGGACACGAAATCGCCCGACTGCACCTCAACCTCGCCCTGATCGTTCAGGAATTCCTCGATCGGAATGTAAGCCTCGGACTTCAGGCCTGCATTGACGACCACGAAGTTGTGGTCGACGCGCACGACTTCGGCGGAAATCACTTCGCCGGCGCGCATGTCTTGGCGGGTCAGCGACTCTTCGAACAGAGCCGCAAAGGATTCGGTATTCGGGGTGGAGGTTTGCAGGTCGGACATAAAAATCTGATTGTGCATGGATCGCTGTGCCACGCCGGCCGGAATGGCAGGCTGAAAGGGCCAGATCGATGACCACACGGGGTTAAGGGTTCGAAACACGCTCCGCGCTTGCGACGCGGAACACCTACCGCTGCCCGCCTTCTCAGGCGGGCTGGCCGAGCGCCCGGTACCACTGCAGCACTTGATCGACGGCTTCATCGACCGACAGCGCCGACGTATCGAGCAGCCTGGCATCTGCCGCAGGCTTCAGCGGCGCGGCCGCGCGATTGCTGTCGCGCGCGTCACGTTCACGAAGATCCCGGAGCAAGTCATCTATATTAGCAGAAAAACCTTTTTGCATCAATTGCTTATGCCGTCTGGTCGCGCGAGCCTCCGCGCTGGCCGTCAGGAACACCTTCAGCACGGCATCCGGGAAGATCACCGTCCCCATGTCGCGCCCGTCCGCGACGAGGCCCGGCGTCTTGCGGAACGCGCGCTGGCGCGCGACGAGCGCGGTGCGCACGGGCCCGTGCACGGCAATGGCCGACGCGCGGTTGCCGACCGCTTCGGCGCGGATGTCGTTCGACACGTCGACGCCGTCGAGCTGCGCACAGCCTTCACGAAAGGTGATGTGGAGATCGTCGATCAGCTTCACCAGCGCGTCGATGTCCTCCGCCGCGATGCCGTAGCGCACGCTCGCGAGCGCGGCGAGCCGGTACAGCGCGCCGCTGTCGAGCAGGTGGAAGCCAAGGTGCGCGGCGACGAGCGCGGCAACGGTGCCCTTGCCGGAGGCGGTCGGGCCGTCGATCGTGATGACGGGAGTCGGGTGAAAGGGTCGGGTCGATTTCATCGGTACAGTCGGGTCAGGCTTTGGCGAGCGCGGCGAAGCGGTCGAAATAGTCGGGGAACGTCTTGCCGACGCACTTCGGGTCGTTGATCCGCACCGGCACGCCGCCCAGGCTGACGAGCGAGAAGCACATCGCCATCCGGTGATCGTCGTACGTATCGATCGCCGCGTTCGGCGTGAGCTTTTCCGGCGGCGTGACGACGAGATAATCGGGGCCTTCCTCGACGATCGCGCCGACCTTGCGCAACTCGGTCGCCATCGCGGCGATGCGGTCGGTCTCCTTCACGCGCCAGCTCGCGATGTTGCGCAGCGTGCTCGTGCCGTTCGCGAACAGCGCCGCGACCGCGATGGTCATCGCCGCATCGGGAATCAGGTTGAAGTCCATGTCGATCGGTTCGAGCTTGCCGTGGTCGTGGCCGATGCCGCGCACGTCGATCCAGTCGTCGCCCATCGTCACGTTCGCGCCCATCTGCATCAGCGCGTTCGCGAAGCCGACGTCGCCCTGGATGCTCGCGCGCCCCACGCCCTCGACGCGCAGCGGGCCGCCGCCGAGCGCGCCGGCCGCGAGGAAGTACGATGCGGACGACGCGTCGCCCTCGACCATGATCCGCCCCGGCGAGCGGTAGCGGACGCCGGCCGGCACGACGAAACGCTGCCAGCCGTCGCGCTCGACGGTCACGCCGAAGCGCTCCATCAGCCGGATCGTGATGTCGATGTACGGCTTCGAGATCAGCTCGCCGTCGACCTCGACGACGGTCCGGCCGTCCTTCGCCTTCACGAGCGGCAGCGTCATCAGGAGCGCCGTGAGGAACTGGCTCGACACGTCGCCGCGCACGCGGATCGGCGCATCGACCGAGATCGTCGCGGGCTTGATCCGCAACGGCGGGTAGCCTTCGTTCAGCTCGTAGTCGATCTGCGCGCCGATCTGGCGCAGGCCGTCGACGAGATCGCCGATCGGCCGCTCGTGCATGCGCGGCACGCCGTGCACGCGATAGTCGCCGCCATTCACCGCGAGCGCCGCGGTCAGCGGCCGCACGGCCGTGCCCGCGTTGCCGAGGAACAGGTCGGCCGTCTTCGCGGTGAAGGCGCCGCGCGTGCCCGTGACGACACAGGTGTCGCCGTCGCGCGCGAGCTTCACGCCGAGCTTGTCGAGCGCGTCGAGCATCACGCGCGTGTCGTCGGAGTCGAGCAGGTTGGTAATCGTCGTTTCGCCTTCGGCCAGCGCCGCAAGCAGCAGCACGCGGTTC
The DNA here is from genome assembly GCF_001718535.1 of Burkholderia seminalis. NCBI lineage: Bacteria > Pseudomonadati > Pseudomonadota > Betaproteobacteria > Burkholderiales > Burkholderiaceae > Burkholderia > Burkholderia seminalis. The sequence continues at coordinate 1,077,373 of NZ_CP013398.1, read as the reverse complement.
GAGATGCTTTTCGAGCCGGGCAGGCGCACGGTGCCCGACGCGCTGGAGTACGGGCCGAGATCGAGATAGTCCATGGGAATCGTCCTGTTATTTCTTGACCGGTTCGGCAGCGGGCGCGCCGCCGCGCTCCTGCCATGCCTTGCGTGCGGCGCGCGAGCGCGTGAACACGGCTTCGAGCGCCGCGCCGTCGCCGGCGTCGATCGCCGCGCGCAGCCGCGCGAGCACACGCGTGTAGCCGTCGAGTTCGTCGAGCAGCGCCGCGCGGTTCGCGACGCAGACGTCGCGCCACATCTCCGGGCTCGACGCCGCGATGCGCGTGAAATCGCGGAAGCCGCCCGCCGCGTACGAGAATTTCAGTTCCGCGTCGGCCTCGCCGAGAATCTGCTCGACGAGCGCGAACGACAGCACGTGCGGCAGATGGCTGATCGACGCGAACACGCGATCGTGCTGCTCGGTGCTCATCGTGCGCACGTCGGCGCCGCTCGCGCGCCACATCGCGTCGATCCGCGCGACCGACTCGGGCGCGTTCTCCGGCAGCGGGCACAGCACGACGTTGCGGCCGACGTACAGGTCCGGCAACGCGGCTTCGACGCCGCTCGATTCGCGGCCGGCGATCGGATGCCCCGGCACGAACTGCGCGATCCGCGCGCCGAGCGCCGCGCGCGCGGCCGCGACGACGTCGGACTTGGTGCTGCCGGCATCGGTGACGATCGTCGCATCGTCGAGCCACGGCGCGATGCGCGCGAGCAACGGGCCCGTCTGGGCGACCGGTGCCGCCAGCAGCACGAGATCGGCGCCGGCGAGCGCGTCGCGCAACTGCGCATCGTCGTCGAGTGCCGCCGCGCGATCGATCACGCCGAGCGTCAGCGCGCGCTCGACCGAGCGACGCGAACGGCCCACGCCGACGACCTCGCCCGCACCGCCCGGCGCGCGCTCGCGCAACGCGCGCGCCAGCGAGCCGCCGATCAGGCCGACGCCGAAGATGACCAGTTTGTTGAATGCAAAGCCTGACACGAGAAGAGCCAAGTTACGCGCGCGGAACGACGCCCCGCACGCGGAATTCCAGATTCCGGGCCACGGGCCCGCACCCGGCGCAACCAGCGCCGGATGCCGCCCGAACCCGCCTTCGGCAGCGCCGAACGGCCTGCCCTGCCCGCCTGGCCGCCACGCCCGCGCGAGCGGGCGGCGCACCAGCGCGTCAGCGTGCGCGCGGATACGAACCGAGTATCTTCAGGAACGCGGCCTTCCGGCCGAGTTCCGCAAGCGCGGCCGCCACCGCCGCATCGTCGCGGTGCCCTTCGATGTCGATGTAGAAGTAGTACTCCCAGGTGCCGACGCGCGCCGGACGCGACTCGAAACGCGTCATCGACACGCCGTGCCGCGCGAGCGGCTCGAGCAGCTTGAACACGGCGCCCGGCTCGTTCTTCACCGACACGATCAGCGACGTCTGGTCGTGACCGCTTTGCCCGGCCGGCTGCTTGCCGATGATCACGAAACGCGTGCGGTTGTGCGGATCGTCCTGGATCAGCGAGAACGCGATCTGCAGGCCGTAGTGCGCGGCCGCGCGGTCGCCCGCGATCGCGGCGACGGTCGGATCGGCCGCCGCGAGGCGGGCGGCCTCGGCATTGCTCGCCACCGCCTGCCGCTCGAGCTGCGGCGCGTTCGCCGCGAGCCACTGCTGGCATTGCGCGAGCGCCTGCGCATGCGCGCAGACACGCTTCACGCCGTCGAGCGTGCCGCTTTGCGTCAGCAGGTTGTGGTGGATCGGCAGCGCCAGCTCGCCGCTGATCAGCAGTTGCGTCTGCAGCAGCAGGTCGAGCGTGCGCGATACGGCCCCTTCGGTCGAATTCTCGACCGGCGCGATGCCGAACGCGGACGCACCGGCCTCGACCGAGCGGAACACCTCGTCGATCGACGGGCACGGCAGCCCTTCGATCGACTGGCCGAAATACTCGAGCATCGCCTGTTCGCTGTACGTGCCGACCGGCCCGAGGAATGCGACGTGGATCGTCTGCTCGAGCGCGCGGCTCGCGGCCATGATCTCGCGCCAGATGGCGCTGATGTGCTCGCTCGCGAGCGGCCCCGCGCTCATGTCCTGCAGCCGTGCGATCACCTGCAGCTCGCGCTCCGGCCGGAACACCGGCGCGTTGAAATGCTTCTTGACCTCGCCCACCTCCAGCGCCACCGCGGCGCGCTGGTTCAGGAGCGCGATCAGCTGCGCGTCGATCGCGTCGATGCGATCGCGCAGCGGTTTCAGGCGGGAATTCAGTTCGTCGTCCATGCGTTTTGCCGTGCTGTTTGAGCAGCGCCGCCGTCAGGCGCCGCGCTGCTCGAAGTCCTTCATGTACTCGACGAGCGCTTTCACGCCCTCGAGCGGCACCGCGTTGTAGATCGACGCCCGCATGCCGCCGACGGACTTGTGGCCCTTCAGCTGCAGCAGCCCGCGCGCCTTTGCGCCGGCGAGGAAGTCTTCATTGCGCGTTTCGTCGGCCAGGAAAAACGGCACGTTCATCCGCGAACGCGCTGCCGGCTCGACCTTGTTCAGATAGAAGCTGCTCGCATCGATCGTGTCGTAGAGCAGCTTCGCCTTTTCGATGTTGCGGGCCTCGATCGCCTCGAGGCCGCCCTGCCGCTTCAGCCACTGGAACACGAGGCCCGCGATGTAGATCGCGTAGGTGGGCGGCGTGTTGTACAGCGAGTTGTTCGCGGCGACGGTCTTCCACTCGAACGCGGACGGGCAGATCGACAGCGCGCGATCGAGCAGATCCTCGCGCACGATCACGACCGTCACGCCGGCCATCCCGATGTTCTTCTGCGCGCCGCCGAACAGCACGCCGTATTTCGCGACGTCCATCGGGCGCGACAGGATGTGCGACGAGACGTCCGCGACCAGCGGCACGTCGCCGAGATCGGGAATCTCGAACGTCTCGACGCCGTCGATCGTCTCGTTGGTGCACAGATGCACGTAGGCCGGATCGTCCGACAGCTGCCATTCGGCGCGTGCGGGCGCACGCGTGAAGCCGTCTTCCGTCTTGCCGGTTGCGGCGAGATGCGGCGTGCAGAACTTCTTCGCCTCATTGAACGACTTCTGCGACCACGACCCCGTCACGACGAAGTCGGCCGTCTTGCGCGAGCCGAGCAGGTTCATCGGCACGATCGCGTTTTCCGCGATGCCGCCCCCCTGCAGGAACAGGATCCGGTGGCTGGCCGGCACGCCGAGCAGGTCGCGCAGGTCGGTCAGCGCGGCCTCGTGGATCGACATGAACTCCTTGCCGCGATGGCTCATCTCCATCACGCTCATGCCGCTGCCGTGCCAGTCGAGCATTTCGTCGGCCGCTTGCCGCAGCACTTCCTCGGGCATCGCCGCAGGGCCGGCGGAGAAATTAAAGACGCGCATCGTGAAAACCTCGGAGGGACGCGACCGGCTCGCCGCCGGCAGACCGCGCCAGAAAAGAAATGGCCGTTTGCGCTCGCGCGCAAACGGCCATTATCGCACTGTCGTCAGGCTCCCGCCAAACCCGGCCGAACGGCCGGGGGCGTGCCCGGACGGCTTTACTTGCCCGGCTTGACTGCTGCGACTTCCTTGTCAGCCTGCGTACGCGTTGCCTGGATCGCTTGCGGCATGTACTTCTGCATCAGGCCGTTGACCACGTCGCGACCGACCTGATCCTGCACCTGGATGAACTTGCGGCCCGTCGGGCTCTTGTAGAACGTCGTCAGATCCTTGATCTCCGACGTGCTGTAGTACTTCGCGTACGCGTCGTACTGAGCCGACATCGCGTCGCTCTGGAACTGCTGCGTACCGAACACCTTGCCCGCGCCGTCGACCAGCTTCGGCACGGCGTTCTTCTGCAGCGTCGGAACGGCAGCCTGCTTCTGCTTGTCGTTCAGCGTCTTGTTTTCCGACAGCGCGTCCGACAGGATCGCCGGCACGAGTTGCTTGGCCTGCATTTCGGCGCTGTTGCCGATTGCCGACACGAGCTTCGGCGCGTCGATCGCGTCGAGCAGATCCTTGATCGCCGCCTTCTTGTCAGCGTCGATCGGCGCAGCTGCCGCGGCGGGCGCCGGTGCGGAATTCGACAGCGCTTGCGCCATCGCGAACGTCGGCACCAGTGCGGCCAGCAGGACCAGTTGCTTGAATTGCTTTTGCATCATCACTCCCTTTTGGAAATATGAATGGTTGCTCGCCGGCCGCAGCGCTTCGCGCCCGCGGCGGTCAGAGTCTCATCCGTTCTTCAGGCTTCGCCGTCCGACGCCTCGTCGGCCTCGCCATCGCCCTCTTCTGCCTCCGCGATCTGCTGCAGGCCGGAGAGCTTGGTACCTTCATCGAGACTGATGAGTGTAACACCTTGCGTGGCCCGTCCCATCTCGCGAATCTCGGAAACGCGGGTGCGAATCAACACGCCCGCCGTCGTGATCAGCATGATCTGATCTTCGGCGTCGACGAGCGTCGCCGCGACGACCTTGCCGTTACGCTCCGACGTCTGGATCGCGATCATACCCTTCGTGCCGCGGCCGTGACGCGTGTATTCGGTGATCGGCGTGCGCTTGCCGTAGCCGTTCTCGGTCGCGGTGAGCACGGTCTGCTCCTCGCTGCCGGCAACCAGCATCGCGATGACCTGCTGCCCGTCCTCGAGCTGCATGCCGCGCACGCCGCGCGCCTCGCGCCCCATCGGACGCACGTCGTTCTCGTCGAAGCGCACGGCCTTGCCGGCGTCGGAGAACAGCATCACGTCGTGCGCGCCGTCGGTGATCGACGCACCGATCAGGTAGTCGCCATCGTCGAGGCCGACCGCGATGATGCCCTTCTTCATCGGACGGCTGAATGCCTCGAGCGGCGTCTTCTTCACGGTGCCGAGCGACGTCGCCATGAAGATGAACTTGTCGGCCGAGAACTCCTTGACCGGCAGCACGACGTTGATCTTCTCGCCTTCCTGCAGCGGGAACATGTTGACGATCGGGCGGCCGCGCGAGTTGCGCGAGCCCTGCGGCACTTCGTAGACCTTGACCCAGTACACGCGGCCGCGGTTCGAGAAGCACAGGATGTAGTCGTGCGTGTTCGCGATGAACAGCGTCTCGATCCAGTCGTCTTCCTTCATCTGCGTCGCCTGCTTGCCGCGGCCGCCGCGCTTCTGCGCGCGGTACTCGGACAGCGGCTGCGACTTCACGTAGCCCGCATGCGACATCGTGACGACCATGTCCTGCGGCGTGATCAGATCCTCGGTGTTCAGCTCGGTCGCGTTCAGCTCGATCCTCGAGCGGCGCGCGTCGCCGAATTCGGCCTTCACCGAAGTCAGCTCCTCGCCGATCATCGTCGTGATCCGCTCGGGGCGCGCGAGGATGTCCAGCAGGTCGGCGATCTGCGCCATCACTTCGCGGTACTCGCCGATGATCTTGTCCTGCTCGAGGCCGGTCAGGCGCTGCAGACGCATCTGCAGGATTTCCTGGGCCTGCGTGTCGGACAGGCGGTACAACCCGTCGCCCTGCATGCCGAACGCCGGGTTCAGGCCTTCCGGACGATACGCGGAACGGCCGCCCGCCGACGCGTTCTCGGCTTCGGCACGGGTCAGCATCTCGCGCACGAGCGACGAATCCCACGGCTTCGCCATCAGCTCCTGCTTCGCGATCGGCGGCGTCGGCGCGGCCTTGATGATCGCGATGAACTCGTCGATGTTCGCGAGCGCGACCGCGAGACCCTCGAGCACGTGGCCGCGTTCGCGGGCCTTGCGCAGTTCGTAGATCGTGCGGCGCGTCAGCACTTCGCGTCGGTGCGACAGGAAGCACTGCAGGATTTCCTTCAGGTTCAGCAGCTTCGGCTGGCCGTCGACGAGCGCGACCATGTTCATGCCGAACGTGTCCTGGAGCTGCGTCGCCTTGTACAGGTTGTTCAGCACCACTTCCGGCACTTCACCGCGCTTGAGCTCGATCACGACGCGCATGCCGCTCTTGTCGGACTCGTCGCGGATGTCGGAGATGCCTTCCAGCTTCTTCTCGTTGACGAGCTCGGCGATCCGCTCGAGCAGCGAGCGCTTGTTCACCTGGTACGGCAGCTCGTCGACGATGATCGCCATCCGCTGGCCGCGGTCGATTTCCTCGAAGTGGGTGGCCGCGCGCATCACGACGCGCCCGCGCCCGGTGCGGTAGCCGTCGCGCACGCCGGCGACGCCGTAGATGATGCCGGCCGTCGGGAAGTCCGGCGCCGGGATGATCTCGATCAGTTCGTCGATCGTCGCTTCGGGGTTGCCCAGCAGGTGCTGACACGCGTCGACGACTTCGTTCAGGTTGTGCGGCGGGATGTTGGTCGCCATGCCGACCGCGATGCCCGACGAGCCGTTGATCAGCAGGTTCGGGATGCGCGCCGGCAGGACGGACGGCTGGGTTTCGTTGCCGTCGTAGTTCGGCTCGAAATCGACCGTTTCCTTGTCGATGTCGGCGAGCAGCTCGTGACCGATCTTCGCCATGCGAATTTCGGTGTAACGCATCGCCGCGGCATTGTCGCCGTCGATCGAGCCGAAGTTGCCTTGCCCGTCGATCAGCATGTAGCGCAGCGAGAAGTCCTGCGCCATCCGCACGATCGTGTCGTAGACCGCGGTATCGCCGTGAGGGTGGTACTTACCGATCACGTCGCCGACGATACGCGCCGACTTCTTGTACGCACGGTTCCAGTCGTTGTTCAGTTCGTGCATCGCGAACAACACGCGCCGGTGCACGGGCTTCAGGCCATCGCGGACATCCGGGAGGGCACGTCCGACGATCACGCTCATCGCGTAATCGAGATACGAACGGCGCATTTCCTCCTCTAGGGAGGTGGGCAGGGTCTCTTTGGCGAATTGATCCATGTATCCGTATCGTTTCGGAGCGAAGACGGCGAACGCCTTTCGCGTGGGCGCTGCATGCGCAACGCAACGCGAGATTCTAACATGCGCCCATCAGCCGCCAATTCGCGACCCCTCTATATATAAATAGCAAAAATCGCGGCAGCGGCGATTCGACCGACATCGCACGCGACGCGACGTCGCAGGCCATCCCGTCACGCGTGTTTCGCGCGCACATGTAAACAACAGCACACATTCGCGCAATTTCGCCGACACACTCTTGACAATCTCTAAAAGTTGCGGCAGGGCGGTGTTGCGCATGCACCACAAAGTTGAAGCGATCTTAGGGTGGGGAGGATTTTTTTTCGTAGGAAGGGAACGATATGGCAAAATGCCAACGCACTGAAAGTTAGACGCTGCTCGAAGTCTACACAGAGCGGTGCCGCGTTTTTTGTGCCGCACCAATGTTATACTTCGAGCAATGTATGACTTGTCACCGTCAACAGGCTCGCAGTAAACCTGCGGTAATCTCAATTTCGAGAGGAGAAATATGAATAAACTTTCAAAGCTCGCGTTCATTGCAGCTACCGCAGTTATGGCTGCATCCGCTTCGGCACAGTCGGTGCCGGCGTCGCGTCAAGCCGTCAATGACAACTGGGTGAACGGCACGGGCGAATGGGTGTGGATGAACGGCACGAACGAGCTCTGCTGGCGCGATGCGTTCTGGACGCCGGCCACCGCCAACGCGAAGTGCGATGGCGCACTGGTCGCCCAGGCACCGCAGCCGCCGGTCGCTCCGGTCGCTCCGGCCATCACGAGCCAGAAGATCACGTATCAAGCCGACGCACTGTTCGACTTCGACAAGGCAACGCTCAAGCCGCTGGGCAAGCAAAAGCTGGACGAATTGGCTTCGAAGATCGAAGGCATGAACACGGAAGTCGTCGTTGCAACGGGCTACACGGACCGCATCGGTTCGGACAAGTACAACGACCGTCTGTCGCTGCGCCGTGCGCAAGCCGTGAAGTCGTACCTGGTCAGCAAGGGTGTGCCGGCCAACAAGATCTACACGGAAGGCAAGGGCAAGCGCAACCCGGTTACGACTGGCTGCAACCAGAAGAACCGCAAGCAGCTCATCGCCTGCCTCGCACCGGACCGCCGCGTGGAAGTCGAAGTGGTTGGTACGCAGCAAGTGCAGAAGACGACCGTTCCGGCAAACTAAGCCGCGGTTTTCGACTGCTTCAAAGCCCCGCTCCGGCGGGGCTTTTTCATTGATGCCCGTCCGGGCGCTCGTCGCTTCGCCGCTCGCCTGCTTCTTATATACTCGGGTCTGACGAACCGCAGCACCGCCCTCCTCCTGTAGCCCGTTTGCCGACATGACCAACGCCGATCCGCACGAACTCCAGAAATTCAGCGACCTCGCCCACCGGTGGTGGGATCCGAATGCCGAATTCAAGCCGCTGCACGACCTGAACCCGGTCCGGCTCGGCTGGATCGATGCGCACGCGCACCTGGCCGGCAAACGCGCGCTCGACATCGGCTGCGGCGGCGGCATCCTGTCCGAATCGATGGCCGGACTCGGCGCCCAGGTGAAGGGCATCGACCTGTCGACCGAAGCGCTTGGCGTCGCCGACCTCCACAGCCTCGAAAGCGGCATCATGGTCGACTACGAGGCGATCGCCGCCGAAGCGATCGCCGCGCGCGAACCGGGCACCTACGACGTCGTCACGTGCATGGAAATGCTCGAGCACGTGCCGTCGCCCGGCGATATCGTCGCCGCATGCGCGACGCTCGTGAAGCCGGGCGGCTGGGTGTTCTTCTCGACGCTGAACCGCAACCTGAAGTCCTACCTGTTCGCGGTGATCGGCGCGGAGTACATCGCGCAGATGCTGCCGAAGGGCACGCACGACTACGCGCGTTTCATCCGTCCGTCGGAACTGGCGGGCTTCGTGCGCGCGACCGATCTGCACATCGTGGAGATCAAGGGCATCACGTATCACCCGATCGGCAAGCGCTTCGCGCTGTCGAACGACACCGACATCAACTACCTCATCGCGTGCCGCCGCGGCGCGTGACCTTCCGACCGGCATGACGACTCCCCTTTCGACCGCGCGGGCAGCCGACGAACCGCGCCTGCTGCACTGCGATGCCGTGCTGTTCGACCTCGACGGCACGCTCGCCGACACGGCGCCCGATCTCGCGGCGGCCGTCAACAAGATGCAACGCGAGCGCGGCCTGCCCGAAACGTCGCTCGACGTGTTGCGGCCGCTGGCCTCGGCCGGCGCGCGCGGCCTGCTCGGCGGCGCGTTCGGCATCGATCCGCACACGCCCGGCTACGAAGCGATGCGCGACGAGTTCCTGGCCAACTACGCGACGGATCTCTGCGTGCATACGGTGCTGTTCCCCGGCATCGGCGACGTGCTCGACGAACTCGATGCGCGCGGCGTGCGCTGGGGGATCGTCACGAACAAGGCGATGCGGCTCACGGCGCCACTCGTCGACCTGCTCGGTCTCGCACCGCGCGCCGCTTGCATCGTCGGGGGCGACACAACGCCGCACCCGAAGCCGCACCCGGCCCCGCTGCTGCACGCGGCCGACCAGTTGACGCTCGCGCCCGCGCGCATCGTCTACGTCGGCGACGACCTGCGCGACATTCAGGCCGGCAGCGCGGCCGGCATGGCGACGGTCGCGGCCGCGTACGGCTATTGCGGCGACGGGGTCGCACCGACCGACTGGCAGGCGCAGCATCTCGTCGATACGACGCAGGAACTGCGCGAACTGCTGCGCGATGTTGGGCTATAATGATTGATCTTATCCGCGGGGGCGACCTGGTTTCGACAGGGGTTGTGAAGCGGCTAGGGCATGTCGAGGACCCGTCACCTCGTTAATCAATGGGAAAATCGTAACTGCAAACGACGATACGTTCGCACTGGCAGCCTAAGGGCCGCCGTCCTCTGCCTAGTTCACTGACGGGCTAGTGTCGCAAGACCGGTAGCAATACCGCCAGAGGTCATTTACGTCAGTTAAGCCCTGTCGGCGTCGCGACGCCAGGGTCGAAAATCTAGCGAATCGCCGTAGTGCAGCGTGTTCGTCCGCGTCGCTGCGGTTAAATCAAAAGACTGGACTAAACATGTAGAACTAGTCGTGGAGCGCTTCTGGACGCGGGTTCGATTCCCGCCGCCTCCACCAAATTCCGCGCTCGTCGCACGAACCCCGCATGACGCAAGTCTGCGGGGTTTTTTGTTGCCGGCGAAACGCATGCCTCCCTCTCCTGCCGAAAAAGCGCCCAGCCACTGACGGACGGGCGGCCGGGCGGAATGCCGCCGGTACTCCGGCGGCAGGAGGTGACGGATGGTCGGCCGCCCCCGCGCAGTCACTCGCTGCGCCTGACGGCGGCCAGCCCGGCTACCGCGGCCCCGGCCACGACGCGTTGTCGCGACCGGTTCGCGCCGGGCGACGCGCGGCTCAGCTGCCGCGATACAGCGACTTCATTTCTTCAGCGCTGGCGGGACGCACGCCCATCGCACGCGAACCCGATGCCGATGCGCCCTGCGCCTGTGCGCCGTAGCCGCTGACGTCGGCGCCTTGCGCTTGCGCCAGCGCACGCTGCTGCTCTGCAACCCGGGCCGTCGCGGCCTGGATCGCTTCCGGATAATGCGGATCTTCGCCGCGGGCGGAGTTGTAACCGGCCTGCTGGAGCTGGACCAGTTCGGCACGAACCTGCGCGCGGGTGATCGTCGAGCCCGACTGGGCGAACGACACGACCGGGGCAACGAGCGCAGCAGCAACGACGACGGCTTGAACGAGCGACTTCATGATGACCTACCTCCAGATTTGTCTGTGTTCGCGGTGAACACCTTGTTCATCGCTGACAAACCGAAGTTTATGTAGGCAGATGCTTAAGAATAAGGCAGGTTTCTGGAAGACATCCTTCCTGAATTACGGGTTAACCCTAGATCAATGAGCGGGACGGCCAGACGTGCGTACGGCAGCTCCGCCCGGCACCCCGTTGGATGCGGGCCCGTCGAAAAGCACGAGCCCCGCAAAGCGGTAACGCTTTGCGGGGCTCGACCACCATCAGGCCCGGAATCGACGCTCGTCCACCCGCGGTCAGATGATGGGCAGTCGTACGAAAGCACGGCGCCTCACCCCGGGCACAAACGCGCCGGTCAGCGCATTACTGGGTATCCATCGGGCACTTCAGGTTGCAGCCGTTCGGGTCACCCAGGTCGCCCTTGCGGCGCAACGCCGACTTCTTGCCGCCCTGGTATTTCTGCGATGGCGCCGACGCCGCGAACGGCATCTGCGGATGCTCGTTCAAACGAAACTGTTCGCTCAGGATGCCGCCCGGCACACCCGGGGAATTCTGCGCGGACGCAAACGGCGAAACGACGACCAGCAGCCCCGCGGTCAACGCTGCCGCGGCGTGGGGAACGGAAAATTTCATGGCGGAATGACGCCTGAACGGCGTGCTTGTTGGAACGTTGATCAAGCGCCAAGCGTAGCGCAAATCCCCCGCTGTTGCAGCGCGACCCGATCGCGTCCCCGTTACCGGGAATTGCCGTGCCGCGCCTGCGCGCTGTCGTCGCCGGCCAGCCCGGCCGCGATGCCCGTCAGCGTGCCGCACGCGGCCGGATCGTAGCCGTCCAGATGCTCGACGCGCTCGACGAAACGTGCGTCGCGCAGCAGCGCCAGTACGCCGGCGAGCGGCCGGGCGTCGAGCCGCGCACGTTCGCATGCGAAGTAATAGTCCTCGTCGACGACCGGGATGAAGTCGAGCCCGAAATGATGCGCGGCCGGCTCGACGCCGAAGCCGAGATCGGCCATCCCGCTCGCGACGAATGCCGCGATCGCCGAATGCGTGAGCTCGGCCGATGCATAGCCGTCGACGCGCTCCGGATCGATGCCGATCGCACGCAGCGCGAGGTCCAGCAACATGCGCGTGCCCGACCCCGGCTGCCGGTTGACGAAGCGGATGTCGTTGCGCGCGAGATCCGCGAGACCGCGGACCTGCTTCGGGTTGCCACGCGGCACGAACAGCCCTTGTTGACGGCGCGTCAGGTGGATCAGCACGTGGCGCGTGTCGTCGAGCCACGGCCGGTAGATCTGCGCGCACTGCGCGCGGAACGCGCCGCGCGGCAGATGGAAGCCCGCCAGGTCGCATTCGCCGCGCGAGAGCGCCTGTACGGCCTCGATGCTCTCGCGATACTTGATGTCGACGGCCGCCTGCGCATCGACGAGCGCGGAGACGAGCGTCGCGACCGCGTAGCCGTGCGACGCATGGATGCGCACGGCGCCGTCGCGCTGCGCGAGCCGCCGGTTCAGGTCGCTCGCCACTTCGGCCGCCAGCGTGCGCAAATTCCCGTCGAGCCGGCTGCGCGCGAGGCGCTGCGCATCGACGACCGCCTGCCCGAGCGCCGACAGCGTCGAGCCCTTGCCGCGTGCCGTTTCGATCAACTCGCCGCCGATGCACGCTTCCAGCGCGCGGAGCATGCCCCACGCGTGCCGGTACGACAGCCCCTTGGCCTGTGCCGCCTGCGCAATGCTGCCCGTGTCGGCCACGAGTTCGAGCAACGGTGCGACGTCCGACAGGCTGGCCGACCGGCCTTCCGTGTCGCGTACGGTCAGATACGCGTCGCATTCGATCCGAATCAATTATGCACTCCGATTTCCTATTGCGACCGCGGAATGTTCCGCTTATGGTTGATAAAAATCAATCAGAACGAAGTCGAGATGCGCACTATATGAACTGCAAGCGCATATGAGATTTTGGAGGAGCATAACCGATGTCCCCGAATTCCCCTGCGCCCGACGCGCTCGTCGAGCGTCATGCGCGCGCCGGCCGGTCGCTCGTCGCGATCCTGCACGCGATCCAGGACGACGCGGGCTACGTGCCGTCGGGTTGCGTCGCACCGCTCGCCAAGGCACTCAACCTGTCGCGTGCGGAAGTCCACGGCGTACTGACTTACTACCATCACTTCCGCACCGCGCCGCCCGCGCGCGTGACGATCCAGATGTGCCGCGCCGAAGCGTGCCGCAGCATGGGTGGCGAAACGCTCGCCGCCCATGCGGAGGCGCGCACGGGCTGCCGGTTCGACGCGGCACACGGCGATGCCGCCGCTGCGCGCGCGCCGGACGCCGTCGCGCTCGAATCGGTGTACTGCCTCGGATTGTGTGCGCAGTCGCCGTCGCTGACGGTCAACGGCGTGCTGCACGCGAAGGTCACGCCGGAGAAATTCGACGCGTTGCTCGCCGACGCGGTCGCCCACTCGCAGGAGGCCGCATGACGACCCGCATCTACGTTCCGCGCGATTCGTCCGCGCTGGCGCTCGGCGCGGACGCGCTCGCCGCCGCGATCGTCGCGGAGGCCGAACGGCGCGGCGTCGCGATCGAACTGGTCCGCAACGGCTCGCGCGGGCTGCTGTGGCTCGAGCCGCTCGTCGAGATCGGCACGGCCGCGGGCCGCGTCGGCTATGCAAACCTGTCGGCCACCGACGTGCCCGCGCTGTTCGACGCCCACTGGCTCGAGGGCGGCACGCACCCGAGCAGCGTCGGCCTCGTCGACGCACTGCCCTATCTCGCGCGCCAGCAGCGCCTCACGTTCGCGCGGATCGGCCTGACCGACCCGCTGTCGATCGACGACTACCTGCGGTACGAAGGACTCGCCGGCCTGAAGAACGCACTGTCGCTCGACGGCGACGCCGCCTGCGAGACGCTGATCGAATCGGGGCTGCGCGGCCGCGGCGGCGCGGCGTTCCCGGCCGGCATCAAGTGGCGCACCGTGCGGCACGCGCACGCCGCGCAGAAATACATCGTCTGCAACGCGGACGAAGGCGATTCGGGCACGTTCTCCGACCGCCTGATCATGGAGTGCGATCCGTACTGCCTGATCGAAGGGATGATCATCGCGGGCATCGCGACGGGCGCGACGGTCGGCTACATCTACGTGCGCAGCGAATACCCGCACGCGATCGCGACACTCGAAGCCGCGATCGTCCGCGCGCGCGAAGCCGGCTGGCTCGGCGAGCACGTGCTCGGCTCCGCGCACGCGTTCGAGCTGCACGTCGCGAAAGGCGCGGGCTCGTACGTGTGCGGCGAGGAAACCGCGCTGCTCGAATCGCTCGAGGGCAAGCGCGGCGTCGTGCGCGCGAAGCCGCCGCTGCCGGCGCTCGCGGGCCTGTTCGGCCAGCCGACCGTCATCAACAACGTGATCACGCTCGCGACGGCGCCGGTGATTTTCGCGCGCGGCGCGGCGTTCTACCGCGACTACGGGATGGGCCGCTCGCGCGGCACGCTGCCGTTCCAGCTGGCGGGCAATATCCGTCAAGGCGGCCTCGTCGAACTCGCGTTCGGCGTCACGCTGCGCGAACTGCTGTTCGACTTCGGCGGCGGCACGGCCAGCGGCCGGCCCGCTCGCGCCGCGCAAGTCGGCGGCCCGCTCGGCACCTACCTGCCCGACCATCAGTGGGACGTGCCGCTCGACTACGAGGCGTATGCGGCGATCGGCGCGGTCGTCGGTCACGGCGGCATCGTGCTGCACGACGACACCTCGAACCTCGCCGAACTGGCCGAATACGCGATGAAGTTCTGCGCGATCGAATCGTGCGGCAAGTGCACGCCGTGCCGGATCGGCTCGACGCGCGGTGTCGAGACGATCGCACGCATCCGCGACGGCGACACGTCGGAGCGTCAGGTCACGCTGCTGCGCGACCTGTGCGACACGATGCTGGCCGGCTCGCTGTGCGCGATGGGCGGCATGACGCCGTACCCGGTGCTGTCCGCGCTCGACCATTTCCCCGAAGATTTCGGGCTCGCTGCCGGCAAGGATGCCGCAGCGGGTCCGGTCAAGGCCGCGGCCTGACCCAGAAGGAGCCCTGCATGTCCCTCGACACGAACAACGTCCGCCAAGGCGGCTGCGGCTCGGGCCAATGCGCGTGCAAGAGCGCCGCTCAGGCGCGTGCCCGCGATCCGTTCGACGATACCGACTACGGCACGCCGCAACGGCATGCCGACACCGACGTCACGCTCGAAATCGACGGCCAGCCGGTGACGGTGCCGGCCGGCACATCGGTGATGCGCGCGGCGATCGAGGCCGGCGTCAACGTCCCGAAGCTCTGCGCAACCGATTCGCTCGAGCCGTTCGGCTCGTGCCGGCTGTGTCTCGTCGAGATCGAAGGCCGGCGCGGTTATCCGGCGTCGTGCACGACACCCGCCGAAGCCGGCATGAAGGTGCGCACGCAGTCGGACCGGCTGCAGTCGCTGCGTCGCAACGTGATGGAGCTGTACATCTCCGACCATCCGCTCGACTGCCTCACCTGCCCCGCCAACGGCGACTGCGAATTGCAGGACATGGCGGGCGTGGTCGGGCTGCGCGAAGTGCGCTACGGCTTCGACGGCGCGAATCACCTGAAGGACCGCAAGGACGAATCGAATCCGTATTTCACGTACGACCCGTCGAAGTGCATCGTCTGCAACCGCTGCGTCCGCGCATGCGAGGAAACGCAGGGCACGTTCGCCCTGACGATCGCCGCGCGCGGTTTCGAATCGCGTGTCGCCGCGGGCGAAAGCGAATCGTTCATGGCATCGGAATGCGTGTCGTGCGGCGCGTGCGTCGCCGCATGCCCGACGGCCACGCTGCAGGAAAAATCCGTCGTGCAGCTCGGGCAGGCCGAACACTCGGTCGTCACGACCTGCGCGTACTGCGGTGTCGGCTGCTCGTTCAAGGCCGAGATGAAGGGCACGCAGGTCGTGCGCATGACGCCGCACAAGAACGGCCTCGCCAACGAAGGCCACGCGTGCGTGAAGGGACGTTTCGCCTGGGGCTACGCGACGCACAAGGACCGCATCACGAAGCCGATGATCCGCGAGAAGATCACCGACCCGTGGCGCGAAGTGAGCTGGGACGAAGCCCTCACGTATGCGGCTACGCAATTCCGCAAGCTGCAGCAGAAGTACGGCCGTGACTCGATCGGCGGCATCACCTCGTCGCGCTGCACGAACGAGGAAACCTATCTCGTGCAGAAGCTCGTGCGTGCCGCGTTCGGCAACAACAACGTCGATACCTGCGCGCGCGTGTGCCATTCGCCGACCGGCTATGGTCTCAAGACGACGCTCGGCGAATCGGCCGGCACGCAGACGTTCGCCTCGGTCGGCCAGGCCGACGTGATCGTCGTGATGGGCGCGAACCCGACCGACGGCCACCCGGTGTTCGGCTCGCGGATGAAGCGCCGCGTGCGCGAAGGCGCGAAGCTGATCGTGATCGACCCGCGCCGCATCGACGTCGTCGACGGCCCGCACGTGAAGGCCACGCACCACCTGCAACTGCGCCCCGGCACCAACGTCGCGATCGTCAACGCGCTCGCGCACGTGATCGTCACGGAGGGGCTCGTCGCCGACGCCTTCGTCGCCGAACGCTGCGATACCCGCGCATTCGAGCAATGGCGCGAATTCGTGTCGCGCGACGAGAATTCGCCGGAGGCGACCGCCGACGTGACGGGCGTGCCGGCCGAACGCGTGCGCGAAGCCGCGCGCCTCTATGCGACGGGCGGCAACGCGGCGATCTATTACGGGCTGGGCGTCACCGAACACGCGCAAGGCTCGACGACGGTGATGGGCATCGCGAACCTCGCGATGGCGACCGGCAACATCGGCCGCGAGGGCGTCGGCGTCAATCCGCTGCGCGGCCAGAACAACGTGCAGGGTTCGTGCGACATGGGCTCGTTCCCGCACGAACTGCCCGGCTACCGGCACATCAGCGACGCGGTCGTGCGCGCGCAGTTCGAGCAGGCGTGGTCGGCCACGCTGCAACCGGAACCGGGGCTGCGCATCCCGAACATGTTCGACGCGGCGCTCGACGGCAGCTTCAAGGGGCTCTACTGCCAGGGCGAGGACATCGTCCAGTCGGACCCGAACACGCAGCACGTGGCGGCCGCGCTGTCGGCGATGGAATGCATCGTCGTGCAGGACATCTTCCTGAACGAGACCGCGAAATATGCGCACGTGCTGCTGCCGGGTTCGACGTTCCTCGAGAAGGACGGCACGTTCACGAACGCCGAGCGCCGCATCTCGCGCGTGCGCAAGGTGATGCCGCCGCTCGCGGGCTACGCGGACTGGGAAGTGACGCTGCTGCTGTCGCAGGCGCTCGGCTACGACATGCACTACACGCATCCGTCGGAAATCATGGACGAGATCGCGCGGCTCACGCCGACCTTCTCGGGCGTGTCGTACGAGAAGCTCGACGCGCTCGGCAGCATCCAGTGGCCGTGCAACGAGCACGCGCCGGACGGCACGCCGACCATGCACATCGACGCATTCGTGCGCGGCAAGGGCCGGTTCGTGATCACCAAGTTCATTCCGACACCGGAGAAGGTCACGCAGCGCTATCCGCTGATCCTGACGACGGGCCGCATCCTGTCGCAATACAACGTCGGCGCGCAGACGCGCCGGACCGAAAACGTCCGGTGGCACGAAGAGGACCGCCTCGAGATCCATCCGCACGACGCCCAGGATCGCGGGATCCGGACCGACGACTGGGTCGGCATCGAATCGCGCGCCGGGCAGACGGTGCTGCGCGCGCTCGTGACGGAGCGCATGCAGCCGGGCGTCGTATACACGACGTTCCACTTCCCGGAATCGGGCGCGAACGTGATCACGACCGACAGTTCCGACTGGGCGACGAACTGCCCCGAATACAAGGTGACGGCCGTGCAGGTGCTGCCGGTCGCGCAACCGTCCGACTGGCAGCGTGCGTATGCGCGTTTCAACGCGGAGCAGATCGACCTGCTCGAGCGCCGCGCGGCCACGCCCGACACCGTGACGACAGGCAAGTGAGGCAGCGATGGATCAAGGACACCTGATCGACATGGCCAACCAGATCGGCGCATTCTTCGAATCGATGCCCGATCGCGACGAAGCGCTGGCCGGCATCGCCGACCATCTCCGGCGCTTCTGGGAACCGCGGATGCGCCGCGCGTTGCTCGCCGCGCTCGACGATCCGTCGAGCGAAGGCGCGCAACGCGCGGCACCGATCGTGCGCGACGCGGTCGCCGCGCATCGGGCCTCGCTGGTGCCCGCCGCCGCGAGCGTCTGACCGCGCCGCTACGCGGACTGCGTCATGCCCGCGAACCAGGTTTCGCAGTGGCGCAGCAGCGCGTTCGCGTCGGTTGCCGTGCGCCCGCGCACGGCGACATAACCGTCGGGCCGCAACAGGTAGAACGACGGCCGCGAGCGGCCATATTCCCGCGCCAGGCCGGCGGCGCCATCGCCTGCGGCATCGGTGACGCGCCACGCGCGCACCGCTTCCGGCATGATCCGTTCGAGCCCCTGCACGAGCGCCCGCGCGTCGGCCGGCATCGGCGGCACCTCGCCGGTATCGGCATCCGCCGGTTCTTCCAGCAGCACCAGCGTGAAGCTCGCCGGATCATGAAGATCGTATAACCGCGCCGTCCCCGGTGCGCGGCCGAGCGGCCCGTCGAGCACATGCACGAGTGCATCGGGTGCCCGCTCGCCCGCGCGCGGGCCGCCGTCGAGCACGCGCTCGAGCGTGAGCGGACTTTTCCGGTACTGCACGCCGAGCTCGCTGACCGTGCGCCGCACCGCGTCGCGCATCGGCCCGAACGACGCCAGCAGCGGTACGACATGATCGCGCAGCAGCCGCATCGCGCCGCGCTCGGCTTCGACCATCTGCGTGACGAATCCGGTCTGCCGCAACACGTCGCGCTCGATCGGATGGCGCTCCGCGTGGTACGTGTCGAGCAGCCGCTCGGGCGTGCCGGCGCCCAGCACGCGCGCGAGCTTCCAGCCGAGATTGAATGCTTCCTGGATGCCGGTGTTCATGCCCTGCGCGCCGGCAGGGCTGTGGACGTGCGCGGCGTCGCCCGCGAAAAAGACGCGGCCGTGACGCAACCGGTCGACCATCCGGCTATGCAGGTGAAAATAGGACGACCACGCGAGATCGCTCGGGGAGATCGACACGCCGGCACGGCGACGCACGATCGCGTCGCACTCCGCGAGCGTCGGCGTCGGCGCATCGGACGACGCGTCGCTGCCGGGCGGACGGTCGGCCACGAGCCGGTAACGGCCGTCGCCCATCGGAAACAGGCCGGCCATGCCGTCGGACGACGTGAACAGGTGGATCTCTTCGTCCGGCCAGTCGGGGATCGCCGCGAAATCGGCAAGCAGGAACGTCTGTTCAAACGCCTGCCCGGCAAAGCCCAGGCCGAGCAGATGCCTGACCGTGCTGTGCGCGCCGTCCGCCGCGATCAGGTACGACGGCGCGAACGACTCGTCGCGGCCGTCCGCGTGGCGGATCGACACGTCGAGCGACGTGCCGCCCGCGTCGCACGCGGTCAGCGTCGCGCCGCGCTCGACCGTCACGCCGAGCTGCGCCAGGTGTTCGGCCAGCAGGCGCTCGGTGATGCTCTGATCGAGAAACAGCAGATACGGATAGCGCGTTTGCAGCGGATCGAAATCGAGCCGCGCGATCTCGCGGCCGTCGGCATGCAGCGCGGCCGCATGCGCGCGATGACCGAGCGCGAGAAACGGTTCGACCGCGCGATGCTGCTCCAGCAGCTCGAGCGTGCGCGCCTGGATGCCGATCGCGCGCGAATACGGCGCGGGCGCCGCGAGACGATCGATGATGCGCACCGGCACGCGGGCCCGCGCGAGGCTCATCGCCGCGGCGAGACCGGTCGGCCCCGCGCCGACGATCAGCACGGGCGGGATATCGGACAGTGTGTCAGCCATGAGAACCTCGATGACACGCGACCCTGCCAGTCTACGCCGCTCCGCGTGACGGGGCCATATGCCGACCGGCCGACCGGCGGCACCCCCGCGCGGTGTGGGAAAATACGCGCTTTCCGTCAGTTTTCGCGTCATGGATTCCGCATTCGACCGGGCGTACGCCGCACACCGCGCAGGCCGCCTCGCCGAGGCCGAGCACGGTTATCGCAACGCGCTCGCCTCCGACCCCGCCAACGCCGACGCGCTGCACCTGTTCGGGGTGCTGCGGCACCAGCAGGGCCAGCATGCCGAAGCGGCCGACCTCGTCGGCCGCGCGGTCGCGCTGCGCCCGGACGATGCCGCGCTGCAGCTCAATCTCGGCAACGCGCTGAAGGCGCTCGGCCGGCTCGACGAAGCGATCGACCGCTTTCGCAACGCGCTGACGCTCGCGCCCGAATTTCCGCTCGCGCACTACAACCTCGGCAATGCGTATGCGGCGCTGCAGCGGCACGACGACGCGATCGATGCGTTCGGCCGCGCGCTGCGGCTCACGCCCGACGACGCATCGATCCACAACAATCTCGGCAACGCGCTGAACGCGCTCGGCCGCCATGACGATGCGCTCGCCGCGTTCGGTCGCGCGCTCGAACTGCGGCCCGGGCATGCGGGCGCGCACAACAACCTCGCGATGGCGCTGAACGCGATGGGCCGCGCCGACGACGCGATCACGCACTTCCAGGCCGCGATCGCCGCGCAGCCGCGCTTCGTCGCCGCGCATTTCAATCTCGGCAACACGTTCGACGCGGTCGGCCGGCATGCGGAGGCGGCCGCCGCGTTCGAAGCGGCGCTCGCGCTGCACCCGCCGTTTCCGCTCGCGCTGTTCGGGCTCGCGAACGCCCTGTGCGCCCAGGGGCGCCACCGCGACGCACTGCCCTACTACGAGCGCGCGGTCGGTCTCGATCCGTCGTTCGGCCTCGCGTGGCTGAACCTCGGCAACGCGCATCACGCGCTCCGCGCATACGAGATGGCACTGCGCGCGTTCGACCAGGCACTGCGCGTCGCGCCCGATCTCACGCTCGCGCGGCTGCACCGCGCGGTCACGCTGCTGACGCTCGGCGACTTCACGCGCGGGCTGCCGGCCTACGAAGCGCGCCACGAGACACCCGGCGCGACGTCGCTCGGCACGCTGCCGCGCTGGCAAGGCGAGCCGATTGCGTCACGCACGCTGCTGATCCGTGCGGAACAGGGGTTCGGCGACACGCTGCAGTTCGTCCGCTTCGTGCCGCTTGCCCGCGCACGCTGCGCGCACCTCGTGCTCGAAGTTCAGCCGGAACTCGTGCCGCTGCTGGCGCCGGCCGCGTCGCGCTGGCGCGTGACGCTCGTCGCACCGGGTGCCGCCAGGCCGCCCGCGGCGGATGTTGCCTGCACGCTGATGAGCCTGCCGTTCCTGCTCGGGCTGCAGCCGGACGACATCGTCGGCGGCTCGCGCTACCTCGATGCGCCCGACAGTGCCCGTCGGCGCTTTCGCGGCTCGCTCGGCGGGCAGTCGAAGCGCAAGTTCGGGCTTGCCTGGTCGGGGCGCCGGCAGGCGCAGGAAAACCGCTCGATGCCGTTCGATGCGCTCGCGCCGCTGCTCGCGCTGCCGGACATCGACTGGATCGTGCTGCAACCCGCGCTCGACGACGACGAACGCGCGCGCGTCGACGCGCATCCGCGCGTGCATCGCTTCGACGGCCGGTTGAACGACTTCGCCGACACGGCTGCGCTGATCGAGCGGCTCGACGGCGTCGTCACGATCGACACGGCCGTCGCGCACCTCGCGGGCGCCCTCGGCAAGCCGCTGTGGGTCATGCTGCCGTTCGCGCCCGACTGGCGCTGGTTCACCGGCGACGACTGCCCGTGGTATCCGCAGGCCCGGATCGCCCGCCAGCCCGCGCCGGGCGAATGGCTCGACGTCGCGGCCACGGTTGCCGGCCAGTTGCGACGCGACGCCTGAACGCAGACGAAAAAAGGGAGCGCGGTGCGCTCCCTTTTTCAATGCGATCCACGCGGCCCGTGCCGCGCGACGTGCGCGACGGAATGGTGCCCGTCAGGCCGCCTTGTACTGGTTGCGCGCTTCGGACGTGCGATACAGCACGAGCGTCGCGATCAGCCCGCAGATGGCCGCCACGCTCAGCCACAGTCCCGGCGCCGCCTTGTTGCCGGTCTGGTGGATCAGCAGCGTCGAGATCGCGGGCGTGAAGCCCCCGATCGTCGTCGCCAGGCTGTAGGCGAGCGAGAAGCCGGCCGTGCGCACGTCGGCCGGCATCACTTCGGTCAGCGCGACGACCATCGCGCCGTTGTACGACCCGTACAGGAACGACAGCCACAGCTCGACCGCGAGCAGCCTCAGGAACGACGGATCGCCGACGAGCCACAGCACGGCCGGGTAAGCCGTCAGCAGCGTCAGCACGGTGAACGCGATCAGCACGGGGCGGCGGCCGACACGGTCGGACAGCGCGCCGGACAGCGGCAGCCACACGAGGTTCGAAACACCGACGCAGACGGTCACGACCAGCGCGTCGAGCGACGACAGGTGCAGCACTTCCTTGCCGAAGGTCGGCGTATACGCGGTGATCATGTAGAACGACACCGTCGTCATGATCACCATCCCCATGCCGGCGATCACGACGCCCCAGTTATCGAGCATCGAGCGCATGATCTCGCCCATCGTCGGGCGATGACGTTTCGCGAGGAATTCGTCGGTCTCCTTCAGCGAACGGCGGATCAGGAACAGGAACGGCACGATCAGGCAGCCGATCAGGAACGGGATGCGCCAGCCCCACGCGGTCATCTCCTCGGCAGGCAGTACGCGATTCAGCAGCACGCCGACGAGCGCGGCGAACACCACCGCCACCTGCTGGCTGCCCGACTGCCACGACGTATAGAACCCCTTGTGGCCCTTCGTCGCGATCTCCGAAAGGTACACCGACACGCCGCCGAGTTCGACGCCGGCCGAGAAACCCTGCAGCAGCCGGCCGAGCAGCACGAGCACCGGCGCGAGCACGCCGATCGTCGCATAGCCCGGTATCGCGGCCACCGCGAGCGTGCCGATCGCCATCAACCCGAGCGTCAGGATCAGCCCCTTGCGGCGGCCGTGATGGTCGATGTATGCGCCGAGCACGATCGCGCCGACCGGCCGCATCAGGAAGCCGGCGCCGAACACCGACAGCGACAGCATCAACGACGCGAATGCGTTGCCGCTCGGGAAATAGGTTTTCGCAATGGCCGACGCGTAGTACCCGTAGACCATGAAGTCGTACATTTCCAGGAAGTTGCCGCTGACGACCCGGAACACGGTGCGGACTTTCGATTCCTGCGCGATGGCGTGTGACGCTGTGGACATGTTTTTCTCGCTCAGCTCGGATGGCGCGAATGCGCGCCGCATGGACCCGGCGATACGCGCCGCGCCGGGCCGGCGCGCACGGGCATCGCTGCCCGCCGGTGGCGCATCGCACAACGACGCTTGCACCGGCATGGTTCGCGAATGATGCCACGCGAAGCCGACATTTGCCTTGGAGCGCCGCTGTCGTTGCCTTCGTGGCATTCGCCTCGTACGAGTCGCCCTGAAACGGGCAAAAGAATCAGATTGATCTGATCGACCGGCCTTCGCCGGCTGACCACAATGTCACGATTTGCGACGACATGTCCGCGCCGCCCTCATGACCCACTCGCCTCTTGTCCCCGTCGAAGGCGCGCTCGCCCGCCCTCGCGTCGCCCCGCTCGACCACGTGCCGCCGTTCGGCCGCGATTGGAAGTTTCGCGGCGCACCCGGTGCACGGCCCAGCAAGAACTGCCTCGCGACGCTGACGACGTCCTGCATCGACGTCGACCGGCCGCACCGCGAGTGCCGCTGGCAGCCGACGACGGCGGCCGGTTCGCTTGCCGCGCCCGTCGTCGCCGGCCGGCGCGTCCCGCGTCCTTCAGGCAACCGCCGGGACCGGCGCGCGATATACGCAACCTGCTGGAGCATCGGCGCGTTCGGCATCATCGGCTGGCTGATCGCCGCGCATGAACCGTTCACGGGTTTCGGGCCTGCATACGCGCTTCAAGCGACCGACGGTGCGCGCGACCATGCAACGTTTTCGACCGGTACCGTACGGGTCGCGCCGGTTCAGCCGGACACGCCGGCGCACACTTCACCGCGGCACACGGCAGCAGCGCCAACGGCGAAAACTGCGGCGCCGCGATCGGCCGCGCATCGCGATACGCGTCGCCCGGCGCCGCTTCAACCGCAGGCAAGCTCCGGTGTCCAGCGCGCTGCGACGCCACCACCGGCGTCCCCGCATCGAACCGCCGGCTCGCGCATGGCAGCGGCGTCGGCCCGAACACCAGGCACCGCGCATGTGGCGGCGCGCCGTCCATCCGGCACCGAACCACCGCGCGCCCAAACACGCGATCGGCTCGCCCCGCCACCACATGCAACGGACACACGCGAAGCCGGCGCCACGCCGGACGATCCGCTCACGCTCATCGCGACGGCAAACGCGCTGCGCATCACCCAGCCTGAGCGTGCCATGCACGCCCCCGCCGCCGGGTTCGACTGGACGTCCCGGCTGTCCCACCGCCGACTGACCGATACGCCCGACGCGTTCGCACACTGACGACGCCCCATCCCGGGCCCGCCCAACAAAAAACCCGGCGAAGATCGCTTCGCCGGGTTTCGGTCGTTTTCGCCGTGCGTCCGACGAACCGTTACTTGTGCGCGGGCAGCCCCGATTCGGTCTGCTTCTCGAGTTGCCGCACCTGCTCCTGCAGATCGCGCAACTGCATCTGCGCGGCACGCTTCTCGACCTGCAGCGCCTGCGTCTGTTCCTGCGCCGACTTCTGGCGCTGCGCGACTTCGGCCTGCTGGCTGCGCGCGACGCTCAGGTCCGCCTGCAACTGCTGCGCGCGGTTCGCCTGCAGCGCGATCACGCGTTCGAGAAAGGCTTTCTGCGCCTGCAGTTCGGTACGGCGGATCTCGATATCGGCGAGTTGCACGGTCTGCTGGACGAAGTTTGCGTAGACCATCTCCGCGCGGTTCTTTTCCTGCGACCGGATCACGCGCCACAGATTCTTGTCCTGGAACAGCGCGACGTAGTACGTCATCTCGCGCGGATCGAACATCAGGCTCGCGCCGTAGCTGCCGTTGTACGTCGTGCGCATTTCGACGATCCGGCCGTCGTGCAGCATCCGCGTCAGCTCGGCGACGTTGCCTTGCGCGGTTGCGTCCGTCGCGGCCGGCGCCGGCGCCTCGGCACCGCTCAGGCTCGTGACTGCCGGGCGCGTTCCGGCGACGGGTGCGGTCGCGTCGGCCGACCAGGCCGCACCCGCGTGCGCGCAGGCAGCCAGCGCAACGATCCACGCAGCGCATCGTGCAGGGGAAATATTTCGGAAAGCCAACGTCGGACTCCGGCGAACGAATCGGAACTCGCGATTATCGTTCAAAAAGAAACGGCCGCATCTCGAATTTATCGGGAAGCGGCCGGCCTTCGGACAACGCCGGAAATACGGCTGGCTACAGACGCGTTTCACGCGCCGCGCGCAGGAATGCATCGAGCAGCGGCGTGCAGTCGAGCAACTCCGCGCCGCCCGCACGATGGAACTCGGGGTGCCATTGCACGCCAACGACGAACGGCGAACGACGATGGCGGATGCCCTCGATGATCCCGTCGCCGGCCGACACGGCCTCGATGTTCAGGTCGCGGCCAAGATCGCGGATCGCCTGGTGGTGGATCGAGTTGACGATCGCTTCGCTGCGCCCGGGGAACATGCTCGCCAGCGTCGACGTGTCCGGGAAGCGGATCGCGTGACGATGCTGGTCGTAATGCTCGCTCACGTGCGCATTCGCGGTCGGCACATCGGTGGCGATGTCCTGGTACAGCGAGCCGCCGAACGCGACGTTGATCAGCTGGCAGCCGCGGCACACGCCGAGGACGGGTTTGCCGGACTCGACGAATTCATGCAGCAGCTCGAGTTCGTACATGTCGCGCACGCGATCGCCCGGCCATTCGGGGCGCACATCCGAGGCCGCGTAGGTTTGCGGCGACACGTCGGCCCCGCCTTGCAGCAGCAGGCCGTCGAGATGCTTCGCGTAGTCGCGCAGACGGATGTTGCTCGGGTGGATCATCCCCTGGTGGCCGACGGTCGGAATCATGAACACGAGCACGTCGCGCGACATCACCCAGTGGGCGATCGATTCCTCGAGATACTGCAGCGTCTTGCCGCGCAGCCCTTTCGCACCCGGTTCCGGATGGAAGATCCGCGCCGACACGCCGATGCGCAGCGTGCGTTGCGTGATGCGCTGGCCGGCGCGATCGAACAGCCGGCGCGCCCGCGCCGCGACGATCCGGCCGAACACCGACCATGGCGTATCGCTCTGCTTCAGGTAGGCCGGCGGCGCATTCTGCGCGCTCGCGGGCGGCGGCCGCGACGTTTCGAAATCCGGCGGCGCACCGAAGCCGGGAGGCGGCGCACCCGGCTTCGGCGGTGCGACCGCGCCATCGGGGGCGCCGGGCGCACCGGGCTCGGACGCGGTTGTGACCGGCGACGCGCCGTCCACGGCGACGTTCTGCGCGACGTTCTGCGCGGCGGCTTGCGCGGCCGGCGCATCGGGCGTTTTCGCCGGCTCGGGACGGAGGGAATCGGAGGAAGCGGAAGAGGTGCCGGGCAGACCGGCCGGGGAAGGCGTGTGTTCGCTCATGACGATGGTCTGGTACGTCGCTCACGCGTATGGATAGACGAGGATTCATTATGCTTCAGTGCACGATCGCGCGGCAAACCTGCAACATCCTGTCGCCATTGTTGCAAGTGGTTGCCGGCGGCGCCGGGGCGTGTCCCCCGGCCGCGCGCCCGCACCGACGGCGTCTCGTCGCCCGCACTGGACATCAGTGATATATCACAATAATATCCAGACATCGTCCACGCCTCCCGATCGCCCGCGCCATGATCGCGCCCCGCCCGGCCGCCGCGCCGCTCCTCGCATGAATACCCTGACCGACGTCACCCGCGACCGGTTCGCCGCGCCGGCGGCCAGCCTCGCCGACCGTGCGTATGCGCTGATCCAGCGCGACATCATCACGATGCGCCTGAAGCCGGGCGCCGCGCTCAACGAAGCCGACCTCGTCGCGCGCACGGGGATCGGCCGCACGCCGGTGCACCAGGCCGTGCATCGGCTCGTGCTCGAGGGGCTGCTGTCGGTGATGCCGCGCAAGGGCTTGATGGTGCAGCCGCTGTCGCTCGACGACATCGTCGCGGTGATCGACGTGCGGCGCATCAATGAAGCGCACTGCGCCGAACTCGCCGCGCGCCACGCGACGCCGGACGATCTCGCGCGCCTGGCCGCGCTGCTCGACGACGGACGGGCCTGCGTCGACACGCATGACGTGGAGGGGATGATGGAACTCGACCGCGCGTTTCACCAGGCGATCGCCGCGGCCGCGCGCAACGCGGTCCTCGCCGAGATCCTGCGCGCGCTGCACGAGCGCTCGCTGCGCTTCTGGTTCGTCACGCTGTCCGAACCGCATCATCTCGCCGACGTCCAGCACGAACACCGCGCGTTGTTCGACCGGCTGTCCGCCCGCGACGCCGCCGGCGCGCGCGACGCCGTCGAGCGCCATATCGATTCGTTTCGCTCCACCCTTCTTCAACATCTTCGCCCCTGAGCCGCTCATGACCACGTTCACGCCGTTCCCCCCGCTCGCCCAGCTCGCCGCCGACCTCGCGGCCGGCCGCACCACGAGTCGCGCGCTCGTCGATACCGCGCTCGACCGGATCGCCGATCCGTCGGGCCAGGGCGCCGTCGTCTTCACCGAAGTCGACGCCGACAACGCGCGCGCGGCCGCCGACGCGCACGACCGGCTGCGCGCCGCGGGCACCGTGCTGTCGCCGCTCGCGGGCATCCCGGTGTCGGTGAAGGACCTGTTCGACGTCGCGGGCCAGGTGACGCGCGCGGGTTCGCGCGTGCTCGACGGCGCGCCGGCCGCGCGCACCGATGCAGTCGCCGTCG
The DNA here is from genome assembly GCF_001718535.1 of Burkholderia seminalis. Taxonomy (NCBI): domain Bacteria; kingdom Pseudomonadati; phylum Pseudomonadota; class Betaproteobacteria; order Burkholderiales; family Burkholderiaceae; genus Burkholderia; species Burkholderia seminalis. The sequence continues at coordinate 1,049,812 of NZ_CP013398.1, read as the reverse complement.
CGCGGCTCAAGCGTGCGGGCGCGGTGCTGGTCGGCCGCACCAACATGAGCGAATTCGCATTCTCGGGGCTCGGGCTGAATCCGCACTTCGGCAATCCGCGCTCGCCGTACCATCGCGACGTGCCGGGCGATGCGCGGATTTCCGGCGGTTCGTCGTCGGGCGCGGCCGCGTCCGTCGCCGACGGGATGGCCGCCGTCGCGCTCGGCACCGACACGGGCGGCTCGATCCGCATTCCGGCCGCGCTGTGCGGGCTGACGGGCTTCAAGCCGACCGCGAGCCGGATCCCGACGCAAGGCGGCGTGCCGCTGTCAACGACGCTCGACTCGTTCGGCCCGATCGGCCTGACGGTCGCGTGCTGCGCCCTCGTCGACCGGATGCTCGCGGGCCTCGAGCCGCACGTGCCGGCCGCCAGGCCGCTCGAAGGCGTGCGGCTCGGCGTGCTGACGAACTACGTGACGGATGGCGTCGACGCCGACGTCGCGGCCGCGCTCGACACCGCGCTCAAGCATCTCGAAGCCGCCGGCGCGATCGTCACCGACGTGCGCTTCGCCGCGCTCGACCGGCTGCCGGAGATCAACCGCTTCGGCTTCTCGCCGATCGAGGCGTACGCCTGGCATCGGCCGCTGCTCGCCCGGCATCGCGACCAGTACGACCCGCGCGTGCTGACGCGGATCCTGAAGGGCGAACCCGCGAGCGCGGCCGACTATCTCGACCTGCTCGCCGCGCGCGCCGCGATGCTCGACGAAGCCGCGCACACGGTCTGGGCGCGCTTCGATGCGCTCGTCGCGCCGACGGTGCCGGTCGTGCCGCCGCGCATCGCCGACCTCGAAACGGACGACGATGCGTTCACGCGCACCAATGCGCTGATCCTGCGCAACCCGAGCGCGTTCAACTTCCTCGATGCGTGCGGACTGTCGCTGCCGTGCCATCCGCGCGACGCGGCGCCGGTCGGCCTGATGCTCGCGGCGGCGCCGCATCGCGACGACGCGCTGCTCGCGATCGGCCAGGCGGTCGAGGCCGTGCTGAACACGATCCGCTGACCGCATCGCCGATCGCCGGCGGGCGATGCGCGCGGTGCGGCAGGTTGCCGCACGCGCGCTGTCAGTTTCGTGCCAGACCGTTCGCGCTAAAATCGCGCGATTGTTTTCCGGACCGACCGACGAGGAACCCCGCCGACATGAACGACTACACGCTTGCGCTACGCCGTGAACGCCGCCTGCTGATGCTGCTCGGATGGGCGTGCATCGCCCTGCTGGCCGGCGCGCTGTACCTGCAGTACGTGAAGAACGAAGATCCGTGCCCGCTGTGCATCATCCAGCGCTACTTCTTCTGCGCGATCGGGATCTTCGCGTTCCTGGCCGCCGGGATCCGCAACTGGCGCGGCATCTGGGTGCTCGAGCTGCTGATCGCGATCGCCGCGGCCGGCGGTGTCGGCACGGCCGCGCGGCACCTGTCGATCCAGATGAATCCGGGCTTCAGCTGCGGCTTCGACACGCTGCAGCCGATCGTCGACAGCCTGCCGCCCGCGCAGTGGTTCCCCGGCATGTTCAAGGTCGCCGGGCTGTGCGAGACCGTCTACCCGCCGATCCTCGGCATCCTGCTGCCCGGCTGGGCGCTGATCGGCTTCGCCGTGATCCTGGTCGCGGTTGTCGCGAGCCTCTGGCGTCATCGCCGCAAGCTCGCCCGCTGACCGGCCGCTGTTGCGGCCGCCGGCAAGTGCGGCCCGGCCGATCGGGCCGCACGCCGGCGACGCGAACCGCCGCTTCCGCCCGCCCTGTCCGGCCGGCCGCGCGTAAACCCCTACCCCGCCGCCGCCCGGATCGCCGGGCGAACGCGCGTCGCGCAACCGACGCGCCCCCGCCCCGTCACGCGTGCGTTTCGGCCCGATGCGCACGCATCGGCGCCCCGATCCCGCGCGGCGGGCCTATGATCGACATGATCGCCTCCTGATAGCCCGGATCACTGCCCGGCCATGTTCGCGCCGCGCGGCGATGCTATCTTCGGGACTGGATGGCGATCTACGTGCGCGAGGCCAGGCGGTCTCACCACCCCTGCGTAACGCGCGCCCGATCCGCAATGTCGACTGGATTCCTCATGACAACGCAAACCATCCGCATCCGTCACCCTCATGGCGTCCGCGTGTCCGGCGGCGCCGTTCGCGCGCAGCGTCGGCGCGCTGCCGTCGTCCCGCATCAGCCGTGCGGCCGGCCGGCCCTGCTCCCATCCGTCATCGCCACGCCCGCCGGCCCGCGCCGCGTGTCGTGCCGCGTCGTTCCGAACGGGGTGTGCTGATGGAAGCCTGGCTCGGCGATCTGCAGCAACTGCTCGCGCACGGCGAAGCGGCCGTGCTCGTGACGGTCGCGCATACCGACGGCTCCGCGCCGCGCGAGGCCGGCACCAAGATGCTCGTCACGCGCGACACGGCGCGCCATACGATCGGCGGCGGTCATCTGGAATGGAAGGCGATCGAGATCGCGCGACACCTGCTGAAGGATGGCGCGCACGTGCCGCACGCGCGCCGGCTCGAACGGCTCGCGCTCGGCCCGAGTCTCGGCCAGTGCTGCGGCGGCGCCGTGGTGCTCGCGTTCGAGCGGCTCGACGTCGGCGATCTCGGCTGGATCATGTCGCTCGCGAAGCGCGTCGCGGCCGGCGCCGCGACCGTGCGTAGCGTATCATTCGGCCCCTCGCCGGGCGCGCCGCTGTTGAGCGAGCCCGAATCGGAAGCCGCGCGGGCCGACTGCCTGCTGTGGGAAACCGGCGGCGTGTCGCTGATGACCGAGACGATCGCGCCGTTTGCGTTCCCCGTCGTGCTGTTCGGCGCCGGGCACATCGGCACCGCGCTCGTGAAGGTGCTGGCGACGCTGCCGTGCCACGTGCGCTGGATCGACGGGCCCGCTGCGGTGTTCCCGCCGGCCGACGCGCTCGCCGGCATCGGCAACCTCGCGATCGAAGCGGCCGCTGCCCCGGCCGACGCGGTCGACGCCGCGCCGCCGCAGTCCTACTTCGTCGTGATGACGCACGACCATGCACTCGATTTCGTGCTGGCCGAACGCATCCTGCGGCGCGGCGACTATGCGTACTTCGGGATGACCGGCTCGCAGGCGAAACGCGTACAGTTCGATCATCGCCTCGCGGCGATCGGCATCGACCCGGCCCAGGTCGCGCGGATGCGCTGCCCGATCGGCGTCGAAGGCATCATCGACAAGGCGCCCGAAGTGATCGCGATCTCGGTGGCCGCGCAATTGCTGCAGGCCGTCGAGGCGAATGCGTCCGCGCAGGCTTCCCCTACCTACTGACCGACCAAGAACGACGCCATGACCCCGACATTCAAGGACAAGATTGCCCGCGCGCCGAAAGCGGAGCTGCACATCCACATCGAAGGCTCGCTCGAGCCCGAACTGATTTTCGCGCTCGCGCAGCGCAACGGCGTGAAGCTCGCGTACGACTCGATCGACGCGCTGCGCGCCGCGTACGCGTTCACCGACCTGCAGTCGTTCCTCGACATCTATTACGCCGGCGCGAGCGTGCTGCTGACCGAGCAGGATTTCTACGACATGACGGCCGCGTACTGCGAACGCGCGCTCGCCGACCACGTCGTCCATACCGAACTGTTCTTCGATCCGCAGACGCACACCGAGCGCGGCGTGCCGATCGAGACGGTCGTCGCGGGCATCGAGCGCGCACTCGCCGATGCCGAACGGCGCGGGCTGTCGAGCAGGCTGATCCTGTGCTTCCTGCGCCACCTGTCCGAAGAGGACGCGCTCGCGACGTTCGAATCCGCGTTGCCGCTGTTCGAGCGCTATCGCCACCGGCTGATCGGCGTGGGCCTCGATTCGTCCGAGCTCGGCCATCCGCCGGCCAAGTTCGCGCGCGTGTTCGAGAAGGCGCGTGCGCTCGGGCTGAAGCTCGTCGCGCATGCGGGCGAGGAAGGCCCGCCCGCCTACATCCACGAAGCGCTCGACGTGCTGAAGGTCGACCGGATCGACCACGGCGTGCGCAGCATCGAAGACGCGGCGCTCGTCGAGCGCCTCGCGAAAACGCGCACCGCGCTGACCGTCTGCCCGCTGTCGAACCTGAAGCTGTGCGTGTTCGACGACATGACGAAGCACACGCTGAAGGCGCTGCTCGATCGCGGCGTCGCGGTGACGATCAACTCCGACGATCCCGCCTATTTCGGCGGCTACGTCAACGAAAACTACTTCGCGACGGCCGAAGGGCTGCAGCTCACGGATGCCGAAGTCCATGCGGTGATCCGCAACGGCTTCGAGGCGTCGTTCATCGAACCGGCGCAGCGCGACGCACTGTACGCGCGCCTCGACGCGTACTGGCAGGCCGCGTGACGGCCCGCATCGAGGAACGCTAGACAGATGAGACACGGCAACGGCATCCGCTTCGCGCCCGCCGGTTCGGCCTTGCGCCGGGCCGGGCGCGGGCGTGCGCGCGCGGCGACGGCGCCGTCCGGCGTCGTGCGCCGTTGCCCGCCGTCGCGATGCGCCGTTGCGTTCGCCGCCGCATCGGTCGCGAGCGCGAGGGCCGCGAGGATCGCCGGCGACCACCGGCTGGCGGCTTCGGCCGCCACGTTCGCCCGCGCAATCGCCTCCGGTCGTGCCGCACGCAGCGTGCCGCCGCCGCTCGCGAAGCACCCGGCCGCCCCCGTGCGGCGCCGATCGTTTTCTTCTGTTCGCCTTACCTTGATGCAGGACCATTCGTCATGACGCAAACCGCTTTCCGTTCCCAGCTGCTGACCTTCAACGGCGACCCGGCGCAATCGAGCCAGGCCGCGAACCACGAGACCGACGGCCTCCTGATCGTCGCGGACGGCAAGGTCGTCGCGGCGGGCCCGTATGCGCCACTCGCGGCAACGCTCGCGCGCGACGCGGTCGTCCACGACCTGCGCGACAAGCTGATCGTGCCCGGCTTCATCGACACGCACATCCACTACCCGCAGACGGACATGATCGCGTCGCCGGCGCCCGGCCTGCTGCCGTGGCTCGACAAGTACACGTTCCCGACCGAGCGCCAGTTCGGCGATCCCGAGCATGCGCGCGAAGTCGCCGATTTCTTCGTCGACGAGTTGCTCGCGTGCGGCACGACGAGCGCGCTCGTCTACTGCACGGTGCACAAGCAGTCGGCCGATGCGCTGTTCGCGGCGAGCGACGCGCGCGACCTGCGGATGATCGCGGGCAAGGTGCTGATGGACCGCAACTGCCCCGAGTTCCTGCGCGACACCGCGCAGTCGGGATACGACGACAGCGCCGAGCTGATCGACCGCTGGCACGGCAAGGGCCGCCAGATGTACGCGCTCACGCCGCGCTTCGCGCCGACGTCGACCGAGGCGCAGCTCGAGGCGTGCGGCGAACTCGCGCGCCGCCATCCGGACATCTTCGTGCAAAGCCACGTCGCGGAAAACGTCGACGAGGTGAAATGGGTGGCCGAGCTGTTCCCCGGCCACCGCAGTTATCTCGACATCTACGACCGCTACGGGCTGCTGCGCCCGCGCGCGGTGTACGGCCACTGCATCCACCTCGACGACGAGGACCGCCGCCGGATGGCCGAGACGCGCACGGTCGTCGCGCACTGCCCGACGTCGAACTTCTTCCTCGGCAGCGGGCTGTTCGACTTCGACAAGGCCGGCGAATACGACGTACCCGTCACGCTCGCGACCGACGTCGGCGGCGGCACGTCGTTCTCGATGCTGCAGACGATGAACGAGGCCCACAAGGTCGCGCGGCTGTCGGGCCACCACCTGACCGCGACGCGGATGTTCTGGCTCGCGACGGCCGGCGCCGCGCAGGCGCTCGATCTCGCCGACACGGTCGGCACGCTCAAGCCGCGCACCGAGGCCGACTTCGTCGTGCTCGATCCGCAGGCCACGCCGCTGCTCGCGCGCCGCACCAAACGCGCGGATTCGCTCGAGGAACTGCTGTTCGCGTTCGCGCTGCTCGGCGACGACCGCGCGGTGTACCGCACCTACGCGGCCGGCGAGCTCGTCCACGAACGCGGCGCCGCGCGCCGGCCGGCCGCCGCGTAACGGTAACGCCGCGCCGGTACGCAGCCCCGGCCGGCACGGCCCGATCGCGGCCGTACCGGCCGGGCAGCCAGGCGCGCCCTCGCCGACCGGGCTCCCACGCCCGGCCGGCCGCCTTCCCGCACGCAATGCGTCGTGCTAGAATTCGCCGCTCATTGGGGAGTAGCCGCTCCGCTCGATGTCCCGCGCCCCCGGCGCGCATCGTGACGGAGGCGTCCGTCAACAGACTTGGCCGTTCGGCCATGGCGGATGCAGCCACGCTGGCCTGGCGAGACCGATGGTTCACAGTGCGCCGCATCAGGGCCCGGCGCGCCGTGGATCGTCGCTCGCACGCACAACATCGGCCCGTGGAACCCCATACGTGTCCCAAGCCTTCCTGATCTCCACCGGCGCCGTCGCCCTCGCTGAAATCGGCGACAAGACCCAACTGCTTTCCCTCGTCCTGGCCGCGCGCTATCGCAAGCCGATGCCGATCATTCTCGGCGTGCTCGTCGCGACGCTCGTGAACCACGGTTTCGCGGGCGCACTCGGCGAATGGCTCGGCGCGCTCGTCACGCCATCGATCATGCGCTGGGCGCTCGCGTTCTCGTTCATCGCGATGGGATTGTGGATTCTCGTGCCCGACAAGCTCGACGCCGACGAAGCCAACGCCACCCGCTCGCGGCTCGGCGTGTTCGGCGCGACGCTCGTCGCATTCTTCCTCGCGGAAATGGGCGACAAGACGCAGATCGCGACCGTCGCGCTGGCGGCGCGCTTCCAGGACTACATCGGCGTCGTGGCCGGCACGACGTTCGGGATGATGCTCGCGAACGTGCCGGCGATCCTGCTCGGCGACCGCTTCGCGCACCGCCTGCCAACCCGGCTCGTGCACGGGATCGCGGCCGTGCTGTTCGTCGTGCTCGGCGCGCTCGCGCTGCTGGGTGTCGGCGTCTGACGGAACAGGATGACCGGCGCGGCCGGGTAGCCGCGCCGGGATGGGCACCGCGTTACTTCGCGACGGCCGCGCCCGAAGCCGGCGCAGCCGGCACCGCGCGCTCGTTGGCGGCCGGCGTCGCCGGCCCGCCGCGCTTGTCGACCGGCAACCGGACCGAGCGGACCGCGCCGTTCGACAGCGGGAAATCGGCGAGCGCGCTGCGCGCGAGGAACGGCATCGCATACAGCAGCGTGCCGTTGTCGCCGGTCGTGCGCGCGGACACGTTGTACACCTCCTTGCCCGTCGCGCGCTCGGTGATGCGGATCCCGAGCGTGTAGTCGAACACCTGGTACGTCTGCGCGACATAGCCGGCCGGCATCGGCCCCCAGGGCCCCCACGGGCCCCACGGCCCGCGCCGCCAGTACGGCCCGGGCGCAAACCACGGGTCGTAGTAGACCGGCTGCGGCACCGTCACGAGATCGCTGCCCACCGCATAGGTCAGCCCGACGAGATAACGCGCCTGCGCCGGCGGCACCTGCCGGAACGCATACGCGGACAGTTCGTTGGCGACGATCGGCTCGTAGGTCGACTGCTCGATGCTGTTCTTCTGCGCCTCGGTGCGCGTGAACGCATAGGTGCGTGTCGCGTCGCTGCCGCTCCAGTCGGAGAAGGCCGTGACCTGGGTCGTCACATAGCTGGTGCAGCCCGTCAGCAGCGCCACGCACAGCGCCGCCGCCCAGCCCGCACCGCGAAAAATCCATTCGCGTTTCATGTTGATCCTCGTCGATCCGTCACCCGTTCGTCGCACCGCGCGAACCGCAACGGGATGCCGATAATACGCGGACTGTCGAAAGCGGTAAAAAGTTCGCCCGGCACGCGGCCGCAAGCCTTTGTACAATGGCCCGGTTCGCCCGGCCCGCGTAACGGGCCCGTTCCCCACCCCACCGATCTCGACGACCATGTCCGACAACGCCTCCTCCACCGTGATCCGCCGCGCCGACTACACGCCGCCGGCATTCCTCATCGATTCCGTCGCGCTCGAATTCGATCTCGCGCCGGCCCGCACGATCGTCAGGAACACGATGCGCGTGCGCCGCAATCCGGACGCCGCGCCCGCGCCGCACCTGGAGTTGATGGGCGAAGCGCTCGAATTCGTCGGCGCGTCGCTGGACGGCGCGCCGCATGGCGCCGTGCGCGCGCACGAGCACGGGCTGACGGTCGAGAACGTGCCCGACGCGTTCGAGTTGACGCTCGAAAGCGCGTGCGCCCCCGACCAGAATACGACGCTGTCGGGCCTCTACGTGTCGAGCGGCAATTTCTTCACGCAGTGCGAGGCGGAAGGCTTTCGCCGCATCACCTACTTCCTCGACCGCCCCGACGTGATGGCGTCGTACATCGTCACGCTGCGCGCCGACAAGACCGCGTACCCGGTGCTGCTGTCGAACGGCAACCTCGTCGATTCGGGCGACCTGCCCGACGGCCGCCACTTCGCGAAATGGGAAGACCCGTTCCGCAAGCCGAGCTACCTGTTCGCGCTGGTCGCCGGCAAGCTCGTCGCGATCGAGGAAAAGATCACGACCGGCTCCGGCAAGGAAAAGCTGCTGCAGGTGTGGGTCGAGCCGGCCGATCTCGACAAGACGCGTCACGCGATGGATTCGCTGATCCACTCGATCCGCTGGGACGAAAGACGCTTCGGCCTCGAGCTCGATCTCGACCGCTTCATGATCGTCGCGGTCGGCGACTTCAACATGGGGGCGATGGAAAACAAGGGGCTCAACATCTTCAACACGAAGTACGTGCTGGCGAACCCCGAGACCGCGACCGACACCGATTTCGCGAACATCGAATCGGTGGTCGGCCACGAGTACTTCCACAACTGGACCGGCAATCGCGTGACCTGCCGCGACTGGTTCCAGTTGAGCCTGAAGGAAGGCCTGACGGTGTTCCGCGACCAGGAATTCTCGGCCGACATGGCCGCGGGCGACGACATCGAATCGGCGGCCCGCGCGGTCAAGCGCATCGAGGACGTGCGCGTGCTGCGCCAGCTGCAGTTCGCCGAGGATGCCGGCCCGATGGCACACCCGGTGCGCCCGGAAAGCTACGTCGAGATCAACAACTTCTACACGATGACGGTCTACGAGAAAGGCTCGGAAGTCGTGCGGATGTACCAGACGCTGTTCGGCCGCGACGGCTTCCGCAAGGGGATGGACCTGTACTTCAAGCGCCACGACGGCCACGCGGTGACCTGCGACGACTTCCGTCACGCGATGGCCGACGCTAACGGGCGCGACCTCGCGCAGTTCGAGCGCTGGTACAGCCAGGCCGGCACGCCGCGCGTGTCGGTGCGCACCGCGTACGACGCGGCCGCGCGCCGTTACACGGTCACGCTCGCGCAGGGCTACGGCGACGCGTCGCCGGCCGCGCGCGAAACGCAGCAGGGGCCGCTCCTGATTCCGTTCGCGATCGGCCTGATCGGCCGCGACGGCCGCGACCTGCCGCTGCGCCTGGACGGTGAAACGGCCGCTTCGGGCACGACGCGCGTGCTCGACTTCACCGACACCGAGCAGACCTTCACGTTCGTCGACGTGCCGGAAGCGCCGCTGCCGTCGCTGCTGCGCAACTTCTCGTCGCCGGTGATCGTCGAGTACGACTACAGCGACGACGATCTCGCATTCCTGCTCGCGCACGACAGCGATCCGTTCAACCGCTGGGAGGCCGGCCAGCGCCTCGCGACGCGCGCGCTGCTGACGCTCGCCGCGCGGGCGGCCGCGAACGAACCGCTCACGCTCGGCGAGAACTTCATTGCCGCGTTCCGGCGCGTGCTGACCGACGCGACGCTGTCGCCGGCGTTCCGCGAACTCGCGCTGACGCTGCCGTCGGAAACCTACCTCGCCGACCAGATGGCCGAGGCCGATCCGGCCGCCGTGCATCGCGCACGCCTGTTCGTGCGCCGCCGGCTCGCGACCGCGCTGCGCGCCGAATGGCTCGCCGCGTACGAGCAGCACCAGACGCCGGGCGCCTACGAGCCGACGCCGGAGGCCTCCGGCCGCCGCGCGCTGAAGAACCTCGCGCTCGCGTATCTCGCCGAACTCGAGGATCCGGCCGATGCGGTGCGCCTCGCGACCGCGCAGTACGACGCGGCGAACAACATGACCGATCGCGCGGCCGCCCTCGGCGCGCTGCTGTCCGCCGCCGCCGCGGGCGCGAACGAGCCGGCCGATCGCGCGCTCGACGACTTCTACCGCCGTTTCGAGAAGGAAGCACTCGTGATCGACAAGTGGTTCGCGATGCAGGCGGCGCAACGCGGCACGGCCGCGCAGCCGACGCTCGCGAAAGTGCGCAAGCTGCTCGCGCATCCGGCGTTCAACCTGAAGAATCCGAACCGCGCACGCTCGCTGATCTTCAGCTTCTGTGCAGCCAACCCCGCGCAATTCCACGCGGCGGACGGTTCGGGCTACGCGTTCTGGGCCGAACAGGTGCTCGCGCTCGACGCGATCAATCCGCAGGTCGCCGCACGCCTCGCGCGTTCGCTCGAACTGTGGCGCCGCTTCACGCCGGCGCTGCGCGACCGCATGCGCGGCGCGCTCGAGCAGGTCGCGGCCGGCGCGAAGTCGCGCGACGTGCGCGAGATCGTCGAGAAGGCGCTCGCCTGACGCCGTCGCCCGCCCCGCATTCGCGCGATGAAGCCGGCGCCGCCCGATGCGGCGCCGGCTTTTTTATTGCACGGGCGCGGCCGGCACCGAGCCGAATGACGGGGTCTGACCGCTCGGCCTGCCGCCGCGCCGGTACGCACCGCGCACCCCTCCGCCGCCGGAAACCGGGCCGGCTCGGCCGCCCGGCGATGTAACCGGACGAAAAAAGCCGGCGGCGCGGGAAGCGTGACAGGTAAAATTGCGGCCATTCAAGGATTCTTTGGCCTTTCGGAGTCTGTCATGTCCATTGCCCGCCGCACCACGCTGTCGAAGTTCCTGATCGAACAGCAACGTGAGACCAACAACCTTCCCGCCGACCTGCGCCTGCTGATCGAAGTCGTCGCACGTGCGTGCAAGGCGATCAGCTACAACGTGTCGAAGGGCGCGCTCGGTGAAGCGCTCGGCACCGCCGGCAGCGAGAACGTCCAGGGCGAGGTGCAGAAAAAGCTCGACATCCTGTCGAACGAAATCCTGCTCGACGCAAACGAGTGGGGCGGCAATCTCGCCGCGATGGCATCGGAAGAAATGGAAACGTTCTTCCCGATCCCGGCGAACTACCCGCGCGGCGAATACCTGCTCGTGTTCGATCCGCTCGACGGCTCGTCGAACATCGACGTGAACGTGTCGATCGGCACGATCTTCTCGGTGCTGCGCTGCCCGGACGGCAAGCAGGCGACCGAAGAATCGTTCCTGCAACCCGGCACGCAGCAGGTTGCGGCCGGCTACGCCGTCTACGGCCCGCAGACGGTGTTCGTGCTGACGACCGGCAACGGCGTGAACTGCTTCACGCTCGACCGCGAAGTCGGCTCGTGGGTGCTCACGCAAAGCAACATGCAGATCCCGGCCGACACGCGCGAATACGCGATCAACGCGTCGAACGCGCGCCACTGGTACGACCCGGTCAAGCGCTACGTCGACGAACTGAACGCCGGCAAGGACGGCCCGCGCGGCGACAACTTCAACATGCGCTGGATCGCCTCGATGGTTGCCGACGTGCACCGGATCCTGAACCGCGGCGGCATCTTCATGTACCCGGCGGACAAGCGCACGCCCGATCGTCCGGGCAAGCTGCGCCTGATGTACGAAGCGAACCCGATGTCGTTCATCGTCGAACAGGCGGGCGGCGCCGCGACGACCGGCACGCAGCGCATCATGGAAGTGCAGCCGACGGGCCTGCACCAGCGCGTGCCCGTGTTCCTCGGCTCGAAGAACGAAGTCGAGCGCGTCACCGGCTATCACGACGAAGCAAAATAATTGCACTGCAGCACTGGACGGAGGCGTGATGCGCAAGTACAATCTCGCCTCTTGATGTGGCCCTGACCGGCCGCATCACAGTGAAGTGAAAGCGGGCAGTCCGCCGGATCGAGGGTTTCGCGAAACAGCAGCAGCAAGCTGAAAAAAAGTTCGCAAAACCTATTGCCAAGATCTCGGATTTGACCATATAATTTCATTTCTCTGCTGCCGGTGTAGCTCAGTTGGTAGAGCAGCGCATTCGTAATGCGAAGGTCGTAGGTTCGACTCCTATCTCCGGCACCAAGACATAAAGGCCTGACAAGCATCGCTTGTCAGGCCTTTTCTCTTTTCCGGCGCCGAAATCGTGCGCCCATCCGGTATCCGTATCCGCCCCGCTTGCGGGCATCCCCCGACTCACGCACCGCGTGCCGCCGATTACAATCGCCGGACCACTCCGCCCTCTTCCCCGCCTCATGCGCACCTGGCGTCTCGAGCGACCGACTCTCAACGCGCAGCTGGATATCTCCCGCGCGACGCGTCTCGTCGCCGCGATCGGCGGCCACGAGGCGAACGCGTTCGCAGCCGAAGTCCTGAAGCTGTTCGACGCTGCGCTGTCGATCACGCAATGCACGATCTTCGCGTACGAATTCGGCAATCGCCCGCGCACGATGTCGGTTGCCGATCATCGCGGCGGCCGCTACCTGCGCGACGTCGCCGACACCTACGCACGGCACTTCTACGCACTCGACGGCAACCAGCCGATCGTATCGGCCGCCCATCGCGGCACGCACCGCCACGACCTGCTGCTGCATCAGCAAGCGGGCGACGAGATCGCTCACGAAGCGTATCGCGCGGCATGCTATCGCGGCCCCGACGTATCCGACCGGCTGGCGCTGCTGGTGCAGCCCGACGATGCGACGTGGCTGTCGATCAACCTGTACCGCGCCCATCGCAGCGGCGCGTTCCAGCCGCGCGAGATCGCGGCGATCGAAACGCTCGCGCCGCTGATCGCGCAGGCGGCGAAGCATCACTACGCACTCGCCGGCGCGACGCAGGTCGGCATCCCGCAACGGATGCTCGCGCGATTGCGCCATGCGTGCCCCGAACTGTCCAAGCGCGAACTCGACGTGCTGCGCGGCATGCTCGAAGGCCAGACCGCGCGCGAGATCGGCGAGACGATCGGCGTGAAGGCATCGAGCGTCGTCACCTATCAGAAGCGCGCGTATCGGCGCCTCGGCATTTCGAGCCAGCGCGAACTGTTTGCGCTGTGCATGCAGCCCTGACCCGTTTCGGTTCGCGACGAACGTAGCGCGGCCACGCCTGCCGGGCCCGCCGTACCCGAAATGGGGACAACGGCGACACGCCCGGCTTCCATACTGCATCGACCCGTTGCCCATCGCATCGCCGATGCGCGCACGTCGAGTCAGACCATCGTGGAAGCCAACGATGACCATCGCGTTCAAACCCTATCCGTTCGTCGCCGCGCGCCATTCCGCGCATCTGCCGGACTGCGTCGACGGCATCGATACGCACCGGCATCGCGTCGCGATCGTCGGCGGCGGCCCCGTGGGCCTCGCCGTCGCGCTCGGCCTCGCGAATCACGGCATTCGCAGCGTGTTGATCGAAGCCGACGATTCGGTCTGTCACGGCAGCCGCGCGATCTGCATTTCGCGCCGCAGCCTCGAGATCATCGAACGGCTCGGCGCGCTCGACGATTTCCTGCGCACCGGGCTGCCATGGACCGGCGGACGCAGTTTCCATCGCGACGACGAAGTGCTGCACTTCACGATGCCGCAGGACGAGAACCAGAAGCTGCCGCCGATGGTGAACCTCGCGCAGTATCACATCGAGCAGTTCCTGCTGGACGCCGCGCGACGCCGCGCCGATTTCATCGAGATCCGCTGGCAGACGAAGGTCACCGGCGTCACGCGACAACCGGACGGCGTACGCCTGGACGTCGACACGCCGCTCGGCGGCTACGCGCTCGACGCCGACTGGGTCGTCGCATGCGACGGCGGACGCAGCACGATGCGCGACGCGCTCGGTCTGTCGCTCCGCGGCACGCGCTACGAGGGCCGCTATGTGATCGTCGACATCGCGCTCGACAGCAACCGGCCGACCGAGCGCCTCGCGTACTTCGATCCGTCGTCGAACCCGGGCTCGACGGTGCTCGTCCACAAGCAGCCCGACAACGTGTGGCGGATCGACTACCAGTTGCGCGACGACGAGGATGCCGACGCGGCCGTGAAGCCCGAGCACGTGATCCCCCGCGTGCAGAACCTGCTCGACATGATGGGCGAGCGCGGCCCATGGTCGCCGATCTGGATCACGATCTACAAGGCGAACGCACTGACGCTCGAACGCTACCGGCACGACCGCGTGCTGTTCTGCGGCGACGCCGCGCACCTCGTGCCGATCTTCGGCGTGCGCGGCGCGAATTCGGGCATCGACGATGCCGACAACCTCGCGTGGAAACTCGCGTACGTGCTGCGCGGCATCGCGTCGGACGCACTGCTCGACAGCTACTCGGACGAACGCGTGTTCGCGACGCACGAGAACCTGCGTTACGGCACGAAGAGCACCGAGTTCATGGCGCCGCCGTCGTTTGCCTTCGAACTGATGCGCAAGGCCGTGCTGACGCTCGCGCGCCGGCATCCGGCACTGCGTTCGCTGATCAACCCGCGCCAGACATCGGCTATCGCGTATGCGAAGTCGCCGCTGAATGCCACCGAGCGCGACACGTTCGCGGCCGGCCCGGCGCCCGGCACGGTACTCGTCGAATGTCCGCTGACGCTGTACGCGCCACTCGGCGGCGGCACGCGCAGCGGCCACCTGACCGATCTCGTCGCGCCGCGCTTCACCGCGTTCTGCTTCACGCGCGATGGCGTGCCCGATCCGTCGCTCGCCGATCTCGAGCGGCGCGTGCAGGATGCGCACGTGCCGTTCACGCTCGTCACGCTCGCACGCCAGGCGGGGCCGCGACACCCGGCCTGCGCCGGCCATGACGACGACGGCCGGCTGTTCGACCTGTACGGCGCACGCGACGGCACCGTCTATCTCGTGCGACCGGACGGGCACGTACTCGGCCGCTGGCACGACGCGCGCGCCGACGATCTCGCCGCCGCGCTCGAACGCGCGCTCCACCCGCCCACGTCAACCGAGACCGACCTTCAGGAGACCGCATGATCACGGATATCGAACGCGACACGCTCTACACCGACCTGTGCCGCACGATGACGCGGATCGGTGAAACCGACGCACCGCTTTTTCTCGCCCGCTTCGCACTCCTGTCGATTGAGACGATAGCCGATCCCGCGATCGTCGCACGACTGATCGCCGATGCTGGCGAAGGGCTGCCCGATGCAAACGTTCCGGTGGCGGCACGCGGACAGCGGGACGCCTGACCGGCCAGGTCCGTCCCCACCCATTTCTTACATATTCATTTCATGATGCATCGCAGCCAGACGAATTCCGCTGGAAAATCCGCTTAAGGGTGCATAACATTACTTAACGATCCTGACCCGTCTATCGCGTTACATTGCGTGGGCGGCGCGGCGGGTCGCATGCCGCTTTCATCCAGCTTGCGGCACACGACAGCCGTTGCCCGGTCATTTCGACTCAACCCAAGGAGAGGACCACCATGACTCATGGCTTGATTATGTGGCTCATCATCGGCGCGATCGCCGGCTGGCTTGCCGGGCTGCTCGTGAAAGGCGGCGGCTTCGGACTGATCGTCGACATCATCGTCGGGATCGTCGGCGCGGTGATCGGCGGCTGGCTCGCCGGAGTACTCGGCATCAGCGTCGGCAGCGGCTTCATCGGCTCGGTGATCGTCGCGGTCGTCGGTGCGGTGATCCTGCTGTTCGTGATCCGGCTATTCAAACGAGCGGCCTGACGCTTCTCTCCACGCGCCTTCGGGCGCGTTTTCGCATCAGGCCGGCGCGCGGCCCGTTTGCCGCGCGCCGCCCGTTCGATCACCGCTTCGCGTGCTGCAACTCGCCGTCGAGCACGTCGGTCGTCAACACCCCGCTGCGCGCTTCGCGTGCACGATCGCGCCCGATCCACACGGTGCGCGGCATGTCCCCCGCCATCCCGCATCCAGTGCCGCGCGCAAACGCTCGGGCACCGGTTCCGCGTGCGCATATCGCGCGAGCGCTTACGCGAGCGCCGCACCGTTGTCGTCGTACGCATCCATCACGACCATCGCGAGCTACCCGTCCGGATGAAGGCGCTGTCACGCGACCCGATGCGCGAATGGAACACGTCGCACCCGCCGGAGACAACGCCGCGAACGACTTCACAGCGACCATTTCAGTTCTCCGTAGAAGGTACGGCCCGGATACGGATGGAACACGTAGTAGCGGCGATCCGTCAGGTTGTCGATGCCGAGCGATGCGGTCCAGTGACGATCGAGGCGATAGCGCGCCTTCAGGTCGACGACCGTAAACGAGCTCGTGCCGCCGTACACGTCCGGATTCACATCGCTGTTGTCGAGCGTGTTGAACTGGCGGCCCGAGTAGCGCACGCCGACGCTCGCGAGCCAGTGCTCGTCGAAGCGATAGGACGCCAGCAGGTTCGCGCGCATGCGCGGAATGCGCGGGAAGCGCGAGCCGACGTAGGCAGGATTCGCGGCATCGGCGAGGATCTGCGCATTGCTGGCCGATACGTTCGCGTCGATCGCGAGCCCCCTCAGCCCGACGTTTTCGCCGCTGAACGCGAGCTCGATGCCGCGTACGCGCACGCGGTCGACGTTCGAGACGTTGGTGACGGTCGTCGCGCCCGACACGGTCGTCTGGCTGTAGATCGAATCGCGCAGGTCGCTCTGGAACACGCTCGCGCGCACGACGCCGACACCGACGTCGCGCTCGGCCGTGAAGTCCCAGTCGATCGCCTTTTCCGGCCGCAGGTTCGGGTTGTTGTTGACGATCGCATTGTTCGAGATCGTGCCCTGGAACAGCTCGCCGACGGTCGGGAACCGCGTGCCGGTCGCGAACGACAGCCGGAAGCGCCACACGTCCGTCGCGTCCCATTGCAGCGCAACCTTCGGCGACAGCGCGTTCGCGCCGCGATCCGCATAACCGAGCGTGCCGCCCGCGTTGCCGAGCGCGCCGCCGTAAGCATCCCAGCGCTCGTAGCGCAACCCGAGCGTCGCGAGCCAGCCCGGCGCGAAGCGCCACGCATCCTGCCCGAACAGCGCCTGCGTGCGCGTGTCGCCGCGATAGACGCTCGCGAGCGACGTGGTCGGCCCGGCCAGCCAGTCGGCCGTGTTGTACGTGACGTTGCGCAGGAAGTAGTTGTCGTAGTGGTAACCGAACGTGAACGTGTGGCCCTTCACTGCCGGCGCCTCGGCCTTCAGGTCGAGCGTGCGCCAGCCGGTGCCGTCGCCCTGGAACAGCGTGCCCGCCCCGCCCTGCACGGTCGAGGCCGCGCGCAGCACGTCGCGCGACACGTCGTACGCGGACACGACGCCCGACAGCCGCCAGCCCGAATCGAGCCGGCCGTTCAGGCCCAGCGCGTACAGCCAGTTCTCCTGGTCGCCGCGTTGCGGCGCGAACGCGTTCGGCGCGACGGTCATGTTCCGCCCGCCGATCGACACGTTGCCGCCGTAGACCGGGTTGCCGGCCGCGTCGCGCAGGAAGGTTTCGCCGTGCTGCCGGTAATGGTTCTCCCAATGCCCGAGCGTGAGCGTCGCATCGACGCGGTCGGTTAACGCGTAGCCCATCCGGACCGTCTCGTTGAGCTGCTCGGTCCGCTCGATCGTCTGCGCGCCGACGATCGTCCGCGGCTTGCCGTTCGGCCCGATGTCGGTCGCGGCACCCGTGACGGGTACGGCGACGCCCAGCTTCGGGGTGTAGGCCGAATTGGGACTCGCATACTGCATCGGCTGACCGTTGTTCTCGAGCCGGTCGAGCGACAGCGCGAACCAGAACCGGCCGACGCGGTCGGCGATCCGCGCGGTCTGATGATTGCCGCCGAAGCTGTCCGCGAATCCGTAGCCGTCGTGATAGCGCTGCGTGAAGAATTGCGTCGACAGCGATGCCTCGAGCTTGTCCGGGCGCCGCGTCGTGAGCAGCACCGTCGAGCCGATCGCGTTGCCGGGATACAGCGCGGAAAAGGGGCCGTAGAGCACGTCGACGCGTGCGATGTCGTCAGGCGGAATCAGCGACCAGCGCGGCGGGTACGCATAACTCGACCCGAGCAGGTTCGAAAGCAGCACGCCGTCCGCGTACACGAGCCCGCGTGCGCTCTGCAGTTCGTTGAAGTCGCGGCCCGCGAACACGCTGTTGCGGTCGCCGATATAGCGCTTGCGGACCATCAGGTTCGGCGCGTACTTCAGCGCGTCCTCGGTGGTGACGTTGGTATGCGACTCGATCTGCTCGCGCGTGATCGACGTGACGACGGCCGGCGTATCCGGATCGACCGGCTGCCGCTGGGCGGTCACGTTGACGGCGGTCAGCGTGTCGCCGGCCGGTGCCGGCGGCACGGCGGCGCTGGCCGGGCGCTCGACGCCACCGGGGGAAGAATCGGCGGGCGCATCGACCGGCGATGCGGCGTGCGCGGCGGGCCACGCAAAAGCGGCCGCGCATGCGAGCGCGAGCCGGCCGCGCGGCAACCGCGCGACGTGGGTAAACGACATGAAGTGAATTCCTGAAAACGTGATCGGGCACCGCCGGGCACACGCGCGCGCCGCGCACGCACGACGCGGCGCGCGGACCGGGCCGCGGACGGCACGCGCGCCGCCGGGGCGCGCACGACATCAATCAGATCGGGACGTTTTCAGGCGGGGCCCGCGGCTGCGCGAGACGAATGCGCTTGCGGGGAAAATCGGGAACGGCCGGCGCGGCCACGCGATACGCGAACGTCCGCACGAAGCCCGGCATGTCGGGCAGGCGCGTGCCGAGCGCGAGATTCGCCGCGAAGCCCGGGCAGTACACGCAGTGCGGCACGCCGGCATGGTCGAACGACGACGTGTCGCGGTCGTCGCCCGCTTGGGCGAGTACGACCTGGCGCGCGCCCGCTGCACTGCACAACTCGAGCGTGAGCGCGCCCGAACCGCTCGACGCAAGACGCGCGTAGCCGACGACGGGCGACAGTACGTTCAGTACCAGCGCCAGCCATACGAGGCCGATCCATCGCGTCGTTCGTCTCATCGCGGTCCAGGAAAAAGTGCGCGCAAGTATAACAAGCGACCCGATTGTTGCTGAATGCGCAGGAGGCAATAGCGGCCATCACACCTCGCGCCGCAGCGCATGTGCCGTTAATACAACAGAGACAAAATCTAACGATTCGCCACTGGCATAAATCCAAGCACGAGGTTGATAATCATCGAACCTGCTGGAGAAATGACCATGGACGAAAGACCCACTCGCATGCCACCGCCCGAGCAAGTGATGAGCCCGGATCCGGAACCCGTCGGCGTGGAATTCCTCGCCGAATTGCCCGAGCACGTGCGGGCATTCTTCGACGAGCAGCACAAGCTGTACTCGCCGAAGTGAACGCCTGTCCGGTTCTGTAACCGCCACGTGTCGATCATCGCTATCGTGCGGTTCATCACTGCGCATCGCGCGCCATTCGCCTCGCACCCGGGCCGCAACAGCCAGACGGTGCCGGATCAGCTCGCCTGCTGATTCTTCTGTCGCGTCGCTACGCCGCGCGACTGTCTTCGTCTATCCTTCTGGTTTTCCACCTCCGGTCCGCCCGGCTCCTCCGATCATTCCGATGAAGCAAGCCATTCGTGCCAGCGTCGCTGTCGCCGCGCTCGGTGTCGCCCTCTTTTCGTCGCCTCACATTGCCCGCGCCGACGGCGACGACACCGCGCTCACCAACCTCGTCGCACTCGCGTCGCAACGCCTCGCGCTCGCCGAACCGGTCGCGCGGTGGAAGTGGGCGAATCAGAAGGCGATCGAGGACCCGCCGCGCGAAGCAGCCCTGCTTGCGTCGGTCGAAAAGCGCGCGACGCAAGCCGGCGTCGATCCGGCATTCGCACGGACGTTCTTCGAGGACCAGATCACCGCGAGCAAGGACGTGCAGAACGCACTGTTCGCGACCTGGCGCACGACGCGGCCGCCCGAGGGCACACCGCCCGACCTCGCGACCAGCACGCGCCCGGCGCTCGACCAGCTGACGCAGAAAATGCTCGCGGGCCTCGCGCAGGTCGCGCCGCTGCGCAATGCGCCTGATTGCCAGGCACGCCTCGCGCGCAGCATCACGAACTGGAAAACGCTGACGCGCTACGATTCGAAGCAGACACAGGCACTCGACACCGCGCTGTCGCACGTCTGCTCGGCCGGCGGCGCCAGCGCGATCGGCTGACGCGGCCGGCGCCGCGCGCCCCCCTCAACCTGCCGGCGTGAGCGCGGCGAGCGGAATCAGTTGCAGCCCGCGCGCGAGATGCGTCTGCAGCAGGCGATGGGTAAAGGGTTCGAACGTGCCGTCCGCCGCCTCGGCGGCGAGCCGCGCGGCCGCATCGAGCGATTCGGCCGTGCCGAGGTAGCGCCAGCCGTCGATCACATGCAACAGGCGGCGCTCGCCGTTCGCCTCGAACGCAACGGCGCCGTCGAACGGCCAGTGCGCATTGCCGCCACGCACGCCATCGGCCGCGGGGCGCCGGTTGTACGACGGCCGCAGTTGGGCGATCCATTGCGCTTCCGCCAGCATCGCGCCCAGTTCGTTGCCGGTCTCGCGCCATTCGACGCGCCGCACCTGCTGGGCCAGCCGCATCTCCTTCGACGAACGGCGCTCGCCGGTCAGCAGCGCGCGCAGCCGCTGCCGCACCCTCACGCTTCGGCCCACATACAGCGGCGCGTCGCCCTCCCCGAACAACGCATAGGCGCCGCAGCCGGCAGGCGCGGTGTCGAGCCACGCCTCGGTCAGATCGCCGCCCAGGCGGAAGTGGCGCGTCGTGCGCGCGATCTGGTCGCGCAACCGCTCGAGCGGCACGATGTCGTGCAACTGGCGCCAGAACTGCCACAGCAGATCGGCATCCGCCAGCGCGCGGTGGCGCGCAGCCGGAACGAGACCGTGCCGCTCGATCAACGCGTCGAGCCCGTGCCGCGATTCGCGCGGGAACAGCGCGCGCGACAGCCGGACCGTACACAGCACATCGGGATTGAACGCCAAGCCGGCGCGCTCGAATTCGGCGCGCAGGAAACCGCGATCGAAACTCGCGTTGTGCGCGACGAACAGCTTGCCGTCGAGCCGCTCGAACAGCGCCGGCGCGAGCGACGCGAACGACGGCGCGTCGCGCACCATCGCATCCGAAATGCCCGTCAGTTGCTGGATGAACGGCGGAATCGCCTGCTCGGGATTGACGAGGCTCGTCCACGTCGACACGCCAAGCGGACCGATTTCGACCACGCCGATTTCGGTGATGCGGTGCTCGGCGGGCGAGCCGCCGGTGGTTTCGAGGTCGACGAAGACGAGCGGTTGTTCGCTGGCGGGATCGGACGGACGAGAATCAGACATGAAAAGACAGGAAAACGATGCTTCCGTGAGTATGCACCGGCAAGCATGGCCACGGCCAGCGCGGACCGAAGCGATTCGTCCCCGGAAAACAAAAAGCCCCCGCGATGCGGGGGCCGGACGTGATCGGCAATGCGTGGCGCGTCAGACCGCCTGGATATTCGCTGCCTGCTTGCCTTTCGGCCCGACTTTGACGTCGAACGAAACACGCTGGTTTTCCTTCAGCGTCTTGAAGCCGTCCATCCGGATTTCGGAAAAGTGCGCAAACAAATCTTCACCACCATTGTCCGACGTAATAAAACCAAAACCTTTAGCATCGTTAAACCATTTCACGATACCGGTATCCATGTCTTCGTTCCCCACTCGATTAGATCAAAAAAGCTATTTTTATAGCCGTTTCCCGAAATCCCGAAACATTGCGCCAGCACCTGCACCAGCACGCCGCCCGAGGACGGAGTGCTGACTTTATAAATTGGACAATCCGGGCGCGTCAAGAAGATTTTTGACGTTAGTTTTATCGAAAAAGCGCTAATACCACTGGAATCGGTACACCACCGCCTTTGATTAATTGATTCGCATCAAAAACCTGTCAATATTACCGGGAACGGATCGACGATAATCCCGACGATGAAATTCCTACCGGGGACAAATCAGCTCGGTAAATCCCTCGGGTTTTTTCCGGGTTGCGAAAATCCGGGGACGTTGAGATGCTGACACCACGCCGACAGGAAGGAGAGGGTCATGTGGCTGGACGGAATCAAGCGCTTCGCGAGCCGGCTCGGACGCGTACGCCGCAAGTCCCGCGCCCTGGCCGAGTCCGCGCGCGAAGCGCCGTGCGACACCGAATTCGATACGACCTGGCACGGCGACCACTGGCAGAACCTGCTCGCCTCGCCACTGGATGCCCGTCACTACGTGATGGAAGACTGGACCTATACACCGCCGCCGACCGATGCCGAGGAAGCCGCGCCTGCGCCCAAGCGCAAGCGGCGCTCGTACGCGCAGTAGCGCACGGACCGGCGGGGCAAAAAAAAGCGCGACTGGGAAGTCGCGCCGACAAAGGTTTGGAGATCTTTTCCGTCAACGAAAAAGTCTGCTTCGGAAAGCAGAGATCGCAGTATAGCGAGAGAACAACCTTTCATTAGCCATGCTCCACACAAACCTCTATTGCCGATGTGTCAATAATCGCGCTACGGCCTCCCTCGCCGGCCGCTGACCGGGTGTCGCGATCGCGCAACGCCCGTTACGGAGTCCTGAACGCCATTTTTCTTCGCTGCACCGCCGCAAACCCTTGATGTGCAACCGTTTACGCGCATCCCACGATCTTTGCGGATTCCAAAATACATTATTGCTTAAAGCGTCACCCTCCCCCGCTTCACGCACTCCGTACACTGCAGATGGCTTTCTGACAAGCGCACCGCCGCTCTGCCGGTCACAGCGTCACGCACATCAGCCCGGTCCGGCAGCAGGTTCGATCGACATCATCCTGTTTGGAGACAGATCCATGAAAAAAATCCTGATCGTCACCGCGTTGTCGGGTGTATTCGTTACCGCCGCACACGCACAAAGCAGCGTGACGCTATACGGCCTGATCGACGCAGGCATCACCTATACGAACAATCAGGGCGGTCACAGCGCCTGGCAGGAAACGAGCGGCTCGGTCAACGGCAGCCGGTGGGGCTTGCGCGGCACCGAGGATCTCGGCGGCGGCCTGAAGGCGATCTTCACACTGGAAAACGGTTTCGGCATCAACAACGGCGCGCTGAAGCAGAACGGACGCGAGTTCGGCCGGCAAGCGTTCGTCGGCCTCGCGAACGACAGCTACGGTTCGCTGACACTGGGCCGGCAATACGACAGCGTCGTCGACTACCTTGGGCCGCTGTCGCTGACCGGCACGCAATATGGCGGCACGCAGTTCGCGCACCCGTTCGACAACGACAACCTGAACAATTCGTTCCGGATCAACAATTCGGTCAAGTACCAGAGCGCGAACTACGGCGGCCTCAAGTTCGGCGCGTTGTACGGGTTCTCGAACTCGACGGCGTTCGCGAACAATCGCGCGTATAGCGGCGGCGTGTCGTACAGCTACCTGGGGTTCAACTTCGCCGCGGCCTACTTGCAGCTGAACAGCGACGTGAACGCGCTCGCGCAGGCCGCATCCGATCCGGGCGCGGTGACCGGCGACTGGACCTTCGCGTCGCGCGTGCAGCGCACCTGGGGGGCCGGCCTGAATTACGGCTTCGGCCCCGCCACGGTCGGCTTCGTGTTCACGCAGACGCGCCTGACCGGCATTCGCGCGATCAGCGCGGGGCAATCCGGCGTGTCCGGCGGCATCACGGGCCTCGGCGGCACCGCGCGCTTCAGCAACTATGAAGTCAACGGCCGTTACGCGTTGACGCCGGCCCTGTCGCTCGCCGGCTCGTACACGTACACGCAGGGCCGCCTGGCCGGCGACAAGCCGACCTGGCACCAGTTCAACCTGCAGGCCGACTATGCGCTGTCGAAGCGCACCGACGTCTATCTGCAGGGTGAGTTCCAGAAGGTCAACAACGACGGCCTCGACCTCGGTGCCAACATCAACGGGCTCGGCGCCGCCTCCTCGACCAACAAGCAGATCGCGGTCACGGCCGGCATGCGCCACCGCTTCTGAGCGAAACCCGCCCGCAAGCCGGATGACGAAGCGCCCCGCCGGGGCGCTTTTTCGTTGCCGCGCCGTGCGCGCGGGCCGTGGCTCAGGCGGTGCCCTGCGCCGGATAGCGGACGTCGAGTATGTCGATCGGCTGCGGGCCGGCCGGCGTCATCAGCGTGACGGTATCGCCGATCTTCGCCTTGATCAGCGCACGTGCGACCGGCGAGATCCAGCTGACGCAGCCATGGTCGAGATCGACCTCGTCGATCCCGACGATCGTGATCGTGTGATCCACGCCATCCGGCGTCTCGTAATCGACCGTTGCGCCGAAGAACACCTGGTCGACATTCTCCTGCCGGCTCGCGTCGACGACTTCGGCGAGGTCGAGCCGCTTCGTCAGGAAGCGAATGCGGCGATCGATCTCGCGCAGCCGCCGCTTGCCGTAGATGTAGTCGCCGTTCTCCGACCGGTCGCCGTTCGACGCGGCCCACGACACGAGCCGCACGACCTCGGGGCGCTCGACGTCGATCAGGTTCAGCAGCTCGTCCCTCAGCCGCTTGTGGCCGGCCGGCGTGATGTAGTTCTTCGCCCCCGCCGGAATCGCGGGTTGAGCCTGGTCGAGATCGTCGTCGTCACCGTCCGACTCTTTGACAAACGCCTTGTTCATGATGCGGGTTCAACGTGGATGACTGATGCTCCAAGGGTACACGAAGGGCCGCCGCGAAGGCCATGCCGCCTAATTCGCGAATAAGGCTTCCCTTTTTATACAACCCTGCTATAATTTCGCTTCTGCGTGCGGCTGTAGCTCAGTTGGATAGAGTACTTGGCTACGAACCAAGGGGTCGTGGGTTCGAATCCTGCCAGCCGCGCCACTTTTTCGAGGGCCTTCCCAACCGAAGGCCCTTTCAGTTCGAAGCAGTAGAAGTTTTGTTTTGCGTGCGGCTGTAGCTCAGTTGGATAGAGTACTTGGCTACGAACCAAGGGGTCGTGGGTTCGAATCCTGCCAGCCGCGCCACTTTTTTGGGGGCCTTCCCATCGCAGAAGGTTCCGACAGTTGAAGCAGTACCGTTTTGCGTGCGGCTGTAGCTCAGTTGGATAGAGTACTTGGCTACGAACCAAGGGGTCGTGGGTTCGAATCCTGCCAGCCGCGCCACCTTAAAAGGGCTTTCCTTCGGGAAAGCCCTTTTTTCTTTTCCGCCGCCCCTCTTCCCTCGCGCGCGTTGCCGCAGGTTCATACCGCTGCCGACATGAAAACGGCGGCCATTGGCCGCCGTCCGTCGATCGATCGCCCGCACACCGAGCGCGTCAGTAATCCTGCCGCTCCCGCTCGATGCGCATGCCGCCGTCGTGGCGCGCATGCGCTCCGTCGTCGGTCGAACGCTCGCGCATGATCCGCATCACGTCCGGATTGGTGCGCACGCGCCGCATCACGTTCGCGAGGTGCACACGGTCGCTGACCTGGATCACGAAGCGCAGCACCGTCGATTCGTGCGTCAGATCCTCGTCCATCGCGATGTGCACGATGTTCGCGTCGGCCGACGTGATGTCCGCCGCAACACGCGCGAAGATGCCCTTCGTGTTCTTCACGAGCGCCTTCACCGCGACATCGAACAGGCGGCCCGGCTGCGGCGCCCATTCGACATCGATCCAGCGGCCCGGATCGCGGCGATGGATACGCTGCGCGACACGGCAATCTGTCGTATGAATCGCCATCCCCAGGCCGATGCCGATGTAACCCATGATCGCGTCGCCCGGAATCGGCCGGCAGCAGGCCGACAACTGCACCGACATCCCTTCGGTGCCGGTGATCACGACCGGCGGCGCATGGTGCGCGGCATGCCGCTCGGACTTCGGCAGATCGTCGTCCGCGTCGCGGCCGCTCATCAGCACCTCGATGCGCTTGGCCATCACCGCGGCGACGCGGCGGCCCAGGCCGATATCCGCGAAAATTTCCTGACGGCTCTTGTTGCCCGTCCACTGCACGAGCTTCTCCCACACTTCCGGCGCGACGTCGGCCAGCGCAAGACCATAACCCTTCAGGCTCTGGTCGACGAGCCGCTCGCCCAGCTGGACGGACTCGTTCAGGCGCATCGTCTTCAGGTAGTGGCGAATCGCCGAACGCGCCTTGCCGGTACGCACGAAACCGAGCCACGCGGGATTCGGCTTCGAATACGGCGCGGTGATCACCTCGACGATGTCGCCGCTCTTCAGCTCGGTGCGCAGCGGCAGCAGCTCGTTGTTGATCTTCACGGCCACGCACTGGTTGCCGAGATCGCTGTGGATCGAATACGCGAAATCGAGTGCCGTCGCGCCGCGCGGCAGCGCCATGATCTTCGACTTCGGCGTGAACACGTAGACCGCGTCGGGGAACAGGTCGATCTTCACGTGCTCGAGGAATTCGCTCGAATCGCCGGCTTCGCTCTGGATGTCGAGCAGCGACTTCAGCCACTGGTGCGCGCGCTTCTGCACGTCGCTGAGATCGGCGCTGCCGTTCTTGTACAGCCAGTGCGCGGCGACCCCGGCCTCGGCGATCTCGTGCATCTTGCGCGTGCGCACCTGAAACTCGATCGGCGCGCCGAACGGGCCGACGAGCGTCGTGTGCAGCGACTGATAGCCGTTGATCTTCGGGATCGCGATGTAGTCCTTGAACTTGCCGGGCACGGGCTTGTACAGCGCATGCAATGCGCCGATGCACGTGTAGCAGTCGAGCGGACTGTCGACGACCACGCGGAAACCGTACACGTCGAGCACCTGCGAGAACGACAGCTGCTTGTCGCGCATCTTGCGGTAGACGCTGTAGATGGTTTTCTCGCGGCCGGTGATCTCGGCGTCGATCTTCGCGTCGGCCATCGCGCGCTGCGCGGCCTCGAGGATCTTGCTGATCACTTCGCGGCGGTTGCCGCGCGCGGCCTTCACGGCCTTCTCGAGCGTCGCGTAGCGATGCGGGTTGAAGTTCGCGAAGCTCATGTCCTGCAGCTCGCGATACGTGTTGTTCAACCCGAGCCGATGGGCAATCGGCGCGTAGATGTCGAGCGTTTCGCGCGCGACGCGGCGGCGCTTTTCCATCGGCACCGCGCCGAGCGTGCGCATGTTGTGCAGGCGATCGGCGAGCTTGACGAGAATGACGCGCACGTCGCGCGCCATCGCGAGCAGCATCTTGCGGAAGTTTTCCGCCTGCGCTTCCTCGCGGCTGCGGAATTCCATCTTGTCGAGCTTCGACAGGCCGTCGACCAGCTCGGCGACCTTCGGACCGAACCGCTCGGCCAGCTCGTTCTTGGTCACGCCCTGGTCTTCCATCACGTCGTGCAGCAGCGCGGCCATCACGGCCTGCGCGTCGAGCTTCCAGCCGGCGCAGATTTCCGCGACGGCGACGGGATGGGTGATGTAGGGCTCGCCGCTCTGGCGATATTGACCGAGGTGGGCTTCGTCGCTGAAGTGGAACGCCGCCTTGACCTCTTTGATTTCGTCCGGGGCGAGATACTCGGCCAGCACGGTGGTCAGTTTCGCGATCGAAACGACACCGTGCTTGCGCGGCTGCTCCGGAGTGGCGGTCGGCCCGAACAGATGCCGGAAGGACTGTTCGAGGACCGCGTCGATGTACTGGCGCGCAGGCGACTGGGCCGTGGCTTCGGTGGTCGAATCCGCGGAGGCGGACGATGGGGTGGTGCTCATATTCGCCTCCAGGTCGAGTCGTTGCGCGCGTGGATTACATGGCTGGAACGGGCCGGATGCGCGTTACACCGGCACCTTCTTCAGCATCTCGACGCCGACCTGGCCGGCAGCGATTTCGCGCAGCGCGACGACGGTCGGCTTGTCGCGGCTTTCGATCTTCGGCGTATGGCCTTGCGCGAGCTGCCGCGCGCGGTAGGTGGCGGCGAGCGCCAGTTCGAAGCGGTTCGGGATTTGCTTCAGGCAGTCTTCGACGGTAATGCGAGCCATGTTGGTAATTCCTTCTGAATATAGTCCTTATTCTACCTTATGTCCCTCGTCCCCCGCGTCATTCCGCGTGGGGCAGATGGATGCCGAGCTCGATGAACAGCTCCGTGTGTCGCGCGTACTGCGAAGCAAAGCGCAGGCGCGTCGCGGCGACGATGCATTCGAGCTCCGCGAGCGCACGCTCGAAATTCTCGTTGATCACCACGTATTCCGCTTCCGACGCGTGCGCGATCTCGCTGCCGGCAGCCAGCAGGCGCCGCGTGATCACGTTCGGTTCGTCCTGGCCGCGCTTCTTCAGCCGCTCCTCGAGCGCATCGAGCGACGGCGGCAGGATGAAGATGCCGACCGCGTTGCGGAACTGCTTCTTCACCTGCAACGCGCCCTGCCAGTCGATCTCGAGCAGCACGTCGTGGCCGCTCTTCATCTGCTCTTCGATCCAGACGCGCGACGTGCCGTAATAGTTGCCGTGCACTTCCGCGCTCTCGAGGAATTCATGCGCCGCGTGACGCGCGCGGAAATCCTCGACGGTCGTGAAGTGGTAATGCTGGCCGTCCTGTTCGTTCGGGCGCGGCTTGCGCGTCGTGTACGAGATCGACAGGCAGATGTCGCGGTCCTTCGACAGCAGCGCATTCACGAGCGTCGACTTGCCGGCGCCCGACGGCGCAATGACCATGAACAGGTTGCCGGGGTAGACACCCGCGTGAAGCGTATGCGTGTCGTGAGTGGGGTGGATCATGTTGCGTTACTCCAGGTTTTGCACTTGCTCGCGCATCTGCTCGATCAACAGCTTGAGCGCCATCGACGCGTCGGCCAGTTCCTTCGCCGCCGCCTTCGAGCCGAGCGTGTTCGCTTCGCGATTCAGTTCCTGCATCATGAAGTCGAGGCGCTTGCCGACACGGCCGCCCTTCTCGATCACATGACGCGTTTCGTTCAGGTGCGCGGTAAGCCGCGACAGCTCTTCCGCGATGTCGATCCGGATCCCGTACATCGTCACTTCCTGACGGATGCGTTCCGCGGCTTCCTCGCGCGTGACGATCGTCGCGCCGCCTTCGGGCGCCGCGAGGCCGAGCGCTTCCTGCAGGCGCTCGACGATCTTCTGCTGATGCTTGGCGATCAGCTCCGGCACGAGCGGCGTGATGCGCGCGACGATCGCTTCCATCTCGGTGACGTTCGACAGCAGCATCGTCGCCAGTTGCGCGCCTTCGCGCGAACGCACGACGACGAGCTCGCCGATCGCTTCCTTGCCGCACGCGAGCACCGCGTCGCGGATCGCTTCCGCCGACACGCCGCTTTCGGCGAGCACGCCCGGCCAGCGCAGGATCTCGCCCGCGCGCAGGCGGCCGACGCCCGGGAACGAATCGAGCACCGCACGCTCGAGATCGGCAAGCTGGCCGAGCGCCGACTGGTTCAGCGCGCCCGCGCCGATGCTCTGTTCGCCGCGCTGCAGGTTGATGCGCACGTCGACCTTGCCGCGCGACAGCTTGTTCATCAGCATTTCGCGCAGCGCGGGCTCGCACGCGCGCACGTCGTCCGGCATCCGGAAATTGAGGTCGAGGAAGCGCGAGTTCACGGTGCGCAGTTCGACCGACACGCTGGTGCCGCCGTTGCCGGTGGCCGTCGCGAGTTCGCGCGTCGCGCTCGCGTAGCCCGTCATGCTGTAGATCATGGTTCGTCTCGCCGTCTGGGTGCCCTCGCGGGCGGGGATGTGTCGAGGCGCCCGGCGCATCGGAAAACGCGGGGCGGGAAGCGCGCATTATCCCATTTTTGCGGACCACCCCGCCGGGCAAGCCCGCCGTTCGGCGCTAAAATCGGGGTTTCCTCTCCTTCCGCGATTTCCCCATGACGTCTTCCGTTTCCCGCCCGAGCGGCCGCCGCGCCGACGCACTGCGCAAGGTCGCCCTCACGCGCCACTACACGAAACACGCCGAAGGCTCGGTGCTGGTCGAATTCGGCGACACCAAGGTGCTCTGCACCGCGAGCGTCTCCGAACGCGTGCCCGAGTTCCTGCGCGAGCGCGGGCAAGGCTGGCTGACCGCCGAATACGGGATGCTGCCGCGCGCGACGCACACGCGCAGCGACCGTGAAGCCGCGCGCGGCAAGCAGACCGGCCGCACGCAGGAAATTCAGCGCCTGATCGGCCGCGCGCTGCGCGCGGTGTTCGATCTCGAGGCGCTCGGCCCGCGCACGATCCACATCGACTGCGACGTGATCCAGGCCGACGGCGGCACGCGCACCGCGAGCATCACCGGCGCCTTCGTCGCCGCGCACGATGCCGTGTCGACGCTGATCGCGGCCGGCAAGCTCGCGCGCTCGCCGATCACCGACCACGTCGCCGCGATCTCGGTCGGCGTATACGAAGGCGCGCCGGTGCTCGACCTGGACTACGCGGAAGATTCGCAGTGCGACACCGACATGAACGTCGTGATGACGGGTGCCGGCGGTTTCGTCGAAGTCCAGGGCACGGCCGAGGGCGTGCCGTTCTCGCGCGCCGAGATGAATGCGCTGCTCGACCTCGCGCAGGGCGGCATCGCCGAGCTCGTGCAGCTGCAGAAGGATGTCCTGGGCGCCGGCCATGCCTGACGATCGCACCCTCGCGCCGCTGTCGCGCATCGTCCTCGCGTCGAACAACCCGGGCAAGCTGCGCGAATTCACCGCGCTGTTCGCGACGGTCGGCATCGAGATCGTCCCGCAGGGCGATCTCGCCGTGCCCGAAGCGGAAGAGCCGTTCGGCACGTTCATCGAGAATGCGCTGACGAAGGCGCGTCACGCGTCGCGGCTCACCGGGCTGCCGGCGATCGCCGACGATTCGGGCCTGTGCGTGCGCGTGCTGCGCGGTGCGCCGGGCGTCTATTCGGCACGTTACGCGCAGCGTGCGGGCCGCGACAAGGGCGACGCGGCGAACAACGCGTATCTCGTCGAGCAGCTGCGCGGGGTCGACGACCGGCGCGCATACTATTGCTGCGTGCTCGCGCTCGTGCGCCACGCGAACGATCCCGAGCCGCTGTTCGCCGAAGGGCGCTGGGCCGGCGAGATCGTCGATACGCCGCGCGGCGAGCACGGATTCGGCTACGACCCGTATTTCTACCTGCCGGCGCTCGGCGCGACGGCCGCGGAACTCGATCCGGCCGTGAAGAACACGCACAGCCATCGCGCGCTGGCGCTGAAGGCGCTGCTGGCGCGGCTCGCGGAGGAAGCATGAGCATGCCCGTTACCCGTTCGCCGCAGGGGGTTGCATGAGCCAGGCCGCGCAAACCGGCGCGCGCGTCGTCGCGACCTTCACGTCGCCCGGCCAGGTGCGGCTCACGTCGCTGCCGCCGCTCGCGCTGTACGTGCATTTCCCGTGGTGCGTGCGCAAGTGCCCGTATTGCGATTTCAACTCGCACGAATGGAAAGGCGAACGATTCCCGGAAACCGAGTACCTCGATGCACTGCGTGCCGATCTCGAGCAGGCACTGCCGCTCGTGTGGGGGCGGCAGGTGCATACCGTGTTCATCGGCGGCGGCACGCCGAGCCTGCTGTCGGCGGCCGGCCTCGACCGGATGCTGTCCGACGTGCGCGCGCTGCTGCCGCTCGACGCCGATGCCGAGATCACGCTCGAGGCGAATCCGGGCACGTTCGAAGCCGCGAAGTTCGCGCAGTTCCGCGCGAGCGGCGTGAACCGCCTGTCGGTCGGCATCCAGAGCTTCAACGAAACGCACCTGAAGGCGCTCGGCCGGATTCACGATACCGCGCAGGCGCGCGCGGCCGTCGAGATCGCCGCGAAGAACTTCGACAACTTCAACCTCGACCTGATGTTCGCGCTGCCGAACCAGACGCTCGACGAATGCCGCACCGACATCGAGACCGCGCTGTCGTTCGCGCCGCCGCATCTGTCGCTGTATCACCTGACGCTCGAGCCGAACACGCTGTTCGCGAAGTTCCCGCCCGTCGTCCCCGACGACGACGCGTCGGCCGACATGCAGGAGTGGATCCACGCACGCACGGCCGAGGCCGGCTACGGACGCTATGAGGTGTCCGCGTATGCGAAGCCGAATCATCAGTGCAAGCACAACCTGAACTACTGGCGCTTCGGCGACTACCTCGGGATCGGCGCGGGCGCGCACACGAAGCTGTCGTTCCCGAACCGGATCCTGCGGCAGGCGCGCTACAAGCATCCGGCGACCTTCATCGAGCAGGCGAAGGCCGGCACGGCCGTGCAGGAAGAGCGCGAAGTCGGCGCCCGCGACCTGCCGTTCGAGTTCATGCTGAACACGCTGCGGCTCGTCGAGGGTTTCCCCGTGCACAGTTTCGCGGAGCGCACGGGCCTGCCGATGAGCACGATCGAGCCGGCGCTGCAGGAAGCGGAGCGACGCGGGCTGATCGCGCGCGATTTCGCGCAGATCGCGCCGACACCGCTCGGCCAGCGTTTTCTCAACGACCTGCAGGAATTGTTCCTGCGTGACGATTGACGGGATGAACGCGGCGGCATTTCGGTTACAATGCCGCCTCGTGTGGAAGCGTGGCCGAGCGGTTTAAGGCACCGGTCTTGAAAACCGGCGACGGGAAACTGTCCGTGAGTTCGAATCTCACCGCTTCCGCCAGGAAGTTCGCCCAACCCCGTCCATTCATCGAATGACGGGGTTTTTGTTTGGCGGTTTGCCCGTGCGTGCGTGCTCCTCACGTTCCGACGCGTCGCGCCGGATGCCGTTACAATCCCGCGCTCCGATTCGCGAAACGGGAAACCCACTTCATGAAGCCCCTCATCGTCTCGTCGCTCGTCGCCATGCTGGCCGCCGTCAGCACGCATGCGGCCGCCGACACCGCGTCCGGCAGCGGCGCGCAGACATCGTGCGCGATCGCAACCGTCAGCGGCGTCGGCGGTTCGCCGCGCGGCCTGAGCGAATACCTCGCGAGCCCGGCACCGTACAACTACCTGAAGGACAACGATCTTCAGTGCAAGGTGTCGGACGACGGACGCACGTCCAATTGCACCGGCGTCACCTACCTGCGCAACGAACAAGTCAGCGTGTACGACGATTCCGATCCGGCGACGCTCACCGTCGTCGCGCGCGTGGAACTCGACCACGGCCAGAAATACCCGGTGATCATCGTCGTGCAGCGCAAGGATGCGCGCTGCAAGCCATGACGCAGCCTCGCACGCGCCGCTTCCAATCGGGACGGAACGTGCCCGAATGCCGCGCCGGAAGCCTCCCGGCCCGCCCCGCGATCACCTAGAATTCGTTCAACACGGCGACACGACCGCCGCCGCGTACTCGATGCCGCACGCGCCACCCCTGCGCGCGGCACACGGAGATCGCCATGACCGAACTGTCGAGCGCGACGCAACCCGTCGATTACGAAGGCTTCGAGATCCATGTCGTGCCGGCCGCCGCGCCCGGCAGCGACACGCGCCATACCTACACCGGCTACGTGTGCCATCCGGGCGCGAACCCCGCGCTGCCCGGCCATGCCGTGGCGTTTCACGCGGATGGCGAGGAAAGCTTCGCGACCGTCGACGAGGCCGTCCATGAAGCCGTGCACATCGGCAAGAGCATCATCGACGGCACGCACCCCGACCTGTCGGTACTGTCGCTCGTCACGCACGGCTTCTGAACCCGGTGAAAGGCCTCGCGGGCGATCGCGCGGCCGGCTGGCCGCGGTGCGCACCGGCGGGCCGTCATGCCCGGACGGACGATCGCGGCGTGCCGTGCCTTTCAACCTTGCGCCACGCACGCAGCCGCCACGCGTCGCGTTACATCGCGATGCGCGATGCGACCGCCCGGCCGTCATCATCGGCGAACGCAGTGTCCGGCCTCGCGCGCTATGCGTTTCTCCCCATATCGTCTCGCGCCGGGACGCCTATCATTTTTTTATAGTCCCTTCCGGCCGTCACCTCATGCGCCCCCCTCTCCGTCCGCGCGTCGCCCGGCTGCGTGTTGCCGCGCTGGCCGTCGCCGCCCTGCTTGCCGCGTGCACGATCACGCCACCTTCGTCGCTACACTCGGTGCTGACGATTCCGTCGATCGTCCGCAGCGGCAACCTCGACCAGTATCGCGTCGAAGTCGCGCACCGCGTCGCCGAGCGCAATCCGTCCGGCATGCTGCGCGGCACGCCGCAGGCGATGCTCCGATCGCTCGTCGTCGTGTCCTTCACCGTCGACGGCAGTGGCCGTCTCGTCAACGCGTCCGTCTATCGCAGCAACGGCGACAGCGAGGCCGAAGCGCTCGCCCTCGCATCGCTGCGCCGCTCGACGCCGCTGCCGGCGCCGCCGTCGCGGCTGCTCGACGGCAACGGCCGGCTCGAACTGATGGAAGGCTGGCTCTTCAACGACGACGGCCACTTCCAGCTGCAAAGCACGGCGTCCGCGCAGGCGCAATCGATCGACTGACGCGCCGCCGCCGCGCGATTGCCGGCCTGCGGCGGCGCTGGCTATAATTTTCCGCACCCGCGCGGCCATCACGCCGCGCGCGCGTTCGCGCGCTCCACCCGGCACGCGAGCCGACCACGCCGGCACCGGGCGGCGGCGACCTACCCGTCTCCATCGTCGACCGGCGGGTGACGTCCGCGTCACGGCGCGCGTCCACGCCGCCCTCGCGTCATCCGCAGCACCCGCATCATCCGCTCGGCCGCACCCGGCAGGCGCCCGCCTGTCCGGCCGCCCCCCCGGCCGACCGCCCCAACGACAAAACGGAGACATCCATGTCCGCATCCCCCCCGACCGTTGCTCACGCAACCGGTTCGGCCGGCGCCGTCAGCCACCGGCGCATCGTGTTCGCGAGCTTCATCGGCACCGCGATCGAGTTCTACGATTTCTATGTGTACGCAACGGCCGCCGCGCTCGTCATCGGCCCCGTATTCTTCCCGCATGGTTCCGCGACCGCACAGGCGCTGTCCGCGTTCGTCACGTTCGGCATCGCGTTCATTGCCCGCCCGATCGGCTCGTTCCTGTTCGGGCACTTCGGCGACCGCATCGGCCGCAAGTCGACGCTCGTCGCGTCGTTGCTCGTGATGGGCGTGTCGACCACCGCGATCGGCTTCGTGCCCGGCTACGACGCGATCGGCACGCTCGCGCCGGTGCTGCTGTGCGTGCTGCGCTTCGGCCAGGGCATCGGCCTCGGCGGCGAATGGGGCGGCGCGGCGCTGCTCGCGACCGAGCACGCGCCGCGGGGCAAGCGCGGCTGGTTCGGGATGTTCCCGCAACTCGGGCCGTCGGTCGGCTTCCTGATGTCGAACGGCCTGTTCTTCGCGCTCGCGCTGTCGCTGTCCGACGAACAGTTCCGCAGCTGGGGCTGGCGCATTCCGTTCCTCGTCAGCGCGGTGCTCGTCGCGCTCGGCCTGTACGTGCGGCTGAAGATCACCGAGACGCCCGCGTTCCAGGCCGCGCTCGAGCGCAACGAACGCGTGCGCGTGCCGGTCGCGACGCTCGTCACGCAACACTGGCAGCCGACGCTGCTCGGCGCGCTCGCGATGGTTGTCTGCTATACGCTGTTCTATATCTCGACGGTGTTCTCGCTGTCGTACGGCGTGACGGCGTTGCATATTCCGCGCCAGAGCTTCCTTGGGCTGCTGTGCCTTGCCGTCGTGTTCATGGGGCTCGCGACGCCGCTGTCCGCCTGGGCGTCGGACCGCTTTGGCCGCAAGCCGGTGCTGATCGCCGGTGCGATCGCCGCGCTGCTGTCGGGTTTCGCGATGGAGCCGCTGCTCGGCAGCGGCTCGATGCCGCTCGTCGCGCTGTTCCTGACGATCGAACTGTTCCTGATGGGCGTGACGTTCGCACCGATGGGCGCGCTGCTGCCGGAGCTGTTCCCGACCAACGTCCGCTATACGGGCGCGGGCGTGGCATACAACCTCGGCGGGATCCTCGGCGCGTCGATCGCGCCATATATCGCGCAGCTGCTGGCGGCGCGCGGCGGGCTGTCGTGGGTCGGCGGCTACGTGTCGATCGCGGCGGCGATCAGCCTGATCGGCGTGCTGCTGATGCGCGAAACGCGCGACGCATCGCTCGTCTGAGCCTCCGGGGCGACCCGGGTTGCGCGGCGGCAGGCGCTGCCTATACTCGATCCTGGGCGCGCCGTTGCGCGCCCAGGGATCCCGCCCCGAAAGGAGCCGCCGCCATGACCATCCGCCTCGGCAATGCCGATCTCGTCCTGATCCTCGCACTCGCGCTGGGTGGCGCGCTGCTGCTGGCGCTGCGGTTCCGGCCGAAGACGTGGCGCGGCCTCGTGTTCGAGGCGCTGCTGGCGAATCTGGCGGCTGTCGCCGCCGTCATCACGGTCGAGGCGCTGCTGGCCTGAACCGGCCGGCGGCCCGGCCTTCAGGCGGTCAGTCGCGCGCGCTGCGCGCCATAGGCAGGGGCGACCGAATCGATCGCATCCAGCGCCTCGTCGACGGACGGCATCGCGCCGGGCTCGCCGATCGACAACGCGTTCGGCGCACCGCCGATCCCGCAATGGTGGCGCGACGTCGCGACGAAAATCATCACGGTCGGCCGCCGCAGCGCATGCGCCATATGGACGAACCCCGTATCGACCCCCACCACCAGCGCGGCCCGGCCGAGCGCCGCACCAAGTTCGCGCACCGTCATCGCCGGTAACACAATCGCGCCCGGCGCGCGCGCGGCGATGTCCTGCGCATCGTCACGCTCGGCGCTCGATCCCCACGGCAACAGCACCCGCACACCACTCGCCATCATCTGCGTGGCCAGCGCGGCCCAATGGTCGGCCGGCCATTTCTTGTCGGGATTCGACGTCGCATGGAACAGCAGCATGAACGGTCCGCCGTCGGTCACGGCCGGCGGCAGGTTCGCGTCCTGCGGCGGAACGATGCCGTATGACGCGATGCCTTCGGGCCGGTAGCCGAGCGCCTCGCCGGCGCTCACGCGCATCCCGTGCCACGCGTCGCAATCCGGCCGCGGGCCGAAACGATGCGAATACGCGAAGCGCGCGCCCGCTTCGCCGAGATCCTGCGTCTGGTAGCCGACACGGCGCGCGGCGCGTGCCAGCGCCGAGATGATCGCGCTCTTGTAGACCCCGTGCAGATCGATGACCGCATCGTAGCGATGCGCGCGCAACGCGCCGATCGACGCCGAGATCGCCTTCAGGTCGCCGACGTTCCGCAGCTTCTTGAAGCGACGCAGCGGCGCGCACAGCACGGCACTCACGCCCGGATGCCAGCGCACGACCTCGGCACACGATTCGTCCACGGCCCAGTCGACCGCCACGCCGGGAAAGGCACGATGCAGGTCCGCGACGACAGGGAGCGTCTGGACGACGTCGCCGAGCGACGTCACTTTCACGATGAGGATGCGTTTCACGTTTGCGGGGAAGAGCCAGCCATTTGGGGATGCTAACGACGGATGCCCGTCGCGGACATTACTTCCTGATTACATTTGCAACGAAATGCTACAACCTTGCAAAACATTGTCACCCGACTGCGCGGCCCCGGTTCTTTCTATAATCGATCCTTTGCCTGATGGCCCCGCCGATGCCACGCCCCGCGCTTCCCGCCCTGTTTCCCGCCCTCACCCGCCGCTCGCTGCGAATCTGGCGCCAGTACGGCGTCTTCTGGCTCGGCGCGATCGTCGTCGGGCTGGCAGCCGTACTTTACGCGCGGCTGATCGACTGGGGCTACGAGTCCTTCCGCGCGATGCGCGAGCACGCCGCATGGTTGCCGCTGCTGTTGACGCCCGCGATCGCCGCCGCGTCGGTATGGCTCACGCGCCGGTTCTTCCGTGGCGCCGAAGGCAGCGGCATCCCGCAGGTGATCGCGACGCTGCATGCGCGCCCGAGCGCGTTCGGCGCCCGGCTGCTGACGCTGCGCATCCTGTTCGGCAAGGTGCTGATTTCGTTCCTGGGCATCCTGGGCGGCTTCACGATCGGCCGCGAGGGGCCGACCGTGCAGGTCGGCGCGGCGCTGATGTTCAACCTGCGGCGCTTCTACCCGCGCTCGAACGCGCAGATCGAACGTCAGCTCGTGCTGGCCGGCGCGGCGGCCGGG
The DNA here is from genome assembly GCF_001718535.1 of Burkholderia seminalis. Taxonomy (NCBI): domain Bacteria; kingdom Pseudomonadati; phylum Pseudomonadota; class Betaproteobacteria; order Burkholderiales; family Burkholderiaceae; genus Burkholderia; species Burkholderia seminalis. The sequence continues at coordinate 1,011,944 of NZ_CP013398.1, read as the reverse complement.
CTGTCGGCCGCGTTCAATACGCCGCTCGCCGGGATCGTGTTCGCGATCGAGGAGCTGACGCGCAGCTTCTCCGCGCGCGCCAGCGGCGTGCTGATCACCGCGATCATCCTCGCCGGCGTCGTCGCGCTCGGCCTGAACGGCAACTACACGTACTTCGGCACGATCGACACGGGCCTCCACTTTCCGAAGCTGCTGGCGGTCGCGGTGCTGGTCACCGCGATCGTCACGGGCATCGCCGGCGGCTTGTTCTGCTGGCTGCTGCTGAACACGGGGCGCTGGCTGCCCGCGCGGCTGCTGGGCCTGTATCGCGAGCGGCCGATCACGTTCGCCGCGCTGTGCGGCTTCGCGATCGCCGTCGTCGGCCTGGTGTCGGGCGGCACGACCTTCGGCAGCGGCTACGCCGAGGCGCGCGGCCTGCTCGACGGCAGCCAGCACCTGTCCGTGTTCTATCCGTTCCTGAAGATGATCTCGATGGTCGCGTCGTACCTGCCGGGCATCCCGGGCGGGATCTTCGCGCCGTCGCTGTCGATCGGCGCCGGGTTCGGCAACCTGCTGCACGTCGTGTTCAACAACATGAGCCTGCCGATGCTGATCGCGCTCGCGATGGTCGGCTATCTGGCGGCCGTCACGCAGTCGCCGATCACGTCGTTCGTGATCGTGATGGAAATGATCAACGGCCATGCGCTCGTGATTTCGCTGATGGCGACCGCGCTGGTGTCGAGCCGGGTCTCGCGCTTTTTCGCGCCGCCGCTCTACGAAACGCTCGCGCAGCGTTATCTCGCGCCGCCCGCGGCGGCCACCGCACCCACCGCGGCATCGACAGCGAGCACGGCGGCTGCGACCGGCGTGACCGAGCCGCAGGACGCCGCTGCCGCGCCCGCCGATCCGCTCGACACGTTGCGCGACGAAGACGGCGACGAGGCTGTCGCTGCGACGCCGGGCGCCCCCACGGCGCACGCGCCGGCTCCGGATGGCACCGAACCGGCCGCGCCCGGCGCGAGTGGCCCCGCGCAGCCGGGCCCGCGCGACGCTCAGTAGATCACGACCGGTGCGGGCCGGTAGTAGACAGGCCGCGCCGGCACGACGACGCACCCGGCCAGCGTGATCGCGACGAGCGCGACGGCGATGACGGTTCTTTTCATCACGCGCCTCCGTCACGCCCAGTGGCCACGGGTCCAGAACCAGTTCGGACCGCGCTGGTCCCAGTGGCCCGGCACCCATTGCATGCCGACGCGCTCGGCTTCCCAGTGGCCGCCGATCCACACGTAGCGGCCATGGTCCCAGTGCCAGTGCCCGCGCTCCCACACGTAGCCCACGCGCGCGGTCGGCACGACCTCGTAGCGCACGGGCGGCGGCGCATTCGGCGCAACGACGACGATCTCCTCGGTGCGCACGGCAACCGGCTCGGCGACGACCACACGGCCCTGCGGCGCGATCACGGGTGTGCCGACGAGAATCTCGTCCGCCTGCGCGGCAAACGGCGCGACGACGGCTGACAGGCCCGCGGCAAACAGCGCGAGCGAAACGATACGACGTTGAACAGATGAGACAGCCATCACAACCTCCTGGTTGAACAAATAACGCGAGCGTATTCGTTCAATGCGGGAGGGGCGGTTACGGCCGACAGGCGCCGTGTTACGGCGTGCCCGAAAGTGCAACAGGGCGTAAGACGCGCACGACGGCGGGGGCCGCCGTGCGGAGGGACACCGGCAAGCGTCAGGCTTGCGGGATCTCGATCTTCACTTCGAGGACTTCGAGGTCGTCCTGGCGCTCGAGGCTCACGCGGATGTCATCGTTCGAAATATGGACGTACTTCGAGATGACGGCGACGAGTTCCTTCTGCAGCGCCGGCAGGTAATCGGCCGGCGGCCGGCCGCCGACCCGCTCGTGCGCGATGATGAGCTGCAAGCGCTCCTTCGCGACCGATGCGGACTTCTTCTTCTCGCCGAGGAGAAACGAAAGGATGGACATGGGCGGCCTCCGTTACTTGCTGCCGAAGAGGCGCTGCAGCAGGCCCGGCTTCTGGTAGTCGGTGAAGCGCAGCGGCTTGTCCTCGCCGAGGAAGCGAGAGACGACGTCCTTGTACGCTTCGGCGACGTCGGTGCCGTCGATATGCACGGCCGGCAGACCCTGGTTCGACGCGTGCAGCACGGCTTCCGACTCGGGCACCACGCCGATCAGCTTGATGCGCAGGATCTCGCTGATGTCCTCGAGCGACAGCATCTCGCCTTCGCTCACGCGCTTCGGGCTGTAGCGCGTGATCAGCAGGTGTTCCTTGATCGGCTCCTTGCCTTCGGTCGCGCGCTTCGTCTTCGACGACAGGATGCCCAGAATGCGGTCGGAGTCGCGCACCGACGACACTTCCGGGTTCGTGACGATCAGCGCCTCGTCCGCGAAGTACATCGCGTGCAGCGCGCCGGCCTCGATACCGGCCGGCGAATCGCAGACGATGTATTCGAAATCCATCGCGACGAGGTCGTTCAGCACCTTCTCGACGCCGTCGCGCGTCAGCGCATCCTTGTCGCGCGTCTGCGACGCCGGCAGGATGAACAGGTTCTCGCACTTCTTGTCCTTGATCAGCGCCTGGTTCAGGTTCGCTTCGCCCTGGATCACGTTCACGAGGTCATACACGACGCGCCGCTCGCAGCCCATGATGAGATCGAGGTTGCGCAGGCCGACGTCGAAGTCGATCACGGCCGTCTTGTGGCCGCGCAGCGCGAGACCGGACGCAAAGCTCGCGCTCGTCGTCGTCTTGCCCACGCCGCCCTTGCCCGAGGTCACCACGATGATTTTTGCCATTTACCCAATACCCTGTGTTCGTCAATGAGAGCCGATCGATCCGGAGCGTGCCGCGTGAATTTACGTCAGGCGCAGCGGTTCGATCATCAGTTTTTCCTCTTCGAGCCGGATCTGCACCGATTTGCCCAGTACGTCGGCGGGCAGCGGGTTCTCGGTTGTTCGATAGATACCCGCGATCGAAATCAGTTCCGGTTCGAGACACGTGCAGAAAATGCGCGCGTCGTGATTGCCGTGCACGCCCGCGAGTGCGCGGCCGCGCAACGGCGCGTAGATGTGGATATTGCCTTCCGCGATGATCTCCGCGCCGTGACTGACCGGCGCGAGCACCACGAGGTCTCCTTTCGCGTAAATCTGCTGCCCCGAACGCAACGGCCGGTCGATCACGAGCGTCTGGCCGCCCGGCTGATTCGATGCCGGCGCCTGCTCCGACGCCGGTTCGGGCGTCGCCGCGGCGGCCGCGGCGACGACGGCCTCGGCGATCGGCGACGGTTCCGCGCCCTCGGCCGGCTTGGCGGCCGGCACGCGGCGATCGCGCGCCTCGAGCAGCGGCAGGCCGGCTTCCCCCGCCCAAGCCTGCGTGGCCAGTGCGACCACGCCCACCGGGCGCATCCGCACGTCGTTCAGCATCTGCCGGATGTCCGCGAGCGCGACGCGTTCGCCGTCAGCCAGGCGGCGGACGTCGATCGCGACGACATCGTCGGCGAAAAACTCGGGAGTCGCTTCGAAGCGCTTGACCAGTTCGGCACGCAACGCATCGAGATCGGTCGTCTTCACGGTGAACAGCAACGTATCGACCGATCCGCTGCGCAGCTCGAAGAATGGCGATTTTTTAAGCGACATGGACACTCTGCAAAAATTTTTTGCGTATTTTACAGGCGTCCACGCGTGCGGCCATTATTTTTGGGACTCGGGGTGGCGGCGGCCCGGGCGGGCAAGCGACCGGCAGGGTGACAGGCAAGCGGACGGCGGAGCCCTCATCGCGCCGCGCGGCCCGCGTTTCGACGGGGCGTCAGTGCTTCACCTGCGACACGAACAGCGATTTCATCGCGCCCGGCATCCGCGCGACCGGCGCATGTTCACCGGTGTTGCCGAAACCCGCGCGCTCGTAAAAACGGATCGCGTTGCGGTTCGCATCGGCGATCCATGCATAGACTTCGCTCGCGCCGCGCTCGGCGAGCCAGGCGGTAGCCGTCTCCAGCAGCAGCACGCCGCCGCGCAGGTGGCGCACCGCATGCGCGACCCACAGTTCGCTGACGAACGCGCGCCGATCGGGCGTGTTGTCGAAATACGCGCCGATCATGCCGGCCGGATGGCCTTCGGTGTACAGCAGGAAAGTCGTCGACTCGTCGGACACGGCGCGCAGCGCGGCAATCGCCGACGCCGCGTCCGTTTCGACAGTCAGCAATTCGGCCTCCGGCGCTTCGCCCGGCGCATAGGGCTCACGCAGCGATGCGGCGCGGAGTTCGCGATACACGCCGCCCTGGTCGGCAACGATACGACGAACGGTCAAGGTCGAACTCATGCAGGCACAGCCCCCTTCGGACAGCAAGCTATTAGCTTCAACCGAAAGCGGGGCATGAGTCAAATCGTTATTTTCAAATGACGGCGCGGATCGAAAGGCAACAGGTGTCACCCGCGGCGACATGAGCCGACCGGTGTGCAGGTGCAGCATCGGCATGCCGATGCGCATCGACGGACAACCGTCGACGCTTCGCCGCTCGACGTCTCGCCCGGTTCGCCTTGCAATGCGCGGCAGTCGCGTTTCGAAGTGCACCGCCCGTCATGCTCGCCATCGTAATGTTGCGTAATACGAGCAACCCAAAACGTGTTCCGACCTGGCCCGCGTCCCTTCGTTTATTGCGACGCAACATTTGTTGCAGGCAAGCAGGATCGATGTGCGCGCACGCCACACCTCCCGATTCGTCTGACCAGCGCGCGGGATGCGTCGGCCGATCCGGTCTCCACCGGATGTTTCAATCAGCGCGTGCCGGCCCTTTCGGGCGCGACTCGCGCGCGGCCCTCCGTTTGGAGTCGCACGCCTAGCGCCGGTGTTTGGCAAGCGCGCGCACGGGTCGTATAACAGGCAGAACCGGGCAACGATCCGGTGGCGCCGCGCGTGTCGCGGGCCGACGAGGATTCGAACAACCGTGCATGCGGCCGCCCATCGGGCCCGCTGACTGGAGGGAGACAATGGCAATGACCGACGGATCGGCCGCGAGCTGGTCGGATGGCAAGCGTTACCTGTGGCTGCTGGGCGCACTGACGATCACGCTGCCGATCCTCGCCGCGCAGCTCGCGCTGTCGACGGGCCTTCACGTGTTCTGGTGGTTCGGCCCGCTGTTCGCGTTCGGCGTGATTCCGGTCCTCGACACGCTGATCGGCGACGATCGCGACAACCCGCCCGAGGCCGTCGTGCCGCACCTCGAACGCGAGCGCTATTACCGGTTCATCGTCTATCTGGCGACTTGCGTCGAATACGTCGCGTTCTTCATGTGCGTACGGATCGTCGGCACGCACGCGCTCGCGTGGTACGACTACGTCGGCTTCGCGCTGTCGCTCGGCGCCGCGACGGGCATCTCGATCAATACCGCGCACGAGCTCGGGCACAAGACCGACCGCTTCGAACGCTGGCTCGCGAAGATCACGCTCGCGCCGGTCGCGTACGGCCACTTCTATGTCGAGCACAACCGCGGCCACCACGTGCGCGTCGCGACGGCCGAGGATCCGGCGAGCGCGCGCTACGGAGAGTCGTTCTGGGCATTCCTGCCGCGCACCGTGACCGGCAGCATCCGCTCGGCATGGCGGCTCGAGAAGGCGCGCCTCGAACGGCTCGGGCGGTCGCCGTGGACCTGGCGCAACGAGGTGCTGCACGCGTGGGCGATGACGGTCGTCGTGTGGGGCATCGCGATCGCGATGGCCGGCAAGGTCGTGATCCCGTTCCTCGTGATCCAGGCCGTCTACGGCGCCTCGCTGCTCGAAGTCGTGAACTACGTCGAGCACTACGGGCTCGGCCGCCGCAAGCTGCCGAGCGGCCGCTACGAACGCTGCACGCCGCAGCATTCGTGGAACAGCAATCACGTCGTGACCAACCTGTTCCTGTACCAGTTGCAGCGGCACGCCGACCATCACGCGAACCCGACGCGCTCGTACCAGGCGCTGCGCCACTTCGACGATTCGCCGCAACTGCCGGCCGGCTACGCGACGATGATCCTGTTCGCGTACGTGCCGCCGCTCTGGTATCGCGTGATGAATCCGCGCGTCGTCGCGCACTACGGCGGCGACATGGCGCGATCGAACATCAAGCCGTCGATCCGCGACCGGGTGCTGGCGCAGTATCCGGCCGCGGCGTGATATCGGCCGGGGACGGCGCCGCGGCCGTCATTGCATGGCCGCGGACCCAAAACGAAAAACCCCTTGATCCTTTCGGATCAAGGGGCTTCGTATTTTGGCGGAGAGGGTGGGATTCGAACCCACGGTACGGGGAAACCGTACGCCTGATTTCGAGTCAGGTACATTCGACCACTCTGCCACCTCTCCTTCCTTACTGCATTTCGCGTTTGGTCATTTCCGCGAAAGAAAAGATTATAAAACGATCTCTTCTTGGCTGACAAGCCCTTTGTGCAAAATTTTTTGCGAGGGCTTCGCAGGCCTGCGTTACGACGCCTGTGCCGGCGCGTCGATGCGCGCCATGCCGCCCATGTACGGACGCAGCACGTCCGGTACCGTGACCGAACCGTCCGCGTTCTGGTAGTTCTCCAGTACCGCGACGAGCGTGCGGCCGACGGCGAGACCCGAACCGTTCAGCGTATGCACGAGCTCCGGCTTGCCCTGCGCGTTGCGGAAACGCGCCTGCATCCGGCGCGCCTGGAACGCCTCGGTGTTCGAGCAGCTCGAGATCTCGCGATAGGTGTTCTGCGCGGGCAGCCACACTTCGAGGTCGAACGTCTTCGCGGCCGAAAAGCCCATGTCGCCCGTGCACAGCGTGATCACACGGTACGGCAGGCCGAGTTTCTGCAGGATCGCTTCCGCGTGGCCGACCATCTCGTCGAGCGCCGCGTACGACGTTTCCGGCGCGACGACCTGCACCATCTCGACCTTGTCGAACTGGTGCTGGCGGATCATCCCGCGCGTGTCGCGGCCGTACGAACCGGCTTCCGAGCGGAAGCACGGCGAATGCGCGGTCAGCTTGATCGGCAGCGCGGACGCGTCGACGATCGACTCGCGCACGGTGTTCGTCAGCGAGATCTCCGACGTGGAGATCAGGTATTGCGTGACCGTGTTCTCGGCGCCGCCCTTCTCGACGCGGAACATGTCGTCCGCGAACTTCGGCAGCTGGCCCGTGCCGTAGAGGATCTCCGGGTTCACGATGTACGGCGTGTACGTCTCGGTATAACCGTGCTGCTGCGTGTGCGTGTCGATCATGAACTGCGCGAGCGCGCGGTGCAGGCGCGCGATCGGACCGCGCAGCATCGTGAAGCGCGCGCCGGCGAGCTTCGCGCCCGTCTCGAAATCGAGGCCGAGCGGCGTGCCGACATCGACGTGATCCTTCACCTCGAAATCGAACTGGCGCGGCGCGCCCCAGCGGCGCACCTCGACGTTATCGGCTTCGTCCTTGCCGACCGGCACGCTTTCGTGCGCGACGTTCGGCATGCCCAGCATCAGGTCGGACAGGCGCGCCTGGATGTCGCCGAGCCTGGCTTCCGACGCCTTCATGTCGTCGCCGATCCCGCCGACCTCGGCCATCACGGCCGACGTGTCCTCGCCCTTCCCCTTCATCGCGCCGATCTGCTTCGACAGGCTGTTGCGGCGCGCCTGGAGCTCTTCGGTGTGGGTCTGGATCGCGCGGCGTTCCGCTTCGAGTGCGGAAAACGCGGCGACGTCGAGGGTGTAGCCGCGATCGGCGAGGCGCTTCGCGACGCCGTCGAGGTCTTTGCGCAGCAACTGGATGTCGAGCATGGGAGGACTTGGAAAATCGTTGTGTAAGACGGGAATTCTAACGCACCGCGCGGCCGCCACGGCACCGGCCGAACGGACAATGCGCCAAACGGGCGGCGGCCATGGCAACATGGCCTTGCCGCCCCGTAGGCCGGCGGCCGGCGAATCGCGGTATGCCCGACCGTTGCGGATCGCAAAACCGCGGCGCCGGCGGACGGCAACCGATCGGGCGAAGCACCCGGCTTCGCCTCACCGCACCCCAGGGGACCCGATGACCATCGAACTCGACAAGGATGTCCGCGACCGCGCAATCGCGTCGCTGCAACGCTATTTCACGGAAAACATGGACGAGCCGATCGGCAACATCCAGGCCGGCGCGCTGCTGCACTTCTTCGTCGAGGAAATCGCACCGGCGATCTACAACCTCGCGATCGCCGATGCGCAGGAACGCCTGCACGCGCGCGTCGCCGAGCTCGACATCGAATGCCACGAGGAGCCGTTCGAATACTGGAAGAAACAGCAGCCGGGCCGCAAGCGCTGACGCAACGGCGGCGGCGGCGGCGGCCGAACCGGCCCGCGCAACGCGCGGTCAGTCCTTCTTGCCGGCCTCGCGGTCGAGTTCGCGCAGCCACGCGAGCTTGTCGGCGATCTTCGATTCGAGCCCGCGCGGCACCGGCTGGTACCAGCGCGGCTCGCGCATCCCGTCCGGCAGGTAGGTCTCGCCGGCCGCATACGCATTCGGCTCGTCGTGCGCGTAACGGTACGCGTGGCCGTAGCCGAGTTCCTTCATCAGCTTGGTCGGCGCGTTGCGCAGATGCACGGGCACCTCGCGCGACTTGTCCTGCTTCACGAACGCCATCGCCTGGTTGAACGCGTTGTAGCCGGCGTTGCTCTTCGCCGCGCACGCGAGATAGATCACCGCCTGCCCGAGCGCGAGTTCGCCTTCCGGCGAGCCGAGCCGCTCGTAGGTTTCGGCCGCGTCGTTCGCCACCTGCAGCGCGCGCGGATCGGCGAGCCCGATGTCTTCCCATGCCATCCGCACGATGCGTCGCGCGAGATACTTCGGGTCGGCGCCGCCGTCGATCATCCGGCAGAACCAGTACAACGCGCCGTCCGGGCTCGACCCGCGCACCGACTTGTGCAGCGCCGAGATCTGGTCGTAGAAGTTGTCGCCGCCCTTGTCGAAGCGCCGTGCGTTCAGCGTCATCGCGCTGCTGACGAAATCGGCGTCGATCGTCGCGACACCAGCCGACGTCGCCGCCGTCTGCGCCTGTTCGAGCAGGTTCAGGAAGCGGCGCGCATCGCCGTCCGCATAACCGACCAGCGTATCGATCGCCTTGTCGTCGAACGCGAGGCCGTCGAGCGCGATTTCCTGCGCGCGCTTCAGCAACTGCCGCATCTCGTCGTCGTTCAGCGACTTCAGCACGTACACCTGCGCACGCGACAGCAATGCCGAGTTGACCTCGAAGCTCGGGTTCTCGGTGGTCGCGCCGATGAAGGTCACGAGACCCGACTCGACGAACGGCAGCAGCGCATCCTGCTGCCCCTTGTTGAAGCGGTGGATCTCGTCGACGAACAGGATCGTATGGCGGCCGGTGCGGTTCAGCGTGTCCTTCGCCTGCTCCATCGACTCGCGGATGTCCTTCACGCCGCCGAGCACGGCCGACAGCGCGATGAACTCGCAGTCGAACGCGAGCGCGGTGAGGCGCGCGAGCGTCGTCTTGCCGACGCCGGGCGGCCCCCACAGGATCATCGAATGCGGCTTGCCCGATTCGAACGCGAGCCGCAGCGGCTTGCCTTCGCCCAGCAAATGCGTCTGGCCGATCACCTCGGCGAGCGTCTTCGGCCGCAGCGCCTCGGCGAGCGGGCGGCGCGGCTCGACTTGAAACAGGTCGGACATGAACCCTCGCTCCACATCAAACGATGGCGGCCGAACCGGCCGCCGGACCCGACATTATGACAGCCGCGCGACGGCGCCGCCGCGCCCGGTGCCCACTCCCGATGCCCGATGCCCGCAGGCGGAAACGACACGGGCCCGCCGTCGCCGGCGGGCCCGTTGCGAAAACGCGGCGCGCGGCGCCGGTCAGCCGGTGATCACGTCTGCGCCCTTCGGCACCACGAACTTGAACGTATCGCCCTTCAGCGGCGGGTTCGTCTGGATGTTCGTAAACGTCAGCAGCGTGACGTTGCCGAACACGTCGTGCAGTTCCATCGCGGCGAGCGTGCCGTTCCGGAAACCGATGCCGATCCGCTGGAACTGCGTGTCCTGCGCCTTCGGCAGCATCTCGAGCCACTCGATGCCGCCCTTCTCGCCGGCATCGCGCAGCGTGTAGTTCTTGTCGAGATCGTTGCTGCCGAACAGGATCGCGGCAGGGCTCGCGCCCAGCGCGCCGTTCAGCTTGCGCTCGGTGACCTGGTTCAGGTCGCGGTCGAACACGTACAGCTTGTCGCCGTCGGCCTGCAGCACCTGCTGGTACGGCTTCTGGTACGTCCAGATGAACTTGCCCGGCCGCGCGAACACGAACGTGCCGCTCGAATTGTCGGTGGGCTTCGGCACGGCCTGCGCGGCGCTCGCGCCCTTGGCCGGCGCCTTGACGATCTGCTGCGTGAAATCGCCTTTCGCCGAACGCACCTGCGACACGAAGGCCTTCAGTTGCTCGGTGCCGCCCGCGAACGCGTGCGTCGCCGCGAGCATCAGCGATGCGCCGGCAAGCGCCGCGCCGAGCCAGCGCCGCGTCGAACGAAGGGACATTGCGAACGAAAGTTGCTGCATATTGCGGTTTTCTCCGTGGGTGGCCGGCGCGGCGGGCGCCGCGGACTCATTCCGCGTCGCGCGCCGGCACAAGAATTTCGCGGTTGCCGCTCGACGACATCGCCGACACGAGCCCCGATTGTTCCATCTGCTCGAGCAGGCGAGCCGCGCGGTTGTAGCCGATCCGCAGATGACGCTGCACGAGCGAGATCGACGCGCGGCGGTTCTTGATGACGATCTCGACCGCCTGGTCGTACAGCGGATCAGACTCGCCGCCGCCTTCGCCGGTTCCCGCGCCGGCCGAACCCTCGTCGCCGTCGGCGGTGCCGCCTTCGAGCAGGCCCTCGACGTAGTTCGGCTCGCCCTGCTCCTTGAGCTTCTCGACGACGCGATGCACTTCGTCGTCGGCGACGAACGCGCCGTGCACGCGCACCGGCAGCCCGCTGCCGGGCGGCAGGTACAGCATGTCGCCCATCCCGAGCAGCGATTCGGCGCCCATCTGGTCGAGAATCGTGCGCGAGTCGATCTTCGACGACACCTGGAACGCGATCCGCGTCGGCACGTTCGCCTTGATCAGGCCCGTGATCACGTCGACGGACGGACGCTGCGTCGCGAGGATCAGGTGGATGCCGGCCGCGCGCGCCTTCTGCGCGATCCGCGCGATCAGTTCCTCGACCTTCTTGCCGACCACCATCATCAGGTCGGCCAGCTCGTCGATCACGACGACGATGTTCGGCAGGCGGCCGAGCGGTTCGGGATCCTCGGGCGTCAGGCTGAACGGATTCGGGAGCTTCTCCTCGCGCTTCGCCGCCTCGTCGATCTTGTTGTTGTAGCCGGCGAGGTTGCGCACGCCGAGCTTGCTCATCAGCTTGTAGCGGCGCTCCATCTCCGCGACCGTCCAGTTCAGCGCGTGGCCGGCCTGGCGCATGTCGGTGACGACCGGGCACAGCAGGTGCGGAATGCCTTCGTAGACGCTCATTTCGAGCATCTTCGGATCGATCAGGATCAGGCGCACCTGCTCGGCGGTGGCCTTGTACAGCAGCGACAGGATCATCGCGTTGATCCCGACCGACTTGCCCGAACCCGTCGTGCCGGCCACCAGCAGGTGCGGCATCTTCGCGAGATCCGCGCACACCGGCTTGCCGCCGATGTCCTTGCCGAGGCTCAGCGTCAGCGCCGACGGGGCGGCCGCATACACCTCGGAACCGATGATCTCGGACAGGTGAACGGTCTGGCGGCGCTGGTTCGGCAGCTCGAGCGCCATGTAGTTCTTGCCGGGAATCGTCTCGACGACGCGGATCGACACGAGCGACAGCGAGCGCGCGAGATCCTTCGCGAGATTGACGATCTGGCTGCCCTTCACGCCGGTGGCCGGCTCGATCTCGTAGCGCGTGACGACCGGGCCCGGATACGCGGCGACGACGCTCGCCTCGACGCCGAAATCCTTCAGCTTCTTCTCGATCAGGCGCGACGTGAATTCGAGCGTATCGGCGGAAATCGCTTCCTGCGTCTTCGGCGCGGGATCGAGCAGCGACACCGGCGGCAGCGTCGAGTCGCCCGGCAGGTCGGTGAACAGCGGCACCTGGCGCTCGCGCTCGACGCGCTCGGACTTCGCCGGCGTGACGACCGGCGGCACGATCGTCACCGGCTCGTGATCCTCGATGCGCACGCGCTCCTCTTCGACCTTGCCCTCGCGGCGCACGGCCGCGGCCTCGCCGAGCTTGCGGTCGCGTTCGGCCTCGCGGCGCAGCTTCGCGACGTTGACGGCGGACAGGATCGCGCCGCCGACGCGCTCGGCGACCGACAGCCACGAGAAGCGGAAATACAGCGACAGGCCGATCGCCAGCGCGATCAGCAGCAGCAGCGTGCCGCCGGTGAAGCCGAACGCGTGCGACATCGCACCCGCGACGGCTTCGCCGACGACACCGCCCGGCGCGCGCGGCAACTGCACCTTCAGCGACCACATGCGCAGCGCCTCGATGCCGTCGCACGCGAGCACGACCAGCACGAACGCAAAGATTTCGGTGAGCCAGCCGATCGGCCGCTCGGGTTCGTCGGGAATCGCCTCGTGGCGCGTGATGCGGCGGTAGTTGACGGCAATGCGCCGCCCGAGCGGCACGATCAGCCAGTAGGCGGACAGGCCGAACAGCAGCAGGATGATGTCGGCCGTCCACGCGCCGACGCGGCCGGCCCAGTTCGAGATGTGATCGACCTGGGCGGCGTGCGTCCAGCTCGGATCGCGCCGGCTGTAGCTCAGCAGGGCCATCACCAGAAAGGCGCAGAGCGCGACCTGGAGAATCCAGCGGATCTCCGTGAGGAGCTTCGACATCCGGTGCGGCAACGCCTGTGCCTGGGCGGAATAAGGAGCTTTTGCCATGAATCCGTATAAAGAGGACGGGCCGTGCGCCCGCCTGTCGTTCGATCCCGCTTATTGTAAACGCTGCACCGTGCCGCCAAGTGTAAATGACGGTTACATAACGGGGACGGGATGCCGAAGCGGCCGCCCGCGCACGCTTGGGGCGGGGCGGGCGTGCCAGCCCCAAGCGTGCGGCAACCGGCCGCCTCGGGCCCGCCGGACGCCCGTTGCCGCCGTGCCGGCACCGCCGGGCCGCCCCGACACGCTATCGCGGCGATTGAAACTCTCGTTCGGCAACGCAGCAACGGGGCCTTTATAATGCGCGTCTGATACCCATCTATGACGGCATCCCGGTCAACCCGGATCGTACGGCGAGCCCTACCCCGCCCGCCGCGGCCGCCTTTTACGGATTCGCACATGTCCACGCCCAAACACGCCAAAGTCCTGATTCTCGGTTCCGGCCCCGCCGGCTACACGGCCGCCGTCTACGCGGCTCGCGCCAACCTGTCCCCGGTGCTGATCACCGGCATCGCACAGGGCGGCCAGCTGATGACCACGACCGACGTCGAAAACTGGCCGGCCGACGCGAAAGGCGTGCAGGGTCCGGAGCTGATGGCGCGCTTCCTCGAGCACGCCGAGCGCTTCAACACCGAAATCGTCTTCGACCACATCCACACCGCGAAGCTGCACGAGCAGCCGATCCGCCTGATCGGCGACTCGGGCGAATACACGTGCGACTCGCTGATCATCGCGACCGGCGCGTCCGCCCAGTATCTCGGCTTGCCGTCCGAGGAATCGTTCATGGGCAAGGGCGTGTCGGCCTGCGCGACCTGCGACGGCTTCTTCTATCGCGGCCAGGAAGTCGCGGTGATCGGCGGCGGCAACACGGCCGTCGAGGAAGCGCTCTACCTGACGGGTATCGCGAAGAAGGTGACCGTGATCCACCGCCGCGACAAGTTCCGCGCGGAGCCGATCCTGATCGACCGTCTGCTGGAAAAGCAGAAGGAAGGCGTCGTCGACATCAAGTGGGATCACGTGCTCGACGAAGTGACGGGCGAGGATTCGGGCGTCACGGGCCTGCGCATCAAGAACGTGAAGACCGGCGCGACGGAAGACCTCGCCGTGCAGGGCGTGTTCGTCGCGATCGGCCACAAGCCGAACACCGACCTGTTCCAGGGTCAGCTCGAGATGAAGGACGGCTACATCCTGACGAAGAGCGGCCTGCACGGCAACGCGACGTCGACGAGCGTCCCCGGCGTGTTCGCCGCGGGCGACGTGCAGGACAACGTGTATCGCCAGGCGATCACGAGCGCGGGCACGGGCTGCATGGCCGCGCTCGACGCGCAGCGTTACCTCGAAAGCCTGCACGACAAGAAGTAAGCCGCGAGCCTTGCCGCGCCGGGCGCTACAATGGCGTCCGCTGCCGCGAAGCGGGCCCGACCGGAAAGCCGCTGCCGCCGTGCAGCGGCTTTTTTTTGCCCGCGCGCCCGAACGCGCCTGCCCTGTTACCGAATCATGGCGAAGAACCAGCCCCATCCGAGCGATCCCGCGAAGCGGAAGATCGCTGCCCGTCCCGCGAACCCCGCGCCGGCCGCCCCGCCGCCCGCGCCCGATCCGGCCGCGCTGCGCGGCCAGGGCCTCGCGGGCCTCGGCGCATTGCGCCAGTCGCTGCAAGGCGAAGCCGATCGCCGCGAACGCGCGCGCGTCGAAACCGCGAAGGCCGAGCGCAAGGCGGAAGCCGACGCGAACCTGTTCCGCAACGAAATCGGCGCGATCCGGCCGCTGAACGCGCCGCCGCGCGCGTCGTCGGGCCGCACGCCGCCCGACCCGGTGCCGAAGCAGACGCAGCGCGACGAGGAAGCCGTGCTGAACGCGACACTGTCCGACGAATTCGATCCCGAGACGCTGCTCGACAGCGACGACTCGCTGTATTACCACCGCCCCGGCATCAGCCGCGACGTCGTGCGCAAGCTGAGAAGCGGCGCGTGGATCGTGCAGGCGCAGATCGACCTGCACGGGATGCGGCGCGACGAGGCGCGCGACGCGCTCGCCGAATTCATCCGCGAAGCCGGCAAGAAGGGGCTGCGCTGCCTGCGCGTGATCCACGGCAAGGGGCTCGGCTCGATCGGCAAGGAACCCGTGCTGAAGGGCAAGGTGCGTGCGTGGCTCGTGCAGAAGGAAGAAGTGATCGCGTTCTGCGAGGCACGCGGCAACGACGGCGGCGCAGGCGCGGTGCTCGTGCTGCTGCAGCCGCATGCGGCGCCGGCCGAGCGGGGGCCGCGTGCCGCATCCTAGGCTGACGCTCGCGATCGCGGTACTGGAGGCGATCGCCACGCTGGCCTTCGCGATTTCGGGCTTCATCGAGGCGCGCAAGAACCGCCTCGACTCGGTCGGCACGTTCGTCGTCGCGCTCGCGACCGCGTTCGGCGGCGGCACGCTGCGCGACATCCTGCTCGAGCGCCGGCCGTTCTACTGGGTCGTGCACGACGACTACGTGATCGCGATCTTCGTGCTCGCGCTGTTCGCGCCGTTCGTGCTGCGGATGCTGTCGCGACTGTCGGCCGAACGGCTGCTGCTGATCGCCGACGCGATCGGGCTCGGCATCTTCAGCATCTCGGGCACGGCGATCGCGCTCGACGCCGAGATGCCGCGCTTCATCGCGGTGATGATGGGCGTGATCACCGGTGTGGTCGGCGGGATCGTGCGCGACGTGCTGTGCAACGACATCCCGCTGATCCTGCGCGATTCGCGGCCGTACGCGACCTGCGCGTTCGTCGGCTGCTGGTTCTACCTGCTGCTCGTGTGGCTGCAGTTCGACTCGGTGTACAGCGTGCTGCTCGCGACCGGCTTCATCCTCGTCGCGCGGCTCGCGACGTTCAAGTTCGACGTGCGGCTGCCGCACTGATCGCGCCGCCCGCGGCCGCGTCGGCCGCATCGTCCAGACAAAAGGGGCCGTTCGACACGGCCCCTTTCCCTTTCGCGCGGCACTGCCGCCGCGTCACGCGATCCGCTCTTCCGACGCCGGATCGAACAGCACGGCCTTCGACACGTCGAACAGCAGCGACTGCGTCTGCCCCGGCTGCGGGTTCGCGGCCGGATGCACGCGGCTCACGATCCGCTTGCCGTTCACCTGCGCGAACACGTGCGTGTCCGGCCCGGTCGGCTCGGTCACGTCGACGCGCACGTCGATCGGCTGCAGCGTCGACGCCTCGCCGTGGTGCGCGTTGCGCGCGTCGGTGATGCGCTCCGGACGCAGGCCGAGGATCACCTCGCGGCCGACGTGGCCGTTCATCCGCTTCGCATCGAACGGCAGGTTCAGCGCGCTGCGCGCGAGGCCCGTGTCGATCTCGAGCGCGATCCCGCTGCCCTGCTCGACCAGCTTGCCGTTGATGAAGTTCATCGGCGGCGCGCCGATGAAGCCGGCGACGAACAGGTTCGACGGCGAATCGTAGATCTCCTGCGGCGCGCCGAACTGCTGGACCACGCCGTCCTTCATCACCGCGATCCGGTCGCCGAGCGTCATCGCCTCGATCTGGTCGTGCGTCACGTAGACGATCGTCGTGCCGAGGCGCTGGTGCAGCAGCTTGATTTCCGCGCGCATCTCGATGCGCAGCTTCGCGTCGAGGTTCGACAGCGGCTCGTCGAACAGGAACAGCGACGGATCGCGCGCGAGCGCGCGGCCCATCGCGACGCGCTGGCGCTGGCCGCCCGACAGCTGGCCCGGCTTGCGGTCGAGCAGGTGCTGGATCTGCAGCATCTGCGACACGCGGTCGACGATCTGCTGCTGCTCGCTCTTCGGCACCTTGCGGATGTTCAGGCCGAACGAGATGTTCTCGCGCACCGTCATCGACGGATACAGCGCGTACGACTGGAACACCATCGCGATGTCGCGATCCTTCGGCGACAGGTCGTTGACGACCTTGCCGTCGATGCAGATCTCGCCGCTCGTGACGGTCTCGAGCCCGGCGATCATGTTGAGCAGCGTCGACTTCCCGCAGCCCGACCCGCCGACCAGGATCAGGAACTGACCGTCCTCGATCTCGATGTCGACACCCTTCAGGACCGGCACCCCGTTCGGGTAGGTCTTGTACACGTCACGGATGGAAAGGCTTGCCATGCTGTGAATCCTCTGTCTCGTCTCGCGCGGCGCCCTCGGGCGCCGCGTCGGGTTCGTTTCGATGCGCCGCGCGTCGTGCGCGGCCGGTTCGTCGTATCGGAAAAAGCCGCGCTTACCCCTTCACCGCGCCCGCCGTCAGCCCGCGCACGAAATAGCGGCCGGCGACGATGTAGACGAGCAGCGTCGGCAGCGCGGCGATGATCGCGCCGGCCATGTCGACGTTGTATTCCTTCACGCCCGTCGACGTGTTGACGAGGTTGTTCAGCGCCACCGTGATCGGCATCGAATCGACGCCGGAGAACACGATCCCGAACAGGAAGTCGTTCCAGATCTGCGTGAACTGCCAGATCAGGCACACCATGAAGATCGGCAGCGACACCGGCAGGAGGATCTTCGTGAAGATCGTGAAGAAGCCCGCGCCGTCGATGCGCGCGGCCTTCACGAGCTCGGCCGGCACGCTCACGTAGAAGTTGCGGAAGAACATCGTCGTGAACGCGATCCCGTACACGACGTGCACGAACACCAGGCCCGGAATCGTGTTGGCAAGACCGAGCATCCCCTGCAGGCGCGCCATCGGCAGCAGGATCACCTGGAACGGGATGAAGCAGCCGACCAGCATCATCGTGAACAGCGCGTCCGCGCCGCGAAAGCGCCAGTGCGTGAGCACGTAGCCGTTGAACGCGCCGATCAGCGACGAGATCAGCACGGCCGGAATCACCATCTGCAGCGAGTTCAGGAAGAACGGCTTCATGCCGTCGCAGCGCACGCCGGTGCACGCGCCGCTCCACGCCTTCACCCACGGGTCGACCGTCCACGTGGTGGGCGGCGTCAGCAGGTTGCCGGTGCGTAGCTGGTCGAGATCCTTGAACGACGTCGACAGCATCACGTAGATCGGGAACAGGAAATACAGCGCGAACAGGATCAGTGCCGCATAGATCACTGCCCGGCTGATCGTCATCTTAGGCTGCATTGCGGGTGCTCCTCGATTCCATATACATCAGCGGCACCAGCACCGCGACCACGGTCGCGAGCATCATCACCGAGGACGCCGCGCCGAGCCCGAGCTGGCCGCGGTTGAACGAAAACGTGTACATGAACATGGCCGGCAGCGACGACGACGTGCCCGGCCCGCCCGCCGTCAGCGCGACGACGAGGTCGAAGGTCTTGATCGTGATGTGGCAGAGGATCAGCAGCACCGAGAAGAACACCGGGCGCATGCTCGGGATCACGATCTTGCGGTAGATGGTCGGCAGCGTCGCGCCGTCCACCTGCGCGGCCTTGAAGATCTCGCTGTCGACGCCGCGCAGCCCCGCCAGGAACAGCGCCATCACGAAGCCGGTCGACTGCCACACGGCCGCGATCACCACGCAGAAGATCGCCTTGTCCGGATCGTCGAGCCAGCCGAACGAGAAGCTCGTCCAGCCCCAGTCGTGCATCACCTTCTCGAGGCCGAGGCCCGGGTTCAGGATCCACTGCCACGCGGTGCCGGTGACGATGAACGACAGCGCCATCGGGTACAGGAAGATCGCGCGCAGCGCGCCTTCGTTGCGGATGCGCTGGTCGAGCAGGATCGCGAGGAACAGCCCGAGCGCGACGCAGATCGCGATGAACGGAATCCCGAACCAGCCGAGGTTCGCGGCGGAGGTCCACCACACGTCGTTCTGGAACAGGTCCGAGTAACGGCCGAAGCCGTCGAATTCGTAGTTCGGCAACAGCCGCGAGCGGGTCAGCGACAGATAGCCGGTAATCAGGATGAAGCCGTAGATGAACACCACGGCGATCGCGACGCTCGGCGCAAGCACGAGCTTCGGAATCCAGCGATCGGCGAAGGCCGACATCGGCGACGTACGCCGCGCGGCGGCAGCGCCGGATCCGTTTCCGCTAAGAGGGGCAGCCACTTGATTCGACTCCTGGAACGAGGGCGACGCAGGCCGGGCCGGCGCCGGTACGGCACGGGCCCGCGGGCGAGCCCGTTTGCTGCACTTGCAAAAACGCCCGGCCGACGAAGCGTTTCCGGCCGGGCGCCTGTCGCGCGTTACTTGACCTTCGCGGCCTTCGCGAGCGCGGCGACCGCGCTCTTCGAATCCTGCTGCGAGTTCATGAACTTCGTGACGACGTCGGTGATCGCGCCGGCGGTCGCGTCGCTTTGCGCCATGCCGTGCGCGAGCGACGGCACGAAGCCGCCCGACTTGATCGCGGTCTGCTCGTCGGCGTACGACTTCTTCGCGCAGTCGTCGAACTTGTCCATCTTCACGCCGAGGCGCACCGGCACCGAGCCCTTCAGCAGGCTGAACTGCTCCTGGAAGTCCGGCGTCATGATCGTCTTCGCGAGCGCGAGCTGGCCCGGCGTGGCGTTCTTCTCGCCCTTCTGCTGGAAGAACACGAACGAATCGACGTTGAACGTGTACGCGTTCGCCGTACCCGGCACCGCCGCGCAGATGTAGTCCTTGCCCGCCTTCTTGCCGGCGTTCTCGAACTCGCCCTTCGCCCAGTCGCCCATGAACTGCATGCCGGCCTTGCCGTTGATGACCATCGCGGTCGCGAGGTTCCAGTCGCGGCCGTTACGGCCCGTGTCGAAGTAGCCCTGGATCTTGCGCACCGTGTCGAACACGGACAGCATCTGCGGCGACGTCAGCGTCGCCTGGTCGAGGTCGACCAGCGCCTTCTTGTAGAACGCCGGGCCCTGCGACAGCACGACGTCTTCCCACAGCGTCAGGTCCTGCCACGGCTGGCCGCCCATCGCGACCGGCTGGATGCCCGCGGCCTTCAGCTTGTCGGCCACCGCGAAGAATTCGGGCCAGGTGGTCGGCACCTTCGCGCCGACCTTGTCGAGCGCGGCCTTGTTGATGTACAGCCAGTTCACGCGGTGCACCGAGAACGGCGCGGCGACGGTATGGCCCTTGTACTTGATGATCTTGTCGATTTCCGGCGGCAGGTTCTGCTTCCAGTCGCCGGCGGCGGAATCGATGTTGACGAGCACGCCCTGGTCGGCCCAGTCCTGGATCAGCGGGCCCTTGATCTGCGCGGCCGACGGTGCGTCGCCGCTGATCACCTTGGTCTTCAGCGCGGTCATCGCCGCGGCGCCGGCGCCGCCCGCGACCGCGAAGTCCTTCCACACGTAGCCCTGCTTCTGCAAGTCGTCCTTCAGCACGCCGACGGCCTTCGACTCGCCGCCCGAGGTCCACCAGTGCAGCACGGTTACATTCTCGGCTGCCTGCGCCGCCACGGCGCCAGCCATCAGACCCGCGGCGCAGAGCGCGCCCATGATCGAGCGAACTTTCATTACTTATCTCCTCCAGACTGAATCAACTCGTGAGGTTCCCTGACCGGGAACCGGCTTCTTGATAAACGACGGGGAAATCGAGCCGCGGGACGCATGCAGCGTACGGGCCGATGACCGGCCGGGCTCTTACAGAAAGCGTGAATCGAGATTCAACGGCGTGTCTCCTCTTTGTGTTTCTGGCCCGCCGCGATGATGCGACGCGAGCCCGGGGCCGACGGCGCGCGGACGATGCGCGCCGCCAATGTCCGATAACATTCGGCACAAGGCGCTCCCGAAGGCGAAGCTCGCGCAGTTCATCGACCGCACATCTTTTTTTCTTCACCCAGGTGCTACCCCTTGCGGCGGATTGTAGTTAAACTACAATTCAGTGTCAAAAATATTTTTATCGCACTACGGATCGCTTCCCAGCACCCCCAACACGGCGGAGACACATGCATACCGATTCCAGCTTTACCTTCGTCCTTTTCGGCGGCACCGGCGATCTGTCGATGCGCAAGATCCTGCCCGCGCTGTTCGAAGCGCACCGCGCGAACATGCTCGCGGAGAGCGGCCGGATCGTGGCCGTGGCGCGACACGAATCGGATCGGGCGGCCTATCTCGAATGGGTCGATACGCACGTGAAGCCGCATGCGGCAAAGGCCGCCGGCAACGCGCTCGACGAAGCCGCATGGAAGTCCTTCCTCGACCGCATCGAATACGTGAAGCTCGACCTCGGCCGCGCGGAAGACTACGTCGTGCTGCGCGACGCGATCTCGTCGCTGCCGGGCATCCGCGTGTTCTATCTCGCGACGGGCCCGTCGCTGTTCGTGCCGATCTGCAAGGCGCTCGCGTCGGTCGGCCTGAACGAAGGCGCACGCATCGTGCTCGAGAAACCGCTCGGCTACGACCTGAAATCGTCGAACGCGATCAACGACGCGGTCGGCGAGATCTTCGCGGAAGGCCAGATCTACCGGATCGACCACTACCTCGGCAAGGAGCCGGTGCAGAACCTGCTCGCGCTGCGTTTCGGCAATGCGCTGTTCGAGCCGCTGTGGCGCCGCGAATGGGTCGAGAGCATCCAGATCACGATCGCCGAGGAGCTCGGCGTCGAGGCGCGCGGCGATTTCTACGACAATACCGGCGCGCTGCGCGACATGGTGCAGAACCACCTGCTGCAGCTGCTGTCGATCGTCGCGATGGAGCCGCCGCATTCGATGGATTCCGACTCGGTGCGCGACGAGAAGCTGCGCGTGCTGCGCGCGCTCAAGCCGGTCGATCCGCGCGACATCGGCAAGGTGGCCGTGCGCGGCCAGTATCATGCGGGCGTGATCAAGGGCGCGCAGGTGCCGGCCTACGCGACCGAGCCGGGCGTGAAGCCCGACAGCCAGACCGAAACCTTCGTCGCGCTGAAGGTCGAGATCGAGAACTGGCGCTGGGCCGGCGTGCCGTTCTTCCTGCGCACCGGCAAGCGTCTGGCCGACCGCGTCGCGGAGATCGTCGTCAACTTCCGCCCGGTGCCGCACTCGGCGCTGGGCCCGACCGCGCTGCGTCCCGGCTCGAACCGCCTCGTGATCCGGCTGCAGCCGAACGAGACGATCCGCCTGTACTGCCTCGCGAAGCAGCCCGGCGAAGGGATGAACCTCGCGAGCGTGCACCTCGACCTCGCGTTCGACCAGTTCTTCAAGGAAGGGCAGATGGAGGCGTACCAGCGCCTGCTGCTCGACGTGATCAACGGCCGGCTCGCCCTGTTCGTGCGGCGCGACGAACAGGAGGCCGCATGGCGCTGGGTCGAGCCTATCCTGAACGAATGGGCACGCTCCCTGAAGCCGCCGAAGCCGTACGCGGCGGGTACGTGGGGGCCGGCCGCGTCGAGCGCGATGCTCGCGCAGCACGACACCTGCTGGCTCGAAGAAGAGAACTGATGCAAACCGTTGCCGGGCACGATCGTGCCCGGCAACGTGCCCCACGATTCGTACGATTTGAACAGACAAAGCAGTCCGGAGGAGATGTGATCGAGATCCACGCTTTCGACACCCAGGAAGCGCAAAGCGAAGCGCTCGCGCGCGCCGTCGGCGATGCGCTGCGCGCGGCGCTCGCCGGCGCCGCGCGCCCGACGCTCGCGGTGTCCGGCGGCACGAGCCCGCGCCCGTTCCTGCACACGCTGTCGCACGCGGCGCTCGACTGGGCCGGCGTCGACGTCACGCTGGTCGACGACCGCTGGGTGCCGGAGGACGACGCGGCCAGCAACGCGCAGCTCGTGCGCGACACGCTGCTGCAGCACGCGGCCGCCCCTGCCCGCTTCCTGCCGCTCGTCGACACGCGCAGCGCGCTCGACGCGCACGTCGCCGCGCTGAACGCGAACGCCGACTACCGCGTACCGACCGTCGCCGTGCTCGGCATGGGCGAGGACGGCCACACCGCGTCGATCTTCGCCGACGCGCCCGAATGGGACCACGCGATCACGACGCCCGAGCGTTTCGTCGCCGTGCATCCCGGCGCCGCCCCGCATGCGCGCGTGAGCTATTCGCTCGATGCGCTCAAGCGCGTCGAGCGCCTGTTCCTGCTGATCGCGGGCGAGCGCAAGCGCGCCGTGCTCGACGCCGCCGCCGCGTCGCTGCAGAAGAACGCGATTTCCCAACTGGCCAACGACAAGGGGACCCAGCTCGATGTCTACTGGTGCGCAAAGTAAGGTGGTCGTCGCGGGTCAGCATGCCGACGGTCCGCGCCTGCTCGCGGACGTCGGCGGCACCAACGCGCGCTTCGCGCTGGAAATCGGCCCGGGCGAAATCACGCAGATCCGCGTCTATCCCGGCGCCGATTACCCGACGATCACCGACGCGATCCGCAAGTATCTGAAGGACGTGAAGATCAGCCGCGTGAACCACGCGGCGATCGCGATCGCGAACCCGGTCGACGGCGACCAGGTCACGATGACCAATCACGACTGGAGCTTCTCGATCGAGGCGACGCGCCGCGCGCTCGGCTTCGACACGCTGCTCGTCGTCAACGACTTCACCGCGCTCGCGATGGCGCTGCCGGGCCTGACCGATGCGCAGCGCGTGCAGGTCGGCGGCGGCGCGCGCCGCCAGAACAGCGTGATCGGGCTGCTCGGGCCCGGTACCGGGCTCGGCGTGTCGGGCCTGATTCCGGCCGACGACCGCTGGATCGCGCTCGGCAGCGAGGGCGGCCACGCGTCGTTCGCGCCGCAGGACGAGCGCGAGGACCTGGTGCTGCAGTACGCGCGCAAGAAGTTTCCGCACGTGTCGTTCGAACGCGTGTGCGCCGGCCCCGGCATGGAGATCATCTATCGCGCGCTCGCCGCGCGCGACAAGAAGCGCGTCGCCGCGAGCGTCGACACGGTCGAGATCGTCGAGCGCGCGCATGCGGGCGACGCCCTCGCGCTCGAGACGGTCGAATGCTTCTGCGGGATTCTCGGCGCGTTCGCGGGCAGCGTCGCGCTGACGCTCGGCGCGCTCGGCGGCGTGTACATCGGCGGCGGCGTCGCGCTGAAGCTCGGCGAGCTGTTCACACGCTCGTCGTTCCGCGCGCGCTTCGAGGCGAAGGGCCGCTTCACGCACTATCTGCAGAACATCCCGACCTACCTGATCACCGCCGAATACCCGGCGTTCCTCGGCGTGTCGGCGATTCTCGCCGAGCAGCTGTCGAACCGCTCGGGCGGCGCGTCGTCGGCCGTGTTCGAGCGGATCCGCCAGATGCGCGACGCGCTGACGCCGGCCGAGCGCCGCGTGGCCGATCTCGCGCTGAACCATCCGCGCTCGATCATCAACGATCCGATCGTCGACATCGCGCGCAAGGCCGACGTGAGCCAGCCGACCGTGATCCGCTTCTGCCGCTCGCTCGGCTGCCAGGGGCTGTCGGACTTCAAGCTGAAGCTCGCGACCGGCCTCACCGGCACGATCCCGATGAGCCACAGCCAGGTGCATCTCGGCGATACGGCCACCGACTTCGGCGCGAAGGTGCTCGACAACACGGTGTCCGCGATCCTGCAGTTGCGCGAGCACCTGAATTTCGAGCACGTCGAGAACGCGATCGAGATCCTGAACGGCGCGCGGCGCATCGAGTTCTACGGGCTCGGCAACTCGAACATCGTCGCGCAGGACGCGCACTACAAGTTCTTCCGCTTCGGCATTCCGACGATTGCGTACGGCGACCTGTACATGCAGGCCGCATCGGCCGCGCTGCTCGGCAAGGGCGACGTGATCGTCGCGGTGTCGAAGTCCGGCCGCGCGCCCGAGCTGCTGCGCGTGCTCGACGTCGCGATGCAGGCCGGCGCGAAGGTGATCGCGATCACGTCGAGCAACACGCCGCTCGCGAAGCGCGCGACCGTCGCGCTCGAAACCGACCACATCGAGATGCGCGAGTCGCAGCTGTCGATGATCTCGCGGATCCTGCATCTGCTGATGATCGACATTCTCGCGGTCGGCGTCGCGATCCGTCGCGCGTCGACGAACGGCGAGCTGCCCGACGCCGTCGCGCAGGCGAAGGCGCGCGCGAGCGACGACGAAACGGCCGACGTGCTCGACTGGCTGAGCCACGGCGCGTCGCCGGCGGCGAAGGACGTCGCGCGGGACTGACGCTTCGGCGAAAACGCCGTCGATCCACGACACCCCGAACGCTGGTTTCAGGCCCGGCGTTCGGGGTGTTTTGCATGAGCGGCACCGCCCCGAACGACAGCGGCCCGGCCATCGTCGATAAACCTTCTCCCGATGGCGGTGCGTGACGTCATACGTTCGGACACACGCCCATTTTCGAACGAGTCCAATTGTCAGCAGTTGTCCAGGCTCGGTAACTTCCTTCACTCCGCGTGATGCCGCCATCCCGGTCCGATGCCAGAAATGGTGCGTCTCTCAACGAATCCGGCTTGGCATCGACAGCATCACGTTCATCCAGTTTGCGGAGAGGGAGATGCCTAGACCACGCTTTTCAGCTGCATGGGCAGCTGCAATGCGCATTTATGCGCCGATAAATTCCGCGGAGAAAGTTGCCTTGACCATCGGTGGCAACGTGGCCGTCAATATCAACAGCAGAGACCCAAAGCTACGTTGGGATAACACGTGCGCCGTGCGACTGAGCTATATTCTCGGCCAAGCCGGCATGCCGATACCTTATATTCCAGGGCAAACCGTGTCTGGTGCGGACAAGCGCTGGTATTTCTATCGCGTCAAGCATCTCATCCGCTTTCTCGAGCAGCGATGGGGCAAAGCAGACGTGATCCAATTCCCGCCTTCCCGGAAAGACAACGCCCTGACGGACAAGCAGGGGATCATTCTCTTCGAGGTTTCAGGCTGGTCGAATGCCGCGGGACATGCGACCCTTTTCAATGGACTCACCTGTTACGACCAGTGCTATTTCAACGAGCCGGGAGCCAACTACCACACCGATCGTGCACACTTCTGGAGTCTGCCATGAGACAAAATCCGCTGCTCCGGTGTGTGATGTTCGGGGTACTGACGTTAGCGGCGCAATCGGGTCATGCAACCGATGCAACGTCGTCGCCGCAAGCCGGCACCCGAACCTACGCACAGAACTACAAGGACATGGTGCTCGCCGAATGCATCGCGACCGCTTATCGGAATGAACCGTCCGCTGCGATGGACTCGGGAAGCAGCGCCAGTGCATTAATGGACTGGACCGACTTCGATCTCCAACGGAACCCCGACGCGGGCAAATCGCTGGTCAATCGTTTTCTTGCTCGCGACTATCACAACCCGATCGTCGAATCCGAAATCAAAGGCGTCAGGTTCGATTTTCTGAAATGCCTGGATCTGTACCACAGTCAGGAGCTCGATGCTCAGGTCAAACGATTCGTGACCAACCCGAAGCGCAGCTATCGACTCGACAATCGCTCGTCGGACCGCTCCAAGTGATGCCGAGGCGGGAAATTTGAACCCGCAGCTCACGCCCCGGCCGGCACGGCCCGACCGTGCCAACGCAGCACCAGATAACGCCCGACGAAGCACAGCACGCCCGACACGCCGATCGTCACGCCCATCGCGAACGGCGTGCCGTCCGCGAGTGCGCCGATCGCGACGCTCGCGAGCGCGCCAAGCGCGAGCTGCATCGCGCCGAACACCGCCGCCGACGCGCCCGCGTTGTGCGGATAGCGGTGCATCAGGTCGGTCGTGCAGTTCGCGGACAGGATCCCGACCACGCCGACCACGAAGAACAGGCACACGACGATCGACCACAGCCCGCCCCACCCGGTCAGCGCGACGAGCGCGACCGCGAGCGACGCGACGGCGCTCACGAGCGACGCGGCCGCGATGATGCGCAGCGAGCCGATGCGGCCGACGAGGCGCGTGTTCGCGAAGTTGCCGATCATGATCCCGACGACGTTCAGGCCGAACAGCAGCCCGTAGTGTTGCGGCGATACGTGGAAATACTCGATGTACACGAACGGCGTCGCGGTAATGTACGAGAACATCGCCGCGAACGCCATCCCGCCGCACAGCATGTGCCCCCACGCGACCGGGTCGGACAGGATGCGCCCGTACGACGCGAACGACGCGAGCACGGCCGTGCTCTTGCGCCGCTCCTTCGGCCAGGTTTCGGGCACGCGCAGGTAGGCGGTCGCCGCGCATACCGCGCCGAACACGGCCAGCACCACGAACACGCCGCGCCAGCCGGAAAAACGCAGGATCTGGCCGCCGATCAGCGGCGCGAGCAGCGGCCCGACCGCGGTGACGATCGCGACCATCGACAGCACCTTCGCCGCATCGCTCGGCTCGTGCGCATCGCGGGCGATCGCCCGCGCGAGCACCGACGCGGCGCCGGCACCGAGCGCCTGCAGGAAGCGCACGACGATCAGCATGTCGATCGAGCCCGACACGAAACAGCCGATGCTCGCGAGCGTGAACAGCGCGATGCCGCCGAGCAGCACGGGACGGCGCCCCCACGTATCGGACAGCGGACCGTACAGCAGCATGCCGACCGAGAAGCCGGCCATGAAGCTCGTCAGCGTGCGCTGCGCGGCGCCGGCGCTGACGGAAAAGCCGTCGGCGATCGACGGCAGGCTCGGCAGGTACATGTCGGTGGCGATCGGACCGCAGGCGGCGAGCGCACCGAGCAACAGGATCAGCCGGGCATCGGGCCGGCGCCGGACGACGTGAGACATGGGTATCCGGAATGGAGCCCGCGCGCATCGCGGCGCGCGTGGCGGTGAAGACGGGAGGCCGCGCCACGGATGGCGCGTTCAGGCCCATGATTGTACGCGCAACTTTTTTGCGCGCCTCCGGCCGCGTACGATGGCGGGCGCGCAAGCGGATTCGATTAAGCTTGCCGCTCTCGTCCGATCATTTGAATGCCCGACCGAACCGATGACCGCTTTCCTGCTGATCTGGAGCCCCAAGAAATGGCCGTGGCCCGAGCTGCCCGACGTCGCCGCGCGCGTGAAGGCCGGCGAGGCCGTGCATGATGTGTGGGGCTGCGGCTTCGCACGCGGCATCCTGCCGGGCGACCGCGTGTTCCTGCACCGCGTCGCGAAGGAGCCGAAGGGCGTGTTCGGCTCCGGCTACGTGACGCGCGCGCCGTACGAGGTGCCCGATTCGTCGACGAAGCGCGGCTACCGGCTGTGCATCGACTTCGTCTACGACTGGCTGGTCGATGCACACCAGGACGTCGTGATCGCGCGCGACGCGCTGCGCGTCCACCCGTATTCGGTGCAGACCTGGGACGCGCAGTCGTCCGGCACGTCGATCAAGCCGATGGTCGAAGGTCCGCTCGAGAAACGCTGGGCCGAACTGACCGGCAAGCGCTAGCCGGGGCGGGTGCCGGACCGAATCGGGCCCCCGTTTCCGGCCCAGGCCGGCCCCCGCGCGCCGAAAGGCCGCACAAGCGCCGGCGGGCCTGCCGCGCGCGTCTCCGGTACAATCAGACGATCGTTCCGCCCAGGCGCCGCGGCCCGTGCACAGGCCCCCGCGCCCTTCTCTCGCAGGTTTCGCTCATGTCCAACAATCAGATCCTCTTCGAACGCGCCCAGAAGACCATTCCCGGCGGCGTCAACTCGCCGGTGCGCGCCTTCCGTTCGGTCGGCGGCACGCCGCGCTTCGTCGCGCGCGCGCAAGGCCCGTATTTCTGGGATGCCGACGGCAAGCAGTACATCGACTACATCGGCTCGTGGGGCCCGATGATCGTCGGCCACGTCCATCCGGAAGTGCTGTCGGCCGTGCAGAACGTGCTCGCCGACGGCTTCTCGTTCGGCGCGCCGACCGAAGCCGAGATCGAGATCGCCGAGGAAATCTGCAAGCTCGTGCCGTCGATCGAGCAGGTGCGGATGGTGTCGAGCGGCACCGAGGCCACGATGAGCGCGCTGCGTCTCGCACGCGGCTTCACGGGCCGCAGCCGCATCGTCAAGTTCGAGGGCTGCTACCACGGCCACGCGGACAGCCTGCTGGTCAAGGCCGGCTCGGGCCTGCTGACGTTCGGCAACCCGACGTCGGCCGGCGTGCCCGCCGACATCGCGAAGCACACGACCGTCCTCGAATACAACAACGTCGCCGCGCTCGAGGAAGCCTTCGGCGCGTTCGGCGACGAGATCGCCGCGGTGATCGTCGAGCCCGTCGCGGGCAACATGAACCTGGTGCGCGGCACGCCCGAATTCCTGACCGCGCTGCGCGCGCTGTGCACGAAGCACGGCGCCGTGCTGATCTTCGACGAGGTGATGTGCGGTTTCCGCGTCGCGCTCGGCGGCGCGCAGGCGTACTACGGGATCATGGCCGACCTCACCTGCCTCGGCAAGGTGATCGGCGGCGGGATGCCGGCCGCCGCGTTCGGCGGCCGCCGCGACATCATGGCTCACCTCGCGCCGCTCGGCGGCGTCTACCAGGCCGGCACGCTGTCGGGCAACCCGATCGCGGTCGCCGCGGGCCTGAAGACGCTGCAGCTGATCCAGGCGCCGGGCTTCTACGACGCGCTCACCGCGCAGACGAAGCGGCTCGCCGACGGCCTCGCGGCGGAAGCGCGCGCGGCCGGCGTGCCGTTCGCGGCCGACTCGATCGGCGCGATGTTCGGCCTCTACTTCGCGGAGCGCGTGCCGACGAGCTTCGCGGAAGTCACGAAGAGCGACACCGAGCGCTTCAACCGCTTCTTCCACCTGATGCTCGACGAGGGCGTGTACTTCGCGCCGTCGGCCTACGAGGCCGGCTTCGTGTCGAGCACGCACGACGACGCGGTGATCGACGCGACGCTCGCGGCCGCGCGCCGTGCGTTCGCGGCACTCGCTGCCTGACCCGGGGCCGCGCGCATGTTCTCGGATATCGATTTCGCCCACATGCAGCGCGCGCTCGCGCTCGCCGCGCGCGGCATGTATACGACGGCGCCGAACCCGCGCGTCGGCTGCGTGATCGTCAAGGACGGCGACGTGATCGGCGAAGGCTTCACGCAGCCGGCCGGCCAGGATCACGCGGAAGTGCAGGCGCTGAAGGATGCACGCGCACGCGGATACGACGTCGCGGGTTCGACCGTCTACGTGACGCTCGAACCGTGCAGCCATTTCGGCCGCACGCCGCCGTGCGCGAACGCGCTGATCGAGGCGCGCGTCGCGAAGGTCGTCGCCGCGATGGAAGACCCGAACCCGCAGGTGTCGGGGCGCGGCCTCGGCATGCTGCGCGACGCGGGCATCGACGTGCGCTGCGGATTGCTCGCGCATGAAGCCGGCGAGCTGAACATCGGTTTCGTGTCGCGGATGACGCGCTGCCGCCCGTGGGTGCGGATGAAGGCCGCCGCGTCGCTCGACGGCCGCACCGCGCTGCCGTCCGGCGAAAGCCAGTGGATCACCGGCGAGGCCGCGCGCCTCGACGGGCACGCCTGGCGTGCGCGCGCCTGCGCGATCCTGACCGGCATCGGCACCGTGCGCGAGGACAATCCGCTGCTGACCGTGCGCGGCATCGACACGCCGCGCCAGCCGCAACGCATCCTCGTGGACAGCCGCCTCGACCTGCCGCTCGACGCGCGGCTGCTCGAGGGCGCCCCGCTGCTGATCTTCTGCGGACGGCTCGACGCCGGCGGCGAAATGCGCGCGAACGTGCTGAAGTCGCGCGGCGCCGAAATCGTGCCGCTCGCGAACGCGCACGGCAAGGTCGACCTGCCGGCGATGCTGGCGGCGCTCGGCGCGCGCGGCGTCAACGAATTGCATGTCGAGGCCGGCCACAAGCTGAACGGCTCGCTGCTGCGCGAACAGTGCGTCGACGAATTGCTCGTCTATCTCGCACCGAGCCTGCTGGGCACCGACGCGGCCGGCATGTTCGACCTCGCCGCGCCGGCGCATCTCGATGCGCGCACGCGACTGTCGTTCCACGGCGTCGAGCGGATCGGCGACGACCTGCGGATCCTCGCGCGTGTCGCGCCGCCCGACACGCGTCACTGAACGAAACCGTCACGATGTTCACCGGAATTGTCGCGGCCGTCGGCCGCATCGAATCGATCCGTCCGCTCGGCACGTCCGCCGACGCCGGCGTGCGCCTGACCGTGCAGGCCGGCGGGCTCGATCTCGCCGATGTCGCGCTCGGCGACAGCATCGCGATCCAGGGTGCCTGCATGACGGTGATCGAGAAGACCGACACCGCGTTCGACGTCGACGTGTCGCGCGAAAGCCTGAACCGCACGGTCGGACTCGCCCAGCCCGGCGAAGTGAACCTCGAGAAGGCGCTGCGTGCGCACGACCGCCTCGGCGGGCACATCGTGTCGGGCCACGTCGACGGCCTCGGCACCGTGTCGCGCTTCGCGCCGGTCGGCGAATCGCACGAACTGCGCATCGTCGCGCCGCGCGAGCTCGGCCGCTATCTCGCGTACAAGGGGTCGATCACGGTCAACGGCGTGAGCCTGACCGTCAACACGATCGACGATCGCGCGGACGGCTGCGAGTTCTCGATCAACCTGATTCCGCATACGGTCGAGGTCACGACGCTGCGCCATGTGAAGGCCGGCGACAAGGTGAACCTCGAAGTCGACATGATCGCGCGCTATGTCGAGCGGATGCTCAGTGCGTCTCAGGACGGCACTAAACCGTTGAAATGATTCAGTTTTTTCAAGTCGACCGTCTACCATCGACTCGCTAAAACCCGCTACAGCCATGATTTGGTGACGATATTTCTGACGGTATACGGCCGATTTCTGCGGTTCGTATACAGTCATCCCCCCGAGATTTGGCCTCTGCGGCACACTGAAAACGGCTGCCTGCCGCGCCAGCATTGGGATCGGCGTTGATCGGCAACGACCACTCGAGACCGTTTTCGTACAGTCTCTCGCCTGTTTCTGAACCTGAGCGGGCGACTCGTACCAACAATCCCCCTCGGCCTTGCTCAAGACCATGGACTACCGAGTCAGTTACGAACACAGCCTGAAGAGCGAGCCCGACGCATTTATCGTCCAGGTCCCCTCGCAGCTCGTACGGGACGCGCCTTCCAACATCCCCCGAGCGCTACTCCCCGAGTACATCACCAATCTCATCCTCCAACGCTCGCCGACCATCGGACGAATCCGAAATCTCCGGGTTCTCTGAACGAACACCTCTTTTTCGGACATATCGGGTTGCGGAACGGTGGGACGCCCATCTGATCGGACGCGCCAGCTTCCGACGCTCGCCGCCTTACGGCGCGGACGCTCGAACGGCAGCTCCGCAATTGCCAACAGACCTTCGAGCGTTGAGCAGCATGAGCCGACCACGTTGGAGGCCGGATCTTTACTGCGCCAGATTCGTTATACTCAAGACGAATACGTTTTCAGCCTGCCTCATCAAATGGACCAGGACGAACCGAGCAAGAAATTCGAGGCCATACCTGCCCCAGAGGGAGTCATCGAGCCGCACGCCCACCTGCTACAGCAGCCGGCGGCCGGCCAGCGGCTCTTCAAGGTCATGCGCGCCGAGCATCTGATCAGTTCGATCACCGGCTCTTACCTTCACTTCAACCGCGTCGACAGCTACCGCGACTTCGACGGGGCCGACCTCCAGGATGGAGTGCAGCTACCCGCCGATCGGGCCACCAATGCGGCCATTGGTTTCGAGAAGGCACCAGAATTCACCGTTGCGCATTATTACGACCAGTGTCGCGCGCGAACCTATGCCTGCTGTTTCGCGCTCGAGAATGACGAACATCTCTGGCAGAACTACGGTGCAGGCGGAGAGCACGGCCGCGTTGCCGTCGTCTTCGACTGTGCTTGGCTGCGTCAGCACCTCAACGCGCAGATCGCTCCAGGCACAGCCCGGCTGGTGTGGGGCGATGTGCCCTGCCGGCAAATCTTCTCGATCAATTACGGCATCGTCGACTATGTCGAGCACGATCTGCACCGACTCAATGCCGAGCAGCTACCCAACCCCATCCTCTATACGTATCTGAAGGCGGAGCGCTTTCGCGCCGAGCATGAGCTGCGCGTCTCGCTGAGCGCAATCGGGATGGGCAAGCTGGCCTTCGGCGGCCAGATCATGGAGCTGCCGCTCAGCCTGCAAATGCAGTTCGATTTCCGGGCGGCCATCGCTGAAGGCGGCATCCTTTCGATCGAGACGGGACCCGATTGCGATCAAGCGTGGCTCGAGGCCGAGCTCACGAAGCTTGGGATCGGTCGAGCCCCCTCCCAATAGGCCGACAAGGGCTAGCTGCCAGTTCTTTTTTAAGCAACCCTTGAAAATCCGGTGAATCCGCCTTTCGTCGGACCCGGATCTATTCGCTACCACGCGTACTACGTCCACAGCAGGAGCAGGCGCCGGGCGGGAAGACGCAGGCGACCGAAATGGAGACGTTCGCACGGGCCTCAGCAGGAAGGGACAAACGGGTCGCTAGACCGCGCTCGCCTCCGCAATAAGCTGACATTCGCAGCGGCGGTGTCATGTGCGACCGGCTAGAGGCTTGCAGTGGACGGATCACGGTTGCCTGTCGGCCGGACGATTTGTTGGCCGTGATTGGACGTGTCTAGTGACCGCTCGATATCCGATTTCTGCGGTTGGACCTCCAACTGCTCGACCAATAGCAACGGGTCGCGCACTGCCGATCGCCGTCAGACAGTGACCGGCCCGAGCCGCCCTTCCGGACCGTGCCGATATGCGTATGACTGTCTCGGTAGCTTACCCAGCACTCCCGCCCCCGCTCAGCGGTTTCTTTTCTTGACCACCTTGCGGGCCTCGCGCTCCATCCGACGACGCTCTGCGCGGCTCATGAGCGGCGCATGGCGTTCGGGGCCGAAGTTGAACGGTATCGGGAACGCCGGCGTGAAGCTCGTCGGTGTGCTCTCGACTGTGGTTGGAATTGTGATGGCAGGCATGGAGGCTCCGTAAAAACGCGAAAAAGAAGCGCGCAGCAACGCCTGCCTGGCGGCATCGGACTTTTGAGTGGATCAGGGAGAGAAATTCGAAGCGAAATCCGGCAAAAACTCCGGCGGATTTGCTCAGGCATGCGCTGCGACGCGAGCGGCGAGCCAAAAACCGGTTGTTGGCCGGTTTTTCGGTCGTATCGTCATTTTATCAGGGCCAAATCACCCCCTCAACGGCCAAATAACTTTGGTCAGGCTCGCGAAAAACACCGTGTTCGGATACCCTGATACCACAAGCAGACAATGAAAAAATCGGTATCTACGGGGAATCGTCTTGAAGATCATCTTCAGCCGAAAGGGGTTTGATGGAACCGCCGGTGGTTGCCCAAGCCCGATTGTCGATGGCCGCCCGTTATCACTCCCCATACCGACAAAAATGCCCTCTCGTACCCGCTATGGGGACTTGAACGGCCCCTACGGCGATCTCGTCACCGATCTCACTCGTGGCCGTCTAACTGCGGAGAGCTGGTGCCATCTCGATCCCGACGTTGCCTCAGAGTCCTTGCCGCGTATCGCTGGTTGGCGCGGTGCACTCGGACAGGTGTCCTCCGCTCAAGGGCATTTAGCGAAACAGAACGTAGGTGCCGGAGATTTATTTATCTTCTGGGGCCTATTTCGACCGGTCGAACATGACGGCCGTTGGAAATTCATCGGTCGGCCAGAACACCGCATTTGGGGGTGGCTCCAGGTTGGAAGCGTATTAGATCTAGGAGCAGACGGAAGCCGCGCAATAGAGCAACACCCATGGTTGGAAGTGCACCCTCACGTCCGGCCCGGTTGGAAATCTCCCAACGTGCTCTATCTCGCAGCCGATCGACTGAAGCTTGGCGCGAGGCAATTGCCTCTCAAGGGTTGGGGCACCCTTAAACATGGCCATCGTCTGTCGGCGACGAGCTCATTACCATCCGTTTGGACCGTGCCAGACTGGCTTCATCCCGGCAAAGGGGGATGCGGCATGACATACAACCCTTCTAATCGCTGGAGCGCAGACGGTACGCTTCAGACTGCCGCACGAGGTCAAGAGTTTGTGGCCCACCCGACCGATTCATCCAGCATAGGCGACTGGCTGACTTCTATATTGATGGAGGCCGCATTGTGAACCGGATCTGGCGGTACGTTCTCGCTACCGATGCCGGAATGGCTCCATGCGTCGACAACAACCTGCTGACCCTCTCGTGCTGCAAACCCATGATTCGCAAACACGCGATTCCGGGGGACTGGGTTATTGCGTTTGCCCCCAAGCATTATGGAATCGGGCGAGTCGCATACGTAGGGCAAATCTCCGAGGTGCTGCCACTGGGCGAATACGAGAAGCGGTTCCGCGGCCGAAGAGATGCCATCTATCGTGCAAGGTCTAATGCGACGGGAGAAGAATTAGTCCCGCTGCGCAAGGACTATCACGAAGACGAGAAAAGTCGTGCTCGCGACAGGGGCGGCAAGAATGCGCTGATCTTTGAGCCGTTCTGGTACTGGGGCGGCACCGGCATTCCTGCAAGAGGGGAAATCGCCGATCTAGCACACTACTTCGTCGGACAAACCACGAAACGTTCAACCGAAAAGACGATCTTACAGCTCAAAGAATGGGTACATATGGTCAACAAGCCGGGGATTCATGGCCGCCCGCGCACACCGTTGCCTCGAAAGCGCTGCTAGAAGAACAGAAATCCCAACATGGCCAAGCGTCCGATATTTCCGCTACCGGTTCGTCGCTACGTAACGCCCTGCATGTGCTTGGTAAAATCGGCGGCATGACAATCCAAATACCACCACCTAACGCGCCCGATCCATACTTCGAGGCTCTTTGGCAACAATGCTTGCAAAGAATCGCACGTGGGTCGAACAGAGATGTGTACGAAATCCCGGATCATCACGACAAGGTACTAAAGGTCGCAAACAGACCCGGAAACTTCTCGAACTGGTCCGAGATTGTGATGTACAAGTCCGCTTCAGAGAAGAAGTACTTCGCACAGGTCATTTCGTGGAGCTGGTCCGGGAAGTTTCTTGTCATGGAACGACTTACCCCTGTCACGCGGGATGAACTCACCGGTCACGCATTCCCGAACTGGCTGAACGACAAAAAGTCAGAGAACTTCGGACGCGCCACATCTGGTGAAATCAAGGTGCTCGACTACGGATTAGTCGACCTCGTACCGGATCGATTGATCCAATTCTAGTCATTGCAATAAAATCGGCCGCAATTTGCCTTCGCTCTCGGCCGTCTACCGACGTCTCGTCGCAAACACTTTGAAAAGACGGCATTTCTGACGGTAGCCGACGTTTGATCGTAGTCTCCTTCAACTGACGCTGCAATCGCAGGTGTTCGATGTAGCCGCGCAAATGCACTGTCCGGACATCTTCTAGTTTTGCCCTGCGGCCCAAGGATCGTTGCGCGTCATCGAGATACTTCATATCCGTACAAAGGACCACGATAAATAGAAAACAGGCACGGCCCGTTACCGGACCATGCCTGTTTGAGTTGCTTCGGTGTACATCTAAATATTAAGGCACCAAGAAGCGTTCCAGAGGAATCGGATCTTCCAACGGACCGAGCCTTTCCACGAACTCGACTAGCTCTCGCTCGTTTATCGCCAAGCACTGCACAGGGCGATAAAAACCAGGCATTGACTGCACGGTGCGCGAAAACAGACCCGTTTCCACGAGCGCATCGACAACGGCGTTGGTAGCTTGCATCGTGTTCTGATACGGCGAACCCTCCGGGAGGAAGCATCGGCGCAGTATCGCATCGAGACCGTTTGCCGGGCCGCCCGTGAAGTCGTCCAGTTTTTGCGTCTTTTTCGCGATCGGCAGCAGCTTCTGCGGCTCGCCATCTTTTCCGACCGGCAGCACCGTCAGCGTGGTGCCGCGCCGACACAACGCGTCGCCGAGACGGTGCAGGTCGATCTTCGCGTCAGGTCCGCCGTGCGGCAACGTGACGAAACGCCCGTCCGCGCTGAGCAGTGATTCGACTGCCGGTGCCGCGCTCGTTGCACTCGCCGTTCCGACTGGCACGTAGTTTTGCTCAAACTCTTCTATCGTCATGACAATGTGCGTCCTTTTGCCTGCACTATCTGTAAGGTAAATAGGGGACATCAACTCTCCTTTTCCGTTGAATTACCCCGAAATTTACCCTCAAAAATCTGAAATAGCGAGCACCACTTTGCGCCGCAGTGGCGAACTCGAAAGCGATGCCAAGGTCGCGGCTGAAGAAAGCCCCAAAAGCCGTCAAACATCACCATGCAGGGGCGTGATGGTGCCTGCCGACGCTATATCGACCTCGCTACGCACGTCGTCTACTGACGTCTCACGGCGCTCATTGCTATGTGACGGAATTTTCGACGGTAGCCTCAAGAAAGGTCCGAAGATTGCCGATGACTTTCTCAGGGCTTCGGGTCGCTCAAGCACCGGGGCACCTCACCGCCGGCCTGGCATATGATCCTGTCCCTGAAGACGCGCAGATGAACTCTCTACCTATCCTGAAGTTTGCGGCCGACTACCTTGACGGTACCGTCTACGCCCCCATGATGCATATGCTGGTCCTTCTGACGGCTGGGGCTGCTGCATACGCGGCAGTCTCAAAGCCGATTCGCCAGTTGTACCGACTGGGTCAACAGATGATTCCGCCGCTTTGGAAAGTCTTGTGCCGAGGTCTCAGCAAGCTGAAACTCAAAGGCTTTGGCCCGGAATGGGATACAGTCCGGCGTAAAATCGCGCCTTATATCGAGCTGGTCGCATCTCTTTATTTTGCCCTCGTGTGTTTGTACTCGGTGGTAGTTGTCGGTCTAGCGTTGTGGTTGGAACGTACACATCACGCTCATGCCTCAGGCTGGGCAATCGCACTCGCTTGGACTTGGCTGTTGGTGAGTTGCTACGCCATGCGCTGGTATCTTGAAGACGCGTCTTGGCATTATCACGCTATTAAAACCGGTCGTGCTCGTTGAACCTCGAAAGGTGCGCGAATAAACATAACGTGCAGTGAGCCTCGACGATGCACAAATCTGATCCGCTATCTCTTATCTCCGATTTGCTGGAAGAAGGTTTTCGCTTTGAAGAGATTGAGGCGTTTATCGCTACGGTATCTCCCAATCTGGCGAGCGATTGCCGGTTCCTCGATATCGCCATCAGCACGCCAGAAGTGCTCATGGCCTTCTACGGCGAGAGAGGAGACTATTGCGTTTCGAAGGATGAAGCCGGGATCATCAGCTTCTTCGCAGTAGCTAGATCGGACAACCTGAGACCAGTCAGTCGGGTCTACCGGACGACGACGAGCGTAGAGGCGTTGGCGAACGTGATTCGCGCAGGTATTTCACCCACATTCATAGAGTCAGTGGCCCAGTTTGAAGCCTTGGCAGAAACCGCCGGGGCAGCCAATCGCATTGAACACTACAAGCACCTGCGCTCTACGAAAGAGTCCAGCGCCGTCGAGTCGTTTGCAAACGGACGGCATGCTAGCACCAACGTGCGCGAGACCCATTTTTTTGACAGTGGCGACCGATGTCTGCTTTGCGATGAAAAGCGACGTGCTCTCATGACGACTACGTTGGGCACCAATGCATCGAGTATGTCCGTCATGTTCTTTCTATGTGAAAGGCACAAGGAAGAAGGAAGCGAACAGTTCCTAATCGACTATCTCGCCGAGAAGCTCGACTTCCAGTCCCCCTTCATCATTCGCGAGATCGATCGACGGACCGATCCGAAGCTGGTGGAATGGGCGCATTCTGCGCTGGAGTCGCTTGGATGTACAAAGATCCGCCTGAACGAACAGCGCAGGACGCTTTCCGGCATTCGAGTCGACACCGGATTCACTGTGATCATCCGCCTGTACCGAGTCGGCAAGGATGACTATGCGTATATGATTTTGAATCCCGAGGGCAAAAACGTTCGCAGGATCGACGAAGCCCAAGATCATCCTGAGCAGCCAATTCTTTGGGACCATCGCCATCTTGGCCTTCCACAAGACAACAAACTTGTGGAACCCAGCTATACGTTTGGAATGCCCACCTTTGATAAACCGGCAATAGAACGCGAAATTGTTATTGCCGAGGAAGCCTATTTCCGAGGTCGCTGACAATTACCGAAATCAGCGCGGGCTTCGGACGATATTTCCGGCGCGATAAGGGAGTCATCTGCTATCGTCCACTGTCGGCTCGCTACAGGCATCGCAGCGCGACGGTATTTCCGACGGTATACTGGCCGTCGCGTGACGTCACAGCTATGCGGGACAAGCATCTCCGGCCAGACTCAACATAATCGCGCGCTATGTCGAGCGGATGCTGTCATCGTCGCAGGGCGCGCATCAGGACTGATCGCAGCGGCCACCGTCGAAGCGGCGGCTGACGGCCCGACATCCGGCTATCGGCGGTCGCCGTTTTTCAACATCCTGCCCGGCCCTCATCCGCCGGCGCTCAGGTATCCGCGCCGCCTCCGCCCGCCCGCACCAGAATCGTGTCGAGCAGTTGCCGGACATGCGCCCGTGCCGCGCGCTCGGCGCCATCCGCATCGCGCTTCGCGATCATGTCGAACACCTGCCGGTGTTCGGCGACGTTCCCGCCCAGCCGCTCCCAGTCGCCCATCGGGCTCGCACCGCCCGCACACATCGTCTGCACCTGCGCGTACAGCGCCCTGAGCGACGTCTCGATCGTCGTATTGCGCGCGGCGGCGAGCAGCCCGTGGTGGAAATCGAGGTTGGCGACGCGGTATGCGCCGCCGTCGCGGCGGTCGACCGCGCGGGCCTGCCGCACCAGCGCTTCGTCCAGCACTGCGCGCTCGTCGGGTGTCATGCGCTGCGCCGCCAGGCGCGCGGCCATGCCTTCTAGCGCTTCTCGCGCCTCGAAGATGGCCACGACCCGCGCGCGGTCGAACGCGATCACGAACACGCCCTGGCGCGGCACGACCTGCAGCAGCCCCTCGGCCTCCAGACGCGAGACCGCCGCCCACACGGGCGAGCGGCTGATGCCGAGATCGCGCGACAGCGCTTCGATGCTGATCTTTTCGCCCGCCGCGAAGCGCGCTTCGTCGACCAGCATCTCCCGGATCGCCCCGTAGGCGTCGCGCCCCAGGGTCGTGCGCTCGAGTGCGGCGCGCGTCATGCCGGCCGCCGGCGACGTGCGATGTGGAGCCCCTTGCCGACCGGCACGATCGTCGTGTCGAACTCGCGCGTCGCGTCGACCGCGGCGAGATAAGCGGCGATTTCATCCGGATGGGACAGTGCGTTGTCGGCGACGAGCAGCGCATCGGCCGTCAGCTTCGGCAACAGGTGCGCCAGTTGACGCGGCGCGCTCACGCGGTCGGCATCGAAGAATACGCAATCGAACGGGCCCGTCACGGCCGCGCAGACCTGCGTCGCCTCGCCTTCGATCACCTGCGCCCAGTCCTGCAGCGACGCCGCGCGCAGGTTGGCCCTCGCCTGCCCGGCCTTCTCCGGTGAACACTCGACGGTGACGAGCGGCTGCCCGTCCGTTTCGCGCAGCGCATGCGCGAGCCAGATCGCGCTGTAGCCGTTGGACGTGCCGATTTCGAGCATGCGCCGGCGCCGCGCGCCGGTGACGAGCAGGTACAGCAGCTCGGCCGTAGGCAGTTCGAGGTTGAGCATCTTGCGGCTGCGGTCGGCCATCCGCGCGTCGTTTTCCTGGCCGAAGGACGCCAGCCGGGCAAGGACGGCCGACGCGGCACTGTCGAGTTCGATCATGCAGGTCTCCGTTGCTTCATATTTCGTGTTTCGTGTTTCATGATACGACAATTTCCGGATCGCGGCGCGATACCCGCGAGGGCCGCGATTCGGGCGTGCCTGAAACCGCGCCAGCGGGACCGGCGGCCATTCGGTCTGAGGACTCCCGGCCTAACGGCCAACGACGCGCACGGGCCGTGCCGTCGCGCTAAGATGCGTCGACAGCGGTTTCAACGCCGCCACGCACGACGCGCCGTACACCGGCCGCCCCTCTTCCCACAGGAGTCGTTCCCATGTCCATCTCGAT
Organism: Burkholderia seminalis; assembly: GCF_001718535.1. NCBI lineage: Bacteria > Pseudomonadati > Pseudomonadota > Betaproteobacteria > Burkholderiales > Burkholderiaceae > Burkholderia > Burkholderia seminalis. The sequence goes on along the minus strand of NZ_CP013398.1, from coordinate 971,432 downwards.
GTACCAGGCCTCGCTGCCCGTCCTGATCCGCGGCCTGACCAACCTGCAGCACATCCTCGGCAAGGCGCAGGCGCACGCGGCCGAGAAGCAGATCGATCCGTCGGTGTTCACCGGCGCACGCCTCTACCCGGACATGCTGCCGCTCGTCCGCCAGGTCTATATCGCGACCGATACGGCGAAGGGCTGCGCCGCACGGCTCGCCGGCACCGAGATCCCGAGCTTTCCCGACGTCGAGCAGACCTTCGACGAACTGCACGCGCGCATCCAGAAGACGATCGACTACCTGAAAGGCTTCGACGCCGCGCAGATCGACGGCAGCGAGACGCGCCAGATCGTGCTGAAGATGCGCGTCGGCCCGATCGAGTTCACCGGCCAGTCGTACCTGCTGAGCTTCGTGCTGCCCAATTTCTTCTTCCACGTGACGACCGCCTACGACATCCTGCGCCACAGCGGCGTCGAGCTCGGCAAGCTCGACTACCTCGGCGGACGCGACCAGCACGCGTGACGCGCGGCCGGGATCCGCCCGGCCCGCCACCGTCCGCACCCGCGCGTCGGTCACGCGCGGCGGCCCGCCGGGCCCGCCGCGCAGGCCGCCCGCGACACGTTCCGGGGCCCTTGCCCGACGCGCGCGGCCCATGCCAGCCGAAACGCCGTCCGGCTGGCGTAAAATACGCACTTTCCTCTTTCTCGCCCCCTTATGACGCTCGCCTCCACGCTCGACATCATCGCCGAGCTGAAAGCCGGCCGGATGGTGATCCTGGTCGACGAAGAAGACCGCGAAAACGAGGGCGACCTCGTGATCGCCGCCGAATTCGTCACGCCGGAAGCGATCAACTTCATGGCCAGGTACGGCCGCGGCCTGGTTTGTCTGACGTTGACGCAGGAACGCTGCAAGCAGCTGCACCTGCCACTGATGACCTACCGCAACGGCACGCAGTACGGCACCGCGTTCACGGTCAGCATCGAAGCGGCCGAAGGCGTGACGACCGGCATCTCGGCCGCCGACCGTGCGCACACGATCGCCACGGCGGTCGCGCACGATGTGCGCCCCGAGCACATCGTGCAGCCGGGCCACGTGTTCCCGATCATGGCGCAGCCGGGCGGCGTGCTCGTGCGTGCGGGCCACACCGAGGCCGGCTGCGACTTCACCGCGCTCGCGGGCCTCACGCCGGCCGCGGTGATCTGCGAGATCATCAAGGACGACGGCACGATGGCGCGCCTGCCGGACCTGATCGAGTTCGCGAAGGAACACAACCTGAAGATCGGCACGATCGCCGACCTGATCCAGCACCGCAGCCGCACGGAATCGATCATCGAGCGGATCGCCGAGCGCACGATGCAGACCGCGCACGGCACGTTCCGCACGGTGCTGTACCGCGACCAGCCGAGCGGCTCGCCGCACATCGCGCTGGTACGCGGCACGCCGTCGCCCGACGTCGATACGCCGGTGCGCGTGCACGAGCCGCTGTCGGTGCTCGACCTGCTCGAGACGGGCGTGTCGACGCACTCGTGGACGCTCGACGCCGCCATGCGCGACATCGCGGAACGCGACCTCGGCGTGATCGTGCTGCTCAACTGCGGCGACACCAAGGAACACCTGATCGACGTCTTCAAGGCGTTCGACGAGGAAGAAAAGGCGGCCGCGCTCAAGCGCCGGCCGGTCGATTTCAAGACGTTCGGCATCGGCGCGCAGATCCTGCGCGATGTCGGCGTCGGCAAGATGCAGGTGCTGTCGAATCCGCGCAAGCTGGGCAGCATGTCCGGCTACGGCCTCGAAGTCACGGGCTTCATTCCGATGCCCGGCGGCGAAGCCAAGTCCTGCCCGGCGTCCAACGCGTAACCCGCCACGGCGCTTTCGCCCTATAACCGTTCATCCACACCACGGACAAGATCATGGAAATCGGACAATACCAACCGAATCTCGAAGGCGACGGCCTGCGTATCGGCATCGTGCAATCGCGCTTCAACGAGCCGGTGTGCAACGGCCTCGCCGACGCATGCGTCGAGGAACTGGAACGCCTCGGCGTCACCGGTGAAGACGTGCTGCTCGTGTCGGTGCCCGGCGCGCTGGAAATCCCGCTCGCGCTGCAGAAGCTCGCCGAAAGCGGCCAGTTCGACGCGCTGATCGCGCTCGGCGCGGTGATCCGCGGCGAGACCTACCACTTCGAACTCGTGTCGAACGAGAGCGGCGCGGGCATCACCCGCATCGGCCTCGACTTCAACCTGCCGATCGCGAACGCGGTCCTGACGACCGAAAACGACGAGCAGGCCGTCGCGCGCATGACCGAAAAGGGTCGTGACGCCGCACGCGTCGCCGTCGAGATGGCCAACCTGACGATGGCCCTCGACCAGCTCGGCGACGACGAGGACGAAGAGGAAGACGAAGACGACGAAGAGGAGCGCGCATGAAGAAGAGCGCCCGCCGACAATCGCGCGAGCTGGCGACGCAAGGCCTCTACCAGTGGCTGCTGTCGAACGCGTCCTCCGGCGAGATCGACGCGCAACTGCGCGGCGCGCTCGGTTACGACAAGGCTGACAAGGAGCTGCTCGACGCGATCCTGCACGGCGTGATCCGCGAGCACGCCACGCTCGTCGACGCGCTGACGCCGTCGCTGGACCGTCCGATCGACCAGCTTTCGCCGGTCGAACGCGCGGTGCTGCTGATCGCGACGTTCGAGCTCACGCACCACGTCGAAACACCGTACCGCGTGATCATCAACGAAGCGGTCGAACTCGCGAAGACGTTCGGCGGCTCCGACGGCTACAAGTACGTGAACGGCGTGCTCGACAAGCTCGCCGCGAAGCTGCGCCCTGCAGAAACGCAGGCACGCCGCAACGGCTGACACCGTCGGTCTGTTCACGGGCGCGCAAGCGCCCGTTTTTCATTCTTTCTCCCCTCCGCCCTGCCCGCCGATGAATACCACCGCCGATTCGCTCGTCACGCTCGCCGCACGCGTCGACGCGATCCAGCCCTTCCATGTGATGGAACTGATGAAGGAGGCACAGCGGCTCGAGTCCCTTGGACGCGATGTTATCCACATGGGCATCGGCGAGCCCGATTTCACCGCGCCGGAGCCCGTCGTCGAAGCGGCCGCGGCCGCGCTGCGCCGCGGGGTCACGCAGTACACGAGCGCGCTCGGCATTGCGCCGCTGCGCGAGGCGATCGCCGCCCACTATGCGCGCGCGTACGGCCTCGCGATCAGCCCGGAGCGGATCGTCGTGACGGCCGGCGCATCGGCCGCGCTGCTGCTCGCGTGCCTCGCACTCGTGGGCCGTGACGACGAAGTGCTGATGCCCGACCCGTCGTATCCCTGCAACCGGCATTTCGTCGCGGCGGCCGAAGGCCGCGCGGTGCTCGTGCCGAGCGGCCCGGACGCGCGCTTCCAGCTCACCGAGAACGATGTCCGCACGCGCTGGGGCGACCGCACCCGCGGTGTGCTGCTCGCGTCGCCGTCGAACCCGACCGGCACGTCGCTCGAACCGGACGAACTGAAGCGGATCGTCGAGGCCGTGCGCGCCCGCGGCGGTTTCACGATCGTCGACGAGATCTACCAGGGGCTCAGCTACGACGCGGCGCCCGTGTCGGCACTGTCGTTCGGCGACGACGTGATCACCGTGAACAGCTTCTCGAAGTATTTCAGCATGACGGGCTGGCGGCTCGGCTGGCTCGTCGTGCCGCCCGCACTGGTCGGCACCTTCGAGAAGCTGTCGCAGAACCTGTTCATCTGCCCGTCCGCGCTCGCGCAGCATGCAGCGCTCGCGTGCTTCGAACCGGCCACGCTCGACCTTTATGAAGCGCGCCGCCTCGAATTCAAGCGCCGCCGCGATTTCATCGTGCCGGCGCTCGAACGGCTCGGCTTCACGGTCCCCGTGATGCCCGACGGTGCGTTCTACGTGTACGCGCATTGCGGCGGCGTCGCCCATCCGGCAGCCGGCGACAGCGCCGCACTCACGCAGGCGATGCTGCACGACGCCGGCGTCGTGCTGGTTCCCGGCATGGACTTCGGCGTCCATGCGCCGCGCGACTATATCCGCCTGTCGTATGCGACGGCCTACCCGCGGCTCGAAGAGGCGGTCGATCGGCTCGCGACGCTGTTCGGACAGCACTGACGCCGCGGCCCGCACACGGGCGTTTCACCCGCCGCAAAAAGAAAAGGCACCCGGATCGGGTGCCTTTTTCATGGCCTGCCGGCCGGAACCGCGCGAAACGCGTGACGTTACGCGCCGAGCTCCGAATGATCGCCGTGCGACTGCTTCGCGGTGTCGACGCTCGCGTCGTCCTGCGGCGACGCTTCCTTCGGCGCGGCCTTCACCGACGTCGCGCTGTCGAGCGTCGCGTGCACGCGCTTTGCGCCGCCTGCCGCCGCCGTCACGGCGGCCGTGACGATCGGCTTCGCCGGCTGGGCCGGTGCCTGCGGTGCATTGATCGGCACGCTGCGGCCGCGCGCGACGTCGCGCAGGCGGCCGCGCTCGGCCATCACCTTCGAACCGTAGCCGTTGTCGTCGGGGTTCGTCGAACCGTTGTACATGCGCAAGCCGTTCGCGAGCGAGCCGCCGCGTGCGATGCAGTCCTTCAGCACGAGCGCGCCGACCTGCAGGTTCGCGAGCGGCTGCAGCGCCGTATCGGTGCCGCCGAAATATTCGAACTTGTCGGAATGGACCTTCGACATGACCTGCATCAGGCCCTTCGCGCCGACGCCGCTTTCGGCATACGGGTTGAAGCCCGACTCGATCGCCATCACGGACAGCAGCAGCAGCGGATCGAGGCCGACGTCGCGGCCGGTCTGGAACGCCGCCTTGACGAGCTGGCCGAGCGGCTCCTGCGCGACGCGGTAACGGCGCGACAGGTAGGTCGCGACGAGCGCCTGTTCGCGGTTCGACGCCAGCGCACGATCGTCGCGCGCATCGGCAGCAACCCGCTGGGCGGGAATCAGCTTGGCCAGCGCGACCGGCGACGGGCCGTTGCGGGCCGGATCGGATGCATCGGCCTGGGCGCCCGGTGCGGCGGCTTCCGGTGCGACGTCGAGGCCGACCGCGAGCGCGTCCGCTTCAGGCGCATCTTCCTGCTGCGGCTGCGCGCCGGCAGGCGCGAAGTTCGGCAGCGGATGGCCGGACAGCAAACGGGCGGGCCCGGCCTGCACGGCCGCGGATACGACCGGCATCAGCTTCGCGGCGAGCGTGCCGCGGACGGTTGGCAGCAGCCACAGTGCAAGCGCAACCGCGACAGCGAAACAGCCGACAACGCTGAATAGATGGTGACTGACACGCGTCCCGCGACGCAGCATGTTGCGCACGATCTGCGCATGCTGCTCATTGGGACGCCACGATAACCAAGCGTTCATTCAGATCATCTCCCATGAACATGACTCGTGCGGCTCGCTCAGCTCGATGGCGAGACAGAAAACGCGCCGCGGAATCACGACGCCGCACGCCTTGGTTGGGACGTGCAGGCATCGGGGAAACGGTATAAGTACCGTTCGAGGCCACGGTGTAAGAGGGCCGGCACCTTCGCACAATGGGCGAGGCGGGCATACGCGGTGGCACCCACGCAAAAAACCAGCGTCTGGTAGCGCTGGCTGGGACTACGACTAAGGCCGTCGGATACGCCGTGCAGGATTCGGCGGACGGTGACGCGCTGCGTCAAAGATCGGTGATTGGCGGCTCGAAGCCTTTTACCCTGCAGCCAATGTGAGCGGATTCTAGCAGGGTTTTATAGATCGTCAACACTATAAAAACTCAAATCTATAACAAAAAGTAATTTGAGACGGGCCTTCAGATCGCAAATCCCGTGCCGTAGGGGGTTTGCGCGCGATCGACTTTTTTCTCTGCCGGGCGGCCGCGCGGCGGCGCGGGGTAAAATCGTCGGTCGATTCGGGGCCGCAGCCGGCCGCTACGCCCGCCCATCGCCGCCCGTCATGCGGGCGGCCCGGACCTTCTTCATGAAATACAAAGACTTACGCGATTTCATCCAGCGCCTCGAGGCGCTCGGCGAACTGCGGCGCGTCACGCAACCCGTGTCGCCCGTACTCGAAATGACCGAGCTGTGCGACCGCGTGCTGCGCGCCGGCGGCCCGGCGCTGCTGTTCAACGCACCGACCGGCCATGCGTTTCCCGTGCTCGGCAACCTGTTCGGCACGCCGCGCCGCGTCGCGCTCGGGATGGGCGTCGATGCGGGCGACGACGCCGCGCTCGATTCGCTGCGCGATCTCGGGCGCCTGCTCTCCGCGCTGAAGGAACCCGATCCGCCGAAGAGCCTGAAGGATGCCGGCAAGCTGCTGTCGCTCGCGAAGGCCGTGTGGGACATGGCGCCGAAGTCGGTATCGTCGCCGCCGTGCCAGGAGATCGTCTGGGAAGGCAACGACGTCGACCTGAACAAGCTGCCGATCCAGACCTGCTGGCCCGGCGATGCGGGGCCGCTCGTCACGTGGGGCCTGACGGTCACGCGCGGGCCGAACAAGTCGCGCCAGAATCTCGGCATCTACCGCCAGCAGCTGATCGGCCGCAACAAGCTGATCATGCGCTGGCTCGCCCATCGCGGCGGCGCACTCGACTTCCGCGAGTTCGCGCTGCGGAACCCCGGCAAGCCGTACCCGGTCGCGGTCGTGCTCGGCGCCGATCCGGCCACGACGCTCGGCGCGGTGACGCCCGTGCCCGATTCGCTGTCCGAGTACCAGTTCGCCGGCCTGCTGCGCGGCAGCCGCACGGAGCTCGCGAAGTGCCTGACGCCCGGCGTCGACACGCTGCAGGTGCCCGCGCGCGCGGAAATCGTGCTCGAAGGCTTCATCCATCCGCAGGAAGGCGCCCCTGCGCCCGCGCCTGCCGGCGCACCGCCGCGCCCGGCCGGCAACGCGTCGGCCGCGTACGAGCACGCGCTCGAAGGCCCGTACGGCGATCACACCGGCTATTACAACGAGCAGGAGTGGTTCCCGGTGTTCACCGTCGAGCGCATCACGATGCGCCGCGACGCGATCTACCACTCGACCTACACGGGCAAGCCGCCCGACGAGCCCGCCGTGCTCGGCGTCGCGCTCAACGAAGTGTTCGTGCCGCTGCTGCAGAAGCAGTTCTCCGAGATCACCGACTTCTACCTGCCGCCCGAAGGCTGCAGCTACCGGATGGCCATCGTCCAGATGAAGAAGAGCTACGCGGGCCACGCGAAGCGCGTGATGTTCGGCGTGTGGAGCTTCCTGCGGCAGTTCATGTATACGAAGTTCATCGTGGTCGTCGACGAGGACGTGAACATCCGCGACTGGAAGGAAGTGATCTGGGCGATCACGACGCGCGTCGACCCCGTGCGCGACACGGTGATGGTCGACAGCACGCCGATCGACTATCTCGACTTCGCGTCGCCGGTGGCCGGTCTCGGCTCGAAGATGGGGCTCGACGCGACCAACAAGTGGCCCGGCGAGACGAATCGCGAATGGGGCCGCCCGATCGAGATGGACGCGGCCGTGAAGGCGCGCGTCGACCGGCTCTGGCAGGAGATCGGCCTCTGACGCCATGCGGCCGGCGCGCGCCGGCCCGTGCCTCGCCATCGCCACAAGAACGACAAAGATGAGTTTTCCACCCGCCTCCATGCTGTCCGACGGTTTCTTCCTGTCGCTGTCGCTCTGTCTCGACATCGGCCTCGTGAACGTCGCGATGCTGTCGCTGACGCTGTCGCACGGCTTCCGGCCGGGTTTCTGGCTCGGCCTCGGCTCGTGCGTCGGCGATCTCGTCTATGCGGCGCTCGCGCTCGCGGGAATGGCCGTGCTGCTGCAGTTCGAGCCCGTGCGCTGGATCGTGTGGATCGGTGGCGGCGCGATCCTGCTGTTTCTCACGTGGAAGATGGCGCGCGAAGCACTGGCGCCGGCCAGTGCGGCCGACGACGACGCGGACGACGCCCCGCAGCCGCGGGCGAGCGCGCGGCGCAGCTTCCTGCGCGGGATGCTGCTCGCGATGTCGTCGCCGAGCGCGATCCTGTGGTTCGCGGCGGTCGGCGGCGCACTGATCGCAAAGGCCGGCGCGACCACGCCGGCCACCGCGTCGGTGTTCCTGTCGGGCTTCTTCCTCGGCGGCCTCGCGTGGACGCTCTTCATGTGCACGCTCGCGAGCCAGGGCCGCAAGCGCGCGGGCGCCGGGCTGATGCGCGCGTGCCATATCGCGTCGGCGCTGCTGTTCGCGTATTTCTCGTACAGCGTGATCGTCGGCGGCTACCGCGACCTGATCGTGCACGCGGTGTAGGCGACGACGGCCCGCACGGGCCGCCCGTCAAGCGGCCGCCGCAAAGAAAAACGGCGCAGCGCCCCTGGCGGGACGCTGCGCCGTTTTGCCACGCGCGGTCAGGCCGCGCGGGACGAATCAGCGACGCCAGTAGCCGTGGTGGCCCCAGCCGCCGTACCCGTGACGCCAGTACGGGCGACCGTAGTAGCCGCCGACGACCACGGCGGGCGGCGGCGCATAGTAGGCCGGTGCAGGCGCGTAATAGACGGGCGGAGGCGGCGGCGCGTAGTACACGGGCGGCGGCGGTGCATAAACGGGGTACGCAGGCGCGACCGGGATACCGATGCCGACCCCGATCGACACGTGGGCCTGCGCGGCGCTTGCGGCACCCAGGCCCAGCGCGGCGGCGGCGATGAACGGAATGAGCTTTTTCACTTCGATTCTCCTGCTGGAGCGGTATTTTGTGCGCTCCTGTCGGCAACGGCGGGCATGCACGTCGCATGGAAGCAATGTAGCGAAAACCCGCCCCTCGCGTATCGCGCATTTGTTGCAAATTGCAATTGCACGCAGCGGGAGATGCCCTGCGGCATGGCGTCCTGAGCGGGCGGCGACCCTTGCGGAACGCGCGATTCCGTCCGACAACTCGGGGCGCGACACACGGGCCGGTCAGTCTTACCGGATACGGCACGCGCAGCGGGTACACGCACGTAATGAACGATTACAAATTTGAGACAAGATGCCGACATTTCAAGCGACGCGGGCACGCGCCATGTTTCGGGGTCGGATTCTCCGGTCGTCATTCGGCCGTGACGCCGGGCATCGGTACGCAGGGAGACCGGGCCGCACACCGGTCATGAATACCTGCCATGGCACGGCAGCCGCCCTTGCGCAGCGCCACCGACATTCCTGCGATACTGGCGGTTGCTTCGTTTTTGCTTACGTCCGCCGCCATGCCGCTTCCCGACATCCCCCGCCTCGGCTTCATCGGTGCCGGCCGCCTCGCGCGCTGCGTCGCGCAGCGCTTCGCGCAAGCCGGCTTCCCCGTCGTCGCGATCGCGAGCCGCACGCCCGCGTCGGCGGCCGACCTCGCCGCGCGCATCGACGGGTGCCGGGCAGTCGATACGCCGCAGCAGGTTGCCGATGCCGCCGACCTGATCTTCGTGACGGTGCCCGACGACCATCTCGCACCGACCGCCGCGGCGCTGCGCTTCGACGCGTCGCGCGCCGCCGGCCAGGCAGTCGTCCACTGCAGCGGCGCGTCGGCGGTTGCGCTGCTCGATCCGGCGAAGCAGCAAGGCGTGGCCACCGGCGGCTTTCATCCGCTCTACCTGTTCGGCGGCACCGATGCCGACCTCGCGCGCATCGACGGCTGCTCGGTCACGATCGAAGCCGACGGCGCGCTGCATGCGACGCTGCTGCGGCTTGCTGCCGCACTCGGCTGCCATCCGCTGTCGATTCCGGCCGGCGGCCGGATGCTCTACCACGCGGCCGCGCACTACGCGGCGAGCTTCGCGCTGTGCGGGCTGTCGGAAGCGGTCGAGCTGTGGCGCGGCCTCGGCTTCGACGAGGATGCCGCGCTGCGCGCGCTGCTGCCGATGCTCGCCGGCACGATCGAGACCGCCCGCGACAAGGGGCTCGCCAACGCGCTGGCCGGCCCGGTGTCGCGCGGCGATACGGGTATCGTCGAACGCCAGCTCGCGCTGCTCGAGGCGCGCGGCGGCGATCACGCGGCGCTGTATGCGCTGCTGACGCGCCGCGCGGTCGCGCTCGCGGCGAAGCGTGCCGCCCCGCCGGCGTCGCTGCCGGCGCTGGCCGAAGCCGTCGAAACGTCGCTCGCGCGCACGGCCGCGCCCCCCTCCCCGTCGCGCGACGAGGCGTGATAAGGTGTCGGCCGATGCGCCGCCAACCGGCGTTGGCGGCCGCACGCTACTGACTGTATAAAAAGGATGCCAACGATGTTCGGCGAGATCGCCCGTTTTCTGCTCAATACCGTCTTCACGCTGTTCGGCGCCGCGCTGATCCTGCGCGTCTGGATGCAGGCCGTCCGCGTGCCGCCGTACAACCCCGTCACGCAGGCCGTGCTGCAGGCGACCAACTGGCTCGTGCTGCCGCTGCGCCGCGTGATCGCCGGCGTGCGCGGCATCGACTGGGCCAGCGTCGTCGCCGCGCTGCTCACCGCGCTCGTCTACGTCGTGCTGATGGTCGTGATGGCCGGCTTCGATCCGGCCGCGGTGATCGCGACGCTCGTCGTGGTCGCGCTGCTCACCGTCGTGAAGTGGGCGCTCAATCTCGTGATCTGGATGACGATCCTGATGGCGCTGCTGTCGTGGCTCAACCCGCGCTCGCCGGCGATGCCGATCCTCTACCAGCTCACCGCGCCGTTCCTGAACCCGCTGCGCCGCGTGATCCCGAACCTCGGCGGCATCGACCTGTCGCCGATCCTGTTGTTCGTGATCGTGCAGGTGCTGCTGATGATCGTCACGCGCGCCGCCGTGTCGCTGACGATGTTCGGTATCTGAGTCGACGCCACCCTACGCCGCCGGCCCCTGCGCCGGCGGTGCGCCGAGCGTGTCGATCACGCCGAAGCGCGCCGGCATCATCGCGTAGCACACGCGTACTTTCTCGTGCGACAGCCGCTCGAGCAACCGCTGCGCCTCGTCCTCGGTGACGATGAATTCGACCTCGATCGCGAGCGAACCTTGCAGTTCGAAGAAGCGGTCCTCGTGCAGCACGCGATGCTGGCCGAAGCCGGCCATCGCGCGAAACGCGGACCCGCCCGCGACGCCCATCCGGTTCGCCTCCTCCAGCAGCCATTCCCACAGCGGTTTCCAGTGCAGCCGGTGCTGCTCGTGCACGTAAAAGCGCAAGAAGACGCGGTCCATCGCACCCTCCGATGGCGGCCGGCTCAGGCCGCCGCAAGCCACGCGCGCGCGGTCCACATGCCGAGCGCCGTCAGCGCGAACGATCCAGTCAAGTGTAGGGCAGCCACCGCCAATGCCCATCCGAATTCGCCCTCGAGCGCATGCGTCATCACTTCGACCGAATAGGTCGAGAACGTCGTGAGGCCGCCGAGGAAACCCGTGATCACGAACAGCCGCCACTCGGGCGGCAGCCCGACGCGCGCCGTGAACACGACGGCGGCCACGCCGATCACGTAGCCGCCGATCAGGTTCGACGCGAGCGTGCCGAGCGGCACGGCCGGAAAGAGTGCGTTGAGCGCGAGGCTCAGGAACCAGCGCAGCAGCGCGCCGAGCCCGGCGCCGACGAAGATCGCGACGATCGAATAGGACAAGGCCACTCCTCACTGACGACGCCGCGCGGCGGACACGGCCCACGCTGAACTGTATGCGGAATCGCGCGACGGCGGCAATGCCGGCAGGCGAGCCGGTACGCGCCCGATCGTGTCGCGGCTGTTCGAGGCCTTCCGTTATTTTCGCCAGCGCGACGTAATCGATATTTCCGAACAATTCAATCCGTCATGACAAATTCGTTTTAATACGATGATTATTTATCGGATTTTTAAAAGACAAAAAGACAATTCATTTCCCCCGTCGACCCGGCAAACGTCTGCTTATACGGGCATTCCACGGATTTACCCTCATCAGGCATTCCCGCATCCGGCCGATATTCGATTCAATTGATTCCGTCGATTTCGTAAAATTGTTTCGCCACGCCACTCCATCGACATGGAGACTCGAGAAATGAACAAGATCCGCCTGTCATCCATGTTGATTCCGGCGCTGTGCGCGTCGCTGCTCGCATCGGGCGGCGTGCTCGCCGACGGCAACGGGCCGCAGTCCTACGTCGAAGGCAACCGCGCGCCGAAAGGATTCGCGCGGCCGCCGTTCCACACGAAGCAGCGCGCGAGCACGGCCACGATCGCGGGCCTCACGCCCGCGCTCACGCGGCACGCATACGGGTTCGACTCGATCGCGAACCAGGGCGACGGGATGGTCGTCGCGATCGTCGACGCATACGACGATCCGAAGATCGAGTCGGACCTCGGCGTGTTCAGCAACGCGTTCTCGCTGCCGGCCTGCACGTCGTCGAACGGCTGTTTCACCAAGGTGTACGCGCATGGCGCACGGCCGAAGACCGATTCGGGCTGGGCGCTCGAGATCTCGCTCGACGTCGAATGGGTGCATGCGATCGCGCCGAAGGCGAAGATCATGCTCGTCGAGGCCGCGTCGGCCAGCTTCAGCGACCTCCTGGCCGCGGTCGACGTGGCCGTCAAGCGCGGAGCGTCGGTCGTATCGATGAGTTTCGGCGGCAACGAGTTCAGCAGCGAGACCGGCTTCGACGGCCACTTCAGCGTCGCGGGCGTCACGTTCGTCGCGTCGTCCGGCGACAGCGGCACCGGGACCGAATACCCGGCCGCGTCGCCGTACGTGGTGTCGGTCGGTGGCACGACGCTGTCGTCCGACAGCGCCGGCAACTACGTCGGCGAAGCGGCGTGGAGCGGCAGCGGCGGCGGCGTGAGCACCACCGAGGCCGAGCCGGCCGGCCAGACGGCATGGCCGATTCCGGTGGCCGGCAAGCGCGGCGTGCCCGACGTCAGCTACGACGCGAATCCGTCCAGCGGCTTCGCGGTGTACGACTCGGTCGCCTATCAGGGGCAGGCCGGCTGGTTCCAGGTCGGCGGCACGAGCGCGGGCGCGCCGCAATGGTCGGCGCTCGTCGCGATCGCGAATTCGCTGCGCGCCGCGGCCGGCAAGCGGTCGTTGAGCGGCACCTACGATGCGCTTTATACGGTCGGCAAGAACGCGTACGGCAGCGCCTTTCACGACGTGACGACCGGGTCCAACGGCACTTGCGGCAGCGTCTGCAGCGCGGCCGGCGGCTACGACTACGTCACCGGCCTCGGTTCGCCCGTCGCGCCGGCCCTCGTGCAGGCGCTCGTCGCCCGGCCGTAACGGCGCGATCGGCGCCGCTCGGCCCGTGGCGAGGTGCTCAGCCGCCGCGCCACGCGCGATCGAGCGTGGTCAACGTCGCAAGCGCACCGCCTTCCAGCCCGATCACGTCGGAACGGCGCGCCTGCGCTTCGCGCGCGTTGATGCGGATCACGTCCGCACCGAGCCGTTCGCTCAGCAGCCGCACGGTCGGAATCGCGGTGCCCGCGCCGATCTCGACCACGGCGACGCGCCCGGCCTGCGCGATCCAGTCTTCCAGCGCGCGTTCCTGCGCGTCGTAGCGCGCACCGAGCCAGCCGGTATCGCCGAACATCAGGATGTTCGGCCGCGCGAGGCCGCCGCAATGCGGACAGCCCGGCATGTCGCCGATCAGGCGGCATGTCGCCTCGTCGACATCCGGCACGAACGGCGCCGCCTCCCACGTATCGTCCGTGCACGGCCGCAGGCACTGCATCGCGTGAATAGACCCGTGAATCTCGACGATGCGCGCCGGATCGAAGCCGGCTTTCTGGAACTGGCCGTCGACGTTGCTCGTCAGCACGAAGCCGCCGTTCGGCATCGCGTCGATCCAGCGGCGCAGGATCGCGAAGCCCGCATGCGGCACCGTCGCGCGATAGAGCGCGAGACGGTGCCCATAGAATCCCCACGCGAGCGGCGCACGCGCGCGAAATGCGTGCGGCGACGCGATCTCGTGGAATTCGAGACGCGCGTGACGCAGCGCCGGATATGCGCGCCAGAAGCCGTCCGTGCCACGAAAATCGGGCAGCCCCGAATCGACGCCGATACCCGCGCCGGCCGTCACGAGCAACGCGTCGGCGCGTGCGAGCGCATCGACGGCGGCGGCGACGTGATCGGCGGGCAGTTGCGCGGCGGCGGAATCAACGGAATCGGAGAACGGCATGATGGGGAGGCGGTAACGTCGAACGTTGCGCGGGTGGCGACGCGATCATACGCCCGTTCGAGCGTCGCGACGCCAGCGCGATACAGCGGCGCGATGCCACGCTCGTCCGGCCGCCCCCATGCGGACAGCAGCCGCTACGGCGAGGCCGCCCGCGAACCGTCGGCCCGGCGCCGCGCTGCCCGCTCAGCGATCCGAATCGTCCTGCGCGACCGGAATCGCGTCGGCCGAGAAATAGACCGGCTTGCCGAGCTGCCGTGCAAGGCCGACATCCATGTCCGCTCCGCGCGATGCGCCGTCGATCCGCAGCACCGCATCGCAACGTCGCAACAGCCGGTGCGCGGCCGGATACAGGAACGTCTCGCTGATCGCGTCGCCGACCTGCCGCGACCCGGCCGCGACCGCGAGCGGCAGCGATACCCACTCGCCGATCATCGGCACATGCCCGCGGCGATACACGGCGAGCGCCGCCGTCTCCAGCCGGTGCAGGTTCGCGGCGATGCGCGCGGGGTCGCCGTCGGTGCCGCTGCGGTAGGGGCCGGCGACCAGCACGAGCCGCGGCGTCATGCGGCGCGCGCGCCGGCGGTTTCCCGCAGCGCGACGTACTGCAGCAGCATGATCGTCTTCGCGTCGACGATCTCGCCGCGCTCGACCGCGTCCAGCGCCGCCTGCAGCGGCATCTCGACGACTTCGAGATCCTCGCCCTCCTCCGCGACGCCGCCGCCGTCGCCGGTGCGCAGCGACGCATCGTATTCGCCGACGAAGAAATGCAGCTTCTCCGTCACGGAGCCGGGGCTCATGAACGCCTCGAACACCTTGCGCACGCCGCGCACGCGATAGCCGGTCTCCTCCTCGGCCTCCGCGCGGATGCGCGCTTCGGGTGTTTCATCGTCGAGCAGGCCGGCCGCCGCTTCGAGCAGCATGCCGTCGTGGCCGCTCACGAACGCCGGCATCCGGAACTGCCGCGTCAGCAGCACGTCGCCCGTGCCGGCATGGCGCAGCAGGATCGTCGCGCCGTTGCCGCGATCGTAGGTCTCGCGGCTCAGGCGCTGCCACGTTCCGTCGCGGCGCCGGAAATCGAAGGTCACCTTCCTGAGCACATACCAGTCATCGGACAGCACCGTCGTATCGACGATGCGCACCCGGTCATGCGTTGCAGCCATTGCAGCCTCCCGTTCGACAAAGGACGGCGCCCATGGTAACGTGCAGTTTCGTGCAATTCCAAGAATTTTCGTGCAAACACGATGCTGACGACCCAACGCAAGAAGGCGATCCTCGATGCGCTCGCGCGCGACGGCCAGGTGCTGGCCGTCGAGCTGAGCGCGCAATTCGGCGTGTCCGAAGACACGGTGCGCCGCGACCTGCGCGAGCTCGCGGCCGAAGGCCTGCTGCAGCGCGTGCATGGCGGCGCGCTGCCGGCGTCGCCGGCCGTCGCGCCGTTCGCGCAGCGCGAGGCGCTCGAGACGGCGGAAAAGCGGCGCATCGCGCGGCGGGCCGCGGAGATGATCGCGCCGGGCCAGGTCGCGATCATCGACGGCGGCACGACCTCCGCGCTGCTCGTCGGCCAGTTGCCGGCCGACCTGCGCGCGACGATCGTCACGCACAGCCCGAGCGTCGCGGTCGCGCTGGCCGCGCATCCGTCGATCGACGTGATCCTGATCGGCGGCCGGCTCTACAAGCATTCGATCGTCGCGGTCGGCGCGGCGGCGATGGAAGGCATCGCACGCGTCCACGCGGACCTGTACTTCATGGGCGTCACGGGCGTCCATCCGGTCGCGGGGCTGAGCACCGGCGATTTCGAGGAAGCGGCGATCAAGCGCGCGCTGGCGGAACGCGCGGCCGAGACCGTCGTGCTCGCGTCGCAGTCGAAACTGCGCGCGGCGTCGCAGTTCGTGATCGGCGAGATCACGCTGGCGCAGACGGTCGTCGTCGAACAGGAAACCGACACCGCGCTGACGAAACCGATCGAGGCGGCTGGCGTGACGGTCGTGCGCGCGTAGCGCGTCGGATCGTTGCGGATGCCGTCGCACCGGCGCCGGGCCCATGTCAGCCTGCTGACAGGCGCCGCTTGTAACATGGGCGATCGTCCGATCGCCACGCGCTACCCGCCCGATGCCCCCGTCCACCGCCACGACTTCCCCGGCGCCGCCCGCAGGCGCCGCACCGCCGCCCGGCCTCCTCGCGCTGTTCGTCGCGTTCACGCAGATCGGCCTGACCAGCTTCGGCGGCGGACTGAGCGGGCGGATGATGCGCGACTTCGTCCACGAGCGGCGCTGGCTCGACGAAGAGGCGTTCCTCAACGGCCTCGCGCTGTCGCAGGCGTTGCCGGGTGTCAACGTGAAGAACCTCGCGATCTGGATCGGCTACCGCCTCGCCGGATGGCGCGGCGCGGTGGCCGGCTTCACCGGCATCATCGCGCCGCCGGCCGTGCTGATCGTGCTGTTCGGCGTCGCGTTCTCGACCCTCACGCGCTTCCCGCTCACGCATGTCGCGCTCGCGGGCGCCGCAGCCGCGGCGATCGGACTGTCGATCTCGATGGCCGTCACCGCCGTGCGGCGGCTGCCGCGTCGCGCACTGCCGTTCGCGGTAACGGCGCTCACGTTCGTGTCGGTTGCGGTGCTGCACTGGCCGCTCGTGTGGACCGTGCTGATCGGCGGCACGCTGAGCGTCGCGCTCGAATACCGCCGCGCGGCCGCGGCACCGGCCGGGAACGATACGCGATGACCGTGTCGCCCCGTTATGCGGCCCTGTTCGGCGTATTCGCGCCGTTGTCGATCGCGACGATCGGCGGCGGCCAGGCGATCATCGCCGACATCCAGCGGCAGGTCGTCGACGTGCATCACTGGATGACCGCCACGCAATTCGTGAACGACTTCGCGATCGCACGGATGGCGCCGGGCCCCGGCTCGCTGCTGGCGACGCTGATCGGCTGGCAGGTCGCGGGCTTCTGGGGCGCGGTGATCGCGACGCTTGCGCTGTTCGGCCCGACCGCGTTCCTGATCTACGGCGTCGCGCATCTGTGGCGGCGGCACCAGGGCAAGCGCTGGCAGATCGCGCTCGAAGCCGGCCTGCGCCCGATCGCGGCCGGCATGATCCTCGCATCGGTCTGGGTGCTGCTGCAGGCGCTCGACGGCGGCTGGGCCGCGCGCGCGATCGCGGTGGCGTCAACGCTGTGCGTGATCTACACGCGCATTCACGCCCTGCTGCTGATCGCGCTCGGCGCGTTGCTGCTCGTCGGCGTGCACGCGCTCGGCGGCATGTAGCGCACCGCCGCAGCGCGACCGAACCCGCCTAGACGCCGCGAAACCGCGGCGCTCGGTGCTCGCCAAACGCACGCAACCCTTCGTCGAAGTCGGCGCCTTCGCACGCTTGCCGGCGCAACTCGGCAATCCGTTCGAATGCGTCGGCAGGCAGCGGCCGCGCGTCCTGCAGCACGCGCAACTGCTCCTTCACCGCATGCACGGCAAGCGGCGCCTTCGCGGCAATCGTGCGCGCGACGTCGAGCGCCGCGTCGTCGACGCCACCGGCTTCGGCCAGCCGGTTCACGAGCCCGTGATGCGCGGCGCGCGCCGCATCGAGCGGCTGCGCGCAGAAGAACATTTCCTTCAGCACGTGAATCGGCAGGTTGTCGTAAAAACGCAGCAGGCCGCTCGTCGAGTACGGCAGGCCGAGGTTCGCCGGCGTCATCGCGAAACGCGCGTCGCGCGCCGCGACGACGAGGTCGCAGCTCATCACGAGATCGACGGCCCCGCCCCACGCCGACCCGGCGACCGCCGCGACCACCGCGCCCGGATAGGTCCGCACGCGCCGCAGCGCGCGTTCGAGCGGCTTGCCGTAGGCGAGCGGATCGCGATCGTCCGCCAGTTCGCGCAGGTCGTGCCCCGCGCTCCACACGTCGCCGCTGCCGTCGTTCGACAGGATCACGACGGGCGGCGGACGATGCCCGGCCAGCGCATCGAGGTGCGCGACCAGCGCATCGAGCAACGGTGCGTCGAGCGCATGCCGCCGCGCCGGATTCGCGAACCGCACGCGCGCGATCCGCTCGCCGACCATGTCGACCGTCACGGTCGACGCGCTGTCGTGTTTCGTCATGGCGGTCATTGCACGGCCTCCGCCACGGCTTCCGCCTGGAAGATCGCACGCCCGGCCAGCAGTTGGTCGATCGCGTCGTCGCCGTAGCCCGCTTCGCGCAGCACGTCGACCGTATGCTCGCCGAGCAGCGGCGGCGCGTGGCGCGTGCGCGGCGCGGGCAGGTCGTCGCCCATCCCGCCGAGCGGCGTGACGACCTGGCGCAGCGTGCCGAGCGTCGGATGCGCAACCGGCTCGACCAGCCCGCAATGCGCGAGCTGCGGATCGTCGAACACTTCGTCGAGCGTGTTGATCGGCCCGGCCGGCAACCCGGCTTCGACGAAACGCCGCGTCCATTCGCGCTTGCCGCGCGTGCGCAGCCGGCTTTCGAGCAACACCTTGAGTTCGTCGCGATGCGCGACGCGTGCATCGTTGGTCGCGAAGCGCGGATCGTCCGACAGCTCGGGCAGCTCCAGCAACTGGCACAGCCGCAGCCACATGTCGGTCGTGATCGGCGCGAGGTTGAGCGGCCCGTCGGCGGTCTCGAACACGCCGTACGGCGCGATCACCGCATGCGCATTGCCGGTGCGGCGCGGCACGTCGCCGAGACTCAGGTAGCGTTGCCCGTGCACGCTCAGCAGCGCAACGAGGCTTTCGAGCAGCGACGTGCCGACATGCTGGCCGCGACCGGTGCGCTCGCGCTCGAACAGTGCAGCCATCACGCCGGTCGCGACCCACATTCCCGAGCTGAGATCGCCGATCGCGGTACCCGTGCGGGTCGGTTCGCCGTCCGCGAACCCGGTGAGGCTCATCAGCCCGGCATAACCCTGCGCGATCTGGTCGAAGCCCGGCCAGTCGCGCAGCGGGCCGCGCGGGCCGAACGCGGTGACGCTGCCCATCACGAGCCGCGGATCATGCGCGCTCAGCGCCGCGTAGCCGAGCCCCATCGCATCCATCGTGCCGGCCTTGAAATTCTCGATCACGACGTCGGCCTGCGCGATCAGCCGCCGCACGACGTCGAGGCCCGCCGGCTGCCGGAAGTCCACGCAGATACCGCGCTTGTTGCGGTTGCAGGACAGGTAGTACGTGCTCACGCCGCGATCGAACGGCCCCCATGCGCGGCTCATGTCGCCGTGCGGCCCCGACTCGACCTTGATCACGTCGGCGCCGAGATCGGCGAGCACCATCGAGCAGAACGGCCCCGACAGCGCGCGACTCAGATCGACGACCTTGATTCCCTTCAATGCCTGCATTCCGGACTCCTGATATTGATGACTGGGTGTGGCGTGGAAGCGAACGACGCGCGTGTAGCGCTCATTCGGGCAGCGTCTGATGCCGCGTTTCGACCGCGAACGGCAGGATCAGGATGCCGAGTCCGAACGCGGCCGCCGTCCACGCGACGGGCACGCCGAGCGACCCGTAGCCGTGAATCGCGGCGCCGAGCAGGAAGTTCACGCCCGCGCCGATGAAGCGGCCGACCGACGCGTTGAACGCGAACGCGGTGGCGCGCACGCGCGTCGGGTACTGCTCGGGCAGCCACAACGAGAAGATCGCGAAATTGCCGCCGAAGAAACCGAGGAACGCGAGCGACGCCATGAACGCCGCCAGCCCGTTCGGCTGGTAGAACGCCCAGCCGAACGCGAACACGATCGAGGCCGCCATTCCCGCGAAATACACGCCGAGCGCGGTGCGTCGGCCGAGCCGCTCCGACAGCCACGGTGCGACCAGGCAGCCGGCGATCGTCGCGCACGACAGGATCGCCGCACCGACGGACGCGAGCCGCAGCGCGCCGACGTGATCGATGCCCGCGCGCGCCGCCAGCGTGCTGACCGCGCTCGCCTCGTAGACGGAACCGGCCCACAGCCCGACGATCGCGACGCCGACGAGGCTCGCGCTCGTCAGCGTGCGGCGCAGGAACGCCGGCGCGAAGATCTCGCGCAGCGGGTGCGCGCGCCGCGCGTCGGCCACGTCGCCGTCGCGCGCGTCGTGCCGACGCCACTGCCCGGGCTCCTTCACGCGCATCACCGTGAACACCGCGAGCAGCGCGGGCGCCAGACCGCACAGGAACATCGCGCGCCAGCCGTAGGTCGCGCCGATCGTGTAGTTCAGGCAGGCGGCGATGAAGAAGCCGAAGTAGTAGCCCGTCTGCAGGTAACCGGCGCCCATCTTGCGGCGGTCTTCCGGCCAGCTCTCGGCCACGTAGGTGCCCGCGAGCGCCCACTCGCCGCCGACGCCGATCCCGGCGATCAGCCGGCACGCGGCCAGCGCCCATACGTCGTGCACGAACGCGGCCGCGCCGGTGAACACCGAGTAGATCAGGATGCTCGCGGCGAGCGTGCGCACGCGTCCGAAGCGGTCGGCGAGCGGCCCCCAGACGAACGACAGCCCCCAGCCGATCAGGAACAGCGCGAACAGGATCGACCCGTACATCCCCAGATTCGCGGGCGTCGCCGCGATGCCGGACGCCGGCAGCAGTTCGGTCAGCGCGGGAATCAGCACGAGCGCGTAGATCACCGAATCCACGCCGTCGAGCACCCAGCCCGCGTAGACGGCCCAGAAGCCCTTCACCTGCTCGCGCGTGAGCGGCGTGCGCCGCGGCTTCGCGCCGGCCGTCGGCGCGTCGATCGCCTTGAACATCTTCGTCTCCTTGCCGGCAGGGCCGGCACGTTCGCCGCGTCCGGTCCGGAATGGCCGGCAGTCGGGCTCTTTTGTGAGACGAGTATAGAAACCCGATCGATCGCGGAAAAATATGATATTCATCTTGCTCGATCGGATTGGCTTATGACTCGAACCGGGAGACGGCGGCGATGGACTTGAGACAGTTGCGCTATTTCGTGAAGGTCGTCGAATGCGGCAACGTCACGCATGCGAGCGAGGCGCTGCACGTCGCACAGCCGGCGGTGAGCCAGCAGATGCGCAATCTCGAACAGGATCTCGGGATGCAGCTGCTCGAGCGAAGCGTGCGCGGTGTCGCGCCGACCGCCGCCGGCCGCACGCTGTACCAGCACGCGCTCGACCTGCTGCGCCAGGCCGACGGCACGCGCGAGCTGCTGCGCCGCGACGCCGACACGCCGCAGGGCCGCGTGACGGTCGGCATGCCGTCGAGCACCGCGCGCGTGCTGGCCATTCCGCTCGCCCGCGCGGTGCGCGACCGCTACCCGGGCATCATGCTGGAGCTGATCGAGGCACCGAGCGCCGATCTCGACACGCTGCTCGAACGCGCGCGGCTCGATCTCGCGATCGTCGTCGATGCGGTCGATACGCGCGGCATCGCGGTCCACCGGCTGCTGACGGAGACGCTGTACCTGATCACGTGGCCCGAATTCCAGGTGCCGGACGATCCGGTGCCGCTCGACGCGATCGCGCGAATGCCGCTCGTGCTGCCGAGCGCGCCGAACACGATCCGCAACCGCGTCGACTGGGCAATGCGCGAGGCCGGGCTGTCGTACGAGATCAGCTTCGAGGCGAGTTCGACCGGGCTGCTGTTCGCGGCCGTGATGGCGCAGCTCGGCGTGACGATCCTGCCGTGGACGGCCGCGCACGTCGAGATCGAGGAACGCAAGCTCAAGCTGTCGACGGTCGCGCACCGGCTGTTCGCGCGCGACCTGTCGCTGTGCTGGCACGATACGGCGCTCGTCAGCAACGCGGTGCAGAAGGTCAAGGGCGAGATCGTCCGGCTGTTCGACACGCTCGGGCAGCGGCCGGAGTGGGCGGCCGGCAATAACGATCGCAGCGATCGCACGTGACCCGTGCCGCGCTTGCTTAGTGCGGCCCCACCGCACGTACCAAGCTCCTTTCATGGGGGGACCGCTGACACCTCCGCTTCTCCTTGCCGCCCGATATAAGCGTCGGGGGAAGGAGGCCGTTCGTGTCCCCGTTCCAGTCTGCCTGGCTTCTGCTGGGCGTCAGTGTTCTCGCCGAAGTGCTCGGCTCCGTCGGCCTGAAATTTTCGGCCGTTTTTTCCCGCCCGCTGCCGTCTGCGCTCACGATCGCCTGCTATGCCTGCGCCGTATGGCTGATGGCGCTCGCGACGAAGCGGCTCGAACTGGGGCTCGCGTACGCGAGCTGGGCCGCCGCCAGCACCGCGGCCACCGCCGTGATCGGCATCGTCTGCGTCGACGAGTGGGTGTCGTCGCTGAAGCTCGCCGGCCTCGCGCTGACCGTCTGCACGCTCGTCGCGCTCAACCTCGGCGATGCAGCGGCGCGGTGATCGACGCGCAGGCGCCCGGCGCGGCATTGACAACGCCCCCCGGCCCCCCTTAACGTTGCTCACATCGTAACCATCACCGGTTCAGCTTAAGAGGTTGTCGGCCCGCTCGTGCTCGACACCTCTGCCTTCCTCGAAGGCCTGCTGCTTGGCGCCGGCCTGTTCACGTCGGTCGGCCCCAAGGACGCCTTCGTCATCAAGCGCTCGCTCTCGAGCCCTCACCTGCTCTCCATCGCCCTCGTCTGCGCAGGCAGCGACGCGTTGCTGATCGCGCTCGGCGCGCGCGGGTTGTCTTCGTTGCTGTCGCGCCATCCCGGCGTCGTGTCGGCCGCGCTGTGGGCCGGCATCGCGTATCTGGCCGGTTACGGCCTGCTCGCGTTGCGCTCGGCGATCCGGCGACGACAGCCGGAACACGTCACGGGTCCACGCTCGGCCACCGAACCCACGCGGTCGAGCACGGTGCTCGCCACCGCCGCCGTTTCGCTGCTCAATCCGTATGCGTGGATCGATACCGTGCTGCTGCTCGGCACCGTGATCGTGAGTCATGCGCCGTCCGCACGCGCGCCGTTCGCGATCGGTGCGATGACGGCTTCGCTCGTGTGGTTCCTGATGCTCGCCTATGGCGCACGCGCGTGCCGTGCCTGGTTCGCTCGCACGCTCGCGTGGCGTGTGCTCGACGGTTTCGTCGCGGTGATGATGCTCGGCTTCGCGATTCGGTTCGCGATCGATGCGCTTTAGGTTTCAGCGACCGGATACCGGGATCGCGCGGAATGTATCGTGCGCGTTGGCATGCAGTTCGAAACCGATACCGGGCGCCTGCGGCACGCGTACGTATCCGGCGTCGACGGTTTCGCCGTCGGCCAATCCGCTGAACGGATGGAACGCGAACGGGCTGACTTCCGCGCCGCCGAGACCGAGCGCCGCGACGACGTGCAGCGAGAACAGATGGCCGCCGTGCGGCCAGAACGCATCGCGCCGCCAGCCGCGCGACACGAAGTGATCGACTATCTGCAGATAGCCCGGCAGCCCGTAGCCGTGCACGGGATCGAACACGAGCACGTCGCGATCGCGGCGCAAACCGCCATAGCGCTCGAGCAGCTTCGCTTCCGCGAGCGAGAACAGCGCTTCGCCGGCCGCGATCGGCGGGGCGTATCGTGCGGCGAGGTCCGCCTGAAGCGGCAGGTCGAGCGGGTCGCACACGTCCTCGAACCACCAGAGATCGAACGGTGCGAGCATCTCGGCGGCCGCGCCGACCGTCGTGGCGTCATACGTATTCATCGCGTCGACCGCGAGATGCGAACTGTCCGCGAGGTGCGCGGCGGCGACTTCGATGCGGCGTCGATCCTGGTCGAGATCCGCGCCGCCGATCTTGATCTTCGCATGCGTGTAGCCGAGATCGGCGAAACGACGCATCTCGTCCGACAGGCGCGCGAGGTCGTCATGCGGATAGCGGTAGCCGCCGCCGGCATACACGCGCACGCGGGTTGCCGCCGTGCGTTCGAGCCGGTCGGCGAGAAAACGACTGAGCGGCAGGTCGGCAATTTTCGCGGCGGCGTCCCAGATCGCCATGTCGAGCGTGCCGACCGCGACGCAACGTTCGCCGTGGCCGCCGGGCTTTTCGCCGGCCATCATCGCGCGCCATGCACGGAACGGGTCGAGGTTCGTGCCGGTATCGTCGGCGAGGGTATCGGCGGCGGCCAGCAGGCGCGGCGCGAACCGTTCGCGGATCAAACCGCCCTGCGCGAAGCGGCCGATCGATGCGTAGCCGTAGCCCGTCACCGGGCGGCCGTCGCGCACGACGTCGGTCACGACCGCGACGGCGCTCGTCGTCAGGCCACCGGACGGAATCGCGGGATCGGCATAACGCGACACGGGAATCGCGCGCTCGTGGATGGCGGTGATGCGCATGGTCGGGCTCCGGAGAGGCGTCCGGCGCAGGCGGATGGTTCATGCGCTGCAGCGGAATCGATGGGCGGATCGCTGCATCTTAGGGGTTTGCGTGACAGCGTGCAGGACCGGCGGCGACCGTCGTCGCGTTATCGCCGGACAACCGCGCGTCGCATTCGTCACGGGTTGCAGCCGAATAGCAGAGTGCGCCGAGCCTTTTGCCACGCTCGGCGCGCTATTTCCGGACCGGATAGGCATTCATTGATTGAGCCGGAGTCCTCGTTTGCTCCTCGCGGCTTGGTGAGCCGCGAGGATGCAGGGCGATGACGGTATGCGTGGGCCGGGTCGAATCGACCGCCCGCTCAGGCGAAGACGAAGTACTTGCGCACCGTCTCCACCACTTCCCACGTCCCTTTCATGCCGGGTTCGATCACGAACACGTCGCCGGCCTTCAGGTGCACCGACTCCTCCCCTTCCGGCGTGATGATGCAGTACCCATCGAGGAAGTGGCAGTACTCCCACTTCTCGTAGTTCACCTCGAACTTGCCCGGCGTGCAGATCCAGGTGCCCATGATCTTGCTGCCGTCTTTCGAGACGTACGCGTTGAGGTTCACGGTGTGCGGATCGCCGCCGATGCGCTTCCACTTGGTCGCATCAAGGACAGGCGTCGGGCAGGTTTTGCGCAGAACGGTGATGAAATCGGACATGTCGGCTCCAGACTGACGATCGTGTAAGAGACCTGTCACGTTAGTTCGAAAGCCTTGCCCGGGCTTGTATGCGTCCGACACCGACTCGTCCATTTTCGACATCGGCTGGTAGAGGCACGCCGCCGGCGGGTTTCGTCCGGTCTGGGTGCCACGGAACCGCCTCACGTAATGGCCGATCTGCCGCGTGGACGGTGCATCGAGATAGGTGTCCATCACGGTACACAAAGTCGTTTGCCAGCCGCCCAAACAACCTCACTTGCCACGTCGTCGCTAAACCTTGTAGAATTACGCGTTCTGCGGGCGTCGTATAATGGCCATTACCTCAGCTTCCCAAGCTGATGACGTGGGTTCGATTCCCATCGCCCGCTCCAGTTTTCGGCTGCATCGCAGCCTGCGCAAAAGCCGCCTCGTCGAAGGCGGCTTTTTTGTACCATGTGCCGGATCGCCCGGCGCACTGCCGCGCACAACGGGCCCTCGCCCGCAACCGAGCCTTTCTCTGTCACCGATGATGCACGACGATCCGAACGAAGCCGGCCTGCCGCCGCACGACGACGCCATTTCCGACGAAGCCGCCGAAGGCGCCGACGACGTCAATCCGCTGCACCGCCGCCGCATCCGCAGCTTCGTGACGCGCGCCGGCCGCGTGTCGACCGGCCAGCGCCGCGCGCTCGACGAGTTCGGCCCGCGCTTCGTCGTCCCGTATGCGCCGGAACTGCCCGACTGGAACGCGATCTTCGGCCGCAACGCGCCGCGCATCCTCGAGATCGGTTTCGGGATGGGCGCGTCGACCGCGGAAATCGCCGCGCACCGCCCGGGCGACGACTTCCTCGGCGTCGAAGTCCATGAGCCGGGCGTCGGCGCGCTGCTGAAGCTGATCGGCGAGCAGGATCTGCCGAACATCCGCATCATCCAGCACGACGCGGTCGAAGTGCTCGAGCACATGATCGCGCCGGAAAGCCTCGACGGCGTGCACATCTTCTTTCCCGATCCGTGGCACAAGGCGCGCCACCACAAGCGCCGGCTGATCCAGCCGCCGCTCGTCGCGCATCTCGCGTCGCGCCTGAAGCCCGGCGCCTACATTCACTGCGCGACCGACTGGCAGAACTACGCGGAGCAGATGCTGGAAGTACTCGGCGCGGAGCCGACGCTCGAGAACACGGCCGCCGACTACGCACCGCGCCCCGACTACCGCCCGGTGACGAAGTTCGAACGGCGCGGGCTGCGGCTCGGCCACGGCGTGTGGGACCTGGTGTTCCGCAAGCGCGCCGGTTAAGCCCCCGCTCCGCCCAGAAAAAACGGCCCGACCGGCATTGCCGATCGGGCCGTTTTTTCATGCCCGCACGCCGGATTCCGGCGCGCGCCTCACGCCCAGTTCAGCCAGCCGCTGTAACCGACCAGCAGCACGAACAACCCGAACGCGATCCGGTACCACGCGAACACCGTGAAATCGTGCGTCGCGACATAACGCAGCAGCCAGCGCACGCACACGAACGCGCTGACGAACGCCGCGACGAGCCCGAGCGCGAACAGGCCGAGCGAATCGACGGTGAACGCCTGCCAGTCCTTGACGGTTTCGTAGAGCGTCGCGCCGAAGATGATCGGAATCGCGAGGAAGAACGAGAACTCGGTGGCCACGCGCCGGTCGAGGCCGAACAGCATCCCGCCGATGATCGTCGAGCCCGAGCGCGACATGCCGGGCACCAGCGCGAAGCATTGCGCGATGCCGACCTTGAACGCATCGAGCGGCGTCAGCGCATCGACCGACATCACGCGCGGCGGCTCGCTGCGTTCGCGCTGCCGCGCCTCGGCCCACAGGATGATCGCGCCGCCCACGACGAGTGCGAACGCGACGGGCACCGGCGAAAACAGCACGGCCTTGATCTTCTTCTCGAACAGGAGGCCGAGCGCGATCGCGGGAATCGTCGCGATCACGACGTTCAGCGTGAAGCGCCGCGCGTCGGGCCGGCTCGGCAGCCCGGTCACGATGGATGCGATCCGCTGCCGGTATTCCCAGCAGACCGCGAGAATCGCGCCGAACTGGATCACGACGTCGAACGTCTTCGCGTGCGAATCGTTGAAATTCAGGAAGCTGCCCGCGACGATCAGGTGGCCGGTGCTCGACACCGGCAGGAATTCCGTCAGCCCCTCGACGACGCCGAGGATCAATGCCTTGCAGATCAGGATCCAGTCCATCCGTGGCCCAACTCCGAAAAGGTCGAAAGAAAGGGCCACTCTTCCACGCGCGGCCCGCCCGGCCGCGCGCGGTCCGTCGTCACTTTTCGACGATCGCCACGCGTATGCCGTTTGTAAGGATCGTAATTGTACCGGGTTCGTAGTTCACCCCGGCAAATTGCAGTTGCTCGGGCTTGAACGTGTAGATCGGGTAATTGGTCAGCAACTGCGTCGCGAGCAGGCCGGCGGCCGCCCCGAC
This sequence comes from Burkholderia seminalis, assembly GCF_001718535.1. Classification (NCBI taxonomy): domain Bacteria; kingdom Pseudomonadati; phylum Pseudomonadota; class Betaproteobacteria; order Burkholderiales; family Burkholderiaceae; genus Burkholderia; species Burkholderia seminalis. Next base: position 944,122 of record NZ_CP013398.1, on the reverse strand, counting down.
CTGCTGCGCGTACATCTGCGCGTCGCCGTCGAGCACGAGGCTGTCGACGGCCGGTGCCTTCAGCACGACCGAGCGGCTCGGCGCGTCGTACGCGAGCTGCCCCGACACGGTGAACTTGCCGCTGACGGGCGCGCGCAGGAACGGGCTCGCGAAATGCGCGTCGAGCTGCACCGCGACGCGGTTCTGGTCCGGCAGCAGGTTGACGTTCGGGTTCGCGAGCGACACGTCGACGACCTGCGCAACCGTCTTCTGGTACGGGAACTTGCGCCCGACGGCTTTCTGCACGTCGCCGCGCGAGAACGTGTAGTGATCGGGGATGAACGGGAACGTCGACGCGCACGCGGCGAGCGATACGCATACGCCGACGGCGCCGAGGGAGGCGGCAAGGAAACGGCGCCGGCCGGGCGCGCGAGGTACGGTCATGCTGAACGGTCTCCTGTAGGCGCCGACGGCCGCGTCGCGGCCTCGAGGCGCGTGAGCCACGCGAGCGCGTCGTCGCGCGACGCGCCGCACATGTCGGCGGACGGCTGCAGCCCGGAACAGCACGCGGGCCGCTCGGGCCGGCCGAAGATCATGCAGCGCAGGTCGTCGCCGAGCTGCACGCAGCGCACGCCGGCCGGCTTGCCACCGGGCATGCCCGGGATCGGGCTGGAAATCGACGGCGCGATGCAGCACGCGCCGCAGCCCTCGCGGCACGCATGCGGCGGCGGGACGTCGGCGGGCGCCGGGCGGACAGGCAATTCGACGGACACTCGGCTCTCTCGACACGACAGACAACGAAAACGGCGCGGCAACCGGACGCGGTGCCCGGTTGCCCCACCCCGCATTGTGCCATCGTCGGCTGCGACGTTATTACACAATGCAGCCGAATCGCGTGTTTATATACTCGAAAGCATCTAAAAAGCGCGAGACCGTCATGAGTTCTGGTTCTGCCGACACAATGTTCCGTCCCGATTTGCTCGCGAAATACGGCGCGAACGGGCCGCGCTATACGTCGTACCCCACCGCGCTGCAGTTCCGCGACGATTTCGACCCGGCCGACTACGTACGCGCGGCCAGCGACCCCGGCGCGTCGTCGAGCGAGCTGTCGCTGTACGTCCACATCCCGTTCTGCAACACCGCGTGCTTCTACTGCGGCTGCAACAAGATCGCGACCAACAACCACCGCCGCGCCCGCCCGTATCTCGACCAGCTCAAGCGCGAGATGGCGCTGCAGGCCGCGCTGTTCGATCCGTCCCGCCCCGTCACGCAGCTGCACTGGGGCGGCGGCACGCCGACCTTCCTGTCCGACGACGAAACGGCCGAACTGATGGCGGCCACCCGCGAGCACTTCGCGCTCGCGCCGGACGCCGATGCCGAGTTCTCGATCGAGATCGACCCGCGCACGGTCACGCCCGCGACGCTCGTGCACCTGCGCACGATCGGCTTCAACCGGCTGAGCCTCGGCGTGCAGGATTTCGACCCGGCCGTCCAGCAGGCAATCAACCGCGTCCAGCCGCGCGCGATGACGGCCGACCTGCTCGCCGCCGCGCGCGCGACGGGCTTTCATTCGGTGAGCGTCGACCTGATCTACGGGCTGCCGCACCAGACCGTCGCCGTGTTCGCGCGCACGCTGGAGACGATCATCGAGCTCGCGCCCGATCGCCTGTCGGTGTTCGGCTACGCGCACATGCCGCACCTGTTCAAGATGCAGCGGCAGATCGACGACGCGGCGCTGCCGCCGCCGGAAGCGCGCATCGCGCTGCTCGGCCTCGCGATCGACATGCTGACGTCGGCCGGCTACGTGTACATCGGGATGGACCACTTCGCGCGGCCGTCGGACGAACTCGTGCGCGCGCAGCGCAACGGCACGCTGCAGCGCAATTTCCAGGGCTACAGCACGCGTGCCGATACCGATCTCGTCGGCTTCGGCGTGTCGTCGATCGGCAAGGTCGGCGACGTCTACGCGCAAAACGCGAAGGACCTGCCTGCGTACGGCGCCGCGCTCGACGCGGGCCGGCTGCCGATCGCGCGCGGCGTGCGGCTCACGCCCGACGACCGGCTGCGCCGCGACGTGATCACGCAACTGATGTGCAACCTCGCGCTGCCGTTCTCGCATGTCGAGGCCGCGCACGGCATCCGCTTCACCGATCATTTCGCGCGCGAACTCGACGCGCTGCGCCCGTTCGAGCGCGACGGGCTGCTGACGATCGCGCGCGACCGCCTGACGATCCATCCGGCCGGCCGGATGGTCGTGCGCAATATCGCGATGGCGTTCGACGCATACCTGGGCCAGATGCCGCGGCAGCACTACTCGCGCACCGTTTGACACCCGCGCCGGCCGCACGCGGGCGGCCGGTTTGATACAGTGTGGGGCTTACGCTCCGCCAGAACCCGCACGATGCGCACCACCAAAGCGACCCACGCGGTCGAACGCCTGAAGACCCGCTCCGGCAACCCGCAATTCGCGGCCGTCGCGATGGCGGGCGGCCTGTTCTATCTCGTCGACCGTTCCAGCGGCACCGCCGAAAAGCGCTGCGAGCCGCTGCCGCTCGACGAGTTCGTCAAGTTCGTCGACGAATTCGGCCCCAAAAAGCCGCGCAAGGCGAGCAAGCTCGACCTCGCATTCGAGGCGCAGATCAAGAAGAGCAAGGGGTAAAGGTCTGTTGCAGGCCGCCTGAAGGCTTCGCGGCCGCCCCGTTTGGTACAATCACGAAGTTTCTCTATCCCCGCTGATGGCCGACCAGGCTGCGTGACCACACCATGAATATCGAAAACGCGCGTTTCAACATGATCGAACAGCAGATCCGTCCGTGGGACGTGCTGGATCTGGACGTCCTGGGCCTGCTGTCGATCGTCAAGCGTGAAAACTACGTTCCGGCCGAATACCGCGATCTCGCGTTCGCCGACCTCGAACTGCCGCTGCCCGGCGGCACCAGCAAGATGCTGTTCCCGCGCGTCGAGGCGCGCGTGCTGCAGGAGCTGACCGTCAAGAAACACGAAAACGTGCTTGTGATCGGTGCGGGCTCCGGTTACCTGGCCGCGCTGTTCGCGCATCGCGCGCAGCACGTGACGGCCGTCGAAATCGATCCGGCGATCGCGAAATTCGCGGAAGACAACCTGCGCAACGACGGCGTGACCAACGCGGAAGTCGTGCTCGGCGACGGTTCGCGCGGCTGGGCGGCCAAGGCGCCGTACGACGTGATCTGCGTCGCGGGCGGCCTGCCGGTCGTGCCGCAGGAAATGCTCGAGCAGCTGAAGATCGGCGGCCGCCTGTCGGCATTCGTCGGCGGCCGTCCGGTGATGAAGGCACAGATCATCACGCGCATCGACGACAAGCAGTATCGTGTCGCCGACGTGTTCGAAACGTACATCAACCACCTCGTCAACGCGATCGAGCCGTCGCGCTTCAAGTTCTGAGCGGCGGAGCCTCCATGCAGATCCTGACGCCCGCGATGCTCGCGGAATGGCTCGGCGATTCGGCACGCCCCGCGCCGGTCGTGCTCGACGTGCGCGAGCCGTGGGAAATCGCGACCGCGCAGATCGCCGGCAGCGTGTCGATCCCGATGCAGCAGATCCCCGCGCGCAGCGAGGAGCTCGACGACGAAGCGGAAATCGTCTGCGTGTGCCATCACGGGATGCGCAGCGCGCAGGTCGCGATGTTCCTCGAATCGCGCGGCTTCACGAAGCTGTACAACCTGCAAGGCGGGATCGACGCGTGGTCGCGCGACGTCGATCCGTCCGTGCCGCGTTACTGACCTGTCCGGCGGCGCATCATGCGCCGCCCCGCCGGCCGGCCCACTGCCGCCGGCCGCACTGATCCGCCGAACGGGCACGCATCGCGTGCCCGTTTCTGTTTTCCGCTCCGCTTCGTTCCCTTCCACATGCGCCGCCGGCGGGCAAAGGCACCGCGCCCCGGCCGACCGTGCACCATTTGCGCCCACGCGCCTGCACCGCAACGGACCGCGCCTGCTGCGCGACGCATCATCCGCACCATCCCGACGCCCGGTAACGCCCCGCACAGGCACGCCCGGCGTGCATCCGTGCGACTGGCACATGCCTTGCGTTACAGGAAGGCCGGCGCCGCCACGGCGCACGCACAACCAACACGACAAGGGGATACCGATGAAACGTCGCAGTCTGTTGAAGTTCGGTTCGATGGCCGGCGCGCTCGCGCTGGCGGGCAAGAGCCCGTTCGCGCACGCGGCCGATGCCGGCACCGGTCCGATCAAGGTCGGCATCCTGCATTCGCTGTCGGGCACGATGGCGATCTCGGAGACGTCGCTGAAGGACACCGCGCTGATGACGATCGCCGACATCAACAAGAGCGGCGGCGTGATGGGCCGCAAGGTCGAACCGGTGGTGGTCGATCCCGCGTCGAACTGGCCGCTGTTCGCCGAGAAGGCGCGCCAGCTGCTCACGCAGGACAAGGTCGCGTGCGTATTCGGCTGCTGGACGTCGGTGTCGCGCAAGTCCGTGCTGCCGGTGTTCGAGGAACTGAACGGGCTGCTCTACTATCCGGTGCAGTATGAAGGCGAGGAAATGTCGCGCAACGTGTTCTACACGGGCGCCGCGCCGAACCAACAGGCGATTCCGGCCGTCGAGTACCTGATGAGCGCGGAGGGCGGCGGTGCGAAACGCTTCTTCCTGCTCGGCACCGACTATGTGTATCCGCGCACGACCAACAAGATCCTGCGCGCATTCCTGAAATCGAAAGGCGTGAAGGACGCCGATATTCAGGAGGTCTACACGCCGTTCGGCCACAGCGACTACCAGACCATCGTCGCGAACATCAAGAACTTCTCGCAGGGCGGGAAGACGACCGTGATCTCGACGATCAACGGCGACTCGAACGTGCCGTTCTACAAGGAACTCGGCAACCAGGGCATCAAGGCGACCGACGTGCCGGTCGTCGCGTTCTCGGTCGGCGAGGAAGAGCTGCGCGGGATCGACACGAAACCGCTCGTCGGCCATCTCGCCGCATGGAACTACTTCATGTCGGTCAAGAACCCGACCAACACGAAATTCAAGGACCAGTTCGCCGCCTGGGTGAAGGCGAACAACCTGCCGGGCGGCGCGAAGCGCGTGACCAACGACCCGATGGAGGCGACCTACGTCGGCATCCACATGTGGAAGCAGGCGGTCGAGAAGGCGAAGAGTACCGACGTCGACAAGGTGCGCGTCGCGATGATCGGCCAAACGGTTGCCGCGCCGTCCGGCTTCACGCTCACGATGGACGGCAACCATCACCTGCACAAGCCGGTGATGATCGGCGAGATCCGCGGCGACGGGCAGTTCAACGTCGTGTGGAAGACGAAGACGGCGGTGCGCGCGCAGCCGTGGAGCCCGTTCATCGCCGGCAACCAGGGCAAGCCCGACGTCGTCAGCTCGATCCCGGCGTTCCTGCGCCGGCAGCGCACGGCGCTGGCCTGACGCGATGCAGGGGCACGCACACCGACGCGCTGCCCCGCTCGCACGCATGCACCGATGCGCCGGCCGGCCCATCGGTGCGTGAATCCGCCTCCCTACGCCGACAGGATCTCCCGATGCCTACACGCTTTCGCCGAGCCGCCGTCGCGATCGTCGCGTGCGCCGCCCTCGCGGGCATGCTGCCGCGCGCCGCGTTCGCGCTGACGGCGGCCGATACCGCCGCGCTCGCCGGCGACGACTTCGACGCGAAGACGGCCGCGATCGAGCGCCTCGCCGCCGACACGGATCCGCGCGCGGTTACGGTACTCAACGCACTGTCGAGCGGCGACGCGCTCGCGACCGGCGACGGCCGCCTGCTGATCCAGACCGGCGACACCGCGCACGATGCGCTCACGCAGGCCGCGACGCCGGCCGGCGATGCGCAGCCCGTGATGCTGAACAACCTGCTGCGCACGAAGATCGCGGGCGCGCTGTCGGGCCTCGCGCTCGCATCGCCCGACGTCGCCGCGCGACGCGACGCGATCGATGCGCTGCTGAAATCGCCCGATCCGGCGCTCAAGCCGATGATCGACCGTGCCCGCGCGAAGGAAACCGATCCCGCACTGAAGCGCCGCCTCGACGCGCTGTGGGCGATCTCCGCGCTGCACGACGCCGATCCGGCGAAGCGCCTCGAAGCCGTGCAGGTGGTGGCCGCGCGCCGCGATCTCGACATGATCGAACAGCTCCGCCCGCTCGTCGCGAAGAATGCCGACGGCAGCTACACGGAACCCGACGCCCGCGTGCGCGACGCCGCGCAGCAAGGGCTCGACGCATTGCACTCGCTGCAGCGCCGCGGCGAGATCGTCGGCACGCTGTTCGCGGGCCTGTCGCTCGGCAGCGTGCTGCTGCTCGCCGCGCTCGGCCTCGCGATCACGTACGGGCTGATCGGCGTGATCAACATGGCGCACGGCGAGTTCCTGATGATCGGTGCGTACGCAACCTATGTCGTGCAGACGCTGGTTCAGCGCTACGCGCCCGGCGCGTTCGACTGGTATCCGCTCGTCGCCGTGCCCGCGTCGTTCGTCGCGGCCGCGCTCGTCGGCATCGTGCTGGAGCGGCTCGTGCTGCGGCACCTGTACGGCCGCCCGCTCGAAACGCTGCTCGCGACGTTCGGCGTGAGCCTGATCCTGATCCAGGCGACGCGCATGCTGTTCGGCGCGCAGAACGTGCAGGTCGTGAATCCATCGTGGATGAGCGGCGGCGTGACGGTGATGCAGAACCTGATCCTGCCGTACAACCGCCTCGCGATCCTCGCATTCGCGCTCGCGGTGGTGTTCGTCGCGTGGGCCGTGCTGACGAAGACGCGGCTCGGCCTGTTCGTGCGCGCGGTCACGCAGAACCGCCGGATGGCCGCGTGCGTCGGCGTGAAGACCGCACGCGTCGACGCCTATGCGTTCGCCTTCGGTGCGGGCATCGCGGGCCTCGGCGGCTGCGCGCTGTCGCAGATCGGCAACGTGGGCCCCGACCTCGGCCAGAACTACATCATCGATTCGTTCATGGCCGTCGTGCTCGGCGGCGTCGGGCAGATCGCCGGCACCGTGCTCGGCGGCTTCGGGCTCGGCCTCGCGAGCAAGGCGATCGAGCCGTTCTGGGGCGCCGTGCTCGCGAAGATCGCGGTCCTCGTGATGATCGTGCTGTTCATCCAGAAACGCCCGCAGGGCATGTTCGCCCCGAAGGGCCGCAGCGCGGAGGCTTGACGTGACTTCCATCAGCGATTCGCTGTCGAACCCGGTCGCCGGCGCACCGACGCCCGCCGCCGCCGGACGGGCGGCCGACGGCTTCGCGCTCGGCCTGCCGCCGCGCCCCGCGCTCTTGTCGCGCCGCGCATGGCTCGCGCTCGTCGCGCTGTGCGTCGCGATCGGCATCGGCGTGCCGCTCGCCGCGCTCGTCGCGCCCGAAGCGAGCGCGTTCCATCTGTCCGCGTACGCGATGACGCTCGCCGGCAAGCTGATGTGCTATGCGATCGCCGCGCTCGCGCTCGATCTCGTGTGGGGTTACTGCGGCATCCTGAGCCTCGGCCACGGGCTGTTCTTCGCGCTCGGCGGCTATGCGATCGGCATGTACCTGATGCGCGAGATCGGTCGCGACGGCAAGTACGGCAGCGACCTGCCGGACTTCATGGTGTTTCTCGACTGGCACCAGTTGCCGTGGTACTGGAGCGGCACGCAGCATCTCGCGTGGGCGCTCGCGCTCGTGGTGCTCGTGCCGGCCGTGCTCGCCTGGGTGTTCGGCTTCTTCACGTTCCGCTCGCGCGTGAAGGGCGTGTACCTGTCGATCATCACGCAGGCGCTGACGTTCGCCGCGATGCTGCTGTTCTATCGCAACGAGACGGGCTTCGGCGGCAACAACGGCTTCACCGACTTCAAGCGCATCGCGGGCTTCGCGATCACGTCGCCCGGCACGCGCACGGTGCTGTTGCTGCTGACGTTCGCGACGCTGGTGCTGGCGTTCATCGCCGCGCGCGCGATCGTCACGAGCAAGCTCGGGCGCGTCGTCACGGCCGTGCGCGACGGCGAGACGCGGCTGATGTTCCTCGGCTACAGCCCGCTCGCGTACAAGCTGTTCGTGTGGACCGTGTCGGCCGTGCTGTGCGGGATCGCCGGCGCGCTGTACGTGCCGCAGGTCGGCATCATCAACCCCGGCGAGATGTCGCCCGGCAACTCGATCGAGATGGCGATCTGGGTCGCGGTGGGCGGGCGCGGCACGCTGATCGGGCCGATCGTCGGCGCATTCGCGGTGAACGGCGCGAAGAGCCTGTTTACCGCGTACTTCGCCGAATACTGGCTGTTCTTCCTCGGCCTGATCTTCGTGCTCGTGCCGCTGCTGCTGCCGCGCGGCATCATGGGCCTCGTCGAAACCTTGCTCGCGAAGGGGAAACGCGCATGAACGGAACGGCCCTGTACCAGTTCACGCCGCCCGAGGACGAATTGCTCGCCGTCAGCGGCGCCGCGTCGATGGGCCGCGTCGTGCCGCAAGGCATCGACACGTCGCACGGCACGATCCTTTATCTCGAGGATATCGAGGTGAGCTTCGACGGCTTTCGTGCGCTGAAGAAGCTGTCGCTCGCGATCGACGCGGGCGAGCTGCGCTGCGTGATCGGCCCGAACGGCGCGGGCAAGACGACGATGATGGATGTCGTCACCGGCAAGACGCGCCCCGATGCCGGCAGCGTGTTTCTCGGCCAGACGCTCGACCTTTCGCGGATGAGCGAGCCCGAGATCGCGCGCGCGGGCATCGGCCGCAAGTTCCAGAAGCCGACCGTGTTCGAACAGCATCCGGTGTGGGAAAACCTCGAGCTCGCGATGCAGACCGACAAGGGCTGGCTCGCCTCGCTGCGCGCGCGGCTCGACCGCTCGGCGCAAGCCAGGATCGAGGAGACGCTCGCGCTGATCGGCCTCGAAAGTCACGCCTACCGCGCCGCCGGCGAGCTGTCGCACGGCCAGAAGCAGCGGCTCGAGATCGGCATGCTGCTGATGCAGCGCCCTGCCCTGCTGCTGCTCGACGAGCCGGCGGCCGGAATGACCGACCACGAGACGATGGAGCTCGCCGAGCTGCTGAACACGCTGCGCGGCACCTGCTCGATGATGGTCGTCGAGCACGACATGGAATTCGTCGCGGCGCTCGCGGGCGACACGGGCCGCGTGACGGTGATGGCCGAAGGCGCGGTGCTCGCGCAAGGCACGCTCGACCAGGTCAAGCGCGACGACGCCGTGATCGAGTCATACCTCGGACGATGATGCGATGCTGAAGATCGAAGCACTGAACCAGTACTACGGCGGCAGCCATATCCTGCGCGACGTGAATCTCGCCGCCGACGACGGCAAGCTCACCGTGCTGCTCGGCCGCAACGGCGTCGGCAAGAGCACGCTGCTGCGCTGCCTGATGGGCGTCGTCGCCGCGAAGAGCGGCAGCGTGTCGTGGCGCGGCACGGCGCTCGGCGCGCTGCCGCCGTATGCGCGCGTCGCGGCCGGGCTCGCGTACGTGCCGCAGGGCCGCGACATCTTTCCGCGGCTCACCGTCGAGGAAAACCTGCTCGTCGGCGCGGCCAGCCGCAAGGCGCCGTCGAAAGTGCCGGACCGCATCTACGACCTGTTCCCCGTGCTGAAGGACATGCGCGCGCGGCGCGGCGGCGACCTGTCGGGCGGCCAGCAGCAGCAGCTCGCGATCGGCCGCGCGCTGATGAGCGAGCCGCAGCTGCTGATCCTCGACGAGCCGACCGAAGGCATCCAGCCGTCGATCATCCAGGACATCGGCCGCACGCTACGCCAGCTCGTCGACGAATCGAGGATGACGGTGCTGCTCGTCGAACAGTATTACGATTTCGCGCAATCGATCGCGGACCGCTACTGGGTGATGAGCCGCGGCGAGATCGTCGCGGGCGGCGATGCGCGCGACATGGCGGCGAACGGCGTGCGCGAACTGATCGCGGTGTGATGCGCGGCACGGCGTAGGCACCGCGGCGAGAACGGCTGGCTAGCCGGGCCGCGGCACGCGGCGCTTCCACCGAACGCGGCAACTGCATTATTGTTCCGGTAGCATCCACGTTCCTCGCGCCCGTTTCCTTCGTTTCCCGTTCCCGTTTGCCGCCGATGTCCGCCTCCGATTCGCACGCCCCGCTGTCCCGCCCCGCCGTCGCCAAGTCGTGGCGCGGCCGCCTCGAACTCGGTTTCGAGCGGCACGGTGCGCGCACGACGCTCGCGCACCGGTTGCACGACGGCCCGCTGCGCGTGCAGCGGCCGCTGTACCCGGAAGGCGACGCGATCTGCCACGCGGTGATCGTCCACCCGCCGGGCGGCGTCGCGGGCGGCGACCGGCTCGACATCGACATCGCGCTCGGCGACGGCACGCACGCGGTGCTGACGACGCCGGGCGCGACCAAGTGGTACAAGTCGAACGGCCTCGACGCGACGCAGCGCATCGGCATCACGGTCGGCCGGGACGCGAAGCTCGACTGGCTGCCCCAGAACAACCTGTTCTTCGACGCGGCGCACGCAGCGCTCGATTTCACGGTGACGCTCGGCGCGGGTGCCAGTGCGATCGGCTGGGACGCGACACAGCTCGGCCGGCAGGCGGCCGGCGAAACCTGGGCGGCGGGACGCATCGCGTCGACCTCGGCGCTCGTCGATGCCGACGGCCGGCCGCTTTGGACCGAACGCGCGCTGCTCGACGCGCACGATCCGCTGCGCGGCGCGCTGCAGGGCCTCGCCGGCTTTCCCGCATACGGCACGCTGTGGGCGGTCGGCGCTGCATGCGACGCCGCGCTGGCCGAATCGCTCGCCGCCCGGATGCCGTTCGACGACACGCTGCGTGCGGGCGTCACCTGCGTGACGCCCGGGGTCGTGCTCGTGCGCGCGCTGTCGACCTCGATGGAAGCGCTGCAGCGCCACTTCACCGACTGCTGGCTGCACTTGCGACCGATCGTGCACGGCGTCGACGCACGGCCGCTGCGCCTCTGGCAAACCTGAGCGCGGCCGCGCCGCGCACCGTTTCGGCGCAAGGCCGCCTCGGACACTGCACGTTCGTCATGCACGACGCACCACGAACGCGCATCGCGCACCATGCGACAGGCATGGCACGCGCCTTGCTCCTTACATAGTCGATACACGACGCACGCAAAACAGCGCGGTGCTACGATGACTCGCGCGTCCGCCTGGTCGCCTGTACACCGATAAAAATTACGCTTTCCTGAACGTTTGCCTTCATGAAACTGACTCCCCGCGAGAAGGACAAGCTGCTGATCTTCACGGCAGCGCTGCTGGCCGAGCGCCGTCGCGCGCGCGGCCTGAAGCTCAACTATCCGGAGGCGGTCGCCTTCATCACCGCCGCGCTGATGGAAGCCGCACGCGACGGCAAGACGGTGGCCGAAGTGATGCATTACGGCACGACGCTGCTCACGCGCGACGACGTGATGGACGGCGTGCCGGAGATGATTCCCGACATCCAGGTCGAGGCGACCTTCCCCGACGGCACGAAGCTCGTGACCGTCCATCACCCGATTCCGTGAGGCCCCGCATGATCCCCGGCGAAATCCTCACCGACGATGGCGAACACGAACTGAACGCGGGCCGCGCGACGCTGACGCTCGTCGTCGCGAACACCGGCGACCGCCCGGTGCAGGTCGGCTCGCATTACCACTTCTTCGAAGTCAACGACGCATTGTCGTTCGACCGCGCGGCCGCGCGCGGCTTCCGGCTCAACATCGCGGCCGGCACGGCCGTGCGCTTCGAGCCGGGCCAGACGCGCACCGTCGAGCTCGTCGCGCTCGCGGGCGCGCGCGCCGTCTACGGTTTTCAAGGCAAGGTGATGGGGCCGCTGTAAGCCGCGCCCCGCTCTTCAGGAACAGCAACATGACACTACGCTTGAGCCGCCGCGCGTACGCGGAAATGTTCGGGCCGACGACGGGCGACCGCGTCCGGCTCGCCGACACCGAACTGCTGATCGAGATCGAACGCGACTTCACGACCTACGGCGAGGAAGTGAAGTTCGGCGGCGGGAAGGTGATCCGCGACGGGATGGGCCAGTCGCAGCGCGTGGCCGCCGACGTGCCCGACACGGTCATCACGAACGCGGTGATCCTCGATCACTGGGGCATCGTGAAGGCCGACATCGCGATCAAGCACGGCCGCATCGCCGCGATCGGCAAGGCCGGCAACCCCGACATTCAGCCGGGCGTGACGATCGCGATCGGCGCGGCGACCGAAGTGATCGCCGGCGAAGGGCTGATCGTGACGGCCGGCGGCATCGACACGCACATCCACTTCATCAGCCCGCAGCAGATCGACGAGGCGCTCGCATCGGGCGTCACGACGATGCTCGGCGGCGGCACGGGGCCGGCCACCGGCACCAACGCGACGACCTGCACGCCGGGCCCGTGGCACATGGAGCGGATGCTGCAGGCCGCCGACGGCTGGCCGATCAACCTCGGCTTCCTCGGCAAGGGCAATGCCAGCCTGCCGGAGCCGCTCGTCGAGCAGATCGCGGCCGGCGCGATCGGGCTCAAGCTGCATGAAGACTGGGGCACGACGCCCGCCGCGATCGACAACTGCCTGTCGGTCGCCGACGACACCGACACGCAGGTCGCGATCCATACCGATACGCTGAACGAAGGCGGCTTCGTCGAATCGACGGTCGCCGCGTTCAAGGGCCGCACGATCCACACGTACCACACCGAAGGCGCGGGCGGCGGCCACGCGCCCGACATCCTGAAGGTGTGCGGCGAGTCGAACGTGCTGCCGTCGTCGACCAACCCGACGCGCCCGTACACGATCAACACGCTCGACGAACATCTCGACATGCTGATGGTGTGCCATCACCTCGATCCGTCGATCGCCGAGGATCTCGCGTTCGCCGAATCGCGGATCCGCCGCGAGACGATCGCGGCCGAGGACATCCTGCACGATCTCGGCGCGCTGTCGATGCTGTCGTCCGATTCGCAGGCGATGGGCCGCGTCGGCGAAGTGATCATCCGCACGTGGCAGACCGCGCACAAGATGAAGGTGCAGCGCGGCGCGCTGCCGGAAGACGGCGCGCGCAACGACAACTTCCGCGCGAAGCGCTACGTCGCGAAGTACACGATCAACCCGGCGCTCACGCACGGCATCGCGCACGAAGTCGGCTCGATCGAGCCCGGCAAGTGGGCCGACCTCGTGCTGTGGGAACCGGCGTTCTTCGGGATCAAGCCGTCGATGATCCTGAAAGGCGGGATGATCGCGATGGCGCAGATGGGTGACCCGAACGCGTCGATCCCGACGCCGCAGCCGGTCCACTACCGCGAGATGTTCGCGACGCGCGGCGGGGCGCTCGCGCGCACGTCGCTGACCTTCGTGTCGCAGATGGCGGCCGACGCGGGCATCGCGGAACGCTACGGCCTCGCGAAGCGGATCGTACCCGTGCGCAACTGCCGCAACGTGACGAAGGCCGACATGATCCACAACGCGTGGCGCCCGTCGATCAGCGTCGATCCCGAAACCTACGACGTGATCGCCGACGGCCAGTTGCTGACCTGCGAGCCGGCAACGGTGCTGCCGATGGCCCAACGCTATTTCCTGTTCTGATTGCCGGTTTTCCGTTTCATGCGCACCCTCGACAAACGCATTGCCCCGAACGTGAAACTCGCCGCGTCGCTCGTCGCGCGCGCACCGACGCTCACGCTCGCCTATGACGCCCGCTGCAAGAGCCGCCTCGCGGCGACGCTCGACACCGGCGAGGACGTCGCGGTCCTGCTGCCGCGCGGCACGGTGCTGCGCGACGGCGACGTGCTCGTCGCCGACGACGGCGCGCTCGTGCGCATCGCCGCCGCCCCCGAGACCGTGCTGCTCGTGCGCGCGGCCGATCCGCTCACGCTGATGCGCGCCGCGTATCACCTCGGCAACCGCCACACGCCGGTCGAGATCGGCGACGGCTACCTGAAGCTCGAAGCCGACCCGGTGCTCGCCGACATGCTGCGCCGGCTCGGCACGCAGGTCGAGGAGACGCAGGTGCCGTTCCAGCCGGAAGCCGGCGCGTACGGCGGCGGCCACAAGCACGGGCACGACGCGACGTTCGCCGAGGATTACGCGCTCGCGCAGCAGGTATTCGGCGAACATCACGGGCACTCGGACGATCACGATCACGATCACGATCATCAGCATGGTCCCGGATGCACGCACGGCCACGGCCATGACCACCACTGAACTCGTCGCGCTGCTGCACCTCGCGTCGCCGGCGCTGCCGATCGGCGCGTACAGCTATTCGCAGGGCCTCGAAGCGGCACTCGACGCAAACCTGATCCGCGACGCCGATTCCGCGCGCGACTGGATCGCCAGCGGCCTGACCGACGTGCTCGCGCACGGCGAGTTGCCGTTCCTCGCGCACCAGCTCGCGCGCTGGCAGGCGCACGACACGCGCGCGCTCGCCGCCGAAAACGCGTGGTTCGTCGCGAGCCGCGAATCGGCGGAACTGCGCCGCGAAACCGAACAGATGGGCTGGTCGCTCGCGCAGCTGTGCGCATCGCTCGAATGGGGCGATGCCGCGCGCCGCGCGACGCTCGCGTCGCTGTCGCCGGTCGCGCTGCCGACCGCGTTCGCCTACGCAGCCGCCACGCACGACGCCAGCGCCGACGCGACGCTCGCCGCATACGCATTCGGCTGGGTCGAGAACCAGACGTCCGCCGCGCTGAAGGCCGTGCCGCTCGGCCAGCTCGCCGGACAACGCATCATCGTCGCGCTGCGCGGCGCGATCGACGCGGCCGTGCGCCGGGCGCTCGCGACGCCGCCCGACGCCATCAACACGTTCGCGCCGCAGCTCGGCATCCTGTCCGCGCGGCACGAGACCCAGTACTCGCGGTTGTTCCGCTCCTGAACCCCCTCGCCAGACCATGAACGCACCTGCTCCCTCCTCCGCCCGCCGCACGAAGAAACTGCCGCCGCTGCGCGTCGGCATCGGCGGCCCCGTCGGCTCCGGCAAGACCACGCTGCTCGAAATGCTGTGCAAGGCGATGCGCGAGCGCTACGACCTCGTCGCGATCACCAACGACATCTACACGAAGGAAGACCAGCGGCTGCTGACGGTGGCCGGCGCACTGCCCGAGGAGCGCATCATGGGCGTCGAGACGGGCGGCTGCCCGCATACGGCGATCCGCGAAGATGCGTCGATCAACCTCGAGGCCGTCGACCGGATGCTGGCGCGCTTTCCCGACGCCGACATCGTGTTCATCGAATCGGGCGGCGACAACCTCGCGGCAACCTTCAGCCCCGAACTGTCCGACCTGACGATCTACGTGATCGACGTCGCGGGCGGCGAGAAGATTCCGCGCAAGGGCGGCCCCGGCATCACGAAGTCCGACCTGCTCGTGATCAACAAGACCGACCTCGCGCCGCTGGTCGGCGCGAACCTCGACGTGATGGCGTCCGACACGCGGAAGATGCGCGGCGAACGGCCTTATGTGATGACGAACCTGAAGGCGCTCGAAGGCGTCGCGGACGTGATCGCGTTCATCGAGAAGAGGGGTTTGCTGACGGTCTGAGCAACGTCGCGGCGACACTCGACGCCGCCACGCGCACCGGGGCGGCCTTGCGCCGCCCTTCGTCGATTCGTCCCACTCGTTCTATTCGTCGTCCGACGTGCCCGGCGCGTCCTGCGGCGTGCGTGCGCCGCGCTCGGCAGGCGGCAGCAGCGCCGCGAGCACGTCGACCGTACGCGCCGTCGCGCCGCGGTGACGCGACGCGAAAGCCGCGCCGGCCGCGCCCATCGCGACGCGCCGCGCCTTGTCGGCGAACAGCGCATCGAGCACGTGCGCGAGATCGAGCGGATCCGCGACCTGCATCGCCGCACCGGCCGCGACCGCGTCGGCGGTCGCCTGCGTGAAGTTGAACACGTGCGGCCCGATCAGCACCGGCACGCCCACCGCGCACGCTTCGATCAGGTTCTGGCCGCCGAGCGGCAGCAGGCTGCCGCCGATGAACGCGATATCGGCGGCCGCGTAATACGCGCCGAGTTCGCCCATCGAATCGCCGAGCAGGACCGTCACGTCGCCCGGCAGCGGTTCGGCAGCCGGCCGGCCGGCCGCGAGCGCGGCCGCGTCCGCCGCCCAGACGGAACGCCGTACACATTTGAGCCCGCTGCGCGCGACGAGCGCCTCGACCTCGGCGAAACGCTGCGGATGACGCGGCACGAGCACCAGCAGCGCGTCGGGCGTACGCATTTCCGCGAACGCCTGCAGCACCAGTTCCTCTTCGTTCTCGCGCGTGCTCGCGGCGACCCACACGGGCCGCGCGCCGATCGCATCGCGCCAGGCATGGCCGCGTGCCGCCAGTTCCGGCGGCGTCGTCATGTCGAACTTCAGGTTGCCGAGCACCGTCACGTTGCGCGCGCCGAGCGACGTCAGCCGCTCCGCGTCGGCCGGACTCTGCGCGAGCACGCGCGAGAAGCCGCCGAACACATCGCGCGTCGCCGCGCCGAACTTCGCCGCGCGCCGGAACGAACGCGCGGACATCCGCGCATTGGTCAGCACGAGCGGCACGTCCGCGCGGCGGCACTCGTCGATCAGCGTCGGCCACACCTCGGTTTCCATCACGAGGCCGAGCGTCGGCCGCCACGCGCGCAGGAAGCGCCGCACCGCGCCCGGCATGTCGTACGGCAGGTAGCAGCGCAGCACGCGATCGCCGAAGATCTGTTCGCCGGTCGCGCGGCCGCTCGGCGTCATGTGCGTGAGCAGGATGCGCGCATCGGGGCGCGCATGCATCAGCGCGTCGATCAACGGCTGCGCGGCACGCGTCTCGCCGACCGACACCGCATGTACCCAGATCAGCGGCGCGCGGTCGTCGCGCAAGCGGCCCGCAACGTGACCGAAGCGTTCGCCGATATGCTCGCGATAACCGCGCTCCTTGCGCGAGCGCACGTAGAGCCGGATGACCGCGGCCGGCGCGACGAGCCACCACAGCGCGCGATAGATCACCCTCAGCATGCGGCGGCCCTCGTGTTGCGTCGAAGCAGGTGCGCGCTCAAACCAGCGCCCTGCCCGTCAGGCGTTCGAGAATGCCGAGCGGCGCGCATTCGCGGCGGACCATCGCGTCGACCGGCAGGAAGAACGTCTGTTCGAGCATGAACTGGCCGGACATCACAGCGTGCGAAGTCTGATCGGAGAAACATATCCACACGCAACCCGGCGGAAACGGCATCGTCTCCTGCGGGCTCGTCTTCTGGTAGTCGAGATCGGCCTTCATGCTGTCGTGCAGGTTCAGCATCAGGTGGTCGTATGCGCTGCGCGGCGACTTCGTCACGTGCAGCAGGTTCAGCAGCCACGTGGCGCCCGGCAGTTGCGGCCTGATCGACGGCAGGAAGCGCTTCGCGACGTCCTCGAACGGCTCGCCGACGCGCCAGACGCGCGGCACGCCGGCCGGGTTCACGTTCGTGAACACGCGCAGGATGCGCTCGCCGTAGTTCGGCCGCGACGGGAACGCGTCGACGTGCAGCCGGCTGTCGTCCTTGCGCCACGACGTCTGGCGCGTCTCGACCTGCATCAGCCGCAGGCTGGTCGGCGCGACGCGCAGCTTGCCGCGGTATTCCGGAAAGAGGCCGTCGACGAGCGTGCCGGCCTGCTGCTGGAAGCGCGCGACGAGCGCGCGCACGGCCGACTGCGTGACGCTGTCGCCGAGCACGCCGGCGAGCGTGCCGCCGTTCGGCGCGAGGCTGATGTTCTTGCGTTTCGGATCGGCGAGCGCCGGATCGAGCAGCGCTTCCTCGCCGCCTTCGATCGCGAAGCGCAGGTGCGGGAAATACAGCACCTTGCCTTCCTCGACCGCGGCCAGCAGCTGCTCGCGCGGCGCCGACAGGTTGTGCCCGCTCCAGTCGGCGGACGGGACTTCGATGATCTGGGATTCGCTCATGATCGGTTCGCGTGTGGGACAGCGTTACAGGAGACCGAAGCCCGCGAGCGCCGACTTCACCTGCGCGATCGACGGGGGCTGCCCCGCCGTGCCGAGATTGACGACGTTCGGCGACCAGTAGCCGCCGGTCCGCCAGGCCGTCGCGAAATTGTACAGTTCGACCGTCGGACGCTTCAGCGCGGCCGCGATGTGAACCAGACCTGTATCAACCCCGACGGTCGCGGCCGCGCCGTCGATCAGACCGACCACGGCCGGCAGCGACAGTTTCGGCGGCACGATCGCAGCATCGCCGAATTCCTTCGCGAGCCGCTCGCTGGTCGCGCGTTCCGCGTCGTTGCCCCACGGCAGCACGAGCGACGCGCCGCGCCGCACGAGCGCCTGGCCGAGCTCGATCCACGCGGCGTCCGGCCACTGCTTGTCGGCACGCGACGTCGCATGGACGAACACCACGTACGGCACCGGCAGGTTCAGGCCGAGCGCGGCCACCGCGAGCGCCGCCGCGCGCGTGTCGAGACCGAAGTCGACCGGATCGGCCGGCGTCGGCGCGGGGTCGTTCAGCGCGGCCGCGACGAGTTGCCGCGACCGCTCGACGACGTGCGTACGCGGCGCGATCGGCACGCGCTTCGCATAGAAGAAGCGCACCGGCCATTCGTAGCCGGCGCCATCGGTGCGGTTGCCGAGCCCGACCAGCGGGCCGCGCGCCCAGCTCGCGACCCAGGCCGTCTTGATGAGGCCCTGGCAGTCGATCACGAGATCGTACTGCTCGGCCGCGAGACGCTTGCGGAATGTGCGGATCTCGCGCCACGTGGCGCCCGAGAACGGCTTCTTGCGCCAGCGGCGCAGCGAGAACGGCAGCACGTTGCGCACGCCGTCGACGAGCCGCACGAGGTCGACGAAGCTTTCCTCGACGAGCCAGTCGATCTGCGCGTCGGGGTGGCGGCGCCGGATATCGGCGATCACCGGCATGTTGTGCACGACGTCGCCCAGCGACGACACGCGCACGATCAGGATCTTTTGCACGCTGAAAAAACGCCGGCTGGCAGCCGGCGACAGGCATAAAGGGGGGATTTTATCTCGCCCGGCGGGGCGGACAGACAAAAAGCGGCGCACGCCCGTGGCGTGCGCCGCTTTTCGGGAGAATCGCGGCCGACGAAGCTGCCGCGGCACCGCGGGCGGCCCGCAGGCCGCCGGCGCTCAGAACGGCAGCTTGACGTCCGGCTTCGCGGCCGTCAGCACACGGCGGAAGTCTTCCTGGATCCGCTTGAGCCCTTCCTGCGTCTCGGCTTCGAAGCGCATCACGACGACCGGCGTCGTGTTCGACGAACGCGCGAGACCGAAGCCGTCCGGGTACTCGACGCGCAGGCCGTCGATCGTCACGACTTCCTCGGCGCCGTCGAACTTCGCCTCTTTCTGCAGCTTGTCGATCAGGCTGAAGTTCTCGCCTTCGTCGAGCCAGAGCTGCAGTTCGGGCGTGCTCATCGCGTCCGGCAGCGCATTGAGCAGCGCGCTTGGGTCGGCCGTCTTCGCGACGATCTCAAGCAGGCGCGCGCCCGTGTAGAGGCCGTCGTCGAAGCCGTACCAGCGATCCTTGAAGAACACGTGGCCGCTCATTTCGCCGGCGAGCGGCGCCCCCGTCTCGCGCAGCTTCGCCTTCACGAGCGAGTGGCCCGTCTTCCACATCAGCGGCTCGCCGCCCTTCGACTTGATCCACTGCGCGAGGTGACGCGTGCACTTCACGTCGTAGATGATCTGCGCGCCCGGGTTGCGCGACAGCACTTCTTCCGCGAACAGCATCAGCTGGCGGTCCGGATAGATGATCTGGCCGTCCTTCGTGACGACGCCCAGGCGGTCGCCGTCGCCGTCGAACGCGAAGCCGAGTTCGGCATCGGTGTCCTTCAGCGCCTGGATCACGTCCTGCAGGTTTTCCGGGTGCGCGGGATCGGGGTGGTGGTTCGGGAACGTGCCGTCGATGTCGGTGAAACGTTCGACGAGTTCGCAGCCGAGCGCCTTGAACAGGCGCGTCGCGAGCGGGCCCGCGACGCCGTTGCCGGCGTCGACGACCAGCTTCAGCGGCCGCGCGAGCTTCACGTCGCCGACGATGCGCGCGATGTACTGATCGGCGACGTCGACTTCCTCATACGTGCCGCTGCCCGTCTCGAAGCGCTCGTCGACGATGCGGCGGTACAACGCCTGGATCTGCTCGCCGTAGATCGCGGCGCCGCGCAGCACCATCTTGAAACCGTTGTAGTCGGGCGGGTTGTGGCTGCCCGTGACGACGATGCACGAATCGACGCGGCGCTCGCCGCCCTTCAGCGCCAGCGGCACGTTTGCCGCGAAATAGCCGACCGGCGTCGGCACCATGCCGACGTCGACGACATCGACACCGGCCGCACGCAGGCCATCGGCGAGCGCGCCGACGAGCTCCGGCCCGGACAGGCGGCCGTCGCGCGCGACGACGACCGCGTCGCCGCCCTGCGCACGCACTTCGCTGCCGAATGCGCGGCCGATCCCGCGCGCCGTATCGACGTCGAGTGTCTTGCCGACCACGCCACGGATGTCATATGCCTTGAAGATGGATTGGGAGATCATCGATTCTCTTCTCTCTCAGTTGCGTGCATGGAAAATTGTCTGGCTTGGCTGGCCGCCTCTCGCCGGTGCCGCGCATGATACATGCGGCCCCGCAAAACAAGGAACGGAACGGCTGGAGCGGTCGCGATCCCACTTATAATCGCGGGTTTCGATGACGCGCATACCGCCCATTTTAATGCCTAGCCGTCCCGCCGCCGCCAATCCGCAGCCTTCGGGCGCCCTGCCGGCCGCCCCGCACGCGCGCCGCCGCGTCGCATGCTGAAGCGCTTCGGCAACCCGGACGTCGCGAAAGCCGTCACGAACCTCGTCTGGCTGGGGCTCGAACGGCTCACGCAGATCGGCGTCGCGATCGCGATCAGCGGCCTGCTGGCCCGTTATTTCGGGCCAGATGTGTTCGGCAAATGGCAGTATGCGAATACGCTTCTCCTGGTACTCGCGCCGCTCACCTGGGTGTGCGGCGCGGAAATCCTCGTCCCGACCATCGTCCAGCGCCCGCCCGCCCAGCTCGGCGCGGTGCTCGGCAGCGCGTTCGCGCTGCGCATCGGCGTCTCGGTCGCCGCGCTCGTCGCGACCTGGATCGCGATCGCCGCGGGCGCGTTCGACCCGCTGGTCGGTGCGATGCTCACGGGTCTCGCCGTCACGATGGTGTTCCGCGAACCGTTCGTCGGCGTGATCAACGCGTGGCTGCAAAGCATGACCTACAGCAAGCCGCAGCTCGTCACCAGCATGGTCACGGCGCTCGCGAAGGCGCTGCTCGTGTGGCTGCTGGTCCGCGCGGCCGCCGGCCCCGCCCGCTTCGCGTGGCTGTGGGCGCTCGAGGCCGCCGCGATCGGCTTCGCGCTGCTGCTGTACTACCGGCATCGTAACGGCGGCGCGCTCGGCTGGACGTTCGATAAACCGCTGTTCAGGCACTTTGCGACGGCCGGCACCGTGTTCTGGCTCGGCCTGATCTGCATGTACCTGTTCCTGAAACTCGACCGCCTGATGCTCGAGCGTCACGTGTCGTTCGCCGATCTCGGCCGCTATTCGGCCGCGCAGCAGCTCAACGAAAACTGGATCACGCTCGCGCTGATGCTCGCGCAGACCATCGCGCCCGCGTTCGTCTACCGCGTGCAGGACGTCGCGCGGCTGCGCCGCAACATCGTCCGCCTGATCGCGATGACGGCCGGCCTGATGACGGCCGGCGCGCTCGTGCTCGACGCGGCCGCCCCGCTGATCGTCGGCAAGGTGTTCGGCCACGGCTACGAGGCATCGGTCGACATCTTCCGCTGGGCCGTCTGGCTGTCCGTGCCGGCCGGCATCGAGGCGATAGGCAATCTTATCGTTCTCAAATATCAAGCAAAATTCGTGTTGCTGTCGAAATGGCTGCTCGCGCTGGCGATCGCCGCGGTCGTCAACCTGTTCGCGATCCCGCGGCTCGGCCTGTACGGCGCGCTCGTCGGGCTGGCGGCCGGCTACCTGGCCGCGGCCGCCGTCAACTTTTATTACATCCGTTTCAAGCTGCGAACATGACGTCCCCTGATTGCCCGCCCCCGCTCGACGACGTGGCCGTGCTGATGCCGGCCTACAACGGGCACGACGACGTCGTCCGGACCCTTGCATCGTTTCGCGAGGATGCGCCCGTACACGTGCTGGTCGTCGACGACGGCAGCACGCCGCCGATCGTCGCGCCCGACCTGCCGGGCCTCGCGATCGAGGTGCTGCGCATGCCGCGGAACGGCGGCATCGAGCGCGCGCTCGCGGCCGGCATCGACGCGCTCGCGGCGCGCGGCTTCCGCTATGCGGCCCGCATCGACGCGGGCGACCTGGCCGTGCCGCAGCGCCTCGCGAAGCAGCGTGCGTATCTCGGCGCCCACCCGAACGTGGCCTGCGTCGGCATGTGGACGCAGGTCGTGTCGCGCGCCGGCGAACCGCGTTTCATGCTGACGCCGCCCGCCGATCCGCGCACGCTGCGCCGCACGCGCTTCCTGCGCTCGCCGCTCGTGCATCCTTCGGTGATGCTGCGCATCGACGCCGTGCGGGAAGTGGGCAACTATCGCGAGAAATACCGCGCGGCCGAGGATCTCGATCTTTTTTTACGGTTAATGCAACGCTACGATTGCGCGAACCTGCCGGAACTCGGCCTGTATTACGAACTGAACGAGGGCGGGATCAGTGCGACCAAGCGCCGGCGCCAGCTGGTGTCGACGCTCACGCTGCTGCTGAGCCATTTCAACGCGCTGAACCCGTACGACTGGGCCGGCCTCGCCAAGAACCTGCTGCATTTCGTGACGCCGTACCGGACGTTGCAGCGGATCAAGCAGACGCTGTTCGCCGCGCGGCCGTCCGCCTGACGCCGATCCGGCATTTACGACGCTTTATTTTTTTCTTTTTTCATGTCCGCCACTTCCCCGCTGCGCATCGCGCTCGTCTGCAACACGGCCTGGGCGATCTACACGTATCGCCACGGGCTGATCCGTGCGCTCGTCGCGCGCGGCGCCGAGGTCGTCGTGATCGCGCCGCACGACCGTACGGTGCCGTTGCTCGAGCAGATGGGCTGCCGCTACGTGAAGCTCGCGGTCGCGTCGAAAGGCACGAGCCCGCGCGAGGATCTCGGCACGCTCGCGACGCTGGTGCGCCACTACCGCGCGCTCAAGCCCGATCTCGTGTTCCATTACACGATCAAGCCGAACATCTACGGGTCGGTCGCCGCGTGGCTCGCGCGCGTGCCGTCGATCGCGGTGACGACCGGGCTCGGCTACGTCTTCATCCAGAAAAGCCGCGCGGCGAGCGTCGCGAAGCGCCTGTACCGGTTCGCGTTCCGCTTCCCGCGTGAAGTGTGGTTCCTGAACCGCGACGACCTCGCGACCTTCACCGACGAGCAGTTGCTCGTGCATCCCGAGCGCGCGCGGCTGCTGCACGGCGAAGGCGTCGATCTCGAGCAGTTCGCGCCCGTGCCGCTGCCCGCCGGCGACGCGCCCGTCTTCATCCTGATCGGCCGGCTGCTGTGGGACAAGGGCGTGCGCGAATACGTGGAAGCCGCGCGCATCGTGCGCGGCCGCTTCCCGAACGCGCGCTTCCAGCTGCTCGGGCCGCTCGGCGTCGACAATCCGAGCGCAATCGGGCGCGCGGACGTCGACGCATGGGTCGGCGAAGGCATCGTCGAATATCTCGGCGAGGCGCACGATGTCCGCCCGCATATCGCGGCGGCCGACTGCGTCGTGCTGCCGTCGTACCGCGAAGGCGTGCCGCGCACGCTGATGGAAGCATCGGCGATGGGCCGCCCGATCGTCGCGACCGACGTGCCGGGCTGCCGCGACGTCGTCGCCGACGGCGAAACCGGCTTCCTGTGCCGCATGCGCGACAGCGCAAGCCTCGCGGAGCAACTGCTCCGCATGATCGAACTCGGAACGGCCGGGCGCGACGCGATGGGCGCGCGCGGCCGGCGGAAAGTCACGGCGGAATTCGACGAGCAGCAGGTCGTCGAACGCTACCGGCAGACCATTCGTTCGTTGACCGGCATCACTCTCTGAAGGAGCGCATCAGCAATGACCGCTAAAGGCACCATCCTCGTTACCGGCGGCGCGGGCTATATCGGCTCGCACACGGCCGTCGAGCTGCTCGACAACGGCTACGATGTCGTGATCGTCGACAACCTCGTCAACAGCAAGGCCGAGTCCGTGCGCCGCATCGAGCGGATTACCGGCAAGACGCCCGCGTTCCATCAGGTCGACGTGTGCGACGAAGCCGCGCTCGCGAAGGTGTTCGACGCGCACCCGATCACCGGCACGATCCATTTCGCGGCGCTCAAGGCCGTCGGCGAATCGGTCGCGAAACCGCTCGAGTACTACCAGAACAACATCGGCGGGCTGCTGGCGGTGCTCAAGGTCATGCGCGAGCGCAACGTCAGGCAGTTCGTGTTCAGCTCGTCCGCTACCGTGTACGGCGTGCCCGAGCGCTCGCCGATCGACGAATCGTTCCCGCTGTCGGCGACGAACCCGTACGGCCAGTCGAAGCTGATCGCCGAGCAGATCCTGCGCGATCTCGAGGTGTCCGATCCTTCGTGGCGCATCGCGACGCTGCGCTACTTCAACCCGGTCGGTGCGCACGCAAGCGGGCTGATCGGCGAGGATCCGGCCGGCATCCCGAACAACCTGATGCCGTATGTCGCGCAGGTCGCGGTCGGCAAGCTGGAAAAGCTGCGCGTGTTCGGCTCCGACTATGCGACGCCGGACGGCACCGGCGTGCGCGACTACATCCACGTCGTCGATCTCGCGAAAGGACACATCGCCGCGCTCGACGCGCTCGCGAAGCGCGACGCGAGCTTTGTCGTGAACCTCGGCACCGGCCAGGGCTACAGCGTGCTGGAAGTCGTGCGTGCGTTCGAGAAGGCATCGGGCCGCCCGGTGCCGTACGAACTCGTCGCGCGCCGCCCGGGCGACATCGCCGAGTGCTACGCGAATCCGCAGGCCGCGGCCGACATCATCGGCTGGCGCGCGACGCTCGGGATCGAGGACATGTGTGCCGACCACTGGCGATGGCAGGAGGGGAACCCGCGCGGTTTTGTATAATCCGCTGTCCATTTTCCGAGCGATCCCATGCTCAGCTTCGCATCCGGCTTCATCGTCTCCCTGCTCGTCACGCTGTTCATCGTGCGCTACGCGCACCTTCACGAGAAATTCTCGATCGACAGCGATCTGGCCGGCGTGCAGAAATTCCACGTGCGGCCCGTGCCGCGAGTGGGGGGCATCGGGATCCTCGCCGGGGTCGTCGTGGCCGCGCTGATCCTGTCGCGGCGCTATCCGACGATCGCGGGCAGCATTCTCGGCATCGCGGCCTGCGGGCTGCCGGCGTTCCTGTCCGGCCTCGTCGAGGATCTGACCAAACGCGTGTCGCCGCGCGCGCGGCTGCTCTGCACGATGGGCGCGGCCGCGCTGGCGTTCTGGCTGCTGGGCATCGCGGTCAAGCGCATCAGCGTGCCGCCGCTCGACTTCCTGCTCGGCTACGTGGCCATCTCGGCGTTCATCACGGTGCTCGCGGTCGCGGCGCTCGCGAACGCGATCAACATCATCGACGGCTTCAACGGCCTCGCGTCGATGGTCAGCTTCATGATGTTCGCGTCGCTTGCGTACGTCGCGTTCCATGTGAACGACCCGGTCGTGATGTCCGCGTCGATCATCATGATGGGCGCGGTGCTCGGCTTCTTCCTGTGGAATTTTCCTGCCGGGCTGATCTTCCTCGGCGACGGCGGCGCGTATTTCATCGGCTTCATGCTCGCCGAACTCGCGATCATGCTCGTGATGCGCAACCGCGAGGTGTCCGCGTGGTATCCGGTGCTGCTGTTCATGTACCCGATCTTCGAGACCTGTTTCTCGATCTACCGGAAGAAGTTCATCCGCGGGATGTCGCCGGGGATTCCAGACGGCGTGCATCTGCACATGCTCGTGTACAAGCGGCTGATGCGCTGGGCCGTCGGGACGAAGCACGCGCACGACCTGACGCGGCGGAATTCGCTCACGTCGCCGTATCTGTGGCTGCTGTGCCTCGTCGCGGTGATTCCCGCGACGCTGTTCTGGCGACACACGCTGCACCTGTTCGTGTTCGTCGTGCTGTTCGCACTGACCTACGTGTGGCTTTATCTCAGCATCGTGCGGTTTCGCGCGCCGCGGTGGATGGTGGTACGCAAGCACCGGCGCAGCCACTGAACGTCGTTGCATCGGCTTCCGGACAAAGAAAAAGCGCCCCGCGGGGCGCTTTTTTCATGCATCGCCGAGCCCCGTTCGGGCTTCGCGCCGCCGCGTCACTTGTTCGACGCGGCGCGCACCGACGGTACGCTCTGCAAGGTCGGGGCAACGGCCGTCTGGTATTCCGGCACCCAGCGCCGCAGGTCGCGCCGCACTTCGTCGTCGGACAGCACGCGGTGCTGCATCAGCCACGGCAGCAGCTCGTCGAGCAAATTGTCCGGTACTTCGCGCGCCCGCGCGATCCGCAGTTTCGGGTGCGGCGTGCGCGTCGTCGCCTCGTCGTCCGCGAGCAGCTCCTCGTAGAGCTTCTCGCCGGGCCGCAGCCCCGTGAACTCGATCCGGATCTGTTCTTCCGAGAACCCGTACAGGCGGATCAGGTCGCACGCGAGATCGACGATCTTCACCGGCTCGCCCATGTCGAGAATGAAGATCTCGCCGCCATGCCCCATGCTCGACGCCTGCAGCACGAGCTGCGACGCCTCCGGGATCGTCATGAAGAAGCGCGTGATCTCCGGGTGCGTGACCGTGACCGGACCGCCCTTCGCGATCTGCTGCTGGAACTTCGGAATCACGCTGCCGGCGCTGCCGAGCACGTTGCCGAAGCGCACCGTCTCGAACTGCGTGCGCGCGCTCGTCTGCTGCAATGCCTGGCACGCCATTTCGGCGAGACGCTTGCTCGCGCCCATCACGTTGGTCGGATTAACGGCCTTGTCGGTCGAGATCAGCACGAAGTGGCGCACGTCGTGACGAATCGCCGCGCGGGCCACGCGATACGTGCCGAGCACGTTGTTGCGCAGCGCCTGCCAAGCGTTGTGCTCTTCCATCAGCGGCACGTGCTTGTAGGCGGCCGCATGGAACACGATGTGCGGCGCATGGCGCGACATCACCTGGTCCAGCAGCAGCGAATCCTTCGCATCGCCGATGATCGGCAGGACGGGCAGGTCGGGGAACCGTTCGCGCAGTTCCTCGGTGAGCCGGTACATCGCGTATTCGGACAGGTCGAATGCAACCAGTTGCGCCGGCGCGAAGCGCAGGATCTGCCGGCACAGCTCGGAGCCGATCGAACCGCCGGCGCCCGTCACCATCACGACGCGGCCGCGCAGCAGCGCCTCGACGTGCGGCGTGTCGATCGTCACGGCATCGCGGCCGAGCAGGTCCTCGAGATCGATGTTCCGTACCTGCGACAGGAAGCCCTGCCCCGGCATCAGCGCAGTCAGCGACGGCAGCACCATCGCCTTCACGCCGGCCCGCACGCACAGCGTCGCCACGCGACGCTGGGTCTCGACCGACGCTGACGGAATCGCGATGATCGCGTACTCGACCTTCATCGCATCGGTCCAGTGCTTGAGGTCGTTGAACGAGCCCAGCACCTTGTAGCCGTAGATTTCGCGGCCCTGCTTCGTGACGTCGTCGTCGAGCAGGCCGACGAGGCGCCATTCGCCGGAACGCGACAGTTCGCGCGCGAGACTCGCGCCGGCCGTGCCGGCGCCGAGCACCAGCACCGGCTTGCCCTTGCCGACGAGGCCGCCGTACAGGTAGTACTCTTTCGTCGCGCGGTAGAGCGCGCGGGCGCCGCCCATCGCCAGGAACAGCATCAGCGGCGACACGAGCAGCACCGAGCGCGGAATGATCGGCTGCGGCTGAAACATCACGGCGCCGATCATCACGATCACGCCGCCGCCGGCCACCGCCTTTGCGATGCGCATCAGGTCGGGCAGGCTCGCGAACACCCACAGCCCGCGATACAGACCGAATCCGTGGAACATCAGCGCGTAGACGGGAAGAGCCCAGGTCAACGCCATCAGCGCACCGCTCAGGAAATCATGCGGAACGCTGCCGTTGAAACGAACGAGATAGGCGAACAACCATGCGGCGGCAACCGCCGTCAGGTCGAACAGGAAAGCACTCAGCGACAGCCACGACGCTCTGGATCGAAACATCGGCGGGAAACCTCAATAGTTGTTTTTGGCGGCCGACTGAAACCGGCGCCAACGCATGTCGATCAACCATCCGAAACATGCCAGGACGCCATACCACGCGAGGAACGACAGCCATTGCTGCAGTTCGGGGCGGCCCTTTGCCCACACGGCGACAATTATGCCCGCGAGCATGATGAGGTACCAATAAAGGGCGGTCCGGCCATGACTCACGCCCGATCGGACCATCCTTTGATAATAATGCTCGCGGTGCGCCTGCCAGAACTTTTCTCCGCGTAACAGGCGTCTCAAAAGTGTTACAGATGCATCGGCAATAAAGGGCGCGAACACCATCGCCGGAAACCAGATCGGCCAGACATCGGTCCGCCAGCCCCAGTAGCCCAACGCACCGGCCAGGAACCCAAGCGGAATCGAGCCGGCGTCGCCGAGGAACAGCCTGGCCGGGTGGAAATTGAGCAGAAGAAAGCCCAGCGCCGCGCCTGCGATCGCCGCGCCTGCCACGACCAGATCGGGCGACGTATTCGCGCCGCCGAGCGCCGCGGCCGCGTATCCGCCGAAGCCGAACAGCGCCATGCCGCCCGCGAGGCCGTCGGCGCCGTCCATGAAGTTGTACAGGTTCGTCAGCCATACCATCGCGAAACCCACACCGGCGAGCAGCCACCAGGGCGCATCGGCCGGGAACACGACGAGCAGCGCGACGACGGCCGCGAGGTGCGCCGAGAACCGCACGCGGGCCGGCAGCCCGCGCCGGTCGTCGATCTGCGACATCGCGGCCAGGCCCGCAGCGGCGATGGCGATCAGCCAGAGTCGCGGTGCCAGCGCCAGCAGCGCAACGACACAAACCGGCACGATGCCCCATCCGCCCACGCGCGGGGTGGGCAGCGTATGAAGCGAACGGTCGTTTGGAATGTCGGTCGCCAGGCGCCAGGCCAGTCCGGTGGCGAGCAGCACGCGGAGAATCGTCGTCGAAGCGAATGCGGCGGCCAGGGCCACCGCGGCCGTGGTGAGCCAGGTGGGGTTCGCGAGAAGCATGTGGTCTTATTTTCGTGTATCGCGCGAACGATACCATGCGGCGGTCGCTTCGAGGCCCTGGCGGGTCGTATAGGGCGGATGCCAGCCCAGCACGCGCTTGATCCGGCCCGTGTCGAGCTGCAGGCTGCCGGTCAGGCGGTCGATCGCCGCACTGCGGCCGGTCAGCTTTCCGAGCACACGCAACAGCGCCGGCGGCACCGCGATCAGCCGGACCGGCTTGCCGAGCGCGTCGCCGACGAGACGCAGCAGGCTCGCGACCGACGGCGCATCGTCGTCGGCAACGTGAAAGCATTCGCCGGCCGCGCGCGGGTCGATTGCGCAACGCAGCAGCGCCTCGGCGAGGTTGTCGACGTAGACGATGCTGCGGCGCGCCGAAACCGCGCCGAGCGGCAACGGCATCCCGCGTGCGACCGCATCCATCATCCGCAGGAAGTTGGCGCGTACCGCCGGGCCGTAGACGAGCGGCGGACGAACGACGACGATGTCGAGCCCCGCCGACGCGCCGAACTGCGCGAGCTGCCGCTCCGCCCGCAGTTTCGAACGGCCGTATGCATCCTGCGGATCGGGTTTGGAAGCCTCGGACAGCGGCACCCCGCCGTCGCCCTCCCCAACCGCCTTGATGCTGCTCGCGAACACGATGCGGCGCACGCCGTGATGGCGCGCCGCCTCGGCGAGACGCAGCGTACCGGCAACATTGGTGGCATCGAACGCGGCGTCGGGATCGGGCGACTCGTCGCGCATCACGTGCACGCGCGCGGCGAGATGGATCACGCAATCGGCGGCCAGATCGGCGGGCCACGCTTCAGCCAGCGCATCGAAATCGGCGGTGTCGTGCACCCACTCGCGCACGCCGTCGATGCAGCCGCCCGGACGCCGCACCAGGGCGGTAACCGAGTGCCCGGCCTCCAGCGCGCGGCGGCAGACCGCGCGGCCGACGAAGCCGTTCGCGCCGGTGACGACGAGATGGCTCACCAGAGCCTCCAGCCGAAGCGGTTGTAGAACTTGAATGCCGATGCGGCGAACATGCGGATGTGTGCGAAGCCTTTGCGGGATGCGCCACCGCCGTGATGAATCACGCGCACCGACGGGACATACGCGACGCGGGCGACCTCGTGCGTGCGCAGGCTCAGGTCGTAGTCCTCGAAGTACAGGAAGTAGCGCGGATCGAAGCCACCAAGTTTCTTCAGGACTTCAGTGCGGAACAGCATGAAGCAGCCGCTGACGATCGGCGGATCCCAGACGACGTCCTGGCCGTTGATGACATCGCGCATTTCGTAGCGGGAAAGGCGCCTCGCAAAATGCGCCCGGAACCGGACCGGCAGAAAGCCCCGCACAAGCAGATCGAGAACCGCGGGGTAACGGCGGCAGAGATACTGCTGGCCGCCCGCATCGTCACCGATCCACGGCGTGAGCGCACCGGCGTCGGGACGCGAATCGAGAAACGCACGAGCGGCAACAAGCGCGTTTACGTCGAGATCGATGTCGGGATTCAAGATCAGGTGAAACGGGCGTGTCGACGATTCGATCGCGAGATTGTGCCCCCGTCCGTAGCCGACGTTGCCGTGGCCCGACAGGATCCGGGTTGTGATGCCTTGCGTACCGAGCTCGTCAATCAATGCGGCCACGTCGCCCAGCCCGCCGTTATCGACGAGAAACAGATCGACCGGATAGGCCGATGCGCCCGCACACAAACGCGCGCACGCTACGCCCAGACTGGTCAGCGTCTGCCCAAGCTGAGCAATGTCAGGCTGATAAACGACGATGGAAACCGACAATCCTTCGGCATCACGGGGTTGCAGGCTTGTTACATTCATCCGTAGTTCGGCTACGCGCTTGCCAGATGAAGCGCAGGTTAGAAAGTCCGGCAGGGGCAGGTTGCGGCCTCGCCCGACCGGCCGGCAAACATGCCGTGCTTTTCACGGTGCCGACAGTGCAATTCTAACGTCAGCATGGTCGTTGTCGCCGGAAAAAGCTGACCCTTTACTCTCGCACACCATTCGATGCCGTCGGTGGGCATCATGCGACACATGCCGTCTAGCAGAGCAAGTGACGTCCCAATCCGCGACGTGATACCGCGCACGTTGTGTCTCATCCAAAGTGAGAACCCGCTCGCGAACGCACGTACCGTCTAGCGGCATCATTGCCTGCACGCCGACCGTGACTCGACATCCGCACAATGCTCCACCCCACATCCGTCCATTGCACTGAAACAGAACAACACGGCAACACCTGATGCGAACGTCGGCTCGGGACGGTAATACACGGTAACGCCAGACAGCCAAATGAAACGATCCGAATCACCCTCTTCCTGTTTGGACTGCTTAGAATGCAGTATCGACGCATCACTTCCGATTCCATGCAGTTCGTGCCGCGTTGCCCCGCCGTGTAGCGCAGCGGTATCGCGTTTCACGATGCTATTTGCACCATTGGCCGTCGGCCGCTTCGCAATCGAAGCGACCGACGAAGCGATGAACGATCGAATTGATGCTCTCCACGTATCAAAGAGTGCATTTTTGTCATGCCCGACACTTTCCCCACTCCGCCGGCAATACCTCCCACACTGATCGTTGTCCTAGGCATGCATCGTAGCGGGACGAGTGTCCTCACGCGCGCGATGGAAACGATCGGCGCCGACCTTGGCGAAAGACTCATGCCTCCCGCCGCAGGCAATAACGACAAGGGGTTTTTCGAGGACCTGGATATCAATCAAGTCAATATCGAAATCCTGCACGAAGCAGGATTCGATTGGGACACCATGGCTTCGATCGACTTGAGCTCGATCGACGAGCACCGCATGGACCAACTCCGGGCCAATGCATCGCGCGTCTTGCGCACCAAATGCGACGGCAAGATCTTTGCACTGAAGGACCCGAGAATTGCCCGGCTGCCGCAGTTCTGGCAACCAATCTTCTCCGCCCTGCCGTCTCGCGTGGTCTACGCAATCGCCGTTCGCAATCCGATCAGCGTCGCACGCTCATTATCGAAACGCGACAATTTCGCCGAAGAAAAATCACACATCCTCTGGCTTGCCTACACGGTTTCCGCACTCGAAATGACTGCGAGTCACCCGCGTACGCTGATCGGTTACGACACGTTGCTGGACGCCCCACGCCAGGAACTGGCTCGCATCTCGTCCGAGTTGGGACTGCCTTTGATCGAATCCGCAATCGATTCATTCGAGAAAGAGTTCGTCGACGGCGGTCTTCGCCATACGAGATTTACCCGTCAGGATCTAGACTCGCTTCGCTCATCTCCCCGGCAAGTCCGGGAACTGTTCTCCGCGCTCGACGAGACCATCCGGAACAGACTTCCGTCCGATAACGCGATGCTCGACCAGGCGGTCGAGCGCGCGCGCCGCTACCTCACCGACGTCTCGCCGCTGTTGAAATACGAATGGGAACTCGATTGCCATTCGAAGACGCTGAACGCGGCGGTCGCATCCCTTAATGAATCGGTCGCTTCGCTCAACGAGTCAGTCCGCGTATCGGAACACGAGCGGGATGTATTGTCCGACGAGCTGCGCATGGCAAACGTCGATCGTACCGACGCATACAACCGGCTGGATGAAGCCGAAACCGAACTGTCCGCAACCCGATCGGCGGTCGCTGCGCTGGAATCGGACGTGGTCAGCATGCGTGAATTGAACGCAGAAATGTTGTCGTCGACGAGTTGGCGGATCACGGCGCCGTTGCGCGCCGTCAAGCAACGACTGACAAGACACTGACGGCGCGCTTGCAAGCGGCGACCGAATCCGGCGGCACTGCCGGACACGCTGCCTCACGGCAGTGCCGCCGCGCGACTTCGGATCGGGTGATGGCGTCGACACTCAACCGAGGCCAACGCCATACCGCACTCGTTACCGGTTACCGGACTGCCCGGGCATTGCACCGAGGATTTCATTGATTCGATCCGTCGCATGGTGACCAGCCGTTGTCAGAGACAGATTGACGAGCGCGCTTTCGCGGGCACGGGCGCCGAGCTCACGCGCCCATTCCTGATTCTCGAACACCTTGCGCATCGCTTTCGCTGCCTCATCGACCGACGGCTCCGCCCAGTGGAGATTCGCATCGTACGGAGGAATCGGTCGCCCCAGTTTCACCAGATCGTAGGGAACGAGAAGACTGTTGCTGTCGTCCATGAAGTCCACGTTGCCCGAGTAGTTCGTCGCAATGACGGGTTTTCCCATCAGCATGGCTTCCGCCATCGTAAGCCCCAATCCCTCGCTTCGGTGCAGAGACACATACGCGTCGCACGCATCCATGAGCGACAGCACTTCGTCCGGTGAATACACTTGGTCGATGATCTTGATCTTCACCCCCGACATCTCGGCCGCAAGCCGCAATTCCTTGATCTGGGCCGGATGACGATCGCCGAACGAAGTCTTCAGCACCAGACAGACCGGATCGTCCGGCCCGAACGCCTTGCTGAATGCACGAATCAACCCCATCGGATTCTTGCGCTCCATGACGCTCATCATGTGGAACGTAAAGAGGAACGTATATTCGCCGTCGTTCAGTCCGAAGTACGATCGATCCCGGCGCTGATACTGGCCAAGTTGCACCCCCGGGAAAATCGTCCTCACCGGTATGGTCAACCGTTCGCGCAACCCCTTGGCGACAAACTCGGTCGCAGTCCAGACTTCATCGATGCGCGCGGCTTGATCGAGCCAGCTGTCCGGTATCGAATCGAATTCCCAATACCAGTATGCGATCCGGTAGGTTCGTTGCGCGCGCTCGAGCAAATCGGATCGCCCGTATGCATCGTCGAAAAACGGCTCCGGCTGCGTGTGAATGATCGTGATGTCGAAATCTTCCGTACCGGAAAAATCGACGTGATGCGGATCATCCCTCTGATCGGTACGAAGATCGCGCAACGACGTCTGCATCTCGACCTCGCGCATCCCCTTCACCAATGCTTCCGCCGAGACGCGCAGACCCGACGGATAGCAGAAGTGTGCGATCACGTTGACGCCGGGCTTCGCCAGCGAAGCGGCCACCGCATCGACTTCCTGCGATTCGCACCATGAGCGAACGTCGTGCGGCAATGCGGCTTCGTCCGTTCGCAGCCATTCGATCAGTGCTCGCGCATCGGCCGCGTCACGCAGCACTGCGGGAAAACGATCGCGCCAGTCTTCACGGGCGTTGTATGCCGTTCGAATCTGCTCGGCAGGCGACAAGTCGATCGGCCAGGTCTCCGGCACCACCCACGAGTCGTGGACCCTGTATGTTGCGGCAAACCATGCAGCAAATGCGGCACGCCCGAAAATCGTCAAGCCGTCCGGGTGGAGTCGTTGCCATGCCGGTGTAAAGCGATAGGCTTCCACAAGTTCACGAGCCGGCGCTTCTGACGCTTGCCAGAAGAGCCACCAGATTTGCTCGAGTTGAAGGTCCGCGTCGACACGCCCATGCTGGATGAACCACTCGAACAGATCCGTCTGCCCGACCGGCGTCAACCCGTGCGGCATCAGCGCCCGGACATCCTGACGGAACATGAAGAACTGTCGCGCCGGCGCGCCAAAATCCTGCTCGAACAGTTGCCCGATCGCCGTGACGCCCGCATCCGTCAAGCCGAGGGCACGCCCTCCTCCTGCAAGCAGCCATTGCGCAAACGCGCCGTTACGTCCGGCCGAAAGCGCCTGCGGGAAGCGGACACGAAGATCGGCCCGGCGTCGCAACAGATCCAGACACCAACGCGCTGCGCTCCAGATATCGGAAACCTTGTGAGCGGGTTGCGGGGGCCACACGACTTCGTCTCGCGCCAATCCTGCGATTTCCATGCAAATGCCTTCGTCGTCGAGACGAAGCGCCCTCGCCGGCAACGGGAGCGATCCCGAGTCTCGAAGCTGCCGGTCGAGTTCCGCCCGTACGGAAATGCCATCCTGCAGACGCAGGGTCGGAATGGCATGGCGACCATCCAGTTCGGGGTGAAGATACGGATCCTCGTCGATGCCCAAATGACGGATGTCGTCTGCCAGGCGCCGGATATCCTCGACCGGATTGCTGTTCCCTCTCGTCGCCCCTTCGTGATGCACAAGACAGGCGTACGGCGTATAGGCCGTACGATAGCCGGCACGCCATATCCGCATGCACAGCGCGACGTCGCTCATCGCAATCAGATACGATTCGTCGAATCCCCCAACCTCTTCGAAGGCGCTCCTGCGCACCATCTGGCAGGCGCCCATGATCGCAAGCCAGTTTCGCGGATGATCCGGCGAGCCGAATACATCCCATTCGATACCGCCGCCGCTCCGGTACATCAATGCGGCGAGGTGGATGCCGATCGACACGCCTGCATGCTGCAGTTCCAGCGACGGATAGATCAGCTTCGTACCCACGACACCGACGCCCGGACGCATCGCAAACCGGACGAGTTCCTGCAGCCAGTCGCTCTTGATGATCTCGATATCGTTATTGAGGAAAAGCAGAAACTCGCCACGCGCTCTCACCGCACCGAAATTGCATGCGGCCGAATAATTGAACTTGTTCCGGAAATGAACGATTCGAACCTGCGGCTCGGATTTCAGCTGCTCGTAGTATGCGAGCGTCTCGGGTTCATCCGATCCCGTATCGACGACGATGACTTCCTTGTTCGGATAGTCGGTTGCATGCAGTAGCCCCTCCAGGCACATCCGGAGCAGCTCTGGCTTGTTCTTGGTGGGAATGACAATCGAAACCAGCGGCGCCTGCTCGATCTGCCAGGTGGCATGCTGAGTGCCGTTTGATTGGGTTTCAACGGTCACCGCACCGCTAACGCCGTGACGCTCCCAATATCGCTGGATGGCCGCGCGATGATCACCGGCTTCGATGGTGTCGGGTGCAGGTCGCTCCTGGCATGCGCCCGGCTTGCGATGGCACAGTACCTTCGGAACACGAACGATGTTCTGCGCAAGGTCGCTGACACGCAGGTTGAGATCCCATTCGACAGCCGTCGCGGCAGCAACGTCCACGCCCCCCGCCTGCGTCACCAACGCACGGCGAAGCAACGTCAACCGCCCGAAGTAGTTGAACGCATAGAGAAGATCAGGTGACCAGGTCGGCTTGAAGTACGGCCGCTCGCGCGTTTGAGATGCCGACTGCACGTCTTCGTCGCCATAGACGATGTCTGCCTGCGGCGACTTCGCGAGTACTGAAACGACATCGTTCAGCGCACTAGGCGCCAGAATATCGCCACTATCCAGAACGGCGACGAACTTGCCCTTGGCGTGATCGAGACCCCTTGCCAGGTTTGCCGGCCGCCCTTGGGCCGCGCCTGACGCGGCAACAGCGATCACGCGCGAATCGGCACCCGTCCACTCTTCGACGAGTTTCAGCATCGCCGCATCGTTGTCAGCGTGAACAACGATGGCTTCCCAGTTTCGATACGATTGCGCGCGAATCGAACCGACGGTTCTCGACGCGCTCTCGATCGAATCGACATCGGCAAGCAAAAAGCTCACGAGCGGCCCATCAACCTTGATCCGGGCATCGGCGCTCGACCGGGTTTCGACTGTGCGAATCCATTCCGCGTACCGCCCCGACGACGCGGCACCGGGAATACCGCTGTCTTGCAGGACTTCGACCTGATCACTCACGGCTTGCTGCTCGCGAAGAAGGGTAGCCCGCCGCTGCCGCAAGAACTCCAGCCGTGCCGGCATCCGCCACGGCGTGGCCAGCCACCACGCGGCCTTGGCTACCTGACGCGCGCGCCCCCGCGCAGATGGAGGCATCATCGCCCCGATCCGGCGCGCCGGCGACGTCGCGCGCCAGAACATCGATTGCGTGACGGCTTGATACTGCTGCTCGACCAGTTCGGCCCGGTGGCTGGCCTGCTGTGCCATCACGTCGCGGCCGGAGAGCGCGGAACGCAATTCGGCAATCTGGTTTTCAGCATCCTTGTGCCGACGCTTGTGCTCGTGCTCCATCTCCGCCCGCCGGCTTTCCATCGCCGCTGCCTGGCGCATCAACTCCTTGTTCAGGCGTTCGAGCTCCTGGTACTTCGCTTCATGCTCCTTAAGTACCTTTTCCACCTCGGTCTGCCGCACAAACTCCACCGCATCGCGTTCCCGCTGCTCCGCGTCCACGACCTGGGCGGTCAAGGTCTCAACCTGACCAGCCAGTTCGGCCGTCCTTGCAGGCACGAAATCGTCAAAGACGTTGGGCGGATACTTGAACGCGTCGATGAGCTCAGATCGTTCGCCGGCTACGTAAAACCGGTTGAGACCGTCCGAATAGACATGCACGTAGTTCGCACCCAGAAGAATGCTCTCCCACTCCTGATGGGATTCCTTCTGGGTTAGCGGCAGCGTTGCCTCCACCACGACGATCCACGGCCGGTTGCGTTTCCAGTCGTTGCCGGCCAGCACCGCGCGCTCAGCCCCTTCGACATCGACTTTCAGAAAATGAACCTCTCGCCCAGCACTGACGTGCTCTCGCCAGATGTTGTCGAGGGTCGTCAGCGCAACGTCCTGAACATTCTCGCTCCACCCTGCCGCGACATGTTCACCGGCAATCTGGCCGTCGAGCGTCGACAATCCAGTGTCTTGAAACAAATGGATACGCCCCGTACCTGCGCTATCACCCACCGCGACCCGAAGATTGATATCGCGAGGACGCCGGCTTTCGAGTCGAGCAAAATAGACGGGATTGGGTTCGACATTGATGCCACTCCACCCCATCTCACTGAACGCTCGAGTCACCGAATGCTCGTCGGGAGACCATGCGCCAACGTCGATGTAAAAACCGGCCATCACATGCTGCAGCGCGCGATGCAGCATGACGTCTTCGAAATTTTGCGCGTAGGAAACAAGAGGCATAAATTTTCACTTACCTGGGCTATGAGAATTCGAGTCGGTATCGAGGAAAACATCGGCACCGCCCCGATTTCCTGCATTTCTGGCCATGACCGTGCCGTGCATATCGGCCACGCCGAACATGCCGTCAACAGTCAGTTCGCTCATGGATGTTCGAGCATCCATGCAAGCGTGTTACGAAGCGGTATCGCGTGAGTCGAACCGATCGCATGTTCGAGCGCCCGGCAATTTCCGACGAGCTTGTGGACCTCGTTCGCACGCACGAACTGCGGATTCACCTTCACCTCCAGTTCGTGCCCGGATAGTTCCTGCACTGTCGCCAAGACGTCCTGCAGCGAATACCCGACGCCTGAACAGACGTTGAACGTCCGTCCAGCGAAGTCGCCTTCGATCAACTTCCGATACGCCGCGACCACCATGCGCACGTCCGAGAAATCCCGTACGACATTCAGATTTCCCAACTCGATGCGCACCGCGCGCTCGCTGAAATGCCGAACGATCTTGGGCAGAAGGAACCGCTCGTCCTGACCCACACCCGTGTAATTGAACGGCCGCACGACGACGATCGGAAGTTTGTCCTGCCACGTGTGTGCGACCATTTCCATCGCCAGCTTGCTGATCGCGTAATCGTTTGCGGGTGCCGGCGCAGTGGTTTCATCGATGACTTCCCGGTCGGAATTGCCATAGACGTTGGCACTGCTTGCCAACAACACGGCTTGCGGCCGGCATGCCGCGCGAGTCAGCGCGTCAAGCAGGTTGCGCGTCCCGACTACATTGGTCTGGTAGATCGCACCGACGTCGCCGTGCTGAACGAACGCAATAGCCGCCAGATGCACGACGGCATCCGGCTTTTCGTCGGACAGCACACGAACCAGCGCGTCGAGATCAAGCAGATCGCACACGTGCGTTCGCCACGGAGCACCGGAAATCGGCTTGTGAACGATCCCGCAGACCTCGTGACCCGAGCGGATCAGTTCCTCCGCCATATAGCGGCCGGTAAATCCGTCCAGGCCCGTTACGAAGACTTTTGCCATGGCCTTAGAACGAGAAGCCTGCTTCGTTCCGACGAATGTCGGCCTCGACCATCATCTGGCAAAGCTGCTCGAGCGTCGTCTTCGGCACCCAACCGAGTTCCTTGCTCGCTTTCTCGGGGTTGCCAATCAGCAGATCGACTTCGGCGGGCCGGTAGAACTTCGGGCTGACCTTGACCACGGCGTTGCCGGTTCGGGTATCGACGCCCGTCTCGTTCTCGCCAACACCTTGCCATGCGAGTTCGATGCCTGCCGCCTGTGCCGCCATCGACACGAAATCCCGTACCGTCTCGGTCCGGTTCGTCGCCAGCACGTAGGTATCGGGGCGTTCCGCCTGCAGCATGCGCCACATGCCTTCAACGTATTCCTTCGCATAACCCCAGTCACGCTTGGCGTCGAGGTTGCCGAGCTCCAGCACATCGAGCTTGCCGAGACGGATCTTGGCAAGACTGTCCGTGATCTTCCGCGTCACGAACTCGCGGCCGCGCAGCGGCGATTCGTGGTTGAACAGGATGCCGCTGCAGCCGAAGATGTTATAGCTCTCGCGATAGTTGATTGTCATCCAGTGCGCGTAAAGCTTTGCGACGCCGTACGGGCTACGCGGATAGAAAGGTGTAGTTTCAACCTGCGGAACGGCCTGTACCTTGCCAAACATTTCCGACGTGCTGGCCTGGTAGAAGCGGATCGCAGGATTGACCGTTCGAATTGCCTCGAGCAAGTTGAGCGCGCCAATCCCGGTAATCTCCGCGGTGGTCGCCGGCTGATCGAACGACACGCCGACGAAACTTTGAGCCGCCAGGTTGTAGACCTCCGTCGCCTGCGTCGCCTGAAGCAGACGGATGCTTGCGCCGAGATCGGTCAGATCGTATTCGACGAGGTGAAGATTGGGATGATTGCTGACGCCGAGTTCGTCGATTCGCCAAAAGTTCACCGAGCTGGTACGCCGGTAGGTGCCGTAAACGGTGTAGCCCTTCTCGAGAAGAAGCTCCGCAAGATACGCACCGTCCTGCCCCGTAATGCCAGTAATGATCGCAACAGTCATGTTCTTTCCAGTTTGTTCAGTGTGTTGAAGCTCCGACCCGAATCGTCAATCGCGATCACGCCATGCGGGCGACCGATACGACGCTGAGTCCAGGCCGGACGTTCCAATCGTGGTTACTTGCCGGTCGCAGCAACGACATCCCGGCCGTAGTTGTCGTCGAGACGGACGATATCGTCTTCGCCAAGATACGAGCCCGATTGAACCTCGATCAGTTCGAGCGGAATCTTCCCCGGGTTCTGCAGCCGATGCGTCACGCCCAGCGGAATGTAGGTCGACTGATTCTCGCTCAGCAAAATGACCTGGTCGCCGTTGAAGACCCGCGCGGTACCGCGAACGACGACCCAGTGTTCAGCCCGATGGTGATGCATCTGCAAGCTGAGTGACGAGCCCGGATTGACGATGATGCGCTTGACCTGAAAGCGTTCGCCCTGGTCGATACTCTCGTATGAACCCCATGGCCGAATGACCTTCCGGTGCGTCACCGACTCGTGCCGCCCCGATGCACTGAGGCGCTCAACGATCTTCTTCACGCGCTCGGACTGATCGCGATGCGTGACGAGGACCGCGTCCGCCGTTTCGACGATGATCAAATCCTTGACGCCGATGGCCGTGACCATTCGATGATCGGCCCGGATATAACTATCGGAAACGTCGTCGGTCAGCACATCACCCGACAGCGTATTGCCCGTATCGTCGGTATCCGAAATATCTGCAAGCGCGGCCCACGAGCCAATATCGCTCCAGTTCAGGCCGGCTGCCGCGACCATCACCGCGTGGTCAGTTTTCTCCATCACCGCGTAGTCGATCGAGATGTTCGGGCATGCCTCGAATGCATCGGCGTTAAGTCGGACGAAATCCTCATCGCGCTTTGCCTGCTTGACCGATAGCGCAACCTGTTCGAGCACGGCCGGTTCGAATCGCTTGAGTTCGTCCAGATACACCGACGCCTTCAGCATGAACATACCGCTGTTCCAGTAGTAACCGCCTTCCGACACGAAGCGCGCCGCCGTATCCGCATCCGGCTTCTCGACGAACGCATCGACACGAAACGCGTCGTCATGCGACGTCAATGCGTTGCCGCTGCGGATGTAGCCGTATCCGGTGTGCGGCTTGGTCGGCTCGATACCGAACGTGACGAGATGCCCGCCGTTGGCGATAACGCGCGCCTTCTCGGCCAGATTTGCGAACACCGCCTCGCTCAGGATCACATGGTCGGACGGCAGCACGAGCAGCAATGCATCCGGCGACTGCTCCATCGCGAGCAACGCCGCCGCCGCAACCGCGGGCGCAGTATTGCGCCCGACCGGCTCCAGGACGACCGCCGACGCAGTCACGTCGATGCTGCGCAACTGATCGGCCACGATGAAGCGTTGTTCCGCATTCGTGATCATGATCGGCGCTTCGACACCGGGCACGCCCTGCAGACGCAGCACGGTCTGCTGAACCAGCGTGTGTTCTCCGGCCAACTTGAGGTACTGCTTCGGATAACCACCCCGGGACAATGGCCAGAGACGGGTGCCGCTACCGCCGCACAGGACTACAGGGAAGATGTTCACGTCAACTCCGTTCGATATACCTTCAATTTTTTCGCCCGCCAGATCAGTACGACTCATTGATTCCAGCGACATCCGGCCTGTATCACCGGGCATGCGCTCAGACGAGCGCGCCCGCCCGTGACGGCCAGGCCAGACCGATATCCTCTTCGTTCAGCGTCAGATTTGGACTGTATGAGGAATCATTCCGCAGCAGTTCTCCCCAGTGCTTTTGCATGTACTCGGTCTCGCGGTCGAATCGGGCCTGTTTGACGGGATCGTCCTCGTAACCACGCGTCGCCGACTCATGGTGATACAGCTCCGCATACGGAGTCCAAACGTTGCGATAGCCGGCCTTTTTCAAGCGGAGACAAAAATCGATATCGTTGAACGCAACGCCCAGATCCTGTTCGTTCATTCCCGCCACTTCACGATAGGCC
The DNA here is from genome assembly GCF_001718535.1 of Burkholderia seminalis. NCBI lineage: Bacteria > Pseudomonadati > Pseudomonadota > Betaproteobacteria > Burkholderiales > Burkholderiaceae > Burkholderia > Burkholderia seminalis. The sequence continues at coordinate 902,195 of NZ_CP013398.1, read as the reverse complement.
GCCTTGCGCACGATCATGCATGCAGCGGTCACTGCGGAGAAGGCGCCGATCAGGCTGGCGCGACCGAAGTACCCGAACGATCCGCGAGGAACGTGCTTGTGCACATGTCCCGCCACGCCGCCAAGCCCGAGCACCACGCCGGCATGCTGGACAGTGTCGTTCGGATAGAGCAGTTTCGCGCCCACCGCGCCGACGCCGGGTTGCAATGCAATGCTGACCATTTCCGTCAACCAATCGGGAGAAATCACCTCGATATCGTTGTTGACCAGTCCGATGACCTCACCGCTCGCAACCTCGACGGCCGCATTGCACAATGCCGCGAAATTGAACGGCCGATCGTCGCGCAACACCCGGAAACGCGTGTCATTCTCAAGCGACGCGAGGTAGTTCAGCGTCTCAGGATCGTCCGAACCGTTGTCAACGATGACGATTTCGTAGCTTCCGTACGTCGTCTTGCCAACGATGCTCGCGACGCACTGCCGAATCAGGTTCAGCCCGTTGCGCGTCGGAATGATCAGGCTGACGAGCGGCACCGGATCCGGCATCGCATAACGCGCACGGTAGCCGTTTCCTGCGTACTCCGCCACACCGCGAACGCCCGTTCGCTCGAAGTGGTCGTTGAGTGCCCGCTCGCCGGCCACCACCGCGTAGGGCTTTGCGTCCGTTCCTGACGAGGTGCTTTCCGCGTGGACGCGCCAGTGATACAGCACCCTCGGAATATGATGAATTGCCGCAGCGCCTGCCCGGTCGACACAACGCAGGGCCAGATCATAGTCCTGGGACCCTTCATACCCTTCGCGGAAACCGCCAACCTCGTCGAGCAGGGCTTTTTGAAATACCCCTAGATGACTGAACATATTCTGCGAAAGGAACAGATCGGGATTCCAGTCACACTTGAAGTACGGTTCACGACGCTTGCCCGAGCCATCGATCTTGTCTTCATCAGAATAGATCATCCGAATCGACGGATCGCGCTCTATCGCATCCGCGACGCAATAGAGCGCGTGCTCCGGCAACAGGTCGTCGTGATCGAACAGCGCGACCCACGTGCCCGCCACGAGTTCGAGCGCAGAATTCGATGCGGCCGAAATATGGCCGTTCTTCTGCCGGAACGCGACCTTGATCCGCGGGTCCTGGGAAGCATAACGTTCGAGCAGCGGGCGGATGGCCGGATTCGTCGACACGTCGTCGGCAATGCAGAGTTCCCAATGCGGATAAAGTTGTCCGCGGATGGACTCAATTGCCTCCGCAAGCCACGCGGGATCGGGATTGTAGACGGGCATCACTACCGAAATCAGCGGCGGATTCGAGAAGCCAGCGATTCGCTCGCGAATGGCCACCCGGGTTGCATCGTCAACCTGATCGTAACGGCGCACCCATTCTGCGTAGAGAACCGGGTCGATGACACCCGGAGCGCCCGCGCGCAACCATGCAATCCGGCTCTTGACGCCGGCGACCCCTTCCCGGCGGAAGATGCCGTAAGCCTTGCGCACGACCAGTCGCAATCCACCGTCACCTGCCACCCGGTTCACGAACGAACGTGCTTTGCGCAACTTCATCGGTTCAGCACCCAGCCATACTGGCGTTCGACTTCACAACCATCACTCCCCCACCGACGCAGCATATTGCGATACGACGTCGTCGACCTCTCCGAAAGCACGCACTCGCCCGCGCTCCATCCAGAGCGCCTTGTTGCACACCTTGCGGATTTCCTTGTTCGAGTGCATCGCGAGCACAACGATCTCGGCACGGTCGTGCAGTTCCTCGAGACGGGCCTCGGCCTTGTGCATGAACGACGCATCGCCCACGCCCATGACTTCGTCGAGCAGCAGGATCTCGGCATCGACCGCCGTCGAAACGGCAAAGGCGAGCCGCATCTTCATGCCGCTCGAATAGGTACGGATAGGTAGATCGAGGTAGTCGCCCAATTCGCTGAATTCGGCAATATCGCTCTGCTTTCTGCGAATCTCCGCGTCGGTCATGCCGAGCAGCAGGCCGCGCAACCGGATGTTCTGCATGCCGGTCGAGTTCTCGTCCATACCGAGACTGATGTCGAGCAGCGGCACGGCCTTGCCTACTCGCGACAGCGAGCCGGCCGTCGGAGGATAAATGCCGGCCATCGCGCGCAGCAGCGTCGACTTTCCCGCGCCGTTGTGGCCGATGAGCCCCACGCGATCGCCGCGATCGAAGCGGAAACTCAGATCGTCGAGTGCACGGACGACGATGACGCCGTCATTACCCTCCGCAATCCGGTTACGTCGCCCCATGCGAAGCACCTGCTTCTTCAGCGAGCGGCCCTGGACGTCATAGATCGGCAGATCCAGCGTCACGTTCTTCAGTTCAATGTGTGCCATGTCGCTCCCTTCAGACCCAGTACGGAAGACGTTTCAGATAACGACCGGTCATGAGCAGTGCGATCGGCCATCCAACGATCGCCATGCCGATGGTCACTCCCCACGTCAGCGCGCTCGGCATTTGTCCGATCAGCGGACCGCGAACGACATCGATCAAGTACGCAAGCGGATTCCATTCGACGATGAACGAAAAGCGATTCAGCGCGTCGGGACGAAAGATGATGGGCGTCACATAGAATGCGACCTGAAGCAGCGCACCAATGATTTGCGGAAGGTCGCGAAAACGTGCCGACAACAGACTTGTCAGCATGGCGATCCACATCGCATTCAGCACATACAGAAGCAGCCCAGGAATGAACATCGGCAGCGTCTCCCAGCTCTTGACGCCAAAGATCATCAGAAGACCGATGACGATCACGAAGTTGTGCGCCAGCACGATCAGGTTCCGCCATACGACTTGCAGAATGTAGATCAGCTTCGGCGTGGGCACCTGGCGAATGTAGGCGCCGCTGCTGATATACGCGATGCTCCCTTCCTGGATCGTCTGCGAGAAAAGCCCCCACAGCACGATACTCGATGCGAGAAACGGCAGGTACTCGTTCATCTTTTGTCCGAACAACGTACCGTAGACCACGCCAAGCGACGTAATCATCACGCCCATGCTGATCGTGAGCCAGAACGGTCCGACTCTCGAGCGGGCATAGCGCTGCCGGATTTCGAGCCAGCCCAGCAGCGTCCACAACCGCCACGAGGCAATGCTCTGTTTGAGGTCAGCAAGTGAAAGAGTCAGCATGCAAGCTTTCTAGTTGAATGAGATTGAAAAATGGGGTGCCGGCGCGTCAAAGCGCCCCGGTACGACCGGTCAGTCCGTGCCAGATCCCGAGCAACGACAGCCGCAGGTGCGCGAAGCGAGGCTGCATGAACAGCGCATAGATCGCGAGCCGGACCGGCATCTTGACGAGTTCCGTCGACTTCCAGCTCCACGGAACATAAGCGCGCCGGATCAGCGCGATCGCGTTGCGGAACAGATAGTAATGCCGAACCGGGCCGTGTCCGGGATAGCTTCGCCCGAACACCTTGACCGGTTCGCCGCCCAATTCGTGCGTCAGCCGCAACGCTGGCGCGCCGAGCACCGAATATCCCATCGAGCGAGCGCGGACACACCATTCGAGATCGACGAAGTCGATGAACAACGAGTCGTCCATCGGACCGATGTCGCGCCACACATCGAGATTCACGCACGACCCCGACGTGATCAGAAAGTCGACTTCGACCGGCTGCACACCCTCCGGCTGAACCCGGCGCAGCTTCACGTACCCGAATCGAACGAACGGCGCGACACCGCCCAGCCGTGCGTCCTCGTACGCGGGGCCAACGAGTGCCACGCGACGATTGCGCATGCGCTCGGTCGCCATTGTCCGAGGCAGTTCGATCAGCAGTTCGTCCGATGGCTCGCTATCCTGATCGAACAGCAATACCGACGTACAGTTCGCCGCAGCCAGGCGTTCGATGCCCTGGTTGAGCGCAGTCGCGATCCCAAGATTGGCGCCGTTCGCGACATAGTCGATACGCGCGTCGAGCCCGAGCGCGCCCGGCGCACTGATGCTCTCCGTGTTGTCCACCACCACGCAGGGCCATACTTGGGCGAGCCGATTCGCGCGAGCCACGCAACCGCTATCTGGTCGATAGAACACGATGACGACACCGGCCCGCTCCTGAACCGCGGAATTCTGATTCAAGTTACTCACTCAGGCACAGCTTCAATGCATCGGCCCAGTCCGGCAACCGCAGCCCGAATGCTTCGGTCAGCTTGTCGTGCGACAGTCGCGAATTGGACGGACGCTTGGCGGGAACCGGGTAGTCGCTCGCCGGAATCGGCAACACCTTCGGCGCACGCTCGCCCATCGCGTGGGCGAAGATTGCCTCGGCAAACCCGTGCCACGACGTCGCGCCTGCCGACGTGAAGTGATAAACGCCGGAACGCTGCGCCCACCAGTCCGCGTCATCGGCCGCCAACGCCTGCGTGACGATGTGCGAGGTCGCGGTGGCGATCGTCTTCGACCACGTCGGCGCGCCAACCTGATCCGCGACGACGCGCAGTTCCGGACGCTCGCTGCCGAGCTTCAGCATCGTCAGCAGGAAGTTCTTGCCGCGACGGCCGTACACCCAGCTCGTCCGCAGAATCAAGTGCGCGCAACCCGTCGCCGCGATGGCCTGCTCGCCCTCAAGCTTGGTCAGCCCGTACACGTTCTGCGGATTGGTCGCATCCGTTTCGACGTAGGCACCGTCTTTGGTCCCGTCGAACACGTAGTCGGTCGAATAATGAACCAGCGCTGCGCCGAGACGCGCCGCCTCCTCCGCAAAAGCGCGCGGAACTTCGGCATTCAGCCGGCGCGCGGCGTCAACGTCCGTCTCGGCCTTGTCGACCGCCGTATACGCGGCCGGATTCACGATGATCGACGGCTTCAGCCCGCGTACGACACTGCGTACCCGATCGAGATCGGACAGGTCGAGCATCGAGCGGTCGCACGCCACCACACGGCCGAGGCCTTGCAGCGAGCGCAGCAGTTCGAACCCGACCTGGCCATTCACACCCGTCACGAGGATCGTCGGCTCTGGAGTCACACCCACCTCACGCATAAACTTCGGCTTCGCTCAAACGCTTGCCGGCTGCGTCCTTCGCCGCCAGCAGCGGCTCGAAATCGATCGGCCACTCGATCCCGATCTCCGGGTCGTTCCACACGATGCTGCGCTCGTGTTCCGGAAACCAGTAGTCGGTCGTCTTGTAGAGGAACTGCGCGGCCTCCGACAGCACGACGAAGCCGTGTGCGAAACCGGGCGGCACCCACAGCTGCCGATGGTTGTCGTTCGACAGGACAACCCCTACCCACTTGCCGAAGTTCGGCGAATCCTTGCGAATGTCGACGGCCACGTCGAACACTTCGCCCTCGACCACGCGAACGAGCTTGCCCTGCGCGTGCTGGATCTGATAGTGCAGCCCGCGCAGCACGCCCTTCGACGAGCGCGAGTGGTTGTCCTGCACGAATTCGACGCCAGGTGCGACCTGCTCGGCGAATTCCTTCCCGTTGAAGCTTTCGTAGAAGAACCCGCGCGCGTCGCCGAACACCTTCGGCTCGATGATCTTGACTTCGGGCAGCGCCGTCGCCGTTACTTGGATGGCCATGCGACTTGATCCGTGAGAATGTTCTTGAGGTACTGACCGTATGCGTTCTTAGCCAGCGGCTGCGCCAGCTTCAGCACTTGCTCCGCATCGATCCAGTCGCGGCGATAGGCGATTTCTTCCGGACATGCGACGACGAGACCCTGCCGCTTCTGCAACGTCGCGATGAAGCTGGCCGCCTCGATCAGCGAATCGTGCGTGCCGGTATCGAGCCACGCATAACCGCGCCCCATGATCTCGACGTTCAGCGCACCGCTGTCGAGATAGCGCGAGTTGACGTCGGTAATTTCCAACTCGCCGCGCGGCGATGGCTTGATGTCGGCCGCGATGTCGCATACGCGGTTGTCGTAGAAATACAGGCCCGTCACTGCGTAGTTCGAACGCGGCTTCGCCGGCTTTTCCTCGATCGACAGCGCACGGAACGACTTGTCGAATTCGACGACGCCGTAACGCTCCGGGTCATGCACGTGATACGCAAACACGGTCGCGCCAGTTTCCTGTGCATGCGCGCGCTCCAGCTGCTTCGCCAGATCGTGCCCGTAGAAGATGTTGTCGCCGAGAATCAGCGCGGACGGATCGTTGCCGACGAACGCCTTGCCGATGATGAACGCCTGCGCGAGACCGTCGGGCGACGGCTGCACCGCGTACTGGATGTTCATCCCCCACTGGCTGCCGTCGCCGAGCATCGCTTCAAAGCGCGGCGTGTCCTGCGGCGTGGAGATGATCAATACGTCGCGAATGCCCGCGATCATCAACGTCGACAGCGGGTAGTAGATCATCGGCTTGTCGTACACCGGCAGCAGCTGCTTGGAGACGACGTGCGTGATCGGATACAGCCGCGTGCCGGAACCGCCGGCGAGAATGATGCCTTTACGTGCCATCGCTTCTCTCCTCAGTTGCGTTTCGCGTAGTTCGTTTCGACCCACTTGCGGTACTCGCCCGATGCGACCTCGTCGACCCAGACCTGATTGTCGAGATACCAGTCGACCGTCTTCGCCAGGCCGGTCTCGAACGTTTCCGCAGGCTTCCAGCCGAGCTCGCGTTCGAGCTTGCGCGCATCGATCGCGTAGCGGCGATCGTGACCGGGCCGGTCCGTCACATAGGTGATCTGGTCGCGGTACGAACCCGCTGCCTTCGGACGAGCCTTGTCGAGCAGGTCGCACAGCGTATGCACGACTTCGAGGTTCTTCTTCTCGTTCCAGCCGCCAACGTTGTACGTCTCGCCAGGCACGCCGCGTGCGAGCACTTCGCGGATCGCGCTGCAGTGATCGCCGACGTACAGCCAATCGCGCACGTTCTGGCCGTCGCCATATACCGGCAGCGGCTTGCCCGCGAGCGCGTTCGCGATCATCAGCGGAATCAGCTTCTCGGGGAACTGATACGGGCCGTAGTTGTTCGAACAGTTCGTCGTCAGCACCGGCAGGCCGTACGTATGATGATATGCACGCACCAGATGGTCGGAACCCGCCTTCGTCGCCGAATACGGGCTGTTCGGCGCGTACGGCGTCGTTTCGGAGAATTGCGGGTCGGTGGCCGACAGCGAACCGAACACCTCGTCGGTCGACACGTGCAGGAAGCGGAACGCAGCCTTGTCGGCGTCGTTCAGTCCGTTCCAGTACTGGCGGGTCGCCTCGAGCAGCGTGAACGTGCCGACGACGTTGGTCTGCACGAAGTCCGCGGGGCCGTGGATCGAGCGATCGACGTGGCTTTCCGCGGCGAAGTGCAGTACCGCACGGGGCTTGTGCTCGGCGAGGAGCGCATCGAGTGCGTCACGGTCGCAGATGTCGACGCGCGCAAACACGTGCTTCGGGTTCCCGTCCAGCGACTGCAGCGTGCGCAGGTTCCCTGCGTACGTCAGCTTGTCAACGTTGAGCACGGCTTCGTCGGATGCGCGCAGCCAGTCGAGTACAAAATTGGCACCGATAAAACCCGCGCCGCCCGTAACCAGGATCATGAGGCTCCCTCAAATAATGTGTGGCAGGCGTCATCAGGCGCCGGCCACATCAGATTCGCAAATGCTAGTAACTTGTGATTGCTACGTCAGACCGGGAATTTTAACCGGTCGACATGGCCTCCAAAGTCATGAAATGCTAATTTTGTTGGGGAAAATGATAATTATAGGGAGCCGCCCCCTGCAAAAGCCATGCCGCTAACAACTTGATACAGCGCTTCGAACCCTTTCCGAGCATGAAATTTCTTGCCAAATCAACCCGCCGTCGCAGAATGTAAATTGCGCCACGCTGCATTGATTGGATGATTTTTCCCGCGTTATCGATACACGCAAAATCCGCCGCCCCATGACCCTCCCCCCCATCGCCATCGGCGACATCCAAGGCTGTCATTCCGCTTTCCGGTCGCTGCTCGACAAGCTTTCGCCGCCAGCCGACACGCCGCTGTGGATCGCCGGCGACGTCGTCAACCGCGGACCCGGATCGCTTGCCGCACTACGTGCGGTCGTGGACCTCGGCCCACGCGCGACCGTCGTGCTCGGCAATCACGACCTCCACCTGCTCGCGGTCTCCGCCGGGCTGCGCACCGAGCGCCCGGGCGACACGATCGGCGAGATCCTCGACGCGCCGGATGCCGATGCGCTGCTCGACTGGGTCCGCCACCGCCCGTTCGTCCATGCGGAGGACGGAATGCTGCTCGTGCATGCGGGCGTACTGCCGCAATGGGACACCACGCTCGCGCTCGAACTCGCGGACGAACTGCAGCGTGCGCTGCGCGCGCCCGACTGGCGCGACACGCTGCAAGGCCTGTACGGCAACGAGCCGAATCAATGGAGTCCGAACCTGAAGAAGCGGGACCGGATGCGCGTCGCCTTCAACGCGTTCACGCGCGTACGCTTCTGCACGCCCGACGGCGCCATGGAATTCAAGGCGAACGGCGGCCCGGACAGCGCGCCGCCCGGCTACCTGCCGTGGTTCGACGTACCAGGGCGCCGCACGGAGGACGTGACGGTCGTGTTCGGGCACTGGGCCGCGCTTGGCCTGACGCTGCGCGACAACGTCGTCGCGCTCGATTCGGGATGCGTATGGGGGAACCAGTTGTCGGCCGTCAGGCTGACGGCCGACCCCGCGCAGCGTACGGTCACGCAGGTGCAGTGCGAAGCGTGCCGCTCACCGGGCGGCGAGTAACGACACGCCGATTCGCGCAAACGGGGTGCGCGTCAACCCTCGCGCCCCGGCACCGGCTCATCGGCCGCCGCATCGGCTGCCGCCCCGCCACCGAGCTCGGTCGCCGGATACGCATGCTTCTGCAACTCCGCGAGCGCCTCGGCCGACGGCTTGCCGACCGTCTCCTGCAACGTCGCCAGCGCGGCCGCGATCGCATCGCGCGCCGCCGCGGACGTCGCCCGCCGGTCGCCGCCCGGCGCGATCGGATCGCACACGTACAGATGCGCGACGAGCGGCCCGCCACGCAGCACCATGTCGAGCGACTTGCCGAGCGACAGGTCGCCCGTGTAGGCCGGCGCGACCGACTGACGCCCTTGCGCATCCTCGTACATCAGACAGATCGGCTGCACCGCGCAGCCGGCCGATACCGCGGCCTGGAACAGGTTCGCATGGAACGGCAGCAGCGCCTGGCCGTCGGACGTCGTCCCTTCCGGAAACACGCACATCACACCGCCGTTGCGCAACCGTTCCGCCATCTCGTGCATCACCCGCATTGCCTCGGTGCGCTTCTCGCGCTGCAGAAACACGGTGTCGAGCTTCTCGGCCAACCAACCGACCACCGGCCACTGCCGCACCTCGGCCTTCGACACGAACGGCGTCGGCCGCCACGCGTTGACGGTGTAGATGTCGAGCCACGACACATGGTTGCCGACGACGAGCGCACCCGCGTCGAGGCGCGCCGCGTCGTTGTGGACGACGACGCGCATCCCGCAGATCCGCAGCATCTTGACCGACCAGCGACGTATCAGCTCGGCGCGACGCGCGGGCGTGACATGCGAAAAACGCAGCGCGACGATCGCCATGCCGCGCAACAGGTGAAAAACGAGACGCAGCTTGCGAAAGGCGGTCATGGCGAGGATCCGGCGTGGTTCAGTGGCGCTCGAATGCGACCTGCCCGGACACGAGCGTCGCGCGCACGGTGGCCGGCAGTTCGTAGCCGAGGAACGGCGAGTTGTGGCCCTGGCTCTTCAGCGCGCGCGGTTCGACGCGCCAGTGCGCGCGCGGATCGAACACGCACAGATCGGCCGCGCCGCCTTCGGCAAGGCGACCTGCCGGCAGCTGCAGCACGTCGGCCGGCGCGGACGTGATGCGGCGCAGCGCCTGCGCAAGCGGCGTACGCGTCTCGTCCGCCCACTTCAGCGTCAGCGACAGCAGCAGCTCGAGGCCCGTCGCGCCGGGCGTCGCTTCGCCGAACGGCAGCAGCTTCTCGTCGTCGTCGACCGGCGTGTGGTCGGAGCAGATCGCATCGATCGTGCCGTCGGCGAGCGCCACACGGATCGCCTCGCGGTCGCGCTCGCCGCGCAGCGGCGGATCGAGCCGGAACTGCGAGTCGAAGTAGCCGATGTCGACGTCGATCAGGTGCAGATGGTTCACGCCGACGTCGCAGGTCACGGGCAGCCCTTCCGCCTTCGCCGCGCGCACGAGCGCGAGGCCGGCCGCGGACGACAGCCGCGCGAGGTGCACGCGCGCGCCCGTCACGCGCATCAGCTCGAAGATCGTGTGCAGCGCGATCGTCTCGGCCGCGACCGGCACGCCGGACAAGCCGAGCCGCGACGCGAGTGCGCCGCTCGCGGCCACGCCGCCGCGGCCGATGAACGCGTCGAGCGGACGCAGCCACGTCGTGTAGCCGTAGGTGCTCGCGTACTGCAGCGCGCGCAGCAGCACCTGCGTGTCGCGCACCGGCACGTTCGCATGCGTGAAGCCGACGCAGCCGGACTCGGTCAGCGCGACCATCTCGGTGATCACTTCACCCTTGAGGCCGACGGTCAGCGCGCCCAGCGGGTGCACGTTCGCCTGGTGCAGGTTGCGCGCGCGGAACTTGAGCATCTCGACGAGGCCCGGCTCGTCGAGCACGGGGTCGGTATCCGGCGGGCACACGAGCGTCGTGACGCCGCCCGCGACGGCCGCGGCCATCTCGGACGCGAGCGTCGCCTTGTGTTCGTAGCCGGGCTCGCGCAGCCGCGCGCACAGGTCGACGAGGCCGGGCGCGACGATCAGGCCCGACGCGTCGATGGTCTTCGCGGCGTTGAAATCGGCTGGCGCCTTGCCGTCCTCGGCGATCGCGACGATCTTGCCGGCCGCGACGAATACGTCGGCCTGCCGCTCGGTGCCGGCGACCGGATCGATCAGCGTGCCGCCTTTGATATGAATCTTCATGCGCTGTCAGTGAATGCGTTGATTGCGTGAATAAGGAGGCGCGAAAGCGGGCTCAGTCGCTGTTGCCGGCAACGATGCCCATCACCGCCATCCGCACGGCGATGCCGAACGTGACCTGGTTGAGGATCACCGACTGCGGGCCGTCGGCGACCTGCGAATCGATCTCGACGCCGCGGTTCATCGGGCCCGGGTGCATCACGATCGCGTCGGGCGCGGCGAGCGCGAGGCGCTCGGGCGTCAGGCCCCACGTCTTGAAGTACTCCTGCGCGGACGGCAGCAGCGCGCCGCTCATCCGTTCGTTCTGCAGGCGCAGCATGATGATCACGTCGACGCCCTTCAGCCCTTCGTCGAGGTTGTGGAACACCTTCACGCCCATCTGCTCGAGCCCGCCCGGCAGCAGCGTGCGCGGCCCGATCGCGCGCACTTCCGGCACGCCGAGCGTGGTGAGCGCATGGATGTCGGAGCGCGCGACGCGCGAATGCAGGATGTCGCCGACGATCGCCACGCGCAGCTTCGTGAAGTCGCGCTTGTAGTGACGGATCGTGTACATGTCGAGCAGGCCCTGCGTCGGGTGCGCGTGGCGGCCGTCGCCGGCGTTGATCACGTGCACGTGCGGCGCGCAGTGCTCGGCGATCAGGTACGGTGCGCCGCTCGACGCATGGCGCACGACGAACAGGTCGGCATGCATCGCCGACAGGTTGTTGATCGTGTCGAGCAGCGATTCGCCCTTGCTCGTCGACGACGCGTTGATGTTCAGGTTCAGCACGTCGGCCGACAGGCGCGTCGCGGCGATCTCGAAGGTCGTGCGCGTGCGCGTCGAGTTCTCGAAGAACAGGTTGAAGACGGACTTGCCGCGCAGGAGCGGCACCTTCTTCACTTCCCGGTCCGTCACGCTGACGAACTGCTCGGCCGTATCGAGGATATGGTTGACGATCGAGCGCGGCAGGCCCTCGATCGACAGCAGGTGCTTCAGCTCGCCGTTTTTCGTGAGCTGCGGGTTGCCCTTCAGGAACCCGTAGCGGAACCGGTCGGGGCTCGCGGCCGCGGCGGGATTGCCGGTGCGGCCAGTGGTGTCGGTGGTCATGGTGTGCGTGATTCCAACTATGCAAACGGGCCGCGGTGCAAACCAGCGGCCCGGGATACGGTTCGCGTGTCGTTCAGGCGCCGTGCGGATCGACGCGCAGCGTGAACCGCGCGTCGTCACGCGCGAGCACGAGCGTCGCGCCGGCCGGCACGTCGAGCGTGCCGCCCGCGAAGCGTGCGACGACCGGCAACTCGCGGCCGCCGCGATCGGCCAGCACCGCGAGCTCGACCGCGGCCGGACGGCCGTAGTCGAACAGCTCGTTGAGCGCCGCGCGCACGGTGCGCCCGGTGTACAGCACGTCGTCGACGAGCACGATGCGCGCGCCGTCGATCTCGAACGGCAGCGATGTCGGGCTGGCCTGGCTGTGGAGCCCCTTCTTCGCGTAGTCGTCGCGATGCAGCGCGACGTTCACGACGCCGAAGGCCGGCGCGCCGAGATCGCGTGCGAGACGCTCGGCCAGCCATGCGCCGCCGCTGTGAATGCCGGCGAGCCGCGGGCCGCCCGGTTCGGCGAACGCCGTGCCGTACGCGGCGCGGATCTGGTCGAGCAGGACGCGGTAAAGCGCCTCGGCATCAATGGTGCTCATGATCGGACAATTGATCGAGATACTGTTGAAGAATGACGCGGGCGGCCTCGGCATCGAGCATCTCCGCGCGGGCGCGGCCGCGCACGTTGCGCTCGCGCAGCCCGGCCTCGGCCTCGACCGACGAATAACGCTCGTCGACCCACGTGACGGGCAGCCCGAAGCGGCCGTTCAGCTGGTTGCCGAAGCGCTTCGCCTGCTGCGTCATGTCGTGCGGCGTGCCGTCCGGATGCATCGGCAGGCCGACGACGAGCGCGTCCGGCCGCCATTCGGCCAGCAGGTCGCCGACCGCCTTGAAACGGTGTTCGCGATTCAGGTTCTGGATCACGACGAGTGCACGGGCCGAGCGCGTCAGCGCGTTGCCGACCGCGACGCCGATCCGTTTTTCGCCGTAGTCGAACGCCAGGAGCGTCGCATCGCGCGCGCTCGCGCCGCTCATGCGTGCCCTGCTTCGCCGGACAACATCGACGAGCTGACGCCGAGCAGGCCGAGGGCGGCTTCGAAGCGCTCTTCGGCCGGCGTGTCGAACACGATGCGCGGATCGGCGGCCACGGTCAGCCACCCGTTGCGGGAAATTTCTTCCTCGAGCTGCCCCGCGCCCCAGCCGGCATGGCCGAGCGTCAGCAGGAAGCGTTTCGGGCCGGTGCCCGTCGCGACCGCCTCGAGCACGTCCTTCGACGTCGTCATCTCCAGCCCGCCGTCGACGGACATCGACGAGTTGTAGTTCGCGCCCTCGACCGGCTCGTGCAGCACGAAGCCGCGCTCGGTCTGGACCGGGCCGCCGAAGTACACGGGAATGTGCAGCAGCGGCTCGATGTCGAGCTTCAGGTCGATACGGTTGAACAGCGATTCGAGATCGATGTCGGTAGGACGATTGATGACGAGGCCGAGCGCACCGCGCTCGCTGTGATCGCAAAGATAGACCACCGTTCCCGAGAACGTCGGATCGGCCATGTTGGGCATGGCGATCAGGAACTGGTTGGTGAGATTGATGCGATCGGAAGGCTTTGACATGGTTTGAATTTTAGCAAAGACGCCGCGACCTGACCGGGCCGCGATCAACAAGCAACGCCGCGCCACGCTGGCAACGACGCGCGCGGATCACACGGCACTCTAACACGCGCGCGGGTGCTGTCGGCAGCGTGTTGCAGGCCCGCGCGACAAGGGGCGCCGCCATCTGCCCGTCCCCTCGTTCGTCAGGTCCGGCCGAGCGCCGTGCCGAGCGCGCCGGATGCCGCGGTGAGGTCCGGCGGCGCGACGCCGGCCGCGATCTTCAGCAGCGCCGCGCGCAGCATGTCGGACGCGTGGCCGTGCGCGTCGAGGCCGCCGTCCGCGAGCGGCATGCCGTGGGCGGCACGGCGCCATGCGAGGCCGAGCGTATCGGCCAGCAGTGCCGCGTGGCCGAGCCCGAGCGCGCACGCGGCCGTCCCGACCCGGTAGGCGGCGCCGGACGCGTGCCAGGCGGCGCCTGCGTCGGCTCGGGCCGGATCGGCGGCGAGGTCGGCCATCGACGCATCGGCCGTCTGCAGGAAATCCTCGTACGCATGCGCGTTGACGGTCACGACGCCGAGCGCGCGGGTCGGCGCGACGGCGACCGCATCGTGCTCGGCCCGCGCGGCATCGGCTTCCCACAACGCCTCGGACGCCGGCGTGCCGGCGACGTGCCAGTCGACCGTCAGCCCGTAGTCGTGCAGCACCTCGACGAGCGCGACGTCCTCGGCCGCGGCGCCGAACAGCGCGAAATCGCGCCACAGCAGCGCCACCGTCTCGCGCACGAGCTCGGGCGGCGCGCTGCGCCGGCCCCGCACCTGTTCGGCGAGCAGCAGGTTGGTCCGCGCGAGAAAGCGTTTCAGCTCGGGCGCGCCGCTTGCGCGCAGCGCGCGCAGCGCGCGCAGGCACGCGTTCGCGAGCCGCCAGAAATCGTACGGCCCGTCGTCGGCGAGCGCGACCTGCATCGCATCGAGTTCGTCCAGCGCCGCGTCGGGCGCGCCGCGCTCTACGCGCAGCAGCCCGAGCAGCGCCTGCTCGTAGCGGGCGCGGATCCGGGCCGCTAACGCGTCGGGCAGCGCGCGCAACGTGGCCGGCGGCACCGCGCGGCCGACCAGCGCGAGCGCGTCGGGCGGCGCGCTGGCACGCAGGTCGGCGGCGCTTTGCGCGCGCAGTGCACGGAAATGGTCGAGGAGAACGGGCGAGCACGCGAGCTCGCGCAGGTTGTGACGCCCGACGGCCGCGCGGAAGTCGCGCAGCGCGCCACGCCAGCCGGCCGACGTCGGCTCGGCGGCGACCAGCGGCGCGGCGGCCGCCAGTTGCCCGGCGAACCGCGCGGCCGGCAGCCAGCCGGCTTCCGCCAGCACCGCCGCGGCGGCGGACAGCGGCGCAGCCGCATCGTCGTGCCGCCCGAATGCGTCGGCGGCCGCCGCAAGCCATGCGTCGGCCGCGCGCACGGCCCCGCCGCGCGGGTTGGGCAGTGCGTCAGGGTGGGGAACGTTCGCCGGATCGGACGTCATGGACACGCGCGCCTGTCATCGTCAAGTCGCTCGCCCGAACCGCGGCGCGCGAGCGCCGGGCCGATGCGAGGCCGGAGCGGAGTGTCCGTGGGCCAGCGGTCCGATCAGATCTGGACCATCTCGAAGTCTTCCTTGCGAGCGCCGCATTCGGGGCACGTCCAGTTGATCGGGACGTCTTCCCAGCGCGTGCCCGGGGCAATGCCCTCTTCCGGCAGCCCGGCTTCTTCGTCGTAAATCCAGCCACAAATCAGGCACATCCAGCTCTTGTATTCCATCTTAGCCGCGTCGGGAAAAGTCGGTAAATTCGGGAGCCATGATGGTACCGTGTCGGGGCCGGACTGCCTAGCAATCGCGCTGGAGGACGGCGACTACGTTGCGCTGCGCTAAAAAATCCGTCGTGCGGGCCGGATTCCACCGCATAATGGCTGAAAAGTGCGGCCTGCCGGGCAACACAGGGCCGAAAACGGCCACTCGCCTCGCGGTCCGCATCTCCGTCGCTTTCCGTTTTTCTCTTGCCCCATTTTTACATGTCCAGCAACGCCCCTCCGATCGTCCTCACCTTCGGCCTGTCCGATCCCACCGGCGGCTCCGGCCTCCAAGCCGATCTGATGACCCTGGCGAGCATGGGCTGTCACGGCGTGTCCGTCCTGACGGGCTACACCGTGCGCGACTCCGCCGCCTGCGACGAAGTGACCGGCCTCGACCCCGAAGTCGTCGCCGCCCAGGCGCGCATGCTGCTCGAGGACATGCCGGTCGCCGCGTTCAAGATCGGCGCGGCAACGCGCGCGGAAGTCGTCAGTGCGATCGCCGAGGTCGTCGCCGACTACGACGGCGTGCCGCTCGTGCTCGCGCCGGATTTCACGCTCGACGACGAGCACGTGCTCGCGGCCGACGACCTGCGCGAGTCGATCGCCGACCTGCTGGCGCCGCAAACCACGCTGCTGGTCGCCGATCACGCCACGCTGATCGCGCTCGCGCAGCCGGACGGCGACGCCGAGGCGCCGAATCTCGACGCCGCCGTGTCGCACCTGCTGTCGCAGGGCTGCGAGTACATCCTGTCGTCGGAGACGGGCTCGCACCGGCTCGTCAACACGCTGTACGGCGAGGAAGGCCAGCTTCGCGAGGACATGTGGGATCGCTCGCCGCACCGGCTGATGGGCATCACCGAT
Organism: Burkholderia seminalis; assembly: GCF_001718535.1. NCBI lineage: Bacteria > Pseudomonadati > Pseudomonadota > Betaproteobacteria > Burkholderiales > Burkholderiaceae > Burkholderia > Burkholderia seminalis. Next base: position 885,984 of record NZ_CP013398.1, on the reverse strand, counting down.
ACACTAGGCGCGGCCATCGCGGCGCTGCTCGCGAACGGCCAGGAACCACCCGAAGCGGTGCGCGAGGCGCAGGAGTACCTGTACCAGGCCGTGCGCGACGCGTTCCGGCCCGGCATGGGCGCCTACCTGCCCGACCGGTTCTTCTGGGCGCGCAGCAATGAAGAATCGGATACGCCGCCGGCCGTGAAGGCCGATCCGGTATCGCGGACGTCGCACCGGCATTGACGCGGGCACGGCGGGCATGCCCCGCCGTCGCACCTGCCGCGCCGCTGCGGGCACAACACTTCCGGCCGCCCCGCACGCACATCAAGATCCTCGCACCAATAAAAAAAGACCCGCATCGCTGCGGGTCTTTTCTTTTGGCTGGAACGCGCATCGCTGCGCGTTCCGGACACCATCGACCGAGGTCGATTACATGTCCATGCCCATGCCGCCCATGCCGCCCGGCATGCCGCCCGGCATCGGTGCGTCTTCCTTCGGCAGTTCTGCGACAGCTGCGTCCGTCGTCAGCAGCAGGCCAGCAACCGACGCTGCGTTCTGCAGTGCGGTGCGCGTGACCTTGGTCGGGTCGACGACGCCGGCTTCAACCATGTCGACGTACTCGCCCGTTGCTGCGTTGTAGCCGTAGTTGCCCGTACCTGCAGCAACGGCCGCCACCACGACGCTGGCTTCTTCGCCGCCGTTCGTGACGATCTGGCGCAGCGGCTCTTCCATCGCGCGCAGCACGATCTTGATGCCGGCGTTCTGGTCGGCGTTCGCGCCGGTCAGGCCTGCGATCGCGGTGCGAGCGCGGATCAGCGCAACGCCGCCACCTGCCACGATGCCTTCTTCCACAGCTGCGCGCGTTGCGTGCAGTGCGTCTTCGACACGTGCCTTCTTTTCCTTCATTTCGACTTCGGTCGCAGCACCGACCTTGATCACTGCAACACCGCCGGCCAGCTTGGCCACGCGCTCTTGCAGCTTTTCACGGTCGTAGTCCGACGTCGCTTCTTCGATTTGCGCGCGCACTTGCTTCACGCGTGCTTCGATGTTCACGGCTTCGCCTGCGCCGTCGATGATCGTCGTGTTTTCCTTGCCCACTTCGATGCGCTTCGCCTGGCCCAGTTCTGCCAGCGTTGCCTTCTCGAGCGTCAGGCCGGTTTCTTCGGCGATCACCTGGCCGCCCGTCAGGATCGCGATGTCTTCCAGCATCGCCTTGCGACGATCGCCGAAGCCAGGCGCCTTGACCGCAACGGTCTTCAGGATGCCGCGGATGTTGTTCACGACCAGCGTTGCGAGCGCTTCACCTTCGATGTCTTCGGCGATGATCAGCAGCGGACGGCCAGCCTTCGCGACTTGCTCGAGCACCGGCAGCAGATCACGGATGTTCGACACCTTCTTGTCGTGCAGCAGCACGAACGGGTTGTCGAGGACGGCGACTTGCTTTTCCGGGTTGTTGATGAAGTACGGCGACAGGTAGCCGCGGTCGAATTGCATGCCTTCGACGACGTCGAGTTCGTCAGCCAGCGACTTGCCGTCTTCGACGGTGATGACGCCTTCCTTGCCGACCTTGTCCATCGCTTCAGCGATGCGATCGCCGATCGACGTGTCGCTGTTCGCCGAGATCGAGCCGACCTGTGCGATTTCCTTGTTCGTCGTGCACGGCTTGCTGATCTTCTTCAGCTCGTCGACAGCCGCTGCGACTGCCTTGTCGATACCGCGCTTCAGGTCCATCGGGTTCATGCCCGATGCGACGTACTTCATGCCTTCGCGAACGATCGATTGCGCGAGGACGGTTGCCGTCGTCGTGCCGTCGCCTGCGTTGTCGCTGGTCTTGGAAGCGACTTCCTTGACCATTTGCGCGCCCATGTTCTGGAGCTTGTCCTTCAGCTCGATTTCCTTCGCGACCGACACACCGTCCTTGGTGACCGTCGGGCCGCCGAAGCTGCGCTCGAGCACCACGTTGCGGCCCTTCGGACCCAGCGTGACCTTGACTGCGTTGGCGAGAATGTTCACGCCTTCGACCATCTTCGAACGGGCGGAATCGCCGAATACGACGTCTTTAGCTGCCATCTTCTAACTCCTTGAATTCTTGGGAATATGTACCGTCGGAGGACGCTTACTTCGCGTTGACCACGGCCATGATGTCTTCTTCGCGCATGACCAGCAGTTCCTGGCCGTCGACCTTCACGGTCTGGCCTGCGTACTTGCCGAACAGGACGCGATCGCCGACCTTCACGTCGAGCGCGATCGGTGCGCCCTTGTCGTCGCGCTTGCCCGGGCCGATGGCCAGGACTTCGCCCTGGTCCGGCTTTTCAGCAGCGGCGTCGGGGATGACGATGCCCGAGGCGGTCTTGGTTTCCTGATCCAGGCGCTTGACGATCACGCGATCGTGCAAAGGACGAAGGTTCATATTCACTCCTCTCTTGACTGAGATTGAAGAACGCTTAGGGAATCTGCCCGGCTTGTCGCCCGGCAGAGAATTGTTAGCACTCTCGTGCAGCGAGTGCTAATTATATGGACGGGTTTTGACAAATTCAAGAAGGGAAACCGGACGAATTTCCAACGCGGCACGGAAGCGGGGAAAACACCCGAAAATCACGAAAAATCCTTTTAAAACAAAACCCTGACCCACGCTATCCGGCTTGGCGGGCGAGCCCGCGCGGCCCGCGAATCGCATCCAGCCCCGTTTGGACATCGGGTAAGCACGGAGTTCCTGCGACCGGCGACATCGCATCGAAAAACCCGCGCAGGCGCCGATTCCGTCCGCCACAACGCGCCCGGTGCCCCGTCCCGCCTCCCCTGCCGGCGATCCATCGCTCCGCATCGAAGCATTCATTTTCATTACGCCGATATTTACGTTTTTTCTTTCGGAAAACACCCGTCAGCCCCCATCCGTAAGCCCTCCCATTACATTCAGTAATTTAGATGCGAATCATTCTCGTTTACATTGACATTCCCATTCGACACTCCTACGATGCGCCGCGTTGCGCTCTTCTTCATGCCCTGGCCGATCGGTGCCGAGCGTCGGGACAGCGACCGACAAGCAGGACTCCAAACCAATTAGAACCAGGAATTTGATATGAAGGTTGCGTCGTTCCATGGAGACCGCGTCCGCACCCGGATGCGCCCCGCCGCCTGTGCGGCCGTCCTCGCGTGCGCATCGTTCGCGAGCGGCGCTGCGTTCGCCGCCGCGTCGGTCGACGCGCAGCCCGAAGCGCCCGAGGCCGACCTCGCGATCCAGGCGAAGCCGGCCGGCATGTGGACCGGCATCTGGACGCGCCAGAGCCTGCTCGGCGACATGGGCGGCATCCGCCCGTGGCTCGGCAAGTACGGCGCGACGCTGCAGATCACCGAAACCAGCGAATACCTCGCGAACCTGCGCGGCGGCCTGAACCGCGGCGGCACGTATGACGGGCTGACGACCGCGACGCTGACGGTCGATACGCAAAAGGCGATCGGCCTGCCCGGCGGCACCTTCAACGTCAGCGCGCTGCAGATCCACGGCAGCAACCTGAGCGCGCGCAATCTCGGCACGCTCAACACCGCGAGCGGCATCGAGGCGCAGGACACGACGCGCCTGTGGGAGCTCTGGTACCAGCAATCGTTCCTCGACAAGCGCGTCGACGTGAAGATCGGCCAGCAGAGCCTGGACCAGGAGTTCATGGTCAGCACGTATGCGAACACGTTCGTCAATACGATGTTCGGCTGGCCCGCGCTGCCGTCGTACGATCTGCCGAACGGCGGCCCCGCGTATCCGCTCGCGGGCCTCGGCGTACGCGTGCGCGCACAGCTCACGCCGAAACTCACCGCGCTCGCGGGCGTGTTCGACGGCGATCCGCTCGGCAACAACCCGGGCAACCTGAGCGGCACGAACTTCAACCTGCACAACGGCACGCTCTATATCGGCGAGCTGCAGTACGCGCTGAACCAGCCGTCCGACGGCGAAATGGACACCGGCCATTCGAACGGACTGCCGGGTACCTACAAGATCGGCCTGTGGTATCACAACGGCCGCTTCGCGGACCAGAACGCCGGCACCGACGGTCTGTCGCTCGCCGATCCCGCATCGAACGGCAACGCGCGGCAGCACCACGGCGACTACAGCTTCTACGCGGTGGCCGACCAGATGATCTGGCGTCCCGACCCCACCGGCGCGAAAAGCCTCGGCGTGTTCGCGCGCGTGATGGGCGCGCCGGGCGACCGCAACCTCGTGAGCTTCGCGGCGAACGCGGGCATCGTGCTGAAGGCGCCGTTCGACGGTCGCGACAACGACAGCGTCGGCCTCGCCGTCACGTACATCCAGGTCGGCAGCCACGTGACCGACCTCGATCAGGCCGCGCGCAACTTTGCAGCCGGCCCGTACGGCGTGCGCACCCGCGAGACGACCGTCGAGGCGACCTACCAGTATCAGGTCAACCCGTGGTGGGTGATCGCGGCCGATGCGCAGTACACGTTCAACGCCGGCGCGGGCCAGAACCCGAGCGACGCGACCCAGCCGCTGCGCAACACGTTCGTGCTCGGCGCACGCACGACGATCACGTTCTGACCGCCGCGCGCCCGCCGTCCGCCCACGCCACCCGTTTTCGCGCGCCGCCGACGCGGCGCGCCTCCCAGGAGATCCCGATGATTCAATCCGCCCCGCTTCGCCGCCTCGTGACGGGCGCGCTGGCCGCCGTCGCGCTGACGGCCGCCGCCGGCGCGTTCGCCGAGCCGCAAGGCTTCCTCGAGACGCTGCATCGCCATACGCTGCTCGTCAACACGGTGCCCGACAACGGCGACCAGAACCCGTACGCGATCGCGGTTGCGCCGGTGTCGGCCGGCACGATCCAGGCAGGCGACGTGCTCGTCGACAACTTCAACAACGCGGCGAACCTGCAGGGCACCGGCAGCACGATCGTCGACTATCGGCCGTCGACGAAGCAGATGAGCCTGTTCGCGACGATTCCACGCGACCTGAAGGCGTGCCCGGGCGGCGTCGGCCTGTCGACCGCGATGACGATGCTGAAGTCGGGCTGGGTGATCGTCGGCAGCACGCCGAGCAACGACGGCACGACGTCGACGAAGGGCGCCGGCTGCCTGATCGTGCTCGATCCGCACGGCCGGATCGCCTCGACGTGGTCGAGCGCGAACATCAACGACCCGTGGGGCAACATGGCCGTGGTCGACCGCGGCGACAGCGCGACGCTGTTCGTCAGCATGGCCGGCTTCGGCGTCGGCGGCGCGGACGGCAACCCGCCCGTCTACAAGCAGGCGACGGTACTGCGCCTCGACGTCGACGTGCCGGCCGGCAAGCCGCCCGTCATCAAGCAGGAAACGGTCGTCGCGAGCGGCCTCGGCGCGCAGGCCGACAAGGGCGTGTTCCTGGTCGGCCCGACCGGCCTCGCGCTGTCGGGCGACCAGAAGAAGCTGTACGTCTCCGACGCGATCGGCAACCGCGTCGTCGAGATCGACGATCCGCTCACGCGCGACACGAGCGCGGGCGTCGGCCGCCAGGTGACGGCCAACGGCTTTCTGCGCCGCCCGCTCGCACTCGCGACCGCGCCGAACGGCCATCTGCTCGCGACCAACGCGCTGAACGGCCAGGTCGTCGAGATCGATCCGGTCGCCGGCAAGCAGCTCTATGCGCGCTGGATCGATACCGACAAGGCGCAGTCGCCGCCCGGCAACGGCGACCTGTTCGGGATCGCGATGACGCCCGACGGCGACGGCTTCTATTACGTCCAGGACGACGTCAACACGCTGATGCTCGCGAAGTAACGGAGCCGACCATGGCAGACGATCTGAACCCGCCGTCGCGCCCCGCGCGCCGCGGCTTCCTGAAGGCCGGCGGCGCCGCAGTGGCCGCGGGCCTCGCGGCGGGCACGATGCCGGCCGCACGCGCGGCCGACGCGGCGTCCGCGGTCGCACCGGGCGCGCACGCGCACGACGACGACATCGAGCCGTTCTACGGCAAGCACCAGGGCGGCATCACGACGCCGCAGCAGCGCAACGCATATTTCGCGGCGCTCGACCTCACCACGACCCAACGCGCGGACGTGATCGCGCTGCTGAAGATCTGGACCGACGCGGCCGCACGCCTCACGCGCGGCGACCCCGCGCAGCCGCTGCCGGCGACCGGCGGCGACGACGTCGCGCCGGCCGACTCGGGCGACGCGCTCGGCATCGGCGCGTCGCGGCTGACGATCACGTTCGGCTTCGGGCCCGGCCTGTTCGCGGTCGCGGGCAAGGACCGCTACGACCTCGCGAAGCAGCGCCCGGCCGCGCTCGTCGACCTGCCGCGCTTCAACGGCGACCAGCTGATTCCGGAGAAGACCGGCGGCGACCTGTTCATCCAGGCGTGCGCGAACGACGCGCAGGTGGCGTTTCACGCGGTGCGCCAGCTCGTGCGCCTCGGCGGCAAGGCCGTGCAGATGCGCTGGGGCCAGGCCGGCTTCACGTCCGGCAAGCCGGGCGAGACGCCGCGCAACCTGATGGGCTTCAAGGACGGCACGATGAACCCGTCGCGCGACGATCCGGCCGCGATGAACGAATTCGTGTGGGCCGGCAACGAAGGCCCGGCGTGGATGAACGGCGGCACCTACACGGTCGTGCGCCGCATCCGCATCACGCTCGAACACTGGGACAACACTGAGCTCGGCTTCCAGGAACAGGTGTTCGGCCGCAAGAAATACAGCGGCGCACCGATCGGCGGCCAGCACGAGTTCGAGGCGCTCGACCTCGACGCGGTCGACAAGGACGGCAATCCGGTGATCCCCGACAACGCGCATGCGCGTCTCGCATCGCCTCAGGTGAACAACGGCGCGCAGATCCTGCGCCGCGCGTATTCGTACAACGACAGCACGAACTTCTACATCGAGCGCTGGCCGCCGTGGCGCCAGCAGACCGAGTACGACGCGGGACTGATGTTCGTCGCGCACCAGCGCGACCCGCGCCGCGGCTTCATCCCGATCAACGAGAAGCTCGCGAAGCTGGACATCATGAACCAGTTCACCACGCACGTCGGCAGCGCGATCTTCGCGTGTCCGCCGGGCGCGCAACCCGGTTCGTACATCGGCGCCGCGCTGTTCGAAGCGTAACGGCATCGCGACGCCACGCCCCATTTCCCCGGCCCGCCCGGATGCAACTCACGACGACGACATGAACACTTTTCCCGTTAGCCGCCCGCTGCGGCACCTGATCGCCGCGGCCGCCGCCGCGCTGATGCTGACCGGCGCGCTGCACGCCACGCGCGCGCACGCCGCGACGCTCACGCTGTACAACGCGCAGCACGAGCAGGTCGTCAACCAGCTCGTCAAGGACTTCGAGGCACAAAGCGGCATCACCGTGAAGGTGCGCTCGGGCGAAGGCCCCGCGCTCGCCGCGCAGATCGTCGCGGAAGGCGACCGCACGCCGGCCGACGTGTACTTCACCGAGAACTCGCCGGAACTCGTGCTGCTCGACCGCAAGGGCCTGCTCGCGAAGACCGACGGCGCGACGCTGCAGGCGGTCCCCGCCCGCTTCAACCCGGCCGACGGCAACTGGGTCGGCGTGCTCGCGCGCGAGAACGTGCTCGTCTACAACACCGCGAAACTCCAGCCGCAGCAACTGCCCGCGTCGCTGCTCGATCTCGCGAAACCGGAATGGAAGGGCAAGGTCGGCGTCGCGCCGAGCGACGCGGACTTCCTGCCGCTCGTGAGCGCGGTGCTCGCGCTGCACGGCGAAGCCGCGACGCTGCAATGGCTGAAGGGCCTGAAGGCCAACGCGCAGATCTTCGACGACGACGAAGGCGTGACGGCGGCCGTCAACCGCGGCGGCGTGCAAACCGGCATCATCAACAACTACTACTGGGACCGCCTGCACGCGGAGCTCGGCGACAAGTCGACGAAAAGTGCGATCCACCACTTCGGCAACCATGACGTCGGCGCAGCCGTGAACGTGTCGGGCGCCGCCGTGATGAAGGCATCGAAGCACCAGGCCGATGCGCAGAAGTTCGTCGCGTATCTTGTCGGCGAGCGCGCGCAGAAACTGATGGCGAACGGCCACATCAGCTTCGAGTATCCGCTGCATCCGGGCGTCGCCCCCGATCCGATCCTGAAGCCGTTCAACGAACTGAGCCCGCCGGCACTGACGTTCGAACAGCTCGGCGACGACAGCCAGGCCGGCAAGCTGCTGCGCCAGGCCGGCCTGCTCTGACCGTGAGCGACGCCGTGTCCCGCACGGCGCGCATCGCGCGCGACGCAGCGCGCCCCGCGACGCGTCGGCGCCCGTCGCGCGCGCTCGTCGCCGCGGCCGCGTGCGGGCCGCTCGCGATCCTGCTGCCGCTCGCCTTCACGCTGTACCGCGCGGCCACCTTCGGCGTCGACGATGCGATCGCGCTGCTGTGGCGCCCGCTCGTCGGCGAACTGCTCGTCAACACGCTGTCGATCGCATGCGCCGCGACGCTCGCATGCGCGCTGCTCGGCACCGCGGCCGCGTGGTTCATCGAGCGCACCGACCTGCCCGCGCGGCCGCTGTGGACCGCGCTCGCCGCGGCCCCGCTCGCGGTGCCGCCGTTCATCACGAGCTACGCGTGGGTGTCGCTGAGCCTCGACCTGCAGGACTTCGCCGGCGCGCTGATCGTGCTGACGTCCGCGTACTTCCCGCTCGTCTACCTGCCGGTGGCCGCCGCGCTGCGCGAGCTCGACCCCGCGCTCGAAGAAAGCGCGCGCACGCTCGGCTGCCCGCCGTGGCAGACGTTCTTTCGCGTCGTGCTGCCGCAATTGCGCCCCGCGCTGTGCGGCGGGATGCTGCTCGTCGCGCTCGGCGTGCTGTCCGAATTCGGCGCGTTCCAGCTGCTGCGCTTTCGCACGTTCACGACCGAGATCTATGCCGAGTACCGCACCGCGTTCGACGGCGGCGGCGCATCGCTGCTCGGCTGCGTGCTGATCGCGCTGTGCCTGCTGTGCCTCGCGATCGAGGCGCGCGCTCGCGGCCACGCGCGCTACGGTCATACGCACCGCGCCGCACGCCGCGTCGCGATGCGTTATCCGCTCGGCCGGTGGCGCGGCCCCGTCACCGTCGCATTCGCCGCGCTCGCGGCCGCGACGCTCGGCGTGCCGCTCGCGATGATCGGCTACTGGCTCACGCAACAAGGGGCCGCCGCCGTCACGCCGGCCGACGTGTCGCCCGAACTGCTGTGGCAAGCCACGCTCGCATCGTCCAGCTACGGCCTGATGGCGGCAGCCGTTACCACGCTGCTCGCGCTGCCGCTCGCGTTCCTGCTGGTCCGTTATCCGGGCCGCGTCGCGACGCTCCTCGAGCGCACGGCGATGACCGTGCAGGGCGTGCCGGGCATCGTCGTCGCGCTCGCGATCGTGTCGATCACGGTGCGGCTGCTGCAGCCGCTCTACCAGAGCGCACCGGCGCTCGTCGCCGCGTACGCGATCCTGTTCCTGCCGCTCGCGGTCGTGAGCGTGCGCGCGGCGCTGTCGCACGTGCAGGTCCGGCTCGAGGAAACCGCACGCTCGCTCGGCCTCGGCTGGCGCGCAACGCTCACGCGCGTGGTGCTGCCGCTCGCGGCACCCGGCCTCGGTGCGGCCGCGACGATGGTGTTCATCTCGGTCATCACCGAACTCAACGCGACGCTGCTGCTGTCGCCGATCGGCACACGCACGCTCGCCACGCAGGTATGGAGCGATACGGCGACGCTCGCGTTCGCGGCCGCGGCACCGTACGCGGCGCTGCTCGTCGCGCTATCGCTCGGCGCATCGGGACTGCTGTTCCTGCTGCTCGGCCGCGCGTCGGTGCGCAACTGAGCATCGCCCTTTTTCCCGGAACCGCCCATGAGCGAACTACGCATCCACGGCCTGTCGAAATCGTTCGGATCGCATACCGTCCTGCACGACATCGATCTCACGGTACGGCGCGGCTCGCGCCTCGCGCTGCTGGGCCCGTCCGGCAGCGGCAAGACGACGCTGCTGCGCGTGCTGTGCGGCTTCGAGCGCGCCGAGCGCGGCACCGTCGAGATCGACGGACGCCGCGTGGCCGCCCCCGACGTGCACCTGCCGCCCGAACGGCGCCGGATCGGCTACGTGCCGCAGGAAGGCGCGCTGTTTCCGCACCTGTCGGTGGCCGACAACATCGCGTTCGGGCTGCCGCGCGCGGCACGGCGCCGCCATCACCGCGTCGACGAACTGCTCGAGATGGTCGGGCTGCCGGCGTCGTATGCGAGCCGCGCGCCGCAGCAGTTGTCCGGCGGCCAGCAGCAGCGCGTGGCCCTCGCGCGCGCGCTGGCGCCCGAGCCCTCGCTCGTGATCCTCGACGAACCGTTCTCCGCGCTCGACACGTCGCTTCGCCATGAAACGCGCAGCGCGGTGGCAGACGCGCTTGCCGCGGCCGGCGCGACGTCGGTGCTCGTCACGCACGACCAGCCAGAGGCGATGACGCTCGGCGACGAAGTCGCGGTGATGTGGCAAGGCAGGCTCGTGCAGACGGCCGCGCCGCAGATGCTGTACCGGCAGCCCGTCACGCGCGACGTCGCGTCGTTCGTCGGGCAGGCCGTGCTGCTCGCGGGTCACGTGCGCGATGCGCGCATCGCCTGTGCGCTCGGCGAGCTGCCGCTCGTCGCCCCGCTGCCCGACGGGCCGGCCGACGCGATGCTGCGTCCCGAGCAGATCGGCATCGTGCCGGTCGCGCAGGCCGGCGCGGCGCGCGGCCGGACGGCGCGCGTCGAAGCCGCGCAGTTCGCGGGCCAGGATGCCGACGTGCTCGCACGCCTCGATGCCGATCGCGACGTGCTCGTGCGTATCCGCGTGCCGGGACACCGGTGCCCGGCCGTCGGCGAGCGCATCGCGCTGGCGGTGGACGGCGCGGTGATGGCGTACGCGCGCTGACCGACGCGACGCGCGTCCTCACGCGCTGCTACGCATCGGCGCAGCCTGCGCCGGACAGCGGCCGGAAGGTCCGGCCATCCGTCTCGACGGCCGCCCCCAGCAATTGCGCGAGCCCCTTCGCGCCTTCACGCATCACGACGTCGTGATTCCAGCGGAACAGCGGGCGCGCGAGCGGCTCGAGCCAGTTCATCCAGCGCACCTGCGTGCGAATGTGCCAGTCGTAGCGCACGACGGTGTGCGCGCCGTCGCCGGCGAACGACCAACGCCCGTCGCCTTCGATCGCGCCGCTTGCGCGGCCTTCGAGCGCATGCGGCCGCTCGACGCGCCGCACGCGCATGTCGAACGTCAGCCGGTACGGCAACGCGCCCTTCCACGTATACCGGTGCAGCGCCCCGACGCCGCGCGCGTCGCCATGCTCGACCTCGACGGTGCGCACGGCGCCCTTCCACCAGTCGGGCCAGCGGTCGACCTGGTAGATCGCGTCCCAGACCGCCGCGAGCGGCGCGTCCACGCGCCAGGTCGTCGAGAACCGGTATTCCGCCATGCAGCCTCCGGGCTGTCCGTCACGGACACGCGCCCACTCGTCGGTCAAGGTGCGAAGAAACGCTCGGGGAACGCGACGTCAATTTCGACGTCGTCGAGCGTCACGGTTTCGAGCGGCACGTCGTCGCCGTCGGCGAAGCTGACGACCTTCAGCGGAAAGCCGTCCCCGGCGTCCAGCCACAGCCGGTAGCGATGCACGCCGTCGACCGCGTGCGCGGGTGCGCCGGTGACCGACACGCGCAGCGCGGTCCGGCCGCCGACGGCCTCCTCGCCTTCGGTCACCGTCGCGCCGCCCTGCTGCAGCGCATGCACGTTGCGCAGCAGTTCGCCGACGTCCGACCGGTCAACCCGGTGGCCGCTGCGGTCGCGCACGAGCGGATTGGACGGCGACAGCGTCAGCGCGGGCGGCGCGTGCGCGCCGAACGGGCGCAGCCGCACCTTGCCGTCGCCGGGATCGTACGCGAGCACCGCGCCGCGATGCGGCGACACGAAATCCATCCGGACGAAGCCCGGTTTCAGGTAGGCGTAGCGGATTTCGGTGTGTTCGCCACCGCGCGCCGACGAGCGGATCGTCGCGCGATACGAGCGGACGTGGTCGAAATGCGCCTGGGCGACGGTCACGGGGTCGGCTGTCATGCTCGCTCCTATCAGGCTCGCGGCCAGCAACGCGGCGATCACGGCGCCGCCTCGACATCGAGCACGCCTTCCATTCCGCGCTCGCGATGGCTCCTGAAAAACAGCAGCCGATGCATGCAATAGTAGGCGAACCGGCCCGGCTGCGCCGGCGTGAAGCGGAACGTCTTCGGCGTCGTGCCGAGCTCGGTGCGCACCGCCATGCCTGCTTGCGGCGGCGCAGCAATCTCGAAGCTGTGCGGCACGACGCCCGGCTCCGCCGACACGGTCAGCTCGACCGGCACGTGCGCGCGCACGATCACATGGTTCGGCCGGAAGAAATAGCTGCCGCCGACGATGGCGACCCGCTGCACGCCGTCGGCGTCGACCGGCACGCGCACGGGCGCGTCGCCGTCCGCCCGCGCGAGGGTCGCACCCGCGGCGAGCGCCGCCGCCACGAGCACCTTCGTCATCGTCGTCTTCATCGCCTGCTCCCTGCCGGTGGTACGCGTCAGCTCTTCCACGCGTCGGTCGGGCCGCCGAGCGCGCCGCACGCCTCGATCGCGAGCGCGCGCAGGCGCCGTTCGTCGCCGCGGCCGGACAACGCATAACCCATGCCGCGATCCGACCAGAAATACGTGTAGCGGCCGTCGGCCGACATCGACTGCGGCGCGAGATGCCGCGCATCGTAGGCAGTCACGTAAAGCGTCACGCGTGCGCCGTCCGCGCGCTGGTACATGAACTGCGCGGCCGGCCCGCCATCGCCGGGGAGCAACCGGCCGCCCAGCAGCACGTAGCCGTATTCGTCGAGCGACGGGGCGCGCACGGGCCGTCCGACGCGCGCCGACAACCACGCGGCGAGATGCGCGGGATCGCCCGCGCCGACCTCGACCGGATGGTCGCGATCGGCTGCGTACACGGCATACGCGACATCGGCGCGCGCGGCGAACGCCGGGTCGCGGCCGATCGCCAGCCAGCCCGCAGGCAGCGCAACGCCGATCAGCAGCCCGGCGGCCAGCCCCGCGAACGCATACGCGAAGGCACGACGGCGCGGCGCGCGACGCTGCACGAACAGCGCGGGGGCCGCGCCCGGCAGCGGGAACAGCGCCTTCAGCGCGTCGCGCTGCGCGCGGTAATGCGCGAATCGTTCGGCCTCCTCCGGATCGGACTGCAGGCGCTCGAGCATCTCGCGCCGCTCGCTCCCGGACAGCTCGCCGTCCAGCAACGCGGACAGCAGTTGCGCCGACGCGTCCTCGTCCCGCCCGTTCGAAGGCTTGTGCGGATCGTCCATCATGTTTTCCCGATCACCCGTAACGCGGCCGTGCCGTGCGCCGACGGCTCGTCCGACAGCAAGGCGCGCATCTGCGCGCGCGCCCGCGCGAGCCGCGACATCACCGTGCCCACCGGTACGCCGAGTACCTGCGCGGCGTCGCGATAGCTCAATTCTTCAAGCGCGACCAGCAGCAGCACCTCGCGCTGCTCGACCGGCAACCGGTACAACGCGCGCTGCACGTCGCGCAGCACCAGCCCACCGATCTCGCCGGCCGGCGCGGCCATCGTCTGCCACGGCGCGGTCGCATCGTCGACCGCGATCTCGCGCCGCGCGCGCAACTGGTCGATGAAACGGTGCCGCAACAGCGTCAGCAGCCACGCGCGCAGGTTGCCGCCGTCGCGCGGCGGCCGGTTCAGCGCACGCTCGAGCGTGTCCTGCACGAGATCGTCCGCCCACGCGCGGTCGCCCGTCAGCGCACGCGCATAGCGCGTGAGACGCGGCAGCCACACCAGCAGATCCGATTCGTAGCTCATCAGGAAGCCTTGCGCATCCGCATCGCCGCGCGGTCACGGGTGCGCGACGTGCCACATGCCGCCGATCCCGTCGCCGCCCGCGTCGCCCGCCTTGCGGTCCATCTTCCAGCGATACAGCGGGCGGCCGCGGTACGCCCATTGCTTCTTGCCATCGTCCCGCGCGACGAGACTCAGTGCGCCCGATGCCTTGTCGTACGCGTCCGCGATCGCGGGCGGCCAGTTGGCCGCACACGCGCTGTCGCACGCGCTCTTGCCGGGCGCATCGCGATCGAACACGTACAGCGTCATGTGTGCCTCGTCGACCAGTTTCCCGTCGCTCACCTGAGGCGGTTCCGCGGCCGCCGGCCGCACGATCGCCGCCGTCAGCGCGGCGGCAAAGACCATCCGTTTCATTCCCGTTCTCCTTGGCAGGGCCTGGCGGCACGGCGCCGCCGGACGGGACGATCGGTTTCGTTGCGACCATTATCCCGCCGGCGGGCCGGGCCGGAACTCGGTAGGTAAACGGACGGCGGGAACCGGTTATTCCATGCCGCGTTGAAATAGTCGGCGGCGGTTGCTCATGCGACGCAAGACAGCGGGAAGCCCGAAAAGACAACGCGGCATGACATCGCTGTCATGCCGCGTTGCGCGAGCGCGGCGCACGGCGGCCATGCGGCGCCGCCGTGCGGATCCGGCCCTTACTTCGGCAGTGCGCCGGTCAGCGACTGGAGCAGCGACGTCACCGGCGCGAGCGGGTTGTTCGGCGCGCTATTGCCCGAATGCGGCGTCACCGACAGGCTCGGCGCGGAACCGAGCGCCGTACCCACCGACGTGCCGGCCGCATTGACGACCGTCGCCGTCGCGTTGGCGCCCGTCGTCAGCAGCGAGCCGACTGCACCCGCCGTGCCGCCGGCCGCGTTCGCGCCCGAGCCGAGCAGGCTGCCGCCCGCCGCGGCCGTCGAACCGGCCGCGCCCGACAGCGCACCGGCCGCCTGGCCGAGGGCTGCCGGGCCGTTCGCGAGTGCGCCCGTCACCGAGCCGAGCGCACCGGTCAGTGCGCCGGCCGGGTTGCCGCCGCCCGTCAGGCCGTTCACGAGGTTCGTGATCGGGGCGATCGGGCTGCTGCCCGCCGCGCCCGACAACGCGCCGACGACCTGGTTCACGACGCCTTGCACCGGCGCCAGCGGGTTCGTGCCACCAAGGTTGCCGAGCGTCCCAACGACTTGGTTGACGACACCCTGTACCGGCGCCAGCGGGTTCGTGCCGCCCAGCGCGCCGAGCGCACCCGCAACCGAGCCGACTGCGTTGCCGAGGGCGCCCGTGGCCGTCCCGACCGCGTTGCTCAACGTGCCGGCCGGATTGCTCCCGCCGAGCGTGCCGACGACCTGGTTGACGACACCTTGCACCGGCGCCAGCGGGTTCGCGCCGCCGAGGTTGCCGAGGGCGCCCGTGACCGAACCCAGTGCGCCGGTCAGCGCACCGGCCGGATTGCCACCCGGCAGCGCGTTCTGCAGGCCGTTGACGAGGTTCGTGATCGGCGCGATCGGGCTGCCGCCGCCCGCACCCGACAGCGTGCCGACGACCTGGTTCACGACGCCCTGCACCGGCGTCAGCGGATTCGCGCCGCCGAGCGCACCCGTCACGGCGTTCAGCGCGTTCGTCAGCTCGCCGGCCGGATTGCCGTTGCCGAGCGTGCCCGCGAGTTGCGTCACGACGCCTTGCACCGGTGCCAGCGGGCTCCCGGCGCCGCCGAGGTTACCGAGCGAGCCCGTGATCGTGTTGACCGCGTTGCTCAGCGTGCCGGCCGGATTGCCGCCGCCAAGCGTACCCGTGACCTGGTTGACGATGTTCTGGATCGGGGTAATCGGATTCGTGCCGCCGCCGATACCGCCCAACGCGCCAGTGACCGTACCGAGGGCACCGGTCAGCGCGCCGGCGGGATTGCCGCTACCGAGCGCGCCCGTCACCTGATTCACCGCACCTTGAACCGGTGCCAGCGGATTCGTGCCGCCGCCGATTCCGCCCAGTGCCCCCGTGACCGTACCAAGTGCGCCGGTCAAGGCACCTGCCGGGTTCCCGCTACCGAGTACGCCCGTGACACCGTTCACGACGCCTTGCACCGGCGCCAGCGGGTTCGAGCCGCTGCCGAGATTACCTAGCGCCCCCGTCACCGTGTTGACGACACCCGTGAGTGCGCCAGCCGGATCGCCGCCACCAATCGACCCCGTAAGCCCGTTCACCACACCCTGCACCGGCGCCAGCGGGTTAGACCCGCCGCCGATACCGCCCAGTGCGCCCGTCACCGTGCCGAGCGCACCGGTCAGCGCGCCAGCCGGGTTCCCGCCACCGAGCGCACCCGTGACCTGATTCACCACACCTTGAACCGGCGCCAGCGGATTCGAACCGCCGCCGATGCCGCCCAGTGCGCCCGTCAGTGCACCGGCCGGATTGCCGCCGCCGAGCGCGCCCGTCACCTGATTCACCACGCCCTGCACCGGCGCCAGCGGGTTCGAACCGCCGCCGACATTCCCCAATGCGCCCGTTACGGTGCCAACCGCATTGCTCAGCGTCCCCGTCGCCGTATTCAACGCACTGGTCAGCGCGCTTGCCGGGTTGCCGCCATTCAGCGCCCCCGTCACCTGGTTCAACACACCCTGGACCGGTGCGAGCGGCTGCACCGTGCCGCCGCCGAGTGCGCCCGTCACCGCCCCCACGGCTCCCGACAGCAATTGTCCCGGATCGCCGAGCGACGTCTGGATCGCGCCCGACCCGCCCGCCGTCACGGTGACCGAGCCCAGCGGCGACGTGCCCGTGGCGACCAGCCCGACCGACACGCTGTTCGTCGGCGGGTTGACGATCACTTGCGGGATCGGCAGCGAATCGAGGGCACCCGCCACTGCGGAACCCGAAGCCAGTACCCCGAACACCGTCGCGACCGACAGCGCCACACCCGTCAATTTAAGATTGTGTCTCATCGTTATTTTCCCTATCTCGGTTGGCACTACGTTGATAAAGCATGGGGACGGATTGCACGAAGCGTGCCAATTCAAAAAAAGGACGGATTCGTCAGCCTATTGACTGGCAATAACGATTTTTTAATCGATTTCAGACGAAATTCAGGGGTTGCCCAGGGATTGACGGGCATCAATCGTCTGATGAAAAAGGCGGACAGGGCGTGGATGTAACGTAACGTTTGCGAGCCCCGCAGTAACGTGTTCCGGTACATTCCGCGCGGCGCCGGAACAGCCGGTCGCGATGGTGCCCGATACCGTCATGGACGGCTGCCCATTACGCATTTCACCGATATGAAAATGCATTGATAAATCGCTGATTTACTAATTTTTGATTCGCGATTTTCTTTCTTGACGATTACGCAGATCATTTTCGATCACGCGGCTCTCGATTATCCGGACAGCAGAATGAAATACTGTGAATGCCCTCTCGCGATCGGCGCGCGTGACGCGACGCACGGCGGCGGCGGCAGGCGCCGCTTCGCCGCGTAGCGTCGCCGGTCAACCGAAGCGCGCGGGCCGGTATGGACGGGGATCGATGTAGGTCGGCGCGCCGGTCATCATTTCGGCGAGCAGGCGCCCGGTCGCGGGGCCGAGCGTGAGCCCGTGGTGGCAATGACCGAACGCGAACCACAGATGGCGATGGCGCGGCGCGGGCCCGATCACCGGCCGCATGTCGGGCGTGCACGGCCGCATCCCGAGCCACGGCTCGGGATCGAGCCGCTCGCCGATGCCGAACGCGTCGCGCGCCAGCGGTTCGGCGCGCGCGAGCTGCACGCCGGTCGGCGGCGCACCGCGCAGCGCGATCTCGACGCCGGTCGTAAGCCGCAGGCGGCCGCCCTCCATCGGCGCGACGACGAATCCTTCCTCGGTATCGCACACGGGCACGTTCAGCGGCGCGCGCGTCGGCCGGTAATGCATGTGATAGCCGCGCTTCGCGCGCAGCGGAATGCGGTAGCCGAGCGGCGCGAACACATGATCGGACCACGGTCCGAGCGCGACCACGGCCGAACGTGCCGAAATCGGCCCGTGTTCGGACCCGACCCGCCAGCCGCCGTCCACCTGCGCGAGGGTCCTCGCGTCGCCGAGCGCGAACGTGCCGCCGTCGCGCTCGAACAGCCGCGCGTA
This sequence comes from Burkholderia seminalis, assembly GCF_001718535.1. Taxonomy (NCBI): domain Bacteria; kingdom Pseudomonadati; phylum Pseudomonadota; class Betaproteobacteria; order Burkholderiales; family Burkholderiaceae; genus Burkholderia; species Burkholderia seminalis. The sequence continues at coordinate 868,073 of NZ_CP013398.1, read as the reverse complement.
GGCCTTGGTCAGTCCGCCCGGGCTCGACACGGTCTTTGGGTCCTGCCAGTGGAAGGCGCCGCAGAATGCGTCGCCGATGCCGGGCTCGCGCTCGCGCAGCGCACGCGCGTCGAGCACGGCCATCCGCAGGCCGTGCGCGACAGCCACGCGTTGCTGCGCGCGCGCTTCGGCATCGAACAGCGCGGGCGAGCGGAACGCCTCGATCCACCCGCCGTCGTGCACGAGCGGCTGGGCATCGGTACGCGCGAGCAGCGCGTCGTGCTCGACGACGCTCGCCGCGACGAGCGGCAGCAGGTCGCGTGCGGCGGCCGCGAGCCGCTGCGGCGACGATTCGCGCCAGAACCGCGCGAGCCAGCCCGCATAAGCGGGCAGCGCGCGGTAGTCCCAGTACAGATCGACCGAACGGTTGCGCGCGTAGCGCAGCAGCGTGCCGAGCCGGCGCGGAAACGCGTACGGCACGACCGACGAGCGTTCGATCAGCCCGGCATTGCCGTGGCTGGTTTCCTCGCCGGGCGCGCGCCGATCGACGAGCGCGACGCGCAGCCCGCGATCCTGCAGGTGCAGCGCCGACGACACGCCGACGATGCCGGCCCCCAGAACGATGACGTCGAAATCCATGGTTCCCCGTCCTGCGTCGAGATTCGATGCGCCGCGCGCCGGCACCGCGGCCGGCGCGCGGCGGCGCTTATTTCGCGATGATGTCGCGCTTGAAGTACTTCTGCGACAGCGCGCTCAGCGTACCGTCCTTCTTCAGCGCATCGAGCGCGCCGACGATCTTCGCCTGCAGCGCCTTGTCGCCCTTGCGCATCCCGAAGCCCGTGCCTTCGCCGAGCGTCGCCGGATCCTTCAGCGCGTCGCCGACGATCTGGTAGTCGCGGCCGGCCGGCTTGTCGAGGAACCCGTCCTGCGCGGTCTGCGCTTCCTGGACGGCCGCGTCGAGCCGCCCCGCGACGAGATCGGCGTAGATCTGGTCCTGATCCTGGTACGACACCACGGCCACGCCCGCATTGGCCCAGTGCGCCTTCAGGAAATCCTCCTGCGACGAACCCTGCAGCACGCCGACGTGCTTGCCGCGCAGGCTCGCGACGTCGGGCCGCAGCGGCGAGCCGCGCTTCGCGACCATCACGATCGGCACCACGTAGATCGGCGGCGTGAAATCGATGCTCTGCTTGCGCTTCGCGGTGATGTTCATCGCCGAATTGATCGCATCGAACTTGCGCGCCTGCAGCGCCGGGATCAGCCCGTCGAACGCGTTCTCGACCCACACGCATTTCACGTTCAGCTTCGCGCACACCGCGTTGCCGAGGTCGACGTCGAACCCCTGCAGCTGGCCGGCCGGCGTCTTGCTCTCGAACGGCGGATAGGCGGCTTCGATGCCGAAACGCAGCGTGGTCTGTTCCGCATGGGCCGTGACGGCCGCGCACGCGAGCGCCGCAGCGGCGCAAAGGGAAAGCTTCCAGTTCATGACGGTCCTTCTGTTCCGGATTGAGGCGAGGAAGATCGGTCGCACGACGCCGTCGGACAGGCACCGGATCGGCATTCGATGCAGGCGGCCGCCGCAACACGACGTGCCGTGTCCCGCAGCCGAAATATAGACTCAAAGTCTACTATAGACTATAGGGGATACGATAATCGTGCGTCGTCGCGTGACCTCCCCGCATGTGCCTGCCACGAAGAACACCGTTGATTTACCTATGTTTTCCCGGAAAACCACGGCGAAACACGGTCTCGAAAAGAAAAATTCTCCAGATCTTGTTTGTCTATATTAGACTTTTCGTCCATCACGAACACCGCCGGACACCGTCTTTCGAGACCGTCCTGTCCGGCCCCGACCGGAGATGTCCCCATGACGCAAACCGCCCCGACCCCGCCACTGACCGTCGACGAAGCCGCGGTGCGCGCGGCCCTGCCGTCGCTCGACGTGCTCGGCACGCTGCGCCGCATGTTCGCGTCGCTCGCCGCGGCGCGCGCGGTGCAGCCGCCGCAGACGCTCACGCTGTTTCCCGACCAGGCCGGCGACTTCATCACGTATCTCGGCGCGCTCGCCGATGCGCAGGTGTTCGGCGCGAAGTTGTCGCCGTACGTCGTGACGGGCGGCAAACCGATCGTCACGGCCTGGACCGCGCTGATGTCGATGCAGACCGGCCAGCCGCTGATGTGGTGCGACGCGGGGTTGCTGACGGTCGAACGCACGGCCGGCACGACGGCGCTGGCGGTCGACTGCCTCGCGCCGCGCGACGCACGCCGTCTCGCGATCGTCGGCGCGGGCGCGGTCGGTCTCGCGCATCTGCGGCACACGGCGGCGCTGCGCGACTGGGAGACGATTCGCGTGTACTCGCCGGCGCTGGCCGGCAATGCGGCGCTGCAGGCCACGCTCGCCGAACTCGACCCGCGCGCCCGTGCGGCGGCGAGCGTCGCAGCCTGCGTGCGCGACGCGGACGTGGTGATGCTGTGCACGTCGTCGGGCACGCCCGTGCTCGGCGACGGGATGCTCACGCGCCCGGCGCTCGTCACGTCGATCAGCACGAACGTCGCGCGCGCGCACGAAATCCCGCCCGCCTGGCTGCCCGACATGGACGTCTACTGCGACTACCGGCACACGACGCCCGCCAGCGCCGGCGAAATGCAGATCGCGACGGCCGATCACGGCTGGGATGCCGGGCGGATCGTCGGCGACCTGCCCGCGCTCGTCGCCGGCACCTGCGCGGCGCCGTCGCGCACGCGTCACGCGTTCTTCCGCTCGATCGGCCTCGGGCTCGAGGACATCGCGATCGCGCACGCGCTGTACACGCACCTGACGCACGCATGAGCGGCGCGCGCGCGCGGGGCCGATACAATGGCGCAACCGCCGCGGCGGCCGCGCGCGGGCGCACGGGCATGCCGGCCACCGGTATGCCCGTGCGCCGGCCCGATGCGCTGCCCGGCCCCCGCCCACCCGAGATGGCGACACCGATGCGCAAGAAGAAATCCCCCGTCAAAGACCTGCTGCTCACCCGCTATGCGCCGATCGCCGACGGTATCGCCGCGCTGTTCTTCCCGTACGCGGAAGTCGTGATCCACGACCTGCACGACCAGACCGTGCTGTATCTCGCGAACAACCTGTCCAAGCGCGAGGTCGGCGACGATTCCGCGCTCGAGGAAATCGATCATTCCGCGCGCGAACGCGTGATCGGCCCGTACGAGAAGCTGAACTGGGACGGCCGGCGGATGCGCTGCGTCAGCAACGTGCTGTTCGACGACGAAGGCCGCCCGGCCGGGATGATGTGCATCAACTTCAACATCGCGGTGTTCGACGAGGTGCGCGCGACGCTCGACCTGTTCATCAAGGGCGCGGGCATCGTCGCGCAGCCCGACGAGCTGTTCCGCGACGACTGGCAGGAGCGCATCAACACGTTCCTGCACGGCTGGCTGCGCGAGCGGCAGGTCGGGCTGAACGGGCTCACGCGCGAGCACCGGCGCGAGCTCGTCGAGGCGCTGTACGCGGAAGGCGCGTTCCGCGGCAAGAGCGCGGCCAACTACGTCGCGAACGTCCTCGGGATGGGGCGCGCGACGGTCTACAAGCACCTCAAGCACCTGAAGGAAACGCAGGGCGACGCGTAAGCGCCCTGCGGCGAGCGCACGACGGCCGCCTCGGTCGTCGCTATCGGGATGCCGTTTCCCTGTCTATGCTTCGTGGTACGCCGGGCGCGCCCCCGCTCCACACGAAGCTTCGCGCGACCGGCGGTGTCGAAGCACGAAATGATACAATCACGGTTACATTTCATTGCCGCCCGGAACCGCCCATGACGACTGCTCCCGCCCCGACTGCCCGCCCGACCCTGACCGTCGAAATCTGGTCCGACCTGATCTGCCCGTGGTGCTGGATCGGCAAGCGCCGCTTCGACGAGGCGCTCGCCGCGTTCGCGCACGCCGATCGCGTCGACGTCGTGCTGCGCGCGTACCGGCTGATGCCCGGCCAGCCGGTCGAGCCGGTCGAGGTCATGCTCGCGGGCAAATACCGGATGTCGCCCGCGCAGGTCGACCAGATGCTGCGCCAGGTGACCGATGCAGCCGCGAGCGTCGGACTGCGCTACGACCTGCCCGGCACGCTCGTCGGCGATACGCTCGACGGCCACCGGCTCGTGAAGCTCGCGGAAGCGACGGGCCGCGCGCACGCGCTGACCGAACGGCTGTACCGCGCGTATTTCTGCGAACACGGCTCGCTGTTCGATCACGCGGCGCTGACCGAATTCGCGGTCGAGGCGGGGCTCGAGCGCGCGGCCGTCGAAGCCGTGCTGCGCAGCGATGCGTACCGCGACGAAGTCGAAGCCGACATCGCGCGCGCCGCGCAGATCGGCGGGCGCGGCGTGCCGCTGTTCGTGTTCGGCGGCCGCTACGCGGTGTCGGGCGCGCAGCCGGCCGACGCCTTCGCGCAGGCGCTCGACCAGGCGTGGCGCGACGGCATCGTCGAACTCGACGGCGCCGGCGCGGCCGCCTGCGGCCCCGACGGCTGCGCACTGCCGGCGCGCGCGTAACGCGCGTCGATGCGTCCGGCCCGCCCGTCCGCGGATGCGTGCCACTACGCGACGCTCCTGCCACAAACCGGCAGGAAGCGCGCACCGATGACGTCTACAATGCATCCCTTCAAATAACTGTCAGAAGGCTGCGAGCCCATGACTCACGGGATCCACGGCGAGAAACGCTGGTACGCGCTGATCGTTCTCTGTCTCGGCGTGCTGATGATCGTGCTCGACAGCACGATCGTGAACGTTGCGCTGCCGTCGATCAGCACCGACCTCCATTTCACCGAAACGGCCCTCGTGTGGGTCGTCAACGCGTACCTGCTGACGTTCGGCGGCTGCCTGCTGCTCGGCGGCCGGCTCGGCGACCTGTACGGCCAGCGGCGCATGTTTCTCGCGGGCCTCGTCGCGTTCACGCTCGCGTCGCTCGCATGCGGCCTCGCGCAATCGCAGACGATGCTGATCGCCGCGCGCGCGGTGCAGGGGCTCGGCGGCGCGGTGGTGTCGGCCGTCTCGCTGTCGCTGATCATGAATCTCTTCACCGAGCCCGGCGAGCGCGCACGCGCGATGGGCGTCTACGGCTTCGTCTGCGCGGGCGGCGGCAGCATCGGCGTGCTGCTCGGCGGGCTGCTGACGAGTTCGCTGTCGTGGCACTGGATCTTCCTCGTCAACCTGCCGATCGGCATCGCGGTTTATGCGATGAGCGCGGCGCTGCTGCCGCGCAGGCGTGCGCCGGCCGGCGCCGCGCGGCTCGACGTCGCGGGCGCGATCACCGTGACCGCTTCCCTGATGCTGGCCGTCTACGGGATCGTCGGCGGCAACGAGGCCGGCTGGCTGTCGACGCAGACCGTCGCGCTGATCGGCGCGGCCGCCATGCTGCTCGCGCTGTTCATCGCGATCGAGGCGCGCAGCGCGCATCCGCTGATGCCGCTCTCGCTGTTCGCCGCGCGCAACGTCGCGCTCGCGAACGTGATCGCCGTGCTATGGGCGGCCGCGATGTTCGCGTGGTTCTTCCTGTCGGCGCTGTACATGCAGCGCGTGCTGCAATACGGGCCGCTGCAGGTCGGGCTCGCGTTCCTGCCGGCGAACCTGATCATGGCCGCGTTCTCGCTCGGGCTGTCGGCGCGGATCGTGATGCGCTTCGGGATCCGTGGCCCGATCGCGGCCGGCCTGCTGATCGCGGCCTGCGGCCTCGCGCTGTTCTCGCGCGCGCCGGTCGACGGCGGCTTCGTGTTGCACGTGCTGCCCGGCATGACGCTGCTCGGCATCGGCGCGGGCGTCGCGTTCAACCCGATGCTGCTCGCCGCGATGAGCGACGTCGATCCGGCCGATTCGGGGCTGGCGTCGGGGATCGTCAATACCGCGTTCATGATGGGCGGTGCGCTCGGCCTCGCGGTGCTCGCGAGCCTCGCGGCCGCCCGCACCGATGTGCTCGCGGCCGCGCAGGCCGCGCCGCTCGCCGCGCTGAACGGCGGCTACCACGCGGCATTCGCGTTCGGCGCGGTGTTCGCCGCCGTGGCCGCGCTGATCGGCTTCGGGCTGCGGATCCGACGGCAGGAAGCCGTCGAAGGCACCGGCCCCGCGATGCACTGAGCGGCGGCCGCCGCCATCGAACCGGGGCGCGCACTGTCGCGCCCTTTTTTACGCATGCCGGGCGCGGCACGCGCCGGATTCGTCATGCGTTTGGCGCGATCGCACACAATCGGCCGCACCGCCCGTCCGAACGACCGCGCCCCCGCCGTCCGCCCGCCCGTCGCGCGGGCTTTCCCGGCCTATTTTTAACGCAGTTGTACGCCGACGCGCCACATTTGCGACAATGGCGGACTTTGATGCGCGCGCCGCAGCCACGCGCCGCCGCAGAACGCCGCATAACCGCCTGCTTCCGATGTCGCTTCCCCATATCGATCTGCTGTACTCCCTGTCCGGCCTGTTCGTCGGCATTCTCGTCGGCTTGACGGGCGTCGGCGGCGGTTCGTTGATGACGCCGATCCTCGTGCTGCTGTTCGGCGTGCACCCCGCGACGGCGGTCGGCACCGATCTGCTGTACGCGGCCGCGACCAAGGCCACCGGCACGCTCGTCCACGGCCTGAAAGGGTCGATCGACTGGCGCATCACCGGCCGGCTCGCGGTGGGCAGCGTGCCGGCCGCGGCCATCACGCTGTGGTGGCTGCATACGCACGGGATGAATGCGCCCGGCACCGCGCGGATGATCCAGCTCGTGCTCGGCATCGCGCTGCTGCTCACGTCGATCGCGCTGATCTTCCGGCCGCAACTCACCGCGTTCGCCGCGCGCAACCCGCTCGCGCCGAGCCCCGCGCGCACGCTGTGGTCGACCGTGCTGACGGGCGCCGTGCTCGGCGTGCTCGTGTCGATGACGTCGGTCGGCGCCGGCGCGATCGGCGTCACCGTGCTCCTGCTGCTGTATCCGCTGCTCGCGACGACCCGCATCGTCGGTTCCGACATCGCGCACGCGGTACCGCTCACGCTGGTCGCCGGCATGGGCCACTGGCTGCTCGGCTCGGTCGACTGGTCGATGCTGCTGTCGCTGCTGCTCGGCTCGCTGCCGGGCATCGTGATCGGCAGCCTGCTGTCGGCGCGCGCACCCGAGCGGCTGCTGCGCAACCTGCTCGCCGCGACGCTCGTCGCGGTCGGCGTCAGGCTCGTGCTCGCGTAAGCGGTTCCGGCGTCGCCCTTCCCTCGCGGTTGCGCCTTTTCCCGGCGGGCGCCTCCGATACGCCGCCCATCCTCCGCGACCCAGGAAAAAACAGCCCGGCCGGCCTGCGCCGATCGGGCTGTCGTCCATCCGGGGCGGCGACGTGCCGCCCGCGCCGCTTACTGCCCCTGCTGCTGCAGTTTCTGCTGCTTGAGCTGCTGCGTGCGCGCCTGCAGTTTCAGCACGCGCTGCAGTGCGGTACGGTTCGCGAGGATGCCGTCGTAGAAGTTGGCGAGATCGCCCTTCAGCGCGGTCCGCGACGCGTCGTTCAGGTAGATCATGTGGCCCGACGGGTAGTTCTTGATCGTCAGGTTCTGCGCCTTGAGCGTCGGATCGAGCGGCATCTGCGCGAGCGTCAGCTCCGTCTGGTGGAACGGCGTGACGGCGTCGAAATAGCCGTTCGCCGACAGCACCTTCAGGTCCGGGTTTACGCTCATCGTCGACGCGAGGTCGCCGGCCGTGTACAGCGTATTGCCGCCGCCCTTGTTCGCGCCGGTCGGGTCGATGTGACTGAAATCCCAGTTGTTGAAGACCTGGTCGTTCAGGTCCACGAACGACGACGTCGACGTGTACTTGAGGTCGGTGTTGATGTAGCTGTTCCACAGCACCGTGTACGCGCCGCCGACGTTCGTAATCGACGGATCGTTGCTGCCCGAGTTCGGCAGGATGTACGGCGCGATGCCCTTGCCCGTGAAGTTCGCGCGGCCGTCGTACTGGCCGATCTGCGTGCCCGGCACGAGCGTCAGGAAGAACGTGTACGGCGGGTTGTCGTCCGACGACGGCACGTTGCCGAGCGCGGCCGGGTTGCCGAACGTCTGGATCAGCGACGTCGGATCCGTGCCGATGTACGCGCCCATCTGCTGCGCGGTCTGCAGGTTCAGGTTCAGCCGCACGTTGACGAAGCCGCCGTCCTGCGGGTTCGGCTTCTGCGCGAGCGGCGCGAGCGTGTTGTCCGCGTAGTTGCGGGCCTGGATCATGTACGCGTCGAGATCGGTCGGCGTCGGGTTGAGCGTCGTCTTCTTCCAGTAGAACGCATCGGCCGCGAGCGTCGGGAACGTGCCCGGCGCGGACAGCGCGTTCGCATAGTCGAGGATCGAGGACTGCAGCGTGATCCCGTTCAGGTCGATGCCGTCCTCGTGCAGCACCCATGACACGACCGCGCTGCGCGCGGTGCCGTACGACTCGCCGTACAGGAACTTCGGCGAATTCCAGCGCGAGTACTTGGTCAGGTAGCGCTGGATGAAGCGGTCGATCGAGTGGGCGTCCTGGTCGGTGCCCCAGAAATCCTTGTTCTTCGCCGGAGCGATCGCCGTCGAATAACCGGTGCCGACCGGGTTGATGAACACGAGGTCGGTGCGGTCGAGCAGGCTGTCCGGGTTGTCGAGCAGCTTGTACGGCGCGGGCGGCGTGAAGTTCGGGAACGACGACTGCAGGCGCTTCGGCCCGTACGAGCCGAGCAGCAGGTAGACCGACGACGAGCCGGGGCCGCCGTTGTAGAAGAACGTGACCGGGCGCGGCTTCGACGGATCCGGGTTGTCCTGCGTGTACGCGACGTAGAACATCTTCGCGTTCGGCGCCGACGTGACCGGATCGATCGTCGTCAGGTGGCCCGTGGTGGCCGTGTACTTGATCGTCTTGCCGCCGATCGTGACCTGGCGGTGCACGACCGCCGCGCCTTCGGTCGAATCCGTGACCGCGTCGTTCGGCCCGGTGCCGTACACGTCGGTGTCGACGTACGGCTGGTCGGCCGCGGCGGCGGCCGTCGCATTGGTGTTGGCCTGCGTGCTGCCGCTGGACGTCGCGGCCGCCGCGGCGGCCGAAGCAGTCGGGCTCGGCCCGTCGTCGCCGCCGCACCCCGTGACGAGCAGCGCCGCGGCCGCTGCGGCGGCGAGCGGCACGCTCAAGGTCGTTCCGAATAGCGCGAAACCGTCTTTCAAGGACTTCCGTGTCGTCATTATTGCCTCTCGAACAGAACGATAAATACCGCCGGCCGCAAAGGATCATTTGCGCCGGCGCTCCGCACCGGGAATGCATTCGTTATGCGACGCACTCCGAGTTTTTTACCGGGTCGACGAATATCGACCGGCATGATTTACCCCACCCATTTTTTGCGACTGCACAATGGAAGCAATTCCATTGCAAACGACAATTCAATAATCCGCAGCAATTCGGATTCATTCCGCCAATCCGCATTTGCACAAAATCGACGGCAATAAGACGCCCCGCAAAGCATGCCCGGCAAGGCACCTTCGCTTCAGATAGACGAACGAACCCCCTCGGCGAGATGCAGATTAATCGCCAAACGGCGACCAAGCGCAGCCCGAGCCGATTTAACAAAATCGAAAGGATCGATTAACCAAACGGAAAGGAATATTCTCGTATATGGAATTTATTAAATTAATTGAAAATACCGGCGCATAATAGGTTCCGGATTTTCCGCCGTAAAGTAACAATTTGTTACGGCGCTCGCCAATCCGACAAAAGGCAATACGGGACCGATTCCAGACGACGAAAGGAAAAAAGCCGGACGACTGTCCGGCCTGGCGGGGGCGGCGCGGCGGCGGCCGTCAGAGCGGCACGTCGATCGCGCCGGCGCCGGTCGTGATCGCGTTCGCGCCCGGCGCGGCCGAGATCGGCGGCAGGTTCGCGCTCGTCAGCGCCGGCGCGGCGCCCGGGCTGCCGCCGCGCGGCACCGTGCGGATCACCTGCGACGGCGGCAGCGGCGCGCCGTTCTTCAGGTGCTGCCACATCAGGTTCAGCGCCTGCAGGTTGTAGTAGTGGACCGGCACGAAGCGCGTGTCGAAGCCCGCAACCGGCAGGAACGCGTCGAAGTGCTGGCCGTTCGTCACCTCGTAGAACACGAGCTGGCTGCGCCCGGCTTCGCTGATGCCGTTCTGCGCGACGTATGCGCGCGACGCGTGGTTCACCGGCACGAGCGCGTCGCTGCGGCCCTGCACGATGATCGCCGGCTTGCCGTGCAGGTTCGCGTTCACGCGTACCGCATCGACGTTCGCGGGCATCCCGAGCATCCCGTTCGTCCACAGCTGGCGCAGGCACAGCGCGCCCGCGAAGCTCGCATCGGGCGTCGCGAGCCGGTGGTCGACACCCGCGCCGTTGTTGAACACGAGGTTGATGCCGGCCGTCGGCGGCACGCCGTTGCCGACGCCGAACACGGCCGGCATCGGCGAGGCAGCCGGCGCCGCGACCGCGCCCGTCGCCGGATCGGTCGTCGCGAAGCTGAAGTTGCACAGGTTGTCGGTGACGCGCGAGCGCGTGTACGCATTCGCGTAGGTGACCGCGATCGCCGGAATCGCCTGCGAATCCCACATCGGCGCCTGCAGCAGGTCGGAATCGGCCAGATAACCGGCCGCATGGAGCTGCGCGAGCGCGTCGGCCGCCTGGCTCTGCGTGTCGGCGCCCGACACGAGCCCGGCCGCGGCGAGCGTCGCGCAGCGCTGGGTGCGGATCGACTGCGTGGTCGCGGCCGGCAGCGCGCTCAGGTACGGCGCGCCGGCGAGCGACGCCGACGCGGCCGCGCACGGCTGCAGCAGGTTCGCGAGCGTCGCGTAGTCGGCCAGCGGCCGGCCGAACGACGGCACCGGCTGGCCGCCCGTGCGCACGACCGCATTCGGCGACATCCGCACGTTGATCTGCGGCTCGCCGACCACGACCGCGGTGATCCAGCCGCGGCTGTCCTGCTCGGCCGCCGCGAGCGACGCGCCGCCGCCGTTGCTGACCGACGCGGCGATCGTCGTGATGTCGCCCGCGCGATAGCGCACGCCGTGATGCGAACCGTCGATCAGCGGCCCGAACTGCTCGTTGAGCGCCCAATACGCGAACTCGACCGACTGCAGCGTCACGCGTCCCCAGTCCTGCTCGGGATTCTGCTGCGAATGCGCATGCTTGAATGCGTAGCGGTTCGGAAAGCGGTTGTTGAACGCGGCGAGATCGCCGCTCGTCACGTTCGCGGTGAACAGGCTCGCGGTGCCGGCCAGCACCGCGTTGGCGAGCGTGCCGTCGATCAGCGTGACGGTGTCGGTACCGAGCTCGTGCGCGCCGTTGCCGCCGCCCTTGTCGTTGTAGGCCACCGCGCAGCCGCGCTTGAGCGCCCACTCGCCGGCCGCGGAGATCGCGCCGTACACGCCGCGCGAGCCCGACGACGTCGCGGTGACGATACATGGCTGCGCGGGATTGAAGCGTGCGGGAACCTGCACGAGCAGCGTCACGTTCCTGGTGCCGCTGCCGTCGTCGGAGTACGCGAGGTATTCGGTGCCGGGGATCTTGCCTTCGCCGAGCGTGTCGTTGCCGTCGAGATCGACGTTCGGCCCCCAGAAGCGGCCGTAACCGCCGTTCGCGCTCATGTCGACGAGCGCACGGTAGTTCGACCAGATCGCGAGGCGGCGCAACTCGGCGCTCGTCGGCCGCGCCGGATTCGCGAAGCCGGGCGCACTCGCCGCCGCCAGCCCCGTCTTGCCGAGGCCGGCCGTCAGCAGGTCGTCGCTCGCGCCGTCGTAGGCCGTCGTGCGCACGCTGCCGGACACGAAGCCGGGCAGCCGATTGCGCTCGGCCGTATCGTCGCCGTTGCACGCACCGAGCATCGCGAGCGCTGCCAGCACCGCGCCCCACCCCATCCGCCTGCCCCACCCGAGTCTCGTCATCGCCGCCCCCTCGATTTCGTTATCGGTCCGCCGCCGCGTCGCGCGCGGCCCGCGGCCTCTGAAGCGCAAACGGGCCCCGGCATGCCGGGGCCCGCCTGGAAACGGGCGCGCGCGGCGCTCGCGCGCCGCCGCCCGGCGTCACTGCTGCTGAACCGTCAGCTTGTTCGTGACCGACGTCACGCCCTTCACGTCCTTCGCCGCGGCTTCGGCCTTGTCGATCTGGTCCTGGGCCGGCATCGTGCCTTCCAGCGTGATCGCGCCGCCCTTCGAACGAACGACGAGGTTCGACACGTTCACGCCCTGTTCCTTCGAAATGGCCTTGCGCACCGCGTAGCCGAGCTTGCGGTTGGCCTTCTTCGCGGTTTTCGCGGCGGCCTTCGGCGAGCTGGTCGCGGCCGCCGGCGCTTCCGTTGCCGCTGCGTCGCTCGACTGCGCATACACGCTGCCCGACAGGCAGGCCGCCACGGCGGCAACGCCCAACGCTCTCAACACGATCGACTTCATGCTATCTCCTTATCACTCCGGAACGGCCGTGCACAGTACGGCCGGATACCCCCAAAAACAGCCGGCCCGCGCGCGAACGGGCGGGACAGCCGGTGTTTTCCACGGCGATACGAGAGAGGCGACACGGGCCGGCGGCCGGCGCACGCTGATAGCGGGCCGGCCGGGCCGGACAGCCGCCGGCCGGACGCGCCCGGTCTCATTGCGTGCCGGGTCGCGCGCGAATCGGGCGCGGCTGCGTCGCACAATGTAATCCAGCGCCCGCGGAAGCGCAAAGCTTTTGACGCGGGGCCGCCCGCCGCTGTCGCCGCCGCGCCGCGCCGGGCTGCCCGATTCGCGCACGCACGGTGAAACCGGGTACCATCGCCGCGAGCATCCGCATCGCCCGCGACAATCGCCCGACCGTCATCGATGCGTCACGCCAGCGTCATCCGTCGACCCCATGAAGCCTGCCCGCCCTCGTCCGCCTCGTCGCATCCTCGCCCGCTTCGTCGCGGTGTCGTGGCGCGATCTCGCGCTGTCGATCGGCCCGACCGTCCTGCTCGCCGCCGCGGCCGTCTGGCTCGCCGTCAGGCTGATCCAGCCGGCGCCGCCGTCCACGCTCGTGATCTCGTCCGGCCCGCCCGGCAGCACGTACTGGAACGCCGCGCAGAAGTACAAGACGATCCTCGCGAAGAACGGCGTCACGCTCGACGTCCAGTCGTCTGAAGGATCCGCGCAGAACATCGCGCGGCTGTCCAACCCGAACGCGCCGGTCGACGTCGGTTTCGTGCAGAGCGGCATCGGCCCGAAGGAGCGCGACGAGCACCTCGTGTCGCTCGGCAGCATCGGTTACGTGCCGCTCGCGATCATGTACCGCGGCCCGGTGGTCGCGCGCCTGTCCGACTTCAAGGGCAAGCGGCTCGCGCTCGGCGCGGAAGGCAGCGGCGCGCGCGAGCTGAGCCTCGCGCTGCTGAAGATGAACGGCATCGTGCCGGGCGGCTCGACCGAGCTGCTGCCGACCGCCGGCGAGGACGCGGCAACCGCGCTGCTCGACGGCAAGATCGACGCGGCGTTCCTGTCCGGCGACTCGACGCAGATCCCGGTGATGGCGAAACTGTTCCGTGCGCCGGGCGTGCACGTGTACTCGTTCACGCAGGCCGAGGCGTACGCGCGGCGCTTTCCTTACCTGACCGCGATCACGCTGCCGATGGGCGTCTACGATCTCGGCCGCAACCTGCCGCCGGCCGACATCCACACGGTTGCACCGACGATCGAACTCGTCGCGCGCGATTCGCTGCACCCCGCGCTGTCGGACCTGCTGATCGAGGCCGCGCGCGAGGTGCACGGCCACGCGACGATCCTGCAGCACGCGGGCGAGTTCCCGTCGTCCGTCACGCGCGGATTCCCGCTGTCCGACGACGCCGCGCGCTACTACAAGTCGGGCAAGACCTTCCTGTACCGGCGGCTGCCGTTCTGGGTCGCGAGCCTGGTCGACCGGCTGCTGGTGGTGGTCGTGCCGCTGATCGTCGTCCTGATTCCCGGGCTGCGGCTCGTGCCGTCGCTGTACGGCTGGCGCGTGCGCTCGCGCATCTACCGCTGGTACGGCGCGCTGATCGCGCTCGAGCGCAGCGCGCTCGGCGAGCACACCGCCGAGGAACGCGTCCAGCTGCTCGACCAGCTGGACGACATCGAGGAAGCCGTGAACCGGATGAAGATGCCGCTCGCGTACGCCGGGCAGTTCTACGTGCTGCGCGAGCACATCGGCTTCGTGCGCGAGCGGCTCACGTCGCACGACCCGGATACGCCGGCGGCCCCGCCCGGCGCGGGCGGGCCGCCGCCGGCACGCGCCGAAGCCGCGCCGCCGCCGGCCGACGGCGCCCCCCGGGCGACTCCCGGTTCCGCGTGAGCGGACGATCCGCGATCATTGCTGCATGCGCGTGCCGCCGCGTAACATGGAGGCCGCCGCCAGGCGCCGCACGCCCCACCCTCTGGAGAACGACATGACAACCGGCCTCGATACCGCCCAACCTGCCTGGTTCTTCGACTTCGTGTCGCCGTTCTCGTATCTGCTGCTCGAGCAGCACGACAAATGGCCGGACGTGCCGTTCGAACCCGTCGCCGTCTCGCTGCTCGACCTGCAGCGCCACTGGGGGCAGCGCCCGAGCGCCGACGTGCCGGCCAAGCGCGTGTTCACGTACCGTCACGCGCTGTTTCGCGCGGAACAGCTCGGCATTCGCTTCAAGATGCCGCCCGCGCACCCGTTCGATTCCGACAAGCTGCTGCGCCTCGCGATCGCGCTGCGCGCCGACATCGCGACCGTGCTGGAAATGTTCCGCTTCATCTGGCGCGAGGGCAACGATCCGTCGACGCCGGAAGGCTTCGCGGCGCTGTGCGAGCGCGTCGGCGTCGGCCATGGCGATGCGCTGATCGAATTCGAGGAAACGAGCGCGCAACTGGCCCGTAACAACGCCGATGCGATCGCGCTCGGCGTGTTCGGCGTGCCGACGTTCTGGATGAACAAGCAGTTGTTCTGGGGCGAGGATGCGCTGCCGATGGTGCTGTACTGCGCACGCACGCCGAACTGGCTCGAATCGCGCGAGGTCAAGCGGATCAGTGCGCTGCCGAAGGGTCGCGCGTGATGGCCGGTATCACGCACGCCAACGCGCGGCTGCGGTAAGGTTACGCGTCACCCGAATCACCCCCATCCGATGGAAGACGACGACCGTACCGCCTCGCTCGATATCTGGCTCGTGCGCGTGTTGCGCACGCTGCTGCTTGAGCGCAGCGTCACGCAGGCCGCGCTGCGGCTGAACCAGACCCAGCCCGCGATCAGCACCGCGCTGCGCAAGCTGCGCGAGACGCTGAACGACCCGATCCTCGTGCGCGGCAAATCCGGCATGGTGCCGACCGAATACGGCGCATCGCTGCTCGAGGCCGCGTCGCGCGCGCTGCGCGAGGTCGACTTCATCGCGACGCCGCACGGCGACTTCGATCCGTCGTCCGCGCGGC
Source organism: Burkholderia seminalis (assembly GCF_001718535.1). Lineage (NCBI taxonomy): Bacteria > Pseudomonadati > Pseudomonadota > Betaproteobacteria > Burkholderiales > Burkholderiaceae > Burkholderia > Burkholderia seminalis. Next base: position 852,711 of record NZ_CP013398.1, on the reverse strand, counting down.
GCACGTTCCGCGTCGCGGCGCCCGACTACCTGAACGATTTCTTCATGCCGACGCTGATCGAGCGCTTTCGCGACGCGGCGCCGCATGCGCATCTGGAAATCGACTCGCTGAATCCCGCGCTCGACCACGCGGGCGCGCTCGAATCGGGCGCGCTCGACCTCGTGATCGGCAACTGGCCGAAGCCCGACCCGCGGTTCGTGCGCCAGGATCTCTTCTCCGACACGATCGTATGCCTGATGCGCGATACGCATCCGCTCGCGCACGTGCCGCTCACGCGCGAAGCGTATGCGTCGGCCGCGCACGTCGCGCCGACGCCGTACACCGGCGACAAGCGCAACGCGATCGAGATCGGCCTCGCTCGTGCGCGCCTCACGCGGCGCATCGTGACGACGCTGCCGTACTTCGGGATCGTGCCGCAGGTACTGCTGCAGTCGGACCTGATCTTCACGACGACGCGCCGCTTCGCGACGCACTATGCGCAGTTGCTGCCGCTCGTCGTCGTCACACCGCCCGTGCCGTTCCCGCGCATCAAGAGCTACCTGCTCACGCATCCGCAGCCCGACCGGCCGACCGACATCGCGTGGCTGGGCGCGCTGATGCAGAGCGTGTCCGACGAATTGACGGTCGCCCGCACGCGCAAGCGCTGATACGCGGCCGCTCAGGCCGTGCAGAAGGTTTCCTGCAGATGGGTCCAGCGCACGACGCCCGCCGCGTCGCGCTCGAACACGGCCGTCGCGCGGCGCGCAGGCAGCGCGCCCGCCGCCGCGTGCTGCGCTTCGAGATAGGTGATCACCGCATGCGATGCGTCGGCCGCGAGCACGCGGATCTCCGACAGCGTGATGCGCAGCCCCGGCTTCGCGCCGACGAGCTTCGCGAACAGCGCGCGCGTGCCGTCATGGTCGACCACGCACCCATCGGTCAGGATCATCGTGAAGCCGGGGGAAAACGCGGCGAGCAGCGCGTCGAGCGCCGCGGGCGCGGTGTCGATGCCGGACAGCCAGCGCTCGATGGCGGCGACGCTCGCATCGAGCGCGTCGAGATAGATCGGGTGATCGGACATGGCATGTGCACGGTGACGGGATGCGCAGCCCGATGCCGCGCGTTGCCGTGCAGTGTATGCAAAAACGCGCGGCCCTGCGCCGGCCGCGCGGTGCTACCGCGAGCAGGACACCTCGTCGCATGCGCGGCCGGCCGCCAGCGCCTTCGCGTCGGCCACCGGCATGCCCGAGCGCGCCTGCAGCAGCTCCGCGCACACGGCCACCGCGATCGCGCCCGGCGCCTTGTCGACGATACCCGCGACGCCGATCGGGCACACCATCTCCACGAGCCGCGCCGGATCGACGCCGCGCGCGGCGAGCCGGCGCTCGAACTTCACGCGCTTGGTGCGCGAGCCGATCATTCCGAAGTACGCGTAGTCGCGCCGCCGCATGATCCGCGCGGCGAGCGAGAAGTCGAGCGCGTGGTTGTGCGTCATCACGAGGAAGTACGCGCCCGGCGGCGCCGCGTCGACGACGGCCTCCGGCGTGTCGGTCGGCTCCGGCTGCACGTTCGGCGGACATTCGTCCGGGAACAGCTCGTCGCGCGTGTCGACCCACTGCACGACGCACGGCAGCGCGCCGAGCAGCGTGACGAGCGCGTGACCGACGTGCCCGGCGCCGAACAGCACGATGTGCATCGGCGCCGGCGCACCGCTCGCGCGGTTGCGCTGGCCGGTGCCCTGCGCGAACGCCGGGGCCGGCGCGGTGCGAAGCGAACGTGCGGGGCCGTTCATGTCAGCCTGCCTGCGTGGCGCGGGCCGCACGCACTGCCGTGATCGCGCGCAGGATCGACTCGCCGGTGGCCGGCGCGTCGAGCGGCGGGTTCACCCGGTAGTCGCCCACGGCCGCGACCGCGTCGCGCACCGCGAAGAACACCGAGAACGGCAGCAGCAGCGGCGGCTCTCCGACGGCCTTCGAACGGTGGATGCTGTCCTCGATGTTGCGGTTCCGGAACAGCCGCACGTTGAACTCGGGCGGCGTGTCGTTCACCGTCGGGATCTTGTACGTCGACGGCGCGTGCGTCATCAGCTTGCCGCCCTTGTTCCACCACAGCTCCTCGGTCGTGAGCCAGCCCATCCCCTGGATGAACGCGCCTTCGACCTGGCCGACGTCGAGCGCCGGGTTCAGCGACGCGCCCACGTCGTGCAGCGCATCGACGCGCAGCGTGCGCATCTCGCCCGTCAGCGTGTCGATCACGACTTCCGACACGGCCGCGCCATACGAGTAGTAGTAGAACGGCCGGCCCTGCAGCTTCGACTGGTCCCAGTACAGCTTCGGCGTCGCGTAGAAGCCGTCGGACCACAGCTGCACGCGCGCGAGGTACGCCTTCGCGATCACTTCGCCGAACGGCACGCCGTGGCCGCCGACCGACACGACGTCGTTGCCGAACGTCACGTCGGCCGCCTCGACCTTGCCGTCGCCGAACTGCTTCGCCGCGAACACCGCGAGCCGCTCGCGCAGCTGGCGCGCCGCATCCTGCGCGGCCTTGCCGTTCAGGTCGGAGCCCGTCGACGCGGCCGTCGCGGACGTGTTCGCGACCTTGCTCGTGTCGGTCGCCGTCACGCGGATCCGGCCGAAGCGGATGCCGAGCTCGTGCGCGACGACCTGCGCGACCTTCGTGTTGAGCCCCTGCCCCATCTCCGTGCCGCCGTGGTTCACGAGCACCGAGCCGTCGGTGTAGATGTGCACCAGCGCGCCGGCCTGGTTGAAGTGCGTGACGTTGAAGGCGATGCCGAACTTCACCGGCGTGATCGCGATGCCCTTCTTCAGCACCGCGTTGCGCGCGTTGAATTCGCGCACGCCCGCGCGCCGTGCGCGGTAGTCGCTCGTCGCCTCGAGTTCGCCGAGCAGCTCCTGCAGCACGTTGTCCTCGACCGTCTGCCCGTACGGCGTCACGTTGCGTTCGGTCTTGCCGTACAGGTTCGCGTAGCGCACGTCGAGCGGATCGCGGCCGAGCGAACGCGCGACGTCGTCGAGGATGTACTCGATCGCGAACGCGCCCTGCGGGCCGCCGAAGCCGCGGAACGCGGTGTTCGACTGCGTGTTGGTCCTGCCGCAGTAGCCGGCGATGGCGACGTCGCCGAGCCAGTACGCGTTGTCGAAGTGGCATACCGCACGCGTCATCACCGGGCCCGACAGGTCGGCCGAGAAACCGCAGCGCGACGTCATGTCGAGCGCCACGCCGTCGATGCGGCCGTCGTCGTCGTAGCCGACGTCGAAGCGGTAATGGAAGTCGTGCCGCTTGCCGGTGATCATCATGTCGTCGTCGCGGTCCGGACGCAGCTTCACCGGGCACAGCAGCTTCCACGCGGCGAGCGCCGCGCAGCACGCGAACAGGCCCGACTGCGATTCCTTGCCGCCGAACCCGCCGCCCATCCGGCGGCATTCGACGAGCACGTTGTGCGACGCGACGCCGAGCACATGCGCGACGAGGTGCTGCATCTCGCTCGGGTGCTGCGTCGAGCAGTACACGTGCATCCCGTCGTCGTCCTTCGGCACCGCGTAGGCGATCTGCCCTTCGAGATAGAACTGCTCCTGGCCGCCGAGCAGCATCTCGCCCGACTCGCGGTGCGGCGCGACGGCGAGCCGCGCGGCCGCGTCGCCGCGCGCGAGCTTCAGCGGCGGGATCACGTAGGTTTCGGCCGCGCGCGCCTCCTGCGCGGTCAGGATCGCCGGCAGCTCCTCGTAGTCGACCTGCGCGCGGCGCGCGGCGAGCCGCGCGATTTCGTGCGACGTCGCGACGACGATGAACATCGGCTGGCCGACGAACTGCACGATGCCCTTCGCGAGCACCGGGTCGTCGTGGATGATCGGGCCGCAATCGTTGACGCCGGGAATATCGTCGGCCGTGAACACGGCGACCACGCCCGGCGTCGCGCGCACCGCGTCGAAGTTCATCGACACGATCCTCGCGTGCGGCTTCGCCGACAGGCCGAGCGCCGCGTGCAGCGTGCCCGCGACGACCGGAATGTCGTCGGTGTAGGTGGCGCGTCCGCTGACGTGCAGGTGCGCGGATTCGTGCGCGCGCGACACGTGGACCTGCGCGGCGTCGGCTTGCGGGTCGAGGGTGCTCAGGAACGGTTCTGCTTGCTGGTTCATTGTCGGGGTTCTCCGTCTTCAGACGCGCGCCGCGCCGGCGCCGGCTTCGGCGGCCACTTCACGCACATTCAGGGCTTGCGGCGGCAGCGGGTCGTGCGGGCGCGTCTCCAGCCAGAATCGGTACATCAGGTTCTTCGCGGTATCGAGGCGGTACGTGCTCGTCGCGCGCATGTCGGACAGCGGCTGGTAGTCGCGCTCGAGCGCCTGCATCGCGGCCTGCGCGGTGGCTTCGTGCCATTGCGCGCCGTCGAGCACGGCTTCGGTGTGGGTCGCCCGCTTCGGCGTCGCGGCCATCCCGCCGAACGCGATGCGCGGCTCGCGGATCGTGTCGCCGTCCGCGATGAACGCGAAGGCCGCGCACACGGCCGAGATGTCGGAGTCGAACCGCTTCGACAGCTTGTACGTGCGGAACTGCAGCTTCTCGCGGGCGCCGGTGCGGGTCGGCACCTTCAGGCCGACGACGAATTCGTGCGGCGCCATGTCCTTCTGCTGGTACCCCGTGTACAGCGCTTCGAGCGGCAGCTCGCGCACCGTGTCGCCGCCGCGCAGCACGACGCGCGCGCCGAGCGCGATCAGGCCCGGCATCGAGTCGCCGATCGGCGAGCCGTTCGCGACGTTGCCGCCGATCGTGCCCGCGTTGCGGATCGGCAGCGACGCGAAGCGCTTCCACATCTCGGTCAGTTCCGGGTACGTGCCGGCCAGCGCCGCATAGGCCTTCTCGACCGTCACGCCCGCGCCGATCTCGATCCAGTCGCCGCGTTCGGCGAGGCGCTGCAATTCGGCGATCCGGCCGACGTAGATCAGGTCGTCGAGCCGGCGCATCTGCTTGGTGACCCACAGGCCGATGTCGGTACTGCCCGCGAGGATGCGCGCGTCGGGACGCTCGGCCTTCAGCGCGGCCAGCGCGTCGAGCGTGCGCGGCGCCGCGAAGCGCGCGCCGTCGCTCGTCGTGTAGTCGAACGTGTCGTCGCGCTTGAGCGACGCGAGCGTGCGGGCCAGCGCGGCCGTGTCGACCGGTGCCGACGGCGCCGGCGCATCGAACATCTGCACGGCCGCATCGACGATCGGGCGATAGCCGGTGCAGCGGCACAGGTTGCCGGTCAGCGCATCGGCGATCTCGGTGCGCGTCGGCACGTCCTTCGCCTTCGTGCACGCGCCGGCACAGCCTTCGTGGCCATGCTTCTCGTACAGCGCCCACATCGACATCACGAAGCCGGGCGTGCAGAACCCGCATTGCGAACCGTGGCAGTCGACCATCGCCTGCTGCACCGGGTGCAGCGCACCGTCCGGCTGGCGCAGGTCCTCGACCGTGAGCAGCGCCTTGCCGTCGAGCGTCGGCAGGAACTGGATGCAGGCATTGACGGCCTTGAACTCGACCGCGCCGGCGTCGTTCAGTTCGCCGACGACGACCGTGCACGCGCCGCAGTCGCCTTCCGCGCAGCCTTCCTTGGTGCCGGTGCAATGCGCGTCCTCGCGCAGGTACTGCAGCACGGTGCGGGTGACGTCCGCGCCGCTGACTTCGCGGATCGCGTGACGATGGTAGAAGCGGATCGGCTCACTCATGTCTCGATGGTTCTTCAATTGGGGGGCAAGGCGGCCTGCGCGGAGCGCCCGACCGACGTTTTTCTGACAGTTTGCACGCTATCACCATCAAATTTCGCAACCCATAGCCCATCACGCATGGGGCCCATATAACTGCCGCGATATGAGCGCCGGGGCCGCCCGCGGCCCTTTCCGCACGGTACTCCGCGCCCGTGCCCGACGCCCCCGCAGCCATCCGCCATCGCCGAAAACAGGTCGCGATGAACTAAATGGTACCTGCGGGAAAACCGGTTCCATGGGAAAATCCCGATTCCCTTTTTCGCCGTCTTCCGTCTGCTTCGTTCATTCGTTCCGACCCCATGTCCTCCGATTCCGCCACACCGCCGCGCAGCGGGTTCGCGGTCACGCTGCAAATCGTGTCCGTCGTTTGCTTCACGTTCATCTGCTATCTGACCATCGGCCTGCCGCTCGCGGTGCTGCCGGGCTTCGTCCATGGCGACCTCGGCTTTTCCGCGATCGTCGCGGGCGGCGCGATCAGCGTCCAGTACTTCGCGACGCTCGCGTCGCGGCCGCTCGCCGGGCGCCTGGCCGATACGCTCGGCCCGAAGCAGACGGTGCTGCGCGGGCTGATCGGCTGCGGCGCGTCGGGCGTGCTGCTGCTCGTCGCGCTGCTGCTCGCGCGCTGGCCGGTCGCGAGCCTCGTGCTGCTGGTCGCGAGCCGGCTCGTGCTCGGCGTCGGCGAAAGCCTGTGCGGCACCGGCGCGATCCTGTGGGGCATCGGCCGCGTCGGCGTCGCGCACAACGCGAAGGTGATCTCGTGGAACGGCATCGCGACCTACGGCGCGCTCGCGCTCGGCGCGCCGGTCGGCGTCGCGATCGCGAATACGCTGAACCCGGCGCTGATCGGCGTGATCGTGATCGCGCTGGCCGCGAGCGGCTTCTACCTCGCGCGCCTGATCGCCCCGGTGCCGCTCGTGCACGGCGAGCGGATGTCGTATGCGAGCGTGTTCACGCGCGTGCTGCCGCACGGCCTCGGCCTGGCGCTCGGTTCGGCCGGCTTCGGCTCGATCGCGACCTTCGTCACGCTGTACTACGCGGCGCGCCACTGGCCGAACGCCGCGCTGTCGCTGACCGTGTTCGGCACGCTGTTCATCGGCGCGCGGCTGCTGTTCGCGAACACGATCAAGACCTACGGCGGCTTCCGCGTCGCGATCGTGTCGTTCGCCTTCGAATGTTCGGGCCTGTTGCTGCTGTGGCTCGCGCCGGTACCGCACATCGCGCTCGTCGGCGCCGCGCTGACGGGTTTCGGCTTCGCGCTGATCTTCCCGGCGCTCGGCGTCGAGGCCGTCGCGCTCGTGCCGCCCGCGAGCCGCGGCGCGGCGCTGTCCGCGTATTCGGTGTTCCTCGACCTGTCGCTCGGCATCACGGGCCCGCTCGCGGGCTATGTCGCGGGCGCGTTCGGCTATCCGCAGGTGTTCCTGTTCGCGGCGGTGGCCGCCGCCGCGGGCGTCGCCCTGTCGATGATGCTGTACCAGCGGCAGGGGCGCGTGGCGGGGAGCGGCGCCGCGGCCTGACCATGTCGTGCGTCGGACGGCAGCCGGTCGCGCCCGTCGCGCCGCCGGCGCCTCAAGAAAAACGCCTGCATCGCGCAGGCGTTTTTTATTCGTCGGCGACCGCGACGCTCAGGCCGTCCGCAAGAACAGCCGACGCGTCAGGTCGAACGCGACGAGATTGCCGGCCACCACGAGCAGCAGCCCGATCACCGCGAGCGGCGACCACTGGTAGCCCTCGAACACCGTCGACACGGCCAGCGCGACGATCGGGAACAGCACCGTGCAGTACGCGGCGCGTTCCGGCCCGATCCGGCCGACGAGCGTCAGGTACGCGGTGAAACCGATCACCGAGCCCGGCACGGCGAGGTAGACGAGCGCCCCCAGATAGCGCGGGCTCGTATCGAGCGTGAACGGCATCCCGGCCGCCACGCTGCCGACGGTCAGGATCGCCGCGCCGATCAGCATCGCCCAGCCGTTGGTCACGAGCGGGTGCAGCCCCATCGACTGCATCCGGCTCGACAGCAGGTTGCCGATCGAGAAGCACATCGTGCCCGCGAACGCGATCGCGAGCCCCGTCCAGGTCGCATGATCGTCGAGATGGCCGGCCATCTGCTGCCAGAACAGGCACGCGATGCCGGTCAGCCCGAGCAACGCGCCGGCGATCGCCGACGGCCGCAGCGGGCGGCCCATGAACAGCCGGCCGTTGATCGAATTCAAGAGCGGCGCGGTCGAGAAGATCACCGCGACGAGGCCGCTCGGCACGACCTGCTCCGCATAGTAGAAGCACAGGAAGTTCACGCAGAACAGCGCGAAACCCTGCGCGACGAGGAAACGCCACGCGTCGCGCGGCGGGCGCACCGGCCGGCGCATCACGCGCAGCAGCGCGAACAGCACGACGGCCGCGAGCCAGAAGCGCCATGCGATCGACACGGGCGGCGGCACCGAGCCGAGCTGCCACTTGATCGCGATCCAGGTGGTGCCCCAGATCAGCACGGTGACGAAATAAAGCGACAGGTTCATGGCGGCAATCCGGAAAATCGGGTGAATCGGGATCCCGACTATGCCGCCGCGCGGGGTGGGACGATTGTCCGGAATTGCGGTCTTTTTCGGGACGCCGCACGCGCTGCCGCGCGCCCGCTTATACTCGGCCCATCATGAGCCTCTCCCTCTCCGCCCCACCCGTCGACCACGCCGCCGCCCTGGCCGGCGGCGATCTGCCGTTCGGCCTGCAGTCGGTCTGCCGCACCCTCGCCGAGGCGAACGCGACGCTCGAGCGCTTCGCGTGGCTCGGCGACCACCTCGCGATCGCCGAATGGACGCGGATCACCGACGAAAGCGAGACGGTCTACGAGCAGCCCGGCCACCACACGCTGTCGTGCTACCTCGACGGCGGCTACCGGACCGAGCGCCAGCGCGTGCCGCGCTACGGCGCGCCGAGCCTGCTGTGCGCGCTGCCGGGCGACCATGAATCGCGCTGGTGGGTGCGCGGCGAGATGCACTTCGTCCACCTGTATTTCCTGCCCGAGCACTTCACGCAGCGCGCGATCCGCGAACTCGACCGCGAGCCGCGCGAGCTGAAGCTCGCCGATCGCACCTATTTCGAGGATGCGCGCGTCGCCGCGCTGCTGCGCTCGCTCGCGCTCGACGGCTGGGACGACGCCGACGAGCGGCTGCGCGTGAACGAGACCGCGCACGAGGTGCTGAGCCTGCTGCTGCGCGGGCAGAGCACGACGCGCACCGACACGACGTTCCGCGGCGGGCTCGCGCCGGCCGTGCGCCGCCGCGTGCGCGACTACATCGACACGTATCTCACGCAACCGCTGACGCTCGGCGAACTGGCCGAGGTCGCCGCGCTGTCCGAATACCACTTCTCGCGGATGTTCCGGCTGTCGTTCGGCCGCGCGCCGCACGCGTGGGTGGCCGAGCAGCGCCTCGCACGGGCGCGCGAGCTGCTGCGCACGACGGCATTGCCGCTCGCGCAGGTCGCGGCCGACTGCGGCTACGCGAACGCCGGCCACTTCAGCCACCGCTTTCGCGACGCGCACGGCACGACGCCGAATACGTACCGGCGCGCGATGCAGGGCCGCTGAGCGCGGCCCGTTTTCACGCTTTCCCGCTTACGCGCCGCGCCGGGACAGTTCCTGCTCGAGCGCCGCGACACCGGCCGGCAGGTCGACCGGCACCTTCAGGTCGACCATCGTGCGGCCGAACGCATGCAGCGTGCGGAACAGGTTGTGTTCGCGGCACTGCTCGCCCATCTGCCCGATCCGTACGATCGGCAACCCGAACGAGCCCGAGATCTCGACCTGGTACTGCTTCGAGATATGGCCGCAGACCATGCCGGGCGTCAGCCCTTCCGGCGTCTCGATCCCGACCACCGAATTGAGCCGGCAGTCCTTCGGCGCGTAGAGCCTGAGCCCCATCGACTCGACCCCCGCCTGCAGCGCGAGCGAGCAGCGCAGATGGCGCGCAAAGCGGCTTTCGAGCGTCTCCGCGCAGACGAGCCGCAGCGCCTCGTGCAGCGCCAGCACGCCGGACACGGGCGCCGTGTAGTGATAGCCGGCGTTGTGCCAGAAGTTCTCCGCGAGCGCCATGTCGAGGCACCAGTGCGCGTTCGGCTCGGGGCGATGCTTCATGCGCTCCCACGCGGCGTCGGAGAAGGCGATCAGCGACACGCCCGGGATCGACGACAGCCCCTTCTGGCCGCCGGTGATCACCGCGTCGATGCCCCACGCGTCCATCTCGAGCGGCATCGTCGACAACGTGCACACCGCGTCGACGACGACCAGCGCGCCGGCCGCCTTCGCGAGCGCCGCGATTTCGCGCAGGTCGCGGTTCCATACCGTGTTCGACGTCTCGCCCTGCACGATCGTGACGATCTCGGGCCGCTCGCGCGCGATCGCATCCGCGATCTCGTCGAGGCTCGCGACCGCGCGGTCGGCCACCTCGAGCGTCGCGACGTCGGCGCCGACGCGCGTGGCCATCTCGGCCATCCGCGCGCTGAAGAAGCCGTTGCGGATCGACAGCACGCGCGTGCCGCGCCACGCGAGGTTCGAGATCGCCATCTCCATCGCCGCCGAACCGGGGCCCGCGACGCCGAGCACCCACTTCGTGCGGGTCTGGAACACGTAGCGCGCCATCTCCTTCACCTGCTCGATGATCTTCGCCATCGTCGCGCCGAGGTGGTTGATCACGATCGTGTTCGCCTTCGCGACGGCGGCCGGGATCGGAACCGGGCCGGCCCCCATCATCAGCAGCGGTTCTTCGGGCAGGATCGCGTCGAGCGGCACGACGACGGGACAGGGAATCGGCGAGTAATCGATGGACATGGCTGGCAAGAGGTGAGGAAAGGACATGCTCGGACGCTCGCCGCACGGCATGGCGAACTGATCGATCATTCCGCGTTCCGCGGCCTCGCGCAAGAGGCACGCGCGGCCGGACAGCGCGACGGTGGCCCGGTCGCCGGACCGGGCCAGCCGGCCGCGTGCGTATCGCGCGATGGCCATCCCGATTGAAAAGGGATGGCGGACCGGTCGTGAAACGGTTCCATTCGGCTTCCGCCTCGCGTGATTTTCTTCGTCAATAACGCCGCGATTCGCCGATACCAGTGGCATGCGACGACTTTCGCGTCAGTCGAAATAGACCGGCTGCCCGATAAAAACCGCCGCCCGGAATGCGGCATGCAATATCGCCCCCACCCGAAAAACATCCATTACCGCAGCATGTATTGGGGAACGACTCCGCAAATTAACGAAACCAGGCCACCTTATCACCCGACAAGCCATTGATTAACATAGATAATATTCGCCACCTTGGCGCATATTCCAATACCGCGTCAGTTTTGCGCGGTACGCAAATGCTGCATTGCAACGTTTAACCGTTACCCGTGATTTCGATTTTCCGCAACCCGCCCATTTTCTCAGGTTGACGAATATAGGTTCAGTATTGAACAATCGTCTGCGGAATCGAAAAAAACGATTTTTCGATACGAGGGAGAACTGGGGTCGTGCGATAGGCTTTCGAGGTCGCATGGCGAAAAATCACAACCATAATCAATCAACCGGGCCAGAAATACGCAAGCCATGAACCAGATTCAGACCATGCGTGTATTCGTCTGCGTCGCCGAGCAGCAAAGCTTCCGGCGCGCGGCGCACCATCTCGGCGTGTCCAATGCACTCGTCACGCGTTCGATCGCGATGCTCGAGGGCCACCTGAACACACGGCTGATCCACCGCACCACGCGCAACCTGTCGCTCACCGAGGCCGGCGTGCGCTACCTCGACGGCTGCCGCGCGCTGCTCGAGGAATTCGACCACCTCGAGTCGTCCGTCACGCATGCCGTGCGCGAGCCGGCCGGCACGCTGCGCGTCGTGGCGTCGGGGCTGCTGTCGCCGCTGGCGCTGACGCCGCTCGTCAGCAGCTTCCGGCTCCGCTACCCCGAGCTGCGCGTACAGCTGACCGTCGCCGAGGGGCCGCTCGACGTGCTCGATTCGGGGTACGACGTCGGCATCGTCACGGGCAACCGGTTCGACGGCAATCCGTCGCTGATCGGCCATGCGCTCGCGCCGAACCCGTTCGTCGCATGCGCGGCGCCGGCCTATCTCGACCGGCGCGGCGAGCCGCGCGCGCCCGACGACCTGCCGGGCCACGACTGGGTCACGCTCGCGCCGCACCAGCATGCGCCATCGTGGCAACTGGTCGGCCACGACGGCGTCGCGCATTCGGTCACGGTGCGCCCGGCATGCACGGTCAACCAGCTCGCGCTGGTGCAGGCCGCCGCCGTGGCCGGCGCGGGCATCGCGGTGCTGCCCGAGCCGTGCGTCGCCGACGCGCTCAACAGCGGCACCCTCGTGCGCCTGCTGGCCGGCTACCGGATCGACGATCCCGACACGCAACTGTCGCTCGTCTACCCGAACCGCCAGTACGTGCCGGCCCGCACGCGCAGCTTCGTCGAGCACGCGCTCGACCACTTCAGCGCACCGACGCCCCGCGACCGGACGGACTACGGCTTCCTGCGGCCGCCGCGCGGGCCCGAGCGGCCCGACATCGTCACGGGGCTGCAGTAAACTGCGCGCGTCAGCCATCGGAGGTGCAGCGTGCGCGTGATCCTGTTCAGCAGCCGGCAGTACGACGACGATTCGTTTACCGCCGCCAACCGGCAGTTCGGCTATCGGCTGCATTTCCAGCCGTCGCACCTCGACGCGGAAACCGCGATCCTCGCGCACGGCTATGAAGTCGTGTGCCCGTTCGTCAACGACACCGTCGACGCGGCCGTGCTCGAACGGCTCGCCGACGGCGGCACGCGGCTGATCGCGCTGCGCTCGGCCGGTTTCAATCATGTCGACCTCGCGGCCGCCGCGCGGCTCGGCATCACGGTCGTGCGCGTGCCCGCGTATTCGCCGCATGCGGTTGCCGAGCACGCGGTCGCGCTGATCCTCGCGCTCAATCGCCGGCTGCCGCGCGCGGTCGCGCGCACCCGCGAGGGCGACTTCTCGCTGAACGGCCTGCTCGGCTTCGACCTGCACGGCAAGACCGTCGGCGTGATCGGCACCGGCATCATCGGCAGCGTGTTCGCGAAGATCATGATGGGCTTCGGAATGCACGTGCTCGCGCACTCCGTGCCGCCGTACAACGACGAGCTGATCGCGTTCGGCGCGCGCTACGTCGAGCTCGACGAGCTGCTGCGCCACGCCGATATCGTCAGCCTGCACTGCCCGCTGCTGCCGTCGACGCACCATCTGATCAACGGGCAGACGCTCGCGCGCATGAAGCACGGCGCGATGCTGATCAACACCGGCCGCGGCGGCCTCGTCGATGCACAGGCGCTCGTCGACGCGCTCAAGAGCGGCCGGCTCGGCCACCTCGGGCTCGACGTGTACGAAGAGGAAAGCGGGCTGTTCTTCGAGGATCACTCCGACCTGCCGCTGCAGGACGACGTGCTCGCGCGCCTGCTGACGTTCCCGAACGTGATCGTCACGTCGCACCAGGCGTTTTTCACGCGCGAGGCGCTGGCCGAGATCGCGCATACGACGCTGCTGAACATCGAGGCGTGGCACGCGGGCACGCCCGCGAACGTCGTGAGCGCGAATCGCTGACGCATCGCACGCACCCCCTCAACAATCCCGCCTTTTGTTTCGACTGACGTAACGCGGCACGTGCGCGGTCTGCTATCGTTGCGCCGACGTCCTTCCCTGCTCCTGCCGCTCATGCGTTTCGACGACTCCGACATCGCCGCGGTCTACCGCGCCATTTTCGAACGGCGCGACATGCGCCACTTCACGCCGGCGCCCGTCGATCCAGCCGTGCTCGCGCGCTTGCTGCGCGCGGCGCACCATGCGCCGAGCGTCGGCTTCATGCAGCCCTGGCGCTTCATCCGCATCACCGATCCCGCGCTGCGCACCGCGATCCACGCGCTGGTCGAGGCCGAGCGGCGCGCGACCGCCGATGCGCTCGGCGAACGCCAGGACGCATTCATGCGGCTGAAGGTCGAGGGCGTGCGCGAATGCGGCGAGCTGCTGGTCGTGGCGCTCGCCGACGGCCGCGAGCGCCACGTGTTCGGCCGCCGCACGCTGCCGGAGATGGATCTGGCATCCGCCGCATGCGCGATCCAGAACATGTGGCTCGCGGCACGCGCGGAAGGGCTCGGGATGGGCTGGGTATCGCTGTTCGACGTCGATGCGCTGCGCATGCTGCTGCGCATGCCCGACGGCGCGAAGCCGATCGCCGTGCTGTGCATCGGGCACGTCGACGCGTTCTACGCGAAACCGATGCTCGAACAGGAGCGCTGGGCCGCGCGAATGCCGATCGAGGCATGCCTGTTCGAGAACGGCTGGGACGACCCGGCTGCCATCGACGGCGCCCGCGCAGCCTCGTCTCCCGTGAATGCGGAATCGGATGCCGACGTGACGAACACGTCCGATGCCCTCCCCGGCGGCGCGCCCGAACGCATCGCGTGACGGCGGCGCCTCGCAATTGGCTACGCTCTGGCCCCGATACGGCCCGACGCGGAAAATCGCCGCCCGATCCCACACTGTGAGCTTTCGGCATCGCGCCCCGTCGCACGCCGGCAACAACCGTTTTGGCCCCGAGCGTAGGGGTTTTCACTGAAGTAGAATCGCGGCTGTCGACCGTCTTACCGTCCGCCCGTCCCGCGCATCCCGCGCCCGGCATGAGCGGCGGCTTTTCCCGAGCCTACCGCGATGCCCTTGCCTCTTTTCGCCCTTGCCGTCGCCGCCTTTGGAATCGGTACCACCGAATTCGTGATCATGGGGCTGCTGCCCAATGTCGCGCGCGATCTCGGTGTGTCGATTCCGGCCGCCGGGATGCTCGTGTCGGGCTATGCGCTCGGCGTGACGATCGGCGCGCCGATCCTCGCGGTCGTCACCGCGAAGATGCCGCGCAAGCGCGCGCTGATGGGCCTGATCGGGCTGTTCATCGCCGGCAACCTGTTCTGCGCGATCGCGCCGGGCTATGCGGTGCTGATGGCCGCGCGGGTCGTCACCGCGTTCTGCCACGGCGCGTTCTTCGGGATCGGCTCGGTCGTCGCGAGCAGCCTCGTCGCGCCGAACCGCCGCGCGCAGGCGATCGCGCTGATGTTCACCGGCCTCACGCTCGCGAACGTGCTCGGCGTGCCGCTCGGCACCGCGCTCGGCCAGGCATTCGGCTGGCGCGCGACGTTCTGGGCCGTCACCGGCATCGGCATCGTCGCGGCCGCCGCGCTCGCGGTGTGCCTGCCGAAGCACCTCGCGATGCCCGACACCAGCATCACGCGCGAATTCAGCGTGCTGAAGCACCCGCAGGTGCTGATGGTGCTCGGCATCAGCGTGCTCGCATCCGCGAGCCTGTTCAGCGTGTTCACGTACATCACGCCGATCCTCGAGGACGTGACGGGCTTCTCGCCGCATCAGGTCACCTACGTGCTGCTGCTGTTCGGTCTCGGCCTGACGGTCGGCGGCACGCTCGGCGGCAAGCTCGCCGACTGGCGCCGGATGCCGTCGCTGATCGCGACGCTCGCGCTGATCGGCATCGTCCTCGCGCTGTTCGCCGGCACGATGCACGTGCCGTTCGCCGCGCTCGCGACGATCTTCGTGTGGGGCATCCTCGCGTTCGCGATCGTGCCGCCGCTGCAGATCATGATCGTCGATCGCGCGAGCGATGCGCCGAATCTCGCGTCGACGTTGAACCAGGGGGCGTTCAACCTCGGCAACGCGACCGGCGCATGGCTCGGCGGGATGGCGATCGGCTCCGGCGTCTCGCTCGTGAACCTGCCGTGGGTCGGGGTCGCGATGGCCGTCGCGGCGCTCGCGCTCACGCTGTGGTCGGCATCGCTCGAACGCCGCCCCGTGGCGGTGCCGACCCACTACGTATAACGCAACCCTGCCGCAATCGTTGCGGACACAACCCCATTCGATCCTGATGGCCTTCATGGACCTTTCAAGGGCCGCGGTGTAGCATCCCGGCCGATGAAAGCCATTCTCAATCGCGATTTCCTCGCGCTGATCCTGAGCGTCGCGGTCGTCGGCCTCGGCACCGGCGCCACGCTGCCGCTCACCGCACTCGCACTGACCGAAGCCGGGCACGGCACCAACGTCGTCGGCATGCTGACGGCCGCGCAGGCGCTCGGCGGCCTCGCGATCGTCCCGTTCGTCACCGCGCTCGCGCGGCATATCGGCTCGCGGCGCGCGATCGTCGTGTCGGTCGTGCTGCTCGCGGCCGCCACCGCGCTGATGCAGTTCACGTCGAACCTGATCGTGTGGGGCGCACTGCGCGTGCTGTGCGGCGCCGCGCTGATGCTGCTGTTCACGATCGGCGAAGCGTGGGTCAACCAGCTCGCCGACGATGCGACGCGCGGCCGCGTCGTCGCGATCTACGCCACCAATTTCACGCTGTTCCAGATGGCGGGCCCCGTGCTCGTGAGCCAGATCGCCGGTGCGACGCACATCCGCTTCGCGCTGTGCGGCGCGCTGTTCCTGCTCGCGCTGCCCACGCTCGCGACGATCCGGCGCGCACCGCTCGCCGGCGACGACGCGCATCACGCAGCGCACGGCCGCTGGCTCGACGTGCTGCCGCGCATGCCCGCACTGATCATCGGCACCGGCTTCTTCGCGCTGTTCGACACGCTCGCGCTGTCGCTGCTGCCGCTCTATGCGATGGATCACGGCGTCGCGAGCGCGACCGCCGTGCTGCTCGCGTCGATCATGCTGTTCGGCGATACCGCGATGCAGTTCCCGATCGGCTGGCTCGCGGACAGGCTCGGCCGCGAACGCGTGCACCTCGGCGCCGGCTGGATCGTGCTGGCCGGCCTGCCGCTGCTGCCGTTCGTCATCGCGAATCCGTGGCTGTGCTGGCCGCTGCTGTTCGTGCTCGGCGCGGCGGCCGGCAGCATCTATACGCTGTCGCTCGTCGCGTGCGGCGAACGCTTCCGCGGCGCGGCGCTCGTCACCGCGAGCTCGCTCGTGTCGGCATCGTGGAGCGCCGCGAGCTTCGGCGGCCCGCTGGTGGCCGGCGCGCTGATGGAGCAACTGGGCAGCCATGCGCTGGTCGGCGTGCTGCTCGCCTGCGTCGCGGCGTTCGTCGCGGCCGCGCTGTGGGAACGCCGCGCCGCGTTGCAACGCGCGGTCTGATTGGTATCGACGAAACGACCACGGCCCGCACGATGCGGGCCGTTCGGTCTTGCCGTGCGACGCGTTACACGTTACACGTTACACGTTACGCGCCGGCAGGATCTTCCCGACGCACGGGCCGAAGCCGACGCGATAACCGTCGCCCTGGCACCATCCGGCGAGCGTGAGCTCGTCGCCGTCCTCGAGGTACGTCCGGCTGCCGCCGCCGTTCAGCGCGACCGGCTCCTTGCCGTTCCACGTCAGTTCGAGCAGGCTGCCGAACGAATCCTTGGTCGGCCCGCTGATCGTGCCCGAGCCCATCAGGTCGCCCACGCGCGTGTTGCAGCCCGCGACCGTGTGATGCGCGAGCTGCTGCGCCATCGTCCAGTACATGTGCTTGAAGTTGGTGCGGCAGATCGACGTCGCGTCGGCCGCGCCTTCGGCACGCAGCGTCACTTCGAGCGCGATGTCGAACGCATGCCGGCCCGCGTGCCGCAGATACGCGAGCGGCCGCGGCGACTGTTCGGGCTGCGCGGTGCGGAACGGTTCGAGCGCGTCGAGCGTGACGATCCACGGCGAGATCGTCGTCGCGAACCCCTTCGAGTTGAACGGACCGAGCGGCACGTATTCCCACTGCTGGATGTCGCGCGCGCTCCAGTCGTTCAGCAGCACCATCCCGAAGATATGCGCTTCCGCATCCTCGCACGCGATCGGCTCGCCGAGCGCGTTGCCCTGGCCGACGATGAAGCCCGTCTCCAGCTCGATGTCGAGCTTGTGGCAGGCACCGAACACCGGGCGTTCCTGGTCGGGCAGCTTCAGTTGCCCGTTCGGCCGCCGCACCGGCGTGCCGCTCACGACCACCGACGACGCACGGCCGTTGTAGCCGATCGGCATCTCCGACCAGTTCGGCAGCAATGCATTCTTCGGATCGCGGAACATCGAGCCGACGTTGGTCGCATGCTCCTTCGACGAATAGAAATCGGTGTAGCCGGGAATCTCGACCGGCAGATGCAGCGTCGCGTCGCGCTGCGCGACGAGCACCTGCGCGCGCAGCGCCGCATCGTCTCGCAGCGTCGCATTGTCGCGCGAGAACAGGCCCGACAGCTGCACGCGCACGCCGCGCCAGGCGTCGCGGCCGAGCGCGATGAACGCATTGAGCGTCGGCGCGGCGAACGCGTCGGCGCCGGCCGGCAGCGTCACGAGGCCCGCGCGCGCGAGCGCCGCGAGATCGACGATCTGGTCGCCGAGCGCCACGCCCGCGCGACGCGCCGGCTGCTGCGCATCGCTGAAGATCCCGAACGGCAGGTTCTGGATCGGGAAATCGCAGGCGGGATCGTTCGCGGTGTCGAGCCAGCTCTTGCGAGCCGGGTCGAGCGTCGCGCGCCAGTCTTGGGTGTCGCTCATCGTTGCTCCGGATTGAAGTGTTTCTTGATGCCTTGCCAGCATTCGAAGTAGTCGGCCTGCAGTTGCGCGGTGTCGAGCGCGTAACGCGTCGGCCGGATCAGCGTGCGGGTTTCGAACATGAACGCCATCGTCGCGTCGACCTTGTGCGGTTTCGTCGTGTCGCTCGCGGACGCCTTCTCGAACGTGTCCGCGTCGGGCCCGTGGCCCGACATGCAGTTGTGCAGGCTCGCGCCGCCCGGCACGAAGCCTTCGGCCTTCGCGTCGTACGCGCCGTGCACGAGTCCCATGAACTCGCTCGCGACGTTGCGGTGGAACCAGGGCGGGCGGAACGTATCCTCGGCCGCGAGCCAGCGCGGCGGGAAGATCACGAAGTCGATCGTGTCGACGCCCGGCGTGTCGCTTTGCGCCTGCAGCACGAGGAAGATCGACGGATCGGGATGGTCGAAGCTGATCGAGCCGATCGTGTTGAACAGGCGCAGATCGTACTTGTACGGCGCGTAGTTGCCGTGCCACGCGACGACGTCGAGCGGCGAATGGCCGATGTCCGCGCGCCACAGGCGGCCGTTCAGCTTCGCGATCAGTTCGAACGCCCCTTCGCGGTCTTCGTACGCGGCTTGCGGCGTCAGGAAGTCGCGCGGGTTCGCGAGCCCGTTCGAGCCGATCGGGCCGAGATCCGGCAGGCGCAGTTGCGCGCCGAAGTTCTCGCAGATATAGCCGCGCGCGTCGCCGTCCGGCAGCGCGACGGAAAAACGCACGCCGCGCGGGATCACCGCGATCTCGAACGGCTCGACGTCGACCCGGCCGAATTCGGTCGCGATATGCAGCCGCCCCTGCTGTGGCACGATCAGCAGCTCGCCGTCCGCGCTGTAGAAGAAGCGGTCCCGCATCGAGCGGTTCGCCGCGTACAGGTGGATCGCGCAACCGTTCATCGCGGCGGCCGAGCCGTTGCCGGCCATCGTCACGAGCCCGTCGACGAAATCGGTCGGCTCGACCGGCATCGGCAGCGGATCCCAGCGCAACTGGTTCGGCGGCGTCGGCGGCACGTCGGCCGAATCGCCGAATTCCGCCACGAGCCGCTGCGGGCCCGCGTACGGCTCGAACGGCCGGTGCACGGCCGCCGGGCGGATGCGGTACAGCCACGAACGGCGGTTGTGGCCGCGCGGCGCGGTAAACGCGGTGCCCGACAGTTGCTCCGCATACAGCCCGTACGGCGCGCGCTGCGGCGAGTTGCGGCCGTGCGGCAACGCGCCGGGCAGTGCCTCGGTGGCGAATTCGTTCCCGAAACCGCTCAGGTAGCCGGCGTTCGCCGGTTTCGACAGGTCAAGCGTCATCGTTTCCTTTCTCCCTCAATTCGTGGCGGCGGTCGGCGCCTGCACGCCGTTGCGCCGCGTTACGCCCGCGAGCCCGAGGACGAACAGCGCCGAGCACAGCACGGGCACCGCGGCCGCGTGGAACAGCGCGCCGTTCGACCAGTTGAGCGCAATCAGTTGTCCGCCGACGAGCGGCCCGAGCACCGAGCCGATCCGGCCGATGCCGAGGCTCCAGCCGATGCCCGTCGAGCGCAGCGACGTCGGGTAATACTGGCCCGCGAGCGCGTTCACGGCCGGCTGCCCGCCGACCACGCAGAACCCGCCCGCGAACACGACGACCAGCAGCCACGGCAGCGCGTGCGCGACCGAGCCGATCAGCCCCACCGACACGGCCGCGCAGGCGAAGCACACGAACAGCACGCGCACGAAGCCGTGACGTTCGATGAACCAGCCGAGCGACAGCGTGCCGATCACGCCGCCTGTCTGCAGCACCGTGCCGACGATCACCGCGGTGCCCGGCGAATAACCGGCGTCGCGCATCACGGTCGGCAGCCAGTTCGACAGGAAATACAGGTCGATCAGGTTCATGAAGCTGATCGCCCACAGCAGCAGCGTGACCGGCAGGCGGCCGTGGCTGAACAGTTCGGCGACCGGTGCGCCGCTCGCCGCGCGCTCGCGCACGACGAGCCGCGTGTTCGCGTCGATGCCGGCCCGCGGCGCGAATCGGGCGAGCCAGCCCCGCGCCTGCGCGACGCGCCCTTTCAGCACCAGGAACTGCAGCGACTCGGGCAGCCGCGCGAGCATCGCGATCGTCAGCACGAGCGGCACCGCGCCGCCGACGAAGAACACCGAACGCCAGCCGAACGCCGGAATCAGCGCGGCGCTGATGAAGCCGCCGAGCGCCGCACCGAGCGTGAAGCCGCACGACACGATCATCATCCGCTTCACGCGATGCGCGGCCGGGCTGAACTCGCCGACCAGCGCCATTGCGTTCGGCATGATGCAGCCGAGGCCGAGCCCGGTCACGAAGCGCAGCGCCATCAGCACCGGGATCGAACCCGCGAACGGCGTCGCGAGCATCGTCACCGCGAAGAACAGCGTCGAGCCGATCAGCACCGGGCGGCGCCCGATCCGGTCGGCCAGCACCGACAGCCCGAGCGCGCCGAGCAGCATCCCGAACAGGCTCGCGCTGAACACCGGGCCGAGCGCCTGCTTCGGCACGCCCCATTCGGCGATCACGCTCGGCGCCACGTAGCCCATCGCCTGCGCATCGAAACCGTCGATCACGAGGCACAGCCCGCACAACGCGAGCAGCATCCAGTGAAAGCCCGGGCGATGGGTCTCGTCGATCACGCGCTCGACTTCGAGCACGCGCGCGTCGGCCGGCGCCGCGCTCATTGCGCCACCTCGGCGGCCGGGTGCACGGGCGGCGTCACGCCCTGGCGCGCGAGCGCCATCGCTTCGCGCAACACGTCGGCATCGCCGATCTGGTTCGCGAGCAGCAGGATCAGCTTCGCGTTGACGAGCTGGCTGTCGCTGTCGGACAAGTCGCGATGCATGTCGATCAGCGCTTCATAGAACGCGTCGGGGTCGGTCAGGCGCGGGCGGGTGTCGAGTGAAGGCATGACGGGTCTCCGGTGTCTTTATCGTATTCAGCGTGCGCAGGTCGCGCGCGCCAGCGCGTCGGCAATCGCCTGACGGTCGAGCGTGCGCGTGCGCGCGCAGACGTGCTGATCGGGACGCAGCAGGTAGAAGGTGCCCGGCTGCGCGTCGTAGCGTTGCGCGGCGAGCCCGTCGACGTCCTCCACGACGTCGACGCCGGCCGCCGGCCGCGCATGCCCGGCCGGCACGACGAGCACGGGCCGCACCGGCAGCGCGAGGCCGTCGACGGCCTTCGCGAGCGCGGGCGCATCGCCCGGCAACCCGAACAGCACGCCGGTGAAGCCATCGCGCAGTCGCTGCAGCAGCCAGCCCGGCGCGCCCTGCACGCGCACCGGCGCATCGGCTGCCGCCGCGCCCGGCCGCATCGCGCACGCGAACGCGTCGCCGCCGCGATCGGGCGTATTCAGCGGGGAATCGGCGAGCACCGCCGGCACGGACAGGCGGCCGCTGTTCACGAGCTTGCGCGCGAACTCGCAGTCGCGCGCAAGCTTCAGCGTCGCGTCGCGGAACACGCGCGACACCGCGCTCTTCGGCGTGATGAAGTCGGTCGAACGCGTCGAGTTGCGGATGTTCTCGTCGGCCGCGAATTCGCGTTCGCTCGCATACGTATCGAGCAGGCTGTCGGCCGAGCGGCCGTCGAGCACGAGCTTCAGCTTCCACGCGAGGTTGTCCGCGTCCTGCACGCCGCTGTTCGCGCCGCGCGCGCCGAACGGCGACACGCCGTGCGCGGAATCGCCCGCGAACAGCACGCGCCCGTGGCGAAACGTGTCCATCCGCTGGCAGCGGAACGTATAGACGCTCACCCATTCGAGTTCGAACTCGGCATCCGGCCCGAGCAGCGCGCGCACGCGCGGGATCACCCGCTCCGGCTGCTTCTCGGCGACGGGGTCGGCGTCCCAGCCGAGCTGGAAGTCGATGCGCCACACGTTGTCCGGCTGGCGATGCAGCAGCACCGACTGGTTCGGGTGGAACGGCGGATCGAACCAGAACCAGCGCTCGGTCGGAAACTCCGCCTTCATCTTCACGTCGGCGATCAGGAAGCGGTCCTTGAACGTGCGGCCGCGGCTTTCGAGCCCCATCATCGTGCGCATCGGGCTGCGCGAGCCGTCGGCCGCGATCACGTACCGCGCGCGCAGCGTCGCGACGCCGTCCGGCGTCTCGATCGTCAGCACCGCGTGTTCGGCCGACTGCTCGATGCCCGTCACCTTGTGCTTCCAGCGGATGTCGATGTTCGGCAGCTCGAACGCGCGGTCGGCCAGATAGCCTTCGACGTAGTACTGCTGCAGGTTGATGAACGCGGGGCGCGCATGCCCTTCCTCGGGCAGCAGGTCGAACGCATACAGCTGCTCGTCCTGCAGGAACACCTTGCCGACGTGCCAGCTCACGCCCTTGTCGACGAAGCGCTCGCCGCAGCCGAGCCGGTCGAAGATTTCGAGCGTGCGCTTCGCGAAGCAGATCGCGCGCGAGCCGGTCGACAGCGTGTCGTCGTCGTCGAGCAGCACGACGGGCACGCCTTGCTGCGCGAGGTCGATCGCGGCCGCGAGGCCCACCGGGCCGGCGCCGACGACGATCACCGGATGGACGGCCGCGTCATGGGCGCGCGCGCGGTACTCGAACTTCAGCGTCTGGTAATCGATGCTCATGGTCGCCATCCGCTCGTCAACCCTGCCGTGCGCGCACCGGCGCGCCCGTCGTTCCTTTCGTCTCCTGCCGGCGTGCCCGCCCGCCTGTGTTGTCATCCGCCACGTCTCGCTCCTTGCTTCCTGTTGATTCGCGAACGGCGCCGTCCCGCGGCGCCCGCATGCCGCATTTCTTGATCGGCGACAAATTCTGGATTTACGAATAGTAAAACCAATTACGAATAGTGAAATCAACGTAAACCCTAGACGCTGCCCCCGGGATGGGATAACCATATGAATGAAACGGCGAGCCGAGCGCGGCGCGCGCTGCTAATATCAAGAGACGAGGCGGCCCTTTCGGCCGCCATTTTTCCTTTTCACGCCGATGATTCCGCCCACCATCCCCGAGCTGGTCGCCCGTGCCGGGCAACTGCCGTATCTGCGGGAACACCTCGCGCTGGCCGAAGGCGGCACCGCGTGCGCGAATCTGCCCGAGCGCACGCTCGCCAGCGCGTACGAACCGATCTACGACGTGACGATGCCCGGCGCGCCGCAATCGACGTCGTTCGCCGACGCGATCGAGCGCTACGGCGACGAGCTCGGCTTCCAGGCGGTCACCGTCGTCACGGGGGCGGCGCACGATCCGGTCGACTCGGCCGTCGACGACCAGACGCTGGTCGCGATCGACCGCCTGTCGCGCGCGCTGCATGCAATCAACTTTTTCGGCGCGCAGCGCCACGGGCTGCTGTTCCTGCGCGTGCACGAACGGCTGCTGAAGAGCGTGAAGTACGACCACGGCAAGCACTTCTCGTCGGTGCTGCAGCGCTTCGGGCTGCCGCCGGAGCGGATCGTGATCGAGCTGCCGGCGGTCGCGGTCGCGCACAAGACCTTCCTCGGCTACCTGACGCGCAGCTACCAGCATCACGGCTTCAAGGTCGCGGACAAGCTGCCCGATCCGGGTCGTATCCTGGCGGTCGAATCGGACATGGCGCGGCCCGACTTCATCAAGATGGATGCGGGCATCGCATTGCGCGACGGGATGGTCAAGGCGCTCGTCGCCTATGCGCAGCGCGTGCGGATTCCGCTGATCTTCGACGGCGTCGTCGACGAGACGCAGTGCGAGCTGCTGCGCCAGTACGACGTGCGGTTCATGCAGGGGCCGGTGTTCGCCAAGGTCGTGACGGCCTGATCGGCAGGCGGGGACCGCGCGTGCGGGCAGCGGCGCGCGGGATGCCGGGCCCGGATGTCGCGTGGCGCGCGGGCCGGGGGAGAAACAGGCCGTCAGGCGCGCGCCGTCGACTCGCGCCTGTCCGCCCGTGTCGACGGTTACCGCTTACGGCACGCCATCATCGTCGTACTTGGGCAACGCGTCGTCGATCTCGATGCCCGGGAAACGGTCCCGATACCAGACGTGCCAGGCCGGACGCAGCCGCGCCGGCTCGTCGAGCGTCGCGTAATTGATCTCGACCGTCTGCGGCGCCTCGGCGAGCCGGTATTCGAGTTGCGCGCCGCACCGGCCGCAGAAGCGTCGCTCGCCCCACGCGCTCGACGCGTAGACGGTCGGTTCGCCTTGCAGGTATTCGAACGCGCCGATCGGCACCGATGCCGATGCGACGACCGCCGCACCGGTCGTGCGCTGGCAGAGCCGGCAATGGCAGAAACCGGCATCGGTCGGCACGTCGGCGATACGGTAGCGGATCGCCCCGCACGCGCATCCGCCTTCCATCGGTTCCGGGTCGGGCATCGCACACCTCGTCGTCGGGAAGCAGGCGAACGATGATGAGCGCGCTCCGGCCACAGTACAAGTGGCAGCGCCGTCGCCCGCCCTCACGCACGACGCGGAAGGCGCGCTTGCGGAGCGACGGCGAGCGCCGCGCGCCGCGTTGCTCAGGCCGTCGGCCCGAGCCGTTGCGCGAGCGCCTTCAGCTTCGGACCGACCTGCGTGCGGAACACGTCCTCGCCCATCGACGACGCGGGGCCGCTGCAGCTCAGGATCAGCCAGCGCCCCTCGCGCGGCTCGCGAAACGGAACGGCCGCCGCGTTCACGTCCATGTGCCACGCGCGGAACGAATAACAGCACCCGCCCGCCGAGAACTCGGCCACCGCGTGCTGCGCGGCCGCGACGAGCGCATCGGCATCGGCCGCGCCGCCGGCCGCGCGGTGCAGTTCCGCGTACAGCGCGCGGCGCACGTCCTCCGGCTGCACGGCCAGGTACGCACGCCCCATCGAACTCGTCAGCATCGACAGCCGCGAACCGGGCGCAAGCCCGAGCGTCAGCGCCGTCTCGCTGCGGATCGTCTCCAGATAGATCATGTCGAGCCCGTCGCGGCAGCCGAGCGACACGGCCGCGCCGATCTCGCGCGCGAGCGCCTGCATGTGCGGGCGTGCGAGGTCGATCGTCCCCGAACCCGCCAGCAGCGCGTAGCCGAGCGACAGCACGCCGGCGTCGAGCGCATACTTTCCGAGCGTCTCGTCGTAGCGCAGGTAACCAAGCACGGTCAGCGTGTAGGCGAGCCGGTTCACGGTCGCTTTCGGCAATCCCGTGCGCTCCGCGAAGTCGCGGTTGCCGAGCATCGTCTCGCCGGGCCGGAATGCGCGCAGCAGGTCGAGCCCGCGTGCGAGCGCGACGACGAACTTGCGCTCGTCGATCGTGGTTTCGTCGATGGTTGAAAGTGTCATCTGGTGCTACACTTGGCTCGATTTGCAAAACATTGTTCCGCACAGCGGAACTGCAGTCAAGCGAACTTTTGGCATGGGGCCCGGCTGGAAGACCGGGCCAACAGGAGATGAAACGATGACCGCTGCAACTTTTCACTGGGACGATCCGCTGCTGCTCGACCAGCAGTTGACCGAAGAAGAGCGGATGATCCGCGACGCGGCGCAGGCGTACGCACAGGACAAGCTCGCGCCGCGCGTCACCGAAGCGTTCCGCCACGAGCGCACCGACGCCGCCATCTTCCGCGAGATGGGCGAAATCGGCCTGCTCGGCCCGACGATTCCCGAGGAATACGGCGGCCCCGGCCTCAATTACGTAAGCTACGGACTGATCGCGCGCGAAGTCGAGCGCGTCGATTCGGGCTACCGGTCGATGATGTCCGTGCAGTCGTCGCTCGTGATGGTGCCGATCCACGAATTCGGCTCCGACGCGCAGAAGCAGAAGTACCTGCCGAAGCTCGCGACCGGCGAATGGATCGGCTGCTTCGGCCTGACCGAGCCGAACCACGGCTCCGATCCGGGTAGCATGGTCACCCGCGCGAAGAAGGTGCCCGGCGGCTACGCGCTGTCCGGCGCGAAGATGTGGATCACGAACTCGCCGATCGCGGACGTGTTCGTCGTGTGGGCCAAGCTCGAGGAGAACGGCAAGGACGCGATCCGCGGCTTCATCCTCGAGAAGGGCTGGAAGGGCCTGTCGGCGCCCGCGATCCACGGCAAGGTCGGGCTGCGCGCGTCGATCACGGGCGAGATCGTCCTCGACGAGGTGTTCGTGCCCGAGGAGAACCTGATGCCGAACGTGAGCGGCCTGCGCGGCCCGTTCACGTGCCTGAACTCGGCACGCTACGGGATCGCGTGGGGTGCGCTCGGCGCCGCCGAGTCCTGCTGGCACACCGCGCGCCAGTACGTGCTCGACCGCCAGCAGTTCGGCCGGCCGCTCGCCGCGAACCAGCTGATCCAGAAAAAGCTCGCCGACATGCAGACCGAAATCACGCTCGGCCTGCAAGGCGTGTTGCGCCTCGGCCGGATGAAGGACGAAGGCACGGCGGCCGTCGAGATCACGTCGATCATGAAGCGCAACTCGTGCGGCAAGGCGCTCGACATCGCCCGCCTCGCGCGCGACATGCTCGGCGGCAACGGCATCTCCGACGAATTCGGCGTCGCGCGCCACCTCGTGAACCTCGAAGTGGTCAACACGTACGAGGGCACGCACGACATCCACGCGCTGATCCTCGGCCGCGCGCAGACGGGCATCCAGGCATTCTTCTGATCATCCGGGCGTGACGCACGCGGCAGCGGTGCCGCGTGTGCGCTCCCCAAGCAAACGGCCCGCCCGGCATCACTGCCGGGCGGGCCGTCGTTCATCGGAACCGCGGTTGCGGGCCGCCGATGCTTACTTGTTCGGCTGCGGCGTCAGGCGCAGATACGGACGCACCGCGTTGAAGCCCTTCGGGAAACGCTTCTTCAGCTCTTCCGGATCCTGCAGCGACGGCACGATCACGACGTCGTCGCCGTCCTTCCAGTTACCGGGCGTCGCGACCTTGTAGTTGTCGGTCAGCTGCAGCGAGTCGATCACGCGCAGCACTTCGTCGAAGTTGCGCCCCGTGCTGGCCGGATAGGTGATCGTGAGCCGCACCTTCTTGTTCGGGTCGATCACGAACAGCGAGCGCACCGTCAGCGTTTCGTTCGCGTTCGGATGGATCATGTCGTACAGCTGCGACACCTTGCGGTCCGCGTCGGCGATGATCGGGAAGCCGACGACCGTCGACTGCGTTTCGTTGATGTCGTTGATCCAGCCCTTGTGCGATTCGACGCCGTCGACCGACAGCGCGATCACCTTCACGTTGCGCTTCTCGAATTCGCCCTTCAGCTTCGAGGTCAGCCCGAGTTCCGTCGTGCACACCGGCGTATAGTCGGCCGGATGGGAGAACAGGACGCCCCAGCTGTTGCCGAGCCAGTCGTGAAACTTGATGGTGCCCAGGCTCGATTCCTGCTCGAAATCCGGTGCGATGTCGCCAAGACGCAGACTCATGATGTTCCCTCCTCGAACGATGCTGGTTGAAACCGCGCGCTTGACGGCGCGGAACAGTCCATCAGCTTACGGGAAGCAATGGGCCGTGCGAACGATTATTCCGTTTGATATACATACTTTTTTGTCATTTTTACCCTGTGTCGAGCGGGACAGTCGGCCGCGAGGGAAACTTTTCACCCCGTTTGCCGCTCTGTTCATGATTACAAGTCGTTTACCATGCAGTCTTGCACTGCCGCCGTGTGTCTTCCCGGCTCGCCAGCAGGCAGGGGTTTCGCTACGATGTGAACCTGCAGCATGACAGCATGAAGGGAGTTGCAATGTCGGAAATCAACAAGGAGAAACTGATGTCGGATATCAAAACCGTTCTCTCGGACGCCGAAGACCTGCTCAAGCAAGCGGCGAGCAGCACGGGCGACCGTGCGGCCGAGCTGCGCGAGAAGGCGATGTCGCGCCTGAAGCAGGCCAAGGAAAAGGCAGCCGACGTCCAGGTCGTGGTGGTCGAGAAAGGCAAGAAGGCCGCACGCGCCACCGACGATTACGTGCACGAGCACCCGTGGACGTCGATCGGCGTGGCCGCCGGCGTCGGCGTGCTGATCGGCCTGCTGATCAACCGCAAGTAACGGGCTCTGCGCCGTTTCGTCCCGCGGGCCGCGTCACGCGGCTCGCGGGCGTCGAAGCCAGCCTGCGGAATCCGCCGGCCGGCTTTGTTCTAGCTGCTCACTGCACGCGCACGCACCTCATCCATGACGACAGACACCACCTCGCAGCCGTCCGGCCAAGGACCGCTGCGCCGCCTCGTCGGCTCCGCGATCGGACTTCTGCAGACGCGCCTCGAACTGGTGGGCATCGAGCTTGCCGAGGAGAAGGAGCGCCTGATGGGCGTGCTGTTCCTCGGGCTCGCCGCGATGATGCTCGCGACGATGGCGCTCATCAGCCTGACCGTGCTGGTCGCGATCGCGTTCTGGGATACCTATCGCTGGCAAGCGCTCGCGGCGATCACCGCGCTGTATGCCGTTGGCGGCATCGCGTGCGCGCTGAAGGCACGCTCGGGCCTGCGCGATGCGCCGACCGTGTTCGAGGCGACGCTCGCCGAACTCGAGAAAGACCGCGAGCTGTTCCGCGGCAAGCCGTGAGCGCCATCGCGCTCGCCCCATCCACCTACTTCGCCGACGCGCCATGAGCCAGAACGTCACGGGCAATTCACCCCGCTCCCATTCGTCGCGATCGAACTGGAGTGCGTCGCAGCATCGCGCGCTCCGCAAGGAATTGCTGATCCTGCGATCCGACGTCGAGCGACTCGAACTCGCGGAAGCCGCCGGCGAGATGCGCCACGCCGTCACGCGCTTCAGCTGGCTCAAGGTGTTCATCCCCGGCCTTTCCACCAACAAGTTCAGCCAGTCCGCGAAGAACCTGAACGCGAGCCTCGGCAATCTCGTCAACCAGTATCCGATGCTGAGTTCGCTCGCGTCGCTCGTGCTGGCGAAGCCCGTTCGCTCGCTGCTGCGCGCGAGCGCGGGTCCCGCGCTGAAGTGGGGCACGCTCGGCTTCGCCGCATGGGAGGTCTACCGGATCTGGAAGCAGTCCCGCGACGAGCGCGGGCTCGACACGCACGACGACTGACCGCCGGCATCCCGCGCGCGCGGCCATGCGCCGTCGCGCGCCGTTCCTGCAGAGTCAACGCGCACCCCAGCACGCCGTGCCCGGTTCGTCCACGTCATCGCGCCGCGCATTGCCTTTCGTTCCGGCCGAATCCAGCGTGAAGGTACCGCAGGTATCGTCGTGCATCGGGCCTGTGTCCAACGGGCTGGCCTCCAGTTCGTAGCTCACCGGCGAATCGTCGCCATCCGGCCGCCGCAGCGTCAAGCGATACACGGCTCGCCCGTCCGGCGGTGCCAACGCGAGCGCGTCCGGTAACGCCGAAGGCGGAGAACCCTGCAGCGTTTCGAGATACTGGGCCGCGCGGTACAGCGCGGCGACCGCCGACGCGCGATGAACGCGCGCGACATGCTCGCGATACGACGGGACGGCCCATCCCGCCAGCACCGCGACGATCGCGAGCACGATCATCAGCTCGACCAGCGTGAATCCCGTCGATCGGAAGACGATAGAGCGACCGTTCATTGCAGCACAGTCGCGACCCGACGCCAGCGCAGCGCGACGACACGCGCGTCGCGTATCGCGACCTGGTGCTGCAACCAGACCGCGCTCGATGGGTGCGCACCGATGCCGCGCGCGGTGACGAGATAAGCACGGCTACCGGGCGGCCCCGCTCCGCGCCATGCCTCGATCAAACACCGCGGCGGCCCTGCGGCCATCGGCCATCCAGCGAACGGCGTGAATGCTTCGGCGGACGCGAGCGGCGGCATGCGCCGCCAGCTGTCCGGCTCCACGTGCGATTCGCGCTCCCTCACATAGGGTGCCGAGCCACCGAGCAATCGCGCGGTGCACGCCGCCAGCGCGACATCGGCTGCGTGGAATGCGATCAGCCGATCGGACAGCGCTCGCGTACGGCGCGCTTCCGTCAGCGCGGCTTCGAACCACGTGCCTGTCAGCGCTGCAATGGCCGCACCGACCGCAATGACTGCCGGCAATGCGAGCCCTGCGTCGCGACGCCAGGACCGGTGTGCTGATCGGACGCGGATGCGCGGTAGCTCGTGCGCGTTCGCGGCCACGGCGCTGGTGCACGCAGCCTGTCCTCGTTCGTCGCCGCTTGCGGCGACACACCCATTCGCGTTGCCTGTTGCAACGCATCGCGCTATTGCCCGCGTGCATCGATCGGCTCCGCTCATCGCAACACCTCACGCGTGTGCGCTGCATCTGGCAACGCCGCGTCGAAGCCGAGCGCGACGTTCCGCAACGCGACGATGCGATCGAGCGTCAAACCTGCGCGGCCGTCCCGGGCAACGACAACACGACCGTTGCAGTCGACATGGCTGGCCGGCTCGCGCATCGGTTCGCCGCGTGCCCGCACGCAGACATGCACGGCTACGACATCGCGCCAGTCGTCGACACGCATCGCGTCTGCGTCGACAAACTGCGCGCCGCCGCGACGCAAATAGCGCACGCGCAATTGATCGATGCCCGACACGACGGGCTGCGGCGTCCCCGGACGGCCGCTACCTTCGCAATACAGCTCGGGCTCGCCCGTCGACGGACTGACATGTGCGTCGAAGCGGTTCTCCACCTGCGGCCGTTCGCCGGGCGCGCCTACGCCCTGCCCGAGACAATCCGACACCTGGCCGTTCACCGTCGACCACGTCGACACCGCATCGCCGACATACCG
This sequence comes from Burkholderia seminalis, assembly GCF_001718535.1. Lineage (NCBI taxonomy): Bacteria > Pseudomonadati > Pseudomonadota > Betaproteobacteria > Burkholderiales > Burkholderiaceae > Burkholderia > Burkholderia seminalis. Next base: position 821,856 of record NZ_CP013398.1, on the reverse strand, counting down.
GACCAGAAGGGCGTCCGATGCAGCGCGCGCGGACTCGCACTGCGCCAGTGCGCCCTCACCCCGCACACGCGCCATCGAACAGCCGAACACCGGCGGCAACGATGACGCACCATCCGTATCGAGCGGCCGGAACCCCGCCATCTGGATCTGCTGGCCGATCAACAACAGCGCGGTGCCTGCCGCATCGCGCATCCGGAATCCGTCTTCCGCACGCCGTTGCGCAATGCGCTGTGCATGATGGAGCGCGCCGGCCGCTGCCAGCACGAGGAAACCGACGGTCATCGCAATCAGCACCTCGAGCAAGGTGTGTGCGCGCATACGACGATCAGCGTGCATCGGCATCAGTCTCCCGAAATGGAATCCGGACGCACGAGGGCGGCTGCGCCGACGCGCCCGCGGCTTCGCAACGCGGCGACGCAGCCGTGTTGCCGCTGCGCCAGCCGACGACCGCGTAGCGGGCACCGCCCGGCCCGGCGTCGAGTGTCATCGTGCCGCCGGGCAACGACGCAGCCGCCAGCGCCGCAAGGCCGTCGTTTGCCCCTGCGCCTGCGTACGAGCGCTCGATACGCGCATCGGCCAGCCACAACGCACGCTCGCGCCAGATCGTCGCTCGCTGAGCGCGCGCCATCGCGAGCTGACTGCCTGCCACCGCCAGCATCACGGTCGCGAGCAGCGCGATGGCCAGCGTCGCCTCGATCAGCGACGTGCCGCGCATGGCGTTGCGCCGCGCGCTCATGCCGAGCCGCAGCGACCGGCGACGACCCGCGCCCGGCCGCCTGCCGCAATCCGTACACAACGCGATACGCGTGCGTCTTCCGCGTCGGACACGCCGCGCCGCGGTCGCAATTCGAAACGCCGGATTCCGCCGATGGCCTGACCGGCCGGCGGTGCGAAAGCCAGATCGTGCGCGGCGCCCGCGACGACCACTTCGGCATCGCGCGGGTCGCGTCGCAGCACGCGCGACTGCCCGTCGACCTGCCCGCTGACGATCCAGTCGCACGACCATTCAGCCGCGTCGCCCTGCTCGCCGGCACGCAGGCAGGTGCCGTCGTTCCCGGCCCGGCACAGCGTGACACGCGTGCCGAGACGCGTCGCTTCGGTACGCGCAAACGACAGCGCGCCGAGCAGCGCACGCGAGCGTGCATCCACGCGCTCGCGCATGCGCCACTGGTCGAATGCAGGCGCCGCGTAGAGCGCGAGCCCGGCCGCCAGCGAGAGCGCGACCATCAGCTCGACGAGCGTGAACCCGCCCGCGAGTCGCGCCGAACTTTTAAAGGGATGAGCGCGCAGTTCCATCGCAATCGTCCTCCACCAGGATGAGACGACGACTGTAGCGACGCGTGCGGACGCGCGCCATTTGCCGAACGGCCGACTGGCGACAAACGATCGCGGCCGACACAATCGGCGCGAACTGGACCAACGGAGGAAACGATGAACGGACGCAGCGCGTCAGCGCTTACGCGGGGTCTTGGCGGGAGAGGCGCGACGGAACTCTTCGATCACGTCGGCAAATTCGGAAACGTCCTCGAAGCGGCGATACACCGATGCGAAGCGGACATAAGCGATCGTATCGAGGCCGCGCAACTCGTTCATCACGAGTTCGCCGAGCTTCTCGCTACGCACTTCACGCTCGCCTGTCGCGAGCAGTTGATATTCGATACGGGCGACCGCCGCGTCGATCGCGTCGGCAGCAACCGGCCGCTTGCGCAGCGCGAGTTGCATGCTGGCGACGATCTTGCGACGGTCGAATTCGGTGCGGCTGCCGTCCTTCTTCACGACGAACGGCAGCGACAGCTCGACCCGCTCGTACGTCGTGAAGCGCTTGTCGCAAGCCGAGCAGCGACGGCGCCGGCGAATCGCGGCGCCATCCTCGGACACGCGCGAGTCTACGACCTGCGTGTCGTCATGCCGGCAGAACGGGCAGCGCATCGTCGATCAGCGATAGACCGGGAAACGCTTGGTCAGCTCGGCGACCTGCGCACGCACGCGCTCGATCGTCGCCGCATCTTCCGGGTTCTCCAGCACGTCGGCGATCAGGTTGCCCACCTGCTCCGCTTCCGCCGGGCCGAAGCCACGCGTCGTCATCGCCGGCGAGCCCAGACGGATCCCGCTCGTCACGAACGGCTTTTCCGGGTCGTTCGGGATCGCATTCTTGTTCACCGTGATGTGTGCCGCGCCGAGTGCCGCTTCCGCTGCCTTGCCCGTGATGTTCTTCGCACGCAGGTCCACCAGCATCACGTGGCTTTCCGTCCGGCCCGACACGATCCGCAGCCCGCGCTTCACCAGCGTTTCAGCCAGCACGCGTGCGTTCTCGACCACCTTCTCCTGGTATGCCTTGAACTCCGGCGACAGCGCTTCCTTGAACGCCACCGCCTTCGCCGCGATCACGTGCATCAGCGGGCCGCCCTGGATGCCCGGGAAGATCGCCGAGTTGATCGGCTTCTCGTACTCGGCCTTCATCAGGATCACGCCGCCGCGCGGGCCGCGCAGGCTCTTGTGCGTCGTCGTCGTCACGAAATCCGCGTGCGGCACCGGGTTCGGGTACACGCCGGCCGCGATCAGGCCTGCGTAGTGCGCCATGTCGACCATCAGGTACGCGCCCACCGACTTCGCGATCTTCGCGAGGCGTTCGAAATCGATCTTCAGCGAGAATGCCGATGCGCCCGCGACGATCAGCTTCGGCTTGTGTTCCTGCGCGAGCTTCTCGGCCGCTTCGTAGTCGATGTCTTCGTTTTCGTTCAGGCCGTAGCTCACGACGTTGAACCACTTGCCCGACATGTTCACCGGCGAGCCGTGGGTCAGGTGACCACCGTGCGCGAGGCTCATGCCCATGATCGTGTCGCCCGGCTTGAGCATCGCGAAGAACACGCCCTGGTTCGCCTGCGAACCCGAGTTCGGCTGCACGTTCGCTGCTTCCGCGCCGAACAGCTGCTTCACGCGGTCGATCGCGAGCTGCTCGACGATGTCGACGTACTCGCAGCCGCCGTAGTAGCGCTTGCCCGGATAACCTTCCGCGTACTTGTTCGTGAGCTGCGAGCCTTGCGCGGCCATCACGGCCGGGCTCGTGTAGTTTTCCGACGCGATCAGCTCGATGTGATCTTCCTGGCGGCGGTTTTCCTGCTCGATCGCTGCAAAGACTTCGGGATCGACGTTCGCGATGGTGCTTTGGGCTCTGTCAAACATACGGTTTCCGTTAAGTGTGTACAGGTTGACCGGGGCGGCCTAGTACGGTGCGCTGCTGGCGGGACCAGCTCGACGTGGCGGAAGAATCCGTATGACGCGAGGCAGGACAGCCACCGGCGATGCACGCGACGGCGCACAACGGCTGCCCAGGCGAACGGCAAAAACGGCGCCCCGCGCTTCACGGTGGGATGCTCCACCTTGACCCCGAAAGGGTTCTATCGCCAGTCACGCAGGGGTGATGAGCGCATTAGTGTATTGGATGCGTCATGATTAGGCAACCGCACGGCAGTGGCCTCCAAACGATAAGGGCCAGACTCTACGCGCCCGTGCCGAAACACTTCGCCGTCTTGCCGCGGTGCGGCATTCTCAGTAGGCTTGCGGGATTCCACCCGCTATTCCGTTACCGACCAGGAGCAGCAATGATCGTGTTCGTCACAGGTGCGTCCGCCGGCTTCGGCGCCGCCATCTCCCGCGCCTTCGTCAAGGGCGGCCATCGCGTCGTCGCCACCGCGCGCCGCAAGGATCGCCTCGACGCGCTCGCGGCCGAACTCGGCGACGCGCTGCTGCCGTTCGAACTCGACGTGCGCGATCGCGCGGCCGTCGAAGCCGTACCGGCCGCCCTCCCCGCCGAATTCGCGGCGCTCGACGTGCTCGTCAACAACGCCGGCCTCGCGCTCGGCGTCGAGCCGGCCCAGAAGGCCAGCCTCGACGAGTGGCAGACCATGATCGACACGAACTGCTCGGGCCTCGTGACCGTCACGCACGCATTGCTGCCCGGCATGATCGCGCGCGGTCGCGGCCATATCTTCAATCTGGGCTCGGTGGCCGGCACCTATCCGTATCCCGGCGGGAACGTATACGGCGCAACCAAGGCTTTCGTCAGACAATTCAGTCTGAACCTGCGTACCGATCTGATCGGCACGCCGTTGCGCGTAACCGACATCGAGCCGGGCCTGTGCGGCGGCACGGAATTCTCGAACGTCCGCTTCCGCGGCGACGACGCAAAGGCGGCGAACGTCTACGAGAACGTCCAGCCGCTCACGGCCGAGGACATCGCCGATACGATCTACTGGATCGCCACGCGTCCCGCGCACGTCAACATCAATACGATCGAAATGATGCCGGTCGCGCAAGCTCCGGCGGGCCTCACGATCCATCGCGGCTGACACGTCGCCCGCGGCCGCAGGCCCGCCCGCGGCCGGCCCCGGTGTGCCACGACGCACTACATTCCGTTACGAAACGGTTACGAATCCGGCCTTTGCCTTCCGGTAGAATGCGCGCCATGACTCAGCCTACCCGCTCCCCGGAAGCGCCGTCCGGCTTCACCTGGCCGGTGCGCGTGTACTACGAGGATACCGATGCAGGCGGCATCGTCTTCTATGCCAACTACCTGAAGTTCTTCGAGCGCGCCCGCACCGAGTGGCTGCGCGCGTGCGGCATCGACCAGCGCCAGCTCGCCGACGATACCGGCGCGATCTTCATCGTCCGCAGCACGTCGCTCGACTACCGCGCGCCCGCGCGACTCGACGACACGCTGACGATCACGAGCCGGCCCGGACGCATCGGCCGCGCGTCGGTGGATTTCACGCAGGAAGCCTGGTGCGGCGACACGCTGCTCGTGGCCGGACACATTCGCCTCGGCTGCGTCGACCGCGACGGTATCCGGCCCGCGGCCATCCCGCCGGCCGTGCTCGACGCGCTGCAACGCGGGCCCGTCATCGACGCCGGGCACACTCCATTGTCAACGAAGCTCGCATGAGCGCCGTTTAGACAAAGCCTATGAACTTGCGGTTCTGATTCGATACTAAGCAAGGTTCGGCGTCAGGCATGGCCGGCGCGCCGCGCCGCACGCATACCGGGCGCCCCCGAAGGGCCGTTACTCAAACCTCTATGAACACTTCTCAAGACCTGTCGATCATTTCCCTCGTCCTCAATGCGAGCGTGCTCGCCCAGGCCGTGATGGGACTGCTGCTGTTGCTGTCGCTGATGTCGTGGACCTTCATCTTCCGCAAGTGGTTCGCGATCCGCCGCGCGCGCGCGCAGACCGAACGCTTCGAGAAGGATTTCTGGTCGGGCGGCGACCTGCAGGCGCTGTACCAGAGCGCGGCCAACAACCGCCACACGATCGGCGCGCTCGAGCGGATCTTCGAATCGGGGATGCGCGAATTCCTGAAGGCGAAGGAAAAGCGCATCAGCGATCCGGGCCTCGTGCTCGACGGTGCGCGCCGCGCGATGCGCGCGTCGTTCCAGCGTGAGATGGACGTGCTCGAAGCCAACCTCGCGTTCCTCGCGTCGGTCGGCTCGGTCAGCCCGTACATCGGCCTGTTCGGCACCGTCTGGGGGATCATGAACTCGTTCCGCGGCCTCGCGAACGTGCAGCAGGCGACCCTCGCGAACGTCGCACCGGGCATCGCCGAGGCACTCGTCGCCACCGCGATCGGCCTGTTCGCCGCGATTCCGGCGGTGGTCGCGTACAACCGCTACGCGCACGACATCGACCGCCTCGCGATCCGCTTCGAGACCTTCATCGAAGAGTTCTCGAACATCCTGCAGCGTCAGGCCCAGTAAGGAGCGCGCCATGGCAGGAAGTCCCATCCGATCCAGCATGCGCGGCGGCCGCTCGCGCCGTGCGATGGCCGACATCAACGTCGTGCCGTACATCGACGTGATGCTGGTGCTGCTCGTGATCTTCATGGTCACCGCACCGCTCGTCGCCCCGTCGATCATCAACCTGCCGACCGTCGGCAATGCCGCGCCGCAGGAGCAGACGCCGCCCGTCGTCGTCAACATCAAGGCCGACCGCACGATGAGCGTCAAGTACAAGGGCGACTCGGGCGCGACCCAGGAAGACACGATGACGAAGGCCGAGCTCGACAGCTTCATCTCGGCCCGGCAGGCCGATCACCCTGACCAGCCGGTCGTGATCGCGGCCGACAAGACCGTGCAGTACGATGCCGTCATGACCGTGATGTCGGATCTGAAGGCGCGCGGCGTCAAGCGCGTCGGTCTCCTCGTCAAATCGCAATGAACCGGCAGCAATCCACGCGCAGCGCCGCCTACCCGCCTCAGCCTCCCCGCGAGCGCGGCACCTGGCGCGCGTTCGCGCTCGCCGCGCTGATGCACGTGCTGCTCGCGCTGTTCCTCTATCACGGCGTGCAGTGGCAGAACAGCACGCCGGCCGGCGCCGAAGCCGAGCTGTGGACCGAGGTGCCCGACGTGCCCGCGCCGCGGCCCGTCGTCACGCCCGCGCCGCCCGCGAAGGTCGCCCCCCCCGCTCCACCGGTGCGCGACGAGCAGGCCGACATCGCGCTGCAACAGAAGAAACGTCAGCAGGAAGCGGCCGCGCGCGAAGCGCTGCTCGAGCAGCAGCGCCGCGCGCAGCAGTTGAAGCAACAGGAAGAGGAAGCGCGCCGCGCGCAACTCGCCGCGCAGCAGGCCGCCGCGCTCGCCGCGGAAAGGGCCGCCGAACGCGACAAGCAGAAGCAGGCGGCGAAACTGAAGCAACAGCAGCTCGCCGAGCAGCAAAAGCTCGAACAGCAGAAGCTCGAGCAGCAAAAACTGCAACAGCAGAAGCAGGCGCAGCTCGAAGCACAGCAGGCAGCGAAGGCCAAGGCGGACGCCGCCGCGAAAGCGAAGGCGGAAGCGCAGGCGAAGGCAAAGGCCGAAGCGGCTGCGCACGCGAAGGCCGACGCGGCCGCCAAGGCGAAGCTCGACCGGGAACGAAATGCGCGCCTCGCGCAGATGCAGGGCCTCGCGGGTGCCGGTGAAGGCGGCGGCCAGGGCCTCGCGAAAAGCGGCACCGGCACGGGTTCCGGCGGCAACGCCGCATCGCCCGGCTACGCCGACAAGGTGCGCCGCCGCGTGAAGCCGAACATCGTCTGGGGCGGCGAGCGCGCGGGGCTCACGACCATCGTCAAGATCCGCTGTACGCCCTCGGGCGACCTGCTGAGCGTGTCGGTCTCGCGATCGAGCGGCAATTCCGGGTGGGATCAGGCGGTCGTCAATGCGATCCAGGCGTCGGTTCCGTTACCGCCCGATACTGACGGTCATACCCCGTCGAGCATTACGATTACCTTCAAGGCGGCGGAGTGAGCGCAAATGCGCTTAAACTCCGTGCGTCGCTGCCGGACGGGAACGAATCGGGTATTTTTACTGTCTCTGCGGTTGCGCAGCGATCCAAGTCACATGGGAAGCAGAAGCATGAGTTTGATGACAAAGCTAGGTTTCAGGGCACTCGTGGCCTCGTGTCTGATTACGGCGGGCAGCGCCGCTAACGCCCAGGTCAACGTGCTGATCACCGGTGTCGGGTCGACCCAGTTCCCCATCGCCACCGCGAATTTCACGAACGAGGCGAGCCTGCCGCAACAGGTCACGTCGATCGTTCGTGCCGACCTCGCCCGCAGCGGCAAGTTCACCAACATCGACGCCGGCAGCACGCCCGTGCCCGAGACCGCGTCGGTCGATCTCGGCGCATGGAAGGCCAAGGGCGCGAACGCGTTCGTCGCCGGCAGCGTGAACCGCGACGCGAACGGCCAGTACAAGGTCAACTTCATCCTGTACGACACCGTGAAGCAGCAAAGCCTCGGCGGCCTGTCGCTGACGGCGACCGACACCACGCTGCGCACGGCCGGCCACAAGATCGCCGACTACATCTACCAGAAGCTGCTCGGCGTGCGCGGCGTATTCGCCACGCGCCTGTCGTACGTGATCAAGACCGGTAATCGCTACCAGTTGCAGATCTCCGATTCGGATGGCCAGAACGCGCGCATCGCGCTGTCGAGCACCGAGCCGATCATCTCGCCGGCGTGGTCGCCGAGCGGGACGAAGGTCGCGTACGTGTCGTTCGAGCGCAAGAAGCCGATCGTCTACATCCATGACCTGCCGACCGGCCGCCGCTACATGGTCTCCGACCAGAAGGGCAACAACAGTGCGCCGGCGTGGTCGCCGGACGGCAACACGCTCGCCGTCGCGCTGTCGCTGACGGGCAATACGCAAATCTACACGGTCAACGCGAATGGCGGCGGCCTGCGCCGTCTCACGCAGAGCAGCTCGATCGATACCGAGCCGTTCTACTCGCCGGACGGCCGCTGGATCTACTTCACGAGCGATCGCGGCGGCGCGCCGCAAATCTACCGGATGCCCGCACAGGGCGAAAGCGCCGGTGCCGCGCAGCGCGTGACCTTCACCGGCAGCTACAACACGAGTCCGCGGATCAGCCCGGACGGCAAGCTGCTCGCTTACATCTCCCGCACGGGCGGGGGCTTCAAGCTGTACGTTCAGGATCTGCAATCCGGCGCGGCGAACGCCATCACGAATACCAATCGCGACGAATCGCCGAGCTTCGCGGCAAACGGCCAGTACGTTCTGTACGCTACCCAGTCGGGTGGTCGCAATGTTCTGGCCGCAGTGCCTTCCGACGGCAGCGCGCCGCCGCAAATCCTGTCCGTCCAGGGCGGCTCCGTTCGCGAGCCGTCGTGGGGGCCCTTCATGCAATGACCACAAGGAGAGTAACCATGATGTCGAATAAAGCTCGTCTGGCCCTGGCCGTGATGATGATCAGCGCGCTCGCCGCATGTAAGTCGGGCGTGAAGCTCGACGACAAGGCGAACAACGCGGGTGCCGTCAGCACGCAACCGAGCGCCGACAACGTCGCGCAAGTGAACGTCGACCCGCTGAACGACCCGAACAGCCCGCTCGCGAAGCGCAGCATCTACTTCGACTTCGACAGCTATTCGGTGAAGGACGAGTACCAGCCGCTGCTGCAGCAGCACGCTCAGTACCTGAAGAGCCACCCGCAGCGTCACGTGCTGATCCAGGGCAACACCGACGAACGCGGCACGAGCGAGTACAACCTCGCGCTGGGCCAGAAGCGTGCGGAAGCCGTCCGCCGCGCGATGGCACTGCTCGGCGTGAACGACTCGCAAATGGAAGCCGTGAGCCTCGGCAAGGAAAAGCCGCAGGCAACGGGCCACGACGAAGCATCGTGGGCGCAGAACCGTCGCGCCGACCTCGTCTACCAACAGTAAGTAACGGAAGAATCGCCGTATGACGCACCGTGTAACCTGGCTGCGTGCAGCCGCAGCTCTCTGCGTCGCCGGCGCGGCGTGGTCGGCCGCGCCAGCGCACGCCGGCGTGTTCGACGACAACGAAGCGCGCCGTGCCGTGCTCGACCTGCGTAGCAAAACCGACAACCTGGCGAACCAGTTGTCGGCCGCCCAGCGTACGATCCTCGATCAATCCGGCCGTCTCGACCAGCTGAACCAGCAGGTCGCGACGCTGCGCGGCGAGAACGAGGATCTGACGAACCGGCTGACGACGCTCGAGCGGCAGCAGAAGGAGTACTACCAGGATCTCGACACGCGGCTCAAGAAGTTCGAGCCGCAGCAGGCGACGATCGATGGTGTCGAAGGCACCGTGCAGCCGGGTGAAACGGATGCGCTCAATGCGGCGCAACAGCAGTTCCGCAACGGCAACTTCAAGGCGGCCGCGGCTTCGTTCCGCGCGTTCATCGCGAAGTATCCGCAGAGCCCCTACCAGCCGACCGCGCAGTACTGGTACGGCAATGCGCAATACGCGCTGCGCGACTACCGCGGTTCGACCGCGACGTGGCAAGGGATCGTCAGCAAGTTCCCGCAGCACCCGCGCGCGGCCGATGCCCTCGTGGCGATCGGGACGAACCAGCTCGAACAAGGCCAGAAGGCGGCCGCGAAGAAGACGTTCGAGCAAGTCGTGTCGCAGTACGCCGGGTCGAACGCGGCGCAGACGGCGCAGGGCAAGCTCGAAACGATCAAATAATTATCGCGGCGGGTTGTTGACACCCCATCAATCCGCCGCTATAATCTTTTGCTCTTTGGGTCGCTTGCCAAGTTGTTAAAGCAACGAACCAACAGGTTTCAAGAACGTGGGGTGGTAACTCAGTTGGTTAGAGTATCTGACTTTTAATCAGAGAGTCGAGGGTTCGAGTCCCTCCCACCCTACCAACTATCTTTGATAGTGCATTCAAGCCTCCCGCGTGGAGGCTTTTTTGCGTCTGTCGCTCCTGTGCCGAATCCGACATTTCTGCTTACCTGCGCGGAGTGCGCGTTCGAGCCACGCGCGCCCCACTCAGGGGTTAGCTCCGCCGCCCGCCAGTTCATTTCAAGTCGGTGCTCGCATGCACGCGATTTTCGCTTGAAGACTGCCGTATCAAAGGCTATCGAGATCAGCAAGCCCGCGCTCGCCGCGCCAGCAAATTCCCTGAGGTAAAAAATCCAGCACCTAGTTACGCTCAACGGCGAATCAGCTGGCGAGCGACCTCTCGGGCCGCCAGATCCGATCGGCACTGACATATCCCGAACCACCTAACCCGCGTTGGCCAAACACGACCCCGAGCAGGTCGCCGATCATTCTCGATAGCAAGAGCGCGAGACGCCCTAAAACGCGTCTCGGCACTCAGATCCGGCACTCAAGGCCGTCGTCTATTCATGGGTCGATTGCCGCTCAAGGTCCGCCGTTCTACGTAACAGCGCCTCGATCTCGCTCCGTGACGCTTCGAATTGACTTCGCATCCTTGAAAGTTCGCTTTCAAGGATGCTGGCCCGCTGTTCAAACTCATCCACCAAGATCGACTGCTTCTTATTGGCGGCGTCGATCATTACGGCACGCGCCTCATCCATACCCAAATGCAACCGCGCAATCTGCTCTGCGTGGGCTTGCGAGCGCTCCAGTTGCTGACGAAGCAGCAGCTCAATCTCCTGACGCGCTTTATGCAACTGGTCCTGCGCATCCAGCAGACGCTTCTCCAGGGCACTCGTGCGCCTCACATGCTCTTCAATCAGCGGCGTGTACGTTTTCTCGGCGGCCTCGATCGAAGCAAGGCGCTCTCGATCGATTCTCGAATGTGCATGAGCAAGTTCCTCTGCGTACTTTCGCTCTCTTTCCGCCTGCTGCCGCAGCAATGCTTCGACCTCGCCGCGGATGCTCACCGTTACCTTCGCGCACTCTGCGTCCGATTTGATACGTTCGCGAGCCAACTCTTCCTTGAGTTCATTCAACTCCTGCGACTTCTCTGCAAATCCCTCTTTGGCTTTCGACCAGCCACCATTCGCCCCTGCCATCCAGATCCGTCCTGTCTCGTACCGGCCATGGGCAATGAAATGGGCATAGGGGGGCGTACCCGCCGCAAGAATGTCGGTGTTATTAAGCAAGTAAGCAATTGGATCAAAATCCTGCGGGATCAACGGATCATTTGCCAGATGCCAATCGATGTTCAACAAGGCACTCGCTACGTGCGAGGCGCCGGACTGCTGAGTCAGCGCAATTTTTTCCAACGCCCAGTTCAGCACCAGATCGCGCACGCGTGCCTCGTGGCCGACCATCTCGCCTTCTATACTCAGCGAGGTCTCAACGGCTAAGGCTTGGCGATCGGTCTTGTTACGCTCGCCGGAAAGCGAAACAACATCAGCGCCACCAAAGAAATGACTATTGACCCAGTCGATATCGGCCCTATACCGCTTCTCGAGCCCTCCCTCGACCTCGTCAGTCATCTCGACAGACTCTGATTTGGCAAACGGCTCCGCATAAATCATTCGATCCGAAACTTCCTCGGAGAACGAAGCACCAAACTCCCGATTAATTCTACGAAGAAGGCTACGCTCCACGCCAGTCAGGGATCGATTGACAATTCGATCCTGATTCTCAAGGGTAGAAACTCCAATCAGGTCAACAAAGGAATCAACCACCCGCTTTTTGATTGCCTCGTAGCTGACGACAGTTACTTCATCGCTGGATAACACTTCGGAGAGGGATCTGAGTGTGGATATATGCAACCATTCAGCCGTATCGACCCATACCTCGAAATCCTCACACAATCCGTGACGCTTGATGAGCTGATCATAGACTGACTTCATGAACGGGATCACGTTTCGCACGTAGAAAACCACACGCAGACGAATGCCCTCTCCTCGACAAACATCGGCTAACAAACGCCAATTTTCGGAAGAAAATTCACTGAACAATTCAGATGAACAAATCGCGTTTGAATACTCAACAAAATAAGACCTAATTACAGCAGCAATTATCGAAACATCATTTCTTTCATCGCAAATGGCCTCACGCAACATCTCACCATTTCCGCTCGAAATCTGATGTTCGAACGCCATCCCGGTTTTATTCAGATACCCTATGTCGCGCGCAGCGAGCTTTTCGGAGTTGAATTCAAGAAAACTCTGCAGCGCAGACGATCCTGTTTTAGGGCCACCCGCATGCAAGAACAATGTAGATTTCATGTTTTTATAACCGACTCAGATCGACTTGAGTTGCGCGAATTGCGACCCACTTCCCGCCGAAATAAAATATCCGTACATCAATGAAAATTTCTTCAATTTCATGCCTTTTATCAACCCACCTCCCCGGGTAAGCTGAGGCCGCCTCACTCGCGATGGTTTGCAACAACCAAATTCGAATTCTCAATGTAAATATTCGCGCACTGAAACCAACACGCTTGCTTACCGCAATCTTACTGCCTTTCCTTGCACTTCTCCACGAAATTCATCCATTCGGCAGGTCGAATATCCGCTGACGAAATTGGACGGGCAACAAGCCATCAAGGAAAAAGGGGCAAATGCACGCTTCACACTGAGGCAGCGACGGTTACGAAAAATCGGCCTATGTTCAAAGCAGAATCACTGGAACAGCCAACACGGGCAGTCCACAAGCTACTGCATGCGCCCGCGGTCATTGCGGACTCCAGTTCTATCACCGCAACCGGCACCTGTGCTGCCGGCGCTCCAGGCTCGCGCGCGATAGCAAGACTTGCTTCTTTCCGGTTCCGACAAGCAGTTCGCCTGCTGCGCGACGACAATCCATTCGGACGATCCAGCGCTTCGGTAACACAAAATGCCGCCCCCCCTGCTGCTCTATGGTCATCACGCATTGCTCCTCGTATCGATCTGCAAATGTCAATGATTGCTGCCGTCGCTTGTGCATGCGCCGCCGCTCGCATTAGGCCGGATGCGGACAGGCACGCCCCGCTACTCTCATCCCAGGCGTCAACGAAAGTAGCGCCGGATTCAGTACCCGTCACTCGAAATCGACTCGCGCGCTTTTTTGAATAGAAACGAGTTTGCCGAACAAAACGTCAGCGCTCACTCACGTCCCGCAGCCCACCCCATATCCCGTGCACAGATGCCCTCAGGCAGCAGCAGCCGCTGCGAGAGTTGCCGATGCGCGATCGTGCAGGCAATGAAACTGCATCCGCGCGAACAGTGACGTTCGATATGAAAATGAATCGTACATGCGGGCCGAACAGGAACGTCTGCCACGAACGCTCGACGATCGTGCGCGCGTTGCAGCTCCGGCCCTCGCCAGCCGGCAACCCCGCGCGCTCGAAGATCGCGCGCACCCGCCCGGCAAGCGACACCAGCGTGACGAACGGCACGATCCACAATGCGATATACAGCAGCGGGCGTCCGGCGAACGCGAGCGCGCCGAACAGCAAGCCATCGCAGGCCAGCATCAACGCCACCCCTCACGCCGCATACGCGCGCGAATTTCCGGCCTTCGGCAACACATGCGCGAACTTGCTGCGCGCAAGCTTCACAACGCTCGTCACACAGCCGATCCCGCACGCAAAAGCGAGCAAGCGGCCGTTCTTCGCATCGTAGTTAGCGGTATTTGCGCCGATCTCGACGAAGTCGATCGGGCGGCCGGCCAGCGCGGTGATTTCGGCGCATGCATCCGCCGGCAAGCCGTGGTGCGTGATGACCCATTGCACCAGTGCCGCTGGCGGCACGGTCTGTTGCAACAGCGCAGACACGAGGCGCTTCAGGCTGTCGACGGTCTGCGCCATGCCCGCGCCGCCACGCAGGCTGTTCGTCTCCAGCACGAGCGCGGTCTTCGCCGCCACGGAACGAGCGACCGCGGTGCGGCTTCATTGAAGTTAGGCATCCGGAATATCTCCGCCGTCATGCGCAGCGGTATGGATGAACCGACAGTAAGGAGGCTTGTGGCACGCCGACGAAAGCGGGCCGCCGCGACCCTCGTCGCGAAGCGGGCGGCCCGATCAGGCGCCCGCCGTGCGCAGCATCACTCCTGGATCGACGGCGCGGACTCTGCGTCGGCAAAACGCGGCTTCGCGTTCTGCAGGTCGCGCGTGTTCTTTTGCACGGCCACCGAGCCGAACAGCGCGAGCACGAACGACATCGCGTAGAAACCCTTTTCGCTCAGTTGCAGCGTGGCATTGAACAGGCCGACGATCAGCAACGCGATCGACAGCAGCAGCGCGATCCAGCTGAGGCCGTAGTAGATGCCGGTGACGGGAATACCTTCCGCGCGGTCGCGCACGCTCTTCTGCAGCGAGATCGCCGCGTAAAGGCCGAATACCAGCACGGTGAAGTAGTAACCCTTCTCGTTGAGCTGCATGCCGGCGTTCCAGAGGCCGATCAGGAATGCCGCGAAGCCGGCGAGCAGCGCGGCCCACGATGCTGCCACGAACGCGAACGACGGCTGATGGATGGTGGTCTGGTTCATTGCTTTGCCCTCTCTCTCTTCTTGTTCGAAATCGTTTTCGTTGAACTGCGTTTTGCGCATGGTAGCAGCTTTGGTCCGCGAGACGACAGCCGCCGGTGCAGTCTTACATGCCGCGCTGCGCGCGGCGCCAGCGCCCGGGCGTCATGCCGAGCACCGCGCGAAACGCCTTGCCGAAGGCAGCCTCGGACTGGTAACCGACCGCCTGCCCGATCTCCGCCTGACCGCGCTGCGTGTCCTGCAGCAACGCGCATGCATGCATCATCCGGATCTGCGCGACGAACGCGCCGACACTCATCCCGGCTTTCTCGCGGAAATGCCGCGCATACGTCGCGCGCGACATGGCCGCCGCGTCGCCAAGCGACTCGACCGTCCACGGCTGCTCCGGCGCCCGCAGCACGGCCTGGACCGACGGGCCGAGCCGCGCGTCGGCCGCGAGCGCGAGCCAGCCGGACGGCACGCTCGCGCCGCGGCCATAGGCACGCAACGCATACGCGAGCAGCGCCTGGCCGAGCGCGTTCACGATCGCGCCGGCGCCCGGCTGCACGTTCGACGCCTCGGTGCGCAGCACGCTCGTCAGCAGTTGGAGCGGCTCGAACCCCGAGGCCTCACGCAATCCGACGTGCAGCACCTGCGGCAACGCGCGCATCAGCAATTCGCCTGCACCACGCGCGTAGACGAACCGTCCGCACAGCAGGTCCACACTCGCGCTGTGCGGCGCGGCCGGATCGAGATTCGACTTGACCGGCAGCACCGCGCCGTCGCCGGCACCCGAATCGCGTAGCGGCACGACCGGCTGCGACCGGTCGCGCCCCGTGTCGAGCAAGTCGTGTGCGCCGCCGGCTGGCAACAGCAGGAAATCGCCTTCGGCGAGCTGCAGCATGCGCCCGTCGGCCGTGCGCAGCCGGCACGTGCCGGTCAGCACCAGATGGAACGCCGCCTCGCCGGGCGGCAGCGGGTCGTGCGGCATCGCGAATGGCCCGTCGAGCAGGCATCGCACGTCGAGCTCGACATGGCTGCGCCCCAGCGACAGCAGTTGACTCAAGGCATCCATGAGACGATTGCGCTAAAAATTGACACTCTAGCGTATCGAAACCCTCAGCGCGAACGATCAGAATAGGTCTGCATCGCCCGAGATCGCGGCGCCCGCCGCCCTCCTCACCTCTTCTCGAAAAGGACGCATCATGCTGAACTGGAACGAATACCGGAAGGAACTCTCGACGCGCATCGGCGACATCGCCAAGCTGTCGCCCGATACGCTGGCCGGGTACAAGGCGCTGTCCGGCGCCGGCGCCAAGACCGGCCATCTCGACGCAAAGACGCGCGAGCTGATCGCGCTCGCGGTGGCCGTCACGACGCGCTGCGACGGCTGTATTGCCGTTCACACCGCCGAGGCGACGAAGCACGGCGCAACCAAGGAGGAAGTGGCGGAAGCGCTCGGCGTCGCGATCGCACTGAATGCAGGCGCGGCGCTCGTCTATTCGGCGCGCGTGATGGACGCGCTCGGCGACTGACCGTCACCGCAGTGCCGTCGCGGGCCACCCTGCTGCGTGGCGCCCGGCCGTCCGGCCGGGTGGCCACGCACCTCGCGATGGTTGAAGATTGGCCGGCGTGCTCGCGCCGGCAGCCGCCGCTGCGCCGCGCGCAGGCGCGGGCATGCCGCGAAGTCGGCTACCATGCGCGAACGATCCATCGTAAAGGAGCGTTCCATGTGCCGCTGGCTCGCCTATACGGGTAATCCGATCCATCTGGAAACCGTGCTGTTCCGCGCGAAACATTCGCTGATCGACCAGAGCCTGCATTCGGAACTCGGCGCCACGACCACCAATGGCGACGGCTTCGGCATCGGCTGGTACGGGCGCCCCGACGAGCTCCCGTTCCGTTACCGGTCCGTCCATCCGGCATGGAACGACCGCAACCTGCGCGAAGCCGCGCGCGCGATCCGCTCGCGAATGTTCATCGCACATATCCGCGCGGCGACCGACACGCCGGTACAGGAAACCAACTGCCACCCGTTCCGCCACGGCCGCTGGCTGTTCGCGCACAACGGGTTGATCCGCGACTTCCACAAGCTGCGCCGCGACCTGACGATGAAGGTCGATCCCGCGCGGTTCCCGACGCTCGAAGGCTCGACCGATTCGGAGCTGATGTTCCGCCTGGCGCTGACTTACGGCCTCGAACAGACGCCGCTGCCGGCACTCGAACGAATGGTCGGCGTGGTCGAGGAAACCGCCACGCGGCATCGCGTGGCCAATCCGCTCAACATGACGGTCTGCGCGACCGACGGCGACCGGATCATCGCGGTGCGCTATTCGAGCGAACGGCAATCACGCTCGCTGTTCCACAGCACGTCGTTCAAGCACCTGCACGAGCTGTATCCACATAACCCGCGCATCGCCGAAGCCGGCGACGACGCGTTCATGGTCGTGTCGGAACCGCTCGTCGACCTGCGCGGTGCATGGGAGGAAGTGCCGGAGGGGATGGCGATTGTCGCGCATGGCGCGGATGTGCTGCAGCAGCCGTTCGCGCCGCGGCACAAGTAGCGGGCGGCGCCGTGCGCGCCGTCAGCCGCGGCGCGAGAACCGCATCCGGATCGAATCGAGCTCGGCCGGCAGCCGGCGCGAACGCTCGCGCCGCCGCGGCAGCGCGGCGAACCCCAGCCGCTCGTACAGCGCCCGGGCGCGCCCATTGCGGGTCAGCACGTCGAGCACGACGTCGCGGCTGCCGTCGGCCGGCAACGCACCGGCGTCCAGCGCATCGCGGAACAACGCACTGAAGATACCCGTGCCGCGCTGCCGCTCGTCGGTCGCGCAATGCGCGACGAGGATCTGCGAACGCTTCGGCGCCGGGAGTTCCGTTTCGAGGATCAGCCCGCGCAGCAACTGGCCGATCGTGCGGCGCACGCCGAAGAAACGCGCGAGGGCCCACACGACATGCACGTCGTCGAACATCGTCCGATGCCCGTCGTGAATCGCCATCACGGCAAGCACGGTGCCGTCTTGCGCAACCGCGACGCGGTGCCGGCGCCACGAGAAGCGCCCGTGACGCGAGCGGAATGCCCACTGCAGGAACGCGATGCAGCGCGCGTCGCTTTCGCCGAGAAAGAACCCGAATTCGGCCACGCCGGACGCAAACACGAGCGGCCCGCACGCCGCCGCATCATCCGCATCGGCCGCGCGAAACCGCGCGGGCTCGCCGGCGCGCGGAACCGCCCGCGGGAACGCGGCGGCCTGCGTCATGCGCTCCGCCCCGCCAGCCGCGACAACACGCCAACCGTCCGGCTGATCTGCTCCGGTTCGTGCGTCGAGCAGATGAAGAAACGCAGCCGCGCCGCCTTTTCCTCGACGGCCGGATAGAAGATCGGCTGCACGTTGATCCCTTCATCGAACATCGCATTCGCCCATTGCGCGGCCTTCAGCGAGCTCCCGGTAATCACCGGCACGACCGCATAACCCGCACTCGTGCCCGTATTCAGCCCGGCGGCGCGCGCCTCGGTCAGGAACTGCCGCCCGCGCGCCTGCAGTTGCGCGACGCGCGCCGGCTCCGCCTGCAGGCGTTCGAGCGCGGCCAGCGACGCTTCGGCGAGCGTCGGTGCGAGTCCGACGCTGTACAGAAAACCCGGCGCCAGATGACGCAGCATGTCGACGAGCGGCTGGCAGCCGGCGATGAAACCGCCGCAGCCGGCCAGCGTCTTGCTCATTGTGCCCATCCACATGTCGACCTGGTCGGGCGCGACGCCGCAATGCTCGCGGATACCCTTGCCGGTCGCGCCAAGCACGCCGAGCGAGTGAGCCTCGTCGACCAGCAGGAACGCGCCGTGGCGCGTCTTCACGTCGACGAAGCGCTGCAGGTCGGGGAAATCGCCGTCCATGCTGTACAGCCCTTCGATCGCGATCAGAACGTGCCGATATTCGCGGCGCACGCGCGACAGCAGTTCGTCGAGCGCCTGCCAGTCGTTGTGCGGGAAGCTCAACCGCTTCGCGCCGCTCAGCTGCGCGCCCTGCACGATGCTGTTGTGCGCGAGCGCATCGTGGACGACCAGGTCGCCCGGGCCGAACAGCGCGCCGATCACGGTCACGTTGGTCGCGTGGCCACTCACGAACGCAACGCAGTCGTCGGTCTCGTAGAACGCGGCCAGCGCGCGTTCGAGGTCGCGCTGCACCGGGCGTTCGCCCGCGACCATGCGGCTTGCCGATGCCGACGTGCCGTAGCGGTCGATCGCGGCTTTCGCACGCGCGGACACGTCCGGGTCACCGGCCAGGCCGAGGTAATTGTAGTTCGCGAAGTTCAGGTATTCGCGGCCGCCGATCTGCGTCGTCGCACCGGCGACGCCGTCGTGCACGCGGAAAAACGGCGAGTCGACGCGCAGCTTCTCGCCCATCTCGCGCATGATCCGGACCTGCTGATACTGCGGCATCGATTCGAAGCGGCTGCGCGCCGACGCGGTCTGCGCAGCTGGCGTGCCGGGCACGCCGGGCGCCGCCGCGGCATCGGTCGCGCGTTCCAGTTGCCGTTTCAGGGCTTTCGCCGCCAGTTGCTGGCGAAGATGCTCTCCCAGTGCCATCGCTTCCTTCGCTGTATCCTGAAAAGGCGCTATGTTACGCTGCGTATTTTGAAAAAGCGTGGTTTCAAGTCTCGGAAAAGTCGGCCCACTGCCACGCATCGGGCGTAGCGAGCAGCGCATCGACCAGCCGAAAGTTCATTTCGTGGCTCGGCCGCAGCGCGCTCACGCGCGCCAGCAGCGGCGCACCGGCCAGCGCGAGATCGCCGACCAGATCGAGCACGCGATGCCGGACGAACTCTTCCGGCAGCCGCATCCCGCCCAGCACGCGATTGCCGACGATGGACGCGGTACACGACGGCCGCGCGCCGCGCAGGATCGGCACGCCGCGCAGATACCCGGCGACGATCGCCGGCACGGCCCACTTCACGCGCCCGTACGAGCGCGACGGCGCGATTTCGGTCGCGAATGCGGCCGGCGTCAGCGCGCCGTCCCAGTGCATGTCGCCGAAGCCGCGCAGGTCGTTGCGTACACTCAGTTCGTAGCGCGGCGCCGGCTCGATCCGCATTTCACGCCGCTGGTCGCCCTCGCCGTCCGTGACGACGACGGGCCGCAGCACCCGGATGAAGCGTTTCGGCGCATCGAGCGCGACGCGGCCGCATGCGCGGATCGCATCGACCCACGGCGTTGCGCTGCCGTCGAGAATCGGCACCTCCTCCGCGTCGAGCTCGACGATCGCGTGATCGATTTCGCACGCGAGCAGCGACGCAAGCAGATGCTCGACGGTGCGCACGCCGACGCCGTCGGCATTGCGCAGCATCGTGCAGAGCGGCTGCGCGCGGCGCAGCGCGGGATCGACCGGCAGCGTCGCGAGTGCGCGCCCGTGCGCGACGCGGCGGAACGCAATGCCCGTCACGCCGTCTTCCGGGCGTCCGGGCAGGATCCGCACGCCCACCCGGCGCCCCGTGTGCAGCCCGTGCCCGTCGATCGTCAGCGGCTGTGCCAGCGTACCCTGGCGCGTCGCCCAGCCTGCCGGTGCGCTCATCGGACAACCTCCAGCGGCGGCGACGCATGACCGGCAACGGCCGCCGGCCCGGTGTCGAGCATCGCGCGCGCTTCACCGTCGATCGCATGCTTCGCGGCAAGCGCCGCGACGGCCTCCTGCGCGGCATCGGTCGCGGAGCCTGCGTCGGCATCGGCCGACGCGCCGATCGAATCGACGATGCGCCCGGCCAGCGTCGTCACCGACGCGCCTTCGGCAATCGCCATCACCGACAGCTTGACCTCGAACGCTTCCTCGACCGCAAGGCCGAGCTCCATCCCCATCAGCGAATCCATGCCCATGTCGAGCACCGACTTGTCGAGCGCGATGCGGTCGGGCGTCATGTGCAGAATCCGCGCAATCTGCGCCTGCAGCGTCCGCGCCACCAGCGCGATCGCTTCGTCGCGCGGCAACGCGAGCACCTCTTCGCGCAGCTGCGTGCCGCCGTCGCGCGCATCGCCGCCGCTCGCGTGCGATTGCAGCAGCGCATACCGGCGCGCCTTCGCGGCCGGCATCCCGCGCGCCACCGCGTGCCAGTCGAGCCGGACCACGGCTTCGCCGGCCGCGCCTGCAACCAGCGTGCGCTCGAGCGCGACCATCGCCTCGTCGGACGTGATCGACGCACCGCCGATCCGCGACTGCAACGCTTCGCGCGTATCGGCGTGGCGCGCGAGGAAACCGACGTCCTCGAGCGGCCCCCAGGCCATGAACGTGCCCGGCAACCCTGCCGCGCGGCGATGTTCGACCAGCGCTTCCAGGAAGGTGTTGGCCGCGACGTAGTTCGATTGCCCCGGATTGCCGAGATAGGTCGTCGCCGACGAATAGACCACGAACAGGTCGAGCGGCAGCGCGCGCGTCGCGCGATGCAGGTTCCACGCGCCGGCCACCTTCGGTGCGAGCACCGCGGCCATGCGTGCATCGTCGAGATTGCGCACGAGACCATCGTCGATCGACATCGCGGAATGCAGCACGCCCTTCAGCGGCACGTCGCGCCGGACGATCGCGGCGATCATCGCGTCGACCGCCGCGGCATCGGTCACGTCGCACGACACGACATCGACGGTGACGCCCAGCGTGTCGCGCCAGCACGCGACCTCGTCGCGCGCCGCGGCGGCGAGTTCGCCGGAGCGGCTCGCCAGCGTGATCCGGCGCGCGCCGCGCTCGACCATCCAGCGCGCGCTCGCGAAGCCGAGCCCGCCCGTGCCGCCGACCACCAGGTACGCGCCCCGCGGATCGAGTGCGAGCGAGCCCGCGCCCGTCACACCGCGCGTCGGCGCCGGCGTGCCGGACGGATAGGTCACGAGCACCTTGCCGATCTGGCGCGCCTGCTGCATGTAGCGGAACGCATCCTCGGCCCGTTCGGCGGGGAACGCGCGATACGGCAGCGGATGCAGCACGCCTGCCGCGAACAGCGCCATCACTTCGCCGAACAGGCGTTCGGTCAGCTCCGGCAACGCGCCCATCAACTGGTCGGCATCGATGCCGAAATAGCTGATGTTGTTGCGGAACGGCCGCAGCCCGATATGGCTGTTTTCGTAGAAATCGCGCTTGCCGAGCTCGAGGAAACGACCGAACGGACGCAGCGTGTCGATGCTGCGCACCATCGCTTCGCCGGCCAGCGAGTTCAGCACGATGTCGATGCCCTGCCCGCCCGTCATCGCGCGGATCTCGTCCGCGAACGCGAGACTGCGCGAATCGAGCACGTGATCGGCGCCAAGCAGGCGCACGAATTCGCGCTTCTCGTCGCTGCCGGCCGTCGCGAACACTTCCGCGCCGAAGTGGCGCGCGAGCTGGATCGCGGCGATCCCGACGCCGCCCGCGCCGCCGTGCACGAGCACGCGTTCGCCGCGGCGCAGCCGCGCGAGTTCGACGAGCGCGTAATACGCGGTGAAGAACGTGGTCGGCACGGTCGCCGCTTCCTCGAACGACAGGCGTTCGGGCTTCGGCGCGATCGCTTGCGCACGCGTCCTGACGCGCGTCGCGAACGATGCCGGCGCGAAGCCGAGCACCGCGTCGCCCGGCGCAAATGCCTTCACCGCGCGGCCGACCCGGACGACGCGGCCGGACAGCTCCATGCCGATAGACGCGCCCGCGAAGCCGGTTTCGACCGCCTCATCGGACAGGAGCCCCATCGCATACATCACGTCGCGGAAATTCAGGCCGGTGGCAACCGGCTCGATTTCCACCTCGTCCTCGCCCAACGGGCTTTCGGGCAACGCAAACCATTCGAGATTGCGCAACGAGCCCGGCGCGTCGAACGCGAGCACCGACGCGCGCGCGATCGCGCCATTGCTGCGCGCCGCGGCTTGCGCGGCCGTCAGCATGCGCGGCACCCGCCGCCCGTGTGCGCTCAGGACGACTTCCTCCTCGACCGCCGAGCCGGTCAGCTCGCGAATCAGCGCATCGGGAATCCCGTCCGCCGTCTGGTCGACATCGATCAGGCGGCACGCGAGTTCGGGATGCTCGTTCGCGAGCACGCGACCGAGGCCCCACAGCGTCGCCTGTTCCGGGTGCGCATTCGCGGCCCCGGCAAACGGCGCGCCGCCGCGCGTGACGACGGTCAGCCGCGTGGCCGCGTTCGGCTGCGCGCCGAGCGCGCGCACGAGTGCCGCCAGCGCGATCGCGCCGTGACGCTGCGCGGCCATCAGGACGTCGCCCGTCGCGGCCTCGGCGAGCGGCGTTTCCGGTGCGCAGAACACGACGTGCGCCGGCTGCCCGGCCGGCAACGACGCAATCGCGTCGGCCGCATGCGTGAGGTCGACGATATCGGCCGGATAGCCCGCCCGCACCAGCGTATCGGCCAGTTGCCCGCCGAACCCGCCGACCGCACCCGGCGCGTGCATCACGAGCCAGTGTTCGTTGCGTGCGAGCGTATCGAGATCGCTCGGGTCGCTGCCATGTTGGGCGGCCTTCGTGCTCGCGGGATTGCGCGCGACGACGAACGTCGGCGTGCCGTCCAGGTCGAGCGATTGCTCGACGTGCCGCACAACGTCGACGTAGCCTGCGCGCGCGAGCGCGGCCTCGAGATCGGCCGGCGCCAGCGGCACGGGCGTGTCGGCTTCCGTCGACGCCGCCTGCGCGGCGAACACGATGTCGGAGAAACGGCCGCGGCGCGACTCGGCCAGCAGCAGCAATCCACCGGGCGCCAGCCACGACCGCATCGCATGCAGCGCGTCGGCCACGTCGTGACGGCCGCTCAGCGCGCGGTTCGCGACAATCAGGTCGTAAGGCCCGGCGTCGTCGGCCGACAGCGACAATCGCTCGCCCGACTGCAGCGCCACCGTGCGCACCGCCGCTTCCGCGTCCGTGTCGAACCCGGCCAGCTGGCCGGCCGTCGCGGCAATCGTGTGATCGCAACGTGCGGCCGCGAGATGCATGCCGAGCGTCTGCAGCACGTCGCCGTCCGTCGCACCGAGTTCGAGCACGCGCAGCCGGCGTGCCGGCTGCCATGCGTCGACCGCGTGCCCGACGCCGGCCGTCAGCAGCGCGTGCACGTGCTGCCAGGTCGGCGACGCGGCAAGGAGTTGCTCGACCAGACTGTGGCCGGTCGGCGACAGCCAGCGTGCGCCATCCTTCGCGCCGCTCAGCACGTCGGCCAACGCCGCGCCGCAATGCGCAAGCAGCGTCAGCTCGGCCACGTGCGCCGGCGATTCGGCCAGCAGCCCGCGCCACAGCTCGTCGAGCGGCGGCAACGCCGCGCATGCCGCGTCGTCGCGTACGAGGTGCGCGCCGTCGCGATGGGCCAGGCCGTCCTCGACGAGCATGTCGGCAAGACGCGCCGCCAGCGCCGCACGCCCGGGCGCCGGCTGCCAGGTGTCGGCGAACGCGCCGAGCGCATCGAATGCGCGCAGCACGTAGAGACTCGCGAGCACGTCGAGCAGCGGCAGTATTTCGGTCAGATGCCGCGTGCGGCGGCCGTCGTCCTCGGCCGTCTCGAGCCGGGCGACCGCCTGCGCAAGCAGCGCGTCGGGCGCCGGCAGACCGGCCGCATCGACATCGCCCGGCAGCGGCGCCTCTTCGAGGCGGTACACGAAGCGCGCAGGCAGGTTCTGCCGGCGGCCGACGAGGTCGACGCGCCGGAACCGGCAAGCGCCGAGCCGCGCGACGATCGCGCCTTGCGCGTCGAGGAATTCGAAATGCGCGACGACCGAATGCGGGCTGCGCCGGTCGATCCGCGCGAGCACGCGAGCGACCGTATCGCCGCGCAGGTAGTCGACCCGGCCGATCTGCACCGGCACGTAAGCCGGACGCTCGCCATCGCGCGCGTGCGCGGCGAGCAGCGCGAACAGCGGATGAAACCCGCTGTCCATCAGCGCCGGATGCAGCAGATAGGCGGACAACGCCCGCGCATCGCCGCATGCGGCGGGTGCCGAGACGTCGGCCAGCGCCGCGTCGTCGCCCGCGGCGACCCGCACGCTCCGGACCCAGCGGAACGCCGGCCCGTACGTGAGGCCGATCGCTGCGGTGTTCGCGTACAGCGTGTCGCCGTCGGCGGCCGGCAGCGCAAGCAGGCGCTCGAGCGTACCGGACGGGACGACCCGCGCGGCGCCGAGCGCGCAGCCGCTCTCCAGCATCCGCCCCGTCACGTTCAGCGTCCATGCGCCGTCCGACATCCGGTCGCGCGTCTCGATCGTGAAGGTCGCGGTGCGCGGCTCGATCACGAGCCGGAACAGCTTCGACTGCTGCGGCTGGAACACGACCGGCGTGCGGATCTCGACGTTTTCGAGTGCCGCATCCGGCGTATCGAAGAAGGTGCGCGCAGCGGCAAGCGCCATTTCGACGTAACCCGCGCCCGGGAACGCCACGCCGCCGTCGACGACGTGATCGGCCAGCATCGGCAGCTTCGCCGGATCGAGCTGGTTTTCCCAGCCGAACGCGTGTTCGTGCAGGCGATAGCCGAGCAACGGATGCTCGCGGCGGCGATTGACGAGGCCGTAGCCTTCGACGGTCGGCGTCAGCCAGAACCGGTCGCGCTGCCACGGATAGGACGGCAACGCCGCGCGC
Source organism: Burkholderia seminalis (assembly GCF_001718535.1). Lineage (NCBI taxonomy): Bacteria > Pseudomonadati > Pseudomonadota > Betaproteobacteria > Burkholderiales > Burkholderiaceae > Burkholderia > Burkholderia seminalis. The sequence goes on along the minus strand of NZ_CP013398.1, from coordinate 796,621 downwards.
AACGTGCCCGGTGCAAAGCGATCCGGATCGACGCTCGCGCCGTGCGCGATCGCCGCAAGAACCGCCTGCCGCAGCGTCGCCGCGCTGCCGTGATCGCGCTTGAGCGTCGGCAGCACCGTGCCGGCCACGGCCGCCGCCGTGAACGCCTGCTTCACGTACGTGCGCAGGATCGAATGCGGCGACACTTCCACGAACAGCCGGACGCCCTGCTCGATCAGATACGCGACACCGTCACCGAAGCGCACGGGCTCGCGGATGTTGCGCCACCAGTAGCGCGCGTCGAGCTCGGTACCGGAGAACGCCCCGCCGGTCACGGTCGATACGAACGTACCGTTGCCCGGTTGCGGCCGCAGGCTGGCCAGTTCGGCCAGCACGATCGGCTCGATGCGATCCATGTGGCTGCTGTGGAACGCATAGTCGAGATCGAGCATCTGGAAGAACTTGCCGCTGCCGCGCAGCGCGGCCTCAAGTGCCTGCAGGCCCTGCAGTTCGCCCGCCAGCGTGACCGCATCGGGGCTGTTGATGCCGGCGATTTCGACGCGCCGCGCGAGCCCGTGACGCGCGATCAGTTCGCGTGCGGCCGCGTCGCCGATGCCGACCGCGGCCATCCGGCCGCTGCCGCGCGTCATCGACTGCGCGCGGCTGCGGATCTTGATCACGCGCACCGCATCGGCGAGCGACAGCGCACCCGTCACCCACGCCGCGGCAATCTCGCCGACGCTATGGCCGATCGCCGCGTCGTAACGCATCCCGCGCGCATCGATCACGCGGATCATGCCGACCTGGATCGCGAACAGCAGCGGCTGCGCGTTCTCGGTCGCGGCGAGCCATTCGGCGCCCGCGCCGGCCAGCCATTCCGCGCCCGGGCCGCCGCGCATCACGTCGACGAGCGACGGGCTGCCGTCGGCGCACCACAGCGCGTCGACTTCGTCGAGCGCCGCGCGGAAGACGGCGTTTTCCGCGTAGAGTTCGTTGCCCATCCCGACCCACTGGCAACCGTTGCCCGAGAACACGAGCGCGGTGCGCGGCGTGTCCGCGGGCGCCTGACCGGTGACCACGCAGGCCGGCACGCCTTCCCGCGCCGGCTGGGCCAGTGCCGCCAGCGCCGCGCGGCCTTCGGCCACGTCGGCCGGCGCGACGATCGCGCGATGTTCGAGCCATTGACGGCGGCGTGCGGCCGCGGCGGCTAGCGCCTGCCAGTCGCCGCCGTTGTCGAGCGTCGCCAGATAGCGGCCCGCGAGCGCGCCGAGCGCAGTCGCGCTGCGCGCGGTCAGCACGAGCGGAGACAGCGCATCGGCCGGTTCCGGTACTGCCGTCGACACGTCACGGGCAGCCGGCGCCTCGGTCAGCACGACGTGTGCGTTCGTGCCGCCGAAGCCGAACGAGTTGACGCCGACCGTCAGCGGCGCGTCGCCCGCATCGAGCGGCATGTAGCGATCGACGACGCGCAGGCGCCCGCCGTCGAAATCGATGCTGGGATTGGGCGTGACGAAATGCAGCGAGCGCGGCACCGCGCGATGCTTCAGGCACAGCACGGCCTTCAGCAGGCCGGCCATGCCGGAGGCCGTTTCGAGGTGGCCGATGTTGGTCTTCACCGAACCGATGAGCAGCGGACGATCGACCGGGCGCTCGCCCGACACGACGTCGATCAGCGCACGCGCCTCGATCGGATCGCCGACCGCCGTGCCGGTGCCGTGCGCCTCGAGGTACGCGAGCGACTGCGGATCGATACCGGCGCGCGCGTACACGCTGCGCAGCAGCGACGCTTGCGCGGCCGCGCCGGGCACACTGATGCCGCCCGGCGAGTGGCCGACCGAGTTCACGCCGGAGCCGGCGATCACCGCGTGGATCGTGTCGCCGTCGGCGAGCGCGCGATCGAGCGGCTTGAGCAGTACGAATGCGCCGCCTTCGGAGCGCACGTAGCCGTCGCCGGTCGCATCGAATGCGCGGCAACGGCCGCGCGGCGACAGCATTGACGCCTTGGAGAAGCTGACGAAGCCGAACGGATGCAGCAGCAGGTTGACGCCGCCCGCGAGCGCCATCTCGGCTTCGCCGGACTGCAGCGCCTTGACGGCCTGGTGGAGCGCGACGAGCGACGACGAGCAGGCCGTGTCGACGGACATGCTCGGACCGCGCAGGTCGAACAGGTAGGACACGCGGTTCGACGCGATGCTCAGGGTGTTGCCGGTCGCCGAATACGGATCGATCACGTTCAGATCGTCCATGTTGCGGTTGCCGTAATCCATGCTGGCGGCGCCGACGAACACGCCGCAGTTGCTGCCGCGCATGTCGGCCGGGCGCACGCCCGCGTCCTCGAACGCTTCCCATGCGAGTTCGAGCAGCAGGCGTTGCTGCGGGTCCATCTGGGCCGCTTCGCGCGGGGAAATGCCGAAGAATGCGGCGTCGAAGCCGGCGACGTTGTCGAGCAAGCCGGCCGCGAACGTGTAGCTCTTGCCCGGTTCGCGCTTGGACGGGTGCTGGTAGAAATCGGTGCCGAAGCGGTCGGCGGGGATTTCGGTCACTGCGTCGCGTTCGTCGCGCAGCAGTTGCCAGAAGTCGCCGAGATTGTTAGCGCTCCCGGGAAACCGACAAGCCACCCCAATTATTGCAATCTTACTGTTCATCTTTTATGTCGCTTTCTCGGATGCGTGCGGCTCTTCCACGCGATTTCCGTCATCTTGTACCACATGCAAAAGTACCGACCCGAGTTCTTCGGCAGCCAGGTCACGGCGTTCGGGAGTATCCGTGCCGTAGTTCCGCCATATGAAGTAGTCGCTGTTTTGCGGTGTAACGCCTAGTTTTTCGAATACATGAGGCAGCGCGGGAACGTGGTCGCCGTAGAAACAAACGACTGTTTCACGATCGCTGGTACGCAAATGATCGAGCAAGCGCCCGATCATCGCGTCGGCATTTTCAATGTGCCGTAGATATGCGGTCAGGTCGCGCCAGGAGGCGTCTTCGCCAAGAGTATGCCTCGAAGACGATTCTCCGGGTAAAACCTGCTCCAGGTGCAGGGGGCCGTGGTTTTCCATTGTCATTGCGAAGATGAAGCGCGGTTTCTTGCGCTCGCCTTCCAGCAAGGCAATCACTGCGTCCAGCACGGCGGCGTCGGAGATATACGGGCCGGCACGCGGCGCGTCGGCAAAGTATTCGATATCGAGAAATGTGTCGAATCCCAACAACGGAAAGACACGATTGCGGCCAAAGAAATCGGCGTAGTACGGATGAAGCGCCAGCGTCTCGTAACCGCCGCGGCCGAACCAGCTTGCGATCGACGCGCCTGCGCGACGCACGAACGCATATGGATAAAAGCGCGCGTAACCGAGGCGCTCGAACGACAGGCCGGTCAGCATCGAGAATTCCGTGCGCATCGTGTTTGCGCCCCATGCCGGCACCGAAAGCTCGCCATAGCAGACCGCTTCGCGTTTCGCGCGATCGAAACGGGAAAGGACGGCAGGCGCAATCGCGGGTGAGATGCGTCGCACGTCAAAGAGCGATTCGCTCTGGATCACGATGACGTCGGGGCGCTGCACCGACGTACCCGAGACGAAGGGGCCCGCTTCGACCACGCGCCGGAAGGCTTCGAATGCCGCGGGACGCATGCCGTTCAGCAAGTATGCGATGAAGACTGCGAAAAAACCGTGACGGCGCTGATCTTCCTCGGCGTCGAGCGCCAATGGCAGGTGAGCTGCAATGTATCGCGCCAGTAAGAATGTAAAAACTGCAACAGCCGCCAGCGCGAGCACCGGACTCGGCGTGACGGGCGCCTCGGCGAGATAGCCAGTGACGACGAGCACGATCCCCGCGCCGATCGCCACGACCTTGCCCGCGCTCAGGAACGGCAGATAGAGCCGCGGGTGCGAGAACAACTGACTGAACAGGCTGAGATCGGTAAAAACGAACGGTTCGCGCAGGGATTCATATTTGGCATTGCTCACAACCGCGACGAGCCCGACCAGCGCGACCGCGACGGATGCAGAAAAGATCGGGCGCGCGGTGGCTAGCAGCATCAGCGCCGCGAAGAACACAACAGAAACCACGTGCAACAGCAGCGCATCTGTGCGACGCCGCAACGACGCACGCGGAATTGCGATCAGGTCCGGCAGAAACGATATGCCTGCCGCAACGGCGAGCGCGAGCCAGATAGCGCCCGTCAATTTACGTCTTCCTTGCCGGGCAGATACGAAAGCTTGTCGAGAATTGCATCGGCCAGCGTGATGGGCAACACGGTCAGGATGCGCATGCCGAACGCAAGCAGGCCCGGGAATGCGATTTCCGCGCGCCCGGCATCGAGCTTTCTGCGGATATATGCCGCGGCCTGCCCGGCAGTCCACATGAACGGCTTGTCACCGGGGAAAACGTCGCTCATCGACGTCTTGACAAAACCGGGAAGAATGACCGAGACACCGATTCCGTCTCGCTTCAGCAGCGGACGAACAGAATCGGCATAGGCCTTGATCGCCGATTTGCTTGCGCAGTACGCGGGCGAAATCGCCATGCCGCGAAGCGCAGCCAGGGAACTGACCGCGGCGATGCGGCCGCGCTTGCGGGCACGCATGCGTTCGACAACCGGGAGGACCGTGTGCATCGCACCGTAGAAATTCGTATCGACGACGGTGGTGATACGGTCGAGGTCCTCCCAGTCAGATGCGGAGGACAGCGTGCTCGCGACGCCAGCATTGGCGATGAGCAGCTCGATCGGATACTGATCGTCGAAACGATGCAGCCACTCGCGAACCGGTTCGGCGTCCCGCACGTCGACGATACCGACAATCACTGTCGCGCCTCGCGCGCGGCAGGCCGCCGCGGTCGATTCGAGTTGCGCTTCGTTCCGTCCGATGATGCCGAGCACGGCGCCGGATTGCGCATACGCAAGCGCAAGCGCACGCCCGATGCCCGCGCTTGCTCCCGTGACTACGACGCTCCGGATCGGCGCCCTAGTCATCCGCACGCTCTAGCCGGGCGACCGCGCCCGCAATGGCCATTGCGATACCGGACCGGGTGTAGAAATCGCCGTTGATCTGCGTGTGATGCATCACATAGTCGAGGAACGCGTGATAAAGGTCCATATCAGGAGGCATCCCGCCAAGCCAAAAGTCATCGAGATCACCCTGCCAGGTCAGGCCGCTCAGATTGTAGATAGCCGATCCAAGCGCGACCAACGGCCGCTTGTGATGCAGCGCGGACAACCCGACCGTGCTGTTGATGACCACGACCCCGCGTGCGCGTTCAAGCAATGTCGGAAGATGGCCGGCGTCGATGAAACGAATCCGATCTTCCATGCCTGCGGCACGCGCAATTTTAAGCGAAAAATTGCGATACTCGATCAGCCCTGTGTCCAGCGGGTGATTTTTGATGACCAGCAGCGCATCTCGCGGCGCATATCGCGCGAAGGATTCCAAAACATGGCTGATTGCCGCCCGAATTCCATCGAAAGAAGAATGCACGACGATTTGCGCATCCGAATTCAATTGAAGAGGAAACAGGTAGTAAGGCCGCACGCCGTCGAGCAATTCCCGCGTTACGCGCTCTGCTTCACGCCGGTGCCTGCGCTGCAGAAGCATCCGGACAGCGAGCCCTGAATACTCGAGAAATCCATTTTTAGGCCGGTGACTGCGATACTTCGGAAAACGGGGCCAGCACATCGCGTTTGCAAAACGATACGCAATGTCGTGGAACGCGCGCTCGTACAGGTTATAGCCCGTGGCCTGCCACTGCTCGGCAGGCGGTGTCACGCTGCGTTGCTGCAGATACCAGGCGGGATCGCGCGGCAGCAACGAGCGCCCGTTGACACCGTGGCTCTCCAGCGTGATCCAGTGCGGCCGGACGTAACCTTCTTCGAATACGTGAACCCGCAGATCATGCTCAGCCGAGACCGCCAGCATCTCGCGATGTATGTCGCGGCAGTCGCCGAACATGACGACGTCGGTGATTCCTTCTCGCCTCACGACATCGTCGTACCACTGCGGCAAATTCCCAACCTCGCCGCTATAATTCAAAACAGCCCCTGTCCCACCATACAACAAATCGCCACCGCAAAAATTTACTCGATGGACGGCAAACCCCTTGTCCTGGAGGGCACGCGCGAGTTGATAGAAAAAAAGCGAGGCAGTGCCTTGCAGCACGAGAAACGAGCGCGGCATCTAAGTTATTGAATCGAGGATCGAAGAGACGCTAAGCACGAGCGCAATGATTTGGAAAGGCACATGTAATGCGCGCAATCCCCGTAATCTCTCGTGTCAGCCTCAATGGCTGAATGAGGCGGCGATGACCGCCGCAAGGTAGGGAGGATACCTCATTGCAATGCAAATGAGAAATATGCGTGATCGTCAAAAAAACGACATATACCCCTCTCCGAATCCGCTTTCGCACGAGCGTCGCATATTTGCGGGTGGACCGGCTCGACAGGAGGCCGGCATCCGCACCGATTGCTTCTCCATGCCGTCCGCCTCGTCGCCGGCCTGGGGCCCGGCGCGTCGCAGGAACGCCCCGCCTTCCGCATTCGGCACGCATCACCCCTGCATCCACTTGCGCAGTCGTCCCGTCAAGGTTCGCGATTTGCGCGGCATGCCGCCGGCCGGCGACTGCGTGACCATCTCGCCAAGATAGGAATTGGGTTTGGGTGTACCGTCGACGATGTTGACCAGATTGCGAAGCTGCAAACGGCCCAGGTATTCGTCGGAAAACGCGGGCGTATAGTAGACGCAATCATCGAAAAAATAGTGCGTCACTTGCGACCAGCGTGACATGGCGGGATCGATTTGCGGACTCCCGCCGTGCAGCAGATTGGCACACCAGATCAGCGCCTGCCCTTTACGCGCTTCGAATGTCTTGATGGTGGCGCCCTTTGCCGCCACCATGCAATCCCAGATTTCCTGATAGGGCAATTGCGCCGATTCGCCGGACACCCCAAACCCGCGCCGACCGGCCGTTGCATTGTCGATCATCGGCCAGTTGTGCGATCCGGGGACCAGTTGAAGCGGCCCTGACTCCGGCGAGATGTCTTCGAGAGCGACCCACACCCCGCACATGAAGCGCTGCGGGATCGACGAGAAATGCACCGCATCGGTATGCAACGGTTGCTGCGTACCAACCCGGAAATTGAGCGTCTGGAATGGAAATGCGGCCCGACCATACAAGCGTTCGAGCAAATCCAGCATCTGACGATTGGTGGCAATCGCCTTGACGTCCGGGTCCTTTATCCACGCGTCCTGGATACGGCCAGCACCATGGACCACGCCATCGCTACTCAGTCCCGTTTCGACAAACTGCCCGGCCAGGCGCTCGCGAATACGCGTAATCCGCGCATCGAGTTCAGCATCGGGAAAATCGATCACCGCATAGCCGTTGCGATTCAACGCCCGCGCAATCTCGCGCTCGCCGGACGTCAACTCCGCCTGCTCAATCTCGGCGTCGAACAGTGGGGACTCGATCAACGGAATGCCCGGAAGCAGACGCTTTTTTACATCCATGAATACTCCTTTTGCGTTACCTTACCCTCTCCGGGATACACCAGGGGGGGGGATCACATAACAGCCAAAAATCCTATTCCTTCACGGAATCCCACCTGTATTCCGGAAGAATTTTAAAATAGCAAAAACAACTCATTTCGCTCGAGCTTGCCAGGGATTACATACCCTTGAAAAATCCGAAATAGCAAAATCCTCCCGATCAAGGGTCAAATTTTCATTGTAGTACGGATCATTAAATTGATCGGTTCGCCATCTGGAAAGCATGAAGCTCTTCTCCCCATTAAATCTGGCGCGCTTCTCGGGAGACATCTGATCATCGCCCCTGCTATAGGATTCATAGTGATACAAGACTGCGTAAGGGGTCCACAATATTCGATAGCCCGCTTCCCGCACACGAAGGCACAAATCGACATCGTTGAATGCCACCGGAAGATTTTCTTCGTCAAATCCACCAACAGCTTGAAACACTTCACGCCGCATGACCAGGCACGCTCCCGTGACTGCCGAGAAATTCTGCGTCAACATCGCACGCCCGGCATAGCCCGGGTGCGCCGCGGGATACAACTTGTGCGCATGGCCGGCGAAACCGCCAATCCCCATCACCACGCCCGCATGTTGGATGAATCCGTCCGCGTAGAGCAGCTTCGCCCCTACGGCACCGATCTCCGGGCGCCACGCGTGCGAAACCATCTCTTTCAACCAGTCCGGCTCGCTTGCTTCCACGTCGTCATTCAAAAAACACAGCACATCGCCTGATGCATGCTTGACAGCGAAGTTGTTTATTGAAGAGTAGTTGAAAGGGAAATCATACTTCAAAACCATCACACCGATTTTCGCCGACAGGGACTGCAAATAATCAACCGTCTCCCGGCTTTCGCTTTGATTATCGACCACGATGACCTCCAGGTTCTCATAGGAGGTTCCGTGAAACAGGCTATGGATGCATTTCTTCAATAACGGGCCGCCATCTCGAGTCGGTATGATGACGGTGACCCTTGGTGCGGGCGTGGGCACCGGATACTGCACCCGATAAGTTCCAGCTAGATGCCCGCAGGAAACGCTCACTCCGGGTTGATCCTTGAAGTAATCCGAAAGCGCCCTCTGCCCGGCCTGGCCAATGCCATTGTCCGGATCGCATCCGGGCCCATTCCCACGCCGGGAATGATAGAGCACGCGCGGGATATGACAAATCTGGGACGCCGTGCTCGCTTTCACGCAACGAAGTGCGAGATCGTAGTCCTGAGCGCCCTCGAATTCGACCCGAAACCCGCCTATCTCGCGCAAGACGGATGTTCTATACGCAGCCAGATGCGAAATCAGATCGCAGGAGAAAAACAGGTCAGGGTTCCAGGAACTCTTGAAACAGCCATCGCCTCGAATCCCGTTTCGATCGATTTCATCCTTGTCTGAATATATTACATTCAGTCCATCAATTTCATTGACCTTCAAGGCAACGAAATAAAGTGCGTGAAGCGAGAGAACATCATTTCGGCCGAGAATCGTGGCGAACTCCCCCGTCGCCATCTCGAGGGCACTATTTTCAGCGATTGATACGCATCCACCCATCTCCCGAGAAACAATCTTTACCCGATCATCTTTTCCAGAAACCGACTCCAAATACGAAACCACTTCCGGATCATTCACCTCGTCGGCAGCAATGCATAATTCCCAATTTTCATAGATCTGCCCGAAAACGGACTGCACGGCAGATTTCAAGTAATCGATCGATGCCTCACACGCCGGCATCAGAACCGAAATCAACGGCTTCTTGATGAAAGAATCGATGTGCTGCCTGATCTCTGAAATATCGGATTGACGCAAGGTATCAAATTTTCTTACATACGATTCGTAATCCATCGGAGCAGAATGGAATCGCAATTTTGCACAATCCGCGTATGCGCCCTCCAGATCCGTCAACAAACGAGTCCAAGTGAGATTGTATTTTCTTGCTTGATTGGTATTTTTGAATTTTATCAGATCACCGATTACCTGCCCGGCCATTCTGATAACCTTCTCTGCACGAGTTATTCGAGTGATTCGCAGAAACTCCAACCGGACGATACCTTCGCCACACATGGGCGACAGCCGCAAACGGCGCGCCCCGGGCGAGATTCTGACGACATGTTTGACAATTCCCAGCCGAGTCGCGGGAATGACAAAGGACTCTGCATCGGTAAAACCCAATCCGGTATCCACGTGGAGCCGGGCCACCAGATGCGCGCCCCGCCGGATCATCCTGGATTCGATATGCACCCAGCCCGTCGGGACGACATCGGCCCCGCTCTCCGGCGCCAGATCGAAGAGGGGATGCTCGCCTGTCGACATCCAGTCGGAAGACGTCGGCCCGGACAAAGCCAGATCCCGGACAGGATTGACCTTGAATCGAACGGTTCGACGCACAATCGACAGGAGAAAATCTTTCATATTGATCGAAAATGGAGAAGCTACCGGCGACAAATCGGTCCCGCCGCCCGAGATGTCGCGCGCGGCGCGCAAGCGGAGACAGCGTACATACAGTCTCGCGCCCCCGTCATGCACCGTCCGAGCGAGTACGGTGAAGCACATCAAGTCCGCACGGGGCAAGCCTTGACAAGACTACGGTCAAGGATCGGCACTCAATCTGCCGCTACCCCGGGCGTACGAAGCGCGAGACGCCGGAGCGATGCAACACGCGGCGGCCACGCCAACTGGCAATCGAATCGATCGAGCGAGAGATTCGGGCTATAAGCCGGATCGTTCGCGATCAGGTCATGCCAATGACGCCGCATGTAATCGATCTCCCGAGCGGCACGGGCCATCTTCTCGGCGGTATCGTCCTGCCCCCGCGTTGCGGATTCGTGGTGATACAGCACGGCGTGCGGTGTCCAGAGCACCGTATAGCCGGCTTGACGAACGCGCAGGCAAAAATCGACATCGTTGAATGCAACGGCGAGGTCGACCTCGTTCAAGCCACCCAGTTGCTGATACAACGACCGCCGAACGACAAGACATGCACCGGTGACCGCGGACAAGGACTGCGTCGTGACCGCACGTGCCTGATATCCCGGCTCGTCGCGTCCCAACCCGCGATGCAGGTGATCCGCGCAGCCGCTGAGCCCGACGATGACGCCCGCATGCTGAACGCTTCCGTTTGTATAGAGCAGCTTGACACCGACGACACCGACTTCCGGCCGTAACGCGTGCCCCATCACTTCATCGAGCCAGTCGCCATCGATGACTTCCACATCGTTATTGACGAGCGCGACGAACTCCCCGCTCGCCATTTCGACCGCACGATTGTTGAGGGCCGAATAATTGAACGGACGATCGTCCCGGAGGATGCGTACCCCGTGATCGACTGCAAGCCGCGCCATGTAGTCGAGCGTATCCGGGTCGTCCGATCCGTTATCGACAATGATGATTTCGAATGCTCGATAGTGCGTCTTGGTGATAATCGAATCGACGCAACGGCTAAGCAACGAAAACCCGTTGCGGGTAGGAATCACGAGCGTGACGAGCGGCGCCCGTTCGGGCACGGGGTACCGTACGTGATGGCCGTATGCCGTCGACGAAACAGTCGCTTGAATACCGGCCCGCGACAGGTGACGTACGACCGCAAGCCTGCGTGTATCGCGCGCGTCACGTCGGGCAACCGGGTCCTGAGTCGATCCGGGTTCGGCACGCTTGTGGTAAAGCACACGCGGAATGTGCAGGATCCGATCCTGAGTGGTATGCGGGAGACACCGCAGTGTCATGTCGTAACGCGACGCCACCCCGTGGCGATGATCCCGCCCGCCGGACAAAGTAAACACTTCGGTTCGGTAAACGCCAAGGCCGGAAAACAGATCAGACGAGAGCATCAGATCCTCGTCCCAGTCGCTCTTGAACCGTGGACTGTGCCGAACACCGTCGATGTCGATGCAGTCTTCGTCCGAATAGAGCAGATCGACATCGGGGCGCCGGTCGATCGCATCCGCCACGACGTAGAGACCATGTCGCGGCAGTACGTCATCCTGTCCGAAGAACACGACCCAGTTGCCACTTTCGGCAAGCGTGCGGTCAAGCGTCGAATGTACGTTTGCCAAAGCGTGATCCGGAATCACACGGATGCGCGCATCATCACGAAGGTCCCGCGGGATCAAATCGGTACGGTCGGCGCCGGGGCGTCGATCGACGATCAGAAGTTGCCAATTCGGGTAGATCTGCGCTGCAACCGAACGGATCGCCGTTTCCCAGTGCGGCGACGGCACATCGGACACCTCCATGCCGATCGCGAACACCGGGCTGGTGGCGAAGCGATGGAGACTATCCTGCATGATCTTGTACGTGTCGAGGCTTGGCGTATCGAAATGTCGAATCCAGTCCGGGTACCCAACCAGCAGCTCCGATTCCTCGAACAGGCAACAGTAGTCGCGCCACGCTTGCGCCATGTCGCCGCGCCCGCGACGGCTGTCCGCAAGATCGTAGTCATCGCCGCACGGCTTGTATCTCGGATGCAGCGCTTCGAGCTTGGTCATGATGCGCGAATGCGCAAACCGCGACGTGACCCGGGCAAGGCGGAACGTCTCGATGCGATCGGCAGACGGATCGTCGAAATCAATCTCGATCTCGATCTTTCCCCGCGCCGGGAGATGCACAAGCCGCTTGCTCACTTGCCGTGAGCCGAGCGCCATTGCAAGCGTTTCAGCCGACGGCCCGCCGGGCAGCCTTACCCGCGCTCGCAGCTGCGCCGCATGACTGCTCGTGCGTAGCTCGATCATGTACCAACCCGGCAGCAACCGGACGTCGACCAGATACACTCGGGTTCCCGGCCGATCCTCCGACGCGTGCATTTCGGCACTGGTTGAATCGACCAGGAACGGCATCCCCCACGTCAGGCGCAGGGCATTGAAGTCAAACATGGGCTTGCGCAGGAGGCGGCTCAAAAGTATTCGGCATCCTCGAAAGCAGGCGCCGCTGCATCCGTTTCGGATAACAGCGCGTCGCCCGATACCTTCGGCTTGAACAGCTTCACACCCGGAGTGGTGGTCGCAATTGCGTTCACCGGCCCGTTCCTTCCTTCAGAATGCCCTGCAGGTAGCGGCCATAGCCGTTTTTGCTGAGGGGTTGCGCGAGACGCTCCAACTGCTCGTCGTCGATGTAGCCAAACCGATAGGCAATCTCTTCGACACACGCAATCTTCAGCCCCTGCCGGTGCTCCATCGTCGCGATGAACTGCGAGGCCTCGAGCATCGAATCGTGCGTACCGGTATCAAGCCACGCAAAACCGCGCCCCATCGTCTGCACGTTGAGCAAACCATCCTTCAAATACAGCGCGTTGAGATCCGTGATCTCCAGTTCTCCACGCAAGGACGGCTTCAGCGATTTCGCAAACTCCACCACCTGCTCATCGTAGAAATAGAGTCCGGTCACCGCATAATGCGACTTCGGCACTTCGGGCTTTTCCTCGATACTGATTGCCTTGCCCGCCGAATCAAACTCGACAACACCGTATCGCTCCGGATCCTGTACATGGTAGGCGAAGACCTGGGCGCCGACGCTCTTGCTGACCGCGCTCTTCAACAGTCCGCCGAGATCGTGCCCATAGAAGATATTGTCGCCCAGAATCAGCGCCGAAGGATCGCCATCGATGAAGGACTCGCCCAACAGGAACGCCTGTGCGAGCCCGTCCGGACTGGCCTGCACCTTGTATTGCAGACGGATCCCCCACTGCGATCCGTCACCCAGCAACTGCTCGAATCGCGGCGTGTCCTGGGGCGTCGAAATGATCAGGATATCCTGGATCCCCGCTAGCATCAGCGTGCTCAACGGGTAATAGATCATTGGTTTGTCGTAGATCGGCAGCAGTTGCTTGCTGACTGCCTGTGTCGCCGGATAAAGGCGGGTACCCGACCCTCCGGCAAGAATAATGCCTTTGCGCTTCATGCTCGTTCTTCTTCCGTTTCAGTCGTGCAGTTGCTCGAATACGTCACCGTGCCATGTGGCAATCGAGACGGGCCTCCATGGGTCGCTTTGCGGGATGCTGAAACTCATGTGCCGCAACCGCCGCGATATCGCAAGTGCACAACGCCAGACCGACGCTACGCACTTCCGCAAACGCCGCGATGCGCATACTCGCGCCCGTTCCTCTCCCCTAATGCCGCGACTTGTCAGGCGAGGCGACTATTGTGCGTAGTGGCGGTCGATCCACGTACGATACTGGCCACTCGTGACGTTTTGCACCCACTGCTGATTCGTCAGGTACCACTCGACCGTCTTCCGGATACCCGTGTCGAAGGTTTCGGCGGGCTTCCAGCCGAGCTCGCGCTCGAGCTTTCGGGCATCGATTGCGTAACGCCGGTCATGGCCCGGCCGGTCCTGGACAAAGCTGATCTGCTCCGCATACGACTCGCCGTCATCGCGCGGCTGCAGTTCGTCGAGGATCGCGCAGATCGTCCGCACCACTTCGATGTTCGGCTTCTCGTTCCAGCCGCCGACGTTGTAGGTCTCGCCAGGCACACCATTCGCCAGAACCGCGCGGATCGCCGAGCAGTGATCCTTGACGTAGAGCCAGTCGCGAATCTGCTGGCCATCGCCGTAGATCGGAAGCCGCTTGCCGGCCAGCGCATTCAGGATGATCAGCGGAATCAGCTTCTCGGGAAAATGATAGGGACCGTAGTTGTTCGAACAATTGGTGGTCACCACCGGCAACCCGTACGTATGGTGCCAGGCGCGTACCAGATGATCCGATGCGGCCTTGCTCGCCGAATACGGGCTGTTCGGCTCGTACGTGTTGGTTTCGGTGAATGGTGGATCATCCGCACCGAGCGTGCCGAACACTTCGTCGGTAGAGACATGCAGGAAGCGAAACGCCTGGCGTTCGTCTGCCGCGAGGTCGGACCAGTAGGCACGCACTGCTTCGAGCAGATTGAAGGTCCCGACAACGTTTGTCTGAATGAAATCTCCCGGGCCGTGAATCGACCGGTCGACATGCGACTCGGCAGCAAAATTGATCACCGCACGCGGCCGATGCTCGGCGAGCAACCTTGAAACAAGGTGACAATCACCGATATCACCCCGGGCGAAATGATGCCGCGCATCGCCTTCCAGCGATTTCAGGGTGTCCAGGTTCCCCGCATAAGTCAACTTGTCGAGATTGACGACGGGTTCATCCGAACCGGCAAGCCAATCGAGGACAAAGTTTCCGCCGATGAACCCTGCGCCCCCCGTGATAAGCAACATACTCGCTACCTTTACTCATTTCAGAAAATTGATGTCCCGTGCGTGATTGCGAGGCATTCGCCGACATCGGACCCCGCCCCCGCCGCAATCACGCACCATGCTCACTCGGCCACGATGCCTCTGCCGCAGTAGAAATCGTCGAGCGCGAGAGACGAGAAAATTCGCTTTTCGTTGCTGGACAATCTCGCAACGAACCGCGAAAACAGTTCCTCACAACGCGCCTTGCTGATTTGCAGCGACCCAGACATGTCGTCGCGGAAACGAACCGCTTCCTTGACGAAATCCATGGCCCCCTGCTGCAACTCGTGCCGGCATTTCCGCCCTTGATCGATGTAGTCACCCGATTCACGAAACTCGACGGAATCGGTAGAGGCGTAACGAATCACCTGCTCGTCATCTGCACTGAGCATCTTTTCCAGCAGGAAGCTGTTCAGGAACATGAGCGGCGCGGTAGGCGCACGTTCGACACCCTCCGCGAAGCATCCTGCCGCCCGAACGCCGGCACCGGCCTCCAGCGACTGTCCCTTGGTATCGGTCATCAGATACAGGCCGTGCACCTTCTGATCGAGCAGCTTGATCAAATGCCGCTGGATGGTCGCGCCATAACCGACATCGACCACGGCGCCCCGGCTATCGGTATCGAGCCCCTTGTCGCGCAGATAAGCGACCGCGTTCGCACGCTCCAGCCCGGCCTGCTTGAGGATATGCGGCGTGATGAAGTGCAGGAAGGGGCGAATATGATCAATATCGTGATCCATGATCGTCAGCGGCTCGTGCCGCGCCCATACCTTCGCCCGTTCGCATTCGGCCCATTGCCGATCGTCCAGTACGGTGCCGAACCGTTCGTCCAGGAACATCGCCATGGACGCGCCATAGAAGTTGTTGGCAGCCGCGATGTCGAAGATGTCCTCGACCGTGCGAATGCAGGGCACGGTGACAGCCCGGCGAGAGATCAGCAGATATTCGCTGCGAACCGCTTGCTCCAGGCCGCCCTGCCAGCAATCGAAGACCTCTTTAAGGAACTTGCCCTCGCGCGCCAGGAAATACAGACGATCGAGGTTGTTGTCCCGCACCTGGCCACGCAACCATTCCGAAAACGCGACCACGATCGGACCGAGCAGGCTGTAGCCGATCGACCGTGCGCTCGAGCCGAACATGTCGTCGGCCGAGAAATCGGGATAACTGACAGGTCCGTAATTTTCCGACGCAAGCGTGCCGAACAGGAACTGATCGGCCGCCGGTGCCGTTTCCGCATCCGGGATCAGGTCGGTGAGTAGCGGCATCGCACGCATCATGTTGATCGGCTTGACGACGTGCGTTGCCCGGATGCCCATGTCCGCAGGGATCTGGAAATCCGATCGCTCGTTATCGCCGATCATCACCATCTGGTACGGCAAAATTTTCTCTTCTGCCAGAATATGCTCGTACAGCTTGCCGCTATCCTTGCGCACGCCGACTTCGGACGACAGATAAAGATGGTCCCAGCCGTCAACGCCGCAACGCCGCAGCATCTCTTCGATGACTGCCCGCGTCAGGAACATGTCGCTGGCCAGGATGACCTTCTTGCCCTTTTGAGCGGCGAATTTCAGGAGCGCCACCATTTCATGCCGCGGCCGGACCGACTTGATCTCGAGATCGATTTCCCGGTCAGGCGTCAGCGATTTCCGCTCCCCGCGGTCGTCGACAGCAAGGTGCCGGTAGATATCGTGGATGTCGACATCGCGTCCCTTGGCTTCCCGCGCCCGACCTTCGGCCTGCACGCGAAGCTCGCGGAAACCGGCGATCCCTTGCCGCGCATATTCGGCGTCCAGCAAACACTTGACGTAGTCGGCATCGAGAAATGGTCGGGTCAGCAGGGTGTCGAAAATGTCGAACGCAACGACCTTCACATCATCGCTTTCGATCATCGAGTGCAGATGCGCGAGCGGCCGGTCAATGTACTGATTGAGCCGCCAACGCGACCAGCTCGGCGTCCGCGTGTCACGAATGACACCGAGCTGGAAATTCCGGGACGTCGGAATAACACCCAGCATCCGTTCGATGCCGTGAGCCAGCGTTCCGTCGGTCTGCCCTTGTTCCGGCGGGAAATTGCTCCACTCCAGCCCCGCTTCCAGCAAAGGCCGCACGGCTTCCGTACACGCCCAGAACATCGATCCGGCCGGAAAATCGAAATACCCGTCTGGGAGCTTCTCCACTCCGAAACGCGGCGCCCACGCTCGCGCCACGCCCGAATTGGCCAACCAGGTATTGGCCATGTAGGGCAAGTTGTAGAAGCACTGCGGATAAATCATCCCGTAGCGACCGCTCTTGAGCGCGCGCAAGAACAGTGCGATTCTTTCCGGCTGCTCGAACAGCGAACCTAGCAGATACTCCCGCCAGCCGTCCGTCTTCCCGTTGTTGTACAACGACTTTTTCGTCTGGATGTGCGAAATGACGTCATATTTCGCCAGATCCTTGCCGAACTCGACAACGAACGGAGCGATGTCACGGCCGATATTGGGCACGACACGAACATCAACGCGGGCGGCATTCGGGATGGTCGCAAATACCTTCTCGACGGACTCGCGGGCCGCCTCGTTTGCCGTGGAAGCATAGAGATCGAACGAACACGGGATCCGGCTCAGGTACTGCGCGAACTCTCCGGCCAGATCCGCATAGTACATATGCGCGTGTACGGCCACGGACATGCCTTGAACCGCAGCCACGTCGATGCCGCCCGGGCCGACGAACTCCGCCGGCTGCGCGCGCACATGCCCGATATCCGGCCGATCCGAAAAATCGCCTTCATCGATTCTTTTCAGGAGATCTCTGGTTCCGGAATAATTTTCCGTGAAATAAGTAAAGTTGGCCGACGGCCGTCGGCCGATCCGGGCGCCTATCCACAAATAGTGATATGCCGGCTCGAGACCAATCCAGCCGACATCCGGATACTCCCGCAAATACCACTCGGCATCGAAATGCTTCCACCCGCGAATAGCGGCTACTTCTCTCTCATTGATAGTGTCGATCACAGTCGCACCCCTCTTTTAATAATGCGTCCCTCGTTGATGCCGTGATTGATGTAGTGCCGCAGAGGGTCTGCCCTGCCTTCCAGAACGTCGGGATAGGTAGCGACATAATCATCCGGATCGAACAAGCCTTGCTCTTTCAGCGAGACCTTCTGTCTCTTGTGGCTGAAATACGCCGGCAGCCAGGCGAGCGCTCGCGCCTTGCTGGAAGTCGAAAAACCTTTCGTCAACACCGAAATAACCCGGCATAACCATTCGATCTGCATCTTCAAGCCGGAAATTTGCTGATCGCGCTGTTGAATGTACTGATCGCGCTCCACAATGAGCCGCGTCAGCCCGCCGATCTCGCGAAAACGCTCGTGCAGGCGCTCTTCGCTTGTCGCCTTCTGCGCGGCAAGTTCCGCGAGCCGCGCTTCCAGAGCAAGCTGCATCTCCGTGGAGTCGGCGTGCTCCCTCGCGCGGTCCGACGTCATTGCCTGCAACTGCGTGCGCAATTCCGCGATATGGTGATCACGTTCGTGGATGTGTTGATCACGCTCCTGGATAAGCCGCGTCAGCCCGCCAATCTCACGGAATCTCTCCTGCAGGCGCTCGTCACTCGCTGCCTTTTGAACAGCAAGCTCCGCAAGCGCGGCCTCGAAAGCCCCCTGTCTCGCAGTCGCCTCTGCCCGCTCCGTCGCAAGCTCGGAAGTCAGCGCCTGCAGCTGCCCGCTCTGTTCGTCCAGATGCTCGTCATGCTCGCGAATCAGTTGTACCAATTCGCCGATCCGTTCCTGCAAGCGCACTTCGCTCGCCGTTTTCTGAGCGTCGAACTCGGCATGCTGGGCCTCCAAAGCACGCTGCAATACAGCAGAGCCGGCCTGCTCCTTCTCGAGTCTCTCCGTCAGCACCCGCAACTGATTGTCCTGATCCGCAAGATGCTGGTCGCGCGTCCGAACAAGCGTCGTCAATTCATCGATTCGCGTCTGCAAACCGGCTTCGCTCGATGCCTTCTCGGCCGCAAGTTCCGCCAACCGAGCCTCGAAAGAGCGCTGCGACGCCATGGCGTCGGCACGCTCCTTCTCAAGTTCCTCGGTCAGTGCCCGCAATTGACCGCCCTGCGTCTCGAGTTGCTGGTCGCGCTCCTGAAGAAACTGCGTCAGACCGCCAATCTGGATGTGCAAGTGCTTTTCGCTCGCCGCCTTCTGATCAGCCAGTTCCGCGAGACGCGCCTCGAAAGAGCGCTGGTGCGCGACAGCCCGCTCCGCGTCGTCACGTGCCTGACGCAGAAGACGCATGTCCTCTGTCGCTTCCATCGAATCGACAATCAGCGACGACCGCCAGTTGAGCGCATTGGTACAACGCACCTTGTTGTGGACGAAGTCCAGATTGAGCTCGGCATCGCACGGCCCGCGCCGGAACACGGCACAGAAATCGTTCCACGAATCAGCTTCCCGCTCTGCGACGAAGCTTTCCACGAGGGTCAACTCAAAGCCTTCGGTGCGCGCCAACTCTTCCAGTGCAAGCCCGGAATCCGGGTAGAAGCGCCAATAATCCTTCGGATAGCGGTGCACCGACCCATTGGAAGGCGCACTGACATAAACATGCCCACCCGGCTTCGCCTTCCGACACATCTCGATAAAGGTCCGCCAGAAGGCATTGTCATGTTCGAAGACCGATGACGCGATGACCAGATCAAAGTGATCGTCCGGTACGCCCCAATCGCTGATGCCGGTGATGACGACATCGACCCCGTCTCCCGCCACAAAATCCAGCCCGACATACTCGGCATTGCGCGGAGAATGATCTCGCAATGTGCCGTTGATGTTCTGCGCGCCGATCTCGAGTATCTTCGAAGGGATCGATGGCAAATAGGTATCCATGACCAGACCACCAATCTTATATGCAGTGTCATGCATACGCCGCTTCCTTATACATAGAGTTCACTCTCGCTTTATTTCAAAGCGACTCATAAAGTCGAATCGCGTCCTCAACAGTCTCGCAAGTCTTGAGCACGCCGTTTTCCAGAACCGCGGCATGAGTGCAGACATTGCGAATCAGATCCGTCTGGTGCGCAACGATGATCATGGCGCGATCACCCCGTTTTTCGAACAGCTCGACATTGCATTTCTGATGAAAACGGTGATCGCCGACCGACATGCCCTCGTCGATCAGGAAGCAATCGAATTCGATCGACATCGAAATGGCAAAAGCCAACCTCGAGGCCATCCCGGAAGAGTACGATTTGACCGGCTCGTCAAGATACGCACCGAGTTCGGCAAAATCCTCGACCAGATCAAGGGTCTTGCGATAATCGACGTCGTATATGCGGGCAATCAGCCGCACATTGTCCTTGCCGGTCAGGCTACCCTGGAACGTCCCGCCGAATGCCAGCGGCCACGATACCGACATCGTCTTGATGACCTCGCCGGAATGCGGTTTGTCCGACCCGCTGATAATGCGAATCAGAGTAGATTTTCCCGCTCCGTTGCGGCCGAGGATGCCCCACCGCTCGCCCGCCTGAACACGAAGGTTGACGCCTTTGAGCACTTCGCGATGCGATCGCCCGTGATGGATCGAATACCGTTTGGTGACATTACGCAGTTCAATCATGCCGGCCTCAACTCAGTTCAATTGCACGCGCCGGATGGCGATGTGCGCAATCGACAGAGCAAAGAGAGTAAAAAACAACAATACGGTTACCGTATAGCCAAGGTAGTACAGCGTAGGCATTCGGTCCCCGTAATATCCGTAATGGAAATACTCCACCGCGTCGACCAACGGAAAGTACGTCAGCAATTCCGCGAGCCGCGGCGGCAGGACGTATGTCGGAATGAAAACACCCGAAAAGGGGATCATCAGGTACAGGATGACGTGCGAGACGCGCTCCACCGCCTCGCTCAGCTCGGACAACGCCGCCATCGTCATGACGAAGTTGAACGAAAACCAGACGACCAAAAAATATCCGAGAATCATGCTGAGCGGATCAGCGGGAAGCTGGCAAATGCCGATCACCACCAATACCGTGTACAGCAGGAGAAACGAAGCGGTAGCGCCTGCAAATTCAAGAATGATGCGCGAGTACAGTATGTCGATCGGGCGGATCGGCTTGTGATGCAGCAACGAGCGATTATATTCGATGGCCTTGATTACCCGGCTGGCTGTATTTCGCCAGAACAGCAGGGTCGGATAGCTGACCGCCAAATATTCGGCAACCGAATACTTGGCCTTCGATTCCGTATGACTGAAAATAATCATCACACCGACAACAAACATCGCCGGCTCGGCCATCATCCACAATACGCCGAGCCCTTCGCGACCGAAACGCGTGATCATCTCGCGCATGACCAGCGCCCAGATCACGCGGATCTGAATGCGCGACTGCTCCCAAAATGTCGGCGGACGATAGTCAGCGGTCATAGTGTTCTTTCACTCCACCGATGACGATGGTCAACACGCCCCACAAGACAAGGCCAAGCAGGAAAGTGGCGAGAATGGCTCGCCCCCGGCGCGGGCTCATCGCATAGTCGGGCAGACTGGGTTCAGCAATACGCTCAAGGTAAAGCTGCTTGCGCTCGGCCTCGACGCGCGCCTGATCCAGCAAGGTGATGGCGCCTGCAAGGATTTTGTCGGCCACCTCCTTCTCCAGTGTCAGACGCTGGAATTCGGCGGCCTTGCTGGCCAGCGAAGCCCCTTGCGAACCCGCCACGCGCTGGCTCACCTGATCGATCGCCTGCTGCAGCAGCTTCGCGCGATCGCGCAGGGTCGGCAGTCCCGGATTGTTCGGCGACAATCGTTCCATTTGGGCAATCTGCACACGTGTGGCAATCAAATCGTCCTGAAGCTTTCCAACCTGCTGCAGCGGGATCGTGGACTGGCGCTCGGGGTCGATCACGCCCGCACTGTTCCGATAATGCGCCAATGCCAGCGTGGCGACCCGGTCACGTTCCTTTGCCACGTCAACATCGTGCTGGGCCGTATTGATCAAGTCTGCCCGGGCGCGCGTATTCATCTGATTGACGATCCGCTCACCCAGTTCCAGCAGGCGCTTGTTCATGCTCCATGCAAGATGGGGGTCGTATGCGTTGGTATTCAACGTCACGATCGAGGAATCGGTCTCGACCTTGGCATCGACGATATTCTTGCCGTAGTAAAGATAAAACTCTTCCAGGCTGCTGTTGAGCCCGAAGATAGAAAAACGATTAATAAAGTCAATCGATCCACTCTGAAACGCCGACTTGATGTGCTGTTCTTTATCCAGCACCATCATCGCATCACGAGAAAGAATGTATTTCTGAACCGTATAGGCATCGCCGTCTGATTGAGAAAATCCACCGACGCCTTTCAGCAATCCGCCCAACCCTGACGCACTGGACTGTTGCGGACTGCGAATCAGAAAACTGCTAACCGACGTATATTGATCGCTGGCAACAAGACCAAAATAAACAATCGAAGCAGCAGTAGGAATGACGACCGTTATCAAAAACAAACGGTTAATTCGCTTCAAAAATTTCATAATCACTTAAACGTCTGGACGCCAGACACGATCGGATAGGCTACGGAGAACACGAGGTTCAGCACTTTCTGCAGTTCTGCCACCGGCGCATTGGAGACGTAGAGAACGTCCCTGTTGTCCATCATGAAGCTCTGCGCCACGAAGAACGAATCCGGGTCTTTGAGGTTGATGTGATAGATGACCGGGACTTTGCCATTTGCCGTCGTTCGCACCGGCTGGTTGGGCCAATTGAGCGCCTGCTGATCCTCCAGCCGGAAGATGAACACGCCCTGCGCATCCGAACGCGAGTCTTGCAAGCCGCCTGCCCGCGCCAACGCCTGCGCCAGCGTGATGCCCTGCGCCTCGAAATTGATTTCCTCGTTCTTGCCGGTCGCACCGAACGCGGTGAAGCTGTAGGGCTGGAACAATGCCGTAACGACATCGCCCGCCCTGAGCGGGACATTCTGGCGCGGATCACGTATCACCGTCTCCAGGGGCTCGAGCGCAACCGTCTCGCCACGCGTCACCTGAATCATGATTTTGTTGATCGGCTGTTTAACGCCACCGGCCGCGGCAACCGCGTCGAGAACGCGCTCGCCGCGTGCGCTCAACTGCATGCGCGTGCTGCTCGATACGTCGCCCACCACCGTGACGTACGACGTTTCGTTACGCGCCAATTGCACCAGCACCTGCGGGTCGTGCGCGATATTCTTGAGGCGCGCTGCTACAAGCGCCTGCAACTGACTCGGCGTACGGCCCGACGCCTTGACGGCACCGACGAACGGCACGTGGATGTTGCCACTCCCGTCGATCACTTGCGTCGGCAGCTTGGTCAGCCGTGCGCCAGTCGGTAGACTGCTGGATGTCGGGGCGTCACTCGTGCCGCCGCCGAACAGCGTGGCAGGCGGCGCTTCCCAGATCGACACCTCCACCACGTCGCCCACGCCCAGCTGTTGCTGAAACGCCGAGTTATCGCCTAACGTTGCAGCGAAATCAGTGTTCTTGCGGCCGGCGTAGAGTTGCCGCGCAATCTGATCGGTCACATTGACGACCTGGATTCCTTGCGAACTGACCTGATTTGTGCCGCTACCACTAGCATTAATCTCGGAACGACTCGGCCCGGACGTGGGAATGGCCCCGCAAGCAGCCAGCCCAATGGCACCGCCGATGGCAGCAGCCAACCAAACACTGCGATTTAAACTCTGCATTTAACAATCCAGTCATTCAAAGGCCGCCGGATTTTACCGCACAATGTAAGATGTACCGGGGAATTCACCGGCGTGGAGCACCCGAATCGCCGACAGACACCCGTGGGGCTCCTTCGGTTTTTCGCCGCCCAGCGGCCCTGGCTTACAAGCAGCCAAATCCTTCGCCCGCCAAGGCGCGGGCCGATTTGGTGCAAACAGGCGCGGTCTCAAAAGTCCATTGCAGCCGCGCGCGACGGCGCGAGCGGATCGGTAAATCTGACATCAAGCTTCAATTGGGTTTGGCATGCTCGGCATTTGCACGGGTCAATAGACGCGTGCGCGATTTGTCCCGTCATCCGAGATGCCATAGAATTACCCGGCGGAATTGTTGCATGAGCCGTCAAGCTTCGGCAAACAGAAACATTTTTCATTTCCGCAAGCACAACCACATTGCACCCGCGTGACCAAAATACTTCTAGACGTCACTCGTCTTGCCACTCGCTTTTATGATGGCCTGATCCCCACCGGGGTAGACCGAGTCGGACTGGCCTACATCCGCCGGTATGGCGACCGCGCACGTGCAGTCCTGAGCGAACGTGGCTTTTCCACGGTTTTAACGGAAAAAGACTCGCAGAAGGCCTTCTCGCTGCTGCTGTCGTCGAGTCACGATCGATGGGCGCTGCGCAGAATTGTTGCTTCCGCGTTGCTGAACCAGCTTTATCCGCCACGATTCGATCGCGCAATTTTGTTGCATACCAGTCACAACGGGATGGAGTTCACCCGGTACTATCGGGCGATGGCGCAACGTAACGCGCGCTCGGTCTTCATGGTTCACGACCTCATTCCGTTGACGCACCCGGAGTACTGCCGCCCGGGTGTGGACGCGTCGCATCGCACCCGCATCCATACTGCGCTACGGCATGCGAGTGGCCTGATCAGCAATTCACAGGCGACTTACGACGAACTGGCGAACGAAGCGCGACAAGCGTCGCTGCCGCTTCCACCGGTCGTCGTCGCGCCGCTCGCCCCCGCGGTAGAGCCTCATCCGCCGAGCCCGCCGCCGATCGAGGCGCCTTATTTCGTGATGCTCAGCACGATCGAGCCGCGCAAGAACCACTGGTTCATCCTGCACGTATGGCGACGCCTGGTCGAGCAGATGGGCGACGCCGCCCCCAAGCTCGTCGTCATCGGCCGGCGCGGCTGGGAATGCGAGAACGTCGTCGACATGCTGGAGCGGTGCGCCACAATTCGCGGTGCGGTCATCGAGGAATCGGATTGCAGCGACGATCGGCTGCATGCGTGGTTGCAGCATGCGCGAGCGCTCGTGTTCCCGTCGTTCGCCGAAGGCTACGGCATGCCGCTCGTCGAGGCGTTGATGCTGGGCGTGCCGGTGCTCGCCAGCGACCTGCCGGTCTTTCACGAGATCGCGTCGGACATTCCCGACTATCTCGACCCGCTCGACGGGCCGGGATGGCTCTCCCGGATTCGCGCGTACGCCCGGCCGGACAGCGCCGAGCGAGCGAACCAGATCGCGCGGCTCGAATGCTTTCGAGCGCCGACGTGGGCCGAGCACTTTGAACGAATCGACGGCTTTCTCGAGTCGCTCCGCTAAATGATTCCGGCACCGACCGAATCTCAGATGACGCCCGAAATCAAGCCACCCGCCGCAACCGACATTGTGCCCGGCAAGCGCAGAAGCAAGTGGCCAACCGGAAAGTCGCCGTTCGTGTGGATCGATTCGTGGCTCGGCATCACGCTTGCCCGCACGTCGGCATCGCTCGGACGTACCGTCTGCCCGGTCTGTCCCGGCCCCGTCTTCGTTCGACATGCGCCGCCTCTTTCCTGGTTCCGCATTCCGCCGGATCTGGTCGCGCGCGGCGGGCTTGTCGCCGCACTCGACCGCGTGCTCCAGGCTTCGCCCGTCGCCGACGCGAACGCACGATGTCGCGATCTGATCCACCGAGTCCTCGATAGCGATGCGTTGCACGTTCGGCACCGGGTGGCCGAATTGCCGGACGCATGGCACGCATCCGGTCGCGACAGGCGCATCGTGCTGATCGACGAACGAGAAACGTCGCATGCCGATATCTGCACACCGGCAGGGCACCGCCGCGGAAACTTTGCTGCGATGGCAGATGCAGCACGTATTGCGCACCCCGGCGCCGACGTGTGGATCCTTCGCTCCGCCGACGCAGGCGCCGGCGATTGGTTGTCGAACAAAACACAACTGCCCGGGAATGCCGGAGTCCTCGACGCCGCACATTCGTTGAGGGACATCCTTCGACGGGTGGACGCCGTCTATGTCGTCGGCGCGTCCGAAGGGATGGCGGCGCTTCTGTCCAGCATCCCGGTCCATGTGTTCGGTACACCCTATTACGCCGGCTGGGGACTGACCCAGGATCGCACCACGATGGCGGAGCGGCGTGCGCGCCCGTCCGTGTTTGCGTTGTTCGATGCCGTGTTCCTGCAACTCGCGCATTACCTCGACCCGGCACGCGGCACCCGGGGCACGCTCGAAAACGCCCTCGACTGCATTGAGCTGCAGCATACCGTCGCCGCCCGCTACAGCGACCTCGGACGGGTTGCCGGCGTGCGCTTCCAGTGGTGGAAGCGGCCGTATGCGACGCCGTACCTGTCGGCAGGGGGCGGGACATTACGTTGGGTTGCGGATCCACGCGACACGCACAGCGACGAACATGCAGCGATATGGGGCGGACGTTCCGCCGAAGGCCTGCCGGACGGGGCAGCACACATCCGGATTGAAGACGGTTTCATCCATTCGACGGGACTCGGTTCCGACATGTCTCCGCCGTGCAGCCAGGTGATCGACCGCCGCGGCCTGTATTTCGACGCGAGTCGCCCGAGCGACCTGACCGTCATTCTCAACCAGGCGACGTTCAGCGAACCGGAATTGCGGCGCGCGGCAGCGCTACGGCAGACGATCGTGCAGTTCGGGCTCACGAAATACAATCTCGGCCGCCAAGCGCCGACATGGCGCATTCCGCATGACAAGCGCATTGTCCTCGTCGCGGGCCAGGTTGCGGACGATGCGTCGATCCGGCTGGGAACGGGCACGATAGCCACGTCGGAAGCCTTGTTGCAGGAAGTGCGTGCTCGCCGACCTGACGCATTCGTCATTTACAAGCCGCATCCGGACGTGCTGTCCGGCAATCGCGCCGGGCTCGTCGACGCAGCGCACCTCGCAGACGTCGTCGATGCGCACGCTGATCTCATTTCGCTGATCGACGTGGCGGATGAACTGCATACGCTGTCCTCACTCGCCGGCTTCGACGCGTTGATGCGCGGGAAAGAAGTCCATACCTACGGCTTGCCCTTTTACGCAGGCTGGGGACTGACGCATGATGCGCTGGACCAGCCGTGGCGCGAACGCCGACTGTCGCTCGACATGCTGACAGCGGGCGTGTTGCTGCGTTACGCGATCTATTGGGACTGGCAGCGCTCGCTGTTCACGACGCCCGAGGCAATCGTCCGGCAACTCGCGCCGAATGCGGCTCGACCGCTCGAGAAAATACGTGGCAACCGCGCTCGCCCGCTCGTCAAGGCGATACGCTGGACGCGCAATGCGATACGTTATGCCGGTTGGCAAGGGCGGCAATATTTTCGCGATCGAACGATGCGTTGACGGCACTCGATACTCGGTCGCCGAATCATCAGGTACAACCTGTTCGAGCCATTTCAGACGCCTTTGGCACGAGGCCGACACCCACCACGGGCAGCACGCACACGCGTCCTGCCCGTCTTTCATTTCGTCAAGCAACGTAAGACAGGTTGCCCGCCGCTCCCCGCTCAGGTTATAAAAGCGCCACCCATTCCGGTGCATGCGCCGCCCTTTCTACCCTTGACTTCGGAGAACGCATGATCGATCTCGCCACCGCCCAGCAATTCCTGATGACCCGCGGCCTCGACTTCGGCCTCAACCTCCTCGCCGCGATCGTCCTGTGGTTCGTCGGCCGCTGGGCGATCCGCATCGGTACCCGCCTGCTCGGCAAGGTCGTCCGCCGCAGCGGCAAGGTCGACCCGACGCTCACCGACTACCTGACCTCCGTCGTCGGCGTGTTGCTGACGATCCTGCTGATCCTCGCGATCCTGCAGATCTTCGGCGTGCAGACCACCTCGTTCGCCGCGCTGCTCGCCGGCCTCGGCCTCGCGATCGGCACGGCCTGGGGCGGCCTGCTCGCGCATTTCGCCGCCGGCGTGTTCATGCAGGTGCTGCGTCCGTTCAAGATCGGCGACGTGATCAGCGCGGGCGGCGTCACGGGCACCGTGAAGGAACTCGGCCTGTTCGGCACGACGATCATCACGCCCGACAACATCGTCACGATCGTCGGCAACAACAAGATCTTCTCGGACAACATCGCGAACTACAGCGCGACGTCGCACCGCCGCGTCGACCTGACCGCGAAGATCGCGAACAGCGTCGACGCCGTCGACGCGATCAACCGCCTGAAATCGTCGATCCAGCAGATCCCGAACGTGCTGACCAACCCGGCGCCGGACGTCGGCGTGCTGCAGTTCACGCCGGAAGGCCCGTTGCTGTTCGTACGCCCGTCCACGGCACCCGAGCACTACTGGCAGGTGTACTGCGACACCAACCGCGTGATCCTCGAGACGTTCCGCGACGCGCAATACCCGACGCCCGAAACGCCGGTCGCGCATCGCAACGCGTAACGGCATCGACGGACGAAAAAAAGCGTGGCACCGGCCACGCTTTTTTATTGCCCCGAAGAAACGGCAAACGCGCGCTCAGCGCCCGCCCGTCTTCTGCGCATTGTCCGACTGCTTCCCGCGCACCAGCTTCCACACGGCGCCGAGCGCGACCGGCACGATCGCCGCGCCGATCCCGACCAGCACGATCACGTTCAGGTACTGGCGGATAAACGGGATGTTGCCGAAGAAATAACCGAGCAGCACGAGCAGCAGCACCCACACCAGCGCACCGATCACGTTGAAGAGCTGGAAGCGCGCGGCGCTCATCGACGACGCGCCCGCAACGAACGGCGCGAACGTGCGCACGACCGGGATGAAACGCGCGAGCACGATCGTCTTGCCGCCGTGCTTGTCGTAGAACGAGTGGGTCTTCTGCAGCGCGGCGCGGTCGAGGAAGCGTTCGAGCACCGGGATGTGCGTATTGAACACCTTCGGGCCGACCCAGCGGCCGATCAGGTAGTTTACGGTGTTGCCGGAAATCGCCGCGACGAGCAGCAGCACGATCAACAGGCCGACGTTCATTTCGCCCGTCGCCGCGAACGCACCGCCGATGAACAGCAGCGAATCGCCAGGCAGGAACGGGAACACGACGAGCCCCGTCTCGCAGAACACGATCAGGAACAGCACGAGATAGACCCACGCGCCGTACTGCCGGATGAAATCGCCGAGGAAAGCGTCGATATGCAGGACAAGATTGACGAAATGAAGCAGCGTATCCAAATGCGATTCCTCGAAGGCGAGAGGGCCGGAGCGGCCGGAAGAGACCAGACATGGCAGAGGCGCCCGCCAGCCAGGGCGGCGCGCGCAGTGGAGCCATGATACCGAAACTACCTTAAGGCTCCGTGAAAAAACGTAACGGATCGCCGCCCCGGCACGCGGGCGCAGCCTCGCTATAATTCGGCCATGTCCGATATCACCGAAACGGCCGCGGGCGCCGCGCCCGCCCCCGCTCCGCGCCCGCTGCGCGCGATCCAGCCCCTGCCCGACCAGCTGATCAGCCAGATCGCCGCCGGCGAGGTCGTCGAACGCCCGGCGTCGGTCGTCAAGGAGCTGCTCGAGAACGCGATGGACGCCGGCGCGACGTCGCTGCGCATCGTGCTGGAAGAAGGCGGCGTGAAGCGCATCTCGATCACCGACGACGGCTGCGGGATCCCGCCCGACGAGCTGGCGCTCGCGCTGATGCGCCACGCGACCAGCAAGATCCGCTCGCTCGAGGAGCTCGAAGCCGTCGCGACGCTGGGTTTTCGCGGCGAAGCGCTCGCGTCGATCGCATCGGTGGCCGAGATGTCGATCACGAGCCGGACGGCCGATGCCGCGCACGCGATGAAGATCGACGCGCAGACGGGCGTGCTGTCGCCTGCCGCCGGCTCGACCGGCACGACGATCGAGGTGCGCGAGCTGTACTTCAACACGCCGGCGCGGCGCAAGTTCCTTAAGAGCGAGCAGACCGAATTCGGCCACTGCCTGGAAATGATCCGCCGCGCGGCACTCGCGCGGCCGGACGTCGCGATCTCGGTGCTGCACAACGGCAAGGCCGTCGAGCACTGGAATGCGACCGAGCCCGCGCAGCGCGTCGCGAAGATCCTCGGCGACGGTTTCGCGACCGCGCACCTGCCGCTCGACGAGCAGGCCGGCCCGCTCGCCGTCTACGGTTGCGCCGGGCTGCCGACCGCCAGCCGCGGGCGCGCCGACCAGCAGTATTTCTTCGTCAACGGCCGCTTCGTGCGCGACAAGCTGCTGACGCATGCGGTGCGCGCGGCCTACGAGGACGTGCTGCACGGCGACCGCTACCCGTCGTACGTGCTGTTCCTCGACCTGCCGCCCGAAGCCGTCGACGTAAACGTGCATCCGTCGAAGATCGAGGTGCGCTTCCGCGATTCGCGCTCGATCCACCAGTACGTGTTCCATGCGGTCCAGCGGGCGCTCGCGCGCCATGCGGGCGCGTCGCCGGAAACCACGGCGGGCGGCCATGCCGCGCATCTCGAGCCCGCGCCGCGCGGGCCGTCTTCGTTCCTGGACACGCCGCTCGGGCAGAACCAGGGCCACGCGACGGGCGGCGGCGGCGGTGGCTTCTCGTCGCCGTCGTCCTCGTCGTCAGGCAACACCTGGATGCGCCAGGCGCGCATGACGCAGGGCACGCTGCCCGTCGCGCAGCCGCTGGCGCTCTACGACGCGCTGTTCGGCCGCAAGGACACCGGCGCCGGCACGCCGGACGGCACGACGCCCCTCGCACGCGATTCGGCCGGCGCACCCGTCGCGCCCTTGCCCGGCTTCACCGCCTCGCCGATCGCCGCCACCCCGCACGACGAGCAGCCGCTCGGCTTCGCGCTCGGCCAGATCCACGGCATCTACGTGCTCGCGCAGAACGCATACGGCCTCGTGATCGTCGACATGCACGCGGCGCACGAGCGGATCCTGTACGAACAGTTCAAGAACGCGCTCGCCGACCGCACGGTCGCCGTGCAGTCGCTGCTGCTGCCGATCTCGATGACGGCCACGCCGGTCGAGATCGGCACGGTCGAGGAAGAACGCGACACGCTCGAATCGCTCGGCTTCGATCTCGCGGTGCTGTCGCCGACGACGCTCGCGATCCGCGCGGTGCCGGCGCTGCTGAAGGACGCCGACCTGCAGTCGCTCGCCCGCGCGGTGCTCGCCGACCTGCACGCGTTCGGCGGCTCGCGCGTGCTCACCGAGCGGCAGCACGAGCTGCTCGGCACGCTCGCATGCCATCACGCGGTGCGCGCGAACCGGCGGCTGACGCTCGACGAGATGAACGCGCTGCTGCGCCAGATGGAGGCGACCGAGCGCGCGGACCAGTGCAATCACGGCCGGCCGACCTGGTATCAGCTCACGCTGAACGATCTCGACCGTCTCTTCATGCGCGGCCAATGAGCGCTTCGCTGCACCACGCTCCAACGACGATCGCCTGCCTGCTCGGCCCTACCGCCTCGGGCAAGACGGCCGCGGCGCTGGCGCTCGCCGCGCGTCGCCCGATCGAGATCGTCAGCGTCGATTCGGCGCTCGTCTACCGCGACATGGACATCGGCACCGCGAAACCGTCGCGCGAAGAACGCGCGAGCGTGCCGCACCACCTGATCGACATCATCGACCCGGCCGACGCGTATTCGGCCGCGGAATTCCGCGCGGACACGCTGCGCCTGATCGGCGAGATCGTCGCGCGCGGCCGCACGCCGCTGCTCGCGGGCGGCACGATGCTGTACTACAAGGCGCTGACGCAGGGGCTCAACGACCTGCCCGGCGCCGATCCGGACGTGCGCACCCGGCTCGACGCCGACGCCGCACGCGACGGCTGGCCCGCGCTGCATGCGCGGCTTGCGCAGGTCGATCCCGACACGGCCGCGCGGCTCGCGCCGAACGATTCGCAGCGGATCCAGCGTGCGCTCGAAATCTTCATGCTGAGCGGGCAGCCGATGTCGGCGCTGCTCGCCGCGCCGCGCCGCACGGACGATGCGGCGGCCGCGTACCGCTTCGTGCCGGTCGCGCTCGAACCGTCGGATCGCGCGGTGCTGCACGCACGGATCGCGCAGCGCTTCGACGCGATGCTCGAGGCGGGCTTCATCGACGAAGTCGAACGGTTGCGCCGCCGCGACGATCTCCATCCCGACCTGCCGTCGATGCGCTGCGTCGGCTACCGGCAGGCGTGGGAATTCCTCGACGGCGATACCGACTACCGGACGATGCGCGACAAGGGCATTTTCGCGACGCGCCAGCTCTGCAAGCGCCAGATCACGTGGCTGCGCGCGATGCCGGAGCGGATCGTCGTCGACTGCATCGCGCCGGATTCGACGGCCCGCGCGCTCGACGCGCTCGAACGCGTCCTCGACGGCGGCACGCCGGGCAACTGAACGTGTCAGCCGGCCCGGCGCGCCGCGAGCCGCGCACGGGCGCCGTCGACGAGCCACGCGATGCCGCGCTCGAACGCCTCGTCGCCGCTGCGTTGGCGCAGCGCGGCCCATCCCTTCGCGAGCAGCGGATACTCGGCCGCATCCGGCAGCGGCGCCTCGGCGTCGCCGTCCGGTTTCGCCTGCTCCTCCAGCACCCATCCGACCACGAAGCGGCCCAGCGCATACATCACGTCGACCGCCTCCTCTGGCGCGAAACCCGCTTCGCCGAGCAGCGCGACCTTGCGTTCGATCGAGCTGAAATGCAGCGCGCGCGGCCGCGTCCCGGCATGCAGGCGCGCACCGTCGCGGTAAGCCAGCAGCGCGCGGCGGAAACTGCGCGCATTCTCCGCGAGCCACACATCCCACACGACGCCCGGCCGCGGCAGCGACGCGTCGTGGCGCTCGAGCATGATCGCCTCCGCCATCGCGTCGAGCAGTTCGGCCTTGTTCCTGAAATGCCAGTACAGCGTCGGCGACTGCACGCCAAGCCGCTCGGCGAGCCGCCGCGTCGACAGTCCATCGATCCCCACTTCGTCCAGCAAGTCGAGCGCCGCGCGCAATACCGTGTCGCGCGTCAGTCGCGCCCCTGTGTCCTTCATCTCTATCACCGATAGGGAAACCATGGAATAATCACCACTCTATCACCGATAGAGTGACCCTCTTGAATCCATCCCTGATTGCCATCCTGGCCACGGTCCTGCTCGACGCGATCGGCGTCGGAATCGTGATGCCGATCCTGCCCGGGCTGCTGCGCGCGCTCGCCGGCGCGGGCGGCATCGACACCCACTACGGGATCCTGCTCGCGCTGTACGCGTTCGCGCAGTTCCTGTGCGCGCCGCTGCTCGGCGCGCTGAGCGACCGTTTTGGCCGCCGCCCGGTGCTGCTCGCGTCGCTCGCGGGTGCCGCGCTCGACTATCTGCTGATGGCGCTCGCGCCGACGCTCGCCTGGCTTTACGTCGGGCGGCTGATCGCGGGCATCACCGGCGCGAACGTCGCGGTCGCGACCGCCTACGTGACCGACGTGACGGCCGAACCCGACCGCGCCCGGCGCTTCGGCCAGCTCGGCGCGATGATGGGCATCGGCTTCATCGCAGGCCCGTTGATCGGCGGGCTGCTCGGCGCGCTGCATCTGCGCGCGCCGTTCGTCGCGGCCGCGCTACTCAATGCGCTCAACCTCGCGCTGGTCTGGCGCGCGCTGCCGGAATCGCGGCCGCGTTCGGCCCGCGAAGGCCAGGCGGCCGGCGCGCTCAACTCGTTCGCGAGCCTGCGCCGGCTGAGCGGCGCGCCCGCGCTTGCGCCGCTGGTCGGCATCTACGTGATCGTGGCGCTCGTGTCGCAAGCGCCCGCGACGTTGTGGATCCTGTACGGCCAGGAACATTTCGGCTGGTCGACGCCGGTCGCGGGGCTGTCGCTCGCCGGCTACGGCGCGTGCCACGCGCTTGCGCAGGCGTTCGCGATCGGGCCGCTGATCGCGCGGCTCGGCGAGCGCCGCGCGCTCGCACTGGGCCTCGCGGGCGACGCGCTCGGGCTCGTGGCGATTGCGTTCGCGACCGCCGCGTGGGTGCCGTTCGCGCTGCTGCCGCTGTTCGCGGCGGGCGGCATGACGCTGCCGGCGTTGCAGGCGATGCTCGCGCGGCAGGTCGACGATGCACGCCAGGGCGAACTGCAGGGTACGCTCGCGAGCGTGGCGAGCCTGATCGGCGTCGCGGGGCCGCTGGTCGTCACCGCGACCTATGCGGCGACGCGCGCAACGTGGCCGGGGCTGGTGTGGGCCGCCGCCGCGCTGCTCTACCTGCTGGTGCCGCCCTTGCTGGCCGGCGCGCGTCCGGCGAACGCGCCGCGGCCGTCCGCTTGAGCGTCGGCGGCGCCGCCGCGCTCAACGCACGAGCGTCACGAGATTCGCGTCGCGCACGAGCTGCCAGCGGCCGTCGGTCTTGCGGAAGATCGTCAGCGTAGGGCCCGAGCGGCGAATCGTGTCGCCGCCCGGCGGCGTCGCGTCAATCTCGATGAAATTGCGCATGTACGCCCAGTCGCCGATCACGCGCAGTTCGTCGATCCGGTAACGGCCGTCGATCGTCGGCGCGTGCTCGGCGCCCGCGTTCGCGTCGCGCGACGCAGCCGCGAACGCCGCCTTGTCGAACGGCGGCTTGCCGGCCACCATGAAGATCGCGTCGTCGGCGATCAGGTCGAGCACGGTGGCCAGATCGCCGCGCCGGCTCGACACGAACCAGTTTTCCACAAGCGCGCGGATCGCATGTTCGTCTTCGGTCATCGTCGTCCCTCCTTCATCGGCGCGCGTCCGCATGCCGCGCGGCGCCCGAAAAAAAAGCCGCCCGGATCGACTCCGGGCGGCTTTCCTTGCGGCATCTGCTGCTGGCGGCGCGTCAGACCACGACCGTCTGCGCCTCGCCTTCGCGGGTCGCACGCACGGTGCCGATCTTCCACACCTGTTCGCCGGCGGCGGTCAGGTCGGCGATCGCCGCGTCGGCATCGGCCGCCGAGACGATCACGGCCATGCCGATGCCGCAGTTGAACACGCGGTGCATTTCCGCATCGGCGACACCGCCGTGCTCCTGCAGCCACTTGAACAGCGGCGGCAGCGGCCAGGCGTTCTGGTCGAGCTCGGCGGTGAGGCCTTCGCGCAGCACGCGTGGGATGTTCTCGACGAGGCCGCCGCCCGTGATGTGCGCCATGCCCTTCACCGGCAGCTTCTGCATCAGCGCGAGCAGCGGCTTCACGTAGATGCGCGTGGGGGCCATCAGCGCGTCGGCGAGCGAGCGGCCGTGGAAATCGGCCGACAGGTCGGGGTTCGCGCGCTCGATGATCTTGCGCACGAGCGAGAAACCGTTCGAATGGATGCCGCTCGACGCGAGGCCCAGCACCACGTCGCCTTCGGCGATCGTGCTGCCGTCGATGATCTTGCTCTTCTCGACCGCGCCGACCGCGAAGCCGGCCAGGTCGTATTCGCCGTCCGGGTACATGCCCGGCATTTCGGCCGTTTCACCGCCGATCAGCGCGCAGCCCGACAGTTCGCAGCCCTGCGCGATGCCCTTGACGACCGTGGCGGCCGTGTCGACGTCGAGCTTGCCGCACGCGAAGTAGTCGAGGAAGAACAGCGGCTCGGCGCCCTGCACGAGGATGTCGTTCACGCTCATCGCGACCAGATCCTGGCCGACCGTGTCGTGTTTGTTCAGATGAAACGCCAGCTTGAGCTTGGTGCCCACGCCGTCGGTGCCCGACACGAGCACGGGCTCCTGGTACTTCTTCGGCACTTCGAACAGCGCGCCGAACCCGCCGATGCCGCCGAGCACGCCGTCGCGCAGGGTTTTCTTCGCAAAAGGCTTGATCTTGTCGATGAGCGCGTCGCCTGCGTCGATGTCGACACCTGCGTCACGATAGGACAGACCCTGAGCGTCGGGAGCGGATTTCGGAGGATTCATGGGGGAATGCGAGAAGGTCGGTAAAATGCGATTTTACCCGAAGCCGGCCCGTTGGCCGGAATTCCCAGCACCGAATCGTCAGGGATTGCATCTTGGTCAACACGTCCCCGTTTTCATCGCCGAGCCGTCCGCGCCGAAACCCGCGCGGCGCCGTGCGTGCGGCCGCGCGTGAAGCCCACGGATCCGCAAGCCCCCGGGCGCGCCCGGCGTACGGCGCGCGTATTTTCAACCGACCTGCATTGTGACTGTTGTGTCCCGTCAACTGACGCTCGATCTCGGCACGCCGCCGCCCGCCACGTTCGACAACTTCATCATGAACGAGGAGAACGACGAGCTCATCTCGCGCCTGCAGAAGCTCGACCTCGCGCTCGCGGCGGGCCCCGTGCCGGACCGGTCGTTCTATATCTGGGGCGAGCCCGGCAGCGGCCGCACCCACCTGCTGCAGGCGCTCGTGAGCGATGCGTCGTACGGCTATGCGCGCTACCTGACGCCGCAGAGCCCGCTCGGCGCGTTCACGTTCGACCCGCGCATCGGCATCTACG
The DNA here is from genome assembly GCF_001718535.1 of Burkholderia seminalis. Classification (NCBI taxonomy): domain Bacteria; kingdom Pseudomonadati; phylum Pseudomonadota; class Betaproteobacteria; order Burkholderiales; family Burkholderiaceae; genus Burkholderia; species Burkholderia seminalis. Next base: position 760,665 of record NZ_CP013398.1, on the reverse strand, counting down.
CGATCGACGACTGCGACCGGATGAGCGACGCGCAGCAGGTCGCGCTGTTCAATCTGTTCAACGAAGTGCGCGCGCACCCGTCGAGCGCGTTCGTCGCGGCGGGCCCCGCGGCGCCGCTCGCGCTCGACGTGCGCGAGGATCTCCGCACGCGCCTCGGCTGGGGGCTCGTGTTCCACCTGTCGCCGCCGTCCGACGCCGGCAAGATCGCGGTGCTCAAGCTCGCCGCGAAAGAGCGCGGGATCGCGCTCACCGACGACATCGCCGCCTACCTGCTGACCCATTTCCGCCGCGACATGCCGAGCCTGATGGCGCTGCTCGACGCGCTCGACCGCTTCTCGCTCGAGCAAAAACGCGCGGTCACGCTGCCGCTGCTGCGCCGGATGCTCGCGCGTCCCGGCGACGACATCACACCACCGGGCACGGGCCCGAACCGCTTCGAGTAAAATGCGCTTCCATGACTAATCTGGCACTCTTTGACCTCGATCACACGCTGATCCCCACCGATAGCGACCACGAATGGGGCCGCTTCATGGTGAAGCTCGGCATCGTCGACGCGGAAAGCTTCTCGCGGCAGAACGATCAGTTCTTCGCCGACTACAAGGCCGGCAAGCTCGACATCCACGCGTACCTCACGGCGATGCTCACGCCGCTCGCGAAGTATTCGCGCGCGCAGCTCGCGCAATGGCACGAGCAGTACATGCACGAGGTGATCCGGCCCGCGATGACGCCCGCCGCGCTCGAACTGGTGCGCAAGCACCTCGACGCGGGCGACCTGTGCTGCGTGGTGACCGCGACCAACGAGTTCATCACGCGCCCGATCGCGACCGCGTTCGGCGTCGATACGCTGATCGCGTGCGAGGTCGAGACGACCGACGGGCATCCCGACTCGCCTTACACGGGCCGGCCGACCGGCACGCCGAGCTACCGCGAAGGCAAGATCGTGCGGACCGAAGCATGGCTCGCATCGCTCGGCAAGCACTGGGACGACTTCGCGCACAGCTATTTCTACAGCGACTCGCACAACGACATCCCGCTGCTCGAGAAAGTCACCGACCCGATCGCGACCAACCCTGACGACACGCTGCGTGCGCATGCAAGCACCCGCGGCTGGCGTATCCTCGATCTTTTCTGAACGTCGTGATCAAAAAATTCATCCGCAAGCTGCTCGGTCAGGACGAAACCGGGCAAACGTCTCCCGCAGCGGCCCCGGCCGACGAAGCGGCCCCTGCTGCCCCGCGCGCGCCGAAGGGCGCCCGCGGCGCCGGCACGAAAAAGCCGCGCAGCAACCATGAGCCGACCGTCGTGCCGGCCAGCGTGCACGGCATCAATCCAGCGCTGATCTCGAGGAACGCCGTGCGCGTGACCGACACGCTGCAGCAGGCGGGCTTTCGTGCGTTCATCGTCGGCGGCGCGGTACGCGACCTGCTGCTCGGCATCGCGCCGAAGGACTTCGACGTCGCGACCGACGCGACGCCGACCGAAGTCCAGCGCCTGTTCCGCCGCGCGCGCCTGATCGGCCGCCGCTTCCAGATCGTCCACGTGCAGTTCGGCCAGGAACTGATCGAGGTGTCGACGTTCCGCGCGCTGGTCGACGCGCCGCCCGAGGCCGCCACCGCCGAGCCGCCGAAGCGCCTGAAGCGCGACGAACTCGATCGCCGCACGCATGCGGTCGACGCCAGCGGCCGCGTGCTGCGCGACAACGTGTGGGGCGAGCAGCACGAAGACGCCGCGCGCCGCGACTTCACGATCAACGCGATGTACTACGACCCGTCGACGCAGACGGTGCTCGACTACCACGACGGGATGGCCGACATGCGCGCCCGCCTGTTGCGGATGATCGGCGATCCGGCCACGCGCTTCCGCGAGGATCCGGTGCGGATGCTGCGCGTCGTACGCTTCGCGGCGAAGCTCGGCTTCGAGATCGAGCCGCATACGCGCGAGCCGATCCACGCGCTCGCCGACCTGATCAACAACGTGCCGGCCGCGCGCCTGTTCGACGAGATGCTGAAGCTGCTGCTGTCGGGCCACGCGCTCGCGTGCCTGACGCGGCTGCGCAAGGAAGGCCTGCACCACGGGCTGCTGCCGCTCCTCGACGTCGTGCTCGAACAGCCGCAGGGCGAGAAATTCATCACGCTCGCGCTGAACAACACCGACGCCCGCGTGCGCGCCGGCAAGCCGGTGTCGCCGGGCTTCCTGTTCGCGACGCTGCTGTGGCACGACATGCGCCAGCGCTTCGAGCAATACACGGCCGACGGCGAAATTCCGGTGCCGGCGCTCCATCGCGCGATGGACGACGTGCTCGACATGCAGACCGAGAAACTGGCGATCCACAAGCGCTATTCGGCCGACATGCGCGAAATCTGGGGCCTGCAGCTGCGCCTCGAGAAGCGCTCGGGCCGCAGCGCGATGCGGCTGCTGGAACACCAAAGGTTTAGAGCGGGGTATGATTTCCTCCTGTTACGCTGCGAATCCGGCGAGCTCGATGCGGAAGTCGGACAGTGGTGGACGGATTTCATCGAAGGCGACGCGGCCGCTCGCGAGGCCTTGCTCACGCAGGGCGGCTCGAAGGAAAAATCGCCCCGCAAGCGGCGCCGCCGCGGCGGTGTGCGAAACCGCAAGCCGGATGAAGGTGCGGCCGAGCAGGTGCCGGATACCTCGGGCGGGTCCGACGACTGACGCGCTCGCCGGCGAACGACGTAGGAAGTGATGCCATGACGGTTGCATATATCGGACTGGGGGCGAATCTCGGCGATGCGCGCCAGACCCTGAAGGACGCGGTGGTGTGCCTCGCGCAGCAGCGCACCATCTCGATCCTCGGCAAATCGAGCCTGTATCGCACGGCGCCCTTCGAAGCGGGCGGCGACGACTACTACAACTGCGTCGTCAAGCTCGATACGACGCTGTCGGCGCGCGAACTGCTCGCGCTTTGCCAGAAGATCGAACATCACTTCGGGCGCGAGCGCCCGTATCGCAACGCGCCGCGCACGCTCGACCTCGACATCCTGCTGTTCGGCGCCGATTCGATCGACGAACCCGACCTGATCGTCCCGCACCCGCGCCTCACCGACCGTGCGTTCGCGCTCGTGCCGCTCGTCGAGATCGAACCGGCGCTCGACATTCCCGCGCGCGGCCGTGCCGATGCCTTCCTCGCAGCCGTGGCAGACCAGCGCGTCGAGAAGGTGCAAACCTGCCAGTGCCCGATGCAGAAGGCGCTCGCTGCCGGCGAAGACGCCGACAAGACCCGCTGCCGATGAACTCCACTCCGCTGACCGTCACCGCACCCGACCTGCGCGCCCCGCACCGTTATCTCGTGATCGAAGGCCCGATCGGCGTCGGCAAGACGACGCTCGCGCGCCTGCTCGCCGAGCGCTGGTCGATGCAGACGCTGCTCGAACGCCCGCAGGACAACCCGTTTCTCGAACGTTTTTACCGCGACACCGCGCGCTACGCGCTGCCCGTGCAGCTGTCGTTCGCGCTGCAGCGCGCGCAACAGGCGCGCGAGCTGATCGGCGCGCTCGACACGGGCCGCCCCGTCATCGCCGATTTCATGCCGCAGAAGAACGACATCTTCGCGCGGCTGAACCTGCCGGAAGACGAATGGCAGCTGTATCGTGCGGTCGCGACGCACGTCGACGTGCCGCAGGCGCCGTCGCCCGACCTCGTCGTCTATCTGCAGGCAAGCCCCGAAGTGCTGTTCTCGCGCATCCAGAAGCGCGGGCTGCCGATGGAGCTGCAGATCAGCGATGCGTACCTGCGCTCGCTCGTCGACGCGTACAACGAATTCTTCTACCACTACGACCGCACGCCGGTGCTGACGGTCGCCGCGGAACACCTGAACCCGCTGGATTCCCCCGAAGATCTCGCCCTGCTGATCGAGCGCATCGAGACGATGCGCGGCCGCAAGGAGTTCTTCGTCAAGGGCGAGACGACGCGCTGACGCGTCCCGCCTGTCGTTCCTCACTTATCGACCCGGATTTCCCATGACCTATCTCCAGGAATCGAGCCGGCCTGCCGTGACGGTGCCCAAGCTGCAGGCAATGCGCGACGCCGGCGAGAAGATCGCGATGCTCACCTGCTACGACGCGAGCTTTTCCGCGCTGCTCGATCGCGCCGGCACCGACGTGCTGCTGATCGGCGATTCGCTCGGCAACGTGCTGCAGGGCCATACGACCACGCTGCCCGTGTCGCTCGACGACATCGCGTACCACACGGCCTGCGTTGCTCGCGCGCAACCGCGCGCGCTCGTCGTCGCCGATCTGCCGTTCGGCACGTACGGCACGCCGGCCGAGGCGTTCGCGAACTCGGTCAAGCTGATGCGCGCCGGCGCGCAGATGGTCAAGCTCGAAGGCGGCGAATGGCTCGCCGATACGATCCGCTTCCTCGTCGAGCGCTCGGTGCCGGTGTGCGCGCACGTCGGCCTCACGCCGCAATCGGTGCATGCGTTCGGCGGCTTCAAGGTGCAGGGCAAGACCGAAGCCGGCGCCGCGCAACTGCTGCGCGATGCGCGCGCGGTCGAGGACGCGGGCGCGCAGCTCGTCGTGCTCGAAGCCGTGCCAACGCTCGTCGCGTCCGAAGTCACGCACATGCTGAAGATTCCGACGATCGGCATCGGCGCGGGCGTCGACTGCTCGGGGCAGGTGCTCGTGCTGCACGACATGCTCGGTGTATTCCCCGGCAAGCGGCCGCGTTTCGTGAAGGATTTCATGCAGGGCCAGCCGAGCATTCAGGCGGCTGTCGAAGCCTATGTGAGCGCGGTGAAGGATCGGTCGTTCCCCGGCCCCGAGCACTCGTTCTGACGCGTCATCGGCCGGATGTGAAAAAGCGCGGCGCCCTTTGCGGGGTGCCGCGCTTTTCGTTGGTGCGCTGAAAGTCCGGTGGCCGGCGCGAGCGCGAGGCCCGCTCCGTCACATCGTCACGTCAACACCGCGTCGAGCGCACCGCGCAATGCATTGGTCAGCAGCAACCCTTGCGCACGCGCAAGATCGTCGCGGGTCACGACGCGCTCCACCGCGCCGAACGCCCGGTCGTCGAGCAGCACGCCGCGCATCACGCCCGGCAGCACGCCGCACGCCAGCGGCGGCGTCACCCACTGGCCGTCGAGCTTCACGAACAGGTTCGAGCGGCCGCCCTCCGTCACCTCGCCGCGTTCGTTGACGAACAGCATGTCGAAACCGCCGAGCGACTCGGCCGCCTGCCACGCGCGGTCGTATTCGGCACGGCGCGTGGTCTTGTGCAGCAGCAGCGCGTCGCTCGCGCGGGTCGGCGCGAAACCGTGCGCGGACGCCAGCAGTACGCCGACCGGCCCCGCCGGCAGCGGCTTCAGCGGCGCCGCGACGATCTCGATCATGCCGTCCTTCGCCAGCGCGAGCTTCATCCGGTACGCGCCGTCGCCGTCGAGCGCCGCGCAGCGCGCGTCGATCTCGCGACGCAACGCGTCGGCGTCGAAGCGGAAGCCGAACGCATCCGCGCTGCGCTGCAGCCGCGCGAGGTGTCGATCGAGATGCCGGATGCCGTCCGCACGCGTGGCCGCGGTCGTTTCGAACAACTGGAAACCGGGATCGGCATCCGTCAGGAATCGCGCTTTCAATTCGCACTCCGCATATTCGTCGGCCGCGACGCTGTCGAGCACGATGCCCGCGCCGACCCCCATCGTGCCATGATGCCGCGTTGCCGCACCGGATGGGTCGACACCGGTCTCGGCTCCGTCGAGCGTCAGCGTCCGGATCGCGACCGACAGGCAGAAATCGCCGCAGCCGGCCGCGCGGTCACCCGGTGCGTCGAGCCAACCGATCGCGCCCGTATAAAGCCCGCGCGGCGTCGACTCGATCGCATCGATCAACTGCATCGTCTTGTACTTCGGCGCGCCCGTGATCGACCCGCACGGAAACAGCGCGCGCAGCATCTGCGCGAACGTCGTGCCGTCGCGCCAGCCGGCCTCGACCGTCGACGTCATCTGCCACACCGACGCATACGGTTCGACGGAGAACAGCGCCGGCACCTTGACGGTGCCGGTGCGCGCGATCCGCGACACGTCGTTGCGCAGCAGGTCGACGATCATCACGTTTTCCGCACGGTTCTTCGGATCGCTCGCGAGGAACGCGGCGGCCGCCGCATCGTCGCGCGGATCGGCCGAACGCGGCGCGGTGCCCTTCATCGGCCGCGCGCGCAGCACGTCGCCGTGCTTCTCGACGAACAGCTCGGGCGAGCACGACACGACCCACGCGCCGCCGGGCAGCGCGATCAGCGCGCCGTACCGCACGGGCTGACGCGCGCGCAGCCGCCGGTACAGTGCGAGCGGCGTGCCGAACACGTCGAAATCGAGCCGGTACGTGTAGTTGACCTGGTAGGAGTCGCCCGCGCGCAGCGCGTCGTGCACCGCGGCGATCGCTGCATCGAACGCGTCGCGCGACACGCTCTTCGCGACATGCGCAACGCCCGCGATCGACGGCGCGCCGCCGCCGTCCTGCCGCGCGAGCCATGCGTCGACCTCGTCGCGCGACAGGCGCTCGCAGCGCGCATACAGCAAAAAGCGCAGCGGGGCCTGGCCCGGCTGCGCCCGTTGCAGGTTGCGTCCGAATTCATAATCGCCGACGACGACCGCGTGCAGCCCGTCGCGCAGGTCCTGCGCGACCGCCGCATCGATGTCGTCGAGCCGCGCCGGATCCGTGCACACGCGTTCGCGCACGAATCCCGAATACAAACGACTCGACCGCGCGGACGCGGTCGAGTCGCAATCGTCCAAGAGCGCGAACGACGCGCTCTCGTTGCCTTCAGTCATGCCGTTACTCGAAGAAGCTCTTCACACGGTCGAACCAGCTCTTGCTCTGCGGGCTGTGACGCGCACCGCCCTCGGCCAGCGACTTCTCGAACTGCTTGAGCAGATCGCGCTGGGTGTCGGTCAGCTTCACGGGCGTCTCGACCTGCACGTGCACGTACAAATCGCCCGCGATGCTCGAACGCAGCCCCTTGATGCCCTTGCCGCGCAGGCGGAACGTCTTGCCCGACTGCGTGCCTTCCGGCACCGGGAACGACGCACGGCCGGCCAGCGTCGGCACCTCGATCTCGCCGCCGAGCGCGGCGGTCGTGAACGGGATCGGCATCTGGCAATGGAGATCGTCGCCGTCGCGCTCGAACACCGCATGCGGCTTGATGTGGATCTCGACGTACAGGTCGCCCGGCGGCCCGCCGTTGATGCCCGGCTCGCCGTTGCCGGCCGAGCGGATCCGCATCCCGTCGTCGATCCCGGCCGGGATCTTCACTTCGAGCGTCTTGGTTTCCTTCACCTTGCCCGACCCGTGGCAGTGCACGCACGGCTCGGGGATGTAGGTGCCCGTGCCATGGCACTTCGGGCAGGTCTGCTGGATGCTGAAGAAGCCCTGCGACATGCGCACCGTGCCCTGGCCATGACAGGTCGGGCAGGTTTCCGGCTTCGTGCCGGGCTTCGCGCCCGACCCGTGGCACACCTCGCACGACACCCAGCTCGGCACGCGGATCTGCGTGTCGTAGCCGTGCGCGGCCTGCTCGAGCGTGATTTCCATGCTGTAGCGCAGGTCGGCGCCGCGGTACACCTGCGGGCCGCCGCGGCCGCCGCGTGCGGCGCCGCCCGCGGCCTGGCCGAAGATGTCGCCGAAGATGTCGCCGAATGCATCCGCGAAGCCGCCGAAGCCCTGTGCGCCCGCACCGCCCATGTTCGGATCGACGCCCGCGTGGCCGTACTGGTCGTACGCGGCCCGCTTCTGGCCATCCGACAGCATTTCATAGGCTTCCTTCACCTCCTTGAAATGCTCTTCCGCATCCTTGCTGTCCGGATTGCGGTCAGGGTGATACTTCATCGCAAGCTTGCGATATGCCTTCTTGATTTCGTCGTCGCTCGCATTCTTCGCGACGCCCAGAACCTCGTAGTAATCCCGTTTCGCCATATCGATTCACTGTGCCGCCACGCATCGCGCACACGGCGGCTCCTTTCGCCTGCAGTAAAGTCTCTCGACTCGTCTGGCGCTGCGCCGTCCGCGGACGGCTCGCGCAGCACCCGCCAAAAAACAAATGTGCCCGGAGGGCCGCGAGGCCCGCCAGGCGTGGAGTCGATCCGGCCATCCGGAAGGAAAGACAGACCGCTTTTCAGCCGCTGGTCAGTCGCGCCGCGCGCGGTTTCGCGCGCGGCGTGCGGTGCCATTGCAACCCGGCTTAGTCCTTCTTCACTTCCTTGAACTCGGCGTCGACGACATCGTCGGCGGCCTGCTGGGCGCCGCCCGCGTGGGCCGCGCCTTCCGCCGCACCGGCCGCGCCAGCCGCACCTGCCTGCTGGGCCTGCATGTCGGCGTACATCTTCTCGCCGAGCTTCTGCGACACCTTGCCAAGCTCCTCGACCTTCGCGTCGATCGCCGCCTTGTCGGCCGACGTGTCCTTCAGCACTTCCTCGAGGGACTTCAGCGACGCTTCGATCGCTTCCTTCTCGCCCGCGTCCAGCTTGTCGCCGTACTCGGTCAGCGCCTTCTTGGTGCTGTGGACCAGCGCGTCGCCCTGGTTGCGCGAATCAGCCAGCTCGCGCAGCTTGTGGTCTTCCGCCGCGTTCGCTTCCGCGTCCTTGATCATCTGGTCGATTTCGGCTTCGGACAGGCCCGAGTTCGCCTTGATCGTGATCTTGTTTTCCTTGCCGGTCGCCTTGTCCTTCGCGCCGACGTGCAGGATGCCGTTCGCGTCGATGTCGAAGGTCACTTCGATCTGCGGCACGCCGCGCGGTGCGGGCGGAATGCCTTCAAGGTTGAACTCGCCGAGCAGCTTGTTGCCCGCTGCCATTTCGCGTTCGCCCTGGAACACCTTGATCGTCACGGCGCCCTGGTTGTCGTCGGCCGTCGAGTACACCTGTGCGTGCTTCGTCGGGATCGTCGTGTTCTTGCTGATCATCTTCGTCATCACGCCGCCGAGCGTCTCGATACCGAGCGACAGCGGGGTCACGTCGAGCAGCAGCACGTCCTTGCGGTCGCCCGACAGGACCTGGCCCTGGATCGCCGCGCCGACTGCGACGGCTTCGTCCGGGTTCACGTCACGGCGCGGATCCTTGCCGAAGAACTCCTTCACCTTCTCCATGACCTTCGGCATGCGCGTCTGGCCACCGACCAGGATCACGTCATCGATGTCCGACACCTTGACGCCTGCGTCCTTGATCGCGATGCGGCACGGTTCGATCGTGCGCTCGACGAGGTCTTCCACCAGCGCTTCCAGCTTCGCGCGGGTGATCTTCAGGTTCAAGTGCTTCGGGCCCGACGCGTCCGCCGTGATGTACGGCAGGTTGATTTCGGTCTGCTGGCTCGACGACAGCTCGATCTTCGCCTTTTCGGCGGCTTCCTTCAGGCGCTGCAGCGCGAGCACGTCCTTCGACAGGTCGACGCCCTGCTCCTTCTTGAACTCGCCGATGATGTAATCGATGATGCGCTGGTCGAAGTCTTCGCCGCCGAGGAACGTGTCGCCGTTGGTCGACAGCACTTCGAACTGCATTTCGCCGTCGACGTCCGCGATCTCGATGATCGACACGTCGAACGTGCCGCCGCCGAGGTCATACACGGCGATCTTGCGGTCGCCCTTCTCGGCCTTGTCGAGGCCGAACGCGAGCGCGGCCGCGGTCGGCTCGTTGATGATCCGCTTGACCTCGAGGCCCGCGATGCGGCCAGCGTCCTTGGTCGCCTGGCGCTGGCTGTCGTTGAAGTACGCCGGCACCGTGATCACGGCTTCCGTGACCGGCTCGCCGAGGTAGTCTTCGGCCGTCTTCTTCATCTTGCGCAGCACTTCCGCCGAAACCTGCGGCGGCGCGAGCTTTTCGCCGTGTGCTTCGACCCATGCATCGCCGTTGTCGGCCTTGATGATCGAGTACGGCATCAGGCCGATGTCCTTCTGGACTTCCTTCTCTTCGAAGCGGCGGCCGATCAGGCGCTTCACCGCGAACAGCGTGTTCTTCGGGTTGGTCACCGACTGACGCTTGGCCGGCGCGCCGACGAGGACTTCGTTGTCGTCCATGTACGCGATGATCGACGGCGTGGTGCGCGTGCCTTCCGAGTTCTCGATGACCTTGACCTGGTTGCCTTCCATGATGGCGACGCACGAGTTCGTGGTGCCGAGGTCAATACCGATGATCTTTCCCATTTTTCCTAATCTCCAGAAATGCCTGTTTGCTGCGCGAAAACCCGCGTTTTGGGGCGGTTTCGCGCGCCAGAATTCAACTCTGTTCCCGAAATGCGTCCGTCCGGTTCGTTTTCAAGACCCGACGAGCGATGCGGATATTAAATTTTTTCAATCGCCGCCGGTAGCCGGATCGTGCGGGCCATCGCCCGCCGCCGCGACCTTCGCGCGCGCCGCCGACACGGCCGCCTGGAACTGCGCGAGGCCATGCCAGCCCGTCGCGCGGCCCAGCCGCTTGCCGCGGTGGAAAAAGAACCACGTCGGCACGCCGTGCAGCCCGAAGCGGCGCCCCAGCTGATGGTGTTCGTATACGTTGCAATGGAACCACTTCAGATCCAGCGCGCGGATCGCGTCGGGCTGGGCGAGCATCGCCTTCTTCGCGATCTCGCAGTTGAAGCAGTCGACGCCCCAGAAGAACACCACCGCCAGCGCGTCGCCCGCGCCGTCGAGCGCCGCGTCGAACGAACCGGCGTCGAGCACCTGCATGTCGAACGCGTCGAACGCGGCCGGATCGACGCCGGCGGGCACCATGGCGGCGGCCTTACTTCGGCTGGGCGACGGTGACGAGCGCCGGGCGCAGCACGCGGTCGGCGATCGTATAGCCCTTTTGCAGCACGGTGACGACGGTGTTCGGCTCCTGCTCGGCCGGCACCATCGAAATCGCCTGGTGCTGGTGCGGATCGAACTTCTCGCCGACCGGGTTGATGGCGACGACGCGGCCCTTCTCGAGCGCGCTCGTCAGCTGGCGCAGCGTCAGCTCGACGCCTTCCCGCACCTTCGCGATGTCGCCGGAGGTGTCGCTGACGGCCGCTTCCAGGCTGTCCAGCACGGGCAGCAGGTGTTCCGCGAAGCTCTCGATCGCGAACTTGTGCGCCTTCGACACGTCGTCCTGCGCGCGGCGGCGGACGTTCTCGGTCTCGGCCTTCGCCCGCAGGAAGCTTTCCTGCAACTCGGCGACCTTGGCTTGAGCCTCCGCGAGCGCCGCGTCGGCGGCTTCGGCGGCGGGCGCGGCGCCTTGCGCCGCCTGCTTCTCGCTGCCGTTGTCTTCGGCCGATTGGGGTGCCGGGTTCTCTTGCGTGTTTTCCATGTCGCTGAAAGTCGATTAGAGGTTGAAGCCAAATCGGCAATCGCCGGATCGTATAACCGGCGGTACCGCACATTGCTGGTGCAGATAAGGGCGGAAACTGCGATTTCAAGAGGGTTATTCGCCGGCATTCTCCAATGCCGCGAAACAACCGCGCGTTTCGCCGGTGCATGCGCCGCATAGTCCGCCAGATCGGGCGAAACGGCCTGTAACAACGCTTACCGGGCAAGGACTAGCTCCGCACAGGCCGGCTGCACTACACTCCACTCAAGCGTCGGAAAAGCGTGTTTACCCTAGCTGACCGACGCCTTACACCACCTGGCGCCGTTTTCACCCTTGTGTTCGAGGGGAGTACCGTGAAACTGACCTTTGCGATATCGGTGGTCGCGCTGGTACTCATTGCCGGCACCACCACCATCTGCCTGTCGGGAGCCGTCACCGACCGCACGACCGAATACGGCAGCGCGCGGGCGACCTTCGACCAGATGTTCAGCTCCCACCAGAAAATCTGTCGATGATGCGCCGGTCGCGCTTCGTCGGCCGGCCGTGCAGTTCGGCCGCCGGCTCGCGATACGTGCGGCGCCGCTCCAGTTCGGCGAGCCGCGCGGCCCGCCCCGCTTCCGTTTCCTGGTAAAGCGTCTGCGCGACGCTCGCCGGCCCGCGCACGTCGCACACGCCCAGCACGGCAATGTGCCAGACGATGCCGTCGATCGCAATCTCGACCTCGTCGCCGACCCGCACGTCCTTCGCCGGCTTGACCGCCGCGCCGCCGATCTTCACGTGCCCCTTGTCGACCGCATCGGTCGCAAGCGAGCGCGTCTTGAAGAAGCGGGCCGCCCATAGCCATTTGTCGATGCGCAGCTTCGCGCCCGGATCCGTGGAAATCCTGTAATTCATGTCGGCCTCCGCCGGGCCGCCCCAGGGAGGCTCGCCGCCCCGTCGGGCGGCGGCGAACCAGGCGGGCGTGAGAGTCGTTTCATCTCAGTTCACCGTCTCGGGCTGCGCGGCCTTGACCGGCCAGCCCTGCAGATTCTCGGCGACGATCTCGCCGAGCGCACCGATCCACGCGTGCGCGCCGTTCAGGCACGGAATGCGGTGGAACGTCTTGCCGCCGCCGGCGAGGAACTCGTCGCGCACTTCCATGCCGATCTCCTCGATCGTCTCCAAGCAATCGGCCGTGAAACCGGGACAGAACACGTCGGCCCGCCGCACGCCGGCCTCGCCGAACTCGCGCAGCGTCGGCGCCGTGTACGGCTGCAGCCATTCGGCCTTGCCGAAACGCGACTGGAACGTGACGCGGCACTCGGTCGTCGACAGCCCGAGCGCGGCCATCAGCAACGCGCCCGTCTGCTGGCACTGGTCGTGATACGGGTCGCCGAGGTCGAGCGTGCGCTTCGGCACGCCGTGGAAACTCAGCACGAGCTTGTCGCCGGCCGCGAAGTCGGGCCGGCCGTGCTGTGCCCAGTACTGGCGCACCTGCTCGGCCAGCGCGTGGATATAGGCCGGATGGTCGGCGTAGTGCCGCACCGTGCGGACTTCCGGCTGGTTGCGCATGCGCGCGAGCGCGTCGAAGGCGGCATCGAACGCGGTGGCCGTGGTCGACGCCGAATATTGCGGATACATCGGCATCAGCAGCACGCGCTCGACGCCCGCGCGCTTGAACTGCGCAAGCGCGTGCGAAATGTTCGGGCTGCCGTAGCGCATCGCGTAGTCGACCATCACGTGATAACCGTTCGACGCGAGCAGGTGCCGCACGCTGTCGGTCTGGCGCTCCGTGTACACGCGCAGCGGCGAGCCTTCGGGCATCCAGACGGCCGCGTACTTCTTCGCGGAGGCGCGGCCGCGCAGCGGCAGGATCAGCGTGCGCAGCAGCACCTGCCAGACGGCCTGCGGAATCTCGACGACGCGCGGATCCGACAGGAATTCGGCCAGGTAGCGCCGCACGGCGCGCGGCGTGGGTGCGTCGGGCGTGCCGAGATTGATCAGCAGCACCCCGATGCGATGGGCAGCAGCGATGCTCGAAGGCGGCTCAAGATCGAAACGCATGGGCAAGAACGTGCTCGGGGCACGGGACCGGACGGCTCTCAATTATAGCGGGCCGCCCCTTGCCGTTCGGCCGACTGTCGGCGCGGGCGGCATGACGACATGATGACGGGGCGGGATCAGGCTGCCGATTGCAGGCTATTGCTGGCTCAGCGTGAGCGACAGCAGGCGCGCGGTGATGTCGACGATCGGTATCACGCGGTTGTACGCCATCCGGGTCGGGCCGATCACGCCGAGCGTGCCGACGATCTTCCCGTTCACCTCGTAAGGCGCGGTGACGACGCTCATTTCCTCGATCGGCACGAGCGTCGATTCGCCGCCGATGAAGATCTGCACGCCCTGGGCGTGGCTCGACACGTCGAGCAGTTGCAGGAGGCCCGTCTTTTGGTCGAACACGTCGAACAGCTTGCGCAGCCGCGCCATGTCGGACGACAGATCCGCCACTTCGAGCAGGTTGCGCTCGCCGGAAATCAGCACGGTGTCCTCGGTGTCGGGCACCTCGGTACTGGCCGTCACGGCCGCGTGCATCAGCGTGGTCATGTCGCCGCGCAGCTGGTCGATCTCGTCGCGCAGGCGGCGGCGCACCTCGTCGAACGACAGGCCGGCGAAATGCGCGTTGATGTAGTTGGACGCCTCGGTCAGCTGCGACGGCGAATAGTCGCGCGGCGTCGCGAGCATGCGGTTCTGCACGTCGCCCTCGGGCGTGACGATGATCAGCAGGATGCGCTTGTCGGACAGGCGCATGAACTCGATCTGCTTGAACACGTGGCTGCGGCGCGGCGTCAGCACGACACCCGCGAACTGCGACAGGTTCGACAGCACGCTCGCGGCGGCGGCGACCACCCGCTGCTGCGGCTCGCCGGCCTGCAGCGTGTGCTGCACCTGCCGCGCGACGGCCTCGGCGTCGATCGGCGCCTCGACCGTCAGCATCGTGTCGACGAACAGCCGATAGCCGCGCGGCGTCGGCACGCGGCCGGCCGACGTGTGCGGGCTCGACACGAGGCCGAGCTCCTCCAGGTCGGACATCACGTTGCGGATCGTAGCCGGGCTCAGCTCGAGCCCGGAGTAACGGGACAACGTGCGCGATCCGACTGGCTGACCGTCGGCGATATACCGTTCGATCAGGGTTTTCAGGAGGGTTCGTGCGCGAGGATCTAGCATGGTGGAAAATTTTAGCGCAACCGCGCGACCGCGGCGAGTGGCGTCGGCCACCATTGCGCGGGCCGGCCCGATCCGGCCCCGTCGGCGCACAGCCGGTTCTTTTCGTCAACGAGCTATGGTGTAATGCCGGCATGAAAACCGGTAATCAGTTCAATACTGTCGCGCTCGTCGGCCGGAGCAACACGCCCGGCATCGCCGAACCGCTCGCCACGCTGGCCGCCAGCATCGCGAAGCTCGGCTTCGAGGTCGTGTTCGAAGGTGACACCGCGCGCGAGATCGGCATCACCGGCTACCCGGCGCTCACCCCGGCCGAAATCGGGGCGCGTGCGGACGTGGCGGTCGTGCTCGGCGGCGACGGCACGATGCTCGGCATCGGCCGCCAGCTGGCGCCGTACCGGACACCGCTGATCGGGATCAACCACGGGCGGCTCGGCTTCATCACGGACATCGCGGCCGCCGACATGCACGCGCTCGTCCCGGTGCTGCTGTCCGGCAAGTTCGAGCGCGAGGAGCGCGCGCTGCTCGAGGCGCGGATCATGCGCGACGGCGAACCGATCTACCACGCGATCGCGTTCAACGACGTCGTCGTGAACCGCAGCGGCTTCTCCGGGATGGTCGAGCTGCGCGCGTCGGTCGACGGCCGGTACATGTACAACCAGCGTTCCGACGGCCTGATCGTCGCGACGCCGACCGGCTCGACCGCCTACGCGCTGTCGTCGGCCGGCCCGATTCTGCATCCGCAGCTGGCCGGCGTCGTGCTCGTGCCGATCGCGCCGCACGCGCTGTCGAACCGGCCGATCGTGCTGCCCGACGACTCGAAAATCGCGATCCAGATCGTCGGCGGGCGCGACGTCAACGTGAACTTCGACATGCAGTCGTTCACGTCGCTCGAGCTGAACGACACGATCGAGGTGCGCCGCTCGAAGCACACGGTGCCGTTCCTGCACCCGATCGGCTACAGCTACTACGCGACGCTGCGCAAGAAGCTGCACTGGAACGAACACGCCTCGAACGAAGACGACAAGGCGTCCTGACGCCGCTCCGCCCGACACCATGCTCCGTCACCTCTCGATCCGCGACTTCGTCATCGTCGCCGCGCTCGATCTCGAATTCGACAGCGGCTTTTCCGTCTTTTCCGGCGAGACCGGCGCCGGGAAATCGATCCTGATCGACGCCCTTGCCCTCGCGCTCGGCGAACGCGCCGACGCGAGCGTCGTGCGCACCGGCTGCGGCCGCGCCGACATCACGGCCGAATTCACGCCGCACGACCGCGTCGCGCGCTGGCTCGACGAACACGCGTTCGACACCGAGGACACCGTGATGCTGCGCCGCGTGATCGACGCGAACGGCCGGTCGCGCGCGTTCATCAACGGCACCAGCGCGACGCTCGCGCAGCTGCGCGAACTCGGCGAAATGCTCGTCGACATCCACGGCCAGCATGCGCATCAGCTGCTGATGCGGCCCGACGCGCAGCGCGAGCTGTTCGACACGCACGCGGGGCTCGTCGCCGATGCGGCGAACGTCGCGCGCGCATGGCGCGTGTGGCGGGACGCGACACAGGCGATCGACGCCGCGAAGGCGCACGAGCGCGAACTGCAGCTCGAACGCGAAAAGCTCGCGTGGCAGCTCGCCGAACTCGACAAGCTCGCGCCGCAGCCCGGCGAATGGGACGAAGTCAGCAACGAGCACAAGCGGCTGTCGCATTCGGCGAACCTGATCGAGGGTGTGCGCGGCGCGCTCAACGCGCTGTCCGAATCCGACGACGCGATGCTCGCGCAGCTCGGCGCGATCGTGTCGAAACTGCGCAGCCTGGCCGACTACGACACCGCGCTCGGCGACGCGCTCGCGTCGCTCGAACCGGCCGAGATCCAGCTGCAGGAAGCCGTCTATTCGCTGTCGCACTACGCGCAGCGCGTCGATCTCGATCCCGAGCGGCTCGCGCAGGTCGAGACGCGTCTCGATGCGCTGCACTCGACCGCCCGCAAGTTCCGGCTGCCGCCCGACACGCTGCACGAGGAACATGCGGCGCGCCGCGCGCAGCTCGCCGCGCTCGACGCGGCAGCCGATCTCGGCGCGCTCGAGGCCGCCCAGGCGAAGGCGCGCGAAGCCTATCTCGCCGACGCGCGGCACCTGTCCAAGGCGCGCGCGCAGGCCGCGAAGGCGCTCGGCACGGCCGTCACGGCCGGCATGCAGGAGTTGTCGATGGCGGGCGGCAGCTTCGAAGTCGCGCTCGTGCCGCTCGCCGACGGCGGCCCGCACGGGCTCGAACAGGTCGAATTCCGCGTCGCCGGGCACCCCGGCGTGCCGCTGCGGCCGCTCGCGAAGGTCGCGTCGGGCGGCGAGCTCGCGCGCATCAGCCTCGCGCTCGCGGTCATCGCCAGCGCGGCGAGCCCGACGCCGACGCTGATCTTCGACGAAGTCGACACGGGGATCGGCGGCGGCGTCGCCGAAGTGGTCGGCCGTCTGCTGCACCAGCTCGGGCGCGACCGCCAGGTGCTGTGCGTGACGCACCTGCCGCAGGTCGCCGCGCGCGGCGACCATCACTTCCAGGTCGCGAAGGGCGCCGACGATCGCGGCGGCACCGTGTCGACGGTCGTCGCGCTCGACCGCGCCAGCCGGATCGAGGAAGTCGCGCGGATGCTCGGCGGGCTCGAGATCACGGCCACGACGCGCAAGCACGCGAAGGAAATGCTGGCGGCCTGACACGGCCGTCGGCCTGCGCCGCTCCAGCCCGGCGCGCTCGCGATACGCGGCGGACGGTACTACGCGCGTCGAAACCGCGCCCGCCCTGCCTTCGTTCAAACGCCCGTTTCAACCGCACCGAACACGCGCGCCCACAGCGCCGTCACGGCCGCCCGCTCGTCCGCCACCACGGCCGGATCGACGCGCGCCTTCTCCATCCCGTCGAGCCGCAGCTTGTGCTGCAGCTTCCGGTACTTGCGGTACGCGGCGCCGACGCGCTCGGCCTCGTCCTCGCCCATCAGCCCGAAGCGCGCGACCTCGCGCAGCAGCGCGATGTTGCCGGTATTGCGGATCAGCTCGGCGTCGCTCGACGCGTGTAGCAGCACCCAGTACTGGACGATGAACTCGATGTCGACCATCCCGCCGCGATCGTGCTTCAGATCGAACAGCTCGGTCTGGTTCGGATGGCCGGCAAATACCTTCTCGCGCATGTCGACGATCTCCTTCGCGAGCACGCCGCCGTCGCGCGGCGTGGTCAGCACCTGCTGGCGGATCGCCTCGAAGTCCTCGCCGATCCGCGCATCGCCCGCGCTGTAGCGGGCACGCGTCAGCGCCTGGTGCTCCCACACCCATGCCGTGTTCGCGGCGTCGCCCTCGCGCAGCTGGTAGCGGCGGAACGCATCGAGATCGGTGACGAGCAGCCCGGCCTCGCCGTTCGGCCGCAGGCGCAGGTCGATGTCGAACAGCGCGCCGGCACCGGTCGCGGTCGTGAGCCACGTGATCAGGCGCCGCGTGAAGGTCGTGTAGACGTCCGCCGAGCGCTCGTCGGGGTCGTCGTACAGGAAGATCAGGTCGAGATCGGACGCGTAGCCGAGTTCCTTGCCGCCCAGCTTGCCGTACGCGATCACCGCGAACTTCGGCACGTCGCGATGGCGTTTCGCGAGCTGCGACCAGACGACTTCGATCGTCACGTCGAGCACCGCGTCGGCCAGCTCGGACAGCCGGTCGCTCACATGCTCGACCGACAGTTGCCCGGCCAGGTCGATCAGCAGGATCCGGAACACCTCGGCGTGCTGCGCATGGCGCAGCAGGTCCATCTGCTGCTCGGGGCCGTCGGCCGCCGCGAGGCGCGCGCGCAGCGCGTCCTTGAACGCGGGCCAGTCGAACGGGCTCGCGATCACCTCGTCGTCGAGCAGTTCATCCAGCAATTGCGGGTGGCGGATCAGGTAGCCGCCGCCCCAGCGCGTCGCGCCGAGCACCGACAGCACGCGATCGAGCGCGGCCGGATATTCGGTCAGCAGCGCAAGATAAACGCCGCGCCGGCTGACCGTCTCGAGCAGGTCGAACAGGCGCACGATCGTGTCGTCGCGCCGCGCGGCATCGATCGTCGGCGCGGCGTCGAGCGCCCGCTGCGCGACGCGGTCGAAGCGCTGCCGGCTCTTTTCGGGCAGGCCCATGTAGCGCGTCGATTGCCAGATCGCACGCAGCCGCGCGAGCACGGCGGCCGGATCGGCGAAGCCGAGGCCGTCGAGGCGCGCGACCAGCGCGTCGTCCTCGCCGTCGTCGCCCAGCGCGCCGCTCCAGATCCATGCGGCGGCCGTGTCGTCACCCGCCGCGCAAGGGCCGCCGCCCTTCACCTTGTCCGCGAAGATCTGGTCGAACTGCGCCTCGACGAAGTTCCGGTGCTCGTCCAGCACCGTCATCAGCGCCGCGTAGTCGGCAAAGCCGAGCGAGGCGGCCAGCGCCGCGCGTTCGTCGGACTCGACCGGCATCGCATGCGTCTGCGCGTCGTTGCGGTACTGCAGCCGGTGCTCGAGCGTGCGCAGGAAATTGTAAGCATCGGTCAGGCGGGCGCGCACGTCCTCGCCGATCAGCCCGCGCGCCTGCGCATGACGCAGCACCGCGAGCGTCGGCCGCACGCGGAATTCCGCATCCTGGCCGCCGCGGATCAGCTGGAACACCTGCGCGCTGAACTCGATCTCGCGGATCCCGCCGCGCCCGAGCTTGACGTCGTCGGCCTTGTCGGGCCGCATCGACGCGCGGCGCGCGGCTTCCTGCCGGATCTGCTGGTGCAGCGAACGGATCGCGCCGATCACGCCGAAATCCAGATAACGGCGGTACACGAACGGCTTGACGAGCGACTCGAGCTGCGCGGCGAGCCGCTGCGCCGCGTCGCTGGCGCCTTCCGACACGAGCCGCCCCTTGATCCATGCGTAGCGCTCCCACTCGCGCCCCTGCACGTAGAAATATTCCTCGAGCATCCCGAGGCTGCACACGAGCGGCCCCGAATCGCCGTTCGGGCGCAGCCGCATGTCGACGCGAAACACGTAGCCGTCGGCCGTGACCTCGGACAGCACGCCGATCAGGCGCCGGCCGAGCCGCGTGAAGTATTCCTGCGTGGACAGCGGCGAACGCGTGCCGCCCGTCGTCTCGCCGTCGTCCTCGTAGACGAAGATCAGGTCGATGTCCGACGACACGTTCAGCTCGCGGCCGCCCAGCTTGCCCATCCCGACCACGCCGAGCACGACGCGCTGGCCGTCGGCGCCGCGCGGCTCGCCGTACAGCACCTCGAGTTCGGCCGACAGCAGCGCGAGCGAGCGCTGCACGGCCACTTCGGCGAGATCGGTCATCGCGCCCGTCACCTCGGCGACGTCGGCCAGCCCTCGCAGGTCGCGCTCCGCGACCGCGCCGAACGCCTCGGCGCGCAGTTGCCGCAGCGCGCGCTTCAGTTGCTCCTCGGTCGGCGCGGCCGTGCCGGCCGGCGTCGCGAGCAATTCGGTGAGGCGTGCATCGAGTTGCACGCGGCCGAGCGGCGCGACCGCCCACGCGGCAACCTGCTCGGCGAGCGCGGGCCGTGCGGCGGCCGCGCGGGCAAGGTAGCGGGAATAGGACGTGCTGATCAGGGCGGAAGCGTCGGTCATCGAGAAGCGGGCCTGGCGGAACGGCCGGCCGGCGCGGGCCGGCGTGTGCGCGCCCCGCTGCCGGCCGGCCTCGTGAACTCGGCGCGGCCTCGCGGGACGCTCGCGCGTCCGCCGCGGCACCGCGCGCCGGAAAGCCCGTGCCGCGCTGCCGCAACGGCCGCCGGCACGAACCCGTGTGATACATTTCAACGTCAGTCTGCAAAACTACCATATCGCCGCCCGTCCGCCGCATGTCCGACCGTCAGGAATCCGC
Source organism: Burkholderia seminalis (assembly GCF_001718535.1). Taxonomy (NCBI): domain Bacteria; kingdom Pseudomonadati; phylum Pseudomonadota; class Betaproteobacteria; order Burkholderiales; family Burkholderiaceae; genus Burkholderia; species Burkholderia seminalis. The sequence goes on along the minus strand of NZ_CP013398.1, from coordinate 740,348 downwards.
CGTAGCTGCGCCCGAAGCGGGACCTCCGAAGCACGATCATCCGGTCCTGCGTCGCGTGTTCAGGGTGACGCTGGCAGTCGGGATCGGCACCTACTTCGTCGCGTCCGGCGCCTTCCTCGGGCTGCGCTACGTCCTGCTGCCCCGCATCGACGAATTCCGCCCGCGCATCGAGCGCGCGGTGTCCGACAAGCTCCACGCGCAGCTTTCGATCGGCAGGCTTTCCCCGAACTGGTCCGGCATGCAGCCGGGCGTCGAACTCACGAACCTGACGATCCGCGGCCGCGACGGCAAGGTCGCGCTGTCGGTGCCGCACGCGACGGCCGCGCTGTCGTGGATGTCGCTGCTGCGGCTGTCGCCCGCGCTGTCGAGCCTGATCGTCGACCAGCCCGACCTCGTCGTCGCGCGCGCGGCCGACGGTTCGCTGAGCGTCGCGGGCGTCGGCGTGGCAACCACCCACGGCGGCAGCGACACGTTCGGCACGTGGCTGCTGAAGCAGGAAGCGATCGTGCTGCGCGGTGGCACGCTGCGCTGGCGCGACGCCCAGCACGACGCGCCGGAGCTCGTGCTGTCCGGCATCCGGCTCGCGGTGCTCAACAGCGGCCGCGTGCACAAGGCCGCGCTGCAGGCGCCCGCGAACGGCACGCTGCTGCTCGGTCCGCTCGATTTCCGCGCGCGCTTCAGGCACAAGCCGCTCGCGCCGATCGGCAAGCCGTCGAACTGGACCGGCGACGCGTACCTGTCGACGGGCCCCGTCGACCTGCAGACGCTGACGCGCTACCTCGACGTGCCGCTGACGATTCACGCGGGCCGGATCGACAATGCGATCTGGGCGACCTTCGGCGACGGCCACCTGCGCGCCGCGGGCGGCGACCTGCAGGGCGCCGACGTCGCGCTGCGGGTGCGCCCGACGCAGCCGCGGCTCGACGTGCCGACGGTCGGCTTCGGCTGGGACATGGTGCTCGACGCCGGTCACGACTACACGCTGCACCTGACGCGCTTCAACGCGGAGCTCGGCCAGCCGCCGCTGCCGGACGGCACGCCGCTCGCGCGTTCGCTCGCGCTGTCGACGCTGACGGCGCGCTACCGCGTGCCGACCGCGACGCAGGGCCAGTTGATCAGCGTCGTGGGCGACCGCGTCGATCTCGGCATCCTCAGCGAGTTCATCCGCGGGCTGCCGCTGCCGGCGCGCCTGCGCAACGAGCTGATCAAGATCGACCCGCGCGGGATGGTGTCGAACTATCACATCGAGGTCGAGCGCGCGAAACCCGCGCGGCCCGACCTCGCCGACGAAGAGCGGCGCATGGGCGCCGCGCCGATCGTCCGCTACCGCTTCCTCGGCGATCTGCAGGGCATCAGCTTCGCGGCCCAGGAGCCGCCGCCCGGACTCTCGCCGCGCGGCCACCCGCGCGCCGGCTGGCCGGGTATCGAGAACCTGTGGGGCCGCGTCGACGCGAACGAAACGGGCGGCAACGCGCATTTCGACACGGTCCAAGCGGCCGTCACCGTGCCCGGCGAATTCGACGAGCCGCGCCTGACGTTCGACCGGCTGCGCGGCAACGCAAAATGGACGATCACGCCCGCGCCCGGCGAGAAACACGCGCGCGTCGACGTATCGCTGCCCGACCTGCTCGTGTCGAACCCCGATGCCGAAATCGCGGTGTCGGGCTCGTACTCGAACCCCGGCCACGGCCGCGGCACGCTCGACCTGCGCGCCGATTTCGCGCGCGCGTCGGTGGCGCGCATTCCGCGCTACCTGCCGACCGGGATGTCCGAGCACCTGCGCGACTATCTTGGCCACGCGCTGCAGGACGGCAAGGTAACCAAGGGCGCGTCGATCGTCGCGCGCGGCCCGCTCGAGAAATTCCCGTTCGAGCACGAGCCGGACGCCGGCGTGTTCCATATCGTCGCGCCGTTCACCGGCGGGCGCTTCGAGCCGACGCCCTACCCGCCGCGCAAGCTCGCGAACGGCACGCCGAGCGTCTGGCCCGCGCTCGACGGAATCGACGGCGTGTTCGAGCTCAAGCAGAACAAGCTGCGCTTCGACATCGACCGCGCGCACTACAAGCGCGTCGCGCTGACGAAGGTCGCGGGCCGCATCGACGATCTCGGCAATCCGTCGCACTCGCCGCTGATCATCGACGGCCATGCGCAGGGCCCGCTCGCCGACCTGATCGATTACGCGGACAACAGCTCGCTCGGCACGATGAGCGGCCATATCGGCCAGCGGATCGACGCGCAGGGGCCGGCATCGCTCGGGCTCAAGATCACGATTCCGCAGCACGTCGCGCATCCGCATACGCACGTCGAAGGCGCGCTCGCGTTCGGCGGCAACACGCTGTCGACCAGCGGCGTGCCGCCGCTGTCGGCGCTGCGCGGCAGCGTCCGCTTCACCGAGGCCGGCGCGTCGCTGCACGGCCTGTCGGGGCGGTTCCTCGGCGGCCCGGTGCGCGCGAACGGCAACTTCCGGTCGCACGGCCCGTACACGGTGGACGTCGACGGCCGCCTCGCGCTCGACGCCGCACGCGGCCTGAACCTGCACGGCGCGGCCGCCGCGCTGCTCGAGCACGTGGTCGGCGACGCGCCGTACAAGGTCGCCGTGCGCGGCGCGCCGGGCCGCCTGCCCGACATCCACGCGCAATCCGACCTGACCGGCGTGGCGCTGAATTTCCCCGCGCCGTTCGCGAAGCCGGCCGGCACGCCGATGCCGTTCAGCTTCACGCTGCAGCCGGCGCCGCAGGCGGACGGCAAGCGCCTCGAACATGCCGACCTGACGCTCGGCCCGGTGTCCGCGACCTACCTGCTCGACGCGACGCGTGGCCAGCCGCTGCGCGCGGTGCGCGGCGCGATGGGCATCCACCGGATGCCCGACATGCCGCAGGACGGCGTGAGCGCGGCCGTCGACGTCGGCGAACTGGACGCCGACGCGTGGCTCGCGCTCGCCCACACGCTGCAGCCCGACACGCCGCGCGCACCGGAGCCGCAGGGCGCGCCGCGCGTCGATTTCGCGAGCTTCGCGCCGAAGCGCTTCGCGCTCCACTTCGGCACGCTGAAACTGCTCAAGCGCAACTGGGAAAACGTGATCGTCGGCGCGTCGCACGTCGACGATCTCTGGCAGGCGAACATCGCGTCGAACCAGGTATCGGGCTACCTGTCGTGGGCGCCGGGCGGCGGCCACAACGGCGCGGGCGTGCTGAATGCGCGCCTCGCGAAGCTCGTGGTGCCGCAGAGTTCGCAGCACGACCTCGTCGGCCGCGCGATGAACCTGCCGACGCCGACCGACCGCCCGATGCCGTCGATCGACCTGATCGTCGACCAGGTCGTCGCGCGCGACCACGACATCGGCCGTCTCGTCGTCAACGCGCGCAACATCGACGAAGACGGCACGCCCGTGTGGCAGCTCGACAAGCTGGAGCTGTCGAACCCGGCCGCGAAGCTCACGGCGACCGGCAACTGGCGCACGTCGCGCCGCGCGCTCGCCCGCGGCGCCGACGAAAGCGAAGCGCCGCGCCGCAGCGTGTTCGATTTCAAGCTCGCCATCGACGACGCCGGCGCGCTGCTCGATCGCGTCGGCCTGCCGCGCACGCTCGAGCGCGGCCACGGCACGGTGACGGGCAAGGTCGGCTGGCGCGGCGGCCCGACCGCGGTCGACTTCCCGACGTTCGGCGGCCAGGTCGCGCTCGATCTCGAACACGGCCAGATCCTGAAGGTCGATCCGGGCGCGGCCAAACTGCTCGGCGTGCTGAGCCTGCAGAGCCTCGCACGCTTCCTGACGCTGAACTTCCGCGACGTCATCGGCAAGGGCCTGCCGTTCGACAAGATCACCGGCACGAGCCGGATCTCGAACGGGATCGCGCGCACCGACGATTTCTCGATGATGACGGGCCCCGCCAACGTCACCGTACGCGGCGCGGTCGATCTCGGCACCGAGACGCAGGACCTCCATGCGCACGTCGCGCCGAAAATCAGCGCGGGTGCGGCCGCGATCGGGGCGGCCGTCATCAACCCGCTGCTCGGCGTCGGCGTGCTGGCCGCGAACTACGCGCTGTCGGAGACGCTGTCGCGCGCATTCGCGCTCGACTACGCGATCACCGGCTCGTGGGCGCACCCGCACATCGAGCGGGTGCGGGGCGATCAGGGTAAGATGAATCACGGTCCGGCCGATCCGGCGCATCCGGGTCAGTGAGCCGATGGCGCCGGGCCGCACCCCATTTATGACGCAACCGATCCCGCGATGACCGACCACACCCGTTCCGCCACACCCTTCCGGGTCGCCGCGCTGCAGATGGTGAGCACGCCGGACGTCACACGCAATCTCGCCGAAGCGGGCCGCCTGATCGCGGAAGCCGCCGGCGAAGGCGCGCAGCTCGTATTGCTGCCCGAATATTTTTGCTTCATGGGCCACCGCGACACCGACAAGCTCGCGCTCGCCGAACCGTACCGGGACGGCCCGATCCAGCGCTTCCTCGCGGACGCCGCGCGCCGCCACGGCATCTGGGTGATCGGCGGCACGCTGCCGCTGAAGGCGCCCGAGCCCGATCGCGTGCTGAACACGACGCTCGTATTCGATCCGTCCGGCAGCGAAGCCGCGCGCTACGACAAGATCCACCTGTTCAACTTCGAGAAAGGCGACGAATCGTTCGACGAGGCCCGCACGATCCGCGCGGGCGACACGGTCGTCGCGTTCGACGCGCCGTTCGGGCGGGTCGGCCTGTCGGTCTGTTACGATCTTCGCTTTCCGGAGCTGTATCGCCGGATGGGCGACTGCGCGCTGATCGTCGTTCCGTCGGCATTTACGTATACGACGGGCCGCGCGCACTGGGAAACGCTGCTGCGCGCGCGGGCCGTCGAGAACCAGTGCTACGTGCTCGCGGCCGCGCAGGGCGGCAAGCACGAGAACGGCCGGCGCACCTGGGGCCACAGCATGCTGATCGATCCGTGGGGCGAGATCGTCGCGGTCCGCGATGTCGGCGCCAGCGTCGTGCCCGGCACGATCGATCCGCAACGCATTGCCGAGGTGCGCCAGAGCCTGCCCGCATGGCGGCACCGCGTACTGACCTGAATCCGCCGCGCCGCTTGAAACGCCGCGCGGCCCACCCATCTGCCCAGCAGCACCCGACAACTTTTTGAGAACCCCCGATATCCGCATGAACATCATCGAACCCGGCATCCGCAACCTCGCGCTGGCGAAGGACATCCTGCTCACGCCGTACGGCCTCGACGAAAGCCTGCTCACGCGCACGATCGCCGACATCTTCACGCATCGCGTCGACTACGCGGACCTGTACTTCCAGGCGACCCGCAGCGAAGCGTGGAGCCTCGAGGAAGGCATCGTCAAATCGGGCAGCTTCAGCATCGACCAGGGCGTCGGCGTGCGCGCGGTCGCGGGCGACCGCACCGCGTTCGCGTACTCGGACGACCTGTCGCCGGAGGCGATCGCGCAAGCCGCTGCCGCCACCAAGGCGATCGCGGCAGCCGGCGGCGGCCGCCAGAAGATCAAGGCGGCCAGCTCGCTGAAGGGCATCTCGGGCCGCGACCTGTACCTGCCGTCCGATCCGCTCGCGTCGCTCGACGCGACGGCCAAGGTCAAGCTGCTCGAGCGCATCGAGCAGATGGCGCGCGGGCGCGACCCGCGCGTCACGCAGGTGATGGCCGGCCTCGCCGGCGAATACGACGTCGTGCTGGTCGCACGCAGCGACGGCGCGCTCGCCGCCGACATCCGCCCGCTCGTGCGCGTGTCGGTCACGGTGATCGCCGAGCAGAACGGCCGCCGCGAAATCGGCTCCGGCGGCGGCGGCGGCCGCTTCGACTACGGCTACTTCACCGACGAAGTCCTGTCGCGCTACGTCGACGACGCCGTGCATGCGGCGCTCGTCAACCTCGACGCGCGCCCCGCGCCGGCCGGCGCGATGACGGTCGTGCTCGGGCCGGGCTGGCCGGGCGTGCTGCTGCACGAAGCGATCGGCCACGGCCTCGAAGGCGACTTCAACCGCAAGGGCTCGTCCGCGTTCGCCGGCCGGATCGGCGAGCAGGTCGCGGCCAAGGGCGTGACGGTGGTCGACGACGGCACGCTGCCGAACCGCCGCGGCTCGCTGAACATCGACGACGAAGGCAACCCGACGCAGTGCACGACGCTGATCGAGGACGGCATCCTGAAGGGCTACATCCAGGACACGCTGAACGCACGCCTGATGAAGATGCCGGTCACGGGCAACGCGCGGCGCGAATCGTACGCGGCGCTGCCGATGCCGCGCATGACCAACACGTACATGCTGAACGGCGACAAGGATCCGCAGGAAATCATCGCGTCGGTGAAGAACGGCCTGTACGCGGTGAACTTCGGCGGCGGCCAGGTCGACATCACGAACGGCAAGTTCGTGTTCTCGGCGTCCGAGGCGTACATGATCGAAAACGGCAAGATCACCTACCCGGTGAAGGGCGCGACGCTGATCGGCAGCGGCCCCGAATCGCTGAAGTACGTGAGCATGATCGGCAACGACATGTCGCTCGACACGGGCGTCGGCGTGTGCGGCAAGGAAGGCCAGAGCGTGCCGGTCGGCGTCGGCCAGCCGACCCTGCGGATCGACAAGATGACGGTCGGCGGTACGGCATAACCGCATCGCGGCGCAGACAATCCGCGCATTTCGGGTGAAACGCGCGGATTGTCCGCATTTTTGACCGCTGCCGGTTGCCAGCCGCCCGGCGACGCGGTATAAATTCCGAATCAACTTTTTTGACGAACCCCATTCCCGTCATGTCCGCCAAGTTTTACTTTTACTTTTTTTGGTATCTCAGACCGCTGGCGGATCGAGAGGGTTGATGGCGCGTAAAGCGCAACCGAAATTCCCGAAAAAACCGCCGGCGAACCCGGCGGTTTTTTTTCGCCCTTCGCCACCCGGTCGCCGCCGCAGCGGTCCCGCGGCCCTCGACCGAAATCACTGAATCGCTTGAATTGATGAATCCGCCGCACGCCCACTGATCGAACGGCGCCCGGAACCTAGGAGAAACAGCATGCCCCCGCACAATACCGACGACGTCCGCATTCGCGAACTCAAGGAACTGACGCCGCCCGCCCACCTGATCCGCGAATTCGCGTGCTCCGAAGCCGCGTCCGAGCTGATCTACAACTCGCGCCAGTCGATGCACCGCATCCTGCACGGGATGGACGACCGGCTGATCGTCGTCATCGGGCCGTGCTCGATCCATGACACGAAGGCGGCGATCGAATACGCGGGCCGGCTCGTGAAGGAGCGCGAGCGCTTCAAGGGCGAACTGGAAGTCGTGATGCGCGTGTACTTCGAGAAGCCGCGCACGACGGTCGGCTGGAAGGGGCTCATCAACGATCCGCACCTCGACAACAGCTTCAAGATCAACGAAGGGCTGCGCACCGCACGCGAGCTGCTGCTGCAGATCAACGAGATGGGGCTGCCGGCCGCGACCGAATACCTCGACATGATCAGCCCGCAGTACATCGCCGACCTGATCTCGTGGGGCGCGATCGGCGCGCGCACGACCGAGTCGCAGGTACACCGCGAGCTCGCGTCGGGGCTGTCGTGCCCGGTCGGCTTCAAGAACGGCACCGACGGCAACGTGAAGATCGCGGTCGACGCGATCAAGGCCGCGTCGCAGCCGCACCATTTCCTGTCGGTGACGAAGGGCGGCCACTCGGCGATCGTGTCGACGGCCGGCAACGAGGACTGCCACGTGATCCTGCGCGGCGGCAAGACGCCGAACTACGACGCGGACAGCGTGAACGCCGCCTGCGCGGACATCGGCAAGGCCGGCCTCGCCGCACGCCTGATGATCGACGCGAGCCACGCGAACAGCTCGAAGAAGCACGAGAACCAGATCCCCGTCTGCGCGGACATCGGCCGCCAGATCGCGGCCGGCGACGCGCGCATCGTCGGGGTGATGATCGAGTCGCACCTCGTCGAGGGCCGGCAGGACCTGAAGGAAGGCTGCGCGCTGACCTACGGCCAGAGCATCACCGACGCATGCATCGCGTGGGACGACAGCGTGAAGGTACTCGAAGGCCTCGCGGAATCGGTCAAGGCACGCCGCGTCGCGCGCGGCAGCGGCAACTGACGGACGCGAACCGGCTGGCCGTATGGCCCGCCCGGCGACGGCATTGCCGGATTGTCCGGACCATGCCGATGCGTTCGACCGCGTGACCGTCGCGCAAGCCCGAAGGCATGCGACCGGTCAGCGCCGATGCCGAAGTGTGGCGCGGTCACGCGAGGCCGAAGCGCCACGCACGACGCCGTGCCCGCCCCCCAATCAAAGCCCGGCTCACGCCGGGCTTTTTCATGAAGCGCAGGTCTCGCGCGCGGGCCTCACTCGAGCGCGCCCGACCCGAAGATCTCGGTATGGATGCGTTCCGGCGCGACGCCGAGCGCGATCAGCGCATCGCGTTGCGCCTGCATGAATGCGATCGGGCCGCAAACGTAGTAGTCGGCATCCGGCACCAGCGCGTATTGCTGCACGCGCTCCGGCGTCAAGCGCCCTTCGAGGTCGTGATCGACCCCGGCCCGGTCTTGCAGGCCAACCCGTTCGTACAGCACCGTGCGCTTGACGTTCGCGTGCGTGCGCACCGTCTCGTTCAGCCAGTCGCGGAACGCGTGCACCGCGCCCGAGCGGCACGCGTGGACGAACCGCACTTCACGCGGGCTGCGTTCCTCGACCAGCGTCGACGCCATCGACACCATCGGCGTCAGGCCGACGCCGCCGGAGATCAGCACGACCGGCGTCGCGACGCCGCGCTTCAGCGAAAATTCGCCCATCGGCGCGGTCACCTCGACGATCGCGCCCTCTTCCACGCCGTCGTGCATCAGCGTCGACACCTTGCCGGCCGGGATCGCTTCCGGCCGGCCGGCCTCGCGCTTCACCGAGATGCGCAGCCACTTGCCGTGCGGCGCGTCGGACAGGCTGTACTGGCGCGGCTGATCGGCACCGAGTTCGCCGACGAAACGCTTCACCGTGACGTACTGGCCCGGCTCGAAGGCCGGCGCCGCGCCGCCGTCGGCGGGCATCAGGTGGAACGACGTGATCTCGTCGCTCTCGCGCACCTTGCGCGCGACCTTGAACGGGCGGAAGCCGCTCCACGCGGCACCCGCATACAGATCGGCCTCGGCGCCGATCAGGATCCGCGCGAGTTGGCCGTACGCGACGCGCCACGCCTCGAGCGTCTCGGCGTCGACCGCGTCGCCGAGTACCTCGACGATCGACGCGAGCAGGTTCTCGCCGACGATCGGGTAATGCTCGGGGCGGATGTTCAGGCTTGCGTGCTTGTGCGCGATGTGCGACACCGCGCCGCCCAGCGCACCGAGATTGTCGATGTTCGCGGCGTACGCATAAACGGCCTTCGCGAGCGTTTCCGGCTGGCTGCCGGTCTTCTGGTGCGTCTGGTTGAACAGGTTCTTCAGTTCCGGATGGCGCGCGAACATGCGCTGGTAGAAGTGCTTCGTGATCGTCGCGCCGTGAACGGCGAGGACAGGGGCAGTGGCCTTCACGCGAGCCATCTGGTCAGCGGTGATGTGGGTCATGTTCGTTCTCCGTTAAACATGCACACACAATACATCTTTAAAAATACACGCTCCCTCTGGCAAATTGTCGCAGTGCGCAACAACCCGACCGCGCGTCAGCGGACGCGCCCGCGCTCCCACAGCACGTCCGTCCCGCCGCCGGCGCGGTTCAGCACGCGCGCCAGCACGAACAGCAGATCGGACAGCCGGTTCACGTAGCGCCGCGGCGCATCGTTGAGCGTGTCGTGGCGGCCGAGCGCGACGATCGAGCGCTCGGCACGGCGGCACACCGTCCGGCACACGTGCGCGAGCGACGCCGCGCGCGAACCGGCCGGCAGGATGAATTCCTTCAGCGGCGGCAGCGTCGCGTTGTAGTCGGCGAGCCACTGGTCGAGGCGCGCGAGATGCGTGTCGTCGAGCACCGCGTGGCCGGGAATGCACAGCTCGCCGCCGAGATCGAACAGGTCGTGCTGGATCGTGACGAGCGCCGTGCGCACGTCGTCCGGCAGCGTCTCGGCGAGCAGCACGCCGAGGTTCGAATTCAGTTCGTCGACGTCGCCGATCGCCGCGATCCGCGCGTCGTCCTTGCCAATGCGCCGTCCGTCGCCGAGACCGGTGGTGCCGTCGTCGCCGGTGCGCGTGGCGATCTTGCTCAAGCGGTTGCCCATGCGAATGTCCTCTCGTGCGCGGCCGTGATGCGGCCCGGTTGGCTGGAACGCGATTATCGCAGCCCGCGGCGGCAGGCGCAGCGGGTGTTACGGCGTAGAATGGGCCGAAAGTTCGACAAGCCGTCAGGAGACGTTCGTGAATCACCCTGCCCCGCCGGCCGCCGCGCGCCGCCCGCTGCCCCCCGCCATGCTCGATGCGCTGCGCGCCGCCTTCGGCGAGCGCGTGTCAACCGCCGACGCGGTTCGCGCGCACCACGGCCGCGACGAATCGCCGTTCGATCCGCAACTGCCCGACGCCGTCGTGTTCGCGCACAGTCCCGACGACGTGCGCGAAGTCGTGTCGCTGTGCGCGCTGCACAGCGTGCCGCTGATCCCGTACGGCGCCGGCTCGTCGCTCGAGGGCCACCTGCTCGCGGTGCGCGGCGGCGTGTCGCTCGACCTGTCGGAAATGAACCGCGTGCTGTCGATCAACGCCGAAGACCTGACCGTGACGGTCGAGCCGGGCATCACGCGCAAGGCGCTCAACGACGCGCTGCGCGACACCGGCCTGTTCTTCCCGATCGATCCCGGCGCCGACGCCAGCATCGGCGGAATGACCGCGACCCGCGCATCGGGCACCAACGCCGTACGCTACGGCACGATGCGCGAGAACGTGCTCGGCCTGACCGCGGTGCTCGCCGACGGCCGCGTGGTGAAAACCGGCTCGCGCGCGCGCAAGTCGTCGGCCGGCTACGACCTCACGCGCCTGTTCGTCGGCTCCGAAGGCACGCTCGGCGTGATCACCGAGATCACGCTGCGCCTGCACCCGCTGCCGGAAGCCGTATCGGCCGCGATCTGCACGTTCCCGACGATGGGCGACGCGGTGCGCACCGTGATCGAGACGATCCAGATCGGCGTGCCGATCGCGCGCGTCGAATTCGTCGATGCGCTCGCCGTGCGCTCGATCAACCGCCATTCGAACCTGACGCTCACCGAAGCGCCGACGCTGTTCTTCGAATTCCACGGCACCGAGGCCGGCGTGAAGGAGCAGGCCGAACTCGTGCAGGCGCTCGCCGGCCAGAACCACGGCCAGGGCTTCGAATGGGCGACACGTCCCGAAGACCGCAGCCGGCTCTGGGCCGCGCGCCACAACGCGTACTTCGCGATGCTGCAGCTGAAGCCGGGCTGCCGCGCGGTGACGACCGACGTGTGCGTGCCGATCTCGCAGCTCGCCGCGTGTGTCGAGGAAACCGAAGTCGACCTGCGTGCGTCGTCGCTGCCCTGCCCGATCGTCGGCCACGTCGGCGACGGCAATTTCCACGTCGCGATCCTGATCGATCCCGACAAGCCCGAGGAGCTCGCCGAAGCCGAACACATCAACGACCGGATCGTCGAGCGCGCGCTGCGCCTCGGCGGCACCTGCACGGGCGAGCACGGCGTCGGGCTGCACAAGATGCGTTTCCTGCCGAAGGAGCACGGCGACAACGCGATCGACACGATGCGCGCGATCAAGCTCGCGCTCGACCCGCGCAACCTGATGAATCCGGGCAAGATTTTCACGTGCTGACACGGCGGCGCGACCGCGCGCCGCCCGCTGCAGGAGACCTCATGAACGCCCCCGTCGAACTGCCGAGCGCTGCCCGCGCGCAGCGCCAGCGCGAAGTCGTGCAGGCGCTGATGGCCGTGCTGCCGACGCACTGCCTGCTGTATCGCGACGAAGACACCGCACCGTACGAATGCGACGGCCTGTCCGCGTACCGCCGCCTGCCGCTCGCGGTCGCGCTGCCGGAAACGGAATCGCAGGTCCAGCGGATCGTGCAGATCTGCCGCCGCATGGAAGTGCCGATCGTGCCGCGCGGCGCCGGCACGAGCCTGTCGGGCGGCGCGCTGCCGATCGCGCTCGGCGTCGTGCTGTCGCTCGCGCGCTTCACGCGCATCGTCGAGGTCGATCCGTACGCACGCACGGCGACCGTGCAGCCCGGCGTGCGCAACCTCGCGATCTCGGAAGCCGCCGCGCCGTACGGCCTGTATTACGCACCCGACCCGTCGTCGCAGATCGCGTGCACGATCGGCGGCAACGTCGCGGAAAACTCGGGCGGCGTCCACTGCCTGAAATACGGGCTGACCGTGCACAACGTGATGCGCGTGCGCGCGGTGACGATCGACGGCGAAATCGTCGAATTCGGCTCGCTCGCGCTCGACATGCCGGGTCTCGACCTGCTCGCCGTGATGATCGGCAGCGAGGGGATGTTCGCGATCGTCACCGAGGTGACGGTGCGCCTGATTCCGAAACCGCAGACCGCGCAGCTCGTGATGGCGAGCTTCGACGACGTCGTCAAGGGCGGCGAGGCCGTCGCGGCGATCATCGCGTCGGGCATCATCCCGGCCGGGCTCGAGATGATGGACAAGCCGGCCACGCAGGCCGTCGAGGCGTTCACGCACGCGGGCTACGACCTCGACGCGAAGGCGATCCTGCTGTGCGAATCGGACGGCACGCCGGAGGAAGTCGCCGAGGAGATCGTGCGGATGACGGCCGTGCTGCGCGAACACGGCGCGACGCGCATCCAGGTGTCGCGCAACGAACAGGAGCGGCTGCGCTACTGGTCGGGCCGCAAGAATGCGTTTCCGGCCGCCGGCCGCATTTCCGCGGATTATTACTGCATGGACGGCACCGTGCCGCGCCGTGCGATCGGCCCGCTGCTCGCGCGCATCGAACAGCTCGAAACGCGCTACGGGCTGCGCTGCATCAACGTGTTCCATGCGGGCGACGGCAACATGCATCCGCTGATCCTGTACAACGCGAACGATCCGGACGAGCTGCACCGCGCCGAGCAGTTCGGCGCGGAAATCCTCGAATGCTGCGTGGAATTCGGCGGCAGCGTGACGGGCGAGCACGGCGTCGGCATCGAGAAGCTCAATTCGATGTGCGTGCAGTTCTCGCCGCAGGAGCGCGACGCGTTCTTCGCGGTCAAGCGCGCATTCGATCCGGCCGGCCTGCTGAACCCGGACAAGGGCATCCCGACCCGCGCGCGCTGCGCCGAGTACGGCCGCCAGCACGTGCGCGGCGGGCTGTTGCCGCACCCCGACCTGCCACGCTTCTGAGCGGCGCGCGCGGGTCGCGGCCCGTTCGCGCGGCGACGCGGGCATGCGATCCGCGATACGGGGCTTAGGGATAGTCGCGATGTGGAATCGCGCCACCCCGGTACAATCGACCGAACAACAAGTCGAGGCAGCAACAGAACATGGAAGAGGACGACATCGTCGCCGAATGGGCCGAGCGTATCCGCGCGGCCAGTGCCGACGGCCGGCCGCTGCGGATTCGCGGCGGCGGCACCAAGGACTGGTACGGCCAGGCGCTCGAGGGCGAAATACTCGACACGCGCGCGTTTCAGGGCATCGTGTCGTACGACCCGGCAGAGCTCGTCGTCACGGTCCGCGCGGGCACGCCGCTCGCGCAGCTCGAAACCGTCCTCGCCGAGCGCGGCCAGATGCTGCCGTTCGAGCCGCCGCACTTCGGCCGCGCGGCCACCGTCGGCGGCTGCGTCGCGGCCGGCCTCGCGGGCCCGCGCCGCGCCACCTGCGGCGCACCGCGCGATTTCGTGCTCGGCGTCACGCTGATGAACGGCCGCGGCGAAATGCTGCGCTTCGGCGGCCAGGTGGTGAAGAACGTCGCCGGCTACGACGTGTCGCGCCTGATGGCCGGCGCGCTCGGCACGCTCGGGCTGATGCTCGACCTGTCGATCAAGGTGCTGCCGATGCCCGTCGCCGAGGTCACGCTGAAGTTCGAGATGACCGCGACCGACGCGGTGCGCAAGCTCAACGAATGGGGCGGCCACCCGCTGCCCGTCAGTGCGAGCGCCTGGCGCAACGGCACGCTGGTGCTGCGCCTGTCGGGCGCCGAGGCGGCCGTGAAATCCGCGAAGACGCTGCTCGGCGGCGAAGTCGTCGACGCGGTCGAAGCCGAGCGCTTCTGGGCCGGCCTGCGCGAGCATACCGACCCGTTCTTCAACGGCATCCCGCCGGGCTACGCGCTGTGGCGCCTCGCGCTGCCGTCGATCACCGAGCCGATGCACCTGCCCGGCACCCAGCTGATGGAATGGGGCGGCGCGCAGCGCTGGTGGATCACCGACGCCGACGCGCAGACCGTCCGCATGAGCGCGAAGCAGGCCGGCGGCCACGCGACGCTGTTCCGCGCGGGCGACGCGTACGACCGCAGCGCGGGGGTGTTCACGCCGCTTCCCGCTCCGATGATGAAAATCCACCGCGGGCTGAAGGCCGCCTTCGATCCCGCGCGCATCTTCAACCGCGGCCGGCTCTACCCCGACCTCTGAGGGCTCGATGCAAACGAACCTCGCCGATTTCATCCGCAACACGCCCGACGGCGACGAGGCCGACGCGATCCTGCGCAAGTGCGTGCACTGCGGGTTCTGCACCGCGACCTGCCCGACCTACCAGCTCCTCGGCGACGAACTCGACGGCCCGCGCGGACGCATCTACCTGATCAAGCAGATGGTCGAAGGCGCGCCCGTCACGCGCAGCACGCAGCAGCACCTCGACCGCTGCCTCACGTGCCGCAGCTGCGAGACGACCTGCCCGTCCGGCGTCCAGTACGGCCGGCTCGTCGAGATCGGCCGCAAGCACGTCGAGGCGCAGGTGCAGCGCCCGGCGCAGCAGCGGCTCGTGCGCCGCATGCTCGCGAGCCTCGTGCCGAATGCCGCGCTGTTCTCGCCCGTGATGCGGCTCGGCCAGCATGTGCGGCCGCTGCTGCCGAAGCGGCTGCGCGACAAGGTGCCGCCGCGCACGCGGCTGCTCGAATGGCCGCACCGCACGCATCCGCGCAAGATGCTGATGCTCGGCGGCTGCGTGCAGCCGTCGATGCTGCCGAACATCAACATCGCGACCGCGCGCGTGCTCGATGCGCTCGGCATCGAGACGGTCGTCGCGCCCGACGCGGGCTGCTGCGGCGCGATCCGCCTGCACCTGAACTATCACGACGAAGCGCTCGACGACGCGCGCCGCAACATCGACGCGTGGTGGCCGCACGTCGAACAGGGCGCCGAGGCGATCGTGATGAACGCATCGGGCTGCGGCGCGACGGTGCTCGAATACGCGCACCTGCTGCGCGACGATCCGGCTTACGCGGAGAAGGCGCAGCGCATCGTGTCGCTGACGCGCGACATCTCCGACGTGCTGCTCGCATTCGAGGCCGAACTCGCGACGCTCGCGCGGCGCCGCGCGGTCCATACGGTCGCGTACCACCCGCCGTGCACGCTGCAGCACGGCCAGCAGTCGCGCGGCAAGGTCGAGCGGCTGCTCGAGACGCTCGGCATCGACGTGCGGCTACCGGCCGACAGTCATCTGTGCTGCGGCTCGGCCGGCACCTATTCGCTGACGCAGCCGTCGCTGTCGTACCGGTTGCGCAAGCAGAAGCTGCTGAAACTGCAGGCGCTCGAACCGCAGATGATCGTGTCCGGCAACATCGGCTGCATCGCGCACCTGCAGAGCGGCACGCAGATTCCGGTCACCCACTGGGTCCAGCTCGTCGAGCATTTGCTGTACGGCTGACGTGACGCGCCGCCGCGGCCGGCGTCCGCGCGCGGCGTCCGTATAATGAGCGGATCGATGCGCCGCGTGTCGCGGCGCATCGGCTTCATGCCCGCTTTCGTGCCTGCTTTCGCGCCCGTCATGTCCGATCTCGCCGCCCGTCTCGAATCCGTTCACCGCCGCATCGCCGACGCCGCCCGCGCGGCCGGCCGCGATCCCGCCACCATCTCGCTGCTCGCCGTGTCGAAGACGTTTCCCGCCGACGACGTGCGCGCCGCGCACGCGGCCGGGCAACGTGCATTCGGCGAAAACTACGTGCAGGAATCGATCGACAAGATCGATGCGCTCGCCGACCTGCGCGCGTCGCTCGAATGGCATTTCATCGGGCCGCTGCAATCGAACAAGACGCGCCCCGTCGCCGAACGCTTCGACTGGGTCCATTCGGTCGACCGCCTGAAGATCGCGCAGCGCCTGTCGGAACAGCGCCCCGCGCACCTGCCGCCGCTCAACGTGTGCGTGCAGGTGAACATCAGCGGCGAGGCGTCGAAGAGCGGTGTCGCGCCGGCCGACGTGGCCGAGGTCGCGCGCGCGGTCGCCGCGCTGCCGTCGCTGCGGCTGCGCGGCCTGATGGCGATTCCCGAACCGGCCGGCGACACCGACGCGCAACGCGTGCCGCACCGCGCGCTGCGCGCGCTGTTCGACACGTTGCGCGCCGACGGCCTGCCGCTCGACACGCTGTCGATGGGCATGTCCGCCGACCTCGACGCGGCCGTGCTCGAAGGCGCGACGATCGTACGCGTCGGCACCGCGATCTTCGGCGCGCGCGATTATTCGCACTGAACGCCACGCCCTTTTCCGCCTTTCCGTTCACTCACTCGCTCATTCGGACATCATGAAAATCGCATTCATCGGCGGCGGCAACATGGCCGCGGCCCTGATCGGCGGCCTGATCAAGCGCGGCGTCGCCGCCGACGGCCTGTATGCCATCGACGTCAACGAGGACGTCCGCGCGCGCGCCGCGCAGCAATTCGGCATCCGCACCGGCGCGGCCGTCGACGCGACGCTCGCCGGCTACGACGCGATCGTGCTCGCGGTGAAGCCGCAGGTGCTGAAGGACGTCGCGCAGGCGCTCGCGCCGCACCTGACGTCGCAGCTCGTGATCAGCATCGCGGCCGGCATCCGCGGCACGGATCTCGCGCGCTGGCTCGGCGACTACCCGCGCGTCGTGCGCACGATGCCGAACACGCCCGCGCTGGTCGGCATGGGCGTGACGGGCCTCGCCGCGCTGCCCGCGGTCGACGCGGCGGGCCGCGAACTCGCGTCGAACGTACTCGGCGCGGTCGGCGAGATCGTGTGGTTCGACGACGAGTCGCAACTCGACGCCGTCACGGCCATTTCGGGCAGCGGCCCCGCGTACGTGTTTTATTTCATCGAAGCGCTGCAGGAAGCCGCGCGCCGCCTCGGCATGAACGACGAACAGGGCCGCGCGCTCGCGGTCGCGACGTTTACGGGCGCCGCGCAACTGGCCGCGCAATCGGGCGAGCCGGCAAGCGTGCTGCGCGAGCGCGTGACGTCGAAGGGCGGCACGACGGCCGCCGCGCTCGCGGCATTCGACGCGCAGGGCGTGAAGGAAGCGATCGTGCGCGGCGCGCTCGCGGCGGAAGCGCGTGCGAAGGAAATGGGCGACGAACTCGGCCGCGCGTAAGCGCGGGAGCGCTTGCCGGATTACCGGCGCCCGATGTAAAAAAAGCGACCGTCAGGTCGCTTTTTCATTGGCGGCGCGCGCCGGGCGCGCGGCTTCGTCGTTCAGTTGCCGGCCAGCAGGTAATGCGCGGCGATGCCCGCGAACAGCACGCCGCCGAGCCAGTTGTTGTGCCGGAATGCCGCGAAGCACGGCATCCGTTCGCGATCCTTGATCAGCGTGTAGTGATACAGCGCGCAGCCGGCCGCGGCGGCCCAGCCGGCCCAGTACACGAGACCGAAGCCGAGCGTCACGCCGACCCACACGTAGATGCCGAGCGTCGCCGCGTAGCACGCCATCACGGCCGCGACGTCGAAGCGGCCGAACGTCAGCGCGGACGTGCGGATGCCGATCTTGATGTCGTCGTCGCGATCGACCATCGCGTACTCGGTGTCGTATGCGACCGACCAGAAGATGTTCGCGACCAGCATCACCCACGCGATCGCCGGCACCGTGTCCTGCACGGCCGCGAACGCCATCGGGATGCCGAAGCCGAACGCGATGCCGAGATACGCCTGCGGAATCGCGAAGAAACGCTTCATGAACGGATACGAGCCCGCGACGAACAGCGCGACGACGGACAGTTCCTTCGTCAGCGTATTGAGCGGCAGGATCAGCAGGAACGCGACGAACGACAGCCCAACCGCGATCGCGACGGCTTCCCACGCGTGGATCTTGCCCGACGTCAGCGGCCGGTCGGCCGTGCGCTTCACGTGACGGTCGAAATCGCGGTCGGCGTAGTCGTTCATCGCGCAGCCGGCCGAGCGCATCAGCAGCGTGCCGAGCACGAAGATCACGAGCAGCGGCCAGCGCGGGTGGCCGTCCGACGCGATCCACAGCGCGTTGAGCGTCGGCCACAGCAGCAGCAGGCTGCCGATCGGCTTGTCCATCCGGACGAGCCGCAGATACAGCGGAAAACGGGCAAGCATGGCGAAGCACCGGGAAGATAACCCCGGCATTTTAGAGCCGAGCGGCGCTCCGCGTCATGTCGGGAGCGGCCCGCAGACGGCTACCGGCGGGCGCGCACACGCCGCCCAGGCCCGCTGCGCGCGGCTGTGCCGCATCGCGCGTCAATCAAGGGACAGAGTCGACCTCATCGCGGATCGGGCCGATCGGCGCCCCTGCACGGCCGCACCGCGCTTACGCGAGCAGCGACCGCAGCATCCATGCGGTCTTTTCATGCGTCTGCAGGCGCTGCGTCAGCAGGTCGGCGGTCGGCTCGTCGCTGGCCGCGTCGGCGATCGGGAAGATGTCGCGCGCGGTGCGCACGACCGCCTCGTGCCCTTCGACGAGCTGGCGGATCATCTCCTCGGCGGCCGGTACGCCCTTCGCTTCGGGCACCGACGACAGTTTCGCGAACTCGGCGAACGTGCCCGGCGCGACGACGCCGAGCGTGCGAATGCGCTCCGCGACGGAATCGACCGCGAGCCATAGCTCGTTGTACTGCTCCTCGAACATCAGGTGCAGCGTGTTGAACATCGGCCCGGTCACGTTCCAGTGGAAATTATGGGTCTTCAGGTACAGCGAAAACGTATCGGCGAGCAGGCGCGACAGGCCGTCCGCGATCTTCTTGCGGTCCTTGTCGCTGATGCCGATGTTGATCGGCGTGGCGTTGCCTTTCCTGGCCATCTTCGGGACTCCTCGTTCGAAATGTTGAACCGGTGAAAATGCGTCGAGCAATCCGCATGCCGCGTCGCACGGCATCCGTTCGCGACTCGCACGTCTGGCGTCGCGAAACCGTCGCTGCCGTCGCTGCCGTCAACCGCCTGCGACCGGCGCGAGCGCGTGCAGCGCCTGCGAGACCAGTTCCGCCGCCCCGCCGATGACGATCGCGAAGCCGACGACGTAGCGCGCCAGTTCGACCGGCGATCGCAGAACGGGCGACGCCGCCGCACGCATGTTGAGCATCATTTGCGTCATGGTCGTTACTCCCTTGACAAGACATCGTTCCGAGAAGAAACGGCCGGTCGTTCGACCGGCCGTTCCGCGTTACTGCGTTACTGCGTTACTGCGTTACTGCGTCACTGCGTCACTGCGTCACTGCGTCACTGCATGACCGCATGAGCATGCGGCCGGTTTCATGCGAGGTCGAAGCGGTCGAGGGTCATCACCTTGTTCCAGGCGGCGACGAAATCGCGCGCGAACTTCTCCTTCGCATCCGCACTGCCGTACACCTCGGCCAGCGCGCGCAACTGCGAGTGCGAGCCGAAGATCAGGTCGACGCGCGTGCCCGTCCACTTGACCGCGCCCGTCGCGCGGTCGCGCCCCTCGAACACGTCGTTCGCGGCCGACACCGGCTTCCACTCCGTGCCCATGTCGAGCAGGTTCACGAAGAAGTCGTTCGTCAGCGTTTCCGGACGATCGGTGAACACTCCGTGCTTCGAGTCGCCGGCGTTCGCGCCGAGCACGCGCAAGCCGCCGACGAGTACCGTCATCTCCGGCGCCGTCAACGTCAGCAGTTGCGCCTTGTCGACCAGCAGCGCCTCGGCCGGCGTCTTGTACGCGGCCTTCAGGTAGTTACGGAAGCCGTCGGCGAGCGGCTCGAGCACGGCCATCGCCTCGACGTCGGTCTCTTCCTGCGTCGCATCCGCGCGGCCCGGCGCGAACGGCACCGTCACCGCGATACCCGCGTTCTTCGCGGCCTGCTCGACGCCGGCGGCACCGGCCAGCACGATCAGGTCGGCGAGCGACACCTTCTTGCCGCCCGTCTGCCCATCATTGAACGCCTTCCGCACGCCTTCGAGCGTCTCCAGCACCTTCGCGAGCTGGGCCGGGCGGTTCACTTCCCAGTCCTTCTGCGGCGCGAGGCGGATGCGCGCACCGTTCGCGCCGCCGCGCTTGTCCGACCCGCGGAACGTCGCTGCCGACGCCCATGCCGTCGACACGAGCTGCGACACCGACAGGCCGGTCGCCAGCACCTTCGCCTTCAGCGCGGCAACGTCGGCGGCGTCGATCAGCGGGTGGTCGACTGCCGGGATCGGGTCCTGCCACAGCAGGTGTTCCGCCGGCACTTCCGGGCCGAGATAACGGGAGCGCGGGCCCATGTCGCGGTGCGTGAGCTTGAACCACGCACGCGCGAACGCATCGGCGAACTCGGCCGGGTTCTCGTAGAAACGGCGCGAGATCTTTTCGTAGGCCGGGTCGAAACGCAGCGACAGGTCGGTCGTCAGCATCGTCGGGCGATGCTTCTTCGACGCGTCGAACGCATCGGGAATCACTTCGCCGGCGTCCTTCGCGACCCACTGGTGCGCGCCGGCCGGGCTCTTCGTGAGCTCCCACTCATAGCTGAACAGGTGCTTGAAGAAGTCGTTGCTCCACTTCGTCGGCGTCGAGGTCCACGTGACTTCGAGGCCGCTCGTGATCGCGTCCTTGCCCTTGCCCGTGCCGAACGTGCTCTTCCAGCCGAGACCCTGCTCCTCGAGGCCCGCGGCTTCCGGCTCGGGGCCGACGTTCGACG
This sequence comes from Burkholderia seminalis, assembly GCF_001718535.1. Classification (NCBI taxonomy): domain Bacteria; kingdom Pseudomonadati; phylum Pseudomonadota; class Betaproteobacteria; order Burkholderiales; family Burkholderiaceae; genus Burkholderia; species Burkholderia seminalis. The sequence goes on along the minus strand of NZ_CP013398.1, from coordinate 719,441 downwards.
CCGGACCGGCGCCGTGCGTCTTGCCGAACGTGTGGCCGCCCGCGATCAGCGCGACCGTCTCTTCGTCGTTCATCGCCATCCGCGCGAACGTCTCGCGGATGTCGTGCGCGGCGGCGACCGGGTCCGGGTTGCCGTCCGGGCCTTCCGGGTTCACGTAGATGAGGCCCATCTGCACGGCGGCGAGCGGGCTTTCGAGCTCACGCTTGCCCGAGTAGCGGCTGTTCGGGCCGCCGCTCAGTTCCAGCCAGATCTTTTCCGAGCCCCAGTACACGTCGTCCGGTTCCCACGTGTCGACGCGGCCGCCGGCGTAACCGAACGTCTTGAAGCCCATCGATTCGAGCGCGACGTTGCCCGTCAGGATCAGCAGATCGGCCCACGAGATGTTGCGGCCGTACTTCTGCTTGATCGGCCACAGCAGCCGGCGCGCCTTGTCGAGGCTCACGTTGTCCGGCCAGCTGTTGAGCGGCGCGAAGCGCTGCTGCCCGCCGCCCGCGCCGCCGCGGCCGTCGGCCGTGCGGTACGTGCCGGCGCTGTGCCATGCCATGCGCACGAACAGGCCGCCATAGTGGCCGAAGTCGGCCGGCCACCAGTCCTGCGACGTCGTCATCAGCGCGTGCAGGTCCTGCTTCACCGCCGCGAGATCCAGCTTCTTGAACGCCTCGGCGTAGTCGAAATCCTGGTCCATCGGATCGGACAGCGCCGAATGCCGGTGCAGGACATTCAGGTTCAGCTGATTCGGCCACCAGTCCTTGTTCGTCGTGCCGCTGCCTGCGGTGTGGTTGAACGGACACTTCGCTTCGTTCGACATGCTTTTTCTCCTTTACTTGCTCGTAGGCCCCCACGTGCCGGGCGCGGTTCGTGGAGCATTGCGGGGGATAAGAAACGGAACAGGCAGATCCTCCTGCCGTACTACGGGATGTCGTGCGCGGCCTTCGGCTCGCGTTCCCGCTGCAACGCGCCGCAGGCGGGGCGCTCGGGGAAGCCACTGCCGGCAGTCGTCATGCCGGCGATGCGTGCGGTGGTCATGCTGTCGGGCATGCAATGCTCCCTCATGGCTTGATGGCGGGTGAATCGGGGGAACACCGGACCGGCGCGCGGCGGCACTCATCCGCCATACACGCGATCCGCCAGGTACGCGAACGCAATCGGACGCAGGCTGCGAACCGCGGCCCTGGCGCGATGTACGACCGTGTCGCGCGACGGGATGTTCCGCTGCGCGTGCTGCAATACCGACCGCATCATGACATCCTCCTTTGACGCTTGCATCCAACGTGCATGTCGCGCGTCGGCGACGACGCCGATCCATGTAGAGGATTCTATCTATATCTATTGATTATTTGAATTTAATAAATTTCATCTATTCGATAGGGAAAAATAAACGGGGTCGCAAGACCCCGTTCATCATGCTGCCATACGCGCAGGCGACCTACGCGCTCAGTTCATCGTGGCCGGCATGTCGAGCTTCGCGACGCCCGGCAGTTCGCACGCGGAAATCGCGTCGCTGATCGCGTCGATCGCGGGCATCCGCGTGAAGCTCTTGCGCCACACGAGCACCACGCGGCGGTCGGGCACCGGTTCGTTGAACGGCACGTACGACAGCAGCTCCGCATCGGGGCCGTTCGCGCGCGGGCCGACCTCGGCGACCGACATCCGCGGCAGCACGGTGATGCCGACACCGCTCGCGACCATATGGCGAATGGTTTCGAGCGACGAGCCCTCGAAGGTCTTCTGAATGCCGTCGGCCGTCTGCGAGAAGCGCATCAGCTCCGGGCACACGCCGAGCACGTGATCGCGGAAGCAATGGCCGTTGCCGAGCAGCAGCATGGTTTCCTGCTTCAGGTCCTCGGCATTGATTTCCTCGCGCTTCTCCCACGGATGGCCGGCCGGCAGCGCGACGACGAACGGTTCGTCGTACAGCGGACGCACCATCAGGCCGGTTTCCGGGAACGGCAGCGCCATGATCGCGGCGTCGATCTCGCCCTGCTTGAGCAGTTCGAGCAGCTTCAGCGTGTAGTTCTCCTGCAGCATCAGCGGCATCTGCGGAACACGCTGGATCATCTGCTTGACGAGCGTCGGCAGCAGGTACGGCCCGATCGTGTAGATCACGCCGAGGCGGAACGGGCCGACCAGCGGGTCCTTGCCCTGCTTCGCGATCTCCTTGATCGCGAAGGTCTGCTCGAGCACGCGCTGCGCCTGCGTGACGATCTGGTCACCGATCGGCGTCACGCTCACTTCGCTCGCGCCGCGCTCGAAAATCTGCACGTTGAGCTCGTCTTCGAGCTTCTTGATCGCCACCGACAGCGTCGGCTGGCTCACGAAGCAGGCCTCGGCCGCGCGGCCGAAATGCCGTTCGCGCGCGACCGCGACGATGTATTTCAATTCAGTCAGCGTCATTGTGGGTCAATCAGGTATATACAGGCGATAGGTTTAATTTATACACCCTCCGGCACCGGTTCGCCAAGTTTCTCGACATCCGATGCATCGATCGACGGCTTTCCGATCCGGCCCCGAGCTGCCGAATCAAGCCTTCAGGTACTGTTCCCGCGCACCGAGCCAACGGGCGAGATGCTGCGTGACGATGTCGGGGTACGCGGCAATCAGCCGCGTCGCGGCCTCGCGGGCCGGGTCGATCAGCCAGCCGTCGGTCTCGAGGTTGGCAAAGCGCAGCATCGCCGCGCCCGACTGGCGCGCCCCTAGGAATTCGCCGGGGCCGCGGATTTCGAGGTCGCGCCGCGCGATCTCGAAGCCGTCGGTCGTCTCGCGCATCGTCTTCAGCCGCTCGCGGCCGGTCAGCGACAGCGGTCCCGTGTACAGCAGCACGCACACCGACGCCGCGGTGCCGCGCCCGACGCGGCCGCGCAGCTGGTGCAGCTGCGCGAGGCCGAAACGCTCCGCGTGCTCGATCACCATCAGCGACGCGTTCGGCACGTCGACGCCGACCTCGATCACGGTCGTCGCGACGAGCAGCTGCACTTCGTTGCGCGTGAACGCCTCCATCACGGCGGCCTTGTCGGCCGGCGACAGCCGGCCGTGCACGAGCCCGACCTTCAGTTCGGGGAGCGCCGCCGCCAGCGTCTCGTAGGTTTCGACGGCCGTCTGCAGCTGCAGCGTCTCGCTTTCCTCGATCAGCGGGCACACCCAGTACACCTGGCGCCCGGTCAGCGCGGCCTCGCGCACGCGGGCGATCACCTCGTCGCGCCGCGCGTCGCCGACGAGGCGCGTCAGCACGGGCGTGCGGCCCGGCGGCAGCTCGTCGATCGTCGAGACCTCGAGATCCGCGTAGTACGTCATCGCGAGCGTGCGCGGGATCGGCGTGGCCGACATCATCAGCTGGTGCGGCTGGAAATCGCGCGCGCCGTTGGCCGCGTTCGCGGCCTTCGCGCGCAGTGCGAGACGCTGCTCGACGCCGAAGCGGTGCTGCTCGTCGACGATCACGAGGCCGAGCCGCGCGAATTCGACCGTGTCCTGGATGATCGCGTGCGTGCCGATCACGAGCTGCGCGGTGCCGAGCGCGGCCGCCTCGATCGCCGCGCGCTTCTCCTTCGCCTTCAGGCTGCCCGCGAGCCACGCGACCGACACGCCGAGCGGCTCGAGCCATGCGCGCAGCTTGCGCGCGTGCTGTTCCGCGAGGATTTCGGTGGGCGCCATCAGCGCGGCCTGGTAGCCGGCGTCGATCGCCTGCGTGGCGGCCAGCGCCGCGACGACCGTCTTGCCGCTGCCGACGTCGCCCTGCAGCAGGCGCTGCATCGGGTGCGCGAGCGTGAGGTCGTGCGCGATCTCGTCGACGACGCGCGCCTGCGCGCCCGTCAGCGTGAACGGCAGCGCCGCGTAGAGCCGCGTCGTCAGCGCATCGGCGTCGCTCGCGGTGCGGCGCGGCATCGCGGGCGCGGCACGCGTGCGGCGCTCCTCGTGCGCCCGCTTGAGCGACAGCTGCTGCGCGAGCAGCTCCTCGAACTTGATGCGCGTCCACGCCGGATGCGAGCCGTCCATCAACGCGGCTTCGTCGGAATCGACGCGCGGGTGGTGCAGGATGCGCACGGCCTGCTCGAGCGTCGGCACGTCGAGCGGCTTCAGGTAGTCGCGCTGGATCTCGGGCGGCAGCAGCTCGGGCAGCGGCGTGCGCTCGACCGCATTCTCGATCGCCTTGCGCAGGTAGGCCTGCGACACGCCGGCCGTGCTCGGGTAGACGGGCGTGAGCACCTGCGGCAGCGGCGCGTCCGCTTCGACGACGCGCACGGCCGGATGCACCATCTCCATCCCGAAGAAACCGCCGCGCACGTCGCCACGCACGCGCAGCCGCTGGCCGACGGCCATCTGCTTGACCTGCGACCCGTAGAAATTCAGGAAGCGCAGCACGAGCTGCTCGCCGTCGTCGTCCTGGATCTTCACGACGAGCTGGCGGCGCGGCCGATAGGCGACTTCGTTGTCGAACACGACGCCTTCGGTTTGCGCGATGCCGCCCGGCAGCAACTCGCCGATCGGCGTGAGCGTGGTTTCGTCCTCGTAGCGCATCGGCAGATGCAGCACGAGATCGATCGAACGCGTGAGGCCGAGTTTCGCGAGCTTGTCGGCGGTTTTCACCGGTTTGTCGGCGGCAGGCTTCTTCTTGCGCTTCGTGCCCGATGCACCGGGCGCGTCGGCGTCGTCGCCGCCCGCGCCCGGTTCGACGTCGGGCGCGGCGGCAGCGGGCTGCGCGAGCCGGCCGTCGGCGCCGCGCTTCGGGCCGGCGCGGCGCGCGCCGGCGGCCGATGCGGGCGGCGCGGGCGGCGCGGGCGTGGCGGCATCGTCCGCGTCGAACGGATCGGCGGAATCGGCAACGGCGGCGGCGGAACGGCGTGGTGACACAGGCATCGGATCGTCAGGGTGCTTCGCAAGGCAAGTACAATAGCGGCTTTCACGTCGTCCGAACGAACGACGCCGGCCAGGCCGCGCATCCCGCCATCATAGCGGCTCGCGCGCCCCATTTACGCGTTTCCGCCCTGCCGGCGACGCCCGCCGGCCGCTTCGAACCAGCCCGCATGTTCACGCTTTCCGATTTCGATTTCAATCTGCCGCCCGAGCTGATTGCCCAAACCGCGCTGCCCGATCGCACCGCGAGCCGCCTGCTCGAGGTCGACAATACCGCCGAGCCCGCGCGCCTCGTCGACCGCCGTTTCACCGAGCTGCCGTCGTGCATCGCGCCCGGCGACCTGCTCGTGTTCAACGATACCAAGGTGCTGAAGGCGCGTTTCTTCGGCCAGAAGGCCAGCGGCGGCAAGATCGAGGTGCTGATCGAGCGCTTGACGGGCACGCACACGGCGCTCGCGCAGATCCGCGCAAGCAAGTCGCCGGGCGCCGGCACGACGCTGCGTCTCGCCGACGCATTCGACGTGACGGTCGGCGAGCGCGTCGAGCCGTTCTTCACGCTGCACTTCCCCGCGCCGTGCCTCGACCTGATCGAGCAGTTCGGCCGCCTGCCGCTGCCGCCGTATATCGAGCACGACGCCGACGCGACCGACGAGACGCGCTACCAGACCGTCTATGCGAGCAACCCGGGCGCGGTCGCCGCGCCGACGGCCGGGCTGCATTTCGACCAGCCGCTGCTGGCGAAGCTCGACGCGATGGGCGTCGAGCGCGCGACGCTGACGCTGCACGTCGGCGCCGGCACGTTCCAGCCGGTGCGCGTCGAGAACATCGCCGAGCACAAGATGCACAGCGAGTGGTACGACCTGCCGCAGTCGCTCGTCGACAAGATCGCCGCGGCCCGCGCACGCGGCGGCAACGTGATCGCGGTCGGCACGACGTCGATGCGCGCGCTCGAAGCCGCCGCGCGCGCGGCCGACGAAGCGGGCCGACCGCTCGCGGCGACGCAGGCCGAGACCGACATCTTCATCACGCCCGGCTACCGGTTCCGCGTGGTCGACCGGCTCGTCACGAATTTCCACCTGCCGAAATCGACGCTGCTGATGCTGGTGTCCGCGTTCGCGGGCGTCGAGACGATCCGCGCCGCGTACCGGCACGCGATCGAAGAACGCTACCGCTTCTTCAGCTACGGCGACGCGATGCTGCTGACGCGGCGCGACACGCCGGAGGCGCCGGGCGCGTAAGCGCGGCAGGTGCGATGGCGCGCCGGCGCGCGACTGCGCAACGGCCGCTACGCTTCGCGCTGTCGCGCGCCGCGCCGGTGTCCCCGCGCTGTTGCCCCGTTTTCCTGCGGTACGCGCTACGATGGCGCGCACCCGCTTTTTCCCGCCGCCGGTTACCCGGCGGCGTTTCCAACATGCGCCGGACTTGCGATCCGGAGTCAGCGCTTCAGCGCATACTCCGGTCCCATGCAACGCATTTCCGGTGGCAAGGAGAATGACGCGATGACCGAAGGTTCATCCCACGATACGCACGCGCCCGTGCAGGACCGCCCGGCGAACGGGCTCGAATTCGAACTGCTGACGACCGACGGCCATGCGCGCCGCGGCCGTGTGAAGCTCAATCACGGCGTGGTCGAGACGCCGATCTTCATGCCGGTCGGCACCTACGGCACCGTGAAGGCGATCCAGCCGCGCGAACTGCACGAGATCAAGGCCCAGATCATCCTCGGCAACACGTTCCACCTGTGGCTGCGTCCGGGCCTCGACACGATCGACGCGCACGGCGGCCTGCACGGCTTCATGGGCTGGAACAAGCCGATCCTGACCGACTCGGGCGGCTTCCAGGTGTTCTCGCTCGGCGACCTGCGCAAGATCACCGAGGACGGCGTCACGTTCGCGTCGCCGATCAACGGCGACAAGCTGTTCCTGTCGCCGGAAGTGTCGATGCAGATCCAGAAGGTGCTGAACTCCGACGTCGTGATGCAGTTCGACGAGTGCACGCCGTACGCGACCGACGGCGTGCCGACGACGCACAAGGAAGCGGCCGACTCGATGCGCATGTCGCTGCGCTGGGCGAAGCGCTCGCTCGACGAATTCAACCGGCTCGGCAACCCGAACGCCCTCTTCGGGATCGTCCAGGGCGGGATGTTCGAGGACCTGCGCGACGAATCGCTCGCGGGCCTGGCGGAGCTCGGCTTCCACGGCCTCGCGATCGGCGGGCTGTCGGTCGGCGAGCCGAAGGAAGACATGATGCGCGTGCTGCGCCACGTCGGCCCGAAGCTGCCGGCCAACAAGCCGCACTACCTGATGGGCGTCGGCACGCCGGAGGATCTGGTGGAGGGCGTCGCGAACGGCGTCGACATGTTCGACTGCGTGATGCCGACCCGCAACGCGCGCAACGGCTGGCTGTTCACGCGCTTCGGCGACGTGAAGATCCGCAACGCGACGCACAAGAACTCGCTGAAGCCGCTCGACGCGAGCTGCACGTGCTACACGTGCCAGAACTTCTCGCGCGGCTACCTGCATCACCTGCACCGCGTCGGCGAAATCCTCGGCGCGCAGCTCAACACGATCCACAACCTGCACTACTACCTGCAGCTGATGAGCGAGATCCGCGAGGCGATCGAAACGCATACGTTCGACGCGTTCCGCCAGCGCTTCGCGGAGGACCGTGCCAGAGGGGTCGACTGACCGGCCGGCGGGCCATACCGCGCCAGTCGCATAGGACGCGTACTAAATAACGCGTTTCGATGGCCCGTCGCGACCGCCAAATATTACAATTGCCTTTCCAAACAAGTCGCAACGGTATCGGTTCGCGCTTTAACAGCTTGATCCGAAAGCGCATTTGCCGATCCGTTTGCACATGGGGCCGGTGGTAGAATAACCGGCTTATTTTTCGATCTTCCCCTACGGAGAGACCAACGTGCCGTTCATTTCCAATGCCTTCGCGCAAGGCGCCGGTGGCGCCGAATCGAGCCTGATGAGCTTCCTGCCGCTCATCCTGATGTTCGCGGTGCTCTACTTCATCATGATCCGTCCGCAGATGAAGCGCCAGAAGGAACACCGCAACATGCTCGCGGCCATGGCGAAGGGCGACGAAGTCGTCACGAGCGGCGGCCTCGTCGGCAAGGTGACGAAGGTCACCGAAGGCTACATCGGCGTCGAAATCGCCGAAGGCACTGAAATCACCGTGCAGAAGGCTGCGGTCACGACCATTCTGCCGAAGGGCACGATCAAGTCTCTGTAAGCCCTTCACCGAGCGTCCGGCTCCCCGCGCCGTGCCCGCCTGAGAGAGCGGGCCGCCGCGGCGCCGGACGCGACGCTTTCACGCCAACCACCCGTTCGGCCCCCTCATGAATCGTTATCCACTCTGGAAATATGTCGTGATGGTCGTGGCGCTCGCCATCGGCCTTCTGTACACATTGCCCAACTTCTTCGGCGAAGCGCCGGCGGTGCAGGTGTCGAGCGGCAAGGCCACGGTCAAGCTCGACTCGACCACGCTGACCCAGGTCGAAGCGGCGCTCGCGTCCGCGCAGATCACGCCGGACGACGTCACCTTCGAGAACACGGCGACCAACGCGAACATCCGCGTGCGCCTGAAGGACACCGATACGCAGCTGCGCGTCAAGGACCTGCTGCAGAAGTCGCTGAACGCCGACCCGAACGATCCGCAGTACGTCGTCGCCCTGAACCTGCAGAGCGCGTCGCCGCGCTGGCTGACGGCCCTGCACGCGCTGCCGATGTATCTCGGCCTCGACCTGCGCGGCGGTGTCCACTTCCTGCTGCAGGTCGACATGACGGGCGCGCTCACGAAGAAGCTCGACTCCGACGCGTCCGACGCACGCTCGCTGCTGCGCGACAAGAACATCCGTGACGGCGGCGTGAGCCGCGTCGACCAGTCCGTGGTCGTCAACTTCAGCGATGCGCAGACGGCGGAAGACGCCCGCAAGGTGCTCGCCGCGTCGATCACCGAACTACAATGGGCGACCCAGCCCGGCGGCGGCGGCACGCAAGTCGTCGGCACCTTCACGCCGGCCGTGCAGAAGGCCGTCGAGGACGCGGCACTCAAGCAGAACCTGACGACGCTCCACAACCGCGTGAACGAACTCGGCGTGTCCGAGCCGATCCTGCAGCAGCAAGGCAGCGACCGCATCGTCGTCGAACTGCCGGGCGTGCAGGACACCGCGAAGGCGAAGGACATCATCGGCCGCACCGCGACGCTCGAGGCACGCCTCGCCGACCCGATCAACACGCACCCGAACCCGAACGACCCCGTTCCGCCGGGCGAGGAGCTGTTCACGCAGGGCAACCAGGCGCCCGTGCTGCTGAAGAAGGACGTGATCTTCACCGGCGACCGCATCATCGACGCATCGGCCGGTTTCGACGAACATCAGCGTCCGTCGGTCAACATCCGCCTCGACTCGGCCGGCGGCCGCGCGGTGCGCACGGTGTCGCGCGACAACATCGGCAAGCCGATGGCGATGGTGCTGTTCGAGAAGGGCAAGGGCGAAGTGCTGACGGTCGCGACGATCCAGTCCGAGCTCGGCGACCGCTTCCAGATCACGGGCCAGCCGACGCCGCAGGCCGCGGCCGACCTCGCGCTGCTGCTGCGCGCCGGTTCGCTCGCCGCGCCGATGGACATCATCGAGGAACGCACGATCGGCCCGAGCCTCGGCGCGGACAACATCAAGATGGGCGTCCACTCGGTGATCTGGGGCTTCTGCGCGATCGCCGTGTTCATGATCGCGTACTACATGCTGTTCGGCGTGGTGTCGGTGATCGGCCTGTCGGTGAACCTGCTGCTGCTCGTCGCCGTGCTGTCGCTGATGCAGGCCACGCTGACGCTGCCCGGCATCGCGGCAATCGCGCTCGCGCTCGGCATGGCGATCGACTCGAACGTGCTGATCAACGAGCGCGTGCGCGAGGAACTGCGCGCCGGCCAGCCGCCGCAGCTCGCGATCCAGGCCGGTTACGCGCATGCCTGGGCGACGATTCTCGACTCGAACGTCACGACGCTGATCGCCGGTCTCGCGCTGCTCGCGTTCGGCTCGGGCCCGGTTCGCGCGTTCGCGATCGTGCACTGCCTCGGCATCCTGACGTCGATGTTCTCCGCGGTGTTCTTCTCGCGCGGGATCGTCAACCTCTGGTACGGCGGCCGCAAGAAGCTGAAGTCGCTCGCGATCGGCCAGGTGTGGAAGCCGGAAGGCGCCGCTGCCGCCGCATCGTTCACCGACGCGGACGAATCGACCGACACCGCGCGCGCCGCGAAGCTCGCCGCCCCGGCGAAGGGCAACGCGCCGCGCGCCGGCAAGCCGCAGCTGCGCAACCGCGCGCAGCAAGGCGTGTCGCCGAAGAAACCGGGCTCGACCCAATAAGGCCCCGGAGACGAGACCATGGAATTTTTCCGCATCCGTAAAGACATTCCGTTCATGCGGCACGCGCTGGTGTTCAACGTGATCTCGCTGGTCACGTTCCTCGCCGCCGTGTTCTTCCTGTTCCACCGCGGGCTGCACCTGTCCGTCGAATTCACCGGCGGTACGGTGATCGAGGTGCAGTACCAGCAGGCCGCGGAACTCGAACCCGTGCGCGCGACGCTCGGCAAGCTCGGTTATGCCGACGCGCAGGTGCAGAACTTCGGCACGTCGCGCAACGTGCTGATCCGCCTGCAGCTGAAGGAAGGCCTCACGTCCGCGCAGCAGAGCGACCAGGTGATGGGCGCGCTGAAGGCGCAGAACCCCGACGTCACGCTGCAACGCGTCGAGTTCGTCGGCCCGCAGGTCGGCCGGGAGCTCGCGACCGACGGCCTGCTCGCGCTCGCGTGCGTCGTGATCGGCATCGTGATCTACCTGTCGTTCCGCTTCGAATGGAAGTACGCAGTGGCCGGCATCATCGCCAACCTGCACGACGTCGTGATCATTCTCGGCTTCTTCGCCTACTTCCAGTGGGAGTTCTCGCTGGCGGTGCTCGCGGCGATCCTCGCGGTGCTCGGCTACTCGGTCAACGAGTCGGTCGTCATCTTCGACCGGATCCGCGAGACGTTCCGCCGCGAACGCAAGATGAACGTGCAGGAAGTGATCAACCACGCGATCACGACCACGATGTCGCGCACGATCATCACGCACACGTCGACGGAAATGATGGTGCTGTCGATGTTCTTCTTCGGCGGCCCGACGCTGCACTACTTCGCGCTCGCGCTGACGGTCGGCATCATGTTCGGCATCTACTCGTCGGTGTTCGTCGCGGGCTCGCTCGCGATGTGGCTCGGCATCAAGCGCGAAGACCTGATCAAGGAAAAGAAGACCGCGCACGATCCGGACGATCCGAACGCGGGCGCGCAGGTTTAAGCGCCGCGCCGTTTCGGCATCGCACCCAAGCCGGCCCATTCGGGCCGGTTTTTTTATGCGCGGGCCGCCGCGGTACACGGCGCGCGGGCGACACGAGCAGCGCCGTCGCGGGCGTCGGCTACAATCGTCACCACCCTGCCCCGCTTGCATGCCGGCCGCGCGCTGGCCGGGCAAGCACACTCGCCACCCGTCCCAACGTGCGGTCCCGATGATGCCTCCCATGCGTGCCGTTCGTCGCCTTGCCGCCTGCGCAGCCGTCGCGGTCGGGCTCCCGCATGCGCCGCTCGCCGTCGCGCAAGCGGCATCCGCGCCGCCCGCCGCGGCATCGGCCGCCACCCCGACGCCGTCGCCCTGCCCGCCCGACTGGGAACCGCAGCTCTGCGAACTGAAGGCGGCCGTCGAAGTACTGAAGAAGCAGCACCTGACCGATGTCGACATCGGCGCGCTGCTCGACGCCGCCACCCACGACGGGATCAAGACGCTGCCGTACGCGCGCTTCTTCAACGCGAAGGAGGAGCAGGAGCGGCGCGACGACGAGCAGCGCGCGCGCAACGGCACACCGGGCATCGGCATCGTGTTCGAGACGCGGCCCGACGGGCTGCACATCATCGACGTGATTCCCGACGCACCGGCCGAGAAAGCCGGCGTGCGGCCGGACGATCTCGTCGTCGCGATGAACGACCGGAGCGTCGTCGGCATCGACAGCGGCGAACTCCTGAAACTCGCGAAGGGCGACGCGGGCGTGCCGCTGAAACTCACGGTGCAGCGCGGCCCGAAGCATGCGGTGCTGACCTTCGCGCCGGTGCGCGCGATCGTCAAGCCGCATCCGGCGATCGCCAAGCGGCTCGACGGCGACATCCTGTACACGCGGCTGTCGAGCTTTCCGGAGCCGGCGGTCGGCGATTACATCGACGCGGTGCAGGCCGCGCGGCGCACGGGCCCGCCGGTGACAGGCATGATCCTCGACCTGCGCATCAACGGCGGCGGCGCGCTCAACGCGGCGATCGGCATCACCGCGCTGTTCGCGGGACGCGACCGCACCGCGATGGTGACGGTCGAGCGCGGCGACACGCAGCGCCGCCGCTACACGACCAACTGGCCCGACTACGCGCTGCCCGTCATGCACGGGCAGGATCCGCTGGCACCGCTGCAGGCCGACGACTGGTGGCGCACCGTGCCGCTCGTCGTGCTCGTCGACGGACAGAGCGCGTCGGCCGCCGAGGCGACCGCGGCCGCGCTGAAGGATCTCGGCCGCGCGAAACTGCTCGGCATGCCGACCTACGGGAAGGGCCTCGCGCAGACGGGCGTCGACCTGATCGACGGCACGCGCCTGAATTTCACGTATGCGCGCAACCTGCGGCCGAACGGCTGCCCGATGGACGGCTACGGCGTCGTGCCGGACTGGCTCGTGCCACCGCGCCGCGACTCGGACGTCGACGGCGTGCTGCTGTGGTACCGGGAAGCCGATCTCGCGCGGGCGCCGTATGCGGACCGGCTGGCGCCCGACCCGTTCGCGCAGGTGCGCAAGGCGCGGCAGGCGCTGCGCGAGCAGCGCGTGCGCGCGAAGGTCGATACGGCGAGGAGCACGGCGCTGCCGCAGCGCGCGTTCGGCACGGCCGGCGACTGGCAGCTTCGGCAGGCGCTCGCCGCGCTCGCGGGGCGTCCGGTGCGGACCGTCGACGCGCCCGCGCAACTGATGCCGGCGCAGCCGGTATGCGAGCGCGCCGACAACTGACGCGCCGCCCCGCTACCGGAAACCGAACCGTCGACGGAGCACGGCCAGCGCCGCGAGGCTCAGCACGGCCGCGAACATCAGGTAGAAACTGGGCGCGGTCTTCATCCCGGTCGCGCGGATCAGCCACGCGATGATGAACGGCCCGAAGCCGCCGAAGATCGTCACCGCGACGTTGTACGCGAGCGACATCCCGGTCGTGCGCGTCTGCACCGGAAACACCTCGGACAACAGGCCCGGCAGCGCCGCGAAGTAGCCCGTCATCAGGAACGCGAGCAGCACCTGCAGCGCGATCAGCGTGCCGAAGCCCGGATGCGCGACGAGGTACGCGAACGCCGGATAGATCAGCACGAGGATGCCGACGGCCGGCGCGATCATCAGGCGCACGCGGCCGTATCGATCCGACCAGTGGCCGACGAGCGGCGCGAACGCCATCTGGATCACGCCGACGACGAGGATCGCCGCGAACGCGGCGGACGGCGCGAGGCCGAGCTGCTTCACGCCGTAGGTCGGCATGAACAGCACGAGATAGGTGGCGACGGTGCCGAGCACGACCACGCCCATCGCGGCAACCAGGCGCGCCTTGTGCGAGGCGAACGTGTCGCGCAGCGGGTTCGCGGTGCCTTCGGCCGCGAGGAATTCGGGCGTCTCGTCGACCTTCGTGCGGATGTAGTACGCGACGGGCCCGAGCAGCAGCCCGAAGAAGAACGGCACGCGCCAGCCCCACGACGCCATCTGCGCGGCCGAGAGCTGCGCATTCAGCACGGTGCCGAAGCCGGCGGCGAGCAGCGTCGTGAGCCCCTGGCTCGCGACCTGCCAGCTCGCGAAGAAGCCGCGCCGGCCCGGCACGTGTTCGGCGAGGAACGCGGTCGCGCTGCCGAACTCGCCGCCGGCCGAGAAGCCCTGCATCAACCGCGCGGCGACGAGGATCACCGGCGCGGCGACGCCGATCGTCTCGTAGGTCGGCAGCACCGCGATGATCAGCGTGCCGGCCATCATCAGCAGGATCGACAGCGTGAGCGCGGCCTTGCGGCCCGCGCGGTCGGCATACGCGCCGAGCACGATCGCGCCGAGCGGCCGCATGAAGAACGACACGCCGAACGTGCCGAGCGTGAGCAGCAGCGACACGGTGTCGTTGCCGGCCGGGAAGAACAGTTTCGCGATCGTCACCGCGAAGAAGCCGTAGACGACGAGATCGAACCACTCGAGCGCATTGCCGATCGACGCGGCGACCACCGCGCGCCATACGCGCGGCGACGAGGCAATGGAACGGGACGGCGTGACGGCATGCATCGGCGATCTCCTTGTCGTTGTACGTTCTGTTCGAGGCAGCCGCTGTCGCGCCGTCGGCCTGCCCGGCGCCGCACGCGGCGCTCGGGCGATTATAGGCGCGCAAAAAAAACCGCCGCGCCCCCGGTAACGGGAGCGCGGCGGTCGGGCCCGCGGCAGGCCGGCACGGCGGCCGGCCTCGCCGGAAGCCTTACTGCTGCTTGACCGCTTCGGCCGTGATCAGCAGCTTCGTCTTCATCTTGAAGCCGTACTGCTTGCCGTAGTCGAGGCCGAAGTCGTCGCGGCTGAATTCGCCGACCGCGTCGACGCCGCACACTTCACGCTTGAGCATCGGGTGCGGCATGCACTTGAACGAGTCGATCTTCAGCGTGAGCGGCTTCGTGACGCCGTGCAGCGTCAGGTTGCCGACCACCGACACCGGCTTGTCGCCGTCGAACTTGATCGTGCCCTTGTAGTTCGCCTGCGGGAACTTCGCCACGTCGAAGAATTCGGCCGTCTGCAGGTGCTCGTCGAGCTTCGCGCTGCCCGTGTGGATCGACGCGATGTCGGTCGTCACGTCAACCGTACCGGTCTTCGCCGCGCGGTCGAGCGTCACGGTGCCGCTCGACTTGTCGAACTTGCCGCGCCAGACCGACAGGCCGCCGAAGTGGTCGGCCTCGAAGCTCGGGTACGTGTGGCTCGGGTCGAACTGGTACGTCGCGCTTTCGGCGAAGGCCGAGAACGACAGGGACGCAGCCAGCGCGCCCGCGGCGATGATCAGATGCTTTTTCAAACTCATTCTCCTTGGAACGGCGCCGCGCCCTCGCGCGGCATTCGGGTGAAGCGACAGCCCGCCGCTTACTTCGTGGCGACGAGATGGAACTTGATCTGCACTTCGTCGGCGACGATCGACGTGTCCTTCCACTCGCCGGTGCCGACGTTGAAGGCCGAACGCTTGATCGGCAGCACGCCGTCGAACGTCTGCGTCGCGCCGCTTTGCGCGACCGTGACGGGCACCGTGACGGTCTCGGACTTGCCCTTGATCGTCAGCTTGCCGGTCACGTTGTACTTGTTGCCGCCCGCCGGCGCGATCGCCGACGACACGAACGTCGCCTGCGGATACGCCTTCGCGTCGAACCAGTCCTTGCCGGCGACCTGGTCGTTGTACATCTTGTCGCCGAGGTCGAAGCTCGCGATGTCGATGGTCATTTGCGCGCTGCCCTGCGCGGCCTTCGCCGGATCGAACTTCACCTGCGCGGAAAACTTCTTGAACGCGCCTTCGGTCGGCACGTTCATCTGCTTCGACACGGCGGACACCTTGCTCTTCGCGAGATCGACATCGGCGTGCGCCGCGCCCGACGCGACAAGTGCCGCCGCGGCGAACGCGGTCAGCATGGAGCGGGAGAAAGACACTTTCATGGGATCCTTCATTTGGCAAAGGGAAGCATTCGCGACAGCAGGCCGTCGCGGTCCAACACCTGGTGCTTGAGCGCCGCGAGCACGTGCATCGCGACGAGTGCAAGCAGAATGTAATTCAAAGACACGTGCAGCGTCTTGAAGGTTTCCTTGAGCGCCGGATCGGGGTCGATCAGCCGCGGCAGCGGCACGATGCCGAGGTACACGACCGGGATGTTCGATGCCGAGCTGTACAGGTAGCCCGTCACCGGGATCACGATCATCAGCGCGTAGAGCAGCATGTGCACGCCGTGCGACGCCGCGCGCTGCCACGCGGGCGTATCGCCGGGCAGCGACGGCGGCAGGTGGGTCGCCCGCCACAGCACGCGGATCACCGCCAGCGCGAACACCGTCACGCCGATCCACTTGTGCCACGAGAAGTACTTCAGCTTCGTCGGCGTGAAGCCGGGGATGTCGGTCATCACCCAGCCGAGCGCGAAGCCGCAGACGATCAGCAGCGCGATCAGCCAGTGCAGCGCGATTGCGGTCTGCGTGTAGCGCACCGGCCGGGCCGGCAGCGAATTCGATGCCATCTTGGAGTTCCTCAGTTCAGCGAACGGCCGCGCCGGCCAGGAGTCCGACGCTTGTCAAGGGCGCCATGCTACCGCAACCTTTTGACGCGCGCGGACTCTGAGGACAGGCGTGCCAGCCGGCTGACGGCTTCCCGCCATGTTACCGATCGGTCACGACGCGCACGATCCTTGACACACCGAAAAAGGCCTTTTGGTAAGATTGGCGCGGGTTCCGGCCCCGTCGACGCGTTCCCCCAGCCGTCGCACAACTGCCTTTTCCATGCAACGAAACGACCTGATTGCCTGTCACGAGTGCGACGCACTGTTGCACAAACCACGCCTGAGCGGCCGCGAAATCGCGCGCTGCCCGCGCTGCGACGCGCTGCTGTACCGCAACAGCGCCGCGCAGATCGAGCGGATCTGCGCGCTCGCGCTCGCCGCGCTGATCACGTTCACGATCGCGCAGGCGTTCCCGATCCTCGAAATGGACGTGAACGGCAACCGCGTGCAGACCACGCTGATCGGCGCGATCGATTCGCTGTGGCACCAGGACATGGCGATCGTCGGCGTGATGGTGTTCTGCTCGACCGTGCTGTTCCCGCTCGTCGAGATGGCCGCGCTGCTGTACCTGCTGCTGCCGATCCGCCGCGGCGTCGTGCCGCCCGGTTTCAACCTGGTCCTGCGCGCGATCGAGCTCGTGCGGCCGTGGGGCATGATCGAGGTGTTCATGCTCGGCATTCTGGTCACGATCGTGAAGATGGTGAGCCTCGCGCGCGTCGTGCCCGACGCCGCGCTGTTCGCGTTCGCCGCACTCACGCTGATGATCGCGGTCGTGCTGATGTTCGATCCGCGCACGCTGTGGGACATCGCCGACGACCTGCGCGCCGGGCGCTCGCCCGGGCAACCCGACTCGGCCGCCCCGCTGCCGGAAGCCGCCCGCCGATGACGACACCGACCGCCGCACGCGAAGGCTACGCGAGCTGCCACACGTGCGGGCTCGTACAGACGCTCGACCGGCCGCACGCGCACTGCGCGCGCTGCGGCACCGCACTGCACTTCCGTACCCCGAACAGCATCATGCGCACCTGGGCGCTGCTGCTCGCGGCCGCGATCCTCTACATTCCCGCGAACCTGCTGCCGATCATGCGCACCGCGTCGATCGTCGGCTCGCAGGAAGACACGATCATGAGCGGCGTCATCTATTTCTGGGTGTCGGGCGACTGGCCGCTCGCCGTCGTCGTGTTCGTCGCGAGCATCCTCGTGCCGATGCTCAAGCTCGGCGTGCTGCTGATCCTCGTGATCAGCGCGCAGCGCCGCACCGCGTGGCGGCCGCAGCAGCGCACGCGGCTGTTCCGGATCGTCGAGCGCATCGGCCGCTGGTCGATGCTCGACATCTTCGTCGTGACGCTGACCGTCGCGCTCGTCCATTTCCGTTCGCTCGCCGTCATCACGGCCGGCCCCGGCGCGCTCGCGTTCGGTTCCGTCGTGATCCTGACGATGCTCGCGTCGATGCAGTTCGATCCCCGCCTGATCTGGGATCCAGTCGAAAACTCAGGGAATCACCATGAATAGTCCACAAGGCCCGCAGCACGACGCGCCCCGGCCGCCCGATCCGACGATCTCGACGAAAAGCGGCTGGCTGCCGTCGCTCGTCTGGCTCGTGCCGCTGATCGCCGCGCTGATCGGCATCGGCCTCGTGATCAAGTCCGTGCGCGAACGCGGCCCGGAAATCACGATCAGCTTCCACAGCGCCGAAGGGCTCGAGCCCGGCAAGACCCAGGTCAAGTACAAGGACGTCGAGATCGGCACGGTCAAGACGATCAAGCTGTCGAAGGACCTGTCGCGCGTGCTCGTCCAGGTGCAGCTGAAGAAGGAAGCCGAGGACTTCGCGGTCAAGGGCTCGCGCTTCTGGATCGTGCGGCCGCGCGTCGGCGCGACCGGCGTGTCGGGGCTCGGTACGCTGCTGTCCGGCGCGTACATCGGCGTCGACGCCGGCCACGGGCAGGATACGCTGACCGACTTCACGGGCCTCGAGACGCCGCCCGCCGTCACGGGCGACCAGAAAGGCACGCAGTACGTGCTGCGCGGCGATTCGCTCGGCTCGGTCGACATCGGCTCGCCGGTCTATTACCGCCGCGTGCAGGTCGGCCAGGTGGTCGGGTTCTCGCTCGACAAGGACGGCACGGGCGTCACGTTCAACGTGTTCGTCAATGCGCCGTACGACCAGTACGTCGGCGTCAACTCGCGCTGGTGGCAGGCGAGCGGCGTCGACCTGCGGCTCGATTCGAGCGGCCTGAAGCTGAACACGCAGTCGCTCGCGACGGTGATCCTCGGCGGCATCGCGTTCCAGACGCCGCCGAACCAGGGCAGCGGCGCGACGGCGCCGAACAACACGACGTTCCGCCTCGGCTCCGACGAAGGCGACGCGATGCGCGACCCGGACGGCCAGCCGCTGCAGGTCGTGATGAACTTCAACCAGTCGCTGCGCGGGCTCGCCGTCGGCGCGCCGGTCGACTTCCGCGGCATCGTGCTCGGCGAAGTGACGAACATCGGCATCGACTTCGATCCGAAGACGAAGAACTTCCTGATGCCGGTGACGATGAACGTGTATCCGGAACGCCTCGGCCGCCGCTTCCGCGAATCGATCGAGAGCAAGGGCGAACCGGCCCGCCGCGAGATCGTCGAGCGGCTCGTCCAGCACGGGCTGCGCGGCCAGCTGCGCACCGGCAACCTGCTGACGAGCCAGCTGTACGTCGCGCTCGACTTCTTCCCGAAGGCGCCGGTCGTGAAGATCGACACGGCACGCCAGCCGCTCGAGCTGCCGACCGTGCCGAATACGCTCGATGAACTGCAGCTGCAGGTCGCCGACATCGCGAAGAAGCTCGACAAGGTGCCGTTCGACCAGATCGGCGCGAACCTGAACAGCGCGCTGTCAAACGCCGACAAGCTGTTCAAGCAGCTCGACACGCAGGTCGCGCCGGAAGCGCGCGACACGCTGTCGGCCGCCAAGCAGACCTTCTCGACCGCCGAGGCGACGCTGCAGCAGGATTCGCCGCTGCAGTCCGACGTGCGCGGCGCGCTGAAGGAACTCACGCGCACGCTGCAATCGCTGAACGCGCTCGCCGACTATCTCGAGCGTCACCCCGAATCGCTGCTCAAGGGCAAGCCAGGAGACAAGCAATGACGACACGCGTGAACGGTTTCGCGCGCAGCGCGGCGGCGGCCCTCGCCGCCCTCGCGCTCGCCGCGTGCAGCTCGCCGCCCGCCCGGTTCTACACGCTCAGCCCGGCCGACGCCGCGGCGCCGCTGCGCACCGCGCCGGCCAACCCGGCGTTCCTGATCGAGGTGCCGTCCGTCGGCGTGCCCGAGCAGGTCGCGAAGAACCAGCTGGTCGTGCAGAAGAACGCCGCGCAGGTCGACGTGCTCGAGCAGGAGCGCTGGGCGTCGCCGCCCGCCGACGAGATCCGCCGCGCGCTGTCGGACGATCTCGCCGCGCAGCTCGGCACGATCGACGTCGCAAATTCCGCGACGCCGCCCGGTGTGCCCGTGTATCGCATCAGCGTGAACGTGCAGCGCTTCGAGTCGTGGCCGGGCAAGCGCGCGGCGGTCGACGCGGTGTGGAGCGTGCGCTCGCTCGCCACGCAGGCCGTGATGACGTGCCGCACGAGCGTCGCGGAACCGGTCGCCGACGGCTACGACGCGCTCGTCGCCGGCCACCGGCGCGCGCTCGACGTGATTGCGACGCAAGCCGCGGCCGGCGTACGCGCGATGGCCGCACGCCGCGGCACGGCGGCCACGCCGGCGCCTGCGTCCGGCAGCAAGACGGCCGCCGCGCCGGTCGTGCCGTGCCCGGCCAACCCGACCTCGGGCGGCGACGCCGGCGCGACGGGCAAGTCCGGCGCCTGAGCGGGCGCCGCGCAGGCGAGCGTTCGATGCGACGCTGGCCCGCGCGGCGCATCCGATAGCGATCGCCGCCCGTTACCGGCCGGCATCACGCCGCCGCGACCGGCCCCGCGCATCGCGCCGAACCGCGAGTTTGCATTGTTTGTCAAATCGGCCGGAACCGGCGCCGGCCAACGCGGTCGGCTTGCGTTTTCCGGCCCGATTGACGATCCTACGCACTTTCCGGCTCGCGCCGTTCGTCGTGCGCGCCAGCCAGCGGCGCCGGGCCGCGTTCGGCCCGACCGCCGTGCCTCCCGGCGCCCGCACGCGATCGGCGTGCAGCGCAGCGGGGCAGCCGCATCGCGGGTTGCCGCGCATCGTCCGGCCACCGCCCCGTCTCACCCGTTCTCCCCGGCGCCGTGCCGCTTCCCCGGCCGGCATCCCGAACCCGCCCGTCCAGGGCTTTCGCTATTCCGTTTATGTTTCGTTCCCTGACGACCCTGATCAAGAAGTGGCGCGCGTCGCGCAATGCCGGTCACCAGCTCGATGCGCTGCTCGCGCACGCCGACGCCGATGCATCGTATGCCGAGCGCAGCGAATGGCTGATCGAGCTCGCGCACTGGCTGCGCCGCAACGGCACGATGCAGGAGACCCCGGCCGAGCGCGACGCCGACACGCGCGCGTATCCGGCCCATGCGCGGCTGCGCTACCTGTTCCACGTGCTCGATCGCAACCCCGCCTGGAAAGCGCACGCCGCGCGCATCCTGCGCGGCATCCTGCGCGAATGCGACGGCATCTCGCTGCTGTGCGACGCCGGCATGCCCGTGCACTCGGGCTTCTTCGGCGCGCTGTTCGAGCGGATCGACTCGTCGCTGATCCCGCCCGCGCCGAACCGCCGCGAGCTGTCGGCGCTGTTCACGCTGATGTTCCCGGCACCGGAGGACGCGAAATGGATCGACGCGCTGCCCGACGACCTGCTCGCGCGCCTCGCCGAGCTGATCTCGTTCGACGTCACCGAGGAGGAACGCCACGAGCCCGGCTCGTTCTCGCGCGACCTGCTGGCCGCGCTGCATAACCTGACCTGCCAGATCAGCTCGACCGGCCTGTCGCAGACGGTGCGCAGCCGGCTGTCCGACGACGATGCGCGCAAGCCGCTCGAATCACAGCCGTTCTACCGCCTCACGCGCGCGATGCTCGCGGTCGAGACCGCGCACGCGGCCGTCGAGGACGGCGGCGACCCGAGCAAGCTGCTGCACGAGGTGAACTACCTGCGCGTGCTGCTCGACGAATGCCGGATCGCCGTCGACGACGTGTTCTCGCACCTGTACCGCAACGGCGTGTCGGTCGACATCGTGTTCCAGGTCGAGCGGATGCGCATGCGCATCCTGCGCGCGGAGACGCTGCTGAACGCGTGGATGGCCCGCGACGACCTGCACGGAATGGCCCGCCTGACGGCCGAGCTGGTCGACGCGAACCAGAACAGCCAGAGCGTCACGCACCTCGTGCGCAGCAACTTCTCGCTGTTCGCGCGCAAGCTCGTCGAGACCAACGCGGACACGGGCGAGCACTACATCTCGCGCGGCCGCGCCGAATACCTGAAGATGCTGCGGATGGCCGCGGGCGGCGGCCTCGTCACCGTCGTGACCGTGTGCGTGAAGTTCGCGATCACGGGCGCGCACCTGCAGTCGATGCTCGAAGGGCTGCTCGCGGGCATCAACTACGCGGCCAGCTTCATGCTGATGCACTTCCTGCACTTCACGCTCGCGACCAAGCAGCCCGCGATGACCGCGCCGACGCTGGCGCGCGAACTCGACGACACCGGCCACGACGAAGGCGTGAAGGCGTTCGTGTCGTCGGTGATCGCACTGATCCGCACGCAGGCGGCCGCGATTTCCGGCAACGTGCTCGTCGTGCTGCCCGTCTGCCTGCTCGTGCAGCTGTTCGCGGGCAACGTGCTGCACACGAACGTGATCTCGCCGGAGAAGGCGCATGCGACGCTGCACTCGTTCTCGCTGCTCGGCCCGACGCCGTTCTACGCGGCGCTCACGGGCGTGCTGCTGTGGGCGTCGAGCCTGCTCGCGGGCTGGGCCGACAACTGGTTCGTGCTGCACCGCGTCGGCGACGCGCTCACCTACAACCGCCGGCTGCGCCTCACGCTCGGCGCGGCCGGTGCCGCGAAGCTCGCGCATTTCTGCCGGTCGAACGTCGCCGGCGTGGTCGCGAACGTCGGCCTCGGCCTGATGCTCGGCCTGATCCCGGCGATCGTCAGCGTGTTCATGTTCCCGTTCGAGGTGCGTCACGTGACGCTGTCGGCCGGCTCGATCGGGGTCGCGCTCGGCGTGCTGGGCAAGGGTGCGCTGAGCACGCCCGAACTGTGGTGGGCCGCCGCCGGCGTGCTCAGCATGGCGATCCTCAACGTGCTCGTGAGCTTCGCGCTCGCGTTCACGATGGCCGTGCGCTCGCGCAGCCTGCGCCCGACCAAGGTGCGCGCGCTCGTCGCCGCGATCGTCCGCACGATGCTGTCGAATCCGCTCGCGCTGTTCTGGCCGGCCGGCGGCCAGGCCGCGCGCGCCGGCCACACGGGCTCGCACTGACCCACTGAACCCGCGGCGGGCGCGTCAGGCCGCGCCGCACCGGTCTCCCGGTGCGCGCCCGCGGCCGTCGCGCGGGCGGTGCGGCGCCGAAACGCCGGCCCCGGCCGCCCGCGCCGCGTACAATAGTGGACTTTTGCACGTCCTCACCGCCTTATGTCCTCGCCCACCCTGTTTGAATTCTTCGCCCCCTGCCCGCGCGGCCTCGAAGCGGCGCTTGCCGCCGAGCTGGCCGAAATCGCCGGCCGCCACCTGAACGGTGCGCCGTTCACCGCGGGCGCGCAGGTGCCGGGCGGCGTCCATTTCAGCGGCGGCTGGGCCGCCGGCATGGCCGCGAACCTCCATTCGCGGATCGCGAGCCGGATCCTGCTGAAGATCGCGCACCGCGCGTACCGCAACGAGCAGGACGTCTATGCGCTCGCGCTCGAGCAGCCGTGGGAGCGCTGGTTCGCCGCCACGCAGACGCTGCGCGTCGACATCACCGCGATCAAGTCGCCGCTGAAGAGCCTCGAGTTCGCGACGCTGCGCGTGAAGGACGCGATCTGCGACCGGATGCGCGACAAGACCGGCGCGCGCCCGAGCATCGACACCGGTGCGCCGGACGTGCGCGTGTTCGCGTTCCTGACGGCCAACGAATGCACGCTGTACCTCGACACGTCGGGCGAGCCGCTGTTCAAGCGCGGCTGGCGCCTCGACAAGGGCGCGGCACCGCTGCGCGAGAACCTCGCGGCCGGCATCCTGCGCCTGACGGGCTGGACGCCCGGCACCGCGCTGTACGACCCGATGTGCGGCAGCGGCACGTTCCTCGCGGAAGCCGCGCAGATCGCGCTCGGCGTCGCGCCCGGCGTCGAACGCCGGTTCGGCTTCGAAAAGCTCAAGCAGTACGACATCACCGCGTGGCAGGGCCTGAAGGTCCCGGCGCTGGACGCGAAGCGCGCGGCGCGCGGCAAGCGCAACGAAGCGCTCGGCGTGTACGGCAGCGACATCTCCGGCGACATGCTCGAGAAGGCGCGCGCGAACCTCGAGCGCGCGGGCGTGCCGTCGGTGTGGCTCAAGCAGGTCGACGCGCGCGGGATGACGCCGCCGTGCGACGCGCCGGGCATCATCCTCGCGAACCCGCCGTACGGCGAGCGGATCGAAGTGCGCGGCCGCAGCGCGCGCGGCGAGGTGCGCGAAACCGGCCGCAACCGCGGCAACGACGATGCGTTCCGACGCACGCACACCGACGCACCGGACAGCGAGTTCTTCAACGTGCTGGGCGATGCGCTGAAGCAGCGCTTCACGGGCTGGCAGGCGTTCCTGCTGACATCCGACCGTTCGCTGCCGGGCCAGCTGCGGCTGCGCGAATCGGCAAAGACCCCGCTGTTCAACGGCGCGCTCGAATGCCGGCTGTTCCGCTTCGACCTGATCGCCGGCAGCGTGAAGGCGCGTCCGGCCGCGCCGGAAGGCGGCGACGCGTAATCCGCGTCCATCGGGGCCGCCCGTGCGGCCGCCGCGGCACCGACAAACGCCGCCGTTACCGCACCCGCGGCAACGGCGGCGTTTCGTTTCAGCGCTTCGACTCCGACCCGCGCGCCATCCTGAATGGCAGTGCACGCCCGGTCTCGAGCAGCGTCTTCAGGCTCGACAGCACGACCGGCCAACCGCCGCGAATCCCGCGATCCCTCTCCGAACCGGGCACGAGCCCGTCGTGCGTGACGATCCGCTTCACGACGCCGGCCTGCGGCTCGACGAGGTAGATCACGCGCGATTCTTCACCCTCCCCCCGACGGCGTGCGCCATGTGACGACCAGCCGGCGCGGCGGACCTTTCTCGATTACCTCGCCGACGATGTCGACCCGCGACGGATCGTCGTCGTCCTGACGTTCCCAGCGCGAGCCCGGCCGCCAACAAAACGAGGTCCATGCCGCTCCCGGGTCAATGGCGTCGTTGCGCAACCCCATGGTTGCATGTCAAGGGTGACAACTCTACTGACAATACGGTGTCAGCAGCCCGCGCTCACACTTCAATCCCGGCGCAATGCAGGCTGGTTTCCACACCGAACCCGAATAACAACGCAACAAGGAGCTCGTCATGACGTCCGCAACGGCCACCGCCACCCTGGAACGCGCAATCGCGTGGTTCGACATCCCGTCCCTCGATTTCGAACGGGCGATCCGCTTTTACGAAACCGTGCTGCAAACCACGTTGCAGCGCGCGATCATCGGCGGCGTGCCGATGGCCACGTTCGATCACGAAGCGTCGAGCACCGGCGGCAGCATCGTGTTCGATCCGCAGCAGATCAAGCCGAGCGCGAACGGCGTGCTCGTCTACCTGAACGCCGGCGAATCGGTCGTCGCGGCGCTCGAACGCGCGAAGCGCGCGGGCGGCGTCGTGCAAGGCTCGGTCGTCGAGCTGCCGAACAACTACGGCTACGTCGGCTACCTGATCGACACCGAAGGCAACCGCGTCGGCCTGCACGCGCCGAAATGCCACTGAGCGCACCGGCCGGCGGCCCGGCGCAGCGCTATCATCGCGAAATCCCCGTAGCCAGAGGAATCGAGGTGCTGTCATGACCCGCCGTGCCGACCGCCTGTTCCAGATCGCCGAGCTGTTGCGCGGGCGTCGTCTCACGACCGCGCAACAGCTGGCCGACTGGCTGTCGGTGTCGCCGCGCACGGTCTATCGCGACGTGCGCGACCTGCAACTGTCGGGGGTGCCGATCGAAGGCGAGGCCGGCATCGGCTACCGGCTGAACCGCAACGCGAGCCTGCCGCCGCTCACGTTCACGGCCGAGGAGCTGGCGGCGCTCGCCACCGGCGCGCGGATGCTCGAAACCTGGGGCGGCGCGCGTTTCGCGAGCGGCGCGCGCTCGGCGCTCGCGAAGATCGCGTCGGCGATGCCGGCCGACAAGCGCACGGCGCTCGACCGCCTGCCGGTGTTCGCGCCGTCGTTCCACATCGACGAGACGTTCTGCGCCAAGGTCGACGCGATCCACCAGGCCATCGACACGCGCCACGTCGTCGGTTTCGACTATCGCGACCGGCTCGGCGCGCATTCGCAACGCCGCGTCTGGCCGCTCGGGCTCGTGTACTGGGGCGGGCGCTGGACGATCGGCGCGTGGTGCGAGCTGCGCGGCGATTTCCGCACCTTCGACATCGCGCGCATGGGCGACATCACCGTGCACGAGCAGTTTCCGGACATGGAAGGGCGGCGGATCGCCGACTACATGCGGATCGCGGAAGCGCCGATGCGCTGACGCGGCACGGCAGCGGGCGTCCACCGCGCAAGGGGCGCACGCCGCCGCCCGCGTTTCCCGGGGCGCCATCCGGCGCCCGGTCCGGCCTTCATTACTCGCCGATTAGCCGCCGAACACCACCGGCCGCTTCGGCCGCTCGTCCACGTGCAGCGAAAACACGTCCGCCCGCGCGTAGTGGCCGACGACGTCGAAGTCGTAACGCGCCCGCACGAGTTCGTCGGTATCGATACGCGCGGTCACGAGCCCGGCCTCGCCGATCAGCGGCTCGGTCAGCAGGTCGCCGAGCGGCCCGACGATCACGCTGCCGCCGCGGATCAGCGGCCGCTCGGGATCCCAGCCCGGCACGTCGATACCGAGCGCGCGCGGCGACGGCTGCACCTGGCACGCGCTCACGACGAAGCAGCGCCCTTCGTGCGCGATGTGCCGCATCGAGTTCTGCCACAGATCGCGCTCGTCGACGGTCGGCGCACACCAGATCTGCACGCCTTTCGCGTACATCGCGCAGCGCAGCAGCGGCATGTGGTTCTCCCAGCAGATCGCCGCGCCCGCGCGGCCGGCTGCCGTCTCGACGACGGGCAGCGTCGAGCCGTCGCCCTGCCCCCAGATCAGCCGTTCGGTGCCGGTCGGCATCAACTTGCGGTGTTTCGCGACGAGCCCGTCGCGCGGATCGAAGAACAGCGCCGTGCAGTACAGCGTGCTGCCGCCGCGCTCGATCACGCCGACCACGAGGCTCGCGCCCGTGCGCTGCGACAGCGCGGCCAGCTCGTCGGTTTCCGGACCCGGCACGTCGATCGCCTGCGCGGCGTAGCGCGCATACGCATCGCGGCCCTCGGGCAGCCGGTAGCCGAGGCGCGTGCCGAAGATCTCGCCTTTCGGATAACCGCCGAGCACGGCCTCGGGCAGCACGACGAGCGACGCGCCGCTGTCGCGGATCGCGGTTTCGTAGCCGAGGATCGTGTCGAGCGTGGCGCGCGTGCCGGCGGGCGATGCGCCGATCTGCAGCGCGGCGATGACTGACGTGGACATGAAGGCGTCTCCGGTGAATGAGGTGACGCCATCTTTATCGATATCATTTCATCGATCAAATCGATACAACGATAACTGACATGAATGCAGATGATATCGCCGGCCTCGACCTGAACCTGCTGAAGGTGTTCGAGGCGCTGTACGAGGAAGGCGGCGCGAGCCGTGCGGCGCTGCGGCTCGACCTCACGCAGTCGGCCGTCAGCGCGGCGCTTGCGCGGCTGCGCGTGATCTACGCCGATCCGCTGTTCGTGCGCACCGGCCGCGGGCTCGCGCCGACGCCGCGCGCGGACGAACTGAAGCCGATCCTGTCCGACGCGCTCGACCGCTGCCGCGAAAGCCTCGCGATCGCGGCCGACAGCGGCGACCGCGTCGGCCGCACGATCTCGGTCGGGCTGTCGGACGACTTCGAGATCGCGCTCGGCCGCGCGTTGATCGATGCGGTCGCGCGGGAAGCCGCGGGCATCCGGCTGATCTTCCGGCAGACCCACAGCGGCATCGCCGGCGACGCGCTGCTGCGGCACGGCGTCGATCTCGCGATCGCGTCGGGCGGGTTCTCGGCGAACGGGCTGAGCCGGCGTGCGGTCGCGACGGGCGGGTACGCCTGCCTGATCGATCCGGCCGCCCGCGCGCAGCCGCCGCGCGCGCTGACGCTCGCCGATTTCCTGCGGCGCGACCACCTGCTCGTGTCGTCGGGCGGCGTGATCGGGATCGTCGACGAGGCGCTGGCCGCGCTCGGCCACAAGCGGCGCGTCGCGGCGTCGACCACGCATTTCGCCGCGTTGCCGTACCTGCTCGCCGGCTCCGACGCGGTCGCGACGATTCCCGCGCACGCGGCGCGCGCGATCGCCCATTCCACGCCGCTGCGCGCGCTTGCCTGCCCGGTCGACCTGCCGCGCTATCCGGTCGAAATCGGCTGGCGCACGAGCACGCAGCGCGACCCGGCGATCGTGCGCGTCCGCGACACGATCGCCGCGTGCGTCACGCGCCTCGTCGCGCCGTGAATGCACGTGCGTCGGGATTGCCGGCCGCGCCGCCGGCGCGTGCCGCACACCACCCGCAACCGCGCTGGCGCCGCTTTCCACCCGGACGACGGCCGTGCCCGCACCTTCCGCACGATCGATCGCGCACGGCCGCGGCGCCCGCCGGCACCGCATCGCCCCTCGACGGCAAGACGCGCGGCTTACGGGGTCGGATTCGCCAGACCAGACGGCCGGCAGCGTTCGGGCGCAACCGGTAAAATGCCGATCCATGAAACCCGAAATCTGGACCCCGCATGTGACGGTCGCCGCGCTCGTCGAGCACGCCGGCCGCTTTCTCGTGATCGAGGAAGAAACCTCGACGGGCCTGCGCATCAACCAGCCGGCAGGCCATCTCGAGGCCGGCGAAACGCTGGCCGACGCCGTGATCCGCGAAACGCTCGAGGAAACCGCGCACCCGTTCACGCCCGACGCGCTCGTCGGCGTCTATCTCGCGCACTACGACCGCCCCGGCACCGCCGGCGCGACCTACCTGCGCTTCACGTTCTGCGGCACGGCCGGCGAACCGGTCGCGGGCCACGTGCTCGACGACGGCATCGTCCGCACGCTGTGGATGACGGCCGACGAACTGCGCGCGTGCAGCGAGCGTCATCGCTCGCCCGCCGTGATGCGCTGCGTCGACGACTATCTCGCCGGGCGGCGCATTCCGCTCGATTTCGTGCACACGCATTCGGTCGCGCCGCGCCCCGAAGCATTCGAACGTCAGGCGGTCAACAAATGAGCAAGCGCCGTGTAGTAGTGGGCATGTCGGGCGGCGTCGATTCGTCGGTGACCGCGTGGCTGTTGAAGGAACAGGGCTACGACGTGGTCGGCCTGTTCATGAAGAACTGGGAAGACGACGACGACGGCGAATACTGCTCGACGCGCCAGGACTGGATCGACGTCGTGTCGGTGGCCGACCTGATCGGCATCGACGTGGAGGCCGTCAACTTCGCCGCCGAATACAAGGACCGCGTGTTCGCCGAGTTCCTGCGCGAATACTCGGCCGGCCGCACGCCGAACCCCGACGTGCTGTGCAACGCCGAGATCAAGTTCAAGGCGTTCCTCGACCACGCGATGTCGCTCGACGCGGAAATGATCGCGACCGGCCACTATGCACGCGTGCGCGAGCGCGACGGACGCTTCGAACTGCTGAAGGCCTTCGATCATACGAAGGACCAGTCGTACTTCCTGCACCGGCTGAACCAGGCGCAACTGTCGAAGACGATGTTCCCGCTCGGCGAGATCCCGAAGACGAAGGTGCGCGAGATCGCCGCGCAGATCGGGCTGCCGAACGCGAAGAAGAAGGATTCGACCGGCATCTGCTTCATCGGCGAACGGCCGTTCCGCGATTTCCTGAACCGCTACCTGCCGACGAAGCCCGGCCCGATGAAGACGCCCGACGGCAAGGTGGTCGGCGAGCACATCGGCCTCGCGTTCTACACGTTCGGCCAGCGCAAGGGCATCGGCCTGGGCGGCAGCAAGAGCGGCAGCGGCGAACCGTGGTTCGTCGCCGCGAAGGACATCGCGTCGAACACGCTGTACGTCGTGCAGGGCCACGATCATCCGTGGCTGCTGTCGCGCCAGCTCGTCGCCGGCAACGTGAGCTGGGTCGCCGGCGAGCCGCCGGCCGACGGCTTCGCGTGCGGCGCGAAAACGCGCTACCGGCAGGCCGACGCCGCCTGCGCGTTCGGCGCGGCCGCGCCCGGCCCGGCAGGCGAAGCGCGCTTCTCGCTCGCGTTCGACGACGCGCAGTGGGCCGTCACGCCCGGCCAGTCGGCCGTGCTGTACGACGGCGAGATCTGCCTCGGCGGCGGCATCATCGAGCTCGCGGCAACCGACGCGCCCGGTCGGGCCGCACCGGCGGAAGGCCACGCACCGGCGCTCGCCGACGCACGCTGACACGTATTCGGTTTAGACTTGCGGCACGCCGCGCCCGGCGGAACACGATTCCGCCGCGGCCGGCGCGCCGCCGCGCAGCGCACGCATGGCGGCATTTCAAGATTCTTATGGAGTCCCCATGCTTTCACGACGCTATCTGGCGATGTGGTGTGCCGTCCTGTTGCTCGTCGCGGCGGCCGCGCTCGCGTCGGCCCACGTGCTGTCCTGGTTGTGGATCATCATCCCCGTCGCCCTCGTCGCGCTCGGCCTGTACGACCTGAAGCAGGACCGTCACGCGATCCTGCGCAACTACCCGCTCTGGGGCCACTTCCGCTTCCTGTTCGAATTCATCCGACCTGAAATCCGCCAGTACTTCGTCGAGGACGACACCGACGAGAAACCGTTCTCGCGTGCGCAGCGCAGCCTCGTGTACCAGCGCGCGAAGAACGTCGCCGACAACCGCCCGTACGGCACCGAGCTGAACGTGAAGGCCGTCGCGCACGAATGGATCAGCCACTCGCTCGCGCCGACGAAACTGCCGAACCACGATTTCCGCATCCGCGTCGGCGCGAATCGCGCGCAACCGTACGACATTTCGATCTTCAACATCTCGGCGATGAGCTTCGGCTCGCTGTCCGCGAACGCGATCCGCTCGCTGAACCTCGGCGCGAAGAAAGGCGGGTTCGCGCACGATACCGGCGAAGGTTCGCTGTCCAAGTACCACCGCGAGAACGGCGGCGACATCATCTGGGAAATCGCGTCCGGCTATTTCGGCTGCCGCAACGAAGACGGCACGTTCAACCCCGACAAGTTCGCGAAGCAGGCCGCCGATCCGCAGGTCAAGATGATCGAGGTGAAGCTGTCGCAGGGCGCGAAGCCCGGCCACGGCGGCGTGCTGCCGGCCGCGAAGATCACGCCGGAAATCGCCGAGACGCGCGGCGTGCCGATGGGCAAGGACTGCATCTCGCCCGCGACGCACTCGGAGTTCTCCACGCCGCGCGGGCTGCTCGAATTCGTCGAACGGCTGCGCACGCTGTCGGGCGGCAAGCCGACCGGCTTCAAGCTGTGCATCGGCCATCCGTGGGAATTCTTCGGCATCGCGAAGGCGATGATCGAGACCGGCATCGTGCCCGACTTCATCGTCGTCGACGGCGCGGAAGGCGGCACCGGCGCGGCGCCGCTCGAATTCACCGACCACGTCGGCGTGCCGCTGCAGGAAGGGCTGCTGCTCGTGCACAACACGCTCGTCGGGATCGGCGTGCGCGACCGCGTGAAGATCGGCGCGAGCGGCAAGATCATCACCGCGTTCGACATCGCCCGCACGCTCGCGATCGGCGCGGACTGGGTGAACTCGGCGCGCGGCTTCATGTTCGCGGTCGGCTGTATCCAGGCGCAGCACTGCCACACCGACCGTTGCCCGACCGGCGTCGCGACGCAGGACCCGGTGCGCCAGCGCGCGCTCGTCGTGCCCGACAAGGCCGAGCGCGTGTACAACTTCCACCGCAATACGCTGCATGCGCTGCAGGAACTCGTGCAGGCGGCCGGCCTCGGCCATCCGTCCGAGCTGCGCGCGCATCACATCGTGCAGCGGGTCGCGCCGCACGAGGTGCGGCTGATGTCGCAGTTGCTGAAGTACCTGAAGCCCGGCGCGCTGCTCGACGGCCGGACCTGCGGCTTCACGCTGTACGACAAGTGGTGGCCGATCGCGCGCAGCGATTCGTTCACGCTCGGCGAGGCCGTGTACGCGTCGATCGAGTGACGCGCGCGGCCGCCCCGTTCCGCCGGCGACCGGCGCGGCAAAAAGAAAAGCGCCCCGCGGGGCGCTTTTCTTTTGTCTGCCGAATGCGTGACTGCGTGGCCGGCCGCTCAGCTCTGCGGCAGCGTGTCGGCGAACGATTGCCGCTGCTGCAGCTTCACGAAATGCTTGTCGAGGTTCGGGTGGCGATCGCGCCAGTTGAGCTCGGGCATCCGGAAATCGAGGTAGCCGAGCGCGCAGCCGAGTGCGATGTCGGCCAGCGTGTAATGATTGCCGACGCACCAGGTCTTGCCGCCGAGGCCCTGCGACATCGCGACGAGACCGTCGTCGATCTTGCGCTGCTGGCGGGCGATCCAGCTCGCGCTGCGCTGCGCCTCGTCGCGCATCGTGTGTTCGACGCGAATCGCGACCGCCGCGTCGAGCACGCCGTCGCCCAGCGCTTCCCAGCAGCGCACCTCGACGCGCTCGCGGCCCGACGGCGGAATCAGCTTGCCGACCGGCGACAGCGTGTCGACGTATTCGCAGATCACGCGGGAATCGAACACCGCGGCACCATCCTCCATCACGAGGCACGGCACCTTGCCGAGCGGGTTCGATGCATGAATATTCGTGTCCGGCGCCCACACGTTCTCGAGCTCCAGCTTGTAGTCGATCTTCTTTTCAGCGAGCACGATCCGCGCCTTGCGGACGTACGGGCTGCCGAGCGAACCGATTAATTTCATCATCTGCCTTTTTTGGGGAACCGCCGAGAGTATACGTTGTCGCCGATCATAACCGGCCGGCGCGGCCGGGTAGAAAATCGCCGGCCCGGCCTGTGGATGGTTTGCAACAACCGCCGCGCGGCCTTCCGGCGCGGCTTCGGGCGCCCCTCTCACGCACCGCGTCGCGCGGCGCTACAATCGCACGATGAATGCGCCCATCGATACCGCCATCGCCGTCGACGTCTACCGCCAGCGCCGTGAACGCGTGCTTGCCGCACTGCGTGCCGCGGGCGGCGGCGTCGCCATCGTTCCCACCGCGCCGGAACTGCTGCGCAACCGCGATACGGCCTACCCGTACCGGTTCGACAGCTACTTCCATTACCTGACCGGCTTCACCGAGCCGGATGCCGTGCTCGTGCTGAACGCGGCCGCGCCGCACGGCGCGCCGGAGTCGATCCTGTTCTGCCGCGGCAAGAACATCGACCGCGAGATCTGGGAAGGCTTTCACTACGGCCCCGAGGCCGCGCGCGACGCGTTCGGCTTCGATGCGGCATTCGCGGTCGACGTGATCGACACCGAGATGCCACGCCTGCTCGCCGACGCGGGCACCGTGCACTACCGGTTCGGCGCATCGGCCGACTTCGACCGCCAGCTCGCCGGCTGGATCGACGCGGTGCGCGCGCTGGCGCGCACGGGCGTCGCCGCGCCGGACGCGCTGCTCGACCTCACGCCGCTGCTCGACGACATGCGGCTCGTGAAGGACGAACACGAACTCGCGATCATGATGCGCGCCGCGCACATCTCCGCGCTCGCGCACCGCCGCGCGATGCAGGCGTGCCGCCCCGGCATCCGCGAATACGAACTCGAGGCCGAGCTGCTGTACCTGTTCCGCAAGCACGGCGCGCAGTCGCCCGCGTACGGCTCGATCGTCGCGGCCGGCGCGAACGCGTGCGTGCTGCACTACCCGGCCGGCAACGCGGCCGCGCGGGACGGCGACCTGATCCTGATCGACGCCGCGTGCGAACTCGACGGCTATGCGTCGGACATCACGCGCACGTTCCCGGCCAACGGGCGCTTCTCGCCCGCGCAGCGCACGCTGTACGACATCGTGCTCGCCGCGCAGCAGGCCGCGATCGATGCGACGCGCGCGGGCGTGCCGTTCGAGGCGCCGCACGATGCGGCCGTGCGCGTGCTCGCGCAGGGGTTGCTCGACACCGGCATCATCCCGAAGGCCCGCTTCTCGAGCGTCGACGACGTGATCGCCGAGCGCGCGTACACGCGCTTCTACATGCACCGCACGGGCCACTGGCTCGGGATGGACGTGCACGACTGCGGCGACTACCGCGAGCGGCTCGCCGCGCGTGACGCCAACGGCGCGCTGCCGTGGCGCACGCTGAAGCCCGGCATGACGCTGACGGTCGAGCCCGGCCTGTACGTGCGCGCGGCCGACGACGTGCCGCCCGAGTACTGGAACATCGGCATCCGCATCGAGGACGACGCGATCGTGCGCGAGCACGGCTGCGAACTGATCACGCGCGGCGTGCCGGTCGACGCCGACGAGATCGAAGCGCTGATGCGCGCGGGCGCATGACCGGCCGCCGACCGATACCACCGTTTCACGAATCAAGATGACGACCGCTTCCCCCCCGGCCACGCCGGACTACGACCTCGCCATCGTCGGCGCGGGCCCCGTCGGGCTCGCGCTCGCCGGCTGGCTCGCGCGCCGCAGCGCGACGCAGCGCGCATCGATCGCGCTGATCGATGCGCGCGAACCGGCCGCGACCGCGAACGACCCGCGCGCGATCGCCGTGTCGCACGGCAGCCGCGTGCTGCTCGACACGCTCGCGTGGCCCGCCGATGCGACACCGATCGAACATATCCACGTGTCGCAGCGCGGCCATTTCGGCCGCACGCTGATCGACCGCGACGAACACGATGTCGCCGCGCTCGGCTATGTCGTGCGCTACGGCTCGATCGTGCAGGCGCTCGCCGGCGCCGTGCGCGGCACGCGGATCGACTGGCTCACGTCGACCACCGCACGCGCGCCGCAACAGGACGCCGACGGCGTCACGCTGACGCTCGACGGCCCGCAGGGCGAGCGCACGCTGCGCGCGCGCATCGTGATCAATGCCGAAGGCGGGCTGTTCCACGAACAGCAGGCCGATACGGCCAAGCACCGCCGCGACTACGGACAGACGGCGCTCGTCGGCACGGTCACGGTATCGGCACCGCGCCCGAACGTCGCGTGGGAACGCTTCACGCACGAAGGTCCGCTCGCGCTGCTGCCGCTCGGCGGCCCACGCCAGGCCGACTACTCGCTCGTCTGGTGCTGCACGCCCGACGAAGCGGCACGACGTGCCGCGCTGCCCGACGACGCGTTCCTGCGCGAGCTCGGCAGCGTGTTCGGCGAACGCATGGGCGACTTCGTCGCGATCGCCGGACGCGCGTCGTTCCCGCTCGGGCTGAACGCCGCGCAGACCCTGGTCAGCGGCCGCGTCGCGTTCGTCGGCAACGCCGCGCAAACCCTGCACCCCGTCGCGGGCCAGGGGCTCAACCTCGGGCTGCGCGATGCGCATACGCTCGTCGACGTGCTGTCCGCGCAAGGCTTCGAAGCAACCGCGCTCGCGGCCTTCAACGCGCGCCGCGCGCTCGACCGGCGCTTCACGATCGGCGCGACCGACACGCTGGCGCGGCTGTTTACGATCGATTCGGGCCCGCTTCCGCTGCTGCGCGGCGCGGCCCTCACCGCGCTCGAATTCGTGCCGCCGCTCAAGAAGGCGATCGCGCGCCAGATGATGTTCGGCCAGCGCAACTGACGCGCCCAGCACCGCGCGGTTGCGCGCGGCCACGCCAGGCAAACCGGGTCAAATCGGCGGGGCATGGGAATACGGTAAAATGCTCGTTTTCCGTCTTCCCTTCCCCTGCCCGCGCCAGTCGCGGGCGGTGCCATTGCGATGCCCGTTATCGGCCCTCACGTATTGCGTAACAACCTGTTCGTCGCCCCGATGGCCGGCGTGACGGATCGTCCGTTCCGCCAGCTGTGCAAGCGGCTGGGGGCCGGTTACGCCGTGTCCGAGATGGTCGCGTCCAACGCGCAGCTGTGGAAAAGCGCGAAGACGATGCGGCGCGCGAACCACGAAGGCGAGGTCGAACCGATCGCGGTGCAGATCGCCGGCGCCGATCCGGCGATGATGGCCGAGGCGGCCCGCTACAACGTCGACAACGGCGCGCAGATCATCGACATCAACATGGGCTGCCCGGCGAAAAAGGTCTGCAACGTCGCGGCCGGCTCCGCGCTGCTGCAGAACGAGCCGCTCGTGCAGCGGATCGTCGAGGCCGTCGTCGCGGCGGTCGGCACGGGGCCCGATGCGGTGCCCGTCACGCTGAAGATCCGCACCGGCTGGGACCGCGAGCACAAGAACGCGATCACGGTCGCGCGCCTCGCCGAAGCGGCCGGCATCTCGATGCTCACCGTGCACGGCCGCACGCGCGCCGACCTGTACCGCGGCGACGCCGAATACGACACCATCGCGGCCGTGAAGGCGGCCGTTCGGATTCCGGTCGTCGCAAACGGCGACATCACGTCGCCCGCGAAGGCGAAGGCCGTGCTCGATGCAACGGGCGCCGACGCGCTGATGATCGGTCGTGCCGCGCAAGGCCGGCCGTGGCTGTTCCGCGAAATCGATCATTTCCTGCAAACCGGCGAGCTGCTGCCCCCGCCGCGGATCGACGAGATCCAGCACGTGATGAACGAACACCTGGAAGACCACTACGCTTTCTATGGTGAATTCACGGGCGTCCGTACTGCGCGCAAGCACATCGGCTGGTACACTCGCGGCCTTTCCGGCGCCAACGGGTTCCGGCACAGGATGAACACGCTCGATTCCACCCGCGAGCAGCTCGCCGCCGTCAATGCCTTCTTCGAGGCGCAAAAGGCGCTGTCGGACCACCTCGTCTACGTCGATGACGAAGAGGAAAACAGCCAGGGCGAGTCGGACGACCATAACCAGTTAGCAGCATGAGCAAGCACAACATCGAACAATGTGTCCGCGAGAGCCTGGACGTGTATTTCCGGGATCTAGACGGCTCCAATCCGCACGACGTCTATGAAATGGTGATGTCCTGCGTCGAAAAGCCGATGCTCGAGGTCGTGCTCGTACAGGCGGGCGGCAACCAGTCGCTCGCCGCGGAGTACCTCGGCATCAACCGCAACACGCTGCGCAAGAAGCTGCAGCAGCACGGCCTGCTGTAGCCGGCCGTCCCGTCCCCGTTTCCCTGGCTATTGGTGGTTCCATCATGATCAAGCAAGCGCTCATTTCCGTTTCCGACAAGACCGGCATCGTCGACTTCGCGAAGTCGCTGTCCGACCTCGGCGTCAAGCTGCTGTCGACGGGCGGTACCGCGAAACTCCTCGCCGACGCCGGCCTGCCCGTTACCGAAGTGGCCGACTACACGGGCTTCCCGGAAATGCTCGATGGGCGCGTGAAGACGCTTCACCCGAAGGTGCACGGCGGCATCCTCGCGCGCCGCGACCTGCCCGAGCACATGCAGGCGCTGGAGCAGCACGGCATCCCGACGATCGACCTGCTCGTCGTGAACCTGTACCCGTTCGTCGCGACGATCGCGAAGGACGATTGCACGCTCGCCGACGCGATCGAGAACATCGACATCGGCGGCCCGACGATGCTGCGCTCGGCCGCGAAGAACCACCGCGACGTGACGGTCGTCGTCGATCCGGCCGACTACGCGGTCGTGCTCGATGAAATGAAGGCGAACGGCAATACGGTCGGCTACCCGACCAACTTCCGCCTCGCGACGAAGGTGTTCGCGCACACCGCGCAATACGACGGCGCGATCACGAACTACCTGACGAGCCTGACCGACGAGCTGCAGCACGCGTCGCGCAGCACGTACCCGGCCACGCTGAACATGGCGTTCGACAAGGTGCAGGACCTGCGCTATGGCGAGAACCCGCACCAGAGCGCGGCGTTCTACCGCGACCTCGCGACGCCGGCCGGCGCACTGGCGAACTACCGCCAGTTGCAGGGCAAGGAACTGTCGTACAACAACATCGCGGATTCGGACGCGGCGTGGGAATGCGTGAAGACGTTCGACGCGCCGGCCTGCGTGATCATCAAGCATGCGAACCCGTGCGGCGTCGCGGTCGGCAACGACTCGGCCGACGCATACGCGAAGGCGTTCCAGACGGATCCGACTTCCGCATTCGGCGGCATCATCGCGTTCAACCGCGAAGTCGACGAAGCAGCCGCGCAGGCAGTCGCGAAGCAGTTCGTCGAAGTGCTGATCGCCCCGTCGTTCTCCGACGCCGCGAAGCAGGTGTTCGCCGCGAAGCAGAACGTGCGCCTGCTCGAGATCGCGCTCGGCGACGGCCATAACGCCTTCGACCTGAAGCGCGTGGGCGGCGGCCTGCTCGTGCAGTCGCTCGATTCGCGGAACGTGCAGCCGAGCGAGCTGCGCGTCGTCACGAAGCGCCAGCCGACCGCGAAGGAAATGGACGACCTGCTGTTCGCGTGGCGCGTCGCCAAGTACGTGAAGTCGAACGCGATCGTGTTCTGCGGCAACGGCATGACGCTCGGCGTCGGCGCCGGCCAGATGAGCCGCGTCGATTCGGCACGCATCGCAAGCATCAAGGCGCAGAACGCGGGCCTCACGCTGGCCGGTTCGGCGGTCGCGTCGGATGCGTTCTTCCCGTTCCGCGACGGCCTCGACGTCGTGGTGGCCGCAGGCGCGACCTGCGTGATCCAGCCGGGCGGCTCGATGCGCGACGACGAAGTGATCGCGGCGGCCGACGAGCACGGCATCGCGATGGTCCTGACGGGCGTGCGCCACTTCCGTCACTGATCGCATGCGGCCCGCGCGGGCCGAACACGAAAACCCGGCGGCGTCGCACCCGCCGGGTTTTTTATTGCGCGGCGCCTTCGCCCGCAACCGGGCGGCCGGCGCGTCGCACCATTCGTTGTAGTATCGCTGCATCGGGCAACTCTCCTCACTCATGCGAATTCTCGGCATCGACCCCGGCCTGCGCGTCACCGGCTTCGGCGTCATCGACGTCAGCGGCCACCGGCTCGCCTATGTCACGAGCGGCGTGATCCGCACGCCGACGGCCGACCTGGCCACCCGGCTCGGCACGATCTTCCAGGGCGTCTCGACGATCGTGCGCGAACATGCGCCCGACCAGGCCGCGATCGAAAAGGTGTTCGTCAACGTGAACCCGCAGTCGACGCTGCTGCTCGGCCAGGCGCGCGGCGCCGCGATCTGCGGCCTCGTCGCGGGCGGCCTGCCGGTCGCCGAATACACGGCGCTGCAGCTGAAGCAGGCGGTGGTCGGCTACGGCCGCGCGACCAAGACGCAGATGCAGGAGATGGTCACGCGCCTGCTCAATCTCTCCGGCCAGCCGGGCTCGGACGCGGCCGACGCGCTCGGCATGGCGATCTGCCATGCGCACAGCGGCAACACGCTCAGCACGCTTGGCGGCCTCGCGCCGGCGCTCGCACAGAAAGGGCTGCGCGTGCGGCGCGGGCGACTGGTCGGCTGACCCCGGCGCGCGCGGTCACCCGGCATGCCGGTTCGGTGCCGCGACCGTCCCGAGCGCGCACGGCGCACCCACGACACGTATCGCCTCGGCCTGACGGCCGGGCCCATCGGCATTGCGCCGCGCGTGCGCTACACTCGCGCTTTATTCCTCTCGTCCCGCCCTCCATGATCGGTCGCATCGCCGGCATCCTGCTCGAAAAGAACCCGCCTCATCTGCTCGTCGACTGCAACGGCGTCGGCTACGAAATCGACGTGCCGATGAGCACCTTCTACAACCTGCCGCAGACGGGCGAGCGCATCGTGCTGCTCACGCAGCAGATCGTCCGCGAGGACGCGCATCTGTTGTACGGCTTCCTGACGCCGCAGGAGCGCACGACCTTCCGCGAGCTGCTGAAGATCACCGGCATCGGCGCACGCATGGCGCTCGCCGTGCTGTCCGGCATGAGCGTGCAGGAGCTCGCGCAGGCCGTGACGATGCAGGACGCCGCGCGCCTCACCCGCCTGCCCGGCATCGGCAAGAAGACGGCCGAACGCCTGCTGCTCGAGCTGAAGGGCAAGCTCGGCGCCGACCTCGGTGCGCTTGCCGGCGCCGCGTCGCCGTCCGATCACGCGACCGACATCCTCAACGCGCTGCTCGCGCTCGGCTACTCCGAGAAGGAAGGCCTGGCCGCGATCAAGAACGTGCCGGCCGGCACCGGTGTGTCGGAAGGCATCAAGCTCGCGCTGAAGGCGCTGTCGAAGGCGTAACGCGCGGTCGATCCGGCCGTCGAAACCAGTGTCGCGCGGCGCCGCGCCGCGCGCCAGTCGGCCGTTCGGCCAGGTGGGCCGGACCGCGTCGCGCGGTACAATGGCCGCATGATCGAAACCGACAAACTCGCCACCGAGCAGCGGATCATCGCCGCCACGCCCGCCTCGTCGCACGAGGAGGTGTTCGAACGTGCGCTGCGGCCGCGCCAGCTCGACGACTACGTCGGCCAGGAAAAGGTGCGCGGCCAGCTCGAGATCTTCATCGAAGCCGCCAAGCGCCGCTCCGAGCCGCTCGACCACGTGCTGCTGTTCGGGCCGCCGGGCCTCGGCAAGACGACGCTCGCGCACATCATCGCGCGCGAAATGGGCGTGAACCTGCGCCAGACGTCCGGCCCCGTGCTCGAGCGCGCGGGCGATCTCGCCGCGCTGCTGACCAACCTCGAAGCCAACGACGTGCTGTTCATCGACGAGATCCACCGGCTGTCGCCGGTCGTCGAGGAAATCCTGTATCCGGCGCTCGAGGATTACCAGATCGACATCATGATCGGCGAAGGCCCGGCCGCGCGCAGCGTGAAGCTCGACCTGCAGCCGTTCACGCTGGTCGGCGCGACCACCCGCGCGGGGATGCTGACCAACCCGCTGCGCGACCGTTTCGGGATCGTCGCCCGGCTCGAGTTCTACGATGCCGATCAACTGTCGCGCATCGTGCGGCGCTCGGCGTCGCTGCTGAATGCGCAGATCGATCCGAACGGCGCGCTGGAAATCGCGAAGCGCTCGCGCGGCACGCCGCGGATCGCGAACCGGCTGCTGCGCCGCGTGCGCGACTTCGCCGAAGTGAAGGCCGACGGCCAGATCACCGCGGCCGTGGCCGATGCCGCGCTCGCGATGCTCGACGTCGATCCGGTCGGCTTCGACCTGATGGACCGCAAGCTGCTCGAAGCGATCCTGTACAAGTTCGACGGCGGCCCGGTCGGCATCGACAACCTCGCGGCCGCGATCGGCGAGGAGCGCGACACGATCGAGGACGTGCTCGAACCGTACCTGATCCAGCAGGGCTTCCTGCAGCGCACGCCGCGCGGGCGCGTCGCCACGCTGCTCACCTATCGCCACTTCGGAC
Source organism: Burkholderia seminalis (assembly GCF_001718535.1). NCBI lineage: Bacteria > Pseudomonadati > Pseudomonadota > Betaproteobacteria > Burkholderiales > Burkholderiaceae > Burkholderia > Burkholderia seminalis. The sequence continues at coordinate 678,775 of NZ_CP013398.1, read as the reverse complement.
TGTCGGTGCCCGACGCCCGCCGCCCCGAACGCGACGAGTGGGATACCCCCGACGGAAAGTGATCCGTCACCCGAGCCCCCGCCATGACGACGCCGCCCAGCCGCCACCCTGCCGCACCCGCACCGGGCCCGCGCTGGGCCGAGCCGATCCGCAGGCGGCTGGTGGCCGGCATCACGCACCTGACGGCGGGCGGCGGCGGGCCGTCGCTCGATCTCTCTTCGCCGCCCGGCGACCCGGGGCTGTTCGGCCCCGATGCCGTCTGCTGGCGCGTGCATGCGGATTTCACGTCGATGATGACGGGCGGCATCGCGGCGCTGCTGCTGCAGGCGCTCCATCCGCTCGCGCTCGCGGGCGTCTGGGATCACTCGTCGTTTCGCACCGACATCCTCGGCCGCTTGCGGCGCACCGCCACGTTCATCACGGGCACGACGTTCGGCAGCCGCGCCGACGCCCTCGCGCTGATCGAGCGCGTGAAATCGATCCACGCGCGCATCTCGGGCACCGCGCCCGACGGGCGGCCGTACCGCGCCGACGATCCAGCCTTGCTCGCCTGGGTACACGTCGCGGAAGTGTCGAGCTTCCTGGCCGCGCATCTGCGCTACGTGAATCCGTCGTTGTCGGGCGAGCTGCAGGACCGCTACTACGCCGAAACGGCGTTGGTCGCCGAACTGCTCGGCGCCCAAGGGGTACCGCGTTCGCGCGCCGAGGTCGCTGCCTATCTCGCGCGCATGCAGCCGGAACTCGAGGCCGGGCCGCACACCTTCGACGTGATGGAGATCCTGCTGAATGCGCCGGTCGCGACGCCCGCGCTGCGACCGGCCGCGTCGCTGATGATGCATGCCGGAATCGACCTGTTGCCGCCGTGGGCGCAGCGCATGCTAGGCGTGTCGACGTTCGCGCCGCTGCGGCGCGCGGTAGTCCGGCCCGGCGTACGGGCCGTCGCCCCCGTGCTGCGCTGGGCGCTCGTCAACGGCGCGTCGAAACGCGCACGCCGTCGCGCGACCGCGCCCCCGCCCGACGGCACCCCGTCCGCCTGACGATCCGGCTCTTCCGATCATTTCAATTGGCTGTCAAATTCCCGTGACAAGCTGACGGGCTTGCACCCGCCCACGGTCGTACGCCCCGCCCGTCCCGCCTGCCCGTGATCCGCGCGAGGTCCCGTTCACCCAACCGATACCCGATGCCCGCGATGCTCCGCCTGCCGATCCGTTTCGCCCTCGCCGCCAGCCTGTCCGCCGTCTTCGCCCTCACCGCATGCGGAGGCGACGATATCGCCGCCGTGGCGCGTACCGATGCGCAAACGCCGTCCGGCGGCACCACGACCCCGCCGGCCACCGTCACGCCGCGACCGGGCAAGTGGAAAGCCGCGCGCGCGGGCGACCTGATCGACGTGACGCTCGGCGACCTCCATCCGACACAGGGTGCGATCGGCTACGACCAGATCTATTACAAGCTCGGCCGCTACGAGCTGCAGCCCGACAAGAAGTTCGACGACTTCTGCGCGGACGAAGGGCTCGGCGGCCTCGCATCGGGCGGCTACACGGCCAGGTCGTCGCTGCGCGAACCGGCTAGCTATACATGCACGACGACCGACGCGAACGCCCGCGACCGCTCGGTGCTGAACCCCGTCGTGATCGGCCCGAACGGCGATGCGCTGTACCTGACCGACGGCCATCACGGCCTGTCGACCTACTACGAGACGCCCGACGGCGGCCCGGCGCTGCACGTGCACGTCGTCGTCAAGGACAACCTCGGCGACTACTCGGGCGACGCGTTCTGGCAGCAGATGCAAAGCCGCGGTTATCTGCGCCTGAAGAATGGCGAAGGCAAGGCGATCACGGCCGCGCAACTGCCGACCGGACTCGGCCTGTCGCTGGGGATGACGAACGATCGCTACCGGTCGCTCGTCTATTTCACGCGCGACATCGGCTACGGCAAGCCCGCGCAAGCGACCGACTACCTCGAGTTCTACTGGGCCGACTGGCTGCGCGCGCAGCCCGGCACGTTCGCGCTGGCGAGCTACGACCTCGCGCGCGGCGGCACGACCGATCCCGATCCGGCGAAGGCCGACACGGGCTACCTGAATGCGGTCTGGAATGCGTCGACGCGGATTGTCGCGGCAACGGACCCGGTGATCGACGGCAAGACGGGCGCCGATCTCGGGCGCGCCGATGCGATCAACGGCGGGAAGAAATACAGCAAGGGAGAGTTCGACAAGCTGCGCCAGCCGATCACGGCCGACAAGCCCGGCAAGATCGCGTACGCGCTCGACTACAAGACCCGCCACGCGTTGCCGCGGTAAGCGGCACGCGGCGACGAAAGCCCCGACCGGCAACGCCGCACGGGGCCCGTGGACTCAGCGCACCTTGCGGTACCCGTCGTCGTCGCTCGCCGCTTCCAGATGCGACACGTCGGCCCACCGCACGACCTGCGCGCGGCCATCCACGTAATCGACGACGTTGACGCTCGTATTGAGCAACTGGTAAGTGCGCGGCGCCGACAGCTCGATCGCGTTCGCGAAGCGGTACACGCAGTCGAGCACGCCGCCGTGCGCGACGCACGCGATCCGGTCGCCCGGATGCGCGGCGACGATCGGTTCGAGCGCATGCAGCACGCGGTGATAGAACGCGCGCTGCGACTCGCCGCCTTCCGGCGCGAAGCCCGGATCGCGCGTCTGCCAGGCCGCGTAGGCGTCCGGGAACAGCGCCTCGATCTCGGTGCTGTCGTGCCCCTGGAACGCGCCGTACGAGCGTTCGCGCAGCCCTTCGCGCAGCTGCAGCGGCAGACCGAGCGCCTCGGCAAAGGGTTGCGCGGTCTGTTGCGCGCGCATCAGGTCGCTCGAATAGATCGCGTCGATCCGCGCGCCGTCGCGCGCCTCTCGTTCGAGCCGGGCCGCCAGCCGCTTCGCCTGTGCGAGGCCGGTGTCGGCCAGCGGGATGTCGATATGACCCTGGATACGCTTGATGCGGTTCCAGGCCGTCTCGCCATGGCGGATGAAAAGAATCTGCGTGCTGGCCATCGCCGCGCGTCTCCGGGAAAGAATCAGGGCCGCACTTGCAGCCAGAACGTCACGGGGCCGTCGTTGACGAGCGACACCTGCATGTCGGCGCCGAACTCGCCCGTTTCGACGACCGGATGGCGCGCCCGCGCGGCCGCGACGAAATAGTCGAACAGCCGCGCGCCTTCGTCGGGCGGCGCGGCCGGCGTGAAGCTCGGACGCAGCCCGCTGTTGGTGTCGGCCGCCAGCGTGAACTGCGACACGAGCAGCAGCCCGCCCGCGCGACCCGCGCCGTCGATGTTCGACACCGGCAGGTTCATCTTGCCGGCTGCGTCGCTGAACACGCGGTAGCCGAGCATCTTCGCGAGCAGCTTGTCGGCTGCCGCGTCGGTGTCGCCGCGTTCCGCGCAGACCAGCGCGAGCAGGCCCGCGCCGATCTCGCCGGTCGTCCGGTCGCCGACGCGGACGTCAGCGCGCTTCACGCGCTGGATCAGCGCGATCATGCGGTCAGCGTGACGCGCGCGAAGCGGCGCTTGCCGACCTGCACGACGAACTCGCCGGCTTCGACCTTCAGGCCCTTGTCCGACACCGTCGCGCCGTCGATCTTCACGCCGCCCTGCTCGATGTTGCGCAGCGCTTCGCTCGTCGACGGCACGAGGCCGGCCTGCTTCAGCAGCTGGCCGATCGCCAGCGGCGCGCCGGCGAGCGTGACCGCCGGAATGTCGTCCGGCACACCGCCCTTCGCGCGATGGTTGAAGTCCTCCAGCGCGCGCTCGGCATCGGACTGCGAGTGGAATCGCGCGACGATTTCCTGCGCGAGCAGCACCTTGAAGTCACGCGGGTTGCGGCCGCCTTCGGCCTCGCGCTTGAAGCCGGCGATCTCGTCGAGGCTGCGGAACGACAGCAGCTCGAAGTAACGCCACATCAGCGTGTCCGAGATGCTCATCAGCTTGCCGAACATGTCGGTCGGCTTCTCGCTGATGCCGACGTAGTTGCCCTTCGACTTCGACATCTTCTCGACGCCGTCGAGACCCTCGAGCAGCGGCATCGTCAGGATGCACTGCTGTTCCTGGCCGTACTGCTTCTGCAGCTCGCGGCCGACCAGCAGGTTGAACTTCTGGTCGGTGCCGCCGAGCTCGAGGTCGGCGTTCAGCGCGACCGAGTCGTAGCCCTGCATCAGCGGGTACAGGAATTCGTGGATCGAGATCGGCACGCCGCCCTGGAAGCGCTTCGTGAAGTCTTCGCGCTCGAGAATCCGCGCGACCGTATAGCGCGACGCGAGCTTGATCATCCCGTCCGCGCCGAGCGGCATCGACCATTCGCTGTTGTAGCGGATTTCGGTCTTTTCACGATCGAGCACGAGGGCGGCCTGCTCGAAGTAGGTCTTCGCGTTCGATTCGATCTGCTCGCGCGTGAGCGGCGGGCGCGTCGCATTGCGGCCCGACGGATCGCCGATCAGCGACGTGAAATCGCCGATCAGGAAGATCACCGTGTGGCCGAGGTCCTGCAGCTGACGCATCTTGTTCAGCACGACCGTGTGGCCGATGTGGATGTCGGGCGCGGTCGGGTCGAGGCCGAGCTTGATGCGAAGCGGCGTGTTCGTGGCCGCGCTGCGCGCGAGCTTCTGCGCGAACTCTTCCTCGATCAGCAGTTCGTCGACGCCGCGCTTCGTGACGGCGAGCGCATGCCGGACTTCGTCGGTGATCGGGAAAACAGGCTTGGAACTGGGTTCGGTGCTCATCGGTGCCGGGAAGAATGTCGCAAAAACAGGGATTTTCCCATAACTTGCGCGCGCATCGCTTAACGGCGCGTCAGGTTGCGCGGATAATCGGGCGCAAGGCGCGCGGCACCGGCCCGCGCCGCACGATCCAGGAGAACCCAACGTGCCGCAACGACAGCCGCAAAATGCCCATCCGGCCGACGGCATCTACTTCGGGCTGATGTCGGGAACCAGCATGGACGGCGTCGACGGCGTCGCCGTGCGTTTCGAGGCCGGCCGCGCGCCGGTCGTGCTCGCGGAAGCGTTCGTCGGCTTCGCGCAATCGCTGCGCGACGCGTTGTTCGCGCTGCAACAACCCGGCGACGACGAAATCGACCGCGAATCGCTCGCGGCGAACGCGCTCGTCACGCGCTATGCGGTGTGCTGCCACGAATTGCAGCGCACGGCCGGACTGTCGCGCGACGAGATCCGCGCGATCGGCGTGCACGGGCAGACGGTGCGTCATCGCCCCGAGCGCGGCTATACGCGGCAGCTCAACAACCCGGCGCTGCTCGCCGAACTGACCCAGGTCGACGTGATCGCCGATTTCCGCAGCCGCGACGTGGCCGCCGGCGGCCACGGCGCGCCGCTCGCGCCGGCCTTCCATGCCACGGTGTTCGGTGCGCCCGGCGAAACGCGCGTCGTCTGCAATCTCGGCGGGATCAGCAACATCACGATCCTGCCCGGCGACGGCGGCGACGTGCGCGGCTTCGACTGCGGCCCCGCGAACGCACTGATCGACGCATGGGCGACCCGCCATCTGGGCAAGCCGTACGACGACGGCGGCAAGTTCGCCGCGCGCGGCACCGTGCACGCGCCGCTGCTCGATGCACTGCTCGACGAACCGTATTTCGCCGCGCCGCCACCGAAAAGCACCGGCCGCGACCTGTTCAATCCCGCATGGCTCGACGCGAAGCTCACCGCGTTCGCCCAGGTCGCGCCGGAGGACGTGCAGGCGACGCTCACCGTGCTGACCGCGGTGTCGGTCGCACGCGAGGTGGCCAAACACGCGTCGGGCTGCAAGGCCGTCTTCGTCTGCGGCGGCGGCGCACGCAATCCGGTGTTGCTCGACGCGCTGCGGCACGCGCTGCGCGAGGCCGGCGTGCCGGCCGCCGTCGATACGACGGCGGCGCTCGGCGTGCCGCCGCAGCAGGTCGAGGCGCTCGCGTTCGCGTGGCTTGCGTACCGCTTCACCGCGCGCCAGCCCGGCAATCTCGCGACGGTTACCGGCGCAGCCGGCAATCGCGTGCTCGGCGCGCTCTATCCGCGCTGACGCAAGACCTGCGGTGCGGCGGACGCAGCACGGCAGACGGGTATAAAAAAACGGGGCATGAAGCCCCGTTTTTCATGCCGGCGAACCGGCGCGGATCGGATGCGCGCTCAGACCGAGAACGACGAACCGCACCCGCAGGTGGTGGTCGCGTTCGGGTTCTTGATCACGAACTGGGCGCCGTTGAGATCGTCCTTGTAGTCGATCTCGGCGCCGACCAGATACTGGTAGCTCATCGAATCGATCAGGAGCTGGACGCCGTTCTTGTCCATCACGGTGTCGTCCTCGTTGACTTCCTCGTCGAACGTGAAGCCATACTGGAAGCCGGAGCAGCCGCCACCCTGCACGAACACGCGCAGCTTGAGGTCGGGGTTGCCCTCTTCGTCGATCAGTTGCTTGACCTTGTCGGCCGCCGCGTCGGTAAAGACAAACGGAAGCGGCATATCGGTCGTCGTTGCTGCGGATTCGGTAACAGCGTTCATTCGAACTCTCCAAAAAGCTTTAGCCGCTATTGTAGGGCCGATCAGAAGATCGTGCTGAAGTCCATGAAATCAATAGGTTCTTGTCGATTTCGTCAAACGTGCCCGCGCGGGCGGCCGCGGCGGCGGCCCGGGACAGGCAAAAAGCGGGCATAAAAAAACCGCCAGCGTGGAAGCTGGCGGTTTTTCCGGCGGACGCCACCCGAGGGGCGGCGAGGCCATGAAGCGGAATTAACGCTTCGAGAACTGCTTTGCGCGGCGTGCCTTGCGCAGACCGACCTTCTTACGCTCGACTTCACGCGCATCGCGCGTGACGAAGCCTGCGCTCGACAGCGACGGCTTCAGCGTCGCATCGTAGTCGATCAGTGCACGGGTGATGCCGTGGCGCACTGCGCCTGCCTGGCCCGTTTCACCGCCGCCGTTCACGTTCACCTTGATGTCGAACGTCTGGCCGTGGTTCGTGAGTTCCAGCGGTTGACGCACGATCATCAGCGACGTTTCGCGCGAGAAGTAGTCAGCGATGGGCTTGCCGTTGACGATGATGTCGCCCTTGCCAGCCTTGATGAAGACACGTGCGACTGCGCTCTTGCGGCGGCCCGTACCGTAGTTCCAGTTACCGATCATGTGGGTCCCCTTAGATCTCGAGCGCCTTCGGCTGTTGAGCCGAGTGCGGATGCGTCGCTTCTGCGTAGACCTTCAGCTTCTTGATCATCGCGTAGCCGAGCGGGCCCTTCGGCAGCATGCCCTTGACCGCCTTCTCGAGCGCGCGGCCCGGGAAGCGTTCTTGCATCTTGCCGAACGTCGTTTCATAGATACCGCCCGGGTAACCCGAGTGACGGTAGTACTTCTTGTCCAGCGTCTTGTTGCCCGTGACCTTCAACTTGCTCGCGTTGATGATGATGATGAAATCACCAGTGTCGACGTGCGGGGTGAACTCAGGCTTGTGCTTGCCGCGCAGACGGCGTGCCACTTCGCTGGCAACACGGCCGAGAACCTTATCCGTCGCGTCAATCACGTACCATTCGCGCGTCACCTCATGGGCTTTTGCGGAAAACGTCTTCATGATCGATCCAAAAAAAATGCTTTGCCCGATGTGTTCTTCCTGCTTGTCTGTGTGCGCTTCGAGGCGCGGTGCAGGCTCTCCCTGTTCTTTTTCCGTGGGCATGAAAGCGGAAAAGCCCTGAATTATAAAGGAAATACGGCGAAGCGGTCAAAGGGAATCCACGTCCCGTGTCCGCGGCGGCCGAAATGGGCCAAAATTCGGTCGTGCCCCAACCAGCCAGGCGAACCGAGCGTCTGGGGCGGCACCCGTCGACGCGCGGCACCTGACCTTGCCGCGCCCGACCGGCCGAACCCGGAAAACAACAAACAAGCATGATGAAACAAAGACTTACGCCCTTTCTCGCAGCCGCGCTGCTGGCCATCGCGGCGCCTGCCGTCGCCGCTCACACCGGCTGCGAAGCCAAGCTCGACGCGCTCGATGCGCGCATCGCCGACGCCCGGAACGCTCATGCCGAGGATCGCGTCGCCCGACTGCGCGCGGTGCGCGAACGCGTCCGCCACTTCTGCGCGCGCAGTCACGGCCATGCGTCAGCCGTCCATGCACCTGCGCCTGACACGCGCTCGCGCGGCGCGGCGCCCGACGCGGCATCGCCGCCTGCCGCACGGCAGCCCGCGTGACGCTGCCGGCGCGCGCAAGCCGCGCGCCGATGTTTGCACGGGACGAAAAAAAGCCCGAACGGCTGGTTCGGGCTTAATCCACCTTAGGAGGAGGGTGGAGGAGACATTCGGAGGTTACCGCAGCGCGACAACCAATGAGGCTCATTATACGAATGCGTCGCCGACTGAACAAGAAAATTTGCATGGCGAAATCCAAAACCATAATGCAAAATTCACGAGGTGACGCTCGAAAACAATGATTTTCCCTTTTAAATCAATGGCATGATTCCGGCGCCCGGGAACAGGAATCTCCGTCATCTAGAGCAGAACCCCTAAAAGAAGCAGGGAAATTGCCGTCGGACGCCCTGCCCGCACGGCGCCGGCATTGCACGTCGTGCAGCGCATCAGCCGACCGTTGCGCTGCGGGCTACAATGCCGGATCGAATCCGAATCAGGCAACGCTGGAGTGCAAGCATGGAATGCAAAGTAAGCTGGATGGGCCAGGACGGCATGGCGTTTTCCGCCGAGACCGGCAGCGGGCATCTCGTCGCGATGGACGGCGCGCCCGAGGGCGGCGGCCACAACCTCGCGCCGCGTCCGATGGAAATGGTGCTGCTCGGCACCGGTGGCTGCACGGCCTATGACGTCGTGCTGATCCTGAAGAAGAGCCGCCAGGAAGTCACCGGCTGCTCGGTCACGCTGAAGGCCGAGCGCGCGAGCGAAGACCCGAAGGTGTTCACGAAGGTGCACTTCCACTTCACCGTCACCGGCCGCAACCTGAACCCGGGCACGGTCGAGCGGGCGATCAACCTGTCGCACGACAAGTACTGCTCCGCGTCGATCATGATCGCGAAGACGGCCGAACTCACGCATTCGTTCGACATCGTCGCCGCCTGAACGCACCGCGCTCACGCATGAAAAAAGGGCCGGCGCTCCGCAAGGAGACGCCGGCCCTTTCGCATTCGAACGGCAAAGCAGGCCGATAAGCCGGATTCTGTGCACGCCGCGCGCCGAAGCGCGCCACGCGTGGCAGCCATTCCTCTAGGCGCGCCATTGCTGACGCGCTCAAGCTTCCTACCCGCAGGCGAGACGGGGGCCCCGTCCTGCATCCGAAGATGCACGCCTGCCTACTTGGAATTGCTCCGGGTGGAGGTTACCGTGCCGGCGGACGTCGCCGTCGCCGCGGTGCGCTCTTACCGCACCGTTTCACCCTTACCTGATCCCGGCTTGCGCCGGGCCATCGGCGGTTTGCTTTCTGTTGCCCTGTTCCGCGTGTCGCCACGGATGGCCGTTAGCCATCACCCTGCCCTGTGGAGTCCGGACTTTCCTCGCCCCCGCGCGCCCGAAGGCGGCGAGGCCGCGACTGCCTGGCCTGCTTTGCGACGCGCATTCTAGCACTGCGCGCCGCCACCGGCAGCACGCACGCGTCGGCCGCTGCGGAATACCGCCGGATCGTCATAAAACGCGGCATCGGCATTCGCGGCGCACCAGCCCGGTACACCGAGTACCGGCAGCGGCGCGAAATCGCGGCTCGTCAGCGCGCGCGTCGCGAGTTCGGCGGCCACCCGCGTGTCGACATGCGCGTTGCGCTGCGCGTCGGGCCATGAAAAATAGTCGGCGCTCACTTCGACGATCCACGTGTGCGCGGTGCAGGACTTGTAAGGCGTCACGAGCTGTTCGAGCAGCGCATGGCCGACGAGCCGCGCTTCGCAGCGCGTGCCCCACGCGTCGCGCGCGGCGACCAGCAGCCGCGGCCAGTCGAAGCCGCGCAGCGCAGCGGCGAGCGCGCGGTCGGCCGTGACGAACAGCGCGGCGTTCTCGTCGAACAGCGTGAGCGCGTCGCGCAGCGAACCGCGCACGGGCCCGACACCGCCCGCCGCGTCGATCGCGGCGGCCTGACGCGCGTTCAGCGCGGCCTTGGTGCGCGGATACGCGAACCAGACGAGTGCATTGAAGAAGTCGTGAAGATGGTGGCGAGTCGGCACCCCGCCGGTGTCGGCGACATGGGTTTCGTATGCGATGCCGGGCGGCAGCGCGGCCTGCGGCACGAACCGCAGCGGCCTGCCGCGACCGCTGACACGCGCGCCGTCGCGCAACGCGCCATTCAGCGCATCGAGCAGCGCGGCGTCACCCGCCAATACGGCCGCCTGGACGGCGCGGCCCGGCTCCGCATAGGGTCCAAGCCACGGCGCGGACCAGTCGATCCGCGCGAAATCCGCCGCCATGCGGCCGGCCGCATGGCCGGACCCGCGCGGCGGCGCAACGGTCACGCCAGTTTCCAGCCGATCGTCTCGCCGCCGCGCAACGGCACGACCGGCGTGTCGCCCGCGAAGATCTCGCGCGGCAGTTCCCACGCCTCGCGGCGCAGCGTGACCGTCTCGGCGCTGCGCGGCAGCCCGTAGAAATCGGCGCCGAAGAAGCTCGCGAACCCTTCCAGCTTGTCGAGCGCGCCGGCCGTGTCGAACGCTTCCGCGTACAGCTCGAGCGCGTGCAGCGCCGTGTAGCAGCCGGCGCAGCCGCACGCGGTTTCCTTCGCGTCGCGCGCATGCGGCGCGCTGTCGGTGCCCAGGAAGAAACGCGGGTTGCCCGACGTCGCGGCCTCGACCAGCGCCACGCGATGCGTTTCGCGCTTCAGCACGGGCAGGCAGTAGTAATGCGGGCGAATCCCGCCGACGAACAGCGCGTTGCGGTTGTACAGCAGGTGATGCGCGGTGATCGTCGCGCCGAGCAGGCCGGGCGCCGCGTCGGCGTCGCGCACGTAGTCGGCCGCGTCCTTCGTCGTGATGTGCTCGAACACGACCTTCAGGCCCGGGAAATCGCGGCGCAGCGGCGTCATCACGCGGTCGATGAACACCTTCTCGCGGTCGAACAGGTCGATCGACGCATCGGTCACCTCGCCGTGCACGAGCAGCGGCATGCCGGTTTCCTGCATCGCCTCGAGCGTCTTCGCGCATTTGGCGAGATCGGTGACGCCGTGGTCGGAATTCGTCGTCGCGCCGGCCGGGTACAGCTTCACGCCGTGCACGAAGCCGCTTTCGCGCGCGCGGCGGATCTCGTCGGGCGGCGTGTTGTCGGTCAGGTACAGCGTCATCAGCGGTTCGAACGTCATCCCGGCGGGCAGCGCGGCGAGGATGCGCTCGCGATAGGCCTGCGCCTGCGCGGTGGTCGTCACCGGCGGTTTCAGGTTCGGCATGACGATCGCGCGGCCGAACTGGCGCGCGGTGTGCGGCAGCACGGCGGCCAGCATGTCGCCGTCTCGCAGGTGCAGGTGCCAGTCGTCGGGACGGGCGAGCGAGAGCGTCGCCGGGGAGGAAGCGTTCGAGGCAGTCATAGGAGGCGTCGTGAGGAACGTGCTTGCCGTTGGCGGGGCCGGAACACGCGTGCGCGGGCCGACTGACGGCAAACCGCAACACGGGACCTTTGGCCAGCGGAATCCGCTTTTTACCGCTCAGGGCTCGGTGATATGCTTGAAGCCGCATTGTACCGGGGTTCGCCCGGTTCGTTACCCCCCCGCTTCAGCCTGCCGCCCCAAGTAAAATGTGCCAACTCTTAGGAATGAACTGCGCCGCGCCGACGGACGTCACATTCTCCTTCACAGGTTTCGCGGCCCGGGGCGGGCTGACCGATCACCATGCCGACGGCTGGGGCATCGCGTTCTTCGAGGACAAGGCCTGCCGCCTGTTCATCGATCACCAGGCATCGGCCACGTCGCCGATCGCCGAAATGGTGAAGCGCTACCCGATCAAGTCCAAGAACACGATCGCGCACATCCGCAAGGCGACGCAGGGGCACATCCTGCTCGAGAACAGCCACCCGTTCATGCGCGAGCTGTGGGGCCGGCACTGGATCTTCGCGCATAACGGCGACCTGCAGGACTACGCGCCGAACATGGACGGCAGCGTCTACCACCCGGTCGGCACGACCGACAGCGAACAGGCGTTCTGCGTGCTGATGCAGGGGCTGCGCGAGGCCTTTCCCGGCGCGCAGCCGCCGCTGCCGGAGTTGTTCGAGCGCGTCGGCGAACTCACGCGCGGGATCACCGATCACGGCGTGTTCAACTTCCTGATGTCGAACGGTCAGGCGCTCTTCGCGCACTGCTCGACGCGCCTGCACTATCTGGTGCGGCGCTGGCCGTTCTCGACCGCGCATCTCGTCGACGAGGACCTGTCGATCGACTTCGCGAAATACACGACGCCCGAAGATCGCGTCGCGGTGATCGCGACGCAGCCGCTCACCGACAACGAGGTCTGGACCGCGTTCGAGCCGGGCGAGCTGATCATGTTCCAGTGCGGCGACGTCGCCGCGCGGATGCAGATCCCGGTGCCCGAGCGTGTGCTCGAGAAACTGCGCAACCCGGCGCTCGACGCATCGGCGTCCGCGCCGCGCGAGGTCCGTGAGGCACTCGCCACCGCCGCCGACGGCGACTCCGACGACGCAATCGATTTCTGAACCCGGTACGGCACGCGCCGCAACCTGCGTCCTTTCCGCTCGAGCGAACCTCGCGTCGAGGCCGACGCATCCCTTACCGGTGAAAATCGGCGCGCCTCGGCCGATGCCGTTTCACTCGGGCCGCCATTCGGCGCAATGAATCAGCACCATGAGAAATTCGCTTGATTTTATTAATTTACAAGCGAAAATAAAAAACAACCAAATCAAGAAACGGCAAATTCTTCCCATTAAATATAATCTCGGGCGCGCATTCTAGCTTATCGGTTGCCGTCAATCCGTGCGGTATCCCACCCACCCCACCGGCCATTCCTGATTTTCACCCCAGCCCCCGGGTCCATTGACCTGCATGGCTTTCGGTTCGATTAACCACACAAATCAAAAATACAACCCACTACGGTTGGCATCCCCACATTTCCCGATTTCTCGATAATCGACCGTGCTCCGAATCAGTAGACTCCGCCCATCGCTGGTGTAACGAAACACGATTGGCGCGATACGCAGCCACAGCCGCCGCACGCCCCTTTCGGATTATTTCTCCACCGCGGATTGCGAATTCGCCGAATTCCGGCGAATGCCATTTCAAAACAAGAAATAGGGGCTTGTCGTGAATCACTCATTTCGATCGATATGGAGCGAAACCGCCGGCTGCTGGGTCGCGGTGGCGGAAACGGCACGGGCGCGCGGCAAGCGCTCGGGTAGCGCATCGGGCACGAACCGCCGCGCGGTAGCGCTCGGCGCATTGCTGGCCATGCTGTCGGCCGGCGGCGCGCATGCATCGACCTGCGGCAGCGGCGCGGCCGTCGCGAGCGGCGGCACCTGCGCGCTCGGCAGTTTCAGCCCGACCGTCAACGACAACCTGGCCGGTGCCACCACCGTGTCGGGCGGCGACACCGTCGGCGTGTCGGGCGCATGGACCGGCGCCGGCGGCGACCCGGGCTACACGCTCACGCCGATCGGCAGCACGACCATCGTGTCGGGCAACCCGAACCAGCCGCTGCTGTCGCTCGGCGGCAAGACGCACAGCGTGAGCACGCCCGACTCGATCACCGGCACCCGCACGTCGGTCGCGACCTACGACTCGTCCGCGTTTTCCGCGTCGACGGCCGGCGCGACCGAAGTGCCCGTCTACCACGACGTGAACGGCGATCAGTACGTGAACACGCGCATCGGCACCGTCGCCGCCACCGGCGGATCGCTCAACGTGTCGATCGGCAATGCGGCGAACGCGCCCGACGCAGCCGGCAACGCGATCTCGATCGCCGCGAAGGGGACCGACCTTACCTTCGCGGACGGTACGGGCTCCACGACAAGCACCGTCACCTGGAACTCGCGCAACCAGATTCAGTTCACCACCGGCGACTATCTTGCGGACGGCGGTGCCGTCGGCAGCCGCCAGCTCGACGTGCCGGCCTACGCGGGCACCTTCACCGCGTTCGACGGCAGTACGTGGAAGGTCACCGACGCCGCATCGCTTGCCGCATACAACGACTTTCTCGTGCGCTCCGTGCAAAGCGGCGCGCTCGGCTCGCAGGCCGCCTACGACAGCGCGTTCAGCCAGGCCGTGACGTTCTCGCAGCAAAGCTTCCAGTATCAGAACACCGTGTCCGCGGGCGACAAGAACACGCTGCCGATCGATTTCCTGTCAGTCATGCACGGCACGGGCGCGAACGCGACGCTGCAGATCGGCAAGGAAGGCCAGATCGACTTCCGCGGCACCAACACGATCGTCCCGAGCTCGGCCGTCCTCGCGGAAAACGGTGCGCACTTCATCAACGACGGGCGCCTGTCGGGCGACTTCACGCTGGTGCGCCTGCTGAGCGGTGCAAGCGGCGTCAACAACGGCACGATCTCGTCCGGCTACGCATCCGGCGACAACTTCGACACGAGCGGCAGCGCGCCGCCCGCCAACTTCGGCTTCAACGCTTACACGGAAGGCAACGGCGTGTACGCAAGCGGAACGGGCACCTCGTTCGTCAACAACGGCGTGATGAACGTCGGCGCGTGGACGCTCGACGGCAACCAGCCGAACCTGCAGAACTACGCGGTAGGTGTGACAGACGGCGCGACCGGGTCGAACGCCGGCACGATCAACGTCGGCGTCAACGCGACGACGCTCGACAGCCAGGTGATCGGCGGCCTCGTCGACGGCGGCAGCTTCACGAACCAGGCCGGCGGCACGATCTATCTCGGCCGCGCGGCCCAGTACGCACCCGGCGGCACGGCAAGCGACGTCGCGCTCGCCGCGCACGCATACGGCATCCTGCTCGGCGCATCGGGCACCGCGAGCAACCTCGGCACGATCGTGATCGGCTCGCAGACACAGAACGGCGCCGCGCTCGCGAGCATCGGCTCGACGTCCGGCACGTTGACCAACGCGGGAGCGATCGTCGTCAACGGCACGGCGCCCGGCACGCCGCTCGCCAACGTCGGCATGCTCGCGGCCGATACGGCCGCGACCGTGACCAACACCGGCACGATCACGCTGAATGGCGTGAACGGCATCGGCGTGATGGTGCTCGGCACCGGCACGCAAGCGACCGCCGCGACGTCGACCGGCACGATCGACGTGGCCGGCGGCCTCGATCCCGCGTCGGGCACGCGCAACTACGGCGTGTGGGCCGAAGGGCCGCTTGCGAAGGCCACGCTCGACGGCGCGCTCAACCTGACGGGCACCGGCGCGATCGGCGTGCACGCACGCTCGGGCGCGACGATCGACGTCGGCGCGAACGCGGTGCCGGCCTTCATGTCGGGCACAAACCAGATCGGCTTCTACGCATACGGCGCGGGCTCGAAGATCAACGTGGCCGCTCAGCACCTCGGCGTCGACACCGACGACTCGACGCTGTTCCGCGTCGCGGGCGGCGCGGCGTACACGGGCGCGTCGGCGGCCGGCACGCTGACGACCGACGTCAACGGCCAGCGTGCGCATGGCGTGCTCGCGACCGACGCCGGCACGACGCTGTCGACCGGCAACGCGACCTACAACGTCAACGGCGCGAACGGCATCGCGATCGCGGTCGAGGGCGGCGCGAACGGCACGATCGACGCCGGCGCGACGATCAACCTGAACGCGGCCGGCGCGATCGCGGGCGTCGTCGACGGGCAGGCGCACGACCTCGCCGGCGCAAACACCGGTGGCCTGGTCGCGACGACGCTGACCAACCATGCCGCCGTGACGTCGTCGACCGCCGGCGTGACGGGCTTCGTCGCGCAAAACCTCGGCACGTTCGATAACCGCAATACGGTGTTGCTGACCGGCGCCGACTCGACGGGCGTCGTCGTCGGCACGTTAGGCGCGGTAAACAACGCGTCGACGATCCGCGTGTCCGATGGCACCGGCGCGCTCGTGCAGGGGGCATCGGCGCTACTCGCCAACACCGGCTCGATCGAAGCCGACGACGGCATCGCGGGCGTGCGCCTGACGGGCGCCGGCACATGGGTCTCGATGTCGGGCGCCGGCACCGTGATCGCGAACGGCAGCGCCGACGGCGTGCTGATCGACCCGACCGTCACGCGCGGTGGTATCGTGGCCGGCGCGACCTCGATCGCAACGGGCGGATCGGGCAGCGGGATCCGCAACCTCGGCGCGAACACAACGATCTCACTGTCCGATATGCAGATCGCCACGACCGGCAACGGCGCCGACGGCGTCACGTCGACCGGCACGAGCGCGCTCATCGCGACCTATCCGACGACGGTCGTCCGCACCTCCGGTACCAATGCGCGCGGCGTCTACGTGTCGAGCGCCGATTCGGCGTTCTTGGCCGACGGCACGACCGTCGCGACGACCGGCGCCGGTGCGCATGCGATCGTGATGGATGGTGCGGCAGCCACGCTGTCGGGTGTGACGCTCACCACGTCGGGTAGCGCTGCCGACGGCAGCGTCGCGCTGCACGGCGGGCGTATCACCGGTACGGATTCGTCGATCGACAGCGCGGCCGGCAACGGCGCAACCGCGGACAGCGGCGGCTTGCTCGAACTGCACGGCACGACGCTCAAGGGCGCGACGGCCGGCGTGCTGACGTCGGATATGCTCGCGAGCGGCGCGACGAGTTCGGTCCTGGTCCAGGGCGGTAGCGTGACGTCCGTCGCCGGGCCGGCCTTCGCCGCGCGCGGCGGCAAGGCCGACATCACGGTAAACGGCACGGTCGTGACGGCCGGCAACGGCACGCTGCTGAACCTTGCGAACGGCAGCAACGTGACGTTCAACGCATTGGGCGTGAACCTCGCGGGCGACATCGTCTCCGACGCATCGAGCACCGGCAACGTGTTCCTCGGGTACGGCACGACGCTGACCGGCAAGATCGATCCGGTCGCGCTGAGGGTCGACGGCTCGAGCACGTGGCGCATGACGGGCAGCTCGGTCCTGAGCAGCCTGAGCAACGCGGGCCTCGTCGCGTTCGCCGCCCCCGTCGGTTCGCCGACGCTCACGGGCAGCTACAAGACGCTGACGACCGGCAACTATGTCGGCCGCGGCGGCACGATCGCGCTCAACACGTATCTCGGCGCCGACGCGTCGCCGACCGACCGGCTGATCGTGAACGGCGGCGCCGCGAACGGCACGACCGGCCTGAAGATCGCCAATACGGCCGGCACCGGCGCGCAGACGACCGGCGACGGGATTCCGGTGGTCCTCACGGCCAACGGCGGCACGACCACCGCGTCGGCCTTCCATCTCGCCGGGCCCGTCCAGGCCGGCGCGTACGAATACCGGCTCTATCGCGGCGGTCAAAGCGACGCGAACGGCTGGTACCTTCGCTCGCAGCTCGACCAGACCGACCCCGGCGACCCGATCCACCCGTCCGGCGGCGGCGACGGCGGCAACAACGGGAACGGCAACGGCGGCACGCTCGCGTACCGCCCGGGCGTCGCCGGCTACGCGCTCACGCCGCTCTTGAACGCCGACTACGGCTTCTCCACGCTCGGCAAGCTGCACGAGCGCGTCGGCGACATCTACAACGTCGAGAAGCAGCAGCCGGGCAACCGCGACGGCGTATGGGGGCGCATCGGCGGCCAGAGCCTCGATGCGAACGCGGGCCGCTTCGCGGCCGACGAGCGCACGTTCTTCGCGCAGTTCGGCAAGGACTGGACGCTCGACCAGGCGCCGAACGGCGCGGGCAGCACGCATGCGGGCGTGACCGCCAGCATCGGCGTGTCGAACGCGAGTTTCAGCGACATGGCGCGCGCCGACGCGCAGGACCTGTCGACCTCGACGGGCTCGGTCGAGATGCACGCGCAGAGCGTCGGTGGCTACTGGACGCGCTATCTGCCGGACGGCACCTACTTCGACAGCGTCGGGCAGGTCACGCACTACGGCAACCGCTATCGCGACAGCTACGGCAACGAGGCGTCGCAGAACGGTTTCGGTATTGCGCTGTCGCAGGAAGTCGGCAAGCCGTTCGCGATCGGCGGCACGCCGATCGCGATCGAACCGCAGGCGCAGCTGATGTACCAGTACCTGAAGCTGAACGGGTTCAACGACAACGTGTCGGCCGTATCGGGCACGACGACGAACGCGCTGCGCGGCCGCGTCGGCGTGCGCATCTTCCGGCCGAACCTCCAGTCGGATGCGGGCGGCGGCGCCGCGACGCCGTACTTCACGGCCGACGTGCTGCACGACTTCCTGTCGCCGGGCCAGACCGTCGTCGGCGGCACGCCGTTCGCGACGCACCTTGGCCGCACCTGGTACGAGCTCGGGGTCGGCGTGAGCGCGAGCTTCGGCAAGTCGGGCGAGCTCTACGCGAACGCGAAAATCGCGCGCAACATCGGCGGCGATTACCGGCGCGGCATCGTCGGGCAGGTCGGCTACCGCTACAGCTGGTAACGCACGCGACCGGCGGCCGAAAAAAAACCGCCCGGCTCGATGCCGGGCGGTTTTCGCATGGACGCGCGCGAAACGCGCGAACGCTCAGTGCAGGATCTTCGCGAGGAAGTCCTTCGCGCGTTCCGATTTCGGATTCGAGAAGAAATCGTCCTTGCGGTCGTCCTCGACGATCGCGCCCTTGTCCATGAAGATCACGCGATGCGCGACCTTCTTCGCGAAGCCCATCTCGTGCGTGACGACCATCATCGTCATCCCTTCCTGCGCGAGTTCGACCATCACGTCGAGCACTTCGTTGATCATCTCGGGATCGAGCGCGGACGTCGGTTCGTCGAACAGCATCGCGATCGGGTCCATCGACAGCGCGCGCGCGATCGCGACACGCTGCTGCTGGCCGCCCGACAGCTGCCCCGGGAACTTGTGCGCATGCGCCTTCAGGCCGACGCGCTCGAGCAGCTTCATGCCCTTCTCGGTCGCTTCGTCCTTGCCGCGGCCGAGCACCTTGACCTGCGCGAGCGTCAGGTTCTCGGTGATCGACAGATGCGGGAACAGCTCGAAATGCTGGAACACCATCCCGACCTTCGAACGCAGCTTCGACAGGTTCGTCTTCCTGTCGCCGACCGACTGGCCGTTCACGAGGATCTCGCCCTGCTGAAACGGCTCGAGGCCGTTGACGGTCTTGATCAGCGTCGACTTGCCCGAGCCCGACGGGCCGCACACGACGACCACTTCGCCTTTCTTGACCTCGGTCGTGCAGTCGGTGAGGACCTGAAACTGGCCGTACCACTTCGAAACGTTCTTGATGGAAATCATCTTGTGACCTTTTTCTGGAGACCCTTGACGAGAGCAGACGCCAACGAGCAAATCACGAAATAACATGCGCCGGCGAACAGGACCATCTCGACGGTCGTGCCGTCGCGATCGCCGATGTTGGCCGCCGTGCGGAAGAAGTCCGCGAGACTGATCACGTACACGAGCGACGTATCCTGGAACAGGACGATCGCCTGCGTGAGCAGCAGCGGCACCATCGCACGGAACGCCTGCGGCAGGATCACGAGGCGCATCGCCTGCGCGTAGTTCATGCCGAGCGCGAACGCGGCATTCACCTGCCCGCGCGGCACCGCCTGGATGCCGGCGCGGATGATCTCGGAATAATACGCGGCTTCGAACAGCGAGAACGCGACCATGGCCGACGCGAGGCGGATGTCGATCGTCGGCGACAGCCCGAGCACGCCCTGCAGCAGCTGCGGCACGATCAGGAAGAACCACAGCAGCACCATCACGAGCGGGATCGAGCGGAACACCGTCACGTAGCCCTGCGCGAACCACGCGAGCGGCTTGACGCCCGACAGCCGCATCAGCGCCAGCAGCGTGCCCCAGACGATCCCGACCACGATCGCGATCAGCGTGATCTGGAACGTGACGACGGCCCCCGTCCACAGCGTCGGCAGCGCGCCGGGAATACTACTCCAGTCGAACTGATGCATCACTTGCCTCCGATATAGCCGGGCAGCCGCGTGCGGCCTTCGATCCAGCGCATGAACGCCATCACGACGAGGTTGATGATCACGTACGCGAGCGTGACGGCGATGAACGACTCGTACGTCTGCGCGGTGTAGTCGACGAGCTGGCGCGCCTGCGCGGACAGGTCGAGCAGGCCGATCGTCGACGCGACGGCGGAGTTCTTGAAGATGTTCAGGAATTCCGACGTGAGCGGCGGCACGATGATCCGGTACGCAACGGGCAGCAGCACGTAGCGATACGTCTGCCATTGCGTGAAGCCCATCGCGAGACCGGCCGCGCGCTGGCCCTTCGGCAGCGCGTTGATCCCCGAGCGCACCTGTTCGCACACGCGCGCGCCGGTGAACAGGCCCAGACAGACGATCGACGCGGTAAAGAACTGCGTGGTCGGCGGCAACTGCTTGATCCAGGTACCGATCGACGCGGGCAGCAGCTCGGGTATCACGAGATACCAGACGAAGAACTGCACGATCAGCGGAATGTTCCGGAAGATCGACACATACACGGTGCCGATCGCGGACAGCCATTTGTTCGGCGCGGTGCGCAGCACGCCGAACAGCGACCCGACGATCAGCGCGATGACCCAGGCGACGAGCGACACTTCGATCGTCACCCAGAAGCCGGACATCAGCCATCCGAAATAAGTCGTCGGCTCGCCGGTCGACACGGGGCTCAGGAAGATGCCCCAGTTCCAGTGGTAAGACATGGGCAAGACTCCAGCAAAAAGAGACGGAAGAAGCGTGGCCTCTTCCGTCTCATTAGCGTCATTTCTGCATCAACGGCCGTGTGGTCAGTCGAGTGCCTTGTCGTTCGGGTTCGCGTACAGCTTCTTCATCGAATCGGACAACGGGAAGTTCAGGTTCAGCCCCTTCGGCGGGATCGGATTCTCGAACCACTTCGCGTAGATCTTCGCGGCTTCGCCCGACTTCTCGACTTGCGAGATCGCGTCGTCGACGACCTTCTTGAAGTCGGCATCGCCCTTGCGCATCATGCAGCCGTAGGCTTCTTCCGATTGCGGCGTGCCGACGATCACCCACTCGCCCGGCTGCTTCGCCTTCGCGCGCTCGCCCGCGAGCAACGCGTCATCCATCATGAACGCGACCGCGCGGCCCGATTCCAGCGTGTTGAAGGAATCGCCATGATCCTTCGCGCTGATGATGTTCATGCCCAGCTGCTTGTCGTTGTTCATCTTGCGCAGCAGGCGCTCCGACGTCGTGCCGGCGGTCGTCACGACCGTCTTGCCCTTCAGGTCGGCGAAATCCTTGACGCCCGAATCCTTCTTCGTCATCAGGCGCGTGCCGATCACGAAGATCGTGTCGGAGAACGCAGCCTGCTGCTGGCGCTCGGTGTTGTTGGTCGTCGAGCCGCACTCGATGTCGACCGTGCCGTTCTGCACGAGCGGAATGCGGTTCTGCGACGTGACGGGGATGTTCTTCACCTGCAGGTTCGGCAGGTTCAGCTTCTTCTTCACCGCGTCCACGATCTTCATCTGGAATTCGCGCGAATAGCCGACCACCTGCTGGTTCTGGTCGTAATAGGAGAACGGAATCGACGATTCGCGGTGGCCCAGCGCGATCACGCCCGTGTCCTTGATCTTCTTCAGCGTGCCCGTCTCCTGAGCATGCGCGCCGCTTGCGAACGCGCAAAGCGCCGCGACCATCAGGACTGCCTTGTGGTATTTCATTTTGGTCATCTCCTTGGCTAAAACCCGCGCCAGTGTATCAAAGTAATATTTTTGAAAGTACTGGTTGTTTACCGCACTACGAATCGCCCTGCACGAAGCCTTCCACCCGGCTCCTGGCGCCCGAATGCGCGCGCGGGCGATGCCGGATCCGGCATCGCCCGCGAGGGTTCATTTCCGCAATCGGGGGGATTGCGTCATGAATGGATCATAGTCAACGATCAGGGGTAGAGGCCACGCATTTCGCGCGCCATCAGGATGCGCTTGCACGCGACGATGAACGCCGCCGTACGCACCGTCACCTTGTGCTCTTCCGCGACCGCCCACACGCCGGCGAACGCTTCGCGCATCACGCGCTCGAGGCGGTGGTTGATCTCGTCTTCCGTCCAGAAGAAGCTCGAGAAATCCTGCACCCATTCGAAGTACGAGACGGTCACGCCACCGGCGTTCGCGATCACGTCGGGGATCACGAGCACGCCGTTCGCGCTCAGGATGTCGTCCGCCGCCGTCGTCGTCGGGCCGTTCGCGCCTTCGACGATGATCTTCGTGCGGATCTTCGCCGCGTTCTTCTCGGTGATCTGGTTTTCCAGCGCCGCCGGGATCAGGATGTCGGTCTCGACCGTCCAGAACTCGTCGTTCGGCATCGGCTCGGCGCCTTCGAAGCCCGCGACGCCGCCCGTGCGTGCGACGTGGTCGAGCAGCTTGTTCGAATCGAGGCCGGCCGGCTGGTAGATCGTGCCCGTGTGATCCTGCACCGCGATCACCTTCGAGCCGGCTTCCTGGAACAGCTTCGCCGCGATGCCGCCGACGTTGCCGAAGCCCTGCACCGCGATGCGCGCGCCTTCGATTTCCAGCCCCTTCTTCTTCGCCGCTTCCGAGCCGACGACGAACACGCCGCGGCCCGTCGCTTCCTTGCGACCGAGCGAACCGCCGAGCGCGATCGGCTTGCCGGTCACGACGCCGGTCGACGTCTGGCCCTGGTTCATCGAGTACGTGTCCATCATCCACGCCATCACCTGTTCGTTGGTGTTGACGTCCGGCGCCGGAATGTCGGTGTTCGGCCCGATGATGATGCCGATTTCGCTGGTGTAGCGGCGCGTCACGCGCTCGAGCTCACCCCGCGACAGCTTGCGCGGGTCCACGCGGATGCCGCCCTTCGCACCGCCGTACGGCACGTTCACGGCCGCGTTCTTCACCGACATCCATGCGGACAGCGCCATCACTTCCGACAGCGTCACGTCCTGGTGGTAGCGCACGCCGCCCTTGCCCGGGCCGCGCGACACGTTGTGCTGCACGCGATAGCCTTCGAAGTGCGCGACGGTGCCGTTATCGAGCTCGATGGGGCAATCGACGATCAGGATGCGCTTCGGACGCTTCAGCGTTTCGAGCCAGCGCGACAGCGAACCGAGGTACGGCGCGACGCGATCGACCTGCTGAAGGTAGTTGCCCCACGGGCCGAGATCGTCGGCGTGCAGGTAGGACGGGATGGACTGCTGTTGCGAAGACATGGAAGCTCCAACGTTCAACGGATTGCGCACATTGTCGAAAAACCCGTTTTTTTTATCCAATGCCGTTTGCTTATTCGATTATGCGTTTCTTGCATGATCGCGATTTTTCGCAAATCCGCGGTCGATTTGCGCAAGAACGCCCGCGATCGGCCGTGCATCGCGCCGGCGAAAAAATCGGCTGGCTTGCGCGCGGGCCGGCCGCCGGACAGCCACCCGACAGGCACCGCAAGGCCGCCGTCAGCCGGCCGCGACCGACCGGCGGCGGTCGATTAACCGCCGGCGGTTAATTCGGGGTGTCGCGCAGCTCGTCGCGCACGACCTCCCACAGCGCGCGCACGAGTTTCTGGCGCGGATCGTCGCCCTGCAGCGCGAGCTTGTCGCAGTACAGCCGGATCTCCATCGTCAGCGTGAACGGATGCGCGCCGCCGCGCGCCGACCGGTCGAGCCGGATCAGCCGGCCGCCCGCGACCGAATCCTCGACCGCGCTGTGCGGCAGGAACGCGACGCCGTGGCCCGCGAGCGCCATCGCCTTCAGCCCTTCGGCCATGTCGGTCTCGTAGACGCGGTCGAGGAACAGCCGGGTCGGCGCGTTCGCGATGATGACCTCGGTCATCCGGCCGAGATACGCGTTCGGCGTATACGACAGGTACGGCACGCGCGCGTCGGCCGCGCCCGGCAGCGTATGGCGCGGCCGGCCGGCGCGGCCGGGCGCCGAGAACGGGCTGATCGGCTCGCTGCCGAGGATCAGCATGTCGTAGCGCGCCGGGTCGAGCGCGACCGGATGGCTCGGGTGGTGGTAGCCCATCACGAGATCGCAGCCGCCCTCGACGAGCGACAGCACCGCGTCGTGCACGTTCAGCGCGCGCAGCCGCGTGTGGACCTGGCCCATCTTCGCCTCGATCCGCTGCAGCCAGCGCGGAAAATACGTAAGCGACAGCGTGTGCGGCACCGCGAACTCGATCGTCGGCACCGGCGCGCCGACGTGGCCGCGCAGCAGCGTGCGCGCCTCGTGCGCCTGCGACAGCATCGTCAGCGCCTGCTCGTAGAAGATCTGCCCGGCCTGCGTGAGCCGCGTCGGATAAACCGAACGATCGATCAGTTCGGTCGCGAGCCACGCCTCCAGCGCCTGGATCCGCCGCGAGAACGCCGGCTGCGACACGTGCCGCAGTTCGGCGGACCGGCTAAAGCTGCGCGTTTCCGCGAGCGAAACGAAGTCTTCGAGCCATTTCAGTTCCATGCAGGCGGGGCGCGGCGGGCGGCGGTCGGGAAGAAGCCTGCATTCTACCGGCGGGCAGCCCCGGTCGGCGGCGGCGGCGCGGACACGCGCAAGCGGCCCTTTCTGGCGCCGCCCCGCCGTCACGCGCCCGCCGTCCCGCACTGGTCGCCCGCACTGGTCGCCCGCGCCGGTGGCCCGCGCCGGCAGCGGCCGGACCGGTTCGGCCGGGATCGCCCCGCGCCAATGGTAAAATGCCGGATTCTCCTTCCCCCTCGCTCGACCCGGCCCCAAGGCCCGCCCGATCATGTCCGACACTCGTCCCGATACGCTTTTCGCCCTCACCGCGCTCTCGCCCATCGACGGCCGCTACGCCAGCAAGACCGAAGCGCTGCGCGACTGGCTCTCCGAAGCCGCCTTCATGCGCCACCGCGTCACCGTCGAGGTGCACTGGCTGATCGCGCTGTCGCGCGCCGGCTTCGCGGAAATCCCGCGCTTCTCCGATGCGTCCGAGCAGTTCCTGCTGCAGCTCGCCGAGCGCTTCACCGCGCACGACGCCGCCCGCATCAAGGAAATCGAGCGCGTGACGAACCATGACGTGAAGGCCGTCGAATACTGGCTGAAGGAATCGGTGAAGGGCCAGGCCGAACTCGAGCAGGCCAGCGAATTCATCCACTTCGCGTGCACGTCCGAGGACATCAACAACACGTCGCACGGCATGATGCTCGCCGGCGCGCGCGAACACGTGATCCTGCCGGCGCTGCGCACGGTCTACCAGCGCCTCGTCGCCCTCGCGCACGCGCACGCCGAGCAGCCGATGCTGTCGCGCACGCACGGCCAGCCGGCCAGCCCGACGACGCTCGGCAAGGAACTCGCGAACGTCGCCGCGCGTCTCGCCCGTGCGATCACCCGCATCGAGAAGGTCGAGATCCTCGGCAAGATGAACGGCGCGGTCGGCAACTTCAACGCGCACCTGTCCGCGTATCCGGCATTCGACTGGGAAGCGTTCTCGCGCGACGTGATCGAGAACCGCCTGAAGCTCACGTTCAACCCGTATACGATCCAGATCGAGCCGCACGACTACATGGCCGAGCTGTTCGACGCCGTCGCGCGCGCGAACACGATCCTGCTCGACCTCGACCGCGACGTGTGGGGCTACATCTCGGTCGGCTACTTCAAGCAGAAGACGAAGGCCGGCGAGATCGGCTCGTCGACGATGCCGCACAAGGTCAACCCGATCGACTTCGAGAACTCGGAAGGCAACCTCGGCCTCGCGAACGCGACGCTGCGCCACCTCGCCGACAAGCTGCCGGTGTCGCGCTGGCAGCGCGACCTGACCGACTCGACGGTGCTGCGCAACATGGGCGTCGCGCTCGGCTACTCGCTGCTCGCGTACGACTCGCTGATCCGCGGCCTCGACAAGCTCGAGGTGAACCCGCAGCGCCTGGACGAAGATCTCGACAACTGCTGGGAAGTGCTGGCCGAGCCGGTGCAGACGGTAATGCGCCGCTACGGCATCGAGAACCCGTACGAGCAGCTGAAGGAACTGACGCGCGGCAAGGGCATCACGCGCGAGGCGCTGCAGGAATTCGTCGGCACGCTCGCGATCCCGCAGGACGCGAAGGATCTGCTGCTTGCGATGACGCCCGCGTCGTACATCGGCAAGGCCGTCGAACTCGCGAAGCGGATCGCGTAAGCACCGCCGTCCCCGGACGAAAAAAAGCCCGATGCGAGCGATTCGCATCGGGCTTTTTCATTGACGGCGCGCGGCAGCCTGAACACCGGACCATCAGAACGAGATCATCCGCCCCGGGTTCAGCGCGCTCATCACGCTCATCGCGGCCTTCGCGGCGGGAATCGCGATCGGCGACAACTGCCGGCCGAGCGGAATCGCGCGGTGATCGATGCCCGTGAGCATTGAGAAATCGTCGTTGCGGCCGACGAAATCGTCGCAGATCGCCTTGCCGATCCGCACCGTCTGCGCGACGCCGTGGCCGCTCCAGCCCTGCACCATGTACATCGGCACGCGGGCATCGGTCTTGCGGCTGTCGGTGGCGCCGTTCAGCGTGAAGTCGCTGACGCCGCTCCAGCAGTAGTCGAGCGCGATGCGGCCGTCGGTCTGCGGAAACACCGTGTTCAGCCGCGTCAGCAGATACGCGTTGACGTCGGGCTGCGCCCAGCAGGTGCCGGTGCCCTGCCCGCCGAACAGCAGGCGGTTGCCGCGCACCGGCCGGTAGTAGTCGATCTGGAACTGCGTGTCGTACACGGGCATGCCGGCCGGCATCAGCGTCGCGACATCGACGTCGAGCGGCGCCGTCACGCTCACGTAGGTAAAGAACGGCACCGTGGTTGCCGCGCCGTCGTCCAGCAGCCGGAACGTCGTGTTGTGCAGCGCGAGCACGACGCCCTTGCGCGCGGTGATCGTGCCGCCCGGCGTCGTCGCGACGACGCCCGCGGGCGTCTCGTCGAGTTCGAGCACCTCGGTGCCCTCGAACAGCGCGCCGCCGTTCAGCCGGAAGCCGTGCACGAGGCCGCGCACCAGCGCGAGCGGATGGATCTGGCCGCCGATCGCATCGATCGCCGCGCCGTGATACAGCCCCGAGCGCACGTATTCGTCGTGCAGCTGATGGCGGCCGACGAGCGTCACGCCCGCGTCGCCGAGATGACGGCGCGCATCCGCGCCGTCGAGCAGCGCGCTCATGTGGCCCGGGTGAACGGCCGCCGTGATGTGGCCGCGCTTGCGGTCGAGGTCGAGCGCGTAGCGCGCGCCGATCGCATCGATCAGGTCCATCGACTCGGCCGACGCGAAGCGCCACAGCCGCTTCGCGTCGTCGTGCGACAGATGGTCGATCATGTCGGCCGCCTCCCAGCGCGCGAGGCCGGGCGTCAGCTGGCCGCCGTTGCGGCCGGACGCGGCCGAACCGACGTGGTGCTTGTCGACGAGGATCGTGTCGACGCCCGCTTCCGCGAGATGCAGCGCGGCCGATGCGCCGAGCAGCCCCGCGCCGATCACGAGCACGTCGCACACCGCATCGTGCGCGAGCGGCGCGCCGTTCGCATGACGCGACAGCGACGCCTCATACCAGTTGGCCGGGCGCTCGCCGTCGTAGCGAGCCGGGTCGCACCAGTTCCAGTTGTCTTTTTCGATGTTCAGTTGCGTTTGCTCGAAACGCGATTCGCCCTGGATCAGGGGTCGTTGGTGGTTGGACGTCATGATTGCACTTGCATGGTCTTGGGCCGCCTGTCGAATAGCCTTCTGGCTTCGCGGGTGGGGCAGCCGGTTCCACATGGGTGTCAACGAGAAGAGGGGGCGCGATGGCCCGTGTTGACGGCGGGCACGCTCGTGCCGCCTGGATCCCGGACTGTGCGAAAGCACGTCTTGAAAGGTGCCGGGACACCCAATTTCTACACCGCAGAAATAATTCTACAGTGTAGAATAAGCTTTCGTCAAGTTTACGGCCGGTCCCGCACCGGCGTGCCCGCCCGCCTCGATGAAGGACAAACCCGCCCAAGGCCCGCGCGGCCTCGACAAGGACGCGATCGTCGCGGCCGCCCTCGCGCTGCTCGAAGACGTCGGAGAAGCCGCATTCAGCGTGCGCAAGCTCGCGCAGTCGGTCGGCTGCGACCCGATGAGCGTGCTGTATCACTTCAAGTCGAAGGAAGGCCTGAACCGCGCGATCGCGAACGCGCTGTCGCGCTCGCTCGTGCCGGTCGACCCGTCGCTGCCGTGGCGCGAGCGGCTGCGCGACCTCGCGCGCCAGTACCGCGCGCTCGCGCTGCGCTACCCTGCCGCGTTCGCGCTGCTGCAGCGGCACATGAGCACGGGGCCGGCCGACCTCGCACACATCGAGGCCGTGCATCGCGCGCTGACCGACGCCGGCATCCCGCGCGCGGCGCTGCCGGCGGTGTGTGTCGGCTGGTACGCGAGCGTGATCGGGCTCGCTGCCGCCGAAGCCGGCGGCCTCACGCGTGCGGCCAACGACGTCGAACTCGCGGAGATGAACGCGCTGTCCGACGCCGAGCATCCGCTCGTCAGGTCGGCCGCCCCGCTCTATGCGCAGCTGGACCCGGCCGTCGTGCACGACACGATGCTCGACGTGCTGCTCGACGGCATCGCGCGGCGCGCGCACGCGGCCTGACCGGCCGGCTTCGCGCCAACGCAAAAGGCGCCCCGAAGGGCGCCTTTTGCGTGACGATTGCCGCGAACCGCGCTCAATGCTGCTGCGCGGTACCGATCTTCAGCATGACCTGATCGACGATCCGTTCGGGCGTCAGCTCGATGCTGACCTCGATCGCTTCGTCCGGGCCCGGCTCCTCGAGCGTATCGAGCTGGCTCTTCAGCAGCGACGGATCGAAGAAATGGCCGGTGCGGCTCTTCAGGCGCTCCTGCAACACCTCGAACGACCCCTTCAGATACACGAACCGCACATCGGTGTCGGTGCCGCGCAGCACGTCGCGGTACGACCGCTTCAGCGACGAGCACGTGAACACGGCCGTTTCGCCGGCACGCTGCTTTTCCTCGATGGCCGCGCGGATCGTGCGCAGCCACGGCCAGCGGTCGTCGTCGGTCAGCGGAATGCCGTTATGCATCTTTTCCTTGTTCGCCGCGCTGTGAAACGCGTCGCCGTCGGTATAGCTGCACGACAGGCGTTCCGCCAGCATTTCGCCGATCAGCGACTTGCCTGCGCCCGATACGCCCATTGCGATCAGAATCATTGACTACCCCTTGTTACAAAACCATGCTCAGCAGCAGCGTGAAGCCCAGACCAAGCACTGAAATGATGGTTTCGAGCAACGACCAGGTCTTGAACGTCTGACCGACCGTCATCCCGAAGTATTCCTTGATCAGCCAGAAGCCGCCATCGTTCACGTGCGAGAAGATCAGCGAGCCCGAACCGGTGGCCAGCACCAGCAGCTCCGGGCTGACCGTCGTGCCGGCCGCCGCCGCGATCGGCGCGACGATGCCGCAGGCCGTCGTCATCGCGACCGTCGCCGAGCCGGTCGCGAGACGCATCAGCGCCGCGACGAACCAGCCGAGCAGCAGCGGCGACAGATGCGCGTGCTTCGCGGTCTCGACGATCTGCTGCGAGATCCCGCTGTCGCGCAGGACACCGCCGAAGCCGCCGCCCGCGCCGACGATCAGCGTGATCCCGGCGATCGGCGCCAGGCACTCGCTGCAGAACTTCTGGATCTGGTCGCGGTTGAAGCCCTGCAGCTTGCCGAACGTGAAGAAGCTCACGAGCACGGCGATCAGCAGCGCGACGTCCGAGTTGCCGGCGAAGCGCAGCAGGTTGTTCGGCAGCGACTTCGGCGTGAACAGCAGGTCGGCCCAGCTGCCGACGAGCATCAGCACGACGGGCAGCAGGATCGTGAACAGCGTGATGCCGAAGCTCGGCAGTTCGCGCGTGCGGCCGTCCGTGCGCGAATCGACGAATTGCGACGCGAGCGGGTTGTTGTCCGGCAGCTTCACGAACTTCGAGATCGTCAGCGCGAACAGCGGGCCCGCGATGATCGCGGTCGGCACGCCGACGAGCAGGCCGAACGCGATCGTCTTGCCGATATCGGCGCCGTATTGCTGGACAGCCAGCAGCGCGGCCGGGTGCGGCGGGATCAGCCCGTGCACGACCGACAGGCCGGCCACCATCGGCAGGCCGACGACGAGCAGCGACTTGCCGGTGCGCTTCGCGACGTTGAACGCGATCGGGATCAGCAGCACGAAGCCGACTTCGAAGAACACCGGCAGGCCGACGATGATCGCGACGAACATCATCGCCCAGTGGATGTTCTTTTCACCGAACCAGTCGATCAGCGTGGTCGCGATCCGTTCGGCGCCGCCCGATTCGGCCATCATCTTGCCGAGCATCGTGCCGAGGCCGACGACGATCGCAATGTGACCGAGCGTGCCGCCGGTGCCCGTCTCGAACGACTTGACGATCTTGTCCATCGGCATGCCGACGACGAGACCAAGGCCGAGCGAAACGATGATCAGCACCAGGAACGGGTAGATCTTGTAGCGCGCGATCATCAGGATCAGCGCGGCAATCGCGATCAGCGTGAATACGAGCAGCATGCTGCCTTGGACAGCCCCCATGTGGCACTCCTCCTAGAATTGTTCGAACCGGGCGAGCTGTTGCGAGTATGCCCGGCTATGCAGGTCTCCGAAACACGGGGGGTACCCACCCCGTCAGGACGCTGAATTTTACTTATCTTTACGGCCTGCGGATAGAACCGGTTCCATCAGCAAAAACCCTCGGTAAAACAAGCACTAAGCGCTCGCTTCCGAGGGTTCTTTCTTCATTTCATACAAGCATTAGCGCGGCAGCTGGCTCGCGGCTTGCGCGAGGCGCGTGACTTCGGCCCAGTCCTGCGCGGCAAGCGCGGCCTTCGGCGTGAGCCACGAGCCGCCGACACACACGACGTTCGGCAGTTTCAGGAAATTCGGCGCGGTGTCGACCGTGATGCCGCCGGTCGGGCAGAACTTCAGCGCCGGGAACGGGCCGTGGAACGCCTGCAGCATCGGCACGCCGCCTGCCTGCTGCGCGGGGAAGAACTTCACGATCTCGTAGCCGAATTCGAGCGCCTGGATGATGTCGCTCGGCGTCATCACGCCCGGCAGCAGCGGCAGGCCCGCGTCGAGCGACGCGAGGTGCAGGTCCTTCGTCAGGCCCGGCGACACGCCGAACTTCGCGCCGGCGCGCTTCGCCTGCGCGCAGTGCTCGGGTTTCGTGATCGTGCCGACGCCGACGACGATGTCGTCCGCGAGCTGGCTCGCGCGCTGGATCGCCTCCAGGCCGGCCGGCGTGCGCAGCGTGATCTCGAGTACCTTCACGCCGCCTGCGTGCAGCGCGCGCGACACGTGTTCGCCCTGCTCGACCGAGTCGAATGCGAGCACCGGAATGACCGGGCCCAGCTTCACGATTTCAGCAATCGTCTTCATTGAATTGGCTCCTTGAAATTCATGCGGCGACGTGGGCGGCCGTTTCGCCGACCAGCGTCCCGAAAACCGATGCGCCCTGCTCGGCCGGCGCCGCGGCCGCGCGGAACACGCCGAACAGTTCACGCCCGAAGCCGACCTCGTTCTCGGCCTGGTGCAGCGGCTGCGCGACCGGGCGCGCATGCCACTCCGCGTCGTCGATCTCGATGTCGAGCACGCCGGCTTCCGCGTCGATCACCAGCGTATCGCCCGTCTTCACCTTGCCCAGCGGGCCGGCCAGCAGCGCTTCCGGCGACACGTGGATCACGGCCGGCACCTTGCCCGACGCGCCCGACATGCGGCCGTCGGTCACCAGCGCGACGTGGAAGCCCTGATCCTGCAGCACGCCGAGCAGCGGCGTCAAACGGTGCAGCTCGGGCATCCCGTTCGCGCGCGCGCCCTGGAAGCGCACGACCGCGACGAAATCGCGCTTCAGCTCGCCGCGATCGAACGCTTCCTGCACGGCTTCCTGCGAATCGAACACGATCGCGGGCGCCGTCACCTTGCGGTGCTCGGGCGCGACCGCCGAAATCTTGATCACGCCGCGGCCGAGCCGGCCCTGCATCAGGCGCAGGCCGCCGTCCGGCTGGAACGGGTCGCGGATGCCGCGCAGCACCTTCGTGTCGTGGCTCTCGGCCGCGCCGTCGACCCACGTCAGCTTGCCGTCGATCAGCTTCGGCTCCTTCGTGTAGTGCGACAGTCCCTTGCCGGCGACCGTCGTCACGTCCTCGTGCAGCAGGCCGCCTTCGAGCAGGTTGCGCACCAGGAACGCGACGCCGCCCGCCGCGTGGAAGTGGTTCACGTCGGCCTTGCCGTTCGGGTAGATCTTCGCGAGCAGCGGCACGACGGCCGACAGTTCGTCGAAGTCGTTCCAGTCGATCAGGATGCCGGCCGCGCGCGCGATCGCGACGAGGTGCAGCGTGTGGTTGGTCGAGCCGCCCGTCGCGAGCAGCGCGACGATGCCGTTGACGATCGCCTTCTCGTCGATCACATGGCCGATCGGCGTGTAATGGCCGCGCTCGACGGTCAGGTCGAGCACGCGGCGCGCGGCCTCGGCCGTCAGCGCGGTGCGCAGCGGCGTGTGCGGATGAACGAATGCCGAGCCCGGCAGGTGCAGGCCCATCAGCTCCATCAGCATCTGGTTGCTGTTCGCCGTGCCGTAGAACGTGCAGGTGCCGTGGCCGTGATACGCGGCCGATTCGGCTTCGAGCAGCGCGTCGCGGCCGACCTGGCCGGTCGCGAACTGCTGGCGGATCTTCGCCTTGTCGTCGTTCGACAGGCCGCTCGTCATCGGGCCGGCCGGCACGAAGATCGTCGGAAGGTGGCCGAACTGCAGCGCGCCGATCAGGAGGCCCGGCACGATCTTGTCGCAGATGCCCAGGCACAGCGCCGCGTCGAACATGTTGTGCGTGAGCGCGATCGCCGTGCCCATCGCGATCGCTTCGCGCGAGAACAGCGACAGCTCCATCCCCGGGTTGCCCTGCGTGACACCGTCGCACATCGCCGGCACGCCGCCGGCGAACTGCGCGACCCCGCCGTTCTCGCGCGCGGCCGCCTTGATGATCTCGGGGAAATCCTTGTACGGCGCATGCGCGGACAGCATCTCGTTGTACGAGGACACGATGCCGATGTTCGGCTCGCGAATCGCCTTGATCGAGAACTTGTCGTTGCCTTCGAGGCCCGCGAAGCCGTGCGCGAGGTTCGCGCACGACAGCGCGCCGCGTGCCGGGAACTTGCCCTGCGCGCCGTCGATGCGCTGCAGATAGGCGGAACGGGTCGATTGGCTGCGGGCGATCACGCGTTCGGTGACCTTCGCCAGGGTGGGGTGCAGCGACGTCATGCTGGGCGCTCCTGTATGCCGGCCGACACCGGCGGTTGGAATCGTGGGGACGGTCGAGTGCGTCGACCGAACGAAGCCAGTCTAGTAGAAAAACTACAAGCACGCAATGCGGATCGACAGGTGCGCAATCCTTATTCCCGCCACCAGCAAGGCCAAACCTAGTGAAAACCCTAATTTCGCCTGTCGTCATCCCACCAAAAGCACCACAATGACGCTAGTAATTTCATGTAGATTTTCTACAATTCGATTGCGATACACTCGCTCATCCGAACCCGATTTTCACGTACCGCCCCATGCTGCCTCGCATTGAAGCGATCCGCGCCGAGTTGCGCCCGTCCGAGCGCAAGCTCGCCGACTACATCCTCGCCGCGCCGCGCGAGGTGCTCGACCTCGCGATGACCGAGCTGTCGACGCGCGCGGGCGTCAGCCAGCCGACCATCGCCCGCTTCTGCCAGGCGCTCGGCTGCAGCGGCTTTCGCGAATTCAAGATCCGGCTCGCACAGAGCGTCGCGCCGGGCGTGTCGTCGGTCTATCGCGACGTCGAGCCCGACGAACCGGCGCCCGGCATCATCGGCAAGGTGTTCGACCGCACGATCGGCGCGCTGATCGAAGTACGCAACAGCCTGTCCGCCGGCAGCGTCGCCGAGGCGATCGCGCTGCTGTCGAACGCGTCGCGGATCGAGTTCTACGGCGCTGGCGGCTCGGGCATCGCCGCGCAGGACATCCAGCACAAGTTCTTCCGGCTCGGCGTGCCGAGCGTCGCGTACTCGGATCCGCACACGTTCTCGATGTCGTCCGCGCTGCTCGGGCCGCACGACGTCGTCGTCGCGATCTCGAACACCGGCCGCACGCGCGACATCGTCGACGCCGCGCGCTCCGCGCTCGCGTGCGGCGCGAAGGTCGTCGCGATCACGCAGAGCCATTCGCCGCTCGCGAAGCTCGCGACCGTGAGCCTCGCGTCGAACGTTGCCGAGGAAACGGACGTGTTCTCGCCGATGACGTCGCGGATGTCGCACCTCGCGATCGGCGACATCCTCGCGGTCGGCGTGGCGCTGTCGCGCGGCCCCGCGCTGATGGAACGGGTCGGCCGCGCGAAGGAAGCGATTACGCGGCGCCGGATCGACGACGGCACGAAGGATTGACGGCGCGTGGCGGTCGGCCGGCGCATGACCGGCGCATCAGCCGGCACGTAACACGCACGTCAACGACAAACGGCGCCCCGAGGGGCGCCGTCGCGCAGGGGTCCGCACCGGCCACCGCGCCGGCCGCGCCGCTCAGAACGGCTTGATCACGACCAGTGCGACCGCGGCAAGCATGCCGAGCACCGGCAGTTCGTTGAACACGCGATACCACTTGTCGGTACGCTTGTTCTCGCCGCGCTCGAACACTTTCAACAAGTGCCCGCAGTACGCGTGGTAGATCACGAGCAGCAGCACGACCGTCACCTTCGCATGGATCCAGCCCTGCCCCTGCCCGATGCCGATCACGAGCCACAGCCACAGCCCGCAGGCCAGCGCCGGCACCGCGATCATCGTCATGAAGCGGAACAGCTTGCGCGCCATCAGCAGCAGGCGGCGTACCGCGGCCGGATCGGTCTCCATGGCCAGGTTCACGTAGATGCGCGGCAGGTAGAAGAGCCCCGCGAACCACGCGGCGATCAGAACGATATGGAACGTCTTGACCCAGAGCATTGCCATTGGTGGTGTGCCTCGCGGGTTACTGGCGGCCTTCGCCGTGTCCGAGCACGACGTACTTCAGCGACGTCAGCCCTTCCAGGCCGACGGGGCCGCGTGCGTGCAGCTTGTCGTTCGAGATGCCGATTTCCGCGCCGAGGCCGAACTCGAAGCCGTCCGCGAAGCGGGTCGACGCGTTGACCATCACGCTCGCGGAATCGACCTCGCGCAGGAAACGCATCGCGCGGTCGTGATCCTCGGTAACGATCGCATCGGTGTGATGCGAGCCGTAGTGGTTGATGTGCTCGATCGCGGCGTCGAGGCCGTCGACGACCTTGATCGCGAGCACCGGCGCGAGATATTCGGTATGCCAGTCTTCTTCGGTCGCGTCGACGAGCGGACCGACGCCCGCATCGGCGAGCACCGCGCGCGCGGCCGCATCGACGCGCAGCTCGACCTGCTTGTCGCGATACAGCTTGCCGAGCGGCGGCAGCAGCGCAGCCGCGATGCCGCCCGACACGAGCAGCGTCTCCATCGTGTTGCAGGTGCCGTAGCGGTGCGTCTTCGCGTTGTCGCAGACGGTCAGCGCCTTGGCGAGATCGGCGCGATCGTCGACGTACACGTGGCAGATGCCGTCGAGGTGCTTGATCATCGGCACGCGCGCCTCGTTGATCAGGCGCTCGATCAGGCTCTTGCCGCCGCGCGGCACGATCACGTCGACGTATTCGGTCATCGTGATCAGCTTGCCGACCGCCGCGCGATCGGCCGTCGCGACGACCTGCACCGCGTCCTGCGGCAGGCCGGCCGCCTCGAGCCCTTCACCGATCAGCTTCGCGAGCGCCGCGTTCGATTCGAGCGCTTCGGAGCCGCCGCGCAGGATCGTCGCGTTGCCCGACTTCAGGCACAGCGCGGCCGCGTCGATCGTCACGTTCGGGCGCGATTCGTAGATGATGCCGATCACGCCGAGCGGCACGCGCATCTGGCCGACCTGGATCCCGCTCGGGCGATACTTGAGGTTGCCGATCTCGCCGATCGGATCGGCGAGCGACGCGACCTGGCGCAGCCCTTCGACCATCGTTTTCAGCGCCTTGTCCGACAGCGTCAGGCGGTCGACGAACGCTGCATCGAGCCCCTTTTCACGGGCGCGGGCGACGTCGCGCGCATTCGCGTCCTTCAGCACCTGCACGTCGCGTTCGATCGCGCGGGCCACCGCGTCGAGCGCCGCGTTCTTCGCGGCCGTGCTGGCGCGCGCCATCGCGCGGGAAGCGTGCCGGGCGCGACGGCCCAGGTCGGTCATGTACTGATCGATATCCATCGTGTGACTCGAGAAGCGAGCCGCGCGGAGCGGCATGAATTCGTGGGGGAGCGCGCGGACGGCCATCCGGGGCGGCCATCCGCGCCAGGCCGCGGCAGACACGCCGCGCCGGCAATCGAAATATTGTAAGCGGGTTGCGCCGTGCGCGCTGACGGCCCGGACGGGACCTAGCGTCGCACGCGACCCGCGGTCGGCGGTCGTTCGCCGCGCGCGCCCGCGACCGTCATCGCGAGCTGGAACAGCCCGTCCCACGGATCGGGCGGCGGCTCGTCCTGCGTGCGGCGGCCCGGCACGACGGCCGTGAGCCCCTTGACCTGCCGGTCGAGCTTCGCGGCGAACGCGAGCGCCTTCTCGAGCACGCCTTCCGACACGCGGTTCAGCGCGGGGCCGATCAGCCGCTCGCGCGGCCCCCATACGCGGTTCTCGCGCAGCAGCGTCGCCAGCGGCTTGCCGGCCGTCGCGCCGCGCTTGATCCGCAGCAGCGTGCGCAGTTCCTCGACGACGGCCCACATCACGAGCACGATCGCCTCGCCCTCGCCCTTCAGCCCGTCGATCATCCGTGCGAGCCGCGCGGCGTCGCCGGCGAGCATCGCTTCGTTCAGCTTGAAGACGTCGTAGCGCGCGACGTTCAGCACCGCGTCGTGCACCTGCTCGAACGACAGCGTCCCTTGCGGATACAGCAGCCCGAGCTTCTGGATTTCCTGGTGCGCGGCGAGCAGGTTGCCTTCGACGCGCTCGGCAATGAACTGCAGCGCGCGCCGCCCGTCGTCGCCGGGCGCGGCCCGCTGGCCCTGCATCGCGAGACGCTGGCCGATCCAGTTCGGCAGTTGCGCGCGATCGACCGGATCGATCTTCAGCGCGACGCCGCCGTTCTGCAGCGCGGTAAACCACGCGGATTTCTGCGTGGCCGCATCGAGACGCGGCAACGTGACGAGCATCAGCGCGTCGGGATTGGGCGCGGCCGCGAGCGTCTTCAGCGCATCGGCGCCTTCCTTGCCGGGCTTGCCCGACGGAATGCGCAGCTCGATCAGCTGGCGCTCGCCGAACAGCGACATCGCCTGGGTCGCGCCGAGCAGCACGCTCCAGTCGAAGCCGCGCTCGACCGTATGCACCGAACGCTCGGTGAAGCCGGCCGCGCGTGCGGCCGCACGAATGCGGTCGCACGCTTCCTGCGCGAGCAGCGGCTCGTCGCCGTAGACGGTATAGAGCCCGGCCAACCCCTTCGCGAGGTGCGGCTCCAGCGCATCAAGTCGCAATTGCATCGCTACGTGCGCCGTCGATCAGAGCGGCGGCGGCGGCAGCGGCGCGCGCGGCGCGACACCCGGCACCACGTCCTCCGGCGCCGGCGTCAGCGAATGGACGATCGCGAGACGTCGCATCAGCTGGTCGACCGCGTCGTTCTGCATGTCGCCGTACAGGATGTCGGCTTCCTGCGCCTTCGCGTTCGTGTACTGGTCGCTGTACGTCATCGCGCGGTTCAGCGCGATCGCGCTCGGCGGGATCAGCACGGTGCCGTCCTTGCTCGTCAGCGTGTAGTTCAGCGTATAGAACAGCGCGTATTCCTGCGCCGAGCCGAACTTGTTGAGCGTCAGCGTGTTCTGCCCACGCGACTCCCACATGCGCAGCACGGCGTCGGCGTCGTCCGCCGACTTGACGATCTTCGTGTCGCTGCCGGCCTCGACGAGGCGCGTGAGACGCGCCTCGACGGGCGCCGGCGCACCGGCCACCAGCAGGTGCTTGAACGCGTAGTCCTGCTGGCCGCGCAACTGGAAGCCGCATGCCGACAGCGCGACCGCGCTGCCGACGAGCATCAAAAACGATCTGCGGATCACCTTCGCTCCTTCTGGGTACGTCCGACGGCCGGCGGCCGTCAGACGACGATGTTCACGAGGCGGCCCGGCACGACGACGATCTTCTTCGCCGGCTTGCCGTCGCTGAACTTCGCGAATGCTTCGTCGGCCACCGCCGCGGCTTCGATCGCCTCGCGGCTCGCGTCCTTCGCCACCTTCAGCGCGCCGCGCACCTTGCCGTTCACCTGCAGCACGAGTTCGATCTCGGCCTGCTCGAGCGCGGCCTCGTCGACCTTCGGCCACGGCGCGTCGAGCAGCGGGCCGAATTCGTCCGCGTAGCCGAGTGCCTTCCACAGCTCGAACGTGACGTGCGGCACGACCGGGTACAGCACGCGCAGCAGCACGCCGTACGCTTCGCGCAGCACGCCGGGCGTCGCGCCCTTCGCGCCGTCGATCGCGTTCAGCATCTTCATCGCGGCCGACACGACCGTGTTGTACTGCAGGCGCTGGTAGTCGAAATCGGCCTGCTTCAGCACGCTGTAGATCTCGCGGCGCAGCGCCTTGTCGGCTTCGCCGAGCGCGGCTGCATCGAAGCCCGCGCGCGCGGCGAGCGCCTCGCGGTTGCCGTAGCCGAAGCTCCACACGCGGCGCAGGAAGCGGCTCGCGCCTTCGACGCCCGCGCCCGACCATTCGAGCTGCTGCTCGGGCGGTGCGGCGAACATCGTGAACAGGCGCGCGGTGTCGGCGCCGTACAGGTCGATCAGCACCTGCGGATCGACGCCGTTGTTCTTCGACTTCGACATCTTCTCGATGCCGCCGAGCACGACCGGCTGGCCGTCCGTGTTCAGCGTCGCGCCGACCGGGCGGCCCTTGTCGTCGTGCGTGACCGTCACGTCGGCCGGGTTGTACCAGGTCTTCTTGCCCGAAGCGTCCTCGCGGTAGAACGTCTCGTTCAGCACCATCCCCTGCGTGAGCAGGTTCTTCGCCGGCTCGCCGAACTTCACGAGGCCGAGGTCGCGCATCACCTTGGTCCAGAAGCGCGAATACAGCAGGTGCAGGATCGCGTGCTCGATGCCGCCGATGTATTGGTCCATCGGCATCCAGTAATCGGTGCGTGCGTCGACCATCGTGTCGGCGTCCGGCGCCGTGTAGCGCGAGAAGTACCACGACGAATCGACGAACGTGTCCATCGTGTCGGTTTCGCGCTTCGCGGCCGCGCCGCACTTCGGGCACGAACAGTTCAGGAACGCTTCCGACTTCGCGAGCGGGTTGCCCGAGCCGTCCGGCACGAGGTCTTCCGGCAGCACGACCGGCAGGTCCTGTTCCGGCACCGGCACGTCGCCGCACGACGGGCAGTGGATGATCGGGATCGGCGTGCCCCAGTAGCGCTGGCGCGATACGCCCCAGTCGCGCAGGCGCCACGTGACCTGCTTGTCGCCGAAGCCGCCGGCGTTCAGGTCGGCCGCGACCGCGTCGACCGCTTCCGCGTAGCGCAGGCCGTCGTACTTGCCGCTGTTCACGCAGACCGCGGTTTCCTTGTCGCCGTACCACTCCTGCCATGCGTCGAGCGAGTACGTCTGGCCTTCGGCCGAGATCACCTGCTTGATCGGCAGATCGTACTTCTTCGCGAACGCGAAGTCGCGCTCGTCGTGGCCCGGCACGCCCATCACCGCGCCTTCGCCATAGCTCATCAGCACGTAGTTGCCGATCCACACCTCGACCGGCTCGCCGGTCAGCGGGTGCTTGACCGAGAAGCCCGTCGCGACGCCCTTCTTTTCCATCGTCGCGACGTCGGCTTCGGCGACGCCGCCGCGCTTGCATTCGTCGATGAACGCGAGCAGTTCCGGCTTGTCCTGCGCCAGACGCGTGGCGAGCGGGTGCTCGGCCGCGATCGCGCAGAACGTGACGCCCATGATCGTGTCGGCGCGCGTCGTGAACACGCGCAGCAGCTTCTGCTCGCCGTCGAGTTCGTACGGGAAGCCGAAGTTCACGCCGAAGCTCTTGCCGATCCAGTTCTGCTGCATGATCTTCACGCGCTCGGGCCAGCCGAGGCCGTCGAGGTCGTTCAGCAGTTCATCGGCGTACTGCGTGATGCGCAGGTAGTACATCGGGATCTCGCGCTTCTCGACGAGCGCGCCCGAGCGCCAGCCGCGCCCGTCGATCACCTGCTCGTTCGCGAGCACGGTCTGGTCGACCGGGTCCCAGTTCACGGTGCCCGTCTTCTTGTACGCGATGCCCTTCTCGAGCATCTTCAGGAACAGCCACTGGTTCCACTTGTAGTAGTCGGGCTTGCACGTCGCGATCTCGCGCGACCAGTCGATCGCGAGGCCCATCGACTGCATCTGGCCCTTCATGTAGTCGATGTTGTCGTAGGTCCACTTCGCGGGCGGCACGCCGTTCGCCATCGCGGCGTTCTCGGCCGGCATCCCGAACGCGTCCCAGCCCATCGGCATCAGCGTGTTGTAGCCGTTCATCCGCAGATAGCGGTACATCACGTCGTTGATCGTGTAGTTGCGCACGTGACCCATGTGCAGCTTGCCGGACGGGTACGGCAGCATCGACACGCAGTAGAACTTCGGCTTCTGCGAATCTTCCTGCGTCTTGTAGGCATCGGCTGCGCGCCAGTCGCCCTGGGCGGCGGCTTCGACGTCGGCGGGTACGTATCTTTCGTGCATGGTGTGGTTCGGGCTAGGCTTTAAGCGGCGCGACGGCTCGCGCGCAGAAGTGGATCGAAAGGCGTGCATGCCCGGCGCGGGAACAGGCGGGCTGTTGCCGGACCGGGAAAAACGACGATTATACCGCCCGCGCCGGCCCGCACGGCCGGTCTCGCGGGCCGGGGCCCGCAACCGGGGCGCGTCAGGGTTTCGCCGTGGCGGCGGCCGGCGCGGCGGCGCCCGCCTGCGGCGGCACGTCGGTCACGAAACCGATCCGCGTAAGACCCGCGGCCTGCGCGGCGCCCATCACCTGCGCGATCACGTCGTAGCGCGTCGCGCGCGACGCGCGCAGCCGCAGCTCCGGCGGCGCGGCGCCCGCGGCGGCGGCCCGGAAGCGCGCGGGCAGCGCGTCGAGCGCGACGGGCGCGTCGTCCCAGTACAGCTTGCCGGCGTCGTCGATCGACAAGGTGACGGATAACGGCGTGTCGCGCGCGACGCTGGCCGCGACCTTCGGCAGGTCGAGCCGGATCGCGTGCGTCATCAGCGGCGCGGTGATGATGAAGATGACGAGCAGCACGAGCATCACGTCGATCAGCGGCGTCATGTTGATCTCCGCCATCGGCGCGGACGTCTTGTGGTGCTCGAGCCCGCCGAATGCCATGGTCGTTCCTCCCGCGCCCGTCGGTCAGGCGCCCGCCGCGCACACGAACACGTGCAGGTCGCGCGCGAAACCGTCGAGTTCCTCGGCGAGCTGCCGGACGAGCCGCCCGAGGATGTTGTAGGCCAGCACCGCGGGAATCGCGACGACGAGCCCGAACGCGGTCATGATCAGCGCCTCGCCGACCGGCCCCGCGACGTT
Source organism: Burkholderia seminalis (assembly GCF_001718535.1). Lineage (NCBI taxonomy): Bacteria > Pseudomonadati > Pseudomonadota > Betaproteobacteria > Burkholderiales > Burkholderiaceae > Burkholderia > Burkholderia seminalis. The sequence goes on along the minus strand of NZ_CP013398.1, from coordinate 637,313 downwards.
CTCGATCTGCGCCTGCCCGCTCGCGGCGATGCTGCCGAGCGCGTGGTAGATGCCCCACACGGTGCCCAGCAGCCCGACGAACGGCGCGGTGCTGCCGATCGACGCGAGCAGCACCTGGCCGAATTCGAGACGCCGCTGCGAGCGCAGCATCGCGTGGCGCAGCGCGCGCAGCACGCGTTCGCCGCGCTCCACGCGCGCGGCCAGCGTGGCCGGGTCATGGTCGTCGGCCGCGTCGCGCGCGGCTTCGGCGAGCGGCACGAACACGCGCTCGCGATCCGCGCCGGCGAGCGCGGCAATGCCCGCGTCGAGCGACGGCGCGCGCCAGAACGCGGCGAGCGCGCGCGGCCCCTGGCGCTTCGCGCGGACCAGGAGCCAGGCTTTCATGAAAAGGAAGCACCAGCTGGCGACGGACATCGCCAGCAGCACATAGGCGACCGCATGCGTGATCGCATCGCCGCTTTCGAGGTAGTGGACAACGCCGGTGGGTATCGCCATCGGAGTTTCCCCGTGGGTCAGCGCAGGCCGAGCACGTCCTGCATGTCGAACAGGCCGGCGCCACGCGCCGACAGGAAGCGGACCGCGCGCAACGCGCCCTGCGCGTACGACACGCGGCTCGACGATTTGTGCGTGATCTCGATGCGCTCGCCGATCCCGGCGAACAGCACGGTGTGATCGCCGACGATGTCGCCGCCGCGCACGGCCGCGAAGCCGATCGACGACGGGTCGCGCTCGCCCGTCACGCCGTGGCGGCCGTACACCGCGCACTCGTCGAGCGAGCGGCCGAGCGCGCCGGCGACGGCCTCGCCCATCATCAGCGCGGTGCCCGACGGCGCATCGACCTTGTGGCGGTGGTGCGCCTCGATGATCTCGATGTCGTAGCCGTGCGAGAAATGCTTCGCCGCGAATTCGAGCAGCTTCAGCGTGACGTTCACGCCGACGCTCATGTTCGCCGCGAACACGATGCCGATCCTGGCCGCCGCGGCCTGCAGCTCGGCCTTCTGCTCGGCGGTGAAGCCGGTCGTGCCGATCACGAGCTTCACGTCGTGGCGCAGCGCGGCCGCGATGTGGGCCATCGTGCCTTCCGGGCGCGTGAAATCGATCAAGTAATCGGCCTGCGCGAACACGGCGTCGAGGTCGTCGGTCAGCTTGATCCCGGTTTCCTTGCCGAGGAACGCACCGGCGTCCTGGCCGAGGAACGGCGAATCGGCGCGGTCGAGCGCGCCGACGAGCTGCGCGTCGGCATCGTTGAGAACGGCTTCGATCAGCATCCGGCCCATTCGGCCCGATGCGCCGGCAATCGCAATCTTCATGGCTTTCTACACGACAGGTCTAAAGGCGGGCGGCGCGAGCCGCCCTGGTTCCGCAACCGCGCTTACTGCGCCGGCGCGGTGAGCGGCTGGTTCTGCAGGTTGTCCGAACCTTGCGGACCGACGGGCGGCGACGCCTCGTTCGACACGTTCGGCTGCGGCGGGCGGTGGAACTGGAACTGCGGCTGGATCGCCGGCGCGGCGCCCGGCGGCTGGCCGCCCGGCACCGGTGCGCCGCCCGAGGCCTGCGCGGACGGCGTGAAGCGGCGTGCGGCCGAACCCTGTCCCGACACCTGGTTGGTCGCGCGGTTCGCCGCACGTGCGGCCTGCGCGTTCGCATCCTGGTCGACCGCCGCGCCGGAGGCCGGCACGACGGACGGGCTGGCGACGACATCCGGCACCGGCGTACTCGCCGCCTGCGCCTGCGCGGCGCTCGCGGCAGCGGCTTCCGACGCCTTCCGCGCCGCCGCGGCCGCCTTCGCCTTCTTGCCGCCGCGGTCACCGTCGATGTCGGCCAGCAGGTCGAGCTCGGACGGCAGGTTGTCGGCGCCCGTCCAGCCCGCGAGGCGATCGCCCGCGAACGTCACGACGAGATCGCGCTGCTGGACGATCGACGTCGAGCCGCGCTTGAAGTAGAAGAGGTAATCCCAGCGGTCGGCGTGGAACATGTCCGCCAGCAGCGGCGTGCCGAGCAATGCCCGGACCTGCTCGCGCGTCATGCCGACCTGCAGTTGCGCGGCTTTCTCCTGCGATACGAAGTTGCCCTGCACGACGGTGATCCGATAGGGCGTGATGCTCTGCGCAATGCGCTGCGTCACGCTGTCGTACGACGAACAACCCGCCAGCGCGACGACGGCGGCGGCAGCGATGATGGCACTCCGCATGCGACTCCTCTGAAAGTGCGAAAGCGATTCTGGGATCATTTCCTTCACCGTGCTGGCCCGCGTGCAGGCCGCGCGTGTTTCTGGAACGGCGAAAAGCCGGTAACATTGAAGCCCTGCATTGTACTCTAGGGATGCCTAGCCATGACCAATCCGACGGATCTCAAGAATATCGGGCTAAAGGCCACCCTACCGCGCCTCAAGATTCTCGAGATCTTCCAGCAGAGCCCGGTGCGCCACCTGACGGCCGAAGACGTCTACCGGAACCTGCTCAACGAGCAGCTCGACATCGGGCTCGCGACCGTCTACCGCGTGCTCACGCAGTTCGAGCAGGCCGGCCTGCTCACGCGCAGCAACTTCGAATCGGGCAAGGCCGTGTTCGAGCTGAACGAGGGCTCGCACCACGATCACCTCGTGTGCCTCGATTGCGGCCGCGTCGAGGAATTCTTCGATGCCGAGATCGAAAGCCGCCAGCAGGCGATCGCGAAGGAGCGCGGCTTCCGGCTCCAGGAGCACTCGCTCGCGATGTACGGCTCGTGCACGACCGAGAACTGCCCGCACCGCAAGCACTGAGCCGCCGATTCGCGTGCGTCGCGCACGCAGCACGGCCCGGCCGGCATCTCGCCGCCCGGGCCGTTTTTCTTTTCGGTCCGCGCCGCGCGGGGCGCGCGGGCCGGCCAATATTGCTTACGAATGCCCTTCGACGCTCGCGCAAGCCGGCTCGAATGCCAGCGTCCATGCGCACTCGAGCGGGATCTCGTCGCAGTTCGGCTGCGGGCCGCCGCGATCGACGATCACGAAATCGCTGAGCGCGTCGAGCGCGAGCAGCGGATGGTGCCAGACGCCCTTCGCATAGTTCACGCCCTGCCAGCCTTCGGCCAGGAACGCGCGCATCGCATCGGGCCGGAAGTCGCCGGCCGGCGCGACGACGATCGCATAGCGCGACACGGCCGCGAGCGGGATGAATGCCTGGCTGCCGTGCGGATGGCGCTCCATCAGCGTGACCGCGACCGGCAGCGCGCGCGGCTGCGCGCGAAACACGCTGACGAGCGGCCGGCCGCCGTCCGCGCACACGTCGATCGCCGCGAGATCGTGGAAGCGCTCGGTCGTGCCGCCGTTGATCGGGAAGTGCCGCGCGCCTTCGAGCGCGATCACGTCGCCGAACGGCGCGAACGCCTCGCGGGTCAGGCGTTCGACGCGCAGGATGCGGGATCCGGTCATGACGCTGCCCTCCTTCAGGCCGGCTCGCCCCACAGACGCAGGCGCGACACGCCGCCGTCCGGGAAGATGTTGAAGCGCACGTGCGTGACGGGGCCGAGCGCCGCGAGCTGGTCGAACGTGTGCACGTGATCCATCTGCAGCTTCTGCTCGCCGAGCAGTTCGGCCCAGAACATCGCCTGCGTGACGAGCGAATCGTCGGTGCCGCCCGCGACGTGCGCGGCCTGCAGCGAACAGCGGTCGGGGAAATTGCCCTTGAAGAACGCCGTGTCGACCTCGACGCGCCGGATGATGCCCGGCCGCGCGAGCGCGACGATCGCCCAGTCGTTGCCGGGCTCGCGGCGGCGCCGCGTTTCCCAGCCGTCGCCCATGTTCGCGCCGCGCCCCGGCATCAGCATCTGCGATGCCGGCCCGAAGTGCTGGTTGTTCGCGGCCACCAGATAACCGCCGTTCTCGATCGCCGCGAGATCGACGAGCTCGCCGGCCGGCACGTGGCGCCAGTCGCGCTGCGGCTGGCCGTACACGCGCAGCCGTGCGAGCCCGCCGTCCGGATACAGGTTCACGCGCAGGTGCGTGACCGGCTGCGCGTCGTCGACGCTCACGTAGTGGTGCGAATTGCCCTGCAGCGTCGTCGCGGGGACGATCGTGCGCCACGCGGCGTCGTCGGGCGGCGTGTCGCCGTCGACGGCGCACGCCTCGATCGACGCGGCCGGCGGAAAATTGCCGGTGAAGTGGCTCGTATCGAGGTCGACGCCATGGATCACGCCCGGCCGCGCGAGGCGCACCACGCAGAAATCGTGGCCGGTCGTGCGCTTGCGGCGCGTTTCCCAGCCGTCCATCCACTTGCCGTGGTCGTCGTACTTGCCGGGAATGAACACGGCCGGCTCCGGATTCAGCATGCGCTCCTTCGGCGCGAAGAATTCGTCGCTGGCGAACAGCGCCTGCGCCCCGAGGCGCGGGTCGGCAAGGTTCATGTAGCGCCGCGCAAACGCGGGCGCGTTCGAATCGAGAATGGGGGCTGCCACGTCGTCTCCTGATTTCCGGTTATTTCTGGTGAAAGGCCGGCGCATCGAGGCGCCGGCGCATGCAAGACGAGCGCGCGCAATGGCCAGGGGCGAAGCCGGCCCGCGCGCCGAGCCGCGCTCAGAGCGCGTGAGCCTGGTCGCCGCCCACCGGCGCCGCGCGGCCTGCCTCGTCGGCCGGCACGTAGCGCAGCTCGCGGTTCAGCACGCGCGTCGCACGGGCGCGGTCGATGTCGTTTTCCCATACCGCGACGACGACCGTCGCGACGCAGTTGCCGATCAGGTTGGTCAGCGCGCGGGCGATGCCGACGAACCAGTCGACCGGCAGGATCAGCACGAGGCCGAGCACCGGGATCGCGGGGATCGCCGACAGCGTCGCCGCGAGGATCACGATCGCCGAACCGGGGATGCCGTGCGCGCCCTTCGACGTGACGAGCGACACGAGCAGCACGACGATCAGGTCATGGGTCGACAGCGGCGTGTTGGTCGCCTGCGCGATGAACAGCACCGCGAGCGTCAGGTAGATCGAGAAGCCGTCGAGGTTGAACGAATAGCCGGTCGGGATCACGAGGCCGACCGTCGAATCCTTGATGCCCATGTATTCGAGCTTGCTCATCACCTGCGGCAGCACCGCGTCCGACGACGCCGTGCCGAGCACGATCGACAGTTCCTCGCGCAGGTAGCGAATCAGCTTGAACACCGAGAAGCCCGCGATGCGCATCACGATGCCGAGCACGACCGTGACGAACACGAAGCAGCTCACGTAGAACACCGCGACGAGGTAGCCGAGCTGCTTGAGCGACGCGACGCCGTACTTGCCGGTCGTGAACGCGATCGCGCCGAGCACGCCGAGCGGCGCGAGCTTGATGATGAAGCCGATGATCCGGAAGAACACGTGCGACAGTTCCTCGATCAGCGAGTTGACGCGCTGCGCCTTGTCGCCCAGCAGCGACAGCGCGGAGCCGAACAGCACCGCGAACACGAGGATCTGCAGGATGTCGCCCTTCGCGAACGCGTCGATCGCGGTGTCGGGGATGATCTTCATCAGGTAGCCGGCCGTGTCCTTCAGGCTTTCGGCGTTCTTCGCGTACGACGCGAGCGACGCGGCGTCGAGCGAGCGCAGGTCGATGTTCATCCCGACGCCCGGGCGCGTGAACCACGCGAGCACCAGGCCGATGCCGAGCGCGATCGTCGTCATCACCTCGAAGTAGACGACGGCCTTCAGGCCGACCCGGCCGACCTTCTTCAGGTCGCCCGCATTGGCCATCCCGCTGACCACGACGCAGAACACGATCGGGCCGATGACCATCTTGATCAGCTTCAGGAAGCCGTCGCCGAGTGGCCGCAGCGACTCGGCGAAGTGCGGGAAGAACGCGCCTAGCGCGACCCCCAGGATCAATGCGACGACTACCCGGCCAAACAGCGAATTGAGGAATTTCGACACGGCGCTCTCCCGATCCAACGGTTGCAGTTTCGTCTGTTCATACTGGTAAGACCAGTGATGTTATGGTGGATAGTAGGAAGCCGATATAGTGGCGTCAAGGACCGACAAAATAGGGATTTCCCGCCCCTGCCCGCCCGCTTGGAACGCATCTGACAGGGTCGGATCGTGGCTTTCCCGTAGGGGCGTCGTGCACTGCCCGCGTGCGGATTACAATGCCGGTCAGACCGGCCAAAGTCCACACCATGAAAAACGTTCCGCATACCGTGACCGACGCCGCCATCGCGACGATCCGCGACCGGATCGAGGCAGGCGTTTATCCGGTCGGCAGCCTGCTGCCGGCCCAGCGCCAGCTCTCCGAGGAGCTGGAAATCAGCCGCGCGTCGCTGCGCGAGGCGCTGTCGACGCTCGAGGCGCTCGGGATGCTGCGCATCCGGGCGGGCAAGGGTGTGTATGTCGAAAGCGCGCAGGCGTCGGCCGCGCATCCGTGGCAGTTCTCCGAGCAGTCGTCGCCGCCCGATACGTACCAGATGCGCTATGCGCTCGAAGGGTTCGCCGCGCGGATGGCCGCGCGCGTCGTCAGCGACGCCGACATCGCATGGTTCGAGGACAACCTCGCCGACCTGCACGTCGCGCTGACCGACAACGCGATCGACGAAGCGTCGCAGCTCGACTTCGACTTCCACATGCGGATCATCCACCTGGCCGGCAACGCGGCGATCGAATCGGTGCTGCGCAGCAGCGCGGACATCATGAAGGAAAGCCAGCGCATGCCGTTCTACCGGCGCGAGCTGCTGCTGTCGACATGGCACGAGCACCGCGCGATCGTCGACGCGCTGATCGCGCGCGATGCGGCCGCCGCGGGCACCGCGATCGAAACGCACATCGCGAACGCCGCGCAGCGCGCAGGCATCTTCTTCCCGACGCCAGGCGCCTGACGCGCCCCCGGTTCCCAAACGGCCCGGGCGTCCCGGTCACCCGCCCGACGGATAGCGGAACGCGAGCGCGCGCTCGATGAACGCGCGCGCCGCGACGCTGCGGTACGCGCCCTGGCGCGTGAGCAGCGCGGCCGTGCGGGCCGGCAGCGGCGGATCGATCTCCAGCGCGCACAGCTCGCCGCTCTCGCGCGCGATCGCATCGGGCAGCACCGTCGCAAGCCGGCCGCATCGCACGAGCGCCAGCACCGCGCTGATCGTATTCGTCTCGATCGCGATCGTCGGCCGCGCGCCATGCTCGATGAAGTACCGGTCGATGCGCTCGCGCGTCGCGAACGCGCGGCTCAGCAGCACCAGCGGCTCGCCGCCGAGCTCGGCCGGCGTCAGCGCGCGGCGGCGCCGCGCGAGACGGTGCGTGCGGCCCGTCACGAGCGCGAGCGGCTCGTCCCACAGCGGCAGCGCGTCGATGTCCGGCGCGCGCGACGGCATGAACGCGAAACCCGCGTCGAGCCGGTCGTCGGCGAGCAGCGCCTCGATGCGCGCCTGCGGCATCGCGTCGATCGTCAGCGCGACGTTCGGGTAATCGGTGTGAAAACCGTCGATCAGCGAGCCGCTCAGGTAGGCCGCGAAGGTCGGCATCATCGCGAGCCGCAGCGACCCGCCGCCGAGATCGGCAACGTCGTGCAGCGCGCGCTGCCCCGCATCGAGCTCGTGCAGCGCGGCGCGCGCATGGCGTGCATAGACTTCGCCGAATTCGGTGAGCCGCACCGTGCGGCCCGAGCGGTCGAACAGCTGCACGCCGAGCGTGTCCTCGAGCTGGCGCACCTGCTGCGACAGCGTGGGCTGCGACACGTGCAGCGCATCGGCCGCGCGCGTGAAACTGCGTTGCTCGGCGACGGCCAGGAAATAGCGGATGTGGCGAAGAAGCATCGCGGCCAATGTATTGGTTTTGCCAATGAATACCATAACGATCCAGTCTTGGACGCTATGGGGCGACTCCCGCATCATACGCACATCCGTTCCCGTGCCTCGCACCTGTCCGCACCGGAGCGGCCCGCCCGGGCCCGCCCTGCCTGCGCCCGCCGCACGACGATCCGCCGCGCGCCCGATCCGGGCCCGGCCGCGATCCGCCCGGCGCGCATCGGCCCACCGCCGATCCGTCACACCGGCCCCGATTTCCGTCACCCCGCGCAACCGACGGTCCCGTGCCGCCGGCCGGCGCCGCCGTTTTTTCACGACCATGGAACCGCATCACGACAACCATCCTCCGCTGACCCGCGGCATGACGCTGCTGTTCGCCTGCGCGTGCGGCATCGTCATCGGCAACATCTATTACGCGCAGCCGCTGCTCGCCGCGATCGCGCGCAGCTTCGGCCGCGCGCCGGCCGAGCTCGGCTATCTCGTCACGCTGACACAGCTCGGTTATGCGGCGAGCCTGCTGCTGATCGTCCCGCTCGGCGACGCGGTCAACCGCCACACGCTGATCGTGCGGCTGCTGATGCTCAACGTCGTCGCGCTGGCCGCCGTGACCGTCAGCACCAATTTCACGACGTTCGTCGTCGCGAACGTCGCGGTCGGCTTCGTCACCTGCTCGACGCAGCTGCTCGTCCCGTTCGCGGCATCGCTCGCCGACGCGCGCTCGCGCGGCCGCGCGGTCGGCACCGTGATGAGCGGCCTGTTGCTCGGCATCCTGCTCGCGCGCGTCGCGGCCGGCGCGATCGCCGACGGGTTCGGCTGGCGTGCGGTGTACGGCATCGCCGCGGTGATGGTGCTCGCGCTGACCGGCGTGCTCGCCGTGAAGCTGCCGAAGGATCGCCGCGACACGCGCGTCGACTATGCGGCGCTGATGAAGTCGCTCGTCGCGCTGGTGCGCGCGCAACCGCTGATCGCGCTGCGCTCGACCTACGGCGCGCTGGTGTTCGCGTGCTTCAGCCTGCTGTGGACGGGCCTCACGTTCCTGCTGAGCCAGCCGCCGTACGGCTATTCCGAAGGCCGGATCGGCCTGTTCGGCGTCGTCGGCGCGGTGGGCGCGCTCGCGGCGACGTCGGCCGGCCGGCTCGTCGATCGCGGCCACGGCAACGCGGCGACGGGGCTGTTCGCCGCGGCCGTGCTCGCGTCGTTCGCGCTGATCGCGGCCGGCGCGCATTCGCTCGCGGCGCTGATCGCGGGCATCCTGCTGCTCGACGTCGGCGTGCAGGGCATGCACATCTCGAACCAGAGCGTGATCTACGCGCTGGCCGGGAACGCGCGCAGCCGCGTGACGACGATCTACCTGACGAGCTACTTCATCGGCGGCGCGCTCGGGTCGTTCGCGGCGAGCGTCGCGTACGGCATCGCCGGCTGGCGCGGCGTGTGCATCGCGGGCGCGGCGCTGTCGGGCGTGCTGATCGCGCTGTGGCTCGCCTCGCAACGTGTCGGCACGCGGCAGGTCACGCCGTAACGCGATCCTCCGTTTCCGCGACACGACGACCGAGGCACGCCGCGCGTATCGCGGGCGTGCCTCGTGGCGACGGCGTCGAGGCCGTCGCGGGTCAGTGCCGCGCCGTCACGCGGTCTCGCCCGCGAAATCGATCAGCACCTTCATCGCGCGCTGCCGGTCGCCGGCCAGTTCGAACGCGAGATTCGCATCGCGCATCGGGAACACGCGCGTGACGGCCGGCCGCAGGTCGACGCGCCCCGCATTGATCAGCTGCACCGCGAGCGCGAATTCCGCGTGGAAGCGGAACGATCCGCAGATCGACAGCTCCTTCGCGACCACGACGTTCTGCGGCAGGCTGACGTCGCCGCCGAGCCCGAGCTGCACGACGACACCGCGCGGCCGCATCACGTCCAGCCCGTCTCGCAGCGCCCGCGCATTGCCCGAACACTCGATCATCACGTCGAACGTGCCCTTGTCGGCGGCGTAACGCGCGACCCAGCCGGCATCGGCGGCCGCGTTGATCGTGCGGTCGGCGCCGAGCGCACTGGCCACCGCCAGCGGCGCCTCGACGACGTCGGTCGCGACGATCTCCGTCGCGCCGTGCACGCGCGCGGCCGCGACCGCAAGCACGCCGATCGGCCCGCACCCCGACACGAGCACCCGCTTGCCGATCAGCGGGCCCGCGCGCGACACCGCATGCAGCCCGACCGCGAACGGCTCGGCGAGCGCCGCGAGCGACAGCGGCACGTGATCGGCAACCTTCACGCACTGCACGGCGTCGCATACGAGCGCGTTGCGGAACGCGCCCTGCACGTGCGGCATGCGCATCGCGCTGCCGTAGAAGCGCATGTCGAGACACTGGTTCGGCAGCCCTTCGAGGCAGTAGCGGCACGCGCCGCACGGCCGGCTCGGATTGACCGCGACGCGGTCGCCGACTTTCACCGACGTCACGTCCGGCGCGACCTCCGCGACCGTGCCGGCCACCTCGTGGCCGAGCACCATCGGCTGCTGCAGCCGGATCGCGCCGAAGCCGCCATGCCGGAAGTAATGCAGGTCGGAGCCGCAGATGCCGCCCATCGCGACGTCGACGCGCACCTGGCCCGGGCCGATCTCGCCCGCGTCCTGCTCCTCGACCCGCAGGTCGTTCGGCCCGTGGATCACCACACACATGCAACGCATACGCATGACCCTCTCCTCTCGTCAAACGGCGCTGGTCAGGCCGCCATCCACGAACAGCGTCTGGCCGTTCACGAAATCGGAGGCGGCCGACGCGAGAAAGATCGCCGCGCCGCACAGCTCGTCGACGCGCCCCCAGCGACCGGCCGGCGTGCGCTTGCACAGCCAGTCCGAGAACGCCGCGTCGTCGACCAGCGCGCGATTCAGTTCGGTTTCGAAATAGCCGGGCGCGAGGCCGTTCGCCTGGATGCCGTGGCGCGCCCAGTCGGCGCACATCCCCTTCGTCAGCATCCGCACCGCGCCCTTGGTCGCCGCATACGGCGCGATCGTCGGCCGCGCGAGTTCGCTCTGCACCGAGCAGATGTTGATGATCTTCCCGTGGCCGCGCGCGATCATGTGCCGCGCGACGGCCTGCGCGACGTTGAACACGCCGTCGAGGTTCACGCGCATCAGCGCATGCCAGTCGTCCGGATCGAACGTGTCGAGCGGCGCGCGGCGCTGGATGCCCGCGTTGTTCACGAGGATGTCGATCGCGCCGATGCGCGCCTCGGCATCGTCGATCGCCGCGCGCACCTGCGCGTGCTCGGCCACGTCGAACACCGCATGGTCGGCCGTGAAGCCTTCGTCGCGGAAACGGCGCGCGAGCGTCGCGGCCTTCTCCTCATTGCGATCGTTGATGACGATCGCCGCGCCGGCTTCCGCGAGTCCGCGGGCGAGCGTCAGCCCGATCCCGCGTCCGGAGCCGGTAATCAGTGCGCGGCGGCCGTCGAGGCGGAACCGGTCAAGCGCATGGGTCATCGATGTCTCCTCATGTCAGGGGAGCCGGCTGCCCGTCGCGGCCGGTCTCGCGTCGACGTTATCTTCCACCGGCGGCCGGGCCCCGCGCCAATGCTTGTTTTTGATCCGGTTATCATGAAATCTGATTACCGCCCACGGGGGCCCGCCGACCATGGAACTCAAGCAATTGCGCGCCTTCGTCACGCTCGCGGAAGAGCTGCATTTCGGGCGCGCCGCGCGGCGCCTGTGCATCGTGCAACCCGCGTTGAGCATGCAGATCAAGGCACTCGAGGAAGCACTCGGCGCGCGCCTGTTCGAGCGCGACCGGCACAAGGTCGAACTGAGCGACACCGGGCGCGTGTTCCTGCCCGAAGCACGCGCCACGCTGCAGCAGGCCGCGCGCGCGGAGCAGATGGCGCGGCTGTCGAGCCGCGGCGAAATCGGCACGCTGCGGATCGCGTTCGTGTCGTCGGTGCTGCCCGCGCTGCTGCCGGCCGTGCTGCGCACGATGCGCGAGCGTTATCCGCTGATCGCGCTCGACCTGAAGGACATGCCGACGCCCGACCAGATCGCCGCACTGCGCGACCGGCGGATCGATTTCGGGATGATCCGGCTGCCGGCCGCGTATGCGGGCATCGACACGCGCGTGATCCTGGAAGAAGGCTTCGTCGTCGCGCTGCCGCTCGATCATCCGCTCGCGGTGCACGACCCGATCCCGCCGGCCGCGCTGCGCGGCCAGCCGGTGTTCGTGCTCGCGCGCCGCTACGCGCCCGGCTTTCACGACGACATGCTGCTCGCGCTGAGCCGCGCGGGCACGACGCTCGAGATTGCCCAGGAGTTCGGCGAATTCACGACGATGCTCGCGCTCGTCGCGGCGGGCATGGGGATCGGGCTGATCCCGGCGGAAGCCGCGAGCGCGCTGCCGCCGAACGTGCTCGCGCGGCCGCTCGACCTGGCCGGGCACCGCACCGGCATCGGCCTCGCGTGGACCGATCTCGACAGCCCGCTGAAGCGTGCGTTCGCCGCCACGCTCGAGCAGGTGACCGCGGCGTGAGCCACCGAACGCGGCAACAAAAAAGCCCGACCGGAAAAACCGGCCGGGCTCGTTCGCCGCGCAGGCCGCCTCGCGGCGGCCGCGCAACGTGCGGGATTACTTCGCGTTCGCGAATGCGACAGCGGTATCCAGCATGCGGTTCGAGAAACCCCACTCGTTGTCGTACCAGCTCGACACCTTGACGAGACGGCCCGACACCTTGGTCAGCGTCGCGTCGAACGTCGACGAAGCCGGGTTGTGGTTGAAGTCGATCGACACCAGCGGTGCGTCGTTGTAGCCGAGGATGCCCTTCAGCGCGCCTTCCGATGCTTCCTTCATGATCGCGTTGACTTCCTCGACCGTCGTGTCGCGCTTTGCGATGAACGACAGGTCGACGATCGACACGTTGATCGTCGGGACGCGGATCGCGTAACCGTCGAGCTTGCCGTTCAGTTCCGGCAGCACGAGGCCGACGGCCGACGCCGCGCCGGTCTTCGTCGGGATCTGGCTGTGCGTGGCCGAACGCGCGCGGCGCAGGTCTTCGTGATAGACGTCCGTCAGCACCTGGTCGTTCGTGTATGCGTGGATCGTCGTCATCAGGCCGGTTTCGAGGCCGATCTTGTCGTTCAGCGGCTTGACGAGCGGCGCGAGGCAGTTCGTCGTGCACGATGCGTTCGAGATGACGGTGTGCTCGGCCTTCAGCACGTCGTGGTTCACGCCGTAGACGATCGTCGCGTCGACGTCCTTGCCGCCCGGCGCCGAGATGATGACCTTCTTCGCGCCGCCCTTCAGGTGCGCGCTCGCCTTTTCCTTCGTCGTGAAGAAGCCCGTGCATTCCATCACGACGTCGACGCCCAGCTCGCCCCACGGCAGTTCGGCCGGGTTGCGGTTCGCCAGCACGCGGATCTTGTCGCCGTTCACGACGAGGTAGTCGCCGTCGACCGACACTTCGCCCGGGAACTTGCCGTGCGCGGTGTCGTACTGGGTCAGGTGCGCGTTGGTCTTCGCATCGCCCAGGTCGTTGATCGCGACGATCTCGAGATCGTGCTTCTTGCCGTTTTCATAAAACGCGCGCAGCGTGTTGCGGCCGATACGGCCGTAGCCGTTGATTGCGACGCGAATCGTCATGGTCTATCTCCTGATGGCTGAAAAAATTCGTTTCGTGCAGCTTCACGGTGCGACGCGCGCGACGGGTGGCGCGCGTCGCGTATGTTGTCAGGCCAGTACGGCCTTGGCGGTCTCGACGACGTGCTCGACGGTGAAGCCGAAGTACTTGAACAGCACGCCGGCCGGCGCCGATTCGCTGAACGTGTCGATCCCGACGACGCCGCCTTCCAGGCCGACGTACTTGTGCCAGAAGGCCGTCACGCCCGCTTCGATCGCGACGCGGCGCACGCCGTGCGGCAGCACGCGCTCACGGTATTCGGCGTCCTGGCGGTCGAACACGTTGGTCGACGGCATCGACACGACGCGGGCCGCGATGCCCTGCTGCGCGAGCGGCTCGACGGCCTTCATCGCGAGTTCGACTTCCGAGCCCGTCGCGATCAGGATGATCTTGCGCGCGACGATCTCTTCGTCCCAGTCCTTCAGCACGTAACCGCCCTTCTCGATGTTCGCGATCTGCGCATCGGTACGCGGGTTGAACGCGAGGTTCTGGCGGCTGAAGATCAGGCTCGACGGTCGGTCGGCGGCGACCGCGTGGGTCCACGCGACGGCCGTCTCGACCGTGTCGGCCGGACGCCACACGTCGTGGTTCGGGATCAGGCGCAGGCTCGACACGTGCTCGATCGACTGGTGCGTCGGGCCATCCTCGCCGAGGCCGATCGAATCGTGCGTGAACACGAAGATCGACGGCACCTTCATCAGCGCGGCCACGCGCAGCGCGTTGCGGCTGTAGTCGGAGAACGTCAGGAACGTGCCGCCGAACGGCTTGTGGCCGCCGTGCAGCGCGAGGCCGTTGATCGCGGCGCTCATGCCGAATTCGCGCACGCCGTAGTTGATGTGGTTGCCCAGCACGACGCCCGGGCCTTCCGGATTCGCGCGGACCGCCTTCGACGCCTTCCAGTTGGTCAGGTTCGAGCCGGTCAGGTCGGCCGAGCCGCCGAGCAGTTCGGGCAGCGCGGCGGCCAGGCCTTCGATCGCCTGCTGCGACGCCTTGCGGGTCGCGACCGTTTCGGCGCGCTCGTTCGCGCCGGCGATGATCGCCGCGGCCTTTTCAGCCCAGTCGGCCGGCAGCTTGTTGGCCATCCGGCGCTCGAATTCGGCGGCTTCCGCCGGGAACTTCGCGCGATAGGCGGCGAACGTCGCGTCCCATTCGGTTTCGGCGCGTTTGCCGGCTTCCTTCGCGTCCCATGCGGCGTAGACTTCCTGCGGAATCACGAACGGCTCCCACTTCCAGCCGAGCGCTTCGCGCGTCTTCGCGATTTCTTCCGCGCCGAGCGCCGCGCCGTGCACGTCGTGGCCGCCGGCCTTCGTGGCCGCGCCCTGGCCGATCACCGTCTTGCAGCAGATCAGCGTCGGCTTGTCCGACAGCTTCGCCTTCGCGATCGCCGCGTCGACCGCGTCGACGTCATGGCCGTTCACGTTCGGGATCACGTTCCAGCCGTACGCTTCGAAACGCTTCGGCGTGTCGTCGTGGAACCAGTTCACCACGTCGCCGTCGATCGAGATGCCGTTGTCGTCGTACAGCGCGATCAGCTTGTTCAGCTTCAGCGTGCCGGCGAGCGAGCAGGCTTCGTGCGAGATGCCTTCCATCAGGCAGCCGTCGCCGAGGAACACGTACGTGTGGTGATCGACGATCTTCGCGCCGTCACGGTTGAACTCGTCAGCCATCAGCGCTTCGCCGAGCGCCATGCCGACCGCGTTCGCGAGGCCCTGGCCGAGCGGGCCGGTGGTCGTCTCGACGCCCGGCGTGATGCCGTATTCCGGGTGGCCCGGCGTCTTCGAGTGCAGCTGGCGGAAGTTCTTCAGCTCTTCCATCGGCAGGTCGTAGCCGGTCAGGTGCAGCAGCGAGTACAGCAGCATCGAGCCATGACCGTTCGACAGCACGAAGCGGTCGCGGTCGGCCCAGTGCGGGTTCGTCGGGTTGTGCTTCAGATGGCGCGACCAGAGCGCGACGCCGATTTCGGCCATGCCCATCGGCATGCCGGGGTGACCGGAGTTCGCTTGCTGGACGGCGTCCATCGCGAGCGCACGGATCGCGTTGGCCATCAGGGTGGTGGAGGCGGGAGACGAAGTCGTCATGTCGAGTCCGGAGAACGAGTCGAGGAAACGGGGGCACGGCGGCATCCGGAAGCGCGAGCGTCGATCGTTCCCGGCGCGTGGTGCGGCGCCTGACGGACGCGAAGCGGACGGAGCCTACGGACGGGGCTGCAAAGCTCGTCATTTTAACAGATGGGCTGACATTTCCCTTGTCGGCGCGTAGTGTTCCGGCACGGTTTTCCGTCGAACCGCCCGCCTCCTATAATTCAGACGTCGGAACTGCCTGCCCCAAGGGTCCGCCCGTGAGCACCACGCTTCTCTTCCACCCTACGCCCCACGCCACCTACGGCTTCCCGAATGCCCGGCGGCTCGCGCGCGTCGCGTCCTCGCACCAGCAGATCGAGGTCTGGGAAACCCCGCAGCTCGGCCGCCTGTTCACGCTGGACGGCCGGCCGATGACGTCGGTCGGCGACGAGTACGTGTATCACGAGTGCATGACGCACCCGGCCGCGCTCGCGCACCCGTCGCCGAAGAAGGCGCTCGTGCTCGGCGGCGGCGACGGCGGCGCGGCCCGCCAGCTGCTCAAGCACGCGTGCATCGAGCGGATCGTGATCGCGGAGCTGGACGACGAGGTGGTCGGGATGGCGCGCCGCTATCTCGACGACGTGCACCAGGGCGCGCTCGACGACCCGCGCGTCGAGGTCGTGATCGGCGACGCCGCGCACTTCGTCGAGTCGACCGTCGAGCATTTCGATCTCGTCGTGTTCGATCTCACGCCGCCCGATTCGCCGGCGGCCGGCCTCTACACGCGTGCGTTCTACGCACGCCTCAAGCGCATTCTCACGCCGTGCGGCGCGATTTCGATGCACCTCGGCTCGCCGATATTCCACGCCGCGCGCATCGCCGCGCTGCTCGACGACCTGCGCGCGAGCTTCGCGGTCGTCGATCCGTTGTCCGCGCACGTGCCGCTGTACGGCTCGCAGTGGCTGATGGCGATCGCGAGCGACACGCTCGACGCGGCCGCGCTGTTCGCGCACGACATCGACGATCGCCTCGCGGCCCGCCGCGTCCACGACCTGCGCTACTACGATGCGCGGTTGCATGCGTCCCTCTTTGCCCTGCCGCGCGCGCTGCGCGATACACTGGGCGTTCGCCGCTGAGCGTCCGGGCGGCCGCATCGTTCCGTTTTTCCCGTGGGGTTGCGCATGGTTCGCCGTGCGAAACGCGGAACCGGAATGACCCGGATGCAGCGCCCACCTGGTCCCACAGGAGATTTTCATGACCGATCCACGTCCGGCCAACGTGCCTTGGTTGACGCCCTACCTGGCCGTACGCAACGCGCGCGCGGCCATCGATTTCTTCAAGGCCGCCTTCGGCTTCGCGCTGCGCGACGTGCACGACGAGGACGGTGCGATCATGCACGTCGAGATGACCTACCGCGGCCAGCTGATCGTGATGTTCGCGCCCGAAGGCGCGTTCGGCTCGACCGCGCTCACGCCGAGAAGCGCGAACATGACCGCGCCGCAATCCTTCTATCTGTATGTCGACGACGTCGACGCCACCTGGCAGCGCGCGCTCGACGCGGGCGCGAAATCGCTGAGCGCGCCGCAGGACCAGTTCTGGGGCGACCGCTTCGCGCAGATCGAGGATCTCGACGGCTACCGATGGGCGCTTGGACACCGTCTCGACGCATGACCGACACCGCAACACGCATGAACGAAGCCACCACCACCGCGGCCGTGCCGCGCTTTTTCGTCGACGCCGCGTTGCGCGCCGACGCCACGCTCGCGTTGCCGGCCGACGTCGCGCGCCACGCCCAGGTGCTGCGCCTGCAGCCGGGCGACGTGCTCGCGCTGTTCGACGGCACCGGCGGCCAGTACCGCGCCCGGCTCGTCGAGATCGACAAGCGCAACGCGATCGCGCAGATCGAAACGTTCGAACCGGCCGAAGCCGAGCCGCCCTATCGCGTGACGCTCGCGCAGGGAATCGCCGGCGGCGACAAGATGGACTGGGTGATCGAGAAGGCCGTCGAGCTTGGCGTCGCGGCGGTCGTGCCGCTGTCGACCGCGCGCGGCGTCGTGAAGCTGTCCGGCGAACGCGCGGACAAGCGCGTCGCGCACTGGCGCGGCGTCGTGCGTGCGTCGTGCGAGCAGTGCGGACGCAACCGTGTGCCCGGCGTCGCGCCGGTCGCCGGCTTCCATACGTGGCTCGACGCGCTGCCGGCCGCACCGGCCGACGGCGAACTGCGGCTGCTGCTGTCGCCGCGCGCGAGCATCCCGTTCGCGTCGCTGCCCGGCACGCCGCCCGCCGCCGCCGTCACGCTGCTGATCGGCCCCGAAGGCGGGCTGTCGCCCGACGAGGAAAACGCGGCGCGCGCCCGCGGCTTCACCGCGCTGTCGCTCGGGCCGCGCGTATTGCGCACCGAAACGGCCGGCGCGGCCGTGCTCGCGGCGCTGGCCGCGCGTTGGGGCGGGTGGTGACGAGCAGGGTGTGCCGCCGCGAGGCAGCACGGCCCTTCCCCGCTCGCACGCGACGCGGACGCCGCGGTTCGTCGCACGTTACTTGTCGCTCGACGAGCCGTGCGGCATCGAATCGGACAACGCGTCGACCACCGGCGTCAGCACGTCC
The DNA here is from genome assembly GCF_001718535.1 of Burkholderia seminalis. Taxonomy (NCBI): domain Bacteria; kingdom Pseudomonadati; phylum Pseudomonadota; class Betaproteobacteria; order Burkholderiales; family Burkholderiaceae; genus Burkholderia; species Burkholderia seminalis. The sequence continues at coordinate 619,275 of NZ_CP013398.1, read as the reverse complement.
CCCGGACTACCGGTCGTCCAGCCGCCTTCCTTGAGGCTGTAGATGTCGATCTTGCCCGCCACCGGATGCGTCACCGGTGCGTCGTCCAGCACCTGCGCGATGCCCGAGAAGATCGTCTTGAGCGACGCAATGCGCGCCGCCTCGCTCTTCAGGCGCCGATTCGGCCCCAGCTTCGCCTCCAGCGCCTTCGCGCCTGGCCCCGCATCGGCCACGCGACACGCGAATTCGACTGTCGCGATCGTCGCGCCCTCGACGTCCGGGTTCGGTTGTTGCGATGACCCGGTCGTCTTGCATGTCGAGCGATTGAGCGCGCGCTGATACGCGGCGGCCATGCTCTCGACCGACGGACGCAACGCGGCACTGGCCTTCGGCGGCATCGGCGCCAGTATCCCGTCGGCCATGTCCCTGCGCATCGACTCGCCCATCGTCGACAGCACGCCGATGTCGAGCGCGTCCTTGCCGCTGTAGCTCTCACGAACCGCGTCGTTGAATTCGCGCGCTTTCGACACGTCGCCGTTGACGAGCGCGCCGATGTAAAGGTCGACGGTCTGCTCGGGCGTCAGCGGCGCGGCATGCGCGGCGCCGGCCGCGACCAGCAGGGGCAGCACGACGGCGCGTGCGGAACGGGAAATATTCATGGGAAGACAGCCCTCTCTCGATGGTTTGTTGTACGCACCCGGTACGGCGGCTGCCACAGCCGGGCCGACCGGATTGTCCCGAAAAACGGCGCCGGATGAAAGGCGGATGTCGGCAAGCGGCGCGCGCACCGGCCCGGACGCATCGCGCAGGCGCAAAAAAGCCCGCTCGAGGCGGGCTTCCTGCCGGATCGGCCGCGGGCCGGTGCGTGCTTACGCGAACGAGTAGAACACGCGGAACGCGACCTTGCGCTCGGCCCAGAACTCGGCCGCCTCGCGGAACACGTCGAGCAGCGTCTCGCGCCCTTCCTTGTCGAATTTCTGCGCGATCGGCAGCCCTTCGAGAACGATCACGAAACCGGGCTGCGCGCCGGCCTTCGCGACGAGGTCGGTCAGGCAGTCGTACAGTGCATCGTAGTTCTTCCCGAAATGCTTCGGGAACAGGAACGACGTCGCGATCGTTTCCATCACTTCCTGCTTCGACTGCGCGGCGCCGCAATACGCGAACAGGAAGTGCTGGCCGAGCCGGGTGGCTTCGTCGGCGAGATCCTGCACGCGGAACGCGCGGATCGACTGCACGAGATTGGGTCGCACGGTCGTGAAAAGGCTCATAGGCTCCTCGTTCGATGAAAGCCCGGGTTCGGCTTCCTGTTGCTCCGGCGTGCTGCCAGCCTGCGCCGCCGCGTGCAGCTGGATCACGCGCTGAAACAGATTGCCGTCGCCGGCAGCGAACAGATCCGCCGCCGCCGTATCGTGCGCGTAGATGGAGTCGCTCATGCCATTCGTCCCGAAGTCATTCAACAATACGTTTAAAACTGTTGTAGTGGTCGCCCGTGTAGTAACAGTTGTCGATCCGGCGCAAGGGCCCGCCACAGACGATCCGGCGCGCCCCGCGATTGCGGGCACGCGGCGTCGGCACCGTGTACTCATGGTAGTAGCCGCGCTTCGCCTTCGGCAGGATCCGCTCGCGGTTGCCGAATACGACGCCGTCTTTCTCGTACGGATAGGGGCCGCCCGCGCCGATCAGGCCCAGCGTGGTCACGGCCTCGCGCGGAAGACTGGCAACCGGAATCGTATCGAGCCCGCTGGCGGCCACGTCGGCCGGAACGGCCTCCCGTGCGTAAGCGGCGGAAACCAGACTGCCCGTCGGCGTGCCGACGATACCCATCGCGAACATCGCGAAGACGGACGCGAGCGCGCCGTTGCGGAGCCACTTGCGTGCCATGAACCAGGGTTCCCGCTGTTAAATCAAGTAGTTGACGACCAACAAAGGCGTTAGCGTAGCGTTATTGGCCGCGCGAATCAATGTCCGTTTGGGAATCGAAAGCGTCGCGATACCCGGAATCGCGCATTTCTTACCGAAATTACACTACATTTATCTTACATAGGATAAAATCCGGATGGCATCTCGCTGTTGGCAGGACCTGCCTCCCTGCCGCGCTCGCTGTCTGGAGTGGAGAGATGCTGCTTGTTGCTTGCGGGAAGCGCGTTTGCGCCCTGCCCGGCGGCGTGCCCGTTGCGGGCACGCCTCTTTTTGCCTTTGTTTACAATTTTCCCGACGCGCCACGCCGGTTCGACCGGCCTGGCGCGTTCGTTTTGGCTCAGCGCGCCGCGTTCACGTCGGCGACCAGCAGCGCCGCCATGTTGACGATGCGGCGAACGGTCGCCGATTCGGTCAGCACGTGCACCGGCTGCGCGGCGCCCAGCAGGATCGGCCCGATCGCGATGTTGTTGCCGGCGGCCGTCTTCAGCAGGTTGTACGCGATGTTCGCGGCGTCGATGTTGGGCAGGATCAGCAGGTTCGCTTCGCCTTCCAGCGTCGATTCCGGCAGGATTTCCTTGCGCAGCGCGGCGTCGAGCGCGACGTCGCCGTGCATTTCGCCGTCGACCTTCAGCTCCGGCGCGGTTTCCTGCAGGATCGCGAGCGTATCGCGCATCTTCTTCGCCGAAGGCGCGTTGCTCGTGCCGAAATTCGAGTGCGACACCAGCGCGACCTTCGGCTCGATGCCGAAGCGGCGCACTTCCTCTGCCGCCATGATCGTGATCTCGGCCAGTTGCTCCGGGGTCGGATCGACGTTCACGTGCGTGTCGACGAGGAAAATCTGGCGGCCCGGCAGCACGAGGCCGTTCATCGCCGCGTACACGCTGCAGCCCGGGCGCTTGCCGATCACCTGGTCGATGAAGTGCAGGTGGCGGTGCGTGGTGCTGATCGTGCCGCAGATCATCCCGTCCGCTTCCCCCTTCTTCACCAGCATCGAGCCGATCAGCGTCGTGCGGCGGCGCATCTCGACGCGCGCGAGCTGCTCGCTGATGCCCTTGCGCGCCATCATCTTGTAGTACGTCTGCCAGAAGTCGCGGTAGCGCTCGTCGTGCTCGGTGTTGACGACCGTGAAATCGGTGCCCGGCGTCAGGCGCAGGCCGTAGCGCTGGATACGGTGCTCGATCACCGACGGGCGGCCGATCAGGATCGGCTTGGCCAACTTCTCGTCGACGATGATCTGAACGGCGCGCAACACGCGCTCTTCCTCGCCTTCCGCGAACACCACGCGCTTCTTCTCTTCCGACGCGGCGCGCGCGATCTGGAAGATCGGCTTCATCGTCGTGCCGCTGTGATATACGAACTGCTGCAGGTGCTGCTTGTAGGCTTCCATGTCCTCGATCGGGCGCGTCGCGACGCCGCCGTCCATCGCGGCCTGCGCGACGGCCGGCGCGATCTTCACGATCAGGCGCGGATCGAACGGCTTCGGAATCAGGTATTCGGGCCCGAACGACAGATCCTGGATGCCGTACGCGGTCGCGACGATGTCGCTCTGCTCGTGCTGGGCCAGCTCGGCGATCGCGTTGACGGCCGCGATCTCCATTTCACGCGTGATCGTCGTCGCGCCGACGTCGAGCGCGCCGCGGAAGATGAACGGGAAGCACAGGACGTTGTTGACCTGGTTCGGGTAGTCGGTGCGGCCGGTCGCGAGAATCGCGTCGGGGCGCACTTCGAGCGCCGCTTCGGGCAGGATTTCCGGCGTCGGGTTCGCGAGCGCGAGGATCAGCGGACGCTCGGCCATGCCCTTCACCATCTCCTGCTTCAGCACGCCCGCGGCCGACAGGCCGAGGAAGATGTCCGCGCCGTCGATCACTTCGGCCAGCGTCCGGGCGTCGGTTTCGCGCGCGAAACGCTCCTTGTCCGGATCCATCAGCTCGGTGCGGCCCTTGTAAACCACGCCGGCCAGGTCGGTCACCGTGATGTTCTCGAGCGGCAGGCCGATGTCGACCAGCAGGTCGAGACACGCGAGCGCCGCCGCGCCCGCGCCCGAGGCGACGAGCTTGACCTTCTTGATGTCCTTGTTGACGACCTTCAGGCCGTTCGTGACGGCCGCGGCCACGACGATCGCGGTGCCGTGCTGGTCGTCGTGGAACACCGGGATCTTCATCCGCTTGCGCGCTTCGCGCTCGACGATGAAGCAGTCCGGCGCCTTGATGTCTTCCAGGTTGATCCCGCCGAAGGTCGGCTCCAGCGCGGCGATCACGTCGACAAGCTTGTGCGGGTCCGACTCGTTCAGCTCGATGTCGAACACGTCGATGCCCGCGAACTTCTTGAACAGCACGGCCTTGCCTTCCATCACCGGCTTCGACGCGAGCGGGCCGATGTTGCCGAGACCGAGCACCGCCGTGCCGTTCGTGACGACGCCGACCAGGTTGCTGCGCGCGGTGAAGCGCGCGGCGTTGAGCGGATTCTCGACGATCTCCTCGCACGCGTACGCCACACCCGGCGAGTACGCGAGCGCGAGGTCGCGCTGGTTGATCATCTGCTTGGTCGGGGCGATCGCAATTTTCCCGGGCGTCGGGAATTCGTGATAGTCGAGTGCGGCTTCGCGGAGCTTGGCTTTGGAGGAGGCTTGGGTGGACATGTGTCTCGTGACGGGCGGATTAGAATAACTGTTCGACGGCATTGTAGCGCCAATCATCGGCCGCCAGACCTGCGATTCGGGTGCAACAGCCGCGACAAAAATGTACCGGATGGTGCAGAAGCGCCGCCGTTCGCCTCGTACAATGCCGTTCCTTCAACCGTTCCGGATCGCCCGACGTGCCAGCCGCCCTCTCCGAGTTTTCGCTGATCGAACGCTTCTTCACGCGCCGCGCCGCGCAGGGGGCGCGCGCGTCGACGCTCGGGATCGGCGACGATTGCGCGCTGATCACGCCGCGATCCGGGAAATTGCTGGCCATTTCGACGGACATGCTGGTGGAAGGCCGCCATTTCTTTCCCGATGTCGCGCCCGACGCGCTCGGCCACAAGACGCTCGCGGTCAACCTGTCCGATCTCGCGGCAATGGGCGCCGAACCGCGCGCGTTCACGCTCGCCTGCGCGCTGCCGCGCGCCGACGCGGCGTGGCTCGAGGCCTTCAGCAACGGGCTGTTCGCGCTCGCCGAGCGCTACGGCTGCGAGCTGATCGGCGGCGACACGACGAGCGGGCCGCTGAACCTGTGCGTGACCGTGTTCGGCGAAGTCGCACCCGACGCGGCGCTGCGGCGCGACGCCGCGCGCGACGGCGACGACGTGTGGGTGTCCGGCACGCTCGGCGACGCCCGCGCGGGCCTCGGCGTCGCGCGCGGCGAATGGGCGGCCGGCGCGGCCGAAGCGGCCGCGTTCCGGCGCGCGCTCGAGCGGCCCGAGCCGCGCATCGCGCTCGGCCTGGCGCTCGCGGGCGTCGCGCACGCGGCGCTCGACCTCTCCGACGGCCTCGCCGGCGACCTGCAGCACATCCTGACGCGTTCGAACGTGCGCGCCGAGATCGACGCCGACGCGGTGCCGCGCTCGGCCGCGCTCGCGACGCTGCCGCCCGACGTGCAGCGCCGTTGCACGCTGGCGGGCGGCGACGACTACGAACTGTGCTTCACCGCGCCGGCCGCGGCCCGCGCGGCGGTCGAGGCGGCCGGCGCAACGGCCGGCGTGCCGGTCACGCGAATCGGTACAATACGCGCGATGTCCGCGCCGTCGGCGCTCCCCGCGATCGCGTGGCACGACGCCGCCGGCGCGCCCCTCGCTCTCACGTTGCACGGCTTCGACCACTTCCATGCAGACTGACCCGACGCCCGCGCCTGCCGCGGCCGAGACCGGCGCCGCACCCGACGCGCCGCAGCGCGTGACCGCGCGCTTCATGCTGTCGCACCCGGCGCACATCGTGTCGCTCGGTTTCGGCAGCGGGCTCGCGCCGATCATGCCCGGCACGTTCGGCTCGCTGTTCGGCTGGCTGACGTTCGTCGTGCTCAACCGCTACCTGACGGTGCCCGAATGGTGGGCGCTGATCGCCGTCGGCTTCGCGGCGGGCACGTGGATCACCGGTTTCACCGCGAGGAAGACGGGCAGGTCCGATCCGGGCGCCGTCGTCTGGGACGAGATCGTCGCGATCTGGCTCGTGATGCTGTTCGTCACGCCGGCGACCTTCATCGGCCAGCTGTGGGCGTTCGTCGCGTTCCGCTTCTTCGACATGCTCAAGCCGCCGCCGATCCGCTATTTCGACCGCCGCCTGAAAGGCGGGCTCGGCATCATGGCCGACGACCTGGTCGCCGCGTTCATGACGCTGCTCGTGATCGCCCTGTGGCGCTCCGTCGTCGGCTGACCGATTTCCCGACTCCCGTATCCCGACGCGCATGCCAACCGATTCCGTCGTCCATCAGCTTGCGATCCGCGCAGGCAACAAGCTGCGTGACGAGCACCTGACGCTCGCCACTGCCGAATCCTGCACCGGCGGGATGATCGCCGCGGCGATCACCGACATTTCCGGCAGCAGCCAGTGGTTCGAGCGCGGGTTCGTCACGTACTCGAACCAGGCCAAGATCGAGATGATCGGCGTGCCGCCCGACCTGATCGACAAGTACGGCGCCGTCAGCGAGCCCGTCGCGCGCGCGATGGCCGAAGGCGCGCTGCGCAACAGCCGCGCGCAGGTCGCGCTGTCCGTCACCGGCATCGCCGGCCCGGCCGGCGGCAGCGAGAAAAAGCCGGTCGGCACCGTGTCGTTCGGCTGGAGCAACCGGCTGCATACCGACGTCGAGACGCTCGTGTTCAAGGGCGACCGCGAGCAGATCCGCACGCAGGCGGCCGCGCATGCGCTGCGCGGGCTGCTGAAGCTGCTCGACGAGCGCGAAGGCTGACCGGGCCGGGGCGCGCGACGCGCCCCGCTTGCCGCTTACTGGATCGCGTCGGGCTTCACGACGATCCAGTTCTTGTCCGCCGTCACCGGCAGGCCGAGCGATTTCTGCTTCGCGGCCGATTCGTCCGACCACGCGCGGATCTGCGTCATCTGCTTGTCCTTCTTGTTGACCCACACGCGCACGCCGCCGCGCGCGACGTCGGTCGCGTTCAGCAGCATGTAGCCGTCGGACGCCGGCGTGTCGCCCGCGACCAGCACCGGCTTCTTCCACTGGTCGATCCAGCCGACGATCGAACCGAGCTTGCCTTCGTACCACGTCATCGGGTTCATCAGGAACGGCGTGATCACCAGGCTGCGGTTCGCCGCCTCGTCGTACTTGCCGGCCTTGATCTGCAGCCGCGACGTCGTCAGCGCGCCGGTCGCCGGGTTGCGCAGCAGCGTCGTCACGCCGATCACGTTCTGCGGCTTCACGTGGTAGCCGTACTTCGGGTCGGACAGCACGAGCCGCGCGAGCTCCTCGTGCGCGGCCGTCATCACGTAGACGTCGATGCCGTTCTCGCGCAGCGCGGTGTACAGCTCCTGCATGCCGCGGAAGAAGCGCGGCGGGTTCACCGCGCCGTCGACCACCTTGTCGCCCTGCCAGTAGCGGACCGGAACCGGCTTGCCGTCGGCGAGCATCGCGTCGACGTGGCGCTTCAGATCGGCGAGCGACTGCCCGGCGAACGCCTGCGCGATCCACGGGTAGCAGACGAGGTCGTCGATCTCGCACAGCCGGTAGTAATAGCTCGTCAGCGACTCCCGGTAGTCGGCGGAATCCTTGAACGGGATCAGCTTCAACGACGGGTCGAGCGTGTCGCGCGTCAGCACGCCGCGGTTCTCGAGGTACGGCAGCAGCGATTCCTCGAGGTCGTAGCGGTAGGTCGTGTTGTCGGCGTCGAACACCGCGTAGTCGCCGCGGTGCGCGTGCGCGGCGATCATCGCGTTCAGCGCCTTCGCGCTGTCGGCCGGCCAGTGCGACAGGTCCGCCGCATGGGCGAACGTCATGCACCACGATGCGGCGAACGCGCTCAGGACACGGCGGGACAGCTTGGGCATGGCGTCACTCCCTTTCTTGACATTTTCGTTACAGATCGATGACAAGCGGCAGCATCGCGCGAATGAACGGCGGGCATGCGGTGCGGAAGCGACGGGAAGTTGCTCGTGTGCGCCAGCGCGGCACACACGCGATGAAGGCGCGCGGCCCGCGGGCGCGGGCGCGGCCGGTGGCCGCCCGAACGGGCGGCCGGCATGTCAGCGATGCGCGTTGATCGTGTCGCGCGTCTTCTGCGCGGCGAGCGCCGCGGCTTCGGCGAAGTCCTCGCCCTTGCTCGCGTACAGGATCGCGCGCGACGAGTTGATCATCATGCCGGTGCCGTCGGCCGTGCGGCCCGCGCTGACGGTCGCCTGCACGTCGCCGCCCTGCGCGCCGATGCCGGGGATCAGCAGCGGCATGTCGCCGACGATCCCGCGCACGATCTCGATTTCCTTCGGGAACGTGGCGCCGACCACGAGGCCGAGCTGGCCGTTCCTCGCGTTCCACTTGTTCGCCGCGAGGTCGGCGACGACCTGGTACAGCGGCCGGCCCGGATGGCCGGCCCCGCCCGTTTCGAGGAACTGCAGGTCGGAACCGCCCGGGTTCGACGTGCGGCACAGCACGATCACACCCTTGCCTTCGTGCTCGAAGTACGGCTCGACCGAGTCGTAGCCCATGTACGGGTTCACCGTGACGGCGTCCGCGCGATAGCGCTCGAACGCTTCGCGCGCGTACTGCTCGGCCGTGCTGCCGATGTCGCCGCGCTTCGCGTCGAGGATCACGGGCAGGCCCGGATGCTGGAGGTGGATGTGCGCGATCAGGCGCTCGAGCTGGTCTTCCGCGCGATGCGCGGCGAAGTAGGCGATCTGCGGCTTGAACGCGCTCGCGTACGGCGCGGTCGCGTCGACGATCTGCCGGCAGAATTCGAAGATCGCGTCGGGCTGGCCGTCGAACTGCACGGGAAAGCGCGACGGCTCGGGATCGAGGCCGACACACAGCAGCGAGTCGGTGCGCTGCCACGCGGCGCGCAGCGATTCGATGAAAGTAAGCGGGGAAGACATGGCGGGTACTCGCGGCAAACCGTTGGTAGACCGCGTATTTTACCCGCGTCGCCGGCGTCCCTCGCGTGTCGCGGCATGGCCGCGTGCATCGGCGCGTTCGACGGTGAACGCGAAGCGCCGCGTGAGGCGCTCGCCGGGTGCGAGCAGCGTCATCCCGTGCGCGGCCGCGCCGCCCGGCAGGTTCACCGCATTGATCGGATGATCGACCGGCTCGAAGCAGAAGAAATCCTCGCCCGGCGGCGTGTAGAGCACGTACGCGTCGGCGTCCGCCGCGACGGTCAGCGACAGCCCGCGGCGCGGCCAGCTCACCGTCGCGTGGCCGCCCCAGCCGGTGAACGCGTGATTGACGAGCGCGGCCGGCAGCGGATACGCGACGCCGAACTGCCAGGCCGGCGGCACGCTCACGTGCCGCACCGGCAGGAAATCGGCGCCGGACAGCCACAGCCCGCCGGCCGCCGCGGCCAGCTCGGTCACGCTGTCGCGCACGAGAAACGGATGCACGCCGAGCCCGAACGGCAGCCGCGCGCGCCCCGCGTTCTCGATCGTCAGCGCGATCGACAGCGTCGCATCGTCGAGTTCGAACGACTGGATCGCGCGGAACGCATACGGCGCGCCGCCCGCGCGGTCGAGCGACAACTGCAGCGTCGTGCCGGTCGCATCGTCCACCTGCCACGGCGCGAGCCAGCCGTCGCCGTGGATCGGCAGCGGCTCGTCGCGGCGGTTGCGCGGCACCGCGATCTTGCGCCCGTCGCATTCGAAGCGCCCGTCGCCGATCCGGTTCGAGTAAGGCAGCAGCGGATAACACGCGAGCTCGTTCGGGTCCGTCGCCGTCTCCGGGTGCTCGCAGCGGCGGAACACCGGCATCAGCGCGCCGTTGTCGCCGCGCCAGTCGAAGCGCGCGATGCCGCCGCCGAGGTGCGGCAGCACGTCGAGCCGCAACGACGCGTTCGACAGCGTGACGGCCGCCGCATGCGCGGCGCCGACGCCCTGCGCGAACGCAGCCGTCTGCGGGCCGGGGCTGACCGGCTGCGCGGCGGCGGCCAGGCGCGCGCGGCGCGACTGGCTGGTGGACGACGATGCGTGCGAGGACGGGGCGGTCATGGCGAACTCCTTTCCTTCGTCGAGGAAACGATGCAGGTCGGTGCGAACGGGTCAGGCCCAGCCGCCGTCGACGATCACGTCCTGCGCGGTGATCATCCGGCTGTCGTCGGCCGCGAGAAACAGCGCCATCCGCGCGAGGTCGGCCGGCAGCAGCTCGGCGTCGATGCACTGGCCGGCCTTGATCGCCGCGCGGCCCGCGTCGTCGAGCCACAGCCGGCGCTGCTTGTCGGTCATCACCCAGCCCGGCACCAGCGAATTCACGCGGATGCCGAACGGGCCGAGGTCGCGCGCGAGCCCGCGCGTGAGCCCCTGCACGGCGGCCTTCGCCATCACGTAGACGGGATAACCGCCGTTTTTCAGCATCCAGCTGATCGAGCCGAGATTGATGATCGCGCCGCCGCCCTGCTGCTTCATGTCGTCGATCACCGCCTGCGCGGCGAAGAACTGGTGGCGCAGGTTCACCGCGATGCCCGCGTCGAACGCGTCGGGCGTCACGTCGCCGATCGCGTGGCGCGCGTCGTTCGCCGCGTTGTTCACGAGCACCGCGATCGCGCCGATGCGCGCGCGGATCGCGTCGATCGCACGGCGCAGCGCGTCGATGTCGGTCAGGTCGCACTGGATGAACAGCGGCGCGTGGCGCACGTGCGCGAGGCTGTCCGCCAGCGCGGCGCCCGCGGCCGCGTCGAGGTCGACGAACGCGACGCGCGCGCCCTGCGCGGCGAAGTGCTCGACGAACGCCGCGCCGATGCCGGTCGCGCCGCCCGTGATCAGCACCGCGCGATCCTCGAGGCTCGGGTATCGCGCGTATCGCGCGGCGCTCGCGCCGTGCGCGGAAGTGTCGATGGTCATGCGGTTCGTCTCCGTGGAAACCGGTCGGTCAGTCGCGTACGCCGCGGTTCTTCAGCTGGTCGAGCAGCACGGCCGCGAGCAGGATCGCGCCGCGCACGAGGTACTGGTAGAACGCGTCGATGTTCAACAGGTTCATCACGTTCTCGACGGTGCCCATGATCAGCACGCCGATCACGACGCCGGAGATCGTCGCACGGCCGCCCATCAGCGACACGCCGCCGAGCACGCACGCGGAAATCACGTTCAGTTCGAAGCCCTGCGCGGCGTTCGGCTGGCCCGACGTGATGCGCGATGCGAGGATCACGCCCGCGAGCGCCGTCACCGCGCCCTGGATCAGGAAGATGTAGACGCGCGTGCGTTCGACGTTGATCCCCGCGAGCCGCGATGCCTCGGGGTTGCCGCCGATCGCGAGCGTGTTGCGGCCGTATACCGTCTGGTTCAGCAGCACGCCGAACGCGATGAAGCACAGCAGCGTGACCCAGATCGGCAACGACACGCCGAAGAGCGTGAGCCCGCCGAGCGCGATGAAGGTATCCGACGACACGCCGACCGCCTGCCCTTTCGACACGATGAAGCCGAGCCCGCGCACGATCTCCATCGTCGCGAGCGTCGTGATCAGCGCGTTGATGCGCAGGTACGCGATCACCGCGCCGTTCACGAAGCCGATCGCGGCGCCGGCCGCGACCGCCGCGACGATCGCGACGAACGTGTTGTCGGTCGCGTTCAGCACCATCGCGCACAGCACGCCGGAGAACGCGACGGTCGAGCCGATCGACAGGTCGAAGTCGCGCGACGCGAGACAGAACATCATCGTGCACGCGACCATGCCGATCTGCGAGATCGACAACGCGAGGCCGAGCATGTTGTCGATCGAGAAGAAATGATCGACCGTCAGCGACATCGTGATGAACATCACCGCGAAGATCGCGATCAGGCTGTATTCGGTCAGGTGCTGCCACCACTTCTGGCGGTCGCCCTGCTGTGGAACCAGCGCGTCGGCCGTCGGCTTCACGGCGGCGCTGGCGAGGTTTTCGTTGACTTGCATGGTGTGTCTCCTGCTCCTGCTTCGCGCGGCCCGCGCCGCGCAGGTTCGATTCGATTGTCGCCGGTCGCGTCAGGCTGCCTCGACCGCGCTCGTCTGCGGCAGCGCGAGGCTCAGCACCGCGTGCTCGTTCGCCCGTTCGCGCGGCAGCTCGCCGGCAATCCGGCCTTCGCGCATCACGACGATGCGGTCGGACACGCCGAGCACTTCCGGCAGCTCCGACGACACCATCACGATCGCGCAGCCGCGCTCCGCGAGCCGGTAGATCACGTCGTAGATCTCGTGCTTCGCGCCGACGTCGATCCCGCGCGTCGGCTCGTCGAGGATCACGACCTTCAGGTCGGGCTCCGCCAGCCAGCGCGACAGGATCGCCTTCTGCTGGTTGCCGCCCGACAGGAAGCGGATCTTCTGGCGCCGGTTCGGCGTCTTGATCTTCAGCCGCTGGATGAAGCGGTCGGCCGTTTCGCTTTCGGCCTTGCGGTTGATGAACAGCCCCGCGCGCAGCGAATGGCGGCGGCAACTGATGTTGATGTTCTCCGCGACCGACGCGATTGCGATGATCCCTTCTTCCTTGCGGTCCTCGGGGCACAGCACGATGCCGTGGCGGATCGCGTCGCCGGTGCGCTTCACGTCGATGCGCGCGCCGTCGAGCGTCAGCACGCCCGCGCGCCGGTGGTCCGCGCCGTACACGAGCCGCATCAGTTCGCTGCGGCCCGCGCCCACCAGCCCGAAGAAGCCGACGATCTCGCCCGCGCGCACCGAGAAGCTCGCGGGTTCGCGCAGCGCATGGCCGTCGATGCCTTCGGCGGAGAACCGCACGTCGCCGAGCGCGCGCGGCGCGTAATGGTAGATGTCCGAAATCTCGCGCCCGACCATCTCGGCGACGAGCCGTTCGCGCGGCACGTCGCCGAGCGACTCGTGCGACGCGATCTTGCGCCCGTCGCGGAAAATCGTGCACGCATTGCAGAGCCGGTAGATCTCGTCCATCCGGTGCGAGATGTAGATCAGCGCGCGGCCCTGCGCGCGCAGGTCGTCGACGAGCTTGAACAGCACCTCGGTCTCGCGATGCGACAGCGAACTGGTCGGTTCGTCGAGCGCGATCACGCGCGCATTGCGCATCAGCGCCTTGCAGATCTCGACCATCTGCCGCTGCGCGATCGACAGCCGCCCGAGCTTCGCGTCGGGGTCGAGGTCGACGCCCATCGCCGCGAGCCGCTCGCGCACGTAGCGCTTCGCCTCGCGCTTCCTCACCCAGCCGAACGCGTTCGGCAGGCGGCCGAGCAGCAGGTTTTCCGCGACCGTCAGGTCGGGGACGTACTGCAGCTCCTGGTGAATCACCGCGATGCCGGCCGCGATCGACGCGGCCGCATTCGCGAACTGCACGGGCTGGCCGTCGACCAGCACGCTGCCCGCATCGGGCTGGTATTCGCCGCCGAGAATCTTCAACAGCGTCGACTTGCCCGCGCCGTTCTCGCCCATCAGGCCATGCACTTCGCCCGCCTGCACGTCGAACGAAATGCCGTCGAGTGCGCGCACGCCGGGAAATACCTTGCCGATATTGTCAAAACGCAGTGCCGCTGACACGTCGTCTCTCCACTTCCGAAATCGATCGACCGCCGGCCGCCGCATCGCCGCGGCAGCCGGCGGGCCGCTTACTTCGACGCGAGCCCCATCTCGTCGCGTACCTTCGACACGTTGTCGCGCGTCGCGAGCATGCCCGTCGTCAGCGTCAGCGGCGGCGGCGCCTTGCCCTGCGTGATCCACGTGTACATCAGGTCCGAGGTTTCCTCGCCGTGGCGCTTCGGGCTGATGATCACGGTGCCGTAGAAGCCCGTCGGCTGCGGCTTCTTGAACTCGTTCAGCGCCGAGTCGGACCCGCCGATGCCGATGCCGATCATGTTGTCGGCCTTGAAGCCGCGCCCTTCGGCCGCGCGTACCGCGCCGAGCACGGCCTCGTCGTTCAGCCCGTACGCGACCCAGTGCTTGAACTGCGGGTTCTTCGTGAGCGCGATGTTCGCCGCGTTGAACGCGTTTTCCGTGTCGGTCTTCGCCTGCGGCGCCGCGATCACGTTCGCCTTCGGGAAGCCGGCGGCCACCAGCGCGTCGGTCGCGCCGCTCGTGCGGTCGTGCGCGGTCGGCAGCTGCTCGTAGGTGATGTCGATCGCGCCGACGTCCTTCATGTCCCAGCCGCGCTTCTTGATCTCGGCCGCGATGCCGTCGCCGACCTGCTTGCCGATGTTGTACGCGGAGATCCCCATGTGCGGCACCGACTCGATCGGCTTGCCCGCGCCGTCGACGAGGCGGTCGTCGACCGTCATCATCTTCAGGTTGTGCGACTTCGCCTTCGCGACGATACCCGGCCCGAGCTTCACGTCGGGCGTGCAGATGATGAAGCCCTGCGCCTTCTGCGCGGACAGGTTGTCGATCGCGCTCATCACCTTCTCGCCGGACGGCGCGCCGATCTTCACGAGCGTGAAGCCCTTTTGCTTCGCCGCGATTTCGGCGAACTTCCACTCGTCCTGGAACCACGGCTCTTCCGGCTGCTTCACCAGGAAACCGATCTTGACCGGGTCGGCCGCGTGCGCGACCGGGCTGCCCATCACCACCGCGGCCGCGGCCGCCAGCGTTACGAACGTTCTGCGTTTCATCTCCAGTGTCTCCTTGTTTTCATCGAACAGGATGCAGCCGCTTGTTGGTTTCGACGCAGCGTGCGCGCGGCCGTCGCACGTGCGGTCTTTCGAATCGTTGCGTCAGTCGTGGTACAGCGCCGCGCGCCCGCCGTCGACGGTGATGCAGGCGGCATTGATGAACGGTGCCTCGTCGGACGCCAGGAACACGGCCGTCATCGCGACCTCCTCCGGCCGGCCGATCCGCTTCATCGGCTGCAGCGCGAGCGTCGCGGCGCGCGCGGCGGACGGATCGGGTTGCGCGTCCCACCAGTCGCGCGTGAGCTGTGTCTCGATGTAGCCCGGCGCGATCGCGTTCACGCGCACGTTGCGCGCCGCGTATTCGATGCCGAGCGCGCGCGTGAGACCGAGCACGCCGTGCTTCGCGACCGGGTACGGAAAGCAGCCCGGGATGATCCTGAATGCATGCGTCGACGCGATGTTCACGATGCTGCCGCGGCCGCGCTCGACCATTCCCTCCAGCGCCGCGCGGCAACCGTGCCACACGCCGTCGAGATCGACCGCGAAGCAGCGGCGCCAGTCGTCGTCGGTCATCGTCAGCGGATCGGCGAACACGTTGATGCCCGCGTTGTTCACGAGCACGTCGAGCGGACCGAACGCCGCTTCGGTCCGCGCGAGCGCATCGCGCACCGCGTCCTGCCGCGCGACGTCGGCCTGCAGCGGCAACACGCGTGCGCCGTCGAATTCGCGCGCGATCGCGGCGGCCGTGTGCTGCGCCTGCGGGAAGTCGAGATCGACGAGCGCGACGGCCGCGCCCTCGCGAACGAACGCGCGGGCGATCGCGGCGCCGATACCCCGGCCCGCGCCCGTCACCATCGCGACCTTGCCCGCGAGGCGGCCCATCATGCCGCTCCGCCGCGCGCGACGCGCAAGCCGGCCTGGAACGCGCGCGCGTTCGCCGCCGTCGTGTCGGCCGACTGGCCGGGCCGGTACAGCGCCGAGCCGAGGCCGAAGCCGTTCGCGCCCGCGTCGAGGAACGGCGCCATGTTGTCGGGCGAAATGCCGCCGACCGGGATCAGCGGCACCGCGCGGTCGATCACCGCGCGCCATGCCTTCACGACCGGCACGCCGAGCTGTTCGGCCGGGAACATCTTCAGCACGTCGGCACCGTGCGTCAGGGCCGCGAACGCCTCGGTCGGCGTCGCGACGCCCGGTGCGCTCGCGAGGCCGCGCTCGCGGGCGCGGCGAATCACCGCCGCGTCGCTGTGCGGCATCACGATCAGCGCGCCGCCCGCGTCCTGCACGCGGTCGACGTACTCGGCACGCAGCACGGTGCCCGCGCCGACGATCGCGTCGTCCGGCAGCGCGCGCCGCAGCGCCGCGATGCTGTCGAACGGATCCGGCGAGTTGAGCGGCACTTCGACGATCCGGAAGCCGGCCTCGTACAGCGCGCGGCCGTGGTCGGCCGCCTCGGCGGGCGTGATGCCGCGCATGATCGCGATCAGCGGACACGCGTCGAACGCGCGCATCAGGGCGGCGTGGGGCGTGTACGGCGCGGGCAAGGTCAGGTCGGACGGCATCGAAGATTCCTCTGCAAGCAGTTCATTGGTCGGCGCAGACGGGCTCGCCGTCCGCGCGCACGAGCCCGGCACGCGACGCGATGCGCCACAGGCCGCGCTCGGTCGCATGCGCGGCAACGCGCGCATGCGCATGGCCGAATACCTCGAGCGCGTCGACGTAGCGCGCGCACAAGCCGTCGTCGCCGATCAGCAAGAGCGGCTGGTCCGCGAGCGCGATGCCGCGCTCCGCGAGCATCGCGTCGAGCGCATTGAGTTCATGACCGATCAGCAGGCCCGACAGGTAGTCGCCCTGCGCATCGGGCGCGAGCCGGTCGGTCAGCCCCAGCGTGCGCGTGCTGAAAATCGTCGCGAGCAGCCCGGTGCGCTGCGCGCCGCGCGCGACCGACACGCCGCGCACGAATGCGTCGCGGTCGGGCGAGGCGCCCGCGCGCATCGTGCGGCCGAGGATCGTGTGATCGCGCAGCACGGCAAACAGCTCGCCCGTCATGAAGGTCTGGAAACGTTCGATCAACCCGTGCTTCACCCACGCCCATTTCGCATGCGTGCCCGGCAAGCCGATCAGTACCCCTGAACGATCGGCGCCAAGCGTGGGATCGCTCGCGAGTGCGCCGACGATCTGCGTTTCTTCGCCGCGCATCACGTCGGGCAGTTCGCCCGTCGCGATCACGCCGGGCACGATCGAGACCGTCGCGCCGCGCGACGTCGTCACCGTGATGAGGCCCGCGACGAGCGCGTCGGCGCCGGCCGGCACCGCGACGTACGGCGCCTCGCGCCAGCCCTGCGCGCTGCCCACCATCCCGGCGGCAAGCACCGGCAGGCCGGGCGTGCGGTCGAGCCAGTCGCCGCACGCTTCCTCGAAGACGGCGTCGAACGCGCGCGCGCCGCCGCCCGGCACATGCATCACGCCCGCCGCGCGGCTGCGCGTGTCGAGCAGCGCGCCGCGCGCGTCGTACAGGTAGGCGCGCAGCGACGTCGTGCCCCAGTCGAGCGCGATCAGCGACGGAAAGGCGGTGCTGGCGTCCGGAGCGGGCCGGGTCGAAGTGGTCATCGTTTGATCCTGCGGGTACCCTGCGGCGGGCTCCAGCCCAGTTCCGCGGAAATGGCTCGCGCTTCGCGCTGCACGAGCGGAATCAGTTCGTCCATCCGGTCGTGCGGCATGTACGGAATGGTGCTGGCGACCGACACGGCCGCGACGATCGCGCCCGACGCGTCGCGGATCGGTGCGGCCACGCAGCGGATCGACGCCTCGTTCTCCTCGAGGTCGAACGTATAGCCGCCGGCCGCGTAGTGGGCCATGCGCTGCAGGAACGCGCTCGTCTCGGGCCGGTTGTCGGGCTTGAAATTGACGCCGGCCAGCGCGCGTCGCGCGGCCTCGAACAGCGAACGCCACAGGTCCGGATCGAGGTCGAGCATCATTGCCTTGCCGATGCCGGTCGACGCGAGCGGCATCCGGTGGCCGACGCGCGAGCGCATCTCGAGGCCGCGCGTGCCGGGAATCTTGTCGATGTACAGCACGTCGTCGCCGTCGCGCACGCCGAGGTGGATCGTGTCGAGCGTCGCTTCCGCGAGCGCTTCGAGATGCGGCCGCGCCACCGCGGTGAGCGGCATCTGCTCGAGCGCGATCGTGCCGAGCTCGATCAGCTTCGGGCCGAGCAGGTAGCCGCCCTGCACCTGGCGCAGGTAGCGCGCCTGCACGAGGCTGCTGACGAGACGGTGCGTCGTGCTGCGCGTCGTCCCGAGCGCCGCGCCGATCGCACGCATGTCGCGCGCGCCGTTCGCGATCGCCTCGAGGATCGCGAGGCCGCGCAGCAGCGTCTGCGTGCCGGCCTGCTGCGCGGCGAGATCGAGCGGCGTGCTGGTCGCGCCGATGCTGTCGGTCAGCGAGACATCGGCCGGCGTCGCGCGCCGGGCGTCGAGGGCAAGGGAATCGGGCATCTTGGTCATGGAACGGGCTTCTTCAACGGAATCGGTGAAGCCGCACGCGCGGCGCCGGAACGAGGTCCCGTGCTGCGGCGTGGCGGCGGTCGATGCACCGAGTAAAGCGCCCGGCGAACTTCATGGAAGGTGTCTCCGTGTGCGACGGGCGCCGCGCGATGCGTGGGTCCGAAGCTGTCGATGTGCTTCGGATTGTAGGAGCGCGCGCACTCGGCTCCAATATTTGAATGCGTTGTCCAGATAATGAGAATCCGGCGGAAACCGGCCGCGGGTGCGAGGCAACGGCCGCGCCATGAACACGGGGGCGGAACCCGCCGTGTCGCGGGTTCCGCCCCCGTTGGTTCACGATCCGCCGCGCTTACTGCTGGCTGCTCGTGCTGCGTGCCTGCATGTAGCGCTGCACGTCGGCGAACGACACGCGGCCGTTGCCGCCCGCATCGATCTGCCGGAAGTGATTCGCGACATAGCCGAGGCCGGCCGCGCGCGCCTGCGACTCGGTGATCGAGCCCGTGTTCTGCGTGTCGGCCGCGCTGAACTGGCTCGCGAGCTTGCGCACCACCTGCGCATGCAGCGCGGCGCCGGTCGTCTGCGTGCCGGCGGTCGCGCGGCGCGCGGCCGGCGGCACGTACGGATCGCCGAGCTGCGCCTGGCGCGCACGCGCCGGTGCGGCGGCATCGCTCGCCTGCGCGAACGCGGATACGGATGCTGCGGCGCCGACCCATGCGAGCGCCGCGGCAACGACGATGAAACGGTTCTTCATATCAGGCTCCAGTCTGGAATGAGGTCGTCGACGGCCGGCGGACGGCGCCATCGCGGGCGCCCGACGCCGGCCCGGCGCTGCATCAGTGCGCGGCCGCGTTGTAGAAGGTCACGAGGTCGGCTTTCTCCTGCGGACGCGACGTATCGTCGAGATAGACCATGTGTCCGCCCTGATAGTCCTTGATCGTCAGGTTCGGCTGCGTCCCGAGCCGCGCGAGGTCGAGCTCGGTCTGGTAGAACGGCGTCGCGATGTCGTGATACCCGTTCAACGACAGCACCTTCAGCTGCGGGTTCAGCGTCAGCGCCGCGGCGAGGTCGGGAATCGTGTCGGGCATCGCGAGCCCGTCGTGCGTCCAGTCCCACGTGTTGATCGCGTTGCTGCTCACCGAGTAGGCCGACTGCGCGGTGTACTTCAGTTCGTTCGGCAGGTAGCGGCCGATCGTGTCGGTGAACGGCTTCGTGATGAACGAGCTCGACGGATCGCCGTCCGCCGCGAGCGGGCTCGACACGGGCACGTTCACGCGCGCGTCGTAGCGGCCGATCAGCGTGCCCGGGACCAGCGACAGCTGGAAGCTGTTGTCGAAGAAGGTCGGGATCACGTTGAAGTCCGCATTCCACAGCGACTGCTTCACGCCGGTCGCATTCACCATCGTCGTCACGAGGTTCGGCGGCGGCGGCGTATGGCTCGCGAGGTACGCGTTCACGGCGGGCGCGTAGCTGCCGGCCGTCAGCAGGCGCATCTGGTCCGCATACTGCGGCAGGTTCGACGGGTTCGGATTGTCGAGCTGATAGTACGCGCCGACGGCCCCGTACGACGGCACGAAGCCCGCGCAACTCACCGGGCTCGACCCGTTGTTCGAGTTGCCGACGTAGTCGCTCGCCATGTCGCAGTTCGTGTTGTAGTTCAGGATCGACGACTGCAGCACGATGCCGTCGAGCTTCACGCCGGCCGTCTCGAGCAGGTTCGCGAGCACGTCGGTGCGCGGCGTGCCGTACGATTCGCCGAACAGGTATTTCGGCGAACCGGTGCGCTGGTTTACGGTCAGGTAGCGCGTGACGAAATCGCGGAAGGCGCCGCCGTCCTGGTCGACGCCCCAGAACGTCTGGTTCGTGTTCGGCGCGATCGCTTCGGAAAAGCCGGTGCCGATCGCATCGACGAACACGAGGTCGGTCGTGTCGAGCAGGCTTTCCTGGTTGTCGACGAACGGGAACGTCGACGTATTCGCGTTCGGGTCGCCCGTCTGGATCCGGCGCGGGCCGAACGAACCGAGGTGCAGCCACACCGATGCCGAGCCCGGGCCGCCGTTGTACAGGAACGTGACGGGCCGCTTCGCCGCGGGCTGGTTGTCGGCCGTGTAGGCGACGTAGAAGAACGAGGCTTCGGGCGCGCCGGTCTGCGGATTGCGCGCGACGAGGTGGCCGGCCGTGGCCGTGTAGCGGATCGTCTTGCCGTTCAGCGTGATCTGGTGATGCGTGACGGCGGCCTTTTCAACCGCGGCGGAAGGGTCGAGCGACGCGTTCGCACTCGACGAATAACTGTTCGGATCGTTGTACGCCCGGTCCGCCTGAGCGGCGGGATCGGCTGAATTGGCGGCGCTCGCAGCGGCGGACGATGTGACGTCGTCGTTGCAGGCCGTCAGGATCAGCGAAGAAAACACTACCCCCAACAACAGCTTCGCTTTGCTCGCTGGCATCGTTGCTTTCCTTCTCGGATGTTTTTTGTGTCGAGCAGCCGGATAAGCCGCCCCCCGCCTCGCTTGCGGCCGATGAGCCGAGGCGCTGGCCAATATACGCGAGCCCGTCAGCTTTGAAAAATTTTGAAATATTTGGCCGGCCGACGGTGCGGCGCACACCTTTCAGGAATGCTTCGAATCACGAAACGTTGCATTTCACGTGGCTTTCATCGGCTTTCGCGTTTACCCGCAGCGACTAAAAAAGGGCGAAATTCGTGCCATGCAGGCAAACAAAAACGCACGGTCGCCCGCATTGCTCAGGAAAGCGAAATAGACGAATTCGTCTAATGGATGTGGCCCGACATGCGCGCGACACGAATGCGCTGCGGCGCAGCAATGGCGCACGGGCGACGGAACGGACAATGCGACGGCGCGCTCGCGCCGCTCACTCCGATTGCGGCAGTTCGGCCGTCCCCATCCGGCGCGCGATGACCGCCGCGCGCTGTGCCTGGTAGGCCGAGCCGCGATGCGCGTCGAACCAGCGCGGCTTCGGCAACATCACCGCGAGACGCGCCGACTGCCATGCACCGAGCCGGCTCGCGGGAACCTTGTAGTAATAGCGTGCGGCCGCCTCGGCGCCGTACACGCCGCGGCCCCATTCGACGGAATTCAGGTAGATCTCGAAGATGCGCTCCTTGTCGAGCACCGCTTCGAGCATCCACGTGATGATGAGCTCCTGCCCCTTGCGGATGTAGCTCTTCTCGCGCGACAGGAACAGGTTGCGCGCGAGTTGCTGCGTGATCGTCGAGCCGCCCGCGACGATCCTGCCGCGCGCCTTGTTCTTCTCCCACGCCTGCAGGATCGCGTCGACGTCGTAGCCGTTGTTGGTCGCGAAGGTCGCGTCCTCGGACGCGATCAGCGCGCGCTTCAGGTTGCGCGAGATCTGGTCGTACGGCACCCACTGGTGCTGGATCTGCGCGGGCGGCGTCGCGCGCGACAGCCACCACGCGTCGGTGCGCATGAACGCGGTCGAGCCCGGGTTCACGAACGACCACAACGCGATCTGCACAAGATAGAACAGCTGCGTCGCGAGCCACGCGAGCGCGAACACCGATCCCGCATAGGCGATCCAGCGAGCGAGGCTCACCGATCGCGTGCGCTGCGTGCTGCTCACCGCCACCACGTGCCGCGCTCCGGTCAGCTCGCCGCGAGCGCCTGGCGCAGCGCGGCCAGCACCGGTGCGCCGTCCGGCCGCACGCCGCGCCAGATGAAGAACGATTCGGCCGCCTGTTCGACGAGCATCCCGAGCCCGTCGGCCGTGCGCGCGCCGAGCGACGCCGCGTGCTGCATGAACACGGTCGGCTGCGCGCCGTACATCATGTCGTATGCGAGCGTGCCCGCGCCGAACGCGGCCGCGTCGCATTCCGGCAACGCGGCGTCGAGGCTGCCGGCCGTCGCATTGATCACCACGTCGTACGGCTCCGCGCGCACGACGTCGGGGCCGCCGCCCGCGAGCGTGCAGCCCGCATCGTGCGCGGCCTGCATGAACTGGCCGACGAGTGCCTCGGCCTTGCTCGCGGTGCGGTTCACGATCGTGATCGACAGCGGCGCGCGGTCGAGCAGCGGCAGCACGACGCCGCGCGCCGCACCGCCCGCGCCGAGCAGCAGGATGCGCGCGCCCGCGAGCGACACGCCGAGATTCGCTTCGATGTCGCGCACGAGGCCGACGCCATCGGTGTTGTCGCCGTGAATACGGCCGTCGGCATCGATGCGCAGCGTGTTCACCGCCCCCGCCGCCGCCGCGCGCGGCGACAGCGAGTCGGCCAGCGCATGCGCCTCGAGCTTGAACGGCACCGTCACGTTCGCGCCGCGGCCGCCTTCGGCGACGAAGGCGCGCACGGCGGCTTCAAAGCCGTCGACCGGCGCAAGCCGGTGCGCATACTCGATCGGCTCGCCCGTCTGCGCGGCGAACTGCGCGTGGATGAACGGCGACTTGCTGTGCGCCACCGGGTTGCCGAACACGACATAGCGGTCGGCACCGCTCGTCGACACCGCCGCGGTCATGATGCGCGCCCTTCTTCGCCGTCGTTGCCGTTCGCGGCTTCGCCGCCCGCCTCCGATGCCGCGCCGTCCGCTTCGGCCAGCGCTTCGGCTTCGGTTTCCGCAGACGCGTCTTCCGCGTCGACCAGCGTGTCGTCGCCGCCTTCGGCGTCATCCTCTTCGTCGGCCGCGTCGCCGCTCGTCACGGTCGGCACGTCGAGCACGTTCAGCAGGCGCACCGACGCCTCGATCGTCAGCTCGTCGAGCGACATCACGTCGAGCAGCACGCGCGTGCCGCGCGCATGCACGCCGAGCCCCGGCACATGCAGCAGCAGCGGAATGTCCTCCAGGCGCACGAGATCACCCTTCACGACGCTCGCGACCACCTGCTTCTTCTGCTCCTGCGCGAGCCAGCGCAAGCACCAGAAGTACTCCATGCGGCGCTGGTAATCGGCATAGGCCGTATAGGTATCGTCGAAACCCTGCACGACCGCGTACAGGTCGGCGTCCTTCGGCTTGAACGGCGCGGCGAGCTTCGCGGTGACGCCATGCTGCACGCACGCGAGCAGCTGCCACTGGTTCACGAGGTCGACGTAGCGGCGCAGCGGCGACGTGCTCCATGCGTACTGGGCCACGCCGAGGCCTTCGTGCGGCGCGGCCGTCGTCTGCATTCGCGTGCGCTTCGGGCCCGGCGCGCCGAAGCCGCGCTGCGAGCGATAGATGCCCGGCACCGTGTGGTCGTGCAGGAACGCGCCCCAGGTCGAGTTCGCGAGGATCGCGAGCTCCGACACGATCAGGTCGAGCGGCGACCCGCGGCGACGCGGCGTGATCGACACGTGCTCGCCTTCGACGTAGAAGTTGTAGTCGGTGTTGCGCTGCACCTCGCGCTTCAGGCCGTAGCCCGCGCGGGCGACCTGGCGCTTCTCGAACAGCGCCTGCGCGAGCGGCCACAGCACGGCGATGTCGTCCTTGTGCGGATAGTCGCCGGTGCCGGCCGCGAGCGTCTCTTCGGTGACGAGCTCGTCGAGCGTGTTGTGGCGCAGGTTGTTCTTCACGAACACGAGCTCGGCGCGCGTCTCGTTCGCGACGATCTCCTGCGTTTCGCGGTTGACGATGATGTACAGCGACAGCGCCGGACGGTAATCGCCCTCCTTCAGCGTGAACACGTCGACGACGTCGTCCGGCAGCATCGTGATCTTGTCGCCCGGCATGTAGACGGTCGACAGGCGCGTGCGCGCGATCGCATCGACCGCGTCGCCGCGCACGATGCCGAGCGCCGGCGCCGCGATGTGCACGCCGATCCGCACGCGGCCGTCGGACAGGTGCTCGACCGAGAACGCATCGTCGATCTCGGTCGTCGTGATGTCGTCGATCGAAAATGCCTCGACGTTCGCGCGCGGCAGATCGTCCGGCAGCGGGCCGACCGCGACGGGCGGAAAGCCCGTGCCGTGCGGGAAGAATTCCGCGAGGAAGCGCGCCTCGTGCAGCGCACGCGGCGACGCGATGCCGCCGCAGTCGAGCATCAGCCGCGCCGGCGACACGCCGCGCGCGCCGGCCGCCGCTTCCATCGCCTTGTATTCGATCGCGTTCTTGTCCGGCCGCGTCAGCAGCCCGAGCACCTTGCCCGCGAACGCGTCCGGCAGCTTGCCGGCCTTCAGTTCCTCTTCGTACTGCGCCTGGACCAGCGCCTGCTGGCGCTTGCGCTCGAGCGACGCGAGCGCCATCTTGAGCTGCTCTTCCGGCGCGCGCTGATACTGGCCGCGCCCCTTGCGGCGGAAGTAGACGGGCGAGCCATGCAGCCGCAGCACCAGCGCCGCGCGCTCGACCGGGCCGTAGGCCGCGCCGAAATACTCGGCGGCCAGCGCCGTATACGCAAACTCGTCGGCCGGCGCGCATTCCCACAGGAAATCCAGGTCGATCTGCTGCGCGGCCGTGTCGGCCTCCTGCATCAGCTCGCTCGCGGCCGGCTTCTCGAATTCGATCAGCACGTCTTTCGCGCGGACCTTCGCGCGCCGCCCGCCGGGCAACTCGACCTGAAATGCATCGCCCTGGCGCGACAGCACGCTGCCCGCCTTGAAACTGCCCGATTCCTCGAAGAAAACGTTCACTCAGTACTCTCGTTCAGACTGCCCGGCGCCGCGTCGGCGGCACCGCATGATGATGGGAATTCGATCGGCACAGGGCCGATTTATGACGTCTTTCCGTCGCAAAATGCGAGAACGTCGTCGACATAGTCGGCAAATTCGCTGATCCCGTGATCGCTGCCTTCGATCACGCGCGTTTTCGCACCCGGGTAATGCGCCAGCATCTCGCGATAGTCGAGCACTTCGTCGCCGGTCGCCGCGAACAGATAGTAGCGTTCGGCGCGCGTGATTGCCGGCACGCGCAGCGCGTCGAGCTCATGCAGGTGACGGCGCTCGACGACGATCGTGCCGCCGCCGTGCCACAGCGGCTGTTCGCCCAGGTGCTGCTCGAGATCGCGTTGCGGCACGATGGCCGGATTCAGCAGCACGGCCTTCCAGCCGTGCTTTTCCGCCAGCCACGTCGCGTAATAGCCGCCGAGCGAGCTGCCGATGACGGTCACGTCGCGCGCGCCCGCCACTTCCGCTTCGGCCACCGCGATCGCCTCGAGCGGCGACACCGACAGCGACGGGCACCGCCACTCGCCGGTACGGCCGAGTTCGGCCATGCGCGCGGCGAGCAGCCGCGATTTCTGCGATTCCGGCGACGACCGGAAGCCGTGCAGATACAGGATCACGTGCGGCTCCCGAGCGCATCGAGCAGCTTCTGGTGCACGCCGCCGAAGCCGCCGTTGCTCATCACGAGCACGTGGTCGCCCGGGCGCGCGGCCTCGACGACGGCCTTCACCAGCAAGTGGAGATCGTCGAACGCGCGTGCCTTGTCGCCCAGCGGCGCCAGCGACTCGCCGAGATTCCAGCCGAGCGCGTCGCGCCCCGTCGGGGCGCCGTAGCCGAACACGAGATCGGCATCGGCGAGGCTGGCCGGCAATTGCGACTTCATCACGCCGAGCTTCATCGTGTTCGAGCGCGGCTCGAGCACGGCGAGGATGCGGGCATTCTGGCGGCCGATGCGCGCACGAAGGCCGGCGATCGTGGTTTCGATCGCGGTCGGATGGTGCGCGAAATCGTCGTAGACGGTCACGCCGTCGATGCTGCCGCGCACTTCCATCCGGCGCTTCACGTTGCGGAACGACGCGAGCGACGCCGCCGCCTGCGCGGGCGGCACGCCGACGTGGCGCGCGGCGGCGATCGCCGCGAGCGCGTTCATCCGGTTGTGGTCGCCCTGCACCTGCCACGCGACTTCGCCGACGCGCTCGGCCTGCGAGTACACCGCGAAGCGCTCGTCGACCGGCACGCCGTCCTCGGCCGGCAGCGCCTGCCAGCCGCCGTCGACGCCGAAGCGCTCGACCTCGCTCCAGCAGCCGCGCGCCAGCACGCGTTCGAGCGCGTCCGAGCGGCCGTTCGTGACGATCCGGCCGACGCCCGGCACGGTGCGCACGAGATGGTGGAATTGCGTCTCGATCGCGGCGAGATCCGGGAAGATGTCGGCGTGATCGAATTCAAGGTTGTTCAGCACCGCGGTGCGCGGCCGGTAGTGGACGAACTTCGAACGCTTGTCGAAGAACGCCGTGTCGTACTCGTCGGCCTCGATCACGAAGAAGCTCGAGTCGGTGAGCCGTGCCGACACGCCGAAATTCAGCGGCACGCCGCCGATCAGGAAACCGGGGTTCAGGCCTGCGTCCTCCAGCAGCCACGCGAGCATCGACGACGTGGTCGTCTTGCCGTGCGTGCCCGCGACCGCGAGCACCCACTTGCCGGCGAGCACGTGCTCGCCGAGCCACTGCGGGCCCGACACGTACGGCAGGCCGCGATCGAGGATCGCCTCCATCAGCGGATTACCGCGCGTGACGACGTTGCCGATCACGAACAGGTCCGGTTTCAGGTCGATCTGTTCGGCGCCGTAGCCTTCGATCAGCGTGATGCCCTGTGCCTCGAGCTGGGTGCTCATCGGCGGATAGACGCCCGCGTCGCAACCCGTCACCGTGTGGCCCGCTTCGCGCGCGAGTACGGCGAGACCGCCCATGAAGGTGCCGCAGATGCCAAGAATATGGATGTGCATAGAGATGAATGCTTTCGCGCCGCCGGGCGCCGTCGATTCGGAAAGGATGCATGTGCGGCGCGCCGGACGGACCGCGCGACCGGCGCCGACCCACGACTTTTGCCGCGACACAAAGATGGCTATTGTAACTGACGGCCTGCGCTGCCCGGCGGCCCGAACGATGCGGGCGAACCCCGGCCGGGCGTCGGGCGGCGGCCCGCCGTACCCGTGCTCGGGCCCGTCGGCGATCGAGTATGATTGCCGGATCATGTCTCGCAAATCCCTTCTCGACCCGCGGCGCGTCCGCGAGGAAATCGCCCAATCCGCCGCCCGCCTGATCGCGGAGGACGGCCTGGACTATGCCGGCGCGAAGCGCAAGGCCGCGCGCCAGTTGCTGGGCGATTCGCGCGTTGCCGGCGAATGGCTGCCGGATAACGACCAGATCGAGGAAGAACTGCGCGAATACCTCGCGCTGTTCCAGAGCGATACCCAGCCGGACGAACTGCGCCGCCTGCGCGAGATCGCGCTCGACTGGATGCGCCGGCTCGCCGAGTTCCATCCCTATGTGACGGGCGCCGTGCTGAACGGCACCGCGAACGCCCATTCGGATATCCATTTGCAGGCATTCACCGACAACCCGAAGGACGTCGCCATCTACCTGCTGAACCAGAACGTCCAGTACGACGTCTCCGAGACGCGGCACTTCGCGGGCCGCGCCGACGTCGAGACGCTCAGTTTCCTGTGGCGCCCGCGGCGCGACATGGACGCGATCGGCATCCATCTCGCGCTCTATGCGAGCGACGACCTGCGCGGCGCGGTCAAGGCCGACGCGCGCGGCCGCGTCGCCCGCGCCGATGCCGCCGCGCTGCGCGCGCTCGTCGAGGCAGGCAAGACCCCTTCCGAACCGGAATGATTCAACGATGATGATGAAACGCATGTTGGCGCTCGCGGTGGTCGCGGCCGCCGCCGTCGCCGGCGGACTGACCGCCGGCCATTGGTTCCGCGGCAGTGCCGACGACGGCGTCGCCGTCGCCGCGCCCGCCGCGCACGGCAACCCGGTCGACCAGCTGTGGGCGTCGTCGCTAACGGGCACCGACGGCAAGCCGGCCTCGCTGGCCGCTTTCAAGGGCCAGAAGGTCGTCGTCAATTTCTGGGCATCGTGGTGCGGCCCCTGCGTCGAGGAAATGCCCGAGCTCGTCGCACTGTCGCACCAGTACAAGCAGAAAGGCATCCGTTTCATCGGGATCGGCGTCGATTCCGAGCAGAACGTGAAGAACTTCCTGCAGAAGGTGAAGGTCGACTATCCGGTCTTCGTCAGCGGTTACGCAGGCGCCGATCTGGCCCGTAATTTTGGAAATACCGCCGGCGCGCTGCCGTTTACGGTCGTGATCGACGAAACCGGCAAGATTCGCGAGACAAAATTGGGACAAATCCAGCCGGCCGAGCTGAAAAAGACGCTCGACGCGCTGTAACCGGCCCGAACGGCGGCCCGCACGTTGGCGGCGATTTGCCTGTCGATCGCCGCAATTTCGCGTGAATTCGCCGATACTTTGCCTCCATGCCGGTAATTCTTGCAGGTCCGTCGCGCCCGGCCGTTCGGCAAAACTAGACAAATTTCTCTAAATAGCGCTAAAGTTCGCGCAATTCCGCAGAAATAGAAGCGACCATGACACGATTGCTGGTGCTGCACGGCCCCAACCTGAACCTTCTCGGCACCCGGGAACCGGAGGTGTACGGCCGCGTCACGCTCGCTCAGATCGATCAGGCGCTTGCCGCGCGCGCCCGGGAAGCCGGCGCCGAGTTGTCGTCGTTCCAGAGTAACCATGAAGGTGCGCTGGTCGACCGCATCCAGGCCGCGCGGGAGGAACAGACCGATTTCATCCTGATCAATCCGGCCGCGTACACGCACACGAGCGTTGCGATCCGGGACGCGCTCGCCGGCGTTGGCATCCCGTTCGTCGAGGTTCACTTGTCGAACGTGCATCGCCGCGAAGCGTTCAGGCACCACTCCTACTTTTCCGACCAGGCCGAAGGCGTGATCTGCGGGCTCGGCTGGAAAGGTTATCTGTACGCGCTCGAGTACGCGCTGGACAAGCTGCAAGGCACGTCGCGCGGCTGATTTCGCGATCTAGATTCAGCGCCGGCCCCTAACCGGCGCTTTCACGTATTGAAAGGGGAATTCCCGATGGATCTTCGTAAGCTGAAAACTCTGATCGACCTCGTTTCCGAATCCGGCATCTCCGAGCTGGAAGTGACGGAAGGCGAAGGCAAGGTGCGCATCGTCAAGAACGCACCGCCGGTCTACGTGCAGCCGACGGCTGGGTATGCCCCGCAAGTCAGCGCGCCCGCTCCGTCGGCCGCGCTGCCGACCGAAGGCGCTGCCGCGCCGGCCGCGGGCGCCCCCGCCGCACCGGCCGCACCGCAAGGCCACGTCGTGACGTCGCCGATGGTCGGCACGTTCTATCGCGCGCCGTCGCCGGGCGCGGACCCGTTCGTCCAGGTCGGCGACACGGTCAAGGAAGGCCAGACCATCTGCATCATCGAAGCGATGAAGCTGCTCAACGAGATCGAGTCGGACAAGGCCGGCGTGATCAAGGAAATCCTCGTCGAGAACGGCCAGGCCGTCGAATACGGCCAGCCGCTTTTCGTGATCGGCTAAGCCCGCCGCGCGGCCGTCCCGGCCGCGCGCCGCCGAGATGCTCGCCTGGCGCCGTTCGCGCGCCCCTCGAAGAGACGAATACTCGCTATGTTTGAAAAAATCCTCATTGCCAACCGCGGTGAAATCGCGCTGCGCATCCAGCGCGCGTGCCGCGAGCTCGGCGTCAAGACGGTGGTCGTCTACTCGGAAGCCGACAAGGAAGCCAAGTACGTGCGCCTCGCGGACGAAGCCGTCTGCATCGGCCCGGCTCCGTCGAACCTGAGCTACCTGAACATGCCGGCGCTGATCAGCGCCGCGGAAGTCACCGATGCCGAGGCGATCCACCCCGGCTACGGCTTCCTGTCGGAAAACGCCGATTTCGCGGAGCGCGTCGAGCAGTCGGGCTTCACGTTCATCGGCCCGCGCCCGGAAACGATCCGGATGATGGGCGACAAGGTCACCGCGAAGCAGACGATGATCAAGACCGGCGTGCCGTGCGTGCCGGGCTCGGAAGGCGCGTTGCCGGACGATCCGAAGGAGATCGTCAAGATTGCGCGCGCGATCGGCTATCCGGTCATCATCAAGGCGGCCGGCGGCGGCGGCGGGCGCGGGATGCGCGTCGTGCACACCGAGGCTGCGCTCGTCAACGCGGTCAACATGACCCGCGAGGAAGCCGGCCGTGCGTTCGGCAACCCGCAGGTGTACATGGAGAAGTTCCTCGAGAACCCGCGTCACATCGAGATCCAGGTGCTGTCGGACGCGTACAAGAACGCGATCTGGCTGGGCGAGCGCGACTGCTCGATGCAGCGCCGCCACCAGAAGGTGATCGAGGAAGCGCCGGCGCCCGGCATTCCGCGCCGCCTGATCGACCGCATCGGCGACCGCTGCGCGGACGCCTGCAAGAAGATGGGCTACCTCGGTGCGGGCACGTTCGAATTCCTGTACGAAAACGGCGAGTTCTACTTCATCGAGATGAACACGCGCGTGCAGGTCGAGCACCCGGTATCGGAGCTGATCACGGGCGTCGACATCGTGCAGGAACAGATCCGCATCGCGGCCGGCGAGAAGCTCGCGCTGCGCCAGCGCGACATCCAGTTCCGCGGACATGCGATCGAATGCCGGATCAACGCCGAGGATCCGTTCAAGTTCACGCCGTCGCCGGGCCGGATCACGTCGTGGCATACGCCGGGCGGCCCCGGCGTGCGCGTCGACTCGCATGCCTACAATGGCTATTTCGTGCCGCCGAACTATGATTCGATGATCGGCAAGCTGATCACCTACGGCGCGACGCGCGAGCAGGCGATCCGCCGCATGCGCATCGCGCTGTCGGAAATGGTCGTCGAAGGCATCCAGACCAACATCCCGCTGCACCGCGAGCTGATGATCGACTCGAAGTTCGTCGAAGGCGGCACCAGCATCCACTATCTCGAAAACCGGCTCGCGCAGAAGCAGCAGGTCGCACCGGAAGAAGCGTAAGCATGAGCTATCGCGAACTCGTCGTCGAACTGGCCCGTGAGCATGCGGAGGCGCTGTCCGACGCGCTGCTCGACCTCGGCGCGCTGTCGGTGTCCGTCGAGGACGCCGACGCCGACACGCCCGACGAACAGCCGCTCTTCGGCGAGCCGGGCCTCGTGCCCGACCGCACCGCGTGGCAGCACTCGCGCGTGGTCGCGCTGCTGTCGGCCGACCATGAGCCGGCCGTGCTGCTCGCCGCGGCCGCGAACGAGATCGGCATCGCCGAAACGCCGAAGTTCGTCGTCCGCGAAGTCGAGGAACAGGACTGGGTGCGGCTCACGCAATCGCAGTTCGAGCCGATCCCGATCGGCGAGCGGATCTGGGTCGTGCCGTCGTGGCACGACGCGCCCGATCCCGATGCGCTCGTCCTCGAACTCGATCCGGGCCTCGCATTCGGCACCGGCAGCCACCCCACTACCCGTCTGTGCATGGAGTGGCTCGAACAGTCGGTGAAGCCCGGCCAGTCGGTGCTCGACTACGGCTGCGGCTCGGGCATTCTCGCGATCCTCGCGAAGAAATGCGGGGCGAACCCCGTCATCGGCATCGACATCGATCCGCAAGCCGTCGAATCGGCGCGGCAGAACAGCGAGCGCAACCGTGCGGAAGTCACGTACGGGTTGCCCGACGCATGCCCGGACGGCGAGTTCGACATCGTCGTCGCGAACATCCTGTCGAACCCGCTGAAGCTGATGGCGTCGATGCTCGCATCGAAGGTCAAACCGGGCGGGCGCATCGCGCTGTCGGGCGTGCTCGCACGCCAGGCGGACGAAGTCGCGGCCGTCTACGCGCGCTACGTCGACATCTCGGTCTGGCGTGAACACGAAGGTTGGGTATGCCTCGCCGGAACCCGGCGGGAAAGCCATTAGAATAGCGCTGTCCTTCACTCTGGCCAGCAGGCCGCCCGGCTCGACATGCTTCTTGCGACGCGCTGCCCTCATTGCGAAACCGTCTTCCGGCTGCAGCAGGAACAGCTCTCGCTGCATGACGGGCTCGTGCGCTGCGGCCATTGCCACGAAGTCTTCAACGCGTCCGAATCGCTCGTTCCCGGGCACGCGCCGCAGCCCGAACCGGCCCTGACCGACGCGGCTGCGGCGCCGGACCACGGCGACGCGCATCATCAGGCCCCGCCCGCACGGCTGTTCACCGCCGACGCGCCGGCCGCGTCGCCGTCCCACACCGATTACAAGCCGGAAGGCTGGGACATGTGGGCGCCGTGGCTCGACGCCGGCGTCGATCCGTCGCTGCAGCACAGCGTCGAGACCGTCCGCGTCGAGCCGCTGGTGCCGCTCGCGCTCCCGGCCGCGGAAGCCGGCGTCGTTCATCTGTCGGGCACGCCCGTGCCGTTCCCGTCCCCGACCGAACTCGACGCCGCTTCGACTGGCGTCGAGCAACCGGCCGAACCGCATTCGCAGCCGACGGAACACGACACCGCTGCCTTGCCCGCGCCGATCGAGCGCGACCCGCGCGAGCCGCGCTTCGTCGCCCACCTCCCGTCGGAACCGCAAGCCACGCCCGATGCCGCCGAACCCGCCGGCCACGCGCACTTCGCCGTGCCGGACGACGAACGCGCACCGCGCGAGCCGCGTTTTGCGTTCACGCCGGCGCCGGCCGTCACCGAACCCGAACCCGAACCCGCAACCGGATCCGACGCGTTCCCCCGTCATGATCAGGCCGCGCCCGCGGCGGCAGCCGAGCCGGCGGCACCATTCCCGGCCGCACTGTCCGACGACGACCGCCCGCACTTCGCCGTCACGCGCGAGACGCGCGCGCCGCAGCAGCGCGGGATGCTCGGCGGTTTCTTCGGCGGCCTCGTCGCGGCGGTGCTGGCCGTGCTGCTCGTCACGCAGCTCGCGTGGTGGCAACGCGAAACGCTGATGATCGACTGGCCCGTCACGCAGGGCTGGTTCCGGCAGGCTTGCGCGCCGCTCGGCTGCACGGTCGCGCCGCCGCGCGCGATCGACGGCCTGCGGCTCGACGCGACCGACCTGCGCCAGCTCGACGGGCCGCGCGAACTCGAATTGAAGGTACCGCTGACGAACCGCTACCGCGTCGCGCTCGCGTACCCGTCGCTCGAACTCACGCTGCTCGACGACGCCAATCGCGTCACCGTGCGCCGCGTGCTCGCACCGCGCGACTACGTGCGTCCGGGCACGCCGATCGACGCCGGGCTGCCGCCCGGCACCACGCAGACGATGGTCGTCCGCCTCGAAACGAACGGCACGCCCGCCTCGAATTTCCGCGTCCAGATCTTCTATCCGTGACGCACCGCGGCGCGCGCATGCGCGCCCGTCTCAACCCGCGCGCCTCAAGCGGCGCGCTATTTCGGAGCACGAACATGAGCAAAGTTACGCTGGGTGGCAACCCGATCGATCTCGCCGGCACGTTCCCGGCCGTCGGCGCCCAAGCCGCCGATTTCAAGCTGGTCGGCAAGGACCTCGCCGACCTGTCGCTCGCCAGCTTCGCCGGCAAGCGCAAAGTGCTGAACATCGTGCCGAGCCTCGACACGCCGACCTGCGCGACGTCGACCCGCAAGTTCAACGAAGCCGCGTCGTCGCTCGACAACACGGTCGTGGTCGTCGTGTCCGCCGACCTGCCGTTCGCCGCCACGCGCTTCTGCACGACCGAGGGTCTCGCCAACGTCGTGACGGCCTCGACGTTCCGCACCGGCCGCGCGTTCGCGAACGCGTACGGCGTCGACGTGACGAGCGGCCCGCTGAACGGCCTGACCGCCCGTGCCGTCGTCGTGCTCGACGCGCAGGACAAGGTGATCCACGCGGAACTCGTCGGCGAAATCAAGGACGAGCCGAACTACGATGCAGCGCTCGCCGCACTGAAGTAAGCTTTCTACCGCTTTCCCCTGCCGCGCCGCGCCCTTCGCGCGGCGTTGTCGCGCAGGGTCCCTCATTTCTACAGGAACGCACACCTTGGCTACGCTGATTTGCGGCTCGATCGCCTACGACTCCATCATGACCTTCGAAGGGCGGTTCCGCGAGCACATCCTGCCCGACCAGGTGCACCTCATCAACCTGAGCTTCCTCGTGCCGACGATGCGCCGCGAATTCGGCGGCTGCGCGGGCAACATCGCGTATGCGCTGCACCTGCTGGGCGGCGATGCGCGCATGATGGGGACGATGGGCGCGCTCGACGCGCAGCCGTATCTCGACCGGCTCGACCAGCTCGGCCTGCGCCGCGACCACGTTCGCGTGCTGCCCGATACGTATACGGCGCAGGCGATGATCACGACCGATCTCGACAACAACCAGATCGCCGCGTTCCACCCGGGCGCGATGATGCAGTCGCACCTGAACCATGCGGGCGACGCGCCGGACATCCAGCTCGCGATCGTCGGCCCGGACGGCTTCGACGGGATGGTGCAGCACGTGGAAGAACTGGCCAAGGCCGGTGTGCCGTTCGTGTTCGACCCGGGCCAGGGTCTGCCGCTGTTCGACGGTGCGACGCTGCGCCGCAGCATTGAACTTGCGACCTATGTGGCGGTCAACGACTACGAGGCCAAGCTGGTGAGCGACAAGACGGGATGGTCCGAAGATGAAATCGCCAGCCGGGTCGACGCCCTCGTCATTACGCGTGGCGAGCACGGCGCGACCATCCGCCACAAGCAGGGCACGGAGCAGATTCCTGTCGTACCGGCCGAGCGCATCGCCGATCCGACCGGCTGCGGCGACGCCTTCCGGGGCGGCCTGCTGTACGGCATCGAGCATGGCCTCGACTGGGCGACCACGGGGCGCCTCGCCAGCCTGATGGGCTCGCTCAAGATCGCCCACCAGGGGCCCCAGAGTTACGTACTGACGCGCGCGGAAATCGACGCACGCTTCGAGACTGCATTCGGTTACAGTCTCAAATGAATATTGTGGGAGAGCAAAGATGTTGACGAACAAAACCCTCACGCTCGCGGCCATGCTGACGGCCACGCTGACGCTCGCCGGCTGCTTCACGGCACCCGGTTCCGCCGATGTCTATAGCGTCGGCCAGGCGCAGCGCGAACAGACGGTCCGCATGGGCACGGTCGAAAGCGTCCGCGCGGTACGCATCCAGTCCGACGGCGGCGGCAGCGCGATCGGCACGCTCGGCGGCGGCGCACTCGGCGCGGTCGCAGGCAGCGCGATCGGCGGCGGCAAGGGCTCGATCCTGACGGCGATCGCGGGCGGCCTCGTCGGCGCGGTCGCGGGTAACGCCGTGGGCGAAAACCTCAGCACGGCGAACGGTGTCGAAATCACCGTGCGCCTCGACAACGGCGATCTGCGCTCGATCACGCAGGCGGCCAGCGGCGAAGCGTTCCGTGCAGGCGAGCGCGTACGACTGCTGTCGAGCGGCGGCGTCACGCGCGTCACGCACTAACCGGTATCCTCAGCACGCGGCGCAAGCCGCGGTCGAACGCATGTGCGACGCTGCACATGCGTTTTTTTTCGTCCGTACTCGCCGCAGCCAGCACCTCGGCGAGTACGGACGAAAAAAATCCCGCCACCTGAGCCAGATGGCGGGACTGATTGAGTAGCGCTACTCAACCCGCGGACACCACGTGAGTGTCCGGGTGGTGCTGGTCAGCCGCGATTACGGACGGCTGCCGGTCGGGAACGGCCATGCCGCTGCCGGGTTGAGCGCGGTCTTCACGCCCGATGCCGGCGCAACCGATGCGGTCGACGCGGTCGTTGCCGGCGCAGCCTTCTTCACGACGGCCTTCTTCGGTGCAGCAGCCTTCTTCGCCGGCGCAGCAGCCGCCTTCGCAGGGGCAGCCTTCTTGGCAGGCGCAGCCTTCTTCGCGGCAGCCTTCTTCGCAGGCGCAGCCTTCTTCGCGGCAGCCTTCTTCGCCGGTGCCGCCTTCTTCGCAGCAGCCTTCTTAGCCGGTGCTGCCTTCTTCGCAGCAACCTTCTTCACGGCGACCTTCTTCGCTGCAACTTTCTTCGCAGCAGCCTTCTTCGCCGGTGCCGCCTTCTTCGCAGCAACCTTCTTCACGGCGACTTTCTTTGCTGCGACCTTCTTGGCTGCAACCTTCTTCGTTGCGACCTTCTTGGCTGCGACCTTCTTCGCTGCGGCCTTCTTCGCCGGTGCTGCCTTCTTCGCAGCAACCTTCTTCACGGCGACTTTCTTCGCTGCGACCTTCTTCACTGCAGCGGCCTTCTTCGCCGGAGCAGCAGCCTTCTTCGCAACGGTCTTCTTGGCAGCAACCTTCTTAGCAGCCGGTTTCTTCTTGGCAGTAGCCATGTTGTTCTCCTTCAGGTTCAGATGAGAGTCAGTTCAAACTACACCCTTCGTCAAAACCCGCTTCCCGCGGACGCTGTTCAGGACGTGCGCTTCGAAGCGGGCTATTCATCGGCGTACGCAGATACCGCGCGCTTACGCTAATGAATACGGTATGGCGCGCGTGACCACTCGGCCTCGCGCGCCAAATCAAGTCGGTAGCCGGCGCACCGCGCGCCGCTACCCCTAATCGCTTGATCAAGCGGACCGCCACACGGCCGTCCGCTTTATCCGGAGGGAAGTTTGCCCATCCCACTGAAGGGTTCGCAAAGTGCCTGTCGTATCGTTGGGCCGTTAAGGCACCGGGCATGCTTTGCATCAGGCGTTCTTGCTCCTAAACCTTGGGCCGGGGCCGAGAGGCCGCCGGCTGCTCACATCATGTGACGGGTTCGCTGCTGCGGGTTATTCCCAGGACAGCGCGCCCCCCGTCTGATACTCGATCACACGCGTCTCGAAGAAGTTGCGTTCCTTCTTCAGGTCGATCATCTCGCTCATCCACGGGAACGGGTTTTCCTCGTTCGGGTACAGCGGATCGAGGCCGATCTGCTGGCAACGGCGGTTGCTGATGAAACGCAGGTAGCTCTTGAACATCGACGCGTTCAAACCCAGCACGCCGCGCGGCATCGTGTCTTCGGCGTAGCGGTATTCGAGTTCGACAGCCTGCTTGAACAGCTCGCGGATCTCGGCGCGGAATTCCGCGGTCCAGAGATGCGGATTCTCGAGCTTGATCTGGTTGATCAGGTCGATGCCGAAGTTGCAGTGCATCGACTCGTCGCGCAGGATGTACTGATATTGCTCTGCAGCACCCGTCATCTTGTTCTGGCGGCCGAGTGCGAGGATCTGCGTGAACCCGACATAGAAGAACAGGCCTTCCATGATGCAGGCGAACACGATCAGCGACTTCAGCAGCTTCTGATCCGCTTCGAGCGTGCCGGTCTTGAAGGCCGGGTCCGTCAGCGTGTGGATGAACGGGATCAGGAATTCGTCCTTCGCGCGGATCGACGTGACCTCGTGGTACGCGTTGAAGATCTCGCCTTCGTCGAGACCGAGCGATTCGACAATGTATTGGTACGCGTGCGTGTGGATCGCTTCCTCGAACGCCTGGCGCAGCAGGAACTGCCGGCACTCGGGCGCCGTGATGTGGCGGTACGTGCCGAGCACGATGTTGTTCGCCGCGAGCGAATCGGCCGTCACGAAGAAGCCGAGGTTGCGCTTCACGATGCGGCGCTCGTCCTCGGTCAGACCGTTCGGGTCCTTCCACAGAGCGATGTCGCGGGACATGTTGATTTCCTGCGGCATCCAGTGGTTCGCGCAACCGGCCAGATACTTTTCCCACGCCCACTTGTACTTGAACGGCACCAGCTGATTCACGTCAGTCTGGCCGTTGATGATGCGCTTGTCGGCGACATTGACCCGCGCTTCCGTACCGCCGGCGGGAACAGCCGATGCTTGCGGCGGCACCGCAAGATCGCCTTCGAAAATGTCACGGACCTGATGGGCGGCAGGCGCAGCGGCCTGCATTCCGACAGCCATCCCGGCGGAGGTGCGCAACGCGTTTTGCTGCGCTCCGCTCGCGGGGGTTACGGCAGTCTTCTCGTCATCCCAGTTGAGCATAAATTCTCACCATCAATTTAGAACGGTTTGTACCATCTTTTCCTGAGCGATAAAAGGGTTCGCTCACGAAAAATCCTTTTTTCGATTCGCGTTGCGACCTCGATACAACACTTTGAGCAACGCATCGTCGTTCATGCAGCGCGCGAAGTGAGTTGCGCATGTATCGCGAGGTGCGCCCGACGCATCGAACGCCGATCGAAACGCGACGCCGTCGGGGATGTTTCGATCGCTTGTCACTGCCTGCAACGCAGGTGGCGCGTTACAGATTCCTTATCATTTTTTTAGTTGAGAGCGGCGCACACTTCAACCTCGATCGGTCGTCGTGTGCGCCGCCTTTGCCTGCTTCTCAGGTCAGGCGCACTGCGTTACTGGCACGCTTCGCACTCGTCGAAGCCCGGATCGCCCGGACGCATCGTGCACACCGGACCGTCCGCCTCGACCGGCGCGAGTGCCGGCGCTGCATTGATCGCGCCCGACGACACATCGCCACCCGCCGCACCGAAGCCGCCTGCCGCGCCTTGCGCGCCGCCGCTGCCCGAACCGCCGTTGCCCGCGCCGCCCGTCGGCACGGCGTTCAGCGCGCCGTGTGCGACCGTCGACTTCTCGACGTGCGTCGCCGCCATCGTGCGGAGGTAGTAGGTCGTCTTCAGGCCGCGCAGCCATGCGAGCTTGTAGACCTCGTCGAGCTTCTTGCCCGACGCGCCGCCCATGTAGATGTTCAGCGACTGCGCCTGGTCGATCCACTTCTGGCGACGCGATGCCGCTTCGACCAGCCACGTCGGGTCGACTTCGAACGCGGTCGCGTAGATCGCGCGCAGGTCGGCCGGGATGCGGTCGATGCGCGACAGCATGCCGTCGAAGTACTTCAGGTCGGCGACCATCACTTCGTCCCACAGGCCGCGTTCCTTCAGGTCGCGCACCAGGTACTCGTTCACCACCGTGAATTCGCCCGACAGGTTCGACTTCACGTACAGGTTCTGGAAGGTCGGCTCGATACAGGCCGACACACCGATGATGTTCGAGATCGTCGCCGTCGGCGCGATCGCGACGCAGTTCGAGTTGCGCATGCCGTGCGCGGCGATCCGCGAACGCAGCGTCGTCCAGTCGAGCGACTCCGACGTGTCGACCTCGACGTAGCCGCCGCGCGCTTCCGTCAGCAGCTTCAGCGTGTCCTGCGGAAGGATGCCGCGATCCCACAGCGAGCCGCGGTAGCTCGAGTAGCGGCCGCGCTCTTCGGCCAGCTCGGTCGACGCGTAGTACGCGTAGTAGCAGACCGCCTCCATCGACCGGTCGGCGAACTCGACCGCCGCTTCCGACGCGTACGGCGTGCGCAGCAGGTGCAGGCAGTCCTGGAAGCCCATGATGCCCATGCCGACCGGGCGGTGCTTCAGGTTCGAGTTACGCGCCTTCGGCACCGCGTAATAGTTGATGTCGATCACGTTGTCGAGCATGCGCATCGCGACGCTGATCGTGCGCTTCAGCTTGTCGTGGTCGAGCGCGTAGCTGCCGTCGGCCTGCTTCACCAGGTGGGCGACGAGGTTCACCGAGCCGAGGTTGCACACCGCGATTTCGGTGTCGCTCGTGTTCAGCGTGATTTCCGTGCACAGGTTCGACGAGTGGACGACGCCGACGTGCTGCTGCGGCGAGCGGACGTTGCACGGATCCTTGAACGTGATCCACGGGTGACCCGTCTCGAACAGCATGCCGAGCATCTTGCGCCAGAGCTGCTGCGCCGGGATCTTCTTGAACAGCTTGATCTCGCCGCGCGCGACCTTCTCTTCGTAAGCCGTGTAAGCCTTCTCGAAGTCGGCACCGAACTTGTCGTGCAGGTCCGGGCAGGTCGACGGCGAGAACAGCGTCCAGTCGGCGCCTTCCATCACGCGCTTCATGAACAGGTCGGGAATCCAGTTCGCCGTGTTCATGTCGTGCGTACGGCGACGGTCGTCACCGGTGTTCTTGCGCAGCTCGAGGAACTCCTCGATGTCGAGGTGCCACGATTCGAGGTACGCGCAGACCGCGCCCTTGCGCTTGCCGCCCTGGTTCACCGCGACGGCCGTGTCGTTCACGACCTTCAGGAACGGGACCACGCCTTGCGACTTGCCGTTCGTGCCCTTGATATGCGAGCCGAGTGCGCGCACACGCGTCCAGTCGTTGCCGAGGCCGCCGGCGAACTTCGACAGCAGCGCGTTTTCCTTCAGCGCTTCATAGATGCCGTCGAGATCGTCCGCGACCGTCGTCAGGTAGCACGACGACAGTTGCGAGCGGTGCGTGCCCGAGTTGAACAGCGTCGGCGTCGAGCTCATGAAGTCGAAGCTCGACAGCACGTTGTAGAACTCGATCGCACGCGTTTCGCGGTCGATCTCGTTCAGCGACAAGCCCATCGCGACGCGCATGAAGAATGCCTGCGGCATTTCGATGCGGGTGCCTTCGACGTGCAGGAAGTAGCGGTCGTACAGCGTCTGCAGGCCCAGGTAGCCGAACTGCAGGTCGCGGTTCGCGTCGAGGGCTTCGCCGAGGCGCTTCAGGTCGAACTGCAGCAGCTTGTCGTCGAGCAGGCCGGCGTCGACGCCGCGCTTCAGGAACTGCGGGAAGTATTCCGCGTAGCGGGTCGACATCTCGGCCTGCACGACTTCCTCGCCGAGGATCTCGCGACGGATCGTGTGCAGCAGGATGCGGGCCGTGACCTGGCTGTAGGCCGGGTCCTTCTCGATCATCGTGCGCGCCGCGAGGATCGCCGAGTCGTAGACCTGGCTCATCGGCACGCCGTCGTACAGGTTCTTCACCGTCTCCGCGACGATCGGGTCAGGGTTAACCGCAGCACCGAGGCCGTCGCATGCCGACACGATCAGCGCGCGCAGCGCGTTCAGGTCGAGCGGGCGCGTGACGCCGTTGTCGACGACGTTGATGCCGGTGCTCGACTCGCCGCCCGCTGCCGCTGCGTCCTCGCCCGCATGCTGGCGCTCGAGGTGACGCTTCTCGCGATACAGCACGTACGCACGCGCGACGTTGTGCTCGCCGCCGCGCATCAGCGCGAGTTCGACCTGGTCCTGGATGTCTTCGATATGGAACGTACCGCCGTTCGGGCGGCTGCGCACGAGTGCGCGCACGACGTTGTGCGTCAGCTGTTCGACCTGCTCGCGCACGCGCGCCGAAGCCGCGCCCTGCCCGCCGTTGACGGCCAGGAAAGCCTTGGTCACCGCGATCGCGATCTTCGAGGGTTCGAACGACACCACGCTGCCGTTGCGGCGGATCACCTTGTAGTCGGCGAACGTGGCCTGCGGCGCGAGCGCCTTCGCGCCCTGGTCGGTCCCGCCGAGCGGACGGCTCGAGGCGCTCTCGTACTGGGACGTCGCGTTGTCGGTGGTTTGCATGTGCAAAGCTCCTGGTGTTGGATGGTGCGGAGAGAAAGAACCGCGGATTAAAACGAACGCTGCGCAACGCGGTGCGCGAGCGGTAAGAGGCGAGCGATGCGCCGGGGAAGCCGGTTCGGTCGATGCGCGACAACCTGGCCGGTCGTGTGCTTCGTCATGTCTACCCTGCCCCGTCGATGTTCGCTGCGCTGATCGCGACGCCCGGACCGCCCGGCCTGACGCGCCGCCCTGAGAACCCTGTCCGCCGGCGTTGCCCGCCGGCCGGTGCCGCTCGGGTTTTCCCCTGCGACACACACTATATCTAGTACAGAACTGCTCAACTGGCACCAAGTATAGTGGACATTCGGACGAGGTCAAAACGGATAATTTGCGGTGAAGGTCTTGACATCGCTCACGCGCAGACACGACAAGGCATTGGTCGGAGAAAAAACTTTCTCCGCTCAAAAAACCCCGCGATCAGTGCTGACGGAAAGGAAAGTATTCGGCGGAAAAACCGGCATCGCTCGCGAAGCGTTGCCAATCGAAGTGCGGGCCCGGGTCGGTCTTGCGGCCCGGCGCGACGTCCGAGTGCCCGGCGAATGCGTCGACCGGGTAACGCGCGGCGAGCGCGCGGGACAGCGCGGCGAGCACCGCGTATTGCGCGTCGTCGAACGGCACGTCGTCCGCGCCTTCGAGCTCGATGCCGATCGAGAAGTCGTTGCAGCGCGTCCGGCCGAAGAACTCGGACGAGCCCGCGTGCCACGCGCGCTCGTCGCACGACACGAACTGCACGAGCTCGCCGCCGCGGCGGATCAGGAAATGGGCGGACACGCGCACGCCGCGCAGGTGGCGCTGGTAATACGGGTGCGCATCGCAGTCGAGGCGGTTCAGGAACAGCGACTCGATCGCGTCGCCGCCGAATTCGCCGGGCGGCAGGCTGATGTTGTGGACGACCACGAGCGTCGGCACCGCGCCCGCGGGCCGCCTCTCGAAGTTCGGCGACGGCGCATGGCGCGCTTCGCGCACCCAGCCGTTCGCGTCGACCGACAACGTCGGCGCGTCGCTCATCGCACGTCGCGACCGTTCGCGCGCGCGGCGTGGCGCTGCGCGTGCTCGGCGCTGCAGAAGTAGTCGCCGCCCGCGGCGACCGCTTCGCCCTTCGGCGCATGCACGCCGCATTCGGCGCAGCGCACCATCGGCTCGGGCAGCGATCGCGCGTCGCCGTTCGGCCGCGCGGCTCCGGGGCCGCCGGTGCCGGACGCGCCGTCATAACCGGCGCCGCGGCCGGTGCGCGCCTGCGCATGCTCCTGCGCGTGGCGCAGCTTGCGCGCGAGCCACGAACCCGCGAAGAAGAGAAGGATCAGGAGAAGAATCTGTCGCATCGGAAACCTGCGGTCAAACCACGGAACGGTGCAGCAGCACCTCGAAAACGAACCGGCTGCCGACATACGCGAGCAGCAGCGCGGCGAACGACACGAGCACCCAGCGCGCGGCGCCGCGGCCGCGCCAGCCCGACGTCTTGCGGGCAACCAGCAGGCCGCCGAACATCAGCCACGACAGGATCGCGAACACGGTCTTGTGGTCGAGCCGCAGCGCGCGCGCGTCGATCTGCTCGCTGAACAGGATGCCCGACGCGAGCGTCAGCGTGAGCAGCACGAAGCCGGCGCCGATCAGGCGGAACAGCAGCTTCTCGAGCGTGAGCAGCGGCGGCAGCGTTTCGAGCCAGCTCGCGATCCAGCCCGTCGAGCCGTCGCGCCCGCCGCTGCGCAGCGACTGCAGCCGCCGCTCGACCATCAGCATCAGGATCGCGTGCAGCGCGGCGATCGCGAACAGCCCGTACGCGATGTTCGCAATCAGGAAGTGCAGCTTGAACAGCGGTGCCGCGGCATAAGGAAGCACCCGCACGCCGCCGAACACGAGCGGCAGCAGCGACGCGCCGCACGCGAGCGGCAAGACCAGCAGGCGCAGGCTGTCGAGCGGGAAGAAGAAGCTCTCGATCCAGTAGATGCCGGCGCCGAGCCAGAACATCGCGGACAGCGCGAACGCGAAGCCGAACACCATCGCGTCGTTCGGAAAGATCGTCATGTGGAGCAGTACGCCGTGCGCGACGAGCGCGGCGAACAGCAGCGCGCGGCCGGCCCCGCTCATCCCCGACGCGGCGGACGCGGGAACCGGCACGGCCGGCACGCTCGCGACGAGCGGCGTCGCACCCTGGCGGTGCGTGCGCCAGCCTGCGACGGCGAGGCCGCCGTACAGGAATGCGGTGAGGGCATACAGTACAATATCCATGTTCGAAGTTTACACTAGGCCCCCTTCCCGCGACGGCTCCCTTTGTTCGGTTCCGCCGCGCCTTCGGGCCCCACTGTCCATCGCTCCCCATGCTCGACAATCTCACTCAACGGATGGCGCGCGTCGTCAAGACGCTGCGCGGCGAGGCCCGGCTCACCGAGGCGAACACGCAGGAGATGCTCCGCGAGGTGCGTCTCGCGCTGCTCGAGGCCGACGTTTCGCTGCCCGTCGTCCGCGAATTCATCGCCAAGGTCAAGGAAAAGGCGCTCGGCGAAGAAGTGATCAGCAGCCTGTCGCCGGGCCAGGC
This sequence comes from Burkholderia seminalis, assembly GCF_001718535.1. Lineage (NCBI taxonomy): Bacteria > Pseudomonadati > Pseudomonadota > Betaproteobacteria > Burkholderiales > Burkholderiaceae > Burkholderia > Burkholderia seminalis. The sequence continues at coordinate 575,670 of NZ_CP013398.1, read as the reverse complement.
GCTCGTCGGCGTGGTCCAGAAGGAACTGACCGCCGTGATCGGCGGCGACTACGAAGGCAAGGCCGCCGAGCTGAACCTCGCGGTCACGCCGCCCGCCGTGATCCTGATGGCCGGCCTGCAGGGCGCGGGCAAGACCACGACCGCCGGCAAGCTCGCGAAGCTGCTGCGCGAGAAGTACAAGAAGAAGGTGCTGACCGTGTCGTGCGACGTGTATCGCCCGGCCGCGATCATGCAGCTGAAAACGGTGAGCGAACAGGTCGGCGCCGACTTCTTCCCGTCCACGCCCGACCAGAAACCCGTCGACATCGCAATTGCGGCCGTCGACTGGGCGAAGCGCCACTACCACGACGTACTGATCGTCGACACGGCCGGCCGCCTCGGTATCGACGAGGCGATGATGCAGGAAATCGCCGCGCTGCACGGCACGCTGAAGCCGGCCGAAACGCTGTTCGTCGTCGACGCGATGCTCGGCCAGGATGCGGTCAACACCGCGAAGGCGTTCAACGACACGCTGCCGCTCACCGGCGTCGTGCTGACCAAGCTCGACGGCGACTCGCGCGGCGGCGCCGCGCTGTCGGTGCGCCACATCACGGGCAAGCCGATCAAGTTCGTCGGCGTCGCCGAGAAGCTCGACGGCCTGGAAGTGTTCCACCCCGACCGGATGGCGAACCGGATCCTCGGCATGGGCGACATCCTCGCGCTCGTCGAGGAGGCACAGCGCGGCGTCGACGTGCAGGCCGCGCAGAAGCTGGCCGACAAGGTCAAGAAAGGCGGCGACTTCGACCTGAACGATTTCCGCGCGCAGATCTCGCAGATGAAGAACATGGGCGGCCTGTCGTCGCTGATGGACAAGCTGCCCGCGCAGTTCCAGCAGGCGGCCGCCGGGGCCGACATGGGCCAGGCCGAAAAGCAGATCCGCCGGATGGAAGGCATCATCAGCTCGATGACGCCGGCCGAGCGCGCCAAACCCGAAATCATCAAGGCGACGCGCAAGCGCCGCATTGCAGCCGGCGCGGGCGTGCCGGTGCAGGAAGTCAACCGGATGCTGAACCAGTACGATCAGATGCGTACGATGATGAAGAAGCTGAAGGGCGGCAACATGCAGAAGATGATGCGCGGCCTGAAGGGCATGATGCCCGGCATGCGCTGATTCCGCCCGCCGGCCGGGCGCGCGGGTTTTTGCTGTAGCGCGCGCCCGCCGTTCTGCTTCATTCTTATTTGTATACCGACTGCCCGCCAGAACACATGAACCGCGAAGAAGCCCTCCACATTTTCAACCACTCCGAAGAGATCGTGTCGGCCGATGCCGTCAACGCGTCGATCTCCAAGATGGCCGACGCGATCCGCGCCGAGATCGGCGACGCGTTCCCGCTCGTTCTCTCGGTGATGGGCGGCGCCGCGGTGTTTACCGGGATGCTGCTGCCGCATCTCGATTTCCCGCTCGAATTCGACTACATCCACCTGACCCGCTACCGCAACACGACGCAGGGCAGCCCGGAAATGCACTGGCGCGTCGCGCCGCGCGAATCGGTGAAGGACCGGATCGTGCTCGTGCTCGACGACATCCTCGACGAGGGCGAGACGATGGCCGCGATCCGCGACCGGATCCTCGACATGGGCGCGCAGCGCTTCATGTCGGCCGTGCTGTGCGAGAAGACGCTCGCGAAGGCGAAGCCGCTGCACCCCGACTTCTGCGGCTTCTCGGTGCCGGACCGCTACGTGTTCGGCTGCGGGATGGACGCAAAGGGCTACTGGCGCAACCTGCCGACGATCCGCGCGCTGACCGCCGACGTCTGATCGCCGCCCTGCCGGCCCCATAAGAAAAGCGGCGCGCCGGTTTCCCGGCGCGCCGCTTTTTTTCGTGCGTACGCGGCCTGCCCTACAACTGGTGCACGAACGCGCGAATGCCGGCCAGCAGCATCTCGACCGAGATCGCGACGAGCACGAGGCCCATCAGCCGCTCGAACGCCGCGACCGTCCGCTCGCCGAGCCATTGCTGGATCCGCTCGGCCAGCACCAGCGTGATCGCGCAGACGAGCATCGTGACCGTCAGCGCGCCGGCCCACTCGAGCATCTTGCCGGGCGCCTGCGACGTCAGCAGCATCACCGTCGCCAGCGCGGACGGCCCGGCGAGTGCCGGAATCGCGAGCGGCACGATGAACGGTTCGCCGCCCGCGCGCGGATCGCTGCCGAGCGCGCCGTCCGGGTGCGGGAAGATCATCCGCAGCGCGATCAGGAACAGCACGATCCCGCCGCCGAGCCGCAGCGACAGGTCGGTGAGGCTCATCATCCGCAGGAAGCGGTCGCCGACCACCATGAAGAACAGCAGGATCACGAACGCGATCCCCACTTCACGCAGGATCAGCTTCACGCGCCGCTCGCGCGGCACGTCCCGCATCGCCGAAATGAACAGCGGGATGTTGCCGAGCGGATCGGTGATCAGCACCAGGAGCACGGTGGCCGACAGGAACGTGTATTCCATCGTGTCCCCCGGGCGCCGAGCTTAGCGGGCGAGCGCGGCGCGGATCTTCTCCGCGACCGTCGCCGCAGCCGCGTCGGCCGGCAACAGCGTCGCTTCGGCGTCGCGGCGGCCCTGGTACTCGATCTTGCCTTCCTTCAGGCCGCGCTCGCCGATCACCAGGCGATGCGGCACGCCGATCAGTTCCCAGTCGGCGAACATCACGCCCGGGCGCTCGCCGCGGTCGTCGAGGATCACGTCGATGCCGGCCGCGACGAGTTCCGCGTACAGCTTGTCGGCCGTCTCGCGCACCATCTCGCTGCGGTCATAGCCCATCGGACACAGCACGACTTCGAACGGCGCGATCGACTCGGGCCAGATGATGCCCTTGTCGTCGAAGTTCTGTTCGATCGCCGCGCCGAGAATGCGCGTGACGCCGACGCCGTAGCAGCCCATCAGCATCGGCTGCGGCTTGCCCGACTCGTCGAGGAACGTCGCACCCATCGCTTCCGAATACTTGGTGCCGAGCTGGAACACGTGGCCGACCTCGATCCCGCGGCAGATGTCGATCACGCCCTTGCCGTCCGGCGACGCGTCGCCCTTCTTCACGTTGCGCACGTCGGCGACGTCCGGCTCCGGCAGGTCGCGGCCCCAGTTCACGCCGGCGATGTGATAGTCGACCTCGTTCGCGCCGACGACGAAGTCGCTCATGTTCGCGACCGTACGGTCCGCGATCACCTTCACGGGCTTCTTCGTGCCGACCGGGCCGAGGTAGCCCGGCGGCGTGCCGAACCACTCGACGATTTCCTGTTCGGTCGCGAAGCGGTGGTTCTTCAGGCCCGGCAGCTTCGACACCTTGATCTCGTTCAGGTCGTGGTCGCCGCGCAGCATCACCAGCCAGATCGTCGGCTCGGCGCCTTCGTTGTCGGTCGCGAGCACGATCGACTTGATCGTGCGCTCGAGCGGGATCGCCAGCAGTTCGGCAACGGCTTCGCACTTCGCCTTGCCGGGCGTCGCGACCTTTTCCAGCGCTTGCGCCGGCGCCGCGCGTTCGGCGATCAGCGGCAGCGCTTCGGCCGCTTCGATGTTCGCCGCGAAGTCGGAGGTCGGGCAGTAGGCGATCGCGTCCTCACCGGTGTCGGCGATCACGTGGAACTCGTGCGAGAAATTGCCGCCGATCGAGCCGCTGTCGGCCGCGACCGCGCGGAACTCGAGGCCGAGGCGCGTGAAGATGCGCACGTACGCGTCGTACATCTTGCGATACGACTCGTTCAGGCCGGCCGCGTCCTTGTCGAACGAATACGCGTCCTTCATGATGAATTCGCGGCCGCGCATCACGCCGAAGCGCGGACGGATCTCGTCGCGGAACTTCGTCTGGATCTGGTAGAAGTTCACCGGCATCTGCCGGTAGCTCTTGATCTGGTTGCGCGCGATGTCGGTAATGACTTCCTCGTGCGTCGGCCCGATCACGAAGTCGTTGTCCTTGCGGTCCTTGAAGCGCAGCAGCTCGGGGCCGTACTGTTCCCAGCGGCCCGATTCCTGCCACAGCTCGGCAGGCTGCACGGCCGGCATCAGCAGCTCGATGGCGCCCGCCCGGTTCATTTCCTCGCGCACGATCGCCTCGACCTTGCGAATCGAACGCAAGCCGACCGGCAGGTAGTTATAGATGCCGCCGGCGACGCGACGGATCATGCCGGCGCGGACCATCAGCTTGTGGCTGACGATCTCCGCGTCGGCGGGAGCTTCTTTCAGGGTGCCGATAAAGAAACGGGAAGCTTTCATGCGGACGGTTCCAAAAACGGCGCCCCCAGGCGGGGCGCCCGAAAAAGTTTCAAGGTGAAAAAGCTGCGCGCGACGAACGACGATGGCGCAGATGACGTAGCAGACTAATCAGGGACAATTCAGTCGGTGCACCCCGCGCGGTTTCGCTCCGTCACGGTGCGCAGCGCCCGTTATCTGTTTATAATCAAAGCAATTTTAAAGGATTCGAAGGTGGTTGTATGCTGGATCGTGAAGGCTTTCGCCCGAACGTCGGCATCATCCTCTTGAACGCGCGCAACGAGGTGTTTTGGGGCAAGCGGCTCCGCGAGCATTCCTGGCAGTTTCCTCAAGGTGGGATCAAGTACGGCGAGACCCCCATGCAGGCGATGTACCGGGAACTGCACGAGGAAACGGGCCTGCATCCGGAACACGTCAAGATAATCGGCCGCACTCGCGACTGGTTGCGTTACGAGGTGCCTGACAAGTTCATCAAACGCGAAGTACGCGGTCATTACCGCGGCCAGAAGCAGATCTGGTTCCTGCTGCGGATGGTTGGACGCGATTGCGACATTTGCTTGCGCGCGACCGATCACCCGGAGTTCGATGCGTGGCGCTGGAACGAGTACTGGGTACCGCTCGATGCGGTGATCGAGTTCAAGCGGGATGTCTATCAGTTGGCGCTGACGGAACTGTCGCGCTTCCTGCGCCGCCCGGCGCAGCGAGCCGAGAAGCCGCGCGGGCCGCGAATGTCGCGCTATCCGCGCGTCATTGGCGTACAGGCCCAGCAGACGCTGACGATTGTCGACACATCGGTAGTGTGTTCGGAGATCGAAGTGGAGGCGAGCACGCTCGACGAGATGCCGCCCCACGTGATCGTCGGCAAATGACGAGTCGGACTGCATGACCGGGCGCGACCATGGTGTCGCGCCCTTTTTTTACGAGGAATGCATATTGAAAGCGATTGCTCTCGCGCTCGCATCGATCGCCGCGATGGCTGCCCTGGCCGGCTGCGCGAATTCGAAAGCGCCGTCCAACAAGGATGACAGCGAGTTCGTCTATCTGCTGGACCGCCAGGGGAACTGGAAGGAAAACACGGTCGACACGCTGCCGCCGCTGCCGCAAACGGGCGACCTGCTGCCGTTCAACGTATCGCAGAACACGCCGCTCAAGTTCTTCGTCGACGCGAAGTCGCTCGACGTCGGCTCCGATGGCGTCGTGCGCTACGCGGTCGTCATCACGAGCCCGGCCGGCGCGCGCAACGTGAACTACGAAGGCATCCGCTGCGACACCTACGAATGGCGCCAGTACGCGGGCCTGAACTCGGACCACAACGGCTGGGATCGCACGGTCGAGAACGACTGGCGGCGCATCGAGAACGGCGAACTGAACGCTTACCACTCCGCGCTGTATCAGGACTACTTCTGCTCGAACAAGATGCCGCAAGGCTCGACCCGGCAGATCCTGGAAAACATCCGGTTCCACCGCACCGCGATGACGCAGTTGCGTTGACGGCGCACGGTGCGGGCCCTCCGCATCGCATGCCACTCGAAAAAGCCCGCGTCACGCGGGCTTTTTCATTGGACTGCCTGGACACCCGAAACCTGGCCGGCGATCACACCAGCACGAGGTTGTCGCGATGGATCAGTTCCGGCTCCAGCATGTAGCCGAGCACCGCCTCGATCTCGCCGCTCGGCTTGCGGTGAATCAGCTTCGTTTCCGCGCTGCTGTAGTTCGTGAGCCCGCGCGCCACTTCGCGCCCGTCGGGGCCGACACACGCGATCACCTCGCCGCGCGCGAACGCGCCCTGCACGTCGATCACGCCGATCGGCAGCAGGCTCTTGCCGCCGGCCGTCAGCTTTTCGACCGCGCCGGCGTCGATCACGACATGGCCGCGCACCTGCAGATGGTCGGCCATCCATTGCTTGCGCGCCGCCATCCGCGCGGTACGCGCGATCAGCTGGGTGCCGATCGCCTCGCCGGCCGCCAGGCGCACGAGCACGTCGGCCTCCCGGCCGCTCGCGATCACGGTGTTCGCGCCGCTGTGTGCCGCACGCTTCGCCGCGAGGATCTTCGTCAGCATCCCGCCGCGACCGAGGCTCGAACCGGCGCCGCCGGCCATCGCCTCGAGCTCCGGCGCGCCCGCATTGGCCTCGGCGACGAGCGTCGCGTTCGGGTCCTTGCGCGGATCGGCCGTGAACAGCCCGGTCTGGTCGGTCAGGATGATCAGCGCATCGCCTTCGATCAGGTTCGCGACGAGCGCGCCGAGCGTGTCGTTGTCGCCGAACTTGATTTCGTCGGTGACGACCGTGTCGTTCTCGTTGATGATCGGCACGACGCCGAGCCGCAGCAGCGTGAGCAGCGTCGAGCGCGCATTCAGGTAGCGCTCGCGATCGGCCAGGTCGGCGTGCGTGAGCAGGATCTGCGCGGTGCGGATGTCGTGCTCGGTGAAGCGGCTCTCATAGACCTGCGCGAGCCCCATCTGGCCGACCGCCGCGGCGGCCTGCAACTCGTCGATTTCGCGCGGCCGCTTGCTCCAGCCGAGGCGCTGCATCCCTTCCGCGATCGCGCCCGAACTGACGAGCACGACCTCCTTGCCCTGCGCGCGCAATGCGGCGATCTGGGCTGCCCAGCGGCCGATTGCAGCATGATCGAGCCCCTTGCCGTCGTTGGTCACGAGGCTGGAACCCACCTTCACCACCAATCGCTTCGAATCCGCGATGATCGAACGCATCCTGCACTGTCTCCTGTATCTGATGCCTGCCCGGCAGGGCGCGATTGAACGCCGACGCCGGGCGGCACGCCCGGCGCGTTCCGGAACCGCTCAGGCGTCGTCGCCCGGCGCCGCACCGCCGTTCGCCGGCGGCGCATCGCGGAAACGCACGTCCGCCGCGAGATCTTCCGCTTCCGCCGCACGGTGTGCGTCCGAATGCTCGGACAGGTAATCGTAGATCGCGTAGCACAGCGCTTCGCAGCCCTGGCCCGTCAACGCCGAAATCTCGAACACGGGGCCGTCCCAGCCAAAACGGTCGAGGAAATCGGCGACGCGCGCCTCGCGCTCGTCTTCCGGCACCATGTCGAGCTTGTTGAGCACGAGCCAGCGCGGCTTTTCGTACAGCGCTTCGTCGTACTTGCGCAGCTCGCCGACGATCGCGGTGGCTTCCGCGACCGGATCGACGCTTTCGTCGAACGGCGCCAGATCGACCAGATGCAGCAGCACGCCGGTGCGCTGCAGGTGGCGCAGGAACTGATGCCCGAGGCCCGCGCCTTCGGCCGCGCCCTCGATCAGCCCCGGGATGTCGGCGATCACAAAGCTCTTGCTCGGGCCGACCCGCACCACGCCGAGGTTCGGCGCAAGCGTCGTGAACGGGTAGTCGGCGATCTTCGGCCGCGCGTTCGACACCGACGAGATGAACGTCGACTTGCCCGCGTTCGGCATGCCGAGCAGACCGACGTCGGCGAGCACCTTCAGCTCGAGCTTCAGCATGCGCCGCTCGCCCGGCTTGCCGTCCGTCTTCTGGCGCGGCGCACGGTTCGTGCTCGATTTGAAATGCAGGTTGCCGAGCCCGCCGGCACCACCCTGGGCAAGCATCACCTGCTGGTCGTGCTCGGTCAGGTCGGCGATCAGCTCGCCGGTATCCATGTCGCTGATGATCGTGCCGACCGGCATGCGCAGCGTAACGTCGTCGCCGCCCTTGCCGTAGCAATCCGAGCCGCGACCGTTTTCGCCATTGCGCGCGAGATGCTTCTTCGCGTATCGGTAGTCGATCAGCGTATTGATGTTGCGGTCGGCGATCGCGTAGACGCTGCCGCCCCGGCCGCCGTCGCCGCCGTCCGGCCCGCCGAACGGGACGAACTTCTCGCGGCGCATCGACGCGCTGCCATCACCCCCGTCTCCGGCGATGACTTCGATTCGTGCTTCGTCAATGAACTTCATTCGTCACTCCGCCCAGTATTTCCGCTATTGTGCCGCGCGCCGGCACGCTTGAACAATCTGCCGTTCGGCCGATCGTACGCCGGTTGCGCGAGGGTCGCCGGCCCGCGCATGCGCCCGGCGACCAAATAAAAAAAGGCCCCGCGAAGACTGCGGGGCCTTTCGGCTACGAAGCCCGTGGGTGCCTGACTTAGGCAGCCGCCGGGACGACGATGACCAGATGCTTCTTGTCCGCGCCCTTCGTCGCGAACTTGACGTGACCGTCGACCAGCGCGAACAGGGTGTGATCCTTGCCCATGCCGACGTTCTCGCCTGCGTGCATGCGCGTACCGCGCTGACGCACGATGATGCCGCCGGCATTGATTGCCTGGCCGCCGTACACTTTCACGCCGAGACGCTTCGACTCGGAGTCGCGGCCGTTCCGGGAAGAGCCGCCTGCCTTTTTGTGTGCCATCTGATTGCTCCTTTACCGAGGCGCTTACGCGTTGATCGCGTCGATGCGCAGCTCAGTGTAGTTCTGGCGGTGGCCGCCGTGCTTTTGGTAGTGCTTCCGGCGACGCATCTTGAAGATGGTGACCTTGGCATGACGACCGTGCGACACAACGGTGGCCTTGACGGAAGCCCCACTGACCAGCGGCGCACCGAACTTAATCGATTCGCCTTCGCCCACTGCGAGAACCTGGTCGAGCGTGATTTCAGCGTCAATGTCAGCCGGTATCTGTTCTACTTTGAGTTTTTCGCCAACGGCAACCTTGTACTGCTTGCCGCCGGTTTTTATGACCGCGTACATTGAGAACCTCACTCTGGATCCAATTTTTCCGCACACCACGCGCGGAAAACACGTGATTATACATGGGGTTAGCACCGAAGTCAAAACCGATCGACGATTGCCGCGCACAAGCCCCGGCCGAACGGCCAAAATCACGGCTGCGGCACGTCTGACAGACCGGGATTTCGCGGATTCGACTTATAATCCGCCGCATCACCCAATTCCATCATCATGTCGTCGTCCACCGCCTCCCCCACCCTCAGCGCCGCCCACCTGCTCGCTCCGATCACCAGCGACATGGAGCAGGTAAATCGCGTTATCCGGCAAAGCCTCGCGTCCGACGTGCTGCTGATCAACCAGATCGCCGAGTACATCATCGGGGCGGGCGGCAAGCGGCTGCGTCCGGCGTTGCTGCTGCTCGTCGCCGGCGCGCTCGGCGAAACGTCGCATCAGCGGCACGTGCTGGCCGCCGTCGTCGAGTTCATCCACACGGCCACGCTGCTGCATGACGACGTCGTCGACGAATCCGAGCTGCGCCGCGGCCGCCAGACCGCCAATGCGCTGTTCGGCAACGCGGCGAGCGTGCTGGTAGGCGATTACCTCTACTCGCGCTCGTTCGAGATGATGGTCGGCGTCGGCAAGATGCGCGTGATGGAGATCCTGTCCGAAGCGACGACGATCATTTCCGAAGGCGAGGTGCTGCAGCTCCTCAACATGCACGACGCGGACGTCGACGAAACGCGCTACATGCAGGTGATCCGCTACAAGACGGCCAAGCTGTTCGAGGCGTCGGCCCGCCTGGGCGCCGTGCTCGCGGGCGCCGATGCGCCGACCGAGGCCGCCGCCGCCGAATACGGGCGCCGCATCGGTACCGCGTTCCAGATCATGGACGACTGGCTCGACTACGCAGGCACCGTCGAGGCCATGGGCAAGAACGCCGGCGACGACCTGCGCGAAGGCAAGCCGACGCTGCCGCTCATCTATCTGATCGAACGCGGCACGCCCGAGCAGTCGGCACTGGCGCGCGAAGCGATCGAACAGGGCGGCACCGATCGTTTCGACACGATCTTCGACGCGATCACGCGCTCCGGCGCACTCGATCACACGCTCGAATGCGCGCGTCAGGAAGCGCAGGCCGCAGCCGCCGCGATCGCCGCGTTCCCCGATTCGATCTACAAGGAGAGCCTGCTCGCGCTGTGCTCGTATTCGACGTCGCGACAGTCGTAAGCCGATCGCGTGCGTCGCCGCCACGGCTGCGACGACGCACCGTCGACACGGGAAATTCACCTGTCCCGAAAATTTTCTTCTCCAAGGCCTTCCCTTTTTAAAGAAACGTCGTTATAGTTATGTTCTTGCTCGACGACGCAGCGGTCTTGAAGAAGACGGCGAAATCGGAAGAGTCCAAATCGGGGTGTAGCTTAGCCTGGTAGAGCGCTACGTTCGGGACGTAGAGGCCGGAGGTTCGAATCCTCTCACCCCGACCAGATTTGTAAAAAACCGTGCACCGTGTGCACGGTTTTTTTTTGCCCGGCCGCCTCAGGCCCCATGTGTCGCGCACGACACATCGCGATCGCCGGCCTCTGCTATATTCCCTCCATCCCTGTCCTTCACTGCCCATCCGACGCGTGGACCAAATTCCCTTATGGGCGCAAATCGGCGCCGTCTTCCTGCTTCTCCTCTGTTCCAGCTTCTTTTCGATTTCCGAGACCGCGATGATGGCGCTCAACCGCCATCGGCTGAAGCATCTCGCCGGCCAGGGCGCGCTCGGCGCGAAAACCACGCAAGGCCTGCTCACGCGCACTGACCTGCTGCTCAGCGTGATCCTGATCGGCAACAACCTGTTCAACACGATCATCCCGGTCCTGACGACGTCGCTCGCGCTGCATACGTTCGGCCGCAACAACCTCGCGCTGTCGATCGCGACCGGCATCGTCGCGTTCCTGATCATCGTGTTCGCGGAAATCGCACCGAAGATCGTCGGCGCGACCTTCCCCGAACGCATCGCCCTGCCCGCGAGCCTCGTGATCGCGCCGCTGATGCGCGTGTTCAAGCCGGTCGTCTGGTTCGTCAACGCGCTCGCGAACGGCGTGCTGTGGGCGCTGCGCATCAACACGAAGAAGGGTCGCGACCAGCGGATGTCGGCCGACGAGCTGCGCGCCATCGTGCTCGAGTCGAGCAGCTTCATGCCGACCAAGCACCGCAGCATCCTGCTCAACCTGTTCGACCTCGAGAACATCACGGTCGATGACGTGATGGTGCCGCGCCGCCAGATCGAGTCGCTCAACTTCTACGCGCCGCTCGACGACGTCCTGCACCAGCTCGAAACCTGCTATCACAACCGGCTCGTCGTCTACGAAGGCGACATCGACAAGGTGCTCGGCGTGCTGCACGTGCGCAAGACGCTGACCGCGCTCCACAATCAGGAGTTCGACCGCGAGACGCTGCGCACGCTGCTCGCCGAGCCGTACTACGTGCCGTCGGGCACGCCGGTGGTCCAGCAGCTCCAGTTCTTCCAGGAAACGCGGCAACGCACCGCGCTCGTCGTCAACGAGTACGGCGAGCTCGAAGGGCTCGTCACGCCCGAAGACATCATCGAGGAACTGATCGGCGAATTCACGACGTCGATGCCGCGCAGCGAACGCGCGGGCGGCTGGGACGAGAACGGCGAATGCATCGTGTCGGCCAGCATGCCGCTGCGCGAACTGAACCGCTGGCTGCACCTGAAGCTGCCGACCGACGGTCCGAAGACGCTGAACGGACTGGTGCTCGAAATCCTCGAGGAAATTCCGGAAGACGACGTGTGCCTGAAGATCGGCGACGTGATGCTCGAGGTGATGCGCAGCGACGATCAGGCCGTGCGCACCGTCAAGCTCTTCAAGCCGCGCGGCGCGCGCACCGCACGCGCCGCCACCCGCTAGCCGAACGGCCGACTGCCGGCACCGCCCGCGACGCGCGACCATCTGCAGGTCACGGTCAACAGGCGGCCAGCGTGCCGGCTCACATGCCTTTTCCTCCTTCCGGGGCGCCGCTGCGCATGCAGCCGCCGCCCGCCCGCTCCGCCGCGCCGCCTGCCGCCGTGCCTCACGCACTCGACGCGGCCCAGCTCGACGATGCGCCGGCCGTGCGGCTGCTGACGGACACGCTGCACGCGGCACGCGTGCGCGATGCATCCGACATCCACGTCGAGCCGTTCGAAACCGGCTGGCGCATCCGCCTGCGTATCGACGGCGTGCTGCACGACCACGCGCGGCCGCCCGCGCACCTGCGCGACGCGCTCGTCACGCGAATCAAGGTGCTCGCGCGCATGGACATCGCCGAGCGGCGACTTCCGCAGGACGGCAGGCTACGCATCGCGATCGACGGCGGCACGCGCGGCGACTATCGCGTCAGCTCGCTGCCGACGCTGTTCGGCGAAAAGCTCGTGCTGCGGCGCCTCGACACGCTGCCGCCCGATCTCACGCTCGCCCGTCTCGGCTTCGACGCGCAGCAGGCCGCCGCGATGGAGGCCGCGATACGCGCGCCGCATGGCCTCGTGCTCGTCACCGGCCCGACCGGCAGCGGCAAGACGCTATCGCTCTACTGCGCGCTGCAGATGCTCGATCGCGACGCGCACAACGTCTGCACGGTCGAGGATCCCGCCGAGATCCAGCTCGACGGGATCAACCAGGTCGGTGTCGCCGAAAAGGCCGGGCTCACGTTCGCGACGGCGCTGCGTGCGCTGTTGCGGCAGGATCCGGACATCATCATGGTCGGCGAGATACGCGATGCCGAAACGGCCGACGTCGCGATCAAGGCCGCGCAGACCGGCCATCTCGTACTGTCGACGCTGCACACGAACGACGCGCCGGCCGCCATCGCCCGCATGCTCGATATCGGCGTCGCGCCGTACAACCTCGCGGCCGCGCTGCAGCTCGTCACCGCGCAGCGCCTCGTCCGGCGCCTGTGCGTCGCATGCCGTGTCCCGTCGGACGCACCGGCGCGCGGGCTGCGGGAAGCCGGCTGCGACCCGGCGGCGCTGGCGGCCGGATGGCGGCCGTTCGTCGCGCGCGGCTGCGCCGCCTGTCACGGGATCGGCTATCGCGGCCGCATCGGGCTGCATCAGACGATGCCGGTCTCGCCGGAACTCGCGGAGCGCATCGTCGCGCGCGCAAGCGTCGGGGCGCTCGCGCAATGCGCGGCAGCCGAAGGCGTGCGCAACCTGCGCGATGCCGCATTCGCACGCGTGCGGGACGGCACGACGAGCCTCGCGGAAGCCGTCGCCGCCACCCCCGCCGTATGAGCACGCCCACGCCGCCGCGCGAAACCCGCTTCGCGTGGCGCGGCCGCCGTCGCGACGGCACACCGCACCGCGGAACCGTCGTCGCCTTCGACGCCGCAGCCGCGCGCGCCACGCTCGCACGCGACGGCATCGCGGTGTTGTCGCTCGACGTCCGCGGGCCGGCCCGACCGCCGACGGCCGGCGCGCGGGAGATCACGCGTTTCACGCGCCAGCTCGCGAGCCTGTTGCAGGCCGGGCTGCCGATCGCACCGTCGCTCGAGATGCTCGCGCGTACACGGTCGCGCGACGGCGTGCCGCGCATCGCCGCGGGCCTCGCCCGCGAGATCGTCGGCGGGCGGCGCTTCGCCGACGCGCTCGCGCGCTATCCGTCGCAGTTCGGCACGCTGTACCGTCAGTTGATCGAAGTCGGCGAAGCGTCCGGCTCGCTCGGGATCGTGCTGACGCGCGTCGCCGAACACCGCGAGCGCGCCGATACGCAATGGCGCAAACTGCGGGCCGCCCTCGCGTATCCGGCCGCCGTCATCCTGTTCGCGCTCGCGATCTCGGCCGCGCTGATGGTGTGGGTCGTGCCGACGTTCCGGCAGATCTTCGACGGTTTCGGCGCAGCCCTGCCCGCGCCGACCCGCGTGCTGCTCGCGCTGTCTTCCGCATTGTCGGCGTGGGGCGGCGCGCTCGTGGCCGGCGCCGCGGCAGCGGCACTCGCCGCGCATCGCGCGCTTCGGCGGTCCGCACCGTTGCGCCATGCGGTCGCGCGCCGCCTGCTGCGGGCGCCGCTCGCGGGCAGCGCGCTCGAGCGATACGCGGCCGCACGCTGGTGCCGTTCGCTTGCAACGCTGCTCGGCGCCGGCGTGCCGCTCGCCGACGCCTTCGCCACCCTCGAGCGCACGGCCGGCCATCCGGTGTTCGCGCACGCCACCGCGCACGTCGCGGCACGCGTGTTGCGCGGCGCGCGCCTCGCCGATGCGATGCGCTCGGCCGGCTGCTTTCCGGACGACGTCGTCCAGCCGATCGCCGTCGCGGAGGAAACCGGTGCGCTCGACACGATGCTCGCCGACATCGCGGCGCTCTGCGAACGCCAGCTCGACGCGCGTCTCGATGCGCTCGCGGCGCTCGGCGAACCGCTGATCGTGATCGTCCTGGGCGCACTCGTCGGCGGCCTCGTGATCGCGATGTACCTGCCCATCCTTCAGCTCGGCAACGTGGTGTAGCATCGCAACCGATTCTGTCGCCTTTTAAGTCCGAACCTTGAGCCTCATGACGCCCGCGCCCCTGTCCGCCGTTTCCGAATCGCCCGAGAGCACGCTGCTCGTGCTGGCGATGCTGCCGCCCGCGCTGCAGTACGCGTTCGCGGTCGTCATCGGCCTGTGCGTCGGCAGCTTCCTGAACGTGGTCGTGCACCGGCTGCCCGTGATGATGCAGCGCGCGTGGCAGGCCGAGATCGACGAAGCGACCGGCAACGCCGGCGCCGCGCCCGACGACGGTTATCCGCCGCGCTACGACCTGTGGCGCCCGCGCAGCGCCTGCCCGCATTGCGGCCACGTGCTGCGCGCATGGGAGAACATCCCGCTCGTCAGCTATCTGATGCTGCGAGGGCGCTGCCGCCGCTGCGGCCATGCGATCGGCATCGGTTATCCCCTCGTCGAGCTCGCGTGCGCGCTGCTCGCTGCCGGCTCGCTCGCCGCGTTCGGTCCGACCGTCGCCGCGCTCGCCGCATTCGCACTGTGCGCCGCGCTGCTCGCGATGAGCGCGATCGACATCCGCACCGGCTACCTGCCCGACTCGATGACGCTGCCGCTGCTCTGGGCCGGGCTCGTGCTGAATCTCGGCGGCACGTTCACGTCGCTGCGCTCGGCCGTGATCGGCGCGATGGCCGGCTATCTGTTCCTGTGGTCCATCTACTGGCTGTTCAAATGGCTGCGCGGCATCGAGGGCATCGGCTTCGGCGACCTGAAGCTGCTTGCCGCGCTCGGCGCGTGGATGGGCTGGGCCGCGCTGCCGCAGGTCGTGCTGTTCGCCGCCGTGACGGGCGCGATCGTCGGGCTCGTCGCGACCTGGCGCGGCCGCATGCGCTTCGAGGAGCCGATTCCGTTCGGCCCGTTCCTCGCGGCCGGCGGTGCCGCGACGCTGTTTTTCGGCACGCCGTTCTATTTCGCGCTCGGAGGCTGACATGTACGCAGTAGGACTCACGGGCGGCATCGGCAGCGGCAAGACGACCGTCGCCGACCTGTTCGGCGCCCGCGGCGCGTCGCTCGTCGATACCGATCTGATCGCCCACCGCATCACCGCCCCCGGCGGCCTCGCGATGCCCGCGATCGAACAGGCGTTCGGCCACGACTACGTTGCCGCCGACGGCTCGCTCGATCGCGCGAAGATGCGCACGCTGATCTTCAGCGACGACGATGCGCGCCGGCGCCTCGAAGCGATCACGCATCCGCTGATCCGCGCGGAAACCGATCGCGAAGCACGCGACGCGCAGGGCCCGTACGTGATGTTCGTCGTGCCGCTGCTCGTCGAGTCGGGCAACTGGAAGGCGCGCAGCGATCGCGTGCTCGTCGTCGATTGCCCGGTCGAAACGCAGATTGCGCGCGTGATGCGGCGCAACGGCTTCACACGCGAGCAGGTCGAAGCGATCATCGCGCGACAGGCGTCACGCGAAGCCCGCCTCGCGGCGGCCGACGACGTGATCGTCAACGACGCGGTGACGCCCGATGCACTCGCCGCGCAGGTCGATGCACTGCACCAACGTTATGTCGCGTTCGCGGCCGCCGCGCACTGAGCATCGCGCACGATCGTGATGGTGTACGAAATTGGCGCGTTGCTAGGGTAGAGAGTGAGCATTAGAATGTCCTGCATTGTTTCCATCCCTACCCAAGAGGCGAGCGCGCTTGATTCTTTACGAGTATCCGTTCAACGAGCGAATTCGCACGCTGTTGCGCCTCGAAGATCTGTTCGAGCGCTTCGCGTTCTTTTTGGCTCAGGAGGACCCGCGTGAACACCACGTCGCGCTGACGACGCTGTTCGAAATCGCCGAGGTAACGGGCCGCGCGGACCTGAAATCGGATCTGATGAAGGAGCTCGAACGTCAACGCCAGACGCTCGCCCCCTTTCGCGGCAATCCGGGCATCGAGCAGAACGCGCTCGAAGCCGTGCTCGGCGAAATCGAGCAGACGCTGGCCAATCTCGCGCAGATGCAGGGCAAGACCGGCCAGCACCTCGTGGACAACGAATGGCTCGCCAGCATCCGCAGCCGTGCGGTGATTCCCGGCGGCACGTGCAAGTTCGACCTGCCGTCGTACTACGCGTGGCAGCAATGGCCCGCCGAGCAACGGCGCCAGGACATCGCGAAATGGATTCTGCCGATGCTGCCGCTGCGCGACGCCGCGTCGATCGTGCTGCGGCTCGCGCGCGAATCGGGTCAGGCGTCGAAGGTCATGGCGATGCAGGGCAGCTACCAACAGATGCTGTCGGGCCGCACCTACCAGCTGATGCAGGTCCGCGTGCCGCCGGAGCTGCGCGTCATTCCCGAAGCGAGCGCCAACAAATACATGCTGTGGGTACGGTTCACCATGCAGGACGGCGATGTGCGGCCGCGCGCGGTGGATATCGACGTGCCGTTCCATCTGACACTGTGCAATCTGTAACGGCCGTGTGCCGGATCGCTTTCGTATGACTACCGTTGTGAAATGCCCGTCGTGCGGCGCCGCAGTGCGCTGGACGCCTGAAAATCAGTTCCGCCCGTTCTGTTCGGCCCGCTGCAAGCAACTCGACCTCGGGGCCTGGGCCGCGGAAAAGTACCGGATCGGCGGGTCTTCCGACGAGGGCCCCTCGTCGGAAGAAGACGGCACGGACGACCGTCGCGATAGCTGAGACAGCCGAGCGGCACCGCCCGTCGGCGATATGGCCCGCCTTTCCGGCAGGCCGCCACGGCGTCAGTTCGACGCCGCCTCCTTCTCGAGCAATTCGAGCACCGGCAGCGCCGCCGGCAGCAGCGGCGCAACGGCGACCGGCAGTTTCTGCCAGACGAACGCCTGCCCTTCCTTGCTGTGCGGCTCGCCCGTCCAGCCCGTCACCTTGCAGAAATAGAGCCGCACGTACGCATGCGGATAATCGTGCTCGAGCGTGTGCCAGCGATGGCTGGCCGTGACCTCGATGCCGAGCTCCTCGTGCAGTTCGCGCGCGAGCGCGTCCTCGACGCTTTCGCCGGCCTCCAGCTTGCCGCCCGGAAACTCCCAGTACCCTTCATACGGCTTGCCCTGCAGGCGTTGCGCGAGCAGGTAGCTGCCGTCCGGCTGAACCATCACGCCGACCGCGACTTCCGTCACCTTGCGGCCGTCCGGTGCGCGCACGGCGCCTTGTGCGAGATCCGCGCTCATGCCTGCTCCTTGCGGCCCGACCAGTCACGCGCGAACTGCCACGCGACGCGCCCCGACCGCGAACCGCGCTCGAGCGCCCACACGAGCGCGTCGCCGCGCGCGGACTCGATCTCCGCATCCGGGCAGCCGAAGTGGCGCAGCCAGTGCCCGACGATGTCGAGATAATCGTCCTGCTTGAACGGATAGAAGCTGACCCACAGGCCGAAGCGCTCCGACAGCGAGATCTTCTCCTCGACGACTTCGCCGGGGTGAATCTCGCCATCCGGGAGATGCTTGTACGACTCGTTGTCGCTCATGTACTCGGGCAGCAGATGGCGGCGGTTCGACGTCGCGTAGATCAGCACGTTGTCCGACTGCGCGGCGATCGAGCCGTCGAGCGCGACCTTCAGCGCCTTGTAGCCCGATTCGCCCTCCTCGAACGACAGGTCGTCGCAGAACACGATGAACCGCTCCGGACGCTGCGAGATCAGGTCGACGATGTCGCCGAGATCGTGCAGGTCGTCCTTGTCGACTTCGATCAGGCGCAGCCCGTCGTTCGCGTACGCGTTCAGGCATGCCTTGATCAGCGACGACTTGCCGGTACCGCGCGCGCCGGTCAGCAGCACGTTGTTGGCCGGCTTCTTCTGCACGAACTGCCGCGTGTTCTGCTCGATCAACCCTTTCTGGCGATCGATGTTGTGCAGGTCGGCGAGCGTGATCGACGACACGGCCGGCACCGGCTGCAGGTAGCCGCGCCCCTGGCGCTTGCGCCAGCGGAATGCGTGGGCGGCGTTCCAGTCGACGGCCGCCGGCGCGGGCGGCAGGATCCCCTCGAGGCGGCCAAGCAGCGCTTCGGCGCGGGTCAGAAACTGTTCAAGCTTGTCCATGGCGTTCGAACGCCCCCGATCAGGAGCGGTAATCCGCGTTGATGCTCACGTAATCGTGCGACAGGTCGCACGTCCAGACGGTGGCCTGCGCGTCGCCGCGGCCGAGCAGCACGCGAATCGTGATTTCGCTCTGCTTCATCACGCGCTGGCCGTCCTCTTCCTGGTAGGCCGGGTTGCGGCCGCCCGACTTCGCGACGAGCACGTCGTCGAGATAGAGGTCGATCTTGCCGACGTCGAGATCCGCGACGCCTGCATAGCCGATCGCCGCGAGAATCCGGCCGAGGTTGGGGTCGGATGCGTAGAAGGCCGTCTTCACGAGCGGCGAATGGCCGATCGCATAGGCGATCTGGCGGCATTCGGCGACGCTCTTGCCGCCTTCGACCTGCACCGTCATGAATTTCGTCGCGCCTTCGCCGTCGCGCACGATCAACTGCGACAGCACCTGCGCGACCTGCGTGACCGCGTCGCGCAGCGCTGCATAAGCCGGCGAATCGGTCGACGTGATGGCCGGCAGCGTGCTCTTGCCCGATGCGATCAGGATGAACGAGTCGTTCGTCGACGTGTCGCCGTCGATCGTGATGCAGTTGAACGAGCGGTCGGCGACTTCCTTCACGAGCGTGTCGAGCACCGGCTGCGCGACGTTCGCGTCGAATGCGAGGAAGCCGAGCATCGTCGCCATGTTCGGCTTGATCATGCCCGCGCCCTTGCTGATGCCCGTCAGCGTGACCGTGTGGCCGTCGATCGTCACCTGGCGCGACGTGGCCTTCGGCAGCGTGTCGGTCGTCATGATCGCCTGCGCGGCATCGAACCAGTTCGCGGCCTTGCGGTTCGCGAGCGCGGCCGGCAGCCCGGCCTTCAGGCGGTCGATCGGCAGCGGCTCGAGGATCACGCCGGTCGAGAACGGCAGCACCTGCGCCGGCTCGATACCCGCGAGGCGCGCGAGTTCCGTGCAGGTTTCGCGCGCGTTCGCAAGGCCCGGCTCGCCGGTACCGGCGTTGGCATTGCCCGTATTCACGACGAGCGCGCGAATGCCCGCACCGCCCGCGCGCACCTTCGCCAGATGCTCGCGGCAGACGATGACCGGCGCGGCGCAGAAGCGGTTTTCGGTGAACACGCCCGCGACCGTTGCGCCTTCGTCGACGGAGATGACCAGCACGTCCTTGCGATTCGGCTTGCGGATATTCGCTTCCGCCCAGCCGAGCGTGACGCCGGCGACGGGATGCAGTTGGGCGGGATCGATCGACGGAAAATTGACAGCCATGGGGCACACCTGCCGGATGGAAAATGCCGGCATACGCCGGCATCGATTGGAAGAACCGGCGGCCGCACGCGCGGGCCGCCGCAACTCACATCAGTCACGCGAAGCTGGATCGAAGCGGCACGCGTGACGCGCGCCGCCGCCGATCATGACAGCTTCCCGTGACACTGCTTGTACTTCTTGCCGCTGCCGCACGGGCACGGGTCGTTGCGGCCGACCTTCGGCATCTCGCCGCCGGGGCCGCTGTGCGTCATCGCGCTGCCGACCATGTCGGCCGTCGCCGTGGCGGCCGCGGCAGCCGTGACGTTCGCCACCGGCGCACCGGCGTCCGCGTAGTCGGCGTGCTGGTACTCGACGTTCTCGAGATGACCGGCGCGTTCCTCGATCTGCTCGGCGGCTTCCTCGAGCTGCTCCGGCGACTGGATCTGCACGTTCATCACGACACGCGTGACTTCCTGCTTGATCGCCTCGAGCATCGCGGCGAACAGTTCGAACGCCTCGCGCTTGTATTCCTGCTTCGGGTTCTTCTGCGCATAGCCGCGCAGGTGGATGCCCTGGCGCAGGTGGTCGAGCGCCGCGAGGTGTTCGCGCCACAGGCGGTCGACCGTCTGCAGCATCACCGAGCGCTCGAACGCGCTGAACGATTCGCGGCCGACCATCGCGACCTTGCTCTCGTACTGCTCGTCGGCGGCCGTCATCACGGCATCGAGAATTTCCTCGGCCGTGATCGACGACGACTCGTTCACCATTTCCTGAATCGCGAGGTCGAGCTGCCAGTCGTTGCGCAGCGCTTCCTCGAGCTCGGGCACGTCCCACTGCTCTTCGATGCTGCCTTCCGGCACGAACTGGCGGACGACTTCGGTGATCACGCCATGACGCATCGCGGTGATCGTCTCGGTGATGTCGTGCGCTTCGAGCAGCTCGTTGCGCTGCTGGTAGATCACCTTGCGCTGGTCGTTCGACACGTCGTCGTATTCGAGCAGCTGCTTGCGGATGTCGAAGTTGCGCGCTTCGACCTTGCGCTGCGCGGATTCGATCGAGCGCGTGACGATGCCGGCCTCGATCGCCTCGCCTTCCGGCATCTTCAGGCGATCCATGATCGAGCGCACGCGGTCGCCCGCGAAGATGCGCAGCAGCGGATCGTCGAGCGACAGGTAGAAGCGCGACGAGCCCGGATCGCCCTGGCGGCCCGCACGGCCGCGCAGCTGGTTGTCGATCCGGCGGGATTCGTGGCGCTCGGTGCCGATGATGTGCAGGCCGCCCGCCGCCTTCACCTGCTCGTGCAGCGTTTCCCACTCGTCGTGCAGCTGCTGGATGCGGCGCGCCTTTTCGTCGGCCGGGATCGCGTCGTCGGCCTCGATGAACGCGGCCTGCTTCTCGGCATTGCCGCCGAGCACGATGTCGGTACCGCGGCCGGCCATGTTGGTCGCGATCGTCACGCGGTTCGGCCGGCCGGCTTCCGCGACGATCGCGGCTTCACGCTCGTGCTGCTTCGCGTTCAGCACTTCGTGCGGCAACCCGGCCTGCTTCAGCAGATGCGACAGCAACTCGGAGTTCTCGATCGACGTCGTGCCGACCAGCACCGGCTGGCCGCGCTCGTAGCAGTCGCGGATGTCGCGGATCACCGCGTCGTAGCGCTCCTTGGCCGTCTTGTAGATCTGGTCCTGTTTGTCGATCCGCTTCGGCGGACGGTTGGTCGGGATCACGACCGTTTCGAGACCGTAGATCTCGTTGAATTCGTACGCTTCGGTGTCCGCGGTACCGGTCATGCCGGCCAGCTTCGCGTACATCCGGAAGTAGTTCTGGAACGTAATCGACGCGAGCGTCTGGTTCTCGCTCTGGATCTTTACGTGCTCCTTGGCCTCGACCGCCTGATGCAGGCCGTCGGACCAGCGGCGGCCGGCCATCAGGCGGCCCGTGAATTCGTCGACGATGACCACTTCGCCGTTCTGCACGACGTAGTGCTGATCCTTGTGGAACAGCGTGTGCGCGCGCAGCGCCGCGTACACGTGGTGCATCAGCGTGATGTTCTGCGGCGCGTACAGGCTCTCGCCCTCGCCGATCAGGCCCCATTCGGCGAGCAGGCGCTCGGCCTTCTCGTGGCCCGACTCCGTCAGGAACACCTGGCGCGCCTTCTCGTCGAGCGTGTAGTCGCCCGGCTTCTCGACGCCCGTGCCGTCGGCCTTCTCTTCGCCAATCTGGCGCTCGAGCAGCGGCGGCAGCGCATTCATCCGCACGTACAGCTCGGTGTGATCCTCGGCCTGGCCCGAAATGATCAGCGGCGTGCGCGCCTCGTCGATCAGGATCGAGTCCACTTCGTCGACAACCGCAAAGTTCAGCGCCCGCTGCACGCGCGCATCGGTCTCGTAGACCATGTTGTCGCGCAGGTAGTCGAAGCCGAACTCGTTGTTCGTGCCGTACGTGATGTCCGCGGCGTACGCCTGCTGCTTCTGGTCGTGCTCCATGCCGGACAGGTTGATGCCGACCGACAGACCGAGGAAGTTGTAGAGGCGCGCCATCCATTCGGCGTCGCGCTGCGCGAGGTAGTCGTTGACGGTCACGACGTGCACGCCGCGGCCGGCGAGCGCATTCAGGTACACGGGCAGCGTCGCGACGAGCGTCTTGCCCTCGCCGGTGCGCATTTCCGCGATCTTGCCGTAGTGGAGCACCATGCCGCCGATCATCTGCACGTCGAAGTGCCGCATCTTCAGCACGCGACGGCTGGCCTCGCGACAGACCGCGAACGCCTCGGGCAGCAGCTTGTCGAGCGACTCGCCGGCCGCGACACGCTGGCGGAATTCGTCCGTCTTGCCGCGCAACTGGTCGTCCGTCAGCTTCTCGATCTGCGTTTCGAGCGCATTGATCGTCGCGACGGTCTTTTGGTATTGCTTGACGAGCCGCTGGTTGCGGCTGCCAAAAATTTTCTGGAGAAAACCGGTTGTCATCGGATCGGATCCTGCGTCGCAGCACCGGCGCCCGGCGCGTGTTGCGCGCCCCGGCGCCCGAGCCTCGGCGGCTTAGCGAATTAGTGGACTCAAACGTCGAATTTTAGCACGCGGGGAAGCGCACGCCTGTCTCTCGGCGGGACGGGCGCCGCACGCCGACGGCCGGGCCGGCGGGGCGAAAGCCGCCCGGGCATGGGCCGGCGCGGGTACAATCGGCGGCAACGTCCGCGCGCGTGCGCGCCCGAAGAATGCCTCGATGAACCGATTTTCCAAGCGTTTCGGCCCGCTCGCCGCCTATCGCCCGCAACCCGTGTCGGAAGTGCTCGGCCGCACCGACGCGTTCGCGGCGCTGCGCGCCGGCGTCGAGCAGATCGCGTCGCTGCAGCGCGATCTCGCCGCGCTCCTGCCCGACTACCTCGCGAATCACATCGAACCGGGCTTCATCAAGGACGGCACCCTGACCCTCTTTGCCGCGCACAATGCGCTGGCTGCCCGGTTGCGGCAGGTCGAGCCGCGGCTGCTCGGCGATCTGCAGAAGCGCGGCTGGCCCGTGACGACGCTGCGCGTGCGCGTGCGGCCGAAGGACGCGCCGGAGCCGCCGCACGTGAAGCAGGCGCGGATGACCTCGGTCGGCGCCGCCGCCCTGCGCGATCTCGCCGATCATCTCGAACCGTCCCCGCTGCAGGCCGCGCTTGCCCGCATGGCGGCCCGGCACGGCGCCAAGTCGCGCTGACGGCGCATTTGGCCGGCAGCGGCCGGCCAACAAAAAAGCGGCCCGAAGGCCGCTTTTTTATCGCTTGCGCAACGCGCCGGTTACGCAAAGGCCGTCTGCGCGTCGAACGCGAAGCCCTTCGGCGCAGCCTGCGGATCGTCGAACGTCACGATCTCGTACGCGTCTTCGTGCGCGAGCAGCTCGCGCAGCAACGCGTTGTTCAGGCCATGACCCGACTTGTACGCGGTGTACGACGCCAGCAGCGGGTGACCGATCACGTACAGGTCGCCGATCGCGTCGAGCATCTTGTGCTTCACGAATTCGTCGTCGTAGCGCAGCCCGTCGTTGTTCAGGATGCGGTACTCGTCGAGCACGATCGCGTTGTCCATGCTGCCACCGCGCGCCAGGCCGATCTCGCGCAGCATCTCGGCTTCGTGCGCGAAGCCGAAGGTGCGCGCACGCGCGATCTCGCGCACGTACGACGTGGTGGCGAAATCGACTTCGAGCTCCTGGCCCGTCTTGTCGACGGCCGGGTGACGAAAATCGATCGAGAACTTCAGCTTGAAGCCGAAATACGGGTCGAGACGCGCGAACTTGTCGCCATCGCGGATTTCGACCGGCTTCTTCACCTTGATGAAGCGTTTCGGCGCGTTCTGCTCCTCGATGCCGGCGGACTGGATCAGGAACACGAACGTTGCCGCGCTGCCGTCCATGATCGGGATTTCCTCGGCCGTCACGTCGACATACAGATTGTCGATGCCGAGCCCCGCGCACGCCGACATCAGATGCTCGACGGTCGACACGCGCACGCCATCCTTCTGGAGCACCGACGCGAGCCGCGTGTCGCCGATCGACATCGCCGAGGCGGGAATGTCGACGGGCGTGGGCAGGTCGACGCGTGAAAAGACGATGCCCGTGCCGGGCGCGGCGGGACGGAGCGTCAACTCGATCTTGCGACCCGAGTGGACACCGATACCGACGGTCTTCACGATGGACTTGATGGTGCGCTGCTTCAACATGGTGTTCTTCGTCTTGATTGAAGATATCAATCAGGAGTTATATTCGATAGGCGGGATTATAGCGTAATTCCCTATTCAACGCTGTTTGCAACTGCGTATCAATCTGTTTCGACAGTTTACCCGTGCCGATACGGGACGGGCCGATGCCCGGAACGGAGGCGTTTCCGGTCATCAGCCCGTGTTACAACTGCCCTGAGGCCGGTGAGCAGCGTTGCCGGCAGGCAACGGCGCACCGCACGATCAGGACGTCAACGTCGCGAGAACACTCGCCGCATCGCTCACTTCGAATTTGCCCGGCGCCTCGACGGCCAGCGTCTTGACCACACCGCCGTCAATCACCATCGCGTAGCGCAGGGAACGAATCCCCATGCCACGCGCGGACAAATCCTGCGTCAGCCCCAGCGCAAGAGTGAAAGCCGCGCTGCCGTCCGCCATCATGCGCACCTTGCCCGCGGTGTGCAGATCACGTCCCCATGCGCCCATCACGAATGCGTCGTTGACGGACACGCACCAGATCTCGTCGATACCCGCCGCGCGCAATTGCTCGGCGTGTTCGACGTAGCCCGGTACATGCTGCGCCGAGCAGGTCGGCGTGAACGCGCCCGGCAATCCGAAGATCACCACCCGCTTCCCCGCAACCTGGTCGCGCACGCTGTAGGCGTTCGGCCCCAGCGTGCACCCTTCGCGCGCGTCGTCGATGAACTCGAACAACTGCGCGTCGGGCAGCGCGTCGCCCACTTGAATCATGGCTGGTCCCTCATAGCGATACGGTTTTTCAGCGTGTTGCGGACAGCACGGTCCATCCCGCCCCGCCTGAGCGAAGAGGGCACGTTTCCCGGCCCGGCGTCGCAGCCGACGCGGCCTGTCCTGGTCCGTAGCATCCGTCACGCCGGCGATACCGCGGCGGTTTCGCCGCGGCTTCGCCTGTGTTTGCGTCAGTCAGCCTGCTTGCGCAGGAAAGCCGGGATGTCGTACGTGTCGACACCCTTCTCCTGCAGCGCCTGCACGTGCGATGCCGCGGTTTCGCGCGAATTGCGCCACACTGCCGGCGTATCCAGCGCGCCGTAGTCCGCCGTGCTGACGTGATGAGCCGGTGCATAACCGTGCGACACCGCGCTGACCGGCTGGTTGTCCGTACCCGTGCGCAGCAGCGTCATCGGTGCCGACTGCTGCTTCTTCGCCGCACGGCCCAGACCCGTTGCCACGACCGTCACGCGCAGCGCATCGCCCATCGCGTCGTCGTACACCGCACCGAAGATCACCGTCGCATCTTCCGCCGCGTAGCTCTTGATCGTGTTCATCACTTCGCGGGTTTCCGACAGGCGCAGCGAACGGCTCGACGTGATGTTGACCAGCACGCCGCGCGCGCCCGACAGATCGACGCCTTCGAGCAGCGGGCTCGCCACGGCCTGTTCCGCCGCGAGGCGTGCGCGATCGACGCCGGCAACCGTCGCCGTGCCCATCATCGCCTTGCCCTGCTCGCCCATCACCGTCTTCACGTCTTCGAAGTCGACGTTCACGAGGCCATCGACGTTGATGATTTCAGCGATGCCGGCGACCGCGTTGTTCAACACGTCGTCCGCGCACTGGAAGCACTTGTCCATCTCGGCGTCGTCGCCCATCACGTCGAACAGCTTGTCGTTCAGAACGACGATCAGCGAGTCGACGTGATCCTCCAGTTGCTGCGAACCTGCTTCCGCGACGCGCATGCGCTTGCCGCCTTCGAACTCGAACGGCTTGCTGACGACGCCAACCGTCAGGATGCCCATCTCCTTCGCGATCTGCGCGACCACCGGTGCCGCGCCCGTGCCCGTGCCGCCACCCATGCCGGCGGTGATGAACACCATGTGCGCGCCGCGCAGTGCGTCGGCGATGCGCTCACGCGCTTCTTCCGCTGCCGCGCGGCCCATTTCCGGCTTCGCGCCGGCGCCGAGGCCCGTGTTGCCGAGCTGGATCACCGACGATGCGCGCGAACGCGACAGCGCCTGGGCGTCCGTGTTCATCACGATGAAGTCGACGCCCTGCACGCCGCGGTTGATCATGTGCTGGACGGCATTGCCGCCAGCGCCGCCAACGCCGACCACCTTGATGATGGTGCCGTTGGTCTCGGTTTCCAGCATTTCGAATTCCATGTTGCCTCCGTCAAGAGAAAAACTGCTAATCGGCCGTTATTCGGCAGGAGATCGGGCAACCTCCTGTCGCGCGCCAGCCGCCGGCACCAGCGCGAATTTCGATTCGGTTCGTCAAAAGTTGCTCAGGAACCATTCCTTCATCCGCGAGAACACCTGCCCCGCGTTGCCGGACTGCACGGCGACCTTGCGGCCGCGCATGCGCTGAGCACTGCCTTCGACCAGCAGCCCCATCGCCGTCGAGTAGCGCGGATTGCGCACGACGTCGGAGAGGCCGCCTGCATATTCCGGCGCGCCGATGCGCACCGGTTTCAGGAAAATGTCTTCGCCGAGCTCGACCATGCCGGGCATCATCGACGCACCGCCGGTAATGACCACGCCGGAGCTCAACAGTTCTTCGTAACCCGATTCGCGCACGACCTGCTGCACGAGCGAGAACAGTTCCTCGACGCGCGGCTCGATCACGGCCGCGAGCGCCTGGCGCGACAGCGTGCGCGGGCCGCGTTCGCCGAGGCCCGGCACTTCGACCATTTCGTCCGGATCGGCGAGCGCCTGCTTCGCGATTCCGTAGCCGACCTTGATGTCTTCCGCATCCGGCGTCGGCGTGCGCAGCGCCATCGCGATGTCGCTCGTGATCTGGTCGCCGGCGATCGGAATCACCGCGGTGTGACGGATCGCGCCTTCGGCGAAGATCGCGATGTCCGTCGTGCCGCCGCCGATGTCGACCAGCACCACGCCGAGATCCTTCTCGTCTTCCGTCAGCACCGCCAGCGACGACGCGAGCGGCTGCAGGATCAGGTCGTTCACTTCCAGCCCACAGCGGCGCACGCACTTGACGATGTTCTGCGCGGCGCTCACCGCGCCCGTCACGATGTGCACCTTCACTTCCAGCCGGATACCGCTCATCCCGATCGGCTCGCGCACGTCTTCCTGGCCGTCGATGATGAATTCCTGCGTGAGGATGTGCAGCACCTGCTGGTCGGTCGGGATGTTGATCGCCTTCGCGGTCTCAATCACGCGCGCGACGTCCGTCTGCGTGACTTCCTTGTCCTTGATCGCGACCATCCCGCTCGAGTTGAAGCTGCGGATGTGGCTGCCCGCGATCCCCGTGAACACGTTGGTGATCTTGCAGTCGGCCATCAGCTCCGCCTCCTCGAGCGCGCGCTGGATCGACTGCACGGTGGCCTCGATGTTGACCACCACACCTTTCTTCAGACCCTTCGACTCGCTCTGGCCGAGACCGATCACCTCGTAGTGACCCTCGCCCTTCAGCTCGGCGACGATGGCCACCACCTTCGACGTGCCGATGTCGAGGGAAACCAGCAGATCCTTGTAGTCTTTGCTCATAAAGTGCTCTTGCGTGTGATCTCTCGTTACTTCTTGCGCTTGTCGGTATCGGTCAGGAACCGCATGCCTGCCGCGCGAATCGCGAATCCGTTCGGATAGCGCAGGTCCGCGTACTCGATGTCGTTGCCCCAACGCTCCGTGACGGCCGGCCAGGCCGCGACCAGGCGCTGGCTCCGGTCATGCAACGTGTCGCTGTTGCGTTCCTTGCCCAGCTCGACCTGCATGCCGTTCGACAGCTTCACCGTCCACGCGTACCGCGCCGACAGCGTCACTTCTTCCGGCGCCGCCTTCAGCGGCGCAAACCATTTCCCGAAGTCGCGGTACCGCGTAACGACTTCCTTCGCACTGCCTTCCGGGCCGTCGAACGCCGGCAGTTCCTGCTCCAGCTCGCCCTGGTTCGCGGTGAACAGCTCGCCGTCGACGCTCACCAGCTGGTCGCTGCCCCAGGTCCCGAGCGGTTTGTACTCCTCCAGCGTGACAGCCAGCGCATTCGGCCACACCCGGCGCACGCTCGCATGGCGCACCCACGGCATCTGCTCGAACGCGGCGCGCGCCGCATCGAGATCGACCGTGAAGAAATTGCCCTTCAGCCGGCCGACCACGCCCGCGCGCACCGTCGGCGAGTTGATGTGCTCGGTATCGCCGTCGATCCGGATTTCCCGCAGCGCGAACGTCGGGCGCTGGATCAGCCAGTAGCAACCGGCCGCCGCCAACACGAGCAGCAGCAGCGCGTACAGCGCGCTGGCGGCAAGGTTGAGTTGGCGAACGTTGTTCCACATACGTCGTTCCGTTCCTGCGTCAGTCGTTGAGCGTGAGCGACAGCACCTTCACGACCAGCTCCGAATAGCTGATGCCGACCGCGCGCGCCGCCTTCGGCGGCAGCGAGTGGTCGGTCATCCCGGGGGCCGTGTTCACTTCCAGGAAATACGCATTGCCGGCCGCGTCGAGCATGAAATCCGCGCGGCCCCAGTCGGTACAGCCGAGCACGTCGAACGCGCGGCGCGCGATGCGCTTCAGTTCCGCCTCCTGTTCGGCCGGCAGGCCGCACGGGATCAGGTACTGCGTGTCGTCGGCGACGTACTTCGCGTGGTAGTCGTAGAACTCGCCCGCCGGCACGATCTTGATCAGCGGCAGGTCGAGATCACCGGCGATGCACGCGGTGTATTCGCCGCCGCCCTCGATGCTCTTCTCGACGATCACGATCTTGTCGTGCGTGGCGGCCTCTTCCAGCGCGGCCGGCAACGCGTCGGCCGTCTTCACCTTCAGCACCGCGACGCTCGAGCCTTCGCTCGCCGGCTTCACGAACAGCGGCAGGCCGAGCTTCGCGACGATGTCGGCCGCGCGCGCGGCCAGATCGTCGCCGCGCATCACCGTCTCGAACGGCGGCGTCGGCACGCCCGTCTGCTGCCATACGAGCTTCGTGCGGAACTTGTCGAGGCCGAGCGCCGACCCGAGCACGCCGCTGCCCGTGTAGCGAATGCCGTAGAAATCGAGCGCGCCCTGGATCTGGCCGTTCTCGCCGTAGCCGCCGTGCAGCGCGTTGAACGCGCGCACGAAACCTTCGTCCTTCAGCGCCGACAGCGGCCGCTCGGCCGGGTCGAACGGATGCGCATCGACGCCCGCGTCGCGCAGGCCCTGCAGCACGAGGCGGCCCGAGGTGAGCGACACCTCGCGCTCGGCGGATTCCCCGCCGAACAACACCGCCACCTTGCCGAAACGTTTCGGATCGGTTCCGCTCATGCCAGCCTCCGCCGGGCCGCCCCAAGCAGGCTGACCGCCCTCGCGGGGGGCGCCTTGCACGGGACCGGAGTAAGCGCTAAAGCGCCAACTCCGGTCGACAGCGAACGAAGTGAGCGTGGGGGTCGTTTCATGTCATGCCTTCTGTTGAATGTGTTGCACGAGCTTCGCCGGCACGCCGCCGATCGAGCCCGCGCCCATCGTGATCACCACGTCGCCGTTCTGAGCGACCTTCGCCAATGCATCCGGCACGTCGTCGACCGTCGCGACGAACACCGGGTCAACCTTCCCGACCGCGCGCAGCGCGCGCGACAGCGCGTCGCCGTTGGCCGTCGGGATCGCGGCCTCGCCGGCCGCGTAGACTTCCGTCAGCACCAGCGCGTCGACCGTCGACAGCACGTTGACGAAATCGTCGAAGCAGTCGCGCGTGCGCGTGTAGCGGTGCGGCTGGAACGCCAGCACGAGGCGGCGGCCCGGGAACGCGCCGCGCGCGGCCGCGATCGTCGCGGCCATCTCGACCGGGTGATGACCGTAGTCGTCGATCAGCGTGTACTGGCCGCCGTCGGCGGTCGGCACCTCGCCGTAGCGCTGGAAGCGCCGGCCGACACCGTTGAATTCCGTCAGCGCCTGCTGGATCGCGTCGTCCGCCACGCCGAGATCGGTCGCGATCGCGATCGCCGCGAGCGCGTTCTGCACGTTGTGCAGGCCCGGCAGGTTCAGCACGATCGCGAGCGGCGCGCGCCCTTCGCGGATCACCGTGAAGTGCATCCGGCCGTCGCGCGCGTCGATGTCTTCCGCGCGCACCTGTGCGTCCGGCGACAGGCCGTAGCGCACGACCGGCTTCGAGATGAACGGGATGATCTGCCGCACGTTCGGATCGTCGACGCACACGACCGCGCTGCCGTAGAACGGCAGGCGTTGCGTGAATTCGATGAACGCCTGCTTGAGCCGCGCGAAATCGTGGCCGTAGGTGTCCATGTGGTCGGCGTCGATGTTCGTGATGACTTCGATCACCGGATACAGGTTCAGGAACGACGCGTCCGACTCGTCGGCCTCGGCGACGATGAAGTCGCCCGTGCCGAGCCGCGCGTTCGCGCCGGCGCTGATCAGCCGCCCGCCGATCACGAAGGTCGGGTCGAGCCCGCCCGCCGCGAGCACGCTCGCGACGAGGCTCGTCGTCGTGGTCTTGCCGTGCGTGCCGGCGATCGCGATGCCCTGCTTCAGGCGCATCAGCTCCGCGAGCATCACCGCACGCTGCACGATCGGCACGCCCTGGCTGCGGGCGGCCAGCACTTCCGGGTTGTCCGAGCGCACGGCCGTCGACACGACGACCGCGTTCGCGCCCGCGATGTTCGCCGCGTCGTGGCCGATCGCGATCCGTGCGCCGAGCGCCTGGAGGCGATCGGTCACCGCGTTGCGCGAGAGATCCGAGCCGCTGACCTCGTAGCCGAGGTTGACGAGCACTTCGGCGATGCCGCTCATGCCCGCGCCGCCGATCCCGACGAAATGAATGTGTTTGACGATGTGTTTCATAGTGTTTCCAGGTGCGCGCCGGCCGCCTTCGCGCACACGCGCGCGACTTCGTCGGTAGCCTCGGGCTTCGCCAGCGAGCGCGAACGTTCCGCCATGTCCGCGAGCGATGCCCGCGACTGGCCGCGCAGCCAGTCGGCGAGCAGTTCCGCCGACAGGTCGCGTTGTTGCACCAGCACCGCCGCGCCCGCATCGGCGAGGAACGCGGCATTGGTCGTCTGGTGATCGTCGACCGCGTACGGGAACGGCACGAACAGCGCCGCCACGCCCACCGCCGCGATCTCCGACACCGTCATCGCGCCCGACCGGCAGATCACCAGATCCGCCGCCGCGTACGCGGCCGCCATGTCGTCGATGAACGGCACGAGCCGCACGTCCTCGCCGGCCGCGAAACCGGCCGCTTCGTAATTCGCCTTCAATGCGTCGATGTGCTTCACGCCGGCCTGGTGCACGACGCGCGGGCGTTCGCCCGGCGTCAGCAGCGCCAGCGCGCGCGGCACGACTTCGTTCAGCGCGGCCGCCCCGAGGCTGCCGCCGACGACCAGCACGTTCAGCGGACCGCTGCGCGACGCATAGCGTGCTTTGGGCGGTTCCGTGTGCGCAAGTTCCGCGCGAATCGGGTTGCCGGTCCATTCCGCGTGCGGCAGTGCGCCGGGGAACGCGACGAGCACGCGCTTCGCGAGTTTCGCGAGCACCTTGTTCGTCAGGCCCGCGATCGAATTCTGTTCATGCAGCACGAGCGGACGCCCCGACAGCGCGGTCATCACACCCGCCGGGAACGTGATGTAGCCGCCCATCCCGAGCACGACGTCCGGCCGCACGCGGCGCAGCGCGCCGAGGCTCTGCCAGCACGCGCGCAACAGGTTGACCGGCAGCGTCAGCTTGGTCTTCAGGCCCTTGCCGCGCAGCCCGCCGAACCGCACGTATTCCATCGGAATGCCGTGCTTCGGCACGAGCGTCGCTTCCATCCCGGCCGGATTGCCGAGCCACACGACGCGCCAGCCCGCCGCTTCCATCCGGTGCGCGACCGCGAGCCCCGGGAACACGTGGCCCCCGGTGCCGCCTGCCATCACCATCAGCGTGCGTTGCGACGCGGTCATACCTTCCCTCCGCGCATCAGCACCCGGTTTTCGTAGTCGACCCGCAGCAGCACCGCCAGCGCGACGCAGTTCAGCAGGATGCCCGAGCCGCCGTAGCTCACCAGCGGCAGCGTCAGGCCCTTGGTCGGCAGCAGCCCGAGGTTCACGCCCATGTTGATGAACGTCTGCGCGCCGAACCAGATGCCGATACCTTTTGCCATCAGGCCCGCGAACGTGCGGTCGAGCGCGAGCGCCTGGCGGCCGATCTCGAACGCGCGGCGCACGATCCAGTAGAACAGCAGGATCACGACCAGCACGCCGACGAAGCCGAGTTCCTCGCCGATCACCGCGAGGATGAAGTCGGTGTGCGCTTCCGGCAGGTAGTTCAGTTTCTCGACGCTGCCGCCGAGGCCGACGCCAAGCCATTCGCCGCGGCCGAATGCGATCAGCGAGTGCGTGAGCTGGTAAGCCTTGCCCTGTGCGTAGCGCTCGTCCCACGGATCGAGATACGCGAAGATCCGCTCGCGACGCCACGGCGACAGCCACACCAGCATCGTGAACGTGCCGACCGCCGTTGCGACGAGGCCGCCGAACAGCTTGCCGTTCACGCCGCCGAGGAACAGCACGCCCATCGCGATCGCGGCGACCACCATGAACGCGCCCATGTCCGGCTCGAGCAGCAGCAGCGCACCGACCAGGCCGACCGCGAACGCCATCGGCAGGAAGCCCTTCGCGAAGCTCTGCATGTATTCCTGCTTGCGCACCGTGTAGTTCGCCGCGTAGATCGTCACCGCGAGCTTCATGATTTCCGACGGCTGCATGTTCGTGATGCCGAGCGGAATCCAGCGGCGCGCCCCGTTCACGCCCTTGCCGACGTGCGGGATCAGCACGATCACGAGGCCGACGAGCGCGATCAGGAAGAGATGCGGCGCGTACTTGTCCCATGTCGAGACGGGCACGCGGAACGCGATCACCGCCGCGACGAACGCGACGCCGAGCGAAATGCAGTGGCGCATCAGGAACGCGTAATCGTGATACGACGCGTATTTCGGCGAATCAGGCATCGCGATCGACGCCGAATACACCATCACGACGCCGAGGCCGAGCAGCGCGATCGCGACCCACAACAGCGAGTAGTCGAAGTCGAGCATCCGCGAACGGCTCGGGCGCACGCCGTTGACGACGCTCGCGAGGCCGCCCGTTGCGGCGCGCGTGGCCGACGCGACGCGGCCGCCCGCGGCATTGCCGCCGGTGTCGCGCCGGTCGTTGAACCGGGAGACGAGGCGATCGGACCAGCTCATGGCGTCGCTCCTTTGTCGATGGCGATTTCGTCGACCGCCGCGCGGAACACATCCGCGCGATGGGCGTAGTTCCTGAACATGTCGAGGCTCGCGCATGCGGGCGACAGCAACACCGCGTCGCCCGGCTCCGCGAGATCGGCCGCCGCGTGCACCGCGCTTTCGAGCGTCGCGTGATCGGCGAGCGGCACGCCCGTTTCGGCGAGCGTGTCGCGGATTGCCGGCGCGTCGCGGCCGATCAGCATCACCGCGCGGCACCAGCGTGCGACCGGTGCGACCAGCGGTGCGAAATCCTGGCCCTTGCCGTCGCCGCCCGCGATCAGCACGATCTTCTGCGCGAGCCCGTCGAGCGCGGCGACCGTCGCGCCGACGTTGGTGCCCTTGCTGTCGTCGACGTAGTCGACGTCGTCGATCGTCGCGATCACTTCGACGCGATGCGCTTCGCCGCGATATTCGCGCAGCGCGTGCAGCAGCGGCGCGGCCGGCAGGTCGATCGCGCGGGCGAGCGCGAATGCGGCCAGCGCGTTCGCCGCGTTGTGCAGCCCGCGGATGCGCAGCGCGTCGGCCGGCATCAGGCGCTTCTGCGCGATGTCGGGCGTATGCGCGGCGTCGCGCCTGCGCCGGCGGGTCGTCGTCACTTCATCCGGTGCGTCGCGATCGACGGCTTCCACCAGCCATGCAATGCCGTTGTCGCGCGACAGCCCGTAGTCGCCGTCCTGCACCGGCTCGTTCAGGCCGAACGTGACCGTGCGCGGCGCGTCGGCCGCGCCGGCTGCCGGCGCGAACTTCATCACGGCCGCATCGTCGCGGTTCAGCACGCGCGTCGTCGTCGCACCGAAGATCCGGCCCTTTGCCTGCGCATACGCGTCGAAGCCGCCGTGCCAGTCGAGGTGGTCCTGCGTGATGTTGAGGATCGCGGCGGCATCGGGTGCAAACGTGCGCGCGGTCTCGAGCTGGAAGCTCGACAGTTCGAGCACCCACACGTCGGGCAGCGCGGTTTCGTCGATCGCGTTCGCGAGCCGATCGAGCATCGCCGGGCTGATGTTGCCCGCGACGGCGACCTTCTTGCCCGCGCGCCGGCACAGCAGGCCCGCGAGGCTCGTCGTCGTGGTCTTGCCGTTGGTGCCGGTGATCGCGAGCACCTTCGGCTGGTAGCCGCTCGTGCCGAGCGCGCGCAATGCCTGCGCGAAGAATTCCAGCTCGCCCCACACCGCGATCCCGCGCTCGTGCGCGGCCGCGACCAGCGCCGCGAGTGCCGGTTCGAGCGGCGACAGCCCGGGGCTCAGCCCGACGATCTCGACGCCGCCGTCGAGCAGTGCGGGCGTGAATGCCCCGCCGACGAATTCCGCATCGATGCCTTCGGCCTGCAGCGCGGCAAGGTTCGGCGGCGCCTCGCGGGTATCGGCAATACGCAGCCGGCACCCGTGCCTCGCGCACCATCGCGCGATCGCGAGACCCGATTCACCGAGCCCCAGTACGAGCACCATCGGCCGTTGCCGATCTCCAAACATCTCGCCAGACATCCTTGTTACCTTTCCTTTACCGCAGCTTGAGGGTGGTCAGACCAAACAGGCACAGCATCAGCGTGATGATCCAGAAACGCACGACCACCTGCGTTTCCTTCCAGCCGGACAATTCGAAATGGTGATGCAGCGGCGCCATCTTCAGCAGGCGCCGCCCTTCGCCGTAACGCTTCTTCGTGTACTTGAACCACGAAACCTGCAGCATCACCGACAGCGTTTCCGCGACGAAGATGCCGCCCATGATGAACAGCACGATTTCCTGGCGCACGATCACCGCGACCGTGCCGAGCGCGCCGCCGAGCGCCAGCGCGCCGACGTCGCCCATGAACACCTGCGCGGGGTGCGTGTTGTACCAGAGGAACGCGAGCCCTGCCCCGCCCATCGCGGAGCAGAAGATCAGCAGCTCGCCCGCGCCCGGGATGTGCGGGAACAGCAGGTATTTTGAATAGACCGCGCTGCCCATCACGTACGCGAACACACCCAGCGACGCGCCGACCAGCACGACCGGCATGATCACGAGGCCGTCGAGGCCGTCGGTCAGGTTCACCGCGTTGCTCGCGCCGACGATCACGAAGTAGGTCAGCACGATGAAGCCCCACACGCCGAGCGGGTAGCTGATCGACTTCAGGAACGGCAGCATCAGGTCGGCACGTGCGGGCAGCCCCATCGACAGGCCGCTCCTCACCCATGCCATGAACAGGTCGAACACGCGCACGTTGTTCGCCTCGGACACGCTGAAGGCCAGGTAGACGGCCGCGAACAGCCCGATCACCGATTGCCAGAAATACTTCTCGCGCGACGACATCCCGCGCGGGTCCTTGTGGACGACCTTGCGGTAATCGTCGACCCAGCCGATCACGCCGAAGCCGAACGTGACGAGCATCACGATCCAGATGAAACGGTTCGTCAGGTCGCCCCACAGCAGCGTCGCGACCGCGATGCCGATCAGGATCAGCACGCCGCCCATCGTCGGCGTGCCGGACTTGACGAGGTGGGTCTGCGGGCCGTCCTTGCGCACGGCCTGCCCGACCTTCATTTGCGTCAGCTTGCGGATCACCCACGGTCCGCACACGAGCCCGATCCCGAGCGCGGTGATGGTGGCCATCACCGCACGGAACGTGAGGTACGTGAACAAGCGCAAAAAGCTTGCGTCTCCTTGCAGCCATTGCGCCAGCGCCAGCAGCATGCTTCCTTCCTTCTACTCAGTGTGCGGCGGGCGCCGTGCCCGCCGCGGGTTGGTTCGTCAGCGCGTCGACCACGCGCTCCATCTTCATGTACCGCGAGCCCTTCACCAGCACCGTCGCCGGTGCGCCGTATCCGGCCGCGAGCAGCGCCAACACGAGCGCGCCGACGTCATCGAAATGGCGGGCCGTGTCGCCGTACGCCGTGCACGCGTCGCGCGACGCGTCGCCGAGCGCGAACAGCGCATCGATCCCGCGATCGCGCGCATAGGCGCCGATCTCGCGGTGAAAAGCCGGCCCTTCTTCGCCAACCTCGCCCATGTCGCCGATCACCAGCACGCGCGGCCCCGATTGCGCGGCGAGCACGTCGATCGCGGCGCGCATCGAATCGGGGTTCGCGTTGTACGTATCGTCGACGACCGTCGCACCCGCGAGGCTCCCGGCAATCGCCTGCTTCACCTGCAGCCGGCCCTTGACCGGTTCGAACGATTCGAGGCCCTGCCGGATCGCCGACAGCGAGACGCCGGCGCCGAGCGCCGCGGCCGTCGCGGCCAGCGCGTTGCGTGCATTGTGCTCGCCGAGCGCGCGCAGCCGCACCGTGACGGCACCCGCCGGCGTGTCGATCGCGAGTTCGCCGCCGTGCAGACGGCCGACGACCTGCGCGTCGTTCTGCCGTTCGGCGTCGTGCAGCGCGAAATCGAGGATCCGGTTGCCGGTCGCCGCGACGCGCCAGATGCCCGCGTACGCGTCGTCGGCCGGGAACACCGCGACGCCATCCGGCGGCAGCGCGTGAATCACGGCCGCGTGTTCGAGCGCCACGGCTTCGACCGTCGACATGAATTCCTGGTGCTCGCGCTGCGCGTTGTTGACGAGCGCGACCGTCGGCGCCGTGAGGCGCGCGAGGACTTCGGTCTCGCCCGGATGGTTCATCCCGATCTCGATCACCGCGAGACGATGGGCGGGCGACAGGCGCAACAGCGTCAGCGGCAGGCCGACATCGTTGTTCAGGTTGCCGGCCGTCGCGAGTCGCGCGTCGGCGCCGACCGCCGCCGCGAAGATCGACGCGATCATTTCCTTGACCGTCGTCTTGCCGTTGCTGCCCGTCACCGCGACGAGCGGCAGCGGGAATCGCATGCGCCAGCCGTGCGCGAGCGCGCCGAGCGCGGCACGCGTTTCGCCGCCCACGATCGCCGGCATCGTGACGCCCGCCGGCACGTGCGCGACGAGTGCCGCGGCGGCACCGCGCGCGGCGACGTCGCCGAGGAAGTCGTGCGCGTCGAAGCGCTCGCCCTTCAGCGCGACGAACAGGTCGCCCGGCCCGGCCGTGCGGCTGTCCGTCGACACGCGGTCGAACGTGACGCCCGCGTCGCCGTGGACGGTGGCGCCGGGAATCAGACGGGCGGCTTCGCCGAGACTGAGCATCGTCATTCGCCGCCTCCCTTGCCGTGCGTCGCGCGCGCCGCCAGCGCGAGCCGCGCGTGATCCTGATCGGAGAACGTACGCTTCTTGCCCATGATTTCCTGCGTGGCCTCGTGGCCCTTGCCGGCCAGCACGACGACATCCTCGCGTGCGGCGCCGCGCACGGCCTGCAGGATCGCGCTCGCGCGATCCTCGATGCGGCGTGCGTGATCGGGTGCGGTCATGCCCGCGACGATCTGGTCGATGATGCGCTGCGGATCCTCGCTGCGCGGGTTGTCGCTCGTGACGACGGTCTCGTCGGCGAGCCGCTCCGCGATCGCGCCCATCAGCGGGCGCTTCGTTGCGTCGCGATCGCCGCCGCAGCCGAACATGCAGACGAGCCGGCCACCGCGCGCCGTGGCGATCGGGCGCAACGCGTCGAGCGTCTTTTCGAGCGCGTCGGGCGTGTGCGCGTAGTCGATCACGACGAGCGGTTCGTCGTTCTGCAGCCGGCCGCCGAGCCGCTGCATCCGGCCGTTGACCGACTCGAGCCGCTCGATCTCGGCGAGCGCCGCGTCGAACGGCACATCGGCCGCGAGCAGCGAGCCGAGTACGGCAAGCAGGTTGCTGACGTTGAAGGTGCCGAGCGTGCCGACCTCGACGTCCGCGTCGCCCCACGACGAACGCAGGCGGAATGCGGTGCCGGTGGCGGTCGCACGCACGTCGAGCGCGACCAGCTCGCGATCGGCGTCGGGTGCCGCCGCGTCGCCGATCCCGTACGCGATCGTGCGCACGCGGCCGGCCAGCTTCTCGAGCAGGCGCCGGCCGGCTGCGTCGTCGCGATTGATCACCGCCGCGCGCAGGCCGCGCCACGCGAACAGCTTCGCCTTCGCGGCTTCGTACGCATCGAACGTGCCGTGATAGTCGAGGTGATCCTGCGTGAGGTTCGTAAATACCGCGATATCGAAGGCCGTGCCGTTCACGCGGCCCTGATGCAACGCGTGCGACGACACTTCCATCGCCACCGCCTTCGCACCGGCGTCGCGCAACTGCGCGAGGCTGCGCTGCAGTTGCGGCGCGTCGGGCGTCGTGAAGCCGGTCGGCACGAGCTGGCCGGGCATCCCGCTGCCGAGCGTGCCGATCACCGCGCACGGCTGATGCAACGCCGTCAGCGCGACAGCGAGCCATTGCGTGCACGACGTCTTGCCGTTCGTGCCCGTGACGCCGACCGCGAGCAGGCTGTCGCTCGGATCGCCGTACCAGCCGCTGGCGATCTCGCCGGCGAGCTGGTCGAGCGCCGGCACCGCGAGCGCGACGGGTACGGCCGGCGCGGCGGCCAGCCCTTCCGGCTGATACAGCACGGCGGCCGCACCTTGTGCGACGGCGTTGGCAATGAAGGCGCGATTGTCTGCCCCGTCGACCGCATACGCGACGAACACGTCGCCAGCCTTGAGACTGCGCGTGTCGGCATGCAGTTGCGCCGCGGGGGCCACATGCTGACGCAGCCACGCAAGCGCGGCGGCGATCTGCTGATGCGCCGGATGGGAACTGCGGGCGGCGCTCATCGAACAACTCCTGGTGAATTACGCGTCGTGCTGGACACGATCATATGCTTCGCACCGCTCCCCGCGGCCAGCTTTTGCGGCCCCGTTGCGCTCGGCGCTGCCGGCGAATCGTCAGACACGACGAGTTGCTTGATCGGCATGTTCGGCGGGACGTTCAACGCACGCATCGTGTCGCCGGCGATCGCCGAGAATACGGGGCCGGACACCTGGCCGCCGAAGTGGCTGCCGGCGGTCGGCTCGTCGACCGACACCGCGACGACGATGCGCGGATTCGGCATCGGCGCCATCCCGACGAACGACGCACGGTACTTGCGCGTGTAGCCGTGCCCTTCATGCTTGTACGCGGTACCGCTCTTGCCGCCGACGCGATAGCCCGGCACGGCCGCATCCGGCGACGTACCGCCCGGCGCGACCACCGTCTCGAGCATCGCGCGCACTTCGCGCGCGGTGGTCGGGTTGAATACCTGCGTGCCCGTGATCGGCTGATTGGGGTCGGTCTTGAAAATGGTCACGGGCATCAGCTCGCCGTCGTGCGCGATCGCCGTGTAGGCGCGTGCGAGCTGGAACAGCGACACCGACAGGCCGTAGCCGTACGACATCGTCGCCTGCTCGATGCGGCGCCAGCTCTTCCACGGACGCAGGCGGCCGGCCACCGCGCCCGGGAACCCGACCTTCGGCGCCTGGCCGAGGCCGATGCTCGTATACATATTCCACATTTCCTCGGGCCGCATCGTCATCGCGATCTTCGTCGCGCCGATGTTGCTCGACTTCTGGATCACGCCGCCGACCGTCAGCGTGCCGAAACCCGCGTCGTCGGTGATCGGCGCGCCGTCGAGCACGAAATGCCCGTTGCCCGTTTCGACGAGCGTGTTCGGCGTCACGCGGTGCAGGTCGAGCGCGAGCGACACCGTGAATGGCTTCATGATCGAGCCCGGCTCGAACACGTCGGTCATGATCCGGTTGCGCAGTTGCTCGCCCGTCATGCGCGAGCGGTCGTTCGGGTTGTACGTCGGGTAGTTGACGAGCGCGAGCACTTCGCCGGTACGCACGTCGACAACCATCGCCGCGCCGGCCTTCGCCTTGAACTTCTCGACGGCGGCCTTCAGGTTCGCGTACGCGATGTACTGGATCTTGCTGTCGATCGACAGGTCGACGTCGGTCCCGTTGTGCGGCGGGATCTGCTCGGCGACGTCCTCGACGATGTGCCCCATCCGGTCCTTGATCACGCGACGCACGCCCGACGTGCCGGACAGCAACTTCTGGTCGCCGAGCTCGACGCCTTCCTGCCCTTCGTCCTCGACGTTCGTGAAGCCGATCAGGTGAGCGGTGATCTCGCCTTCCGGATAGAAGCGCTTGTATTCGTTGCGCTGGTAGATGCCGGGAATGTCGAGCGCGGCGACCTTGTCCGCAACGTCGAGCGGCACCTGGCGCTTCACGTAGACGAAACCCTTGTCTTCCGACAGCTTCACGCGCAGTTCCTTCGGCGTCATGCCGAGGAGCTTGCCGAGCTGGTTGATCTTGTCGGCGTCGAGATCGTCCGGCACCGCGTCGGGAATCGCCCAGATCGCGCGCACGGGCAGGCTCGTCGCGAGCACGAGCCCGTTACGGTCGAGGATCTTGCCGCGCGTCGCGGGCAGCTCGAGCGTGCGCTGGTAGCGGCTTTCGCCCTGCTTCTGATAGAACGCGTTGCCGGGCCCCTGGATCCAGAACGCCCGCGCGGCCAGCGCGACGAACGCCATGAACAGCAGGAACACGACGAACTTCGAGCGCCACATCGGCAGGTGCACGCCCAGCACGGGGCTCGACGAGAACTTCACGTTCTGGCGCTTCTGGGACGGCTTCATCGCGCGCCCCCCTTGCCCTTGCCTGCCGTGTCGGCCGACGCCGGGATCGGCGCGTCGATCGCCTTCGCCGCGCCCGGCGGCAGCGTCAGGTATTGCGTGCGGCCGGTCGAGATCGCCTGCATCTTCAGCGAATCGTTCGCGAGTTGCTCGATGCGCGACGTCTTCGACAGCGCGCTCTGCTGATATTGAAGCTGCGCGTAGTCCTGCTGGAGCTGGCGCTCCTGCGACTGCGCGCGCTGCAGCTGGATGAAGATCTGCCGCTGCTGGTTCGTCGAGTTGACGACCGACAGCGCGCAACCCATCACGATGATCAGCAGGAAGATATTGAAGCGGCTCATGGCGTGACGCGCTCCGCAATGCGCATCACGGCCGAGCGGGCGCGCGGATTCGCGGCGACTTCCGCTTCACTCGGAAACTGACGGCTGATGATCTTGAGCGGCGGGCTCGGGAGGTCGACGGCGCGGATCGGCAGGCGACGATCGACCGCAGGCGCACTGGCGTGCGCCTGCATGAATCGCTTGACGATCCGGTCCTCGAGTGAATGAAAGCTGATCACCACCAGCCGCCCCCCTTGCTCCAGCAACGACAGTGCCGCGTCTAGTACGACTTGCAGGTCCGCAAGCTCTTGATTGACGTGAATCCGTATAGCCTGAAAGGTGCGGGTTGCCGGATCCTTGCCCTTCTCACGGGTTTTGACGACGTGACCCACGATTTGGGCAAGCTCGCCCGTGGTGTCGAGAGGCCCAAGACGGTCGGACTCTGCCCGGCGAGCAACAAGCGCCTTTGCAATCTGAAAAGCAAACCGTTCTTCCCCATAATCCCGTATCACCTCCGTCAATTCCTGCACCGAAGCCCGCGCGAGCCATTCGGCCGCCGACTCGCCACGCGTCGGATCCATTCGCATGTCCAGCGGACCATCGGCGCGGAAGCTGAAGCCGCGCGCCGGATCGTCCACCTGCGGCGAGGACACGCCCAGGTCCAGCAACACACCCGCCACCTTCTCGACGCCGCGCGCCGCAAGCGCGTCGCGCATCGATGCAAAGCTGTCATGCACGATCGAGAAGCGCGCATCCTCGATGCCCTGCGCCGTCTCGATCGCCCTCGGGTCCTTGTCGAACGCGATCAGCCGCCCGGCCGGCGCGAGCCGCGCGAGCACCGCGCGGCTATGCCCGCCCCGCCCGAACGTACCGTCGACGTACACGCCGTCCGGCCGCGTCACGAGCGACTCGACCGCCTCATCCAACAGCACCGTCCGATGCCGCAATTCATTTCCCATCGCGGGCGTCTCCGTCACCGCAATCAGAACGTGAAATTCTTCAGCGCGTCGGGCATGCCCTGCGCCATCGCTGCCTGCTCCTTCGCGTTGTAGGTTTGCGAATCCCACAGCTCGAAGTGACTACCCATTCCCAACAACATGACTTCCTTTTCCAGTCCGGCTGCCATGCGCAGCTCGGGCGATACGAGAATCCGGCCCGCGCTGTCGAGATCGACGTCCATCGCATTGCCGAGAAAAATGCGCCGCCACCAGTGCGCGTCCATCGGCAGCGCGGCGATCTTGGCGCGGAATACTTCCCATTCGGGGCGCGGAAACAGCAACAGGCAGCCGTCCGGGTGCTTGGTCACAGTCACCCGTCCTTCTGCCTGTCCTTGCAGCGCTTCGCGATAGCGAGCCGGCACCGACATCCGCCCTTTCGCATCGAGCGTCAGCGCCGACGCCCCTTGGAACACTTTCCGCTCTCCCGTTCAGGGCACCGAAGCACCCGCTCAATGCTGAGAATTTAGCCGGAATAGCCCGCTAAATCACACAAAAATACACTTTCTCACACTGTCTCCCACTTTAGAGGAAGGGTGTGGCACGGTCAAGGGAGCGGCCCGCTTTTTTGACGAATTTTGTTAGTTAGAACAAGGACTTACGCGCACATGCTCATGCGCCCCCTCATACCAAAAACCGTTATAAATGAATGAGCTAGTGCAACTTGTGAAGGTGATACGTGAGAAAGACGGGCCAGACAGGCGTGCGGACGGGGCTTTCGGGGGCGGGAAAACGAGGGGGCGGCGGGCGGTATCGGGGGCGGTGAACCAGGGCGGCGTCATGCGTCGCCCCGGCGCAATTCTCAGAGATAGTACGCAGTGCTCGTCATGACTTTCGACGCGGCGCGCATCAGCATCCGCGCGGGCAGCGGCAACTCGATCCCGCCTGCGTCGGTCGCGGCCTTGCCGTGCTTCACCTCGTCGATCCGCATCTGGTCGACGATCGCGCGCGACGCCGCGTCGGTCGCCGGCAGCTCGGACATATGGCCTTCGAGATGATTCTCGACCTGCCGCTCCGTCTCGGCCATGAAGCCGAGGCTGACCTTGTCGCCGAGCGTGCCGGCCGCGACGCCGATCGCGAGCGCGCCGGCATACCACAGCGGATTCAGCAGGCTCGGGCGCGAGTCGAGTTCCTTCAGGCGGTGCGCGGTCCACGCGAGGTGATCCTCTTCCTCGCGCGCGGCCTCCTCGAACATCGCCTTCGCCGACGCCGTGCGCGCGGTGAGCTTCTGCGCCTGGTAGAGCGCCTGCGCGCAGACCTCCCCGACGTGGTTCACGCGCATCAGCCCGGCGGCATGCGTCCGTTCGGCCGGCGTCAGCTCGACGTCGGGCGCCTCGGCCGGCGTGGGCACCGGGCGGCTCATCCGGCTAATGCCGGTCAGCGATCGCAAGCCGCGATCGAATTCGCTGATCAGTTCATCCAACACGTTCCTGTTCTCCTGGCTGCAGGTGCCGCCGCGAGCGGCAAGGGCACGAGTCCGCTGCGTAACCGACTTGATTATTCAGCGGAAATTGCGGTTAACCCGTGATTTTAACCATTGTTGCATAAAGGAAACATGGCGGCCTTGCGCCACGGCATTTCGCTTTGTGGCAAAAAACGGTTTTGCTACATTACGTCCGACTTCTTGCGAAGTTGATGGGGCCCGTCAACAGAACATAACTATCTGCCCCGCCAAAAAAATTCAGTGATTCTTGGAGATCCGTTAATGAAAAAGTCGCTTCTCGCGCTCGTCGCGCTGGGCGCGTTCGCTGGCGCTGCCCAAGCGCAAAGCAGCGTGACGCTTTACGGCATCATCGATGAAGGCCTGCTCTTCAACAACAATGCAGGCGGCAAGCACCTGTACAGCATGGCCAGCGGCGTGATGCAAGGCAGCCGCTTCGGCCTGCGCGGCACCGAAGACCTCGGTGGCGGCCTGAAGGCAATCTTCACCCTCGAAAACGGTTTCGACGTGAACAGCGGCAAGCTCGGTCAGGGCGGCCTGATGTTCGGTCGTCAGGCCTACGTCGGCCTGTCGAGCCAGTACGGCACGGTCACGCTGGGTCGTCAGTACGACTCCGTCGTCGACTTCGTCGGCCCGCTCGAGGCAGGCGACCAGTGGGGCGGCTACATCGCCGCTCACCCGGGCGACCTGGACAACTTCAACAA
Organism: Burkholderia seminalis; assembly: GCF_001718535.1. Classification (NCBI taxonomy): domain Bacteria; kingdom Pseudomonadati; phylum Pseudomonadota; class Betaproteobacteria; order Burkholderiales; family Burkholderiaceae; genus Burkholderia; species Burkholderia seminalis. Next base: position 531,211 of record NZ_CP013398.1, on the reverse strand, counting down.
CGCCTATCGCGTGAACAACGCGGTCAAGTTCACGAGCCAGAGCTACGGCGGCATCACGTTCGGCGGCCTGTACAGCTTCGGCGGCCAGGCAGGCCAGTTCTCGAAGAACCAGGTCTGGTCGCTCGGCGCAGGCTACAACAACGGCCCGCTGGTCCTCGGCGTCGGTTACTTGAACGCACGTACGCCGAACCAGTTCGGCGGCATGTTCAACAACGGTTCCGCATCGTCGTCGGTTTCGTCGCCGATCTACGGCGCGTACGCGAACAACGCGAACACGTACCAGGTCATCGGTGCAGGCGGCGCCTACACGTTCGGCGCGGCAACGATCGGCGCGACGTACTCGAACACGAAGTTCAAGGGCTTCTCGGCAGGCCCGTTCGTGAACCAGACCGCGACGTTCAACAACGGCGAAATCAACTTCAAGTATCAGCTGACCCCGGCGCTGATTCTCGGCGCGGCGTACGACTACACGCAAGGCAGCAAGATCGACGGCAACTCGGCAGCCAAGTACCACCAAGGCTCGCTGGGCGTCGACTACTTCCTGTCGAAGCGCACGGACGTCTACGCAATCGGCGTGTACCAACACGCTTCGGGCAACGTGCTCGACGCGAACGGCAACGTCCTGAAGGCAACCGCGGCGATCAACGGTCTCGCAGGTTCGAGCTCCGCCAACCAGGTCGCAGCGCGCGTCGGTATCCGTCACAAGTTCTAATCAGCTTGCCTGACAAGCCGCAGCATATTGAAGGCGCCTTCGGGCGCCTTTTTCTTTTCCCCGGCGGCGACCATGCTGGACCGGCGCGCCAGAAATCCGCCGGCCAATCACGGTGAAAGCGCCACCGGCGCGCCATGTGCGCCGGTCGTGTCGGCACAATCGACGATGCGATGGGCCGCCGGCCCGCCGCGGAAAGCGGCTGGTTCCGATCCGCGTCATCCGCAAACAAAAAAGCCCGGCGTCTGCCGGGCTTTTTCGCTCAACCTCGCCGCGACTTACGCGCGTCCGTCGCGCAACTCGCGCCGCAAGATCTTGCCGACGTTCGTTTTCGGCAGCTCCGTACGGAATTCGACCAGCTTCGGCCGCTTGTAGCCGGTGAGCCGCTCCTTGCAGTAGGCCAGGATGTCCTTGTCGGTGAGCGCCGGATCCTTCTTCACGACGAACAGCTTCACGGCCTCGCCGGAATGCTCGTCGGGCACGCCGACCGCCGCCACCTCGAACACGCCCGGATGCGACGCCACCACGTCCTCGACTTCGTTCGGATACACGTTGAAGCCGGACACGAGGATCATGTCCTTCTTCCGGTCGACGATCTTCACGTAACCGCGCGCGTCCATCACGCCGACGTCGCCCGTCTTGAAGAACCCGTCCGGGAACATGACCTTCGCGGTCTCGTCGGGCCGGTTCCAGTAGCCCGCCATCACCTGCGGCCCGCGGATGCAGATCTCGCCGGGTTCGCCGAGCGCCACGTCATTGCCGGCATCGTCGCGGATCGCCACCTCGGTCGACGGCAGCGGCAAACCGATCGTCCCGCTGTATTCGGTCGCCGTCACGGGATTGCAGGTCGCCACCGGCGACGTTTCGGACAGCCCGTATCCTTCGATGATCGCGGTATGGGTCTTTTCATACCAGCGCTTCGCGACCCCTTCCTGGATCGCCATGCCGCCGCCGTTGGCGATCACGAGCTTCGACAGGTCGAGCTGACTGAATTCGGGATGGTTCAGCAGCGCGTTGTACAGCGTGTTGACCGCCGGAATCGTCGAGATCTGATAGCCCTTCAGCTCCTTGATCATGCCGGCGATGTCGCGCGGGTTCGGGATCAGGACTCCCATGCCGCCCGTGCGCATCGTCAGGAAACCGCAGACGGTCAGTGCGAACACGTGATACAGCGGCAGCGCGACGACCGTCACGAACTGTTTCACCTCCGGGTATTTCTCGTGTGCCGGATGGTGCCAGGCGCCGGCCTGCAGCACGTTCGACACGATGTTCCGGTGCAACAGCGTCGCGCCCTTCGCGACGCCGGTCGTCCCACCCGTGTATTGCAGGAACGCGACGTCGTCGGGGCCGATCTTCTGCGGCTTGAACGCCTGCCGCGCGCCTTCCGACAGCGCGGCCTTGAAGCGCGTGAACGACGGCAGCTGCCATGCAGGCACCATCTTCTTCACGTTGCGCACCACGTAATTGACGAGCCACCCCTTGATGCCCAGCAGGTCGCCCATCGATGCGACGACCACATGCTTGACGGCCGTATTGGCGATGACGGACTGCAGCGTCGACGCGAAATTCTCGAGGATGACGATCGCTTCCGCGCCGCTGTCCTTCAACTGGTGCTCGAGCTCGCGCGGCGTATAAAGCGGGTTGACGTTGACGACGGTGTAACCGGCCCGCAGTACCGCGGCGATCGTCACCGGATACTGGAGCACGTTCGGCATCATGATCGCGACGCGCGCGCCGCGTGCGAGGCCACGGGATTGCAGCCACGCGCCGAACTGCCGCGACAGCTTGTCGAGTTCACCGTACGTGATGCCCTTGCCCATGCAGACGAACGCCGTGCGATCGCGATACTGCCGGAAGCTTTCGTCGAGCAGGTCCGGGACAGAAGGATAGGGAGACGCGTCAATTTCGGCTGGAACGCCGGGTGGGTACGATTTCAGCCAAATTTTGTCCATGCCGCGCGTCTCCTCACAGATTTTCGAATGGTCGTGCTAAAACGCATCGTAACGGCTCCCCCGCCCCGAGACAACAGGGTTAGATGTCCACTTCGAACTTCCGAGGATATTCGTCCGACCATAACGCGATATTCGATCAAATTCGTTCAACTTCCACAAGACAATCGTAAAACGTCGCCGAATTGCCGAGATCGGTCAGCGCCTGGCTTGTCACCTCGTTCGCGTTCCTGCCGTCGGGCGACAGTTTCTTCCACCAGATCGACAGTCCGACGACGAGCCCCGCCCGTGCGCGATCGGTAACCCGTGCGAGCGCCTGCATCGAACCGCGATCGTTGAAGATGCGGACGACGTCGCCCTCCGCGATGCCGCGCGCCTCGGCGTCGGACGGGTGCATGTCGAGGTGCGGCTCGCCTTCCGTCGTACGCAGGCTGTCGACGTTCACGAACGTGCTGTTCAGGAAGTGGCGGGCCGGCGGCGAGATCATCGCGAGCGGATAACGCGCGGCAAGCTCGGGCGCGGCCTCGGCCGATTCGAACGGCGGCAGGTAGTCCGGGACGGGGTCCATGCCCATCTGCTCGAGCCGCGGGCTGTAGAACTCGCACTTGCCTGACGGGGTGCGGAAACCGCCGTTCGCGAACGGCGCCTCCGGCAGCTTGAGCTTCAGCCAGCCTTCCCGCTTCAACGTTTCCCAGTCGCTGTCGAGTGCCGGGTCGTCCCAGCGGAGCGCCGCACGCGCGACCTCTTCGTCGGTGTGATACAGCGCCGGCTCGTCGAGCCTCATGCTGCGCGCGATGCCACGGAAGATCTCCGTGTTCGGCCGCGCCTCGCCCACCGGCGGAATCGACGGCAGGTTCGCCATCACGTAGGTGTGGCCATACGATTTGTGAATATCGAGATGCTCGAGCTGCGTGGTCGCCGGCAACACAATGTCGGCAAAATCGACGGTATCTGTCTTGAAATGCTCGAGAACGACCGTAAACAGATCGTCACGCGCGAACCCAGCGGCGACCTTCGACGAATCCGGCGCGACCGCCACCGGATTCGAGTTGTACACGATCACGGCTTCGACTTTCGGCCCGAATGTCGCATCGCCGGGGTGCAGCAGCGCGTCGCCGATCGCATTCATGTTGATGATGCGCGGCAGCTTGTGCGGCCAACCCGGCATCAGATCCGGGCGCAGCAGCGCCGCCTGGTTGACCGGTGCGGATTCCGACGACGACAGCAACAGCCCGCCCGCGCGGTCGCGCCACGCTCCCGTCAGCGCCGGCAGGCTGGCAATCGCGCGCACGGCATTGCCGCCGCCGCGAACGCGCTGCATGCCGTAGTTGAGGCGGATCGATGCCTTTCGCGTGGCGCCGTAGCGACGCGCAAGATCGATCAGCTCCGACGCATCGATGCCGCAGATCTGCGCGACCCGCTCCGGCGGATAGGACATGGCGCGCGCCTTGAGCGCGTCAAAACCCAGCGTATGGTCAGCGATGTAGTCGTGATCGAGCAGATTTTCGGTGATCAACACATGCATCATGCCGAGCGCAAATGCACCATCGGTACCCGGTTTCAGCGCAATGTGCTGATGGCACTTCTCCGCGGTCAGCGAGCGATAGGGATCGATCGCGACAAGACGCGCACCGCGGCGCTTCGCTTCCTGCGCGCGGGTCCAGAAGTGCAGGCTCGACGCGATCGGATTCGCGCCCCATATCAGAATCAGTTCGCTTTCCTCGAAGTGCTCGAGGTGCATGCCGAGACTGCCGCCATACGTATATCGCAGCCCCGCCGCGCCTGCTGCCGCACAGATCGTGCGCTCGAGCCGCGATGCGCCGAGCGTGTGGAAGAACCGTTGGGCGATGCCCTCGCCCTGCACGAGCCCCATCGTTCCGGCGTAGCTGTACGGCACGATCGCTTCCGGCGCGCGCGCGGCGATTTCACCCAGGCGACGGCCGATCTCGTCGAACGCCTCGCTCCAGCTGATCGGCTCGAAGCGCCCTTCGCCCTTCGGGCCGACGCGTTTGAGCGGAACCGTGAGGCGATCGGGATGATGGACGCGGTCGGCGTAACGGCTGACCTTCGTGCACAACACACCTTGCGTCGGCGGATGATCGGGATCGCCCGTTACCTTGATCGCCTTCCCGTTCTCGACGGTCACGCGCATTGCGCACGTGTCCGGACAATCGTGCGGGCAAACGGCCCGGGCTACCTGGGTGGCGGCGTTCATCGTCTTGAATGCGGAGGTGGGGATTCGCGAATTTTACGTGGACACGCCGGATAACGCGCTCATTTCGTTCGGGACTCGGGTTATCTGAACGAAGACCGACTGACATTGCCGCGCACGCGCATTTCCGCCGCCGAAATGCAAAAACCCCCGCCTTTCGGGCGGGGGTTTCTGGCTTAGGGAGCCTGACGATTACCTACTTTCACACGGGAATCCGCACTATCATCGGCGTAGAGTCGTTTCACGGTCCTGTTCGGGATGGGAAGGGGTGGGACCGACTCGCTATGGTCATCAGGCAAAGAGGGTTGTTGCGTTGCTTCGCAGCGCAACCAATCTTGGAAGAAGCAGTAATTTTTGAGTTGTGCGTATCAGCACATCGCGGTCATTCAACCGCTGTCTGTAAAACAGACTTGTTATAGGATCAAGCCTTACGGGCAATTAGTATCAGTTAGCTGAACGCATTACTGCGCTTACACACCTGACCTATCAACGTCCTGGTCTCGAACGACCCTTCAAGGGGATCTAGTCCCCAGGGATATCTCATCTTAAGGCGAGTTTCCCGCTTAGATGCTTTCAGCGGTTATCTCTTCCGAACATAGCTACCCGGCGATGCCACTGGCGTGACAACCGGTACACCAGAGGTTCGTCCACTCCGGTCCTCTCGTACTAGGAGCAGCCCCCTTCAAATATCCAACGCCCACGGCAGATAGGGACCAAACTGTCTCACGACGTTTTAAACCCAGCTCACGTACCTCTTTAAATGGCGAACAGCCATACCCTTGGGACCGGCTACAGCCCCAGGATGAGATGAGCCGACATCGAGGTGCCAAACACCGCCGTCGATATGAACTCTTGGGCGGTATCAGCCTGTTATCCCCAGAGTACCTTTTATCCGTTGAGCGATGGCCCTTCCATACAGAACCACCGGATCACTATGACCTGCTTTCGCACCTGCTCGACTTGTCGGTCTCGCAGTTAAGCACGCTTATGCCATTGCACTATCAGCACGATTTCCGACCGTACCTAGCGTACCTTCGTACTCCTCCGTTACGCTTTGGGAGGAGACCGCCCCAGTCAAACTGCCTACCATGCACTGTCCCCGACCCGGATCACGGGCCAAGGTTAGAACCTCAAACAAACCAGGGTGGTATTTCAAGGACGGCTCCACCGAAACTAGCGTTCCGGTTTCATAGCCTCCCACCTATCCTACACAGATCGGTTCAAAGTCCAATGCAAAGCTACAGTAAAGGTTCATGGGGTCTTTCCGTCTAGCCGCGGGTAGATTGCATCATCACAAACACTTCAACTTCGCTGAGTCTCGGGAGGAGACAGTGTGGCCATCGTTACGCCATTCGTGCAGGTCGGAACTTACCCGACAAGGAATTTCGCTACCTTAGGACCGTTATAGTTACGGCCGCCGTTTACCGGGACTTCAATCAAGAGCTTGCACCCCATCATTTAATCTTCCGGCACCGGGCAGGCGTCACACCCTATACGTCCACTTTCGTGTTTGCAGAGTGCTGTGTTTTTATTAAACAGTCGCAGCCACCAGTTTATTGCAACCCCTTCACCCTCCTGGCGCAGGCCAGTCAAGCTACAAGGGCGTACCTTATCCCGAAGTTACGGTACCAATTTGCCGAGTTCCTTCTCCCGAGTTCTCTCAAGCGCCTTAGAATACTCATCTCGCCCACCTGTGTCGGTTTGCGGTACGGTCATCGTTAGACTGAAGCTTAGAGGCTTTTCTTGGAACCACTTCCAATTGCTTCGCTCCCTAAGGAGCTCGCGCCACACCCTTGAATTGCGCACCCGGATTTGCCTAAGTGCCTTCTCCAATGCAGCGACCGGGACTTCCAACACCCGGACAACCTTCCGCGATCCGTCCCCCCATCGCATCTAACAATGGTGCAGGAATATTGACCTGCTTCCCATCAGCTACGCATTTCTGCCTCGCCTTAGGGGCCGACTCACCCTACGCCGATGAACGTTGCGTAGGAAACCTTGGGCTTACGGCGAGGGGGCCTTTCACCCCCTTTATCGCTACTCATGTCAGCATTCGCACTTCCGATACCTCCAGCACGCTTTTCAACGCACCTTCGCAGGCTTACGGAACGCTCTCCTACCATGCGTGCAAAGCACGCATCCGCAGCTTCGGTATATAGCTTAGCCCCGTTACATCTTCCGCGCAGGACGACTCGATCAGTGAGCTATTACGCTTTCTTTAAAGGGTGGCTGCTTCTAAGCCAACCTCCTGACTGTTTTAGCCTTCCCACTTCGTTTCCCACTTAGCTATATTTGGGGACCTTAGCTGGCGGTCTGGGTTGTTTCCCTCTTGACACCGGACGTTAGCACCCGATGTCTGTCTCCCGTGATTGCACTCTTCGGTATTCGGAGTTTGCTATGGCGGGGTAATCTGCAATAGACCCCCCAACCATGACAGTGCTCTACCCCCGAAGGTGAGACACGAGGCACTACCTAAATAGTTTTCGGAGAGAACCAGCTATTTCCAGGTTTGTTTAGCCTTTCACCCCTATCCACAGCTCATCCCCTAACTTTTCAACGTTAGTGGGTTCGGACCTCCAGTACGTGTTACCGCACCTTCATCCTGGCCATGGATAGATCACCTGGTTTCGGGTCTACGCCCAGCAACTGAACGCCCTATTCGGACTCGCTTTCGCTACGCCTGCCCTATACGGTTAAGCTTGCTACTGAACGTAAGTCGCTGACCCATTATACAAAAGGTACGCCGTCACCCCTTACGAGGCTCCGACTGTTTGTATGCATGCGGTTTCAGGATCTATTTCACTCCCCTCCCGGGGTTCTTTTCGCCTTTCCCTCACGGTACTGGTTCACTATCGGTCGATCACGAGTATTTAGCCTTGGAGGATGGTCCCCCCATCTTCAGACAGGATTTCACGTGTCCCGCCCTACTTGTCGCACACCTAGTTCTTTCATACTGTTTTCGCCTACGGGGCTATCACCCGCTATGGCCGCACTTTCCAGAGCGTTCGGCTAACAATACAAATAAAGAGTGCAAGGCTCATCCCATTTCGCTCGCCACTACTTTGGGAATCTCGGTTGATTTCTTTTCCTGCGGTTACTTAGATGTTTCAGTTCACCGCGTTCGCTTCGCATGGCCTATGTATTCAGCCATGGATACTCCAAAAGGAGTGGGTTTCCCCATTCGGACATCTACGGATCAAAGCTCGTTTGCCAGCTCCCCGTAGCTTTTCGCAGGCTACCGCGTCCTTCATCGCCTGTGATCGCCAAGGCATCCACCACATGCACTTGTTCGCTTGACCCTATAACGAGTCTGTCTCATCGACAGCCGCTACAGGTTGAGTTCTCGCGTTGTGCCGTATTCCAAATTGAGTCGAACATAGAGTTCGAATCATCTTGAGATACATCGATACAATCACAACCCGGATAGTTTTCACGTCCATCTCAAGACGCTTCCGCTATCCAAATTACTTACTTCTTCCAGATTGTTAAAGAACGACAGCCGATATCTGTTGATATCCTCTGACTGGCTCAATCGCCAATGCAAAATTCTCGGTTCAGCGTGTGAACCAAGCACTTAGCGTTGGTGATTGGTGGAGGCAGACGGGATCGAACCGACGACCCCCTGCTTGCAAAGCAGGTGCTCTCCCAGCTGAGCTATGCCCCCATTGAGTACAGATGCCTCAGGTGTGTTACCGCCAGACAATGGTGGGTCTGGTTGGATTCGAACCAACGACCCCCGCCTTATCAAGACGGTGCTCTAACCGACTGAGCTACAGACCCCTGAGTCTGTCTTTAAATTACAGCCGATAAGCGTGAGCGCTCAACTTGTGCGAGAAGCTCTGGAAAGGAGGTGATCCAGCCGCACCTTCCGATACGGCTACCTTGTTACGACTTCACCCCAGTCATGAATCCTACCGTGGTGACCGTCCTCCTTGCGGTTAGACTAGCCACTTCTGGTAAAACCCACTCCCATGGTGTGACGGGCGGTGTGTACAAGACCCGGGAACGTATTCACCGCGGCATGCTGATCCGCGATTACTAGCGATTCCAGCTTCATGCACTCGAGTTGCAGAGTGCAATCCGGACTACGATCGGTTTTCTGGGATTAGCTCCCCCTCGCGGGTTGGCAACCCTCTGTTCCGACCATTGTATGACGTGTGAAGCCCTACCCATAAGGGCCATGAGGACTTGACGTCATCCCCACCTTCCTCCGGTTTGTCACCGGCAGTCTCCTTAGAGTGCTCTTGCGTAGCAACTAAGGACAAGGGTTGCGCTCGTTGCGGGACTTAACCCAACATCTCACGACACGAGCTGACGACAGCCATGCAGCACCTGTGCGCCGGTTCTCTTTCGAGCACTCCCGCCTCTCAGCAGGATTCCGACCATGTCAAGGGTAGGTAAGGTTTTTCGCGTTGCATCGAATTAATCCACATCATCCACCGCTTGTGCGGGTCCCCGTCAATTCCTTTGAGTTTTAATCTTGCGACCGTACTCCCCAGGCGGTCAACTTCACGCGTTAGCTACGTTACTAAGGAAATGAATCCCCAACAACTAGTTGACATCGTTTAGGGCGTGGACTACCAGGGTATCTAATCCTGTTTGCTCCCCACGCTTTCGTGCATGAGCGTCAGTATTGGCCCAGGGGGCTGCCTTCGCCATCGGTATTCCTCCACATCTCTACGCATTTCACTGCTACACGTGGAATTCTACCCCCCTCTGCCATACTCTAGCCTGCCAGTCACCAATGCAGTTCCCAGGTTGAGCCCGGGGATTTCACATCGGTCTTAGCAAACCGCCTGCGCACGCTTTACGCCCAGTAATTCCGATTAACGCTTGCACCCTACGTATTACCGCGGCTGCTGGCACGTAGTTAGCCGGTGCTTATTCTTCCGGTACCGTCATCCCCCGACTGTATTAGAGCCAAGGATTTCTTTCCGGACAAAAGTGCTTTACAACCCGAAGGCCTTCTTCACACACGCGGCATTGCTGGATCAGGCTTTCGCCCATTGTCCAAAATTCCCCACTGCTGCCTCCCGTAGGAGTCTGGGCCGTGTCTCAGTCCCAGTGTGGCTGGTCGTCCTCTCAGACCAGCTACTGATCGTCGCCTTGGTAGGCCTTTACCCCACCAACTAGCTAATCAGCCATCGGCCAACCCTATAGCGCGAGGCCCGAAGGTCCCCCGCTTTCATCCATGGATCGTATGCGGTATTAATCCGGCTTTCGCCGGGCTATCCCCCACTACAGGACATGTTCCGATGTATTACTCACCCGTTCGCCACTCGCCACCAGGTGCAAGCACCCGTGCTGCCGTTCGACTTGCATGTGTAAGGCATGCCGCCAGCGTTCAATCTGAGCCAGGATCAAACTCTTCAGTTTAAACCTGTTACTGTTTTCGGTTCGGTTAAGAACCGGTCGCTCACTCAAAGCTGACAGGAATATGAATCACTTCATAAACCTGACTTACTTTAGTGTGAGACTCTTGATACTTTCGCTATCTGATCCGAGGATCAGCTCGCTGCCATCAAGCGCCCACACTTATCGGCTGTTAATTTTTAAAGAGCAATCTGCGAGGAACATCGCGTTTCCCGGCAGCGCTGCGTTTTCAGCAGCAGAGAAGCGAGATTATGAACCGTGTTTCGCAGTTCGTCAACAACTTTTTGCACTACGTCGTTGCGACCGCGGGGCTCAACTTCCGTACCGCCGAGGCCGTTCCTGCCAAGCCTCAACCGCACTGCTTCCCTTCCTTCCGCGCCGCGTTTCCGTGAGCGCGAAAGAGGCGTGATTCTATGCACCTCGCGCCGCCCGCGCAAGCCCTTTGTGAAAAAAGTTTGAAAAAGCCCCCGTGCGCTGCCGCGCACGGGGGCTAGGGGTTCGACGGGCGACGACCGGCCGTGCTGACAACAGGCGCCCAACAGGCCGTCGGACACCGCGCGTGGCAGCACCCGATCAGCGGTTCTTGAACTCCGGCTTCCGCTTCTCGACGAAAGCCGCCATCCCTTCCTTCTGGTCTTCGGTCGCGAACAGCGAATGGAACAGCCGACGCTCGAAGTGGACGCCCTCGGCCAGCGTCGTCTCGTACGCGCGGTTCACCGACTCCTTGACCATCATGACCGCCGGCAGCGAGAACTCGGCAATCGTCGCCGCGGCGGCAAGCGCCTCGTCGAGCAACTTGTCGGCCGGCAGCACGCGCGACACGAGCCCGGCCCGCTCGGCTTCGGCGGCGTCCATGAAGCGTGCCGTCAGACACATGTCCATCGCCTTCGCTTTCGACACCGCGCGCGGCAGCCGCTGCGTACCGCCAGCGCCCGGCATGATGCCCAGCTTGATCTCCGGCTGACCGAACTTGGCCGTATCCGCCGCAAAGATGATGTCGCACATCATCGCAAGCTCGCAGCCGCCTCCCAGCGCGAAGCCCGAAACCGCCGCAATGATCGGCTTGCGGATCTCGCGGACCGTCTCCCAGTTGCGCGTGATGTAGTCGCCCCGATAAACATCCATATAGGAGTAGGTCGCCATCATGCCGATATCCGCACCGGCCGCGAATGCCTTCTCGCTCCCCGTCACGACGATCGCGCCGATGCCGTCATCCGCATCGAACGCCTTCAGCGCGGCGCCCAACTCATCCATCAGCGCATCGTTCAGCGCATTCAACGCCTTCGGACGGTTCAGCGTAACCAGCCCGACACGCCCCCGGGTCTCCACCAGGATGTTCTCGTAAGCCATCTATTTCTCCTCGATCAATGAAATGAGAAACGCCTCGCACATGCGAATAGTTTGATGCTACCATTCTCCGACCAACCGGTCGGTTAATTAATCGATCCAACCCCTCTCAATGTCCATCAGGCCGCCGCCATGACCCATGCACTGTTCACGAAGCACGAAGACACGCTGAAGCACGCACTCGCCGCCATCGAGAGCCGCGGGTACTGGAGCCCGTTCGCCGAAATGCCGAGCCCCAAAGTGTACGGGGAAAGCGCGAACGCCGATGGCGAGGCCGCATTCAAGTCCCACCTCGACAAAACGTTCGAACTCGACCAGCCGGCGTCCGGCGAAACGGTCGGTGCCGAGCAGTCGCCCTATGGCATCGCGCTCGGCATCCGGTATCCGAAATCGACGCCCGACGCACTGATCGCCGCCGCGGCCGCCGCGCAACGCACGTGGCGCGAAGCCGGCCCGAGCGCATGGATCGGCGTCAGCCTCGAGATTCTCGCGCGCCTGAACCGCGCAAGCTTCGAGATCGCTTACAGCGTGATGCACACCACCGGGCAGGCATTCATGATGGCGTTCCAGGCCGGTGGCCCGCACGCGCAGGATCGCGCGCTCGAGGCCGTCGCCTATGCATGGGACGAACTGCGCCGCATCCCCGCCGACGCGCACTGGGAAAAACCGCAAGGCAAGAACCCGCCGCTCGCGATGCACAAGCGCTACACGGTCGTCCCGCGCGGCACGGGGCTCGTGCTCGGCTGCTGCACGTTCCCGACCTGGAACGGCTACCCGGGCCTGTTCGCCGACCTGGCAACCGGCAACACCGTGATCGTCAAACCGCATCCGGGTGCGATCCTGCCGCTCGCGATCACGGTCCGGATCGCCCGCGACGTACTGCGCGAGGCCGGATTCGATCCGAACATCGTCACGCTCCTCGCGACCGAGCCCAACGACGGCGCCCTCGTCCAGGACCTCGCGCTGCGCCCCGAGATCAAGCTGATCGACTTTACCGGCAGCACACAGAACGGCACGTGGCTCGAACGCCATGCCCACCAGGCACAGGTCTATACCGAAAAGGCGGGCGTCAACCAGATCGTGATCGACTCGACCGACGACCTGAAGGCCGCCGCCAGGAACATCGCGTTCTCGCTGGCGCTGTACTCCGGCCAGATGTGCACGGCGCCGCAAAATATCTACGTGCCGCGCGACGGGATCCGGACGGCCGACGGTCATGCGAGCTTCGACGAGGTCGCACAGGCCATCGCCGTTTCCGTCCAAAAACTCACCGGCGACCCGGCACGCGCGGTCGAACTGATCGGCGCGATCCAGAACGAAGGCGTGACCGCGCGCATCGACGACGCCCGCCAGCTCGGCCGCGTGCTCGCCGACAGCCAGACTCTCCAGCACCCGATCTTCCCCGACGCCCGCGTGCGTACGCCGCTCGTACTGCAGCTCGACGTGGCCGATCGCGCAAAATTCACGCAGGAATGGTTCGGCCCGATCTCGTTCGTGATCGCGACCGACTCGACCGCTCAGTCGCTCGACCTCGCCGGTGAAATCGCGGCGGAACATGGCGCACTGACGCTCTCCGTCTACAGCACCGACGACGCGATCGTCGAGGCCGCGCACGACGCGGCGGTACGCGGCGGTGTCGCGCTGTCGATCAACCTGACGGGCGGCGTATTCGTCAACCAGTCGGCCGCGTTCTCCGATTTCCACGGCACCGGTGCGAACCCGGCGGCTAACGCGGCGCTGGCCGACCCGGCGTTCGTCGCCAACCGCTTCCGCGTGGTGCAAAGCCGCGTCCATGTTGCCCCGAAAGCAGTCCCCGCGGAAGCCGGCCAGACGGCATAACCCGAATGGCCGACGTGCAAACGCCGCCACGTTCTCTACCATGAACGAATCCGCCACCCGGCGGGTTCGTTGCTCATCGATACGCCCATGACAGACGCCTACATCTGCGACGCGATTCGCACCCCCATCGGCCGCTACGGCGGCGCCCTGAAAGACGTCCGCGCCGACGACCTCGGCGCGGTGCCGCTCAAGGCGCTCGTCGAGCGCAACCGCGACGTCGACTGGACGGCGATCGACGACGTGATCTACGGCTGCGCGAACCAGGCCGGCGAGGACAACCGCAACGTCGCACGCATGTCCGCGCTGCTCGCGGGCCTGCCGACCGCCGTGCCGGGCACGACGCTGAACCGCCTGTGCGGCTCCGGAATGGACGCGGTCGGCACGGCCGCGCGCGCGATCAAGTCGGGCGAAGCGCGCCTGATGATCGCCGGCGGCGTCGAGAGCATGACGCGCGCGCCGTTCGTGATGGGCAAGGCCGCCAGCGCATTCGCGCGCCAGGCCGACATCTTCGATACGACGATCGGCTGGCGTTTCGTCAATCCGCTGATGAAGCAGCTGCATGGCGTCGACTCGATGCCGGAAACGGCCGAGAACGTCGCGGTCGACTACCACATCAGCCGCGCGGATCAGGACCTGTTCGCGCTGCGCAGCCAGCAGAAGGCCGCGCGTGCGCAGCAGGACGGCACGCTCGCCGACGAAATCGTCTCGGTCACGATCGCGCAGAAGAAAGGCGACGCTATCGTCGTGTCGCGCGACGAACATCCGCGCGAGACGTCGCTCGAGGCGCTTGCGAAGCTGAAGGGTGTCGTGCGTCCGGACGGCTCCGTCACGGCCGGCAACGCGTCGGGCGTCAACGACGGCGCGTGCGCGCTGCTGCTCGCCAATGCGCAGGCAGCCGACCAGTATGGGCTGCGCCGCCGCGCGCGCGTCGTCGGCATGGCAACCGCCGGTGTGGAACCCCGCGTGATGGGCATCGGCCCCGCGCCGGCCACGCAAAAGCTGCTGCGTCAGCTCGGCATGACCATCGACCAGTTCGACGTGATCGAACTGAACGAGGCGTTCGCGTCGCAGGGCCTCGCGGTGCTGCGCATGCTCGGTGTCGCCGACGACGATCCGCGCGTGAACCCGAACGGGGGCGCGATTGCGCTGGGCCATCCGCTCGGCGCTTCGGGGGCCCGGCTCGTGACCACCGCGCTCCATCAACTCGAACGTACGGGCGGCCGCTTTGCGCTCTGTACGATGTGCATCGGCGTCGGCCAGGGCATCGCCCTCGCGATCGAACGCGTGTAACCGCCCCGCCGCGCGCCTATAACGAAGTCATGAAGGAGACACTGCATGTCCTATCAGGCGATTCAGCTGGATATCGATCAGGCCGCGCGCGTGGCCACGATCACCCTCAACCGCCCCGACAAGCTGAACAGCTTCACGCGGGCGATGCATCGCGAACTGCAGTCGGCACTCGATGAAGTCGAAGCGGCCGGCGCGCGCGCGCTGATTCTGACAGGGGCGGGGCGCGGCTTCTGCGCGGGCCAGGATCTGGCCGACCTCGACTTCACGCCGGGCGCGTCCACCGACCTCGGCACGCTGATCGACGAGCACTTCAATCCGCTGATCCGCCGCCTGCAGCGCCTGCCGATTCCGGTGATCGCCGCCGTCAACGGCACGGCGGCCGGCGCCGGCGCGAATCTCGCCCTCGCATGCGATCTCGTGTTTGCCGCCCGCTCGAGCAATTTCATCCAGGCCTTCATCAAGATCGGGCTCGTGCCGGATTCGGGCGGCACGTGGTTCCTGCCGCAGCGCGTCGGCATGGCTCGCGCGCTGGGGCTCGCGCTGACCGGCGACAAGCTCGGCGCCGAGCAGGCCGAGCAATGGGGCTTGATCTGGCGTGCGGTCGACGACGACGCACTCGTCGCGACGGTCCGTCAGCTCGCCACCCAGCTCGCGCAACAGCCGACGCTCGCAATCGCATCGATCAAGCAATCGATGCGCGACGGCGTCACGAACACGCTCGACCAGCAGCTCGACCTGGAACGCGACCTTCAACGCAAGCTCGGCCAGTCGCACGACTATGCGGAAGGCGTGACGGCGTTCATCGAGAAGCGCGCACCGCGCTTCGAGGGGCGTTGACATGACGCACGCCACCACCACGCTCGACCCCGATTCGCTGGCCCGCGCCACGGCGCAGGCCATGTACGAAGCCGACGCCTGCAGCCGCGCGTTCGGCATGGAAATCGCCGAAGTTCGCGCCGGCTACGCCCGCCTGCGGATGCGCGTGCGGCCCGAATTCCTGAACGGACACCAGACCTGCCACGGCGGGATCATCTTCACGCTCGCCGATTCGACCTTCGCATTCGCGTGCAACTCGTACAACCTGAACACGGTCGCGGCCGGCTGCTCGATCGAATTCCTGCGCCCGGTGCACGGCGACGACGTGCTGACGGCCGAGGCGATCGAACAGGCGCGCGCCGGCCGCCACGGCATCTACGACATCCGCGTCACGAACCAGACCGGTGAAACGGTCGCGATGTTTCGCGGCAAATCCGCCCAGATCAAGGGCACGGTCATCCCGGAAGATCGCTGACGCCGACGGCCCGCACATAACAAACACTGGAGACAGGCATGACTACCCCGCTACCGCTCGAGCCGATCGAGACCGCCTCACGCGACGAGCTGATCGCACTGCAGCTCGAACGCCTCAAGTGGTCGCTCCGGCATGCGTATGACCACTCGCCCGTCTATCGTCGCAAGTTCGACGACGCGGGCGTGCATCCGGACGACCTGAAGACGCTCGCCGACCTGTCGCGCTTCCCGTTCACGACGAAGGGCGATCTGCGCGACAGCTACCCGTTCGGGATGTTCGCGGTACCGCAGGACCGGATCTCGCGCATCCACGCGTCATCGGGCACGACCGGCAAGCCGACGGTCGTCGGCTATACGGCCGGCGACATCGACACGTGGGCGAACCTCGTCGCGCGTTCGATCCGCGCCGCCGGTGCACGCCGCGGCGACAAGGTACACGTCAGCTACGGCTACGGCCTGTTCACGGGCGGGCTCGGCGCGCATTACGGCGCCGAACGCGCAGGGCTGACCGTGATCCCGTTCGGCGGCGGCCAGACCGAAAAGCAGGTGCAGCTGATCCAGGATTTCCGGCCCGACATCATCATGGTGACGCCGAGCTACATGCTGTCGATCGCAGACGAAATCGAACGCCAGGGTCTCGATCCCGTGCAGAGCTCGCTGCGCATCGGTATCTTCGGCGCGGAGCCCTGGACCAACGACATGCGCGTCGCGATCGAACAGCGAATGGGCATCGACGCGGTCGACATCTACGGGCTGTCGGAAGTGATGGGGCCCGGTGTCGCGTCCGAATGCGTCGAGACCAAGGACGGCCCGACCATCTGGGAAGACCATTTCTATCCGGAAATCATCGACCCGGAAACCGGCGAAGTACTGCCGGACGGCGAGCTCGGCGAACTCGTGTTCACGTCACTGACGAAGGAAGCGCTGCCGATCATCCGCTATCGCACCCGCGATCTCACGCGCCTGTTGCCCGGCACCGCCCGCACGATGCGCCGGATGGAGAAGATCACCGGCCGCTCGGACGACATGATGATCGTGCGCGGCGTCAACGTATTCCCGACGCAAATCGAGGAGCAGTTGCTCAAGCAGCGCGCGCTCGCGCCGCACTATCAGATCGTGCTGACGAAGGAAGGCCCGCTCGACGTGCTGACGCTCAACGTCGAGCCCTGCCCCGACTCCGCACCCGATACGGCGGCGATCCACGCGGCAAAACAGGCGCTCGCGCACGACATCAAGTCGCTGATCGGCGTGACGGCCGTGATCAACGTGCTGCCCGTGAACGGGATCGAGCGCTCGGTCGGCAAGGCACGCCGCGTCGTCGACAAGCGCAAGGGATAACACCGGACGCCGCCGGTCAGCGACGCGGAGCGGTCATCGCGCCGCCCCAAAAAGAAACAGTCCGAATCGGCCAGAGCCGGTCGGACTGTTTTGTCCCGGGGCACGGCCCGTCAAGTCAGTCACGTCACGTGGGGCATTCCGCCTGGAACAACCGCGCCGCTGCGCATCACGAATTCGGGAACAGCAGCCACATCCGGCCGACCTGCTTCATCCGGCCGGCCTGATCGCCCGCGTCGTCGCCGAGCCCCCAGAAATAGTCAGCCCGCACGCCGCCCTTGATCGCCGAACCCGTATCCTGCGCGAACACGAGCCGGTTCATCGGCGTATTCGTCAGCGGACGCGTAGTCTGCAGGAACACGGGCGTGCCGAGCGGAATCGCCGACGGGTCGACCGCGATCGAACGCTCCGGCGTCAGCGGCACGCCAAGCGCGCCGATCGGGCCGTCCGCGCCGCCATGCGGCGCATCTTCCTTGGTCGGCATGTCGCGGAAGAACACGAACCGCGGATTCGTGTCGAGCAACGCGTCGACGCGGGTCGGGTTCGCCTTCGCCCATGCCTTGATGCCCTGCATCGTCGCCTGGGCGGGCGTCAGCTCGCCGCGATCGAGCAGCCACTTGCCGATCGAACGGTACGGCTGGTTGTTGGTGCCGCCGAAGCCGACCCGCATCACCGAACCGTCGTCGAGCAGCACGCGCCCCGAGCCCTGCACCTGCAGGAAGAAGGCCTCGATCGGATCGTCGACCCACACGAGTTCGTTGCCGTTCAGGATCCCGGCGCGCTCGAGCTGCGCGCGTGCCGGCAGCGCGGCCCCCGCGCGATAGCCGGCCGGCCAGCGATAGAGCGCGTACTGATACGGGCCGCGGCGCACGCGCGAACCGTGCAGCAGCGGCTCGTAATAACCGGTCACGAGCCCGTCGAGCGTCCCGTCGGTGTTCGCGAGCTGGAACGGCGTGAAATACGTTTCGAAGAAAGTGCGCGCGCTGCCGACGTCGAGCTCGTCGAGCCGGTCGGCGGCCGCGCACGCGCGCGCCCAGGCCGGCTGGCGCGCGAGCCGCACGCAGTTCTGCCGCAGCGCGGCCGTCGCGCCGATCAGCGAATCGTCCTGCCAGCCCGGCACCTGCTGCCACGCGACCGGCGTGAGCCGCTTCGCGGCGACCTGCCCCGGCACGATCGCCGCGCCGGTCGGCGGCTTCAGCGACGACGTCCGCGTCGGTGCGCTGCCGCACGCGGCAAGCAGCGCCGCCGCCGCGGCCGCTGCCACCCACCCGGCCAACCGGGGCCCAAACCACATACAATGTCCGTTCTTGATGGAAACCGCCATGTCAGATTTTCTCGACCAATATCCGATGCTCATCTTCGCGCTCGAAGCCTTCGTAGCGCTTGCCCTGCTGATCTTCATCGTCGTGTGGACGTCGTCGGGCAGAAAGAAGCACGCCCGCGGCAACAACGACCGCCAGCCGCGCTGACGCGCTTCGCACGCTCAATGCAGCGTGCGCGGCATGTGCAGTGCGAACTCGTCGACCGGCGCCTCGAAACGCTCGCCGTCTTCCGCCACGCAGAAGTACGCGCCCCGCATCGTGCCGACCGGCGTCGCGATCACGGCCCAGCTCGTGTATTCGAAGTGTTCGCCCGGCTGCAGCAGCGGCTGGTGCCCGACGACGCCGAGCCCCTTCACTTCCTGCACGTGGTTCTCGCTGTCCGTGATGATCCAGTGACGCGCGATCAGCTGCGCCGCGACCTGTCCCGTGTTGCGGATCGTCAGCGTGTACGCGAATGCGTATTGACGGTGATCGGGGTCGGATTGTTCCGGCAGGTAGCTGGTTTTCACCGAAACGGTGAACTGATACTGACTCATGATGTTTCCGGTGGAAGGTGACTGTCCGTGCCGGCATGGGCAACGGGGCCGCGGGCGCGCCGCATTGGTTCGGCATTCTATGCGCAATCGGGCCTCGGCCGCACGGCCCGCCGCCGCGCACCGGGTCGCCGGACGGTAGAATGACGGTTTTGCGCCGCAACGTCCCCGCTCCCCTGCCATGACCCAATTCCGTATCGCTCCCAGCATCCTGTCGGCCGATTTCGCACGGCTCGGCGAAGAAGTCCGCAACGTCGTCGCCGCCGGCGCCGACTGGATCCACTTCGACGTGATGGACAACCATTATGTGCCGAACCTGACAATCGGCCCGCTCGTGTGCGAAGCGATCCGCCCGCACGTGCAGGTGCCGATCGACGTGCACCTGATGGTGCGCCCGGTCGACCGGATCGTGCCCGATTTCGCGAAGGCCGGTGCGAACCTGATCAGCTTCCACCCGGAAGGCTCCGATCACATCGACCGCACGCTGTCGCTGATCCGCGACCACGGCTGCAAGGCCGGCCTCGTGTTCAACCCGGCCACGCCGCTGAACTACCTCGACCACGTGATGGACCGCCTCGACTTCGTGCTGCTGATGTCGGTCAACCCGGGCTTCGGCGGCCAGTCGTTCATTCCGGAAACGCTGAACAAGCTGCGTGAAGCACGCGCGCGCATCGACGCGTACACCGAGCGCACGGGCCGCGAGATCCTGCTCGAGGTCGACGGCGGCGTGAAGGCCGACAACATCGCGGAAATCGCTGCGGCCGGCGCCGACACGTTCGTCGCGGGTTCGGCGATCTTCGGCAAGCCCGACTACCGCAAGGTGATCGACGAGATGCGCGCCGCGCTCGCCACTGTCGAGCGGAGCTGACGCCGTGGCCGATTCGTCGCTTGCCGGCCACGCGCCGGCCGGGGCCACCGCGGACGCCACGCACGCCGCCCCGATCCGCTTTGCCGCGCCGCGTATCGAAGCCGCGCTGATCGACCTCGACGGCACGATGGTCGACACGGCCGACGATTTCACGGCCGGCCTGAACGGGATGCTCGCGCGGCTCGGCGCGCCGGCCACGTCGCGCGACGAGGTGATCGGCTACGTCGGCAAGGGCTCCGAACACCTGATCCAGAGCGTGCTGAAGCCGCGCTTCCCGGCCGACGAAGCGCACGCGCGCTTCGACGACGCGCTGGCGATCTACCAGACCGAATACGCGAAGATCAACGGCCGCCATGCGCGCCTCTATCCGGAAGTGGCCGCCGGCCTCGACGCGCTGCGCGCGGCCGGGATCCGGCTCGCGTGCGTGACGAACAAGCCGCACCGCTTCGCGGTCGAGCTGCTCGAACAATACGGGCTGGCCGATTGCTTCGGCATCGTGCTCGGCGGCGACAGCGTCGCACGCAAGAAGCCCGATCCGCTGCCGATGCTGACGGCCTGCGACGCGCTCGGCGTCCCGCCGGACGCGGCGGTCGCGATCGGCGACTCGGAAAACGACGCGCTGGCCGGCCGCGCGGCCGGAATGGCGACGCTGACGGTGCCGTACGGCTACAACCACGGCAAAGCTATACAAACGATAAATTCGGATGGTATAGTCGATTCGTTGCTGGTCGCGGCTCGCGCAATTTCCGCGCACAACGCCGGCCGGCCAACCGTCTGATTATTTCTTCCATCCGCATGTTTCTGAATAAAAAACGGAGTCTGAGCAGCATCGACCGGGGAGCCT
Organism: Burkholderia seminalis; assembly: GCF_001718535.1. Classification (NCBI taxonomy): domain Bacteria; kingdom Pseudomonadati; phylum Pseudomonadota; class Betaproteobacteria; order Burkholderiales; family Burkholderiaceae; genus Burkholderia; species Burkholderia seminalis. The sequence continues at coordinate 510,300 of NZ_CP013398.1, read as the reverse complement.
GGCCCTGGCGTCGCTGGTCGCGCTAACCTCTTCGATGAGGTACGCTGAAGCACGTCTTCAGCGCCGTTTTTTATCTCGCTGCGCATCCGCGCGCCGATCGTCGCACCACCTCGAGTTCCACCGCGTCCGAACGCTTGCGTTCAGGATCGGCCGCAGGCTCGCGACGTTCACGCCCGGAATGCCGGCCGGCAACAGGCACTTCTCGATCGACCGCCCTTTCGCCGACGGCAACCCGCGCAGCGTCAAGTGATCCCTGGCGCACGCGCCGCTCGTCCCGAACAGGACCGGAACATGACCGAACTCGAATTCCAATCGCTCGCGAACGAAGGCTACAACCGCATCCCGCTGATCGCGGAAGCCCTTGCCGATCTCGAAACGCCGCTGTCCCTCTACCTGAAGCTGGCCCAGCCCGAACGCGCGGGCGCCAACTCGTTCCTGCTGGAATCCGTGGTCGGCGGCGAACGCTTCGGCCGCTACTCGTTCATCGGCCTGCCGGCCCGCACGCTCATCCGCACCCGCAACGGCGTATCGGAAGTCGTGCGCGACGGCCAGGTCGTCGAGACGCACGACGGCGACCCGTTCCAGTTCATCGAATCGTTCCAGGCGCGTTTCAAGGTCGCGCAGCGCCCGGGCCTGCCGCGCTTCTGCGGCGGTCTCGCCGGCTACTTCGGTTACGACGCGGTGCGCTATATCGAGAAGAAGCTCGCGAACACCGCGCCGCGCGACGATCTCGGCCTGCCCGACATCCAGCTGCTGCTGACCGAGGAAGTCGCGGTCATCGACAACCTCGCCGGCAAGCTGTACCTGATCATCTACGCGGACCCGGGCCAGCCCGAAGCCTACGCGAAGGCGAAACAGCGCCTGCGCGAGCTGAAGCAGCGCCTGCGCACGACCGTGCAGCCGCCCGTCACGTCGGCCAGCGTGCGCACCGAGACGTTCCGCGAGTTCAAGAAGGACGACTATCTGGCCGCCGTGCGCCAGGCGAAGGAATACATCGCGGCCGGCGAACTGATGCAGATCCAGGTCGGCCAGCGGCTGACGAAGCCGTACCGCGACAATCCGCTGTCGCTGTATCGCGCGCTGCGTTCGCTGAACCCGTCGCCGTACATGTATTACTACAACTTCGGCGATTTCCACGTGGTGGGTGCGTCGCCGGAAATCCTCGTGCGCCAGGAAAAGCGCGGCGAGGATCAGATCGTCACGATCCGCCCGCTCGCCGGCACGCGCCCGCGCGGCAACACGCCCGAGCGCGATGCGGAACTCGCGACCGAGCTGCTCAACGATCCGAAGGAGATCGCCGAGCACGTGATGCTGATCGACCTCGCGCGCAACGATGTCGGCCGTATTGCCGAAATCGGCTCGGTGCAGGTGACCGACAAGATGGTCATCGAGAAGTACTCGCACGTGCAGCATATCGTCAGCTCGGTCGAAGGCAAGCTGAAGCCCGGCATGACGAACTACGACGTGCTGCGCGCGACGTTCCCGGCCGGCACGCTGTCCGGCGCGCCGAAGGTGCGCGCGATGGAACTGATCGACGAGCTCGAGCCGGTCAAGCGCGGGCTGTACGGCGGCGCGGTCGGCTACCTGTCGTTCTCGGGCGAGATGGATCTCGCGATCGCGATCCGCACGGGGCTGATCCACAACGGCAACCTGTATGTACAAGCGGCGGCCGGCGTCGTCGCGGATTCGGTACCCGAATCCGAATGGCAAGAGACCGAGAACAAGGCGCGCGCGGTGCTGCGTGCGGCCGAACAGGTCCAGGACGGCCTCGATAGCGACTTCTGACCGGAGACTGACCATGCTGCTCATGATCGACAACTACGACTCGTTTACCTACAACCTGGTCCAGTACTTCGGTGAACTCGGCGAGGACGTGCGTACCTACCGCAACGACGAAATCACGCTCGACGAGATCGCGCGCCTGGATCCCGACGCGATCTGCCTGTCGCCGGGCCCGAGCAATCCGCAACATGCGGGCATCACGCTCGACGTGCTGCGCGAGTTCGCCGGCAAGAAACCGATCCTCGGCGTGTGTCTCGGCCACCAGGCGATCGGCGAGGCATTCGGCGGCCGCGTGGTGCGCGCGAAGACCATCATGCACGGCAAGGTGAGCCGGATCGAAACCGATTGCCGCGGCGTGTTCGCCGACCTGCCGAAGCATTTCGACGTCACGCGCTACCACTCGCTCGCGATCGAGCGCGAATCGCTGCCGGACTGCCTCGAAGTGTCCGCCTGGACCGACGACGGCGAAATCATGGGCGTGCGCCACAAGACGCTGCCGGTCGAAGGCGTGCAGTTCCATCCGGAATCGATCCTGTCCGAGCACGGCCATGCGCTGCTCGAGAATTTCCTGAAGCAGGCCCGCGCCGCGGCTGCACAGGCTGCGTGACAGGAGCCCCACGATGACGATTACTCCGCAGGAAGCGCTGCAGCGCACGATCGAGCACCGCGAAATCTTCCACGACGAGATGCTGCACCTGATGCGGCTCATCATGCGCGGCGACATGTCGCCGGTGATGGCCGCGGCGATCATCACCGGATTGCGCGTGAAGAAGGAGACGATCGGCGAGATCGCCGCCGCCGCGACCGTGATGCGCGAATTCGCGAACCACGTCGAGGTGCAGGACAACTCGAACTTCGTCGACATCGTCGGCACCGGCGGCGACGGCTCGCATACGTTCAACATCTCGACCGCGTCGATGTTCGTCACGGCCGCGGCCGGCGCGAAGGTCGCGAAGCACGGCAACCGCGGCGTGTCGAGCAAGTCCGGCAGCGCCGACGTGCTCGAGGCGCTCGGCGTGAACATCGACCTGCAGTCGGAGCAGGTCGCCGCGTCGATCGCCGAAACGGGCATGGGCTTCATGTTCGCGCCGAACCATCACCCGGCGATGAAGAACATCGCGGCCGTGCGGCGCGAACTCGGCGTGCGCACGATCTTCAACATCCTCGGCCCGCTGACCAATCCGGCCGGCGCGCCGAACCAGCTGATGGGCGTGTTCCACCCCGACCTCGTCGGTATCCAGGTGCGCGTGATGCAGCGCCTCGGCGCGCAGCACGTGCTCGTCGTATACGGCAAGGACGGGATGGACGAGGTGTCGCTCGGCGCCGCGACGCTCGTCGGCGAATTGCGCGACGGCAAGGTGCACGAATACGAGATCCATCCGGAGGATTTCGGCCTGCAGATGGTGTCGAACCGCACGCTGAAGGTGGAAAATGCCGACGAGTCGCGCACGATGCTGCTCGGCGCGCTGGACAACCAGCCGGGCGTCGCGCGCGAGATCGTCACGCTGAACGCGGGCACCGCGCTGTATGCGGCGAACGTCGCCGAATCGATCGCGGACGGCATCCAGCTCGCCCGCGAAGCGATCGCGAGCGGCAAGGCGCGCGCGAAAGTCGACGAACTCGTGCGCTTCACGCAGCAGTTCAAGCGCTGACTCCCCTTACGAATCAAGCAGGAATCCCCATGAGCGACATTCTCGACCGAATCATCGCCGTCAAGCGCGAAGAAATCGCGGCGGCCATGCGCAGCACGCCGCTCGAGGCACTGAAGCTGGACGCCTCCGCGCGCGACCTGCGCGACTTCGTCGGCGCGCTGCGTGCGAAGCACGCGGCCGGCGACGCCGCGGTAATCGCCGAAATCAAGAAGGCCAGCCCGTCGAAGGGCGTGCTGCGCGAGCACTTCGTGCCGGCCGACATCGCACGCTCGTATGCGGCGCACGGCGCCGCGTGCCTGTCGGTGCTGACCGACGAGCAATTCTTCCAGGGCGGCGTCCGCTACCTCGAAGAGGCACGCGCGGCCTGCACGCTGCCGGTGCTGCGCAAGGACTTCATCGTCGACGCGTACCAGATCGTCGAAGCCCGCGCGATGGGCGCCGACGCGATCCTGCTGATCGCCGCCGCGCTCGATACGCCGCTGATGCAGGACCTCGAGGCGTATGCGCACTCGCTCGGCCTCGCGGTGCTGGTCGAAGTGCACGACCGCAACGAGATGGAACAGGCGCTGACGCTCAAGACACCGCTGCTCGGCATCAACAACCGCAACCTGCGCACGTTCGAGACGTCGATCCAGACCACGCTCGACATGCTCGACATGATTCCGGCGGACCGCATCGTCGTGACCGAATCGGGCATCCTGTCGCGCACCGACGTCGACACGATGCGCGCGGCGAACGTGAACACGTTCCTCGTCGGCGAAGCGTTCATGCGCGCCGAGCAGCCGGGCGAGGAACTCGCGCGGATGTTCTTCTGATGGCGATCGAAAAGGAAATCAAGCTCGCGCTGCCGGCCGGTCAGGCCGACGCCGCGCGACGCTTCTTCGAGACGCTGACCGGCGAACCCGGCCGCGACGTCACGCTCGCGAACGTCTACTACGACACACCCGATCTCGCGCTGGCGCGCTCGAAGAGCGCGGTGCGCGTGCGTCGCACGCCGCACGGCTGGCTGCAGACCTTCAAGACGGTCGGCAGTGCGGAAGGCGGCCTGCATCGCCGCCACGAATGGGAACTGCCGGTCGCCGGCGACGCGCTCGAGATCGACGCGCTCGTCGCGGCCTGCGACGTGCCGGAAGCGGCCGCCGCGCTGAATAATGCGGCCGGCGCGCTGCATGCGCTGTTCCGCACGGATTTTTCGCGTACGCTGTGGCGCGTCGCGATCGGCGGTGCGACCGTCGAGGCCGCGGTGGACCTCGGCGAGATCGTCGTCCAGGCGGAACACGAAACGCGCCGCGAACCGATCAGCGAAATCGAACTCGAACTGATCGACGGCCCGGAAGCGGCGCTCTCGACGCTTGCCGCCGAACTGCAGCAGGCGCTGCCGGGCCTCGCTCCCGAAAACATCAGCAAGGCGCAGCGCGGCTACCGGCTGCGCACGCAATAAACACGCATCACGCATGGCAACCCGCAAGACTTCCCGCGCGCCGCAACAGGCGTCGCTGTTCGACGATCCCGTGCCGGAAACGGCACCGGCCGATATACCGTCCGCGGCTTCCAAGCCGCCCGCGGCCAGGCGCAAACCCGCGAAGAAAACCGCGGCACCGGCCCCCGCCGCGGCGGCACCGCAGCCCGCCGCCGCCGACGTTCCGCATCTCGCCGCGCAATTCGACGCGCTGCCGGCCGTCTGGCGCGACGTGCTGAAGCCGTTCACCGACAGCGACGCGTACGCGCCGCTGTGCCGCTTCGTCGACGACGAGCGCGCAGCCGGCAAGACGGTCTACCCGACCGACGTGTTCCGCGCGCTGCGCCTGACGAGCCCCGACGACGTGAAAGTCGTGATCCTCGGCCAGGATCCGTACCATGGCGACGATCGCGGCACGCCGCAGGCGCACGGCCTCGCGTTCTCGGTGCCGCCGGCCGTCCGCACGCCGCCGTCGCTGCGCAACATCTTCAAGGAAATCGCCGCGAACTTCGGTCACGACACGCCGCGCCACGGCTGTCTCGACACATGGGCGCGCCAGGGCGTGCTGCTGCTCAACACCGTGCTGACGGTCGAGCGCGGCGCGGCCGCCAGCCATGCGAAGCGCGGCTGGGAGCAATGCACGGACACGCTGATCCGCGAACTCGCCGGCCGTCATCGCGGGCTCGTGTTCATGCTGTGGGGCGCACACGCGCAGGCGAAGCGCGCGCTGTTCGACGCGAGCGCGCATTGCGTGCTCGAGGCGCCGCATCCGTCGCCGCTATCCGCACACCGCGGCTTCCTCGGCTGCCGCCATTTCGCGCTCGCGAACGATTATCTGGTCGATGCGGGCCGCGAGCCGATCGACTGGCGCCTGCCGGAAGTCGCCGAAACGCTCGCTTGACGCGCTGCCGGTTCCTTCGTGCCGGCAAGCACGCAAAAACGCCGCGCCCCTTTCGGGAACGCGGCGTTTTTTTCGGGCGACGCAGAGACAGCAGGTGCGTCGCACCCGCGGCGGCCTTCCTTACGCGGCGGCGATCGCTTCGCGTGCGCTCGCGAGCGCGGCGCTCTGCGCATCCGGGCCGAGATTCAGGCCTTCGGCGAAGATGAAGCTCACGTCGGTCAGGCCGATGAAGCCGAGGAAGGTGCGCAGGTACGGCGTCTGGCTGTCGTTCGGCGTACCGGCGTACTTGCCGCCGCGGGCCGTCACGACGTGAACCTTCTTGCCCTTGATCAGGCCTTCCGGACCGTTCTCGGTGTAGCGGAACGTGACGCCGGCACGGGCGATCCAGTCGAAGTACGTCTTCAGTTGCGACGAGATGCCGAAGTTGTACATCGGGGCGCCGATCACGATGACGTCGGCGGCTTGCAGCTCGGCGATCAGTGCATCGCTCTTCGCGACGATCGCATTCTGCTCCGCGGTGCGCTTGTCGGCCGGCGTGAAGAACGCGCCGAGCACCGATTCGTCGAGGTGCGGCAGCGCATCGGCCAGCAGGTCGCGAACCACGACCTTCGCGCCGGGGTTCGATTGTTGCAGCTTTGCCGTCAGTTCGTTGGCCAGCAGCGTGGATTGCGCACCTTGCGAACGCGCAGCGGAATTGATTTGCAGAATGGTCGTCATGTCAGGCTCCGGTGGGGTTGCGCTTCGGTAGCGCGAGTGACGCCATTGTGCGTGGCCGCATGACCGTGAAAAAGCGGGTTCAGGGCGACGGATTGTTGCAGCAGCAGAACAATCCGTGATCGCGCCCCGATACCCGTCTTCTTACGTTCACCCCTTCAGCCAGGTTTCCCGGGCCCTGGAGACCGCGGCCGGCTTCGCGGCCGCCGTCAGCCGGTAGCGCGTGACTTCCGGGCCGTCGAGCTTCAGTTTCGCGGTACGCAGCTCGTCGCGGCGGAATGCGTGCACCTCGACCTTGTCGCCCGGCCGGTAGCGCGCGAGCAGCGCATCGAGGTTCGTGCCCGTCACGCGCAGCCCGTCGACCGCGATCAGCGTATCGCCGGCCGACAGCCCCGCGCGATGCGCGGCACCGCCTTCGTAGACCGCCGCGAACGTGCAGTCCGTGCCGCCGCGCAGACGCGCACCGATCGTCGGCTTCGCGGCCGCGCCGTTCGCGACATCGGGCGCCAGCGTCACACCGAACGGCGCGAACAGCTCGGCGAGCGGCAGGTCGCGCGTGCCGTGCACGGCATCGGTGAACAGGCGGCCGAGCGCGACGCCCGTCGCTTCCTCGATCAGTGCGTCGACTTCGTTCTCCTCGACGCCCGCCTGCTTGCCGCGGTAGAAGTCGCGGCCGTAGCGCTGCCACAGCAGACGCATCACGTCGTCGAGCGACTTCCGGTTGCGCGTCTGCGCGCGGATCGCGAGATCGAACGCGAGCGCGACGAGCGAACCCTTCGTGTAATAGCTGACGATCGCGTTGGTCGCATTCTCGTCCTGGCGGTAGTACTTGATCCACGCGTCGAACGAGCTTTCCGCGACGCTCTGCTTGAGCCGGCCCGTGCCGCGCAGCACGCCGCCGATCGTCCGGCCCAGTGCCGCGAAATATTCGTCCTGCGACATCAGCCCGCTGCGCACCAGCATCAGGTCGTCGTAATACGACGTGAAACCCTCGAACAGCCACAGCAGCGACGTGTAGTTCTCGCGCGTCAGGTCGTACGGCACGAACGCCGCGGGCTTGATGCGCTTCACGTTCCACGTGTGGAAGTACTCGTGGCTGCAGAGACCGAGATAGGTGCGATAGCCTTCCGTCGTTTCCGGCCGCCCCTTCACCGGCAGGTCGGTGCGGTTGCAGATCAGCGCGGTCGACGCACGATGCTCGAGGCCGCCGTAGCCGTCGCTGACCGCGAGCGTCATGAACACGTAGCGGTCCATCGGCGCCTTCTTCGACTTCGGCTCGAACAGCGCGATCTGCGCTTCGCACACGCGCTTCAGGTCGGTGCGCAGCCGCTCCATGTCGAGCTGCGTCACGCGCCCGGCGATCACGATGTCGTGCGGCACGCCATGCGCGTCGAACGTCGCGAGCGCGAATTCGCCGATCGTCACCGGATGGTCGGAAAGCTCATCGTAGTTCGCGGCGCGATACGCGCCGAAACCGTAGCGCTTCGTGCCGCGCGCTTCGGGCAGCGCGGTGCCGACGCGCCACGTGCGGAACGCCGCGCCGGCCGGTTTCGCGATGTCGACCTCGCACGGCGCGGCCTCGCGGCCGGCGACGCTCAGGAACACGGCCGTCGCGTTGAAGAAGCCGCCCGATTCGTCGAGATACGCGGAGCGCACCGACAGGTCCCATGCGTACACGTCGTAGCGCAGCGTCAGCGCGCCGGTCACGGGCGCGGCCTGCCACGTGTGCTTGTCGGTCTTCGCGATGCGCACCTTGCGGCCCGCGTCGTTGAACGCACCGAGCGTCACGATGTTGCGCGCGAACTCGCGCACGAGGTAGCTGCCCGGAATCCACACCGGCAGCGAGAAGCGCTGGCCTTCGGGATCGGGATCGGCGACCGTCACCGATACTTCGAACAGGTGCGCGGCAAGATCTTTCGGGACAATCGAATAGCGGATCGGCTGGGTCATCGTGGCAATCGGTCGGTCGAATACGGCGGCGAAAACGAAGAGAGGCGCCGGCAGATCATGCGGGCGCCCCTCGCTCGCCGGGCCATGTGCCCGGCGTGTAGTCGGTTACTTGCTCGAGGCGAGCGCCTGATTGAGCTGGTCGGCCGAGACCGCGCCCGGCAGGCGGCGGCCGTCCGGCAGGAAGATCGTCGGCGTGCCCGTGACGTTCATCCCGCGCCCGAGCGCGAGGTTCTTGTCGAGCGCGGTGGTATCGCAGGTGCCGGCGCCGGACGGGGTGCGGTGGTCGAGCATCCAGCCTTCCCACGTCTTCGCACGGTCGGTCGCGCACCAGATCGCCTTCGACTTCACGGTCGAGTCCGGCGACAGCACCGGATACAGGAACGTGTAGACGGTGACGTTGTCGACCGACTGCAGCGTCGTCTCGAGCTTCTTGCAATACGGGCAGTTCGGATCGGAGAACACCGCGATCTTGCGGGCGCCGTTGCCCTTGACGACCTTGATCGCGTTCGCGAACGGCAGGCTCGCGAAGTCGATCTTGTTGATTTCGGACAGGCGTGCGTCGGTCAGGTTCTTGTGCGTCTTGGTGTCGACGAGATCGCCGAGCAGCACGTAGTCGCCCGCCGCGTCGCTATAGATGATCTGCGAGCCGAGGTTCACTTCGTAAAGGCCGGCGACCGGCGATTTCGACACGCTCTTGATCGGCGCATCGTTGCCGAGACGGGCTTGCAGCGTGGCCTTCAGCTTGTCGGTGGTCTGGTCGGCCTGCGCGGTGCAGCCAAGCGTCGCCATCGTGACGGCCAGCGCCAGCGACGCGATGCGGATCGTTTTTTTCATCGAAATCTTCCTTCAGCTCAATCGGTGTGCACGGCACAGTGTACGCCGTAACGGAACCGTCTCCGACCGGCGAAGCGGCGGAAGGTTCGTTCAGCCGAGCGCGGCCGACACGAGCCAGCGCTTCACGAGCGGCTGCGTACCGACGAAGGCCATGCCCGCATTGCGCACCGCTTTCGCGAGCGAGCCCGGCACCGCGAAGAGCCGCTGCAGGCCGTCGGTCGCGACCATCAGCGCGCGGATGTCCTCGCGGCGCGAACGCTCGTAGCGGCGCAGCAGCACCGTGTCGCCGAGGTTGCGGAAGCTTTCCTTGCCCGCGATCGCGTCGACGAGCGCCGCGACGTCGCGCAGCCCGAGGTTCATCCCCTGCCCGGCGAGCGGGTGGATCAGGTGCGCGGCGTCGCCGACCAGCGCGACGCGCGGCGCGATCAGCTTGTCGACCGTCTGCAGCGCCAGCGGGAAACCGGCGGCCGGCGTCACGCATTCGAGCGTGCCGACCTGGCCGTGCGACACGCGCTCGACCTCGGCCGCGAGCTGCGCGGGGCCGAGCGCGAGCAATTCATCGGCATGCGCGGTGTGCGCGGACCACACGAGCGACACGTGGCCGTCCGGCAGCGGCAGCAGCGCGACGATCTCGCCCTCGTGGAACCACTGGTAGGCCGTCTCGCGGTGCGGCAGCGACGCCTTGAAGTTCGCGACGACGCCCGTCTGCCGGTAATCGCGCCGTTCGACCCGGGCCCCCATTTGGGAACGCACCCACGAATGCGCGCCGTCGGCACCGACGACCAGATCGGCTTCGAGCACCTGTCCCGACGACAGCGTGAGCACGGCCGCGTCGTCGCGCACGTCGAAGCCCTGTGCGCGCGCGTCGAACCACGTGAGGTTCGGCTGGAACCGCAGGGCGGCGTCGAGCGACGTCTCGACCAGCGACGATTCGGCGATCCATGCAAGTTGCGGCACGGAGGCCTGGTAGGCGGAAAAATGCAGTTCCGCATGCGCGTCGCCGTACACGCGCATGTCGAAGACGGGCGCGAGCCGGCCGTGGTCGAGCGCCTGCCAGACCCGCAGCCGCTCGAGCAGCGCCTGCGAACTGGAAGACAGCGCGTAGACGCGGGTGTCGAACGCGAGATCGGCGGGGCGCGGCGTGGCCGGCTGGGCAAGCAAGGCGGTCTTGTAGCCGGACTGGGTCAGCGCGAGCGCGGCCGTCTTGCCGACGAGCCCGCCGCCGACCACGGCGACGTCGAAGGAGTGGTGGGCAGTCATGGCGGGCATTATAGCCGCGGGGCCAAACCCTTACGCGGCCGGACTTTGCGGGAAATCAGCAGAATCGCTGGCGGCCGATGCGGCGGGGCGGCCCGTCGCATCGGCCGTTCGGCGCAACCCCGGAATCCGGGGCGTCGGCACGGTACAATAGCGTCTTTGACCGTCGGCTCGCCGCGCTCCACGCGCCGGCCGCCCTTTTTTTCCCGCGCCGCCGTGCCCTGTCCGGCCGCGCCGCCTTACCCGTCCGAAGGATTCCATGAGTCTCAAATGCGGCATCGTCGGCTTGCCCAACGTCGGCAAGTCCACCCTGTTCAATGCGCTGACCAAGGCCGGCATCGCCGCCGAGAACTACCCGTTCTGCACGATCGAACCGAACGTCGGCATCGTCGAAGTGCCCGATACGCGCCTGAAGGCGCTCTCCGAGATCGTCAAGCCGGAGCGTGTCGTGCCGGCCGTCGTCGAATTCGTCGACATCGCGGGCCTCGTCGCGGGCGCGAGCAAGGGTGAAGGCCTCGGCAACCAGTTCCTCGCGAACATCCGCGAAACCGACGCGATCACGCACGTCGTGCGCTGCTTCGAGGACGAGAACGTCATTCACGTCGCCGGCAAGGTCAGCCCGATCGACGATATCGAAGTGATCAACACCGAACTCGCGCTGGCCGACCTCGGCACCGTCGAGAAGGCGCTCACGCGCTATTCGAAGGCCGCGAAGTCGGGCAACGACAAGGAAGCGGCGAAGCTCGTCGCGGTGCTCGAGAAAGTGCGCGCGCAGCTCGACCAGGGCAAGGCCGTGCGCGGCCTCGCGCTGTCGGACGACGAAGCGGCGCTGCTCAAGCCGTTCTGCCTGATCACCGCGAAGCCGGCGATGTACGTCGCCAACGTGAAGGACGACGGCTTCGAGAACAACCCGCACCTCGAGGCGGTGCGCAAGTACGCGGAAAGCGAGAATGCGCCGGTGGTTGCCGTGTGCGCGGCGATCGAAGCGGAAATCGCCGATCTCGACGATGCGGACAAGGAAGCGTTCCTCGCCGACATGGGCATGGAAGAACCGGGCCTCGACCGCGTGATCCGCGCGGGCTTCAAGCTGCTCGGCCTGCAGACCTACTTCACCGCGGGCGTGAAGGAAGTGCGCGCGTGGACGATCCATATCGGCGACACGGCGCCGCAGGCAGCCGGCGTGATCCACACCGACTTCGAGCGCGGCTTCATCCGCGCGCAGACGATCGCGTTCGACGACTTCATCGCGTACAAGGGTGAACAGGGTGCGAAGGAAGCCGGCAAGATGCGCGCAGAAGGGAAGGAATATGTCGTGCACGACGGCGACGTGATGAACTTCCTGTTCAACGTCTGAGCGTTGCATCGACCGATGCCGTGTGAATCACGCGGCATCGCGCAACACGTGCCCGGCACGAAAAACGAATGGCCCGACGGCAAGCGCCGTCGGGCCATTTTCATTGCGGGACGTTCCGCCAGCCAGCGGCGAACGCCGTGCGTCCGCCGCCGCTTCGTCGTGACATCAGGTCGCCGACACCCGCCGCCCCGCGCTCGCCTGCGCATCGCGCCCACGCTTGTTCAGCCACGACGCCAGCAGCACGATCAACGCCAGCACGGCCGTCGCCCCCACTTCCATCCGATGCTCCTCGCTGACGAACATCACGGTCAGCGTGCCGCAGATGAACAGGATCACCGCCCACGTGAGCCACGGGAACAGCCACATGCGCAGCGTCAGGTCGGCGCCGGTCGATTCGAGCGTCTTGCGCATCCGCAGTTGCGAGATCGCGATCACCAGATACACGAGCAGCGCGATCGCGCCCGACGTCGCGAGCAGGAAGCCGAACACCTGCTCCGGCATCAGGTAGTTCGCGATCACGGTCACGAAGCCGAAGGCGGTCGACGCGAGCACGGCCGCGCGCGGCGTGCCGGTCGAATCGGTGCGATGCAGGAACGCCGGCGCGTCCTTGCGCTTCGACAGCGAGAACAGCATCCGCGACGCGGTGTACAGCGCCGAATTCAGGCAACTGGCGACCGACACGAGCACGATCACGTCGATGATCGCTTTCGCGTTCGGGACGCCGATCAGTTCCATCGCGCGCTGATACGAGCCGTGCTTCGGCAGCAGCGGGTCGTTCCACGGCACGATGGCCGCGACGATCAGGATCGAGCCGAGATAGAACAGCGTGATGCGCCAGATGACCGAGTTGGTCGCGCGCACGATCTGGCGTTGCGGGTTGTCCGATTCGGCGGCCGCGATCGTCACGATCTCGGTGCCGAGGAACGAGAACATCGTCGTCAGCATCGCCGCCAGCACCGCGCCGGCGCCGTTCGGCATGAAGCCGTGGTGCGCGAACAGGTTCGACACGCCCGATACGGCGGGCGCCGGGATGATTCCGACGATCGCCGCGCCGCCGATGCACAGGAACACGACGATCGCGACGACCTTGATCAGCGCGAACCAGAATTCGAATTCGCCGTAGTTCTTGACGGAGAAGAGGTTGGTGAGGGTAAGCAGCAGCGTGATGCCGAGCGCGAAGATCCACGTCGCGACGCCCGGGAACCATGCATTGAGGATGGTCGCGGCGGCCGTCGCCTCGATCGGGATCACGAGCACCCAGAACCACCAGTACAGCCAGCCGATCGTGAAGCCGGCCCAATGGCCGATCGCCCGATCGGCATAGGTCGAGAACGACCCGCTGTCCGGATGCGCGACGGCCATTTCGCCGAGCATGCGCATCACCAGCACGACCAGCACGCCCGCGATCGCATACGCGAGGATCGATGCCGGACCGGCTTCCGCGATCGCGTGGCCGGAGCCGACGAACAAGCCCGCGCCGATGACGCCGGCAATCGACATCATCGTCACGTGACGCTGCTTCAGGCCCGTGCCGAGGCCCGTGTTGCTTCCACTCATCTGTCTCTCTCCAAAAAACGGTTCCGGTATGACCGGGTGTCGCGTGAAGGCGGCGCGGGGCGTTGTCGTTCTTGATTCCGGCTGCGGCCGTGCGTGCGTCGCACGCGGGCGTGAGGCCAGGTGGGGCCGTTCGGGTCGGTGCGCCCACGCAGTCTGCGAAGCTGCGGGTGCGATGCGGCGTGCAAGACGCCGGCGCATCGCGTGCGCCCTTTCCATCGGCTGTCGTCAGCCGCCTTCGAAGCGAAGGAGTGTAAGCATCAAACGGTTCGTCACTAAGAACCAATTGAAGAATTTCGATGGAACCACTCGTTGCATCGATGCGAACCGATGCAACGCTTGATCCGGCGTGGTGCCGGATTCCGCGCCGTCAGTGCGCCGCTTCGTCCCGCCACCTGGCCGGGACGATCGCGTGCCATTCGCGCAGAAGCAGGTTTTTCACGGCGTCGGGGTGCGCGACCGACAGGCGGACCAGCACGATCGGCCAGCCGGCATAGTGATCGGTCACGTAATACACGTCGGGTTCCGATTCGATCAGCCAGGCGCGCTCGTCGGGGCCGACACCCTTCACGACAAGCGTGTCGCCGTCCTCGCGCAGCCGCGCGAGCATCCTGCCCTTCACCTTGAGTGCGGGCGTGCCGTACGACGTGCCCTCCTCGACACCGCGCCACGCGAGCGCGATCTGCCGGACGTCGTCGAATGTCACGATGCCTCCCTGACCGTTGGCCGATGGTTGCCGGTCCGGCCACGCTACCGGAAATCGCGCGGCGCGCCCAGCCGGATGCGCCTATCCGCCGGTTGCGCGCGCGGCCGCCGGCGCCCGTCCGGTCGTCGCGACGATCGCGAACGCGATCGCATTCGCGGCGGCGCTCGCGAGGATCGGCACGAGATAGCCGCCGCCCGCGTCGAAGATGAAGCCGGCGGCGGCCGGGCCGATCAGCGTGCCGAACGCGACGCTCGTGTACAGGATGCCGATGATCGCGCTCACGTTGCGCCCGCCGAAATAGTCCATCACGACCGCCGGCAGCACGGCGACCCAGCCGCCATAAAACACGCCGAACACGAGCGCGAACGTGGCGAGCGTCGCGACGGTGCCTGCCCCCGCCCATGCGACGAGCGCCACGGCCATGCCGGCGAACATCGCCAGCAGCGATGCGCGGCGGCCGAAGCGGTCGGCCAGGCCGCCGAGGAAGAAGCGCCCGGCCGTGCTGCCGACGCCGATCGCCCCGAGCAGCAGCACGGCCGTGGGCGGCGCGACGCCGTGATCGAGCGCGTACGGCACGAGGTGAACGAACGGGACGAACACGCCGAACGAGCACACGAGGCATGCCGCGTAGAGGCTCGCGAACGGCCGCGACGTGACGGCTTCGCGCACGGTCGCCCCGACCTGCACCTTCACACGGGCCGAGGCGGCACCGGCATGCCGGCCGTCATCGTCGGCCGCATCGCCATCGGGCAGCAGTCCGCGCCCGCGCGGATCGTTCTCGATCAGCAGCGACATGCCTGCGCCCAGCACGACCGCGATCACGGCGAGCGTGAAATACGCGCCGCGCCAGCCGGCATGCGCGATCAGCGCGGACGCGAGCGGCGGCATCACGAGCGTGCCGACGCCGATCCCCGCGACCGCGAGCCCCGATGCGAAGCCGCGCCGGCGCACGAACCAGCGCTGCACGGCACCGACGGCCGGCACGTACGCGCAGCCGACGCCGAGTCCGACCCCGAGCCCGTACGCGACATAGACCTGCAGCAGCGTGCGCGCCGCGCCGGCCGCCGCGAGCCCCGCGCCGGTCAGCAACATCCCGGCGACGGCGAGCCGCCGCGAGCCGAAGCGATCGGCCAGCGGCCCGCTGACGATGCCGAAACCGAAATACAGGAAGCCGGCGAGCGAGAACACGAGCGAAATCTGCCCGCGCGACGCGGCGAAATCCCGCTGCAGCGACTCGACGAACGCGCTGAACGTATACGCGCTACCGAACCCGACCAACGTGACGGCGAACGCGGCCGCGACCACGTACCAGCCGTAGAAGAGGCGCGGAGCGCCCGGGCGGTTCATGACGATGCTCCTCTCAGGTTCCACCGGCCGCCGGGCAGCGCCCGGATTGCCTCATGGATATAGATGAACTATGTTGATCGCATCCGCTACCGAAACGCGGTCACGCAACGTGTGATCCGATACATCAACGGTACTCGCGCATACACGCGGCCTCAAACGATATTTCGTCGGCCTTTCGCTTTAGAAAAACTGAATGAATCGTTCCCGCCTGCCGCCACTCAACGCCCTGCGCGCCCTCGAAGCTGCCGCCCGCCACCTGTCGGTGAAGTCGGCCGCCGAAGAGCTGTCGGTCACGCCCGGCGCGGTGAGCCAGATGATCCGCACGCTCGAGGCGCATCTCGGCGTGCAGCTGTTCGAGCGCGTGAACCGCGGCATCCTGCTGACGGCCGCCGGCCGCGACTACCTGCCGCCCGTGCGCAACGCGTTCCGGCAGATCGCCGACGCGTCGCAGCGCGTGTCGGGCGCCGCCGACAGCGGCGTGCTGACGGTGAGCGTCACGCCGTTCTTCGCGTCCGCGTGGCTCGTCCCGCGCCTCGCGCAGTTCCGGCACGCGTGCCCGGACGTCGACCTGCAGGTCGTCACGAGCCACGCGCTCGCGGATTTCTCGCGCGACGGCGTCGATGTCGCGATCCGTCACGGCCTCGGGCGCTACATCGGGCTGTGCAGCGAGCGCCTGCTGACGGTGGAGATCGTCGCGCTCGCGTCGCCCGAACTCGTCGCGCGGCTCGGCAGGCCGGCGACGCCGGCCGACCTCGTCGGCTGGCCGCACCTGCACGACGCCGAGCGCAAGGGCTGGCACATCTGGTTCGGCGCGCAGCGGATCGACGATTTCGGGCCGCCGCGCGGCCCCGCGTTCGACGACTCGGGCCTGCTGCTGCAGGCGATCGTCGCCGGCCAGGGCGCCGGGCTGCTGCCGGCCGCGATGGTGCGCGGAGCGCTGGCGAGCGGGCGACTCGTGCAGCTTGCCGAGGTCGCCTGGCTCGACGATTTCGCGTACTACCTCGTCTATCCGCCGCATCACGCCGAGCGGCCGAAGGTCGCCGCGTTCCGCCGCTGGATTCTCGAGGCCGCGCAGGCGGACGGCGCGGCGTCGATGTCCGGCGCGGCGTAGCGTCGCGCCGCCGCGCGGCGCCGGCACCGGTCGGGCGCCGATCCGTTAACATGCAGCGCGGGCGATCCGCCCGACATCGATAACAACAAACCGACCGGGAGAGACCATGCCTGCCCTGTTCCGCCGCGCGACACGCATCGCGGCACTGTCCGCCGTCTTCCTTGTCACCTGCGCCGCGTTGCCCCACTCCGCATACGCGTACCGCGCATCGCCCGGCTACGGCAACGAAGCCGATCTCGACCGTCACGACACGTATCGCAACCGCGACGGCGAGACCGTGCACGCGCCCGCGCATTCGAAATCGGGCCGCGTGCCGGACGGGGCGAGCGCGCGCTGCCGCGACGGCACGTACAGCTTCAGCCGCCATCGACGCGGCACGTGCTCGGGGCACGGCGGCGTCGCCGCGTGGCTGTAACGCGACGCATCCGGACGGCTGCGCGGCGCCAGCGGCAGCCGGCGGCGAAGTACAATACGCGTTCGCGCCGCCGACACGCGGCGGCGCCGCCGCGCCCCGCGCGGCACGCTCCGTACCGAATCACCCGACGCCGCCACGCCCGCACGCTGCGCGGCCGTCTCAACCACTTCTGACTTTCACACCGAAATGGCCCAATACGTTTTCACGATGAACCGGGTCGGCAAAATCGTGCCGCCCAAGCGCCAGATCCTGAAGGACATCTCGCTGTCGTTCTTTCCCGGCGCGAAGATCGGCGTGCTCGGCCTGAACGGCTCGGGCAAGTCGACGCTGATCCGCATCATGGCGGGCGTCGACAAGGACATCGAGGGCGAAGCCACGCCGATGCCGAACCTGAACATCGGCTACCTGCCGCAGGAACCGCAGCTCGATCCGACGAAGACCGTGCGCGAAGCCGTCGAGGAAGGCCTCGGCGACCTGTTCCAGGCCAACAAGAAGCTGGAAGAAATCTACGCGGCCTACGCGGAACCGGACGCCGATTTCGACGCACTCGCGGCCGAGCAGGCGAAGTACGAGGCGATCCTCGCGTCGAGCGACGGCGGCAGCCCCGAGCAGCAGCTCGAAGTGGCGGCCGACGCGTTGCGCCTGCCGCCCTGGGACGCGAAGATCGAGCATCTGTCGGGCGGTGAAAAACGCCGCGTCGCGCTGTGCAAGCTGCTGCTCGAAAAACCGGACATGCTGCTGCTCGACGAACCGACCAACCACCTCGACGCCGAATCGGTCGACTGGCTCGAGCAGTTCCTGGTGCGCTTCCCCGGCACGGTCGTCGCCGTGACGCACGATCGCTACTTCCTCGACAACGCAGCCGAGTGGATTCTCGAACTCGACCGCGGCCACGGCATTCCGTGGAAGGGCAACTACAGCAGCTGGCTCGACCAGAAGGAAGAGCGCCTGAAGCAGGAAGAAGCATCGGAATCGGCACGCCAGAAGGCGATCAAGAAGGAACTGGAGTGGGTGCGCCAGAACCCGAAGGGCCGTCAGGCGAAGTCGAAGGCGCGTATCGCGCGCTTCGAGGAACTGAGCAGCCAGGAATACCAGAAGCGCAACGAAACGCAGGAAATCTTCATTCCGGCCGGCGAACGCCTCGGCAATGAAGTGATCGAGTTCAAGAACGTCAGCAAGTCGTTCGGCGACCGCCTGCTGATCGACAACCTGAGCTTCAAGATTCCGGCCGGCGCGATCGTCGGCATCATCGGCCCGAACGGCGCCGGCAAGTCGACGCTGTTCAAGATGCTCACGGGCAAGGAACAGCCGGATTCGGGTGAAGTCGTGATGGGCCCGACGGTGAAGCTCGCGTACGTCGACCAGAGCCGCGACGCGCTCGACGGCTCGAAGACGGTGTTCGAGGAAATCTCGGGCGGCGCCGACGTGCTGACGGTCGGCAAGTACGAAACGCCGTCGCGGGCGTACATCGGCCGCTTCAACTTCAAGGGCGGCGACCAGCAGAAGATCGTCGGCAACCTGTCCGGCGGTGAACGCGGCCGTCTGCACCTCGCGAAGACGCTGATCTCGGGCGGCAACGTGCTGCTGCTCGACGAACCGTCGAACGATCTCGACGTCGAAACGCTGCGCGCGCTGGAAGACGCGCTGCTCGAATTCGCGGGCTCGGTGATGGTGATCTCGCACGATCGCTGGTTCCTCGACCGGATCGCGACGCACATCCTCGCGTTCGAAGGCGATTCGCAGGTCACGTTCTTCGACGGCAACTACCAGGAGTACGAAGCCGACAAGCGTGCGCGCCTCGGCGAGGAAGCCGCGAAGCCGAAGCGTCTGCGCTACAAGCCGATCAGCCGCTGACCGGCACGCCGGCCTGGGCATCCGGCACCGCGGCAACGCGGGGCCGAATGCCCGAGGCGGCCGCCTCCGGATCGGCAGAACGAAAAAGCGGGCCCGTGGCCCGCTTTTTTTATCGCCGCGCGGTCGCCCGCTGTCGCTTACGCGAGCGCGCCCAGTTCGCGCAACCGTGCCTCGGTCGCCGCCGCGCTCGTGTGATGAATGCCGTGCCAGCCGAGCGCCGTCGCGGCCTGCGCATTCTTCGCGTTGTCGTCGATGAACACGAGCTCGTGCGGCGCGATACCCGGCAGGTGCGGCACGATCCGCGCATGCATCTCGCGATAGATCGCCGGATCGGGTTTCACGAGCTTCACGCGGCCCGACACGACGATGTCCCTGAATCGCCGCAGCACCGGGAAGTTGTCCCACGCGTACGGAAACGTCTGCGCGGACCAGTTCGTCAGGCCGAACAGCGGCATCCCCTGCGCGTCCAGCCGGTCGACGAGCGCGGCGCCCTCTTCCAGCACGCCGCGGATCATCTCGTGCCAGCGCGCATAGAACGCGCGGATCAGCGCCTCGTGCTCCGGAAACTTCGCGACGAGCTCGGCCGTGCCTTCCTCGATCGTCTGCCCGCCGTCCTGGCGGATCACCCAGTCCATCGCGCACACGTGCGTGAGAAACCAGCGACGCTCGGTTTCGTCTGGAATCAGCTCACGGTAAAGGTACTCGGGGCTCCAGTCGATCAGCACGCCGCCGAAATCGAACACCACGGCCTTGATCGTCATGCAAACTCCGCAGCAAGGACTTCCGCGAGCGGACGCGGCGTCACCGCGTTGCCCGACAGCGAGTTGTTGTTCCAGATGAAGTGGTGGTGCGCGACGATCTGCGCGGCCGACAGGTGCGCACGCTCGTTCGTCGTGTGCAGGTCGGACACGACGGTCGTCCGGTAGCCGAGCAGCGCGGCGCGGCGCGCGGCCGAATCGACGCAGAACTCCGTCGCATAACCGCAGATCAGCACCGAACGGATGCCGTGCCGATCGAGCTGCGCCGCGAGCAGCGTGTCGTGGAACGAATCGCTCACCTGCTTGCGCACGCGCCAGTCGTCGCCGCCGACGACCAGCCCCGCATGCAGCTCCCAGCCCGGCGTGCCGGGCACGATGTCGTCGTCCGCATCGCCGTCGTGCTGCACGAAACAGACGGGCGCGTTGGCCGCGCGCGCGGCCGCCGTCAACCGGTTGATGCCCGACACGACCTCGTCGAGCCGGTAGGCAGGCCGCGCCCGCTCCACCAGCCCGCGCTGCATGTCGATCACGATCACTGCGGTGTCCGTCATTGCTTGCCCTCGGTTCTGTCGTTCGGCTTATGTCGGCTGATGGTCCGGCCGTTGCCGCCGGCGGCGTCAGATCGGCTGCGTGCGCGCGTCGAGCCACGCTTTCGCATCGCCGCTCACGTGCCTGCCGACGCGCTCGCGCACCGTCGCGTGATACGTGTTCAGCCATGCGCGCTCCTCGTCGTGCAGCATCTCGATCAGCACGCAGCGCGTGTCGATCGGGCACAGCGTCAGCGTCTCGAACGCGAGAAAATCGCCGAACTCCGTCTTTCCGGCCGCGCGGTTCACGACCAGGTTCTCGATCCGGATGCCCCACTGGCCCGGACGGTATACGCCAGGCTCGATCGACGTGATCATGCCTTCTTCCATCGCCGTGTACGGCTCGGCCGGCGCGTAGTGCGAGATGACCTGCGGGCCTTCGTGCACGTTCAGGAAATAGCCGACGCCATGCCCGGTGCCGTGGCCGTAATCGAGCCCGGCCGCCCACATCGGCGCGCGCGCGATCGCGTCGAGCATCGGCGAGCGGATGCCGCGCGGGAAGCGTGCGCGCGACAGCGCCATCATCGATTTCAGCACGATCGTGAAATCGCGCCGCTGCAGGTCGCTGACGGTGCCGACCGGCACGACGCGCGTGATGTCGGTCGTGCCTGTCATGTACTGGCCGCCCGAATCGATCAGCAGCAGGCCGTCGCCGGCGATCGTCGCGTGCGACTCGCGGGTCGCGTGGTAGTGCGGCATCGCGCCGTTCGCGTTGAAGCCCGCGATCGTCGCGAAGCTCGCCGACACGTAGCCGGGGCGCCGTGCGCGTGCGGCCGTGAGCTTCTCCTCGATCGTCAGCTCGGTAATCGTCTCGCGGTTCACGGCCTGCTCGAACCATGCGAAGAATTCCGCGAGCGCGGCGCCGTCGTGTTCCATCGTCACGCGCACGTGTTCGATCTCGGCGGACGTCTTGCGCGACTTCGCGAACGTCGACGGATTCACCGCCTCGACGAGCTTCACGCCGGCCGGCACGGCCTCGAGCGTGCCGAACGTCACGCGGCGCGGGTCGATCAGCAGCGTCGCGCCGGCGGGCAGCGCCGCGAGCGACGCGCGCGCGTCGCCGTACGCACGGACGTCGACGCCGTCCCGCGCGAGCGACTCGGCCAGCGCCGGCGACACCTTGCCGTCGGCGATGAACAGCGTCGCACGATCGGCGCCGATCATTGCGTGCGCAACGAACACGGGATTGAAGTTGACGTCGGCGCCGCGCAGGTTGAACAGCCAGGCGAGATCGTCGAGCGTCGACACGAAATGCCACTGCGCGCCCTGCGCGTGCATCGCGCGGCGCACCTCGGCCAGCTTGCTCGCGCGCGTCGTGTCGGCCTGCGGCGCCGTGTGCTCGAACACAGCGTCGCCGGGCAACCCCGGCCGCTCCGGCCAGATCGCGTCGAGCAGGTCGAGATCGGTGCGCAGCGCGATGCCGCGCGCGCTCAGCGCGGCCGTCAGCCCGCGCGCCGCCGCGACGCCGAGCACCGCGCCGTCGACGCCGACCGTCGCGCCGGCCGGCACGTTCTGCGCCAGCCAGTCGACATGCGGCGCGCTCTGCTGGCCGCCCGTCATCTTCATCAGCTGCACGCCCGTGCCGGCCAGCTCGGCGTCGGCCTGCACCCAGTAGCGGCTGTCGACCCACAGCCCCGCGAAATCCGCGGTCACGACCAGCGTGCCGACCGAGCCCGTGAAGCCGGACAGCCAGCGGCGCGCCTGCCAGCGCTCGGGCAGATACTCGGACAGATGGGGATCGGCGGACGGCACGAGATAGGCGGCCAGGTCCTCGCGGGCCATGGCACCGCGCAACAGCGCAAGGCGGGCCGGCACCGGCGAGACTTCGGGAAGACGGGCATTCATGATTTCACCTGAGAGCATTCAGCGACGGGCCGACAGCGCGACCGTCACGGCTACGGCAAGGAACGCGACGCCGGTGCAGACCGGCCATTCGAGCGTCTCGCCATCGTAAAACAGTCCCGAGAGATTGCCGGCCATGCGGGCGGCGGCCGCACCGACGATGCCGGCGAGCACCGCGATCCACCACGCCGGCCGACTCGTGCGCCGCATCGGATGCAGCCAGCGGCCGAACAGCCCGACGGCCGCTCCCAGGACAATGATTCCAAACCAGTTCATTCGACGCCTTCTATAAATTCAGATTCGTCCCATAGGCGTGAACGTTACCAGCGGCTAGCATCGATTCATCCATCGAACCCGAGACCAGCCGGGTGCCGCGAACGTTCGAGTGTAGGGGCCGACTCGACGTTATGGCAAGCGCGCACCGGCTACCGTAATGAAGAAACTCTCATGCGAATCGCTCTGATCGATCCCGAGTCGCGTCGCGCCGCGCTCCTGAACCGGCTGCTCTTCGCGGGCGGTCACGTGTGCCACGCGTTTCCGTCCAGCACCGCCTTCTTCGCGTGGCTCGCGGCCGACAACACCTGCGACATGCTGATCACCGGCCACTGGGCCGGCGATCAGCCCGCCGAGGAAGTCATTCCGCGCGCGCAGACGGTCCTGCCCGGGTTGCCGGCCATCGCGGTGATGCAGTCGCCGCGCGAAAGCGAAATCGTCTCGTGCCTGCACGCGGGCGCCGACGATTGCCTCGCGCGGCCCGTGAGCGGCCCCGAGCTGCTTGCGCGCGTCAACGCACTGAGCCGGCGCGCCGGCGTACGCCGGCCGCCGACCCGCTCGCGCGAAATGTATGGGGAATATGCATTCGACGCAACGCACGACCTCGTGCGCTTCGGCAACGCAATCGTTTCACTGACGCCCAAGGAATTCCGTTTCGCCCAGCTGCTGTTCACGAACCTGTCGCGGCCCGTGTCGCGCGCCCATATCCTCGAAACCGTGTGGGGGCGCCGCCGCGACATGAAGTCGCGCACGCTCGATACGCACGCATCCCGGCTGCGCAGCAAGTTGCAATTGCTCCCGGAGCGCGGCTACCGGCTGTTGCCGCTCTACGGCTACGGCTATCAGCTCGACCGCGTGCCGATCGAACCCCCAAATTCCCGGCCCCGCCACGCTGATGCCCGGTATGCCGCGAGTGAGGAAATCGCTGAAACGCTATAATATGGGGCTAAACGATAGCCCTCGATATGCAACTCCTCACGATCGGAATCAATCACCACACTGCGCCTGTCGCCTTGCGCGAACGCGTGGCGTTTCCGCTCGAGCAGATCAAGCCGGCTCTCGTCACGTTCAAGAACGTGTTTCTCGGCCCCCAGGCACCCAATACGCCCGAAGCGGCGATCCTCTCCACCTGCAACCGCACCGAACTGTATTGCGCGACCGACGATCGCGCGGCGCGCGAAGGCGCGGTCCGCTGGCTGTCGGAGTATCACCGGATTCCGGTCGACGAGCTCGCCCCACATGTGTACGCGCTGCCGCAGTCGGAAGCGGTCCGGCATGCATTCCGCGTCGCGTCCGGCCTCGATTCGATGGTGCTCGGCGAAACCCAGATTCTGGGCCAGATGAAGGACGCAGTCCGCACCGCGACGGAAGCCGGCGCGCTCGGCACCTATCTGAACCAGCTGTTCCAGCGCACGTTCGCGGTGGCGAAGGAAGTGCGCGGCACGACCGAAATCGGCACGCAGTCGGTGTCGATGGCCGCCGCCGCGGTGCGCCTCGCGCAGCGGATCTTCGAAAAGGTGTCGGATCAGCGCGTACTGTTCATCGGTGCCGGCGAGATGATCGAGCTGTGCGCGACGCACTTCGCCGCGCAAGGCCCGCGCGAACTCGTCGTCGCGAACCGCACGGCCGAACGCGGCCAGCGGCTCGCCGAACGCTTCAACGGCCGCGCGATGCCGCTGGCCGACCTGCCGACCCGCATGCACGAATTCGACATCATCGTGTCGTGCACCGCATCGACGCTGCCGATCATCGGCCTCGGCGCGGTCGAGCGCGCGGTGAAGGCACGCCGCCACCGCCCGATCTTCATGGTCGACCTCGCGGTGCCGCGCGACATCGAGCCCGAAGTCGGCAAGCTGAAGGACGTGTTCCTCTACACCGTCGACGATCTCGGCGCGATCGTGCGCGAAGGCAACGCGTCGCGCCAAGCGGCGGTCGCGCAGGCCGAAGCGATCATCGAGACGCGCGTGCAGAATTTCATGCAATGGCTCGACACGCGCAGCGTCGTGCCGGTGATTCGTCACATGCATACGCAGGCCGACGCGCTGCGCCGCGCCGAAGTCGACAAGGCGCTGAAACTGCTCGCACGCGGCGACGATCCGGCCGCCGTACTCGAGGCGTTGTCGCAGGCGCTGACCAACAAGCTGATCCACGGCCCGACGAGCGCGCTCAACCGCGTGAACGGCGCCGATCGCGATTCGCTGATCGACCTGATGCGCGGCTTCTACCAGCACGCGCCGCGCTCGAACGACCAGTCCGGCCACTAGCGCCGCCCGGTCGCCCTGCCGCCGGCCGCGCGCCGGCCTATCCTTTCCGAATACCCCTTGCCCGGGAGCGCCGCTCCACACCATGAAAACGAGCATGCAACGCAAGCTCGACCAGCTGTCCACACGGCTGGCCGAACTGAACGACCTGCTGAGCCGCGAAAACGTCACGGCCGACCTCGACCAGTACCGCAAGCTGACGCGTGAACATGCGGAACTCGGCCCGGTCGTCGAGCAATACGCGCTGTGGCGCCAGTCGCGCAGCGACGAGAAGGCCGCGCAGGAACTGCTCGCCGACCCGTCGATGCGGGACTTCGCCGAAGACGAAATCCGCAGCGCGCGCGACGATATGGCGCGCCTCGAGACCGAGCTGCAGAAGATGCTGCTGCCGAAGGATCCGAACGACGATCGCAACATCTTCCTCGAAATCCGCGCGGGCACGGGCGGCGACGAATCGGCGCTGTTCGCGGGCGACCTGCTGCGCATGTACCTGCGCTTCGCGGAACGCCAGCGCTGGCAGGTCGAAATGATGTCGGAGAGCGCGTCGGATCTCGGCGGCTACAAGGAAGTGATCGTGCGGATCGCGGGCCAGGGCGCGTTTTCGCGCCTAAAGTTCGAATCGGGCGGCCATCGCGTGCAGCGCGTGCCGGCGACCGAGACACAGGGGCGCATCCATACGTCCGCGTGCACGGTCGCGGTGATGCCGGAAGCCGACGAGATCGGCGAAGTCGAGATCAACCCGGCCGACCTGCGGATCGACACGTTCCGCGCATCCGGCGCGGGCGGCCAGCACATCAACAAGACCGATTCGGCGGTGCGCGTCACGCACATCCCGACCGGGATCGTCGTCGAATGCCAGGACGACCGCTCGCAGCACAAGAACAAGGACCGCGCGCTGAAGGTGCTCGCCGCGCGCATCAAGGACAAGCAGTATCACGAGCAGCACGCGAAGGAAGCCGCGACGCGCAAGAGCCTGATCGGCTCCGGCGACCGTTCCGAACGGATCCGCACGTACAACTTCCCGCAAGGCCGGATGACCGACCACCGGATCAACCTGACGCTGTACCGGCTCGAGGCGATCATGGACGGCGATCTCGACGAACTGATCGGCGCGCTCGTCAGCGAGCACCAGGCCGAGCTGCTCGCGTCGCTCGGCGAAGCCGACTGAGGCCGCGATGCCCGACACCACCGCCGCCGAATTGCTGCGCGCGTCACCGCTCGACGCGGTCGACGCACGCGTGCTGCTCGCGCACGCGCTCGGCTGGACCCGCACACAGCTGATCACGCGCGGCGATGCGCCGCTCGATGCGGCCGCGGTCGAACGCTACCGCGCGCTCGAAGCGCGCCGCGTCGCCGGCGAACCCGTCGCGCAACTGGTCGGGATCCGCGAGTTCTTCGGCCGCCCGTTCGACGTGACGCCCGACGTGCTGATCCCGCGCCCCGAAACCGAACTGCTCGTCGAAGCCGCGCTCGATGCGATCGACGGGCTGCCGCATCCGGCCGTGCTCGATCTCGGCACCGGCAGTGGCGCGATTGCCGTGTCGATCGCCGCCGAGCGCCCCGATGCACGCGTGTGGGCGCTTGATCGCTCGCCGGCCGCGCTGGTCGTCGCGCAGCGCAACGCAGGCAAGCTGCTCGACGCAGGCCGCCCCGGCGGCCCGCTGCAGTGGCTGCAGAGCGACTGGTACGCGGCGCTCGATCCGGCGCTCGTGTTCGACACGATCGTCAGCAACCCGCCGTACATCGCGCAGCACGATCCGCATCTCGCGCAGGGCGACCTGCGTTTCGAGCCGCGCGGCGCACTCACCGACGACGCCGACGGCCTCAGCGCGATCCGCACGATCGTCGCGGGCGCCGGCGCCCATTTGAAACCAGGCGGCACGCTCTGGATCGAGCACGGCTACGATCATGCCGAAGCCGTCCGCGACATTCTCGCCTCGCACGGCTTCGTCGCGGTCGAATCGCTCGCCGATCTCGCCGCGATCGAACGCACGACAGGCGGCCGGCGGCCGGGCTGACGCCCGGCTCGCCCGGTTGAAATCCGCTATCATTTCGATCTAACGCCCCGCAAACGCAAGGTCAGTCATGGACAC
Organism: Burkholderia seminalis; assembly: GCF_001718535.1. Taxonomy (NCBI): domain Bacteria; kingdom Pseudomonadati; phylum Pseudomonadota; class Betaproteobacteria; order Burkholderiales; family Burkholderiaceae; genus Burkholderia; species Burkholderia seminalis. Next base: position 483,596 of record NZ_CP013398.1, on the reverse strand, counting down.
CCAACAACGTATCAAGCAAATCGTCGACGAAAACCAGGTCGTGCTCTTCATGAAGGGCAACGCGCAATTCCCGATGTGCGGCTTCTCGGGCCGCGCCGTGCAGGTGCTGAAAGCCTGCGGCGTCGACCAGTTCAAGACGGTCAACGTGCTGGAAGACGACGAAATCCGCCAGGGCATCAAGGCATTCTCGAACTGGCCGACCATTCCGCAGCTCTACGTGAAGGGCGAATTCATCGGCGGCTCGGACATCATGATGGAGATGTACCAGTCGGGCGAACTGCAGCAACTGTTCGCCGCCGCCTGACACGCGGCAGCCGCTGCCCTTTCGATGGCCTCTCCCAGCGCGCCGCCACGCCGGCTGATCGTCGCGATCACCGGCGCCACCGGCGCGATCTACGGCGTCCGGCTGCTCGATCTGCTGCGCGCCGCGGGCGGCGTCGAAACGCACCTGCTGATTTCGAACGCCGGCTGGCTCAACATCCAGCATGAACTGAAGCTGCCGAAGGCCGAGGTCGAACGCCGAGCGGACGTCGTGCACTCGGTGCGCGACGTCGGTGCGACGATCGCGTCGGGTTCGTTCGCGACCGACGGGATGGTGATCGCACCCTGTTCGATGAAGACGCTCGCGAGCGTCGCGCACGGGCTGTCCGACAACCTGATCACACGCGCGGCCGACGTCACGCTGAAGGAACGCCGCCGTCTCGTGCTGATGGTGCGCGAAACGCCGTTCAACCTCGCGCATCTGCGCAACATGACCGCCGTCACCGAGATGGGCGGCATCGTCTTTCCGCCGCTGCCCGCGTTCTACGCGATGCCGAAGACGATCGAGGAACTCGTCGACCAGACCGTCACGCGCGTCCTCGACCTGTTCGCGCTCAGCGCGCCGCAGACGACACCCTGGGCCGGCATCCGGCACGCGCAGTAAGCCCCCTTCTTCGCTCATCTTCGCCGATTTTCACGGCAATTCACTCGATTGCACGCGTACTGACGATTTCGCACACCGTCACGCATTACGTTGCGACGATTATCAACAAACAAGCGTCAATCAAATTCCGCCACGCGGATTTATCAATATGCGGTGCGCGCCTATAGTCACAGGCAAACCCTTTTTGCAGGCCACCACCATGAACCGCTTGCCTTCGCTGTACCTGTCCCACGGCGCCCCGACGCTGCCGATCGACCCGACGCTGCCGTCCGGCGCATTCACGCATCTCGGCGCCGAATTGCCGCGCCCGCGCGCGGTACTGATGCTGTCCGCGCACTGGGGCACGCAACGGCCGGTCGCGAGCGTCGCCGCGCATCCGGAAACGATTCACGATTTCTACGGTTTCCCGCAGGCGCTGTACGACATCCGCTATCCGGCGCCGGGCGCGCCCGACGTCGCCGAACGCGCGGCCACGCTGCTGAATGCGGCCGGCATCGCGACCGCGACGACCGAGCACGGCCTCGACCACGGCGCGTGGGTGCCGATGCTGCTGATGTTCCCGGAGGCGGACGTGCCGGTCGCGCAGCTGTCGATCCAGCCGCGCGCGGATGCGACGCACCACTTCGCGCTCGGCCGTGCGCTGCGGCCGCTGCGTGACGAAGGCGTGATGGTGATCGGCTCGGGCCAGATCACGCATAACCTGCGTGCGGCCGATTTCGGTGCCGCGCCCGAGGATGCGGACCCGCGCGTCGCGGAATTCACCGACTGGTTCGAGGCGAAGCTCGCCGCCCGCGATGTCGATGCGCTGCTCGACTACCGCCGGCAGGCGCCGCACGCGGTGCTGATGCATCCGACCGACGAGCATCTGCTGCCGGTCTTCACGGCGCTCGGCGCGGCGGACGACGACTACCAGCTCGGCATCCAGTCGCTCGGCACCTACCAGCGCGTGCTCGCGATGACGAACTACGTGTTCGCGAGCGCCAACGCCTGAGCCGCGACGCCATCGCCGACGCAAACAAAAAGCCCGCCCGAGCATCGCTCGGGCGGGCTTTTTCCGCTGCTTCCCGCCGCCGCCGAATCCGGCGACAGGTCATGCGTCAGGCACCGACCCCTTCGAGGATCTCGTCGTGCGACTCGCGCTCGTCGAGATACTGGGTCCGGTAACCGGTATTCACACCCCAGAAGTAGAACACCAGCGAGATCGCCGCGACGATCAGCATGTCCCAGCCGTACGGCAGGTAGCCGTGACCGCCGAATTCCTTGCTGCCGATCAGCGACAGCACGGCCATCGTCGGCAGGTACGCGACCAGCCACCAGGCAGCCTTCAGGTCGGCGCCCCAGCCGGTCCAGCCCGATTTCGCCTGGAAGTAGAAGTACACCGGCAGTGCGACGATCATCAGCAGGATGATTTCGCCCGTGAGCGGCCACTTCGCCCAATACAGGATCAGCGACGCACACACGAACGCGAACGGTGCGATCAGCTTCATCAGCGGGATCGACAGCGGGCGCTCGATGTCGGTCGCCGCGCGGCGCAGCGCCATCAGGCTGATCGGGCCGGTCAGGTACGAGATCACCGTTGCAACCGAGATCACCGCCGCGAGCGAGCTCCAGCCGCGGAAGAAGAACAGGAACACGAACGACACGAGCAGGTTGAACCACATCGCCTGGCGCGGCACACCGTAGATCGGGTGCACGTTGCCGAACATCTTCGGCATCGTGTTGTTGCGTTCCATCGCGTAGATCATCCGCGTGGTCGTCGCCATGTAGGTCGTGCCGGTGCCGCTCGGGCTGACGAACGCGTCGATGTACAGCAGGATCGCGAGCCAGTTCAGGTTCAGCGCGATCGCGAGTTCCGCGAACGGCGACGAGAAATTGAAGTGCGCCCAGCCCTGCGCGACGTCAGCCGGATTCACCGAGCCGATGTACGCCATCTGCAGCAGCACGTAGATCACGAGCGCGATCAGGATCGACGTGATCACCGCGAACGGCACGCTGCGCGACGGATTGCGCGCTTCGCCCGCCAGGTTCACCGGGCTCTGGAAACCGTTGAACGCGAACACGATGCCGCTCGTCGCGACCGCGGTCAGCACGGCCGACCAGCCATACGGTGCGAAGCTCGCATTCGACGCGGTGCCGAGGTTCTCCGAATGGAAGCTCGTCAGCATCAGGCCGAGGATCGTGGCGCCCGGGATCAGGAACTTGAAGATCGTGATCGCGGTGTTCGCCCGTGCAAAGGCCTTCACGCCCCAGTAGTTCAGCATGAAGTAGATGACGACCAGCACGGCCGACAGCAGCAGGCCGGGTGTCGTCAACTCGCCGTTCACGAACAGCGCATGCGCCCATGGATACGGCCACGTACTCATGTACTGGATCGACGCTTCGGCCTCGATCGGGATCACGGAAACGATCGCGATCCAGTTGGCCCATGCGCTGATGAAACCGACCAGCGAACCGTGCGAGTAGCGCGCGTAGCGCACCATGCCGCCCGACTCGGGGAACATCGCGCCCAGTTCGGCGTACGTCAGTGCAATCGCAAGAATCACGACCGCACCGATGATCCATGCGCAGATCGCCGCCGGACCGGCGATCTTCGCGGCTTTCCAGGCACCGAACAGCCAGCCCGAGCCGATAATCGAACCCAGCCCCGTCAGCATCAATGCAAACGGGCCGATGTTCCGTTGAATAGAACTCTTCACATCCTCTCCTGTGTCTCAAAAAGCATGGTCGGCCCGCGGTCCGGGATCGGCTCGGACAGCACCGCGCACGCATTCTTGGGGGGACGAGTCATCCGATCGGGGCAACCCGTCCGCGCGGCGCGTAGTTTAACGGTTGCACCTCGAACGTGCCGCCAAAATCGTTCGGCCCCTACAAAAAATTCGCATCGCCTGCAAGCTTTGTAAACCTGATATACGCAATAACCCTGAGAGCATGGGAATACGGTTGACCATGAGCGCGATTAGCCGTATAAAGGACTTCGCAGGATTTCAGGTGGCGAGTGAATTGGTTCTTTCGTAGTTCGCCCATCAACGGTACTCCGGTGGTCCTATTACCCCTTCCTTGATTTTCCGCACCCCATGGGCTTCGGCCCCGTTTTATCTTTTTAGGAACAAGTAACATGGCAACCGGTACCGTCAAGTGGTTCAATGACGCAAAGGGCTTCGGCTTCATCACCCCGGAAGGCGGCGGCGACGATCTGTTCGCGCACTTCTCGGAAATCCGCGTCGAAGGCTTCAAGACGCTGCAAGAAAACCAGAAGGTTGAATTCGAAGTGAAGACGGGCCCGAAGGGTCTGCAAGCTGCGAACATCCGTCCGGTCTAAGCTTGGCGCGATAATTCGTGTAAAAAAGCCCCGCTTCGGCGGGGCTTTTTGTTTTTGGGCGCCGATGCGGGATGGCAGCTACGCCCTTCCGCCTGCCGCCATTCAACCGAACAATCGCTGCGCGTGAATGCCGAGGCCCGTCGCGACGCTCGCGAGGCGGTCGCCGAATACCGGTTGCGCCTCCGGAAACGCGCCCGCGAGCGCACCCGACAGGAACGCGAGCCCGGTCGAACCGCCGGTGAAGTACAGCGCGCCGACCTCGCGCGGCGCGATGCCCGCAAGCCGCACCGTCTCGCGCGCGGCGTCGACGATGCGTGTGGTGTCGTCACGGCTCGCATCGACGAGGCGATCGGCGTCGAACGCGATCAGCAGGTCTTCTTCCACGTCGTTCAGGTCGATCATCGTCTCCCCGCCCGCCGCGACGCCGATCTTTGCCTCTTCCGCGCGCGCCATCAGCGCATGCCCGAGCCGCTGCTCGACCACGCTTGTGAGCCGGTCGTACTGCCGCACGTCCTGGTACAGGTGCTTCATCAGCTTCAGCTCGCCGAGCCGCTTCGGCGTGTAGACCGTGTTGATCAGGTGCCAGGTCGCGAGATCGAAGTAGATCTTGTTCGGCAGTTCGCGCCCTTCCGGGTCGAGCGAACGGTAGCCGAATGCGGGCAGGATCGCCGCCAGTTCGACACGCCGGTCGTAGTCGGTACCCGCGACGTGCACGCCGTGGTGCGCCAGCACGTCGTCCTTGCGCTCGAGCCGCGCCATCCGCTCGGGCCCGACGCGCACCAGCGAGAAGTCGGACGTGCCGCCGCCGATGTCCGCGACGAGCACGAGGCGCTCGGCCTGCTGGCGCGATTCGTAGTCGAACGCGGCGGCAATCGGTTCGTACTGGAAGTGAACGTCCGCGAAACCGACCGATTGCGCGGCCGCCGCGAGCTGATCCTGCGCGAGACGGTCGGCGCGCGGATCGTCGTCGACGAAGAACACGGGCCGGCCGAGCACCGCGCGGCCGATCGGCGCGCCCGCGCGCGCTTCGGCCTTGCGTTTCAGGTGGGTCAGGAAGCGCGCGATGATTTCGGTGTACGCGATCGCGCTGCCGTCGCCGAGATCGGTCGTCGTCTCCGCGAGCGGCGAGCCGAGGATGCTCTTCATCGAGCGCATCAGCCGGCCGTCGAAACCGTCGATATAGGAAGCCAGCGCCGCACGGCCGTATTCGACCGTTTCCTCGTCGTTGTTGAAGAAGATCGCCGTGGGCAGCGTCAGGTGGTCGCCCTCGACGGGCGCGAGGCGCATGCCGTCGCCGTCGGGCAGCGCCACGGCGGAATTGGACGTGCCGAAATCGATCGCGCAGTAAGTCATGGGAAATTGCCGCAGCAGGGCCGGCGCGAAAACGGAAAGGACGGGCTTTTTAACATGAAGCCCGCTGGATCACAACCGGGGCGGGCCACCGGTGCCGCGCGGCGGGCGCGGCAGGCGACGGCGCGCGCCGCGGCGCGCCAGGGACACACACGGGCGGGATGCAGGACGCAGCCCGCCGCCTGCGGGGTCAGGCTGCCGCGTCGAAGCCCTTCTTCCACGCGCCCGCATAGACGACTTCGCCGATCGCATGGCGCGTACGCGGCGCCTTTTCGCGATCGCGCAGCACCGGATCGAGCTTGTCGACGTTGCCGTAGTGGCCGAGCGAGATGATCGACAGGATCGCGACGTCGGCCGGAATCGCGAACGCGTCGCGAAACGCCTTCGTATCGAAACCGCTCATCTGGTGGGCCGCGAGGCCGAGCGCATGCGCCTGCAGCACCAGCGACATCGCGGCGGCGCCCGCGTCGTACGACGCGGTCGGTGCCGGCTCGCCCTTCGGCGTCAACGTGTGCGCGGTCACCGCGATCAGCACGGGCGCCGGCGCATTCCAGCCCTGGTTGAACGGCACCAGCGTCGCGAACGCGCGCTTGAATGCGTCTTCGTCATGCGCGCGATCGAATACGATGAAACGCCACGGCTGGGCGTTGTACGCGGACGGCGCCCAGCGCGCCGCTTCGAGCACGGCGTGCAGATCGCCGGCGCTGACGGGCTCGTCCGAATAGGCACGCGGGCTCCAGCGGCCTGCGATCAGATCGTGAATCGAAACAGTGGTGGGAGCAGGTTTGACGGACATGCGGTTCCTCGCTGACATCGATGAAGGGGCGCGAACGCCCGGCGAACCGCAAGCATACCCGCTTGAGCGGCGGTGCGCCCGCTCCCGCCGCGCTATGCAAATCTCCGTGCGTGCATTGGCCGGCCGCAGGCTGCGCGGCCGGCCGCGTTCACCGCGATCAGGCTGCCTGCGCGGCCGCGCGCGACGGGCCGCGGTTGATCCGCAGCACGATCAGCGCGCCGGCGATGCACAGCCCGCCCGAGATCATCGAAGCGACCGTGTAGGTACCGAGGCTCGCGCGCAGCAGCCCGGCCCCGAGCGCCGCGAATGCCGCGCCGAGCTGGTGGCCGGCGACGATCCAGCCGAACACGACCGGCGCCGCGGCCTTGCCGAACACATCGGTCGCGAGCCGCACGGTCGGCGGCACGGTCGCGATCCAGTCGAGCCCGTAGAACATCGCGAACAGCGGCAGCCCGAAGAAATCGATCCCGAACGCATGCGGCAGATAGATCAGCGACAGCCCGCGCAGCCCGTAGTACCAGAACAACAGCACGCGGTTGTCGTAACGGTCGGACAGCCAGCCCGACAGCGTCGTGCCGAACAGGTCGAACACCCCCATCGCCGCAAGCAGCGATGCGCCCTGCACTTCGGTCATCCCGTAGTCGCTGCACATCGCGATCAGGTGCGTGCCGACGTAGCCGTTGGTGCTCGCGCCGCAGATGAAGAAGCTGAAGAACAGCAGCCAGAAGTCGCGCGAACGGCTCGCCATCAGCAACGTGCCGAACGCGACCGCGAGCGGGTTCTCCTTCGTCGCGTCGGGCGCGGGCGGCGCGTCGGCCGGCTCGCCGTACGGGCGCAGCTTCACGTCGGCCGGCCGCTCGGGCAACAGGAACGCCACCAGCGGAATCACGATCGCCGCCGCCACCGCGACGACCAGCACGACCGGCCGCCAGCCGTGGCGCTGCGCGATCGCCGCGAGCATCGGCAGGAACACGAGCTGGCCGGTGGCCGTGCTCGCGGTCAGGATCCCCATCACGAGGCCGCGCCGTGCATGGAACCAGCGCGTGACGAAGGTCGCGGACAGCGTCAGCGCGACGACGCCCGTCGAGCAGCCGACCATCAGCCCCCAGATCACCACCATCTGCCAGCTCTGCGTCATCATCGACGACAGCGCGACGCCCGCGCTCATCGTCACCAGCGCGGTGAGGATCGTCGGGCGCAGCCCGAAGCGCTGCATCGCGGCGGCCGCGAACGGGCCCGTCAGGCCGTACAGCGCGATGTTCACCGAGATCGCCAGCGAAATCGCCGCCCGGCTCCAGCCGAGCTCGCGCTCGAGCGGCACCATCAGCACGCTCGGCGTCGCACGCGTGCCGGCTGCCGCCAGCAGGATCAGGAATACCACCGCCGCCGCGAGCCATCCGTAGTGGAAGCGCCCGCTGATTCGTGTCACTGCCCAGTTCATCTTCGCGTTCTCCAGTTGGCGGCTCCGGCGCCATCGCACCTGCTCCGCCCCGATCAGGCCACCTCCGCCGCGCATTGCAACGTCGGCTGACCCGGGCCGACGCTTGGCATTCGTCTGTCGATCCGGCGCGATTGTTACCGACCGGTCACAAGTGTGTTGCGATCGTAGTTACCAGTCGGTAACATGTCAAGCAATTCATCACGTAGTCGAGGGTCATCATGTCGGGCATCGAGATCGACAAACCGCCGGCGCGGCGTACGCGCCGGCCGATCGACGGCGCCACCGCACAGGAGCACCTGCTGCGTGCCGCCGAGGAGCTGTTTTACAGGGAAGGCGTGCGAACGGTGGGCGTCGAGGCGGTCGTGGAGCGCGCGGGCGTCAACAAGATGAGCCTGTACCGCCAGTTCTCGTCGAAGGACGAGCTGATCCTCGCGTATCTCGAACGGATGGACGCATGCTTCTTCGAGCGGCTCGACACGAGCGCCGCGAAGCACCCGGGGCAGCCGAAGGCGCAGTTGATCCAGTATTTCGTCGATCTTGCCGAGCGCGCGACGCAGAAGGACTATCGCGGCTGCCCGTTCGTCAACGTGGCCGCCGAATTCCCGGATGCGTCGCACCCGGCGCGCGAGCGCGTCGCGCAAAACAAGGAACAGTTGATGAAACGGCTCGTCTCGCTATGCGAAGGCGCCGGCGCGCGGCAGCCGAAGGCGCTGGCCGACGCGCTTGCGCTGGTGGTCGAAGGCATCTATGCGGCGAGCCAGACGTACCGGCACGGCGAAACGCCGATCGGCACCGCGCCCGCGCTCGTCACGCAGTTGATCGAAGCCGCCTGCGCTTGACGCGGCGCATGCGCCGGCGCGCGGCGCGCCCGCTACAATGCGGCCCTCGCCGTTCTTCCGCCCGACTGGTTTCACGATGACCGACACCCGCCCCGAATCGCACGACGACATCCTCGCCGCCACCCGGCACTGGCTCGCGCGCGCGGTGATCGGGCTCAATCTGTGCCCGTTCGCGAAAAGCGTCTACGTGAAGGAACAGGTGCGCTACGCGATCAGCGACGCGACGACGCTGGAAGATGCGCTCGCCGAACTCGAGACCGAGCTGCGCGCGCTCGATGCGGCGGACCCGCGGCAGGTCGATACGACGCTGCTGATCTTCCCGCATGCGTTTGCCGATTTCGTCGATTACAACGACGCACTGTTCTTTGCCGAACGGCTGGTGCAGCAGTTGCGGCTCGACGGCGTGCTGCAGATCGCGAGCTTCCACCCGCAATACCGATTCGAAGGCACCGCGCCCGACGACATCGAGAACTACACGAACCGCGCGCCGTACCCGATCCTGCATCTGCTGCGCGAGGACAGCATCGCACGCGCGGTCGACGCGTTTCCCGACGCGTCCGCGATCTACGAAAAGAATCAGGAAACGCTGCGCCGCCTCGGCCATGACGGCTGGCGCGAATGGATGCGCAGGCCGGGCGACGACGTCTGACGCGCCGCGCGGGCCGTGCGTCAGCCTTCGGCCGGCTCGGCGGCCTCGCCGCCTGCTCGCGCGGCTTGCGCCACGAAGAAGCGCTCGTTCAGTTCGGCAAGGCCGAACATCCCGAGGATCTCGTTCAACCGCTCGCCGGGCCGCCGGCGCGGCAGGTTCTTGTACTGCGCGATGATCAGCTCGTTCTTCATCGAATGCTCCCAGCCGACCAGTTCGGTCACGCTGACCTGGTAGCCGTGCGCCTCGAGCTGCAGGCAGCGCAGCACGTTGGTGATCTGGCTGCCGAATTCGCGCGTATGCAGCGGATGCCGCCACACCTCGGTCAGCGCGTTCGCGAGCGACTTGCCCTTGTTCTTGCGCAGCACGCCCGCGACTTCCGCCTGGCAGCACGGCACCAGCACGATGTGCTGCGCGCGCTTCGCGAGCGCGAAGCGGATCGCGTCGTCGGTCGCCGTGTCGCATGCATGCAGCGCGGTGACGACGTCGACGGTTTCGGGCAGCCGCGGCGACGTGATCGAGTCGGCGACCGACAGGTTCAGGAACGACATGCCGCCGAACCCGAGCCGCGCGGCCAGCTCGGTCGAGCGCGTGACGAGCTCCTCGCGCGTCTCGATCCCGTACACGTGCGACGCGAACGCCGGCGTACCGTGCCCCGGCTGCTGCTTGAAGAACAGGTCGTACAGGATGAAGCCGAGATACGACTTGCCGGCACCGTGATCGACGAGCGTCACGTTGCCTTGGTCGGCCTGCACGCCGGCGAGCAGCGGCTCGATGAACTGGAACAGGTGGTAGACCTGCTTCAGCTTGCGGCGGCTGTCCTGGTTCAGCTTCCCGTCGCGGGTGAGGATGTGCAGTTCCTTCAGCAGCTCGACGGACTGCTCCGGACGGATTTCGTGGGTCTTGTTCGACATCGTGATGCGGCGCCGGGCCACGGTCGGTCGACCACGGCCCGGCGGCGGGAATTCGTGAGGAATGGCGACAGTTTACCGAAAATGCGCGGTCAGGCTCGTGCGCCGAGCCGCCACAGCGACGTGACTTCGGCGCGGCGTGCCGCGTGCAGCGGATCGTCGGCGTCCGTCGACTTTGGGTGGGCGGGGCGGATGTCGTCGCGGCCGAGCACGACGAGGCCGGCTTCGTCGATCCATTGCAGCAGCGTTTCGCGCGGCCGCAGGCCGAGATGCTCGGCGAAATCGGACAGGATCAGCCAGCCCTCGCCGCCCGGCTCGAGATGCGCGGCGAGCCCCGCGAGGAAGCCGCGCAACATGCGGCTGTCGGGGTCGTAGACCGCGTATTCGATCGGCGCGCTCGGCCGGGCCGGCACCCACGGCGGGTTGCAGACGACGAGCGGCGCGCGGCCGGGCGGAAACAGGTCGGCTTCCACGACGTCGACCTGGCTCGCATGGCCGAGCCGCGCGACGTTCTCGCGTGCGCACGCCAGCGCACGCGGATCCTGGTCGGTCGCGACGACGCGCTCGACGCCGCGCGACGCAAGCACGGCCGCCAGCACGCCGGTGCCGGTGCCGATGTCGAACGCGAGCGATGTCGCCGGCAGCGGCGCGCGCGCGACGAGGTCGACGTATTCGCCGCGCACCGGCGAGAACACGCCATAGTGCGGGTGGATCGGCGCGCCGCCGAGCGCCGGAATCGGTACGCCCTTCTTGCGCCACTCATGCGCGCCGACGAGACCGAGCAGTTCGCGCAGCGACACGACCGACGGCGCGCCGCCGGGGCCATACGCCTCCTCGCAGGCGGCACGCACGTCGGGCGCACGGCGCAGCGGGATCGTGTAGTCGGCGTCGAGCGGGATCAGCAGCATCCCGAGCGTGCGCGCACGCTGCGACTGCGCGAGACGATGCAGGTTGAATGCGTCGACGCCGGCCGCGGCTTTCGCCTTCTTCGGCTTGCGCTCGACACGGCGCGCCATCGCCTGCACGAGCTGGCGCGCGTTCTGGAAATCACCCTGCCAGACGAGCGCGGTGCCCTCGCAAGCAAGGCGGTAAGCCGCGTCGGCGGCAAGACGATCGTCGGCGGGCACCGCACGCTTGGGCGGCGGCACGCCGGCTTCGGAGCGCCAGCGCACGGCATGATCGGCGCCGTCGGCGTCGGTCCAGTGGAAAACGGGGAAATCGGTCACGCGAACTCGGTTACGGTTGGCATCGATGGCGGCGGGAATTCACCGCGCGGACCACACCATACCGCGCTTTGCCCGGACCGGCAAAACGGGCGCCGCGACACCCGCCCGAAAGCATGCGTCGCGGCGCGATCGACCGTCAGGCGAGATCGATGGCTTCCGCGCCGGGCGCATCGCGCTTGACGGCCGCGATGCCGTTCTCGCGGCCCTGCACGCTCTTGTACGTTTCGCTCGTGCCGATGACCTGATGGTTGGCCGCCTTCAGGTTGAACATCGGCTCGCCGTTGTGGGCGAGCTTGCGCTCATAGCGCTCGTCCAGCGGCGCATTTTCCCGCACGGATGCGATCCCGTTTTTCGCGCTGCCTTTCTCTTCGTACCGCTCGCTCGCGAGAATGATCTCGCCGTTCGCCGACTTCAGGTGGAAGTAGTACTGACCGTTCGTGGCTTTCTTGATCTCGAATTTTGCCGCCATGAGTTTGCTCCTGAAATGAATGTCCGGCCCTCGGACATCGGCAAGTGTAGGGGCAACGCCCGCAAAAATCGACCTCACGCGACGATAAGCATTGAAGACCGTCAAATCGTCAATTTTCGTTGACATTTGAGCGACGTTACCGGAAACCGCATGGCCTACCCGCCCCACCCCGGCATGACCGGCATGCGCAGCGTGCCCGCGTCGTTGAAGCGCACGGTGCCGATCACGCCGCCGGCGAGCCGGCCGCGCAGCGCATACGGCAGTTCGCCGTTCGCGGCCGCGCCGGGCAGGTTCCACGCCTGCCGCGCGGCGGCGAAGGCGGACACGGACACCGGCACGTCGAGCACCGCTTCGCCGAAACGCGGCACGGTGCCCGCGCGATCGCTGACGCCGCTCGCGAACGGCGTGCCGTTCAGGTCGAGCGACACCGAGATGCCGTCGTACTCGATCGGCGCATCGTTCGGGTTCTGCACGCGCAGCTTCAGGTTGAAGCGCATCTCGAGCCCCTGCCCGACGAGCGGGTCGAGCCCCGCGACCGACACGCGCATGGGGTCGCGCGTCAGCCCCGCGCAACCGCCGAGCAGCAGCAGCACGGCGGCGAACAGCATCGGCACGGCGCGCAGCGGCGCGAAACGGAACAGGGTACGTGGCATGGAAGGGCCTCCTCGCGGCGATCGGTGAGCGGGTCGTCGATGCATTGTACCGAGCGTGCCGCTCCACGCCGGATTTCGTAGTTTTCTCGGCAGCCCAAGATCGTTAATAGATTAAAACTACGAAATCATCAGCTAAACGGAAAGCGAATTAATGACTTCCAGCATTCAATGAAGCGCGGAGAATTCAATAGATGCTCTTTCTAAATTTTTCGTTTCCTTTACCCAAAACCATCAAGTATATTTACGCATCCTTGGAGCAAGCCGACAAACCTTGAAGCCGCATGACGGCGCATTTACGGAATGGCAACCCGCCTTCCTTCCGTCCTGCGGCCTGGCCCGGCCAGCCCCGTAGGTCGTCGGTTCAAAGGGATTGCGCGCCCCGCCGGGCGCGCGGCCCCGTGTCGTGCGCGCGAAATCAATTCAGTACAACACGCGTCCGGCCATTTTGAACTGGCAAGTTAACCAATATCCGGAAATCCAGAGGGGGCAGTAAACCATGATTACCTTCACGTAGTCGGCTACCGTCTTTTCGAATAATCCGTCATTGCCATTTTTTTCGCCGCTGATTAACGGCGAGGGGATGGCTTTTGCCGGCGTTTTCGCAGCACTGAACGATTCCTTCAACAATCGAGGTTTCAGTCATGTCGATCCATATTCGCAAGATGCGTTATCTGCCGCTCGTCGCCGCACTGGCACTCGCCGGGTGCGGCGGCGACGACGGCGGTGCGGGCTCCGCTTCCGCGCTCAGCTCCGCCGGCGCGCCGCATTCAGGCTCGTCGCCCGCCGTCACCGCGCCGCCGAGCGCATCGAACGTCGACAAGAGCGTATCGCCTGTCGAATTGCCGGACACCGTGGTGCCCGTGAACTACCGGCTGTGGTTCCGCCCGAACGACGCGCTGAACGCGTTCGACGGCCGCGCCGACGTCGAAATCAAGGTGCTGAAGCCGGTCAACAACATCGTGATCGCCGGCCACCGGATCAAGTTCACGAACGGCCGCATCACGCTGCAGCCGGGCAATATCCAGCTGATTGCGACGCCGCAGGACAAGGGTGACTTCTATCAGTTGCGGCCCGTGAGCGGCACGATCTCGCCGGGCACCTATTCGCTGCACATGGAGTGGTCGGGCATCATCAACTTCAAGTCGTACGACGATCCGGGCACGAAGACGGGCGGCAGCTGCGGCGACGATCCGTATCCGGGCTGCTCGGCCGCGGAAGGCGTGTTCCGGGTCGACCTGAAAGGCACCGACGGCAAGACGAGCGGCGCGATCCTGACGCAGGGCGAAACCAACCTGGCGCGCCAGTGGTTCCCGGGCTGGGACGAGCCGGCCTTCCGCCCGACCTATGAAGTGACGGCCGAAGTGCCGTCGAGCTGGCGCGTCGTGTCGAACGCGGCCGAAAAGCCGTCGACCAACGTCGGCGGCGGCTACAAGCTCGTGCAGTTCGAGAAGACCCCGCCGATGCCGTCGTACCTGCTGTTCTTCGGCGGCGGCATGTTCGACACCTACGAGGACGATTTCACGAGCCCGCTGCCGGGCGGCAAGGGCGGCCTGCACCTGCGCGTGTTCACGCCGCCGGGCATGAGCGAGTGGGCGAAGCCGGCGATGGACCGCACCAAGCAGGCGCTCGACTTCTACTACCGCTACACGGGCATCGCGCTGCCGCTCACGAAGTTCGACACGGTGGCCGCGAACGACGCGTTCAAGGACCAGAAGGACCTGAACTTCGGCGGGATGGAGAACTGGGGGTCGATCCTCGAGTTCGCCGACGACATCCTGCCGCAGCCGGGCCAGCCGATGTCGCACTACGGCAACGAGGTGCTGACGCACGAAGTCGCGCACCAGTGGTTCGGCGATCTCGTCACGACCGACTGGTGGGACAACGTGTGGCTCAACGAATCGTTCGCGACGTTCTTCGAGACGAAGACCACGATCCAGTTCTTCCCCGACGAGTTCAGCTGGCTCGACCAGGTGAAGAACAAGTACCGCGTGATCAATCGTGACATCGGCCCGAACGCGTTCCCGGTCGCGCCGAACTTCAACGGCTGGGCGTCGAACGACTTCGTGCTGAGCGCCAGCGCGTTCACGTACGACAAGGGCGGTCACGTGCTGAAGACGCTCGAGAACTATCTCGGCGAGCAGACGCTGCGCAAGGGTCTGCAGCAGTACCTGGTCGACTACTCGTTCGGCAACGGTACGCCGAAGCGCCTGTGGGATGCGCTGTCGAAGGAAAGCGGCCAGGCGGTCGGCCCGATCGGCGACAGCTACGTGCGTCAGACCGGCGTGCCGCTGATCTCGCTCGACACGCAGTGCGACCTGACGAAGAACCAGACCATCGTCACGCTGAAACAGCAGCCGTTCCCGAACAAGAACGCGTATCCGGGCCTGCAGTGGACGGTGCCGATCACGCTCGCGTACGGCCAGGGTCTCGCGAAACGCACGACGCTCGCGCTGAAGGACACGCAGACGCAGACGCGGATCGACGGCTGCACGGGCGTGGTCGCCGACCCGAGCGGTCTCGACTACTACGTCGTGAACTACAGCGACGCGGCCTGGAGCGGGCTGCTCACGCAGGTCAACGGCTCGACCGATCCGGTACTGCTGGCGAACCTGAAGAGCGAAGCCGCGCTGCTCGTCGCGAACAATCTCGCGCCGGCTTCGCGCTCGACGTCGATCGGCTCGGTCGCTTCGCCGGCCGCGATGAAGCTGCGCCAGACGCCGACCTTCGGCGGCGTGGAGCTGACGACGAAGGAACGCCCGGCACTGCAATACCAGGGCATCTTCAAGCCGCGCAAGGTAGTGACGCAGTAACGGTGCGCAGCCGTCCGGCGCCGCGCAGCCTGCGGCGCCGGACGGCGTACCGGCTTCTCCGACCTTTGACGGGCCTCGCATGCGAGGCCCTTTTTTCGTCCGCCCGACGCACGCGCGACCGCGCCGCGGCGCCGATGCGTCGCTAGCGGTCGTCGCGACGCCGGAATGCCCACCAGGCGGCGAGCGCGGTGAAGCCCGCGACGAGCAGCACCATCAGCCAGAAGCCGTGCTTGTTTTCCGAGAACGGCACGCCGCCGACGTTCATCCCGAAGAAGCCGGCAACGATGTTGATCGGCAATGCGATCACGGTCACGAGCGTCAGCGTGAACAGCGTCCGGTTGTTCTGCTCGTCGAGACGCGAGCCGATCTCTTCCTGCAGCAGCTTGATCCGCTCGTTGAGCCCCGCCAGGTCGGCGAGCACGAGCGAGAACTCTTCGGTCGATTCGCGCAGCTCCTGCACGTCTTCCAGGTGCAGCCACGCGGGCGGCTTCGCGAGCAGCCGGAAGATCGACCCGGGTTCCGGCGCGAGCATGCGCTGCAGGCGCGTCAGCGTGCGGCGCATCGCGCCGAGCTCGATACGGCTCGACGTGAGCCGCTGCGACAGGAAGCGATCCTCGATGCGGTCGACGTCGACGCTCGTGCGCCGCATGATCTGGATCAGCAGGTCGGCCTGGTCGCGCAGCAGGTGCACGAGCAGTTCCGCGGGCGACCTGAACCGCTCGCCGTCGCGCACGCACGCGCGCAGCGTGTCGACCGAGCGCAGCGGCTTGAGCCGCGCCGTCACCATGATGCGCTGCTCGACGTGGACGAACAGCGTCGCGATCTCCGACGGCGTCAGCTCGAGGTTGAACATCACGTCGTTGACGATCGCGCGCAGCGCGCCGTCTTCCTGCTCGATGCGCGTCGAACGCGACCCCTCGTGGAGAAATTCGAAGAAACTGTCGGGCAGCCCGAGATGCGTGCGCATCCAGCGCTCGCTCGCGCCATGCGCGAGATTGAAATGCAGCCAGACGAAATCGCCCGACGCGCCTGTGCCGTGTTCGCGGCACGTGCGCAGCCACGCGGCGGCCGCGTCGGCGTCGAGCGTCGCGCCGGCGCCGCCGGGCACGAAGCGGAAGCCGCACACCATGCCGGACGTATCGGCGCCGTAAGTCTGTACGATCAGGTCCATCGTGTCGAAGGTCGTGCGGCGCGCGACGCGCCGCACATCGCGGGTCGCGGGCCCGCGCCGGGAAAGGAATGGAGACGTATGCCCGACGGGCGTGACGCGCTCGTGACAGCATCAGGCCGCATCATACCGGCAGCTTGCTCGCCCCCAAAAGCAACGCGCCGCCCAACGGGCGGCGCGGACCAAGCGCGGCGGCAGGCGCAACGCGCGCTACTGCCGCGTCTCCGACTGTGCGGCGCTCGGGCACGCGGGGTCCTTGCCCCAGTGGCCGTCACACACACGCCAGCGGCACAGCTGATCTTCGAAGAAGCCGCGCTCCGAACATTCCTTCACGCGCGACGCGAGCGAGCCGGACGTCGCGGCCGTCTTGGTCGGCACGGCCTGGCCCTTCTGCGCGGCGAGCTTCTTGTCGGCCGGCTTCGTGCGCGCGACGAGCGCCGCGAGCAGGTCGGCATCCGGATCGTCCTTCCCGGCCGCCTTCGCGGTACGGGTCGCGGCCGCGTCGCGGCGCTTCTTCGCCTGCGCGAGCTCCGCCTCCTGTTCCTTGCGATGCTTGCGGGCCTCGGCCTTGGTGTCGGCCTTGCCGTGCGCCGCGACCTTCGTGCTCTTCGTGGCGTCGGCCTTCGCGGTCTTCGTCGTCGCGGCTGCTGCGGCCGTGGCGGCTGCAGCCGCGCCGGCCGTGGCTGCGCCCGATGCGTCGTCGGCGCCATTGGCCAGTGCGCGCGACAGGCGGCTGCCGTCGGCGGCGGACGCGGACGATGCGGAGGCAACGGCCTGGGATGCCGAATCGTCGTTGACGATCGTGGCCGGTTGCACGGCGGACGCGGCGGATGCGCCATTCTGCGCGACTTGCGCGACGGCGTTGCTGGCCGGTACGGCCTTGGCCGGCGCGGCGGCCGCGGGCTCGGCGGCGGCCGTCACGGCGGCGACCGGTTCGCCCGAGTGCTGCTGCATGCGCCACGCACCCCAGCCGCCGACGGCAACCACCAGTGCGACGACGGCGGCGATCGGCGCCTTCAGCGAACGGCGCGGGGGTTCGGCGGGCGGCGTGACACGTCCTTCCAGATTCGCGAGAATGCGCGACTGCTGAGGTCCTCCCTCGCCTGCCGGTTTAGTATCGGACAGCAGGCTGGGCGGAGTTTTCGAATTTGAATTTTCCGGCGCACTCATTCAGCGTCTCATTGAATCCTGGTTTAATTCACCGCGATAATATAGCCCGGCCTCTCGAAGCAGCCTGATTCTAAGAGCAAGCATTGCAAAACACAATCAATTCCAATTTCCGGGGATTTCCTTGATTGCCGTCGCACTCGTCGCCTATTTCGCCCTTGCCGTTGCGGTTGCGGCACTGTTGCTTTTACCGGGTATCCGCGCGACCGTTTTCGAATCCGTCGCCCAGTTTCACGGCCGTCTTACGCGCCGTGCGAACGATCGCGCCGCGCGCACGCGGAGTCAGATTGTTAAATCGGCAAGCGTTACGCGCAGCGCATTAAACG
Organism: Burkholderia seminalis; assembly: GCF_001718535.1. NCBI lineage: Bacteria > Pseudomonadati > Pseudomonadota > Betaproteobacteria > Burkholderiales > Burkholderiaceae > Burkholderia > Burkholderia seminalis. Next base: position 465,550 of record NZ_CP013398.1, on the reverse strand, counting down.
ATGTGCAAAATTTACTGGTTCGACGGCGCTTGATGATTATGGTATCGGCAGGTATTCTTGCGACGCCGCCATTGGTCGCCATTGCTTTACGCGGCCGGCAATTGTTCCAGTATGACGACACGGCGCGCGTGCCCGACGAGAAGATCGCCGCGCTGCTGCAGGGCGAGCAGCTCGTACCGCCGCCGCCGCTGCCGCCGGAAGTCTTCGCCACCAAGGAAGTCGAGCAGATACGCCCGGCACTCAAGGATGCGAGCCGCGACTGGAACCTGCTGGACCCGGATTTCCGTACGCGTCTGCTGCTGGTCTACAAGATCATGCACGAACAGCACGGTTATGAGATGGCGCTGCTGGAAGGGTACCGAAGCCCGGAACGGCAGAACCGGCTGGCACAGATGGGCAGCAACGTGACCAACGCGGCGGCCTTCCAGAGTTATCACCAATTCGGGCTGGCGGCCGACAACGCATTCCTGCGCGACGGCAAGCTGGTCATTTCCGAGAAAGATCCCTGGGCGATGCGCGGCTACGAGTTGTACGGCCAGGTCGCCGAGCAAGTCGGCCTGACCTGGGGCGGCCGATGGAAAATGATGGATCTCGGGCACGTGGAATACCATAAACCCGGTTTTAAACTGGGACGCGGCAGCTAGCCAGGGCTGCCGGACAGGAAATAATGAGGGCGGCATGGGGCTTTTAAATATCCCGGCAGGAAACGATACGGGCGACGCAAAAAATCGGGCATTCCGGTGCGCGATTTTTTCCGGCCGCCGCTTCCGTTTTAAATCTCACAGCGTCCTTTCATTAATGCGCGCGCCTTCTCCGATGCCGCGGGCGCATTGATGCCAGCCCCCTTCATCCCGTTTGACAGCATGGCGACACATCGCGGCGCCACCCTTGCCGCTCGGCGCGCCTGCGTCGCCTCACCGAATCGCACCGGAACCTGAACGTCCTATGCAACGCATCCTCAACGTGCTGACTCATCCGCGTACGCTCTCGATTGTCGGGATCGTCGCGCTAGCGGCGATTCTCTTCATCGTCGCCGACATGCTGCAGCTGCCGCTCCTGTGGGCGGCGATCGCGTTCGCGGCGATCCTCGCGCTGTGGCTCGTCGTCGCGCTGTGGCGCCGCTGGCGCGTGAAGCGCGCGAACCAGCAGCTCGGCCAGGTGCTCGAGGAGCAGGCGGAAACCGGCAAGATCGCCGCGCCCGCCGCCGCCGCGCTCGCCCCCGATTCGAAGACCGCCGACCTCGACGTGCTGCGCACGCGCCTGTCGGATGCGGTGAAGACGATCAAGACATCGAAGATCGGCCAGGTGTCGGGCGGCTCCGCGCTGTACGAACTGCCGTGGTACATCGTGATCGGCAACCCGGCCGCGGGCAAGAGCAGCGCCGTGCTCAACTCCGGCCTGCAATTCCCGTTCGCGGACAAGAACAGCGCCGTGATCCACGGCATCGGCGGCACGCGCAACTGCGACTGGTTCTTCACGACCGAAGGGATCCTGCTCGACACGGCCGGCCGCTATTCGGTGCACGAGGAAGACCGCAGCGAATGGCTCGGCTTCCTCGGCCTGCTCAAGCGCTATCGCCCGAAGGCGCCGATCAACGGCATCATCGTCACCGCGAGCATCGCCGAACTCACCGGCAACCGCCCCGAATTCGCGATCAACCTCGCGAAAAACCTCCGCCAGCGCGTTCAGGAGCTGACGGAAAAGCTGGAAGTGTTCGCGCCGGTCTACGTGATGTTCACGAAGGCCGACCTGATCACCGGCTTCACCGAATTCTTCAGCAGCAGCGACAAGCACGAGTACGACCGCGTGTGGGGCGCCACCCTGCCCTACGAGCCCGACGACAAGCGCGACGTGGTCGCGCAGTTCGATACGCACTTCGAGGAACTCTACGAAGGGCTGAAGGAGATCAGCGTCGCGCAGCTGTCGCTGTCGCGCGGCAACCAGCTGTCGCCGGGCCAGCTGAGCTTCCCGCTCGAATTCTCGACGATCAAGCCGTCGCTGCGCGCGTTCCTCGCGACGCTGTTCGAGAACAACCCGTTCCAGTACAAGCCGATCTTCCGCGGCTTCTACTTCACCAGCGCCCTGCAGGAAGGCGAAACCAACAGCGCGGCCGCGCAGCGCATCGCGCACCGCTTCGGCCTCGACGGAAACGCGCTGCCGAAGCCGCACAGCGCCTTCTCGAAGAACGGCTTCTTCCTGCGCGACCTGTTCTCGAAGGTGATCTTCGCCGACCGCCAGACGGTGCGCCAGTTCGCAAGCCCGACCAAGACGCGGCTACGCTACGCCACCTTCTTCGGCTTCGTCGCGGCGCTCGCGCTCGCGCTCGGCGGCTGGACCTGGTCCACGATCGGCAACCAGCAACTCGTGTCGAACGTGCAGGCCGACCTCGACAACGTCACGCGCCTGCAACAGGGCCGCAACGACCTGCAGTCGCGCCTGCAGGCGATGGACATCCTCGAAGACCGGATCGAGCAGCTCGAGCAGTTCCGCCGCGACAAGCCGCTGTCGGTGTCGCTCGGCCTGTACCAGGGCGACCGTCTCGAGCAGCACCTGCTGACCGAGTACTACAACGGCGTGCGCCAGATCCTGCTGGCTCCGGTGTCGCAGAACCTCGCGTCGTTCATGAAGGACGTGAACGCGCACCCCGAACAGCTCGTGCCGATGACGCGCCCGCCCGAATCGGGCGCCGTGCAGGGCGGCACGCTGCCGGTCTCGACCAACGCGGCAGGCGCCGCGCCGCAGGCCGGTGCCGCACTGGCCGCGTCCGGCCCCGCGCCGGCCGCCGCGCAACAGCCCGCCGCACCGCAGGGCGGCCTCTACAGCGACGCGTCGCCGACCAACGTGCAGGACGCGTACAACGCGCTGAAGACGTACCTGATGCTGTCCGACAAGCGCCACGTCGAGCAGGCGCACCTGACCGACCAGCTCGCCCGCTTCTGGCGCGGCTGGCTCGAGACGAATCGCGGCAACATGCCGCGCGACGAGATGATCAAGAGCGCCGAGCGCATGATCTCGTTCTACCTGTCCCGCGTGAACGACGACGACTGGCCGATGATCGACGCGAACCTCGCGCTCGTCGACCAAACCCGCGAGAACCTGCGCCGCGTCGTGCGCGGCATGCCGGCCCGCCAGCGCGTCTACGAGGAAATCAAGGCGCGCGCGTCGACCCGCTTCGCGCCGATGACCATCGCGCGCATCGTCGGCGACGGCAACCAGTCGCTCGTGGCGGGCAGCTACGCGATTCCGGGCACGTTCACGCGCGAAGCGTGGTTCGACTACGTGCAGCCGGCGATCCGCGACGCGGCGACCAAGGAGCTGCAGGCGAAGGACTGGGTGCTGAACACGTCGACGCAGGACGACCTGACGCTCGAGGGCAGCCCCGAGCAGATCCAGAAGACGCTCGTCGGCATGTACAAGACCGAGTACGCGCAGCACTGGCAGAAGTTCATGCAGGGCATCGCGGTGCAGGGCTTCAGCAGCTTCGGCCAGGCCGTCGACGGGATGAACCGCCTCGGCGACCCGCAGGATTCGCCGATCCGCAAGATCCTCGAGACCGCGTACGACCAGACGTCGTGGGACAACCCGTCGCTCGCGAACGTGGCCATCAAGAAGGCGCAGACGGGCGTGGTGAACTGGGTCAAGCAGCTGTTCACGCGCTCGCAGGCCGGCCAGGTGGCGGCGGCCAACATCGACATCAACGGCAATCCGGCCGAGGTGCCGATGGGTCCGATCGGCCAGGAGTTCATCGGGCTCGCGCGGATCGTCGCGACGCATGACGGCACGTCGATGCTCAAGGGCTACATGGATTCGCTGTCGAAGGTCCGTACCCGCTTCAACGTGATCAAGAACCAGGGCGACCCGGGCCCGGGCGCGCGCCAGCTGATGCAGCAGACGCTCGACGGCAACGGTTCGGAGCTCGCCGATTCGCTGAAGCTCGTCGACGAGCAGATGCTGACGGGCCTCACCGATTCGCAACGCAAGTCGCTGCGCCCGCTGCTCGTGCGGCCGCTGATGCAGGCGTTCGCGGTCGTGATCCAGCCGGCCAGCGCCGAAGTCAACAAGGTGTGGAACGCGCAGGTCTACCAGCCGTTCCAGAACTCGCTCGCGACGAAGTACCCGTTCGCGGCGAACGCCAAGGTCGAGGCCGGCGCCGGCGAGATCGCGCAGGTGTTCGGTCCGGACGGCTCGATCGCGAAGTTCGTCGGCACGACGCTCGGGCCGCTCGCGGTACGCCGCGGCGACACGCTCGCCGCCCGCACGTGGGGCGACATGGGCATCGGGCTCACGCCGGACTTCACGAACGGCTTCGCACGCTGGGTCGCACCGCTTGCGGGCGGCGCCGCCGGCAGCGCGGCCGCGTCGACCGAGCCGCAGACCGTGTTCCAGATCCTGCCGCAGCCGAGCACGGGCACGACGGAATACACGATCGCGATCGACGGCCAGCAACTGCGCTACCGCAACACGCCGCCGCAGTGGACCAACTTCGTCTGGCCGAACCCGCAGGGCTCGCCGGGCGCGACGCTGTCCGCGACGACCTTCGACGGCCGCACGGTGCAGCTCGTCAACGAGCCGGGCCGCTACGGTCTCGAGAAGCTGATCAACTCGGCGCAGCGCAAGCGCCGCCCGGACGGCACCTTCGACCTGACGTGGGCGCAGGGCAGCGTGAACGTGTCGGTAACGATGCGCATCATCAGCACGTCTCAACCGTCCGGCGGCGGCGGTGACCAGCCGCAGCAGCAGAGCCTGCGCGGCCTGCAGCTGCCGTCGTCGGTCGCCGACGCGAGCGCGGGCGCGGCGCTGAACGCAACCCAGTCCGCCGGCACGGGCACGCCGGCCGCCGCGCCGGCCGTCGCGGCCGCCAACGCAACGCATGCACAGGGGGCGCAATGACGCAAACCGTTCAGGCGCAAATCGCCTACTTCGGCAAGATTCCGTCGCGCGGCGACTTCGTCAAGAGCGCACACAATCCGCAGCTGCTGCAGACGCTCGATCGCTGGATCGCGCAGGCGCTCGAGCTGCTTGCGGAAGATCCACGCTGGAAGATCGTCTACGAGGATGCGAAGCCGATGCATTTCGCATTCATCGGCTCGCGCAGCAAGCTCGCGATCGCGGGCCACATGGTGGCGAGCCATGACGTGTCGATGCGCCGCTTCCCGTTCCTCGGCGCGACCGCGCTCGAGGTCGACCGGCCGCTCGCGTTCCTCGCGCGCAGCCCGCTCGCGTTCGCGCGGCTGTGGTCGCGCGTGGCGGCGCAGATGCCGGCGCTGCTCGCGAAGGAGGAGCCGCCCGGCGCGCTGCAGGCGCTCGGCGACACGCAGGTGCCGATCGATGTCGGCGGCCCCGGTACGTCGCACGACGGTACCTTCAACGATTTCGTCGAACATCAGTCGCTGTACGGCCTGCAGCAGATGCTGCTCGAAAGCGGCCATCCGGTGCGGCTGCGCGGCGCGATGCTCGCGCTCGGCTCGCTGCTGCGGCCCGTGATGCAGAGCGGCTCGTCGCACATCGAGCGCGGGCTCACGCTACCGCTGCCCGTGGATCCGTTCTACCGCAGCCTCGTCGCCGCGTTCTGGCTCGAACTCATCACGCCGTTCGTCGCGCAGGCCGACTTCGAGCTCGCGATCTTCATCGGCACGATCGCCGAACGCGAACGGCTGATCATCGGCTTCAACGGCGCGTCTTCCAAGACGCTGCTGAGCGTGGTCGACCCGCAGACCTACGCCGCCCACAACATCGACATCGACGATCCCGAGTGGATCGACGCCCATGCGCAAAACGATCAGCAGATCAGCAAGCTCGTCAGCTACCTCGACCAACCGCAACTCTCGCTGCGCGTCGCCATCGACGCGTTCCGCGAAGCGTTCATCGGAGGCTGACGGGATGCATCGCACGATTCACGCCCGGCGCGCCCGTCTTTCGGCCGCCCTCTCGCCCGCCCTCGCCGCCCTCTTCGCCGCCGGCCTCGTCGCGAGCGGCGCGGCCTTCGCGCAGAACACCGGCGCCACCGTCACGCCGGTCGGCAACGGCACGGTCGCGACGACCGCGCTGCAGTCGTCGAACCCGAGCGCCGGCACCGCGTCCGGCACGGTGGTGCGCGGCACGGCCGGCACGATCACGCCGCCGCCCGCTAACGCGGCGCCCGGCCAGGTCGTCGTCGGCGGCAAGGTGCCCGACGAGGCGACCAAGGCCGCCGTGCTGCAGAAGCTGCGCGATACCTACGGCACGACGAACGTCGTCGACCAGATCGAGGTCGGCGACGTCGCGACGCCGCCGAACTGGAGCGCCAACGTGCAGAAGCTGCTCGGCGCGCAACTCAAGCAGATCAGCAAGGGGCAGTTGAAGATCAACGGCACGCAGATCGAGATGAAGGGCGAGGTGCACAACGAGGCGCAGCGCCAGCAGCTCGCCAGCGACATGGCGAACACGCTGAACCCGACGTACACGATCAAGAACGGGTTGCGCGTGTCGGCGTCCGAGCAGGGCGTGCTCGACCAGACGCTCGCCAATCGCACGATCGAGTTCGAGACCGGCAGCGCGACGCTGACGCCGCAGGGCCGGCTGATCCTCGACCAGATGGCGGCCGCGCTCGCGAAGATGCAGAACCGCACGGTCGACATCATCGGCCACACCGACAACTCGGGGAACCGGACGTCGAACATCGCGCTGAGCCAGGCGCGCGCGGATGCGGTGAAGGGTTACCTGATCACGAAGAACATTCCGCCGCAGCAGATGACGACGACGGGCGTCGGGCCGGATCAGCCGATCGCGCCGAACGATACGGCCGACGGGCGGGCGAGGAATCGGCGGATCGAGTTCCGGGTGGGGCAGTAAGTTTGCGGGAGGCGGCTCACGATGAGCCGCCCCGGTGTGGCGGGGTGTCGGCGATAGATAATTGCGCGCCGCTGAGTGACGTCAATGCGTGGGCGGCGTCCGCTGGTGGCTTTTCGCCCATTGCTGGCTCTGCCTGCTCGCCTGCTCGACCCGTTCGGCGGTGAGATCGTCGCTCTTGCGCTGCTTATCTTCCTTCACGTAGTCGGTCTTTCCAAACACGTCCTTGTCCCGTGTCCTGAAGTACAGTGAAGGCGCGAGCACGTGATCTTGCCAACTCGTCAGCAACGTATCGTGGACGAGCATGTCGAACATCGCCATCACCTCCGCCGGAAGCGGGTTCTTCCCCGAATACCCCTGCTCCCAGGCCTTGACCAGCGCAACCTCGTCCTCGTTCAGTTCGACGTGGCGCGCAAACGCAGGCGCGAGGAACAGCGGCGTATAGGTCAGCTTGTTGTTGAACGACTGCATGAAGCGGCGCTGCTGTTGGGCCTCGTATTCCGGCCGCATCTTCTCCCACTTTCCGGTCATCTCCTTCGCCTCCTTGTCGAGGCGCTGCCAGACCGTCGTATAGTTGCTCGGCGGGACGTCACTCCACAGGTCGTTGTAACGCTTGTCCGCCGCCTGCTTCGCGAGCTTCAGCTTTTGAATTTCGGGCGAATCCATCCGTTGGCGGCCCATCATCGCCCAGTCGAGCTTTGCCTTGGCATCGCGCCGGTCGTAGTCGGCTTTTTCGACATCCTTGCGCCACTCGGTCGCCGGATCCGTCACTGAATGACGGAATTCCGGATCCTGATATCGCACGGCGATCCAGCGCAGGAATACCTCCGCATGCGGCAGAAAGTTCACGCCCTGCGTATCAGGGACGACCTTGCGGTACGAAGAACACGCCGATACGGATCGTTGCCCCGCACGGCAGACAATCTCCCTTCGGATAGTTGGCCGTCGCCATCCTGTCGACGGCCATTCGAACGCTCTGCGGCGTAGCATCGTCAGGATCGAGTCGAATAGCGTTTCGATCGTTAGCTCCTGCCATGGCTGTTCTCCTCACGTGGCGGCGGCAACAGCCCCGCCGGAATCGACGGCACCGCGACCGCCTGGAATCGGTTTCGCCCAAGCTCCTTCACAACCGAAGGCGACAGCGCGGCTACCGCCTTCGCGAATGCGCCCGGCTTGCCCTTGCTTGACTGAATGAGTTTCTGCGCCTCCTGGTGCGCGTCGAACCGAGGATTCACCAGAAGCACGTAATACGCGTATTGCTCGAGGTCGCTGCGATCGGTGAAGCGGTACTTGATCCAGGCTTCCGCAACGGTTCTCGCAATCCGGCGGTGCAACTGGGCGTCGTTGTCCTTGTACTTTTCGTCGAGCCGTTTGCCGTACCGTTTCGTCAGGTCACGCGACACGTCGACGATCGGCAATCGCGTACTGCCCAGCATCTCGCCGGGAAATGCCAGTTCGACATGACGATCGGGATAGAAGTGAACTTCGAGAATGCGTGAGCCGATCGAGTCCGGCTCCCTCGTCGGCGGCAATGAAACGTCCGTCTCCGCCTGTTGTTTCTTCACCTGCTCGCCCGGCCGCCAGTCGTCCGCATCGTAATACGTCCATTGAACCTTGAAATCGGTGCCCTTCAGCAAATAGCAGCAGGCGATGCTGCCCTCCCCTGCCCCAGGTTCGAGATCACCGCCGCCGCGTGCCTTGTTGCCGAACTGGTCGGTGATCGTGAACCGAACGAGGTTGTACGGCAGGTAGTTCAGCGCCTCGGTCGAAATGCTGGTGTAGGTCGGATCCGACTTGCTGCACGCCGCCATGGACACGAACAGCAAGCCTGCCGCAGCGACTCGCAGCGCAGCGGAGAACCGTCCGCGAACGGCGTGTGTACCGCGAAGGCCTGGAACAATCGCGGGGAATTCCGGTGCAGTGTATTGCATGACCAAACGCAGGGACGACACGGATCTCGCTATTGAAGGCGTGCCGATTCAGATTAAGTTTGTCGGATTGCTCTATGCAGTTTCATCCATCATGTCGGAGGAAGCCGGCGAGCTGATAGGAATGGTGCCTTATCTGGGTATGCTCAAAACCAGCTTCAAGGATCGCCCTCTCGCCATCCCGGCCAGTGTACACCGCTGCGTTCATTTCGCCGCAGCGCAAGATCTCATCCCGGGATCGGGCAGCGGGTTGCGGGGGGCTTGGGGGCGGCCACCACCTTGTGAGGGCGACCTCGGCACGCCGCTCACCATGCGCTACGGCGCGTTCCCACGCAAACGGACAACGCCCGGCGACTGCTCGAAATCCTGGATCGACATTTCGAGCTGCGACGGCGGTCCATCCGCCACACCCAGTGAATATGCGGCGGGCACGGAATCGCATCGGCGATTCGTGATTCGGATATGACGACTGGTTGCGGATCACACTTGGTCGCATCCGCCCATGTTATGCAGCTGATCGCCGTAGCGCGGAGCCCGAGAATCGGGCATTCACTGATCGGACGCCTGTTTCAAGTAATCCAGAAGAGTCATCGTTCGTTGCTCCGTCAGCGGCGATCGTCAACGGCGGCGAATCGACCAGAAACAGTGGCGTTCCGAGCACATACGCGCACACGATGAGGACCGCACCGGCGACCAGATTCTCTCCGAGAATTGCGTGGTATCACGCGGATATGAAATTTCGCTTCAAACCGCCGCGAGCATCAGGCCATTCATGAACTCAGAATAACTTTCTTCCCGGTTTTTCGTTCAAGCCTCAATGGCAAATAAACTCGAAAAAAAATCGATCGCACGTAGGCATTTCCAATGATCCAGATCGACATCGGGAACCCAACGAGCGACAAAACAACACCCAGCACATGAGGACCAATGTTCTCACCAAAAACATGGTTAGCACTCAACCCAAATGCCGCAGCAAAAGGCATCGAATAACCAACCACTGAAAGCAAGGATCCTTTCAACGGATTCCGCGAAGTCAATTGGTCAATATAGCCACCCAGCGAATTACGGAAGACCAATTTCCCACCACTTTCATAATAAATTGTATTCACAACCGATTCGCTTTTAGCGGCGCGACGAAAATCCAACAAAACCTTGAACGAGTGCCACCCAATAATAGCAAAGCATACAGCGATCACGGAAACCTTCAAAATTCCAGGCATCGGAACATATGATATATAGAATAACCAAAACAATGCGATCATCAACCACGGCCCCAGGTAAAACAGCGAAACAACACCCTCAACCCAGAGCCTTCGAGGCTGCCGATTCATAACATAATGAACAAACAAAACAATCGATATGCAAAACTGAACAACCACTATCGATTTCCACAACAAATCCGCCATCACACCCAACTTGGAAAATACGTAATATATGGCGGCCACAAGCAAACCAATAGCCAACTCTATCGCAGCCAGCTTTCCATGAAAATCTATCGGCGAACCGTCATCGACTGGGTGGCCATCAACATTTGCTTCCATCATCGTCAGATAAAAATCCTCAAAAATTACCGGAAGTGAATCCTCAGGGAAGCATCATCCACTGCGACCCTGAATAATAGTCACCATAATCCTTCGGCAGCTTTTCTTCGAGTGCCTTACCGGCCCTCCGCACCATGCCATCGATTTCATCCACGATAGCCTTCGGATTGTGAAATAGCAATTTCACGAATTTCTTCCCACTGGCATCGAACAAATAATCAACAAGCAAACCAACACCCAAAATCAGGACAAATCCACCTATCGCCAGAGCACCTACAGTCACTCCGGTCGCTGCAGCCATGGCAACTATGCCAGCGTTGGCCAAGCTTATTGCAGCACCAACCAATGCCGCCTTGAATGCATCCACCAACAATATTGCGATTAAATCCCTGAAATCCTGATTTGAATCCGAAAACCAGACGATCGTGTCTATACCCGCCCCAATAAAGAATGCGACCAGTGCATTCCCGGAAAAGGATCCCTTGGCTGCATTCCACGCCGCCGCTCCTGCGGATGACAATGATCCAGCCCCTCCGGCTATCGTTGCCAGCTTGGTACCGGGCTGCACTTCCCGCGCATAGCCAACCAATAAAAATCCCAGAGTTTTCCAATCTTCCGGGACGGTGGAGAATGCAAGTACCGTTTCACCGCCACGCTTGATTAAAAAAAATGATCTTTTAAAAAAATCCCTTGCCCAAGGCTCATTTCCATACCAAGCATCCCTGATATACGCACCGATATTTCCGACCTGCATCAGAAGCCAGTTCCTCGATATGACATCGTGAGGATTAGGCTTGAATTCGTAAGGTTTGTCACCCTCTTTGAAGAATCTCAGCACCCAATTTGGCTCCTCCACACCGGCATTCCGCTTTACGGAAAACATGTGAACGGAGTATTTTATTTCCCGCCCGTCCGCGGAAACATTTAATGCCTCCCCCGAGAAAACATTGGGCGCACCCGCCATCGATTTTTTAGATTGGAACGGGCTATTACTCATCAGGCCGGATAAATCACCTTTGGATTGCGCTTGGCGGGCCCGATCCAGAGCGGACATCAAGGACGGTGCCGCAGCAGCTTTTCCCAGGACTCCAGCATCCGAAATCCGGATCAGGTCCTTCGCCCACTCCTTATCGTTGTGGAGCACAATCAGAACCGGCGCTGGTTTATCCTTCGGATCATCCGTACAGCCCTTTGTGCAGTCCATTTTGGCAATCGGATAGTGCCCAAGCACCTTCTCGCCCTGCTTGAGAATCAGACTCCCCTCGAAAGTACGGCCGATCCAGATGTGGCACGGCTCCCCATCTTTGAACGTCGTCTTGCCGACATTCATCTTCCGCTTCGTGTCATAAAAGCGCCCGTTCGGTTGATCGGGGTGCGTCGTGGTGACGGTATAGGTCGCGCCGGCCTGAAGCTGGATATCGAATACCACATCCCGATGCTTGCGTAACAGCACCGTCAATTCCGTCTCGGCCGCGCACTTGACCGGCTCCCCCGGCAGATCAATACAGACGTTATGTTGAACAAGTGGCTTGCCCATTTTCACTCCCCCGTCCGTTTGAACTGACTGGCCACGAACTCGTCAAAATCGATGTTCTTCAATTCCGCCTTGCCTTCCGCGTCGAGCGCGACGCTATGCTCGGTCCCGTCCTCGGTCGTGAACTTGATCGGTTCCCCGTGCGGCACGTTGCCGTCGGCATCTACATATCGAATCCGCATGTCTGCCTTCTTGCCTTCCGCCTTGAACGTCTTATGCATGCTCGTCGGCCCGCTGAACGTGTGCTGCCCGCCCTTCACGTCGATCTTGCCCGGTGCATGAATCTCGATGTTGCCGCCCTTGATCCGGACATACGCGCCGCCGGAAGTCAGCAGAATCTCTTCCTTCGCGACGCCTTCGATCGTTGAGGTCGCCGACAGCACCTTGATCGTCTTCTGCGCGACCATCTCGACGTTGTCATTCTGCGCCTGTATCTCGACGGCACCTTTCCCGGCAAAGAGCTTCATGCCCGCATTCTGCGCAAACAGACTGAGCTTCTCCTTGACGCTCGCCACCAGCGATTTCCCGCTGGCGAGATGCGTGCTCTGCCCGCTCACGACGTTGACGTGGCGATCCGCAGCCAGGTGCATGCTTTGCTCCGACGCCATCCCGATCCCCGCCGGGCTCGCGAACAACATCACCGGTTCCGTGAACGCATTCGCGCTGCCCGTCCCGCCACCAGCGGTCCTGCCGCCCGACGTCGCCCCCGTCACGCTGTTCTGTGTCGCATCGACGAACTGCTTCAGCGCATCGTGACCGGCCCCGAGGGCTTCAGCCTGATGCATCTCGCTGACCTGCGACATCGACTCGATCAACCCTTCCGCATTGGCAAGCTGCTGCTTCGCTTCGCTCACATCGAGCGGCTGGCTGTTCGCCTGCTTCGGATGCGTCGTCACATACAGCCCCTGCCCGGCGCGCACCGCACCATACGCATCCGTACGCAGGTCAAAACCCGAGCCGAGATACGTGCCGCGCGTGTTGCCGTTCTGTTCGATCAGGTAACCGAGATGAAGCAGCGAATTCGCGCTGCTGCTGAACAGGCGCGCACGGTTCTGCCCGGTCGCGTCGTCGAGCACCATCTCGTTGTGCCCCGACCCCGCGTATTCCTTCGACCGGAAACCCGACAGGATCCCGTCGCTATGCCATTGCGGCTTGGTCGCTCCGTTGTAGACGCGATGCATGACGATCGGCCGGTCGCAGTCGCCGCCGATGTAGCCGACCAGCACTTCCTCGCCGACACGCGGAATATGGACGGCCCCGTAGCCGCCGCCGGTATCCGACTGCATGACGCGCATCCAGCACGACGCGGCTTCGGTGCCCGCGTTCTGCCGGTCCCAGACGAACATGACCTTGATCCGGTTCAGCTCGTCCGTATACACCTCTTCGCCCTTCGGCCCGACGACGATGGCCGTCTCAAGCTGCATCTCGGGCTTCCGATGCTCGAACGGGCTGCGATACGGCACGGCTGCGCGTTGCGCCTCGACTTCGACGAGATAGAACCCGGCCGAACCGTCGTCATGCCCCACCTCGAAGGCCGCGGCTTCACCGTGGCCGGCTTTCACCTGCGCCAGACGGTCCTGCAGGCTGTGCGGGAAGTTCGCCTCGTGGTCCGAGATCGGCAGGTTGTTCTCGATGTACCGGGACACCTTCACGGCCGCAAATTCCCGGTCCTGAGCCGAATCGCGATCGTGCTCGGGGTGATCCGCCAGCGTGAAGCGCCGGCCCGCATCGATCGCACGCACGCCGCCCACGCCGAAAAAGCGCTTCGCGCAGGACTCCCATTGCTCAAGGCGAATCTTCGACAGGTGTTCGCCGCGATCCTGGCCCGCGTACGTATACGCACCGGTGTATTCGTAGATTTCGGTCTGGCCCGGCAGGTCGCCCTGATCGGCCTTGGTCGGCAGCGTCGTGCCGTTCGGGTTGCCGGCGGATGACGGCGACTTGTAGTCGAACGTGCGCGTGGTGTGCAGCGAACTCTGCAGGGTGCGCGACGCGGCCCATTGCGTGAAACCCGTGGTTTCGCTGCCCGTTCCCGAGCGGTCGAACCTGACGGTATTCGGGGACAGTTCGTCGACCGCATGCAGGTCGTCGGTAATCACCAGCGTGTGCGCGCTGCCGTCCCCGGCATGGCGCCAGAAGCCGAACAGCCCTTCGTCTTCCATCAGCCGATGCACGAAGTTCCAGTCGGTTTCGCTCTGGCGACAGTAGGAGCGCGACGGCAGCGGCTTCGACAGCGCGAACTGGTATCGGCCCTTGGCCTGCGGATGCGCATCGAACACGTCGGCCAGGATCGTGTCGATCGTCTGGTCCTGCCAGTACCGCATGTCGCTGCGGAACTTGAGAAAATGCATCCACGACGCGAAGGCCAGCTGGTAGCCCGACAGGCTGCCGTCCGCGCCGAGCCTGCGCGCCGTGTGGATATGACCGTTGATCGGCAGATACGATTTGTCCGCCTGCTGGATCCACAGCGTGATCGGCTTCGCGATCAGCGTCTTGAGCTCAATGTCGCTCGCGCTCGACACGAGATCGAGCTCCACGCTGAAATCGCGTCCCAGTTCGGCGTGAATCACGGCGCGGCGCGGCACCAGCGCATTGTTCGGCAGCGACGGGAGGTCGATCTTCAGCAGGCGATCCTGCTGAACCAGGCCGCCGCGGATCGCCTGGGCCAGTTCGGTCACGTTCATGCGTCAATCCCTGTTCTTGTCTGCCGCGGGCCCGCCGAGCCCGCGCTCTCAGGTGCAAGGCCCGGCGCTTACGACTGCTCGTCCGGCCGCACGCCCAGCAGCTCGCGGATATGCGACAACGACCCGTCGTCCTTCACGACGCTCTCGAGCCACTTGTGCAGCGGCATGTCGGCCCATTCGGCCGCCTTGTCGGCGAGATACGCGACCGGGCTGTGCGGCTCGGTCTGGCGGAAATAGCGCGCGACCGCACGCAGCTGGTCGACGGCCTGCGCGCGGTTCTGGATGCCGGCGATCATCTGCGTCACCGGAGGACGCGGCGCGGTCTGCTGCTGCACGTGGGTCTCCTCGGTCTGGATCGAATTGCCGAACACCGGCTCGATGCGCTCGGGTTGCGCCTGCGGCGCCGCCTGCGTGTGCGGCGCGCTGCCCGTGTAGCCTTGCTCGCGCGCAAAACGCTCGGCGAGCCGGTACACGGTCTCGAACGCGTCGCGCGCCTGACGGAAGCTCGGCGCCGAATCGCCCGCGCGCTCGACGAGCCGCTCCTCGAACGCATCGAGCGCGAATTCGAACGCCTTCAGGTTCGCCAGCAGCGTCGTGTAGAACGCGATCGGCGTCACGCGCCGCGACGAATCGATCTGGTCGAGCGACGGCTTGCCGCGCGCGATCTCGTCCGCGTGATCGGGGTCGCGCTTGATCGCCTGCGCGACGTGCTGCGCCACTTCCCAGTCGAGCGTGCTGAACGCGTTCGATGCACCGTCCGTCATCGGCACCGCGCGCAGCAGCTCGGCCGTGCGGCCGGAGAGCCATGCGACGTTGCCGAGCCGGTATTCGGTGTCCTCGCCTTCGGGCAGCGGGTGCACGGTGTCCCAGAACTCACGGCACAGGCCCTCGAGCAACGCATAACCGTCGGTGAGGCCGGTGATGCCGTCCTCGAGCGCGAGCGCCTCGGTCAGCCACACGCCGAGCCGCAGGTCCTTCGTGCGCGTACGCAGCAGCACGCTTGCCTGATCGACGACGAAGCCCCAGTCCGCCTCCTTGATCTCGGTCACCCATTCGCCCTGGTCGAGCGTCGGATCGTCGTAGCGCCGCGCGTCCTGGATCGCGTCGAATTCGTTCGAAAACAGCAGGTCGTCGCCGCTGGGCGACGCGTCGCTGATCGGCGTCAGCAGCTCGGGAAGATTGATCGGCATGGTTTGGTCAGTTCATCAATGCTTGGACGTTGCGCGGCCGCGCTCATTCGACGGTGTACGCGAATTCGCCGGCCTCGTCCGCACGCACCGCGATACGCGCGATGGCTTCGCCGTCGGCGATCCGGCCGAGCACGTGGCCCGCGATCTCCGGCAGCAGCGTGCCGTTCAGGATATGGTCGACGTTGCGGGCGCCCGAGTCGACCTCGGTGCAGCGCGCAAGCACCGCCTCGACGAGCGACTCGTCCCATTCGAACGCGGCCTTGTGGTTCGCCTCGATCCGGCGGCGGATCCGTTCGAGCTTCAACTCGATGATCTCGGCCAGCACGTCGTCGGAAATCGGATAGTACGGCACGACCTTCATGCGCCCGAGAAACGCGGGCTTGAACGTCTTGTACAGCTGCGGGCGCAGCGTCTCGGCGAGCGCGTCCGGATCGGGCAGTTCCTCGGCCGGCTTGTTCAGGCACGCCTGCATCACCGCGGCCGACCCGACGTTCGACGTCAGGATGATCAGCGTGTTGCGGAAGTCGATCTCACGCCCTTCCGCATCGTCCATCGCGCCCTTGTCGAACACCTGGAAGAACATCTCGAGCACGTCGGGGTGCGCCTTCTCGACCTCGTCGAGCAGCACGACGGAATACGGGTTGCGGCGCACGGCCTCGGTCAGCACACCGCCTTCGCCATAACCGACGTAGCCGGGCGGCGAGCCTTTCAGGCCCGACACGCTGTGCGCTTCCTGGTACTCGCTCATGTTGATCGTGACCATCTTGCGTTCGCCGCCGTACAGGATGTCGGCCAGCGCGAGCGCCGTCTCGGTCTTGCCGACCCCCGACGGCCCGACGAACATGAACACGCCGCGCGGCTTGTTCGGATCCTCGAGGTTCGCGGTCGCGGTGCGCACGCGCTGCGCGATCGCGTCGAGCGCGTGATCCTGGCCGATCACGCGCGCGGTGAGCAGCGGCTGCAGGTTCAGGACGGTGTCGATCTCGTCCTTCACCATCCGGCCAAGCGGAATACCCGTCCACGCAGCGACGATCTCGGCGACGACATGGCCGTCGACCTGCAGCGGCACCATCGGCTCGCCGCCCTGCAGCGCGTGCAGTGCCGCCACGCGTTCGGCGAGCTTGTCGCGGGTGGCCGGCACGTCGACCGGCTGGCCGTCTTCCGACGGGCCGCGCGCCTTGTCGAGCGTATCGCGCAGCTCGGTAATCTCGGCGACGATCGCACGCTCGGCTTCGTAGCGTGCGTCGTCCTTCGCGAGTTGTTCGAGCGCCGTGTCGCGCGCACCACGCAGTTCGGCAAGCCGCTCGTCGTGCGGCGCGCCGCCGGCTGCCTCGCGCTCCAGCGACGCGATTTCCGCGTCGATCCGCTCGATCCGCTTCTTCGTGTCGTCGATCGCGGCCGGCGTCGCGCTGTGCGCGAGCGCGACCTTCGCGCACGCGGTGTCGAGCACGCTGATCGCCTTGTCGGGCAGCTGGCGGCCGCTGATGTAGCGGTGCGACAGGCGCACGGCCTCGGTGATCGCGTCGTCGAGGATCCGCACGTTGAAGTGCTTTTCCATCAGGCCCGACATCCCGCGCAGCATCGCGGCCGCGAGCGGCTCGCTCGGCTCCTCGACCTTCACGACCTGGAAGCGCCGCGCCAGCGCCGCGTCCTTCTCGAAGTACTTCTTGTATTCGCTCCACGTCGTCGCGGCGATCGTGCGCAACTCGCCGCGCGCCAGCGCCGGCTTCAGCAGGTTCGCCGCGTCGTTCTGGCCGGCCTGGCCGCCCGCGCCGATGATCGTATGCGCTTCGTCGATGAACAGGATGATCGGATGCGCGCTCTTCTTCACTTCCTCGATCACGCTCTTCAGGCGGTTCTCGAACTCGCCCTTCACGCTCGCACCGGCCTGCAGCAGCCCCATGTCGAGCACGTGCAGCGCCACGCCGCGCAGCGGCGGCGGCACGTCGTCGGCCGCGATCCGCAGCGCGAGCCCCTCGACGACCGCGGTTTTGCCGACGCCGGCCTCGCCCGTCATGATCGGGTTGTTCTGGCGGCGGCGCATCAGGATGTCGATCGCCTGGCGGATCTCCGCTTCGCGGCCGATCACCGGATCGATCTTGCCGTCGCGCGCGCGCTGCGTGAGGTTGGTCGTGTACGTGTCGAGCGCGGGGGTCTTCGACGGGCCCGCCGCGGGTGCCGCACCGGCCTCGCTCGCCGCCGCGCCGCCGTCGTCCGTATCGGCCTGACGCGGCTCGGCCTCGCTCGACCCGGCCACGACGTCGTCGAACTTGTGCTTCAGGTCCGTCACGTTCACTTCCGCGAACTGGGACGACATCCGCTGCGCGAACTGCGCGAGATCCGGCGCGGTCAGCAGCGCGAGCAGCAGATGCCCCGAACGGATGCGGCCGAGCTGCGAATCGAGCGACGCGATCAGCCATGCCTGCTCGAACAGCGCGATCAGGTGCACGGAAAACACCGGCGTACGCGTGTTGCCGGTCTTCAGCCGCGTCAGCTCGCGTTCGAGATCGGCACGCAGCGCATGCGGATCGACGCGGCTCGCGCGCAGCGCGAGCGGCAGGTCGCCGGCGGGCTCCTCGAGCAACGCGAGGAACAGGTGCTCCAGATCGACCTCGTAATGGCCGCGCGCCAGGCACGCGCTCGCCGCGCGCTCGGTCGCGTGCCGGCACAGCGGATTCAGTTTCGTGATCAGGGTCTTCAGAGGCGTGCTCATGGCGTCGATCTCAGGTTCGATTGCGTGTTGTTGTCGTTCGGAATCAATGAATCACGTGCAGTTCGTAGCGTGCATCGGAGCGGTCCTCGATCGCGTCGCGCGTGCAGAGGAATGCATCCCAGCCGAGCCGTGAGCCCGCGCCCAGCACGCTCGCGCCGACCTCGGTGCGCTTCAGTACGAGCTTCACCTCGTATTCGAGCGTGACGCCGGCGAGCAGCGTCAGCATCCGCTCGAGCGCGACGGCGTGCGCGCCGCCAGGCAGGAAGGCCTCGTAATCGCGCTTGGACAGCGGACCGACGACGATCCGTGCGCGCATGTCGCGCTGCCAGACGCGTTCGCCGACGAGCGCCGTCGCGCCGAGCACCGCGTTGACTTCGCCGAGCACGCTCAACTGGTCGGGCGGCACGTCGTACCACTTGCCGACGAACTGGTCGATTTTCACCGGCACGCGGAAGTAATCGGACAGCGCGCGCTGCAGATACGCGGCCGACATCGGCCGGTGCCGCGCGGCCAGCGCGTAACCGGCGACGGCTTCGTCGAGCACGCCGCCCGGGCCGGCCGCGAGGCTGTCGCGCACCTCGTCGCTCGGTACGCCCGCGATCGCGAGCAGCAGCGGCAGATAGCGCTCGTCACGATCGAGCTCGTAATGGAACGGCAGCCGGTATTTCTTCCACGCCGCGTAGAACAGCGCGGTCGCGCGGTTCGAGAACACGTCGAAGAACGCGCGCGCCGCATGATCGCGCCGCAGGTACTCCCGCGCGACGATCTGCTCGGTGTAATGCAGCGGCAGCGCCCCCTGGCCGCCGAGCAGCCCGAAGAACGCGGGCGTCAGCTCGACGTGGCCGAGCTCGCCGGCCGCGAGCGCTGCGGTACGCTGCTCGCCCGAATCGAGCAGCGCGCCGCCGTCGTCGAACGAGCGCACACCTTCGATCTCGCTCGGCGGAAAACCGAGCGACAGCGTATTGCGGAACTCGATGCGCTGCGCGACCACGTCGCCCTGCCGCCATGCGCCGGGCGCGTCCGACGCCTGCCGTGCGAACAGCCCTTCGAGCACGCGCACCGCCTGGAAGAATTCGAAGCGGTGCGGCTCGTCGAGCAGCGCGTCGACTACGCCAGGATCGATTCGCCGGTTCGGGGCTTGCATCGGATGATCTCCTCGCCGGTGCGCTTCGACACGACGACCAATTGAACGAAACTGTTGAGATGGACGTACAGCCCGAAGAAGCTGTCGAGCACGCGTACGAACGACGCGAGGCTCGCGCCGACGAAGTGCTCCTCGTCGATCGTGAGCCGGATCTCGATGCCGCGCACGAAGGTCGCGAACGGCTTGCCGGGCAGCCACTGCACGGCGCCGCGCTGCTCGACCCCGACGAGGCCGTCGATCTGGCGCATCGACACGGCCGTGCGCCGCAGGTCGTACAGCGTCAGCATTTCCTTCAGCGGCGCAAGGCCGTGCGCGACCAGCGACACGTGATTGAGCGCCAGATGCGACACGAGCCGCCAGTGCGCGGCGCGGCCGCGCTCGAAGCGCACGCTCTGCGTCGGGCGGCGCAGCATCGAAATGCCGCTCGTCTGCGCACCGCCCTCCTGGAACAGGTCGCCGCCCTCGAGGCCGAACGCGAGCATCGCCGGCAGATCGCGGTTCGTGCAGGTGAGGTCGAGGCTCAGCGTGTCGGTTTGCGGCGACGTCGGCTCGAAGTCGATATCGACGATCGAGATTTCGGTTTCGTAGCCGGGGCTCTTCTGCGCGACCCAGTCGTTGCGGCGCGCGAACCAGTAGTGGCCGATCCGCGCCGATTCACCATGATGCAGCGAGTAGAACGGCCGGAATTCGATCACCGACTCCTCGTGCGCCTGCTGCCTGACGAGCTTCACCGAGTCGATCGAGTACACCTCGTACGCGAACGCGCGCCGCGCCTCGGCGATCACCGGATACGACACCGCGCGATGCGTGACGCGGATCGGCTCGCCGTGCTGGCGGAACAGGTTGACGATCGGCGTGCAGAACAGCCGGAAATGACTCGGCGCCAGCAGCTCGAGCAGCCGCGCGACGTGCGAATCGCTGCGCACGTCCTGCAGCACCAGATGCAGCGTCGCGCGCTGGCAGCGGCCCGACGCGCGCGTGATCGCCGCGAGGTCGAAATCGACGAAATCGAACTTGTCGGGGAACGCGAAGTATTCGGTGAGCAGGCGATACGCGGGATGCGATTTCGCCGGATAGTCGATCAGCGCGTCGTCTTCGTCGAAACCGGCCTGCGCGATCGGCAGCTTGCGCAGCGCGGTCCAGCGGCCGTTGCGTTCCGGCTCGACATACGCGCCCAGCACGTTGACGAACAGGCAGTCGGTGAGCGCGGCGACGAACGACTGCTCGCCGTGCAGGTGCGCGCGCAGCGTCGACAGCTTCAGCGCGCCGAGATCGAGCTGCGCGGCGAGCGATTCGAACGTGATCGAGATCACGCCCGTCGCGTTCGACGGCAGCACCGTCGCGCTCGGCGCGAGCGCGACCGGCGTGTAACGGGCCTCCGAAATGCGGATCGGCGCGAGCGTCACGTCGTAGGCGGTGCGAAACCGGCACTGCACGCCGCGGATCGGACGGCTCTTCAGCTCGGTGCCGCGCTCGATCACGACCGGTTCGGTCTGCTGGCCGGGCGAAGCTGGCGTGAACTGCGCGATCGAGCACGACGGGAACGGCCGCAGGTAGTGCGGATACAGCACTTCCAGCAGCGCTTCGGTGAACTCGGGGTAGTCGTCGTCGAGCTTCTTGTTGATGCGCGCGCCGAGCAGCGCGAACGACTCGATCATCCGCTCGACGTGCGGATCCTCGCAATGCTCGCCGGACAGCGCGAGCCGCGCCGCGATTTTCGGATAGCGTTCGGCGAAATCTCGCGAATAGCGCCGCAAAAACGATAATTCGCGCTCGTAATACGGCAGCAATTCTTCCATCGACGACCCCGAACCTCAATATTTCCTGCCGGACCTGATCAACCACCGGGCGGTCCGGCCCGCTCGGCGGCTTGATTTACTGCATTCTCGCGGCGCGTGCGCGCGTGACCGAATACTGCAGCGTCGACGGTTGCAGCATCGCGTCGAAACTCACCGGCTCTTCGGCCGGGTGCACGACGAGCAGCGCCTGGATCGCGAAATAGAGCGCGTTGGTGGCTTGCTCGTTCAGCTCGAACGTCACCTGCACCTGCTGCAGGCGCGGCTCATGGCGCGCGATGGCCTGCTGGATCGACTTGCAGATGAACGCGCGGTCGTAGTGGCTCGCGAGGCTCAGCCCCGCGAAATCGTTCAGCCCGTAGGTCAGCACCGACTTCTGGCATTCGGGCAGCGCCGCCAGCTCGCTCTCGGTATGCGCGATACGCGTGTTGAGGATCGCCTCGACGTCGCGGGCGACCGTGTTCTTGAGCTCGTCCAGCGACAATTGCCGCATCGCTGCCGAGGCCGGCAGGTGCGGTTCGTCGTCGAACAGCTTGTCGAGAAAACTGGGTTCGAATCGTTTCATCAGCCGGCGTGCACAGCGAAAACGGCAACGGGACGCCGTGCGCCCCGTTGCCGCAACCGACCTTAGACCGCGTAGGTCTTGTCGTTCTTCGTCAGGCTCCAGGCGCCCTGCGTGTTGCCGCCCTGGTTGCCGCCGATCTTCTGCTGGGTCTGCTTCCACTGCACGGCTGCGTACTTCAGCGAGAACGTCTCGATCGGCAGGCCTTCCTCGCGGACGCTCGGCGCGATGCTCGAGATGATCACGTACTTGAGCTTGACTTCCAGATACTGCACGCGCTTGCCTTCACCGTCGGCGCGCGAGAAATGGATCGTCACTTCGTCGAACGTCGTGCCGCCCGACGCGTGCTGGTACAGCAGCGGGCTCGACGAATCGATTTCCTTCGAGAACACCATGTCGCCGTGTTCGCACCGCGTCTGCGTCAGGCCGCCGGCCGACGACGCCGTTGCCGAACGCGGCTGCACGATCGAGTGATCCCACGACTTCAGCTCAAGCCAGCCCTGATGGTCCTTGTCAGCCGACTCGCCCTTGACTGCCGGGCTACCAAATTGCAAGTGAATGTGTAACATGGCCCTTCTACTCCCCAAAGAGGTGGTTTTAACGTCCTACCCAGGCGGCCCGCCCGGGCGATTTTGCTCGCTTATGAATTTGCCGATTTGGGCAGATCAGCGACAAGTCGCAGAGAAATCGAGAGTTCGTCGAGCTGAAAGTGCGGGCGCAGGAATGCGACCGAACGATACGAGCCCGGCTTCCCCGGAATCTCCGACACTTGTATGGAAGCCTCGCGCAGCGGGAATTGCGCCTTCTGCTCCTGCGACGCGTTGTCGTCGAGCAGCACGTACTGCGAAATCCACCGGTTGAGGAATGTTTCCACGTTCTGCGCCGAGGCGAAGCTGCCGATCTTGTCCCGCATCATCGCCTTCAGGTAGTGCGCAACACGCGATACCGAGAAGATGTATTGAAGCTGGGCGGACAGGACGGCGTTCGCGTTGGCGCTGTCGGTGCTGTATTTCTTCGCTTTCTGCACCGACTGCGCGGCGAAGAACGCGGCGTAATCGGAATTCTTGCAATGGACGAGCGGGATGAAACCGAGGTCGCTCAGTTCCTTCTCGCGGCGATCGGTGATCGCGATCTCGGTCGGGCACTTCAGCGCGACTTCGCCGTCGTCCGTCTTGAACGTGTGGGTCGGCAGATCCTCGACGAGGCCGCCGCCTTCGACGCCGCGAATCGCCGCGCACCAGCCGAAGTCGTCGAATGCAGCCGTCAGGCGGGCTGCGAAGGCCCACGCCGCGTTGCACCACAGGTACTTGTCGTGCTCGGTGCCGTCGACGTCCTCGACGAAGTTGAAGCGCTCCGCGGTCTGGCCGTCCTTCGGATTGAACGGCAGGCGGCCGAGGAAGCGCGGCAGCGTCAGGCCGACGTAGCGCGAATCCTCCGAGTCGCGGAACGACTTCCACTTCGCGTATTCGACCGTGTCGAATACCTTCGCGAGATCGCGCGGCTTGCCGAGGTCGGCGAACGACTCGAGGCCGAGCAGCTCCGGCGACGCCGACGCGATGAACGGCGCATGGGCAGCCGCCGCGACACGCGACATCTGCTCGATGAAGTACAGGTCTTCCGGCTGGCGCGAGATCTCGTAATCGCCGATCAGCGCACCGAACGGCGAGCCGCCGAACGTGCCGAATTCTTCTTCGTAGACTTTCTTGAACAGCGCGCTCTGGTCGAACTCGCTCGCGCCCTTGAAGTCGCGCACGAGGTCGCGCTTCGGGGCGTGCAGCGCCTTGATCTTGATCGTCTGGCCCGTGTTGCTTTCCTTGACCAGGTAGTCCATCCCGCGCCACGTGCTCTCGAGGCGCTGGAATTCCGGCGCGTGCATCACCGCGGAAAGCTGCGTGGAGATCAGGCGGTCGAGTTCCGCGACGCGCGCGTCGATCGTGGCCGACAGGTTGTCCGACACGATCACCGTGCCGTCGAGCACCTGGTGCGCGAGTTCGCCGATCAGGTCCTTCGCGCGGGCATGCTCGGAATCGGATTTCGCGACCTTGCTCTTCTCGACGATGTCGTCGAGCAGCGAAGTCCCGGCGGCGTATTCCGCGCCGCTCGCTTGGGCCGCAGCCGTTTGCTGGTTCATCTCAACACTCCGTCGTCATTCGCCGTCTTTGTCGCCGCCGGTGCCCTTCGCGAGCTCCTGCAGCTGCTGCGTGTTCTTCAGCACCTCGGACAGCAGATCCTCGAGCTTATCGTTGCCGGCGAGCTTGTTGCGCAGGTCGGCGAGCTTCGAGCGCGCCTCGAGCAGGCGGCGCAGCGGCTCGACCTGTTCGACGACTTCGTCCGGGCTGAAATCCGACAGCGAGCGGAACTTCAGGTCGACCGCGAACTTGCCGCCTTCCGGGCTCAGGCGGTTTTCCACCTGGAACGCGGCACGCGGCTCGATCGCCTTCATCACGTCGTCGAAATTGTCGCGGTCGATGTTGACGAATTTGCGGTCGCGCAGCTTCGGCTGCTCGATTTCGGACTGGCCCGCCAGATCGCCGACGACCCCGACGACGAACGGCAGTTCCTTCACCTCGATCGCATCGCCCTTCTCGACCTCGTAGGTCAGCTGGACGCGCGGCGGCCGAATTTTCTGCAAGCTTTTCTGAATGCTTTCTTTCTTGGCCATCTCGACGGCTCCCAGGTTAGTTGTGGTTATCGCGTCAGTTGCGGTTTCAGTTGCGCAGTGCGCCGAACGGATCGGCGCTGCCCTTTTGCGGCGTGGCGGGCGGCGTCGGCGTGGTGGCTGCCGCCGCTTCGGCGGCCGGTGCGGCAACGCCCTTCGGACGATGGACGACGCGGCGCGGCGGGCGCGGCTTCACGACCTTCGTTTCAGGCGGGAACAGCGCCGATTCGCCGAGCGTGTCGCGCAGCTGCTTCGCGAGCGCCTGCGCATCGGACTTCGCGTCGCCCGCGAGCGACGCATCCTGGCGCAGCTCGCCGAGCGACTGCGTCGCGATCCGCAGGCCGGCCACGGCCAGCACGCTCTTCGCCTGACGGTCGGTCGCGTCGCGCTGCAGCGCTTCCTGCGCGGCAACGATTGCCTGGCCGTAGTGGTTCTGTGCGAACTGGATTTGCGCAATGCGCGACCACGGCTCCTCGCGCGTCGGATCCGACTTCGCGAGTTGCTGGTAAAGGCCGAGCGCCTTGTCCTGGTCCCCCGCCTTCGCAACGGCGTCTGCATCGGCCAGCGACTTGTTGAACACCTCGGCAGTCGGCGGCGCGGGAGGCTGGCTCGCACAACCGGCGATCACGCCGCAAGCCACTACTACCCCAGACAGTTTTGCGAAGAGACGGTCTTTCATCGTTATTTCCACCGGCGCGTGAGTTTTAAATCGTTGAGAATCTGGTTCTTTTGCTTTGCAAGAAGCGCGCGGGTATAGTACCGATCAATTTTTCATAATTCAATCGTCGTGTGAAGAGTAATTCCTTTTAAAACCGGGCGCTACCCCCTCGAATGGCCTATCGCCGCAGGCTCGCGGCGGTTTTTCTTTCGGCCGGAATGCGCAAGTTTTACTGGTCGCACGACGCGCCGCCCGGGCGGCGGAAAAAATTTCCGGATGCCCGCCGAGACGCCGGCGCGCTTAATAGTTGAACAATGTAACGCCGGGGATTCGCAGCGATCGCGGAAATACCTGGCAGTCTTGACAGGGATAAAGGCGGCACGCCGGAAACACATGAGATCGTCCATGATTCGCTACGCGCTGCCGCTGGTTGCGTGCGCCCTGCTGGCCGGATGCGCGGCCGCCCCGCTGCTCGGCTCGGCCGCGAGCGCCGTGATGTCCGCGGCCGGCATCGGCAAGCCCGAGGTGCCCGACGCGCAAAAGCCGCCGCGCAACCTCGGCATCACGCTCGCCGCGGCGCCGAACCTGAATGCCGCGACCGACAACAAGCCGCTCGCGCTCGTCGTGCGGCTCTATACGCTGAAGGACCCGACGTCGTTCCAGCAAGCGCCGTTCGACGCCTTCACCGATCCGACCAAGGAAAAGGCCGCACTCGGCGCCGACCTGCTGAACGTACGTGAAATCACGCTGATTCCGGGCCAGCGCTATACGGCGACCGAGAAGGTTTCGCGCGAGGCGCAGGCGTTCGGCATCGTCGCGCTGTTCCGCGATCCCGCACTCCAGCGATGGAAACTGACGTTCGATCCGGTGAAGTCGGAGAAATCCGGCATAATCATCGGCCTGCATAATTGCGCGATGACGGTCACCGATGGCACCGTCATTGCACCGCAGCAGGGTGCGCCGTCACAACCGCTGAATATGCTGTCTTCAGTGTCCTGCGGTTAAACATGTCGCACGAATGTCAATTAACAAGAGTTAACAATTGGCGATTTAATTCGGGCACGACCAAATCGATTACATCGCAACGCCACATTAACCGGATTTGACATGAGTTATTCGGCCAAGGTGCTGTGGGGGGAAGGGCTGTTCCTCCGGCCTCAACACTTTCAGCGACAGGACGCGTACCACGAGGCGCGCCTGTTCGAGTCCATCCAGGCGATCCAGCCGTACAACTGGGGCGTGCGCTCGGTGCGCATCGATCGCGACGCGCTCGGCAGCAATGTGCTGCGGGTCGCCGAACTCGCGCTCGTGTTTCCGGACGGTGCGCTGTATGCCGCGCCGCAGGCCGACGACCTGCCGCCGCCGATCGCGCTGGATACGCTGCCCGAGGGCATCAACGAATTCGTGTTCTATCTCGCGCTGCACCCGCTGCGCGAGAACGGCACCAATTACAGCGACGATCCGGCCGCCGGCTTCATGACGCGCTTCGTCAGCGAGCAGACGAGCGTCGCCGACAACTTCACCGATGCCGCCGAAGCCGACATCACGTTCCTGAAGACGCAGGTCAAACTGATCGCGCACAGCGAACCGCGCGACCAGTTGCTGTCGGTGCCGCTCGTCCGCGTGCGCCGCACCGCGACCTCCGGTTTCGAGATCGACGACAGCTTCGTGCCGCCGTGCCTCGCGATCGAGGCATCGCCGATCCTGCACCAGCGGCTGCGCCAGCTCGTCGACGCGCTGCAGGCGAAGGTGAACGCGCTGTACGGTTTCCACCGCGAGCCGTCGAAGAACATCATCGAGTTCCGCTCGGGCGACATCGCATCGTTCTGGCTGCTGCACACCGCGAACGCCGCATTCGCGACGCTCGCGCACCTGCACCAGCACGCGGCGCTGCATCCGGAGCGGCTGTTCCAGGAACTGCTGCGCCTCGCGGGCCAGTTGATGACGTTCTCGAAGGGTTATTCGCTCGCCGACCTGCCCGTCTACCGCCACGACGATCCGGGACCGAGTTTTGCGCGTCTCGACCTGATGCTGCGCGAGCTGCTCGACACCGTGATCTCGACGCGCTATTTCGCGATCACGCTCGACGAGGTACGTCCGTCGTTCCACCTGGGCCGCCTCGACTCCGGCAAGATCGACGACAAGACCGAGTTCTATCTGGCCGTGTCCGCGGACATGCCGAGCGTCGAGCTCGTCGATGCCGTGCCGGCCCGCTTCAAGGTCGGCGCGCCCGACGACGTCGACAAGCTCGTGCTGTCGGCGATGCCCGGCGTGCGGCTGTCGTACACGCCGCAGGTGCCGCCCGCGATCCCGGTGCGGCCGGGCGCGTGCTACTTCGCGCTCGATTCGCGCAGCCCGCTGTACGAGCGCATGCTGCAGGCCCAGTCCGCGATGATCTATGCGCCGACTGGCATCAATGACCTGAAATTCGAACTGATCGCGGTCACATCATGAGCTACGCGCCTTCCCTGTTCGGCGACAACGCGCCGGCACCCATGCATACCCCGGCGTCGACGGACTCCGCGTTCCAGGCGCGTTCGCTGCTCGATTTGCTGTACGACGGCTTCTTCATGCTGTTCCTGCTCAAGAACGGGCGGGAACCGGACAGCGCGAGCGAGTTCAGCACGCGGATCCAGGAGTTCCTGTCGGATTTCGAGCGCGGCGCGAAGAAGCTGAATATCGCTGCCGAGGACGTCTACGGCGCGAAATTCGCGTTCTGCGCCGCGATCGACGAGATGGTGCTGTCGTCGCAGTTCAAGATCCGGGCCGACTGGGAACGCCGGCCGCTGCAGCTCGTGCTGTTCGGCGAGCAGCTCGCGGGCGAGAAGTTCTATCAGTATCTCGAGGATTGCCGTGCGCAGGGCGCGGCGCGGCTGCAGTCGCTCGAGGTGTTTCATATGTGCCTGCTGCTCGGGTTCCAGGGCAAGTATCTGCTCGAAGGGCCGGAGAAGCTCGCTTACCTCACCGCGCGGCTGGGCGATGAGATCGCGCATATGAAAGGCAAGCGGGCGCCGTTCGCGCCGCATTGGCCGTTGCCGGATCAGATCGCGCATCGGTTGAAGCGTGAGGTGCCGGTTTGGGCGATCGGGGCGGTGTTTGCACTCGTGGCACTGCTCGGGTACCTCGGGCTCAATACTTATCTCAAGGACAAGACGCTGCAGGCGTTGGCGCCTTATTCGCAGGTGATCAAGGTGGGCCCGGAGTCGGCTAATTTGACGATTTCGTTGCCTTGAGGGGCGGGCTTCGTTCGACGTTGATGCTGCATGGAAAAAGGACCGCTCGGCGGTCCTTTTTTACTGTGGCGCGTGGCGAGCGCCTTCAGAGTAGGATGAATTCTTCGTTGTCGACGTAGAACACGAATGCGTCGAATAGTTGCGCGATGCTCGGTTCGTCGACCTGGTCATGTGCGTTGATCACGATGTCCTCGATCGTCGCGCTGTTCAGCGTGACACGCCAGTCGGGGTGTGGTGCGGCGGCGGGTGGCGTGGTGCCTTCGGCGTGGTCAGCGTCATCGGCGAATTCGCCCTCGGTATCGAGCGTCCACGGCGTCGGCGGCAGGCAGAGCCATCCGGAGAAATCTCCAGGGTGTTCGAGGATGTGCTGCAGCGACGCAGTGGTCGCGTAGGTGGTCGACATAGGTATTGCGGTTGAACGGAGGGAAGGCGTTGCTGGAATCGTGAGGCCACGGTGGCAAGCCGTGATTATGCCGAATCCGGGGCCCTGAGATTGCTCAGCGCGCGTTGTTGGGGGCCTGTCAGGAATTTCGTGTTTAAGGCATAACATGCTCTCAAGGAGAGTGTATGCCTTGCAAACCGAAAGCCCAGCCGGCGGCTCTGCCGGCGATTCCGGCCGAGCTGCTTGAGCGGTTCTGCAACGGTCCGATGACGGCCGAAGCCATCAATGCCGCGACACTGGCGCTCAAGAAGGCGCTGATCGAACGGGCGTTGGGCGGCGAGATGAATCATCATCTCGGCTACCCTGCCGGTGCGGCCAAACCGACCAACGCCACGAATCAGCGCAACGGCAAAGGTGCCAAGACGGTCCGATTCGCATCGAGGTGCCGCGCGACCGCGAAGGCAGCTTCGACCCCATCCTTATTCCCAAGCACGAACGGCGCTTCACGGGCTTCGACGACAAGATCGTCGCCATGTATGCCCGGGGCATGACCGTGCGCGAGATTCAGGGCTTCCTGCTGGAACAGTACGGCACCGAGGTCTCACCCGACTTCATCAGCTCGGTCACCGACGAGGTCATGGCCGAGGTAACCGCCTGGCAGGCCCGGCCGCTTGAGCCGATGTATCCGGTGGTGTTTTTCAACGCACTGCGGGTCAAGATTCGCGAAGACGCCGTCGTGCGCAACAAGGCGGTGTACCTGGCGCTGGGCGTGCTGCCCGACGGCACGCAGGAGATCCCGGGTCTGTGGATCGAGAACACCGCGGGCGCCAAGTTCTGGATGAAGGTATTCAACGATCTGGAGACTTGCGGCGTTCACGACATCTTGATCGCCGTGACCGACGGTCTGAAGGGCATGCCCGAGGCCCTGGCAGCAGTATTTGCGGCCACGACGCTGCAAACCTGCATCGTCCATTTGATCCGCAACAGCCTGGACTACGCCAGTTGGAAGGACCGCCGAGGACTGGCCGCGGCGATCAAACCGATCTATGCCGCGCCCAGCGCGGAAGCTGCTTAGGCCGAACTCGATGCGTTTGCGAATGGCCCGTGGGGCCAGAAATTCCCGACCGTCAGTAGCGCGTGGCGCAACGCCTGGGATCGCGTGATCCCGTTCTTCGCGTTTCCGCCGGGCGGGCGCAAGATCATCTACACGACGAACGCGATTGAAAAATATCAACTCGCAGCTGCGCAAGATCATCAAGACCCGTGGTCACTTCCCGACCGATGAGGCCGCCATCAAGCTCATCTGGCCGGCCTTGCGCAACATCACCGCGAATTGGGGAAGTGCCGCGCATGACTGGAAGACCGCCATGAACCAATTCGCTATCCTTTACGCAGATCGATTCATCCGGCTTTCCGAGTAATTGCTCCACCCGCCTTGAACACGGAAATCCTGACACCCCCGCGCGCTCCTCCTAAACACCACTTGAAACCTGCATCTCACATCTATACTTTTTGCCGATTGAACTTTGGGCAAGATACTACGACTTCCGCGATCGCCACACCTACGAAGTCACCATCTTCTTCATCAGACTCCCTAGCCAAATAGACATAATATGGCGATCAGGTCCGAATCGAAATCGTACGTAATCATCTGCCCCCCTTCCCGAACCAATCAAAAAAAGAAGCGAAGATGACTCACCTTGCATCAATATCGGAAATTTTTACTAATCAACATACAATTCACGTCAATCGATACGTATCATCATCACTTCGCCTCAACTGAGCGACTGCACGCCCCATCGAAAAAGAATAACACGGAAACGCAAAGCCTCACTCTCATTCAGCAGCAAACCGACCCTACAAAGTTAGAGCATCGTAAATCAAAATCCTATCCTTTTCAGCCATTTTATATGCATGCATAACAAGAGTAAGGTCACTTTCAACGCCATCTATTATTAGATCGAGTTGCACCCTCTTACTGGACTCCGATGGCGCCCCCGGATCAATTTCATACAACTTCACGTGACTAACGATGTAGCCTCGATCAGGGACTCCAATCCTTTTTAGCGTATTCTCATCCAGAATATCCCCGCACAGATATTCCAAAATATTCCTCTTAATTCCCCCCGACTCTTTGGCATCAAAATTTCCATCCGAAACCAATTTTTCGAAAATATTTTTCGAAAAGCATTCACATATCTTGGATATCTCCAAAATCATATCATCTGTAATCCATTTGCTCACACTACCACCTCCTAGTTGAACTATTTCTATTCCCTGGCACACGAGTCGGCGTATCAGCCGTAACGCCCATATTGGAGAAATAATTGTCAGCTCGCATTACATGGCAGCGAGTTTCATCTGCAGAAAAACCAGCTCGGCGTAGCGCCCGGTATGCAACCCGACGCTCCACGACATATGTACCGTCGACACCTCTCTGACGCTGCGATTGTGTCGCAACATAATGCCCCGGCCCAACTTCGTGTGACGGCCCCGCCAATTGCACCGAAGGTGTGATCCGCACCGGGAATCGTGGAGGCCGGTTAGTTTAAGTAATGCGGGTACGTCAGCGGTAGCTCTGAATTTCACGTAGTAGTTTGCCTCAACCTCGGCGGGCGGGATATAGCCCAGCGGTTCCATCAGTCGATGATGGTTGTACCAGGCCACCCATTCCAGCGTTGCAAGTTCGACGGATTCCCTTGTTTTCCACGGGGCACGCCGATGAATCAGTTCCGTCTTGTACAGGCCGTTGATCGTTTCAGCCAGCGCGTTGTCTTAGCCGTCCCCACTCCGACGGCCGACGCTACGTTTCTCCCCGATCGTGGAGAAACGAGTAAGTACACGTTGACCGATTTTGGCGGCTGGAGCCAATCAAGATCAACGTTGAACCTTTTTGATCCAGTGCAGGATAGGCACACGGGCCGAATCTACCGAATTACACGGAGTTTGGCCTTATCGAAATGCGATGCCCCTTTCAGATCAATGTGGCCTTGTGTTGTGGGCGTAGAGAACGTTATCGAATTTTGGTTGATCTGCTTTGAAAGTTCTTGGGCCATCTCAGTTGAATCTTTCGGCCCCTGAGACGCGTAATCGTTGCAGCTAGGCAAGCATTTAGGACATTGCTTCGAAAGCCCTAACGGATCGATCCAGCCGGTCGGGTTGGGCGCATATTGATAGACGTTGAAGCCACCGTCGAGGCCGATCGGGTCTTTCGAGATGAAGCGGCCGCTGCTCGGGTCGTAGTACCGATGCCGGTTATAGTGCAGCTGGAGCGACCCCGTTTCAGCATCTCAATTGGTCCGCGAAGCGCAGTGGATTCCTGATTCCTACATTGCGAGCCGCTTTGCTGATAACCGCCCTTGCTTCACCCGCACCATGTGGCGCGGTGACTCACTCTAGATGGAATCCTGCTTGTCCCATTTACCCGTACTCCGACGCCAATCGTAGACGGCGTCAATTTTCGGCTCACCGTGCTCCATTACGAGCGCGTAACGGAGACGCTGAGCGAGTCCTCTTTCATTGAACGTCTCGATGTAGATCGTCTTACCGACTTTGCTCTCTGTATCATCCAGCACTTGCTGCTCAAACTCTGGCGGACGACCAGAAGGCAACAAATCGAGGCGACTTTGCGCCTTCGTAGCAAGCGCCTCGGCACTGAGGTGCTCCATAAAAATCTGGTTTAGCGCTTCTCTAGCATCGGTCAACATTTGCTCACGCACCGATGAGTCCTGGTTGCCTCTCAGGGCTCGTCGCTTCGCCTCAAGCGCTATCTCCCAACGCAGCATATCCGCTATAAAGGTCGTCAATCGTTCAGTGGGCGTCATTTCATCTCCAGTCATGGGCATTTGCATGGACAAGGATTCGCAAACGTCCGCGAGTGCGTAACACCATTTATCCTAGCTTGATAGAGAATTGAATCAGGTCTGGTTGAGCCAGATCCAAAGGCTCGAGCCGCAGCGCGTGAACTCGCATTATCAGGGAAGAAACGAGTAACCGCGCGTTGGTCTATTTCCGGACATCAGCGACCAGAAACAACAAGGGCCGCTTACGCGGCCCTTGTTCTTTTACTGCTCCCTTCGAAGGCTCTCGTCAATCAGGCGCAAACTCACTGTGAAGGTCGACTGCGGTATCTTCATTAAGCTCTGTTCGAACTCCGTCGTAGCCTACAGCAGTAATAATGAACCGATCCACATTTTCGTCAACGACCCTTGACCCGTCGATTACAGCAAAGAGACCAAATAATGCAACGCGAACCGATTCTGCTATCGCTTCGTCGAGTAGCCGTTGTTCATCGCTCGGTAAACGAGCCCGCCACTCCGAAACCTTGATCAGCAGATCACGAGGCCGCCGCCCCGGAGGGGCAGTAAAAGTTCTCACAAGATCACTTGTCGCCTGCTCCTGTACATGCGTCCGGATCGCAGCAACGAATTCCTCTGTATTCATGACTGAAGTCCTTTTTACGTGAATACTATTTCTTAAAAGCCTTTGGGTACATTTCCTTGTTGAGCGCAATGAGCCGTTGCAAGCACTTGTTAGAAGCGCCAGTGTGTTGTCTCAGGTCTCTGATGTCGCTAGCTAGCAAATCTCTCGCCGTTTCCGTATACGCGCCCTTACGTGTCGGAATTTGTTCATGTTCACCAGCAGGAACAGCTATGGCCGGGCCAGTCTTTGGATCGTAGCCAGCAACAACCTGGGCGGCTGGGTGTTTTTGCATCGCGTGGTGAATATCGAGGCCGTCGCCAGAAGCTGAACGCTTCTTGAGATCGTCGTACGTACCAACATCATACTTCGAGCACGGATCACAAGGGCATCGAGCCAGCCCCAGCGGGTCGATCCAGCCAGTCGGATTGGGCGCGTATTGATAGAGGTTGTTGCCGCCAGCGAGACCGATCGGGTCCTTGGACACGAAGTGCCCCGAACTCGGATCGTAGTATCTGTGTCGGTTATAGGCGAGCCCCGTCTATAAGTCGCGCTCCTTCACTCTCCCAATCGAGAAGCACATTGCCTGGGCGCAGAACACCACCCGCGTCGTAGTCGCATTGCGCCACTCGCTAGGTGCCGGTGCGCCTTTGGCTGCGGGGTGTTGAGTAATTTCCTCAAGGTGACGCGATCCGTAAACCCACCTCGTCGTATTCATAGCGCACCATCTTGCCGTCGCCCCCCGTTTGCTCGATCAAATGGTCGATCCCGTCGTACCTGATTTCCATCTCCCCCGACCTCGACAATCACATATATACCAGGAGCCGCTCGAGCGGCCTTTCGTTACTACGCTTCTGACAAGTACGCCTTCAACATTTCTAGAAGCTCAGTCTTTGAATAGACGAACTCCTCTCCAGCACTCATCCCACCAATCGTGTCGAGCAGCGTGTCGAGCCTCTTATCACCATAGCGATATGCCCTAGCATCAAGCGACTTGAGATAAACATATCGAGCACATGTTTCCGGGGCATAGGGTTGTGTTTCGATGAACTCCATTATTTCCGTGACCAAGTTCAGTTTTTCATCGCGTTGATTCATCATCAGCACCTACATGGACAATTAATTGCTCTGCCGCCCGGCGTCGCCTTCCCTTGATCTATATCTGCCTTGGTCGGCGGGTAGTGTGGTAAATCCAGAACCTCGCCATCATTCATCTTAGGATGAACGCGATTCACTGCTCCAGAATGGTCGTACGTCTCTTCCCAACTGCGGACTTGACCAGTAGCAGGATTCCATTCGGTGACGTGTGATCGTCCTCTCGTCGGCCCGGCAGTTCTGGCTAACGCTTCTTTATCGTAGTACCGGATACGTCCGTCTGGCAGCGCACGCGTTCGATCAGCCGTCGCCTGTGCTCCTTCAAGCGCTGAAAGCTTCCGACGAAGTTTTTCTGCTGGACTATCGCATCTGAGCCCCAACGGATCAACCCAACCGATGGGGTTAGGCGCGTACTGGAAAGCATTCAGCCCACCCGCAAGTCCAATTGGATCTTTGCTAATGAACCGTCCTACTTCTGGATCGTAGTACCGATACCGGTTGTAATGCAGCCCCGTCTCTTCATCGTCCTGCTGCCCCTGAAACCGCAGCGGATTCCTCGCCACGATCCCCGCCGCCTTCGACACCCGCGCGATCACTTTCCGCGCTTCCCCCCACGCCTTATACGACGCCTCCCACACGACGTCTCCATCGGCATCCGTCAACAACTGCGGCGTACCGATCTGATCACAGTGGTAATAGAACACCGCCGCATCGCCTCGACGCTCCGGCACCTTCTGCAGCGGATCTTCCTCTGGCACATAGCGGTCGGTACTCTCCCACTCCGGTGTCACGATCCCCTCAACCGGCCCCGCAACATACTGCGCCAGCGGCACGAACGTTCCCGGCTCGTACAGATAGTGCGTGCCGCGCTCGCCGTCACTCTCATACGCCAGCGTGTCACCATCCCACCCGAACACCGTCCGCTCGCCGTTCACCTCCTTCGCAATACGCCGACCGAACGGGTCATAGAAATACCGCGCCTGACTCTGCCGCGACGTCTCGGCAACCCGTGCGGACAGCAAGCGATTGAATTCATCCCACTCGTATTCCTGCTCACCCGCCGGCGTGCGCTTGCGCACCAGATTCCCGCGCGCGTCGTACTCGAAGTGCATGCCTGCATACGCCTTCAGCAGGTTACCAAGCACCTTTGGCACCCCAACCGGCAACGTGCTTTCCGGCCGCACCGGACTCGACCGGGAGGCCAGCGTTTCGGTGGACCACGGATCGATGATGTTGCTCACCGGATCAAACGCAAACCGCTCCATCGCAACCGGACTAATCGCCTCGATCAGTCGCCCGACCGGGTCATAACGATAGTCGGTCCCGCCCTTGCGGCTATCCTCGATCCACGACAATTTCCCGGCCGCGTCATAGCGATATCGCTCCTCGGCGAGCGGCGCGGGCAATGTCGATCGTCGAACAAATCTTGACGTGGTGTTCTCGCACCAGATTGCCGCAGAGCGCCATCAGCAAAGAGTCAACTACGCTCGTGCCCAAAGTGTCGCTGGGCCGGCTGTGATTCGATCTAACTCGCCGGACGGCCCATAATGGAAGTCCCACCGAGACTCGCCCGTCCATCCTTTCGAGAACGCTAGCGCAGTTTTCGGCTTTTCATCCATCGAGTATTCAAAAAGATAAATCGAAAATGCCCCACCCTCACCCACAGCGACGTAAACCTTGCGAGATTCATCGAGCGGCTTCATTCGAGCAATACCCGTCACACGAGACGCGACCTTCTCCGGATTATCAATTCCCTTATGAGTGATACTACACACATCGATTACACCATCGTCTTCGCTGTACAAATCTGCACTGAGCGCTCGAACGGTCTTTTGACCTGGCATGACTGTCACGACATGCCGTCCATTTCGGAAGCCTGCGCTGTATTTTCCTAGCCAACGTGCTTCGTCGACGTTCTCATAGCGTTTCTTGAGTAACTTTGGCGCGGAGAAACCCTGTCGCTGCTCTTCATATGGAAGACATGAAAAATAGTCACCGGACGAAAACTTCCAATCGTCTATCGAATCCCTGAGCTCAAGATATTGAGGGTAGAGATTCGTCGTGTCATACGACTCAAATTTCTCCCGAAGCATGGTCAACATATTCTCGACCACTGGCTCTTCCAATAACATTTCTTCGACTCCCTAGTCACAACAGCAATTAAACGTCCCCTTCCAACTGCCGCTTTCCATTCGTTGTCCAATATCACGAAGAGCATTTTCAACATTGCCCCCCCTTTTCTCTACGCCCTTGAGTACTTGATATATCAATTTATCATTATCTGTGCCATGAATATGTGCGCCTGCGTGGTAGGTGCCATCCGCTCGAGCAGCTACTCGTCCAGGGTGTCCCGGCACCTGGACCTGAGCATTGCCAGTACCCCACAAACGAGCACCGTTCGACGCGGAGTCGATATCAATATCATTCCGCTCCAAAATTTCGCGTGACTTCTGCACGTGGCTATTTGGGGAGCCCTTGCGGCAATTTTCCTGAACGATATGGTGCGGCGTTTGTCCAGGCTGAAGAGGTCTTCCTGCACGAGTAAGGTTTCGCCCAAGCCGGTCCGCAGTTAGACCGCGAGGATCTATGCTGTCGATTGGATTGACTGAATATTCATACCCATTTGAACCGCCCGCTAGCCCGACCGGATCCGCGGAGATGAACCGCCCAAATGTCGGATCATAGTATCGATGCCGGTTGTAGTGCAGCCCCGTCTCTTCATCGTCCTGCTGCCCCTGAAACCGCAGCGGATTCCTCGCCACGATCCCCGCCGCCTTCGACACCCGCGCGATCACTTCCCGCGCTTCCCCCCACGCCTTATACGACGCCTCCCACACGACGTCTCCATTGGCATCCGTCAACAACTGCGGCGTACCGATCTGATCACAGTGGTAATAGAACACCGCCGCATCGCCTCGACGCTCCGGCACCTTCTGCAGCGGATCTTCCTCTGGCACATAGCGGTCGGTACTCTTCCACTCCGGTGTCACGATCCCCTCAACCGGCCCCGCAACATACTGCGCCAGCGGCACGAACGTTCCCGGCTCGTACAGATAGTGCGTGCCGCGCTCGCCGTCACTCTCATACGCCAGCGTGTCGCCATCCCACCCGAACACCGTCCGCTCGCCGTTCACCTCCTTCGCAATACGCCGACCGAACGGGTCATAGAAATACCGCGCCTGACTCTGCCGCGACGTCTCGGCAACCCGTGCGGACAGCAAGCGATTGAATTCATCCCACTCGTATTCCTGCTCACCCGCCGGCGTGCGCTTGCGCACCAGATTCCCGCGCGCGTCGTACTCAAAGTGCATGCCTGCATACGCCTTCAGCAGGTTACCAAGCACCTTTGGCACCCCAACCGGCAACGTGCTGTCCGGCCGCACCGGACTCGGACGCGACGCAGACATGTCCGCAGTCCGCACCGGATCGATGATGTTGCTCGCCGGATCGAACGCAAACCGTTCCTTCGCGATGGGACTGATCGCCTCGATCAACCGTCCGACCGGATCGTATCGATAGTCGGTCCCGCCCTTGCGGCTGTCCTCGATTCGCGACAACTGCCCCACCACGTCATAGCGATACCGCCGCTCGGCAAGCGGCGCGGGCGATGTCGATCGCTGAATCGTCTGCTGCAACACGCGTCCAGCCGGATCGTAGTGCGTGCGCTGGCCGACCTTGCTCGACAGCACACGCACCGTCTCGCGATGCAAGTCATCGCGCTCGAACTGCACACGCTCCTCGCCATCGAGCAGCATCCCGTGCACATGCCCGGACCCATACATCAGCCAGTCGACCGCATGGCCGTCCGGCCGAACGGTACGCCGCCGATTGCCGAGTTCGTCGTACTCGTGATGCCATACGTAACTGCGTCGTTCGCCGAACAGGTCGTACGCATGATGTTCGCGCACGAGATTGCCGACCGGATCGAAGAAGAACTGCACGCGGCCGTATCGATTCACCGCATCGATCAACTTGCCGCTCCGATCGTAGGCAAACCGCTCTTCGCTTTCCCCCGCGACGCGCTTCAGCAGCCGACCGTTCACATCGACGTCGATCGACGTCACGCAACCCGCTTCGTCGATCGAAACGAGACTGCCGCTCTCGCTGTCGTACTGATAACGCGTCGACTTGCCGTCGAAGCCGATTTCCTCGATCAGCCGCCCTGCCGGATCGTAGTGGAACTGATACGTCGCAAAGTTGGCATCGGTCAACGCGGTCAGGCGCCCGAGGCGGTCATAGCGATACGCAACCGTCTGCCCGAGCGCATCGGCGCGGCTGGCAATGCGGCCGACCGCGTCGTAGCCATATCGCGTCGAACGATTGAGCTGATCCGTGTGACGGAGCAAGCGGCCTTCAGCATCGTATTGGACCTGCTCGACGCCAGCAGGCGAGCGAACTTCGGTCGGTTGCCCGTTCGGGCCGTACCGATAGGCCACCACGCCACCGGCCGCGTCCTTTGTCTCGATCACGCGCCCGATATCGTCATAGCGCCACTCCGTCTTCTTTCCGGAGCAGTCCGTATAGCTTGTGACCTGCCCCGCGTCGTTGTACTCGAGCGTCTTCGAACCGCCCTTCGCATCGATGATTTGCGTCGGCAAGCCCTTGTCGTTGTATTCGTACTTCGTCGAGTGTTCGAGCGGATCGATTTCCTCGACGAGGTTGCCCGCATCGTCGTACTTGCGTTGCCACACGTGCCCGTTCGGGTCGACGAGCCGGATCATCTGATCCTTGTCGTCGTACGCCATCTCGACGACGCTGCCGTCCGCCCGTTCGTGCTGAACCAGATTGCCGCGCGCGTCGTATTCGCGCCGTTCGATGCTGCCATCCTGCCGGATGTGCAGTACCAGATTGTGATGAGCATCGCGCCGGAACCACTCCTGGTTACCGTCCGGATACACGATCCGATACACGTAACCGTGGATGTTGAAGTAGTACCGCGTCATCTGTCCGAGCGCATCGGTCACGTAGGTCAGACGGATGTTCGGATTCCACGCGAGCCGGAGATCGAGACTGCCGTCGTCGGCATATTCACGAATGCACTTCGCGTTTGCGTTGTCCTCGGCATCCGCGCCATCCCATTCGAGCGTCATCCCGCGGCCCGTGCGATCGGTATAGCGCGTCACAAGGTGACGGCGATACTGATACGTCCGCGCATTGCCGTGGCGATCGACCGCGCGCACGAGATCGCCGTCGGCATCGTATTCGTAGCTCGCCAGCGTGCGACGAACACCATCCTTGAGCACGTGTTCGATCTGCACGATCCGGCCATGCCGATCGTGCTCGAACGCGAGCACATTGCCGCTCGAATCGATCAGACGCGCCAGGCGATCGAGCGCATCGTAGTCCAGCGTGATCGTGTTGCCGGCACGGTCCTTCTGCATCGCGAGACGGAACACGTCGCCGCGACGCTCGTACACATGCAGCACGGCATGGCCGTATGCGATCGTCACCCATGTATCGTCGAGCCGCGACAGCGTCAGGTTCTCCGACAGATCATCGTGCACCGCGCCGGCCGCGAGTGCCGGATACTCGATGCTGCGCCCTTCCGCATCGCGATAGATCCACTGACCGTTCTTGATGTCGATGCGCGTCGTATAGGGCGTGATCCATCGCGCACCCAGCTCACCATTGTCATAAGCCGACAGACGAGAACGATAAGTACGCTCCCAAACGAGCGGCATGGCGCCCGGCAGGTCGAAATCCACGTGGGAGAACGTTTCGTCGCCGAACGCGAAATCGATTGATGCCTCCGATGCCCCGAGCCCGCACGCCTTGCACGTGCTCCTCCCCGCCCCTTCGACCGGCGCTTGTCCGTCGACTTTCTCCAGCCCTTCCTGCTCCCGCGTCTTCTTCGCCTGGCTCTTCCCGTTCGCCTTGACGTCCGTACTCTGCTCATGAAGCTTCGCGCGCGCCTTGACGCGGCCAACGGCCTCGATCAGCTGCAAGACCAGCCACATCATCTTGCCTTCTTCGCTGCCGGCAAGCGAACGAATCGACGCCGCGATCTTCGGCGCTTCGGTCCGAAGGAACGTCACCGTGCCGCGAAACGGCTCGAGCCACGCATCCGGCGCGAGCTTCGCCACCGTGCCCGCCGTCTTGTTGACAACCTTCTTTCCCAGCGCCTTGGTCCCCTCGTACGCAAACTGGATGCCGTCGCCGACACGG
Organism: Burkholderia seminalis; assembly: GCF_001718535.1. NCBI lineage: Bacteria > Pseudomonadati > Pseudomonadota > Betaproteobacteria > Burkholderiales > Burkholderiaceae > Burkholderia > Burkholderia seminalis. Next base: position 425,019 of record NZ_CP013398.1, on the reverse strand, counting down.
CTCGGGCTGTACCACGGCCGCTCGTCCGCCATCTTCTTTGCGATCTCCTGCTGCCGCTTCAGATTCGCGTTCGCGTCGAAGAGTTGCCCGTGCAGCGCCTTGTCCATGCCGGTCGCCAGCGCGAGCATGAGCTCCTGGCACGTCGATGCGCATCCGTTGAGCAGTTCGACGAGGCCGGACTTCAGCTTGTTGAGAAAATCCTCGATCTCGGTCGCGCAAGTCGCGTTGATATGCGTGACCAGCACGGAGATGATCGCCGCGCCGAGGTTGTTGCGCGTCATCAGCAATTCGTGGCGAACGAGCGCAAGCAGCGGGCGCGCCGACATCCGGAAAGGCGCAAGCGTCGGCGGAACCGGGATGATGCCAAGCAGGTTGATCGCAAGGCTCATGTAGTCGAGCACCTGGCCGCCGCGCTTCTCGATGATCTCGGCAATATCGCCCAGCGCGTCGACCATTGCCATGATGTTGCCGATGATCGGTACCGCACCGGCAAACGTCTTCACGTCCTCGAACGTGATGTGGTTGCCGCTGATCTTGCGCAACCACGCATCGAAGCGGTTGCCGACCGCGGCGACATCCTTCGGAGAAACATCGCTGAGCCAGGTAACGGCCTGTTCCTTCTCAGCGCCCGGCGGAAGTTGTTGTGCCATGTCGTTCTTCGTTCAGTTCGTTATATTCGGGCGGCTGACGAGCCGCCGCTCTCTCAGGATTTCAGCGGTCCGCCAAACCCGCTCGTCGGCAGCTTCATGCCCGTCGCGCCCGCGGCCGAGGCGACGGTCGTGGCGCCCTTGCCCGCGATACCGGCGACGCCCGGCAATGCGCCTTGCAACGCCCCGGACGCCGCATTCGCCGCCGGCGCGGCCAGCGCCGCGAGTCCGCCTTGCCGTGCCGCCTGCACCATCCCGGCCACCTGCTTAGCGGCGCTGCCCAGGCTCGACGCCGTCTGCAGCGCGGAGACTGCACCTGCTCCACCCAGCGCGCCCGCCGCAGCCGGCAACGCGGAACTCGCCAGTCCGCCCAGCGCTGCACCTGCACCGCCACCGCTCACGAGCCCCACGGCTGCCGTCGCAGCAGCAGGGGCCATCCCTTGCAACTGGCTGGCAAGCTGTCCCGTTGCCGCTGACTGGGCCGCCTCCGGCGACGGCTCGACCGGCTCCGCTGGCCATTTCGCCTGTTTGAAATAGTTCGCCGGCTGATCCGACTCGCGCGGATCCTTCCCGAACTCGACACGTACCGCACCCGGCGGCAGCCCGCTCACGACCGTGTAGCCGCTGTTGTCAAGCGCCCCCTTCTTCAGCACCGCACCGTTCACGTCTTTCACCGTGAACAGCCCGCCCTTCACCGCCTCGCCGTTCACGTACTTGTGAAACAGCTCCAGCTGCCCCGGCTGATCCGGCCGTGGACTCGGCAACGGATACCCCATGCTCGCCGGCCCCACGAACGTATGCGACGCACCCTTCACATCGACCGCACCCGGCGTATGAATCTCGATGTTCCCGCCTTGAATGCGGATATACCCGCCGCCGCTCGTCAGCAGAATCCCCTGATCGGCCGCGATCTCGATCCGGTCAGTCGCCGACACGACCTTCACCGCCTTCTGCGCGGTCACCTCGATGTTGTCCGACTGCGCCTGGATCTCCACCTTGCCCTTGCCCGCGAACAGCTTCATCCCCGCGTTCTGTACGAACAGGCTCAGCTTCTGCCCGATGCTCCCGATCAGCGACTTGCCCGCCGCGACATGCACGCTTTGCCCGCTCGCCACGTTCACGTGATCGTTCGCGACCACATGCACCGACTGCTGCGTCGACATCCCGATTCCCGACGGGCTGCCGAACAGCATCACCGGCTCCTTGAACGCATTCGCGCTTCCGGTGCCGCCACCGGCCGTGCGCCCGCCGGACGCGCTGCCCGACTTGCTGTCCTGCGTCGCGTCGGTGAACGCGCGCATCGTGTCGTGCGCTTCCTTCAGGCTTTCCGCCTGATGCTGCTCGCTCACACCCGACATCGCTTCGACGAGGCTTTCACCCGTCACGAGCTGCTGCTGCGCTTCCTTCACGTCGAGCGGCTGGCTGTTCGGCGCCTTCGGGTGCGTCGTCACGTAAAGGCCCTGGCTCGCCCGCACCGCGCCGTACGCATCCGAGCGCAAGTCGAACCCGCTGCCGAGATACGACCCGCGCGAATTGCCGTTCTGGTCGATGAGGTAGCCGAGGTGCAGCAGGCTGTTCGCGCTGCTGCTCATCAACTGCACGCGGTTCTGCCCGGTCGCGTCGTCCATCACAAGCTGGTTGTAGCCGCCGCCCGAATACTCCTTCGACCGGTAGCCGGACAGGATCCCGTCGCTATGCCACTGCGGCTGGTTCGCGCCGTTGTACACGCGCCCGACGGCCAGCGGCCGGTCGCAGTCGCCGCCGACGTAGTCGATCAGCACTTCCTCGCCGATGCGCGGTACGTGCACGCCGCCGTAGCCGCCGCCCGTATCCGACTGCACGACGCGCACCCAGCACGACGCGTTCTCGTTGGCCGGATTCAACCGGTCCCATACGAACTGCACACGGATCCGGTTCAGTTCGTCGGTATGGACCTCCTCGCCCTGCGGTCCAACGACGATTGCCGTTTCGAGGTGCATCTCCGGTTTTTTATGCTCGAACGGGCTGCGATACGGCACGCTCACGCGCTGCGCCTCGACCTCGACGAGATAGAAGCCCGTCGATCCGTCGTCGTGCGGGACACGCAACGCAGGATCGGCGCCGTAACCGTCCTGTGCCTGGATCAATGCCTCGCGCAGGCTGTACGGGAAGTCCGCGCTGTCGCTCGCAACGGGCAGGTTGTTCTCGATCCACCACGCGACCTCGATCGCGGCGAATTCGCGCTGATCGGCGGAATCGCGATCGTGCTCGGGATGCTCGGCCAGCGTGAAGCGCCGGCCGGCGTCGATCGCGCGCACGCCGCCCGCACCGTGGAAGCGCTTCGCCTGCGATTCCCACTCCTCCATCCGTACCTTCGTCAGATGGTCGCCGCGCGTCTGGTCCAGATACGTGTAAGCGCCCGTGTACTCGTACACCTCGAGCTGGTCCGGCAGTTCACCCTGGCCGGCCATCGTCGGCAGCGACGTACCTTTCGGATTCGACGGTTGCGCGGGGTTCTTGTAGTCAAACGTGCGCGTCGACCGCGTGACGCTCTGCAGCGTGCGCGTGCCCGACCATTGCGTGAACGCGTCGGCCCCGCTTGCCGCACCGCCGCGATAGAAGCTCACCGTCTCCGGTGACAGCGGCGCAAACGCCTGCAGGTTGTCGGTGATCACGAGCGTGTGCGACTTGCCGTCGTCGGCCTGCTGCCATGCGCAGAAGAGCCCCTCGTCCTCCATCAGCCGATGCACGAAATGCCAGTCGGTGTCGTGCTGGCGCGTGTACGAGCGATTCGGCACCGGCTTCGACAGCGCGAAGCGGAAATGGCCCTTGGCCTGCGGATGCTGGTTCAGCACGTCGCTGATGATCTGGTCGACGGTCGTGTCGTTCCAGAGCCGCTGGTCGCGACGGAACTTCAGGAAATGGGTGAAATCGGCGAACGTGAGCTGATAGGTCGTGAGCCCGCCGTCGGCGCCCAGCCGGCGCGCGGTATGCACGTATCCGTTGATCGGCCGATAGCTGCGGTCGCCTTGCTCGATCCACAGCGTGACGGGCTGCGCGATCAGCTTTTTAAGTTCCAGATCGCTATCGGTCGACAGCACGTCGAGCGTGAACTCGTACGCACGACCGATGCGCGAGCGGCCGACTGCCCGCTGCACGGTCAGGACGTTGCCCCCCAAGGGCGTATCGAGCTTCAGCAACCGGTCCTGCTGAAGCAACCCGCCACGCAACGCGGCGATCGTGTTCTGCATGTTCATGGCTACGGCCTTTTCTTCTTTTGACGCGCCCTCGGATGGCGCGAGCACTGGACTTCGCTCGCGCGATTTTACAGACAATTTACTGGCATCTTCGTAAACCGGCCGGATTTGAAGACCCGGCATCCAATCGGTCCGCGCTTCGCCTGCGCTGCCGCCCGCCGAACCGTTCCGCCCTCGCCGCCAGGTGAAATCGATTGCAATCAGGGCCAATTCGACTTCCGGCGCGGCGCGGTTGCGAGTAGTGTCTACGTGCCCGTATTCCGGCCTCATCCGGGTCCAACCGATACCCGGCGCTCCCTACACGACACTGAACACTGGAGATCTGCGATGAAACGTTCGAAGTTCCTGCTGTCGGGCCTGCTGCTCGCGTCTGCCCTCGGCTTCACGGCCGTCGCCGCACACGCGGAAGACCTGCTCGATTCCGTGAAGAAAGCCGGCGTGCTGCGCGTCGGCCTCGAGGGCACGTATCCGCCGTTCAATTCGCGCGGCACGTCAGGCCAGCTCGAGGGTTTCGACGTCGACGTCGCGAACGCGGTCGCCGGCAAGCTCGGCGTGAAGACGCAGTTCGTCCCGACCGAATGGAGCGGCATCATCGCCGGCCTGCAGGCCGGCAAGTTCGACGTGATCGTCAACCAGGTCACGATCACGCCGCAACGCAAGGAAGCGCTCGACTTCAGCCAGCCGTACACGTACTCGGCCGCGCAGCTGATCCAGCGCAAGGACGACACGCGCAACTTCAAGTCGCTCGACGACTTCAAGGGCAAGAAGCTGGGCGTGACGCTCGGCACCAACTACGACCAGATGGCGCGCACCGTGCCGGGTATCGAGGTGCAGACGTATCCGGGCGCGCCGGAGAAACTGCGCGACCTCGCCGCGGGCCGGATCGAGGCAACGCTCGACGATCGGCTGATGCTGCCGTACATGATCAAGACGTCCAACCTGCCGCTGCGCGCGGGTGCGGTGCTGAACGGCGGCAAGCAGGAAATGGCGATCCCGTTCCGCAAGGGCAATCCGAAGTTCGAGAAGGCGATCAACGACGCGCTCGATTCGCTGCACAAGGACGGCACGTTGAAGAAGATCTCGATGCACTGGTTCGGCAGCGATGTAACGGTGCCGGTCGCACAATAAGACGCCCGGCATTTCCATGCGTCACGCCGTTCATTTCGATGAACGCGTGACGCCTCCCCTCAAGCCGCTTCGTCGAAGCGCGCCAGCAACATCTGGCCGATCGGCGTCAGCGCCGGACGCGCCGCCACGGCGCTCATGCGCGCCTGCGTATCGTCGACCAGACGCTTCTCGACCAGCACGGCAAAGGCCGGATTCGATTGATCGACGCTGTCCGGCGCACGCGCAATGCGCAACAGCATCGAGAATTCGTGCGGACTCAGCATGGTGCTTGTCTCCTGACCGGCCGCGATCCGGTTCGAACCGGCGTCGATCGTGTTTGCGAATGGAAGGGTGCGATGCGCGACCGCCAGGCTGCCGGAGCGAGATCCCGGTTACCCGGCCCGCGATGCGGGCACGTCGCCGCGGCGCGGGTTGCGCACGGCTCCGTCGGGCGGGGTCGCGGCGACGAAAACGTGCAACCTTATGGGCGTATCGTGACGCGGCCGTGACAGCAAAACGGGAGCGAAATAGTCCGCATTACGCGCCGCTGGCGTTTCGATGCGGATCCAGTTGACGACGAACTGCATCAAGCTCGCGCCCGTCATCGCGAATCGACCGAATACGGGAAGCCGCCACGCCCCGATCCGCTCGCATGGCGCATGCAGCGCACGACCACGTTCAGTGCACGCCCAAGCGTCATTCCGACGAGCACGCCCCAGACGGCGAACGACAGCATCTCGAAGCCGCTCGTCGCCGCCCATGGCGCCCGCACGGCCACTGCATAATGCATGCAGGTTTCCGCGACGAAGGTCACCATCAGCGTGACGAGCAGGCTTGCGTCGCCGGGCAGGCGCACGCGCAGGCCCGACGGCATCGAGCGGTATTCGAGGCGCCACCGGCTCGCGTGCAGCCAGCCCAGCGACGCGCCGCCCAGCACGGCCGCCAGCGCAATCGCGTTCGCATCGACACCGGCGTGCGGAAACAGACCGTTCAGGCTGACGATGCCGAGCATCCCGAATACGACGGGAGAAATCAGCGGTCGCATCGCCGGCACCTCGCGCGGGAAACAGCGCTTGATGCCGATGTAAAGCAGCACGCAGAACATCACGTACACGTAAGGCTTCAGATGAAGGAGCGCGGACATGGTCGAAGTCGCCTGATCGGAATGGACACGCCGACACCGTACTGCGCAGCCCCGGCGCGCGGCGCGGCTTGCGACGGGCGGCCGGAATCCGCGGACGAGCTGCGCGTCGTGGCGATGGTCGTCCGGTGAGGCCCCCTCGGCGCGGAGCCGGCGCCATCCGCTATCCCTCCGGGCGACGCTCCGCGACACTCGTGGCGATAGCCGGCCAGCCGTCGGCCGCCGACGCACGTCGTCGAAGCCGCGCGCCGTTCGTCGCAACATTCACGCAGTCGGCCCGCGTGACGCTAAAGTCACGGCATACGCGCATCGCGCTCCCCCGACACCATGCGAGCCACGTCCGATCCTTCACCGATACCGCCGCCTGCCGGCGCCGCACCGCGGCGGCTGCGCGATCCGGCCGCGCTGCTCGCGTTCACGTGCTTCAATTCGGTCGTCGGCCTGGGGTTCTGGGTCGTCCATGTCGGCGAACCGCTGCTGCCCTACCTCGTCGTCGCCAACACGATCGGTTTCTGCGCGCTGTTGCTCAGCCGCGCCGCGAATCGGCTGCTGCCGCGCAAGCCGGGGCTCGTGCTGAAGGCCATCGTGATCGCACCGGTCAGCGTGTTCGCCGGGTTCGAGATCGCCGCGACCATCATTCGCGGGAACGTGCCGCACGTATTCGGGCACGCCCGCATCGGAACGTGGGACAACTACGGGCCGTCGTTCCTGGTGTCGGCCGTGCTGTTCGTGTGCGTGTCGCTGTTCCTTCAGTCGCTTCGCATGCGCGCGACGCTCGAAACCGAGCGACGCGAAGCCGCCGAAGCGCGCCAGGCCGAGACAGCCGCACGCCTCGCGCTGCTGCAGGCGCAGATCGAGCCGCACTTCCTGTTCAATACGCTCGCGAACGTGCAGAGCCTGATCGAACGCGACCCGTCCCGCGCATCGACGATGCTGGACCACCTGAACCGCTACCTGCGTGCGAGCCTGCGCCGCACGCGCGATGCGACGTCGACGCTCGGCGACGAACTCGATCTCGTCGACGCGTTGCTGAAGATCGCCTCGATCCGGCTCGGCGAGCGGCTGTCATATGCGATCGAAGTTCCGGAGGAATTGCACGCGCTGCCGTTCTCGCCGCTGCTGCTGCAGCCGCTCGTCGAGAATGCGCTGCTGCACGGGATCGAGCCGTCGATCGACGGCGGTGTGATCGTCGTTCGCGGCCGGATGCGGGGCGACAAGCTAGAACTGAACGTAATCGACACGGGCGTCGGCCTCGGCAAGGGCGGCTCTGGCCTGCACGGCGGCGTCGGGCTCGCCAACGTCGCTGCACGTATCCGGACGCTGCATGGCGAGCGCGGCAGCGTCACCGTCGAAACGAACGCGAGTGCCGCACATGGCGTCACCGCCACCCTGCTGACTCCGATCGACTGACATGCCGACCGCCCTCATCGCCGACGACGAACCGAACCTGTCCGCTTCGCTCGCGCAACGACTGCGGCAGCTCTGGCCTGAACTGGAGATCGTTGCGATGCCGCGCAACGGTGTCGAAACACTGGCCGCACTGAATGCGTCGCCGCGCCCGGACATCGCGTTCCTCGACATCCGGATGCCCGGCATCGACGGGTTGAAGCTGGCTGCGCTGGCGCCGGACATACATGTCGTGTTTGTCACGGCTTACGACGAATATGCAGTCGACGCGTTCGATCGCTCAGCGGTCGACTACTTGCTGAAGCCGGTGACGGACGAGCGGCTGCTGCGCTGTATCGCGAAGCTTCAGCGCGGCGAGCCGGCTGTCGGGCATCCCGAAGCGTTGGCTCAAGCGGTGCAATCGCGGGATGCCGCGCCGATCCGCTGGCTGACCGTGGGCGTGAAGGATGCGACGCGGCTCGTTTCGATCGACGATGTGCTGTATTTCCAGGCGTCGGAAAAATACACGGAAATCGTCACGGCCAGCGAACGGCTCATGATCCGCACGCCGTTGAAGGACCTGATGCAGCGGCTCGATCCGGCGCGGTTCGCGCAGGTGCATCGCGGTGTGATCGTCGCGTACGCGGCGATCGATCGTATCGAGCGCGATCTGCTGGGACGGTTGCGGATTCGCGTGCACGGGCAGCGGGAGATGCTGCCCGTCAGTCGTGCGTATGCGGGATTGTTCAGGCAGATGTGAGCGGCAGATTGATGTCGAAAGGACAGTCCCCTTGTCGCGGCACCGCGCACACGACACCTCGTCGACCAGAAAGACGGCCGCAGAAAAGACAAAGGGCCGGGAGAATCAATCTCCCGGCCCTTCGTTCAATATGGTGCCGGCTGCAGGACTCGAACCCGCCACCTGATGATTACAAATCAACTGCTCTACCAGATGAGCTAAGCCGGCGTAAGCGCGAGATTCTACCTCATTTCACGATCTTGAGGCGAGGTCTGCTGCCGCCTTTCGTGCCGTCGCCGTCGGTTTTCGGCGGTTCGTCGGCGCCTTCGGACGGCTCCTCGTTCACGCCGCTGTCGGCGACCGGCGTCAACGTCGACGCAGGCTCGTCACGCTGCCCGTCTTCCGCTTGCGCGGCGTCGTCGTCGAACGTACCCGAATCCGCGCCTTCGCCCGCAACCGCATCGACCTGGAACGCCATGCCCTGCCCGTTCTCGCGCGCATAGATCGCGAGCACGTTGGCCACCGGAATCTCGATCTTGTGCGCCTTCCCGGAGAACCGGGCCGTGAACTCGATCCACTCGTTGCCCATCTGCAACTGGCTCGTCGCCTCGAAGCTGATGTTGAGCACGATCTCGCCGTCACGCACGAACTGACGCGGCACGCGCGTCGAGTTGTCGACCCTCACCGCGATATGCGGCGTGTAACCGTTATCGGTGCACCACTCGTACAACGCGCGCAGCAGATAAGGCTTCGTTGAAATCTCTTGCATCACGATCCTCGAACCCGGAGCAGGCACGCGGCATGCCGCGCCGCCCGCTCCGTCATTCCTTCATTGCAACATCAACGACGCATGACCTTTTCGGACGGCGTCAGTGCCTCGATGTAGGCCGGACGGCTGAAGATCCGTTCGGCGTACTTCATCAGCGGCGCGGCGTTCTTCGACAGCTCGATGCCGTAGTGATCCAGGCGCCACAGCAGCGGAGCGATCGCGACGTCGAGCATCGAGAACTCTTCGCCGAGCATGTACTTGTTCTTCACGAAGATCGGCGCGAGCTGCGTCAGGCGATCGCGGATCGCGAGGCGTGCCTTCTCGTGGTTCTTCTCCGCCGCCTTGCCCTTCTCGTTCTCGAGCGTGCTGACGTGGACGAACAGTTCCTTCTCGAAGTTGAGCAGGAACAGGCGCGCACGGGCGCGCTGCACCGGGTCGGCCGGCATCAGCTGCGGATGCGGGAAGCGCTCGTCGATGTACTCGTTGATGATGTTCGATTCGTACAGGATCAGGTCGCGCTCGACCAGGATCGGCACCTGACCGTACGGGTTCATCACCGAAATGTCTTCCGGCTTGTTGAACAGGTCGACGTCACGGATTTCGAAGTCCATGCCCTTCTCGAACAGCACCAGCCGGCAACGCTGGGAGAACGGGCAAGTTGTGCCGGAATACAGAACCATCATATTTGCGTTTCCTCAAAAAAGCCGAGGGCCGGCACGCGGCGCAACCCCTTTCACGGGTTCCGCCTTGCGCCGGCCCCACGCCGGTCAGGCGTGTTTACTTGATATCTTTCCAGTACGCGGCATTGAGCCGCCAGGCCAGGAAAGTCAGGACACCGAGAAAGATCAGCACCCACACGCCGAGGCGTTTGCGGGTCTGCTGGGCCGGCTCGGACATCCATGTCATATAGGCCACCAGGTCGGCCACCGCAGCATCATAGTCGGGCGACGACAGCGTGCCCGGCGTGACCTGCTGGAAGCCGACGAGCGTGTGGACCTTCTCGCCCGTCTCCTCGTCCGTCTTGTCTTCGAATTTGGCAATGCGCTGCCCCTGCAGCTGCCACAACACATGGGGCATGCCGACGTTCTCGAACACCGCGTTGTTCCAGCCGGTCGGCCGCGTATCGTCGCGGTAGAAACTCCGCAGATACGTATACAGCCAGTCGCGGCCGCGCGCGCGCTCCTCGACCGACAGGTCGGGCGGCGTGGTGCCGAGCCAGTTCTTCGCGTCTTCGGGCCGCATCGCGACGGACATCGTGTTGCCGACCTTGTCGGTCGTGAACAGGAGATTCTTTTCGATCTCCTTCTGGGATATGCCCAGATCCGTCAGACGGTTGTAGCGCATCAGGTTCGCGCTGTGGCAGTTCAGGCAATAGTTTACAAACAATTGCGCGCCGTGCTGAAGCGAAACGAGATTTTCCGTGTTATCGGGCGCCCGGTCGAGCGGAAAATTACCTTCCGCCCGCACGGCCGGCGCCGCCAGCAGCGCACACGCGGTCGCCCCGATCAGCGCGAGTGTCGAAAGCAGTTTCTTCATGTCGTTCTCTCCTCGCTCACGTTAATGGGGCTTGAAGCGCACCCGCTCCGGCGGCTGCTTGAACGTGCCAAGCGGCGTCCAGACGGGCATGCCGAGGAAGAACGCGAAGTAGATCAGCGCGCAGGCCTGCGCGATCAGCGTCGCAGCCGGCGATGGCGGCCGCGTGCCGAGGAACGCGAGGGTCAGGAACGCCGCGACGAAGATCCCGAGGAACACCTTGTGGAACAGCGGCCGGTAGCGGATCGACTTCACCGGGCTGCGGTCCAGCCACGGCAGGAAGAACAACGTGATCACCGCCGAGCCCATCACGACGACGCCCCAGAACTTCGACTCCGTCAGGTACATGAACACGACGATCGCCGCGGCCAGCACCGGCAGGCCGGCCTTCCACTTGCCGCGCGCGCGGATCAGCGCGAGCACGCCGAGCAGCGCGATCACGATCATCAGCACGATCTTGAACGGGTCGGTGGTCGCGCGCAGCATCGCGTAGAACGCGGTGAAGTACCAGACCGGCGCGATCTCGGGCGGCGTCTGCAGCGGGTTCGCGGGGACGAAGTTGTTCGCCTCGAGGAAGTAGCCGCCCATCTCCGGCGAGAAAAACACGATCAGCGCGAAGATCATCAGGAACACGCACACGCCGAGGAAATCGTGCACCGAGTAGTACGGATGGAACGGGATGCCGTCGAGCGGGATGCCGTTCTCGTCCTTCTTCGCCTTGATCTCGATGCCGTCCGGGTTATTCGACCCCACTTCGTGCAGTGCGACGAGGTGCGCGATCACGAGACCGACCAGCACGAGCGGAATCGCGATCACGTGGAACGCGAAGAAACGGTTCAGCGTGACGTCGGACACGACGTAGTCGCCGCGAATCCACAGCGACAGGTCCGGGCCGACGAACGGGATCGCCGAGAACAGGTTCACGATCACCTGCGCACCCCAGAACGACATCTGGCCCCACGGCAGCAGGTAGCCGAAGAACGCCTCGGCCATCAGGCACAGGAAGATCGCGCAGCCGAAGATCCACACGAGCTCGCGCGGCTTGCGGTACGACCCGTACAGCAGCCCGCGGAACATGTGCAGGTAGACGACCACGAAGAACATCGATGCACCGGTCGAGTGCATGTAGCGGATCAGCCAGCCCCATGGCACCTCGCGCATGATGTACTCGACCGACGCGAACGCGAGCATCGAGTCGGGCTTGTAGTTCATCGTCAGGAAGATGCCCGTGACGATCTGGTTGACGAGCACCAGCAGCGCGAGGGAGCCGAAGAAGTACCAGAAGTTGAAGTTCTTCGGCGCGTAGTACTCGGAAACGTGCTTCTTCCAGGTGGACGTGAGCGGGAAGCGCTGATCGATCCAGCCGGTGAGACCTGTCGTGGAGACTTCTTTGTTGTCGGCGGCCATCACGCTTCTCCTTTCTCGTCCTTGCCGATCACGAGGGTCGTCGCCGACGTGAACATGTAGGGCGGGATGTCGAGATTCTGAGGCGCCGGCTTGTTCTTGAACACACGGCCGGCGAGGTCGTAGGTCGAACCGTGGCACGGGCACAGGAAACCGCCCGGCCAGTCGTCCGGCAGGTTCGGCTGCGGACCCGGCGTGAAGCGTTGGCTAGGCGTGCAGCCGAGGTGCGTACACACGGCCATCACGACGAGAATGTTCTTGCGATCGGCCCGCGAGCGATATTCGTTGGCGCAATACGCGGGCAACGGCATCGAATACGGGGATTTCGTGGTCGGATCCGCGACTTCCTTGTCGGCCTTGACCACGTCGGCCAGCATCGAATCGGTGCGATTCAGGATCCAGACGGGCTTGCCGCGCCACGGCACGGTGACCATTTCGCCAGGCTTCAGGCCGCTGATATCAACCTCGACCGGGGCACCGGCCGCTTTCGCTTTCGCGGACGGCGCAAGCGACGCCGCGAAAGGTATGACGGTGGCTACGCCTCCCACGCCACCTGCTACGGATGTCGCAATCAGCCAGGTACGGCGGCCGCTGTCGACGCGTTTCTCTTCCTTGTCTCGCATCACACGCCCCACTTCTGAGTTGGATTTTCCGTCACGACTTTCCATTCCGCCGCTAGTTTGCTCGAATGGAGTCGCCATTTACAAGGCCCGGAGATGAAAATCCCTTCGAAGTGTTTGATAGTTAAGGGTTATCCCCCACTATCGGAGCGATTAAATCATTTCACTTTTAAGCATCCGCTACATTGCGAAATTTCGATGCACCGCCGCAAATTCGTCGCTCAGACCGGATTGTGAATATCGATAAAAAGGTGCTCGATATCGAATTCTTCGGACAAGTGGGCGCCCAGCGCCTGGATTCCGTAACGTTCGGTCGCATGGTGCCCCGCCGCAACGAACGCGACGCCGCTCTCGGCAGCCGTGTGCGTCACGTATTCGGACACCTCGCCGGTCAGGTACACGTCCGCGCCGGCATCGATCGCCGCGTCGAAATAGCTTTGCGCGGCGCCGGTGCACCACGCGATACGGCGCAGCTGCATCTCCGGGTCACCGAGCACGAGCGGCGTGCGGCCGAGCGTGTTCTCGACCTTCGCGACGAAGTGCTCGAGCGTGACGGGCATCGGCAGCGTCGCCATCCAGCCGAGGTCGCCTTCGCCGAAACGCTGCTCGCCGATCAGCCCGAGCTTCGCGCCGAGCTGCGCGTTGTTGCCGAATTCGGGATGCGCGTCGAGCGGCAGGTGGAACGCGAACAGGTTCAGGTCGTTCGCGAGCAGCAGCTTCAGGCGCTGGTACTTGCGGCCCGTGATCTGCGGCGCCTCGTTGCGCCAGAAATAACCGTGATGGACGAGCACGGCATCCGCCCCCCATTCGAGCGCGGCCTCGAGGAACGCGACCGACGCCGTCACGCCGGTGGCGATCTTCTCGACCTTGCGGCGCCCCTCGACCTGGAGGCCGTTCGGGCAATAGTCCTTGAAGCGCGCGGTTTCGAGGGTATTGTTCAAGTACAATTCAAGTTCGATCCGATCCATATAAACCTCTAATCCATTCAGATGCTTAGACGCTTCTGGCTGTTCTTCGCGCAGGCGGTTACCGTGCTGCTCGCGCTGATGTTCATCGTCGTGACGCTCAAGCCGCAATGGCTGCAACGGCAAGGACAGCTCGGCAAGCAGCTCGCCACGCCGATCGTTGCGCTGCGGGAGGTCGCGCCCGGCATCGGCGGCGCGCCGGCGACCACGTCGTACGCGGAAGCCGCGCAGAAGGCGATGCCGGCCGTCGTCAACGTGTTCTCCAGCAAGGACGGCTCGCTGCCGCCCGACCCGCGCGCGAAAGATCCGCTGTTCCGCTACTTCTTCGGCGACCGCAACGCCCGCAAGCAGCAGGACGAACCGGCAGCCAACCTCGGCTCGGGCGTTATCGTGAGCCCGGAAGGTTACATTCTAACGAACCAGCACGTCGTGGACGGCGCCGACCAGATCGAAGTCGCGCTCGCCGACGGCCGCACGGCCACCGCGAAGGTGATCGGCAGCGATCCCGAGACCGATCTGGCCGTGCTGAAGATCAACGTGACGAACCTGCCGACGATCACGCTCGGCCGCTCCGACCAGTCGCGCGTCGGCGATGTCGTGCTCGCGATCGGCAACCCGTTCGGCGTCGGCCAGACGGTCACGATGGGGATCATCAGCGCGCTCGGCCGCAATCACCTCGGCATCAACACGTTCGAGAACTTCATCCAGACCGACGCACCGATCAACCCCGGCAACTCGGGCGGCGCGCTGGTCGACGTGAACGGCAACCTGCTCGGCATCAACACGGCGATCTACTCGCGTTCGGGCGGCTCGCTCGGCATCGGCTTCGCGATTCCGGTGTCGACCGCGCGCACGGTGCTCGAGAGCATCATCACGACGGGCTCGGTCACGCGCGGCTGGATCGGCGTCGAACCGCAGGACGTCACGCCGGAGATCGCCGAGTCGTTCGGGCTCCAGCAGAAATCGGGCGCGATCGTCGCCGGCGTGCTGCAGGGCGGCCCGGCCGACAAGGCCGGCATCAAGCCGGGCGATATCCTGGTCACGGTCAACGGCGAGGACATCACGGACACGACCAAGCTGCTGAACGTCGTCGCGCAGATCAAGCCCGGCACGCCGACCAAGGTGCACGTCGTGCGCAAGGGCAAGGAGTTCGACGTGAGCGTCGTGATCGGCAAGCGCCCGCCGCCGCCGAAGCAGACGCTCGACGAGCAGGACAGCGATACCGAATGAGGTTGGGCAGGCGGGTCGCGCGACATCACGCGCCCGTTGTCGTCGGTGGAAATGAAAAAGGGCAGCCGGTTGGCTGCCCTTTTGCTTTGCTTCAACCGATCCGTATTGCCCGGGAAGGGGACAATGCCACACGCTTGCCGGCTCGGCCACGGCATCGCCGCACCGTTCGAGCTGACCGGAAGAGCCGGCCCGCCGCCCGGTGCGCCGCCGTCAGCCCGCGGCTTCGCCGTTCCCCGCCTCGCCCTCTTCGGCCGGCTTCTTCGGCACGAAGAACCGCGCGGCCAGGATCCCGGCTTCATACAGCACGATCAGCGGCAGCGCGAGCATCAGTTGCGAGAACACGTCCGGCGGCGTGACGACCGCCGCGACGACGAACGCGCCGACGATCACGTACGGGCGGATTTCCTTCAGTTTCTTCACCGTCAGCACGCCCATCCGGACGAGCAGCACGACGACGATCGGCACCTCGAACGTGACCCCGAACGCGATGAACATCCCGAGCACGAAGCTCAGGTAGTTGTCGATGTCGGTCGTCATCTCGGCCCCGAGCGGCGCGTTGTAGTGCGCCATCACGCGGAAGATCGTCGGGAACACGAGGAAGTACGCGAATGCCATCCCGCACAGGAACAGCACGTAGCTGCTGCCGACGAGCGGCGTGACGAGCTTCTTCTCGTGCTGGTACAGCCCCGGCGCGACGAACGCCCAGATCTGGTACAGCACGACCGGCAGCGCGATCACGAGCGCGACGAGCATCGTGACCTTCATCGGCACGAAGAACGAGCCGGTGACGTCGGTGACGATCATCTTGCCGTCCTTCGGCAGATTCTCCATCAGCGGCCGCGCGAGCAGCCGGAAGATGTCGGGCGCCCAGTAGACGAGCCCGAGGAACACGACGATCACGGCCAGCCCCGCGCGAATGATGCGGTCGCGAAGCTCGACGAGATGGGAAATGAAGGTTTCTTCCGGGGCGTCGCCCGGGTTCTGCTGGGGGTCGCTCACACCGGCCCTCGGTAGGATTGACGAGCGAGCATGCGCTCGGCTCAGAAGAAGCGCGTCGGCCGGCGCAGGCTGGCCGGCTGGTGGCGCGCGACACGCGCGGCGCCCGACTGCACGTGCGTGCGGCGGGTGGTCGCGCGCTTGTACCAGACAGGCGTCGCCGCCTGCTTCACGCGCCAGTTGCGGCGCTTCGTCGCGAGCGCGGCCGGACTGCCGCGCCACGACGGCGCAGCAGGCGCGTCGGAACCGTAGGACCCTGCGGCACCCGACGCTTCGTCAAGACCGCCGACCGCGGAATGCCACGTGTCGTTGAGTTCCTTCTCGTGCTCGCGCAGGTTGTCGTGAATCGTCGTCTCGACATTGCGCGCGGCCGATTCGAAATCGGTCTTCATCGTCCGCAACGCGTCGAGTTCGATTTCGCGCGAGACCTCGGCCTTCACGTCGTTGATGTACCGCTGCGCACGACCGAACAGCGCGCCTGCCGTACGCGCGACGCGCGGCAGGCGCTCGGGGCCGAGCACCACGAGCGCGACGACGCCGATCAGCGCCATCTTCGAAAGACCGAGATCCAGCATCGCGAATGCCTGTCAGCGGGCCGGCGTTACGCCTTGTTCGAATCGGAACGCGTCGTTTCCTTCGCGTTGACGTCGACCGAGCCGGAGCGCGGCAGCTGCTGCGCGTCGGCCGGCGTTTCGCCTTCCTTCATGCCGTCCTTGAAACCCTTCACGGCGCTGCCGAGATCGTTGCCGATGTTGCGCAGCTTCTTCGTACCGAAAACCAGCGCGACGATCAGCAGCACGATCAGCCAGTGCCAAATGCTCAATCCACCCATGATGAAACCTCTCCTCAACCACGCCGCCGGGCGGCGCAAATCGCCGGCGACGCGCCGGCTTCGACTATCGATGCGGGGAAACGCCCCGCGCCGTCAACCCATCCGCTGCCAGGGGCGCGGACCGGCCAGGATATGCGCGTGCAGGTGGTAGACCTCCTGCCCGCCGCCCGGGCCCGTATTGATCACCGTGCGAAAACCGGTCTCGCCGCCCGTGTACGCGACGCCGAGCTGGTCGGCAAGGCGCGCGACGAGCAGCATCAGCCGGCCGAGCATCGGCGCATCATCCGCGCTCGCCGCCGACAGCGTCGGCAGGTGCCGGCGCGGAATCACGAGCACGTGCGTCTCGGCCGCCGGGCGGATGTCGCGGAACGCGACGAATTCGTCGTCCTCGTGCACCTTCGTGCTCGGGATCTCGCCTGCCGCGATCTTGCAGAACAGGCAATTCGGATCGTGACTCATGTTGCTCCTGCGAAACGCCCGCGCGCGCCGGTCAGAACCACGCCTGCGGATCGAGCGTCTTGTTGTCGTTCAGGTACAGCCAACCCTTGATGATACGGTACAGCGTCCAAATCCACGTGACAAACATCACTGCGAATCCGACCACGACGAATGCCAGCGCGAACCCGATGACGTACGCGATCAGCGCGCGCCAGAACGTGCGGATCTGCCACTCGAAATGGTCGGCATACGGCGTGCCGGCCACGTCCCCGCGCTTCACGTAGTTGATGATGATCGCGATGATGCCCGTGACGCCGCCCGTCAGCCAGTGAAATGCATAAAGACCGTAGAGCACGTGAGTCAGCGTGCGCAGCCCGTTCAGGCGCTCGGCATCCGCCGCCCCCGGCACCGCGGGCGTCGGAAACTGGTTCGACGTATCGTTCATGATGCTACCCCCGTAAGATGACAATTCTTACAGCTTACCGCACTGCTGCCACCGCGGCGGGACGATGCGCATCAGCCGCCGTTTTCCTCGCGCTCGCGGCGCTTGCGCAGCGCCTTTTCCTCGATGCCCGACAGCCCTTCGCGGCGCTCGAGTTCGGCGATCACGTCGGCCGGGCTCAGCTCGAAGTGCGACAGCATCACGAGGCAGTGGAACCACAGGTCGGCCACCTCGCCGACGAGCGCGCTCGGCGCGCCGCCCTGGCGCACGTCCTTCGCGGCCAGCACGACTTCCGTCGCCTCTTCGCCGATCTTCTTCAGCACCGCGTCGTCGCCCTTGTGGAACAGGCGCGATACGTACGATTGATCGGGGTCGCCGCCCTTGCGGCTATCGATCACGGCCGCGAGGCGCAGCAGCGTGTCTTCGGTCGATTGCGTCATTTGTAGATGTGTTCGGGATCTTTCAGCACCGGTTCGACCGCGACCCAGTCGCCGTGGTCGACGGTGCCCTCGAATTTCTGGAAAAAGCACGAATGCCGGCCGGTGTGGCACGCGATGCCCGATACCTGCTCGACCTTCAGCAGCACGACGTCCTCGTCGCAGTCGAGCCGCACCTCGTGCACGTGCTGCACGTGGCCCGACTCCTCGCCCTTGAACCACAACCGCTTGCGCGAGCGCGAATAGTAGACCGCGCGCTGCGTCTCGATCGTCTTCGCCAGTGCCTCGCGGTTCATCCACGCGAACATCAGCACGTCGTTCGTCGCTGCTTCCTGCGCGATCACCGGCACGAGGCCGTTGTCGTCCCAGCGGACCTTGTCGAGCCACGCGGGCAGGGATTTCGTTTCCGTATTCATTACAGCCTCACCGGGATGCCCTGGTCGGCCATGAAGCGCTTCGCCTCGCCGACCGTGTGCTCGCCGTAGTGGAAGATGCTCGCGGCCAGCACCGCGTCGGCGCGGCCGTCCTTGATGCCGTCTGCCAGATGCTGCAGCGAACCGACGCCGCCCGATGCGATCACCGGCACCGGCACCGCGTCCGACACGCCGCGCGTGAGCGCGAGGTCGAAGCCCGACTTGGTGCCGTCGCGGTCCATGCTCGTGAGCAGGATCTCGCCCGCGCCGAGCTCGGCCATCTTGCGCGCCCATTCGATCGCGTCGAGGCCCGTGTTCTTGCGGCCGCCGTGCGTGAAGACTTCCCAGCGCGGCGTCTCGCCGTCGGCCGACACGCGCTTCGCGTCGATCGCGACGACGATGCACTGCGAGCCGTACTTGTCGGCCGCATCGCGCACGAGCTGCGGGTTCGCGACCGCCGACGAATTCATGCTGACCTTGTCCGCGCCCGCGTTCAGCAGACGCCGCACGTCCTCGACCGCGCGCACGCCGCCGCCGACGGTCAGCGGAATGAAGACCTGCGACGCGACGGCTTCGATGATCGGCAGGATCAGGTCGCGCTGGTCGGACGTCGCGGTGATGTCGAGGAACGTCAGTTCGTCGGCGCCCTGGTCGTCGTAGCGGCGGGCGATTTCGACGGGATCGCCGGCATCGCGCAGCTCGACGAAGTTGACGCCCTTGACGACACGCCCGGCAGTCACGTCCAGGCAGGGGATGATGCGTTTAGCTAGAGCCATGATGTTGCGCCAAATGCCGCGCTGGGACGGCCGGTTGCGGAAGCCTCGCACGAGACTTCCGGTCGGGGCCGCCTGCGGGCGGCCCCGGCGAACGGGAAACCGCGTTACGCGTTGTCGAGTTCGCCGTTCAGTTCGTCCGCGCGCCTTTGCGCGGCCGCGAAATCGAGATCGCCGGAGTAGATCGCGCGGCCGCAGATCACGCCTTCGACGCCGTGCTCTTCCACTTCGCACAGGTTCTCGATGTCCGTGAGGTTCGACAGGCCGCCGCTGGCGATCACCGGAATGCCGACCGCCTGCGCGAGCTTCACGGTCGCCTCGATGTTGATGCCCTGCAGCATTCCGTCGCGCCCGATGTCGGTATAGACGATCGATTCGACGCCGTAGTCCTCGAACTTCTTCGCGAGATCGACCACTTCGTGGCCGGTCAGCTTGCTCCAGCCGTCGGTCGCGACCTTGCCGTCCTTCGCGTCGAGCCCGACGATGATGCTGCCGGAGAACGCGGTGCACGCGTCCTGCAGGAAGCCCGGGTTCTTCACGGCCGCCGTGCCGATGATCACGTAGGACAGGCCCGCGTCGAGATACTTCTCGATCGTCTCGAGGCTGCGGATGCCGCCACCAAGCTGGACGGGGATTTCATCGCCGACTTCGTCGAGGATCGCTTCGATCGCCTCGAGATTCTTCGGCTTGCCGGCGAATGCGCCGTTCAGGTCGACCAGATGGAGCCGCCGGGCGCCGAGATCGACCCACTTGCGGGCCATCGCCGCCGGGTCCTCGGAAAAAATCGTGGCCTGGTCCATGTCGCCCTGTTTGAGGCGCACACACTGACCGTCTTTTAGATCGATGGCCGGAATCAGCAACATAGCAATCGGGTGTCGTCGTGGAAGAAGAAAAGAATCCGGCGCGTACCGGCCAATCCGGTACCGCGCCGTCTCGCTAGTTTAGTACAACTCTTTCGGCGCCTAGGCGCGCGAGCCCCGCAAGACGGGCCTCCGCGGCCCGTCGACTGTGGTTCGCGCACCACGTTCACGGTTTCCAGTGTACGAAGTTGCGGTACAGACGCAACCCGACCTCCGCGCTTTTCTCCGGGTGGAATTGGGTCGCGAAGAGGTTGTCCCGCGCGACCGCGGACGTAAACGGCGCACCATATGCCGTTTCGCCGACCGTATGTGCCGGGTTGTCCGGCGTCACGTAGTAGCTGTGCACGAAGTAGAAATACGCGTCGTCGGGCACGCCGTCCCACAGCGGGTGCGGCTGCGACTGGCGCACGCGGTTCCAGCCCATCTGCGGCACCTTGAAGCGCGAGCCGTCGTCCTGCACGCGGCCGTCGAGCTCGAAGCGCACGACCTTGCCGGGCAACAGGCCGAGGCCCTTCGTGTCGCCTTCCGCGCTCCAGTCGAACAGCATCTGCTCGCCGACGCACACGCCGAGCAGCGGCTTCGTGCGCGACGCCTCGATCACGGCCTCCTGCAGGCCCGATTCGCCGAGGCAGCGCATGCAGTCGGGCATCGCGCCCTGGCCGGGCAGCACGACGCGGTCGGCCGCGCGAATCGCGGCCGGCGTGTCGACGATCGCCACGTCGGCGGCCGGTTCGGCCTTCTTGAGCGCCTGCGCGACCGAGCGCAGGTTGCCCATCCCATAATCCACAATCGCAATCGAAGTTTTCATCTCAGTGCAGGCAGTAGCGCCCTCAGTCCATTGACGATGAATTCCACCGCCAGCGCCGACAGCATCAGACCCATCAGCCGCGTGGCGATGTTGATGCCCGTGCGGCCGATCCAGTTCGCGATCGGCTCGGCGAGCCGCATCGCGACGAAACACAGAAAAGCCAGGACCGCGCCGATCGCGACCAGCCCGGCCTGTTCATACCAGTGATGCGCGTTCGCCGCATAGATGATCACCGTGCTGATCGAGCCGGGGCCCGTGAGCAGCGGAATCGCCAGCGGCACGACCGCGATGTTGTCCTTCAGCTCGGCTTCGTGGCGCTCTTCCGGCGTCGATCGCGTGTTGCCGATCTGCGCGTTCAGCATGTTGATCGCCATCAGCAGCATGATGATCCCGCCGCCCACTTCGAGCGACCCGACCGAAATGCCGAAGAAGTTGATGATCTGCTGCCCGAGCAGCGCGGTCACCGTCATCACGCAGAATACCGACACCGATGCGATCCGGATCGTGCGACGCCGCTCGCCGTCCGTCTGCTGCGCCGTCAGGCTCAGGAAGAACGGCACCGCGCCGACCGGGTTGATCAGCGCCAGCAGCGAAATGAACGATTTGAGCAGATCCATCGCAAGCCGGCGCCGCGCGCCGAAGCCGTGAGGTTGTCCTTAGCGTCCGCCCATCCGGACGATCAGAGGCTGCCTTTCGTCGACGGAATCTGCCCCGCCGCACGCTCGTCGAGCTCCACCGCCGCGCGCAGCGCACGGCCGAAGGCCTTGAACACCGTCTCGAGCTGATGGTGCGCGTTGATCCCGCGCAGGTTGTCGATGTGCAGCGTGACGCCCGCGTGGTTCACGAAACCGCGGAAGAACTCGATCGACAGGTCGACGTCGAACGTGCCGATCCGCGCACGCGTGAACGGCACGTGGAATTCGAGGCCCGGCCGGCCGGAGAAGTCGATCACGACGCGCGACAGCGCCTCGTCGAGCGGCACGTACGAATGGCCGTAGCGGCGGATGCCCTTCCGGTCGCCGATCGCCTTCGCGACGGCCTGACCGAGCGTGATGCCGACATCCTCGACCGTGTGGTGGTCGTCGATATGCGTGTCGCCATGCGCTTCGACCTCGAGATCGACCAGACCATGCCGCGCGATCTGGTCGAGCATATGGTCGAGAA
The DNA here is from genome assembly GCF_001718535.1 of Burkholderia seminalis. Lineage (NCBI taxonomy): Bacteria > Pseudomonadati > Pseudomonadota > Betaproteobacteria > Burkholderiales > Burkholderiaceae > Burkholderia > Burkholderia seminalis. The sequence goes on along the minus strand of NZ_CP013398.1, from coordinate 403,079 downwards.
ACGGCACGCCGGTGGCCAGCTTCTGCTGGCCGGTGCCGTCGAGATCGAGCTTCACACGGATCTGCGTTTCGCTGGTATTGCGAACGACTTCCGCCACACGCATGGCAATTCCTTGATTGAGTCTGAGGTAAATGGGGATTGATCGTCGCGCGCCGCCGCGCCCTGGGCTCAACCGGGCAGCGCGAGTTTCAAGGCGGCCAGCAGGCGGGCGTTTTCGTCGGGAGAACCGACGGTCAGCCGCACGCATTCGGCCAGCAATGGATGCATTTTACTCACGTTTTTGACCAGCACCCGTTCGGTGAGCAGCGCATCGAACACGGCGGCCGCGTCCGGCACGCGCACCAGCAGGAAATTGCCGGCGCTCGGGAACACCGTCGTGCCCGGCAGCGCGGCCACGGCCTGCGCGAGACGCGTGCGTTCCGCGCGCAGTTCGGCCGCCTGCGCATCGAGCACGTCGAGGTGGTCGAGCAGGAAATCGACGGTCGCCTGGGTCAGCACGTTGATGTTGTACGGCGGGCGCACCTTGTCGAATTCGGTCAGCCACGCGTGCCGCCCGACGAGATAGCCGAGGCGGATGCCCGCGAGACCGAGCTTCGACACCGTGCGCATCACGACGACGTTGTCGAATTCGGCGGCGCGCGGCAGCCACGAGCGCTCGGCGAACGGCTGGTACGCCTCGTCGATCACGATCAGGCTGTGCCGCGCGGCGGCAATGATCCGTTCGACGTCGGCATCGTCGTACAGCGTGCCGGTCGGGTTGTTCGGGTACGCGAGATAGACGATCGCGGGCCGGTGCCCGGCGATCGCCGCGAGCATCGCGTCGACGTCGAGCGTCAGGTCGGCCTGCAGCGGCACGCCGACGAATTCGAGCTGCGCGAGCTTCGCCGACAGCTCGTACATCACGAAACCCGGCACCGGCGCGAGCACCTTCGCGCCCGGCTGCGCGCACGCGACCGAGATCATGCTGATGATTTCGTCGGAACCGTTGCCGAGCAGCACGTCGCAACCGGCCGGCACGCCCATCGCGTGGCGCAGCTTGTCGAGCAGCGCGGCCGGGCGCGGCGCCGGGTAGCGGTTCAGCGCGACCTGCGCGAGACGCTCGCCGAGCGCCGCCGCCAGCGGTTCGGGCAGCGGATACGGATTCTCCATCGCGTCGAGCTTCACGAACCCGCTCGCGTCGGGCACCGGATAGCTCGTCATCGCGAGCACGTCGCGGCGGATGATGTCTTGTGGCGTCGTCATGGTCTCAAGCCGGCGTGCGTCGCGCCGGCATCAAATGGTCGGCAAGGCGGCGGCTGCCGCCCTGCACTGGTCTCCAGCCGCGCTCCGCGGTGCGGCCGGCGCCGGCGCATCGGCGCCCGCCCCGGCTCGGCCCCGCGTGGTGCGTGGTCAGCCCTTCATCCGGAACTCGGCGCTCTTCGCGTGCGCCTGCAGCCCTTCGCCGTACGCGAGCTCGGAGGCGATCTCGCCGAGGGTCTGCGCGCCTTCCGCGCTGACCTCGATCAGGCTCGAACGCTTGATGAAGTCGTACACGCCTAGCGGCGACGAGAAACGCGCGGTGCGCGACGTCGGCAGCACGTGGTTCGGCCCCGCGCAGTAGTCGCCGAGGCTTTCGCTCGTGTAGCGGCCGAGGAAGATCGCGCCTGCGTGGCGGATCTGCTGGCCCCATTGCTGCGGTTCCAGTGCCGAGATTTCGAGGTGCTCGGGCGCGATGTCGTTCGCGATCCGGCACGCTTCGGCCATGTCGCGCACCTTGATCAGCGCGCCGCGCCCTTCGAGCGATGCGCGGATCACGTCCCGGCGCGGCATCGACGGCAGCAGCTCGTCGATCGCCTTCTCGACACGGTCGAGGAACGCGCCGTCCGGGCACAGCAGGATCGACTGCGCGAGCTCGTCGTGCTCGGCCTGCGAGAACAGGTCCATCGCGACCCAGTTCGGATCGGTCGTGCCGTCGCACAGCACGAGGATTTCCGACGGCCCGGCGATCATGTCGATACCGACCGTGCCGAACACGCGGCGCTTCGCCGACGCGACGTACGCATTGCCGGGGCCGCAGATCTTGTCGACGGCCGGCACCGTCGCCGTGCCGTACGCGAGCGCGCCGACCGCCTGCGCGCCGCCGATCGTGAACACGCGGTCGACGCCGCCGAGCAGCGCCGCGGCGAGCACGAGGTCGTTCTTCACGCCGTCCGGCGTCGGCACGACCATCACGATCTCGCCGACGCCCGCGACGCGCGCGGGAATTGCGTTCATCAGCACCGACGACGGATACGCGGCCTTGCCGCCCGGCACGTACAGGCCGACGCGGTCGAGCGGCGTGACCTTCTGGCCGAGCACCGTGCCGTCGCTTTCCGTGTACTGCCAGCTATGCGTGCCGCACTCGATCTTCTGCTTCTCGTGGTACGCGCGCACACGCGCCGCGGCCGCTTCCAGCGCCGCGCGCGCCTTCGGCGCGAGACCGTCGAGCGCCGTCTGCAGCGCGTCCTGCGGCAGTTCGAGCGCGGCGACGCTGTTCGCGCTCAGCCGGTCGAAGCGGTTCGTGTACTCGAGCACCGCGGCGTCGCCGCGCGACTTCACGTCGGCGAGGATCTTCGCGACCGATTGCTCGATCGCTTCGTCTTCGCTTGCCTCGAACGCGAGCAACGCGCGCAGCGCGGCGCCGAAGCCTTCGTTCGTCGAATCGAGCTTGCGGATGGTGATGGACATGGGAGTTCCGTTACGGTGATGCGCTCAACCGCCATTCTGCGACGCGCGTTCGAACGCGTCGAGGATCGGCTTGAGCGCCGCGCGCTTCAACTTCAGCGCGGCCTGGTTCACGACGAGGCGCGACGAGATCGCCATGATCTCCTCGACCTCGACCAGATTGTTCGCCTTCAGCGTGCCGCCCGAGCTGACGAGGTCGACGATCGCGTCGGCCAGCCCGACCAGCGGCGCGAGCTCCATCGAGCCGTACAGCTTGATCAGGTCGACGTGCACGCCCTTCGCGGCGAAGTGTTCGCGCGCCGTTTCGACGTACTTCGTCGCGACGCGCAGGCGTGCGCCCTGGCGCACGGCGCTCGCGTAATCGAAGCCGGCCGACACCGCCACCGACATCCGGCAGCGCGCGATGTTCAGATCGATCGGCTGGTACAGGCCCGAGCCGCCGTGCTCGACCAGCACGTCCTTGCCGGCCACGCCGAAATCGGCCGCGCCGTATTCGACGTAGGTCGGCACGTCGCTCGCGCGCACGATGATCACGCGCAGGTCCGGGTTCGTCGTCGGCAGGATCAGCTTGCGCGACGTTTCCGGATCCTCGGTCACCTGCACGCCGGCCGCGGCGAGCAACGGCAGGGTTTCCTCGAAAATCCGGCCCTTCGACAGGGCGAGGGTCAGCGGCGCGGTCATGCTTGGCTCCCGGAAAGGCGGCGCACGTTCGCGCCGACGGCGGTCAGTTTGGCTTCCATGCGGTCGTAGCCGCGGTCCAGGTGATAGATCCGGTCGACGAGCGTTTCCCCGTCGGCGCGCAGCCCGGCGATCACGAGGCTCGCCGACGCACGCAGGTCGGTCGCCATCACGTTCGCGCCGGACAGCTTCTCGACGCCCGTCACGAGCGCGGTATTGCCGTCGATCGTGATGTTCGCGCCGAGCCGGTTCAGCTCCTGCACGTGCATGAAGCGGTTCTCGAAAATGGTTTCGACGACCTGCGCGGTGCCCGTCGCGACCGTATTGAGGGCCATGAACTGCGCCTGCATGTCGGTCGGGAACGCCGGGTATTCCGACGTGCGGATCGTCACGGCCGACGGGCGGCGGTCCATCTTCACGCGCAGCCAGCTGTCGCCTTCCTCGATCGACACGCCGGCTTCGCGCAGCTTGTCGATCACCGCGTCGAGAATGTGCGGGCGCACGCCCGTCAGCATCACGTCGCCGCCGGCCGCCGCGACCGCGCACAGGAACGTGCCGGCCTCGATGCGGTCGGGGATCACCGAATGGCGCGCGCCGTGCAGCCGCTCGACGCCCTGGATCACGAGGCGATCGGTACCGATACCGTCGATCTTCGCGCCCATCGCCACCAGCAGGTGGGCGAGATCGCTCACTTCCGGCTCGCGCGCGGCGTTTTCGATCACCGTCTCGCCGTCTGCCAGCGTCGCGGCCATCAGCAGGTTTTCCGTGCCCGTCACCGTGATCATGTCGGTCACGATGCGCGCGCCCTTCAGGCGCTTCGCGCGCGCTTCGATGAAGCCGTGCTCGATGCTGATCTCGGCGCCCATCGCCTGCAGCCCCTTGATGTGCTGGTCGACCGGACGCGCGCCGATCGCGCAGCCGCCCGGCAGCGACACCTTCGCCTCGCCGAAGCGCGCGAGCAGCGGTCCGAGCACGAGGATCGACGCGCGCATCGTCTTCACGAGTTCGTACGGCGCGACGAGGTTGTCGACGCGCGACGCGTCGAGCTGCACGCGGCAGCCGTCGGTCTCGCTCTTCACGCCCATCTGGTTCAGCACCTTCAGCGTGGTGCGCACGTCCTTCAGGTTCGGCACGTTGTCGAGATCGACCGGATCGGCGGTGAGCAGCCCCGCGCACAGGATCGGCAGTGCGGCGTTCTTCGCACCCGACACGACGATCTCGCCGGACAGACGGTTACCGCCTTCGATCACGAGCTTGTCCATCCCCTGTCCCTGCGATTCCCCGTTGGCGGCCGGGTGTGCCGTGGCGACGCTCTTGACGGCGTCGCGCTCGTTGACGGTGACTTGCACTCAGTGATTTCCGGTTATGCGTTCTGCCATTCGGCGGGCGTCAGCGTCTTCATGCTGAGCGCGTGGATTTCCTGCTTCATGCGATCGCCGAGCGCCGCATAGACGAGCTGGTGCCGCTGGATCGGCCGCTTGCCCTCGAAGGCCGCCGACACGATCGTCGCGAAGAAATGCTGGCCGTCGCCTTCGACTTCCAGATGCGTGCAGGCGAGACCGCCGGCGATGTATTGCTTGACCTGTTCGGGAGTCGGCAACATGGTGTAAGGCTCCTGTCGGCGGCGGCGCCCCGGGAGGCGGCCGCAGCCTGTCGATATCAATGACGCAGTTTGTAGCCGGTCGCGAGCAGCCGCATCGCGATCAGCGCGAGCAGCACGAAGAAACCGGTAACGATCGCGAGGCTCGCGAACGGGTTGATATCGGACGCGCCGAAGAACCCGAAACGAAAGCCGTCGATCATGTAGAAAAACGGATTGAGACGCGAGATCTCGCGCCACACGGGCGGCAGCGAGTGCGTCGAATAGAACACGCCCGACAGGAACGTCAGCGGCATGATCAGGAAGTTCTGGAACGCGGCGAGCTGGTCGAACTTCTCGGCCCAGATCCCGGCGATCAGGCCGAGCGTGCCGAGGATCGCCGAGCCGAGCAGCGCGAACGCAATGATGAACAGCGGCGCCGCGAAATGCATCGGGATAAACCAGATCGTCACGACGAACACGCCGGTGCCGACCGCGAGCCCGCGCACGACCGACGCGAGCACGTACGCGCCGAAGATGTCGCGGTACGACAGCGGCGGCAGCAGCATGAACACGAGGTTGCCGGTGATCTTCGACTGGATCAGCGACGACGAGCTGTTCGCGAACGCGTTCTGCAACACGCTCATCATCACGAGGCCCGGCACGAGAAAGCTCACGTACTCGACGCCCGGATACACCTCGACGCGGCCCGACAGCGCATGACCGAAGATCGTCAGGTACAGCAGCGCCGTGACGATCGGCGCGAGCACCGTCTGGAACGACACTTTCCAGAAACGCAGCAGTTCCTTGTAGACCAGCGTCCGGAAGCCGCTGCCCGGCACGCGCCGGGCCGTGCCCAGCGCCCCTTCGGCCGGCAGCGAACGCAGTTCGCGCGGGGATTGTTGATTCATGCCAGACCCTCGATCACCTCGGCCCCGTTCATCACCTGGACGAACACATCCTCGAGGTCGGCCTTGCGGACCTCGATCTCGTCGAACGTGCAGCCTGCCGCGCGGCATTGCGCGAGAATGCGTTCGACATCGTCGTAGCTCGTGAGACGCAGCAGGTGCTCGCCCGGCGCGCGCGCGGCGGGGTCGGTCTCCAGCCCGCGCAGCTCGGCCGGCAGCGCGCCCGTCGCGAGCCGCAGATAGAGCTGCAGCCCCGCGAAGCGGCGCAGCAGCGCGTCGGTGCGGTCGAGCGCGACCACCTCGCCCCGGCGCAGCATCGCGATGCGGTCGCACAGCGACTCGGCTTCCTCGAGGTAATGGGTGGTCAACACGATCGTGTGACCCTCGCGGTTCAGGCGCGAGATGAATTTCCACAGCGTCTGGCGCAATTCGACGTCGACGCCGGCGGTCGGCTCGTCGAGCACGATCACGGGCGGCCGGTGCACCAGCGCCTGCGCGACGAGCACGCGGCGCTTCATCCCGCCCGACAGCGCGCGCATGTTCGCGTCGGCCTTCTCGGTGAGGTCGAGATTGGCCATCACTTCGTCGATCCAGTCGTCGTTGCGGCGCAGCCCGAAATAGCCGGACTGGATCCGCAGCGTCTCGCGGACGGTGAAGAACGGGTCGAAGACGAGTTCCTGCGGGACGACACCCAGCGCGCGGCGCGCACCGCGGAAGTCCTTGACGACGTCGTGGCCGCGCACCGAGATACTGCCTTCGTCGGCCCGGGCGAGCCCGGCGAGGATACTGATGAGCGTGGTCTTGCCTGCGCCGTTGGGGCCGAGCAGACCGAAAAACTCGCCTTCCTCGACCGACAGGCTGACGCCCTTGAGCGCCTGAAGCGACTTGTAGCGCTTCTTGACGTGACGGATTTCTATGGCTGACATGACTGTGCGCGACGCCAGGGCCGCGACGCCTATTCTGTGCTTGCTGCGAAAGAAAATGGGGGCCGGACGCCGATTGGCTGCCCCGCAAAACGCTTGATTATAGGGCAAACCGGCTGGGGGAGCCGGCGCCGGAGGCGCGCGGCCTGACGCGTGCGCGCGCCGGCTGGCGCGGCAGGCCCCGGTCGGACGGGGTCAATGTCGCCCGGTGCCGTCGATGAGCGCGTCGACGCCGTAGGCGCGCGCGAGGCTGGCGAGCTTCGGCGGGAGATTGAGGATGTCGAGGGTCGCGCCGCGCGACATGGCGGCACGTTGCCATGCGAGCAGCACGGCGAGCGCGGACGAGTCGAACTGCGTCAGCGCCGCGCAATCGACGGCGGTGGCGCCCGCGCCGATGCGCGCAAGACCGTCCGCGAGCGCGGATTTCGCGCTCGCGACGGTCAGTGAGGAGCCGGCTTCGAAGCCGCTCACGACGCTTGCTTGCCGGCGGCAAGTTGCTGGTTGCGCTGCGTCAGGAACTGGATCAGGCCGTCCACGCCGCTTTGCTGGATCTTTTCGTTGAACTGCTGCTGGTACGTCTGGATCAGCCACGCGCCGAGCACGTTCAGGTCATACACCTTCCAGCCGTTCGCCGACTTGTACAGGCGGTAATCGATCTGGACCGGCTGGCCGTTGTTCATCGCGACCGTCTTGACCACGACATCGGTATCGGCCGGATCGGCGCGGAACGGCGGGTACTGGATCTGCTGGTCCGGCTTCAGCTGCGCCAGCGCGCCCGAGTACGTGCGGATCAGCAGCAGCTTGAACTGCTCCTGAACCTGCTGCTGCTGCTCGGCCGTTGCCGTGCGCCAGTTGCGGCCCATCGCGAGCTGCGTGGTGCGGCGGAAATCGGTGTACGGCAGGATGTCCTTGTTGACGATCGAGATGATGCGGTTGGTGTCGCCCTGCTTGATCGTCTGCTGCTTGACTTCGTCGAGCACCTGCTGCGTCGCCGTCTTGATCAGCGACTGCGGGTTCGACTGGTCGACTTGCGCGTGAGCCGCGCTGCCGAACGAGAACAGCGCCGCGAATACGGGGATCAGGAACAGTTTTTTCATCATAGTGACCTGCATGAATGAGTCGATGCGAAGGTTGGAGCAGGTAGCTTACGCGCAAGTTCGCGCACGCTACCGACTGAATCGTTTCCGGCTGTAACGAATGTAAATCCGTCAGTGCAGCCGGATGCTCGGGAAGCGGAACCCGCCCGGCGACGGCGGCGCCACCTGCATCGCCGGCACGTTCGTTTCGCTGGCCGGATTCGGTCCTTCGGCCGTGCCCGAGGCCGGCGCGGCAACCGCCGCGCCCGATGCCCCCGCCGGCGCGGTCGCGCCGCTCACCGCTGCCGCGCCCGCCGTACCGGCCGCCGCCGGTGCCGCGCCGTCGTCCGGCAGATCGTACTTCGGCAGCGCGTCGTTGCTCGACGTCGCGGCGGCCTCGCCGCGCGCGTTGCTGATCAGCATCTGGCGGCGCTGCAGGTACGCGTTGCGCACGAACGAATACTTGTCGAGCGCCGCGGCATCCAGCACGTCGCCCGCGCCGAGCAGGTTCGCACGCGTGTTGACGAGGTTGACGCCGAACAGGCCCCAGCTCAGGCCGTCCGGCTTCACGTAGGTAAGCGGATTGCCGACGTAGTCGACGCCGAGGCCGGCCGTGTCGCGCAGCGTGCTCGGGCCGAGCAGCGGCAGCACGAGGTACGGGCCCGACGGCATGCCGTAGCGGCCCATCGTGATCCCGAAATCGGCCGTGTGCTTCGGCAGCTTCGCGATCGTCGCGACGTCGAACAGGCCGCCGACGCCGAACACCGTGTTGATCACGACGCGCATGATGTCGCCGACGCCGTCCGCGATCCGCAGCTGCACGATGTTGTTCGCCGCGATGTAGACGTCGCCGATGTTCGAGAAGAAGTTCGTCACGCTGTCGCGCACCGGCTGCGGCACCACGTACTGGTAGCCCTTCGCGACCGGTTTCAGCGCGTAGGTGTCGACCGTGTCGTTGAACTTGTACATCGTCCGGTTGAAGCCCTCGAGCGGATCGCCCTTGGTCGGCGTCTGCACGGTCGCGCAGCCGCTCAACGCGGCGGCTGCCGCTATCGCCAGCGCGGCGTGCCTGATGCGGATCGTCTGCATGGTCATTACCCTCTTCTATTCTCTCGTGTGGTTATTGGGCCGCCGAACCGGACGCGGCGGACACCGCCGACGCCGGCACCGCCACCGGAGCCGGCGCAGCCGGCGCGCCGGCTGCCGGCTTCGCACCGCCCGCATCGGCGGCCTTGCTGTACAGGAACTGGCCGATCAGGTTCTCGAGCACGATCGCCGACTGCGTCATCGAGATCGTATCGCCCGACTTCAGCATTTCCGTGTCGCCGCCCGGATCGAGGCCGATGTATTGCTCGCCGAGCAGGCCCGACGTCAGGATCTTCGCCGACGAATCCTTCGGGAACGGGTACTGGCCGTCGATGTCGATCGTCACCAGCGCCTGGTACGTGTTCGTGTCGAAGCCGATCGACTTCACGCGGCCGACCACGACGCCGGCACTCTTCACGGCCGCGCGCGGCTTCAGCCCGCCGATATTGTCGAATTTCATCCGGACCGAGTAGGTCGGCTGAAACGACAGCGAGCTCATGTTGCCGACCTTCAGCGCCAGGAACAGCACCGCAAGGAAGCCCACCACCACGAACAGGCCGACCCAGAAGTCGAGAGCAGTCTTTTTCATCGTCATCCCAAAATTTGGCTTGGCTGAGGCTTAGCTGAACATCAGCGCGGTCAGCAGAAAATCGAGGCCGAGTACGGCGAGCGACGCGAACACAACCGTCTTGGTGGTCGCGCGCGACACGCCTTCGGGCGTGGGCTTCGCTTCATACCCCTGATACAGCGCAATGAAGGTCACGGCGAACCCGAACACGATGCTCTTCAGCACGCCGTTGCCGACGTCGGCCCAGACCTGGACCCCGCCCTGCATCTGCGACCAGAACGCGCCCGGATCGACGCCGATCAGCACGACGCCGACGAAGTAGCCGCCGAGCACGCCGACCGCGTTGAAGATCGCCGCGAGCAGCGGCATCGCGATGATGCCCGCCCACATGCGCGGCGCGATCACCGTCTTGATCGGGTCCACCGCCATCATTTCGAGCGCGGTGAGCTGCTCGCCGGCCTTCATCAGGCCGATCTCGGCCGTGAGCGACGTGCCCGCGCGGCCCGCGAACAGCAGCGCGGTGACGACCGGGCCGAGCTCGCGCACGAGCGACAGCGCGACCAGCAGGCCGAGCGCCTGCTCGGACCCGTAGCGGTTCAGCGTGTAATAGCCCTGCAGGCCGAGCACGAAGCCGACGAACAGCCCCGACACGGCAATGATCACGAACGAATAGTTGCCGAGGAAGTGGATCTGCTTCGTGACCAGCCGCGGCCGGCGCAGCAGCGGGAAGAATTGCAGCACGAGGCGCACGAACAGCCGCGTGCCGTAGCCCGCGCGCTCGAGGCCGCCGATGACGTAACGTCCGATCGCGCTGATCATGCGCGCCCTCCGCCGAGCCCGAAATCCGCTGCAAGCGGCGGGCTCGTGTAATGAAATTTGAACGGGCCGTCCGGCGCGCCGTCGATGAACTGCCGCACGCTCGGATCGGTCGACGCGCGCAGCTCGTCGGGCGTGCCCTGCGCGAGCACGCCGCCGTTGGCCAGAAAGTACACGTAGTCGGCGATCGCGAACGATTCCGGCACGTCGTGCGTGACGAGGATCGAGGTCGCGCCGAGCGCCTGGTTCAGCGTGCGGATCAGGTTCGCGGTGATGCCGAGCGAGATCGGGTCGAGGCCGGCGAACGGCTCGTCGTACATGATGAGCTGCGGATCGAGCGCGATCGCGCGGGCGAGCGCGATCCGGCGCGCCATCCCGCCCGACACCTCGGACGGCATCAGGTCGCGCGCGCCGCGCAGGCCGACCGCGTTGAGCTTCATCAGCACGAGGTCGCGGATCAGGTCTTCGGGCAGGTCGGTATGCTCGCGCAGCGCGAACGCGACGTTCTCGAACACCGACATGTCGGTAAACAACGCGCCGAACTGGAACAGCATGCCCATCTTGCGGCGCAGCGCGTACAGGCCGTCGCGCGTTTGCGCGCCGACGTCGGCGCCGTCGAACAGCACCTGGCCGCGGCGCGCGCGCACGAGGCCGCCAATCAGGCGCAGCACGGTGGTCTTGCCGCAACCCGAGCCGCCCATGACCGCGACGACCTGCCCGCGCCCGAAGCGCAGGTTCAGGTTGGACAGGACGAGGCGGTCGCCGTAGCCAAAGTCGACGTCGCGAAGTTCCAGCAGAGTCTCGGTAGGAGTGGGGCTCACGGAGCTGACAGTCCTTTTACGCAGAACGCCGAATTATAGGGCCTGCATTGGAATGATGTCGTGACGCCGTTCCGGGCCCGGCGGTCAATGATTGTCAAATTGTCCGGGAAAACATTGCTGCAGCGCAATAAGCGCCGTCCGATAATCGGCGGCGCCCGTGACCGCGCTGACCACCGCGACGCTACCGACGCCCGTCGCCAGCACGGCCGGCAGCGTGTCGAGCCCCACCCCGCCGATCGCGACGAGCGGCGCCCGCGCGCTGGCGAAGCGCGCGTAGCGGGCAATCCGCGCGAGGCCCTGGGGCGGCGCGGCGACGGCCTTCGTGGCGGTCGCGTAGACGGGGCCGAGCGCGAGGTAGCTCGGGCGCGCGTGCAACGCCCGCAACATCTCGTAATAACCGTGGCTCGAAAGTCCGAGCCGCAGGCCCGCGCGCGCGATCGCGGCCAGATCGGCCGTTTCGAGGTCCTCCTGACCCAGATGAACGCCGTACGCGCCTTCATCTACCGCGATCTGCCAGTGATCGTTGATGAACACGCGCGCATCGGGATAACGACGCCCCGCCGCGACCGCACGCGCGATTTCCCGGCGCAGCGCGTCCGGCGTCGCGCCTTTCACGCGCAGTTGCACGGTCCGCGCACCGCCCTCGAGCACGCGCTCGACCCACGCCGCGTCCGGCACGACCGGATAGAGGCCGAGTTGCGCGGGACACGGCGCGAATGCCGGCTCCGGCGCGGGCGGCAGCCCGGCGACACGCGGAAACCGCGCGGCATCGACCGGCCACGCGTCGGCGGCGCGCGTCTCGTCGCCGTCTTGCCACGCCAGCGCGAGCACCAGCGCGTCGACCGGCGCGAAACCGCAATCGAGGAAGGCGGCGAGCGCCGCGATCCAGTCGTCCGCGAGCGGATGCGCGGCTTCGAGCGCGTAACGCGCGCCCGCCGCATGCAGCACCGCGCCCTGCTCGTCGAATTCGATCGCGACCGCCTCCGGCGAGGCCGGCCGCGACGCGGCCGACGCGCGCGCCTGCGCGGTGCGGTCGCCGGCGGACACGATCAGCACGTCGCCGTCGGACGGCACGTCGGGCGCCGCCACGCAGAGCCGCCACGGCGCCGCGCCGTCCGGCCAGTCGCCGAGGCGGGCGCGAATCCGTTCGGCCGCTTCGGCCAGCTCGTCGGCCGGCGGCCAGAATGCGTCGGCGAAGCGCGCGCTCATGCGCCGCCCCCGTCCTGGTGCCAGAACGGCATCCCGACGACCGGCGTGCTCGCGTGCGCGGTCTCGCGTGCGTCCATCGGCCCGGCCAGGTACGCGGCGCGCCCCGCCTCGACGCCCTGCGCGAACGCGCGCGCCATGATCTCCGGGTGCGTGGCCTGCGACACGGCCGTGTTCAGCAGCACGCCGTCGAAGCCCCACTCCATCACCTGGCACGCGTGCGACGGCACGCCGAGCCCCGCATCGACGATCAGCGGCACGTCCGGCAGCCGCTCGCGCAGCACGCGCAGGCCGTACGGGTTCACGATGCCCTTGCCCGTGCCGATCGGCGCGCCCCACGGCATCAGCGCCTCGCAGCCGACGTCGAGCAGGCGCCGGCCGATCACGAGATCCTCGGTGCAGTACGGCAGCACCTTGAAGCCGTCCTTGACCAGTTGCGCGGCGGCCTCGATCAACCCGACCGGATCGGGCTGCAGCGTGTAGTCGTCGCCGATCAGCTCGAGCTTGATCCAGTCGGTGCCGAACACCTCGCGCGCCATGTGCGCGGTCGTCACGGCCTCGGCGACGGTCTGGCAGCCGGCCGTGTTCGGCAGCAGCGGCACCGCGTGGCGCTTGAGCAGGTCGAAGAAGCCGGCTTCTGCGGTGCCGCCCGTCATCTGGCGGCGCAGCGCGACCGTCACCATCCCGGGACGCGACGCGTCGATCGAATCGGACAGCGACTGCAGCGACGGATAACGCGACGTGCCGAGCAGCACGCGGCTTGCGAAGGTTTCGCCGTACAGCGTCAGCGCGTCGGCGGAGGTGAGGGACGTCATGTCGTTTTCCTGGAAGAGCGGGGACGAACCGGCGGCGCTCAGCCGCCCGCGACGGGGTGCACGACGTCGAGCTTGTCGCCCGCCGCGAGCGCGCGCGCCGCATGCTGCGTGCGCGCGACGAAATTGCCGTTCAGCGCGACCGCGTACGGCGGCCGCGCGCCGTACGCGGCGAGCGCGTCGGCCACCGTCGCGCCGTCGGGCAGCGTCAGGGTCTGTTGGTTGATCTGGATATCCATGAGGCTCGGTCGGATTCGGTCGGCGGCGCGCGTCAGGCCGGCTGGCGCGCGTCGCTGCGGTGATGAAGGAGCGTCGGCCAACGCGCGGCGTCGCGCCACGCGGCGAACGCGTCGGCATCGCCCAGCGCGCCGCCGAGCGCGGCTTGCGCGCACGCGACGGCTGCCTGCGCGACTTCCGGCGCAATCATGAAGCCGTGCCGGTACAGACCGTTGACGGCGAGTGTCGATGCGCCGTCCCAGATCACCGCCGGGCGGTGATCGGGCAGCGTCGGCCGGCACTGCGCGTTGAGTTCGAGAATGCGTGCCTCGCCGAACGCCGGATGCACGGAGAACGCCGCGCTCAGCAGTTCGAGCGCGGAGCGCACGCTGACGGGCGACATGTCCTCGCCCTCCACCTCGGTCGCGCCGATCACATAGAGATCGTCCTGCTTCGGCGCGATGTACAGCGGGTAGCGCGGATGCAGCAGCCGCACGGGCCGCGTGAGCCCGATGCCGGGCGCATGCACGCGCGCGACTTCGCCGCGGATGCCGCGCAGCGCGGGCAGCGCGGATTTCGCGCCGAGCCCGCGGCAATCGATCGTGAAATGCGCGGCGGGCAGGTTGGCATCGTCGATCGCGACGTGCCAGCGGAGATCGACGCCGCGTTCGGCGAGGCCGGCCGCCAGCGCGCGCAGCGCCTGGCGATTGTCGAGCTGCCCTTCGCGCGGCAGCAGCAGGCCGCGGGCGAAACGGCCCGCGAGCGTGGGCTCGGCCGCATCGACCTGCGCGCCGGCGAGCGTCACGAAACCGCCGTCGAGCAGGTCGGCCGGCGCGTTCGCGCGCACCCGCCGCTCGAACAGCGGCGCCTCCGCACGGTCCGCGTGGTGCCAGACGACGAGCGTGCCGTGATGCTGGAAAAAAACGGGTTCGGGCAGTTCCGCGAGCCATTGCGGCCAGCGTTCGAGCGACGCGGCGCCGAGCTCGGTGATCAGCCGTTCCGCGCTCGCCGCTTCCGCGAGCGGCGCGAGCATCGCGGCCGCGATCCAGGCAGCCGACTGCTCGCCGTCCGGGCCGCCGCGCTCGTACAGCGCGACGCGATGCCCGTCGCCCGCGAGCCGCCACGCGATCAGGCGGCCGACGAGGCCGCCGCCGAGCACCGCGAAATCGGGCCGTGCATCCTGGACGTTCATCGCGCGCCCTCCGCGCGAATACGCACGACGAGCGTCGACGCGCGCGCGCCGCCCCATGCGAACGCATGCGGCATCGGGGCGGGAATCAAGCAAAAGACTGAAGATTGTGCGGTCATCATTCCTTCCGTAACGCGCAATGCGCGTACCCAAAAGGACGAAACCGGCAGCAAAGGCCGGCCGGGCGGGACTCGGGCGCTGACCATATGGGATGGCGGCCAGCGCGGCCCGGCGGGATCAGAAACTTCCCTCGCCGGTATTACCCGGATCGGGTGCAAAGGGTTTTTCTCAGCCTCGCCGCGCCGCCCGGAACATCCGCCGGCCGCGCCACGAAGCACCCCTGTTTCGTCGTCGGCCATTAGACCATAAAAGCCGAAAGCGCCGCAAACTGTCCCCGTGGGGCAAATTCGCCGTCGGCCCGCGCCGCTCTGGCACAATGCCCGCAGGCCGGCCGCGCGAGCGGCCGGTTGCCGCGTCACCGCCGGCCCTTAAGCGCCGTTTAAGACGCGCGGGCGACCATCGCTGCGCCCGCCGTCCGTCGGCGCCGCGCCCCGGCATGCCGTATCGCGGCGCGCGCCCGGCTTCGCCCGGCCCGCGCGCCGGCTACTCATCAGGAAGCACATGACCCAATCGATCGATCCCGTCCGCTCCGCCTCCGACGCGCCGCAGGACGAGCGCCCGGTATCCGCATGGAGCCTCATCAAGCCCTACTGGGTATCGTCCGAATGGAAAATCGCGTGGGGCCTGCTGGTCACGATCATCGCGATCAACCTCTGCGTGGTCTGGATCAACGTCCGGCTGAACAAGTGGAACGCCGAGTTCTACAACGCGCTGCAGTCGAAGGACGTCCACGACTTCCCGAATCTGCTGATGCAGTTCTCCGCGCTCGCGTTCGCGTTCATCATCCTCGCGGTGTACGGCCGCTACCTGCGGCAGCTGCTCGGCTTCCGCTGGCGCCAGTGGCTCACCGACCGCTTCCTCGGCCAGTGGCTCGGCGATCGCGCGTTCTACCGGATCGAACGCGACCGCCTCGCGGACAACCCCGACCAGCGGATCACCGACGACCTCCAATCGTTCGCGACCACGACGCTCGCGCTGTCGCTCGACCTGCTGTCGACGGTCGTCACGCTCGTGTCGTTCATCACGATCCTGTGGTCGCTCGCCGGCGCGCTGACGTTCACGCTCGGCGCGACGCCGATCTCGATTCCCGGCTACATGGTGTGGGCGGCCGCGCTGTACGCGGTGATCGGCTCGCTGATCATCCAGAAGGTCGGCCATCCGTTGGTGTCGATCAACTACCAGCAGCAGCGCGTCGAGGCCGATTTCCGCTTCGGGCTGATCCGCGTGCGCGAGAACGCCGAGCAGATCGCGTTCTACGACGGCGAGAAGACCGAGGCGGCCAACGCGCAGGGCCTCTTCATGCGCATCCGCGACAACTGGTGGCGCGTGATGAAGTACACGAAGCGGCTCACGTTCGTGCTGAGCTTCTACGGGCAGATCGCGATCATCTTCCCGCTCGTCGTCGCCGCGCCGCGCTATTTCGCGGGCGCGTTCTCGTTCGGCGTGCTGATGCAGATCTCGTCCGCGTTCGGCACCGTCAGCGATTCGTTCTCGTGGTTCATCAACAGCTACTCGACCCTCGTCGAATGGCGCGCCACCGTCAACCGTCTGCGCGAATTCAAGCGCGTGATGGGCACGTCGCACCTGAAGGAAAGCCTGTCGCCCGCGACCGAGCACGGCGGCATCAACCTGCACTACATCGACGACGCGAAGCTGTCGACGTCGGCGCTGAAGCTCGCGCTGCCGAACGGCAACGCGCTCGCCGACATCGGCAACGTGACGATCGAGCCGGGCTCGCGCTGGCTCGTGATCGGCAAGTCGGGTTCCGGCAAGAGCACGTTCATGCGCGCGCTCGCGGGCCTGTGGCCGTTCGGCGACGGTGCGATCGATGCGCCGGTCGGCGCGCGGATGATGTTCGTGCCGCAGACGAGCTACCTGCCGATCGGCACGCTGAAGGCCGCGCTCACCTATCCGGCGACACCCGACACGTTCAGCGACGAAGCCTGCCGCGACGCGCTGCGCGCGTGCCGCCTCGAGGATTACGTCGAGCGCCTCGACGAGACCGCGCACTGGACGCGCGTGCTGTCGCCCGGCGAGCAGCAGCGTCTTGCCGGCGCGCGCGTGCTGCTGCACAAGCCCGACTTCCTGTTCCTCGACGAAGCCACCAGCGCGCTCGACGCCGACAACGAGGCACGCCTGTATCACCTGTTCGCCGAACGGCTGCCGAAGGCCGCGATCGTCAGCATCGCGCACCGCGAGTCGCTGGCCGCGTTCCACGTCGGCACGATCAACGTCGAACGCGCGAACGCCGGCGACAAGGTCGCCGCGTGAGCGCACGCGCGCGCATCGCGCTGATCACCGGCGCAGGCGCGGGGATCGGCGCGGCGCTCGCACGACGGCTTGCGGCGCCCGGCATCGCGCTGGCGCTGCATGCGCGCGGCGCGGACGATTCCGCGCGGGCGCGGCTCGCCGACGTCGCCCGTGCGTGCACGACGGCCGGCGCCGAATGCATCACGCTGACCGGCGATCTCGGCGAACCGGGTCTTGCCGCCGCGCTCGTCGATACCACCGCCACGCGCTTCGGCGGGCTCGACCAGCTCGTCGCGAACGCCGGCTTCGCCGCGCGGCAATCCTTTTCCGATCTTTCCGCGGACACGCTCGCGTGCGCCTTCACGGCGATGCCCGGCGCGTTCTCGGCGCTCGCGGGCCGCGCGCGGCCGCTGCTCGAAGCGTCGGTCGCCCCGCGCATCGTCGCGGTCAGCTCGTTCGTCGCGCACCGTTACCGCGCCGATGCGCCGTTCGCGGCGACCGCCGCCGCGAAGGCCGCGCTCGAATCGCTCGTGCGCTCGGCGGCCGCCGAATTCGCCGCGCGCGGCATCACCGTGAACGCCGTCGCGCCGGGCTTCACGCGCAAGGACCACGGCCCGAGCGCCGGCAACGCCGCCGCGTGGGCGCAGGCCGAACAGGCGACACCGCTCGGCCGGATCGCCGAACCCGACGATGTCGCCGCGCTGATCGCATTCCTGTTGTCCGATGCGGCGCGGCAGATCACCGGCCAGGTCATTCACGTCGACGGCGGCCTGACGCTCTGACGCGTCCTTCCCTCCCCCTCCTTGCCCGCACGAACCCGTCCCCGCCTTTTTGGCACGCGGGGCCGCGCCCGTAAAATAACCGCCACGCGGCAGCGCGAGAAGACGAGAGGGGGCGGCAAGCATGCAGGCATTCCAGTGGTTCAACGAACTGTCGACGCGCGAGCGCCGGACGCTGTACGCCGGCTTCGGCGGCTACGCGGTCGATGCGTTCGACTTCATGATCTATTCGTTCCTGATTCCGACGCTGATCGCGACCTGGGGCATGTCGAAGAGCGAGGCGGGGATGATCGCGACGAGTTCGCTGATCTCGTCGGCGATCGGCGGCTGGATCGCCGGCATCCTCGCCGACCGCTACGGCCGCGTGCGCGTGCTGCAGTGGACGATCGCGACGTTCGCGCTGTTCACGTGCCTGTCCGGGTTCACGCATTCGTTCTGGCAGCTGCTCGCCACCCGCACGCTGCAGGGCTTCGGCTTCGGCGGCGAATGGTCGGTCGTGACGATCATGATGGCCGAGACGATCCGCTCGCCCGAGCATCGCGCAAAGGCCGTCGGCACCGTGCAGAGCAGCTGGTCGTTCGGCTGGGGCGCGGCCGCGATCCTCTACTGGGCATTCTTCGCGCTGCTGCCCGAGCAGCTCGCGTGGCGCGCGTGCTTCTGGATCGGCATCGCGCCCGCGCTGTGGATCCTGTACATCCGCCGCAACGTCAGCGATCCCGACATCTACACGGCCACGCGCCGCGCGCGCGACGAGGGCCGCGTGTCGGGCCACTTCCTCGAGATCTTCTCGCCGCCGCACCTGCGCGCGACGCTGTTCGGCAGCGCGCTGTGCACCGGCATGCTCGGCGGCTACTACGCGATCACGACGTGGCTGCCCACCTACCTGAAAACCGTCCGCCACCTGTCGGTGTTCAACACGAGCGGCTATCTGGTCGTGCTGATCGTCGGCTCGTTCGTCGGCTACGTGGTCGGCGCGATCCTGTCCGACCGGCTCGGCCGCCGCGCGTCGTTCATCCTGTTCGCGATCGGCTCGTTCTCGCTCGGCATGGCATACACGATGCTGCCGATCACCGATACCGCGATGCTGCTGCTCGGCTTCCCGCTCGGCATCGTCGTGCAGGGGATTTTCGCGGGCGTCGGCGCGTACCTGTCGGAACTGTATCCGGGCGCGATCCGCGGCTCGGGCCAAGGCTTCTGCTACAACCTTGGCCGCGGGCTCGGCTCGTTCTTCCCGATCCTCGTCGGCGCGCTGTCGCAGTCGATGTCGCTCGTGAAGGCGATCGGCCTCGTGGCGGGCGGCGGCTACCTGCTCGTGATCGTCGCCGCGCTCGTGCTGCCGGAAACGCGCGGCAAGTCGCTCGTCGACGATCCGGCCGTCGCGTCGTGATCAACTGCTTCGCCCCGGAAACCGCATGCACGTGATCGTTCTGGGCGCCGGCGTGATCGGCGTCACCACCGCCTGGCACCTGCGCGAAGCAGGCTGCGACGTCACCGTGATCGAACGCGAGGCCGACGTCGCGCGAGCGACGAGCCTCGGCAACGCGGGCGTGATCGCACCCGGCTACGTGACGCCGTGGGCCGCGCCCGGGATGCCCGGCAAGATCCTCAAGTACCTGTTCAAGCCCGCGTCGCCGCTGATCTTCCGGCCGACGCTCGATGCCGCGCAGTGGCGCTGGATCGCGCGCTGGCTGCGCGAATGCGAGTTCGAACGGTTCCGCGTGAACAAGCAGCGGATGCAGCGCGTCGCGTATTACAGCCGCGCATGCCTGCATGCGTTTCGCGAGCGTTATCCGTTCGACTACGGCGCGAGCCGCGGCTACCTGCAACTGCTGCGCGGCGCGTTCGACGTCGAGATGGTGCAGCCCGCGCTGAAGGTGCTGCGCGACGCCGGCATCGCGTTTCGCGAACTCGACGCGGCCGGCTGCACGGCGATCGAGCCGGGCCTGCGCTGGGCGCGGCAGGCGCCTGTCGGCGGCATCTACCTGCCCGACGACGAAGCCGGCGACTGCGCCCGCTTCACGCGCGAACTGCGGGCGCTGTGCGAGGCGAACGGCGTGACGTTCCGCTTTCGCACCGAGATCCGCGCGCTCGACGTCGCGGGCGGCAAGGTGCGCGGCGTGCGGGTCGATTCGCGCGCCGCGGGCGATGCCACGCCACGCGATGCGATGCTCGCCGCCGACGCGATCGTCGTCGCGCTTGGCGTCGACAGCGCCGGCCTGCTGCGGCCGCATGGAATCGACGTGCCGCTGTATCCGGTGAAAGGCTATTCCGCCACGCTCGAAGTCGTCGACGAGGAAAAAGCGCCGTGCGCCGCGCTGATGGACGAATCACTGAAGACGGCGATCACGCGCTTCGGCCCGACGCTGCGCGTCGCGGGCACCGCGGAACTCGGCAACCGGCGCGCGGCGCTGCGTCAGCAGGCGCTCGATACGCTGATGAAGGTGCTCGACGACTGGTTTCCGGCGGCCGCCGATCGGGCCTCGGCGCGCTTCTGGGTCGGCCGCCGGCCGATGACGCCCGACGGGCCTCCGCTGCTGGGCGCCAGCGGGATCGACGGGCTCTGGCTCAACGTCGGCCACGGCTCGACGGGCTGGGCGATGTCGATGGGTTCGGGGAAGGTGCTGGCGGACCTCGTCACCGGACACGAGCCGGAGATCGATCTGTCCGGCCTGACGCTCGCGCGCTACCGACGTTAGAGCGCAGCAGGCCGAACGTCGGGCGGCGGCGTCGCCCCATCGGGTCCAGACGGTTTGTCCGGCAAGCTGTCGATGATGGCCGGCCTTCGCCCCGCATCGCGGAAACCGCTCAGCGCGCGGCGTGACCATCCGCGCACGCAACCGACGCCGACGCGATCGGCCGATGCGACACGCCTTCATGCGACAGCCGGCTTTCGAACAGCGTCAGCGCGTCGACACGCAGCACGACCTGTCGCCCCGGCGCGCCGCCGTGCGCGGGCTGGCCGACCGCGTCATGCGGCAGCCGCGCGAGCGTCACGTGCGGGCGGAACGGCCGCCGGTCGGCCGGCACGCCGAGTTCGCGCAGCACCGCCGACAACCCGGCATTCAGCGCGACGCACGCGGGATCGGCCGCGAGTTCCGCGACGATCAGCCGCGCGCGCGGCAGGCTCGGCCACCACGCGATCCGCTCGACCGGCAGCGGCGGCAGCGCATGGGCCGCCGCGAGCGCGGGCAGGTGCGCGGCCAGCGCGTCGCACCGTTCGCGCTCGATCGCGCCGATGAATGCGAGCGTCACGTGCAGTTGCGCGGGCAGCGTGCGTCGCGCGCCACGGGTGACCGGCAACGCGTGCAGCGCGTCGCGCGACGCCGCATCGGGCATCAGCGCGACGAACGCACGGAGCCGGTCGCCGTTCATGACCCGCGTACCGCGCCGCGCGGCGCGCTGGCCGCGTCGGCCGACGCCGCCGGACGCTGCGGCAGCGGCCCGTGTTCGCCCCACACGTCGGCCGGCAGCACGCGCGCGAGTTCGGGGATCGTGTTGCGCGTGAACACCGGATCGGCGATGCCCGCCGCGCGCTGGCGGCGATAGTCGGCCCACGCGGCGTGCGCGTACTTGCCGAGCGCGATGATGGCGATCAGGTTGATGATCGCCATCAGCCCCATGCTCGTATCGGCCATCGCCCAGACGAGCGGCAGTTGCCCGACGCTGCCGAACATCACCATCGCGAGCACCGCGACGCGGAACAGCGGCAGCACGCCGCGCCGCTTCGTGATGAATTCGACGTTGCCTTCCGCATACGCGTAGTTGCCGATCACCGACGAGAACGCGAGAAAGAAGATCGCGACGGCCATGTAGATGCCGCCCCAGTCGCCGACGTGGCTCGAGATCGCGCGCTGCGTGAGCGCCGCGCCTTCCATGCCGGTGCCGAGTTCGTACTGGCCCGACAGCAGGATCACGAACGCGGTCGCGCTGCAGATCACGATCGTGTCGACGAACACGCCGAGCATCTGGATCAGCCCCTGCGTGACCGGGTGCCGCGTGCTCGCGGTCGCGGCCGCGTTCGGCGCGCTGCCCATCCCCGCCTCGTTCGAGAACAGCCCGCGCTTCACGCCGATCGCGATCGCCTGGCTCACCGCATAGCCGGTCAGGCCGCCCGCTGCCTGCTCGAGGCCGAACGCGCTCTTCACGATCAGCACGATCACGTCCGGCACCAGCGCGATGTGCGTCGCGACCGCGTAGACCGCGAGCGCGAGGTAGCCGATCGCCATCAGCGGCACGATCACCTGCGCGACCGTCGCGATGCGGCGGATCCCCCCGAAGATGATCGGTGCGGACAGCAGCACGAGGCCGAGGCCGACCGTCTCGCGGCTCCAGCCGAACGACGTATGAAATGCGTCGGCGATCGCGTTGGCCTGCACCGCGTTGAACACGAAACCGAACGCAAGGATCAGCGACAACGAGAACAGCACGCCGAAGCCGCGCGAACGCAGGCCCGTCTGGATGTAGTACGCGGGGCCGCCGCGGAAGCTGCCGTCCGGATGCGACACCTTGAAGATCTGCGCGAGCGTCGCCTCGACGAACGCGGACGACATCCCGACGAGCGCGGTCATCCACATCCAGAAGATCGCGCCCGGGCCGCCGACCGTCAGCGCGACCGCGACGCCGGCGATGTTGCCGGTGCCGACGCGGCTCGCGAGCCCCGTCGCGAACGCCTGGAACGACGAGATACTGCCCGGCTCGCCCTTGCTGCCGACCAGTTTCATGCTGAGGAGCAGCGCCTTCAGCTGGATCATCCGGAACCGCAGCGTGAACCACGCGCCGGCGCCGAGCAGCAGCGCGATCAGCACGTAATTCCACAACACGCCGTTGACGGCGTCGATCAGCGCTTGCAGGAGTGCTTCCATCCGGTTTCCTTGTAAATAGGGTCAGTCAGGTGCGTCGGCCGCGAACGCGGCCCGAGGGGCGACATGATATGACAGTTTTCAAGGAATATTACAAAACGAAAGGATTTGAGATATCGGGAAATCGCGCCTGGATGTCATCAGGTTAGGCGATGCTTCGCGAAAATGATGCGTACCGGCGGGCACGGCACCCCGATCGGACGGCGTCGCCGCGCACGCGAAGCCGGCGCGCCCCGGCAGGCGCCAGCCATAAAAAAACCGGGCGCCCTTTCGGACGCCCGGCTTCCGTCGAAACCCGCGCGATCCAGCTCAGCGCGGCAGTTCCGAATGTCCCATCAGGTACGCATCGACCGAGCGTGCGCACTGGCGGCCTTCGCGGATCGCCCACACCACGAGCGACTGGCCGCGGCGCATGTCGCCCGCCGCGAACACCTTGTCGACCGACGTGTAGTACGAGCGATCGCCTTCGGTCGCCGCACGCGCATTGCCGCGCGCATCCTTCGCGACGCCGAACGCGTCGAGCACCGGCGCCGCCGGCTGCGTGAAGCCCATCGCGAGCAGCACGAGGTCGGCCTTCATCTCGAATTCGGAGCCCGGCACTTCCTGCATCTTGCCGTCCTTCCACTCGACGCGCACCGCGATCAGCTTCTCGACCTTGCCGTTCTTGCCTTCGAGACGCTTCGTCGCGACCGCCCAATCGCGCTCGCAACCTTCCTCGTGCGATGACGACGTGCGCAGCTTGATCGGCCAGTACGGCCACACGAGCGGCTTGTTTTCCTCCTCCGGCGGCTGCGGCAGCAGTTCGAACTGCGTGACCTGCTTCGCGCCGTGACGGTTCGACGTGCCGACGCAGTCCGAACCCGTATCGCCGCCGCCGATCACGATCACGTGCTTGCCCTTCGCGAGCAACTGGTCGACGAGCTTGTCGCCGGCATTCACGCGGTTCTGCTGCGGCAGGAAGTCCATCGCGAAATGGACGCCCGCGAGCTCGCGGCCCGGCACCGGCAGGTCGCGCGGCGTTTCCGAACCGCCCGCGATCACGACCGCGTCGAATTCTTCCTTCAGCGTGTCCGGCGAAATCGTTTCCTTCGCGAGACTGCCGATCGACTCGGGCAGCGGATCCTTGCCGATGAACACGCTGGTGCGGAACGTCACGCCTTCCGCTTCCATCTGGCGCATGCGGCGGTCGATCAGCCACTTCTCGAGCTTGAAGTCGGGAATCCCGTAACGCAGCAGGCCGCCGACGCGGTCGTTCTTCTCGAACACCGTCACGTCGTGGCCCGCGCGCGCGAGCTGCTGCGCGGCGGCGAGGCCCGCGGGGCCCGAACCGACGACCGCGACCTTCTTGCCGGTCTTGTGCTCGGCCGGCTGCGGCTTCACCCAGCCTTCCGCCCAGGCCTTGTCGATGATCGCGTGCTCGATCGACTTGATGCCGACCGGGTCGTTGTTGATCCCGAGCGTGCACGCCGCCTCGCACGGCGCCGGGCAGATGCGGCCCGTGAATTCCGGGAAGTTGTTGGTCGAGTGCAGGACTTCGATCGCCTGCTGCCAGTCCTGGCGGTAAACGAGATCGTTGAAGTCCGGAATGATGTTGTTGACCGGGCAGCCGTTGTTGCAGAACGGGATGCCGCAATCCATGCAGCGCGCGCCCTGGACCTTCGCGTCCGCGTCGGTCAGTGCCGCGACGAATTCCTTGTAGTGCTTCACGCGCGTGAGCGGTGCTTCGTACGCCTCGTGGCGGCGTTCGAACTCCAGAAAACCGGTTGCCTTGCCCATAAGGTGCTCTTCTGTTCGGTGTATCGGGTGGGGGAGCCGCGCGCGGCAATCACGCGCGCGCGGCATTCGCTATGTCGTTCGTCGCTCAGGCGGCCAGCACTTCCTTCGCCGCCTTCTTCGCACCGATCTCGCCCAGCGCGCGCTTGTATTCGTGCGGGAACACCTTCACGAACTGGCGGCGCGCCGCGTCCCAGTTTTCCAGCAGCGACTTCGCGCGCGGCGAACCCGTGAACTGGAAATGACGCTCGACGAGCCCCTTGAGCAGCGCTTCGTCCGTCGTGCCCGCGTGCCAGAGCGCGCGATCGACCGTGCGCTCCTGCTCGGCCTGCTGCAGCACCGGCTCGAGCGCGACCATCGACTTGTTGCACTTCGCCGCGAACGTGCCGTCCGGATCGTAGATGTAAGCGAGGCCGCCCGACATGCCGGCCGCGAAGTTGCGCCCCGTCTCGCCGAGCACGACGACCGTACCGCCCGTCATGTATTCGCAGCCGTGGTCGCCCGTGCCTTCGACGACCGCCGTCGCGCCCGAGTTGCGCACGCAGAAGCGCTCGCCCGCGACGCCGCGGAAGAACGATTCGCCTTCGATCGCGCCGTACATCACCGTGTTGCCGCAGATGATGTTTTCCTCGGACTTGCCGCGGAAGTCGTTGGTCGGACGGATGATGATCCGGCCGCCCGACAGGCCCTTGCCGACGTAGTCGTTGCCGTCGCCGACGAGGTCGAGCGTCACGCCCTTCGCGAGGAACGCGCCGAAGCTCTGACCGGCCGTGCCCTTCAGCTGGATGTGCACCGCGTCGTCGGCGAGGCCTTCGTGGCCGTGCTTCTTCGCGATCACGCCCGACAGCATCGCGCCGACCGTACGGTTCACGTTGCGCACCGGCTGGATGAACGACACATGCTCGCCGTTCTCGATCGCGGCCTTCGCCTTCTCGATCAGCACGTGGTCGAGCGCGCGCTCGAGGCCGTGATCCTGCACGTCGACGTGACGCGGCGCGACGTCCTCGCACTCTTCCGGCTGGTAGAACACGCGCGAGAAGTCGAGGCCCTTCGCCTTCCAGTGCTCGATGCCCTTGCGCGTATCGAGCAGGTCGGCGCGGCCGATCAGGTCGTCGAACTTCGCGACGCCGAGCTGCGCCATGATCTCGCGCACTTCCTCGGCGACGAAGAAGAAGTAGTTCACGACGTGCTCGGGCTGGCCCTTGAACTTCGCGCGCAGCACCGGATCCTGCGTCGCGACGCCGACCGGGCACGTGTTCAGGTGGCACTTGCGCATCATGATGCAGCCCTCGACGACGAGCGGCGCCGTCGCGAAGCCGAATTCGTCCGCGCCGAGCAGCGCGCCGATCACGACGTCGCGCCCCGTCTTCATCTGGCCGTCGGCCTGCACGCGGATCCGGCCGCGCAGGCGGTTCAGCACCAGCGTCTGCTGCGTTTCGGCCAGGCCCAGCTCCCACGGCGTGCCGGCGTGCTTGACCGACGACAGCGGCGATGCGCCCGTGCCGCCGTCATGGCCGGCGATCACGACATGATCGGCCTTCGCCTTCGCCACGCCAGCCGCGACCGTGCCGACGCCCACTTCCGACACGAGCTTCACGGAGATGCTCGCGCTCGGGTTCACGTTCTTCAGGTCGTGGATCAGCTGCGCCAGATCCTCGATCGAGTAGATGTCGTGGTGCGGCGGCGGCGAGATCAGGCCGACGCCCGGCACCGAGTAACGCAGCTTGCCGATGTACTCGGACACCTTGTGGCCCGGCAGCTGACCGCCTTCGCCAGGCTTCGCGCCCTGCGCCATCTTGATCTGGATCTGGTCGGCCGACGCGAGGTACTCGGCGGTGACGCCGAAGCGGCCCGACGCGACCTGCTTGATCTTCGAGCGCAGCGAATCGCCGTCCTTCAGCGGAATGTCGCTGACGATCTCGTCGCCGATCACCGACTTCAGCGTCTCGCCCGACTTGATCGGAATACCGCGCAGTTCGTTGCGATAGCGCTTCTCGTCCTCGCCGCCTTCGCCGGTGTTCGACTTGCCGCCGATCCGGTTCATCGCGATCGCGAGCGTCGCGTGCGCTTCGGTGCTGATCGAACCGAGCGACATCGCGCCCGTCGCGAAGCGCTTGACGATCTCCTTCGCCGGCTCGACGTCGTCGATCGGGATCGCCTTGGTCGGCTCGACCTTGAACTCGAACAGGCCGCGGAACGTCATGTGACGCTTGGTCTGGTCGTTGATCAGGTGCGCGTATTCCTTGTACGTCTGGTACGAGTTGCTGCGCGTCGCGTGCTGCAGCTTCGCGATCGAATCCGGCGTCCACATGTGGTCTTCGCCGCGCACGCGGTATGCGTACTCGCCGCCCGCGTCGAGCATGTCGCGCAGGACCGGGCTGTCGCCGAACGCGTCGCGGTGCAGGCGGATCGCCTCTTCCGCGACTTCGAACAGGCCGATGCCGCCGACCTTCGACGCCGTGCCCTTGAAGTACTTCTCGACGAGGTCGCTCGACAGGCCGAGCGCTTCGAAGATCTGCGCGCCCGTGTACGACATGTACGTCGAGATGCCCATCTTCGACATCACCTTCTGCAGGCCCTTGCCGACCGCCTTCGTGAAGTTGTAGACGGCCTTCTCCGGCGACAGGTCGCCCGGCAGGCCCTCGGCCATCTTCGCGAGCGTTTCCATCGCGAGGTACGGGTGCACGGCTTCCGCGCCGTAGCCCGCGAGCAGCGCGAAGTGGTGCGTTTCACGCGCGGAGCCCGTCTCGACGACGAGGCCCGTGCTCGTGCGCAGCCCTTGCTGGACGAGGTGCGTGTGGATTGCCGACGTGGCGAGCAGCGCCGGGATCGCGACATGCTCGGCGTCGGTCTTGCGGTCCGACACGATCAGCATGTTGTAGCCCGACTTCACCGCGTCGACGGCTTCCGCGCACAGCGACGCGAGACGCGCCTCGATGCCTTCCTTGCCCCACGCGACCGGGTAGCAGATGTTCAGTTCGTACGCGCTGAACTTGCCGCCCGTGTACTGGTCGATCGCGCGGATCTTCGCGATGTCCTTGAAGTCGAGCACCGGCTGCGACACTTCGAGACGCATCGGCGGGTTGATGTTGTTCGTGTCGAGCAGGTTCGGCTTCGGGCCGATGAACGACACGAGCGACATGACCATGTTTTCACGGATCGGGTCGATCGGCGGGTTCGTGACCTGCGCGAACAGCTGCTTGAAGTAGTGATAGAGCGTCTTGTTCTTGTTCGACATCACCGCGAGCGGCGAGTCGTTGCCCATCGAACCGACGGCTTCCTCGCCCTGCTGCGCCATCGGCGCCATCAGGAACTTCAGGTCTTCCTGCGTATAGCCGAACGCCTGCTGGCGGTCGAGCAGCGCGGCGCCCTGCGTACGGCCGGCCGCGACTTCCTCGGCCTTCGGCTCGATCTCGTCGAGCTTGATGCGCACGGCGTCGATCCAGCTCTTGTACGGCTTCGCGTTCGCGAGGTTGTCCTTCAGCTCCTTGTCGTCGATGATGCGGCCGTGCTCCATGTCGATCAGGAACATCTTGCCCGGCTGCAGGCGCCACTTCTTGACGATCTTCGATTCGGGGATCGGCAGCGTGCCGGCTTCCGACGCCATGATCACGAGATCGTCGTCGGTCACGATGTAGCGCGCCGGACGCAGGCCGTTACGGTCGAGCGTCGCGCCGATCTGGCGGCCGTCGGTGAACGCGATCGCGGCCGGGCCGTCCCACGGCTCCATCATCGCGGCGTGGTATTCGTAGAACGCGCGGCGATTCTCGTCCATCAGCGTGTGCTGCTCCCACGCTTCCGGAATCATCATCATCACCGCGTGCACGAGCGGGTAACCGGCCATCACCAGCAGTTCGAGACAGTTGTCGAACGATGCGGTATCGGACTGGCCCGGGTAGATCAACGGCCACAGCTTCGGCAGGTCGTCGGCGAGCACGTGCGACGCGATCGCGCCGGTACGCGCGTTCAGCCAGTTCACGTTGCCCTTCACGGTGTTGATCTCGCCGTTGTGCGCGATCATCCGGTACGGGTGAGCGAGTTCCCATGCCGGGAACGTGTTGGTCGAGAAGCGCTGGTGCACGAGCGCGAGCGCCGACACGACGCGCGCGTCCTGCAGGTCGCGGTAGTACACGCCGACCTGGCCGGCCAGCAGCAGGCCCTTGTAGACGATCGTGCGCGCCGACATCGACGGCACGAAGTATTCCTTGCCGTGCTTGAGCTTCAGCGCCTGGATGCGGTGGCTCGCGGTCTTGCGGATCACGTACAGCTTCCGCTCGAGCGCGTCCGTCACCATGATGTCCTTGCCGCGGCCGATGAAGATCTGGCGGATCAGCGGCTCGCTCGCCTTCACGGTCGGCGAAATCGGCATCGCATGGTCGACCGGCACGTCGCGCCAGCCGAGCACGACCTGGCCTTCCGCCTTCACCGTCCGCTCGAGCTCCTGCTCGCACGCGAGACGCGACGCGTTCTCCTTCGGCAGGAAGATCATCCCGACCCCATATTCTCCGGCCGGCGGCAGGTCCACGCCCTGCTTGGCCATCTCCTCGCGATAGAACGCGTCCGGAATCTGGATCAGGATGCCCGCGCCGTCGCCCATCAGCGGATCGGCACCGACCGCGCCGCGGTGGTCGAGGTTCTCGAGGATCTTCAGGCCCTGCTGGATGATCTCGTGGCTCTTCTTGCCCTTGATGTGAGCGACGAAGCCGACGCCGCAGGCGTCGTGTTCGTTTTGCGGGTCGTACAGACCTTGTGCGGCGGGCACCGCGGCGAGCGGCTGCTGGTGGTCGTTCATGGGGACACCGTCGTAAAGGGGGCCTGGAGGCCGTTGAACCGTTTTCTTGTTGCCGCCGATCCCGCTCCCGACGGGAGACGGCGCGGCCGACAGTGGTTGGGCAGGCTTCGCCCGGGCCACCGGAATTCGGAATATACGCGACGAATCAAGGAAATAGCAACAAAAACCGCTTGATTGAACCCTAATTAATCAGACGCATCGATCTGGTGCTGTTTTATTGGGGACGTATCGTTTTGGTGCAAAAAGAAGCGGCGCCCGCAGCGCCGCTTCCGGCCCGCCTTTCCGGCATTACTGCTGGATCGGCGGCGTGTTCTCACGCACCTTTCTGGGGCGTCCGCGCGGCAACGGCGACACGCGCCGGTTCGCGGTACGCGCCGCCCACTCGCGGTAATGCTCGCCGCCGAGCACCCAGCCCTTGAGCGTCGCCTGCTGCAGCTGGTCGGCCTGCCGCTCGTCGAGCGGCTGCTCGCACAGCTCCTTGTACGCGCGCTGACGGTCGAACGGCGTATTGCCGAGCGCCCAGTACAGCGGATGGTCGGTGATCAGGCTGTCGACGGTGAGCCCGACGTGATGCCGGTAGCTCGACCAGCGATAGGCCTCGGGCGTCGCGACGAGTTGCGACCGCACCGGGCTCATCTCGACCACGCGGCTCGCGAGCAGGAAATAGCGCTCGCCTTCGATCACGGTCGCGCGGTAGCGGCCTTCCCACAGCGTGCCGCGCCGCGAGTAGCGCCGGTTGAAATGCGCGACGTAGCGGCGGCCGACGGCCTGCATCGCTTTCGGCAGGCTCGCCTCGTCGCTCGGCGTCACGAGGAGTTGCACCTGGCGCGGCAGCAGCACGTAGGCGTGCACCGACAGGTGATGATCGCGCGCGGCGGCCTTCAGGCAATCGATGAAGAGTTCGTAGTCCTGGTCGTCGACGAACGCGGGTTGCTGATCCAGGCCGCGCAGTATCACGTGCTGCGGCTGGTCGGGAACGTAGAGTCGTGCTAACCGTGCCATGCTGAATGTCCGTTTGAACGCGTTAGGAAATACCCGAAGGTCCGAAAGTGCGCACCTGCGTAGAATGCCTGTCCCTGCGGCGCGCGTAAGCGTACGGTCGTACTAATCCTAGGGTGAAAACTCTAACTTACGAGCTTGTTTGGTTTTAAACGCAGTCGTCATAATGAGCACGCCTTACATCGGAGGAGACACAATGAAACGAAAACTGGCCATTACGGGGGCCGCAGCGCTCGCATTCACGTTTGCGGGCGGTACGGCACAAGCACAATCCGCAGGTGATTTCTACGTCAGCACCGGCTGGCTGCACCTGTCGCCGCAGGACAGCAGCGATCCGCTGTTCCTGTATCGCGTCGGCGGCACGCCCATCAACCAATCGATTCCCAACACGGGCGCCGGCATCAACGACGCCGATACGCTTGGGCTCGCAGCGGGCTACTTCGTCACCGACCACATCTCCACCGAGCTCGTCATGGGGATACCGCCGAAGTTCGACATCACCGGCAAGGGTCAGTTCGATAAGTTCGGCGTACTCGGCCGTGCGTACCAGTGGAGCCCCGCCGTGTTGCTTCGCTACCACTTCAACGACGCCAACGCGAAGTTCCGTCCGTATGTCGGCGTCGGCGCGACGTATGTCTGGTTCACCGGCGCAAAGATCACGAACAGCAGCTTCGAGAACGGCGTGCTCGGCGGCCCGACCAGCGCGACGACCAGCAACCAGTGGGCGCCCGTATTCAACGCCGGCTTCACGTACAACTTCACGAAACACTGGTTCGGGGGCCTGTCGATCTCGTACATCCCGGTCAGCGTGACCGCGACCTTCACGACGGCCCGCCGGACGCCGGTCGGCACCCTGACCGAAACGTCGAAAGCGAAGATCTCGCTCAACCCGATCGTCACGTACCTGAACGTCGGCTACCGTTTCTAAGCGTAGTCGAATATTTGGGGAATGGTTAATCCTGCTGCAATTTGTAGCGGATTTTTCCTGACGTAACGTCTCCACGATGCACAACGCCCCGGCGGAAATCCCGCCGGGGCGTTGTTTTTTCGCGTCAGGCACGTTCCCGCTCGAGCCGCGCCGTGGCGCTGCCGTGATCGTCAGACGACGGCGATGTCGTCCAGCGCATCGGGGGCGATCAGGTCGATCCGGTCCGTGCAGACCGCGTCGACGCCCCAGCGCGCGAGTTCGCGCGCCCGTTCGAGATCGTTCACCGTGTAAACCAGGATGCGCAGACCGGCCGCCTTGATCGCGCGCACGAGCGGTTCGTCGAGCCGTTTGTGGTCTGCGTGCAACGATACGCAGCCGAGCGCGCCGACGACCTGCGCGTGCCAGTCGTCCGGCACGGCTTCGTAGAGCATCCCGCGCGGCAGCGCCGGCTCGGTCGCGCGTGCCTGCTGCAGCGCATCGAACGAGAACGACGACAGCAGCGGCGGCACCGCGGCGGCGCGCCAGTACGCAGCCGCGTCGGCCGCCACGCGTTGCCCGGTCTCGCGCTCGCGCCCCGGGCACGGCTTGATCTCGACGTTCGCGGCGAGCCCGTGCGCGATGCAGCGCGCCGCCGCCGCCTCGAGCGTCGGCATCCGTTCGCCCGCGAAGCGCGCGTCCCGCCACGCGCCCGCGTCGAGCGCGGCGAGCGCCGCATAACGCATGCCCGCCGCCGGCCCGTGGCCGTTCGACGTCCGGTCGACCGTGTCGTCGTGCAGCAGGAACGTCACGTCGTCGGCCGACAGCTTCGCGTCGAACTCGACCATCCGGTGCCCGCGACGCGCCCCCTCGTCGAGCGCGGCAAGCGTGTTCTCCGGCGCGAGCGTGCCGCCGCCGCGATGGGCGACGACGCGCGGATAGGGCCAGTCGGTGCGGAGGGTCATCGTCGGTCTCTCGGCAAGTGCAGCAGGTTCAACCGGCACGCTTGCCGGTTTCGGGATCGAAGAAATGCAGCCGGTGCGCGGGCAGCGCGGCCGCGAGCGCCGTGCCGCGTGCGGGACGGTCCGCATGCGGCAGGCGCACCGCGATGTCGTGGTTGCCCCAGCGGCCGTGCGCGAGGTTGTCCGCGCCCAGCAGCTCGCACGAGTCGACCGGCAGCGTCGCCTGCGCGACGCCCGGCTGCGGCGTCATGTGCTCGGGACGCACGCCGAGCACCCAGTCGCGCCCGGTGGCGATCTCCGCGCCGATGCCTGGCGCACCGGCGACCGGCAGCGCGGGGCCGCCGCCCGCGACCGTGAAGGTCGCGCCGTCATCCGACAGCCGGCCGTGCATCAGGTTCATCGCCGGCGAGCCGATGAAGCCCGCGACGAACACCGTCGCCGGCTTCTCGTACACGTCGACCGGCGCGCCGATCTGTTCCGCGTAGCCGCGGTTCATCACGATCACGCGCTGCGCGAGCGTCATCGCCTCGATCTGGTCGTGCGTCACGTAGACGCTCGTCGTCGCCAGCCGCGCATGCAGCCGCTGGATCTCGAGCCGCATCTGCACGCGCAGCTTCGCGTCGAGGTTGGACAACGGCTCGTCGAACAGGAACACCGACGGCTCGCGCACGATCGCGCGCCCCATCGCGACACGCTGCCGCTGGCCGCCCGACAGTTCGCGCGGCCGCCGTGCCAGCAGCGGCTCGAGCTCGAGGATCTTCGCGGCCGCGGCCACCCGCGAATCGATCGTCGCGCGCTCGATTCCACGGATCTTCAGCCCGTAGCCCATGTTCTGCGCGACCGTCATGTGCGGATACAGCGCATAGTTCTGGAACACCATCGCGATGTCGCGATCCTTCGGCTCCAGCGTGTTGACGACGCGCTCGCCGATCGCGATCTCGCCGTCCGTCACGGACTCGAGCCCCGCGATCATCCGCAGCAACGTCGACTTGCCGCAGCCCGACGGGCCGACCAGCACGATGAATTCGCCGTCCGCGATCTCCACGTCGATGCCGTGCAGCACATGCTGCTTGCCGTCGTAGGATTTCCTGACGCCCTTCAAGCTCAGCGCAGCCATACCTGGTCCTTCTCCCGGTTACCGTCCATGGTTCATTTCTCGGAATCGACGAGGCCGCGCACGAACCAGCGCTGCATCGCCAGCACGACGACGAGCGGCGGGATCATCGCCAGCAGCGTCGCCGCCATCACGTATTGCCATTCGGTCGCGGCGTCGCCGCTCGCGATCATCGTCTTGATGCCCACCACCGCCGTCGACAGCGACGCTTCCGTCGTGATCAGGATCGGCCACAGATACTGGTTCCAGCCGTAGATGAACGTGATCACGAACAGCGCCGCGATGCTCGTCTTCGACAGCGGCAGCACCACGTCCCAGAAGAAGCGCAGCGCCCCGGCGCCGTCGATGCGCGCGGCGTCCATCAGCTCGTCGGGCAGCGTCATGAAGAACTGGCGGAACAGGAACGTAGCGGTCGCCGATGCGATCAGCGGCATCGTGAGCCCGGCGTACGTGTTCGTCAGGTGCAGCGTCGACACGACCTGCACGGTCGGGAAGATCCGCACTTCCACCGGCAGCATCAGCGTGACGAAAATCAGCCAGAACGCCGTGTTGCGGAACGGGAAGCGGAAATAGACGATCGCGTACGCGGACAGGATCGACACCGCGATCTTGCCGACCGCGATGCCGAGCGCCATCGCGAAGCTGTTCACGAGCAGGCGGCCGAACGGCGCCGTCGTGCCGCCGCTGCCGTGCCCCCAGATGTACGCGATGTTCTCGAACAGGTGCGTGCTCGGCACGAGCGACAGCGGCACCGTGAACACTTCCTGCGCGTTCATCGTCGCCGCGCAGAACGCGACGTAGACGGGGAACACGATCAGCACGACGCCCGCGATCAGCACCGCGTGGCAGAACAGGTCGAAGCCCTTGCGATTTTCGATCATGCGTATTGCACCCTGCGTTCGACGAAGCGGAACTGGATCACCGTGAGCCCGACGACGATGATCATCAACACGACCGACTGCGCGCCCGAGCTGCCGATGTCGAGCCCCTGGAAGCCCTCCGTGAAGATCTTGTAGATCAGCGTCTTCGTGCTTTGCGCCGGGCCGCCGCCGGTGGCCGCGTCGATCACCGGGAACGTGTCGAAGAACGCGTAGACGAGGTTCACGACCAGCAGGAAGAAACTCGTCGGCGACAGCAGCGGCAGCACGATGTTGAAGAAGCGCCGCACCGGCCCGGCCCCGTCGATCGCCGCCGCCTCGATCAGCGAGCGCGGGATCGCCTGCAGGCCCGCGTAGAAGAACAGGAAGTTGTAGCTCACCTGCTTCCATACCGATGCCAGCACGACCAGGAACATCGCCTGCCCGCCGTTCAGCGCGTGGTTCCACACGATGCCGCTCTTCGCGAGCGCATAGGTGATCAGGCCGATGCTCGGGTTGAACAGGAACGCCCACAGCACGGCCGCGATCGTCGGCGCGACGGCGTACGGCCAGATCAGCAGCGTGCGGTACGCGCGCGCGCCGCGGATCACGCGATCGGCGCAGGCGGCGAGCAGCAGCGACACGACGAGCCCGCTCACCGTGACGAGCGAGCTGAACACGAGCGTCGTGCGGAACGAATCGAGATACAGCGGATCGGCGAACAGGTGCGCGAAGTTCGCGAAGCCGACGAATTCGCTCGACGTGCCGAACGCGTCCTGCGTCTGCGTCGACTGCCACAGCGCGACGCCCGCCGGCCACAGGAAGAACACGGCGGTGATCGCGAGCTGCGGCGCGATCAGCAGGTACGGCAACAGGCTCGTACCGAAACGGGAACGGGATTGCATCGCGGATATCCGGTCAGGCGAAACGGAAAGGAAACCGCGCCGCCGGACGACACGCGCTCATGCGCGGGGCCGCCGGCGGCACGACGCGATGCGTGCTCAGCCGCCCGACTTCTCGAAGCGGCGCAGCAGCTCGTCGCCACGCGAAGCGGCCGAATCGAGCGCGTCCTTCGGCGACTTCTTCTGCGCCCAGACCTGTTCGAACTCCTCGTCGACCACCGTGCGGATCTGCGGCATGTTGCCCAGGCGCAGCCCCTTCGTGTACGGCAGCGGCGGCTTGTTCAGCATCTGCTTGATCGCGGTTTCGGCGCTCGGGTTCTTCGCGTAGAAGCCCTGTTCGCGCGTCAGGTCGTAGGCCGCCTTGGTGACGGGCAGGTAGCCCGTGTCCTGATGCCACTTCGCGGCGACCGCCGGCGAAGCGAGGTACGCGAGGAATTTCGCGACGCCCTTGTAGGTCGCCGGATCCTTGCCGGCCAGCACCCACAGGCTCGCGCCGCCGATGATCGCGTTCTGCGGTGCACCCTTCACGTTCGCGTCGTACGGCATCATGCCGGTGCCGTAGCTGAACTTCGCGAACTTCTGCACGTTCGCGAGCGCGCCCGACGACGTCGTCATGATCCCGCAATCGCCGCTGTAGAACTTCGCCGACGCTTCATCCTTGCGGCCCGCGTACGTGAACGTGCCGTCCTTCGCCATCTGCTGCAGGAACGCGACGTGCGCGATCTGCTGCGGCTTGTTGAATTCGAGCACGGCGTCGGTGCCGTCGAAGCCGTTGTTGCGGCTCGCGAACGGCAGCCCGTGCCACGCGCTGTAGTTCTCGAGCTGGATCCAGCCCTGCCAGCCGGTCGTGAAGCCGCACGCCATCCCCGACTTGCGCAGCTTCTCGGCATCGGCCTGCACGTCGGCCCACGTCTTCGGCGGCTGGTTCGGATCGAGGCCGGCCTTCTTGAACGCGTCCTTGTTGTAGTAAAGCACCGGCGTCGAGCTGTTGAACGGCATCGATACGAGATGGCCCGTCTTCGCGTCGCTGTAATAGCTCGCGATGGTCGGCACGAACGCCTTTTCGTCGAGCGGCACGCCGGCCTGCTTGAACACGTCGTAGACCGGCACGACGGCCTTCTTCGCCTGCATCATCGTGGCCGTGCCGACTTCGTAGACCTGGAGGATCGCCGGCGCATTGCCGCTGCGATACGCGGCGATGCCGGCCGCGAGCGCCTGGTCGTAGGTGCCCTTGAAGACCGGCACGATCTTGTAGTCGCTTTGCGACGCATTGAACTGGTCGGCGATCGCATTGACCCGCTCGCCGAGCGCGGCCTCCATCGCATGCCAGAACTGAATTTCAGTCGCGGCGAGCGCCACGTGCTGCACCCCGAACATCAGCGCGCCGCCGAGCGCGATCGAACGAACCAGTGTCCCCGCAGGCTTCTTCTTCATCGACCTCTCTCCTATGAAAACGTTACCAACAGCGTGTGCAACATTCCCGTCGCCATTGAACCGGCGAAGTCTAGTGATCGTTTGTGACAGTCAGTTGTCGTTGATGACGAACAGGCGCTGATATTCCTTCAGCGCGAAGCGGTCGGTCATGCCGGCGATGTAGTGCGCGACGAGGCGGGGCTGATGTGCCGCGTCGTCGGACTGGTACGGCGGCGGCAGCAGGCGCGGATCGTCGATGAATGCGTCGAACAGCCCCGTGACGACGCGCTGCGCCTTGCTCGCCATGCGCATCACCTTGTAGTGGCGGTACAGGTTCTTGAAGAGGAAGCGCTTGAGCGCGGCTGCCTGAGCGGCGACCGTCGCGCTGTGCGACACGAGCGGCGGCGCGGCGCGCACGTCGTCGAGCGACGCGGGCGCGACGCGCACGAGGTTGCGCGTCGTTTCGTCGATCAGGTCGACGATCAGCGTGTTGATGATGCGGCGCACCGTCTCGTGCACGAGCCGGCGGCCTTCGAGGTGCGGGAATTCGGCGAGCGCCGCCTCGTAGTGACGCTGCCACAGCTCGACTTCCGCAAGCTGCTCGATCGTGATCAGGCCGGAACGCAGGCCGTCGTCGACGTCGTGGTTGTTGTATGCGATTTCGTCGGCGATGTTCGCGAGCTGCGCTTCGAGCGACGGCTGGCGGCCGTGCAGGAAACGTTCGCCGAGCGCGCCGAGCTTGCGCGCATGCTCGCGCGAGCAATGCTTCAGGATGCCTTCGCGCGTCTCGAAGCACAGGTTCAGCCCGTTGAATGCGCCGTAGTGCTCCTCCAGCTCGTCGACGACCGCGAGGCTCTGCAGGTTGTGCTCGAAGCCGCCGTGGTCGCGCATGCATGCATTCAGCGCGTCCTGGCCGGCATGGCCGAACGGCGTGTGGCCGAGATCGTGCGCGAGCGAGATCGCTTCGACGAGATCCTCGTTCAGGCGCAGGTTGCGGGCAACCGAGCGGGCGATCTGCGCGACTTCGAGGCTGTGCGTGAGGCGGGTGCGGAACAGGTCGCCTTCGTGATTCACGAAGACCTGCGTCTTGTATTCGAGCCGGCGGAACGCGGTCGAATGGACGATGCGGTCGCGATCGCGCTGGAATTCGGTGCGCGCCGCCGGCGGGGTTTCCGGATGGCGGCGGCCGCGCGATTGCGACGCGTGCGCGGCATACGGAGCGAGATGGGCTTCCAGCGCCGCCAGCGTCGGCGGCTCGGCCACCGGCGCAGCGGATGCGCGGCCGGCTTCGGGCAAGGTGCTGCTGGATGTCTCGCTCACGTCTCCTCCATGTCAGGGGCGCCGGGGCATCCGGGCCACCGTTATCGGGTCGTCTGCGCCAGTGTAGCGAACACGGCTTCGTCTGGCGCCTCCGTGATCAGCGTATCGCCGAATCGCTTCAGCAGGATGAACTTGATCGCGCCGGCCTCCGCCTTCTTGTCGACGCGCATCAGGTCCATGTAGCGCGCGTCGCCGAGCGCGGGCCCGCGCGTCGGCAGATGCGCGGCCGCGATCACCGCGTCGAGGCGCTGCCGCGACGCTTCGTCGAGCAGGCCGAGCCGTGCCGACAGGTCGCCGGCCATCACCATCCCGCAGCCGACCGCCTCGCCGTGCAGCCACTCGCCGTAGCCGAGCCCGGCCTCGATCGCATGGCCGAACGTGTGGCCGAAATTCAGGATCGCGCGCAGACCGCCTTCGCGCTCGTCGGCCGCGACCACGCTCGCCTTGATCTCGCACGAACGCTTCACGGCATGCGCGAGCGCAGCCGGCTCGCGACGGTTCAGCGCGTCGACGTTCGCCTCGATCCAGTCGAAGAACGCCGCGTCGGCGATCGCGCCGGTCTTAATGATCTCGGCAACGCCGGCCGCCAGTTCGCGATCGGGCAGCGTCGTCAGCGCGCCGATGTCCGCGATCACGGCCTGCGGCTGGTAGAACGCGCCGACCATGTTCTTGCCGAGCGGGTGGTTGATGCCCGTCTTGCCGCCGACCGACGAATCGACCTGCGACAGCAATGTGGTCGGCACCTGGATGAACGGCACGCCGCGCATGTAGCACGCGGCGGCAAAGCCCGTCATGTCGCCGATCACGCCGCCGCCGAGCGCGACGAGCGTCGTCTTGCGATCGGCGCGATCCGTCAGCAGGCCGTCGAAGATCAGGTTCAGCGTTTCCCAGTTCTTGTACGCCTCGCCGTCCGGCAGCAGGACCGTCGATACGCGCTTGCCGAGCGGCGCGAGCGCCGCGCGCAGCGCGTCGCCGTAGAGCGGATCGACCGTCGTGTTCGTGACGATCGTGACGGACGAACCCTTGATGTGAGGCGCGAACAGCTCGGTGCGGCCGATCAGGCCGGCACCAATGTGAATCGGATAGGCTCGGTCGCCCAGATCGACGTTGACAGTAATCATGCTTGTAGCGGCTTGGCGATGACGCCGGCCAGTTCGAGTTGCATCAGCACCATGTTGACGAGACCGTTGACCGACGGACGGCCGGTCTCGATGACGAAATCCGCGCATTCGCGGTACAGCGGGTCGCGTACTTCGTACAGCGCCTCGAGACGCCCCTTCGGATCGTCGGTCTGCAGCAGCGGGCGGTTCTTGTCCTTGCGCGTGCGCAGCCACAAATCGTGCGGATTGGCGCGCAGGTAGACGACGATGCCGTTGCTTTTGAGGCAGTCGCGATTTTCCGGGCGCAACACCGCGCCGCCGCCCGTCGCGAGCACGATGTTCTCGCGCTGGGTGAGATCGGCGATCACCTGCGTTTCGCGATCGCGAAATCCGGCCTCGCCCTCCAGCTCGAAGATCACCGGAATGCGCGCGCCCGTGCGTGCCTCGATTTCGTGGTCGGAGTCGAAGAACGTCCTGTCGAGACGACGCGCGACCGCACGGCCCACGGTGGTCTTACCCGCTCCCATAAGGCCGACGAAAAATACGTTTGCATGTGGGTCCCGCGCTTGCAACGGCTTCCTCTGCTTCAATCTTGCTGGTGTGTGGCGCAGCTTACTGGCAAAGCGGCTGCCTTGTCGAGCCTGCGCCGACGCCTTCTGGCCCCGTTTTATCGGGATCCGCATCGCCCGCGTCGCGCCCATCGCAACGCGCATCGACGACGGTCGGCGTGATGAACACGACCAGTTCGTTGCGCTGGTCGCGCTGCGCGCGATGCCGGAAAAGCGCGCCCAGAAACGGTATTTTGCCCAAGAGCGGCACGCGCGTCACATCGTTCCGGTTCAGTTGTTCATAGATGCCGCCGATCGCGACCGTCCCGCCATTCTCGACCTCGACACGCGTCCGCACATGCTTCGTATGGATGGCCGGGCCGGCCGCCGTCGGCTCGCCGACGCTGTCCTTCGTCACATCGAGATCCAGCACCACGCGCCCGTCCGGCGTGATCTGCGGCTCGACCTCCAGCTTGAGCGTCGCACGGCGGAACTGCACGCCGCTCACGCCATTGCCCACCTTCGCCTGGTACGGCAGCTCCGAACCCTGCTCGACGATGGCCTTGACGCGGTCGGCCGTCACCACGCGCGGCCGCGAGACGATCTGGCCCCGCCCCTGCGCCTCCAGCGCGCTCAGCTCGACGTCGAGGACACGGCTGAGCGGCGCGGCGAACAGCGTGAAGCCGGCGGTCGCCGCGTCGAAGCCGCCGAGCGGCCGCGCGGCGAGGTCGAGCGCGTTGCGCGCGTCGGCCGTGAACGTGGCGCTCTCGCCCCCCGACGGACGCCCCTGCGCCCGCAGCGCGACGCGTGCACCGAGGTTGCGCGAGAAGCCCTGCTCGCCCTCGACGATGCGGGCCTCGATCCGGACCTGCCGCGACGGCCGGTCGATCGCGTCGATCAGGCTCGCGATCTGCGCGAGGCGCGGCGCGAGATCGGTGACGAACAGCAGGTTCGTGCGCGGATCGGCCGCCGCGGCGCCGCGTTTCGACAGCAGGCGCTGGCCGGTCGCGCCGGCCAGCAGCCGCTGCACGTCCTGCGCGCGCGGGTAGTGCAGCGCGAACGTGCGGCTCGCGAGCGGCTCCAGATCGGCGGCCCGCGCATGCATTTCGAAGCGCTCGCGCTCCCGGGCGGCCAGCTCGGCCGCCGGCGTGACCCAGATCACGTTGCCGCGCCGGGACATCGCGAGCCCGTGGGTGTCGAGCAGCGTGTCGAACGCATCGCGCCAGCGCACATTATTCAGACGTAACGTGACGGTGCCTCGCACCTGCTCGCCGACGACGATATTGAGCCCCGTGAACCGCGCGAATGCGTCGAACGCGGCCGCGAGCCCGGCGCCCTGCAGATTCAGCGAGATTCGTCGCGCGTCGTCCGCATCGTCGGGTTGCCGCGCAGCGGCGTCGCTCATCCGGGCCGGCGGCGCCAACGGAATCGGCGGCCCCTCCAGTTGCGGCGCCGGTGGAGCGGGCTCCGCCTGAAGCACCGCGCGAGCAGCCTGGCCGGACGGCGGCGGGCCGGCTTCCTCGGGAGCCGCGCTGTCCGCGCCGTCCACGCTCCCGTGCGGCAGCGGCAGACCCGGCGCCGGCGCCGGCGCCTCCACCGACGCGGCGGGCCAGACTGCCGGCAGCGGCGGCAACGACGCGCCCGCACCGGCCGCCGTCAATCCGGCCCAGACGGCGAGTACCCGACAGCCGTGCTTCATCATGGCCGCCCTCCGTCGTCCAGGACGACCCGGTGCGCGCCGTCCGCCGTCGCGAGCATCACCGCCGCGGGCTCGACGCGCACCACGCGCACTGCCCCCAGCGCTTCGCCGGGCGCCACGGCGGTGAACACGCCGTCTCCGTCGTCGAACAACGCGAGACCGGCACGCGCGTCGCGAATCGTGCCGGCGAGGCGGACCGCCCTCCCGTCGGCTTCCCCGCCGAACGGATCGGCGTCGAGCGCAGCGGCCTGAAGCGGCATCGTGCCGCGTGCGGACGATGCCGCCGGCAGCGCCGGATACACGTCGACAGACATGTCCACCCGTGTCGACTGCATGCCTCGCTCGACACGCAGCGCCGACGGCACCGCCAGCACCGGAAAGCGCGCCAGCCCGCCGACCATCGTCGACAGCGCGCGAAAGCCGCCGTCGGCAACGATACGCACGGTGCGCCGGCCATCCCGCGCCGCGCCGTCGGTGGGCTGCGGCTCGATCGATACGCCGTGCAGCCCGCTCGACGCGGCGAGATCGGCCAATTCCAGCATCAGCGCCGCCCATTCCGGCGCGCCCGGCGCGCGGTCGCCATGCGTCGGCGGCAAACGGGTCTCGTGCCTGGGCTCCGCGGCCCCGAGTACGCGCTGCGCGTCGACCACACGCCCCTGCGCGGTGGCGAGCAACGCGCGACTCTGCGCGAGCCCGCTCCAGTCGGCCGCATTCGCCAGATGAATGCCGCCCGCCAGCACGGCCACGAACGTCAGCACGCAGCCGGCGGCATGCAGGGCCCCCGGCGAGACCCGCCGCATGCCGCCTGGCCACGCATCGCCACGCGGCGCAGGCCAATGCGTGATCGCCGTCATGCGCCGTCTCCCGTCGAGGTCCGCGACGGCATCGCGTCGTGCCAGCGCAATTGAACCGAAAACCGCAGCGGCAACCCGGCCAGGGGGACCGGCGCGCTCGACACGGGTTTCAATGCATCCACGTCGATCCGCCAGTCGCGCTGCTCGCGCGCCATCCCGGCAAGCCATCGCGCGGCTGCCCGATAGCTCGTGGCACGCACCTCGAGCACGGCCCCGGCCGGCGTCGTGCGCAGCGTGTCGAGCCGGACGCCGTCGTCGCGCACCCGCGCCAGTGTCGCCAGCAGCCCCGCGGCGCGCTCGTACGGTGCGGCAAGCGCGGCGACCTGTGCATCGCGCCGCGCGATGACTGCCGCCGCATCGGCGGCGCGCGTCGCGGCATACACCCGCGGCTGCAACTGCCGCAGCCGCGTCTCCACGCCTATGCGCGCGGCGTCCGCGCGCCACCGCATCCAGGTGGCCGCGCCCGTCCACAGTGCGGCGCCGAGCACGCCGAGCAGGATCGCCGCCCCGCACTGCACAGCCCGGCGACGCCGCAACGCGTGCGCCCGCCGCTCGCGGTACGGCAGCAGGTTGAAGCCGCCGAGTGCCGCCTGGTCGGCCATCATTCCCACACCCCGCGCAACGCCAGCCCGAATGCAACGGCGAATGCCGGGCCGCCCGGCATGCCGCCGGGCGCGCATGGCTGCCCGTCCCAGCCCGTGCAGTCGAACGGCACCACCGCCGAGCCAAGCACGTCGCCAATCTCCGCGACGGACGTATCGAAGCACGCGATGCTTCGCTCGTCCCCGGCGACGAACACACGGCGCACGGCGCCGAGCGCGCACCGGCGCAGCGCATCGGGAAGCGCCTCCGGAGGGAGGCCGGACAGCGTGAGCACCGGAACTGCCAGCGGCCCTTCGATTCGCCAGCCTCGCACCTCCGAGTCGCGGAACCAGAGCGCGGCGTACGAACCCTGCGCGTCGAGTTCGAACTGAGCGGCATAGCGCAACGCGCGCAGCATCGCGGCCGACTCGCCGTCGACCGCGGTCAGGTCGATACCGGCCTGGGCGGCCACGTCGATCCGCCGCTCCAGCAGCGCCAGCGGGGCCACGGCCACCGCGATTTCACCGGATCGCGCGCCGCCGTGCTGCCGCCAGTCGAACGCGAAACTGTCCGGCGCCAGCCCCGAGATGCGCTCGGCCGCCTGCCGCGCGGCGTCCGGGATGTCGTGACGCCCGGCCAGGTCGAGCGTCGCGGTACGTATCTCGTCATCGCGCAACGCCATCACGCCGCGCGTGTCGCACCGCACGTCGGCCGCCGACAGCCGCGCGACGGCTGCCGCCAGCGCCCGCGCGACCGCGGCCCAGCGCGCGTCTTCCGGCCCGCCGCACAATCCGACAGGCTCCCGCTCGAGCCCCTCGACCCGCACGTCCGCGCCCCGGCCGCGCCGGCTCAGCACGACCACCCTCAGCTCGTCCGCGCCGATGTCGATCCCCGTCGACCGGTGCTTGCCCTGCGCCAACCGCGCTACCCATCGTCCCGCCATCCCAGCCTCCCGAAATCGTCGCGGCCCACGCCACGTTGCCGAGACCTGATTCTGCAAAGCGGCTTGCAGGGCCGACAGTCGGCCAAACGGCCAGCAGCGGCCGGCGGCGGCCGTGCGCGGGTCATACTGGCGGCCCGCCGACCCGCGGCTTGCCGGCGGGCGCCCCCCGCGCCAGGACCGGTGTTACCGGGCAGCTATAATCGCGGGACTGTTTTCCGGTGTGCCTATGCAATCCACGACTCCTACGTCCCCGCCTCCCGCCCCGGAGCCGAAGAAGAAGCGGCCCTGGTGGCAAAAAGTCCTGCTCGGCTTCGCCGCGATGTGCGTGGCCGCCGTCGTGGCCGGCGGCCTCGTGCTCGGCTATGCCCTCGTCATCGCCTGGCCCAACATGCCGTCGCTCGACGCGCTGACGGACTATCGCCCGAAGGTGCCGCTGCGCATCTATACGTCCGATCACGTGCTGATCGGCGAATTCGGCGAGGAGCGCCGCGACGTCGTGCATTTCAAGGACGTGCCCGACTCGCTGAAGAAGGCGATCCTCGCGATCGAGGACGCGCGCTTCTACGATCACGGCGGCGTCGACCTCACCGGCATCATCCGCGCCGGCTTCGTCGCGCTGACGAACGGCCACGCGTCGCAGGGCGCGAGCACGATCACGATGCAGGTCGCCCGCAACTTCTTCCTGTCGAGCGAGAAGACCTACACGCGCAAGATCTACGAGATGCTGCTCGCGTACCGGATCGAGCGCGCGCTGACGAAGGA
Source organism: Burkholderia seminalis (assembly GCF_001718535.1). Taxonomy (NCBI): domain Bacteria; kingdom Pseudomonadati; phylum Pseudomonadota; class Betaproteobacteria; order Burkholderiales; family Burkholderiaceae; genus Burkholderia; species Burkholderia seminalis. Next base: position 358,966 of record NZ_CP013398.1, on the reverse strand, counting down.
CCAGATTCTCGAGGTCTACATGAATCAGATCTATCTCGGCCAGCGCGCGTACGGCTTCGCGAGCGCCGCGCGGGTCTATTTCGGCAAGGACCTGAAGGACATCAGCCTCGCGGAAGCCGCGATGCTGGCGGGGCTGCCGAAGGCGCCGTCCGCGTACAACCCGGTCGTCAATCCGAAACGCGCGAAGGTGCGCCAGGAATACATCCTGCAGCGGATGCTCGAGCTGAACTTCATCACGCGCGAGCAGTACGACGAAGCCGTCGCGCAACCGCTCGTCGTCAAGGGCCCGGGACGCGATTTCAGCGTGCACGCCGAGTACGTCGCGGAAATGGTCAGACAGATGATGTACGCGCAGTACCGCGAGGAAACCTACACACGCGGCTTCAACGTCGTCACGACGATCGATTCCGCGGACCAGCAGGTCGCGTACACCGCGCTGCGCAAGGGCATCATGGATTACGAACGCCGCCACGGCTATCGCGGGCCGGAAGGCTTCATCGAGCTGCCCGCCGGTGCCGACGACCGCGAACAGGCGATCGACGACGCGCTGCTCGAACATCCCGACAACGGCGAGCTGATTGCCGCGGTCGTCACGGCCGCGAGCCCGCGCCAGATCACGGTGGCATTCATCGACGGCAGCACGGCGACGGTCGAGGGCGACAACCTGCGCTTCGCGTCGGGCGCGCTGTCGGCCAACGCGCAGCCGAACCGCCGCATCCGCCCCGGCGCGATCGTGCGCGTCGTGAAGAACGACACCGGCAAGTGGTCGATCACGCAATTGCCGCAGGTCGAAGGCGCGTTCCTGTCGATCGTCCCGCAGGATGGCGCGATCCGCTCGCTCGTCGGCGGCTTCGACTACAACAAGAACAAGTTCAACCACGTCACGCAGGCGTGGCGGCAACCGGGTTCGTCGTTCAAGCCGTTCATCTACTCGGCGTCCCTCGACAAGGGCCTCGGGCCGGCCACCGTGATCAACGACGGCCCCCTGTATTTCAGTGCCGCGGAAACGGGCGGCCAGCCGTGGGAGCCGAAGAACTACGGCGGCGGCTTCGAGGGCCCGATGTCGATGCGCACCGCGCTGCAGCGCTCGCGCAACCTCGTGTCGATCCGGATCCTGAACCACATCGGCACGAAGTACGCGCAGCAGTACATCACGCGCTTCGGCTTCGACGCCGAGCGCCATCCGGCCTACCTGCCGATGGCACTCGGCGCCGGCCAGGTCACGCCGCTGCAGATGGCCGGCGCGTACTCGGTGTTCGCGAACGGCGGCTACCGCGTCAATCCTTACCTGATCGCCGAAGTCACCGATCCGAACGGCGCGATCGTCGCCCGCGCGCAACCGCTCGTCGCCGAGCAGAACGCGCCGCGCGCGATCGACGCGCGCAACGCGTACGTGATGAACAGCCTGCTTCAGAGCGTCGCGCAGCGCGGCACGGGCGCACGGACCAACATCCTGAAGCGCACCGACCTCGCGGGCAAGACCGGCACGACGAACGATTCGCACGACGCGTGGTTCGCCGGCTACCAGCACACGCTCGCCGCGATCGCGTGGATCGGCTACGACAACCCGCGCAGCCTCGGCGATCGCGAAACGGGCGGCGGCCTGTCGCTGCCGGTCTGGATCGACTACATGGGCGCGGCGCTGAAGGGCGTGCCCGAGTTCAAGCCGACGATGCCCGACGGTGTCGAATCGCTCGGCAGCGAGCTGTACTTCACCGAATTCACGCCGGGTCACGGCTTCGTGTCGACGGTCGGCGTACCGCAGGCACCGGCCGCGCAGGGCGTCGACGAAGCGGTCCCGCACGTCGACGAACAGGAAAAGCAGGACATCATGAACCTGTTCCGCGGCCACTGACACACGGCCCGGACATGAAAAAAGCGCCCCGCGGGGCGCTTTTTCTTTGGCGGCAACGCTCGGGCTCCGGCGCCCCGGCACGTCACAGGCTGAACGTGATCGGCAAGCCGGCCTGCTGGGTCGCGTATTCGGAGAGCGCCGAGAAGAACTCGGTGCCCGTGCGCGTATCGCGCCATTGACCGTCGACGAAACGGTAGTGGAATCCGCCCGCCTTCGCGGCGATCCACACTTCCTTCATCGGCGGCTGCAGGTTGACGATGATCTTCGAGCCGTTCTCGAACGTCAGCGTCAGGACGCTGCCGTTACGCTCCAGATCGATGTCGTGGTCGCCGTCGTTCGCGGCGTCGACGGTACGCTCGACGGCCATCAGCACGGCCTCGGCACGGGTCAGGTATTCGGTATCGGACATGCTAAACTCTATCGGTTCAATTGTTCAGGGACGATCATGCGAGTCGTTTTCCGGATGAGCGCGATTGTAGCGGCTTTGGCGATTCTTGCCGGCTGCGGTCAAAGCGGCGCGCTCTATCTGCCCACCGTGCCTCCGATGCCCAAGCCGCTCCAGCAGCAGGATACGCCGCCGTCGGACGTGAAACCGACCGATGAAAACGCGTCGTCCGACGACACACCCGACACGTCGGGCTCGCCGCTCACGCTGTCGCCCGAGCTGTCGAGCGGCGCATCGACCATGCCCGCGCCGGCATCGAGCCCGGCCGCCGCGAAGTAACGACGCGAGGCCGCCCGCGCGGCCGGCGAAACGAGGCGATGACTTCCAGTCATCGCCTTTTGTTTTTCCAGGCCGCGCCGTCACGCACGCACGCGCCGCCATCCCCATGCGATCAGCCGCCAGCCGAGCAGCACGGCGACGATGGCCGCATAGAGCTTCGGCTGCGCGAGATTGTGCTTGCCGGCCCGCATCCACCAGAAGTGCAGCACGCCGAACAGCGCGATCGCGTAGATCGTGCGATGCAGCGTCGCCCAGTGGCGGCCGAGCCGGCGCACCATCGCGCGCGTCGATGTCGCGGCGAGCGGGATCAGCAGCACGAACGCGGCAAAGCCGACCGTGATGAACGGACGCTTGCCGACGTCCTTCAGGATCGCGACGACGTCGAACCACTTGTCGAACCACAGGTAGGTCGTGAAGTGCAGCGTCGCGTAGAAGAACGCGAACAGCCCGATCATCCGGCGAAAACGCAGCAGCGCGGCGAACCCCGTCATGCGCCGCAGCGGCGTGACGGCGAGCGTGATGCACAACAAGACGAGCGTCCAGAGGCCCGTCGAACGCGTGATGAATTCGATCGGATTCGCGCCGAGCCGGTCGGTCAGCCCGAACAGCACGAGACGCGCAAGCGGATAGAGGCCGGCCGCGAACACCAGCACCTTGGCCGGCACGAGCCAGCGCGGCGCGGCGGGTCGGACCGCACCGTTTCGCGCCGCGCGCGCGGCCGGCCCGGCGCCCGCGGCACGCGCGGGCGTGAGCGTCGGAGGAGGCATGTCGTTTCTCACGGTCGCGTTCAGAAGTTCTTCTTCAGGTCCATGCCCTGATACATCGACGCGACGAGATCGCCGTAGCCGTTGAACATCAGCGTCTTGCGCTTCGGCGTGAAGAAGCCGTCCTCGCCGATGCGCCGCTCGGTCGCCTGGCTCCAGCGCGGATGATCGACGTTCGGATTCACGTTCGAATAAAAGCCGTACTCGTTCGACGCGTAGGTGTTCCAGCTCGTCTTCGGCTGCTTGTCGACGAAGCGGATCTTCACGAGCGACTTCGCGCTCTTGAAGCCGTACTTCCAAGGCACGACGATCCGCACCGGCGCGCCGTTCTGGTTCGGCAGCACCTGCCCGTAGACGCCCATCGTCAGCAGCGTCAGCGGGTTCATCGCCTCGTCCATCCGCAGCCCTTCCGAATACGGCCAGTCGAGGACGGGCGTCGACAGACCGGGCATCTGCGACGGATCGGCCAGCGTGATGAACTGCACGTATTTCGCGTTGCCGGTCGGCTGCACGCGCTTGATCAGCTCGGACAGCGGCACACCGATCCACGGAATCACCATCGACCATCCCTCGACGCAGCGCAGCCGGTACACGCGCTCCTCGAGCGGCGCGAGCTTCATCAGTTCGTCGAGATCGAACACCTTCGGGTGCAGCACCTCGCCCTCGACGCTCACACGCCACGGGCGCGGCCGCAACGTGCCGGCGTTCTGCGCCGGGTCGCTCTTGTCGGTGCCGAACTCGTAGAAGTTGTTGTAGGACGTGATGTCCTTGAACGGCGTCACCTTGTCGGCGGCGACGAACTTCGGATTCGTTTTTGCCGCGAGCTTCGTCGCCCGCGCGTCGGGCGACGCATACGCGGCGAATGCCGCGCCGCTGCCGCCGAGCAGCCCGCCCGCCGCCGCGAGGCCGGCCGCCTGCAATACGCGCCGCCGGTTCTCGAATACCGCGCGCGGCGTGACCTCGCTGGACGAAATATCACCGCCGGTCAGTACGTTCCGCAAAGGGCGTTTGATCCACATCGTGCTGTTCCTCCTGCATGCGCGGCGCGCATGCTTCATGAGCGTTCGACCCGGCCCGTCGTGCGCCGTTCGACGCCCGGTTCGCCCGCCCGTTACAAAACAAAACCGCCGGGCACGCAGTGCACCGGCGGTTCGATAGTCGGACGAGCGGCGGAAATCTTACAACTTGCCGTAGCTGTGCAGCCCCGACAGGAACATGTTGACGCCGAGGAACGCAAACGTCGTGACCAGCAGGCCGGTGAGCGCCCACCATGCAGCGACCGCGCCGCGCAGGCCCTTCATCAGCCGCATGTGCAGCCACGCCGCGTAGTTCAGCCATACGATCAGCGCCCAGGTTTCCTTCGGGTCCCAGCTCCAGTAGCCGCCCCATGCCTCGGCTGCCCACAGCGCGCCGAGGATCGTCGCGATCGTGAAGAACGCGAAACCGACCGCGATCGACTTGTACATCACGTCGTCGAGCACTTCGAGCGTCGGCAGGCGATCGGCGAGCACGCCGCGCTCCTTCATCAGGTACGCGACCGACACCATCGCCGACAGCGCGAAGCTGCCGTAGCCGATGAAGTTCGCCGGCACGTGGATCTTCATCCACCAGCTCTGCAGCGCCGGCACGAGCGGCTGGATCTGCTGCGCATCGCGCGCGACCGAGTACCACATCAGGAAGCCGACCGCCGCGCTGATCACCAGCAGCACGAACGCGCCGAGCGAACGCGTGCCGTAGTGGCCTTCGTAATACAGGTACAGCAATGCGGTAATCAGGCTGAACAGCACGAACACTTCATAGAGGTTCGAAACCGGGATGTGGCCGACGTCCGAGCCGATCAGGTAGGACTCGTACCAGCGCACCATCAGCCCCGTGAAGCCCATCAGCACGGCGACCCACGTGAGCTTCTGGCCGATCGCGGCGCCCGTTTCCGAGCGCGCGAGCAGGCCGATCCAGTAGAAGATCGTCGCGAGCACGAACAGCGCGCTCATCCACAGGATCGCCGACTGGCTCGACAGGAAGTACTTGAGGAAGAACGCCGAATCGGCGCGCGCGAGATCGCCCTGGTAGATCTGGATCGACAGCAGCGACAGCACGGCGATCGACGCCATCATCAGCCGCGCGGGCTTCCAGCGCCAGCCGAGCGCGACGAGCGCCGGCACGGTGCCGATCATCACCGCCTTGTCGTAGTAATCCATGTGCGCGTTGTAGTGCACGAGCGCATAGCCCGCGCCCGCCACGAGCGCCAGAGCGAACAGCCAGTCGAACAGCGACAGGCGCGCGAGGAAAGGACGGTCGTCGAACAGCGGCGACGAAACCGGCGCCTGGGCCGACGCCGCACGGGAAGAGGAAACTTGCGTGAGATCCATGATGTTACCGGGTGGAATTCTCGGAATCGGAACCGCCGCCGGCAGGCGGGCGGGCCGTCGATGCCGCACCGGCGGGCGCGGCGTCGCGAGGTGCGGCGCGCAAGGCGACGCCGGCCGCTTCGCGCGTCTGCACGAATTCTTTCTCGAAATCGAAGGTCTTGCGGGCCGTGGACATCGCCATCACCACATCGACGCCCGAACCGGCGTCCTTCAGCCAGAACCAGAGGCGCCGCTCGCGCACGTAGAACATCGAGAAGATGCCGGCGACCAGCAGCAGGCTGCCAAGATACACCAGATTCTTGCCGGGTGCGCGCGTCAACTGAAATACCGAAGCTTGCACCTGCTTGAATGAGTCAAGCTGCAAATAGACCGGCGATCCATACAAAAAGCTGTCGGATAGCGCATTGATCGCGTTCTGCACGAAGCGGATCGTCTCGGTGCCCTGCTGGGCGGCCGGCTCGCCGGCACGCTCGCGCGCGATCTGCCAGACCTCCCACATCGAGCCTTCGAGCATCCGCAGCAGCAGGCTCGCCGCCTTCTCCTGCTCGGCCTTCGGCACCGAGCGGTCGATGAACGTCGCCACCGCCTGGAAGCCGCCGACCGGCTGGCCGTCGGCACCGCGGCCGACGCTGTCGTCGCTTGCAGCAAAAAGGGTCAGCACCTTCGATGCGCTGTCCTGCAGGCGGCCGCGCAGCGATGCGTCGGTGCCCGGCAGCGAACGCTGCGCGAAGCGCGCGGCGGCCTCGGCGCGCACGGCCGGATCCTCCAGCGCGGCGCGCAGGCGCATCCATTCGCCGATCGAATCCTGGCTGTCGGCCGGGATCCGCATGTAGCGGAACGGATCGTTCGGGCTCGCGCGCACGCCGGCGAGGAACACGCGCTCGCCGTTCATGTCGACGGGCAGCATGTAGTTGTTGAATTCGCGCGCCTGGCCGTCCTTGCCGCGGATCTTGTACTGCACCGACGGGCCGATGTTGTGGAGCTGCGTCGGCTTCGACGTCTTCGCGCCCGAGCCGAGCCGCTCGTCGAACACTTCCTTCAGCGAGCTCGTCGTCGCGACGCCGCGCACGTCCGGCTTGCCGTTCGCGTCGGCCATGTTCTCGACGTTGATCGCGCGGAAATCGGAGAACTCGATCGTGTCGCCGTCGGCGCCGGGCACCTGCAGCGGCGCCGAACTGCCGATCGTGCCCTTCACGGGGAGGGTCGTCGCGCTGCCGCCCGTCATCGGGTAGGCCGTCATCTGCATCTGCGAGCCGCCGTCCTGGAAGCTCGACTGGTAGATCGACACGCCCTTGTACGTGAACGGCTTGTTAACCTCGACGCGCGCCGGGATCTTCTGGCCGGTCTCGCGATCGATCACGACGATGTCGCTCGCGAACAGCTTCGGCATGCCCGTCGTGTAGTAGTCGACGATGAACTTGTTCAGCTGGATCGAGAACGGCAGATCCTGGATCAGCGAGCCGCTCGGCTGGTTCAGGATCGCGGTCGACACGAACTGGCCCTCGGGCACCCACGCGTAGCCGCGGAACGTCGGGTTCGACGCGGACAGCCGATGGTCGGGCGAGATCTCGCTGATCGTCGCGCTCGTGTTGACCGGGCTCTTGCCGAACATCCACATCTGGAATTTGATCGGCAGGTTGCTGTCGAGCAGGCCGCCGATACAGATCACGACGATCGCGAGGTGGGCGGAGATGTAACCCCACTTGGTCATCGCGCCGCGCTTCGCGGAGATCAGCGTCGCGCCGTCGTTTTCACGCACGACGTGCTTGTAGCCGGCCTTGGTGACGAAGGTGGCGAGCGTCGCCGCGACGCTCGCGCGCGTGCCAGAAGCCGAGTACTCGGCCTTGTGGTGGAACGCGCGCAGGCTGCCTTCGCGGACCTTGTCCTTCCAGCTCTTCGCATCGGCGAGCATCTTCGGCGCGTTGCGGATCACGCACAGCGAGATCGACACGACGAGGAAGATCAGGATCAGCATGAACCACCACGCGCTGTACACGTTGTACAGGCCGAGCGAGCGGAAGATGTCCGCCCAGAACGGCCCGAACTGGTTCACGTAGTTCGGATACGGATCATCCTGGGTCAGGACCGTCCCGATGATGCTCGCGATCGATAGCACCACCAGCAGCGCGATCGCGAAGCGCATCGAGCTCAGCAACTCGACCGCGCGCCTCGACGCACCCTGACCCGACTTCGACTGCAACCCCGACGTGGTAACGCTCATTCAAACTCCAACTGACAACAAAAAAGGGCAAGGCGGCCGCACTGGCGCGGCGCCCCACCCTTTTCTTGTTCTGGCTCCGGCCGCCCTGCGGGCGACCGGTCATTCGGTTCGCGACCGGCCGGTCAACGCAGGCCCGCGATGTAATCCGCGACGGCCTTGATCTCGTTGTCCGACAGGCGCGTGGCGATCTGATGCATCGCCTCGTTGTTGTTGCGCGCGCCGGCACCCTGCTGGAACGCGGTCAACTGCGCGACCGTGTAATCGGCCCACTGCCCCGACAGACGCGGATACTGGACCGGCATCCCCTGCCCCGTCGGCCCGTGACAGCTCGCGCAGGCGGGGACGCCCTTCTCCGCGATGCCGCCGCGATAGATCTTCTGGCCGACCGGCACGGTCGCCGCGTCGCGTGCGGTACCGAGCTTCGTCGTCTGCGACCCGTAGTACGCGGCGACGTTGCGCATGTCGTCCGCGCTCAACGCGCTCGCGAATCCGACCATCACCGCGTTATTGCGCGCCGGCCCCTTCGCGCCCGGCTGCGTCTTGAAGTCGTTCAGCTGCTTGACCAGATATTCGGGATGCTGGCCGGCCAGCTTCGGGAAACTGGCCGATGCGCTATTGCCGTCGGCGCCGTGACACGACGCGCAGACCTGCCCGGCAATCGCCTTGCCGCGGTCGAGATCCGGCTTTGCCGCATCCGCCGCGTTTGCCTCCGCTACGAAACCTACGAACCCTGCTGCAACCTGAAGCACCATCAGAGACTTGCACAGTCGATTCATTCGCACACCCTGTTTCGTCTTGTGGGAATTTGAGGTTCTGCAAAAAACGACGGCGACCAGTCTACCGCAGAAGCCACATAAAAGCGCGAGGCAGGCGCCGGGTGGCCTTCGGTAAAACCGCCGTATTGTACAATATCGCGTTGAAAGCTCCCGCGCCTATCGGGGCTACCCCGCCTCCACCAAGCGGCTCGCGCCGCCCGTCCTTCCGGTTCCCATGGCCTTTCTGCTCCATCAAGCCCGCTTCTACACGACCGTCAACCATCTGCGCGACCTGCCGCCGACGGTCCAGCCGGAAATCGCGTTCGCGGGCCGCTCGAATGCCGGCAAGTCGACGGCGATCAACGTGCTGTGCAACCAGAAGCGGCTGGCCTTCGCGTCGAAGACGCCCGGCCGCACGCAGCATATCAACTACTTCTCCGTCGGCCCGGCCGCCGAGCCCGTCGCGAACCTCGTCGACCTGCCCGGCTACGGCTACGCGGAAGTGCCCGGCGCCGCCAAGGCGCACTGGGAGATGCTGCTGTCGTCCTACCTCGCGACGCGTTCGCAGCTCTGCGGCCTGATCCTGATGATGGATTCGCGCCGTCCGCTGACCGACCTCGATCGCCGCATGATCGAGTGGTTCACGCCGACCGGCAAGCCGATCCACACGCTGCTGACCAAGTGCGACAAATTGACGCGCCAGGAAAGCATCAACGCGCTGCGGACCACGCAAAAGGGGCTCGATGCGTATCGCGACCAGGGCGTCCAGGGCAAGCTGACGGTCCAGCTGTTCTCCGCGCTGAAGCGCACGGGGCTCGACGAGGCACATGAGCTGATCGAGAGCTGGGTGCGGCCGTCCGTCGCCGACGAAAAAGGCGAGCCTGTAGCACAATGATCGGGCAACGCGCGGCCGGGATCGGCGGCGCGCACCTGATGGCGCCTGCGGATTCGGCCGGCTCATAAAAAAACCCGCCGTTGGACGGCGGGTCAAACAGCCTAATCGAAAAACGACAGGCACCCGCTCAGGGAGGAGAAGCGGGGAGCTGCACGCGACGCGTGCCGCTCGATCGCTATCATATACCAACGCTCTCAAAAATCACCTAAGGGTTCCGTAAGGTCCTTACCGCCCTGATTTCTGCCAAATCGCCATGAGCTTCCATCCGCTTCATCGTCCGCGCCGGATGCGCCGCGACGACTTCTCCCGCCGCCTGATGCGCGAAAACCGCCTGACCACCGACGACCTGATCTACCCGGTGTTCGTCGTCGAAGGCACCAACGAACGGCAGCCGGTGCCGTCGATGCCCGGCGTCGAGCGCGTGTCGGTCGATCTGCTGATGCACGTCGCCGAGCAATGCGTCGAACTCGGCGTGCCCGTGCTGTCGCTGTTCCCGGCCATCGAGCCGTCGGTGAAGACGCCCGACGGCCGCGAGGCAGCCAATCCGGAAGGCCTGATTCCGCGCGCGGTGCGCGAGCTGAAGAAACGCTTCCCCGAGCTCGGCGTGCTGACCGACGTCGCGCTCGACCCGTACACGAGCCACGGCCAGGACGGCGTGCTCGACGAGAACGGCTACGTGATCAACGACGACACGATCGAGATCCTGATCGATCAAGCGCGCGCGCAGGCTGAAGCCGGCGTCGACATCGTCGCGCCGTCGGACATGATGGACGGCCGCATCGGCGCGATCCGCGAAATGCTGGAAAGCGACGGCCACATCCACACGCGGATCATGGCCTATTCGGCCAAGTTCGCGTCGGCGTTCTACGGTCCGTTCCGCGATGCGGTCGGCTCGGCATCCAACCTGGGCAAGGGCAACAAGATGACCTACCAGATGGATCCGGCGAACAGCGACGAAGCGCTGCGCGAAGTGCGCCTCGACATCGACGAAGGCGCCGACATGGTGATGGTCAAGCCCGGCATGCCGTATCTCGACATCGTGCGCCGCGTGAAGGACGAGTTCCGCTTCCCGACCTACGTGTACCAGGTGAGCGGCGAATACGCGATGCTGAAGGCGGCCGCGATGAACGGCTGGCTCGACCACGACAAGGTCGTGCTCGAATCGCTGCTCGCGTTCAAGCGCGCCGGCGCCGACGGCGTGCTCACGTACTTCGCGCTCGACGCCGCGCGCCTGCTGAAAGCGCAGCGCTGATCGCGCGCCGGCAGGCCCAACGAAAAACGGCGGGACACTTCGGTGTTCCGCCGTTTTTTGTTTACCGCCGATCGAGGCCGATGCCGCGTCGAACGCCCTCGTTCGCTACACCGTCGGGACGGCGGCGCGGTCGAGGCTGCGCAGGAACGTCTCGGCCGCCTGATAACCGACCACGCGCCCGATCTCGTTGCCGCTGCGATCGAAGAAGATGATGCCCGGCGGCCCGAACAGGTTGAAGCGCTTGAGCAGCGCCTGGTCGTCCGGATTGTTCGCGGTGACGTCCGCGCGCACGAGATGGAGCTGTGCGAGACGCGCCTGCACGCGAGCGTCGGTAAACGTCAGATGCTCCATCTCCTTGCAGCTCACGCACCAGTCCGCGTAGAAGTCGAGCATCACGGGCTTGCCAGACGTCTTCAGCAGCGCGTCGAGTTCGCCGCTGGAGCGCACCGACGCAAACGCGGGGCCGTCCTGCGCGGCGGCCGCGCCGGCAGCCGCAGCGCCGCCGGACGCCGCCGTGCGTGCCGCCAGCACGGCCAGCGGCTTCACGGGATCCGTCGAGCCGGCCGCCAGGCCGACGAGCAGCGTCGCGGCCCAGATCGCGAGCGCGGCGCCAAGGCCCCTGCCGAGGCGGCGCCAGATCGACGCGGCGCCGGCATTCGGCGTGAACAGGCCGAGCGCCGCGGCCGCGACCAGCAGCCACAACGCGGCGAGCACCATCTTCAGGCCGCCTGCCAGCACCGGCCACACGATCCACAGCGCGGCCGCGAGCAGCACGATGCCGAAGAACACCTTCACGCCGTCCATCCACGCACCTGCGCGCGGCAGCACCGTCCCGGCACCGACGCCGACGACCAGCAGCGGCACGCCGAGCCCCAGCCCCATCGCGAACAGCGCCGCCCCGCCGAGCAGTGCATTGCCGGTGTGCGCAATGAAGGCGAGCACGGCGAACAGCGGCGCCGTCATGCACGCGCCGACGACCAGCGCCGACAACGCGCCCATCGCCGCGACCGCGACGAAGTGGCCGCCCTGTCGCGCGCTCGAGGCTTCGGCCGCGCCGTTCTGCCAGCGTGCGGGCAACGCAATGTCCTTGCCCGAGATCAGCGATACCGCGAACGCGGTCAGCAGCACGCCGAACGCGCCGAGCACCCACGGGTTCTGCAGCCACGCGCCGAGGCTCTGGCCGACCAGTGCCGCGGCAATGCCGAGCACCGTGTAGACGAGCGCCATGCCGACCACATAGGTCAGCGACAGCGCGAGGCCGCGTGCATGTGTCGCCCGCGTGCCCTGGCCGATGATGATCGCGGACACGATCGGGATCATCGGGTACGAGCAGGGCAGGAGGCTCAGCACGACACCCGCGACGAAATACAGGGCGACGATCGTGAAGAAGCCGTGGCCTTCGAGCAGCGACTGCGCGAAATCGGCGCTCGTGACCTTGTCGAACCAGCTGCCCGCGGCCGCCGCGTCTCCACTGGACGACGACGCGGCGCCGAGCGCCGCACCGCCGACCTTCACGACGTGCTCGGTCGGCGGATAGCAGATCCCTTCGTCCGCACAGCCCTGCGACGTCACCGCGAGGTCGAACGGCCCGGCCGCCTGCTTCACCGGCACGTGGATGACGACTTCGTCGCGATAGGTCTCGACGTTCTTCTGGAACGTCTGGTCGAACTTCACGTGGCCGGCCGGGAATTGCGGCTCGCCAAGCGTCGCCTGTCCGCTCTTCACCGCGAACGCGAACCGCTCGCGGTACAGGTAATAGCCGTTGGCGACCTTGAAGCGGACGTCCACCTGCCCCGGCGACTCGCTCGCGCTGAACTTGAACGCGACCGACGGATCGAGGAAATCGTCGGCCGCGCGCGCGACCGACAGGCCGCCCAGCATGACCGCGAACGACAACAGGACTGCCAGGAACCGCAGCGCGCGCACGCGCACGGAAAGCGCCATACCGTTAAACATGAAATAGACGTTGAGTTTCGCTGGTCACCCACTGGCCATACGCGGCCGACGCCGTCGTTTGCCACGAGACGATTTCGGGCGTCTCGTACGGATGATGCGCGAGAATAAATCGCTCCAGTTCGAGCGCCCGCACGGGGCTCGTCTTGAACAGCAACTGGATCTCGTCGGCCGTTTCGACCTTGCCCTGCCAGTGATAGCGCGACTTGATCGCGCCGAGCTCCGACACGCATGCGGCCAGCCGCGCGTCGAGCGCGCCATCGGACAGCGCTGCAGCCGTCGCCGCATCGGGCACCGTCGTCAGCATCAGCACCACTATCATCCGCGCCCTCCTGGCTGGTCTACCGGCTCCGGCCGGCGCGGATTGCCTGTCCTCGGATCGCGTCGGTTGCCCGTATCGTAGCGCAGCCCGCGCAATGCTGCCGGCGCCGGCCTGCGACAATCGATCGCAGCCGGCAGCTCGAAAACAAAAAGGGCCAAGCAATTGCTCGGCCCTTTTCAGATACTGCGGCGTACCGGAAGCTTACTCGGCTTCTTGCACGTTTTCCGTTTCGTCGACTTCCGGACGGTCGAGCAGTTCGACCAGTGCCATCGGTGCGTTGTCGCCCACGCGGAAGCCGAACTTCAGCACGCGCAGGTAGCCGCCCGGACGGTTCGCGAAACGCGGACCGAGCACGTCGAACAGCTTCGCCACCGAGTCACGATCGCGCAGGCGGTTGAACGCCAGGCGACGGTTTGCCAGCGACGGCTTCTTGCCGAGCGTGATCAGCGGCTCGACGACTTTACGGAGTTCCTTCGCCTTCGGCAGCGTCGTCTTGATGACTTCGTGCTCGATCAGCGAGTTGGACATGTTACGGAGCATAGCCAGACGGTGGCTGCTCGTGCGGTTCAGTTTCCGCAGACCATGACGATGGCGCATTTCAGTTTCCTTGATTCAAAGTTTTGATCCAGCTCTTCTATCGCACCCCGAGGGTGCACGGGCCGGTAGCGAAAAAAAGCAAGATGCGGATTTTAAAGGAAAATCCGCATCTTTGCCAACTACAGCAACAACCGGGCTTACTTGTCGAGACCAGCCGGCGGCCAGTTCTCGAGCTTCATGCCCAGCGTGAGACCGCGCGAAGCGAGCACTTCCTTGATCTCGTTGAGCGACTTGCGACCGAGGTTCGGCGTCTTCAGCAGCTCGTTTTCCGTGCGCTGGATCAGGTCGCCGATGTAGTAGATGTTCTCGGCCTTCAGGCAGTTCGCCGAACGAACCGTCAGCTCGAGATCGTCCACCGGACGCAGCAGGATCGGGTCGATCTGCGGCGCGCGCGACGGTGCTTCGGCTGCCGTTTCCGTGCCTTCCAGCGCCGCGAACACGGACAGCTGGTCGACCAGGATGCGGGCCGATTGACGGATCGCTTCTTCCGGCGTGATCACACCGCTCGTCTCGATGTTCATCACGAGCTTGTCGAGGTCGGTACGCTGCTCGACACGTGCGCTTTCGACCGCGTAGCTCACGCGGCGAACCGGCGAGAACGATGCGTCGAGGACGATGCGGCCGATGATCTTGGCCGTGTCTTCGCCATAACGACGGACGTTGCCGGGCACATAGCCGCGACCCTTTTCGATCTTGATCTGAACGTCGAGCTTACCGCCCTTCGACAGGTGCGCAATCACGTGATTCGGGTTGATGACTTCGCAATCGTGGGCCAGTTCGATATCGCCGGCCGTGACAACGCCTTCACCTTCCTTGCGCAGCGTAACCGTCACTTCGTCACGGTTATGCAGCTTGAACACCACGCCCTTCAGGTTCAGCAGCAGGTTGACGACGTCTTCCTGCACACCGTCCAGCGTCGAGTACTCGTGCACCACGCCTGCGATCGTGACTTCGGTCGGCGCGTAGCCAACCATCGACGACAGCAGCACGCGGCGAAGCGCATTGCCCAAGGTATGGCCGTAACCGCGTTCGAACGGTTCCATGACCACCCGCGCGTGGTTCTCGCCCAGCGATTCCACGGCGATGATCTTGGGTTTCAGCAAACTGGTTTGCATGGGTTTTCCTTTTCAATACCCTCGGCTCGTTACACCGATAAGGCTGACCGGTAACAACCAGAAAATAAACAGCCGAGGCCCTTCCTTGCGCAACGCAATCGGGGTACCTCGGCCGTCAATCGGATTAACGCGAATACAATTCGACGATCAGGCTTTCGTTGATGTCGCCTGCGATCTCGGCGCGTTCCGGCATTTGCTTGAACGTGCCTTCGAACTTCTTCGCATCGACTGCAACCCAGCTCGGCATGCCGCCTTGCTCGGCCAGCGACAGCGCTTCGACGATACGCGCTTGCTTCTTCGCCTTTTCGCGGATCGCGACGACGTCACCTGCCTTCACTTGCTGCGACGGGACGTTTGCGACGACGCCGTTCACGGTGATCGACTTGTGGCTCACCAGCTGACGCGCTTCAGCGCGGGTCGAGCCGAAGCCCATGCGATACACGACGTTGTCGAGGCGCGACTCGAGCAGTTGCAGCAGGTTTTCACCCGTGTTGCCCTTGCGGCGATCGGCTTCAGCGAAGTAGCGGCGGAACTGACGCTCCAGCACGCCGTAGATGCGCTTGACCTTCTGCTTTTCACGCAGCTGCGTACCGTAGTCGGACGTACGTGCGCCCGAGGTACGGCCGTGCTGGCCCGGCTTGCTGTCGAGCTTGCACTTGTCGGCGAGCGAGCGGCGTGCGCTCTTCAGGAACAGGTCGGTGCCTTCACGGCGGGACAGCTTGGCTTTGGGGCCGATATAACGTGCCACTTTGCATTCCTTTATCAATCAGTCACGCGAACCGAAATCCGCGCTAGTCCGCTCCCTTTGGGGCGAACGGTGGGCTTAGTCAATCAAAAAAGCAACGCCCGTCGACGCTGAGCGGCGACAGGCAATGCGCTAGCACGAACGTGCCAGCACATCCTTAGATACGACGACGCTTCGGCGGACGGCAGCCGTTGTGCGGAATCGGGGTGACGTCCGAAATCGCGGTGATCTTGATGCCGAGGCCGTGCAGTGCGCGCACTGCCGACTCGCGACCCGGGCCCGGGCCCTTGATCCGCACTTCCAGATTCTTCACGCCGTATTCCATCGCGACGCGGCCAGCCGACTCGGCTGCGACCTGAGCAGCGAACGGCGTCGATTTGCGCGAGCCCTTGAAGCCCTGACCGCCCGACGTCGCCCATGCCAGAGCGTTGCCTTGGCGATCGGTGATCGTGATGATCGTATTGTTGAACGACGCGTGAACGTGAACCACGCCTTCAGCGACGTTCTTCTTAACCTTCTTGCGAACGCGTTGCGCCGCGGTGTTCGAAGCCTTAGCCATTACGTTTTCCTGTAACTGTCAGTTCCGCTTACTTCTTCAGCGCTTGCGCTGCACGACGCGGACCCTTACGGGTACGTGCGTTCGTACGCGTACGCTGACCGCGCATCGGCAGGCCCTTGCGATGACGGACGCCACGGTAGCAACCGAGGTCCATCAGGCGCTTGATGTTCATCGTCACTTCACGGCGCAGATCGCCTTCGACGACAAACTTGCCCACTTCTTCACGCAGCTTTTCCAGGTCTGCGTCGGTCAGATCCTTGACCTTCTTCGAAAAATCGACGCCAGCTGCCACGCAGATGCTGCGCGAACGGGTGCGGCCGACACCAAAGATAGCCGTCAGGCCGATCTCGGTGTGCTGGTGATTCGGGATGTTAACCCCTGCGATACGAGCCATTGTTTTTCCTCAAACAAAAAGCGCAAACAAACGCGCGGTCAGCCTTGGCGCTGCTTGTGGCGCGGATCCGAGCTGCAGATCACGCGAACGACGCCTTTGCGCTTGATGATCTTGCAATTGCGGCAAATGCGCTTAACCGATGCCATCACTTTCATGATAATACCCTTTTTTCAAATCACTTCGCCCGGAACACGATCCGCGCACGAGACAGATCGTAAGGCGTCAACTCAACCGTCACCTTGTCGCCCGGCAGGATACGGATGTAGTGCATCCGCATCTTCCCGGAAATATGTCCCAATACGACATGGCCGTTTTCCAGCTTCACACGGAAGGTCGCATTCGGGAGGTTTTCAATCACCTCTCCCTGCATCTGGATTACATCGTCTTTGGCCATAGTCCTTAACGCATCGGGATGTTGCCGCCCTTGAAGTTCGCCTTCTTGAGCAGAGACTCATACTGTTGCGACATAACGTACGACTGCACCTGCGCCATAAAGTCCATCGTGACGACGACAATGATCAGCAGCGACGTTCCACCAAAATAAAACGGCACGTTCCAGCGCAGCACCAGAAATTCCGGCAGCAGACACACGAAGACGATGTAGATCGCACCGGCCAGCGTCAGACGCGTGAGGATGCGGTCGATATATCGTGCGGTCTGATCGCCCGGACGGATGCCCGGAACAAACGCGCCGCTCTTCTTCAGGTTGTCCGCGGTTTCCCTGCTGTTGAACACCAGTGCGGTGTAGAAGAAGCAGAAAAACACGATCGCCAGCGTGTACAGCAGCACATAGACCGGCTGGCCCGGCTTCAGCGCTTCCGCTACGTTATGCAACGTATTGGAAATCCAGCTTCCCGTCGGCTGACCGGTACTGAACCAGCCGAGAATCGTCGCCGGGAACAGGATGATCGACGATGCAAAGATCGGCGGAATCACGCCCGACATGTTCAACTTCAGCGGCAGATGCGACGACTGCCCACCGTAGATCTTGTTGCCGACCTGGCGCTTCGCGTAGTTCACGAGGATCTTGCGCTGACCGCGTTCGATGAACACGACCAGGTAAGTCACCGCGGCGATCAGAACGACGATGATGATCGCCGAAATGATGCTCATCGAACCCGTACGCACCAGCTCGAACAACCCACCCACGGCATTCGGGAACCCTGCTGCGATCCCGCCGAAGATGATGATCGAGATACCGTTGCCCAGACCACGCTCGGTAATCTGCTCGCCGAGCCACATCAGGAACATCGTACCGGTAACCAGCGTCACGACCGTCGTCAGACGGAACAGCATGCCGGGGTCGGTGACGAGGCCCGGCTGGTTTTCCAGCGCGGCCGCGATACCGAACGCCTGGAAGGTCGCGAGCACCACGGTGAAATACCGCGTGTACTGCGTGATCTTCCGTTGCCCTGCCTGCCCTTCCTTCTTCAGCGCCTCGAGCTGCGGCGATACGATCGCCAGCAACTGCATGATGATCGACGCCGAAATGTACGGCATGATCCCCAGCGCAAAGATCGTGAAGCGGGAAAGCGCGCCACCCGAGAACATGTTGAACATGCCCAGGATGCCGCCCGCCTGGCTCTGGAACAGCTTAGCCAGTTGATCCGGATCGATGCCCGGCACGGGAATGTGCGCGCCGATGCGATAGACGATCAGCGCCAGGAGCAGGAACATCGCTCGCCGACGCAGATCGCCGAATTTCGCCGTGCTTCGACCGGGTTTTGCAAGACTCGGGCTGTTAGCCAAGTACCTTCTCCGATGAATGCAAGTGACGACGCGCTACGCGTGTCACTCGGCGAACGAACCGCCGGCCGCTTCGATCGCAGCGCGCGCACCCTTGGTGGCACCGAGACCCTTCACGACGATCTTGCGCTTCAGTTCGCCCGTCGCGATGATCTTTGCGCTCTTCGTCAGCTCGCCGACCAGGCCGGCTTGCTTCAGTGCGAGCAGATCGATCTCGTCGACCGGCAGCTTCTCGAGGTCGCCCAGGCGCACTTCACCGACGAATTCCTTCGTCAGCGACGTGAAGCCGCGCTTCGGCAGACGACGTTGCAGCGGCATCTGACCGCCTTCGAAACCGACTTTGTGGAAGCCGCCCGAACGCGATTTCTGACCCTTGTGACCACGGCCAGCCGTCTTGCCGAGGCCCGAACCGATGCCACGACCGACGCGACGCTTGGCGTGCTTGGCGCCAGCGGCCGGCTTCAGGTTATTCAATTCCATATCAACTCCTTGATCCGTAGGGCCGCTTACGCGATGACCTTAACGAGGTACGAGACCTTGTTGATCATGCCGCGGACCGCCGGCGTGTCCTGGAGCTCGCTGACCGAATTGAGTCGGCGCAGGCCCAGACCACGCACGGTCGCGCGGTGCGATTCGCGGGTCCCGATCAGGCTCTTAACGAGCTGAACCTTGACAGTTTTTTCAGACATGGTGACCACCCGGGCTTAGCCCAAAATTTCTTCGACGGACTTGCCGCGCTTCGCCGCGATGTCTGCCGGGGTGGACTGCTTGCGCAGGCCGTCCAGCGTGGCGCGAACGAGGTTGTACGGGTTCGTCGAACCGTGGCTCTTCGCCACGACGTTCTGAACGCCCATCACGTCGAACACTGCGCGCATCGGGCCGCCGGCGATCACGCCCGTACCTGCCTTCGCCGGAGCGAGGAGGACGGCCGATGCGCCGTGCTTGCCGTGCACTTCGTGTTGCAGCGTGCCGTTCTTGAGCGGCACCTTGAACATGTTGCGGCGAGCTTGTTCCATTGCCTTCTGGACAGCG
This sequence comes from Burkholderia seminalis, assembly GCF_001718535.1. Classification (NCBI taxonomy): domain Bacteria; kingdom Pseudomonadati; phylum Pseudomonadota; class Betaproteobacteria; order Burkholderiales; family Burkholderiaceae; genus Burkholderia; species Burkholderia seminalis. The sequence goes on along the minus strand of NZ_CP013398.1, from coordinate 339,668 downwards.
ACCGGCACTTCCTTCGCCTTGCCCTTGCCCATACCGATGCGGCCATCACCGTCGCCAACCACGGTCAGTGCGGCGAAGCCGAGAATACGGCCACCCTTCACGACCTTGGTCACGCGATTGACCGAAATCATCTTTTCGCGAAGGCCGTCGTCGCGCTCGTCAGCCTGAACTTTCGCTTGCATCTTTGCCATGACGAATTCCTTCCTTAGAACTTGAGCCCAGCTTCGCGAGCTGCCTCAGCCAGCGCCTTGACGCGGCCGTGGTAGCGGAAGCCCGAGCGGTCGAAGGCGACGGATTCGATGCCGGCAGCCTTTGCCTTCTCGGCAATACGCTTGCCGATCAGCGTCGCGGCATTCACGTTGCCGCCCTTGCCCGACTTGTCGGCCAGTTCGGCGCGCACTTCTGCTTCGAGCGTCGACGCGCTGGCGAGCACCTTGGTGCCGCAGGGCGAGAACACTTGAGCGTAGATGTGCGTGTTCGTGCGATGCACGGCGAGACGCGCGACCTGCAGCTCAGCGATCTTGATACGCGTCTGGCGAGCGCGGCGCAGGCGAGATTGAGTCTTATCCATGATTGCGCACCCTTACTTCTTCTTCGTTTCTTTGAGGATCACAACCTCGTCGGCATAACGCACGCCCTTGCCCTTGTAGGGCTCCGGCGGACGGTAACCGCGGACTTCCGCAGCCACTTGACCGACTTGTTGCTTGTTGATCCCCTTGATCACGATTTCGGTTTGCGTCGGGGTTTCAGCCTTGACGCCTTCCGGCATCTGGTGCACCACCGGGTGCGAGAAACCCAGCGACAGGTTCAGCTTGTCGCCTTGCGCTTGCGCACGGTAACCGACGCCAACCAGCGTCAGCTTGCGCTCGAAACCCTTGGTCACGCCGTGCACGGCATTCGCGATGATCGCGCGCATCGTGCCCGACAGTGCATTTGCTTCGCGGCTTTCGTCGACCGGCGACAGATTCAGCGTGCCGTCGTTGTTCGCCACGTTCACGAGCGGATTGATCGCTTGCGTGATGGTGCCCAGCGGGCCCTTGACGGTGATAGCACCGTCGGCCAGCTTGACTTCCGCGCCTTGCAGCGCGATCGGGCTCTTACCTACTCGAGACATGTTTCTCTCTCCTCGGCTTTAAGCGACGTAGCAGATGACTTCGCCGCCGACGCCGGTAGCGCGCGCCTTGCGGTCGGTCATCACGCCCTTCGGCGTCGACACGATAGCCACGCCGAGGCCGTTCATGACCTGCGGAATGTCGTTACGGCCGCGGTACACGCGCAGACCAGGCTTCGACACGCGCTCGAGGCGTTCGATGACCGGGCGACCTGCGTAGTACTTCAGCGCGATATTCAGTTCGGACTTCGCACCTTCCGCCTTCACGGCGAAATCGTCGATATAACCTTCGTCCTTGAGGACTTGCGCGATTGCAACCTTGACCTTCGACGAGGGCATCGCAACCGATACCTTCTCGACCATCTGCGCGTTGCGGATGCGAGTCAGCATATCGGCGATAGGATCACTCATGCTCATTTACGTTTCTCCTATTACCAGCTCGCCTTGGTCAGGCCAGGAATCTCGCCACGGAATGCGATTTCACGAATCTTGTTACGCGCGAGGCCGAATTTACGGAACGTGCCACGCGGACGGCCCGTGATCGCGCAGCGGTTACGCTGGCGGGTCGGGTTTGCGTTGCGGGGCAGTTGCTGCAGCTCCAGGCGTGCTTCGTAGCGCTCTTCTTCCGACTTGCTTTGGTCTTCGACGATCGCCTTCAGCGCTTCGCGCTTTGCTGCGAACTTCGCGACCAGGCGGGCGCGCTTCTTTTCACGTTCGATCAGTGCCAGTTTAGCCACGGTAACCTCAGTTTCTGAACGGGAACTTGAAGCTGGCGAGCAGAGCCTTTGCTTCGTCGTCGGTCTTCGCAGTCGTCGTGATGCTGATGTTCAGCCCACGCAGTGCGTCGATCTTGTCGTAGTCGATTTCGGGGAAAATGATCTGCTCTTTCACACCGATGTTGTAGTTGCCACGGCCATCGAACGCACGACCCGACACGCCGCGGAAATCTCGCACGCGGGGCAGGGCAACGGTCACGAAACGGTCGAGGAATTCGTACATCGCCTGGCCACGCAGCGTCACCATCGCGCCGATCGGGTAACCCTGGCGGATCTTGAAGCCAGCGATTGCCTTGCGTGCCTTCGTGACGACCGGCTTCTGGCCGGCGATCTTCGTGAGGTCGCCAACGGCGTTCTCGATGATCTTCTTGTCAGCGATCGCTTCGCCAAGACCCATGTTCAGCGTGATCTTGGTGATGCGCGGCACTTCCATGACCGACTTGTAACCGAACTTCTCGATCAGGCCGGGCACAACCTTTTCTTTGTAAAACTCTTGAAAACGAGCCATTTTTTACTCCGCTGCGTCAGGCGCTCAGTACGGCACCGGTCGTCTTCAGGAAGCGAACCTTCTTGCCTTCCTCGACCTTGATGCCAACACGCGACGCCTTGCCATTCGCGTCGACCAGTGCGACGTTCGAAATATGCAGGGGCATCGTCTTCGCTTCCACGCCACCCGTCGTACCCTTCATCGGGTTCGGCTTCACATGCTTCTTGACGAGGTTGATACCCTCAACCGTCACATGCTCAGCACCGACAGCCAGCACGACGCCGCGCTTGCCCTTGTCCTTGCCAGTGACGACGATCACTTCGTCGCCTTTGCGAATCTTGTTCATCGCGACTCCTTACAGCACTTCCGGCGCCAGCGAAACGATCTTCATGAATCGTTCGCTACGCAGCTCACGCGTCACCGGCCCGAAGATACGGGTGCCGATCGGCTCGAGCTTGTTATTCAAAAGCACAGCGGCGTTGCCGTCGAACTTGATCAGCGAGCCGTCTTGACGGCGCACGCCCTTGGCGGTGCGGACCACCACGGCGTTGTAAATTTCGCCTTTCTTCACGCGCCCGCGCGGCGTTGCCTCTTTGACGGTCACCTTGATGATGTCGCCAATGCCGGCATAACGACGCTTCGAGCCGCCGAGCACCTTGATGCACATGACTTCACGCGCACCCGTGTTGTCGGCTACTTCGAGCCGAGATTCGGTCTGGATCATGGTTTGTCTTTCCCAACTTAATCCGGATGCACCACCATGATGCATTCGGTCAGTCTTGGTCCCGTCAGCCAATCGGCTGCTTGGGTTGGAACAGCAGCGACGGCAAACGAAACCCGCCATCGCAATTCGGTGAATCTTTCGGACAGGCAGGCGCCAGTCCGCTTCCCCCACCAACTTCGCCCGCGACGGGGCTCCCATAAAGAGGGAAGACCAGGATTATAACAAATAATCCTGGTCACGCAAGCAAAAACTTTGCGATTTCAAGCACTTCGAGGAGAGGTGCCTGTTACTGCCTACTGCGCTGCCCGCTTAGATGACGCGAGCGGCTTCGACGAGGCGCGACACCGTCCAGGCCTTCGTCTTCGAAACAGGACGAGTTTCCTGGATTTCGACGAGATCGCCTTCGTTGCAGGTGTTCGCTTCATCATGCGCGTGGTACTTCTTCGAGCGCACGACATACTTGCCGTAGATCGGGTGCTTGACGCGGTGCTCGATCAGCACGGTGACGGTCTTGTCCATCTTGTTGCTGACGACCCGACCGACCAGCGTCCGCTTCAGCGAGGTTTTCACGCTATCGTTCATTTCTGGTTCGCCTTCTGAGTCATGACGGTCCGCACACGTGCGATGTCGCGACGAACCTTCTTCAGCTGGCTCGTGTTCGTGAGCTGCTGGGTCGCGAGTTGCATGCGCAGGCCGAATTGCGCCTTCAGCAGGTCCGCCAGCTCCTTGTTGAGCGCGGCCTGGTCTTTCTGGAGAAGTTCGGAAGCCTTCATGTTTTCTCCTTAGGCGCCGAGCTGGCGCACGATGAATGCCGTCTTCAGCGGCAGCTTGGCTGCAGCCAGACGGAACGCTTCGCGTGCCAGTTCTTCGGTTACGCCGTCCATTTCATAGAGCATCTTGCCCGGCTGAATCTCGGCGACGTAGTACTCCGGGTTACCCTTACCGTTACCCATACGCACTTCGGCCGGCTTCTGCGAAATCGGCTTGTCCGGGAAGATCCGGATCCAGATGCGGCCGCCACGCTTGATGTGACGCGTCATTGCACGACGCGCCGCTTCAATCTGGCGTGCGGTCAAACGACCGCGACCGATCGCCTTCAGGCCGAATTCACCGAACGACACTGCGTTGCCGCGCGTCGCCTTGCCGGTGTTACGACCCTTCTGCTCTTTACGATACTTTCTGCGTTTCGGTTGCAGCATCGTTATTCTCCAGTCTTGCCGTCTTCGGGCTTGCCGGCGCCACGGCGCGGTGCGCCACGACGAGCACCCGGAGCGCCGCCTTCGCCGTCACGGCGCGGACGACGGTCGCCCGGACGCGCATTGCGACGCGGACGCTTGTCTTCGGCTACTTCTTCCACCACCGGTGCGTCGTTGCGGCCGAGCGTATCGCCCTTGTAGACCCACACCTTGACGCCGATGATCCCGTAAGTCGTCTTCGCTTCCGAAGTCGCGTAGTCGATATCAGCACGCAGCGTGTGAAGCGGCACGCGACCTTCGCGATACCACTCCGTACGAGCGATTTCGATACCGTTCAGACGGCCCGCGCTCATGATCTTGATGCCTTGGGCACCCAGACGCATCGCGTTCTGCATCGCACGCTTCATCGCGCGACGGAACATGATCCGGCGCTCGAGCTGTTGCGTGATCGAGTCAGCGATCAGCTGAGCATCGGTTTCCGGCTTGCGGATTTCCTCGATGTTGACGTGAACCGGCACGCCCATGCGGCGTTGCAGTTCCGTCTTCAGCTGCTCGATATCCTCGCCCTTCTTGCCGATGACCACGCCCGGACGCGAGCTGTAAATCGTGATGCGCGCGTTCTTCGCCGGACGCTCGATGACGACCCGACCGACCGAAGCGTTCTTCAGCTTCTTCTTCAGGTATTCACGAACACCGATGTCTTCCTGCAGCATCGCCGCGAAATTGTTGTTGTTCGCGTACCAACGCGAAGCCCAATTGCGGCTGACAGCCAGGCGGAAGCCAGTCGGATGAATTTTCTGTCCCATCGTATGGCTCCTTAATTCCCGACCGTCACAGTGATGTGACAGGATTGCTTCTCGATGCGGTTACCGCGGCCCTTGGCGCGCGCGGTGAAACGCTTGAGCGATGCAGCCTTGTCGACGTAGATGCTCTTGATCTTGAGCTCGTCGATATCGGCGCCTTCGTTGTGCTCCGCATTCGCGATTGCCGACAGCACAACCTTCTTCACGATGCCAGCCGCCTTCTTCGGCGAGAACGTCAGAACGTTCAGCGCCTTGTCGACCGGCAAACCGCGGATCTGGTCAGCCACAAGGCGCGTTTTTTGCGCCGAGATGCGGGCACCGCGATGAATTGCTTTCACTTCCATCTTGATTGCCCCTTATTTCTTGGCCTTCTTGTCGGCTGCGTGACCCTTGAACGTACGGGTCAGTGCGAACTCGCCAAGCTTGTGGCCGACCATGTTTTCCGAGATGTACACCGGAACGTGTTGACGGCCGTTGTGAACAGCGATCGTCAGGCCGATGAAATCCGGCAGAATCGTCGAGCGACGCGACCAGGTCTTGATCGGTTTTTTGTCGCGCGAAGCTGCAGCCGCCTCAACTTTCTTCAGCAAATGGGCGTCGCAGAACGGACCTTTTTTAACAGAACGTGCCATTGCCTACTCCTTAACGCTTGTGACGGCGCTGGACGATCATCGTCGTCGTGCGCTTGTTGCTGCGGGTGCGGTAACCCTTAGCCGGCGTACCCCACGGGCTCACCGGATCGCGACCTGCAGCCGTCTTGCCCTCACCACCACCGTGCGGGTGATCAACCGGGTTCATCGCAACGCCACGCACCGTCGGGCGGATACCGCGCCAGCGGTTCGCGCCAGCCTTGCCGATCTGGCGCAGGCTATGCTCTTCGTTACCGACTTCACCGATCGTTGCACGGCACTCGATGTGCACGCGGCGGATTTCGCCCGAACGCAGACGAACCTGCGCGTAGACGCCTTCACGTGCCAGCAGCATGGCCGACGTGCCAGCCGAACGCGCCATTTGCGCGCCCTTGCCCGGCAGCATCTCGATGCAGTGGATCGTCGTACCGACCGGAATGTTGCGGATCGGCAGCGTGTTGCCTGCACGGATCGGCGCTTCCGAACCCGACATCAGCTGTTGGCCGACGGTCAGACCCTTCGGGGCGATGATGTAGCGACGCTCGCCGTCCGCGTAGAGCACCAGCGCGATGTTCGCGCTACGGTTCGGGTCGTACTCGAGACGCTCGACCTTTGCCGGGATGCCATCCTTCGTGCGACGGAAATCGACGATACGGTAGTGCTGCTTGTGACCACCACCCTTGTGACGCGTGGTGATACGACCGTTGTTGTTACGGCCGGCGGTCGAGCTCTGCGAGTCGAGCAGTGCCGCGAACGGCTTGCCCTGGTGCAGGTTCTTGTTGACCACCTTGACCATCGCGCGGCGACCCGGCGATGTCGGCTTAACTTTAACGATTGCCATGATTACTTGGCCTCCGCTTCAAAGTTGATTTCCTGGCCGGGCTTCAGGCAAACGTACGCCTTCTTCACGTCCTTGCGGCGGCCCATCGAACGGCCAAAGCGCTTTTGCTTGCCCTTCTGAACCAGCACGTTGACGGAATCAACTTCAACCTTGAACAGCAGCTCGACGGCCGCCTTCACTTCCTGCTTCGTGGCATCCGGTGCGACTTCGAACACGACTTGCTCGTTCTTGTCGGCAACCAGCGTCGCCTTTTCCGAGATCACCGGTGCGAGCAGGACCTGCATCAAACGATGATCGTTCTTGCGAATCTCGCTCATGACAGCAACTCCTCGATCTGGGCGACCGCAGCCTTCGTGACCAGCACTTTCTTGAAGTAGATCAGCGACAGCGGGTCAGCGTAGCGCGGCTCGACAATTGCCACGTGCGGCAGGTTGCGCGATGCCAGGTACAGGTTTTCGTCAACCGTGTCGGTGATGATCAGCACGGAGTCGAGACCCATGGTCTTGAATTTGTCGGCCAGCAGCTTGGTCTTCGGCGCTTCGAGGATGATGTCCTCGACGACCGACAGGCGGCCTTCACGGGCCAGCTGCGAGAAGATCGAGCAGAGACCTGCGCGATGCATCTTCTTGTTGACCTTGTGCGAGAAGTTTTCTTCCGGCGAATTCGGGAAGATACGACCACCGCCACGCCACAACGGGCTCGACGACATACCGGCACGAGCACGGCCCGTACCCTTCTGGCGCCACGGCTTCTTGGTCGTGTGCTTGACTTGCTCACGGTCCTTCTGTGCGCGGTTACCCTGGCGAGCATTCGCCTGGTAAGCGACGACGACCTGGTGGATCAGCGCTTCGTTGTAGTCACGACCGAACACGACGTCCGATGCGTTGACCACTGCACCTTCCTGACCATTTTCGTTCAGGAGCTTGAGTTCCATTATTTCGCCCCCTTGGTCTTGACGGCCGGCGTCACGAAGACCTTGCCGCCCTTCGCGCCCGGAATCGCACCCTTCACGAGCAGCAGCTTGCGCTCTGCGTCGATACGAGCGATTTCGAGGTTCTGCACCGTCACCGTCACGTCACCCATGTGACCCGTCATGCGTTTACCCGGGAAAACACGACCCGGATCCTGCGCCATACCGATCGAGCCCGGCACGTTGTGCGAGCGCGAGTTACCGTGCGTGGCACGGCCGGAGGAGAAGTTGTAACGCTTGATCGTACCGGCGTAGCCCTTACCGATCGACACGCCTTGCACGTCGACCTTCTGGCCCACTTCGAAAAGATCTGCACCGACCACGGCGCCATTTGACAGCTCGGCTGCCTTGGCCGCGTCAATGCGGAATTCCTTGAGGATTTCACCGGCTTCGACACCGGCTTTGGCGAGATGACCTGCCAGCGGCTTCGTCACGCGCGATGCACGACGGGAGCCGAATGCAACCTGCACGGCCGTGTAGCCGTCGGTTTCAACAGTCTTGATCTGCGTCACGCGGTTGTCCGACACGTCCAGCACGGTGACGGGAATCGAATCCCCTTCAGCCGTGAAGATACGGGTCATGCCAACCTTGCGACCTACGAGTCCAAGGCTCATCATTTTCTCCATTCCCGACTGCGATTGGTCGGGGCTGATTTACAAAATGCCGGGCACGCAAGGCCCAACTTTTTTACGCGAATACGCGAAAAGCCAAGCAGTATAGCCCGACCTTTCCATTTCCGCAAGCAATACAAAGACTTAGCGCCGCCCGGCATGCCGATCGGCGCCGGAAGCCTTACTGCAGCTTGATTTCCACGTCGACGCCAGCCGGCAGGTCGAGCTTCATCAGCGCGTCGACGGTCTTGTCCGTCGGGTCGACGATGTCCATCAGGCGCTGGTGGGTGCGGATTTCGAGCTGATCGCGCGACGTCTTGTTGACGTGCGGCGAACGCAGGATGTCAAAACGCTGAATGCGCGTCGGCAGCGGCACCGGGCCACGGACGATTGCGCCAGTCCGCTTCGCGGTATCGACGATCTCGGCAGCCGATTGATCGATCAGACGATAGTCGAATGCCTTCAGGCGAATGCGGATTTTCTGTTGCTGCATGACGATTCCTTGAAAAGAGCGAGGCGATGTTGCATCGCCGGACACTAAAAGAACGTGAAACATGACGCCAGCGGGGAGCGAAGCATCAGGTTCCGGACAGTACTTCCACTGCTAAACCCGCGATTCTACACGAAATTCTGAAACCGTGGCGTGCATTTCACGGCCCGCGCAACGCGCCGCCGGAAAAACAAAACCGGGTGCCAGCACAAGCTGGACACCCGGTTTCGACGGCACAACTGCGTACCGCGGAATCGCGGACCCCGTCGGGATCCGCGGATCGTCGATGTTACTCGATGATCTTGGCGACGACGCCGGCGCCGACCGTACGGCCGCCTTCGCGGATTGCGAAGCGCAGACCTTCTTCCATCGCGATCGGAGCGATCAGCTTCACCGTGATCGACACGTTGTCGCCCGGCATCACCATTTCCTTGTCCTTCGGCAGCTCGATCGAGCCCGTCACGTCCGTCGTACGGAAGTAGAACTGCGGACGGTAGTTGTTGAAGAACGGCGTGTGACGGCCGCCTTCGTCCTTGCTCAGCACGTACACTTCAGCCGTGAAGTGCGTGTGCGGCGTGATCGAACCCGGCTTCGCCAGAACCTGGCCACGCTCCACGTCTTCACGCTTCGTGCCGCGCAGCAGGATACCCACGTTGTCGCCTGCCTGACCTTGGTCCAGCAGCTTGCGGAACATTTCAACGCCCGTGCAGGTCGTCTTCACCGTCGGCTTGATACCGACGATTTCGATTTCCTCGCCGACCTTCACGATGCCGCGCTCGACACGACCCGTCACCACCGTACCACGGCCCGAGATCGAGAACACATCTTCCACCGGCATCAGGAATGCGCCGTCAACTGCACGCTCCGGCGTCGGGATGTACGTGTCCAGCGCGTCGGCCAGGCTCATGATCGCCACTTCGCCCAGCTCGCCCGTGTCGCCTTCCAGCGCCAGCTTCGCCGAACCCTTCACGATCGGCGTGTCGTCGCCCGGGAAGTCGTACTTCGACAGCAGCTCGCGAACTTCCATCTCGACCAGCTCGAGCAGTTCAGCGTCGTCCACCATGTCGCACTTGTTCAGGAACACGATGATGTACGGAACGCCAACCTGACGCGCCAGCAGGATGTGCTCACGCGTCTGCGGCATCGGGCCGTCAGCTGCCGAGCAAACCAGGATCGCGCCGTCCATCTGCGCTGCGCCCGTGATCATGTTCTTCACATAGTCAGCGTGGCCCGGGCAGTCGACGTGTGCGTAGTGGCGGTTCGCCGTTTCGTACTCGACGTGTGCCGTGTTGATCGTGATGCCGCGCGCCTTTTCTTCCGGTGCCGCGTCGATCTGGTCGTACGCCTTCGCTTCGCCGCCGAACTTCTTCGTCAGAACCGTCGTGATCGCTGCCGTCAGCGTCGTCTTGCCGTGGTCAACGTGACCAATCGTACCAACGTTCACGTGCGGCTTGGTCCGCTCAAACTTTTCTTTTGCCATGATTCTCTTCTTTCAAAAAATAATCAGTTGGTAGCTGCAGATTTACTTCGACTTCGCGCTGATGATCGCTTCGGCAACGTTGCGCGGAGCTTCAGCGTAGTGCTTGAACTCCATCGTGTACGTTGCGCGACCTTGCGTCAGCGAGCGCAGCGACGTCGAGTAACCGAACATTTCCGACAGCGGCACTTCGGCGCGAACGATCTTGCCGCCGCCGACCATGTCTTCCATGCCCTGGACGATACCGCGACGGCCCGACAGGTCGCCCATCACGTTGCCCATGTAGTCTTCCGGCGTCTCGACTTCGACGGCCATCATCGGCTCGAGGACGACCGGGTTCGCCTTGCGCATCGCTTCCTTGAACGCCATCGAACCGGCCATGCGGAACGCGTTTTCGTTCGAGTCAACGTCGTGGTACGAACCGAACGTCAGGTGAACCTTCACGTCGACGACCGGGAAGCCAGCCAGCACGCCCGACTTCAGCGTGTCCTGGATACCCTTGTCGACCGCCGGGATGTATTCACGCGGAATCACACCACCCTTGATCTCGTCGAAGAACTCGTAGCCCTTGCCTTGTTCGTTCGGCTCGAGCGTGATGACCGCGTGACCGTACTGGCCGCGACCACCCGATTGCTTGACGAACTTGCCGTCGACATCCTTCGCCGTCGAGCGGATCGTCTCGCGGTACGCAACCTGCGGCTTGCCGACGGTTGCTTCCACGCCGAATTCACGCTTCATCCGGTCGACCAGAATTTCGAGGTGGAGCTCGCCCATGCCCGAAATGATGGTCTGGCCCGATTCTTCGTCGGTCTGCACGCGGAACGACGGGTCTTCCTGAGCCAGACGGTTCAGTGCGAGGCCCATCTTTTCCTGGTCAGCCTTGGTCTTCGGCTCGACAGCCTGCGAGATCACCGGCTCCGGGAACACCATGCGCTCGAGAACGATCGGGTTCGCCGGGTCGCACAGCGTGTCGCCCGTGGTGGCTTCCTTCAGGCCGACCGCAGCAGCGATGTCGCCTGCGCGAACTTCCTTGATTTCCTCACGCTGGTTCGCGTGCATCTGCAGAATACGGCCGAGGCGTTCCTTCTTGCCCTTGGTCGAGTTCAGCAGCGTGTCGCCCGAGTTGACGACGCCCGAGTACACACGGAAGAAGATCAGCTGGCCGACGAACGGGTCGGTCATGATCTTGAACGCGAGCGACGAGAACTTCTCTTCGTCCGACGCCTTGCGCTCCGCTTCTTCACCGTTTTCGAGCTCGCCCTTGACCGGCGGGATGTCGACCGGCGAGGGCAGGAAGTCGATCACGGCGTCGAGCATACGCTGCACGCCCTTGTTCTTGAACGCGGTACCGCACAGCATCGGCTGGATTTCGCACGCGATCGTACGGTCGCGCAGCGCCTTGACGATGTCGGCTTCCGGCAGATCGCCTTCTTCCAGGTACTTGTTCATCAGGTCTTCGCTGGCTTCGGCAGCCACTTCGACCATCTTCTCGCGCCATTCCTTGCAGGTCTCCGCGAGCTCGGCCGGGATGTCGACGTAGTCGAACTTCGTGCCTTGCGACGCTTCGTCCCAAATGATCGCCTTCATCTTGATCAGGTCGACGACGCCCTTGAAGTTTTCTTCCGCGCCGATCGGCACCACGACCGGAACCGGGTTCGCCTTCAGGCGCAGACGGAGCTGGTCGTAGACCTTGAAGAAGTTCGCGCCGGTACGGTCCATCTTGTTGACGAACGCGAGACGCGGCACCTTGTACTTGTTCGCCTGGCGCCACACCGTTTCCGACTGCGGCTGCACGCCGCCCACTGCGCAGTACACCATGCACGCGCCGTCGAGCACGCGCATCGAGCGCTCGACTTCGATCGTGAAGTCGACGTGGCCCGGGGTGTCGATGATGTTGATGCGGTGTTCCGGATAGTTGCCGCCCATGCCCTTCCAGAAGGCCGTGGTAGCAGCGGACGTGATCGTGATGCCACGTTCCTGTTCCTGCTCCATCCAGTCCATCGTGGCTGCGCCGTCGTGGACTTCACCGATCTTGTGGTTCACACCGGTGTAAAACAGAATGCGCTCGGTCGTCGTCGTTTTGCCGGCGTCGATGTGAGCGCTAATACCGATATTGCGGTAGCGCTCGATAGGAGTCTTGCGAGCCACTTTGATCCTCTACTGGGATAACACGATGCAGCCCGGCTGCATCATGCTTCAACACAAACGGGCGAGGCGCCTGAAAAGCGCACCCGCCCGGAATTTATTTCCGCTAACAGCCCAGCCAGGCGCTTAGAAACGGAAATGCGAGAACGCGCGGTTGGCTTCTGCCATGCGGTGAACTTCGTCGCGCTTCTTCATCGCGCCGCCACGGCCTTCGGCCGCTTCGGAGAGTTCACCTGCCAGGCGCAGGGCCATCGACTTCTCGCTGCGCTTCTTCGCAGCCTCACGCAGCCAGCGCATCGCCAATGCCATACGACGCGACGGGCGCACTTCGACCGGAACTTGATAGTTGGCACCACCAACGCGACGGCTCTTCACTTCGACCACCGGCTTCACGTTGTTGAGCGCAACCGTGAACACTTCCAGCGGGTCCTTGCCACCCTTGGTCTGGATTTGTTCGAATGCGCCATAAACGATGCGCTCTGCGACCGACTTCTTGCCGGACAGCATCAGCATGTTCATGAACTTGGCAACATCAACGTTGCCGAACTTCGGATCCGGCAACACTTCCCGCTTGGGGACTTCGCGACGACGCGGCATGATTCTTCCTTTACTTGTTCAGTTGGAGCTGGTTCCAGCTCCGCGGCCACCAACAAACCCGATCACATCTTCACGACTAACCAGCTTGGCCGGGTGACCACTTACTCGACAGCACCGGCAATCCGGCACTCCCGCCTTGACCGCCCTGCGGCGATCCCTGATCAAAAACTGCTTACTTGGCAGCCTTTGCACGCTTCGCGCCGTACTTCGAGCGCGCTTGCTTACGGTCCTTGACGCCCTGGGTATCCAGCGAGCCGCGAACCATGTGGTAACGCACACCCGGCAAGTCCTTCACACGGCCGCCGCGGATCAGCACAACCGAGTGTTCCTGCAGGTTGTGGCCTTCACCGCCGATGTACGAAATCACTTCGAAGCCGTTCGTCAGACGAACCTTGGCGACCTTACGGAGTGCCGAGTTCGGCTTCTTCGGCGTCGTCGTGTACACACGGGTGCACACGCCGCGACGCTGGGGGCAGTCCTGCAGGGCCGGGCTCTTGCTCTTCGTCGTTTCCGACTGACGGCCTTTGCGAACCAGTTGGTTGATGGTTGGCATTGTTTATTCCTGAAATTGAACAAAATCTGCGCATCGATTTCGGGCAAAGCGAGAATCGGCGCACAGTTGACTTCCGCACCGGCGAATCGGGCGCGCGCTTTCGAACGCGACACAGCCCACCGAATACCGGAACCCAGCATAATAGTCCGGAAATACCAACTAAGTCAACGGGTTGCGTGATTTGCCGGTCGACCGCGTGGTTTACAGGAAGGGTCCGAACACCTGTGTCAGGCCGATTCGACCACGTCGATGATCTCGTCGCCGAAGCGTTCGAGCTTGCGTACGCCCATGCCGGGGATGTGGCGCAGGTCGTCGATCGACTCCGGTGCGTTGCGCGCGATTTCCGCGAGCGTCGCATCGTGGAAGATCACGTAGGCCGGCACGCCGTCGGTCTTCGCGGTTTCCGCGCGCCACGCGCGCAACGCGTCCCACCGTGCGCGCTCGCGCGTGCCCATGCCGGCGGTCGGGTCGACGCGCGTGCCGCTGCGGCTCGACGACTGGCGCGTGCGCTGCGGCTTCACGTAGCGGCGCAGCGTGACCTTCTCCTCGTTCTTCAGCACGGCCTTCGCGGCCTCCGTCAGCATCAGCGCGCCAAAGCCGCCATGGTCGACCGCCAGGTAGCCGTACGCGACGAGCTGCCTGAAAATCGCGCGCCATTCCGGTTCGGACAGCGCCGCGCCGATCCCGAACGTGCTGAGCTGGTCATGGCCGCGCTGCAACACCTTCTCGGTGCGCCCGCCGCGCAGGATCTCGATCAGGTGGCTCGAGCCGAAATTGAAACCGCTCGCGCGCTGCGCGCGGAACACGCACGACAACGCCATCTGCGCCTCACGCGTGGCGTCCCACGACGCGGGCGGCTCGAGGCAGGTGTCGCAGTTGCCGCACGGCCGGCTCTCTTCGCCGAAGTAGTTCAGCAACCGCACGCGGCGGCACGAAATCGTCTCGCACAGCCCGAGCAGCGCGTCGAGCTTCGACGTCTGCACGCGCTTGTGTGCGTCGTCCGCATCCGATTCGTCGATCATCTTGCGCTGCTGGACGACGTCGCCGAGGCCGTACGCCATCCATGCATTCGCGGGCATCCCGTCGCGGCCCGCGCGGCCCGTTTCCTGGTAGTAGCCTTCGACGCTCTTCGGCAGATCCAGGTGCGCGACGAAGCGCACGTCGGGCTTGTCGATGCCCATGCCGAACGCGATCGTCGCGCACATCACGATACCCTCTTCGCGCTGGAACATTTCCTGGTGCTTCTGCCGCACCTCGAACTCCATCCCGGCGTGATAGGGCAGCGCCCGCACGCCTTGCGCCTTCAGCCATTCGGCCGTTTCCTCGACCTTGCGACGCGACAGGCAATAGACGACGCCGGCGTCGGTCGTGCCGTCGGCATTCGTGTGCTCCGCGCGGATGAAGTCGAGCAGCTGCGCGCGCGCGTTGTCCTTCTCGACGATCCGGTAGCGGATGTTGGGGCGATCGAAGCTCGATACGAACACGCGTGCGTCGTCGAGCGCGAGACGATGGATGATCTCGTCGCGCGTGATCGCGTCGGCCGTGGCCGTCAGCGCGATGCGCGGCACCGACGGGAAGCGCTCGTGAAGCACCGACAGCTGGATGTATTCCGGACGGAAATCGTGCCCCCATTGCGACACGCAGTGCGCTTCGTCGATCGCGAACAGGCCGATCTTCGCGCGTTCGAGCAGGTCGAGGAAGCGCCCGGTCATCAGCCGCTCCGGCGCGACGTACAGCAGGTCGATCTCGCCTTCGCGCAGCGCGCGCTCGGTGGCCGCGGCCTCGGCGCCCGACAGCGTCGAATTCAGGTAGGCCGCGCGCACGCCGACTTCGCGCAGCGCGGCGACCTGGTCCTGCATCAGCGCGATCAACGGCGACACGACGATGCCGGCGCCCTGCCCGGCGTCGCGGCGCAGCAGCGCCGGGATCTGGTAGCACAACGACTTGCCGCCGCCCGTGGGCATCAGCACGAGACAATCGCCGCCGCCGGCGACGTGCTCGACGATCTCGCCCTGCTGGCCGCGAAAGGCGGAATAACCAAAGACTTCGTCGAGGATTTCGAGGGCGCGGGACATGAATGGGAACAAGGACGGCTGAACGATGATCGCGATTTTAACAACCCGCTTGCGCGGCGCGTGGCGAATCGAGCGTTGTTGGCCGTTCGGTCAGGGTCCGTTCGCGTGCATCGCGGGCCTGTCGCGGCCGCGCGGCCGGCGATTGCGGGCATGCGCGGGCGCGGCTCAGGCACGTCATGCACGTGAACGACGGATGAAAAAAAAACCGCCCGGCGGAACCGGACGGTTTCGGTGACAGCGAGGTGAGGCGGCTTGCGCCGCCCGCACTTACTCGGCTGCCGGGTGTTGCGGCTCTTCCGCCGGCGCGCTCGGCGTGCCGAAGTCGAATGCCTCTTCCGCTGCGATCTGGTCGAAACGCTCGCGATCCGACGATTCCTTCGCCTTGCGTGCCTTGTGGAACGCGAGACCCGTACCGGCCGGAATCAGACGGCCGACGATCACGTTTTCCTTCAGGCCGCGCAGATCGTCGCGCTTGCCCATGATCGCCGCTTCGGTCAGCACGCGGGTCGTTTCCTGGAACGATGCCGCGGAGATGAACGAGTCGGTCGACAGCGATGCCTTCGTGATACCGAGCAGCACGTTGTCGTACGAGGCCGGGCGCTTGCCCTCGGCGATCATGCGATCGTTCTCGTCCAGCATGTCGGAACGCTCGACCTGTTCGCCCGGGATGAAGCGCGTATCGCCGTTGTCGGTGATCTGCACACGACGCAGCATCTGGCGAACGATCACCTCGATGTGCTTGTCGTTGATCTTCACGCCCTGCAGACGATACACGTCCTGCACTTCGTCGACGATGTAGCGCGACAGCGCCTCGATACCCTGCAGACGCAGGATGTCGTGCGGATCGGCCGGACCGTCCACGATCATTTCGCCCTTGTTGACGACCTGGGCATCGTGAACCAGAACCTGCTTTTCCTTCGCGATCAGGAACTCGTGCTGGTTGCCCTCGAGATCCGTGATGACGAGACGCTGCTTGCCCTTCGTGTCCTTGCCGAACGACGTCGTACCCGTGACTTCCGCGAGAATGCCGGCATCCTTCGGCGAACGCGCTTCGAACAGTTCCGCCACCCGCGGCAGACCGCCGGTAATGTCACGCGTCTTCTGCGCTTCGGTCGGGATACGTGCGAGCACTTCACCGACCTGCACCTGCTGGCCGTCCTTCACGGTGATCAGTGCGCCGACCTGGAAGCCGATCTGCACCGCGTGCTCCGTGCCCGGAATCTTCACTTCGTCGCCGTTCGCGTCGAGCAGCTTCACCTGCGGACGCACGCTCTTCGAAGCCTGCGAACCGCGACGCTTCACGTCGATCACGACCAGCGTCGACAGGCCGGTCACGTCGTCGATCTGCTTCGCGACGGTCACGCCTTCCTCGACGTTCTCGAACTTCACCGTACCACCGTACTCGGTGATGATCGGACGCGTCAGCGGATCCCACGTGGCGAGCTGCGTGCCGGCCTTGATCGTCGCGCCGTCGAGCTGCAGCAGCGTCGCGCCGTACGGCACTTTGTGACGCTCGCGCTCGCGACCGAAGTCGTCGGTGATCATCGCTTCGCCCGAGCGGGAAATGACGATCTGCTCGCCCTTCGCGTTCGTGACGTAGCGCATCGTCGCCGTGAAGCGCACGATACCGTTGCTCTTCGCTTCGACCGACGAAGCCACTGCCGCACGCGATGCCGCACCACCGATGTGGAAGGTACGCATCGTCAGCTGCGTGCCCGGCTCACCGATCGACTGTGCCGCGATCACGCCGACTGCTTCGCCGACGTTCACGAGCGAGCCGCGGCCGAGGTCACGGCCGTAGCAGGCCGCGCACAGGCCGTAGCGCGTTTCGCAGGTCAGCGGCGTGCGCACGCGCACTTCGTCGATGCCGAGGCGTTCGATTTCCTCGACCGCCGTTTCGTCGAGCAGCGTGCCCGATTCGTACACCGTTTCCTGCGTTTCCGGGTTCACGACGTCCGCGACCGCGACGCGGCCGAGGATACGGTCGCGCAGCGCTTCGACGACTTCACCGCCTTCGACCAGCGCCTTCATCGCGACGCCGTTCGACGTGCCGCAATCGTCTTCCACCACGACCAGATCCTGCGTGACGTCGACGAGACGACGCGTCAGGTAACCCGAGTTCGCGGTCTTCAGTGCCGTATCAGCCAGACCCTTACGTGCACCGTGGGTCGAGATGAAGTACTGCAACACGTTCAGACCTTCGCGGAAGTTCGCGGTAATCGGCGTCTCGATAATCGAGCCGTCCGGCTTCGCCATCAGGCCGCGCATACCGGCCAGCTGACGAATCTGAACCGCCGAACCCCGGGCGCCCGAGTCGGCCATCATGTAGATCGAGTTGAACGACTCCTGGCGCGTTTCCTTGCCGTCGCGGTCCGTCACCGGCTCCGTCGACAGCTGCTCCATCATCGCCTTGCCGACCGCTTCCGACGTTGCCGACCAGATGTCGACCACGTTGTTGTAGCGTTCCTGCGCGGTGACGAGACCGGACATGTACTGGCGGTCGTACTCCTTCACCTTCTTCGCGGCGTCGCCGACGATCGTTTCCTTCTGCGGCGGCACGAGCATGTCGTCCACGCAGATCGAAATGCCGGCACGCGTCGCGAGACGGAAACCCGACTGCATCAGCTGGTCGGCGAACACCACCGTCGCGCGCAGACCGCACTTGCGGAACGCCGTGTTGATCAGGCGCGAGATTTCCTTCTTCTTCAGCGGCTTGTTCAGCACCGAGAACGGCAGGCCGTGCGGCAGGATCTCCGACAGGATCGCGCGGCCGACGGTCGTCGCGTACAGCGAGATCTTCGGCACGAATTCCGGCGCGCCTTCCGACGTGTCCTCGTTGCGGACCATTTCGGTGATCCGCACGTTGACGCGCGAGGCCAGCTCGACTTCCTTGTTCTCGTACGCGCGGATCACTTCCGACACGCCCGTGAACGACAGGCCTTCGCCCTTCGCGTTGACGGCTTCGCGGGTCGCGTAGTACAGACCCAGCACGATATCCTGCGACGGCACGATCGACGGATCGCCGTTGGCCGGGAACAGCACGTTGTTCGACGCCAGCATCAGCGTACGCGCTTCCATCTGCGCTTCGAGCGACAGCGGCACGTGAACGGCCATCTGGTCACCGTCGAAGTCGGCGTTGAACGCCGCGCAAACGAGCGGGTGCAGCTGGATTGCCTTGCCTTCGATCAGCACCGGCTCGAACGCCTGGATACCGAGACGGTGCAGCGTCGGCGCACGGTTCAGCATCACCGGGTGCTCGCGGATCACCTCTTCGAGGATGTCCCACACCACCGGCGTCTGGTTCTCGACTTCCTTCTTCGCAGCCTTGATGGTCGTCGCGACGCCCATCACTTCCAGCTTGTTGAAGATGAACGGCTTGAACAGCTCGAGCGCCATCAGCTTCGGCAGACCGCACTGGTGCAGCTTCAGCGTCGGGCCGACCACGATGACCGAACGGCCCGAGTAGTCGACGCGCTTGCCCAGCAGGTTCTGACGGAAACGACCGCCCTTGCCCTTGATCATGTCGGCGAGCGACTTCAGCGGACGCTTGTTCGCGCCCGTCATCGCCTTGCCGCGACGGCCGTTGTCGAGCAGCGAGTCGACGGCTTCCTGCAGCATCCGCTTTTCGTTGCGGACGATGATTTCAGGCGCCTTCAGCTCGAGCAGACGCTTCAACCGGTTGTTACGGTTGATCACGCGGCGATACAGGTCGTTCAGGTCCGACGTCGCGAAGCGGCCGCCGTCCAGCGGCACGAGCGGACGCAGTTCCGGCGGCAGCACCGGCAGCACTTCGAGGATCATCCACTCGGGCTTGATGCCCGAGCGCTGGAATGCCTCGAGGACCTTCAGGCGCTTCGCGTACTTCTTGATCTTCGCTTCCGAGCCGGTGTTCTTCAGCTCGGTGCGCAGCGTCTCGACCTGCTCGTCGATGTTGATCGCGCGCAGCAGTTCACGCACGCCTTCCGCGCCCATCTCGGCACGGAATTCGTCGCCGTATTCCTCGACCTTGTTGTAGTAATCCTCTTCGGTCATGATCTGCCGCGCCTTCAGCGGCGTCATGCCCGGTTCGATCACCACATAGGCTTCGAAGTACAGCACGCGTTCGATGTCGCGCAGCGTCATGTCGAGCACCATGCCCAGACGCGACGGCAGCGACTTCAGGAACCAGATGTGCGCGACCGGCGAGGCCAGTTCGATGTGGCCCATCCGTTCGCGACGCACCTTCGCCAGCGTCACTTCGACGCCGCACTTCTCGCAGATCACGCCGCGGTGCTTCAGACGCTTGTACTTGCCGCACAGGCACTCGTAGTCCTTGATCGGCCCGAAGATCTTCGCGCAGAAGAGACCATCGCGTTCCGGCTTGAACGTACGGTAGTTGATGGTCTCCGGCTTCTTCACTTCGCCGAACGACCACGAACGGATCTTGTCCGGCGAGGCCAGACCGATCTTGATCGCGTCGAAAACTTCTTCCTGTTGGACTTGCTTGAATAGATCGAGCAGAGCTTTCATTGCTTTCTCTCCGTAGTCCGATTAATTGCGGTCGAGATCGATATCGATACCGAGCGAGCGGATTTCCTTCACGAGCACGTTGAAGGATTCCGGCATGCCTGCATCGATCACGTGATCGCCCTTGACGAGGTTTTCGTACACCTTCGTCCGGCCGGTCACGTCGTCCGACTTCACCGTCAGCATTTCCTGCAGCACGTAGGACGCGCCGTACGCTTCGAGTGCCCACACTTCCATTTCACCGAAACGCTGGCCACCGAACTGCGCCTTACCACCCAGCGGCTGCTGCGTGACGAGCGAGTACGGGCCGGTCGAACGCGCGTGCATCTTGTCGTCGACCAAGTGGTGCAGCTTCAGGTAGTGCATGTAGCCGAGCGTCACGCGACGTTCGAACATTTCACCCGTGCGGCCGTCGTACAGACGGACCTGGTTCTTCGACGGGTTCATGCCGAGCTGTTCGGCGATGTCGTCCGGGAACGCGAGGTCGAGCATCTTGCCCATTTCTTCCTCGGTCGCACCGTCGAACACCGGCGTCGCGAACGGCACGCCTTCGCGCAGGTTCTTCGCGAGTTCGAGGATCTCGTCGTCGGTGAAGCTTTCCAGGTCTTCCTGGCGGCCCGACTCGTTGTAGATCTTCGTCAGGAACACGCGCAGTTCCTCGATCTTCGCCTGACGCTGCAGCATTTCGCCGATACGCCAGCCGAGGCCCTTCGCGGCCCAGCCGAGGTGCACTTCGAGAACCTGACCCACGTTCATCCGCGACGGCACGCCGAGCGGGTTCAGCACGACGTCTGCCGGACGGCCATCGGCCATGTACGGCATGTCTTCGATCGGAACGATCTTCGACACGACACCCTTGTTACCGTGACGGCCTGCCATCTTGTCGCCAGGCTGCAGGCGGCGCTTCACCGCGAGGTACACCTTGACCATCTTCAGCACGCCCGGCGGCAGTTCGTCGCCTTGCGTGAGCTTCTTGCGCTTCTCTTCGAACGCGAGGTCGAACTGGTGACGCTTTTCCTCGATCGAGTTCTTGATCGCTTCGAGCTGCGCCGCTGCCTCGTCGTCCGCCAGGCGGATGTCGAACCAGTGGTAGTGGTCGAGGTCTTCCAGGTAAGCCTGGTCGATCTTCGTGCCCTTCGCGAGCTTCTTCGGGCCGCCGTTCGCGACCTTGCCCACGAGCATGCGGGCGAGACGCTGGAACGCGTCGCCTTCCACGATGCGCAGCTGGTCGTTCAGGTCGAGGCGGTAGCGCTTCAGTTCGTCGTCGATGATCTGTTGCGCACGCTTGTCGCGCTGGATGCCTTCACGCGTGAACACCTGGACGTCGATCACGGTGCCGCTCATGCCCGACGGCACGCGCAGCGACGTGTCCTTCACGTCCGAAGCCTTCTCGCCGAAGATCGCGCGCAGCAGCTTCTCTTCCGGCGTCAGCTGGGTCTCGCCCTTCGGCGTGACCTTGCCGACCAGCACGTCGCCTGCTTCGACTTCGGCACCGATGTACACGATGCCCGATTCGTCGAGACGGCCGAGCTGGACTTCCGCCAGGTTCGAGATGTCGCGCGTGATTTCTTCCGGCCCGAGCTTCGTGTCGCGTGCAACGACGTTCAGCTCTTCGATGTGGATCGACGTGTAGCGATCGTCCGCGACCACCTTCTCCGAGATCAGAATCGAATCCTCGAAGTTGTAGCCGTTCCACGGCATGAACGCGATCAGCATGTTCTGGCCGAGCGCGAGCTCGCCCAGGTCCGTCGAGGCGCCGTCGGCCAGCACGTCGCCGCGCGAGACCTTGTCGCCCATCTTCACGATCGGACGCTGGTTGATGTTCGTGTTCTGGTTCGAACGCGTGTACTTGATCAGGTTGTAGATGTCGACACCGACTTCACCTGCGACCGCTTCGTCGTCGTTCACGCGAATCACGATACGGCCCGCGTCGACATAGTCGACGACGCCGCCGCGGAACGCCTGAACCGTCGTACCCGAGTCGACCGCGCAGGTGCGCTCGATGCCCGTACCGACGACCGGCTTTTCCGGACGCAGACACGGCACCGCCTGACGCTGCATGTTCGAACCCATCAGTGCACGGTTCGCGTCATCGTGCTCGAGGAACGGAATCAGCGAGGCTGCCACCGACACGATCTGCGACGGCGCGACGTCCATGTACTGGATACGGTCCGGCGTGACCATCATCGTTTCGCCGGCTTCACGCGACGACACGAGTTCGTCGATCAGCTGGCCGTTCTCGTCGATCGCGGCGTTCGCCTGCGCGATCATGTAGCGGCCTTCCTCGATCGCCGACAGGTAGTCGATCTGGTCGGTCACCTTGCTGTCCACGACCTTGCGGTACGGCGTCTCGAGGAAGCCGTATTCGTTCAGGTGCGCGTACAGTGCGAGCGAGTTGATCAGGCCGATGTTCGGACCTTCCGGCGTTTCGATCGGGCACACGCGGCCGTAGTGGGTCGGGTGCACGTCGCGGACTTCGAAGCCTGCGCGTTCGCGCGTCAGACCGCCCGGGCCCAGTGCGGAAACACGGCGCTTGTGCGTGATTTCCGACAGCGGGTTGGTCTGGTCCATGAACTGCGACAGCTGCGACGAACCGAAGAACTCGCGGATCGCCGACGAAATCGGCTTCGAGTTGATCAGGTCGTGCGGCATCAGGTTTTCGCTTTCGGCCTGGCCGAGGCGTTCCTTGACCGCGCGCTCGACACGCACGAGACCCGCGCGGAACTGGTTTTCCGCCAGTTCGCCGACGCAACGCACGCGACGGTTGCCGAGGTGGTCGATGTCGTCCACTTCGCCCTTGCCGTTGCGCAGCTCGACGAGGATCTTGATCGTCGCGAGGATGTCGTCGTCCTGCAGCGTCATCGGGCCGACGATCTCGTCACGGCCGACGCGGCGGTTGAACTTCATGCGGCCGACCTTCGACAGGTCGTACGCTTCCTCGCTATAGAACAGACGGTTGAACAGCGCCTCGACCGCTTCTTCGGTCGGCGGCTCGCCCGGACGCATCATGCGGTAGATCGCGATGCGCGCGGCCGTCTTGTCGGTCGTTTCGTCGACACGCAGCGTCGACGAGATGTACGGGCCCTGGTCCAGGTCGTTCGTGTAGAGCGTCTGGATGTCCTTGATGCCCGCTTCGCGCAGCTTCTCGAGCACGCTTTCCGTGACTTCGTCGTTCGCGCTCGCGATCACTTCGCCGGTGTCGCCGTCGACGACGTTCTTCGCCAGCACGCGGCCGAGCAGATAGTCTTCCGGCACCGAGATGAACTTGGTCTTCGCGGCTTCGAGGTCGCGAATGTGCTTCGCGTTGATCCGCTTGTCCTTCTGGACGATGACCTTGCCATCACGATCCGTGATGTCGAAACGCGCGACTTCACCACGCAGGCGCTCGGGCACGAACTCGAGTTGCGCGCCTTCGTCCATCAGCGTGAAGTTGTCGAACACGAAGAAGTTCGCGAGGATCTGTTCCGGCGTCAGGCCGATGGCCTTCAGCAGGATCGTGACCGGCATCTTGCGGCGACGGTCGACGCGGAAGTACAGGATGTCCTTCGGATCGAATTCGAAGTCGAGCCACGAGCCGCGGTACGGAATGATCCGTGCCGAGAACAGCAGCTTGCCCGAGCTGTGCGTCTTGCCCTTGTCGTGTTCGAAGAACACGCCCGGCGAACGGTGCAGCTGCGAGACGATGACACGCTCGGTGCCATTGATGACGAACGAGCCCGTCGGCGTCATGAGCGGAATTTCGCCCATGTACACTTCCTGCTCCTTCACTTCCTTGACGACCGGCTTGTTCGGCGATTCCTTGTCGAGGATGACAAGGCGGACCTTCGCGCGCAGCGCGGAGCAGTACGTCAGGCCACGCTGCTGGCATTCCTTGATGTTGAATGCCGGCGAGGACAGCGCATAGCTCACGAACTCGAGGCGCGCGAAACCGTTGTGCGAAACAATGGGAAATACCGATGTGAACGCGGCCTGCAAACCTTCAGGCTTGCGTTGCGTCGCCGGCACATCGGCTTGCAGAAACGTGCTGAATGATTCAAGCTGGGTAGCCAGCAAGAACGGAACTTGGTGAACGATGGGGCGCTTCGCGAAACTCTTGCGAATGCGCTTCTTCTCGGTGAAGGAATATTGCATACGATCTCCGAATCACGGCGGGTGCTATCGAGGCGGAATACCTGGACGTTTCAAACCCGAGTGTTCACCGACTGAGACCCGATGGCCGTTCGACGGCTTGAACGAGCCGAGAAGCTTGGTGGTTGGCCGCTACCAACCGCTGGCTGACGGCAGCGGATGCCTGTGTTGCCCGCTACCCGACCAAACTTGCCTTCTGCAGTCGCTTCAGAAGACAAAGAGAACCGCCAATCGTGCGTGATCTTTCACAACGATCAGGCGGTTTTCTTTGGCTTCTGGGGCCGATTATTCGGGCTCCCGAATGAGTGCCAGAATAACGTCCCCACAAAGCACAAAAAGGCCGGCGGTGAAAATACCGCCAGCCTTCGCACAGCGCGTCGAAACTTACTTGACTTCGACCTTCGCGCCAGCTTCTTCCAGCTTCTTCTTGGCTTCTTCAGCAGCAGCCTTGTCGACGCCTTCCTTGACGGGCTTCGGTGCACCGTCAACCAGGTCCTTCGCTTCCTTCAGGCCCAGGCCCGTCAGTTCGCGAACGGCCTTGATGACCGAAACCTTGTTGGCGCCGGCTTCAGCCAGGACGACCGTGAATTCGGTCTTCTCTTCTGCAGCAGCAGCAGCGCCGCCGCCTGCCGGGCCAGCGACTGCCACTGCAGCTGCCGACACGCCAAACTTCTCTTCGAACGCCTTGACCAGTTCGTTCAGTTCCAGAACGGTCATCCCTTCGACTGCTGCCAGGATGTCTTCTTTTGCGATTGCCATTTGAAATACTCCTAAATTGAATTCGGATACAGCCAGCGATCAGTAACGCTGATGCACGCTCGCTTATGCAGCTTCCGCTTGCTTCTTCTCGGCCAGCGCTGCCAGAGCACGCGCGAAGCCCGAAACAGGCGATTGCATAACGAACAGCAGCTTCGAGAGCAGTTCTTCGCGGCTCGGGATGCTTGCCAGCGCTTGCACGCCAGCCTTGTCCATCACCTTGCCATCGAACGAACCAGCCTTGATGACCAACTTGTCATTGCCCTTGCTGAAGTCGTTGACGACCTTAGCAGCAGCAATTGCATCTTCCGAGATGCCGTAGATCAACGGACCAGTCATCTGCTCTGCCAGCGGAGCAAACGGCGTACCTTCAACAGCGCGACGCGCCAGCGTGTTCTTCAACACGCGCAGGTAAACCTTCTGCTCACGCGCTTGCGCGCGCAGCTTGGTCAGATCGCCAACCGCAATTCCACGATACTCAGCCAGCACAACGGTCTGGGCCTTCGCGACTTGCGCGGAAACCTCAGCGACGACGGCTTGCTTGTCTTCTCTATTAAGCGGCACGGTTAGCCTCCAGAAACGATACGTTCGGCGCGGCCGGTATGGCCGAAACCTCACGTACCTCGTTCAACAACGGCGTCCGACCTCGTTAGGAGTATTTCCACCTCACGCCGCGAATCGCTTCACGGCCTGCGGCTTCACCACTGCAAAACTTTTTCGGGTTCGCCATCTGCGTTGGCTTGAATTAAGGGATCACCTGACTGCTGCGCCCCACCAACGGTCTTTGATAACCGGTTGCTCGCCTTGCTGCACGAGCAACCGCCCAAAGCCCATGTAGGCCGCTTCGCGAACGAAGCGGCCCGAATACTTGCTTACTGTGCTGCCAGCGTAGCCTGGTCGACACGCACGCCGACGCCCATCGTGCTCGACAGTGCGATCTTGCGCAGGTACACGCCCTTGCTCGTTGCCGGCTTGGCCTTCTGCAGCGCTTCGATCAGCGCCGACAGGTTCGAACGCAGTGCGGTCGGTTCGAACGATGCACGGCCGATGGTCGCGTGGATGATACCGGCCTTGTCGACACGGAATTGCACCTGACCAGCCTTCGCGTTCTTGACGGCGGTTGCGACGTCCGGCGTGACCGTACCGACCTTCGGGTTCGGCATCAGGCCGCGCGGGCCGAGGATCTGGCCCAGCGTACCGACGATACGCATCGTGTCCGGCGAAGCGATCACGATGTCGAAGTCCATCTGGCCAGCCTTGATCTGCTCAGCCAGGTCTTCCATACCGACGATTTCCGCGCCTGCTGCACGTGCCTGCTCGGCCTTTTCGCCTTGCGCGAACACGGCAACGCGAACCGACTTGCCCGTACCGGCCGGCAGAACGACCGAACCACGAACGACCTGGTCCGACTTCTTTGCATCGATGCCGAGCTGGACTGCGACGTCGATCGACTCGTCGAACTTCGCGCTCGCGCATTCCTTCACGAGGCTCAGTGCGTCTTCGATCGCGTACAGCTTCTGACGATCAACCTTGGCGGCAAATGCCTGACGGCGCTTGGAGATCTTAGCCATTTACACGCCCTCCACAGTGATGCCCATCGAGCGTGCGCTACCAGCGATGGTGCGAACGGCTGCGTCCAGATCAGCTGCCGTAAGGTCCGGCATCTTGGTCTTCGCGATTTCTTCGGCTTGAGCGCGCGTGATCGAACCGACCTTGTCGGTGTGCGGCTTGCTCGAGCCCTTGTCCACCTTCGCCGCCTTCTTGATCAGGACGGTTGCCGGCGGCGTCTTCATCACGAACGTGAAGCTCTTGTCAGCGAATGCCGTGATGACCACCGGCACCGGCAGACCCGGCTCCATGCCTTGAGTCTGCGCGTTGAACGCCTTGCAGAACTCCATGATGTTCAGGCCGCGCTGGCCCAGTGCCGGACCGACCGGCGGCGACGGGTTGGCTTTACCTGCAGGGATCTGCAGCTTGATAAAGCCGATAATCTTCTTTGCCATTTGTGAACCTCATTGGAACGCCGAAAGGGCGTTCGGTGAGTAATAACGCGCGTTCGCCGCTGGCTACTGACGCTCCTCAACGGCCATGACGCGGGCCGTAAGCGCGAAGGTGGGCAGCCGAGGCTGCCCACCGAATCGGGATCAAACTTTTTCGACCTGGCCGAATTCGAGTTCGACCGGGGTGGATCGACCAAAGATGGTGACCGACACACGCACGCGCGATTTTTCGTAGTTGACTTCTTCGACGGTGCCGTTGAAGTCCGTGAACGGGCCTTCCTTGACACGCACCATCTCGCCGACTTCGAACAGGGTCTTCGGGCGCGGCTTCTCGACGCCTTCCTGCATCTGCGACATGATCTTCTCGACTTCCTTCGGGGAAATCGGGGTCGGGCGGTTACGCGCACCGCCGACGAAGCCGGTGACCTTCGCGGTGTTCTTCACGAGGTGCCACGTTTCGTCCGTCATCTCCATTTCCACCAGCACGTAGCCGGGGAAGAAACGACGCTCGGTCACCGCCTTGTGACCGCCCTTGACTTCAACCACCTCTTCGGTCGGGACCAGGATCTGACCGAATTTGTCCTGCATGCCAGCACGTTCGATGCGCTCCTGAAGCGCACGTTGCACGCTCTTCTCCATACCGGAGTAGGCGTGCACGACGTACCAACGTTTTCCGCTCGGGGATGCCGGAGTATCGCTCATATCATTTCCAACCCAGAATCGCCGAGAAAATCACCCATTCGATCGATTTGTCACTCAACCAGAGGAAAATCGCCATCACGAGCACGAAACCGAACACGACGAGCGTGGTTTGCGTTGCTTCCTTGCGGGTGGGCCAAACGACCTTCCGGACTTCCTTGTACGAATCCTTGGCAAAAGCGATGAGGCTCTTGCCAGGGGCCGACATCAGCCCGACGGCCACACCGGCGATGATCCCTACCGCCAACGCGGCACCGCGGACATACCACTGCTGATTGGCCAGCCAGAAGAAGCCCACGAATCCGGCCAACACCAGCAATACACCCAGGGCCAGCATCAGCTTATCGCCGGAGGTATTTACAGTTTCGACGGATGGATTCGCCATAACACCTTAAAACAAATGCCACGTAGGACACGTGGCTATTTTTGGCAGGGGCAGAGGGAATCGAACCCCCAACCTTCGGTTTTGGAGACCGACGCTCTGCCAGTTGAGCTATACCCCTAAACCATGTTGGGGCCGGCTGTTGCCAGCCCCAAAACTGTCGATCAACGAATAACTGGCTTACTCGATGATCTTGGCGACGACGCCGGCGCCGACCGTACGGCCGCCTTCGCGGATTGCGAAGCGCAGACCTTCTTCCATCGCGATCGGAGCGATCAGCTTCACCGTGATCGACACGTTGTCGCCCGGCATCACCATTTCCTTGTCCTTCGGCAGCTCGATCGAGCCCGTCACGTCCGTCGTACGGAAGTAGAACTGCGGACGGTAGTTGTTGAAGAACGGCGTGTGACGGCCGCCTTCGTCCTTGCTCAGCACGTACACTTCAGCCGTGAAGTGCGTGTGCGGCGTGATCGAACCCGGCTTCGCCAGAACCTGGCCACGCTCCACGTCTTCACGCTTCGTGCCGCGCAGCAGGATACCCACGTTGTCGCCTGCCTGACCTTGGTCCAGCAGCTTACGGAACATTTCAACGCCCGTGCAGGTCGTCTTCACCGTCGGCTTGATACCGACGATTTCGATTTCCTCGCCGACCTTCACGATGCCGCGCTCGACACGACCCGTCACCACCGTACCACGGCCCGAGATCGAGAACACATCTTCCACCGGCATCAGGAATGCGCCGTCAACTGCACGCTCCGGCGTCGGGATGTACGTGTCCAGCGCGTCGGCCAGGCTCATGATCGCCACTTCGCCCAGCTCGCCCGTGTCGCCTTCCAGCGCCAGCTTCGCCGAACCCTTCACGATCGGCGTGTCGTCGCCCGGGAAGTCGTACTTCGACAGCAGCTCGCGAACTTCCATCTCGACCAGCTCGAGCAGTTCAGCGTCGTCCACCATGTCGCACTTGTTCAGGAACACGATGATGTACGGAACGCCAACCTGACGCGCCAGCAGGATGTGCTCACGCGTCTGCGGCATCGGGCCGTCAGCTGCCGAGCAAACCAGGATCGCGCCGTCCATCTGCGCTGCGCCCGTGATCATGTTCTTCACATAGTCAGCGTGGCCCGGGCAGTCGACGTGTGCGTAGTGGCGGTTCGCCGTTTCGTACTCGACGTGTGCCGTGTTGATCGTGATGCCGCGCGCCTTTTCTTCCGGTGCCGCGTCGATCTGGTCGTACGCCTTCGCTTCGCCACCGAACTTCTTCGTCAGAACCGTCGTGATCGCTGCCGTCAGCGTCGTCTTGCCGTGGTCAACGTGACCAATCGTACCAACGTTCACGTGCGGCTTGGTCCGCTCAAACTTTTCCTTGGCCATTTTCAACTCCCAAAAGGAATTTCACAGGTTGCGCCGCGCGCAAACAAGACACTGACTTTTTACTGCTGGTGCCCATGGGCAGGATCGAACTGCCGACCTCTCCCTTACCAAGGGAGTGCTCTACCACTGAGCCACATGGGCGTTTTACGCTTCAACTTCGCGGTCTGGAGCGGGTGAAGGGAATCGAACCCTCGTCGTAAGCTTGGAAGGCTTCTGCTCTACCATTGAGCTACACCCGCACGGGCCACTAACGATTCCCTACCGCTCGCTACGCTGATATCTTGGTGGAGGAGGTTGGATTCGAACCAACGTAGGCGTAAGCCAACAGATTTACAGTCTGCCCCCTTTAGCCACTCGGGCACCCCTCCGTAGAGAACTGACGATTATGGGGGTGCATCGCACTCGTGTCAAGCACATCCGGAAGATTATTTTCACTCTCTTCCTGACTCCCGCTTTACCACCGATCTCCCGCCCTTGCCCGGCTAAGGCAAGCACGAGATGTTGCAGACCGGCGCCACATCTTCGTCAGACTCCGCCCTTAGCGCCGATCTGCATCTGCGCTAAAAACGAAAGACCGCCATCATACGACCTCTTTCACACAATGCCAAGCGGGTAGACGCAAAATTTCCGCAAATTTCGTGCCGGGCGGCTTCGCCGACCTCGCAGACGGTGTGCCTGGCGGCTTCCGCACGCAGTTGCTTGCGCGAAATCGGGACTACTCGCTACCCGCGTCGCCGCGGCCAGGCTCGAACTGCCCGGGGTACCCGGCAAGGGGTTATCCGAACCTTCCGGTGGTGGCGCCATGGCAACGGCACCGCCGCGCCCGGATGAAATCCCCCACGCGAACCTACGGCCGGCGCGATACCAACCCTCGCCTTCCGTCATCTTCCCGCGTGGATTCCCATGCACCTGCTCGCTCTTGCGATTGCCTTCACGGCCTTGGGCGGACCGGCCGCACATGCCGCAGCCACTGACACCCGGTGTCGCTCGAGCCCGATCGCGAAGATCCGTCAGCAAGCCCAGGATAAAAACCACGCCGAGAGACGCTCCGGAGCGGCAGCAGCTCTCGCCGCATATGATCAGTTGAAGCCCGCGTGCTCGACGTCCGCTGCCTGAGCTCGACGCATAACGGTTCGACCGCAGCATGGCCGATGAATCAGGACGCGATCGCCTATGCACGGCGGACCAACGATGCGTCCGTTTATCCCGTCCCGGCCGGCGACAGCGCCCCGCCCGCCGAATCCGACAGCGCGACCTGCCTGGGGGGCGTGCTGCAGCCTTTGCTCGGGGATGATATACGGTCACCAGGCGCGCCCCACACGCCCCGCACCACGACCTTGGCAAACGTCCTGAAATACGGTGCCCGCTACCTCTCCCCGTCGCGCTGGCCGACCAACGTCAGCATCTGGTCGGCTTATCGCAGCGAATCCTCCGCGTACACACGACATCCTGCGTGCCCGCACGACGCCCATCTCGTTCAGCTGAATGTGAATAGTTGCGCGGGGTTCGGTGCAGGGGCTTTCGCCGCACCTCATACTTCCGGAGGCACTGGAAAGCTGACCTCTGCCCCGCGGCGTTGATGACCGGCGCGCGCTGCCCAGCGATGCCCGTGCCGACTCGGGAATAAGGCCGGGGCACAACACGCCGGTTTCCGCCAACCAAGGATTCCGCGCTGCGCGATCTCAGCACGACGTGCGCGGTGCGATCGACCGGCGTCGACGCAAACGGCGCGCACTTTGCGCCGATCGAAGAAGGAAGCGCCTGCTTCGGCGGCACCGCCTATTCGCTCATCGAGGAAATCTACGTGTTCTGAGGCGGCCGCCCCATGCTCGTTAAAAAGATTGATAGCGCCTGCAGGGCGACTCACAGGCGTTACAACTGGCACTCCAGCCGGATCGTTACGTTTGCCGCGAACCGGGTGCTCACCGCCTCGGATGAGTCGAATCCGGATGATATCCGGCGGATTAGGCGACGAACGGCACTTGATAGCACCACTTTGCGTTATCCGACGCAACTCTGTCGTGCCGCTTCATGGCGCCTCGATCATTCCGTACCTTCGACAAGAAACGTCGGAGTTCAGCTGCGCCGCAAGCCGTACGACGCTCACACCGGCAGCCGACACGGTCGCGAAAAACGCAGGAGGGATCTCGTAACAATGGAACGAGCGCCGCAATTTTCGCGGGAGAAGGCTTCCGTACGCATGCAGATGGGACGAGATGGCAAATATCCTGACGGCAAGAACCATTGCGCCAAGCCACATGGCGTTGTGCAAATCCTCGACATGGAGTTCCGGCGAACAGGCGATCGAGCGGACCGGCTATCGGCCGAACGTGTCGCCACTTCGAGTCGATAACGAGAGGATGCCGACCTCAGCGACGCCAATTGCTATTTGCGGGTGCTGAGCCACCCAGCAGACGGAGGGAATTTGCGCCGACTGGATACGAGCGCGGCCCGCGTCGACGTCATCGACGCATCAGTTCCGGCCGCATTGTGCTTGACCGTCGACGCGCATTTCCGTCGCCGAAATGCAAAAACCCCCGCCTTGTCGGGCGGGGGTTCTTGGCTTAGGGAGCCTGACGATTACCTACTTTCACACGGGAATCCGCACTATCATCGGCGTAGAGTCGTTTCACGGTCCTGTTCGGGATGGGAAGGGGTGGGACCGACTCGCTATGGTCATCAGGCAAAGGGGGTTGTCACGTTGCTTCGCAACGCGACCAATCTGGGAAGAAGCAGTAATTTTGGGGTTGTGCGTATCAGCACATCGCGGTCATTCAACCGCTGTCTGTAAAACAGACTTGTTATAGGATCAAGCCTTACGGGCAATTAGTATCAGTTAGCTGAACGCATTACTGCGCTTACACACCTGACCTATCAACGTCCTGGTCTCGAACGACCCTTCAAGGGGATCTAGTCCCCAGGGATATCTCATCTTAAGGCGAGTTTCCCGCTTAGATGCTTTCAGCGGTTATCTCTTCCGAACATAGCTACCCGGCGATGCCACTGGCGTGACAACCGGTACACCAGAGGTTCGTCCACTCCGGTCCTCTCGTACTAGGAGCAGCCCCCTTCAAATATCCAACGCCCACGGCAGATAGGGACCAAACTGTCTCACGACGTTTTAAACCCAGCTCACGTACCTCTTTAAATGGCGAACAGCCATACCCTTGGGACCGGCTACAGCCCCAGGATGAGATGAGCCGACATCGAGGTGCCAAACACCGCCGTCGATATGAACTCTTGGGCGGTATCAGCCTGTTATCCCCAGAGTACCTTTTATCCGTTGAGCGATGGCCCTTCCATACAGAACCACCGGATCACTATGACCTGCTTTCGCACCTGCTCGACTTGTCGGTCTCGCAGTTAAGCACGCTTATGCCATTGCACTATCAGCACGATTTCCGACCGTACCTAGCGTACCTTCGTACTCCTCCGTTACGCTTTGGGAGGAGACCGCCCCAGTCAAACTGCCTACCATGCACTGTCCCCGACCCGGATCACGGGCCAAGGTTAGAACCTCAAACAAACCAGGGTGGTATTTCAAGGACGGCTCCACCGAAACTAGCGTTCCGGTTTCATAGCCTCCCACCTATCCTACACAGATCGGTTCAAAGTCCAATGCAAAGCTACAGTAAAGGTTCATGGGGTCTTTCCGTCTAGCCGCGGGTAGATTGCATCATCACAAACACTTCAACTTCGCTGAGTCTCGGGAGGAGACAGTGTGGCCATCGTTACGCCATTCGTGCAGGTCGGAACTTACCCGACAAGGAATTTCGCTACCTTAGGACCGTTATAGTTACGGCCGCCGTTTACCGGGACTTCAATCAAGAGCTTGCACCCCATCATTTAATCTTCCGGCACCGGGCAGGCGTCACACCCTATACGTCCACTTTCGTGTTTGCAGAGTGCTGTGTTTTTATTAAACAGTCGCAGCCACCAGTTTATTGCAACCCCTTCACCCTCCTGGCGCAGGCCAGTCAAGCTACAAGGGCGTACCTTATCCCGAAGTTACGGTACCAATTTGCCGAGTTCCTTCTCCCGAGTTCTCTCAAGCGCCTTAGAATACTCATCTCGCCCACCTGTGTCGGTTTGCGGTACGGTCATCGTTAGACTGAAGCTTAGAGGCTTTTCTTGGAACCACTTCCAATTGCTTCGCTCCCTAAGGAGCTCGCGCCACACCCTTGAATTGCGCACCCGGATTTGCCTAAGTGCCTTCTCCAATGCAGCGACCGGGACTTCCAACACCCGGACAACCTTCCGCGATCCGTCCCCCCATCGCATCTAACAATGGTGCAGGAATATTGACCTGCTTCCCATCAGCTACGCATTTCTGCCTCGCCTTAGGGGCCGACTCACCCTACGCCGATGAACGTTGCGTAGGAAACCTTGGGCTTACGGCGAGGGGGCCTTTCACCCCCTTTATCGCTACTCATGTCAGCATTCGCACTTCCGATACCTCCAGCACGCTTTTCAACGCACCTTCGCAGGCTTACGGAACGCTCTCCTACCATGCGTGCAAAGCACGCATCCGCAGCTTCGGTATATAGCTTAGCCCCGTTACATCTTCCGCGCAGGACGACTCGATCAGTGAGCTATTACGCTTTCTTTAAAGGGTGGCTGCTTCTAAGCCAACCTCCTGACTGTTTTAGCCTTCCCACTTCGTTTCCCACTTAGCTATATTTGGGGACCTTAGCTGGCGGTCTGGGTTGTTTCCCTCTTGACACCGGACGTTAGCACCCGATGTCTGTCTCCCGTGATTGCACTCTTCGGTATTCGGAGTTTGCTATGGCGGGGTAATCTGCAATAGACCCCCCAACCATGACAGTGCTCTACCCCCGAAGGTGAGACACGAGGCACTACCTAAATAGTTTTCGGAGAGAACCAGCTATTTCCAGGTTTGTTTAGCCTTTCACCCCTATCCACAGCTCATCCCCTAACTTTTCAACGTTAGTGGGTTCGGACCTCCAGTACGTGTTACCGCACCTTCATCCTGGCCATGGATAGATCACCTGGTTTCGGGTCTACGCCCAGCAACTGAACGCCCTATTCGGACTCGCTTTCGCTACGCCTGCCCTATACGGTTAAGCTTGCTACTGAACGTAAGTCGCTGACCCATTATACAAAAGGTACGCCGTCACCCCTTACGAGGCTCCGACTGTTTGTATGCATGCGGTTTCAGGATCTATTTCACTCCCCTCCCGGGGTTCTTTTCGCCTTTCCCTCACGGTACTGGTTCACTATCGGTCGATCACGAGTATTTAGCCTTGGAGGATGGTCCCCCCATCTTCAGACAGGATTTCACGTGTCCCGCCCTACTTGTCGCACACCTAGTTCTTTCATACTGTTTTCGCCTACAGGGCTATCACCTGCTATGGCCGCACTTTCCAGAGCGTTCGGCTAACAATACAAATAAAGAGTGCAAGGCTCATCCCATTTCGCTCGCCACTACTTTGGGAATCTCGGTTGATTTCTTTTCCTGCGGTTACTTAGATGTTTCAGTTCACCGCGTTCGCTTCGCATGGCCTATGTATTCAGCCATGGATACTCCAAAAGGAGTGGGTTTCCCCATTCGGACATCTACGGATCAAAGCTCGTTTGCCAGCTCCCCGTAGCTTTTCGCAGGCTACCGCGTCCTTCATCGCCTGTGATCGCCAAGGCATCCACCACATGCACTTGTTCGCTTGACCCTATAACGAGTCTGTCTCTCGACAGCCGCTACAGGTTGAGTTCTCGCGTTGTGCCGTATTCCAATTGAGTCAAACATAGAGTTCGAATCATCTTGAGATACATCGATACAATCACAACCCGGATAGTTTCCACGTCCATCTCAAGACGCTTCCGCTATCCAAATTACTTACTTCTTCCAGATTGTTAAAGAACGACAGCCGATATCTGTTGATATCCTCTGACTGGCTCAATCGCCAATGACAAAGATTCGACGCAAGTCGAACGCTTGTCATTGAAGATTGGTGGAGGCAGACGGGATCGAACCGACGACCCCCTGCTTGCAAAGCAGGTGCTCTCCCAGCTGAGCTATGCCCCCATGAGTACAGATGCCTCAGGTACCTACCGCCAGACAATGGTGGGTCTGGTTGGATTCGAACCAACGACCCCCGCCTTATCAAGACGGTGCTCTAACCGACTGAGCTACAGACCCCTGAGTCTGTCTTTAAATTTACAGCCGATAAGCGTGAGCGCTCAACTTATGCGAGAAGCTCTGGAAAGGAGGTGATCCAGCCGCACCTTCCGATACGGCTACCTTGTTACGACTTCACCCCAGTCATGAATCCTACCGTGGTGACCGTCCTCCTTGCGGTTAGACTAGCCACTTCTGGTAAAACCCACTCCCATGGTGTGACGGGCGGTGTGTACAAGACCCGGGAACGTATTCACCGCGGCATGCTGATCCGCGATTACTAGCGATTCCAGCTTCATGCACTCGAGTTGCAGAGTGCAATCCGGACTACGATCGGTTTTCTGGGATTAGCTCCCCCTCGCGGGTTGGCAACCCTCTGTTCCGACCATTGTATGACGTGTGAAGCCCTACCCATAAGGGCCATGAGGACTTGACGTCATCCCCACCTTCCTCCGGTTTGTCACCGGCAGTCTCCTTAGAGTGCTCTTGCGTAGCAACTAAGGACAAGGGTTGCGCTCGTTGCGGGACTTAACCCAACATCTCACGACACGAGCTGACGACAGCCATGCAGCACCTGTGCGCCGGTTCTCTTTCGAGCACTCCCGCCTCTCAGCAGGATTCCGACCATGTCAAGGGTAGGTAAGGTTTTTCGCGTTGCATCGAATTAATCCACATCATCCACCGCTTGTGCGGGTCCCCGTCAATTCCTTTGAGTTTTAATCTTGCGACCGTACTCCCCAGGCGGTCAACTTCACGCGTTAGCTACGTTACTAAGGAAATGAATCCCCAACAACTAGTTGACATCGTTTAGGGCGTGGACTACCAGGGTATCTAATCCTGTTTGCTCCCCACGCTTTCGTGCATGAGCGTCAGTATTGACCCAGGGGGCTGCCTTCGCCATCGGTATTCCTCCACATCTCTACGCATTTCACTGCTACACGTGGAATTCTACCCCCCTCTGCCATACTCTAGCCTGCCAGTCACCAATGCAGTTCCCAGGTTGAGCCCGGGGATTTCACATCGGTCTTAGCAAACCGCCTGCGCACGCTTTACGCCCAGTAATTCCGATTAACGCTTGCACCCTACGTATTACCGCGGCTGCTGGCACGTAGTTAGCCGGTGCTTATTCTTCCGGTACCGTCATCCCCCGACTGTATTAGAGCCAAGGATTTCTTTCCGGACAAAAGTGCTTTACAACCCGAAGGCCTTCTTCACACACGCGGCATTGCTGGATCAGGCTTTCGCCCATTGTCCAAAATTCCCCACTGCTGCCTCCCGTAGGAGTCTGGGCCGTGTCTCAGTCCCAGTGTGGCTGGTCGTCCTCTCAGACCAGCTACTGATCGTCGCCTTGGTAGGCCTTTACCCCACCAACTAGCTAATCAGCCATCGGCCAACCCTATAGCGCGAGGCCCGAAGGTCCCCCGCTTTCATCCATGGATCGTATGCGGTATTAATCCGGCTTTCGCCGGGCTATCCCCCACTACAGGACATGTTCCGATGTATTACTCACCCGTTCGCCACTCGCCACCAGGTGCAAGCACCCGTGCTGCCGTTCGACTTGCATGTGTAAGGCATGCCGCCAGCGTTCAATCTGAGCCAGGATCAAACTCTTCAGTTTAAACCTGTTACTGTTTTCGGTTCGGTTAAGAACCGGTCGCTCACTCAAAGCTGACAGGAATATGAATCACTTCATAAACCTGACTTACTTTAGTGTGAGACTCTTGATACTTTCGCTATCTGATCCGGGGATCAGCTCGCTGCCATCAAGCGCCCACACTTATCGGCTGTTAATTTTTAAAGAGCAATCTGCGAGGAACATCGTGTTTCCCGGCAGCGCTGCGTTTTCAGCAGCAGAGAAGCGAGATTGTGAACCGTGTTTCGCAGCTCGTCAACAACTTTTTGCACTACGTCGTTGCGACCGCGGGGCTCAACTTCCGTACCGCCGAGGCCGTTCCTGCCAAGCCCCAACCGCACTGCTTCCCTTCCTTCCGCGCCGCGTTTCCGTGAGCGCGAAAGAGGCGTGATTCTATGCACCTCGCGCCGCCCACGCAAGCCCTTTGTGAAAAAAGTTTGAAAAAGCTCCCGTGCGCTGCCGCGCACGGGAGCTGGGGGTTCGACGGGCGACGCGACAACGACGCCCGCGCCGTCGCCGACCACACTTCTCTCTCTATATATAGAGCCCCATCACTTGCCGCCGGCCGCAGCCTGCAGTTGCTCGATCGGCACCGCGTCGGCCATCGCCGTGTAGCCCGCGTCGCTCGGATGAATACCGTCGCCGCTGTCATATCGGCGCTGCAGCACGCTCGGACGCGCCGGATCGCGCAGCACCGCATCGAAATCGACCACGCCGTCGAACCCGCCGCCGCTCCGGATCCACCGGTTCACCTCGAGCCGGATCGCTTCACGCCCGGCCGGCAACGCAGCCGGCGTGAGCGTCGCGCCGTAAACCTTCACGCCCTGGCGGTGCGCCGCCTCGATCAGCCGGCGGTAGCCGTCGATCAGCGACGCGGCCGTCACCTGCGTATGCGGGTGGTCGCAATCGAGCCCCGCGCGCGGCGGCATCGCCGCGAAGTTGATGTCGTTGATGCCGATCAGCACGACCGCCGCCTTCACACCCGCACGCGACAGCGCATCGCGCTCGAACCGCGACGCCAGCGACGTGCCGTAGCACGCGGAATCGCTGAGCAGTCGGTTCCCGCTGATGCCCAGATTCACGACACCGACCGAATCGGCCCCCGACGCCGTCAGCCGGCGCGCGAGTGCGTCAGGCCAGCGGCGGTTCCGGTTCACGCTGGAGCGCAGCCCGTCGGTGATCGAGTCGCCGATCGCGGCGATACTGGCCCGCGCGGGACCTGTTTCGACTGCCAGCTCGGTCACCCAGGCAAATTGAGTAAAACGGGTACGGAACGCGGCGGCGCCGGGATCGCTCACGTGATCGCCCGGCGCAGACACATAGTTGAACTGGTTCGACACGCGGTGCCAGACCGTCATCCGCTGGTTTGGCCCCATCTGGAGACTGATCGCATACGGCTGCGCGGACGCCACGTCGATGGCCACCGGATCGCTTTCGATCTCCTGGCCGGGCGCGAGCGTCACGGACGGCTTGCCGCCGAACCGGACCGGCGCGACCGCGCCGCCGGCGAGCGCCGCCCCCTCGCCGGCGCGCGCGAGGCTCGCGGCCTCGATGACCAGCGGCGCACGGCTGTACGCATTGCTGACGCGAATCCGCGCGGCGCGCCCCGACACCGTCGGGTACACGATCTGGCGCACGGCGCGCCCGGCCACGTCGGGCGCGCGATAGAGCGGCGGCGGCGCAGCAAGGTCAGGAATCGGCTGCAGCGCGGTGGCCCACGCGGCAACCCATCCGGCCGGCGCGGCGAACGCAGCAAGCGGCGACACGAGAACGGCCGCACCCAGCATGGCCGCGGCGAAACTGCTTCGGAATGACATCGGCAAAATCCTCATCGGAAAGCGGGCATTGTGCCGCAGAAGGCGCGAGGCTCGCGTGCGGGAACGCGCTGCGTCGCCCGATCGCGCCCCGACGTCCCTCGTTTACCCGAGTCTCGCCGCAAATCCGCAAGAAATTTATTAACCGACCGGTCGGTTGGTTTATACTTCGCACACATTCAACCGGACGAGAGTCTCGCCATGTACACGCAATCCCTCGACATCCCCGGCAACGTCGCACCGCTCGACGCCGCAGCCGAGTCGCCCGAGCAGGCGCGGTTCGACGCGGTGATGGCAGCCGACGGCAAGATCGAACCGCAGGACTGGATGCCCGACGCATACCGCAAGACGCTGGTACGCCAGATCTCGCAGCACGCGCATTCGGAAGTCGTCGGCATGCTGCCGGAAGGCAACTGGATCTCGCGCGCGCCGAGCCTGAAGCGCAAGGCGATCCTGCTCGCGAAGGTCCAGGACGAAGCCGGCCACGGCCTCTATCTTTATAGCGCGGCCGAAACGCTCGGCGTGTCGCGCGATTCGCTGATCGACGCACTGCACGCCGGCAAGGCGAAATATTCGAGCATCTTCAACTACCCGACGCCGACCTGGGCCGACGTCGGCGTGATCGGCTGGCTGGTCGACGGCGCCGCGATCATGAACCAGATCCCGCTGTGCCGCTGCACGTATGGCCCCTACGCTCGCGCGATGATCCGCGTGTGCAAGGAAGAGTCGTTCCACCAGCGTCAGGGTTTCGACGCACTGCTGTCGATGATGAAGGGCAGCGACGCCCAGCGCGCGATGGTCCAGCAGGCCGTGGACCGCTGGTGGTGGCCGGTGCTGATGATGTTCGGCCCGAGCGACGCCGACTCGGTCCATAGCAGCCAGTCCGCGAAATGGGGCATCAAGCGGATCTCGAACGACGACCTGCGGCAGAAATTCGTCGACGCGACGGTCGACCAGGCGAAGGTGCTCGGCGTGACGCTGCCCGACCCCAACCTGAAATGGAACGAAGCGCGCGGCCACCACGACTACGGCACGATCGACTGGGACGAATTCTGGCGCGTGGTCAACGGCGACGGCCCGTGCAACAAGGAACGCCTCGCGACCCGCGTGAAAGCGCACGAGGACGGCGCATGGGTACGCGAAGCCGCGCTCGCGCACGAAGCGAAGCGCCGCGCCCGCGCCGAACAGCACGCCGCCTGAGCGGCAACACCCGAATTCAGGAATCAGGAGAAAGTGATGAACAAGGAATGGCCGATCTGGGAAGTGTTCGTGCGCAGCAAGCAGGGCCTCGACCACAAGCATTGCGGCAGTCTGCACGCCGCCGACGCGACGATGGCGCTGCGCATGGCGCGCGACGTCTACACGCGGCGCCAGGAAGGCGTGAGCATCTGGGTGGTGCCGTCGTCGGCGATCACCGCGTCGGACCCGAACGAGAAGGCCGAGCTGTTCGAACCGGCGGGCGACAAGATCTACCGTCACCCGACGTTCTACACGCTGCCCGACGAAGTCAACCACATGTAACGCCCGCGCCATGACGATCACGCCCGAACACCTCTCCTACGTGCTGCGCCTCGCGGACAACGCGCTGATCCTCGGTCAGCGCAACGCCGAATGGTGCGGCCACGGCCCGATCCTCGAGGAAGACATCGCGCTCACCAACATGAGCCTCGACCTCATCGGCCAGGCGCGCATGCTGTATACGCACGCGGCCGAGCTCGAGCGCCAGCTCAACGGCACGACAAAGACCGAGGACGACTACGCGTACTTCCGTACCGAGCGCGAATTCGCGAACTTCACGCTCGCCGAGCTGCCGCACTACGGGCCGGTCTCCGGCACCGCGCACGCCGACAAGGACTATGCGGTGACGATCGTGCGCAACTTCCTGTACGCGGCATTGATGCTGCACGTATGGAGCGCACTGGAAACGTCGACCGACACGCAGCTCGCCGCGATCGCCGCGAAATCGGTGAAGGAAACCCGCTATCACGTGCAGCACGCCCGCGAGTGGCTCGTGCGCCTCGGCGACGGCACCGACGCATCGCATCGCCGCGCGCAGGATGCGCTCGACTACCTGATGCCGTACACGCGCGAATGCTTCGCGGCCGATGCGATCGACAACGCGATCGCCGCTTCGGGCATCGGCCCGGCGCCGGCCGCGCTCGAAGCCGCGTGGCGCGCGGACGTGGACGATGCGCTCGCCGAGGCGACGCTCGCGCTGCCGGCGCCCGTGAAACACGTGACGACCGGCAAGCAGGGCGAGCACTCGGAGCACATGGGCTACCTGCTCGCCGAAATGCAGAGCCTCGCGCGCCAGCATCCCGGCGCAACCTGGTAACCGGCCAACGCCACGGAACCCGACGATGTCCGTCCAGACCGCTGCCCCCTCCCACGCCGCACCCGCCGCGCGCCACGACGATCCGCTGCTCGCCCGCGCGTGGGACGTGCTGGAAGCCGTGCCCGATCCCGAGATTCCGGTCGTGTCGATCCGCGAACTCGGCATCCTGCGCGACGTCCGCCGCGCGGACGACGGCCAGCTCGAGGTCGTGATCACGCCGACCTACTCGGGCTGCCCTGCCATGTCGCAGATCGCCGAGGACATCGCCGCCGCGCTGCAGGCCGCCGACCTGCCGCCGCACCGGATCGAGACGGTGCTCGCGCCCGCGTGGACGACCGACTGGATCACGCAGGAGGCGCGCGACAAGCTGCGCGCGTACGGCATCGCGCCGCCGGTCGGCCAGTGCGGCAGCGCCGCGCCACGGGAAAACGTCGTGCGCTTCGTGCCGCGGCCGGTCGCGGCGCCCGCCTGCCCGCGCTGCGGCTCCGCCCGCACCGAGCGTCTCGCGCAATTCGCGTCCACGGCCTGCAAGGCGCTGTATCGCTGCGTCGACTGCCGCGAACCCTTCGACTACTTCAAACCCTACTGAATATGGCGACCCCGCAATTTCATCCGCTGCGTATCCGCGACGTGCGGCCCGAGACCGCCGACGCCGTCACCGTCTCGTTCGACGTGCCGCCCGAGCTGCGCGACGCGTACCGCTTCACGCAAGGCCAGTTCGTCACGCTGAAGACCCACATCGACGGCGAGGAAACGCGCCGCTCGTATTCGATCTGCGTCGGCACGACGGATTACGACCGCGACGGCGAACTGCGCATCGGCATCAAGCGCGTACGCGGCGGCCGCTTCTCGAACTTCGCGTTCGACACGCTGAAGCCCGGCCACACGATCGACGTGATGACGCCGGACGGCCGCTTCTTCACGCACCTGAACGCCGACCACGGCAAGCAGTACGTCGCGTTTTCCGGCGGCTCGGGGATCACGCCG
Source organism: Burkholderia seminalis (assembly GCF_001718535.1). NCBI lineage: Bacteria > Pseudomonadati > Pseudomonadota > Betaproteobacteria > Burkholderiales > Burkholderiaceae > Burkholderia > Burkholderia seminalis. Next base: position 297,436 of record NZ_CP013398.1, on the reverse strand, counting down.
GTGCTCGCGATCGTGAAGACGACGCTCGAACTCGAGCCGCGCAGCACCTTCACGCTGATCTACGGGAACCGCAGCGTCGACGCGATCATGTTCGCGGAGGAGCTCGAGGACCTGAAGAACCGCTACATGAACCGCTTCGTCCTCTATCACGTGCTGTCGGACGACCTGCAGGACGTGGAGCTGTTCAACGGCGTGCTCGACCAGGCGAAATGCGCGGAATTCCTCCGCACGCTGACGCCCGCCGACGCGATCGACGAAGCGTTCATCTGCGGCCCGGCGCCGATGATGGACGCGGCGGAAGCCGCGCTGAAGGCGGCCGGCGTGCCGCAGGCGAAGGTGCATGTCGAGCGCTTCGGCACGCCGCTGCCGCAAGCCGGCACGCCGGCCGTCGAAATCACCGAGCAGACGCCGGCCGCCGACCTCGAAATCGTGCTCGACGGCAAGAAGCGCAAGCTGCGCCTGCCGTACGAAGGCGTGAGCCTGCTCGATGTCGGCCTGCGCGCGGGCCTCGCGCTGCCGTACGCGTGCAAGGGCGGCGTGTGCTGCACGTGCCGCGCGAAGGTGATCGAAGGCGAGGTGCGCATGGAGAAGAACTACACGCTCGAGGAGCACGAAGTGAAGGACGGTTTCGTGCTCACGTGCCAGTGCCACCCGATCAGCGACAAGGTCGTCGTGAGCTACGACGAGCGTTGAGCGGCATTGCGCCGCGGCGCCGGGCGGTTTCTCGCCGTCACACATCTCGCTTACACTAGGGGCCGCCGGCCGGCTGGACATCACAACGTCCGCCCGGCCGGCGGTTTTCTTTTGTTGACGACAGGCCGATGAGTACCATTCATGTGATTCAGGGCGGCACCGCCGCCGCGTCGCTGCGCGAGGCACTCGCGCAAGCCGGGCGCGACGAGCACGTCGTCGGTTTGCTCGACGATCTCGGCGTCGGACCGCTCAAGGGCGCCGACGAGACGCCCGACACGCGCGCCGCCTTCTGGCACGACGTGCTCGGCGACCAGATCCCCGACTGGAACGCGGAAATCGAGGGCGAATTCGCGCGTCTCGACCAACTCGCGATGGACACGGGCCAGGTGGTCGTATGGCACGCGCCGAGCGTCGGCGACAAGCTGCTGCTGCGCCGCGTCGCCTACCACCTGCGCAACGTGCCGCAGCGCCTGAACGAGGTACGGCTGTCGGCCGCCGATTTCGACCCGGCGCAGCGCAGGGCGCTGTCGCGCACCGACCAGGCATGCTCGACCGGGATGTTCTCGCCCGCGGAACTGGCGCGCAAACGCCCGGCGGCCGCGCCGGTCTCGGTGCTGCGCATCGGCCGCCTCGCACTCGAATGGCAGGAGGCGAAACACCTGAACGCCGAACTGCGCTACTGGGTCAGCAACACGATCAAGAGCGGCTACTATGCCGATCTCGACGCGCTGATCGTCTCGCACGCCGAAACCGACTGGCTGCCCGCGCGGCGCCTCGTCGGCAGCATCATGGCCGCCGCCGACCGCGGCGGGCTGTTCGTCAGCGATTCGATCGCCTGGTGGCGCTGCCGCGCACTGGCGGCAGCCGGCCGGCTCGAGTTGCAGGACGACGCGCCCGACGCCCTCTCTTCCACGCAGGTGCGCGCGGCCCGCGCGGCTTTCGCGCACCGCTAATCTTCCCCATTCGACCATGGCCCGTACCCGAGCGCCCGACCACGAATCCCAGCGCGAACAGATCCTCGATCTGGCCGCCGAGAAATTCGCGCAGACGAGCTATCCGAGCACGTCGATGTCCGATCTCGCGACCGCGAGCGGCACGTCGAAGGCACGCCTCTATCACTATTACGAGAGCAAGGAAGCGATCCTGTTCGACCTGCTCGACCGCTATACCAAACGGCTGATGTTGATCATCGCCGAGGTCGAAGGCGCGAGCCAGCGGCGCGGCCTGAGCGAACGCGACGCGTTCGCCGAGCTCGTGCGCGCGTTCCTCGCCGAATACGAGACGTCGCACAGCCGGCACGTCGCGCTGCTCAACGACGTGAAGTATCTCGAGGACGCGCAGCGCGAAATCGTGCTCGACCGCCAGCGCGACATCGTCGCGGCATTCACGCGGCAGCTCGCCCGCGCGTACCCGGACCGCATCTCGAAGGAAAACCAGACATCGGTGACGATGATGGTGTTCGGAATGATCAACTGGACGTTCACGTGGCTGAAGCCGGGCGGCCGCCTCGGCTATCGCGACTTCGCGGAGCAGGTGATCGACCTGATCGAACGCGGGCTGTCGACGGCGGCCTGATTGCCGCGCAGCAGCATGCGTTGCGTGACGGGTACACTGCGATCGCCCGTCGCGCGTTTCATATGATGAATTTTAAATCCGTTAAAAATCAAATAGATAGCAAATGAACTAAGCGGGTTTAGAATTTCTCCTCGGCACAAACAACGTCAAATACGGGTTTTCCCCAACCCCTGTCGGGTAAAATGCTGTTGCATTGCACAACCCGCTTGTGCAGCCACACACTGAGGAACCCACGATGAACACGCAATTCAACGGCCCCGCCGCAGTCGCCGGCACGGTCGGCAGTGCGCCGGTTCTCGTCAGGGAACTGGCTTCCAAAGACCGTGAGCAGATGCTCACCCACTTTCTCTCGCTCGGCGAAGAGGACCGCCTGCTGCGCTTCGGCCAGATGGTGCCCGACCACGTGATCGAGAACTATGTCCGCACGATCGACTTCGGTCGCGACACCGTGTTCGGCGTGTTCGACCACGACCTCGAACTGATCGGCGTCGGCCACCTGGCCTACCTGCCGGCCGAGGGCGACAAGCGCACGGCCGAATTCGGCGTGTCGGTGCTCGAAAGCGCACGCGGCCGCGGCGTCGGCTCGAAGCTGTTCGAGCGCGCGGCGATCCGCAGCCGCAATACGCACGTGACCATGCTGTACATGCATTGCCTGTCGCGTAACGCGACGATGATGCACATCGCGAAGAAGTCCGGGATGCGGATCGAGTACGCGTACGGCGAAGCCGATGCGTACCTGTCGCTGCCGCCGGCCGACCACTCGACGATCATCGCCGAGATGCTGCAGGAACAGGCCGCGGTGTTCGACTACGCGATGAAGCGCCAGGCGCGCCGCACGACGAAGTTCATCGAATCGCTGATGCCCGCCGCACTGACGGCCTGACATCGGCCAGCCGGGTGCGCCAGCGGCGCGCCCGGTTCCCGCCCTTTCCTCCACACTAGCGCACCGAGCGAATCGGCAACGCCGTCGTCTCCTTGAAGCATTCGAGCGAAAAGCTCGTCTTCACGTCGATCACCGACGGGTGATGCAGCAAGTGCTCCTGCACGAAGCGGGAGAAATGCGCCATGTCCTCCACCTGCACGCGCAGCAGGTAATCCATGTCCCCCGTCATCGCGTGGCACGCGACCACTTCCGGCCAGGTCTGCACGGCCGCGCGGAACAGCTCCGCATGGGTCGCGCCCGCGCGCGCCGACGTCTCGTCGACCCGCATCGGCGCCAGGCCGCCGCGCTTCTCGAGCCGCACGCTCACGTACGCGAGCAGGTCGAGCCCGAGCTTCTGCGGGTTCAGCAGCGCGACATAACCGGTGATCACGCCGATCTCCTCGAGCCGCCGGATCCGCCGCAGGCACGGGCTCGGCGACAGGTTCACGCGCTCGGCGATCTCCTGGTTCGACAGGCGCCCGTTCTCCTGAAGAATCGCGAGAATCCGCCGGTCGATGGCATCCAGTTCGGCTTGCGCCATCTTCTGCCCTCCAATGATTGTTTCAAGGCTGGAAATTGCGTCATCGTAGGGGGCGGCGATTAAGTTCGCAAGTTTCCGCTCGTGCCCGCCCGCTACACTCTGTCGCATGTATCGATTCGCCGCGCACGCCCGGGCATGTGCGGCCGTCGACATCGAACCAGGCCAGGCAGGCGGACGTCGCCCCGGGCCGACCGCCCCGCACAGGAGACACGACATGCAGATCCCCAACTGGGACAACCCCGTCGGCACCGACGGCTTCGAATTCATCGAATACACGGCGCCGGACCCGAAAGCGCTCGGACAACTGTTCGAGCGGATGGGTTTCACCGCGATCGCACGCCACCGCCACAAGGACGTGACGGTGTACCGCCAGGGCGACATCAACTTCATCATCAACGCCGAACCCGACTCGTTCGCGCAACGCTTCGCGCGCCTGCACGGCCCGTCGATCTGCGCGATCGCATTCCGCGTGCAGGACGCCGCGAAGGCGTACCAGCGCGCGCTCGACCTCGGCGCGTGGGGCTTCGACAACAAGACGGGCCCGATGGAGCTGAACATCCCGGCGATCAAGGGCATCGGCGATTCGCTGATCTATTTCGTCGACCGCTGGCGCGGCAAGAACGGCGCGCAGCCGGGCGCGATCGGCGACATCAGCATCTATGACGTCGACTTCGAGCCGATCGCCGGCGCGAACCCGAACCCGGTCGGCCACGGCCTGACGTACATCGACCACCTGACGCACAACGTGCACCGCGGCCGCATGCAGGAATGGGCCGAGTTCTACGAGCGCCTGTTCAACTTCCGCGAAGTGCGTTACTTCGACATCGAAGGCAAGGTGACGGGCGTGAAGTCGAAGGCGATGACGTCGCCGTGCGGCAAGATCCGCATCCCGATCAACGAGGAAGGCTCGGAAACGGCCGGCCAGATCCAGGAATACCTGGACGCGTACCACGGCGAAGGGATCCAGCACATCGCGCTCGGCGCGAGCGACATCTACCAGGCGGTCGACGGCCTGCGCAGCAAGGAAGTGAAACTGCTCGACACGATCGACACGTATTACGAGCTGGTCGACCGCCGCGTGCCGAACCACGGCGAATCGCTGGACGAACTGAAGAAGCGCAAGATCCTGATCGACGGCGCGCGCGACGACCTGCTGCTGCAGATCTTCACCGAGAACCAGATCGGGCCGATCTTCTTCGAGATCATCCAGCGCAAGGGCAACCAGGGCTTCGGCGAAGGCAACTTCAAGGCGCTGTTCGAGTCGATCGAACTCGACCAGATCCGCCGCGGCGTCGTGCAGGACAAGGCCTGACGCACTCGGCAAGCGGCGGCCTCGGGCAACCGGGCCGGCCGCACGATCCGGCGGCGCAAAGAAAAAGGGCGGGAATCCGAGGATTCCCGCCCTTCTCTCATTCCGGTGCGGCCTGCCGGCCGCGCGACCGGATCAACGCGCGTTCGCCTTCGACTCGACGGCGCGCTCGGCCGACGGCTGCGCGGCGGCGTCCTGGGCCGGCGCGATCTGACGCATCTGCGCGCCGGCTGCCGCCAGTGCGCTCGCGCCTTGCGCGCGCACCGGGCCGGTCATCGCGAAAAACGCGGCGGACACGATCAGGAAACTCTGGATATGACGTGTGTTCATTGCACCTCCTGTAAAACTGCCGGCGCCTCCCCGATTGCGTCGAAACGAGCCCACGCGACCGGGCACCTCCGGCAGGCCGACAAGATTAACGGCATTTGCTCGCAGATGGACGCGGCTTTACATGCTTTTACATGATGTAACGCATCATCACGCCCCTTTTTTCGGTGCGCCGCCGCCATTCCACCTGCCTTCCAACCGCATTCGAACCGATGGGCGGCGGGTTTGCCCCAGTGCTACCATCGCTTAAAACCGGCGAACATGCCGGCCACTGCCGACGCATCCAAAAGATGCCGACGCAACCGAAGTTTTGGTGATCCCAGACCGGGTGGAGGAGACAGTTAATGAATGCCCCGCTAGACGCAGACCAACGCGCGTCGCTAGAAGCCGCGCTGAAGTCCGTCACGCTTGACGACAAATACACACTCGAGCGCGGTCGCGCGTACATGAGCGGCATCCAGGCCCTCGTGCGCCTGCCGATGCTCCAGCAGGAACGCGACCGCGCCGCCGGTCTCAATACGGCCGGCTTCATCTCCGGCTACCGCGGCTCGCCGCTCGGCGGCCTCGATCTGTCGCTCTGGAAAGCCAAGCAGCATCTGGCGGCCCACCAGATCGTCTTCCAGCCCGGCCTCAACGAAGATCTCGCCGCCACCGCCGTATGGGGCTCGCAGCAGGTGAACCTGTACTCCGGCGCGAAGCACGACGGCGTGTTCGGCATGTGGTACGGCAAGGGCCCGGGCGTCGACCGCACCGGCGACGTCTTCAAGCACGCGAACTCGGCCGGCTCGTCGCAGCACGGCGGCGTGCTGGTGCTCGCCGGCGACGACCACGCGGCGAAATCGTCGACGCTCGCGCACCAGTCCGAACACATCTTCAAGGCGTGCGGCCTGCCCGTGCTGTTCCCGTCCAACGTGCAGGAATATCTCGATTTCGGCCTGCACGGCTGGGCGATGAGCCGCTACTCGGGCCTGTGGGTCGCGCTCAAGTGCGTGACGGACGTCGTCGAATCGTCGGCGTCGGTCGACATCGACCCGCATCGCACCGAGATCGTGCTGCCGACCGATTTCATCCTGCCGGAAGGCGGGCTGAACATCCGCTGGCCCGACCCGCCGCTCGTGCAGGAAGCGCGGCTGCTCGACTACAAGTGGTATGCCGCGCTCGCTTATGTGCGCGCGAACAAGCTCGACCGGATCGAGATCGATTCGCCGAACGCGCGCTTCGGGATCATGACGGGCGGCAAGGCGTATCTCGACGTGCGCCAGGCGCTGACCGATCTCGGCCTCGACGACGACACCTGCGCGCGGATCGGCATCCGGCTCTACAAGGTCGGCTGCGTATGGCCGCTCGAAGCACAGGGCGCGCAGGCGTTCGCGCGCGGCCTCGACGAAATCCTGGTCGTCGAGGAAAAGCGCCAGATTCTCGAATACGCGATCAAGGAAGAGCTGTACAACTGGCCGGACGGCCAGCGCCCGCGCGTGTTCGGCAAGTTCGACGAGAAGGACGGCGCCGGCGGCGAATGGTCGGTGCCGATGGGCAACTGGCTGCTGCCAGCGCACTACGAACTGTCGCCGGCGATCATCGCGAAGGCGATCGCGACGCGCCTCGATAAGTTCGAGCTGCCGTCCGACGTGCGCGCGCGCATCGCCGCGCGGCTCGCGGTGATCAACGCGAAGGAAATGGCGCTCGCGAAGCCGCATGTGCAGACCGAGCGCAAGCCGTGGTTCTGCTCGGGCTGCCCGCACAACACGTCGACCAACGTGCCGGAAGGCTCGCGGGCGATCGCCGGCATCGGCTGCCACTACATGACCGTATGGATGGACCGCAGCACGAGCACCTTCAGCCAGATGGGCGGCGAAGGCGTGCCGTGGATCGGCCAGGCGCCGTTCACGGACGAGAAGCACGTGTTCGCGAACCTCGGCGACGGCACCTACTTCCACTCGGGCCTGCTGGCCGTGCGCGCGGCGATTTCGTCGAAGGCGAACATCACCTACAAGATCCTCTACAACGACGCCGTCGCGATGACGGGCGGCCAGCCGGTCGACGGCGTGCTGACGGTGCCGCAGATCACGCACCAGCTCGCGTCCGAAGGCGCGAAGAAGATCGTGATCGTGACCGACGAGCCGGAGAAGTACGACAGCCAGAAGGCGCTGCTCGCGCCGGGCGTGACGGTCCATCACCGCGACCAGCTCGACGACGTGCAGCGCGAGCTGCGCGAGATCGAGGGTACGACGATCCTGATCTACGACCAGACCTGCGCGACCGAGAAGCGCCGTCGCCGCAAGCGCGGCACGTATCCGGATCCGGCCAAACGCGTCGTGATCAACGACGCGGTGTGCGAAGGCTGCGGCGACTGCTCGGTGCAGTCGAACTGCCTGTCGGTCGAGCCGCTGGAAACCGAATTCGGCACGAAGCGCCAGATCAACCAGTCGAGCTGCAACAAGGATTTCTCGTGCGTGAAGGGCTTCTGCCCGAGCTTCGTCACGGTCGAGGGCGGCCAGTTGAAGAAGCCGAAGGCGGTTTCGGTCGACGGCAACGCGCTGCCGCCGATCCCGGAACCGACGCTGCCCGAGATCGACCGTGCGTACGGCGTGCTCGTGACGGGCGTCGGCGGCACGGGCGTCGTCACGATCGGCGCGCTGCTCGGGATGGCCGCGCATCTGGAAAACAAGGGCGTGACCGTGCTCGACGTCACCGGCCTCGCGCAGAAGGGCGGTGCCGTGATGAGCCACGTGCAGATCTCGCACGCGCCGACCGACATCCATGCGACGCGGATCGCGATGGGCGAAGCCGACCTCGTGATCGGCTGCGACGCGATCGTCACGGCCGGCGACGAGTGCACGTCGCGGATGCGGCACGACACGACGCGCGTGGTCGTCAACAGCGCGCAGACGCCGACCGCCGAGTTCATCAAGAACCCGAACTGGGCATTCCCGGGGCTGTCCGCGGAGAACGACATCCGCGCGGCGGCAGGCGCCGCGGTCGACTTCATCGACGCGAACCGCTTCGCGGTCGCGCTGCTCGGCGACGCGATCTACACGAACCCGTTCGTGCTCGGCTACGCGTGGCAGAAAGGCTGGCTGCCGCTCACGCTCGCGTCGCTCGAACGTGCGATCGAGTTGAATGCGGTGTCGGTCGAGAAGAACCGTGCGGCATTCGACTGGGGCCGCCGCGCCGCGTACGACCTCGCCAGCGTGAAGCAGGCCGCGGCCGGCGATGCACGTCCCGCGCAAGGCGCCACGGTGATCGCGCTGCACACGAAGAAGGCGGTCGACGCGTTGATCGCGAAGCGTGTGGAATTCCTCACCGCGTACCAGGATGCCGCGTACGCCTCGCGTTATGCGGCCTTCGTCGACAAGGTGCGCGCCGCCGAACGCGCGCTGGCGGACGGCGACACGGTGCAGGAGCAACTGACCGAAGCGGTCGCGCGCAACCTGTTCAAGCTGATGGCGTACAAGGACGAATACGAGGTCGCGCGACTGCAGTCCGACCCCGCGTTCCTCGCGCGCCTGAGCGCGCAGTTCGAAGGCGACTGGAAGCTGAAATTCCACCTCGCGCCGCCGCTGTTCGCGAAGACGGATGCTCACGGCCATCTCGTGAAGAAGGCGTACGGCCCGTGGATGATGTCGGCGTTCCGGCTGCTCGCGAAAGCGAAGTTCCTGCGCGGCACGGGGCTCGATCCGTTCGGCCGCAGCGAGGAGCGCCGCACCGAGCGCGCGCTGATCGGCGAGTACGAAGCGCTGATCGGCGAGGTGCTCGGCAAACTGAACGCGGCCAACCGCCCGCTCGCGCTCGAGCTCGCGGCGCTGCCGGACGGCATTCGCGGCTACGGCCACGTGAAGGAGAACAACCTGCGCGCGGTACGCCGGAAGTGGGACACGCTGCTGACGAAGTGGCGTTCGCCGGCAGGCGGCCAGTCTCACCAGCAGGTCGCGTAACGGGACGCGGCGGGCGAGGCGTTCGCGCTCGGGACGCCCCGCCCGCCCCGCCGTTGCGGTTCATGCGAAAAAAACGCCACGGAACGCTGGTTCCGTGGCGTTTTTCATTGCGCCGCGCATCGAGCGCGGCACACGCGGGCGCGGACTTACTTCGTGTTCACGTTCGCGGCGGCAACGGCCGTCATGTTGATGATCCGGCGCACGGTCGCGGCCGGCGTCAGGATGTGGACCGGCTTCGCCGCGCCGAGCAGGAACGGGCCGACCGTCACGCCTTCGCCGCCGACCATCTTCAGCAGGTTGTACGCGATGTTCGCCGCCTCGACGTTCGGCATGATCAGCAGGTTCGCTTCGCCCGATAGCGTCGTGCCCGGGAACGCCTGCTTGCGGATCACTTCCGACAGTGCCGCGTCGCCGTGCATTTCACCGTCGACTTCCAGGTTCGGTGCGCGTTCGACGATCAGCTTGCGGGCCTCGCCCATCCGGCGCGACGACGCCGACGGCGCGCTGCCGAAGTTCGAGTTCGACAGCAGCGCGGCCTTCGGCGCGATGCCGAAGCGCTCGATCTCGGCCGCGGCCTGGATCGTCATGTCGGCCAGCTGTTCGGCGCTCGGCAGCTCGTTCACGTACGTGTCGCACACGAACAGGTTGCGGCCCGGCAGCATCAGCAGGTTCATCGCGGCGAAGTGCTCGGCGCCCTTCGCGCGGCCCAGCACCTGCTCGATGAACTTCAGGTGGCTGTGGAACGTGTCGATCATCCCGCAGATCATCCCGTCCGCGTCGCCCAGGTGCACGAGCATCGTGCCGATCAGCGTGTTGAACTTGCGCATCGCGGCCTTCGCGACTTCCGGCGTCACGCCGTCGCGCGCGCCGATCTCCTGATACGCCTGCCAGTAGCGGTGGTAGCGCGCATCGTCTTCCGGATCGACGATTTCGAAATCGACGCCGGCCTTCAGCTTCGAGCCGATCTTCTGCAGGCGCATGTCGACGACCGACGGACGGCCGACGATGATCGGCCTGGCGATCTTTTCCTGCAGCACGAACTGCGCGGCGCGCAGCACGCGCTCGTCCTCGCCCTCGGCAAACACGATGCGGGCCTGCTTCTGCTTCGCGGTCGCGAACACCGGGCGCATCACCATGCCGGTGCGATAGACGGTCGCGCCGAGTTGCTCGCGGTACGCGTCCATGTCCTGGATCGGGCGCGTGGCGACACCCGAATCCATCGCGGCTTGCGCGACGGCCGGCGCGATCTTGATGATCAGGCGCGGGTCGAACGGCTTCGGGATCAGGTAGTCCGGCCCGAATTCGAGCGAGTGGCCTTCGTACGCCTTCGCGACTTCCTCGCTCTGGTCGGTTTCTTGCGCCAGCTCGGCGATCGCGCGCACGCACGCGAGCTTCATTTCTTCCGTGATCGTCGTCGCGCCGACGTCGAGCGCGCCGCGGAAGATGAACGGGAAGCACAGCACGTTGTTGACCTGGTTCGGGTAGTCCGAACGGCCGGTCGCGACGATCGCGTCCGGGCGCACGGCCTTCGCGTCTTCCGGGCGGATTTCCGGTTCCGGATTCGCGAGCGCCAGGATCAGCGGGCGCTCGCCCATCGTCTTGACCATGTCCTGCTTCAGCACGCCCGCGCTCGAGCAGCCGAGGAACACGTCCGCGCCGACGATCGCGTCGGCAAGCGTGCGCGCGTCGGTGGTGGCCGCGTAGCGCTGCTTCGACGGGTCGAGGTTGCCGCGCCCTTCGTAGATCACGCCCTTCGAATCGGCGACCAGGATGTTCGACTTCGTCAGGCCGAGGTTCACCAGCAGGTCCAGGCACGCGATGGCCGCGGCGCCGGCACCCGAGCACACGAGCTTCACGTCGGACAGCTTCTTGCCGACGACCTTCAGGCCGTTCAGGATCGCGGCCGACGCGATGATCGCGGTGCCGTGCTGGTCATCGTGGAAGACGGGGATCTTCATGCGCTCGCGCAGCTTCTGCTCGATGTAGAAGCATTCCGGCGCCTTGATGTCCTCGAGGTTGATGCCGCCGAGCGTCGGCTCGAGCATCGCGATCGCCTCGACGAGCTTGTCGGGGTCGGACTCCGACAGCTCGATGTCGAACACGTCGATGCCCGCGAATTTCTTGAAGAGGCAGCCCTTGCCTTCCATCACCGGTTTCGCGGCGAGCGGGCCGATGTTGCCGAGGCCGAGCACGGCCGTGCCGTTCGTGATCACGCCGACCAGGTTGCCGCGCGACGTGTACTTCTGCGCGTCGAGCGGATCGGCGTGGATCGCCTCGCACGCGGCGGCGACGCCCGGCGAATACGCGAGCGACAGATCGAGCTGGTTCGACAGCGGCTTGGTGGGGGTGACCGAAATCTTGCCGGGTTTCGGATTCAGGTGATAAGCGAGAGCGGCCTGCTTCAGTTGTTCGTCCATGATTGACCTGCGAGAGACATGCGAAATATTGACGGCTCAGTACACAGCACCTTCGGCCGCGTCTGCTTGAATCGAGGGGGTGGTCGACTGCGAGACGGCACGCGACGCGCCGGGTCGGCACGCCATCGAACCTTGGCGGGTGGCAAGAGGAAAGTACAAAGTACTGAACGATTTCTAAGGGTCGCCTAGTGTACACCCCCTAAATGACGCCCGTTGGTGCAGCGCCGCATCCCGGGCATCGGCACCGGGTCGGTCGCGCCCCGTTTGTTTCGCCGGTGGTGAGGGGCCACGCGAACCTGCGCGAATTCCGCCGAAAACCGGCCTGAATCGGGTAAAATAGCCGGCTACGCGCGCAGCGATGCGATTGGTCCTCCGATCGCGCCCCGGCCCCCTGGGCAGGTTCCCCTTGCTGCGCCACCGGGCCCGCGCCCGCTCCTCGCTCATCACCCAAGGAATGCCCATGACAGGCTACGATCGTCAGTCGATCTCGGATACGACCGCCAAAATCCTGCTCGAAGTGCAGGCGGTGCACTTCAACGCCGAAAAACCGTTCATCTTCACGTCCGGCTGGGCAAGCCCCGTCTATATCGACTGCCGCAAGCTGATCTCGTACCCGCGCGTGCGCCGAGCGCTGATGGAAATGGCGGAAACGACGATCACGCGCGACATCGGCTTCGAGCAGATCGACGCGGTGGCGGGCGGCGAGACGGCCGGCATCCCGTTCGCGGCCTGGATCGCGGACCGGATGATGGTGCCGATGCAGTACGTGCGCAAGAAGCCGAAGGGTTTCGGCCGCAACGCGCAGATCGAAGGCCATCTGGAAGAAGGCTCGCGCGTGCTGCTGGTGGAAGACCTGACGACCGACAGCCGCAGCAAGATCAACTTCGTCAACGCGCTGCGCACCGCGGGCGCGACGGTGAACCACTGCTTCGTGCTGTTCCACTACAACATCTTCAAGGAAAGCGTGTCGGTCCTGAAGGATATCGACGTCGACCTGCACGCGCTGGCGACGTGGTGGGACGTGCTGCGCGTCGCGAAGGCCTCCGGCTACTTCGAAACGAAGACGCTCGACGAAGTCGAGAAATTCCTGCACGCGCCGGCCGAGTGGTCGGCGGCGCACGGCGGCGCGACGGCCCCGAAGGAATGACGCCGCGCCGGCCTGCATGCCGGCGTCCTGGCCGAAAAAACCGCCCGCCCGATCGCGGGCGGTTTTTTTTCGTCCGCCGATCCGCACGATGACCGGGCGCAATCGCGGGCTGCGGCGTGCGTCGTTCATCGAACCCTAATGCTAGACTTGAACCATCGCCGCCATCAGCTGCGCGGGCAACACACAACGCCAACAACGCCGGGAGCATCGGGCCGGCCCACGTGACGGGAGAAGCGCCATATGCGTGTGGATCGCCGGACCACTCCGCCTGCGCCATCGGGTCACCCGTCTCCGTCCATCCGCTTCGTCCTGCTCTGCGCCGCCGTGTTCGCGGCGCTGCCCGCACACGCGGAAAGCCCGTTCACCGTGACGAGCGACGACCTGACGCCCGGCGGGCGCGTGCGCGCCGCGAACGTATTCGACCGCGGCGACTGCAAGGGCGCGAACCGCTCGCCGCAGCTCGCATGGCACAACCCGCCGCCCGGCACGCGCGGCTATGCGGTCACGATCTTCGATCCCGATGCGCCCGGCCACGGCTGGTGGCACTGGGCCGTCGCGGGCATCCCGGCCACCGTCACGAGCCTGCCGGCCGACGCGAGCGCATCCGGCTTCCTGCGGCGCATCGGCGCGAGCGAGGCGCGCAACGACTTCGGCAGCGACGGCTACGGCGGCCCGTGCCCGCCGCCCGGCAAGCCGCACCGCTACGTGATCACCGTCTACGCGCTGAAAGGCACCGACCTGCGCGTGTCGCAGGGCCGCCCCGCGCCGATGTTCGAGCACGAGATCGGCACGCTGGCGATCGGCACCGCGCAATTCACGGTCACTTACGGCCAGTAGCGGCGCCATGCGCCGCCAGACGGCGCCGCCGCGATGGCCGTCCGCCGCGAATTTCAGTGCGCCGCGCGCGCACGTTGTCTCGTCATTTCGGCTTGCTAGACTCGTCGTCACCGGCCGCGGCAATTCCTGCCGCGCGACCGTCGCGCCGCCGGCAGGCGGCGCGTGACGCGGCGAGCCTGCGGTCCGCCGTTCCCGTCCCTTTCCGGAGAACGCTTCATGTCGAACATCGTCATCGTCTATCACAGCGGCTACGGTCACACGCAGAAACTGGCCGAGGCCGTGCATGCCGGCGCGCAGGACGCCGGCGCGAACGTGCGCCTGATCGCCGTCGGCGACCTCGACGACGCGGGCTGGGCCGCCCTCGACGCGGCCGACGCGATCATCTTCGGCTCGCCGACCTACATGGGCGGCCCGTCGGCGCAGTTCAAGCAATTCGCCGATGCCACGTCGAAAGCATGGTTCACGCAGAAGTGGAAGGACAAGGTCGCCGCGGGCTTCACGAACTCCGCGACGATGAACGGCGACAAGTTCTCGACGATTCAATATTTCGTCACGCTGGCGATGCAGCACGGGATGGTATGGGTCGGCACGAGCCTGATGCCGGCCAACTCGAAGGCGGCCACGCGCAACGACATCAACTACCTCGGCGGCTCCACGGGCCTGCTCGCGCAATCGCCGGCCGACGCGACGCCCGACGAAGGCCCGCTGCCGGGCGACCTCGAGACCGGCAAGGCATTCGGCCGGCGCGTGGCCGAAGCGACCGCACGCTGGGACGCCGGCGCCCGCTGAACACGCCCCTGACGCCCGCACCGGCGGGCGTCGCAAAGGGACACAAGACGGCCGGCGGCCGTCTTTTTTCGCCCCGCGCGGCGCAGACCCGCCGGATCACGTCTTAAAATGGCGGTTTCCGGGCGCGGGCCCGCGTTTCATCCAGTGAGAGCGAAATGAGCACCAAAGTTTTTGTCGACGGCCAGGAAGGCACGACCGGCCTCAAGATCTTCGAATACCTGTCGGCACGCAACGACATCGAGATCCTGCGTATCGATGAAGCGAAGCGCAAGGACGTCGACGAGCGCCGCCGCCTGATCAACGCGTCGGACGTCACGTTCCTGTGCCTGCCGGACGTCGCGTCGCGCGAATCGGCCTCGCTCGTCGAGAACCCGAACACGACGCTGATCGACGCGAGCACCGCATTCCGCACGAGCGCCGACTGGGCCTACGGCCTGCCCGAGCTGACCCGCGCGCAGCGCGAGAAGATTCGGACGTCGAAGCGCATCGCCGTGCCCGGCTGCCACGCCTCGGCGTTCGTGCTCGCGATGCGCCCGCTCGTCGACGCAGGGATCGTCGCGCCAACGTTCGCCGCGCACAGCTACTCGATCACCGGCTACAGCGGCGGCGGCAAGTCGATGATCGCCGAATACGAAAGCGCGGCGCCCGGCGGCAAGCTCGCGAGCCCGCGCCCGTATGCGCTCGGCCTCACGCACAAGCACCTGCCGGAAATGGCCGCGCACACGGGCCTCGCGAACGCACCGATCTTCACGCCGATCGTCGGCCCGTTCCTGAAGGGGCTCGCGGTGACGACCTACTTCACGCCCGAGCAGCTCGCGAAGCGCGCCACGCCGCAGGACGTGCAGCGTGTGTTCGCCGAGTACTACGCGGACGAAGCGTTCGTGCGCGTCGCACCGTTCGATGCGGACGCGAACCTCGACGGCGGCTTCTTCGACGTACAGGCGAACAACGATACGAACCGTGTCGACCTGTTCGTGTTCGGCAATGCCGAGCGCTTCGTCACGGTCGCGCGCCTCGACAACCTCGGCAAGGGCGCGTCGGGCGCCGCGATCCAGTGCATGAACCTGAACATCGGCGCGGCCGAGGACGCAGGTCTCAAACGCTGATTCAGCATCGCATGCAATGCAAAGCCGGCCAGTGGCCGGCTTTTTATTTATCCATATCAGGCAATAAATAAAAAATCCCTGATCGCGCATTTACAAATATTTACAAGCTTTCCATTGCGCGATTACCGGCGAATTAAATCCCCCGATCCTGCTCCAGTCAATCCCGAATAGGGATAAACCGGATACCGTCGCTTTAAACGCTGCCGTTATCCGCAGGAAGGCGCGCCGAGAGCGTGCCGGGCGTCGCGCATCCCCCACTCAGGAAGCTTTTCTCGGCCTGCCGCACGTTTAAATTCTTACCGAATGCCATGTCAGGCAAGGACTCAAAACACGATTCCCGTTTCAATCGCCTTTTTTAGACGGGTTCATCAATTGACAGCAAAAACCCAGGCAGCGACATTAGCTCGCACAATTAAACGATTGGAGACAGCGGCATGTCGCACGCCTTATCGAAGGGGGTGGCAACGGCCTTTGCCATCGCCCCTTTCCTGGTTGCATGTGGTGGAGGGGACTCCGGTGGCGCGCTCGCGCCGATCAACGCGCCCCAATGTTCCGGATCGAGTTGCGGCACGCAAGGGCCGCCGCCGTCGCAGCCCATCAACGGCGCGCTGTGCCCGGCCAACGCCGACATCGTGAAGAGCACGTATCTCGGCGGCGCCGGTAGCGGCGAGATCGTCAGCGTCAACATCGACGCGGTCGCGATGACGTACACGCTCAAGTGGCTCGAATCGCCGATTCCGCTGAAGACGGGCACCGTCACGCCGAGCCGCGTCGGCACGACCATCACCGGCAAGGTCATCCACCCGCCGACCGGCACGCTGCCGACCGCCGAGCAGACGCGTTGCGCATTCGTCCTCACGCCGGGCACGGGCCCCGCGCCGGACGGCTCGACCTATTCGACGGCCGCCGACTTCAACCAGGCGAACCCGCCGATGCTGCTGGTCGGCATGGGCGTCGCGGGCGGCGGCATTCCGGGCGCGACGATCCAGTACGACGGACTGACGATCGCCGTCGGCCCGATCGTGGTGGCAAAGGACGTCGGCAAGGTGCCCAACCGTCATTTCGACTTCTATCCGTTCCTCGGCTTCGCGAACACGACGACCGACCTGTCGAAGCTGCCGGGCACGTACAACGCGCTGATCTACCACCTCGTGCCGTCGGGCGACTACGCGACGAAGGGCACGAATTCGAGCGAGACGTTCGATGCGAACGGCGCGTGCACGTCGAGCGGCTCGGGCGGCTGCCAGACGACCGGCGACCCGTGGAAGACGAGCGCGAACGGCGGCTACTTCGACAGCACGAAGGCGCCGCAGACGCTGCCGCAGACGCAATTGCCGATCGTCGGCGCGACCGGCAAGTCGGCGACCGCGCACATGGTGATCGGCCAGCTCAACGGCGCGACGGTGCCGGTGATCGTGCGCACGGGCAACGTGAACCTCGGCACGCCGCCGCTGCACGTCGACGCGCAGGTCGACGACGAATCGGGCATCGCGGTGCTCGGTGCGGCGACGGCGATCCAGTCGGGCACGATCGACGGCGGCTACGCGGGCGCGGACTCGAACTTCAAGTACACGGCCGCGCTGATCCGCGGCGGCAACGCGTCGTTCATCAATCCGTCCACGCAGGTCGAGGAAGACGGTTTCACGCTCGACTACGGCCAGACGACGCCGGGCCTGCTGAACGCGACGACGACACCGAGGCCGCCGTCCGGCACGAACTACCCGTCCGCATCGGGCGTGGTGATCGCGACGGGCGGCCTGTACGCGGCACTGATCCAGGGCACGGTGAACGGCGGCGTCACGTCGACGTCGGCGAACTCGACGACTTCGTCGACACCGTACTTCGGCGTGGGCGCGCAGATCAGCAAGTAGCGAACGGGGACGCGGCGGCGGCCCGTCCGCCGTCGCGTAACGCACGACGCGCGCGGCACGGCGCGAGCAGGACGAGCACGACGAACAGAAGCGGCCGACAGGGAGCTGGCCGCCGTACAAGACAAATCTGGAGGAGCAACATGAAGCGCAACCTCATTCTGGCGGCGGCCCTTGCCGCCCCCCTTCTTTCCGCCTGCGGCGGCGGCAGCGACAACCCGCCGCCGCTCGTCGAAGACCGGCTCTGTCCCGCCACGCTCGACTACAGCACCGTGTTCACGGGCGGCGCGGGCAGCGGAGAACTCGCGAAGGTCCAGCTCGACACGACCAAGATGACCTGGCAGGTGACGTACGTCGAATCGGCCGTGCCGCGCACGACCGGCACGGTCACGCCGACCCGCGCGGGCACCGTCGACAGCGGCACGCTCACGCAGGAAACGCTGCTGCCGACCAACAAGCTGAACCAGTGCGCGTTCCGGCTGAACGGCGCGAGCCTCGACGCATCGCGCCCGGCGCGGATCTTCGTCGGCTTCGGCGTCGCGGGCGGCACGATCCCCGGCAAGGAAATCCAGTTCGACGGCGTGCTCGGCCAGGCCGCGGTGCCCGACACGAAATTCCCGTACTACCCGTTCATCGGCTTCTCGTCGATCGAGACCGACATCACGAAGGTCGCCGGCACGTACAGCCACACCGGCTTCGGCGAAGTGCCGTCGCAGAAGTTCGCGCCGGCATCGATCGACGCGAAGGTGACGATCAACGCGGACGGCTCGTGGACCAAGTGCGACTCGACCGGCCAGTTCGCCGGCGGCGCGTGCACGCAGCAGGGCTCGAACTTCGCGCTGTCCGCCGACGGCAGCGGCGCGTTCCAGTCGAACAACTACCAGAGCCAGCTGAAGCCGACGCTGTCGGCCACGCCGCAGGGCAAGGGCTTCATGATCGTCGGCAAGCTGCGCAACCAGCTCGTGCCGATCCTCGTGCGCACGGGCGTCGCGAACCCGAACCCGACGCCGGACAGCAACGGCGTGCCGGGCCTCACCGCGGACGACGAATCGAGCATCTCGATCCTCGCGCCGCAGACGGCGATCGCGGCCGGTTCGCAGAACGGCGAGTACATCGGCGTCGACAGCGAGTTCAACTACCGGACCACCGCGCTGATCAACACCCAGGCGACGCTGCTCGATCCGTTCCAGCCGTCCCAGGCGTCGCTCACGCGCGTGCTCGACCTCGACTACACGCAGAAGGTGCCGGGCACGGTCACGACGACCCACACGGGCGCAAGCAGCACGTCGCCGACCGGCAAGTTCATCTTCTCGGGTGGCGTGTTCGGTTTCCTCGACAACGCGGGATCGACGCCGTATTTCACGATCGGCGCATTCGTCCAGTAAGCGGAGGGAAAAGCCGTGATGAAGACAACCCTTCTCCGCGCGGCGGCCGGCGCCGCCGTGCTGGCGCCGCTCGCGGCGCACGCGCAGAGCGCCGGCAGCAACGTCGTCACGCTGGGCTGGTTCCACATCATGCCGCAGCAGAGCAGCACGCCGATGACGACCAACGTCGCGCCGACGCCGATCAACACGCCGTTGCGGCTGCCGCCGTCGTTCACGTCGGCGGGCACGGGGCTGCACACGAGCGGCGCCGACACCGTCGGCCTGACGGTCAGCCACTTCCTGACCGACCACATCGCGGTCACGTCGGTGGCGGGCGTGCCGCCGGTGTTCAAGGTGTCGGGCCAGGGCACGATCAAGCCGCCGGGACCTGCCGGCGCGCTCGGCACGCAGAACATCGGGCTGGCGTCGGTCAACCCGATCGTGAAGAGCGTGCGGCAGTGGAGCCCGGCGGTGATCCTGCAGTACTACTTCGGGCAGGCGACCGCGAAGTTCCGGCCGTTCCTCGGCCTCGGCGTGTCGTACAACTGGTTCAGCGACCTGCAGCTCAACACGAACTTCATCAAGCAGACGCAGGACAACCTCGGCGCGATCCTCGCGGCGGGCGCGGGCAAGCCGGGGACGACATCGGTGGAAGCGAAGGCGTCGTCGTCATGGCAGCCGGTGTTCAACGCGGGCCTGCAGTACAACATGACGGAGCACTTCGGGCTGATCGCATCGGTGACGTACATCCCGCTGAAGACGACGTCGACGGTGACGATCAAGGCGGCCGACGGTTCGGTGCTCGCGGAATCGAAATCGGACCTGAAGGCGGACCCGATCATCAGCTACGTCGGGATGACGTACAAGTTCTGACGCCGGCGCGCGCCGACGAATGGATCGCCGCGGCAAAATCGCAGGCAAAAAAAAGCCCGCCTAACCGGCGGGCTGAATCCATATCAGAGGAGACATGGAGGAGACAGGTGTCACTATATCGAATCGATTTCCGCATTGCAACATTTCCGTAGAGAAAATAAGGATTTTCCCTCGAACGCTGCCTCTAGTTCGCCATTGCCGCATCTGACCCTTCCCCGTTCTCGCGGTCAAGCACCTCGCCCAGCGCGTCGCGCAGCAGCGCGACAGGCCGCACCAGCCGGCCCGGCAGCGTGCCGTGCACGATCCACACGTTGATCCGCGTTTCCAGCCCCGCCGTTTCCACCACCCTCAATGCGTCGCGATGCGCACTGCGCGCCAGCGCATTCGGCGCGGCGATGCCGATCCCGGCGCCGCGCGCGACGAGTGAGAGCTGCAGCTCCGAGCCGAACGCCTCGACCGCGACGTCGAACGGCAGCCCGGCCGCGCCGAGCGCGCGGCTCAGCGCCGAGCGCATCCCGCAGCCGTCCTGGCTCAGCACCCACGGAAAACCCGACAGCGTGTCGAGCGACAGCGGACCGTCCGGCAGCGGAAAGTCGCGCGCGGCAACGAGCACCGTCGGCTGCGTCGCGAGCAGCGTCGCGGCGAACGCGTCGGGCAGCACCGTACTGGCCGGCACCATCACGGCCGCGACGTCGAGCGCACCGCGCTCGATGCCCTGCATCAGCGCCGGCGACCAGCCGGCCGTCACGCGCAGCGTGAGGCGCGGGAACGCGTCGCGCAGCCGGTCGATCGGCCGCTCGAGCGCGAGCTCGGACAGGAACGGCGGCACGCCGATGCGCAGCTCGCCGGACGGCTCGCTGTCCGGCGCGCCCGCCGCCATCAGTTCGTCGACCGCACCCAGCACGTTGCGCACGAGCGCGTAGACGTCGCGCCCGGTGGCGGTCGGCTTCAGCGGCTTGCTTTGCCGCTCGAGCAGCGGCACGCCGAGCAGCGTTTCGAGGTTCTGCACACGCCGCGTCAGGCCCGGCTGCGTCAGGTGGAGCTTCGCGGCCGCGGCGACCATCGACCCGCTGTCGACCACCGCCACGAACGCCAGGAGATCACGCGTATTCAAAACAAACTCGCATAATCATGTTAGACATATTTCAATTGTCGCATAAACATCGGGCACCTACGATGGGGATTCCTTCGCTCCCTCTCCCAGGCTTCCGATGAACTGCCCTGCCCACCGTTGTCCCGCCTCCGTTCCCCCGTCTGTCGCCGCGCCGCCCGCGCTGAGCACCGGGATGACGCTGTTCTTCGCCGCGACGGTCGGCGTGATCGTGATGGACCTGTTCGCCGCGCAACCGCTGACGGGCCCGATCAGCGCCGACCTGCACCTGCCGCCCGGCCTCGCCGGCCTCGTCGCGATGCTGCCGCAGCTGGGCTACGCGGCCGGGCTCGTGCTGCTCGTGCCGCTGGTCGACCTGCTCGAGAACCGCCGCCTGATCGTCGCGACGCTCGCCGCGTGTGCCGCGGCGCTCGCGCTGCCCGCGTTCACGCAATCGGGCACCGTGTTCCTGCTGGCGACGCTGGCGGCCGGCGCGGCGTCGAGCGTGATCCAGATGCTCGTGCCGATGGCCGCGTCGATGGCGCCCGAAACGCAGCGCGGCCGCGCGGTCGGCAACGTGATGAGCGGGCTGATGCTCGGCATCCTGCTGTCGCGGCCGCTCGCGAGCCTGATCGCGGGTTCGGCCGGGTGGCGCGCGTTCTACCTGCTGGCCGCGGTCGCGAATGCGGCGATCGCCGTCGTGCTCGCGCTGCGCCTGCCGGCGCGCACGCCGTCGATCACGGCCGGCTACCGCACGCTGCTCGCGTCGCTGGGGCGCCTGCTCGCCGACGAACCGGTGCTGCGCCGGCATGCGCTGTCGGCCGCGCTCGCGATGGCCGCGTTCAGCGCGTTCTGGACGGCCATCGGGCTGCGGCTCGCGCAGCCGCCGTTCGCGCTCGACCTGCACGGAATCGCGCTGTTCGCGTTCGCGGGCGCCAGCGGCGCGATCGTCACGCCGCTGGCCGGCCGCGCCGGCGACCATGGCCACGGCCCGGCCGCGCAGCGGATCGCGCACGGCACGATGCTCGCGGCGCTCGTCGTGCTGGGCATCGCCGGGGCCGGCTGGTTCGGTTTCGACACACATGCGCATCGCGGCGTCGCACTCGCGCTGCTGGCCGGCGGTGCGGCATTGCTGGACGCGGGCGTCATCGTCGACCAGACGATCGGCCGCCGCGCGATCAACCTGCTGGACCCGGCCGCACGCGGCCGCCTGAACGGGCTGTTCGTCGGCCTGTTCTTCGTCGGCGGCGCACTCGGCGCGGCGCTCGCGGGCAGCGCCTGGGCCTGGGGCGGATGGAACGCGGTGTGCGGCGTGGGGTTCGCGTTCGCCGGCACGGCCGCCGGGTTCGGTCTCGCGGCCGGGCGCGGGGCCGGCGCGGCGGCATTGACTCGCCCGCGTGCATGAGCGGCGGTGCAGCGGGCCTGAAGCGGCCCCGAAAAGCCGAACGCCCCGCCCTCATGCAAGAGACGGGGCGTTCGGCGCGCCGGAATCAGGTCGGGTCGAAATCAGTGACGCACGAGCGCCATCATCGCGCCGAAGCCGACGAACAGCCCGCCCGTCAGCCGGTTGAACACCTTCGCGACGCTCTGGCTCTTCAGCGTCGTGCCGATGCGCGTGCCGAACGACGCGTAGACGAGATACCAGCTCACCTCGATCACCGCGAACGTGACGACGAGGATGCCGAATTGCGGCAGCGTCGGCTCGGCCGCGTTGATGAACTGCGGCAGCAAGGCGGCCGCGAACAAGATCGCCTTCGGGTTGCTGCCCGCGACCAGGAAACCGTTGCGGAACAGCGTCCCGCGCGATGCGGCCGCCGTCTGGCCCGCCGCCGGCTCGGCGCCGGCCGCCGGGACATCGTCGGCACGCGCGCGCCATGCCTTCACGCCGAGGTAGATCAGGTAAGCCGCACCCGCGAAGCGCAGCGTGTTGAACATCGCCGGCCACGCCTCGAGCACCGCGCCGAGGCCCGCCGCCGACACCGACAGCATCAGCACCAGCGCGCTCAGGCAACCGGCCATCGTCGACGCCGAGCGGCGCAGCCCGTGGCGCGCGCCGTGCGTCATCACGAGCAGCATGTTCGGGCCCGGGATCGCCGATACGACGAACACCGTCGCCACGAAAAGCCACCACGTATGCAGGTTCATGACCGCCTCTGAATGTAGGGAATGCAGGGAAAACGAAATGCCGATTATGCCGCGAGCATGGCGCTTCTGTCGCGCGTCAGCGGCCGGCGCGGCGCAGCGCGACCTCGCCGAGCACCGCGAAATCCTGGTCGCCGCCGCCATGCGCGAGCGCGTCGAGCAGGCTGTCGCGCACGACGCTCGCCACCGGCAGCGGCACCGACGTCGCGTCGCCGGCTTCCAGCGCGAGGCGGACATCCTTCAGCCCGAGGCGCGCCTTGAAGCGCGCGGGCTCGTAGCGCCGCTCCGCGATCATCGAGCCGTAGCCCTCGTAGACCGGCCCCGGAAACACGCTGTTGGTGATCACGTCGAGGAAGTCGCGCATCGCGACGCCGTGCGCGCCCAGCAGCGCCGACGCCTCGCCGAGCGTCTCGATCGCCGACGCGAGCGTGAAGTTCGCGGCGATCTTCGCGACGTTCGCGTGCTGCGGCAGCGAGCCGAACCGCCAGGTCTTCTGGCCGATCGCGTCGAACAGCGGCTGCACGCGGTCGATCGCCTCGGCCGGGCCGCCGGCCATGATCGTCAGGCGTGCGGCGGCGGCCACGTCGGGCCGCCCCATCACCGGCGCGGCGACGTAGTCGATACCGCGCGACGCGTGCGCGTGCGCGAGCGATTCGGCGAGCGCGACCGACACCGTCGCCATGTTGACGTGGATCAGCCCGCGCGGCGCCTGCGCGAGCAGCGCGTCGTCGAACACCGCGCGCGCGGCAGCATCGTCGCCGAGCATCGAGAACACCGCGTCGCCGCGAAACGCATCGGCCGGGGTGTCGACGATCTGCGCGCCGAACGCCGCGAGCGGCTCGGCGCGCTCGCGCGACCGGTTCCAGACCCGCACCGTGTGGCCCGCCTTCAGCAGGTTCGTCGCGATCGCCTGCCCCATTTCGCCCAGCCCGATAAACCCGAGATCCATTGCCCGCTCCTTCGCTCCGTGAAGCCGCGAGTTAAACACAGATGCCGGCCGTCTGCAGCGCCTGCCGCCGGCCGGGCGCGGTGCGATACTGCACGGATGGCGACCGCGACCTTCCGCTTCCATGGCGAACTGAACGCGTTTCTCCCGCGCGCGCGGCGCGACCGCGCGTTCGGGCGCGCCTGCGCGCGCGACGCGACGGTGAAGCATGCGATCGAGGCGCTCGGTATCCCGCATACCGAAATCGGCCGGCTTTGCGTGAACGATCTGCCCGCCGCGCTCGACCGGCCGCTTTGCGACGGCGACCGCGTCGAAGCCTTTCCGGAACGCGCCCGGCCGGCGGCGAACGGGGCCACCGCGCCGCCGCCGGTGCCGTGGCGCTTCGTCGCCGACGCGCATCTCAGCGGCCTCGCTCAGTTGCTGCGCCTCGCCGGCTTCGACACCTGCTACGACAACCACTACCGCGACGACGAACTCACGGCGCTGGCCGAGCGGGAGGGCCGGATCGTGCTGACGCGCGACCGCGAGCTGCTCAAGCGGCGCGCGGTCGTGCGCGGCTGCTACCTGCATGCGCTGCAGCCGGCCGACCAGTTGCGCGAGCTGTTCGAGCGGCTCGATCTCGCGCCGCACATGCGGCCGTTCCGGCTGTGCCTGCGCTGCAATGCGCCGCTGCACCCGCTCGACGCGGCCGCCGCCGCGCCGCGCGTGCCGGACGGGGTCCGGCAGCGGCACCGGCGCTTCGCCGCGTGCGACGTGTGCCGGCGCGTGTTCTGGGAAGGCTCGCACTGGCGGCGCATGCGTGCGGTGGTCGACGCGATGCGTACGCCGTCACGGCCATCGCCACTGCCGTCCGGCGAACGCGGCGCCTGAAAAAACAAAACCCCGCATGCCGGAGCATGCGGGGTTGTTCGACGGACGGCCGGCTACGCCTGCCGTCCCCAGGCAGCGTGCTTAGTTCTGCGTGCCTGCGTCGTTCGTGCCGGCGGCCGATGCGGCTGCAGCCTTCGCCTGGCCCTTCTTCGAACCGTGGTGCTTCAGCTGGTGCTTCGGCTTGCTGTGATCCTTCTTGGCCGGTGCCGGAGCGGCTGCCGACGTGTCGGCTGCCGGCGCGGACGCCTGTGCGAATGCCGAAACCGATGCGAGCGCGAATGCCGCGGCGATGATCGAAGCGAGCGTCTTCTTCATTGTTCTTCCTTTAGCGGAGAAAAAATCAAACGTACCGGTAAGTAAAGATGCGAGGCATTCGCATCGGAGCCCCAGGCCGCGAGGCCGGCTTTCGCCGGTCCGCCGCGACAAAACCTGACGCACTGGTTCCATAACGCATCGTGTTCGCGGCAAGTTGACACGTTGCTTGCACCTTCGGGTTTCCCCGGGGGCCGGCTCGTCGTCCCGCGCCGGCGAGCCGCTCCGGCTGCCGCCGCGTCGCGCCGCAAACCGGCTCGCGCACCGTCGGGGCGGCGCTTATACTGGCGTCCATCCGTCCCTTTCCCCGGAAACCGGATCGCGGCCGGTCGCCAAACCGCCGCCGTCTCGAGGCGCTCAAATTGCCCGATCACAATCTGGACAAACTGAAAATCGACCGGCGTCCGATCGCACCGGCGCCCCGCCGGCGCCGGTGGGTCCGCTTGGCGGCCGCCGCCGCGGCCGTCGTCGTCGCGATCGCCGCCGGCATCGCGCTCAGCGGCCGGCCGACGGTCGAAACCACGTCCGTCACGTCCGCCTACCCGTACCAGAACGACACGCAGCTCAATGCGACCGGCTATGTCGTGCCGCAGCGCAAGGCCGCGGTCGCGTCGAAGGGCCAGGGGCGCGTCGAATGGCTCGGCGTGCTCGAAGGCACGCGCGTGAAGAAGGACGACATCATCGCGCGCCTCGAAAGCCGCGACGTGGAAGCGTCGCTCGCGCAGGCGCGCGCGCAGGTGCAGGTCTCCCGCGCCAACCTCGGCGTGGCGCTGGCCGAGCAGAAGGACGCCGAAATCGCGCTGCGCCGCACCGCCGCGCTCGCGCCGAAGGGCGCCGTGCCGGCCGCGCAGCTCGACATCGACACGGCCCGCGTGAACAAGGCGCGCGCGTCGGTCGGCAGCGACCAGGCGGCGATCGCGTCGGCCGAAGCGAATGCGCAGGCCGCGCAGGTCGCGGTCGACCAGACGGTGATCCGCGCGCCGTTCGACGGCATCGTGCTGGCGAAGCACGCGAACGTCGGCGACAACATCACGCCGTTCTCGTCCGCGTCGGACAGCAAGGGCGCGGTCGTGACGATCGCCGACATGGACACGCTCGAGGTCGAGGCCGACGTCGCCGAATCGAACATCGCGAAGATCCGCGCCGAGCAGCCGTGCGAGATCCAGCTCGACGCGCTGCCCGACATGCGCTTCGCGGGCCGCGTGTCGCGCATCGTGCCGACCGTCGACCGCTCGAAGGCCACCGTGCTCGTGAAGGTGCGTTTCGTCGACCGCGACGAGCGCGTGCTGCCCGACATGAGCGCGAAGATCGCATTCCTGTCGAAACCCGTGTCGGCGCAGGACCGGCAGCCCGTCACGGCCGTGCAGGCGAGCGCGGTGGTCGAGCGCGACGGACGGCCGGTCGTGTTCGTCGTGAAGGACGACACCGTGCACGCGGCGGCCGTGACGCGCGGCCTGCGGATCGGCGAACTGGTGGCGATCCGCGGCGTGAAACCCGGCGACACGGTCGTGCTCGCACCGGGCGCGAAGCTGAAGGACGGCGCGAAAGTGACCGTCGCGAAGAAGTAGCGCGCGTGAACGACGCACCGCCGCCCCTCGTCGAGATCAGCCACGTCGCGAAGTCGTACCGGCGCGGCAACCAGATCGTGCCCGTGCTGACCGACATCACGCTCGACATCGGCGCAGGCGACTTCGTCGCGCTGATGGGGCCGTCGGGCTCCGGCAAGAGCACGCTGCTGAACCTGGTGGCCGGCATCGACCGGCCCGACAGCGGCGAGCTGCGCGTCGGCGGCCTCGACATCTCGCAGCTCGCGGAGGCGCAGCTCGCCGAATGGCGCGCGGCGAACGTCGGCTTCATCTTCCAGTTCTACAACCTGATGCCGGTGCTCACCGCGTTCGAGAACGTCGAGCTGCCGCTGATGCTCACGCACCTGTCGCGCCGCGAGCGGCGCGAGCGCGTCGAGCTCGTGCTCGACATGGTGAACCTCGGCGACCGGACCAGCCACTATCCGTCCGAGCTGTCGGGCGGCCAGCAGCAGCGCGTCGCGATCGCCCGCGCGCTGATCACCGATCCCGTGCTGATCGTCGCCGACGAGCCGACCGGCGACCTCGACCGCGCGTCGGCCACCGACGTGCTCGCGATGCTGCAGCGGATGAACGCCGAGCTCGGCAAGACGATCATCATGGTGACGCACGACGCGCATGCGGCCGGCGCCGCCCAGTCGCTCGTGCATCTGGAAAAAGGGGAGCTGATCGATGGGCACGCCGGCTGAGCGGCGGCGGGAGCGCGCGCGATGTACGTGCTGAAGCTGATCGCACGCAACGCGCTGCGCCACCGGCTGCGCACGCTGCTGACCGTGCTCGGGCTGACCATCGCCGTACTGGCGTTCGGGCTGCTGCATACGGTGGTCGACGCGTGGTACGCGGGCGCGGCCGCCGCGTCCAGCGGGCGGCTCGTCACGCGCAACGCGATCTCGCTGGTGTTTCCGCTGCCCGTCAGCTACGAGAACCGGATCCGCGGCGTCGACGGCGTGACGGCCGTGGTCCGCTCGAACTGGTTCGGCGGCATCTACCGCGACCCGAAGAACTTCTTCGCGAGCTTCGCGGTGTCGGACAACTACCTCGACCTGTATCCGGAATTCATCATCCCGGCGCAGCAGCGCGCCGACTACGACCGCGACCGCCGCGGCTGCCTCGTCGGCCGCCAGCTCGCCACGCAGTTCGGCTTCAAGATCGGCGACGTGATCCCGTTGAAGGGCACGATCTATCCCGGCACGTGGGATTTCGTCGTGCGCGGGATCCTCGACGGCCGCGACGACTCGACGATCACGCGCCAACTGGTGTTCCACTGGGATTACCTGAACGAGACGGTGCGCCAGCGCACGCCGAAGCAGGCCGACCAGGTCGGCGTGTTCGTGCTCGGCGTCGCGAACCCCGACGACGGCGCGTCGATCGCACGCAACGTCGACGCGGTGTTCAAGAACTCGCTCGCCGAGACGCTGACCGAGACCGAGCAGGCGTTCCAGCTCGGCTTCGTCGCGATGTCGAACCAGATCATCGCGGCGATTCGCCTCGTGTCCTACGTGGTGATCCTGATCATCATGGCCGTGATGGCCAACGCGATGGCGATGAGCGCGCGCGAACGCACGGCCGAGTACGCGACGCTGAAGGCGCTCGGCTTCGGCCCCGGCTTTCTCGCGCTGCTCGTGTTCGGCGAATCGGTCGTGATCGCGCTGGCCGGCGGCGGCCTCGGGATCCTCGCGACACCGCCCGCCGCAAGCCTGTTCAAGCAGGCGGCAGGCGGCATCTTCCCGGTGTTCAGGGTGTCGGCCGGGACGGTCGCGCTGCAGGCCGCGTGCTCGGTCGCGGTCGGCCTCGCGGCCGCGCTCGTGCCGGCGTGGCAGGCCGCACGCGTGCGCGTCGTCGAAGGCCTGCGGGCGATCGGGTAACGACGCGCATGGCGATCCCGCTCACCTACATCGCGCGCAACCTGTGGACCCGGCGCCTCACCACCGCGCTCACCGCCGGCGGGATGGCGCTCGTGATCTTCGTGTTCGCGACCGTGCAGATGCTCGACGCGGGGCTCACGCAGACGCTCGTGTCGACCGGCGAAGCCGACAACGCGGTGGTGATCCGCAAGGGCGCCGAGACCGAGATCCAGAGTTCGATCGACCACCAGCAGGCCAACGCGCTCGAGATGCACCCGGCCGTCGCGCTCGGCCCCGACGGCCGGCCGCTCGTGTCGAGGGAAGCGGTCGTGCTGATCTCGCTCGTGAAGACGTCGAGCGGCAAACCGTCGAACGTCGTGATCCGCGGCGTGTCGCCGGCCGGGCTCGCGCTGCGCCCGCACGTGAAGCGCGTGGCCGGCCGGATGTTCGCGCCGGGCTCGTCGGAGATCGTCGTCGGCAGCGCGATCGCGAAAGGCTTCAGCGGCACGCAGCTCGGCGACAGCCTGCATTTCGCGCAGCGCGACTGGACCATCGTCGGCATCTTCGACGCGGGCGGCAGCGGTTTCGATTCGGAAATCTGGGGCGACGTCGACCAGCTGATGCAGTCGTTCCGGCGCACCAGCTATTCGTCGATGGTGCTGCGCATCCCGGGCGCCGACGGCTTCGCGCGCTTCAAGGCCGACATCGACGTCGACCCGCGGCTGACCGACGAGGCGAAACGCGAGCAGACGTTCTACGGCGACCAGTCGAAGTCGCTGTCGACGTTCATCAACATCCTCGGCATCACGCTGTCGACGATCTTCTCGATCGCCGCGATGATCGGCGCGATGATCACGATGTATGCGTCGGTCGCGAACCGCGTGGCCGAGATCGGCACGCTGCGCGCGCTCGGCTTCAAGCGCAGGAACGTGCTCGCCGCGTTCCTGCTCGAAGCGCTGCTGCTCGGCTTCGTCGGCGGCGTCGCGGGGCTCGCGTGCGCGTCGCTGATGCAGTTCGCGTCGTTCTCGACCACCAACTTCCAGACCTTCTCGGACCTGTCGTTCCGCTTCGTGCTGACGCCCGCGATCGTCGTGAAGACGCTGCTGTTCTCGCTCGTGATGGGGCTCGTCGGCGGGTTCCTGCCGGCGATGCGCGCCGCGCGGCTGAAGATCGTCGACGCGCTGCGCGCGCAGTGACGCGCGCCGCCGCTCACGTTCAACGCTCGCGCGGTACCCATGCGCCGTGGAACCCGGCCGGCACGCGGCGCGGCAGGTGCACGGTCGCGACCGGCTCGTCATCGATCGCGCGCGCATCGAGGATCACCACGTCGCTCGTATCGGTCGCCGCGCGGTAGACCATCACCAGCAGCCAGCCGTCGTCCTCGTCGGTGCCGCCCGGGCGCGGCACGAACACCGGCTCGCCGTTCTGGTCGCCGGGCGGCACGGCGTAATGCGTCGTCGTGCCGCGCGCGTGATCGAAGCGCATCACGCCGCGCATTTCCGCGTTGTTCGGCTGCTCGACCGCATACAAGTAGCGGTAGCGGCGCCCCGTCCGGCTGTCGTTGATGCGCGGCAATTCGATGCCGCCGTCGGCGAGCGGCCCTTCGTCGACCAGCCCGTTCGCCGTGTCGATCACGTAGCGCCACAGCTCGCCGACCGGGTTGTCGGCGAAGCGGCCCGTGCGCGCATCGAGCCGCAGGAACGACGGATAGCGCACCGCGTCGAGCACGATGCACGACGCGTCGCAGTCGTATGCGTTTACGACGTGCTGGATGAAGCACGGCTCGACACCGAACCAGCGCACGGCGCCGCCGTGCCGCGGCATCACGCCGATGCGCGCGGGCCGGTCGTCGTGCCAGCGCAGCGGCATCCGGTGGCCCTGCTTCAGCAGCGAGAAGTCGTAGCCGACGTTCAGGTCGAGCAGCAGGCTGCGGGTTTCGGTGATCGCGAGGTCGTGCATCATCGACGGCGCATTCAGGTCGATTTCGACGTCGACGTGCTGCACGCCGTGCGCGTCGATCACGCCGTAGCGCAGCCAGGGCGCGCGCCAGTCCGCACGGAACGCGATCAGTTCGCCGGTCACCGGATCGACCTTCGGATGCGCGGTCATTCCGCCGCCGAAGCCCGCGTGCCGCGCCGCCGCGCCGAGCGAATCGAGCGCGGGCGTGATCGCGAGGGGCGCGCCGCCCTCGGCCAGCGCGAGCAATTCGCCCGCATGCTGCAGCACGTTCACGTTCGGATTGGTGTCGGACAGATGCGGCACCTGCCCCGGCGCATGCACGGCGGCCCAGCGCTGCGTGCGCGCCCAGCGGTTCCGGTAGCCGGTCGCGCGGCCACGGTCGAACGCGATCGCGTGCAGCATCGCGGCTTCCGGCCACCACGACAGCATGTCGTTGCCTTCGAAGCGGCCGCCCGGCGGATTCGGGCCGTTGCGCAGCAACGTGCCGTCGAGTTCGCGCGGGATGGCGCCCGTCACGCGCAGGTCGACGACATCGACTTCGTCGGCGACCGGCGCGATCGCGCCGTGGTTCAGGTCGAATGCGGTCATCGCGTCGGCGCTCCGTCAGCAGTCTTCGGCGGACGGCGGCAGGTCGCCGCGCGCCAGCGCGAGCGCGTGGTCGCGCACATCGTCCGGCCAGCCGGCAACCAGTTCGGCCAGCCGCGCCGGCTCGTTCGCGTACAGCGCCCGCGCAGCTTCCTCGAAACCGGGCAGGTCGCCCGCCATCGCCGACATGAAGTGATAGGCGCGCGCCTGCGCGTCGCGGTGCCGGTCGGCCGCCGCATGCGTGCGCCGCGCGTCCTCGACCAGCTTGCGCAGCGCGACCGACGCGCCGCCCGGCTGCGCGCCGAGCCATTCCCAGTGACGCGGCAGCAGCGTGACTTCACGCGATACGACGCCGAGCTTCGGCCGGCCGCGGCCGCGCTGCTCGCCCGCGCCTGCCGACGCGCCGGCGGCGCCGGGCACGTCGCCCGACGGCGGCGCATAGCGCACGCGGATGTCGTCGTCCGTGCCCCGCAGGTCGAGGTCGATCGAGCGGCCCGTCGCGTCGTCGAAGATCAGGATCGTGCCGTGCGTCGCGTCGCCGGCCGCCTGCCGGACCGCGAGCGCAACTGTCGCGAGCGGGCCCGACGCGAGCCGCCGGTGGCCGTCGAAGGCCGTGTACGAAGGAAGAAGCGTGGAGGTTGTCATCGTGGTCGCCCGCAGGCCGGGATCAGAATGGCGCTATTTTTATCCGGGTATTAATTGGATGTCAATATTATCCGGGTAAAAATTTGACAGCAGCGCCCCCCTCGGGCGACCACGGCGCCGGTCAGGCCGCCCGGACGGGCAACCAGGGCGGCTGCAACGCGACGGCGACACCGCCGACGGCGCTCCGCGCTGGCGTCCGGCACGCTCGTGCGCGTGCTGCCCGGCTGGCGCGGACGACGCGCGCGCTGGACCGATCGCCGGACCGATCGATTCAAATGCTGAATCGATCAAGTCAGCAATTGGCATGAAAGCGAAGTTTTCGACATGACAGAATGGCCCGGACGCCTTGCCCGACTCGGCGCCCGGTGCCCTGCCTCCGGCCGGCGGCACCCATACGACAACATCACGCGCGCGCCGACGCGCCCGCCGCACGACGGCACCTTCCGTCCTTCGGAGGAGACAAGTCATGAATCCGCTTCACGCGCTGCCGGCGTCCGCGTCGGCAACGGTCCGGCGCACGCGCGTGCGCTGGCTCGTGCTGGCCGTCCTGTTCGCGGTCACGACAATCAACTACGCGGACCGCGCGGCGATCGCGATCGCGGGCCCGAGCCTTGCCCGCGCGCTGCACCTGAGCCACGTGCAGATCGGCTTCATCTTCTCCGCGTTCGGCTGGTCGTACGTGGTCGCGCAACTGCCGGGCGGCTGGCTGCTCGACCGCTACGGGTCGCGCATCGTCTACGCGTTCAGCATCTTCTTCTGGTCGCTGTTCACGCTGCTGCAGGGCGCGATCGGTTTCTTCGGCGGCGCGGCCGCGTTCGCGCTGCTGTTCGGGCTGCGCTTCCTCGTCGGCGCGGCCGAGGCGCCGTCGTTCCCGGCCAACAGCCGGATCGTGTCCGCGTGGTTCCCGGCTGCCGAGCGCGGCACCGCGTCCGCGATCTTCAACGCCGCGCAGTACGCGGCGACCGTCGTGTTCGCACCGCTGATGGGCTGGCTCGTGCACGCGTTCGGCTGGCAGTCGGTGTTCGCGGTGATGGGCGTGCTCGGTTTCGCGTTCGTCATGGTGTGGAACCGCACGATGTACGACCCGAAGGACCACCCGAACGTCAACCGCGCGGAACTCGACTACCTCGCCGAAGGCGGCGCGCTCGTCAACATCGACCAGGCGACGGGCGGACGCGACGGCGGCCCGTCGATGCGTCACGTGAAGGCGCTGCTGAAGAACCGGATGCTGATCGGCGTGTACGTCGCGCAGTACTGCATCAACGCGCTCACCTATTTCTTCATCACGTGGTTTCCCGTCTATCTCGTGCAGGCGCGCGGGATGTCGATCCTCAACGCGGGGCTCGTCGCGTCGATCCCCGCCGTGTGCGGGTTCCTCGGCGGGATTCTCGGCGGCGTCGTGTCCGACGCGCTGCTCAAGCAGGGCCGGTCGCTGTCGGTCGCGCGCAAGGTGCCGATCGTGGCCGGCATGCTGCTGTCGATGTCGATGATCGTCTGCAACTACACCGATTCGCACGTGCTCGTCGTGCTGTTCATGGCGCTGTCGTTCTTCGGCAAGGGGCTCGGCGCGCTCGGCTGGGCGGTCAACGCCGACACCGCGCCGCGCCAGATCGCCGGGCTGAGCGGCGCGCTGCTCAACACCTGCGGCAACCTCTCCAGCATCACGACGCCGATCGCGATCGGCTACATCGTCGACCGCAGCGGCTCGTTCAATGGCGCGCTCGTCTATGTCGTCGCGCACGCGCTCGTCGCCGTGATCTGCTACCTGTTCGTCGTCGGCGAGATCCGCCGCGTCGAGCTTCAATGAACGGCGCGGGCCGCGCCGGCGCGTCCGGCGGCCCGCGCCCCCCCGGAACCAGGAGCGAACCGATGTCCGAACCCAGCCGCGCGGGCACGCCGCGCGTCACGCGCATGCAGGTGATTCCCGTCGCCGGCCGCGACAGCATGCTGCTCAACCTGTGCGGCGCGCACGCGCCGTACTTCACGCGCAACCTGGTGATCCTCGACGACAGCAGCGGGAATACGGGCGTCGGCGAAGTGCCGGGCGGCGAAGGCATCCGCCACGCGCTCGAGCGCATGACGGATCTCGTGGTCGGCCAGTCGATCGGCCGCTACCAGGCGACCCTCAACGCGGTGCGTGCGGCGCTGTCCGGCGCGGGTGCCGGGGCGGGCCGCACGATCCGGCACGAGGTGACGTCGGCCGGCGAGGCCGCGGTGCTGCGGCAGCCG
The DNA here is from genome assembly GCF_001718535.1 of Burkholderia seminalis. NCBI lineage: Bacteria > Pseudomonadati > Pseudomonadota > Betaproteobacteria > Burkholderiales > Burkholderiaceae > Burkholderia > Burkholderia seminalis. The sequence continues at coordinate 263,528 of NZ_CP013398.1, read as the reverse complement.
CACGAGATCAACCTGCGGCTCGACAACGTGATCACCGCGATCGAGGCCGCGCTGCTCGACCTGCTCGGCCAGCACCTCGACGTGCCGGTCGCGGCGCTGCTCGGCGAAGGCCAGCAGCGCGAAGCGGTGCCGATGCTCGCGTACCTGTTCTATATCGGCGACCGGCGCCGCACCGACCTGCCGTATCGCGACGAGGCGCATGCGGCGAACGCGTGGTTCCGGCTGCGCAACGAAACGGCGCTCGCGCCGGCCGACATCGCGCGGCAGGCCGAAGCCGCGGTCGACCGCTACGGCTTCGCCGATTTCAAGCTGAAGGGCGGCGTGATGGCCGGCGCCGACGAGCTGGAAGCGATCGCGGCGATCAAGGCGCGCTTCCCCGATTCGCGCGCGACGCTCGACCCGAACGGCGCGTGGTCGCTCGACGAAGCCGTCGCGCTGTGCCGTGGGCAGGGCCACCTGCTCGCGTATGCGGAAGATCCGTGCGGGCCCGAAGGCGGCTATTCGGGCCGCGAGGTCATGGCCGAATTCCGCCGCGCGACGGGGATCCCGACCGCGACCAACATGATCGCGACCGACTGGCGGCAGATGGATCACGCGGTGCGGCTGCAGGCGGTCGACATCCCGCTCGCCGACCCGCATTTCTGGACGATGCAGGGCTCGGTGCGGCTCGCGCAGCTGTGCCGCGACTGGGGGCTCACGTGGGGGTCGCACTCGAACAACCACTTCGACGTGTCGCTCGCGATGTTCACGCACGCGGCGGCCGCCGCGCCCGGCACGATCACCGCGATCGATACGCACTGGATCTGGCAGGAAGGCGACGCGCGGCTCACGCGCGAGCCGCTCGCGATCGTCGGCGGCAAGGTGGCCGTGCCGGAACGGCCGGGGCTCGGGATCGAGCTCGACATGGCGCAGATCGAGGCGGCGCATGCGTTGTACAACGCGGTGGGCGGCACCGCGCGGGATGACGCGGTCGCGATGCGCTATCTGGTGCCGGGGTGGGCTTACGATCCGAAGCGGCCGAGTTTCGGGCGGGGGTGAGGGGAAGGCGGGATGACGGGTGGCGGTTGCCAAATGCCGAAAACGGCCGCATCCTGCCGGCTGCCCGGATCGGCCCGCGCGGCGGATGGTCGGGCGCTCCCGCTCATCCGCGAAAGAACGCTCTCCATGACGTCATCCGATCCGACACTTCGGCAAATCATCGTCTTCATGCTGTATTCGGTGTTGTGTCTGCCGGCGAGCGTGACCGTCGCCAGCTATGTCGCAGCTCGGATTACGCGCAACGTATCGAATTTCGAAGGCGGTGCCGGTTACGCAGCGCTATGGTGGGTCATCCTGCTGACCTGCGCGTTCTATGCGCTATCGATAGTCGTCGGCGCGCTGCTGCGGAAAAGAACGGCGATTCTCGCGGTCGTTACGGTGGGGGCGGCCGTGTTGTCGGTGCCGACGTTCCGGTTGGTTCAGGATCTGGCGACGTAGTCCGCCGGCTATCGGACCCGCAAAAACAAAAAGGCCCGATCTCGCGATCGGGCCTTTCGAATTCCGTTGGTGGAGCGGAGGAGGATCGAACTCCCGACCTTCGCATTGCGAACGCGACGCTCTCCCAGCTGAGCTACCGCCCCAACAGTCGACCATCATACACACGCATTTCTGCGCTTGGCAATAGGGGTTACATCCCCCTAAAGCGTTACTTTGACGGCGCGCCGGCCAGCACCCATTCGACCACCGAACGGACATCGGCGTCGGTCATGCGCGGATGCGCGGGCATCGGAATCGCGCCCCAGACGCCCGAACCGCCGTCCTTCACCTTCTTCGACAGCTTCGCGACGGCCTGCGGATCGGACTTGTAGCGCGCGGCAATATCCTTGAACGACGGGCCGACGAGCTTGCGGTCGACCGCGTGACAGCCCATGCAGGCGTTGCTGCGCGCAACCTTCAGGCCATCGCCGACGTCCGCGTGCGCTGCGCCCAGCGTGCCGACCACGAGCGCCGCGCCGGCGGCGCCCTGCACCATCCACTGTTTCATCTGCTTCATCCGCGCGCCCTTCATTGCGCCGGCGCCTTCGGGTTGCCCGGGTGCACGCTCGACGAATTCGAGATCGGGGCGGGCGACTGCAGCGGCGCGGACTGCACCGACGCGTCGGGTACCGCGCCGACCGTCGCGCTGTCCGCCGGCGCGGCGGCAGCCGACACGCCGGATGCGCCGCTCGCGGGCGATGCGGCCTGCAGCGCCTGCGCGTCCTGCGGCTTCACGTACTGGAACACCTTCACGACCTTCTCGACGCCCGGCACCTGGCTCGCGGCTTCCGCGCCGCGATTGCCTTCGTCCACCGTCACGAGGCCCATCAGGTAAAGGTTGCCGCGTTCGCTGACGACCTTGTAGTAGTTCGCCGAGATGCCCTTCGTCGCGATCAGCTCGGACTTCACGCGCCCTTCGAGATACGAGTCGTTCGCGCGCGACGACAACGACGACGCCGGCTCGACCGACAGCTCGTTGACGATGCCGTTCACGTTGTTGATGCCGCGCACGATTTCCTCGGCGCGCTGCTTCGACGCATCGTTCGGCACTTCACCCGTCAGCAGCACGCGGCGGTTGAACACCGTCACGTTCACGTGCGACTGGTCCGGCAGCCCGTTGTTGATCTGCGAAAGCGCCTTGACCTGGATCTCGCGGTCCTCCGTCTGCGCGCCGAGCGTCCGGCGATCGGTCGCGATCAGCGCGCCGCCGCCGGCCGCTGCACCCACGACTCCGAGCACACAACCCTGCAGCGACACGGCGAGGCCCGCCGTCAGCGCGGCGAGCAGCGTGGTTCTGACGAGCGTCTGTTTGACGCGGCTTTGATTCATCGACGGCTCTCCTTCGTTCAATCCTCACCCAGCAGCATCGCGTCGATGCCGTCGCACAGGCAGTGGATGGTCAGCAGATGGACTTCGTGGATGCGTGCCGCGCGAACGGCGTGCACGCTGATCGGAATATCGGTATCGGACAGCGCGGCCGCGACTGCATGGCCATTGCCGCCCGTCAGCGCGACGACGGTCATCTCGCGCTCGTGCGCCTCGTCGATCGCCGCCAGCACGCGCGGCGACGCGCCACCCGCATCGAGCACCAGCAGGATGTCGCCGGTCTGGCCGAGCACGCGCACCTGCTGCGCGAACAGCTGCTCGGCGGCCGCCGCCCCCATGAGGCCGGCCTGCGACGCATCGGTGGCCAGCGCGATCGCCGGCAGGCCCGGACGCTCGCGCTCGAAGCCGCCGACGAGCGACGCGGCGAGATACTGCGCGGCAGCAGCCGACGGGCCGTCACCGCACGCGACGATCTTGTTGCCGTTCGCCAGCGCGGCGAACATCGCATCGACCGCGGCTGCGATCGGCAACGACAGCGCGTCGGCCGCTTCAGCGTGAAGCGCGGCGCTGTCGTGGAATTGTTGCTGAATACGTTCGACTGACATCGATTCCTGGTGAACTGGGCGCGTGGCACATTTCGCGCGACATCGTGGGTGCGGCGAGTTTACCGTACTCCGGCACCCTCTCCGGGGGTCCGGCAAGAACTCTTTACATCTCGTCACACGTCGCGGCTACGCATCGTCGGTACGAAATGCGTCGCGCAGCCACGCGAGCCGGCCGGCCTCGAACGCGACGACATCGAACCGGCACGCGGCACCGGCACCGTGCCGCGCCCAGAACTGCAGCGCCGCCGCCACGAGGCGCCGCCGCTTGCGCCAGCCGACGCTCGCGGCCGCGCCGCCGTGCCGGACACTGCGCCGTGCGCGCACCTCGACGAACACGAGCATGCCGTCGGGCTCGCGCATCACGAGATCGAGCTCGCCGCCGCGCATCGTCACGTTCGCCGCGACGAACCCGAGGCCGCGGCGCTCGAGAAACTGCCGCGCGCGCTGCTCGAACGCCGCACCGACCGGTTTGGATCGTGCCGCGCCGGAAAAGTTGTCGCCCGCGTGCGGCAATCCGCGCCCGTCGCCCGGGCTGGCCGGCGCCGCGTGGCACAATGCCGACCTTGTTCCGCTTGCGCCGCGATTGCGTGCATTGCCTGCCATGACTGCCCTCCTCGAACTCGCGCACACGCAGCACTACCCGGACGCCGCGCTTTACGTGGTCGCCACGCCGATCGGCAATACGGCCGACATCACGCTGCGCGCGCTGCACGTGCTCGGCCTCGCCGACCGCATCGCGGCCGAAGACACCCGCAACACCGGCCAGCTGCTCGCCCGCTACGGGATCTCGAAGCCGCTCCTGGCCGTGCACGAACACAACGAACGCGAAGCCGCGCAGCGCGTGATCGAACTGCTGCGTGGCGGCGAACGCGTGGCTTACGTCTCGGACGCCGGCACGCCCGGCATCTCGGACCCCGGCGCGCGGCTCGTCGACGCGGTGCGCGAGGCCGGCTTCGCGGTGATCCCGCTGCCGGGCGCGAGCGCGGCCGTGACCGCGCTGAGCGTGGCCGGCGACTGGGCCGGCGCGTTCACGTTCGCGGGCTTCCTGCCGCCGAAGGCCAAGCAGCGCGCCAGCGCGCTGCAGGCGCTGGTGTCGCACCCGTATGCACTGGTGTTCTACGAAGCGCCGCACCGGATCGCCGAAACCGTCGCCGCGCTCGCCGATGCATTCGGCCCCGCGCGCCGGCTGCTGATCGCGCGCGAACTCACCAAGCTACACGAGCAGCTGTTCCAGGGCACCCTGTCCGAAGGACAGACCTGGCTGGCCGGCGATGCGAACCGGCAGCGCGGCGAGTTCGTGCTGGTCGTCGAAGGCGCGCCGGCGTCGAGCGGCGAAGCCGACGACACCGCGCACGACGCGCTGCTCAGGCTGCTGCTGGAAGAAGTGCCGGTGAAGAGCGCGGCCAAGCTCGCGGCCGCGCTGACGGGCGCATCGCGCAACACGCTGTATGCGCGTGCGCTCGCGCTGAAGGAAGGCTGACGCGGAACGACGCCGCGCCGAAACGACAAAGGGCTGCCGGAAGGCAGCCCTTTGTACTTGATGCTCGACGCGTGAGCGGACGAACCGCCGCGTTACTTCGCCGAGATCGACGCGAGCATTTCGTCGCGCGCCTCGCGCGCTTCCTGCGGCGACAGCCCCTCGATCTTCACGCGGCCCGTGCCGGCATGCACGAGGCCGATCAGCTTGGCAGCGGCATACGACAGGTCGAGCACACGGCCGCGCTTGAACGGCCCGCGATCGTTGACCTTCACGACGACCCACTTGCCGGTCGACGCATTCGTCACCTTGATGTACGACGACAGCGGCAGCGTGCGGTGCGCGGCGGTAAGCGCGTTCATGTTGAAGCGCTCGCCGTTCGCGGTGCGGCGGCCGTGGAAATCCCGCCCGTACCACGAAGCGCGGCCCGTCTGGCGGAAGTCGGATACATCCTTGCCGTCGATCGGCTCGGCGTCGGCCAGCGACGGCTTCTTCGCGTCCTTGCTGTCCGCGGCCGGCAGCGATGCCAGCGCGGAATCGAAATTGAGCGGCTGCTTGTCGTCGTCCGCCTTGGCGGCCGCGGCCGTCTTGTCGACCGCCTTCTTCTGGTTCACGCTGCCGGTGGTCTGGCTGGATGGCACCGCGCAGCCCGTCAGCGCAAAAAACAATGCAATGGTTCCGAATCGACTCGGAAAACGTAAATTCATCGACGTGTCGCCTTCTGGTTCGGGCCGCTCCGATACAACGCTGCTTCACAACGCAGATACGCGGCCCGGACGGCAAATGCGTGCACGCCCCGCTCGGATGCGAGCAGGCGGCTAGCATGGGCGCGGCTTTCGTCTATGCCGCAACCGTCCTGATTAGTTTTCACGTCTGGCGCAACCTGTCCCCAACAGCCTGACCAGACCCCACATGCCGCCATCGAACATGGCTCCACGTTCGCGCGCGTCGATACGACCAACGCACAGGAACGGCGGCACAGGCCTCATCCGGCGGCGCGGCAGCAGGGCCGCAGGCGGGCGCGCAGCACCCGGCCGGACAAGACGTGAGCACCGAATGCTCGGTGCTGGATACACCGCCGGACTCCCCGGCGGCTGATGCTTGACGGTGAATCGGACGCCTCTTTTAACGGGGCCGAAACACCAGCGAATGGCGTGAAATTCACGCGCAATGGGGCGCATTATACATAAATCAAAACGCCATCTCGAAAAGCACCCCCGACGGACCATTGATTCTCACTATGGCTGTAACAATCGACATGCTCCGGGAATGCCCTCACCCGCGCGCCGCGGCACGCGTCGCACGAGCGGCAGGCGGCGCGCGCGACCGGTACAATCGCTCCTTTTAGCCGCCGGTGCCTCCATGAAAGTCACGCTCATTCCGGTCACGCCGTTCCAGCAGAACTGCTCGCTGCTCGTCTGCGAGAAAACGGGCCGTGCCGCCGTCGTCGATCCGGGCGGCGATCTCGACCGGATCCAGCAGGAAGTCGCGCGGCAGAACGTGCAGGTCGAGAAGGTGCTGCTCACGCACGGGCACATCGATCACTGCGCGGGCGCGAAGACGCTCGCGACGCACTACGGCGTGCCCATCGAGGGGCCGCAGGAAGAAGAACGCTTCTGGATCGAGAAGCTGCCGATGCAGAGCGAGCGCTTCGGCTTTCCGGCCGCCGACACCTTCGAGCCCGACCGCTGGCTGAACGACGGCGACACCGTGCAGTTCGGCGACGAGACGCTCGAGGTCTATCACTGCCCGGGCCACACGCCCGGCCACGTCGTGTTCTTCAGCCGCGCACACCGCATCGCGATCGTCGGCGACGTGCTGTTCGCGGGCTCGATCGGCCGGACCGATTTCCCGCGCGGCAACCACGAGGATCTCGTCCGTTCGATCAAGGAGAAGCTGTGGCCGCTCGGCGACGACGTCACGTTCGTGCCGGGCCACGGCCCGGTGTCGACGTTCGGCGACGAGCGCCGCACGAACCCGTTCGTGTCAGACAAGGTATTCGGATGAACCAGACCGCCATCCCGGAAATCTACGTCAGCACCGACGTCGAGGCCGACGGCCCGATTCCCGGCCCGCACTCGATGCTGAGCTTCGCGTCGGCCGCCTATACCGAGGACAAGCAGCTGATCGCGACGTTCTCGGCCAACCTCGAGACGCTGCCCGGCGCGCAGGCGCACCCGGTGCAGGAAGCGTGGTGGAAGACCGAACCGGAAGCCTGGGCCGCGTGCCGGCGCGACCTGCAGGCGCCCGAGGCGGCGCTGGTCGCGTACGTCGACTGGGTCGAGGCGCTGCCCGGCAAGCCCGTGTTCGTCGCGATGCCGGCCGGCTTCGATTTCACGTTCATGTTCTGGTACATGATGCGCTTCGCGGGACGTTGCCCGTTCTCGTGGTCCGCGCTCGACATCAAGACGCTCGCGTTCGCGATGACGGGCCTGCCGTACCGCAAGGCGATCAAGCCGCGCTTTCCGAAGCACTGGTTCGACGACCATCCGCACACGCACGTCGCGCTCGACGACGCGATCGAGCAAGGCGCGCTGTTCTGCAACATGCTCGCCGACCTGCGCCGCCAGCAGGCCGCGCTCGCCGGCCTCGCCGTATCGGACACCGATCGGTCGGAGCGCGCGGGGGCGGGACAAAATCCCACGGATCCGCGAGCAAATTAGCGAATCTCGCTCACCAGCGCCACGCCAGATTGCCTTTCCTTTCCCGGCCCTCTAACATTCAGCATGTTGTTGCTGCCGCATGGAGGCGCAGGTGACGCTCGATTCCTTTTCGCAAAAAATCCTTCGCCTGTTGCAGCTCGACGCGCGCCGTTCCGTTCAGGAAATTTCCGACCAGGTCGGCCTGTCGAGCACGCCGTGCTGGCGCCGCATCAAGGACATGGAACAGTCGGGCGTGATCCAGCGCTACACGGCGCTGCTCGATCGCGAGAAGCTCGGCCTGCACGTCTGCGCGCTCGCGCACGTGCACCTGACACGCCACAACGAAGGCGGCGTCGAGCAGTTCGAGCGCGAGATCGCGACCTGCCCGGAAGTCACCGAGTGCTACAGCACGACGGGCGAAGCCGATTACATCCTCAAGATCGTCGCGCCGGACATCAAGGCATACGACGTGTTCCTGCACGAGCGCATCTTCAAGATCCCCGCCGTGTCGCAGGTGCGCACGAGCGTCGTGCTGCGCGAGATCAAGTTCGACACGCAACTGCCGCTGTAACGCGCGGGCCGGCCCGGCCGGTGCGCGGCGTGCGCGGCCGCCGGCCGCCGGTCACGCACGCGCGGGCATCGCGCGCGTGAAGCCGATCCGGCGCGCGCCGAACTCGCGCTCCAGCGCACCGACGTCGAGCCGGCCGGCCAGCGCCGCATCGGTATCGTGCGGATCGCTGACGAGCGTCACATCGATCTCGAGCCCCGTACTCAGGTAATGCAGGTTGATCGCCGCTGCCTGCAGCCCGCGCTGCGCGAGCGCGGCCTCGAGCCGTGCCGCGATCTCGCCGCGCGGCGGCAGCGCGAGCGCCGGACGGCGCGCCGCGTCGTTCTCCGGATCGACATGGATCAGCGCGTCGAGCACGCGCGGGTCGGACAGCACACGCGCACGCGCGGTTTCGGCAATGTAGTGCCCTTCGGATACGGAAATCTTCGGATCGACGAGGATGTGCGCGTCGACGAGCGCGGCATCGCCCATCTTGCGCGTGCGCAGGTCGTGCACGTCGCGTACGCCGGGCGTCGCCGCGAGCAGCGCGCGGATCTCGGCCGTATCGCCCATATCGAGCGCGCGGTCGGACAGGTCCTGCAGCGCGTCATAGCCGAACGTCCAGCCCATCCGCGCGACCATGAAGCCGACGATCGCGGCCGCGATCGGGTCGAGCAGCTTCACCCCGGCCAGGCTGCCGACGATGCCGATCGCGACGACCAGCGACGAGGCGGCATCCGAACGCGCATGCCATGCATTCGCGACGAGCATCGCCGAACGCACGCGCCGCGCCTCGCGCAGCATGTAGCGAAACAGCGCCTCTTTCGACACGAGTACCGTCAGCGCCACGACCAGCGCGGAAAAATGGACGGCGGGGATATTGTCGAGATTGACGAGGCGGTCGCCGGCGCGCCAGAGCATGCCGATCCCGACCGCGATCAGGATCGCGCCGAGAAACAATGATGCGACCGTCTCGTAGCGGCTATGACCGTAATTGTGGTCGGCATCGGGCGATGCGCCACTATGACGATTCGCAACCAGCACGACAAAATCCGAGATCAAATCGGATATCGAATGCACACCGTCGGCAATCAACGCCTGCGAATGCGCAATCGTACCGACGACGATCTGAAATGTGGCGAGCACCACATTCAGCACAATACTGACGAGCGTGCTCTTGCGCGCAACCGTGTGCTTATCTGCGCTCTGCGCGTCGCCGGAAAACGTGGACATGAAATATGAGATATCGGTGTGCGATACGCAATTCTATCAAACGCGCGTCGCGAACCCGCTCAATACCCGAAAATTTCTTATTCAAATCAATCGCTTATACGAACGTGTCGCATTTTCATTCACATGGCGATTATTACATTTTCATGACAATGTTTGCAGGGCGGCTGCGTCCGGAAACAAAAAAGCCGCGCTCCTGAACGGACACGCGGCTCTTTCGAAGCGCAGACGACTTAAACAAACGTTTAAATCGCAAACTGTTCGCGGTTCTTGCCTGCAATCCAGCGCGGCGGCTTGCCACGGCCCGACCACGTCGCGCCCGTTTCCGGATCGCGGTACTTCGCGGCCACGCCTGCGCGCGGACGGCCAACCTTGCCTGCCTTCGCGCGGCTGAGACCGAGTTCGGCGAGCGAAAAGCCGTAGTCGGCAATTTTCTGCTTCACGTCATTCAGCACTTCAGCGTATTCACGCGACTTCGCTTCTTCGATTTGCTTCTCCAGCTTCTCCCGCTGGGCCAGCAGGTCCTTGTAAGAAGACATAGTTTCCCTTTCTATCTGACTAATGGCGCCGGTCTGCAGCCAGCTCACCATTCATGAAATATATGTGCCTCGGATTTTCGAAGGCAGAGATTAGCACAAAAAAGATTTGATAGAAGCGAGATTCACGAAAATCCCGAGATCAATTGTAATTCGCGCATGTCATTTTGACCGGCCGCGGCCTTTTCTCAAATTTTTACGTCTCCGTACAGAGATTAGGACATTAGCGATTGCCTATTCGGACTATCAACATACGCAATTACCCTGTATTCGGGAAAATAGAAGCTTTCATCGGACGACAGCTTTGCGAAAACCACATGACGCGGTTTGCTAAACGGACAAATCACTGACCCGCGACGTCACGTCACACCGCGTGCGCATGCCGTCAGCCGGTCGCGCAGCGCGCCGAGATCGGCCGACGGCGCATCGAAGGGCGTACGCACCCGGCGGCCGTCGTATCGCCAGTCGGCGCCGTGGCAATCGACGCCGAGCAGGTCGAGCCCGTCGCGGCGCGCCTCGCCCGTCTCGTAGGCGTTCCACAGCGCCTGCTCGTCGTCGAACGCGAGCGGCGGCCGTGCATCGAGATGCGGGCCGTCGACCCAGCCCATCCGCCCGAAACCGCCGATATAGCGCAGCCGCTCGATCTCGAGCGCCCAGAACGCGAAATCGCCGAGTGCGAGATAGCGCGCGGCGTCCGGCTCGTAGCGCAGGTAGCGCGCGGCGACATGCGGATCGTCGCCGAGCGGCACGAACCGGCCGAGCAGCGTCGCACGCTCGGCGTTCAGCACGTCGCCATCCGGCGCGTCGACGACCAGGAAGCCCGCGCGCGGATCGGCGGCGAGATTGCGCGTGTGCTCGGCCAGGCCGCTGACGAGGATCACGGGCCGATGGCTTGCATCGGGTGCAAACGGGACGACCGTCGGATACGGGAAACCCTGTGGTTCGCGCGTATGAGTGGCGAGCGTGCCGAGCGCGCAACGGTGCAGCAAATGCAGCGCGAGGGCGGGATCGATGTTCAAGAGGACTCCTGCGGTCGAAGGGCGGCGCGTCGTTCATGCCGCATACGATTCGATGTTACCCGCCGGCGCGACGCGCCGCGCATCGACCGAATGGCCAATGCGGCCCGGCCGTCCGATCGTCGGCCGAACGGCAGTGCCCGGCACGATCGTAAGCGGTTCGATAGAATCGGACGATTCCGACGGACGCCGCGTGCGTCCGCGCATTTCCTCCTGGCGAGCCTTCCCGTGTCCGAATCCTCCTCCCCCGAATCGTCGTCCCCGTTCGCCGCGCCGCCCGATGCGCACCGCGTGCTGCCGCTGCCGGCCCGCCAGCGCGCGCGCACGGCGTCGATGGCGCTGTTCTTCGTCGCCGGCATGATGTACGCGTCCTGGGGCGTGCACGTGCCGACCGTGCGCGACAAGTTCGCGCTGAGCCCCGGCCTGCTGTCGATCGCGCTGTTCGCGGTCGCCGGCGGCTCGATCGCCGCGATGCTGACCATCGCGCGCTGGATCACCCGCGTCGGCTCGCGCACCGCGTGCCTCGCCGGCGGGCTCGTGATGTCCGCGTGCGCGGCGCTGATCCTCGTCGTGCCCGACTACTGGATGCTGCTCGCGGTGCTCGCGCTGTTCGGCTTCTCGATGGCCACGCTCGACGTCGCGATGAACGCCGAGGCGAGCGCGGTCGAGATCGCGCTCGGCAAGCCGATCATGTCGTCGCTGCACGGGATGTTCAGCATCGGCGGGATGGCGGGCGCGGCCGCCGGCGGCGCGCTGCTGTCGGCGGGCATGGCGCCGGCCGTGCACCTCGCACTCGCGGCGGCCGTGAGCGCGGCGGTGCTCGTGGCCGCCAGCCCGGCCGTGCTGCCGCACGTGCCGCACCACGAACACGCGCATGGCGGCGGCAACCGCTGGCGCTCGCCCGCGTTGTGGATGCTCGGCGGCATCGCGCTGATCGCACTGGTCGCCGAAGGCGCGATGTACGACTGGGCGACGGTCTACATGCGCGACGTCGTCGCGGCGAGCCCCGCGCTCGCGAGCGCCGCGTATGCGGCGTTCTCGGGCGGGATGGCTGTCGCGCGCTTCGCGGGCGACGCCGTGCGTGCGCGCTTCGGCGCGCCGCAGCTCGTATTCGCGAGCGCGTCGCTCGCATGCGCGGGGATGATCGGTGCGCTGCTGCTGCCGAATCCGGCCGCGGTGCTGACCGGCTTCACGCTGATGGGCCTCGGCCTCGCGAACATGATGCCCGTGCTGTTCGCGGCCGCCGCGCGCGTGAAGGGCATCCACGCGGCCGAAGGGCTCGCGCACGTGGCGGGGCTCGCGTATTTCGGACTGCTGTTCGGTCCGGTCGTGATCGGTGCGGTCGCGCAGGCCGCGAACCTGACGATCGGCCTGTCGGTCGTCGCGCTGTGCGCGGCACTCGTCGCGCTCGTCGCGCCGAGGGTGCTCGCCCATCTGAAGATCTGACGGTACGACGCACACCGACCCGAACGGCCCAAAGAAAACCAAAAGAAAACGCGCATGCGTTGCCGCATGCGCGTTTTCACCCCTTCTGTTGACCGCTTGTCGCGTTACATCTTCACTTCGTCGAGCAGCGACTTCTTGCCGCCCTTGTAGTTGTACAGCGAGATCACGCCGTGCTGCAGGTCGCCCTTCGAGTCGAAGGTCGTCGTGCCGATCACGCCCGAGTAGTTCGTCGTCGGCATCGCCGCGAGGATCTTCGCCGGGTCCGTCGAGTTCGCGCGCTTCATCGCGTCGACGATGATGTACACGGCGTCATACGTGAACGGTGCGTAGATCTGGATCGGCTGGCCGAAGCGCTTCTCGTACTTCGCCTTGAACGCCGCGCCGCCCGCCATCTTCTCGAGCGAGGCACCGGCTTCCGAGCACACCACGTTGTCGGTCGCATCGCCGGCCAGATCGGCCAGCTTTTCCGTGCACACGCCGTCGCCCGCGAAGATCTTCGCGCGTAGGCCGAGCTGCTTCGCCTGTTTCGCGAACGGGCCGCCGGTGGCGTCCATGCCGCCGTACATGATCGCGTCGGGGTTCTCGCCCTTGATCTTGGTCAGAATCGCGCGGAAGTCGACCGCCTTGTCGTTCGTCGCGTCATGCGACATCACCTTCAGGCCGAGCGCCTTCGCCTTCTTTTCGAACTCGTTCGCGAGACCCTGGCCGTATGCGGTCGAATCGTCGACCACCGCCACGCTCTTGATGCCCTTCGAGTGCGCGTAGTTCGCCAGTGCCGGGCCCTGTTGCGCATCGGTCGCGACCACGCGGTACGTGGTCTTGAAGCCTTGCTGCGTATAGGCCGGGTTGGTCGCCGACGGCGAGATCTGCACGATGCCCGCATCGCTGTAGATCTTCGAGGCCGGGATCGACGTGCCCGAGTTCAGGTGGCCGACCACGGCGACGACCTTGTCGTCGACGAGCTTCTGCGCAACCTGCGTGGCCTGCCGCGGGTCGGCCGCGTCATCCTGCGGGTCGAGTTGCAGCGTGATCTTCTGGCCGCCGATCGTGAGACCCTTCGCGTTGATCTCCTCGACTGCGAGACGCGCACCGTTTTCGTTGTCCTTGCCCAGGTGTGCAATGCCGCCCGTCAACGGCGCGACGTGGCCGATCTTGACGACTTGATCGGCGGACGCGTTGCTTGCAGCTGCAGCGCACAGCATTGCTGCGGCGGTGATCGGCAACAGCTTTTGCATCTTGATATTCATGTAAGTCTCCAGTTCGGTCCCAATAAACGCCATCGCCCGGTGCCCCGCTGCCATCCCTGTGTTTGCAATCACTGGACGATTCGCCGGATGCATCGTTCATGCACTTGGCCTCAAGCACGTGAAAACAGCCGCTTTTAGCAGCCGCCCCCGTCCGTACTTGCGCGCAAGTGTAGGCGATCAAATTAATTTGTGGGACTTTTTTGGGGTAGTGGTAACACTACCGATATGCGCACTTTGGAAGGGTGACTCGAATATCGCCGCAAGCCCCGCCGGATAAGGGTTTCCGCTAATTTCCGGCAGCTTCCCGACAGATCGATTCAAAAGATTCCCGGGTCATTTCGATTCGGTATTTTGTGCCCGGGATCATTGAATGAAACGCGCGTGACAACACGCGCGCTTCGTCGTCCGGCATGAACCATTCAGGCGGCCGATGCGCGCCATTCGGCATCGAGCGCCGCGACGAGCTGCGACGTCGTCAGCGCATCGCCGCGGCGCCGCGCGAGCGGCGCGCCCTGTCCGGCCCACAGCGACAGGTAGTCGCCGTCGTTCGCGCGCGCGGCGGCCTGACGCAGCGGCTGCGTCAGCGCGTTCTGCACCGGGTACGGCGCGACGTCGGCCACGTGTGCGCCGAGCCGCGCCATCAGCGTGTTGCGCAACCCGCGCGCATGGCGGCCGGTGATCGCACGGGTGACCTGCGTCGACGTATCGGTGCTCGCGAGCAGGCGCGCCTTCCAGTCCGCCGCGATCGCGCTTTCCATGCAGGTGAGGAACGCGGTGCCGAGCTGGGCGCCCTGCGCGCCGAGCGCGAGCGCGGCCGCGATCCCGCGGCCGTCCATGATGCCGCCCGCGGCGAGCACGGGCAGGCCGGTCGCGTCGACGAGCTGCGGCACGAGCGCGAGCGTGCCGATCAGCGCATCGTCGGCGCAACCGATGAACGTGCCGCGATGGCCGCCCGCCTCGGCGCCCTGCGCGGACAGCGCGTCGGCGCCGGCCGCCTGCCACGCGAGCCCTTCGGCCACGTGCGTCGCGGTGCCGATCACATAGGTGCCGGCCGCCTTCAGCCGCGCGACGTCGGCCGCGTCGAGCACGCCGAACGTGAAGCTCGCGACCGGCACGCGCAGCGCGACGAGCGCGTCGAGCTGCGCGCGGAAGTCGGGCGCGTAGCGGGCCGGCGCGGTGCCCGGCGGCAAGCCGAGCGCCGCGTTCAGCGGGTCGATCGCGGCCAGTGCGCGCGCGACGGTCGCCGCGTCGGGCGTGGCGTCCGGCAGCACGAACAGGTTGACCGCGAACGGGCGATCGGTCGCCGCGCGAATGGCGTCGACTTCGGTGGCGAGGCGCTCGGGCGCGAACGCGGCGGCGCCGAGGCTGCCGAGCGCGCCCGCGTTCGATGCGGCGGCGACCATCGCGGTCGTGGTTGCGCCGACCATCGGCGCCTGCACGAGCGGCAGGCGCAGGCCGAAGCGTTCGGAAAAGGGCGTGGCAAACAGACGGGCAGACATGGCGAATCCTTCGATGAACGATGCGCGAAAGCGCTTTGTAAATGCCGGTACATCGACTCTATCGAAGCCGCGCGGCGCCGAAAAATGAATAATCGAGATCGAAACGATCGCTGCGCGAGAAGCCGGCGCGTGCGCTGCAGCACCCGGCGATTGGTGGCACACTAGGCCGCCCTCTTTCACCCCGGGGTGCGCATCGCGCATCCCGTTCGCCAGGAGTTCAGAACGTGACTGCCCAATGGATCGACATCCCGACCGGTAACGACAGCTTCGGCGGCTATCTCGCGCTGCCCAAGCGCGGCAAGGGCCCTGCCGTCATCATCATCCAGGAGATCTTCGGCGTGAACGCGCACATCCGCGCGGTCGCCGACCAGTACGCGTCCGACGGCTTCGTCGCGCTCGCGCCGGACGTGTTCTGGCGCACGCAGCCGCGCGTCGAGCTGACCTACGAAGGCGCGGATCGCGACAAGGGCATCGAGCTGATGAAGAAGACCGACGTGGGTCTCGCGGTTGCCGACATCGGCGCGGCGGCCGACGCGTTGCGCGCCCGCCCCGAAGTAGCCGGCAAGGTCGCCGCGATCGGCTACTGCTTCGGCGGCCAGCTCGCATACCGCGCGGCCGCGACCGGCAAGCTCGACGCGGCCGTGTCCTATTACGGCGGCGGCATCCAGAACGCGCTCGACCTGGCCGGCAAGGTCACGCAGCCGATCCTGTTCCACTACGCGGAAAACGATCACGGGATTCCGCTCACGGCCGTCGATGCGGTGAAGGCCGCGTTCGCCGGCCATGGCCACGCGTCCTTCCACGTGTACGCGGGCGCCGAGCACGGCTTCAACTGCACGGACCGCGCGTCGTACAACCAGCGCGCGGCGGCGCTCGCGCACGGCCGCACGCTGACGTTCCTCGCCGAGCACCTGTAAACATGCCCGGCCGCGGGCCCGGCGCACCGGGCCCGCGTTATGCTCCCCTCATCGCCACGAGTCACAACGGGGGTGACAGCGATGCACTCGGACTATCTCGCGCATGACGCGATCGGCCTCGCGGCGCTCGTGCGCGACCGCAAGGCCAGCCCGCGCGAACTGCTCGACGCCGCGATCGGGCAGGCCGAAGCGGTCAACGGCGCGATCAACGCGATCGTGCTGCAGGACTACGAAGCCGCGCGCCAGCGCGCGGGCGCCGCGCCCGAACCCGGCGCCGATGCGCCGTTCGCGGGCGTGCCTTATCTCGTCAAGGATCTCGGCGCGGCGGTCGCCGGGCTGCCGCTGTCGATGGGCAGCCGGCACTACCGCTATTTCGTGCCGGCCGACGACTCCCCGGTGATCGCGCGCAGCCGCGCGGCGGGCCTGAACCTGTTCGGCAAGACCAACACGTCGGAAATCGGCCAGATGCCGTACACCGAACCCGAGCTGTTCGGCGCGTGCCGCAACCCGTGGAATCTCGACCACACGCCCGGCGGCTCGAGCGGCGGCGCCGCGGCGGCGGTCGCGGCCGGCATCGTGCCGCTCGCGCATGCGTCCGACGGCGGCGGCTCGATCCGGATTCCCGCGTCGTGCTGCGGGCTGTTCGGCCTGAAGCCGAGCCGCAACCCGATGCTCGTCGACCAACCGTCGAACGGCGAACTCGTCGTCCAGCATGCGGTGTCGCGCAGCGTGCGCGACAGCGCGCTGCTGCTCGACGTGACGACCGGCCAGACGCTGCCGGCCGGCGCGCCGGGCACCTTCCTCGGCGCGATCGACACGCCGCCCGGCCCGCTGCGGATCGGCTTCGTCGTCGATCCGATGCTCGCGCCGGCACTCGCCGACGACACGCGGGCGGCGCTCGACGATGCGGCCGCGCTGCTCGAATCGCTCGGTCACCATGTCGAACCGGCGACGCTGAACGTCGACTACGCCCGCGCGGCCGAAACCTTCCTCACGCTGTGGGCGACGATCGCCGAGGAGATGGTGCTCGGCGCGCGCGCATTGACCGGCCGCACGCCGCGGCGCGGCGAATTCGAGGCCGCGACGTGGGCGATGGCCGTGGTCGGTCGGCGCCTCGCCCGCACGCGCCTGCCGGACGTGCTCGAATGGCAGCGCCAGCTGACCGTGCAGGTTTCCGGTCTCGTCTCGCGCTACGACGCGATCCTGTGCGCGTCGCTCGCGGCGCCGCCGGTGAAGATCGGCGAGCTGCAGCCGACGCCGTTCGAATCCGCGCAGATGAAGCTGGTCGCCGCGCTGCCGGTCAAGCCGCTGCTGAAGGAAATGCTCGCGAAGTCGTCGGAAAAGGCGTTCGCGTGGGCCGGCTGTACCGAGCTGTTCAACCTGACCGGCCAGCCGGCGATGTCGGTGCCGCTCTACTGGAATGCGCGCGGGCTGCCGATCGGCGTGCAGTTCGCCGCGCGCCACGCCGACGACGCGCTGCTGCTCAGGCTCGCGCGGCAGCTCGAGCAGGCGCGGCCGTGGTTCGATCGCCGCCCGCCGCTGATGCAGGCGCAGCGCTGACGCGCGGGCGCTTGCGCCACGCGTCACGAAAAAAACCCCGCCGGGAACCCGGCGGGGTTTTGGCGCATGCAACCGCGCGACCGCGCTTACACGGCGAGCCGTTCGCAGATCGTCCGCGTGGCGGTCGCTGCGTTCAGCGTATAGAAATGCAGCCCCGGCACGCCCGCATCGATCAGGCGCTGGCACAGGCCCGTGACGACGTCCGCGCCGAACGCGCGGATCGACTCGCGATCGTCGCCGAAGCTTTCGAGCCGGCGCGCGACCCAGCGCGGCACTTCGGCGCCGCACATCTCGGAGAAGCGCATCAGCTGCGAGAAGTTCGTGATCGGCATGATGCCCGGCACGATCGGCACGTCCACACCCAGCTTGCGCGTATCGTCGACGAAGCGGAAATACGCGTCGGCGTTGAAGAAGTACTGCGTGATCGCGGAATTCGCGCCGGCTTTCACCTTGCGCGCGAAATTCTCGAGATCGGCCTTCGGCGAACGCGACTGCGGGTGGTACTCCGGGTAGCCGGCGACTTCGATGTGGAACCAGTCGCCATGCTCGGCGCGGATGAAGCTGACGAGCTCGGACGCATAACGCAGCTCGCCGACCTCGCCCATCCCCGACGGCAGGTCGCCGCGCAGCGCGACGATGTGCCGGATGCCGTGCGAGCGGTACTGGTCGAGGATCGCGCGCAGGCTGTCGCGCGACGAGCCGATGCACGACAGGTGCGGCGCGGCCTCGAGGCCGTCCTTCTGCATGTCGAGCACGGTATCGAGCGTGCCCTGCTGCGTCGAGCCGCCGGCGCCGAACGTCACGGAGACGAATTTCGGCTTCAGCGGCAGCAGTTGCGCACGCGTCGCGCGCAGCTTTTCGACGCCGTCCGCCGTCTTCGGCGGGAAGAATTCAAACGAGAGTTCGATCGGTTTCATGATTCGGTGGGTTCAGCCCTCAGCCGATGTCGCGCTGGCCGAAGATCAGGGCGGACAGCAGCCACGACACGATGCTGTACAGGATCGACCCGAAGAACGCGGACCAGAATCCCGACACCTCGAAGCCCTTCAGCAGCGACGACGCGAACCAGAAGCACAGCGCGTTCACGACGAGGATGAACACCCCCAGCGTGACGATCGTCACGGGCAGCGTCAGCAGGATCAGCACCGGACGGATCACCGTGTTGATCAGGCCGAGCACGACCGCGATGATCAGCGCGGTGCCGAAGCTCTTGATGTGGATCGACGGCACGAGATACGTGATGATCAGCAGCGCGAGCGCGTTGATGACCCAGGTGAGGATGACGCTCATGGAGTGCTCCGGTTCGGTTGTCGATCTGTACGATCAGTGGCCGCCGCCGGCCGCCGCGCGGGCCCGAAGGCGCCGCGCGGCAAGCCGGCGATCCGGCGCCGGGCCGCTGCCGCACCGTGCGTCCCGCAGCGGGGCGCGCACGGCACGGCGGCGGCCGCGACGCATCAGTAGCGGTAATGGTTCGGCTTGAACGGGCCGTCCTTCTGCACGCCGATGTACGAAGCCTGCTCGTCCGACAGCACGGACAGGTTCGCGCCGATGCGCGCGAGGTGCAGGCGCGCGACCTTTTCATCGAGATGCTTCGGCAGCACGTACACCTTGTTCTCGTACTCGTTGCCGCGCACGAACAGCTCGATCTGCGCGAGCGTCTGGTTCGCGAACGAGTTCGACATCACGAACGACGGGTGGCCGGTCGCGCAGCCGAGGTTCACGAGGCGGCCTTCCGCCAGCAGGATCACGCGCTTGCCGTCCGGGAAGATGATGTGGTCGACCTGCGGCTTGATGTTTTCCCACTGGTACTGGCGCGTCGACGCGACGTCGATTTCCGAGTCGAAGTGGCCGATGTTGCAGACGATCGCGTTGTGGCGCATCGCCTTCATGTGATCGTGGTTGATCACGTGGTAGTTGCCGGTCGCCGTCACGAAGATGTCGGCCTTGTCGGCCGCGTATTCCATCGTCACGACGCGGTAGCCTTCCATCGCCGCCTGCAGCGCGCAGATCGGATCGATTTCGGTGACCCACACGGTCGCGCCCAGGCCGCGCAGCGACTGCGCGCAGCCCTTGCCCACGTCGCCGTAGCCCGCGACGACCGCGACCTTGCCCGCAATCATCACGTCGGTCGCGCGCTTGATGCCGTCGACCAGCGATTCGCGGCAGCCGTACAGGTTGTCGAACTTCGACTTCGTGACCGAATCGTTCACGTTGAACGCCGGGAACGGCAGGCGGCCGTCCTTTTCCATCTGGTACAGGCGGTGCACGCCGGTCGTGGTTTCCTCGGTCACGCCCTTGATGTGCGCGAGGCGCTTCGAGTACCAGGTCGCATCGATGTCGAGGTGCTTCGCGATCGACTTGTACAGCGCGACTTCTTCCTCGTTGGTCGGCTTCGCGATCACCGAACGGTCCTTCTCGGCCTTCGCGCCGAGGATCAGCAGCAGCGTTGCGTCGCCGCCGTCGTCCAGGATCATGTTCGCGAATTCGCCGTTCGGCCATTCGAAGATGCGGTGCGAGAACTCCCAGTATTCGTCGAGCGACTCGCCCTTGAACGCGAACACCGGCGTGCCGGCTTCGACGATCGCGGCCGCGGCGTGATCCTGCGTCGAGAAGATGTTGCACGAGGCCCAGCGGACGTCCGCGCCGAGCGCCTTCAGCGTCTCGATCAGCACGCCCGTCTGGATCGTCATGTGCAGCGAACCGGCGATGCGCGCGCCCTTCAGCGGCTGCTGCGCCTTGTATTCGTCGCGGATCTGCACGAGGCCCGGCATTTCGGTCTCGGCGATGTTGAGTTCCTTGCGGCCCCAGCCGGCCAGTGCCATGTCGGCGACGACGTAATCGTGGGAAGCCTTGGAATCGATAATGGCGTTCATCACGCCCTCCTTTCTAAAAAAGTTCTAGATTGGTGACGTGAGCGCCGTTCAGGAAGCGGGGCCGGCGCGACGATCGCTGAACGCGCCGCACGGCTGCTTGGTGAAGCCTTCCGAGCCTGGCGGACACGGATGGTCCGTCGCAACGCTCCTCGGAAAACGGAGGGGATTGTAGCAAATCGGCGCGCAAAATGCGCGAGCACCGCGACGCAAGCACGGCACAAGCGCGCGGCGTCGGCGCGCGTGGCCGCCCTGACAGGGTCAGGACTCCGCGCCGACCCAGGCCTGTTCGCGCAGCCGCGCGCGCAGGCGCGCGACGGCCTGGCTGTGCAGCTGGCACACGCGCGACTCGCTCACTTCGAGCACCGCGCCGATCTCGCGCAGATTCAGACCCCGTTCGTAGTACAGCGACATCAGCAGCTTCTCGCGCTCCGGCAGCCGCTCGATCGCCTCGACGAGCGCCTCGCGCAGGTGCTCGTCGAGCAGCGCCGACAGCGGATCGGCGTGATCGACGCGATAGCGGTCGAGAAACGGCTCGTCGTCGGCCGCGCGGTCGAAATCCTCGTAGTAGATGAGCTGGCTGCCGTGCAGGTCCTGCAGCATCCCCTGGTATTCGTCGAGCGGCATCTTCAGGTGCTCGGCGATCTCGGTCTCGCTCGCCGAGCGGCCGAGATGCTGCTCGACCTGGTGCACCGCGTGCTCGACCTCGCGCGACGTCTTGCGCAGGCTGCGCGGCAGCCAGTCGTTGCTGCGCAGCTCGTCGAGCATCGCGCCGCGGATGCGCTGCGTCGCGTAGGTCTCGAACTGCGCGCCCTGGTCTTCCTTGTAGCGGCCGGCCGCGTCCATCAGGCCGATCATGCCGGCCTGGATCAGATCGTCGAGGTCGACGCTCGCCGGCATCTTCGCGACGAGCTGCAGCCCGAGGCGACGCACGAGCGGCGCATATTGCGCGAGCACGTCGGCCTGGGACATCTTTCCTTGAGCGTTGTACATCATGGCTCTCTCCTTCCGGTGGCGCTCACGCGGCGTGTGCCGCGCCGGCCTCATACGACGGCTTGCCGCCCGCGTGGACCGCGCGCCCCGTGCCCGGCCGCGGGCGCATCGGCCAGTACAGCAGGTCGGCGGCAATCTGCCGGTAGTCGCGCGCAGCCGGCGACGACGGGAACGCATCGACCACCGCGTGCATCAGTTCGCGCGCATGCTCGACGAGCGGATCGGCGCTCACGCAGCCCGCGTCGGCGATCGACACGGTCAGGTAGCGGCTCGCGACGCCCGCGAGGTTGTCGAAGGCCGTCTTCGCGTCCGCGTGGCTGCCGACGTGATTGGTCAGCACGCGGAACTGCGCGAACGCGTGCGCGAAATGCAGCCGCTTCATGCATGCGTACGCCTCGGTGATCGCCTGCGCGGCGACCCGCGTGACGACCAGCACGTCGTGGGCCTCGCGGGCGAGCGCCGAGAACGAACCGTCGGCGCCGAGCTGCGCGTCGACCAGCACGATGTCGGCCGGGCCGTCGATGAAATCGCTCAACTGCGCGTCGCTGTAGCCGGCACGCGCGAGCCGCGCGGCCGCGCACAGGCCGAAGCCGGCGGCCACCCGCGTGCGTTCGCCGTCGCGCAGCCACGCGCCCGCCAGGGTCGCGCTGGCCGAATGCACGTCGGCGCGTTCGTCGACGACGAGCACGTCCTTGCCGAGCGACGCAAGCGCCGTCGCCAGATTCACGATGGCGGACGTGCAGCCCACCCCCGTCGGCCCGCCCGTCACCGCGACGATGCGCGACGCGCGCCCGGCCAGCAGGCGCCGCAGCCCTTCGGCCTGGTCGATGATCCGTTTATCCAAATCGCACCTCGTGCAGCTCGGCGGTGGAACGTGCGGTCAGTGCGGAAAGCAGCGTCGGCATGTCCTCGTCTTGCGGCACGAAGGGGGAGCCGTCGCGCGGCACACAGAACGCGCTCTTCAGCAGGAATTTGGTCGAGGCGACGTACAGGTTCTCCGGCACCTTCTGGCCGGTCGACACGTAGTGGACCGGCAGCTTGTAGCGGATCACCGTGTCGAGCACGCCGCCGAGGTGGGTCGCCTCGTCGAGCTTCGTGAGGATGCAGCCGGCGAGATCGGAGGATGCCGCGTGCGGATGCTCGCCCGCGCTGCGGTATGCCTGCACGACTTCGTTGAGCGTGTCGCCGTGGCTCGTCGCGTTGAGCAGCAGCAAGCGCTGCACCGGCGCGTTCGCGCCGTGCAGCATCGCGATCTGGTCGGACACCGCGCGGTCGCGCTGGCTCATGCCGATCGTGTCGATCAGCACGATGTGCTTGTTGCGCAGCTCGGACAGCGCGAGCGCGAGATCGCCCGCATCCTTCACCGCGTGCACCGGCACGCCGAGGATCTTGCCGAAGATGCGCAACTGCTCGTGGCCGCCGATCCGGTAGCTGTCGGTGGTCAGCAGCGCGACCTTGCTCGCGCCGAAGCGCATCACGCAGCGCGCGGCCAGCTTCGCGGTGGTGGTCGTCTTGCCGACGCCCGTCGGCCCCATCAGCGCGAACACGCCGCCGCGCTCCATCAGCGCATCCTCGCTGTCGAGCACCGGCAGGTTCGACGCGAGCACCGACTGCGCCCATTCGGCGGCCTGTTCGAAGGTCTGCGTGCCGTCGCCGGACGGCAGGTTGTCGACCAGCATCCGCACGAGCTGCGCGGAGAAACCGGCCGCGAACAGGTGCTTCGTCAGCGCGCCGTGCACGGCGCTGCGACGCTGGCGGTCGTGCCACTTCAGGCTGTCGAACTGCTCTTCCATCATCCCGCGCAGTTCGCCGAGTTCCTGCATCACCGTGTCGTTGACGATCCGCTCGATGCGCGACTTCACCGCGTCGGCCACCGCGGCGGCCGTGTCGGCGGACAGGCGCGCGCGCTCGGCCGTCTTTGCCGCGTGCGCGGCGCCCGTGTCGGGCGCGCGGGAGGCGGCCGGCATCCGGCGCTCGGCGTCGCGCACGATGTCGCGCGCCCAGTCGGGCGGCGTCGCGCGCGCGGCGGCCTGCGGCGCGGGTGCGCTCGCGGGCGGCGTGGCCGGCGCCTGCGCGCGTGCGATCAGCGCGTCGCGCTGCTGCGTCAGGCGCTTCGCGTGCTCGACCAGCCAGGGGGCAGGTTCGGCCGCGCCGGCGGCCGGGGTGTCGGCGGCGATGCCGGCGGCGGACGTGGCGATCGGCGGCGAGGCCGCAGCCGGCGGCATGGCCGGCGCATCCGCATCGAGCGCCGACGCGTGCGCGTCCGGCTCCTCCGCGTCGGCGCTCGCGCCGAACACGGACGAGAACACGTCCGGCAGCCCGCCTTCGCCGGCGGCATAAGGATTCATGACCGGGCGCGCCGGTACCGCGCCCGGGCGCGACACGATGCCCGGCACGGCGGCGGCCGGCACGGATTCCGGCAGGCGCGGCGTGGCGAGGCGCGAGCGGGCGGCCGGCGGCGTCACCGCGGCCAGGTCCGAATCGGCGAGTGCAACGATTTCGACGCTGCCGTCATCGAGCGTGCGGTTCGACAGCACGACCGCGTCGGCGCCGAGCGCCTCGCGCACGAGACGAAGTGCGTCGCGGCTCGTTGCGCCGGTGAATTTGCGAATGTTCAAGCGGAACCCCCGATGACGTTAACGACCTTGATCGTGCGTGTGTCCGGCACTTCGGCATACGACAGCACTTTCAATTGCGGCAGGCTGCGGCGCAGGAAACGCGCGAGCATCGCGCGCAGCGCGTGCTGCACGAGCAGCACGGGCGGCAGCCCGAGATTCTGTTGACGCAGCATCGCTTGCTGCGTGCCGGTCAGAAGGTTGTGCGCGAGGCCGGGTTCGAGGCCCGGGTTCGCGCCGGTGGCGAGCGCCTGCGACAGCACGCGCTCGAGATTCGCATCGAGGCCCATCACCTGCATTTCGCCGGCGCCCGGATACCACTGCTGCGTGATCGCGCGGCCGAGCGAGAGCCGCACCGCGGCCGTGATCTCGTACGCGTCGCCGCGGCCCGCGTGTTCGGACACGGCCTCGAGGATCGTGCGCATGTCGCGGATCGGCACGCCTTCCTCGAGCAGGTTCTGCAGCACCTTCTGCAGCGTCGTCAGCGAGATCGTCTTCGGCACGAGGTCCTCGACGAGCGACGGCGCGTCCTTGCCGGTGCGCTCGATGAGCGCCTGCACTTCCTGGCGGCCGAGCAGTTCGGCCGCATGCTGGACGACGAGATGGTTCAGGTGCGTCGCGACGACCGTGCTCGCGTCGACCACCGTGTAGCCGTACACCTGCGCCTGCTCGCGCAGCGCGACGTCGATCCACACGGCCGGCAGCCCGAACGCGGGATCCTGCGTGACCGCGCCCGGCAGCGCGGCCGTCACCTGGCCCGGGTTGATCGCGAGCCACTGGCCCGGGAACACTTCGCCGACGCCGATCTCGACGCCCTTCAGCGCGATCCGGTACGCATTCGGCCGCAGCTCGAGGTTGTCGCGGATATGGATCACCGGCGGCAGGAAGCCGATTTCCTGCGCGAATTTCTTGCGGATGCTCTTGATGCGCTTGAGCAGCTCGCCGTCGCTGCCCTTGTCGACAAGCGGGATCAGCCGGTAGCCGACTTCGAGGCCGAGCGGATCGATCAGCTGCACGTCGTCCCAGGTTGCCTCGTGGCTGTCGGACGGCAGCACCGCGGGCGGCGCGATGTCGGTCACGTCGCCGGCCGCCTTGCGGGCCGCCGCGCGCCGGGTCAGCGTGCGGGCCAGCCAGATCGCGCCGCCGCCGAGCGCGAGAAACGCGAAGTGCGGCATCCCCGGGATCAGCCCCATGACCACGATGATCACGCCGGTGATCGTCAGCACGCGCGGGTTCGTGAACAGCTGGCCGGTGATCTGCGTGCCGATGTCCTCGTCGGTCGCGACACGCGACACGATCACGCCGGCTGCAGTCGAGATCACGAGCGACGGGATCTGCGCGACGAGGCCGTCGCCGATCGTCAGCAGCGTGTAGTTCGTGCCGGCCGCGGCGAACGACATGTCGTGCTGGACCATCCCGACGATCAGCCCGCCGATCACGTTGATCGCCATGATGATCAGGCCGGCGATCGCATCGCCGCGCACGAACTTCGACGCGCCGTCCATCGACCCGTAGAACTCGGCTTCCTGCGACACGGCGAGACGCCGCTTGCGCGCCTGTTCCTCGTTGATGAGGCCCGCGTTCAGGTCGGCGTCGATCGCCATCTGCTTGCCGGGCATCGCGTCGAGCGTGAAGCGCGCGGACACTTCGGCGATCCGCCCCGCGCCCTTCGTGATCACCATGAAGTTGATGATCATCAGGATCACGAACACGACGATGCCGACCGCGAAATTGCCGCCGACGAGGAAGTGGCCGAACGCCTCGATCACCTGGCCGGCGGCGTCCGGCCCGGTGTGGCCCTCGAGCAGCACGACGCGCGTCGACGCGACGTTCAGCGACAGGCGCAGCAGCGTCGAGAACAGCAGCACGCTCGGGAACGCCGCGAAGTCGAGCGGCTTCATCGTGTACATGCTGACGAGCAGCACCATCACCGACAGCGCGATGTTGAACGTGAACAGCAGATCCAGCAGCATCGGCGGCAGCGGCAGGATCATCATCCCCAGGATCATGCAGATGAGGATCGGGCCCGCGAGCGCGCGCAGGTTCGTGCCGGCGAACGGGTTCTGGCGCTTGGCGAACAGGCCGGTGGTCGGGGTGCTCATGCTGCCTCCGGCCGGGCCGCGTCAGGGGCGGTAGCCGCTACGGGGAACGGCGCGCGCGGGTGAGCGTGGGGGCGGATCATTGCGACGCTCCTTGCTGGCCGAGCGTGTCCTCGGCTTCCTCGCGTTCGTCGCCGGCGGCGACCGACGTGCCCTTGTCGAGTTCGGCCGGCACGTCGAGATCGACCGGCACCGCCGGAAACGCGCCGCCTTCCGAGCGGAAGCGCTTGAGCTGGTAGACCCACGCGAGCACCTCGGCGACGGCCGAGTACAGCGAGCCGGGGATCTCGCGCTCGAGTTCGACGTTGTGATACAGCGCACGCGCGAGCGGCGGCGCCTCGAGCAGCGGCACGTTGTGTTCGGCCGCGAGTTCGCGGATGCGCGCCGCGACGAGGTTCACGCCCTTCGCGACGACCTTCGGCGCGCGCATCTCGCCGTCCGTGTATTGCAGCGCGACGGCGAAGTGGGTCGGGTTCGTGACGACCACGTCGGCCTTCGGCACGGCCGCCATCATCCGGCGGCGCGCGATCGCGCGCTGCTGCTGGCGGATCCGCCCCTTCACGTGCGGATCGCCTTCGTTCTCGCGATGCTCGCGCTTCACTTCTTCCTTCGTCATGCGCAACTTCTTGTTGTACTGCCAGATTTGGTAAGGCACATCGAGCGCGGCGACCACCAGCATCCCGGCGACCGTCGTGCCGCAGCACACGGCGACCAGGTGCAGCGCGTCGGGGAGCGCGACGCCGAGCGGCTGCGTCGCGAGGCCGAGCAGTTCGTCCTTGCTGCGCCAGATCGCGACGCCGCCGATCCCGCCGACGACGATCGTCTTCGCGACCGACATCCCGAGCTGGATCGGCCCCTGGATCGAGAAGATCCGGCCGAGGCCCGAGATCGGGTTCAGGCGGTCGAACTTCAGCTCGAACGTCTTCTGCGAGATCAGCCAGCCGCCGAGCGCCATCGGCGCGAGCAGCGCGGCGAGACCGGTGAGCGCGAGGATCGGCAGCAGCGCGGTGAGGCCCTCGAGGCTCGCGCTGCCGGCCGCCGACAGCATCCGGTTCGTGTCGAATGCGGTCGCGCGATCGAACGTGAACGCGCCGCGCAGCATCGTCTGCAGATGCGCGCCCGACGGGCCCGCGAGCAGCCATGCGCCGTAGAATCCGGCCGCGAGCAGCGCGAACGAAGCCAGCTCGCGCGAACGCGCGACCTGCCCCTCCTCGCGCGCCTTCTCGCGGCGCCTGGGAGTGGCGGCTTCGGTCTTGTCGAGATCGCTCTCGTCTGCCACGGGGCCTCCAGTCGGGTACGGCGGAATGCCGCTTTCCAGTGACACCGATTATTCATGCAGGCGTCAAACGCCGATCGGTCGAGCAAAGCCGGGAAAGGGGGGTATTTCGGGGAATCGGGCGAGCCGGTGCGAACGCGGCTGGCGCGGGGGCGCAGCGACGCGCGGCAACGCGGAAAAACGTGCCGATCGGCGCGATGGCGAGGGGTCGGCCGCGGGCAGGACGCCGACGGCGGGAAGCGGGGAAAGGGCGAAACGACTGCGGTAAACCGACGGGCGGGAAAGGCGGGACATTCAGGCCCCGGCGCGACGCTCGCGCGCCGGGGCGGGACCGGTCAGACGGCCGGAATCGGATCGGCGCCGAAGCGGTTCGGGCCGTCGGTGCCGCGCGAGCACATCCACACGAGCAGCAGGATGCCGCCGACCACCGGAATCAGCGCGATCAGCAGGAACCAGCCCGAGCGGCCCGTATCGTGCAGGCGGCGCACGCTGACCGCGATGCCCGGAACGAGCAGCGCCAGCGAGACCAGGCAGATGACGCCGAGCAGCAGCAGCGTGATCAGGCCGCCATCGCGGCCGGCCGCGCCGATGACCTGGGCCGCGATCGAAAGAATGACGCTCAGCAGCGTGAAATACCAGTATTCGGCACGACGCGCACGGCCTTCGAATGTCGCGTATTTATTGAGTGCGGTACGAACGGCTTCGGAAAAACCCATCTTATTACCCTCCTGTTTTATATTGGCACCCCGGAAACAACGCCGGCATTATATGTTTGATTTTCACCGGACTCCATCTGTTTCGCCTGCCGGCCGGCGCTCGCCCGTTCGCATGGACGCCGATGCCGCGCGGGAAAGGCCGCTCCAGCATAATTCGGTACCGCGGCCTTGCATGCCGCGTCATTTTAATAATCTTGAATACCTGACAGAAACGACAGCCCCCGATAATCCGGCATTTGATTACATTCGAATGAAACCGCGCACCAACGATAATCGCGTGACGTGCGCGGCATTCGATTATCCGGCCTGATCCGCCGCCTGCTGCAGCGCGGCGAGGTCGAGCTTCTTCATCGTCATCACCTGCGCCATCACGCGCTCGGCGCGCGCCGGGTCGCCCGTCATCAGTTCGGCCATCTGCACCGGCACGACCTGCCACGACACGCCGAAGCGGTCGCGCAACCAGCCGCACTGCTGCGCGCGCTCGTCGCCGCCTTCGGACAGGCGTGCCCAGTAATGATCGATCTCGTCCTGGTCGCGGCAGTTGACGACGAACGACACGGCCGGTGTGATCTGGAACACGGGGCCGCCGTTCAGCGCGACGAACGCCTGCCCGTCGAGCTCGAACGCGACGGTCATCACCGCGCCCTCCGCGCTGCCGGACGCGTGCGCGCCGGCCTTGCCGTAGCGCGCGACGTGCACGATGCGCGCGTTGTCGAACACCGACACGTAGAAGCCGGCCGCCGCCTCGGCGTCGCGGTCGAACCACAGGAACGGCGTGATGCGCTGGATACGCGGGTTCATGACGTTGTCTCCTCGATGTCGTGCCGGCACCGGTGCCGGTCTTACATCGTAGGCGCTGCGCCCGCGCGCGGCGGAAATCCGGCCCATCGGACACGCACGGCGGCGCGATAAAAAAAGGGGGCGATCGCTCGCCCCCTTTGTTCCCGCGTGCCGCCGCGCCCTGTCAGAACGCGACGAACGGCGGCGCGCCGCCGCTCGCGGTCTTGTCCATCCCGAAGTAGATCGTCTTGCCGTAGAAGTGCGGCATGCCGATGTCCAGCCAGCTGGTCGAGCCGAACGGGCCCGCGATGTCGTTGAACGCGAACGTCGACGGGTTCGAGAACAGCGAATCGGCGTTCGAGACGGGCATCGACACGACACCCGACGCGCCGTTCTGGCCGCTCAGCGTCGCCGAGTAGGTCGTCGCGGACGACGGGCAGTAGAACTCCGTGTTCCGCGAACAGACCGTCTGCGCCGAATCGTTGAAGAAATACGCGTTCGAGCCCGTATCGAAGAACGCGGTCACGTTGCGCCCGAGGAACGTCGCGCTGACGTCGCCCGTCGTGGTCGACGTCAGGACCGTCTTGCCGCTCAGGCTCGGCAGGCCGAACGTCAGCGTCCCGGTCGCGCTCGCCTGCCCGTTGCTCGAGATGGCCGGCATCTGCACGCTCACGCCGTCGCTGTTCGCGAAACGATGGACCGGGTTGGCCACCTGCTGCGACAGCGGCACGAGCGCCACCGTGCAGCTCGCGTTGTCGCCGTTCGGGCACGCGTAGTAGTTGTTGCTCGACGACGTCGACGTCGCGCAGGTCGTGCCGCAGTCGTACGGCGCGGGCCCGATGCCGAGGATCCCGTTCGCGCCCAGCGCACCCGCCGAGTTGGCCGACGCGCCGCCGTTCGTGCACGAGCTCGGCACGTTGGTCGTGCCGAGGTCGCCGATGATCTGTACGGGCAGCGCGCTCGCCTGCTCGGTGCCGATCGACAGGTCGACCGTGCGTACCGATCCCCACGTGTAGCTCGACACGAACTTGCCGCACTCGGCCACCGGCGCGCCGCCGCTCGTCACCTGCGGCAGGCTGCCCAGCACGCCCGACACCGCGCTGCCGACGAGCCGCAGCCCGTAGGACGCGGTATCGACCAGCACGTTGTTGACCACCTGGCAGTTCGACGTGCCCGGCGCGCAGACCTTCACGCTGATGGTCGGGATGTTGATCACGTTCGCGACGCCCGTGGCGACCGTGATGACGGCGGTATTTCCGGAATTGCCGTCCGATCCGCCGGATCCGTTGTTGCCGTTGTTGCCCGTGTTGCTGCCGCCGCCGCCGTCGCCGCCGCCGCCGCCGCATGCGGTGACGAGCACGGCCGTCGCGGCCGCGAGGCCCAGCACGCCGAGCCAGCGCTTGAATGTACGATGAATGCTCAAGATCGCTCTCCCGCTGTCACTGGATGTCGGTGCCGGCCAGGCCGGCCGGCAGCGCCGCCGGCAGCCACGCCTGACCCGAGAACGCGCCCATGTGGCCGCCCGTCCGGATCACGAGGCCGCTCGTGTCGACGGCCACGGGCGCACGCCAGCCGCGCGCCTTGTGCGCCGCCTGGACGCCTGCGGTGTACTGCGGGAAATAGCTGCCGAGCAGCGACGCGAGATCCGGCATCGTCGGCCCGCTCCACGCGAGGCCGAACACGCTGCCGGCGGCCGACGTGTATTCGTGGATGACGGTGCCCGACCCGAGCGTGATCTCGCGGACGGTATAGCCGGCCGTGCTCGTCTGCACGCCGTCCGCCGAACGCATCGCGCGCTGCAGCGCGCGCACGGTGGCGGCCTGATCGTCCGCGGGCGGCGACATCGGCGCGCCGCCCAGTTCAGCATGTGCGTGGACGGCCCACAGCACACCCATTGCGGCCGCCGCCTGCGCGACGGTCCAGCCCAAGCGTTTCAGCTTCACGTTCCCCCCCAAGGGATTGGCTTCGTTGCGGCGGCGCCGCCATCGGGCCTGCGCCGCCTGCCAACCGATGATTCGTACGAATGACGCTACGTTGCTGCTGACGCGTAGTATGCCTGCTGAGTGTGATCAAGTGTCAATTCGCCGCAGGATCACGCCGCGCCGCAGGGACGCGGCGCGCACGGGGAAACGAGGCGGGAACGGGAAAGGCGCGCGGCGGGCGCCCCGCGAAACGGGGCGCGCCGACGCGTGGCGGCAAGGTCAGAAGCCGAGGCTCGCGAGCAGGTCGTCGACCTGCCCCTGGTCCTGGACCACGTCGGATTTGCCTTCCGGCGCGATCTGCGGGCCGTTGAGCAGCGACTCGGGGCTGCCGGTCGCACTCATCTGCTCGGCCGCGAGCGCGGCCGCGGTGGCCGCGAACTGTTCGCGCCGCTCGGGCGCGATGTTCTCGACGAGCACGGTGAGGAGCTGCTGCTCGATCAGGTAGACCATGTCCATGATCTTCTTGATCACCTGCCCGGTGAGATCCTGGAAATCCTGCGCGAGCATGATCTCGAGCAGCTGCGCGCTGGTGGCCGACGTCGCCTCGGGCAACGTGCGCAGGAACGCGCGCGTATCGTCCATCAGCTCGCGCACTTCCGCGTGCTCGATCGGCGCCGCATACCACTGCGTCCAGCGCGCGTCGAGCGCCTCGGCCTCGGTCTGGATGCGCGCCTGCATCGGCTTCGCGACCTCGATCGCATTCAGCACGCGCACGGCGGCCTGCTCGGTCATCGTCGCGACGTAGCGCAGCCGGTCGCGCGCATCGGGCACGGCCTCCGCCGCGCGCTCGACGTGCTTGTCGAGCCCGAGCTCGCGCATCGAGTCGCGCAGCGTGCGCGTGACGTGGCCGATGCGCGCGAGGATGCGGTCGCTCGCGAAATCGGCGCCTTCTGGCTGGCTGTCGGCGCTGAATCCCGCGCCGGCGAGCGCCGCATGGATCGGCTCGTTCACGTCAGCTCCCGGCCTTCGCCATCTTGTCGATGATCTTGTTCAGCTTCTCGTCGAGCGTCGCGGCCGTGAACGGTTTCACGACGTAGCCGCTCGCACCGGCCTGCGCGGCCGCGATGATGTTCTCCTTCTTCGACTCGGCCGTGACCATCAGCACCGGCAGGTGCGTGAGCGTCGCGTCCGCGCGGATTTCCTTCAGCATCGCGAGGCCGTCGAGGTTCGGCATGTTCCAGTCCGAGATCACGAAGTCGTAGCCGCCGCCGCGCAGCCGCGCGAGGCCGGCCAGGCCGTCCTCGGCCTCGTCGACGTTCGAATAGCCCAGTTCCTTCAGCAGGTTGCGGACGATCCGGCGCATCGTCGGGAAATCGTCCACCACCAGGATTTTCATGCTCTTGTCCATCGTCGTTCCTTTCCAGATTCGTTTCCGTCGGGACGCGTATCGTGGCACGCGCCCCGTGACATTCCATTCAAACGCGCTGCACGCGGTCGCCCATCGTCGCCAGGCGCGCCATCACGCGGCGGCTCATGTCGGCGAGCGGCGCGACCTCGTCCGCGCCGCCGAGCGCGATCGCCTCGCGCGGCATCCCGAACACGATGCAGCTCGCTTCGTCCTGCGCGAACGTGTAGGCGCCCGCGCGCTTCATTTCCAGCAGGCCGGCCGCGCCGTCACGGCCCATCCCGGTGAGGATCACGCCGATCGCGTTCTTGCCCGCGTGCGTCGCCGCCGAACGGAACAGCACGTCGACCGACGGGCGGTGCCGGTTCACCGGCGGCTCGTCCGACAGTTGCGCAATATAGTTCGCCCCGCTTCTCGCAAGCAACAGGTGCGCGTGGCCCGGCGCGATATACGCATGGCCCGGCAGCACGCGCTCGCCGTGCTCGGCTTCCTTCACCGCGATCCGGCACAGGCCGTTCAGCCGCTGCGCGAACGACTTCGTGAAGCCCGGCGGCATGTGCTGCGCGATCAGCACGGCCGGCGCATCCGGCGGCAGCGGCGTCAGCACTTCGCGAATCGCCTCGGTGCCGCCCGTCGACGCGCCGATGATGAGCAGCTTCTCGGTACTGACGAGCGGGTTGTTGATCATCGGCGCGGCCGCCGGGCTGTCGGCCGAGCGCGCGGCGGCTTGCGGCTGCGGCGCTTGGCGCACGCGCGCGCGCGACGCCGCGCGGATCTTGTCGGCGAGCTTTTCCGCGTAGTCGAGCATCCCGTCGCGAATCCCGACGCGCGGCTTCGTGACGAAATCCACCGCGCCGAGTTCGAGCGCGCGCAGCGTGATTTCGGAGCCGCGCTCGGTCAGCGACGACACCATCACGACCGGCATCGGCCGCAGGCGCATCAGCTTCTCGAGGAAGTCGAGCCCGTCCATGCGCGGCATTTCGACGTCGAGCGTGAGCACGTCGGGGTTGTGCTGCTTGATGAGCTCGCGCGCGACGAGCGGATCGGGCGCGGTCGCGCACACCGTCATGTCGGGCTGGCTGTTGATGATCTCGGTCATCAGGCTGCGGATCAGCGCCGAATCGTCGACGCACAATACTTTGATCTTCTGCACTGCGGTCATGCCTCCTGCTTTCTTGATAGGTTCGCCGCATACGGGTTCGCCGCCCGCACGCCGCCGGCACCGCCCGCGCTGCCGCTGCCGGCCGGCGCGGCGCCGCGCGCGCCGAACAGCTCGATGCGCGGGCGCGCCGGTTGCGGCGCGGCCGGCCGTTTCGCCTGGAACAGCTCGACGTGCGCGCGCGGGCGCGCCGCGCGCAAGCGGTCGGCCTCGCGCGCCAGCGCGGCTTCGCGCTCGGTCACGCCCGGCACCTGCAGCCGCAACTTCTTCACCATCGCGCGCCCCGTGCGCGGCATGAACGCGACCTTGCGCGGATGGACGTCCTGCAAGTCCTCCGCGGTGATGCGGATGCGTTCGAGCGCGAGGTAGCGGCGCACGAAATCCGCGTTGCGATCGCCGATGTTGATCGTCGTCATCCCGGCCAGCACGGCCGCGCCGCCGAACACCTTCGCCTCGAGGCGTTCGCGGCGCCCGCCGGCCTTGATCAGTTCGTTGATCAGCACTTCCATCGCGTACGCGCCATAGCGCATCGATTCGGACGCGGCCGCGCCGGCGTCGGCGCCGTCGTCGGGCAGCATGAAGTGGTTCATCCCGCCGATGCCCGCGTACGGATCGTGAATGCACGCGGCGACGCACGAGCCGAGCACGGTCATCAGCACCATGTCCTCGGCGGTCGTGTAGAACTCGTTCGGCAACAGCTTCACGCCGGGAAGGCCGAAGTGGCTGTCGAAATAGCGATTGGTCGCGATCGGCAGTGCGCTCATCCGCGCTCTCCATAGGCAGGCACGGCGCCCGCGGCCCGCGCGCGCACGGGCGACGGCATCGCGGCCGCCGCGGGCGCCTGCGCGCCGCGCGGCCGCGCGCCCTGCGCGGCGTCGCGTGTCAGTTCGTACACCGTCTGCCCGCGCAGCCGGAACGCCTGCGTCACGTACGTGAAGTTTTCCGAATGGCCGGCGAACAGCAGCCCGCCCGGCTTCACGAGCGGCTCGAAGCGCGACAGCACCTGCCCCTGCGTCGGCTTGTCGAAATAGATCATCACGTTGCGGCAGAAGATCGCGTCGAACGGCTTCGCGATCCCGTAGTCCGCATCGGTCAGGTTCAGTTGCTCGAAACGGATCATCGCGCGCAGCTCGGGGCGCACCTTCACACGGCCTGACTGCGGACCCGTGCCTTTCAGGAAGAAGCGCTTGAGCCGCTCCGGCGACAGGTGCTTGACCTGGTCGTACGTGTAGATGCCGGCCTCCGCCTTCGCGAGCACCTGCGTGTCGAGATCGGTCGCGAGGATCGACGCGCCGCGCGCCGCCAATTCGCCGAGTGCCTCGATCAGCGTGATCGCGATCGAATACGGCTCCTCGCCGGTCGACGCCGCCGAGCACCAGACCGACACCGGCGCCGGGCGCCCTTTCACGAAATCCGACAGGATCGGGAAATGGTGCGACTCGCGGAAGAACGCGGTCAGGTTGGTCGTCAGCGCGTTGGTGAACGCTTCCCACTCGAGCGGATCGTCCTCCTGCTCGAGCAGGTCGAGGTAGTCGCGGAACGTGTCGAGGCCGCGCGCACGCAGCCGCCGGGCGAGACGGCTGTACGCCATGTCGCGCTTGTGCTCGGACAGCGAGATCCCCGCGCGTTGATGGATCAGCGCGCGAATGCGTGCGAAATCCGCGCCCGTGAACGCGAAGTCGCGCCCCGGATCCCCTGCGCGAGGCGAGGCATCCGGTGCATCGGGTCGAAACGGCGCGCGCGCGTGCGACATGGCTTAGAAGGTCTCCCAGTCGTCGTCGGACGTGCCGGCCGCCGCCAGCGCCGGCTTCTCGCCGTTCAGCGCCGGGCGCACGAGCGCGGGCTTCGCGGCCGGCTTGTCCGCCGGTGCGGCCGACTTCGCGAGGCGCGGGCCATAGCCGCCCGCGGCGGTGCCGCGGGAAGCCGTTGCATCCTTCTGCGTGCGCGCGGTGTCGGCCGTGCGCTTCGGTTCGGCGCCGGCGCCCGACGCGGCCGCACGGGCGGCCGGCGCGGCGCGCCGTGCCGGTTGTGCCGCCGCCTGAGGCGCCGGCAGCGCGGCGACCGGCGCCGCGTCGTGACGCGGCTCCGACGGCAACGCAGGCACGGCCGCCGGTTCGTGCGCGACCGGCCGCGCGACGCTGCGCGCCGGCGCGAGCGCGATGCCGCCCGCGACGCGCCAGCCTGACACGATCGCCTTCATCTGGCGCGTCTGCTCCTCGAGCGACGCGGCGGCCGCCGCCGCCTGCTCGACGAGCGCCGCGTTCTGCTGCGTGACCGAATCCATCTGGCCGACCGCGCGGTTGACCTGCTCGATGCCGGTCGACTGCTCGTCGGACGCCGCGCTGATCTCGCCCATGATGTCGGTCACGCGGCGCACGGCCTGCACGATCTCTTCCATCGTCGCGCCGGCACGCGCCACGAGCGCCGACCCGCTGTCGACCTTCTCGGTCGAATCGCCGATCAGCTGCTTGATTTCCTTTGCGGCGCTCGCGCTGCGCTGCGCGAGCGAGCGCACCTCGCCCGCGACCACCGCGAAGCCGCGGCCCTGTTCGCCCGCGCGCGCGGCTTCGACCGCCGCGTTCAGCGCGAGGATGTTGGTCTGGAACGCGATGCCCTCGATCGTGCCGATGATGTCGACGACCTTGCCCGAGCTGGCCGCGATGTCCTGCATCGTCGACACGACCTGGCCGACCACGTCGCCGCCCTGCGTCGCGATGTCCGACGCGTTCACCGCGAGCTGGCTCGCCTGCCGCGCGTTCTCCGCGTTCTGCCGCACGGTGCCCGTCAGCTGCTCCATGCTCGACGCGGTTTCCTGCAGCGACGCGGCCTGCTCCTCGGTGCGCTGCGACAGGTCGATGTTGCCGGTCGCGATCTCGCGCGCGCCGACGTCGATCGACTCGGTGCCGCGATGCACGGCCTGCACCATCGTCGTCACCGCGTCCTGCATCCGCTTGATGCCGCCGAACAGGCGGCCGATCTCGTTCGTGCTGAACACTCTCACCGGCTGCGTGAGGTCGCCGCCGGCGATGCGCTCGAAGTGCGCGATCGCGTCCTCGATCGGCTTCACGATCAGGCCGCGCAGGACGAAGCGGATCGCGATCACGACGACGAACGCGATCGCGATGCCGGCGGCGATCAGCGCGACCATCAGCGAGATCTGCGACTGCGTCGCGGCCTGACGCTCTTCCGCGCGCTTCTGCAGCGATGCGATCACGGCCGCCGCCGTCTGGTCGAACGCGACGAACATCGGGCTGATCTTCGCGTCGGCAATCGCGTGGTACGCCGCCATGTCGCCCGCGCGCGCCGCCGCGAATTCGGGCTCGACGCCTTCCTTCACGATCGTCGTGTAGCGGGCGGTGAGCTCGTCGAGGAGCGCCTGCTCGACGCCGAGCTTCGGCAACGACTGGAACGCCTGCCAGTTCTGGTTCGACTTCGCGAACAGCTCCTGCGCGCGGTCGAGCACCTTCGTCGCGTCGGCCGCATTGCCGCCTTCGGTCAGCGTACGGAAGCGGTCGAGCGCGACGCGCGAGCGCAGCAGGTGCGCGGCCGTGTCGTCCAGCGTGTGAATCGCCGGCAGGTCGACGTGCGCGATCTCGTCGAGCGAACGGCTCGCGTGATTGAGCGCGTAGAGGCCGAGCCCGCCGACCGCGGCGGCCAGGCACACGAGAATGAGTCCGACCGCGGTGAGCGTCGTACGGATCGACCAGTTGTGCAACATTGCAGATTCTCCCGAAATTGCTGCGCGCGCGGCGCGCTTACCCGCCGAGTGTCTCGATCAGCGCCATTTCACGGCTCGACATCAGCTTCTCGATGTCCATCAGGATCAGCATCCGGCCGTCGACCGTGCCGAGGCCGGTCAGGTACTCGGTCGTCAGCGTCGCGCCGAATTCCGGCGCCGGCATGATCTGGTCGGTCTGCAGCGTCAGCACGTCCGACACGCCGTCGACCACCATCCCGACCACGCGGTTCGACACGTTCAGGATGATCACGACGGTC
The DNA here is from genome assembly GCF_001718535.1 of Burkholderia seminalis. Lineage (NCBI taxonomy): Bacteria > Pseudomonadati > Pseudomonadota > Betaproteobacteria > Burkholderiales > Burkholderiaceae > Burkholderia > Burkholderia seminalis. The sequence continues at coordinate 226,134 of NZ_CP013398.1, read as the reverse complement.
TGGTGGTCGTACTCGACGCGGCCGAGATGGAACTTGATCCGCATGTCGACGATCGGCACGATGATCCCGCGCAGGTTGATCACGCCCTTGATGAACTCCGGCGCGTTCGCGATGCGCGTGACGCTGTCGTAGCCGCGGATTTCCTGCACTTTCAGGATGTCGATCCCGTATTCCTCGTCGCCGAGCGTGAACACGAGGAATTCCTGGCCCGTCGCGTCGCCCTGCTCCGCGTCGCGGCGGCTCGTTGCCGCGTTCGCCGCGGCCGGATTGATCATTTGGACTTCAGCAGACACGTTTGCCCCCAATCGGTTGATGGCGAGAGTCAGAACATCGCGAGCTCGGCGCCGGCACGGGCGCCGTGCGTCGCACGGGTTTCACGGTTGAGCGCCGCGACGTCGACGATCAGGGCGACGCTGCCGTCGCCGAGGATGGTCGCCGCCGAGATGCCGTGGACCTTGCGGTAGTTGGTTTCGAGGTTCTTCACGACCACCTGCTGCTGGCCGACCAGCTCGTCGATCAGCATCGCGAAGCGGCGGCCCTCGGTTTCCATGATCGTGACGATCCCCTGCGTCGGGTCGGTGCGCGCGTCCTCGACCGAGAACACCTCGTGCAGCGCGACCAGCGGCAGGTATTCGCCGCGCACGCGCACCACGCGCTCGCCGTTGCCGACCGTGTAGATGTCGTCGGTCGACGGCTGCAGCGACTCCATCACGAAGTTCAGCGGCAGGATGAAGATCTCGCTGCCGACCTTCACCGACATCCCGTCGAGGATCGCGAGCGTGAGCGGCAGCACGATCCGCGTGGTCGTGCCGCGGCCGGCCTGCGACGTGATCTCGACGTGGCCGCCCATCGACTGGATGTTGCGCTTCACGACGTCCATCCCGACGCCGCGGCCCGACACGTCGGTCACCGTCTCGGCCGTCGAGAAGCCCGGCGCGAAGATCAGCTGCCAGACTTCGTCGTCGCTGATGTTGTCGGACACCTGCATGCCCTGCTTCGCGGCCTTCGCGAGGATCCGCTCGCGGTTCAGGCCCGCGCCGTCGTCGCTCACCTCGATCACGATGTTGCCGCCGTGATGCGCGGCCGACAGCACGAGCTGGCCGACCGCATCCTTGCCGGCGGCGACGCGCTTGTCGACGGTTTCGATCCCGTGGTCGAGGCTGTTGCGCACGAGGTGGGTGAGCGGATCGATGATCCGCTCGATCAGGCTCTTGTCGAGTTCGGTCGCCTGGCCGAACGTGACGAGCTCGACCTGCTTGCCGAGCTTGCCGGCGAGGTCGCGCACGAGGCGCGGGAAGCGGCTGAACACGTAGTCCATCGGCATCATGCGGATCGACATCACCGCTTCCTGCAGGTCGCGCGCGTTGCGCTCGAGCTGCGCCATCCCGTTGAACAGGCGGTCGTGCAGCGCCGGATCGAATGCGCTCGCGGTTTCCGCGAGCATCGCCTGCGTGATCACGAGCTCGCCGACGAGGTTGATCAGCTGGTCGACCTTCTCCACGCCGACGCGAATCGAGCTGCCTTCGGCGCCCGCGGCGGCGGCCGCGGCCGGGCGCGCACGCTTGTCGTCGTGGTGCGCGGCGGCCGGCGCCGCGTGTTCGGCCGGCGGTTGCGGCGCGGGTTGCGGCGGCTGGGCCGGTGCGGCCGCGGCGGCCGGCTCGGCGGGCGCCGGCGCGGCCGGTTGCGGCGCGGCGGCCGGCGGCGCGAACACCTCGACGCGCGCCGGTTGCGCGGCAGCGGCCGGTTCGGCAACCGGCGCCGCCGTGTCCTGCGCGGCAGCCGGCGCGGCCGGTGCGGCCGGCGCCGTGCCGTGCGCGACGCGGATCTGGCTTTCGTCGATCACGAAGCAGCACACGGCGACGATGTCGTCGGACGGCACATCGGATTCGAGCCACAGCGACAGGTCGGCGCCCGCTGCCTCGCGGCCGACGATCCGGCCGAGGTTGCCGAGTTCCTCGGTGAGCAGCGCCTGGTCCTTCGCGTCGACGCCCACCAGCGTGATCTTCAGGTGCGGGCCGCCCGCGCCCGCGTCCGCGTCACCCGCCGGATGCGCGGCCGCGACGGCCTGCTCGACCACGTGATCGGGCGCGCGCTCGCCACCGGCGGCGGGTTCCGCGGCCGGAGCAGCGGCAGCGGGTGCGGCAGCGGGCGCAGGTGCCGGCGCGGCGGCCGCCGCCGGTTCACCCGCGCCGCTCTCGGCCTTCAGCCGTTCGAGCTTCGCGCAGATCGTCGCGGCAGCCGCCGCGTCCGGTTCGGCGCTCGCGCGGTAGTCCGCGAGCTGGTCGGACAGCACGTCCTTGGTCTCGAGGAACGCGTCGACCATCTCCTTGGTCAGCGTCAGCTCGTGGTTGCGCGCGCGGTCGAGCAGCGATTCGAGGATGTGCGTCGTATCGGTCAGCGCGGAAAAGCCGAACGTCGCCGCGCCGCCCTTGATCGAATGCGCGGCGCGGAAGATCGCGGCCAGGTCTTCGGGGTCGGGCGAGTCGACGTCGAGGTTCAGCAGCAGCTGCTCCATCTGCGCGAGCAGCTCGTCCGCTTCGTCGAAAAAGGTCTGGTAGAACTGAGTGATGTCGAGAGTCATGCCCGGTCACCGGTTGAATTCGTCGCGTTCATGTCAGGATGCGGCCGGCTCGGAGAGCGTCGCGACCAGGTCGACCAGCACGGCCGGGTCGATCGGCTTCTCGATCCAGCCCGTCGCGCCCGCGTCGCGCGCGGCATCCTTGAAGGCATCGCTGCCCTCGGTCGTCAGCACGAGGATCGGCGTGTCCGCATACGCGGTCAGCTTGCGCAGCGCGGCGATCACCTCGAGCCCGTTCTTGCGCGGCATGTTCTGGTCGGTCAGCACCAGGTCGTACGGCGCGGTCGCGGCCATGTCGAAGCCGGCTTCGCCGTCCGGCGCCACCGTCACGTCATAGCCGGCCTGTGCAAGCGTCGCCTGCAGCAGGGCGCGCATGGTCGCGGAGTCGTCGATGGCGAGAATGGTTCGGATCATGTCTGTCTCGGAGCGGGTCTTGTCGATATCAGGGTTTCGGCACCGCGACGGCGGACGCCGCGAGCGCGGGGCGCACGGCCGGCGCCGCGCCGAGCTGCTGCGCGAGCTGCTTCGAGCCGGCCGCATCGGCCGACAGCGTCGTGGTCGTCGCGTCATCGCGCATCAGCGCCTCTTCGGATTTGCGGTTCAGCACGATCACGCTGATCCGGCGGTTTTCCGGATCGAGCGGGTCGGCCTTGTTCAGGTTCTGCGTCGACGCGAGGCCGAGCACGCGCAGCACTTTCGCCTCGTCCATGCCGCCGGAGATCAGCTCGCGGCGCGACGCGTTCGCACGATCGGCCGACAGCTCCCAGTTGCTGTAGCCGCCCTCGCCGCCCGCGTACGGCACGGCGTCGGTGTGGCCCTGGACGATGATCCGGTTCGGCACGTCGTTCAGCGTCTTGCCGATCTCGCGCAGGATGTCGCGCATGTACGGCTCGACGCGGTCGCTCGACATCGCGAACATCGGCCGCTTCTGCGAATCGACGATCTCGATGCGCAGCCCCATCAGCGTCGAATCGATGCGGATCTGCTGCTTGAACTGGCGCAACGTCGGATTCGCCTCGATCGCGGCCATCAGCTTGATCTGCAGGTCGTGCAGGCGCGCCTGCTCGAGCCGGTCCTGCGCGCCCTGCGCCTGCGAGCGCGTGTTGTCGTCGCCGGCCTTCGCGACGCGATCGGCGAGCTGCGTCGAGCCGTCGGTGCGGCGCAGCGTGCCGGCGTCGACGCTCGACAGGTCGCGGCCGCCGGCGTTGAGGATGCTGGAGTCCTGCGAATTGCGGTCGCCGCTGCCGAACAGCGCGGCCTTCAGCGGCGTGTTGAAGTATTCGGCGATGCCCTTCAGCTGCACCGGCGTGACCGAGCTCAGCAGCCACATCAACAGGAAGAACGCCATCATCGCGGTCATGAAATCCGCGTACGCGAGCTTCCATGCGCCGCCGTGGTGGCCCTTCTTCGCCGGGGCCACCCGCTTGACGACGATCGCGCGATCCTTGCTCTTGCTCATCGTGCGCTCCGCGTCACTTCGCCTTCACCCGGCGCACGTGCTCTTCGAGTTCCGAGAACGACGGGCGCTCGGTCGAGAACAGCACCTTGCGGCCGAACTCGACGGCAATCGCCGGCGCATAACCGTTCAGCGTCGCGAGGATCGTCACCTTGATGCACTGGAACATCTTCGTCGACTCGGCGACGCGCTGCTCCGCCAGGCTCGCGAGCGGCCCGATCAGCCCGTACGACAGCAGGATCCCGAGGAACGTGCCGACCAGCGCCTGCGCGATCATCGCGCCGAGCACCGCGGGCGGCTTGTCGGCCGACGCCATCGTGTGGACCACGCCCATCACGGCCGCGACGATGCCGAACGCCGGCATCGCGTCGCCGACGCGCATCAGCGCGTGCGCGGGGCCTTCGCCTTCCGCGTGGTGCGTCTCGATCTCCTCGTCCATCAGGCTCTCGATCTCGAACGCGTTCATGTTGCCGCCCACCATCAGGCGCAGGTAGTCGGTCAGGAACTCGACGATGTGATGATCGGCGAGGATCTTCGGGTATTGCGTGAAAATCGGGCTCTTTTCCGGATCGTCGATGTCGGCCTCGAGCGTCAGCGTGCCTTCCTTGCGCGCCTTCGCCAGCAGCACGTAGAGCAGCGCCATCAGCTCCATGTAGACGTCCTTCGTGTACTTCGACCCTTTGAAGAGGGTCGGCAGCACGCGCAGCGTGGCCTTGATGGTCTTGCCGCCGTTGCCGAGGATGAATGCGCCGACGCCGGCGCCCACGATCATCAGGATCTCGACCGGCTGGATCAATGCGCCCAGATGCCCGCCTGCCAGCGCATAGCCGCCGAAGACGGACAACAGCGTCACGAGTGTTCCCACGATAATCAGCACTGCCTGTCCCTCACGAAAGACCGGCGGGAAGACCGCCGTTAAACAGGTTTACGGCAGTCGGCAGGAAAACTTTCGCGGCCGCCCGGCGGCGGCCCGGCAGTGTTTACCAGCACGGCACGGACGATTCGCGCGGCCCGCGGCAACCGCCCGCGCCCCGCCCGGCGGCACTCAGGCCGCGGTGGCAGCCAGTTCGGCGCGCGCGGCGGCGGCCTTGCGGGTCTTGCCGGCACGCGACGGCGGCTGGCAGAGGCCGCACACGAAACCTTGATGCGGATCATGCGCATGCGCGACGAAGTGGCCGCCGCAGCGCGTGCACGGGGTCATCTGCAGCATCCCCGAATCGAAGAAGCGCACGAGCGTCCATGCCCGCGTGAGGCTCAGCGCGGCCTCGTCGCCGGACAGGTTCACGTGCTCCTGATAGAGCCGGTACGCCTTCACGATCGACTGGATCGGCTCGCAGCGGCCGTGGTCCTGCATGAACCGGTAGATGTTGTAGAACAGCGACGAGTGGATGTTCGGCTGCCACGTCATGAACCAGTCGGTCGAGAACGGCAGCATCCCCTTCGGCGGCGACACGCCCTTCAGTTCCTTGTACAGCTTGATCAGACGGTCCCGCGACAGGCTCGTCTCCGCCTCCAGCAGCTGCAGCCGGGCGCCCAGTTCGATCAGTTCGATGGCGAGGGTGATTTCCTTCACCTCGATCACGACGCTTTTGCTTGCCATGGTGATAACCGTCCGCTTGACGTTGTTCGAATGGATGGCCAATACGCTGCCCTCCGGCGCGGTACGCCGGGACACAACGCAAGGCGGGATGGATCAGCGGACGCCTTCGACCTGCTGCCCGGCCATCAGGATGGCCGAGTGGGCGTGCGCGACGACATCGCTACGGCCCTTGTCGGCGAGCGACGACAGCAGCGCGTGATCGTCGAAGCGGAAGCGGCACAGCATCTGGTTCGACGCGGCGAGCTTCACGGTCTGTGCGAGCGTGAGGTTGGCGAGCACGTCGGCGAGTTCCTGGGAAATTCCCATGCGGAACATGCCCATCGCCTTGTCTTCCCGCAGCAGGCGCTGCGCGAGGAGGAGGTACGACAGGTTGACCTCTTTGATCTCACTGAGCATTTCGCTGGTAGCGCTCATGATTCCCCCGTTATAAGAGCTTTGCTTTGGCCATTCGTGTTATGAAAACGTTTGCTCGATCGGAGCGCTCCTGGCGCACTGTCGGCTCGTTTATAGTCTTACAGGGCGAATTTTGGCCAAACGCCATTTATGTCGGTATCAGCGAAGTGGCGTATGCCATGCAGGATTTGTCTGTAAACCGTGTAGGAATTTTTCCGACAAAGCGAATTGAAAGGGGCAATCGGGAAAGCGGATGACAGCGCGCATTCGGCTGCGAGGGTGCCGATGGCCGCCCGCTCGATGGCGGAAGGCTTGCCGGCAGGGCTGCCGACAATCGGATCGGTAAAAATTATAGTGGTTTTTCACGATCGCGCAACAATAGTTGCGGCCATCTCGATTCATGATTCCGCGCCCTTTTTCTCGGGGTTTTCGCGTATTTCATCGTGTAACAAGCCTTAAGTGTTTGAAAAAACACTCGAACCCCGCAGGGCGATATCGATAATGGACTCCAATGGGCGGCGGCGCGAGCCGTGCCGGCCCGCCCCGCAGCTTGCCGTCCGGCGCCCCGCGCACCCCGTCCAGGGCCCGGCCACGTACGCCAGACGCGTGCGTCGGCGAGTTCCGCAACGTTGTATGGGATCCGCGTCGGCGCGATGGCGCCCACGGATCGAAAACCGGAGAACACCGATGCGAATTGCCCAGATCGCGCCGCTTTACGAAGCCGTTCCGCCGAAACTCTACGGCGGCACCGAGCGTGTCGTGTCCTACCTCACCGAGGCGCTCGTCGAACTCGGCCACGACGTGACGCTGTTCGCCAGCGGCGACTCCGTCACGTCGGCCCGTCTCGAGGCGGCGTGGCCGCGCGCCCTGCGGCTCGACCCGTCGATCCGCGATTCGATGGCACCCCACATGCGGCTCCTCGAGCAGGTGGCCCGGGTCGCGCACGAATTCGACGTGCTGCATTTCCACCTCGATTACCTGCCGTTCCCGCTGATGTCGCGCCTCGACACGCCGTACGTGACGACGTTGCACGGCCGCCTCGACCTGCCCGAGCTGCAGCCGGTGTTCGACGCGTTCCCGGACGCGCCGGTCGTGTCGATCTCGAACAACCAGCGCAAGCCGCTGCCGCAGGCCGCGTGGGCCGGCACCGTGTATCACGGGCTGCCCGACACGCTGCTGACGCCGCAGCCGGGCGTGAAGCCCGAATACCTCGCGTTCCTCGGCCGGATCTGTCCCGAAAAGCGCGTCGACACCGCGATCCGGATCGCCGCGCAAAGCGGGCTGCCGCTGAAGATCGCCGCGAAGGTCGACAAGGCCGACGCCGACTATTTCAAGGAAGTGATCGAGCCGCTGCTCGGCCAGGCGCACGTCGAATTCATCGGCGAGATCAACGAGGCGCAGAAGCCCGCGTTCCTGTCCGGCGCGAAGGCGCTGCTGTTCCCGATCGACTGGCCGGAGCCGTTCGGCCTGGTGATGATCGAGGCGATGGCCTGCGGCACGCCGGTCGTCGCGTTCAACCGCGGCTCGGTGCCGGAAGTGATCGAGGACGGCGTGACCGGCTTCATCGTCGAGGACGTGCAGGGCGCGGTCGGGGCGCTGCACCGGATCGACACGCTGTCGCGCACCGCGATCCGCCAGCGTTTCGACACGCGTTTCAGCTCGAAGGCAATGGCGCAGCGTTATGTCGAAACTTACGAATCGCTTTGCGCGGCGGCCAAGCAACCGGTATTGCGCCGGGTCGCGAGCGCCTGACGCGGAAATCCGCGCGGAAATACTCAGCAAAATCCGCGCCGAAATCGGCGCGTAAAACAAAAGAGCCGCATCGACGATGCGGCTCTTTCTTTTCGGCTTCCGGTCATTCGATCAGGAAACGATCGCGGTTTTTCCCGACGATCCAATTCGGCGGCTTGCCGCGCCCGCTCCAGGTGGCACCCGACTTCGGATCGCGGTATTTCGGCGGCAGCGGCGCCTTCTTCGGCGGGCGCCCGCGCCGTGCCCGTTCCGCGAAGCCCAGGTCCTGGGCCGTCAGGCCGTATTCCGCAATCATTCGCTGGACGTCGGCAATGACCGCCGCCACTTCCTGGCGGCGCACGTCGTCCGCCTGAGCCTGCAGATCAGCGATCTGCGCCTTGAGTTTCGCGTATTGAGACATTTTTCGACTCCCCTTTTCGATGATGCGGCCCCGGCGAATCCGGCCGGGACGCCAACACCCGTTACGTCATCCGCACTGCCGCCCTGCCCTTCGAAATAAATACTGTCATCTTTAACCGATTCGGCTTTATCGAGAATGCGGACTTATTCTAATAAAAGGCATTCGTCAGCCATTCAAATTTAACAATCGTTGACCCTCCCGGACGCGATTCATTTCCTATAATCCAGACCAATTCCGGGCGAGGGATTAAATCCGCAGTGTCGTCCGGTGGTCTTCAACCCACTTGAACGAGGTCCTTACATGAATCTTTCTCAGCGTCTCGCTGCAGAGGTATTCGGCACGTTCTGGCTGGTGCTCGGCGGGTGCGGAAGCGCCGTGCTGGCCGCCGCCTTTCCGGGCCTCGGCATCGGCTTTGCCGGCGTCGCACTTGCCTTCGGCCTGACCGTGCTGACGATGGCATTCGCAATCGGCCACATCTCGGGTTGCCACCTGAATCCGGCGGTGAGCGTCGGCCTGACGGTCGCCGGCCGCTTCCCGGCACGCGATCTCGCTCCGTACATCGTCGCGCAGGTCGTCGGCGCCACGCTCGGCGCGTTCGTGCTGTACCTGATCGCCACCGGCAAGCCGGGCTTCGACGTCGTCGGCAGCGGCTTTGCGACGAACGGCTTCGGCGATCGCTCGCCCGGCCACTACTCGCTGAGCGCATCGTTCATCTGCGAAGTCGTGATGACGGGCTTCTTCCTGTTCGTGATCCTCGGCGCGACCGACAAGCGCGGTGTGCCGGCCGGCTTCGCGCCGATCGCGATCGGCCTGTGCCTGACGCTGATTCACCTGATCTCGATCCCGGTCACCAACACGTCGGTGAACCCGGCGCGCTCGACCGGCCCGGCGCTGTTCGTCGGCGGCGACGCGATCGGCCAGCTCTGGCTGTTCTGGGTGGCGCCGATGATCGGCGCGGTACTCGCAGGGATCATCTACCCGCTGGTCGCCGGGCGTGACGACGCCGTCGACCTGCTTCCGGCATCGGCTCGCACAAGCGAATAAAACACTACGGGGTCAAGCGAGCAGAGCAGCGAGCCTCACGCTGTCCAACAACATCGAGGCAGGCAATTTCGACGGGCGCCACTGGCGCCCGTTTTTCATTTCCGCACGGGACACGCGCCCGGGGCCGGACGCTCAGGAAGCGGCGACGTTGTCCTCGAGCGAGAACAGCGAGCGCAGGTGCCGGGCGACCCCCGCATCGAAGTTGTTGCCGATCCGCGGAATGTGCGGCAGCCGCGCGACCAGGTCGGGGTTCGCGTTGTTCATCATGAACGCGTGACCGGCGGTTTCGAGCAGGTCGATGTCGTTCATGTTGTCGCCGAACGCGATGCAGTGGCCGGTATCGACGCCGAGCCGCCCGAGCACCGTGCGCAGCGCGCGGCCCTTCGATACGTTCGCGGTCATCACCTCCAGACAGTCGGGCAGCGAATACGTGACGTACAGCGCATCGCCGAAGCGCACGCGCATCTGCTCGGCGACGACCGCCAGATCGGCCGGCTCGCCGATATACAGCACCTTCGCGATATCGGCGCCGTCGTGCGCGGCCATGTCGATCACGTCGTAGCGGAAGCCCGAATCCTGGTGGAAGTCGAGCAGGTGCGGCGCGTCGCGGTCGATCAGCCAGCCGTCGTTGGTGAACAGGTTGACGATCGTGCGGCCATGCGCGCCGGTGACCTCCGGCTGCACGAGGCTGCGGACGATCGCGGGATCGATGTCCTGCGCGTGAATCGTCGTGTCGTCCGGCGCATGCACGCGCGCGCCGTTCGACGTGATCAGGTACGGCCGGATGCCGAGCACGTCGCGAATGCCGGCGACGTCCGCGTAATGGCGCCCCGTCGCGATCACGAACTGCAGGCCGTCGCGGTCGAGCCGGCGGACGGTGTCGATCGTGTACGGATCGAGCTGGTGGTCGCTGTTCAGCAGGGTACCGTCGAGATCGGTGGCGATGACTTTGTACATGGGACGGGAGAATGGCGCACAGGACGCTGCGGAATCGCCATTTTAACGTCGTGCCCGGCGGCGCGCCGGGTGGTTCCCGGTCAAGCGCGCCTTTGGCGCTGGGTCGACGCGCCTTCCACCCCGCCCTGGCCCGCGTTGCCTCGCTTCAGCCGCCTTCCGCCACCCGCAGCGCCTGCAGCGCGAGCCGCAGCGCGCCATGTGCGGAATCGTCGAGCGGCGCGCGCAGCCGCGCGGCATGGCGCGCCGGCACAGCCGGCGCGAGTGCATCCGCCAGCCCGCCGCACAGGGCGACCGGCAGCGCGTGCTGCGGATCGAGCGCGTCGATCATCTTGCCGATTTCGTCGCCGGCCTGCGCGATCAGCGCGCCCGCCACCGGATGCGTGCGGTGCGTGAACACGACCGGCGCGAGGCGCGCGTAGATCGTCTGGTTCGCGTCGCACGACCACTGGACGAGCGCGTCGCGATCCTGCGCGCCCGTTTCCGCGAGCAGCGCATCGGCGAACGCATCGCGCGGCACGCGGCCGTCGAGCGCCTGTTGCGCGTATGCGAGCGCGCGCACGCCGAGCCACGCGCCGCTCGCCTCGTCGCCGGACGGAAAGCCGAACCCGCCGGCGATCCGGCACGCGCCGCCCGCATCGAGCGCCGCCGCGATGCTGCCGGTGCCGAGCGCGACGATGAGCCCCGGCGCGCCGCCGTGCGCACCGACGACCGTCGTATATGCATCGCTCTCGATCGCGAGCGCGCCGAGCGGGGCCTGCGCCCGGAACGCAGCGAGCCACGCCGCATTGTTGACGCCCGCGAGCCCGCAGCCGAGCGCGCACTGCGACCAGTCGAACGCAAGGCCGGCCTGCGTGAACGCGTCCGCGCACGCCGCCCCGATCGACGCCCACGCGCGCTCGATGCCAAGCCCGAGCCCCGACGGGCCGCCGCGCCCCTGCGCGAGCTCGCGCCCGTGCCGGTCGGCCAGCACCGCGCGCGTGCCCGTGCCGCCGCCGTCGATGCCGATCGCAAAAAGTAATGCCGCCATGCCTTCATCCCGCTGATTCGAACAGGCGCCAAGCTTAACCGGATCGGCGCCGCGCGCCCATCTGCCGTTCGGCCGGCTATCCCGCAAAAAGGGCTTCCGCTATGCTGGCACGATCGATTCGACACTGAAAACGAGGCAGACGATGTCGCAGCGGTGCAACTGGGTGAAGACGGAAGCGGACGCTCACTATCACGACACCGAGTGGGGCGTGCCGTCGCACGACGATCGCCACCTGTTCGAAATGCTGATCCTGGAAGGCGCGCAGGCCGGGCTGTCGTGGTCGACGATCCTGAACAAGCGCGCGGGGTATCGCGGCGCGTTCGCCGAGTTCGACGTCGACGCCGTCGCGCGCTTCACGCCGAAGCGCATCGACAAGCTGCTGGAGAATCCGGGCATCGTGCGCAACCGCGCGAAGGTCGAATCGGCGGTCACCAATGCGCGCGCCGTGCAGCGCATCCGCGACGAACACGGTTCGCTCGCCGCATTCCTGTGGTCGTTCGTCGGCAATACGCCGATCCAGAATGCATGGCAGTCGTACCGCGACGCGCCCGCGTCGACCGAACAGTCCGACGCGCTCAGCAAGGCGCTGAAGGCATACGGCTGCAAGTTCGTCGGCTCGACGATCTGCTATGCACTGATGCAGGCAACCGGCATGGTCAACGATCACGAGATCGGCTGCCCGTGCCACGCGCGGTGCGCGGCGCTCGGCCGGAAACAGCCGGCACGCAAGCGCAAGGCGGGCTGACCACGCAGGCGCAGGCACCGGCGCCAGCCGGGCACCCGTCCTTCAACGCCGCCCGCGGCGACGGTGGCCACGGCGCCACCCGTCGCTTACCGCGCGGCGCGTGACGACGCCGGCACGGCCGACCGTGCGCTTCGTGCGGCCCGCACGCGTGCGCTGCGCTTCTTCACCCAGATGCAGATGCCCGTCACGCTCAGCATCGCGATGACGATGCCGAGCGCGCTGATCGCGACGCGGCCCGCGACGCCGGCGATCCGCCCCGAGTGCAGCGGAAACTGCGCCTGCATGAACAGGTCGCCGGCCGAGCCGCGGCCGGGCACCTGGGCGGCGACCGGCTTGCCCGTCACCGCATCCCAGTACAACCACGCGTTACCCAGCCCGACGTCCCCGTGGTCGTTGCCGGGCGTGAAGAACCCGACCGCATAGACGTTCATCGCCGGCGCGAACAGCAGCGCACCGGGCGGCGCGGTGATTCCCGCGTCGCGCCCGGCCGGGCGCGCGATCTCGACGATTCGCTCGCGCGGCAGCACGGTGCTGCCCGGTGGAGCCGGCGGGAAACGCTCGGGATTCGTGTACGGCGTCTGCGCGAGCGGCGACAGCCGCGACACCAGCGGGCGCACGACCGGAACCGCGAGGTTCATCGAGATCGATGTGACCGCAACGACCAGCAGCAGCCCCCATACCCATACGGCGCCGGAGCGGTGCAGGTCGAATACGAGCGGATAGCCGCCGCGCCGCACGCGGAACGCGAACGACTTGCGCCAGCTCTTCAGGTTCGGGAACGCGAGCACGAGCGCGATCAGGCTGTCGATTGCCCACACGATACCGACGACGCCCATCACCCAGAACCCGAAGTTGATCCCGCCGTACTCGGGGAGGAACAGCGAGTAGTGCAGCCGGTAGATGAACGGCATCAGGTCGAGCCGCGCGAGCGACGCCGCGCCCCATTCGCGGCGGCCCTGCACCGCGCCGGTCGCGGGATCGACGGCGATCTGGCTGAAATCGATCGCGTACGGCCGGCCGGTCGCCGGGTCGGTGCGCGGTATCACGCCCGCCTGCAGCGTGTGCCCCGGCTCGACCGCGAGCGGCAGATAGGTCACCTGCACGCGCGGGTCGGCAGCCTCGATGCGCGTCGCCAGTTCGAGCGGCGCAAGCGGCGCGGCGCCGCTGCGCGCGACGTAGAAGTCGGGGTTCAACACCGCGTCGAGCTCGTGGTCCCATGCGATCAGCGCGCCGGTGAGCCCCGCGACGAACAGGAACAGCGCGATGGCGAGCCCGAACCAGCGATGCAGGCGGACGAGAAACGGTCGCGGGAACGCATTCATCGCGTGCGCGGCGACAGGAAAACGGGCCGGCACAGGCGGCGGCCCCGGGTCGACGGGAGGAAGGTCATCTGATGTCAAACGCCGCGCAAGCGCCGGCCGGCCGCGCCAGGCGAGGCCGGATGCCCTTGTGCGCGGCCTGGAAATATTGCGCGTTCGGCGGGTCTTGATACGATGCGCGACATTTTATCGCGATGCGAATGATTCTTACTCGCATTTTTGCTCACCCGCCATGACCGTCGGCTTCGCGCGACCGCACGTCCGTCCACGCCGCGAGGCCGCCGCCCCTGCCTGCTTCGCCGCCTCGCTCGCGCATGCCGACGATTCGCCGGCGCGACGCCGCTGCGCGCGACCGGCGGCCTCGATGCGCCAGACTGGCTCGCCATCGATGCGGGCGCACTCCCCGACGCAGGTCGGCCGCCACGCCTTGACGCTGCGCGCGCCAATCGGCAGCGTGCAGAACCGCCGTTACCGGGAATATCAGTACGCGGATGACCTGAAGCCGGGCGACCCGCGCACGGCTGGCCTGACCGCAAAAATCGACTTCCGGACGCCGCACCGGCCGGCCGCCAACCGCGGCCGCCGGCCGGAACGGCCGCCCCGCGGCGAGCCTCGGGATTTTCCCGGACCCCAAAAGCGAAACGGCGGAGCGGCCTCTTTCGAGGCACACTCCGCCGTTTCGCGGCGAACCGTCAGACGCTCTTAGTGGAGCTTCTTCGGCAGCATCTGGCTGCGCAGACGCTTGTGCAGGCGCTTGACGGCTGCTGCCTTCTTGCGCTTGCGGACTGCGGTCGGCTTTTCGTAAGACTGGCGCTCACGCAGTTCAGCGATCAGGCCATTTTTTTCGATAGCGCGACGAAAGCGGCGAATCGCCACTTCGAACGGCTCGTTTTCTTTCAGAAGAATCGTCGTCATGTCGTTCCTAAATTGCTTAAACGGTCAAAAACGTAGCGGCCAAGCGCCACGCACCGGCCATCCGAGCGTCCCCACGAACAGGCGAAACGAGCGGAAATACGGCCTCGGAGGCCGGAAAAGAGAGGCGGAAAGCACCGCGAGTACGCTTCACAGCCGCGTGCAGCGCCGCGTTTGACTGCCAGCAGACATGCCGAAAACGGCAGAGGCGTGACAGAAATCTCAATTCAGCCCGCCATCATAGCAGGGAATCACAGACAAAACCATCCTTTTGTCGATCGCGGGCAAACGTTCCACCCAACCGGGCGGTGTTCCTCGCCCTGGCCACCACGCTGTCCGCCATGCCGGGCGAGCCTTCCCGGCGAAATCCCCTCTTCCGTCCCGAATTTCCTCAAACATCCCTCTAAAGTTTTCGCCGGGTGCCGCCGTCAACCAGGAAAGGCGGGCAGCGCCAGACGCGAAAAAGCGCAACGCCGAAATCAGAACCTGTCTGTATCTCAGGCATTTTCCAAAACGAGGAAGCAAATGCTGAACATCAACACCAACATCCTTTCGCTGACGACGCAGACGAATCTGTCGGGCTCGCAAAACGCGCTGTCGCAAGCGATCAACCGCCTGTCGTCCGGCAAGCGCGTCAACACGGCAGCCGACGACGCGGCAGGTCTCGCGATCTCGACGTCGCAAACGGCAGCGATCAACGCGCTGACCCAAGGCGTGTCGAACGCGAACAACGGCATCTCGATGATCCAGACGGCAGCCGGCGCGCTGCAGTCGACCGTCGACAACCTGCAGCGTATCCGTACGCTGGCAGTCGAAGCAGGCGACGGCTCGCTGGATTCGAACGCACGTGCGAACCTGCAGGCTGAAGTCACGACGCGTCTCGGCGAAATCGACCGCGTGGCAACGCAAACGTCGTTCAACGGCCAGACCATCCTGAGCGCAGCGGGCAACGTCACGTTCCAGGTCGGCGCGGCAGCCAACCAGACCGTGGCCGTCAACTTCGGCGCGACGGTGTGGACGAGCACGGGCGGCGGCCTGAGCCTGAGCGGCCTGACGGTCAGCGACCAGACGAGCGCACAGTCGGCCATCACGTCGATCGACGCGGCACTGAAGAACGTGAACACGTTCCAGGCAACGCTGGGTGCGGCACAAAACACGTTCCAGGCTGCGATCACGACGACGCAAACCCAGGCAACGAACATGAGCGCGGCGCGTTCGCAGATCACCGACGCGGACTTCGCGACGGAAACGGCGAACCTGAGCAAGGCGCAAGTGCTGCAGCAAGCCGGCATCTCGGTGCTCGCGCAAGCGAACTCGCTGCCGCAGCAAGTCCTGAAGCTCCTGCAGTAATCGGGAACACCCCGCGCCGGGCGAGTCGCCCGCGCGCACGGCGTCGTCCGCGTTGCGGCGCGCGACGGCGCCGGTTCGATTCGTCGGACCCGACACTCCAGGGAGGCATGCCTCCCTGCTTGCATTGAAACCGAAGTACGGCGACCCGCCGAAACGCGCGTCATCGCGCAAACGACTGGAGCACCCGCATGGCCACGACGAGCACGACGGATATCGGCAGCATCCTGGCGCAGGCCGGACAATCGATCATCAGCGGCGCGACCAATTCGACGCTCGACGTCAATTCGCTCGTCACGTCGCTGGTGCAGGCCAAGACCATCGGCCAGCAGACCACCCTCACGAACAAGCAGACGGCCGACAACACCGAACTGTCGGCGGTCGGCAAACTGAAATCCGCGCTGTCGGCGCTGCAGACCGCGATCACGGGCCTGTCGAACGGCACGACGCTGAGCGGCCTCGCGGCAACCGCGAGCGGCAACGGCATCACCGCGTCGGTCAAGAGCGGCGGCGGCGCGGTGGCCGGCTCGTACGCGGTCAACGTCACGCAGCTCGCCACCGCGAACAAGCTGTCGTCGGCCGGCATCACGTCCTCGGACACGATCTCCGCCGGTTCGCTGAGCATCACGCTCGGCACCGGCACGGCCTTCAACGTCAACGTCGCGGCCGGTGCATCGCTGTCGGACATCGCGAAGTCGATCAACACGACGGCCGGCAACCCGGGCGTCACCGCGTCGGTCATCACCGGCTCGGACGGCCAGCATCTCGTGATCCAGTCGAACAACACAGGCGCGGCCAACACTGTGTCGGTGAGCGGCACCGGCGTCAATTCGAAGCTGACCTCGGGCTACACGACCGTGACGGCGGCCGCCGACGCGAAACTGACCGTCGACGGCACGCCGGTGACGAGCGCGTCCAACAGCGTGTCGGGCGTGCTGACGGGCGTCACGCTGAACCTGACGACGCAGGCGCTGAACACGACCCAGACGGTCACGCTGTCGCCCGACACGACGGCCACGACGACCGCGATCAACGCGTTCGTCAGCGCGTACAACACCTACGTGACGACCGCGCAGTCGCTGTCGTCGTACGATCCGAACACGTCGACGGCCGGCCCGCTGCTCGGCGATTCGATGCTGAACACGATCTCGAACGGACTCGCGACCGCGATCAGCGGCGGCGTCACGACGGGCGGCTCGACCTATTCGCTGGCGGCCATCGGCATCAGCCTGCAGGCGGACGGCACGCTGCAGGTGGACTCGAGCGCGCTGAACACCGCGCTCACGTCGAACAACCCGGCGGTCGGCGCACTGTTCAACACGACGAACGGTGTCGGCCAGACGCTCAACAACCTGGTCAGCAACTACACGCAGACCAACGGCCTGATCGACCAGCGCACCACCGCGATCAACGCGGACCTGAAGAGCCTGTCGGACCAGGCGACGCAACTGCAGAACTACTCGGCCCAGCTGACCACGCAGTACAACGCGCAGTTCACCGCGCTGAACAACCTGATGGCGACGATGGCGAACAACACGAAGTACCTGACCCAGCTGTTCGGCGGCACCAACAGCGCGGGTGCGCTCGCCACCAACAAGTAACGCGCCCTTCGCACGACACCGGACGACGACCATGACCATGACGACCGATGCCCTGAACCATGCGCTGCACCTGACCCAGGCGATGCAGTCGGCGAGCGCGTTGCGCGACTGGGAGCGCGTCGCCGCGCTGGCCGACGCGCGCTCGCCGCTGCTGATGAGCCTGGCGCCGGAGCAGACGCCGGCCGCGCTCGACACGATCCGCCGGATCATGGACATCGACGCATCGATCACACAGGACGCGCAGGCCGATCGCGACCGGCTCGCGCAGCAGTTCACCGCATCGCGCGAGCGGATCCGCGCCGCGAGCGCCTACCAGACGACCGGCATGCTGTAAGCCTGCGAACAACAACGCGCGCCGCCATCGAGCGGGCGCCGACGTCGTATCGTCGAGCCGCATGCATGCGGCTCTTTTTTCGCCGGCAGGCAGGGGGCGAAAGGAGGCGCCTCGCGCGCCCCCGGGCGCCGCGCCTACGCTAGTGCGCGCCGCGCGCCGCCTGTTCGACCGCCGCCGCATGCATCTGCGCGAACGCCGCTTCGAGGTGCCGGGCAAAGCGCGGCGCATCGCACAACGGCGAGCGCAGCAGCCGCTCGCGCAGCCCGGCCCGCACGGCGGCCAGGCGCGGCAGGTCGTTCGCGAACGCGGCCGCCTTCGCGACGTAAGCGTCGTCGCCGTCCGCGATCCATTCCGGCATGCCGAGCGTGTGCAGGATGCTTTCGCCGATATGCGACAGGAAACGGTCGCCGCGCCGCGTGACGAACGGCGCGCCCATCCACAGCCCCTCCATGCTCGTCGTGCCGCCCGGATACGGGAACGGATCGAGCACGATGTCGATGTCGTTGAACGTACCGATATGCGCGAGCCGCTTCGAGCCGCCGCGCAGCAGCAGCCGTTCGGCGGGAATGCCGTGCGCGGCGAAGCGCGCGGCGAGACTCGTGCGCAGCGCCGCCTCGTCGAGCTGCGCCGACTTCAGCAGCAGGCGCGAGCCCGGCACCGCATGCAGCACGCGCGACCACAGCGCGACGACCGGCTCGCCGATCTTGTTCGCGTTGTTCAGGCAACCGAACGTCACGCACCCGTTTCCCTCGGCCGGCAGCGGCCCGACGTCGAGCGGCAGCGCGGGCGGCGTGAAGCACAGATAGCTGTCCGGCAGCCGCCACGGCCGTTCGACGAAATGCGCCGCCTCGTCGGGTGGAAGCACGTGGCGATCGCCGATCACGTAGTCGATCGCGGCGACGCCCGTCGTCGCGAAATAGCCGAGCCAGGTCGCCTGCACCGGCGCCGGCTTCCACGCGAACAGCGGCAGCCGGTTCGACGCCGTGTGACCGCTCAGGTCGACCAGCACGTCGATGCGGTCGGCCGCGATCAGGTCGGCGGCCGCACGGTCGTCGAGCGGCGTGAGGTCGCGCCACAGCGCGAAGTGGCGCTTGAGCGCCGCGGTCGTGTCGTCCTCGACCGGTTGCGTCGCGTAGGCCACCAGTTCGACGCGCGACCGATCGAGCGCCGCGACGACGCTCAGCAGGAACACCGCGACCGGATGCGATTTCAGGTCGCCGGATACGAAGCCGACCCGCAACGCGCGCCCGTTCGCCGGCCGCGGCGCGTGGCGATGCGGCGACGCCAGCGCCGCCATCTGCGCGCCGAACGCGCAGGCGCGCTCGCGCAGTTGCGCCGCCGACAGCCGGTCGGTGCCGGCGCCGTGGAACATGCGGCCCGAGTGCGCGTTGCGAAACGCCGGATCGAGCTCGAGCGCGCGGTCGTAGCTCGCGAGCCCGGCATCGATATGCCACAGCGCACAGAGGATGTCGCCCATCACCGCGTGCATCTGCGCGGTCGGGTTCGGCAATGACAGCGCGACGCGGCAACTGTCGAGCGCGTCGCGCCGCTTGCCCTGCCGCACGAGCGTCTGTGCCAGATGGTGATGCAGTTCGGCGCGATCGGGCGCGACAGCCAGTGCGCGCCGCAGGCTCGCCACCGCACCGTCGAGATCGCCCGCATGATCGAGCGCGGCCGCGAGGCCGAACAACCGGTCGACGTCGCCCGACTCCGCCGCGCACGCGAGGCTCGCGATCGCGGCGTCGAGTTCGCCGCGCTCCAGCAGCAGCATGCCCAGCGCGTGATGCGCGGCGTGCAGGCCCGGCTGCAGCGCAATCGCACGGCGGTAGTGCGCGATCGCGTCGTCGTGCCGATGCTGCGCGCCGCACACGTTGCCCAGGTTGAAACACGCTTCCGCATAGGCGGGATCGAGCGCGAGCGCCTTCTCGTACGCGCGCGCCGCGGCATCCGCTTCGCCCTTGTCCCGCAGCGCGTTGCCGAGGTTGTTGTAGGCCGGCGCATAGTCGGGCCGCAGCGCGAGCGCCTGCGCGCAGCTCAGCATCGCGGCGTCGGCGTCGCCCGCCTCGTGCAGCGCGTTGCCGAGGTTGCTGTGCGCTTCCGCATAACCGGGCGCGAGCGCGATCGCGCGACGATAGGCGCCGATCGCGTCGTCGAGCCGGCCGTGCGCGCGCAGCATGTTGCCGAGGTTGTTCAGGTAGACGGGATCGGCACGCAGCGCGATCGCGCGCTCCATCAGCGCGAGGCCGGCCGGAAACTGGCCGAGCTGGCATGCGAGGAGCCCGAGGAAATGCGTCGCGTCCGGCTGGTCGGGCGCGTCGCGGCGAATCGCCTCGTACAACACGCGCGCATCGTCGAGACGCCCGGCCTGATGGTGCGCGAGCGCCGCGTTCAACCGTTCCGCGACGAGGCCCGTCATGCGCGCGGCTCCGTCGTCTCGCCGGCCGCGTAGCGATCCCACATCCCGTGGAACGCGTCCTCGAGATTGCGCGCGAACCGCGCGGCATCGCACAGCGGCGACGCGAGCGTGCGTTCGCGCAACGTCGCGCGCAACGCAGCCAGCCCGTCGCGATCCTGCGCGAACGCGACGGCCTTGGCGAGATACGACGCTTCGCCGTCGGCGATCCAGTCGCCCATCCCGGCCGCATGCAGCAGACTCTCGCAGATGTGCGTGACGAAGCGCCCGCCCTTCATGCCGATCACCGGCACGCCCATCCACAGCGCTTCGGCCGTCGTCGTGCCGCCCGGGTACGGGAACGGGCTCAGCGCGATGTCGATCCGGTTGTACGCGGCGAAGTATTCCGCGCGCGGCGACCCGCCTTCGAGGATCAGCCGGCCCGCGTCGATGCCGTGCCGCGCGAAGCGCGCGCGCGTCGCCGCATTCAGGTCGCCCGCGCCGAGTTCGTGCGCCTTCAGCAGCAGGCGTGCATCGGGCAGTGCCTGCAGCAGCCGCGACCACAGCGCGACGACGTCGTCGCTGATCTTGGTGAGCTTGCCGAAGCAGCCGAACGTCACGCCGCCGTTCGCGGCCATCGGCAACGGGCCGACCGGCACGTCGTAGGCCGGCGGCGTGAAGCACAGGTAGCTGTCCGGCAGCCGCCACGGCGCCTCGACGAAGTGCTCGGCCTCGTCGGCGGGCAGCGTGTACGCATCGCCGACGAAATAGTCGACCGCGCGCACCCCCGTCGTCGCGAAGAAGCCGAGCCAGCTCGCCTGCACCGGCGCGGGCCGGTGCGCGAAGATCGGCAGCCCGCTCCAGTTCGTGTGCCCGGCGAGGTCGACGAGCACGTCGATGCCGTCGTCGCGAATCATCCGCGCCGCCTGGTCGCGGTTCATGCAGGTCAGTTTCTTCCAGCTCGCGAAGCCCGACTTCAGCCGCGCCGTCACGTCGTCCTCGACCACGAAGGTCACGTACGCATGCGGCTCGATGCGCGTGCGATCGAGATGCGCGAGCACGCTTTCGAGGAAGATGCCGACCGGATGCTGGCGCAGGTCGCCCGACACGAAGCCGACCCGCAGCGGGCGGCCGCGCGCGTCTCGCACGCGCCGGGCGCGATCGTGCTCGAACGGCCGCACGTCGCGCGCCAGGCGTTCGCCGTAGCGGTGCGCCTCGACCACCCAGTCCCGCGGCTCGAACGCCGCCGAGCTCGACATGTTGAACAGCAGGCGCGCATACGCGCGATGCGGGTCGTGCTCGATCGCCTCGCGAAAGGCCGCGACGGCGCCCGCGAAGTCGCGCTTCGCCCAGCGGATGTCGCCGAGCGTCAGCTGGATCTTCACCGGATCGATGCCGAGCGCCTGTGCGATCCGGTATTCGTCCATCGCCTCGTCGAGCTTGTCGAGGCGGAACAGCGCGGCGGCGAGGTTGTGGTGCGCATCGGCGTCGTCCGGGTTCAGGTCGATCGCGTGGCGATGGCTCAACTCCGCGGCCGCCATCCGGTCGAGGTTGTGATACGCGAGGCCGAGAAAGTTGTATGCGTCCGCCAGCTCGGGATCGAGCTCGATCGCGCGCCGGCACAGGTGCACGGACGCCTCGTATTCGCCCTGCTGGCAACGCAGCTCGCCGAGCCGCGCCCAGGCCGGCGCGTAGCGCGGATCGATCTCTCGCGCGCGCTCGAACAACTGGGCGGCGCCGTCGAAATCGTTGATGCTGCGCAACGAGATGCCGAGCGCGCAATGGGCTTCGGCATCGTCCGGCTCGAGTCCCGCGCGTGCATGCGCGAGCGCGCCGTCGAAATCGCCGGTCGCCCGCAGCGCGGCACCCAACCCGCGTTGCGCGACGCGCAGCGCGGGATTCAGTTCGAGCGCGCGGCGGTAGTGCGCGATCGCTTCCGTGTGCTTGTCCTGCGCGCGCAGCACGTGGCCGAGGTTGCTGTGCGCTTCCGCATACGCGGTGTGGAACGCGATCGCCTTGCCGTAGCTGGCCGCCGCCGCGTCGAGTTCACCGAGATCCTGCAACACGTTGCCGAGGTTGTTGTACGCCTCCGCGTAACCGGGCCGCAGCTCGATCGCGCGCGAACAGCTCGCCATCGCCTCGGCCGGGACCCGCGCGTCGCGCAGCGCGTTGCCGAGGTTGTTGTGCGCTTCCGGAAACTCGGGGCGCAGCGCCACCGCGCGGCGGTAATGCGCGATCGCGTCGTCGAGCCGGCCGCATTCGCGCAGCATGTTGCCGAGGTTGTTGAAGTACGACGCGTCCGGCCGCGCCGCGAGCGAGCGCTCCATCAGCGCGAGGCCCGCATCGTACTGCTTCAGCTGGCAGGCAAGCAGGCCGAGGAAATGCATCGCGTCGGGCTGGCCCGGCTGCGCCCTGAGGATCGCGTCGTACAGCGTCTTCGCTTCAGCGAGACGGCCGGCCTGGTGATGCGCCAGCGCGCGTTGCAGGGTGTCGTTGATGTCGTTCATGCTGCGTGTGCCGTTTCCGTATAGCGTGCCCACATGCCGTGGAATGCGTCTTCGAGATGATGTGCGAAACGCGCCGCGTCGCACAGCGGCGACGCGAGCAGCGTGGCGCGCAAATCCGCGCGCAGCGCCGCCAGGCGCGCCCCGTCGGCGGCGGCCGCCACCGCCTTCGCGACATAGTCGTCTTCGTCGCCGGCGATCCAGTCGTTCATGCCGGCCGCATGCAGCAGGCTCTCGCAGATGTGCGTGACGAAGCGCCCGCCCTTCATGCCGATCACCGGCACGCCCATCCACAGCGCCTCGGCCGTCGTCGTGCCGCCCGGGTACGGGAACGGGCTCAGCGCGATGTCGATCCGGTTGTACGCGGCGAAATAGTCGGCACGCGGCGATGCGGGTTCGAACGCGAGCCGGCTCGCGTCAATCCCGTGCCGCGCGAACCGGGCAGCGGTCACATCGCGCACGGCCGCGTGTTCGAGCTCGCGCGCCTTCAGCAGCAGCCGGGCCGACGGCAGCGCGTGCAGCACGCGCGACCACACGCGCACGACGTCGTCGCCGAGCTTCACCAGCTTGCCGAAACAGCCGAACGTCACGCCGCCGTTCGCGGCCATCGGCAGCGGGCCGACCGGTACGTCGTCGGCCGGCGGCGTGAAGCACAGGTAGCTGTCCGGCAGCCGCCACGGCGCCTCGACGAAATGACGGGCTTCGCTTTCCGGCAACGTGTACGCGTCGCCGATGAAGTAGTCGATCGCATCGCACCCCGTCGACGCGAAGAAGCCGAGCCAGCTCGCCTGCACCGGCGCGGGCTTCCAGCCGAATACGGCCAGGCCGCTCGCCTGCGTGTGGCCCGCGAGGTCGACGAGCACGTCGATGCCGTCGTCGTGAATCGTGCGCGCGGCCGCCTGCGGATCGAGCGCGGCGATCGAGCGCCAGGCGGCCGCATGCGGCTTGAGCCGCGCGGTGACCGCGTCTTCTTCGTCCGACGTCGCATAGACGTGCGGTGCGACGCGCGTGCGATCGAGATGCGCGAACACGCTTTCGAGAAAGATCCCGACCGGATGCAGGCGCAGGTCGCCCGACACGAAACCGACGCGCAGCGGGCGGTGCCGCGCGCGCGCCGCACGTTCGCTTACGTCGTGCGGATAACGCGTCGAACGGGCCGCCAGATGCCGGCCGTAGCGGCGCGCGTCGTTCAGGTAATCGGCTGGCTGCACGCTCGCCGACGCGGCCGACGCGAACAGCAGGCGGCTCAGTACATCGGCCGCGCCGTCGTCCGCGTCGTCGCGCACCAGCGCCAGCGCGTCCCGGTACGCGGGCACGGCGGCGTCGACGTTGCCCTGGCCGCGCAGGATGTCGCCCAGATTCACGTGCATCGCCGCGCTCGGGCGGCCGGCCGACAGCGCCTGCCGGCAATACGCGAGCGCGTCGTCGTGCCGCTCGCGCTTGAGCAGCACGACCGACAGGTTGTGGGCGGCGCCGGCATCGGCCGGGTTCAGCGCGAGCGCGGTGCGGTAGCTCGCGTCCGCCGCGTCGAGATCGTTCAGGCCGTGATACGCATTGCCGGCATGGTTGTGCGCATCGGCGAGACCGGGCGCCAGCCGGATCGCATGCTGCGCATGCCGCAACGCCTCCGCGTAACGTGCCTGGCGGCGCAACACGCCGCTCAGGTTCGCATGCGCGACCGCCATCGACGGATCGTGTTCCAGCGCGCGCCCATAGTGCGACGCGGCGCCGTCGAGGTCGCCCGCATCGCGCAGCACGCCGGCCAGGTTGTTGTGCAGGTCCGCATCGCCAGGTTCGGCCGCGACGGCGGCACGCAGCACCCGCGCGGCTTCGCCGAGTTCGCCGAGCGCCCACAGCGACAGGCCGAGGCCGTGACGCGCGGCCGGCAGCGCAGGGCTCAGTTCGAGTGCGCGGCGGTAGTGCGCGATCGCTTCCGTGTGCTTGTCCTGCGCGCGCAGCACGTGGCCGAGGTTGCTGTGCGCTTCCGCATACGCGGTGTGGAACGCGATCGCCTTGCCGTAGCTGGCCGCCGCCGCGTCGAGTTCACCGAGATCCTGCAGCACATTGCCGAGGTTGTTGTACGCCTCCGCGTAACCGGACCGCAGCTCGATCGCGCGCGAACAGCTCGCCATCGCCTCGGCCGGCACCCGCGCGTCGCGCAGCGCGTTGCCGAGGTTGTTGTGCGCTTCCGGAAACTCGGGGCGCAGCGCCACCGCGCGGCGGTAATGCGCGATCGCGTCGTCGAGCCGGCCGCATTCGCGCAGCATGTTGCCGAGGTTGTTGAAGTACGACGCGTCCGGCCGCGCCGCGAGCGAGCGCTCCATCAGCGCGAGGCCCGCATCGTACTGCTTCAGCTGGCAGGCGAGCAGGCCGAGGAAATGCATCGCGTCGGGCTGGCCCGGCTGCGCCGTGAGGATCGCGTCGTACAGCGTCTTCGCTTCCACGAGACGGCCGGCCTGGTGATGCGCGAGTGCCGCCTGCAGTTGCGGTCCGATCGACTCCATCGCGTGGGCCGCTCAATACGGATGCGGTTCGCGCCCGAAGTCGATCAGCCGGCCTTCGTGCTCGATCATCACGGCCGCGGCCGCGATCCCCTCGCGCGACATCTCGGCGACGATGTCGCGTGCGCGCCATTGCGTCGGGATGATGATCACGTCGGCCGGCGCCGCTTTCAGCGCGTCGCGGTATTCGATCTTCTGGCCCGTGCCCGGCACGTAGGTGCCGACCTTGTCGGGATCGGAATCGACGACGAGCGGAAAGCGCGCGGCGTCGGCATCGAAGTGATGGATGAACGCGGCGGCCTTGCCGGTACCGCCCCAGATCGCGACACGCCGCCCCGATTCGGCCAGCGCCGCGAGCTGCCCGGCGATCGCCGCGCGGTGCTCGACCGTGCGGGCCGCGAAATGCGTCGACGCATCGGCACGTTTGCGCGCCTGCTCGGGCACGCCGAGCCGCACCAGCGCATAGACGACTTCGCCGTCGTAGCCGTGCGCGAGCGTGACGACCTCGCCCGCGCGCGCCATCAGCGTGCGGAACGACTCCGTCGTGAACTGCGACACGTGCTCGTAGAAGAAATCGGCGAGGCGTTCGGTCTCGAACACGCGATCGATGCACGGCACTTCCGCGAACAGCCAGCAGGCGTTCGGCTGGCGCGCGGCGCCCCATGCGAGCTGCTCGACGAGCTTCGCGGGTTCGGTCAGGTGTTCGAGCACGTGGCGGATGACGATCGCATCGGGCCGGAAGGCCGGCATGTCGGCGAGCGGCTCGAACAGCCGCGCATGGAACTCGATGCCGTGGCCGGTGCCCGCGCTCGCGTTCGGATCGAAGCCGGCGAAGCGGCCGCCGCGGCTCGCTTCGGCGAGCCCGCGCACGAAATGCCCTTCGCCGCAGCCGATCTCGACGACGGCCGGTTCGGCCGGCAGCGCGCCGAGCAGCAGGTCGCGCGTGGCCGCGAGATGGCCCTTCCAGATCCCGCCGCTGTTGAACATCCGGTTCGGGTTGCTTTGATACGGAATCGCATCGTAGCTGAAGCGGTGGTTCCACACGTGCGAGCACCGCGGGCACTGGACGAAGTCGAGCACATGGCGCGGCAGCCGGCGGGCCGCTTCGGCGGACGCGGGCCAGGCAAGCGTCGCGAGCGTGTGCTCGCCGGCCGGGAAGAACGGCGCGGCAACGGTATGCGCGCAAACGGGGCAGGTGGCGTCGATCAGTTCGGGGGTCATGCATTCACCTGTTTGCGGAAATAGGCGATCGTTTCCTTCAGGCCGTCCTCGAGCGCGACGCCGGGCTGCCAATCGAGGCGCTGACGCGCACGGCCGATGTCGGGGCGGCGCTGCAGCGGATCGTCGGCGGGCAGCGGGCGATATTCGATGCGGCTTTTCGAACCCGTGAGCCGCAGCACGCATTCGGCCAGCTCGCGGATCGTGATCTCGCTCGGATTGCCGAGGTTCATCGGGCCGGTGTCGTCGTTCTGATCCATCATGCGCAGCAGGCCTTCGACGAGATCGTCGACGTAGCAGAACGAGCGCGTCTGGCTGCCGTCGCCGTACAGCGTGATCGGTTCGCCGCGCAGCGCCTGCATGATGAAGTTCGACACGACGCGCCCGTCGTCGGCGCGCATGCGCGGGCCGTAGGTGTTGAAGATCCGCACCACGCGGATGTCGACGCCGTGCTGCCGGTGATAGTCGAAGAACAGCGTCTCGGCGCAGCGCTTGCCTTCGTCGTAGCACGCGCGGGGCCCGTTCGGATTGACGTTGCCCCAGTAGCTTTCCTGCTGAGGATGCTGCTGCGCGTCGCCGTACACCTCGCTCGTCGACGCCTGCAGGATGCGCGCGCCGCAGCGCTTCGCGAGGCCGAGCATGTTGATCGCGCCGAGCACGGCCGTCTTCACCGTCGATACGGGATCGCTCTGGTAGTGCACCGGGCTCGCCGGGCACGCCATGTTGAATACGCGGTCGGCTTCGACATACAGCGGCAGCCACACGTCGTGGCGGATCAGCTCGAAATTGACGTGCCCGATCAGGTGCGCGACGTTGTGCTTGCTGCCCGTGTAGAAGTTGTCGACGCACATCACGTCGTAACCGGCGCCGACGAGGCGCTCGCACAGGTGCGAGCCGAGAAAGCCCGCACCGCCGGTGACAAGCACGGAACGGCCGTTCACGACGCGGCTCCCGGCGCGGCCTCGACGTGGCGCGCCCACATCGCGTGCAGCGCGTCCTCGAAATGGCGCGCGAAGCGGGGCGCGTCGCACAGCGGCGCGGCGAGCACCTGCGCGCGCAACGTCGTGCGCAGCACGGCCAGCTCGGCCGGATTGCGCGCGAACGCGACGGCTTTCGCGACGTACGCATCGTCATCGTCGTCGGCGATCCATTCCGGCAGGCGCGCCGCGTGCAGCAGGCTTTCGCAGATGTGCGACAGGAACCGCGCGCCGCGGCGGCCGAGCACCGGCACGCCCATCCACAGCGCTTCGGCCGTCGTCGTGCCGCCCGGGTACGGGAACGGACTCAGCATCAGGTCGACGCGCCGGTACGCGGCGAGGTATTCGTCGCGCGGCGAGCGGCCCTCGAACAGCAGGCGCGCCGCGCCGATGCCGTGCGCCGCGAAGCGGGCCGACAGCGCGTCCTGCTCGCGCGGGTCGTCCAGATGCGGCGCCTTCACGAACAGCTTCGCGTTCGGCACGTCGGCCAGCACGCGCGACCACACCGCGATCACGCGGTCGGTGAGCTTCGCGAGCTTGCCGAAATAGCCGAAGGTCGGATAACCGTTCGCGAGCATCGGCAGCGGGCCGGCGTCGAGCTCGACAGCCGGCGGCGTGAAGCACAGGTAGCTGTCGGGCAAATGCCATGCGCGCTCGACGAAATGCGCGGCCTCGTCGTCCGGCATCACGTGGCGGTCGCCGAGCACGTAGTCGATCGCGCGCATGCCGGTGCTCGCGAAATAGCCGGGCCAGCTCACCTGCAGCGGCGCGGGCTTCCACGCGAACAGCGGCAGGCGGTTGTGGATCGTGTGGCCCGACGCATCGATCAGCACGTCGATGCGGTCGTCGCGGATCCGGGCGGCCGCGGCGGCGTCGCCGAGGCCCGCGAGGCGGGTCCACGACGCGAAGCGCTGCTTGAGGCGCGCGGTGACGTCGTCCTCGACGTCGCGCGTCGGGTACGCATGCAGCTCGACACGCGCGCCGTTCAGGTGCGCGAGCATCCCTTCGATGAAATAGCCGACCGGATGCGACTTCAGGTCGCCCGATACGATGCCGACGCGCAGCGGCCGGCCGATGCGCGCGGTCAGGTCGACGAGCCAGGTCGACCACGGTTGCGCGCGGCCGGTGACGAGCGCGTCGAAGCGGGCCGCTTCGTCGAGATACGCCTGCTGGTCGAACGCATCGCTGTAGTGGTACGCGAACAGCAGGTTGCTGCGCGGCTCGGGCAGCTCGGGGCGCAGCGCGACCGCGTGCTGGTACGCCTCGAGCGCGGCCGGAATCTCGTTCAGGTCGAGCAGCGCATTGCCGAGATTGTTGTACGCCTGCCCGTGGTCGGGCTGCAGCGCGATCGCCTGGCAAAACGCGTCGACGGCCGCGCGCGCGTTGCCCGCCAGCCGCTGCGCGTTGCCGAGGTTGTTGTACGCGTCGACGTAGTCGGGCCGCAGCTCGATCGCGAGGCGGAAACACTCGGCGGCCGCGGCGGGGCGGTTGTGCGCCTGCATCACGTTGCCGAGGTTGTAGTAGTAGATCGCGTCGGGCTTGATCTCGATCGCCGCCATGATCAGTTCGGACGCCTCCTGATAGCGCCCGTACTGGTGACCGATCAGGCCGAGCAGGTGCAGCGCGTCCGCGTGCCGGGGGTCGGCGTCGAGGAGTTGCCGGTACAGCGTCTCGGCTTCTTCGAGGCGGTCGGCCTGGTGCAGCGCCAGCGCCGCTTCGATCGTGGCGACGGGGGAGTCGGGCAGCGTGAGATCAGTCATCGTGGTAAGCCAGCCTGGGTTCGATAGGGGCGCGCGCACCGGCGCGCGGGCCGGCACGTGATCGCGAAGGCACGCCCGGGCGGATACCGGTCGGCATGCGGGCGGACGGCCTTCGACATGCCAGCATTCTCGGCGCGCGCCAGTCGTTCCAATCGGCGGAGCAGGTGCCGGATTTGGTCGCTTTTCATGTGACCGCGCGGGTGCCGGCATGACGCCGGTCAAGGTTGCGGCTCGAGCGGCGCGGAACGCGGATCGTCGGCCGAGACGGCATGCCGCGCATGGGTGCCGAATCGCGCCGGGCCGCGCCGGATAACGGTTTTCGGCATTGCGGCGGCATGCGGCGGCCGCGCCCGCCCGGCCGCCGGTCGCGGCGGCATCCGTCGAAATGCGGGGTGAAACGGCCCGCTAATCCGCCGTTCGATCCGGGCGCGGATCGATAGACTCGGGCACAGACTTGGAGGCGTCCACCGCGCGGACGATCGCGCCGGGCGCAAGCCGCTTGCCGGCCCGCGGCTGGGGATGCCCTCGAATCCACCCTCAGCGCCTGGAGCCATGTGTATGCACGAGTCCTCAATCATCTCCAACTCGAACGACGATCAGCTCGCCGCGCGGCGCGAACTGTTCGACCTGATGCAGACCTATCCGGCGACGCAGGAGGAACTCGAACGCTCGCTCGGCCTGTTCGTGCGCGGCTCGCTGCTCGCGCGGATTCTCGCGACGTTCGAGGTCTACGAGCAGATCGTGCCGTTGCCCGGCTCGATCCTCGATCTGGGCACCTGGCGCGGGCAGACCGCCGTGCTGTGCGAGAACTTCCGCGCGATCCTCGAGCCGCTGAACTTCCAGCGCCGGATTCACGCGTTCGATACGTTCACCGGCTACGCGGGTTTCTCCGACACCGATTCGCGCGATCGCAAGCTGTTCTCCGACGGCACGTACTCGCTCGCCGGCGACTACGCGGACCTGCTGCGCAACCTGCTGTCGCTGCACGAACGCAACAACGCGATGGGCCACGTGAACGGCAAGCACCACGTGTGGGAAGGCGACTGCCGCGAAACGCTCGCCGCCTACGAGGAAGCGCATCCCGGCGAACCGGTCGCGCTCGCGTGGTTCGACCTGAACGTGCCGGGACCGACGCGCCACGCCTTCGAGACCGTGATGAAGCGGCTCGTGCCCGGCGGCGTGGTCGCGTTCTGGCAGCTCACGCGCGGCGGCCAGACGCCGGCCGAAGGGATCCACTACGTGCGCGAGCTGCTCGGCAAGCACCCGCACCGCATCCACAAGGCGAAATCGTATCCGTCGCTGTGCTATCTGACGTTCCCGGAAGGCGGCGGGGTGCGCCCATGAAGATCGTGATCCTCGGCAACGGCATCCTCGGGCTGATGACGGCCCGTGCCTGGCAGCGCGCCGAGCCGGGCATCGAGCTCGTCGTCGTCGGTCCCGCGCAGCGCCCAGGTTCCGCGACGCGCGCGGCCGCCGCGATGCTCAACTCGTTCACCGAACTGGAAGGCGATTCGCTCGGCACGCCGCTCGACCGCTTCAAGTTCGAGCTGAGCCGCGCGGCGACCGCCGCCTGGCCCGGCGTGTTCGCCGAGATCTGCACACCGGCGCACGCGGTCGCGCACGGCTTCGGCACCTACGTGCTCAACAACGCGGCCACCGACGCGCTCGACGACGAGAACTTCGCGGCGATGCGGCGCTTCTGCCGCGAATTCGAGGAGCCGTGCGAGGCCGTCGATCCCGCCGGCATCCCGAACTATCACCCGCATCCGCAGTTCCGCGCGCTGAACGCGGTGTATCTGAGGCGCGAAGGCTGGACGAACCCGAAACAGTTTCTCGATGCGCTCCAGGCCAGCGTGGCCGCGGCAGGCCCTGTCACCTTCGTTTCGGCCGAAGTCGAGCGCATCGACGTCGCGAGCGGGCGCGTGACCGGCGCCCGGCTGAGCGACGGCTCGACGGTCGAGGCCGACCGCTTCGTGCTCTGCAACGGCGCGAACCTGACGCGCGTGCTGCAGGCGAGCGTGCCGGAGCTGCCGGTGCAGCGGCTGTTCTACGGCATCGGCATGTCGATCGAACTGCAGAGCAGCGAGAACGTGCATACGCACTGCGTGCGCACGACCAACCGCGGCCTCGCGTGCGGCGTCTATTCGGCGCCGTACGGCCCGGACCGCACGCTCGTCGGCGCCAGCAACTACATCAGCCCGGTGCCGCACGAACACGGGCATGCCGGCAGCGCGTACACGCTGCTCAAATCGGCGATGGACCAGATCAATACGCGTTTCTCGCGCGCGAATCTCGTCAACGTCAACGTCGGCTGGCGCCCGACGACATCCGATCTCTATCCGCTGATCGGCGCGACCAGCGTGCGCGACCTGTGGATCCTCGGCGGCACCAAGCGCGACGGCTTTCATCTGTCGCCGGTGCTGTGCCGCGACCTCGTCGCGGCGATGCGCGGCGAGCCGATCGACCCGCGTTATGCGGACCTCGCGCCGGAGCGGCCGCTGATCCGCAACCTGTCGCGCGAGGCGGCGATCGCCAAGACGGTCCGCCACCAGATCAACGCGGCTTTCCAGCACGACTTCGTCCCCGCGCGCAACCGCATGGTCGAACAGCTCGAACGCGCGAGCCGCGCGGATCTCGAGGCGCTGCACGACCGGCTCGGCGCGACGGACTGGGGCATTCCGCCCGAGCTCGTCGACATGTACCGGTACGGTCACATCCCGGCCTGATCGACATGAATCCGCAGCCGAAGCGCATCGCGATCGTCCAGTCGAACTACATCCCTTGGAAGGGGTACTTCGACCTGATCGCCGCGACCGATGAGTTCATCCTGTACGACGACGCGCAGTACACGCGGCGCGACTGGCGCAACCGCAACCAGATCAAGACGCCGCAAGGCGTGCAGTGGCTGACCGTGCCGGTCAAGGTGAAAGGCCGTTATCACCAGAGCATTCGCGAAACCGAGATCGACGGCACGCAATGGGCACAGCAGCACTGGACGCGGCTGCGGCAGAACTACGCGCGTGCGCCGCATTTCGCGCGCTACGCGGAGCAGCTCGAGGCGCTTTACCTGAACGGCCGGCACGGCACGCTGAGCGCGCTGAACCTCGCGATGCTGGCCTGGATCAACCGGCAGCTGGGCATCGCCACGCGCATTTCTTCGTCGTCCGACTACACGCTGGAAGGCGACCGCACCGACAAACTGCTGAACCTGTGCCTCCAGGCCGGCGCGACCGAATACCTGTCGGGCCCCGCCGCACGCGACTACCTCGACGAGAGCCGGTTCGCGGCCGAAGGCATCGCGGTGCGCTGGTTCGACTATCCGGCCTATCCGCCCTATGCGCAGCTGTGGGGCGAGTTCGTGCATGGCGTGACGGTGCTCGACGTGCTGTTTCATTGCGGCCCGGAGGCGCGCCGCCATGTCGTGACCGGCCGAACCTGAGGACCACGCGATGCACGATTCCCGACACTCGAGCCTGCTGGCGGACGTCGCCGCCTATTACGGCGCGCGCCTCGCCGAGCACGGACAGACCGCGCGCGGCGTGGACTGGAACGGCGAGGACGGCCAGCGGCTGCGCTTCGCACAGCTGACGAAAATCGTCGCACCCGATGCCGACGCCTTTTCGGTCAACGACATCGGCTGCGGTTATGGCGCGCTGGTGGATTTCCTCGACGAGCATGCGGCGGGACGCCGTCATGCCTACGCGGGCAACGACGTGTCGCCCGAGATGGTCGACGCGGCACGGCAGCGTTATCGCGACCGCTCCGACGTGTCGTTTCACGTCGGCGATACGCCGCTGGCGAGCGCCGACTACGGCATCGCGTCGGGGATCTTCAACGTCCATCGCGGCCACGACGACGCGACGTGGCTCGACTACATCCACACGACGCTCGACATGCTGCATGCGACGAGCCGACTCGGCTTCTCGTTCAACTGCCTGACGTCGTATTCCGATCCGCCGTTCATGCGCCCCGAACGGCTCTACTACGCCGATCCGTGCGCGCTGTTCGATCGCTGCAAGCGCCGCTACTCGCGGCACGTCGCGCTGCTGCACGACTACGGGCTGTACGAATTCACGCTGCTCGTCAGGAAGGACGGCTGAACGCACCCCGCGCAAGCTGCCGCCCGTCGCCCCTCATATGCTCCCGCGGAGTCCCGTCATGTTCGCTCCTCCCAATCTCGACCGCATTCCGTTCGGCCGGCCGTTCATCGTCGGCAAGGAGCTCTACTACATCGCGAAAGCGGTGGAACAGGGCGGGCTCGCCGGCGACCAGGCCTTCACGAAGCTGTGTCACCAGTGGCTCGAAGCGCGCATCGGCTGTCATCGCGCGCTGCTCACGCATTCGTGCACGGCCGCGCTGGAGATGGCCGCGATCCTCACCGACGTCGGCCCGGGCGACGAGGTGATCATGCCGTCCTACACGTTCGTGTCGACCGCCAATGCATTCGCGTTGCGCGGCGCGACGCCCGTCTTCGTCGACATCCGGCCCGACACGCTGAACCTCGACGAGAAGCTCGTCGCGGCCGCGATCACCGAGCGCACGCGCGCGATCGTCCCGGTTCACTACGCGGGCGTGGCGTGCGACATGGACACGATCTCGCACCTCGCGGCCGATTACCGGCTGTGGGTCGTCGAGGACGCCGCGCAGGCGATCCAGTCGACCTGGAAGGGCAGGCCGCTCGGCAGCATCGGCCACCTCGCGTGCCTCAGCT
This sequence comes from Burkholderia seminalis, assembly GCF_001718535.1. Classification (NCBI taxonomy): domain Bacteria; kingdom Pseudomonadati; phylum Pseudomonadota; class Betaproteobacteria; order Burkholderiales; family Burkholderiaceae; genus Burkholderia; species Burkholderia seminalis. The sequence continues at coordinate 192,606 of NZ_CP013398.1, read as the reverse complement.
TCCACGAGACCAAGAACGTGATCGCCGGCGAAGGCGGTGCGCTGCTCGTCAACGACGAACGCCTCGTCGAGCGTGCGGAAATCGTCCGCGAGAAGGGCACCAACCGCAGCCAGTTCTTCCGCGGCCACGTGGACAAGTACACGTGGGTCGACGTCGGTTCGTCGTACCTGCCGGGCGAGCTGATCGCCGCGTTCCTGTACGCGCAGTTCGAACACGCGGACGTGATCACCGCGCAGCGGCGCGCAACCGTGAAACGCTACGAAGACGCGCTGCGGCCGCTGCACGAAGCCGGTCACATCACGCTGCCCGCCACGCCGCTGAGCGAGCAGGGCAACGGCCACCTGTTCTATCTCCTCACGCGCAACCTCGCCGAACGCACGGCGCTGCTCGAACGTATCCGCGACGCGGGCGTATTCGCCGTGTTCCATTACGTGCCGCTGCACAGTTCGCCGGCGGGCCTGCGCTACGGCCGGTGCGGCTCCGGCATGCAGGTTACCGACGACGTCGCCGACCGGCTCGTGCGCCTGCCGCTGTACCACGCGATGAGCGAGGCGGAACAGGATCGCGTCATCGACGTGGTATCCGATTTCTACCGGGCCGGCACGTAACCGGCCGCCCGTCGCCCTTCATCGCGCCTTTCGCCATTCGTCCCATGAACGACTCGCCCCGCATCTTCGCGCCGCTCGACCATCCGTACTACCTCACCGCGCCCGGCTACAAGCAGACGTCGGGCGGCGTGCGCGCGATGCACTACCTGTGCCATGCACTGAACCTGCTCGGCTGCGAGGCCTACCTCAAGACCACGGAAGTGCATCCCGCGCTGCGCACGCCGTTGCTGACGCAGGAGATCGCGCAGGCCCACTTCGAAGCGGGCCGCAGCCCGGTGGCCGTGTATCCCGAGATCGTCGAGGGCAATCCGTTCGGTTCACGCTGTGTCGCGCGCTATCTGCTCGCGGAACCCGGCCGCATCAACGGCAACCCGCTCGACCTGGCGCCGACCGATCTCGTGTTCGCGTTCGGGCCGACGATCGTGCCCGACGGATGGCAGGCCGACCTGCTGAGAATCCCGCTCGTCGATACGCGCATCTTCCACTGCGACGGCGTCGACGACGCGACCCGCAGCGGCACGGCCGTCTTCCTGAACCGCCACCTTCGCCGCGGCGGCAGCCTGCATCCGGCGACGGCCGAATCCATCGAGATCTCCGGCCGCGTGCCGGAGCGCTCCGCGCACGAGCTCGCCGAACTGTTGCGCCGGGTCGAATGCGTGTACCTGTACGAGTGGTCCACCATCGCCTTCGAAGCGCTGCTGTGCGGCTGCCCGGTCGTGTGCATCCTCAACGACGCGTCGATGCCGGACGCGGAGCGCTGGGTGATGGGCGGCAAGGGCATCGCATGGGGACTCGATCCGCGCGAAATCGCGCACGCGAAAGCGACCGTGCATGAAGCGCGCGACGTCTACCGGGAAGAAGAGGCAACGTTCTGGCGGCAATTGCGGCACTTCGTCGACAAGACCCAGGCCCATGCCAGCGCGCTCGATGCGCGGCCCGATTCGCATGGCCCGGCAGGCGCGCGGGCGGCAGCGGCGCGCGCAGTGCGGCGCATGGCCGTCGTCTGCGCCGAACCGGCCACGCACCCGCACGTCGCGGCGCGGTTCGGCACCCCGTTCGGCCAGCTCGATCGCGAATGGGCCGTGGACTTTCCCGTCGGCAGCAACGGCATCGACCTCGACGCGCTCCAGCGGGCGGACATCGTCGTCCTGCACGGCGCGGTCGCAAGCCTGCTGTCGGGCCCCGCGCTCGAGCAGATGTTCGCGCTCGGCAAGCCGGTCGTCTGCGATCTCGACCGGCCGCTCGACGCGCTCTCGCTCGATGGCCCGGAAGTCGCCGGCAGCGCGCGCCGGCTGGCCGCGATGCACGACGCGATCCGGCGTGCCGATGCGCTGGTCGTGCCGTCGGACGCGATCGCGCGCACGTACCGTCACGTCAATGCGGCGGTACACGTGCTCCCCGGCGATGCCGACTGCATCCGCCACGGTACGCTGTACGCGTGGCTCGCCGAACAGGGCCGGCGGCCGGTTCGCGCACCGGCACCCGCGCCGGGCGGCGCGCACGTGCCGCGTGCCTGGCAGAAGAAGCGCCTCGTCGCCTATGCGCTCGATCCGGTCGACGGTGCGTCCGTGCAGCGCCGCGTCGCGCTGCCGTTCGCGCGGCTCGGCAACGATTGGGAATTCGTCTGGGGCATGGCCGACGGCAACGCGATCGCCACGGCGGACGCCGTGCTGCTCGATCGCCACACGCCGGGCCGGCTGTCGCTCGACGGCCTGCGCGCGATCTTCAAATTCGACAAGCCGGTGATTTATGCGACCGACTGCCCGCCGCCCGCGGCGCCGGACGATCCGGCGTGGACGGGCATCGCGTATACGCTCGGCAACGCCAGCGCTGTCGTCATCCCGACGCCGGATCTCGCGCACCGCTACCGGCCGTGGAACCCACGCGTGTTCGTGCTGCCCGACGGCGTCGATCTCGACCTGTTCCTGCGGCCGGTGCCGGCCCGTGCGGCGGATCGCGTGACCATCGGCGTCGCGGGCGACGCGCTGCTGCCGGCCAACTTCGCACGCGTGGACGCCGCGCTGCGCGCGGTCTGCGCGCGCCACGCCGGCCGCGTCGCCGTGCAGCTCTTCGGCACGCACGCGCCCGCCGGCTGGGCGGACCATCCGGCAGCCTCCTTCCTACCCGCGCCCGATGCGTACCGCGCGTATGCGCAGCAGTTGCGCGCGCTGGACTGGGACATCGCGTTGCTGCCGCTCGCCGATGCCGATGACAACGCGGCCGGCGCCATCCGGCGACAGGAATTCGCGGCCGCCGGCATCGCCGTGGTGGCGAGCGACCTGCCGGCGCTTCGCATCGGCCTGAACGACGGCGACGACGTACTGCTTGCCGGCGACGACCCGCACGCGTGGGACGACGCGATCGACCGCCTGGTCACGCAACCCGCACTGCGCCGGCGGCTGGCCCGCACCGCGCAGGCACGCGTGCGCAAGCGCGACGCGCTGCAGGCGCAACTGCCGCTGCATCGCGAACTTTACCGGTTGTGCGTCGAACGTCAGGGCACGGCCGTGCAGTTGCCGCCGCGCGAAGCGCCGATTCCGGGCGTGCTGATCCTCGACGCCGCCGGCGACGTCGAGCGTGTGCGGGCCGCGCTGCGGATCGTCGCGGCACGCGCCGAACAGGATCTGCTGAACGTGGTGCTGACGACGTCGCCCGACCCGCTGCCCGAGTGGACGGACCGGCTGCGTTACCTGCGGGCCACGCCGCACGAGTATGCGGCCACGGCCGACCAGCTCGCCGCGATGCCGGCGTTCGACTGGTTCACGATCATCGACGCCGCGGACACCGAAGCCGGAGACGATATTCAGGAGACGACCGCCGCGGATGCGGCGATCGATTGACGAAGGCGCCCGGTCCCCATCGTGCCTTCGTGACCGGGCGCGCTCAGTTGCTCGACGAGCATCCGCCGCAACTGCTCGAACTGCAGGAGCTGGAGTTGCACGAACTCGACGAACTGCAGCTCGACGACGAGTCGCTCGAACCGTAGGAGGAACCGGTCGATCCGCCCGCCCGTGCGGCGGCCGGCGCCAACGGCGGCGGCTCCATCAGCACCATGGAATGTGCAGCCCATGCGGTGCCGGCCAGCGCGCCCGCGCCGAACAGCGCGGCGGTCCACAGCAATGCGTCCGGCCCGTCGTGATCGTCGCTGCGCACGGTCCGCCGCGCGGCGAGCGACGCCTGCCCGCCCACCGTCAGGCCAGGCCGCCCGAATCCGGTCAGCCGCCCCACGATGATGCGGTACGCAATCGCAAACGCCGCCATGCCGATGACGAGCAACAGGACCGGCCGCCCCCGGCTCAGCCCGACCGCCAGTTTCGCCGCGCCCGTGCCGAGCACCAGCAGCGCAATCGCGCGTGCGGCCATGCGCGCCGTCCGCAGGTCGCCCGGCGCCCAGAAGCAGCCACGCGCGCGCAACGATTTCGCGTGCTCGGCAGCGTGACGCGCCAGCAGCTGGCGGAATGCACCGAAGCTGGCCTCCCCGTCAGGCTGCCCGGCCAGCCATTCGCATGCGTCCGCGTACGCGCCCGCCCGAGTCGCGTCGATGAGCCGCACGCGCCCACCCAGCCGTCCGGCCATCGTCAGATCGATCGCGCCCGCATGGACGAGCGAAAGCGTCGCGACCTGCACGACCCGCGACGCGTCGCCGGCGAGGTACGCGGCCTCCTCGGCGGTCAGGTCCGATGGGAATGCGCGCCTGCGCCGGCATCGGTATTCGATCTGTTGCAGGAGCCCGATCAGCAGCAGCGCGGCGATGCAGACCGGAATGTAGAACGCGAGAAACCGCGGCCCCGTGTAATCCAGCACGTTGAAGTCCTGCGCCGATGCGCAGGTCGCGGCGACGCTTGCGGCGGCCGCCGGCCACGCGAGTTTCGGCAGCCGGATGCCCAACGCGCGGCGCGGCGCAGCGGCGGCCGGCTCGTCTGCCTGCGGCGCCGCCGCTTCGGCCGGCCGATCGACCGGGCGCGGCCAGATCGATTCCGGCGGCTCGTGGCCGAACATCCGGCGATAGCTGTCGAGCGTGTCGCGATAGCGCCGCGCATACACGGCGCCCTCGTCCGACGCGCCCGTACCGGGCATGTGATGCAGCCGCGCGCGCAGCACGCCGGCGCAGAAGACGTCCCAGTATTCGAGCGTGTACTGCAGGTGGAAATGCCATGCGGCATCGACCGCGACCGACGGTGTGACCGGATGCCCGGCCGCCTGCGCGAGAAACGCGAAGCGCTTGTATTCGTCGATCACGGCCAGCGCGTGGGCATGCGACCAGCCTTCGGCTTCGGCGAGGCGCCGGCTGTACGGCAGCGGCGCGCGTGGATCGTCGGGGGAATAGGCGTGCAGACGCGCGAGCAGCGCCTGTTGCGCATCGGTCAGCGCGCGCGCATCGACGGTGGTCGGGGTAGACGGAAGGGCTGCCATCGGGAGTCGGCGTGATGCGCGGACGGCCGCCGCGATCGACGCTTGAGTTGTCGTTGCGGGAGATTCTCGCACGGCGGTGAGGCGGGGAATTGCGTGGGGACGGTGCGGGAAATGACGATGATCGACGCAATGCCGTGCGGTGACGCTACGCCTGGCCGATTTCGGAACAACGGATCGGGGAAACTCGACGCCTGGAATCAGGCCATATGGCGCGCCCGGCTGGGATCGAACCAGCAACCCCTGCCTTCGGAGGGCAGTACTCTATCCATTGAGCTACGGGCGCGTGAGACAGTGAAGCGACCCCATATACAGGCCGCCCACGTTTGGCAAGACGGCAAGGATACCCGGTTTCCCATGACGCGTCCACCTTACCCGCCGAATGGCCGCCGGGCCTTGCTGCGTGCGGGTAAACACGCGCCATCGCATCGCTCGCCGTGATGTAAACGTTCCGTCTATAATCGTCCGTGCTTCATTGGACTGCCATTTTGCCGTTGCACCGCGCTCACAATTCCTATTCATGGAGACGAGGCAAGCATGAGCGAAGCACCCCACGAATCTCCCGTCAAAACCCCCGGGCAGCTGATTGCCGTCATCATCGCGTCGTTCGCGATTCCGATCATCCTGATCGTCCTGTTCGCCAACTATGCGAACCATGCGTTCCGTTCCGGCGCCGGCACGGATGCGCTGTCCGACGAGCAGGTCGCCGCGCGCATCGCGCCACTCGCGAAGGTCGACGTGAAGGACGCCAACGCGCCCCGCACGTACAAGACCGGCGAGGCGGTCTACAAGGCCGTCTGCGTGACCTGTCACGGCACCGGCGCCGCCGGCGCACCGAAGTTCGGCAACAAGGACGACTGGGCGCCGCGCATCTCGCAAGGCTTCGACACGCTGCTGAAGACGGCCCTCGCCGGCAAGGGCGCGATGCCGCCGCGCGGCGGCACGAGCCCCGACGACGTCAGCGACTATGAAATCGCCCGCGCGATCGTCTACATGGCGAACAACGACGGCGCGAACTTCCCCGAACCGGCCGCCCCGGCTGCCAATGCCGCGCCCGCCGCCGGCGCCGCCGCATCGGGTGCCGACGCGTCGAACGCGCAGGCCGCCGCCGCCATGGCCGCGATCGCCGCGATTCCGAAGGCCGGCGAAAAACCCGCGGCCGCGCCGGCCAGCGCCGACGCGGCAACGGCCGGCAAGGCGCTGTACACGTCGACCTGCCAAGCCTGTCACGCGGCCGGCGTGCTCGGCGCACCGAAGTTCGGCAGCAAGGAGGACTGGGCGCCGCGCCTGAAGGACTCGATGGACACGGTCTACAACTACGCGCTGCACGGCAAGGGCGCGATGCCGCCGAAGGGCGGGTCGACCGCGTCGGACGCCGACGTGAAGGCGGCCGTCGACTACATGGTCAACGCGTCGAAGTAATCACGCCGGGCCATCCGTAAAAAACCCCCGCGACGCACACGCATCGCGGGGGTTTTGTCTTTCCGGTCCGCCGGACTACCGCATTACTTCTGCAGCAGCGCCTTCAGGCTCGCGAGCCGGTCCTTCGGCGACATCGGCGCTTCTTCCGGCGTCGGCGGCGGCGCTTCGTCGAGCCCCATCTCCGGGATGAAACGCGACGGCTCGCACACGACCGTCTCGCGGGCCCGCTTGCGCTTCTTGCACCAGTTCAGGTGCAGGCTGCGCTGCGCGCGCGTGATCGCGACGTACATCAGCCGGCGCTCCTCCTCGATCCGCTCGCTGTCGATCGGGCCGTCGTCCTCGCTGCCGCCGCGGTGCGGCATGATGCCTTCCTCGACGCCGACCAGGAACACGTGCGGATACTCGAGCCCCTTCGATGCATGGACGGTCGACAGCCGCACCGCGTCCGGATCCTCGTCCTTGCCCTCGAGCATCGACATCAGCGCGACGGTCTGGATCAGGCCGAGCAGGTTCTTGCCCGTATCGGCGAGCCCGTCCGCGTTGTGGAAGCCTTCGGCCTCGCCGTCGACGGCTTCCGTCTCGGGCTTGGTGCCCTTGCGCTTCAGCCATTCGAGGAATTCGAGCACGTTCTGCCACTTCGACTGCGCCTGCCGCTCGTCGAACGCGTCGTACAGGTACGCCTCGTAGTGGATCGCCTCCATCATGTCGTCGAGCACGACGGTCGCGGGCTCCTTGTCCGCGCGCTCGGTCAGGCGCTGGATGAAGTCGCAGAACATCCGCAACGGCTCGACCTGGCGCGCCGACAGCCGCGCCTCGATCCCGCCCATGTACACGGCCTCGAACAGCGACACCTTTGCCTGCCCCGCGAACGAGCCGAGCGCCTCGAGCGTCGTGTTGCCGATTCCGCGGCGCGGCGTCGTGACCGCGCGGATGAACGCGGGATCGTCGTCGGCGTTCGCGATCAGCCGCAGGTAGGCGCACAGATCCTTGATCTCGGCCTTGTCGAAGAACGACTGGCCGCCCGACAGCACGTACGGGATCCGCTCGCGCCGCAGTACCTGCTCGAAGATGCGCGCCTGGAAGTTGCCGCGGTACAGGATCGCGTAGTCGCGGAACTGCGCGCGCCGCTCGAACTTGTGCGCCGACAGCCGGAACACGACCGATTCGGCCTCGTGCTCCTCGTCGTTGCACGGCGTGACGGTGATCGAATCGCCCATCCCGTGCTCGGACCACAGCTTCTTCTCGAACAGCTTCGGGTTGTTCGCGATCACGTTGTTCGCGGCGGTCAGGATCCGCACCGTCGACCGGTAGTTCTGCTCGAGCTTGATCACGTGCAACTTCGGGAAATCCTTGCCGAGCTGCGCGAGGTTCTCGAGCGTCGCGCCGCGCCAGCCGTAGATCGCCTGGTCGTCGTCGCCGACCGCCGTGAACGCGGCGCGCGGGCCGGCGAGCAGCTTCAGCAGCTCGTACTGGCACGCGTTGGTGTCCTGGTACTCGTCGATCAGCAGGTAGCGCAGCTTGTTCTGCCAGCGGTCGCGCACCTGCTCGTTCTTCGCGAACAGCTCGGCCGGCAGGCGGATCAGGTCGTCGAAGTCGACCGCCTGGTACGCGTGCAGCGTCGCGACGTAGTTGCGGTAGACCAGCGCGGCCTGGTGCTCGTCCTCGTTCGCCGCGATCGCCATCGCCTCGTCGGGCATGATCAGGCCGTTCTTCCACAGCGAGATGATGCTCTGGATCTTGCGGATCAGCCCCTTGTCGGTCGTGCCGAGCTGCTCCTGGATCATCCCGAAGCAGTCGTCCGAATCCATGATCGAGAACTGCGGCTTCAGCCCGACGTGCTCGGCCTCCTGGCGCAGGATCTGCACGCCCAGCGAATGGAACGTGCAGACGGTGAGCTGGTTGACGGGCACCTTGCGGCCTTCCTTGCCGGGCGTGGTGAGCGTCTTGCCCTCGAGCAGCTTCGACACGCGCTCGCGCATTTCGGCCGCCGCCTTGTTCGTGAACGTGACGGCGGCAATATGGCGCGGCTCGAAGCCTTTCGCTTCGATCAGGTGCGCGATCTTCTGCGTGATCACGCGGGTCTTGCCGCTGCCCGCGCCGGCGAGCACGAGACAGGGACCGTCGAGGTAGCGCACCGCTTCGTTCTGGGCGGGATTGAGGCCTGCGGACATGATGACGGATGGTGTTGCGGTTGACGGCGGAACGCCGGGAGGATGCCGTGCGCGACAGGCTGGCGAAGCAGGCGGACACGCGGGCAGGACGCGCATGTTAACACGTCGGCGGCGCGCATTTCGGGCGGGCCGCCGGACGGGGCCGCGCGGGCTTGCCGGGCGGGCACCCCCTGTCCGTCCGGCGCGGTCGTCCCTGCCCGTTCGGCCAATCCGGCCCCGTTCGCGCGGCGATCGGACACAATACCTACTCCCCGGCGCCACCCGCGCCGGTCCGATTTCATTCGTCTGAACCAACCACCGGATCGACCTCATGGGCTACCCGTTCGCCACCGCCGCCCTCGGCCCGCTGCTGTTCGCGCAGGGGTGCTACGTGCGGCGCGTCACGCCGCGGCTGCCCGAAGCGGCCGGCCCGCGCGACGGCGTGGCCGGCGACGGCCCGCCGCTGCGCGTGCTGGTGGTCGGCGATTCGGCCGCCGCGGGCGTCGGCGTCGCCACGCAGCGCGACGCGCTCGCCGGGCAACTGGCGCACGCGCTGGCGGCCACGCACCGCGTGAGCTGGAAGCTGCTCGCGCGCACGGGCCTCACCACCCGGGAGCTCGTCGAGTGGCTCGCCGCCGAGCCGGCCGAGCCGTTCGACGTGGCCGTCACGTCGCTCGGCGTCAACGACGTGACGGGCGGCGTGGCGCCCGCGCGCTGGCTGGCGCAGCAGGCCGAGCTGGTGCGGCTGCTCGCCGCCCGCTTCCGGGTCGGGCACGCGATCCTGTCGGCGGTGCCGCCGATGGAGCGCTTCCCGGCGCTGCCGCAGCCGCTCGCGTGGTATCTCGGGCTGCGCGCGAAGCGGCTCAATGCGGCGCTCGCCGGCTGGGCCGGCACGCAGCCGCACTGCACGTTCCTGCGGGTCGACCTGCCGCTCGAGCGCCACCTGATGGCCGCCGACGGCTTCCATCCCGGTGAAGCCGCGTGCGCGGCGTGGGCTTCTCAGGTCGCAACGGCCGTGCGGCAACGGGCAGCCGCATGACGCGGTGTGTGGGCCGCACGCCGCCCGTTCACCGCTCAGCCGGGCAGCCCGCGATGCCGCGCGCGGCGCACGGCCTCGCGCAAAATGCCGGCCTTCCTTGCGCATGTGCTGCGTCGCGTCGCGCATTTCGCCCAACGTGCCTGTGCAAGCGGCGGCGCCATGCCAAAATAGCCGGTCGTCTTCGCGCCGTTTCGGCGCGCCATCCTTTAGTTTCCTTCGCAGCCAGGAATTGCCATGTCGTCATTGCTCAGGATTGGTTTGATGGGTTTCGGTTTCGCCGGCGCGACGTTTCACGCGCCGGTGATCGCCACGAGCGGCCGCACTGAAGTCGCCGCGATCGCGACGGGGCAGCCCGATCGCGCGCAGGCCGCGTATCCGGGCGCGCGCGTGGTCCCCGACCTCGACACGCTGCTCGGCCTCGACGATATCGAGTGCGTGGTGATCGCCACGCCGAACGACACGCACTTCACGCTCGCACGCCAGGTGCTCGAGGCCGGCCGCCACGTGGTCGTCGACAAGCCCGTCACGCTCACCGCCGACGAGGCGCTCGCGCTCGCGCGGCTCGCGAACGCGCGCAGCCGGCTGTTCGCGCCGTTTCACAACCGCCGCTGGGACGGCGATTTCCTCACCGTGCGCGACATCGTCAAATCGGGCGAGCTCGGCCGCCTCACCTATTTCGCGTCGCACTTCGACCGTTTCCGGCCGACGCCGCGCACGCGCTGGCGCGAGGAACCGGCCCGCGGCGGCGGCCTGCTGCTCGACCTCGGCCCGCACCTGATCGATCAGGCGCTCGCGCTGTTCGGCCTGCCGGAAACGGTGAGCGCGACCGTCAAGACGCGCCGCGACGATGGCACCGCGCCCGATTTCGTCCACCTGCTGCTCGGTTATCCGGACAAGGAGGTCGCGCTGCATGCGAGCGCGCTGTCGGCGATCGAGCCCGCGCGCTTCACGCTGCACGGCACGCGCGGCAGCTACCAGAAGTTCGGGCTCGACACGCAGGAAGACCAGCTCAAGGCCGGTCTCACCGCGGACGACGTCGAATTCGGCGGCGGCAACCCGCCCGGCCTGCTGCGCGTGCTCGACGGCGACGTCGAGGTCGAGCGCCCGATCCCGACCCTCGACGGCCAGTACGCTGAGTTCTACCGCGCGCTCGCGGCGTCGATCCGCGACGGCGCGCCGTTCCCCATCACCGCGCAGGACGCCGTCGACGTGATGACCGTCATCGAGCTTGCCGCGCAAAGCGAGCACGACGGCCGCCGGGTACCATTCGTGCGCCGCGCCATCTGACGGGCCGCCGGCCGGGCCGGCGCCTGCCCAGCCGCAGTCGCCCTCCCGCGTCGTTCGCGGGCAGCGGCCCTGCGCGGGCCGCCCCGCCGGCACGGTCCGGAACATTCCGTTACAAATGGTGCGGGAACGAAAGTCAGCGGTCATCCGGTCTGACGCGTTTCTCAAAAAGTCGATCCGACACCAAACCGTCAGGAGAATGTGATGCAACGGTTGATTCGCGCAGCGGCATGCTGCGTCCTGGTTTCCACGCTCGCGGCCTGTATCGTGCAGCCGCAGCGACCGGTCCGGCAGGCACCGCCGCCTCCGCCGCGACCGAATCCGCAGGTCGTCGCGAACGACCGCATGCAGGAGGTCCAGGGCCGGATCGACAACCTGCACCGCCGGATCGACGCGCGCGTCAACAACGGCTACTACCCGCCGCCGTACGGCGCGCAACTGCACCACCGCCTCGACGTGATCCGCCAGGAAGCGAACGACATGTCGGCCCAGCATAACGGCGGCCTGTCCGGCGACGAGCAGCGCGTGCTGAACCAGGAACTCGACACCGCCGCACGCGCGATCGGCGAGTAATCCCGGCAGCGCCGCCCCTTCCCGGTGTCGGCGAAAGCGGCGGCCCCTCACGCCGCCGCTTGTCGCGAAGCGACATTATTTTGCCCAAATTGACAATGCCCATCTGCTCGCGTACAGTCGCCCGCACGCGTCGGGAGAGCGTGTAACCGGGTGGTTTCGACACCGGTTGCGCCGCCGAAGGGGCACACCCGCAAACTCTCAGGCAAAAGGACCGACCGCGTCGGGGAATCGCGTCCGCGCACTGCGCGGGCCATACGCTCCCCGCACTCTGGAGAGCGGCAGTAGCCCGCAGCGCACTGGTTGCGCGGGCAGGCTGCCCACCGAAGGGGCGCGCGCCGGCCGGGCTTTGCCCGCCGCGCAATCTCTCAGGTATCGAGGACAGAGGGGCATGTACCGGATCGCTCGGGCCATCGGCCGCGGCGGTCGGCACATGGCCGTTCTGATCCGCGCGCAAGCGCCTTGCCTGAGGCCTCGATGACTGCACTGAATCACACCCCGCTCAACGCCGCGCACCGCGCGCTCAATGCCCGCATGGTCGACTTCGGCGGCTGGGACATGCCCGTCAACTACGGCTCGCAGATCGAAGAACACGCAGCCGTGCGCACCGACGCCGGCATGTTCGACGTGTCGCACATGTGCGTGATCGATTTCACCGGCAGCCGCGTGCGCGCGTTCTTCGAGCACGCGATCGCAAACAACGTCGGCAAGCTCAAGACGCCCGGCAAGGCGCTTTACTCGTGCCTGCTCAACCCGCAGGGCGGCGTCATCGACGACCTGATCGTCTATTACTTCACCGAGGAATTCTTCCGCGTCGTCGTCAATGCCGGCACGGCCGAGAAAGACATCGCGTGGTTCAACCAGCTGAACGAGCAAGGCGGCTTCGGTCTCACGATCGCGCCGCGCCGCGACTTCGCGATCGTCGCCGTACAGGGTCCGAACGCGCGCGAAAAGGTGTGGACGACGGTGCCTTCCGCACGCGCCGCGACCAGCGAGCTGAAGCCGTTCAACGCCGCGCAGGTCGCCGGCACGCCGTTCGGCGACCTCACCATCGCCCGCACCGGCTATACCGGTGAAGACGGTTTCGAAGTGATCGTCCCGGCCGTACACGTCGAAGCGCTGTGGGCCGCGCTGCAGCAAAACGGCGTGCGTCCGTGCGGGCTCGGCGCGCGCGACACGCTGCGCCTGGAGGCCGGCATGAACCTGTACGGCCAGGACATGGACGACACCGTCTCCCCGCTCGACGCGGGCCTCGCGTGGACGGTCGACCTCACCGCGCCGCGCGACTTCGTCGGCCGCGCCGCACTGGAAGCCAACGGCACCCGCGCCGCGTTCGTCGGCCTGATCCTGCAGAAGGAAAACGGCAAGGCGGGCGGCGTGCTGCGCGCGCACCAGAAGGTCGTCACGCCGCACGGCGAAGGCGAGATCACGAGCGGCACGTTCTCGCCGTCGATGCAGGAATCGATCGCGTTCGCGCGCGTGCCGGCCGCCGTCCAGATCGGCGACCTGATCCAGGTGCAAATTCGAGACAAGAATCTTCCCGCGCGCGTGGTAAAACTGCCGTTCGTACGCAACGGCAAGGTCCTCGCTGCGTAACGGCCGGGAGGCCTGCCTCCCGGTAAGCCGGGAGATGGCACCCGGCGCAACCCTACCCGGCGTGCCATGGCGGCGCGCCAGAAGAACGAATCACACCCTTTTATCCAGGAGCAACCGATGAGCAACGTCCCGGCCGAGCTGAAATACACCGACGAACACGAGTGGATCCGCACCGAGGCAGACGGCACGCTGACGGTCGGCATCACCGATCACGCGCAGAACACGCTTGGCGACATCGTGTTCCTCGAACTGCCGGCAGTCGGCAAGCAAGTGAAGGAAGGCGATGCCGTCGGCGTCGTCGAGTCGGTGAAGGCGGCATCCGACATCTACTCGCCGGTGTCCGGCGAAATCATCGCCATCAACGAAGAAGCCACCGACGCACCGGAAGCAGTGAACAGCGACGCGTACGGCGTGTGGCTCTTCAAGATCAAGCTCGCGGCCGGCGCATCGACCGACAAGCTGATCGACGCAGCCGCCTACGGCAAGCTGATCGACTAATTTCCCTACCCGAACCGCGTGGCGCCGGCCTCGGCCCGCGCGGGACCAGAGTCACGCCATGAAGCTCGAACACCCGGACCGCCTGATGAACCGCACGCCCCTCTCGCTCGCCGCGCTCGAAACGCACGACGCGTTCGCCGAACGCCACATCGGCCCCGACGCCGCCAGCCAGCAGGCCATGCTCGACACGCTCGGCTTCGCGTCGCGCGCCGCCCTGATCGACGCCGTGATCCCGGCCTCGATCCGCCGCGCCGAAACGCTGCCGCTCGGCCCGTTCGCGCAGCCGAAGAGCGAGGCCGAAGCGCTCGCCGCGCTGCGGGTTCTCGCGGACAAGAACCAGGTGTTCCGCTCGTATATCGGTCAGGGTTACCACGACACGCACACGCCGGCCGTGATCCTGCGCAACGTGCTCGAAAACCCGGCGTGGTACACGGCCTACACGCCGTACCAGCCTGAAATTTCCCAGGGCCGCCTCGAGGCGCTCCTGAACTTCCAGCAGATGGTCGCCGACCTGACGGGCCTCGCGATCTCGAACGCGTCGCTGCTCGATGAAGCGACCGCCGCGGCCGAAGCGATGACGCTGCTGCAGCGCACCGGCAAGCCGGCGTCGAACGTGTTCTACGTCGCCGACGACGTGCTGCCGCAAACGCTCGAAGTGATCCGCACGCGCGCGCTGCCGGTCGGCATCGAGGTCAGGACGGGCCCGGCCGCCGACGCGGCGCAGGCGAACGCATTCGGCGTGCTGCTGCAATACCCGGGCGTGAACGGCGACGTGCGCGACTACCGCGCGCTCACCGAAGCGATCCATGCGGCCGGCGGCCACGTGGTCGTCGCGGCCGACCTGCTCGCGCTGACCGTGCTGACGCCGCCCGGCGAATGGGGCGCGGACGTCGCGATCGGCAACACGCAGCGCTTCGGCGTGCCGATGGGCTTCGGCGGCCCGCACGCCGCCTATCTCGCGGTGCGCGACGAATTCAAGCGCCAGATGCCGGGCCGCCTCGTCGGCGTGACGGTCGACGCACAGGGCAAGCCCGCGCTGCGCCTCGCGCTGCAGACGCGCGAACAGCACATCCGCCGCGAGAAGGCGACGTCGAACGTGTGTACCGCGCAGGCGCTGCTCGCGATCATGGCCAGCATGTACGCGGTCTACCACGGCCCGCACGGCCTGAAGACGATCGCGCTGCGCGTGAACCGCATCGCGGCGCTCTTCGCCGCCGGCGTGAAGCAGCTCGGCTTCGCGACCGTCAACGACACGTTCTTCGACACGCTGACGGTCGACACCGGCGCGCGCACCGCGCAGGTCCATGAATTCGCGAAAGCCAAGCGCATCAACCTGCGCCGCGTGAGCGACACGCAAGTCGGCGTGTCGGTCGACGAAACCACGACGCGCGACGACCTCGCCGACCTGCTCGACGTGTTCGCGCAGGCCGCGGGCGGCACCGCACCGGCCGTCGACGCGCTGGACGCGGGCCTCGCCGGCGTCGCCGCGCTGCCGGCCGGCCTCGAGCGCACGAGCGCGTACCTGACGCACCACGTGTTCAACCGCCACCATTCCGAAACCGAAATGCTGCGCTACCTGCGCAGCCTGTCGGACAAGGATCTCGCGCTCGACCGCTCGATGATCCCGCTCGGCTCGTGCACGATGAAGCTGAACGCGACGTCGGAAATGCTGCCCGTCACGTGGCCCGAGTTCGGCGGCATCCATCCGTTCGCACCGGCCGAGCAGACCGTCGGCTACCGCGAGATGATCGACCAACTCGAGCAGATGCTCGTCGCGGCCACCGGCTACGCGGCCGTGTCGCTGCAACCGAACGCCGGCTCGCAGGGCGAGTACGCGGGCCTGCTGATCATCCACGCGTACCACGCATCGCGCGGCGAAGCGCATCGCGACGTGTGCCTGATCCCGGCATCCGCGCACGGCACGAACCCGGCGTCGGCGCACATGGCCGGCATGAAGGTCGTGGTCGTCGCCTGCGACGCCCAGGGCAACGTCGACATCGCCGACCTGAAGGCGAAGGCCGAAGCACATTCGAAGGACCTCGCGGCGATCATGATCACGTATCCGTCGACGCACGGCGTGTTCGAGCAGAACGTCCGCGAGATCTGCGAGATCGTGCACGCGCACGGCGGCCAGGTGTACGTCGACGGCGCGAACATGAACGCGATGGTCGGCCTGACCGCGCCGGGCCAGTTCGGCGGCGACGTGTCGCACCTGAACCTGCACAAGACCTTCTGCATCCCGCACGGCGGCGGCGGCCCGGGCGTCGGCCCGGTCGCGGTCGGCGCGCACCTCGCGAAGTTCCTGCCGAACCAGCGTTCGACCGGCTATGCGCGCGGCGAAGAAGGCATCGGCGCGGTGTCGGCCGCCCCGTACGGCTCGGCGTCGATCCTGCCGATCTCGTGGATGTACATCGCGATGATGGGCGCGAAGAACCTGACCGCCGCGACGGAAACCGCGATCCTCAACGCGAACTACATCGCGAAGCGCCTCGCGCCCCACTACCCGGTGCTGTATTCGGGCCCGGGCGGGCTGGTCGCGCACGAGTGCATTCTCGACCTGCGCCCGATCAAGGAGTCGAGCGGCATCAGCGTCGACGACGTCGCGAAGCGCCTGATGGACTACGGCTTCCACGCGCCGACGATGAGCTTCCCGGTGCCGGGCACGCTGATGGTCGAGCCGACCGAATCGGAATCGCAGGAAGAACTCGACCGCTTCATCGCCGCGATGATCGCGATCCGCGAGGAAATCCGCGCGGTCGAGGAAGGCCGCGCCGATCGCGAGGACAACCCGCTGCGTCACGCGCCGCATACGGCGGCCGTCGTCACCGCGAACGAATGGCCGCACGCGTACTCGCGCGAGCAGGCTGCGTACCCGGTCGCGTCGCTCGGCACGAACAAGTACTGGCCGCCGGTCGGCCGCGCGGACAACGCGTACGGCGACCGCAACCTGTTCTGCTCGTGCGTGCCGATGTCGGAATACGCGTAACGCACGCCAGCCCCGGCGCCGCCCGACCATGACCGCACCGCACGCAACCCGGGGTTGCGTGCGGTTTTTGCGTTCGCCGGGCGAACCGGTTCACGTTCCCCCGCCAATCCGGCTAACATCACACGCGATCCAGCCAATGAAGGAGTTCCGCATGGTGCGTCCGATGTTTCCGGGCCATGGTGCAAACAGGACGCGGCCGCACGCGCGTGCCGGTCGTTTCGTGCCGATGCTCGTCGCCTCGCTGTCGCTTGCCGCCGCCGGCCTCGGCGCGTCCGGCGGGGCGCGCGCGGCGATGAATTTCTGCGCGGCGCCGGCGCTGCAGGCGAGCGAGACGACGCAGGCCGAGCCGGGCGTGCAGGCGCTGATCCGCAGCGTCGACGCGCGCATCGGCGAGCAGCCGAAGGCGATGGCGCGCGTGCACACCGAGGGCACGCTGCCGCACGAAGGCATCTACGACCAGAGTGCGGCCGCGCTGAAGGACATGGACCTGATGCGCGACGCGGCGCTCGCGTGGCGCGTGACGAACGCGCCGCGCTACCTGCAGCTCGTCGACCGCTTCCTGTCCGCGTGGGTCTCGACCTACCAGCCGAGCTTCAATCCGATCGACGAAACGCGCTTCGAGAGCCTGATCGTCGCGTACGACATGACCGCGAGCGCGCTGCCGGTAAAAACGCGCAACGCGACGGCCGCGTTCATCGCGAAGCTCGGCGCCGGCTACGTCGCGCAGATCGACGCGCAGAAGCGCCCGCTCACCGGCACCTGGCGCAACAACTGGCAGAGCCACCGGATCAAGCTGATCGCGCTGTCCGCGTTCACGCTCGGCGACCGCAAGATGATGAACGCCGCGCAACGGCTGTTCGTCGAGCATCTCGCCGACAACATCGGCCCGGACGGCAAGACATGGGACTTCGAGGAACGCGATGCGCTGCATTACGCGGTCTACGACCTGCAGCCGCTGGTGACGGCCGCGCTCGCCGCGCGCCGCTTCAACCGCAACTGGCTGCGCGAACGCGGCGCGAACGGCGCGACGCTCGCGGCGGCGCTCGACTGGCTCGTGCCGTACGCGCTCGGCGAGAAGACCCACGAGGAATTCGTGAATTCGCCGGTGCCGTTCGACGCGAAGCGCCGCGAGGCCGGCTTGCCGGGCTACACGGGGCAGTGGGACCCGAAAAACGCCACCGAACTCTTCCATCTGGCCGCGCGGCTCGACGGGCGCTATGCCCGCGTCGCGCAGCAGCTTTCCCCAACACCGCCCGCATGGCTCGCCGCGTGCCTGCCATTGCAGGCGCGCTAGCACTACTCTTAAAGCAAGGCAGGTATCGAAATGGCAGTCAGCGTGTTTGACCTCTTCAAGATCGGCATCGGTCCGTCCAGTTCGCACACGGTCGGGCCGATGCGCGCGGCGCTGATGTTCGTCCAGGGCCTCGAGCGCGACGGGCTGCTCGACGCGACGGCCCACGTGAAGGTCGAGCTGTACGGCTCGCTCGGCGCGACCGGCAAGGGCCACGGCACCGACCGCGGCGTGATGCTCGGCCTGCTCGGCGACGCGCCCGACACCGTCGATCCCGACACGATCGACGCGCGGCTGGAAGACGTCCGCCAGTCGAAGAAACTCGCGCTGCTCGGCACGCATCCGGTGCCGTTCGTGCTGAAGGAGAACATCGCGTTCTACCGCCAGGCGCTGCCCGAGCATCCGAACGGGATGAAGCTGCGCGCGAGCGACGCGAACGGCGCGGTACTGGTCGAGCGCACCTACCTGTCGGTCGGCGGCGGCTTCGTCGTGACGGCCGGCGCGCCGAACACGAAGGTGCTGAGTGCGGCCGAGCAGATGACGCACCCGTTCCGCACCGGCGCCGAGCTGCTCGCGCTGACCGCGTCGACCGGCAAGTCGATCGCGCAGCTGATGTGGGAAAACGAGCGCGCGTGGCACACCGAGGAAGAAACGCGCGACGGGCTGCTGAAGATCTGGGCCGTGATGCAATCGTGCGTGTCGCGCGGCTGCGGGATCGGCAACCCCGACGCCGACGGCAACCTGCCCGGCCCGTTCCAGGTCAAGCGCCGCGCGCCGCAACTGTACCGCACGCTGACCGGCAGCCCGGAGCGCGCGCTGCAGGATCCGCTGTCGATGATCGACTGGATCAACCTGTACGCGATCGCGGTCAACGAGGAAAACGCGGCCGGCGGCCGCGTGGTCACCGCGCCGACCAACGGTGCGGCCGGCATCATCCCGGCCGTGCTGCACTACTACACGCGCTTCACGCCCGGCGCGAACGAGCAAGGCGTGATCGACTTCCTGCTGACGGCCGCCGCGATCGGCATTCTGTACAAGCTCAACGCGTCGATCTCGGGCGCGGAAGTCGGCTGCCAGGGCGAAGTGGGTGTCGCGTGCTCGATGGCGGCCGGCGCGCTCGCGGCCGTGCTCGGCGGCACGCCGCAGCAGGTCGAGAACGCGGCCGAGATCGGCATGGAACACAACCTCGGCCTCACCTGCGACCCGGTCGGCGGGATGGTGCAGATCCCGTGCATCGAGCGCAACGCGATGGCGTCGGTGAAGGCCGTCAATGCGGCGCGCATGGCGCTGCGCGGCGACGGCTCGCACTACGTGTCGCTCGACTCCGTGATCAAGACGATGCGCGAGACCGGCGCCGACATGAAGACGAAGTACAAGGAAACGTCGCGCGGCGGGCTGGCGGTGAACATCGTCGAGTGCTGATGCGGGTTCCGGCGGCCACGCGGGTCACGATGTCCCGCATGGCCGCCGGGCGCTAACGGGCGTGCATCAGTCGTTCAACCCGTTCTCGAGCCGCAAGCCCGGATAACCGGCGAAGTCCCGCTCGTTGTGGGTCACGAGCACGACGTCGAGCGGCACAGCGTGAGCGGCGATCGGTTTGTCGGGATGATCTTCTTCCGCTCGCGGGCGGGGTTCATGCACACCGCGACAGGCTCGATGCAAGCCATGTATCCGCATGACGCCATCACGGCCACTGTCGTCGCGCATGCAACACGCGAAGAATTGCCACGATGTGCTCGGTGGGTCGAATGCGATAGACGAGCACATGGTTCGGCGCAATCACCAGTTCGCGCGTACTTGCCACGCGCCCTCGCCGATACAGTTCCGCGCGCGCCGGCAACGCCGCTGCCTTCTCCTCCAGCAGTTCGTCCAGTTCGAGCGCGGCCAGCGGATCGTCCTGGCCGATATGGTCCATGATCGCGGCGCGATCCTCGCGCGCCTTGGGATTCCAGTACAGCGCGAGGGTCAAGCAGCGCCACCCCGCTTGCCCGCGGCACTTTTCAGCGCCCGGCCAACGGGCGTAAGCTGTACGTCCCGCTACCCAGGGAGACGGCAGCCCATGTCGCATGCCAAGGATCTCGAGCCGCGCGCCACCACCGGTGCGCGACTGCTCGTCGATGCGTTGCTCGCCAATCACGTCGAACGCGTCTTCTGCGTGCCGGGCGAAAGCTTCCTCGCCGTACTCGATGCGCTGGCGGACGACACCGCGCGCATCCAGACGGTCGTCTGCCGTCACGAGGCGGCCGCCGCGAACATGGCCGAAGCGGTCGGCAAGCTGACCGGCCGTCCCGGCATCGCATTCGTCACGCGCGGGCCCGGCGCGACCCATGCGTCGATCGGCGTGCACACCGCGTTCCAGGATTCGACGCCGATGATCCTGTTCGTCGGCCAATGCGCACGCGAGCACCTCGACCGCGAAGCCTTCCAGGAAATCGACTACCGCCGGATGTTCGGCCAGATGGCGAAATGGGTCGCGCAGATCGACGACCCGCGCCGCCTCCCCGAATACCTGAGCCATGCGTTTCACGTCGCGACGTCGGGCCGGCCCGGCCCGGTCGTGCTCGCGCTGCCGGAGGACGTGCTGTCCGAAGCGTGCGCGTCCCAACCCGTCGTGCCGGCCGCGAAACGCGTCGCGGCCGCGCCGTCGGCCGCGCAGCTCGACGAGCTGCGCGAGCGGCTCGCGCGCGCGGAGCGGCCGTTCGCGATCGTCGGCGGCAGCGGCTGGACGCCCGACGCGTGCGCGAACCTGCGCACCTTCGTCGAACGCTGGCAACTGCCGGTCGCGTGCGCGTTCCGCTTCCAGGACACGATCGACAACGCGCACCCGAACTACGCGGGCGACGTCGGCCTCGGGATCAACCCTGCGCTCGCGAAGCGCATCCGCGACGCCGACCTGCTGCTCGTGATCGGGCCGCGCCTCGGCGAAGCCACGACCGGCGGCTATACGCTGCTCGACATCCCGAAAACGCGCCAGACGCTGATCCACGTGCACCAGGGCGCCGACGAACTCGGCCGCGTGTATGCGGCCGACCTGCCGATCGTGTCGGGAATGCCCGAGATCGCCGCGCCGCTTGCCGCGCTCGAGCCGCCCGACCGTCCGGCATGGGCCGGCGCGGCCGCCGACGCCCATCGCGCGTACCGCGAATGGCATGCGCCGCTGCCGATGCCCGGCGACGTCCAGCTCGGCGACGTGATGGTGCAGTTGCGCGAGCGCCTGCCGCACGACGCGATCCTGACCAACGGCGCCGGCAACTATGCGATCTGGCTGCATCGCCACTTCGCGTACCGGCACTTCCGTTCGCAGCTCGCGCCGACCAGCGGCGCGATGGGCTACGGGCTGCCGGCCGCGCTCGCCGCGAAGTCGCTGTACCCGTCGCGCGCGGTCGTCGCGCTGGCGGGCGACGGCTGCTTCATGATGGCCGGCAACGAACTCGCGACCGCGATGCAGTACGGGCTGAACATCGTCGCGATCGTCGTCAACAACGGGCATTTCGGCACGATCCGCATGCATCAGGAGCGCAACTATCCGGGCCGCGTGCACGGCACGGGGCTCACGAATCCCGATTTCGCCGCCTATGCGCGTGCATTCGGCGCGCATGGCGAGACGGTCGAGCGCACCGCCGAATTCGCGCCCGCGCTCGAGCGCGCGCTGACCTGCGGGTTGCCCGCGGTGATCGAGATCCGCATCCCGCAGGACGCCAGCACGCCGGCCGCGACGCTCGAACAGATCCGCGAGCAAGGCCGCCGGGCGCGCGGCGGGTGACGGTGGACACGCACACCGCGCCGCCCGGCGCCGGGCTGTCGCATGAGGACGCGCTGGCCTGCCCCGGCACGCTGCTCGCGCCCGACGGCGCGCTCGTCGCGCCGTACGACCTCGAGTCCGGCAACCTGCGTGCCGACGGCCACGTGCCGGCCGCGCCCGCGCTCGGCCTGCTGCACGCCGCGCATCGGCCGTTCCGGCTCGATTACGACGACGCGCGGCACGTGCACGTGATCAACGGAATGGGCGTCACGCTCGGCGATTCGGTGATCGGGCTGACGGCCGTCGCCGCGCTGCGTGCGGCCCACCCGGGCCTGCGTTTCACGCTGTACCGGCCGGCCCGCGCGCCGCGCTATGTCGACACGCTGTATGCGCTCGCGGCCGACGTCGTCGCGCCGTCGCGCACGCTGCCGTGCCCGGTCGACGCGCTGCCCGCCGATGCGCCATGCATCGACGTCGGCAATCACCTGTACTGGCCCGCATTCGCGCGGCTGCCGATGATCGATTTCTTCCTGGATGCGCTCGGCGTCGACCCGGCCGCCGTACCGGCCGCCGCGAAGCGCAACCGCTGGCTCGCCCGGCTGCCGCTGCCCGCGCTGCCGGCCGCGTGGCAGCGGCCGTACGTCCTGTTCTGCCCGAACGCGAGCACCGCCGTGCGCAGCGTGCCGCCCGCGCTGCGCGCGGCATTCGTGGATCGGCTCGTGCAGCGCTACGGGCTGCCGGTGGCCGGTTTCGGCCCGGTCGCGCATCCCCACTACGTCGACGTGAGCGGCGACGCCACCGACACCGCGCGCTTCATCTCGTGGGTCAAGGGCGCCCGCCTGCTGTTCGCGCCCGACACGGCCGCCTTGCATCTCGCCGACGGTTTCGACGTGCCGACGCTCGCGTGCTTCACGACGATCGGGCCGGCGCTGCGCGTGCGCGACTATCCGCATTGCGTACCGGTCGAACTCGAATTGCCGGCCGAATTGCGCGGGCTGCACCGCAGCGAGCGGCCGGACGATCTCGCGGCGGTCGAAGCCGCTTACCGGAACGTCGACTGGGATGGGCTGCCGTGGCCCGCACCGCGCGATGCGGCGGCGGCCACCGGATAAGGAACCCGGGTGCGGCAGCGAGTCGGAACGTCGCCCCCGCCGCCTTCGTCACCCCGCGCCGACCCGCACCGCGCGATCGCGCAGCGTCTCCGACGGCCGCTTGCCGAACAGGCGCCGGTAATCGGTCGCGAACTGGCTCAGGTGCCAGAAGCCCCATGCCTCCGCGACATCCTGCACCGAGCCGGCCGCGCGGCCGCACAGGTCGCGCCGCGCGCCGTTCAGCCGCAGCGTGCGCAGGTAGGTCGCGGGCGCCATCCCGAGCACGTCCTGGAAGCAGTACTGCAGCGTGCGCCGGCTCACGTGCAACTGCTCGCACAATTCCGGCACGCCGACCGGGCGCGTACGGTGCGCGAGCACGTAGTCGCGCGCCTGATCGACGATCCAGCGCCGCGTCGACGGCGCGGCGCCGCTGCCGTCGTCGGCCGGGTGCGCGCACACGTCGAACAGCGCGGCCAGCACGTCGGCCTGCAGGTCGTCGCGCTGCGCATCGGGCAGCGGGCCGGCCATCGCCACCGCGCCGTCGAGGCGGCGGCCGAGCAGCGCGCACAGGCGCGCGAGCCGCGCATCGCCGACCTGCATCACGCACTGCGTGAACAGCCGCTCGTCGAGCGCACGGCGTTCGACCTCCTGCGCGTAGCGGCGCAGCACGTCGCCGCGCACGACGACGCCGTAGATCGAGAACTGCGCGGGCGTCACCAGTTCGAATTCGACGTTGCCGGGCCGGAACGCGAGCGCACCGGGCCCGATGCGGCACGCATCGACGCGCGCCGTGCCGTCGGACACGAGCGGAATGCCGAACCAGTACGCGTCGCCGCGCACTTCGCACGCCTGACGCAGCAGGTGGCTCGTCGATTCGCGAAACAGCTTCATCGTGTCGAGCGGCAGCTCGGTCAGCGTGCCGACGAAGCGGCCGGCCGCGAGCTGGTCGTAGGTCTGCCGCCAGCCGATCAGGTTGCGCGCCTGCTCGTCCGCATCGTGCGCGACGCTGACGACCGCCTGCCCGGCCAGCGCATCGTCGCCCTGCGCATTGCGCCGCGTGTCTTCGGCGGTCGGTTCTTCCCTGCACGCCACGTATTGATCCATCGTGTCCTCCCTCACCTGCGCGGAACCGCGCCTGTCACGCAAGTCCCGTGCCGAACCGCATGGCCCGGCGAATCGCCCGCCATTGCACGCTGTCCGGCCGATACGCGCCATGCGGGCGCACCCGAAGGCGGCGGCGCGCGCACGCCGCCGGTGCGATACGCGGTGCAACATGCGCCGCGACCGCGCATCCGTGCCGCGACCGGCTCCCGCACACCGGCTAGCCGGCCGGCTTCAGCCGCACGACCCGCGTGCCGCAGTTGCCGTACGCCTGCGCGACCGCCAGCTCGACGATCGTGCTGCCCGCCGCCCACGGCGCCGCGTCCGCTTCGGGCTGATCGGCCCGCAACGTGGCGCGGCCGTTGATCCGGTACCGGATCCCGCGCACGAAATCGACGAACAGCAACCCGACACCGCTGCCGTCGTACACGGCCGACGCGATCCGGCCGCCGCCGTCATGTGTGGGCAACGCGAACCGCAGCGTCTTCGTGTCGATCACGCGAACGACGGGCAGCAGATCGCCGTTCGCATCGCGCAGGCTCTGCACGATGTCGCAGGTCACGACACCGCCGGTGCCGCCCGCTGCGCCGACGAACATGAACGGCTGCGATTCGACGAACTGCCGCACGCCGATGCTCAGGCGCGTCGTCACGACGTCGCTCATCCGCTCGGCTTCGTCGGCGACGCCGAAGCGGTGCTGCGCGTCGAGTTCACCCGGATGAAATACCGGGTGACGCGGAAAGGATCGGGGCGGTTCTGCCATGCTGGTTCTTGTTAAGCGCGTGAGCGCACCGTGCCGCCGCGAACGGGCGGCCGCCGGTGTCGTCTCCGGTGCCGGATGCGACGATGCAGCGCCGGCGCCGAATGTCGAAATCGAAACGGGCCAGGCGCCGCGCGAGCGCGCCCGGCACCGTATGCGCTGCGCGCGTCGCCGTGAAAGACCGGCAACCGCACCGGCCGGCGTTGCGCTGCCGGCCGGCGCGTCCCGGCGCTTGCCCCCGTGTCGGCGATCAGAAGAACCCGAGCGCCTCGGCCTGATAGCTCACCAGCAGGCACTTCGTCTGCTGATAGTTCGACAGCGCCATCTTGTGCGTCTCGCGGCCGATCCCCGACTGCTTGTAGCCGCCGAACGCCGCATGCGCGGGGTACAGGTGATAGCAGTTGGTCCACACGCGGCCGGCCTCGACCTCGCGGCCCATCCGGTACGCACGCGTGCCGTTGCGCGTCCACACACCGGCGCCGAGCCCGTAGAACGTGTCGTTCGCGAGTTCGATCGCTTCCTGCTCGTCCTTGAACGTCATCACCGACGCGACCGGCCCGAAGATCTCTTCCTGGAACACGCGCATCTTGTTGTTGCCGAGCAGCATCGTCGGCTTCACGTAGTAGCCCGTGCCGAGTTCCGCGGCCGGCGCCGTGCGCTCGCCGCCCGTCAGGCATTGCGCGCCTTCGCCGCGGCCGATGTCGATGTACGACAGGATCTTGTCGAGCTGCTGCTGCGACGCCTGCGCGCCGATCATCGTCTGCAGGTCGAGCGGGTGGCCGGCCTTGATGCGTTCGACGCGCGCGACGGCCTTCTCGATGAAGCGTTCGTAGATCGATTCCTGGATCAGGATCCGCGACGGGCACGTGCACACTTCGCCCTGGTTCAGCGCGAACATCGCGAGCCCTTCGAGCGCCTTGTCGAGGAACGCGTCGTCCTGGTCGAGCACGTCGGCGAAGAAGATGTTCGGGCTCTTGCCGCCCAGTTCGACCGTCGACGGGATCAGGCTCTCGGCCGCGGCACGCAGGATGTGCTTGCCGACCGGCGTCGAGCCCGTGAACGCGATCTTCGCGATCCGCTTGCTGGTCGCGAGCGCTTCGCCCGCTTCCTTGCCGAAGCCGTTCACGATGTTGATCGTGCCGGCCGGGAACAGGTCGCCGATCAGCTCCATCAGCACCAGCACCGACGCGGGCGTCTGCTCGGCCGGCTTCATCACGACGCAGCAGCCGGCCGCGAGCGCCGGCGCGAGCTTCCACGCGGCCATCAGCAGCGGGAAGTTCCACGGGATGATCTGGCCGACCACGCCGAGCGGTTCATGGAAGTGGTACGCGACGGTGTTGTCGTCGATCTCGGAGATGCCGCCCTCTTGCGCGCGGATGCAGCCCGCGAAGTAGCGGAAGTGGTCGATCGCGAGCGGCAGGTCGGCGGCCATCGTCTCGCGCAGCGGCTTGCCGTTGTCGATCGTCTCGGCCACGGCCAGCAGCTTCAGGTTCTTTTCCATCCGGTCGGCGGCGGCGAGCAGCAGGTTCGCGCGCTCGGCCACGGACGTCTTGCCCCACTTGCGGCGCGCGGCGTGCGCGGCGTCGAGCGCCAGTTCGATGTCGTCGGCGCCCGAGCGCGGCACGCGGCAGAACGGCTGGCCGTTGATCGGCGACACGTTCTCGAAATACTCGCCCTTCACCGGCGCGACCCACTTGCCGCCGATGTAGTTGTCGTACTGCTGACGGTACGGGTATTCGACGTCGAGGCCCAGTTGCTTCAGGTCAAACGGGTTCATACATGTCTCCTGTTCATCGTGCTTTGTGTGGATGCAGCGCCGGTTGGAATGCGCTGCATCCGTTTACGCAACATGCGTGCCAAACAGGACATGACCACGTCGATCGCCGCCGGCCCGTGTGCGCACCGTGCGGTGTTCACGCGTGAAGCACGACCGGTGCGCCGATTCTGAACACCGCGATTGCGCAGCGGCGCGGCCGGTGTTCGAAATTTCCACAGTGCGCGGCACTGCGCTGCACGCGGATGCGGGCCGCGCCGCGTGGCATGTCGCTTGCGTGCGACCCGACGATCGACACGCAACGGCATTCGCGCCGCCCGACACCATGAACGACCCGTGCCCGCTGACCGACGACGCCATCGCGTTCATCCGCGAGCAGGCCTTCCTGATCGTCGCGACCGCCGACGCGGCCGGCAACGGCGACTGCTCGTACCGCGGCCGCCAGCCGCGCGGCGACGGCTCGTTCGAGCCGCTCGTCCACCTGCCCGACCGCCGCACGCTCGTGCTGCCCGACTTCGCGGGCAACAACCTCTTCAATACGATCGGCAACCTGCTCGTGAATCCCGCGATCGCGCTGCTGTTCGTCGATTTCGTGCGCCAGACGACCTGGCTCGTGCAGGGACGCGCGACGATCGACGAGGATGCGGGAAGCCGCGCGCACCTGTGGCCCGATGCGTTGCGCTATGTGGTGGTCGACGTGGAACGGGCACAGGCGCGGGCCGATGCGGCGCTGCCGCCGCTCGTGCTCGCATGACGCGTCGCGTGTGATCCACGCGCGACGACGCAACGCTCAACGTCCGTGCGTTTCCGCGCAGGCCGGTTCGATCCGGCCGCGCACTGGCGCGCCGGCGCCGTCATCCGCTTCAGGCGTTTCAGCCACGGCGGCCCGCCCGCCGAGAAACGCGAACACCACGGCGGCACACAACACGGTAACGACGGCCAGCCCGGTCAGCAGCCGGTCGAACGCATGCGCGTAGCTCGAGATCAACGCCGCGTGCCCGACGCCCGGCAACGCGGCGGCCGCGCCCGCGAGATCGCCGGTCGCGAGCCGTGCGGCCGCCCGCAGCGTCGCGTCCGGCGTGCCGGCCGCGCCCGCCGCCTGCGTCAGCCCGGTCCGCGCGAGCGCGGCCAGCACCGCGCCGACGATCGCCAGCGCGATCCCCTCGCCGGCCACCCGCGTCGTGCTGAAAATGCCCGTCGCCATCCCCGCGCGCTCCTTCGGCACGACGCTCACCGACAGCCCGTCCATCAGCCCCCACGGCATGCCGGCGCCGACGCCGATCGCGAGCATCGGCGCGATCGCCGCGGGCCCCGCGCCGCCGCGCAACGCGATGCCCAGCCACACGAGCCCGGCCGCCGCGACGAGGAGCCCGAGCCCCGAGATCACGCCGGCCGACAGCCAGCGCGTGAGCGTCGCCGCGACGAACGGCACGACCAGCATCGGCGCGGAGATCGCGAGCATCAGCCAGCCGGCGTCGATCTCGCTGAAGCCGTCGATGCCGATGAAGCGCAGCGGCAGCACGACGAGCAGCACGATGTAGCAGCAGCAGGTCGACACCGGCAGCACCTGCACGCCGACGAAGCGCGCGATGCGAAACAGCGACAGATCGAGCATCGGCCGCGCGACACGCGTCTCGATCCTCACGAACGCAGCCGCGCCAAGCGCCGCCCCGGCCAGCAGCGCGATCACGAGCGCGCTCGACCCGCCGCGCGCGGGCGCCTCGATCACGCCGAACGTGAACAGCGTCAGCGCGGCCGTGAACGCGGCCGTGCCCGGCCAGTCGAGCCCCGTCGCGTGCGGGTCGCGCGACTCGTGCATGCGCGGCAGCCCGAACACGAGCGACAACACGCCGGCCACCGCGCTCGTCATGAAGATCGCGCGCCAGCCGTAGTGCCCGATCAGGCCGCCGGCGAGCACGGGCCCGAACGCGAGCCCGATGCCGAAGGTCGTGCCGAGCAGGCTGAACGCACGCGTGCGCGCCGCGCCGTCGAACTCCTGCGCGAGCGCGGCGGTACCGCCGGCGAGCGCCGCGGCGGCCGCGAGCCCTTGCGCGGCGCGCAGCAGGTCGACCGCGAGCATCGACGGCGCGAACGCGAGCGCGACCGACATCAGCGTGAAGCCGCCGACGCCGATCGCGAACACGCGCTTGCGCCCGAACTGGTCGGCGAGCGCGCCCGACGCCATCAGGAAGCTGCCGAACGCGAGCATGAACGCGTTGGTGATCCAGTTCATCGCGACCGGGCTGCCGTGCAGATCGCGGCCGATGGCCGGCGTCGCGACCGCGCCGCCCGAAAACGACAGCGGCAGCGCGACGGCGGCCATGCAGACGGCGGCCAGCACCCATGCGCGCCGGCGCGCCGACTGGGCCGAAACGGCTGATACAGGGTGATCCATCATCGCTCCTCGAAAAGCCGGCGCGGCTGCGCCGTCAGAGCAACAGAAGATAAATCCGATTCAATCCGCGAAAAACTACGCAAAGCTCCGCATATAACGGACTAAAATTCCGTAATTCCCGTGGCGCGAGCGTCGTCTTGTGCCCTTCGATTCGATGGAACGATGGAAAACCTCTCCGGCATCGTCGCGTTCGTCCGCACCGCCGAAGCGTTGAGCTTCGTCGCGGCCGGCCGTGCGCTCGGCATTTCGGCGTCGGCGGTCGGCAAGACGATCGCGAAACTCGAACAGTCGCTCGGCGTGCGCCTGTTCAACCGCACGACGCGACGCGTCACGCTCACCGACGAGGGACGACACTTCTACGAACGCTGCCAGCGGATCCTCGAGGATTTCCGCGATGCGGAAGCGGCCGTGACGGCGTCCGCGCAGCGCCCGCGCGGCAGGCTGCGCGTGAGCCTGCCGGTGATCGGCTACCGCTTCCTGCTGCCCGTACTGCCGGAATTCCGGCAGCGCTATCCGGACGTCGAGCTCGATCTCGATTTCAACGACCGGATGGTCGACGTCGTCGAGGGCGGGTTCGACGCGGTGATCCGCAGCGGCCCGCTGTCCGATTCGAGCCTGATGTCGCGGCGGCTCGGCCCGTTCGCGTTCGTGCTGTGCGCGACGCCCGCGTATCTCGCGCAGGCCGGCACGCCGCGCACGCCGCGCGACCTCGAGGCGCACGACTGCATACGCTACTGCTTCCCGACCACCGGCAAGCTGCAGGACTGGGCGCTCGCGGCCGACGACGGCACGCCGCTGAAGCTGCGCACCGCGATGACCTGCAACAACATGGAGGCGTTGCGCGGCACCGTGCTCGCGGGGCTCGGCATCGGCTACATGCCCGACTTCCTCGCGCGCGACGCACTCGAACACGGCGCGCTCGTCACCGTGCTCGACGACTACCGGATCGCGCCGGGGCAGTTCTCGATCGTGTGGCCGTCGAGCCGGCAGTTGTCGCCGAAGCTGCGCGTGTTCGTCGATTTCCTGTGCGAGCGGCTGTTCAGGTAGTCACGCCGCGCCGATCCGCCCGGCTTCCGCCGGCGGCGGCAGCGCATCGCTGTCGTCCTTCAGCCCCACGCCGGTGAGCCCGAGGCGGCGCGCATGCGTCATCAGGTAATGCAGCTTGTGCGCGGCTGCCGCATGCGGCAGCCCTTCGGGCCGCACGTTCGAGATGCAGTTGCGCAGCGCATCGTGGCAGCCGACTTTCGGCGCCCACGTCAGGTACACGCCGAGGCTGTCCGGCGAGCTGAGCCCCGGCCGTTCGCCGATCAGCATCGCGACGACCTTCGCGCGCAGCAGCTCGCCGATCTCGTCGCCGAGCGCGACGCGCGCCTGCTTCGCGACCACCACCGGCCCGACGCGCCAGCCGTCCGCGTCGAGCCGCGGCCGCACGGCCTGCAGCAGCGGCAGCGCCTGCTTCGCGGCCGCGAACGCCGACAGCCCGTCGCCGACCACGAACACGACGTCCGGCGCCTCGTCGAGCGCCGCGCCGTAGCCGGCCAGCAACCCGCGGCTGTCGTCCGACAGCTTGCGGCCGAGATCGGGCCGGCGCAGGTAATGGTCGCGATCCGGCGCGGCGCTCTGCACGCCGAGCGTCGGCAGCAGGCCGGCCGCCTCGATCTCGCGCCGCAGCGCGTCCGCATCGAGCGGCTGGTGCACCGCGTCGCGCGCCTGCGCATGCGACAGGTTGAAGGCCAGCAGCGGCGCGGTCGGCAGGCTGTTGCCCGCGCGGCCGAGCGCGATCCGCGCGTTCGTGAACGACTTCAGCTGCGCCCACGGATTCTTCTCGACGGCGTCGCTCATGCGGACACCCCCATCCAGTCGTTCGCCCCCGCGAGCAGCGGCACGCGTGCCGTCGCCGTGCGCAGCACGCCGTGCGCGTCGGCGATCTCCATCGTCTCCAGCCATTCCTCGAATTCCGGCGCGCGGCGCAGCCCGAGCACCTCGCGCACGTAGAGCTGGTCGTGGAACGACGTGCTCTGGTAGTTCAGCATCACGTCGTCCGCGCCCGGGATCCCCATGATGAAGTTGATGCCGGCCGCCCCGAGCAGCGTCAGCAGCGTGTCCATGTCGTCCTGGTCGGCTTCCGCGTGGTTCGTGTAGCAGATGTCGCAACCCATCGGCACGCCGAGCAGCTTCCCGCAGAAGTGATCCTCGAGCCCCGCGCGGATGATCTGCTTGCCGTCGTACAGGTATTCGGGGCCGATGAAGCCGACCACCGTGTTCACGAGGAACGGCTCGAACTTGCGCGCGACCGCATACGCGCGCACTTCGCAGGTCTGCTGGTCGACGCCGAAGTGCGCGTTCGCCGACAGCGCGCTGCCCTGGCCCGTCTCGAAATACATCAGATTGTTGCCGACGGTGCCGCGCTTCAGCGACAACGCGGCCTCGCGCGCCTCGCCGAGCAGGGCCAGCGAGATGCCGAAGCTCGCGTTCGCTTTCTCCGTGCCCGCGATCGACTGGAACACGAGATCGACCGGCGCGCCCTTCTCGATCGCCGCGATCGTGTTGGTCACGTGCGTGAGCACGCACGACTGGGTCGGCACGCCGTAGCGTTCGCGGAACGCGTCGATCATCGCGAGCAGCTTGACGATCGCCGCGAGGCTGTCGGTGGCCGGGTTGATGCCGATCATCGCGTCGCCGCAGCCGTACATCAGCCCGTCGAGCATCGACGCGGCGATGCCCTTCACGTCGTCGGTCGGGTGGTTCGGCTGCAGCCGCACCGACATCCGGCCGGCCAGCCCGACCGTGTTGCGAAAGCGCGTGACGACGCGGCGCTTGCGCGCGGCCGCGATCAGGTCCTGGTTGCGCATCAGCTTCGACACGGCCGCGACCATCTCGGGCGTGAGGCCCGGCGCGATCCGTTCGAGCGCCGCGCCGTCGGCCGCGGGCGACAGCAGCCAGTTGCGGAAATCGCCGACGGTGAGGTGCGAGATTTCCGCGAACGCCTGCGCGTCGTGATCGTCGATGATCAGGCGCGTGACCTCGTCGTCTTCGTACGGAATCACCGCCTCGTTCAGGAACGCCTTCAGCGGCACGCCCGCGAGCGCGATCTTCGCGGCCACGCGCTCCTCTTCGCTCGCCGCCGCGACGCCGGCGAGCTGGTCGCCGGAACGCAGCGGGCTCGCCTTCGCGAGCAGCGTCTTCAGGTCCGCGAAGCGGTACGTGCGCGGACCGATCGTCTCCGTATAGGACATCTGCGAGCCTCCTTGCCCATCCTTGCCAAAAGCCGACGGCGCGCCCGTTCGACGGGGCGCGCCGGATGCCGTCAGAAACGGCCTGCCATCTTCACGCTGCTCACTCCTCCAGCAGCGCGTCGCCCGGCGCACTCGCCCGCTGCGAACGCGTCGCGAGGAAGTACGCGTAGCCGACCGCGAGGAAGCCGACGAACACCAGCGCGACCAGCCCGTTGAAATACACCATCGTACCGAGACAGACGAGCGCGGCCAGGATCGCGAACGCCGGGAAGATCGGGTACATCGGCGCGCGGAACGGCCGCGCCATGTTCGGCTGCGTGCGGCGCAGCTTGAACAGCGACGCCATGCTCACGATATACATCACGATCGCGCCGAATACCGACATCGTCACGATGTTCGCGGTCAGCGTCTGCCCGCCGAACTGGATCAGCTCGTCGCTGTAGATCGCCGCGATGCCGACCACGCCGCCCGCGAGGATCGCGCGATGCGGGGTCTTGAAGCGCGGATGGACCTTGCCGAGCCATTCGGGCAGGTAGCCTTCGCGGGCCAGCGCGAAGATCTGGCGCGAATAACCGAGGATGATCCCGTGGAACGACGCGACGAGCCCGAACAGCCCGAGCCACACGAGCATGTGCATCCAGCCGCTGTTCGCGCCGACGATGTACTTCATCGCCTGCGGCAGCGGATCGTTGATGTTCGCGAGCTTGGTCCAGTCGCCCGCGCCGCCGGCGAACACCATCACGCCGATCGCGAGCGCAACGAGCGTCAGGATCCCGGCGACGTACGCGATCGGAATCGAGCGCTTCGGGTTCTTCGCTTCCTCGGCGGCCATCGCGACGCCTTCGATCGCGAGGAAGAACCAGATCGCGAACGGGATCGCCGCGAACATCCCGTGGAACGCGCCCACGCTGAAATGATCGGCGCCCGACCAGCCGCCCTTCGCGAAGTTGCTCCACGCGAAGCCCGGCGACACGACGCCCATGAACACCAGCAGCTCGAAGATCGCGAGCAGCGTGACGACGAGCTCGAAGGTCGCCGCGATCTGCACGCCGACGATGTTCAGCGCCATGAACACGAGATACGCGCCCATCGCCGCGTGCTTCGGCTCGAGGCCGGGGAACTGCACGTGCAGGTACGCGCCGATCGCGAGCGCGATCGCGGGCGGCGCGAAGACGAACTCGACGAGCGTCGCGGCGCCGGCGAGATAACCGCCGGTCGGGCCGAACGCGCGGCGCGCATAGGCGAACGGGCCGCCGGCATGGGGGATCGACGTCGTCAGCTCGGTGAAACTGAAGATGAAGGTCGTGTACATCGCCGCGACGAACAGTGCGGTGATGACGAAGCCCAGCGTGCCGGCGCTCGCCCAGCCATAGCTCCAGCCGAAGTATTCGCCGGAAATCACGAGGCCGACCGCGATGCCCCACAGTTGCCAGGTCCCGAGCGTCTGCTGCAGCGCGGGCTGGCCGGACTTGGCGCCGGCGGCGGGCCGGCCATTCGACTCTGCTTTCATCGGACATTCTCCTCAAGGGCGCCGGGCCTTGCCGGCCCGCGCGACTGAGAATCGATGCTAGAGAGTCATTAAACGACGTGTTATCGAAATTCGGCAAAGATCGCGGCTGACATTTCGCTGACGGAAACGCCGGCCGCGCGGGTTGCAACGGCGATCCGGCCGCACGACGCGGGCCGGATCGCCCGTGCTTACTGGCCGCCGCCGCGCTGGTTGAACCAGCGGTCGAGCAGCTTGCCGGCCGCCTCGCGGCCGCCGAGGCCGAACGACAGCGCCACGGCCACCGCGATCGCGCCGAGCACGAGGCCGAACGCGAGCTGGACGATCTCGTTCGCGATGCCCATCGCGCGCAGCCCCATCGCGAACACGAGGCCGAGGATCGCGAATTGCGCGATGCGCGCGAACAGCACGCTGTGTTCGCGGTCGGCCTGCTCGAGCACGCGGCGCGCGAGGCCCGCGAGCCACACGCCGATCACGAGGATCACGCCGCCCATCAGCACGTGGCCGCCGAATTCGATGAACAGCGTGACGACGTCGCGCACCTGCGAGAAACCGAGCCGGTTCGCGGCTTCGACCGACGCGAACAGCATCGCGAAGAACACGATCAGCCGTGCGACCAGCACCGACGGCTGCAGGATGCCCGAGAACACGCGCTCGACGCCGAGCACCGCCGGCAGCCCGTCGGCGCCCGCGGCTTCGAGCAGCTTCTGCGCGAGCGACGCGACGAAGCGCGCGAAGTAGAACGTGACGACCACGATCACGATCGCCGCGACGATGTCCGGCACCGCGCCGAGGAACTGGTTCAGCATGTTGGTCGCGGGAATCGAGATCGCCTCGATCTTCAGCGCGTCGAGCGCGGAGATCAACGTCGGCACGAACACGAACACGTAGACGATCGTGCCGATCAGGCTCGACACGCGCACGGGCGTCGGGCTGTCGAGGCGCTGCGTGAGGCGATCGGCGCCGGCGGCGACCAGCAGGTTCGTCACGAGGCCGCGCAGCACGCGCGCGACGACCCAGCCGACGAAGCCGATCACCGCGGCCGCGAACAGGTTCGGCACGATCGCGAGCAGCTTGTCGACCATCCCCTGCACCGGCGACAGCAGCCCCGACAGCGCGAACGACGCGAGGATCGCCGGCAGGAACATCAGGATCACGAGCCAGAACAGCACATCGCCGAGATAGCCGCTCATCGGCTGCATGCCGGCGCCTTCGGACAGCTTGTTGTCGATCCGGCTGGCCTTCAGCGCGCGGTTCGCGAGGCTGCGCAGCAGCGACGCGATGAGCCACGCGATCAGCGTCAGCGCCGCGCCGCCGATCAGGTTCGGCAGGTAGTTGACGATGTGCGTGACGAGCAGCGAGAACGGATTGGAAACCGCATACAGGTTGAGCACGTTGAAGATGCCCACCGCGGTGACGAGCAGCACGAGCCAGAACAGCCCGCCGGCGATGATGCGCTCGACGCACGCGCCCTGGCCGGTGCTGTCGCTGATCCGCTTGTCGACCTTCAGCGCGCTGAGCAGGCGCAGCGCGCCGGCCCGCACCACCACCGCGATCAGCCAGCCGATCACCAGGATGCCGATCGCGCCGGCGATCTTGGGCAGGTATCCGCCTAGCGTGCTCTGCAGCGACGTGATGAAGCTGGAAGCATCCATTTCTTCTTCTCCCGAAAACGTGGTGTTGCGATTGAACATCGACGAACTACCTGCGTACTTCGAAAAGCGTGCGGCCCTGTCCGAGCAACTTACCCGAGAAAAATGACGCGATCACCCGATTTCACCGTCTTTAACTTTAGTCATTGATTGCGGAGGGGCAAGACCCCATTTCGGCGAAAATAAAAAGGGGCGGATTCAGGACGGCTACGCATTTCCGCAAGATTTGTCCATCGCGCCCGTGCTACCGTGGTTTCCGTTCTTGCCCCGGACCCGTCGATGACAGCCGAAACGAAAACCGACCGCCCCGCGTGGCGTCGCTATGCGGCAAGCGTGGCGCGCGTTCACGAAACCATCCTCGCGCACCTCGACGGCCCGCTCGACCTGAACCGGCTCGCCGAGGTCGCGTGCCTGTCGCCGTATCACTGGCAACGCGTGTACCGCGCGCTGTACGGCGAGTCGATCGTGCTGACGGTGCGGCGGATGCGCATCGTGCGCGCGTCCGAGGATCTCGTGTGCACCGCGCGGCCGATCGACGAGATCGCGCGGCGCGCGGGCTACGGTTCGGCGCACGCGTTCGCGCGGGCATTCCGCGACGCCTACGGCGTGCCGCCTGCCCAGCACCGGCGCACGGGCGTGCACCGGCCGATCTACCCGCTACAGAGAGGAGAGGAAGACATGTTCAAGCATGAGGTCGAGATCCGGCGCCTGCCGGAACTGCGTGGCTACGCGGTCGCGCACACCGGCGCTTACCTGAAGGTCGGCGATGCGTTCGGGCGGATCGGCGCGTGGGTCGGACAGCACGGGCTGATCGGCCCGGGCGCGAAGATGATCGGCATTTTCTACGACGATCCGGACACGACGCCCGAAGCGCAGTTGCGCGCGAAGGCGTGCTTCATGCCGGCCGACGGCGCGCCGGACGTCGAGCCCGCGCCGCCGGTCGAACGCGCGACGGTGGCCGGCGGCGAGTACGCGGTGCTGCTGCATACGGGGCCGTATGCGGACCTGAAGACGGCCTACCAGTGGCTCTACGGCGACTGGCTGCGTCACTCGGGCCGCGAAGCCGCCGACGCGCCGCCGTTCGAGCTGTACCTCAACACGCCGATGGATGCGGCGCCGGCCGACCTGCGCACCGAGATCTACCTGCCGTTGCGCTGATCGACAGGCCGCCGGGCCCGCCGTGAAACGACGCGCGCCGGCCGATGATCATGCGCGCAGGCGTGTTAAGTCGCCTGCGTCCCGCACCCGGGACAGAAACGCGCGTCGGCCGCCAGCGCCGTGTGGCAACGGCTGCAGGCCCGGCTGCGTTGGGCCGCGCCGCACTGCGCGCAGAAGCGCGCATCGGCCGCATTCAGCGCGCCGCAGCCCGCGCACGCGAGCTGGCTCAGCGGCAGGTTGCCGCCCTGGCCGCCGTTCGACGCGTCGGCCGGCGCCTGCCAGCCCCAGCCGTGGCGATCCCGGCCGCGTGCATCGTGGCCGCCGTGCCCGTCACGACGCTGGTCGCCGTGATGCCCGCCGCCGTGGCCACCGCTGCCGTGCCCGCCGCCATGACCACTGCCGTGGCCGCCCAGGATCCGTTTCAGAAAGCTCATCGCCCGCTCCTCAACGCTTGGCCGGTGCGCCGCCGAACGCCCCGGAGGACGACAGCAGCCGCAAGCCGTTGGCCACGACGATCAGGCTCGCGCCCGCGTCGGCAAAGACCGCCATCCACATCGTGCCGAGCCCCGCGACCGTGAGGCCGAGGAACACGACCTTCACGCCGAGCGCGAAGCCGATGTTCTGCACCAGCACGCGGTGCGTCGCACGCGACAGCCGCACGAATGCGGGAATCTTGCGCAGGTCGTCGTCCATCAGCGCGACGTCGGCCGTCTCGATCGCGGTGTCCGTGCCCATCGCGCCCATCGCGAAGCCGATGTCGGCACGCGCGAGCGCCGGCGCATCGTTGATCCCGTCGCCGACCATCCCGACCGCGCCCGCGCCGCCGGCCGACAGCGCCTCGACCGCCGCGAGCTTGTCTTCCGGCAACTGGTTGCCGCGCGCGTCGTCGATGCCGGCCTCCTGCGCGATCGCCTGCGCGGTGTGCGGGTTGTCGCCCGTCAGCATCGCGGTGCGGATGCCGAGCGCGTGCAGATCGGCGATCGCTTCGCGGCTCGTGTCCTTGATCGTGTCGGCCACCGCGAAGATGCCGAGCACGCGCACGTCGTCGACCAGCACCACGACGCTCTTGCCCTGGCGCTCCAGCGCGTCGAGCTTCGCTTCGAGGGCCGTCGAGCAACGCTCCAGCTCCTCGACGAGCCGATGGTTGCCGAGCCAGTAGCGCGTGCCGTCGATCGTGCCGCGCACGCCGCGCCCGACGATCGCTTCGAAGTCCTGCACATCGGCGAAGGCCGTCGTGCCGGCATCGCGCGCCGCGGCCGCGATTGCCTGCGACACCGGGTGATCGGAGCGCGCCGCGAGGCTCGCGCCGAGATGCCGCACGCGCGCCGCATCGGCGTCGTCCGCATGCAAGTCGAAGTCGGTCTGCACCGGCTTGCCGTGCGTGATCGTGCCGGTCTTGTCGAGCGCGAGCCACGCGAGCTTGCGCCCTTCTTCCAGGTAGACGCCGCCCTTCACGAGAATCCCGCGCCGCGCGGCCGCCGCGAGCCCCGACACGATCGTCACCGGCGTCGAGATCACCAGCGCGCACGGGCACGCGATCACGAGCAGCACCAGCGCGCGGTAGATCCAGTCCTGCCACGCACCGCCCATGACGATCGGCGGCACCACCGCGACCAGCAATGCAACCGCGAACACGATCGGCGTGTAGACGCGCGCGAACTGGTCGACGAAGCGCTGCGTCGGCGCCTTCGCGCCCTGCGCTTCCTCGACCGCGTGGATGATCCGCGCGAGCGTCGAGTTCGCCGCGACGGCCGTCACGCGGTATTCGAACGAGCCCGATTCGTTGATCGTGCCCGCGTACACGGCGTCGCCGGTCGTCTTCTCCA
This sequence comes from Burkholderia seminalis, assembly GCF_001718535.1. Lineage (NCBI taxonomy): Bacteria > Pseudomonadati > Pseudomonadota > Betaproteobacteria > Burkholderiales > Burkholderiaceae > Burkholderia > Burkholderia seminalis. The sequence continues at coordinate 154,510 of NZ_CP013398.1, read as the reverse complement.
CGGGCAGGCTCTCGCCGGTGATCGGCGCCTGGTTGACCGTCGAGCGGCCCGCGACGACCTCGCCGTCCAGCCCGATCCGCTCGCCCGGCTTCACGCGGACGACCGCGCCGAGCGCAACCTGCGCGGCCTCGACCGTGCGCCACGCGCCGTCGGCCTGCCGCACGGTCGCGGTGTCCGGCGCGAGCTGCATCAGGCCCTGGATCGCGTTGCGCGCGCGGTCGAGCGACTTCGCCTCGATCAATTCGGCGATCGTGAACAGCACCATCACCATCGCGGCTTCCGGCCACTGGCCGATCGCCATCGCGCCCGTCACCGCGATGCTCATCAGCGCGTTGATGTTCAGGTTGCCGTTGCGGATCGCGATCCAGCCCTTCTTGTACGTGGTGAGCCCGCACGCGAGCACCGCGGCAAGCGCGAGCGCCGCCGCGAGCCATACCGGCAGCCCGGCCCACGTCGCGCCTTCGGATGCGATCGCGGCGACGCCGGCCAGCGCCAGCGGCCACCACGGCTTCGCGGGCGCGTCGGCGACGCGCGGCGCCGGTGCGCCGGCCGTCGCGGCCTCGGGCGTCATCCCGAGCGTGCGGATCGCGCTTTCGATCGCCGGCTGCGCGCCGGGCACGTGCTCGACGGTCAGCATCCGCTGCATCAGGTTGAATTCGAGCGCCGATACCTCGTTCATCCCGCCGAGCTTCTTGCGGATCAGCGTTTCCTCGGTCGGGCAGTCCATCTGCATGATCCGGAACGCGGAGCGCACATGACCCGACGCGGTCGCCTGCGCGACCGGCAGCGGCGCGAGCGTCAGCGCGGCAGGCGCGCAGCAGGCGCCGGCCGCGTGGTCGTGGTCGTGGTCGTGGTCGTGGTCGTGGTCGTGGTCGTGACCGGCATGGTCATGCGCGGCGTGGTCGTGCGAACACGTCGCGCCGTGCTGATGCGCGTCGTCGTGCGAATGATCGTGATCATGGTCGCGGCCGCGCGAGGCAACCTCGCCGTGCGCGCGCTCGCCGGCCGCCGGCGCCGCATCGGCAACGGTCGCCGTCTGCGTGTCGCGCGGGTCGGCGCAGCATGCATCGGCGCCGCCGGCATGACGGTGTCGCGGGTCGCGGGTACGCTGGGCGTCGGTCATGACAACCTCCTCAATGGCTTTCAATGGCTTGACGGAGTACAGTTAACACCCTGAAGCCACTACAAGGTCAACCCTTACACGGGAGAAAGGCATGAAGATTGGCGAACTGGCCAAGGCGGCCCGCTGCACCCCCGAGACGATCCGTTTCTACGAAAAAGAGGGGCTGATGCCGGATGCGGAGCGCACCGACTCGAACTACCGCAACTACACCGACGTGCACGTCGAACGGCTGCGCTTCATCCGCAACTGCCGCGCGCTCGACATGGCGCACGACGAAATCCGCGCGCTGCTGCGGCTCACCGACACGCCGGCCGACCGCTGCGATTCGATCAATTCGCTGCTCGACGATCACATCGGACACGTCGATGCGCGCCTCGCGGAACTCACGCATCTGCGCGACCAGCTCACCGAATTGCGCCGCCAGTGCGTCGGCGAACATTCGGTCGAGGATTGCGGCATCGTGCATGGTCTCGCGACGATGGAAACCGTCGCGCCGGCCGCGAAGCGATCGCACCTCGGCTGAAACCCTTGTGAAATAAGATAGTCTGGTTGAGAATAGTTATATTCTGACTAGATATAAATGAACTATTCATGTCTACGAGTCGTCCGTCCCCGCTCGCGCTGGCCGTCCTTGCGACGCTCACCGAAACGCCGATGCATCCGTACGGGATGCTGCAGCAACTGAAGGCCCGCGGATACGACGAAGTCGTCAACGTGCGGCAGCGCACGAGCCTCTACCAGACGATCGACCGGCTGCTGCGCGACGGGCTGATCGCCGTGCACGACACCGAGCGCGACGGGGCATTTCCGGAACGCACGCTGTATGCGCTGACCGAAGCCGGGCACACGGCGGGGCAGGCGTGGCTGCATGCGCTGCTCGCGGAGCCCGCGCGCGAATTCCCGGTGTTCGGCGCCGGTCTCGCGTTCCTGCCGCTGCTCGACGCCGACGACGCGCGCCACCAGCTCGAGCTGCGGATCGCGCGGCTCGACGCCGAGCGCGAACGGCTGGAAGGGCTGCGGGCCACCGCGCAGGCCGACCAGGTGCCGCGCCTGTTCCTGCTGCAGAACGAACATGCGCTGGTGTTGCTCAATGCGGAGCTCGACTGGACGCGCAGCGTCGTCGAACACCTGAAGATCGGCGCGCTGCGCTGGGTGGACGGCTGACGTACCTATCTCGCCGGTCGCTTCCCGTCGGTCACGGGAATCGACCGCGTCAAAGCACCTTGCCGGGATTGAGGAGGCCGTGCGGGTCCAGCGCGGCCTTCAGGCGCCGCATCAGCCCGATTTCCGCGTCGCTGCGCGTATGCGCGAGATAAGCGCGCTTGAGCACGCCGATCCCGTGCTCGGCCGATACCGAGCCGCCCATGTCGCGCACCACCGCGTACACGCCGTGATCGAGCGCCTCGAGGTCCGCCGCGGTCATCCCGGCCAGCGATACGCCGATATGCACGTTGCCGTCGCCGACATGACCGAAGAACAGGCACGTGACGTCCGGCCAGCGCGCCCGCAGCGCCGCCTCGCAGCGCCCGGCGAACGTGCCGAGCTCGCCCGTCGGCAAGCTCACGTCGAAATTGACGAGATGCGGCAGCGCATCGATCGCCAGGCCTTCGCGCAACGTCCACAGGTCGCGCGCCTGCCGCTCCGACGTCGCGAGCACCGCGTCGTCCACCAGCCCCGCGTCGAACCCCGCCGCGAGGCCCGATTCCAGCGCCTGGCGCGCATCGCCGCCCGGCGCGCTCGTCGCGCATTCGATCAGCACCGCGAAGCCGCCTTCGCCCGCGAACGGCGCCGTGACGTCCGGCGTGTGACGCGCGACGTAGTCGTAGAACGCCGGCCACATCGCCTCGAAGCTGACGACTTCCGGCAGCGTGCGCACGCGGTTCCACAGCTCGACCACCGCGTCGTAGTCGCGCACGCGGCACAGCGCGGTGGCCGGCGCCGCGAGCAGCGGGTGCAGCCGCAACACCGCGCGCGTGACGACGCCGAGCGTCCCCTCGCTGCCGATGAACAGCTGCTTCAGGTCATAACCCGCGTTGTTCTTCAGCATGCGGTTCATCGACGAGACGATCGTGCCGTCCGCGAGCACGGCTTCGAGCCCGAGCACCTGCTCGCGCATCATCCCGTAGCGGATCGCGCGCGTGCCGCCCGCATTGGTCGCGAGCATGCCGCCGATCTGGCATGAACCCCGCGCGCCGAGATCGACGCCGAACGTGAAGCCCGCTGCTTCCGCGGCTTCCTGCACCGTCTGCAGCGGCGTCCCGGCGCGCACGGTCATCGTGCCGGACGCCGCGTCGATCGCTTCGATACCGGCAAACCGCTCCATCGACAGCACGACCTCGCCGCCGAGCGCGACCGCGCCACGCGCGAGCCCGGTCAGTCCGCCCTGCGGCACGACCGGCAGCCCGAGCCGCGTGCACAGCGCGAGCGTGCGCGACACGTCGTCGACGCTGCGCGGGCGCACCAGCGCGCGCGGCCGCACGCCGGCCGGCTCGTTGTACGCGGTGAAGTAACGCGGATCGATCTCGGCGGAACGCGTAACCAGCGCATCGCCCAGTTCCGCGACGAGCACGGCGTCGGGCGCCTCGCCCGGCTGCGCGCCGCCGCGCGGTTCGCCGCCCGCGGCCGCCGTCTCCCGGTTCTGCATCGTGCGGCCCGCTTACTTGGTCGAAATGTCGATATCGCCGAAATACTTCAGGCCGAGCGACTTCACCGTGCCGTCCGCCTTCAGCTTGTCGATCGCCGCGTCGAGCTTCGCCTTCAGTGCGTCGTCGCCCTTGCGCAGGCCGAATGCGATCCCGCTGCCGAGGATCCTGTCGTCGTGCACCGGCTGGCCGACGAACGAGAAGCCCTTGCCGTCCGGGCGCGACAGGAAGCCGCGCTGGCCGGACGGTGCGAGCACGAGCGTCGCGTCGAGGCGGCCCGCCACGAGATCCGCGTACGCCTGGTTCTGGTCCTGGTACGCGACGATCGCGACGCCCGCCGGTTCCCAGTGCGCCTTCGCGAAGGTTTCCTGGATCGATGCCTGCAGCACGCCGACGCGCTTGCCCTTCAGCGATTCGGGCGTCGGCAGCAGGCCGCTGCCGGTGCGCGCGATCAGCTGGGTCGGCACGCGATAGATGATCGTCGTGAAGTCGATCGCCTGGCGCCGCTGCTCGGTCGCGTTCATCGCCGAATTGATCGCGTCGAACTTGCGGCCCTTCAGTGCGGGAATCAGCCCGTCGAACGACGTCTCGACCCATTTGCACGACAGCTTCGCCGTCTGGCAGACGGCATTGCCGACGTCGATGTCGAAGCCCTGCAGGTCGCCGTTCGGCGCTTTCGATTCGAACGGCGGGTATTGCGCTTCAAGGCCGAAACGCAGCGTCTGCGCGTCGGCGAGCGCCGCGCCGGAGCCGATTGCGCAAGCAAGTGCGAACGCGAGTTTCAGGGTGGCCGTGTGCTTCATCGTGATCTCCAGTGTCTGGTCGATGCGACGGGCCCGTCGCCGGGTGCCCGTCGCCGGTTTTCCTACAGCGAACGCAGCCGCCGCGCGCCTTCGACCAGCGTCGCGTCGTCCTTCGAAAAACTGAGCCGGATCACGCCGGCATCGGTGCCGTCGGTGTAGAACGCCGACAGCGGAATCGTCGCGACACGCGCGTCGCGGATCAGGCGCAGCACGAAATCGCTGTCGCTTTCGTCCGAGAAGTGACGGAAGCGCGCGAGCATGAAGAACGAGCCTTCGCTCGGCAGCAGTTCGAAACGCGAACCGGCCAGCTCGCGCGCGAGCAGGTCGCGCTTGGCCTGGTAGAACGCCGACAGGCCGAGATAGCTGTCCGGCCGCGCGAGGATCTCCGCGAACGCGACCTGCATCGGCGTGTCGGCCGAGAACACCATGAACTGGTGGACCTTGCGGATCTCGTCCATCAGTTCGGCCGGCGCGAGGCAATGGCCGACCCGCCAGCCGGTCACGTGGAACGACTTGCCGAACGACGACACGATCACGCTGCGCTCGGCCAGCTCGCGGTGGCGCGCGACGCTCTGGTGCTGCGCGCCGTCGAACACGACGTGCTCGTAGACCTCGTCGGACAGCACGACGATGCCCGTATCGCGCGTGAGCTGCGCGAGCCGGTCGAGATCGTCGGCCGAGAACACGGTCGCGGTCGGGTTGTGCGGCGTGTTGACGATGATCATCCGCGTGCGCGGCGTGATCGCGGCAGCCACTTCATCCCAGTTCACGCGGAAATGCTCGGGCGACAGCTTGATCGCGACCGGCGTCGCGCCCTGCAGCCGCACGATCGGCGCATAACTGTCGAACGACGGCTCGAAATAGATCACCTCGTCGCCCGGATGCACGAGCGCGCTGATCGCCGCGTAGAGCCCCTCGCTCGCGCTCGCGATCACCGTGATCTCGGTCGCCGGGTCGTAGCGCGCGCCGTACAGCGCTTCCGTCTTCTCGGCGAGCCGCTCGCGCAGCGCCATCACGCCGGCCATCGGCGCGTACTGGTTGTGCCCGTCGCGCATCGCGCGCGCGACGCCTTCGACGAGCGCCGGATCGGGCGCGAAATTCGGCGCGCCCTGCGACAGGTTCAACGCGTCGTGTTGGGCAGCCAGTTGGCCGATCACCGTGAAGATCGTCGTCCCGACGTCGGGCAGTTTCGAACGGGGCGCGGTGGCGCTTCGCATGACTCCTCCTTCTGATGTCCTTCGGGCGGGCCCGCGTCACGCGCGGCCCTCCGTCTGCCGCATGATTTAGCCCGAGCCAATATCGGCGGACAATCGAAAGTTCGTCATGGCGTCCATGCATTTTCCTCATGGCTCACCGGGAGAAGCACGCAACTGCAAGGCTGGTGGGCGGGCCCGACATGCGAATCAGGCATTTCCCGTGGCGCTACGCATCCGCCGCCGCCAGGTACGCGAGCAGCACGGCCCGCAGTTCGCGGCGCTGCGCGGCGAAATCGAGCGCGGGCCCGAGCGTCAGCAAGGCCTGCGACAGCCCGCCGTAGCAGATCGTCTGGGCCATCCGCGCGAGCCCGTCGAGCCGCGCGGCCGGCGGCGGATCGGCCGCCTGGGCCAGCGCGTCGCGCCACAGCGCGACATACGCGTCGTAATGCCGGCGGTACGCGGCCAACGGCGAGACCTGCCGCTCCAGCACGAACAGCGCGCCCCACAGCGCCGCATCGGCGGCGATCGCGTCGACCTGCAGGTCGACCAGCGCGGCGGCGAGTTCGGCCCGCGGTGCGCCGCGCAGCCGCTCGGCCGCATCGCGCAGCCGGTCGGCCAGCGCCTGCACGCGACGGTGGATGCAGAGCGCCGCAAGGCTCTGCTTGTCGCCGAAATACTCGTAGAAGGTGCCGATGCTCACGCCTGCGACGGCCGCGATCTCGCGGATCGTCGCCTTTGCATAGCCGCGTTCGAGCAAAAGCTGAACGAACGCCTGCTGCAGCGCATCGGAGCTCGCCTGCGCGCGCGACTGGCGCGGCCGGCGGCGCAATGCGGGCGCGGGTTGCGCCGCCGGCTGGCCGGGCGGCGCCGGAACCTGAACATGTCGCGGCGGCATATTTGCTACTCTGAAATCGGCAGGGAATACGTTTTACCGGGCGCCCGAAGCCGTGCCGAAGCGCGCGCCGCGCGGCATGGCGCCGGCTGCCCGCGAAGCATGAGACCGGAGACACACGCGATGACCGAATCGACTCACGCCGTCACGAACCAGGTCGACGAACTGGTCGACTATAACCTCTTCGCGACGGATCTCGCGCTACGCGACGCGCTCGCCCGGGCAGGCGCCGACTGGGCCATGCCGCAGCTCGACGCGTACGGCGCGTGGCTCGGCCGCGCCGACACCGCGCGGCTCGCCGACGAAGCGAACCGCCACGGGCCGGAACTGAACACGTTCGACCGGCGCGGCCGCCGCATCGACCGCGTCGATTTCCACCCGGCTTGGCACGCGCTGCTCGGCCAGTACCGCCACGAAGGCTTCGTGTCGCTCGCGTTCCGCGAGTCGCACCGCGGCCGCTGGGCCGCGACCGCCGCCGGCTTCTACCTGCACGGCCAGATCGAGGCCGGCACGCTATGCCCGGCCACGATGACGCAGGCCGCGATTCCCGTGCTGCAGAAGGAACCGGCGCTGTGGGGCCTGCTGCGCGACAAGCTCTATAACGACGATTACGATCCGCGCGACGTGCCGGTCGCCGACAAGCGCTCGATCTGGTTCGGCATGGGCATGACCGAGAAACAGGGCGGCTCCGACGTGCGCGCGAACACGACGCTCGCCACGCCGGTCGGCGCGGGCGGGCGTGGCGCCGAATACCGGTTGCGCGGCCACAAGTGGTTCTTCTCCGCGCCGATGTGCGACGCGCACCTCGTCGTCGCACGCACCGAGGCCGGCAGCCCGTCGTGCTTCTACGTGCCGCGCTGGCGGCCGGACGGCACGAAGAACGCGGTCGAGATCCAGCGGCTGAAGAACAAGGTCGGCAACCGCAGCAACGCCAGCAGCGAGATCGAGCTGAACGACGCGTGGGGCATCATGCTCGGCGACGAAGGCCGCGGCATTCCGACCATCATCGAGATGGCCACCTACACGCGGTTGAACTGCGTGCTCGGCAGCGCGGCGATGCTGCGTCAGGGCGTCGTGCAGGCGATCGCGTACACGCGCCAGCGCCACGCGTTCGGCCGCGCGCTCGCCGAGCAGCCGCTGATGCGCACCGTGCTCGCCGATCTCGCGCTCGAAAGCGAAGCCGCGCTGTCGCTCGCGATGCGTCTGGCCGACGCGTTCGAACGCGACGACTCGCCGCGCGAGCGCGCATGGAAGCGGATCGTCACGCCCGCCGCGAAATTCTGGGTCTGCAAGCGCGCGGTCGAGTTGACCGGCGAGGTGATGGAAGTGTTCGGCGGCAACGGCTACGTCGACGACGGCCCGATCGCGCGGCTGTTCCGCGAGGCGCCCGTCAACTCGATCTGGGAGGGCTCGGGCAACGTGATGTGCCTCGACGTGCTGCGCGCGGTGTCGCGCGAGCCCGACGCGGCCGCCGCGCTGTTCGACGAACTCGCCGACCTAGGCGCGGGCGAACCGCGCATCCGCGCGGCGCTCGACGCGCTGCGCGCGATGCTCGCCGCGCCGGCCGACACGCTCGAAGCATCGGCCCGCGTGTTCGCGCAGCGGCTCGCGCTTGTCGCACAGGCGTGCCTGCTGCGCCGCGACGCGCCGGCGGCCGTCGCCGACGCGTTCGTCGCGACCCGGCTCGCCGCGCCCGACTGGGGCCGCATCGCGGGCGGCTTCGATCCGCATGCGATCGACGTCGCCGCGCTGCTGCAGCGCGCCTACCCGGCCTGACGCCGGTCCGTTCACCCTTGTTCACCCGCGTTCGCCTTCGTTCGCCCGCCCGGAGCCCCGATGAACCTCGTCGCCGCCCTCGACCGCGCCGCTCGTGCGACGCCCGACAAGCCGTTCCTCGTCAACGAATCCGCGACGATCACCTATGCCGCCGCACGCGAGCGCTCGCACCGCGCGGCGGCCGTGCTGAGCGCGCTCGGCGTCGCGGCCGGCGACCGCGTCGCCGCGATGTGCTTCAACACGCCGGCCTTCGTCGACTTGATGTTCGGCGCATGGCGGCTCGGCGCGGCGTTCGTGCCGATCAACCACAAGCTGCAGGCACCGGAAGTCGACTACGTGCTCGAACACAGCCGCTGCAAGGCGCTGCTGTTCGACGTGGCGCTCGCGCCGGTGGTCGAGCGCCTCGCGCATCCCGCGCGGCGGCTCGTGACCGAGGGCGAACTCGACGGCGTGCCGAACTTCGACACGATGTGCATGACGCGGGACGCCCTCGCGGGGATCGAACCGGCCGACGGCGACATCGCGCAGATTCTCTACACGTCCGGCACGACCGGCCGCCCGAAAGGCTGCGTGCACAGCCATCGCACCGTGACGCTCGCGGCGATGCAGGCGGCGCTCGCGACCGGCATCGGCCGCAACGAGCGCACGCTGATGGCGATGCCGATCTGGCATTCGTCGCCGCTGAACAACTGGTTCGGCGGCACGCTGTTCGCGGGCGGCACCGTCGTGCTGATGCGCGAATACCATCCGCTGCGCTTCCTGCAAACCATCGAGCGCGAACGCGTGACACTGTATTTCGGCGCGCCGGTGTCGTACACGCTGCCGCTCGACACGGTCGACGGCTTCGGCGCGTTCGACCTGTCGAGCGTGCGCGCGTGGCTGTACGGCGGCGGCCCGATCGGCGCCACGCAGGCCGAACGGCTCGCGCAGGCGTATCGCAGCCATGCGTTCTTCCAGGTGTACGGGATGACCGAAACGGGCCCGGCCGGCACGACGCTGTATCCGGACGAGCAGATCGCGAAGGCCGGCTCGATCGGCCGCCAGGGCGGCCCGGGCGTCGACCTGCGCGTCGTGCGGCTGGACGGCATCGACGCGCGGCCGGGCGAGACCGGCGAGATCTGGCTGAAGGCCGACTGCATGATGCTCGGCTATCTCGACGACGCGGCCGCGACGGACGCGGCGTTCGCGCCGGACGGCTGGTATCGCACCGGCGACATCGCGCGGATCGATCAGGACGGCTACCTGTTCATCGTCGACCGGCTGAAGGACATGATCGTGACCGGTGGCGAGAACGTCTATTCGAAGGAAGTGGAGGACGTGCTCGGCGCGCACCCCGACATCGCCGAGGCGGCCGTCGTCGGGGCCCCGCATCCCGACTGGGGCGAGACGATCGTCGCGCACGTCGTGCTGCGCGCGAATGCGGCGCCCGACGCGGAGGCGCTGCGCGCGTTCTGCGGCGAGCGGCTGGCCGCGTACAAGATTCCGCGCGAATTCACGTTCGCGCAGGCGCTGCCGCGCACGCCGACCGGCAAGCTGCAGAAGTTCCTGCTGCGCGTGCGCGGGGATTAAGTACCTGAGGTTTGGTCAAGGCACTCGCAACTCGTGCACTCCTATTCCACTTGCCGACAGCTTTCATCCAGGTCGGAAGCGGCGCCATTCCCCCGTCCACGGCATCCGTTGGTTACGGTCTGCGTTTTCCGCATCCCTCCGGCATCCGGTGATCGAAGCGTGCTTCACGCGCTGCAAGAAAGCACCCAACCGCGCCATCGCACCGGCTCATTTCAGCATGCGTGGTCGATCCAAAGGATGATATGAAACGAGTAATAAAACTTTAGGATAACAAATCATACTCGTCCGATTGATCAATGGTTCTTGTCTGAAATAGCGTCTCTAAGCCGGTCATTCCATTTACCGAGACAGGGACGCACGATGAAAAACGAACACAAAGCACCGACCCATCTTTTTGCCACCGTTGGCTCACTCACCGAACGTGGCGGACGCGTCACGACTGCAACCAGCGGCCTGACCCTGGCTGGGCTGGAGGTAGCCCGCGTCGGAGACGTGGTGACCTACGACGACGGTAGCGAGGCCGTGATCATCGATGGGGCGGGAAACAACCATAGCGAGGGCAAGCCCTTCGCGTTGGTCGGCAGCCGATTGAGCAACGGCGATCGCATTACCGAAACGCTGCGCACCTCATTGGGCATTCACGTACGCGAGCGGCAAAGCGTTGCTGGACTGTTCGATCCGACCTACGTGCCGCCGCCCGCAGCGCCCGCCTACAGACTGGCCGTACGTGGTGCGACGACAGCGCACGGCGGTGCGTTGCGCGAGCCGTCCGGTACATGGGAAGTAGCACCGCACTTAGGCAACGCGGCCGTGGTGGGCGACCTGATCCACTATCCGGACGGCTCAACCGCGTGCGTGATCAGCGGTCTGGGTTTGGCCGACAGGTCCGACTTCGCACCACTCGCCTTCGTCGGCAGTGAACTCGATAACGGCGACACGATCACTGACAGCCCAGAGCGGCGAGGCGTCGCGTCGTCCATTGTATTTAGCGTCGTTACCCAAACGCCCCTGTCCCACTGAGGCGGCTCCTGTGATCCGCTACTTTCTTGCCAAACGCGACCACGCCGGTGATGCGGTCATTATCGAAGGTCTCGACACCGTGACCTGTTCCGATCCACCACCGCGCGTTCATATCGCCACGCTCGATATGAAGACCTACTGTTCGGCCTGCAAGCGTGAAGGGCACATCGCACCGCAAGGGCCGCGCTGGCCTGGTACCGGCCCGAACGGCAAACAATGGGCATTGAGCGGAGACATCAATGTCTGCGAATGCCATCCGCCGCCGGTCTTTTACGCTGAGCGCGGCATGCGGATGATTTTCACTGCGGGCGAGATAGCGACGCTGGATAGGCCTAAACCTGGTGCAGCCGATCGGTCATTTGCTCGATCGAGCGTCATGCACGACGAGCAATTCATCTTGCTCGATGGCAGCCGTCGGCCGCTCGCAAACGTCCGCTATCGAGTGGTGACCGACACCGGGCAGATCTTCACGGGCACCACCGATTCGGACGGGCAAACACGTCGAATCGTTACCGACGCTGCGGCGTTCCTGAAAATCTATACAGCGGGCCATTGAGACAATGAAAAATTTTGCTGCACATGACGATGAGGAATGGTTCCTCGTACACTCGGGCACCGCCACCAATACCAACCCCGGATCGATGGTGGAAGTAACAATCAACATCGAGAAAATATGCCCGAACATGACCAACAAGGAATTTCGAGAAATGGTCTTGAGCATACGGGATCGAGCCGTTTCTCTCGTCGACAAAAGAATCACGGATTTGCAACGCTGGTCCAGCACCGACAAGGCACGCGTACTACAATGGTTTGGCAGAATAGACGAAGGCACGCGCAGGATACTACTAACAGGGCTGACTGCAATCACCGAAGTACTCAAATCGCTTACGGGCCACAACTTTACGCGATGGGATAGCGAGCGATTCAAGCATATCGGATGCGTTCCAAATCCAAATCAGTCAGGCGTCGCTGCATCAGTGTGCTCACCGGATACCGCAACCCATACAATCGCAATACACGTCGATTTTTGCACGATGCGTGACTTCTCATGGGAAAAGGATTCGATGATCTCCACCCTGATTCATGAGGCAAGTCATTTTGACGATACAATGGGAACCAGAGATCACAGATACTTTATGGAAGATTGCTTGACATTCGGAGCCGAAAATCCGAATCAAGCAATCAACAATGCCGACAGTATTGCAGGATATATTATATATAATGCCTAAATTTATTCTCGGCCTATGCCTCTTCATTTCCAGCCCATCATTTGCGTGCATCGCCAGCGAAAATTTCGACATCTACTTCTCGCCAAATAGCTCACATATATCCAATTCAGAAATCATCCGCGTTACAAAATGGGCAATCGATAAAAAAATCGATTACGCCAATCACTTAACCAAAGAAACAACACTGATTAGCGGCCATGCTGAAGAAGGGGAGCAAAGAGCACTGTCCCTTGCACAGTCCCGAATGCAAACCGCGTATGCGCTGCTGGAGCAGCTAGGTTTTCTACGCGGCATCATCAAGACGAGCGTCCACGTCTATTCGCACGGCGACGTGGACAATGGAAGGCGTGTGGAAATCTCCTTCCTGCCTGATTGCCCTAACAAGTGCTGCGACGGCAAGTAACCTAATACTGCCGTCAGTCACTTCGACGAGTCGTTGACCTGCACTGGTGGCACGCCTGGCGGAACCTATCGACCGCGCATGATCCTGCAACGCATCGCCACACCATCGTCGGCAGGATTCATATGCACTACCCGGCCGTGCACCGACAAAGAAAAAGCCACCGGCCCCAAACGATCCGATGGCTTTCGCATGTTCAACGGGGCGACGACGTCGCCGCCCGCGACTCACAGGCTGCTTACTTGCCGCCGATGCTCTTCAGCGGCTTCCACTCGCCCTTCTCGACCTTGTACATCGTGATGCCGCCGTTCTTCAGGTCGCCCTTCGCGTCATACGCGACGTGCGTCGACGTCACGCCGGCCATGTCGGTCTTCGCGAGCACCGGCAGGTATTTCGCCGGATCGGTCGAATCGGCCTTCTTCATCGCGTTCAGCATCGCCATCGCGCCGTCGTACGCGTACGGCGAGTACGTCTGCACTTCTTCGCCGAAACGCTTCTTGTACTTGTCCGCGTAGGTCTTGCCGCCCGGCATCTCTTCCAGCGGGAGGCCGGCCAGCGAAGCGATCGTGCCGTCGGCCGCGTTGCCCGCGATCTTCAGGAACGTCGGCGTCTTCACCATTTCGCCGCTCATCAGCGGTGCGGTGAAGCCCAGCGCCTTCATCTGCTTGACCATCGGCGCTGCCTGCGAATCCGCGCCGCCGTAGTAGACCATGTCCGGCTTCGCAGCCTTCAGCTTGGTCAGGATCGCCTTGAAGTCGACCGCCTTGTCGTTCGTGAATTCACGGTCGACGATCGTCGCGCCGCCGGCCTTCGCCGCCTTCTCGAACTGGTCGGCGAGACCCTGGCCGTAGGCCGTGCGGTCGTCGACGATCGCGATCTTCTTCATGCCGAGATCCTTCGCCGCGAACGTGCCGGCCACCGAGCCCTGCTGCGTGTCGGACGTCATCATGCGGAAGGTCGTCTTGTAACCCTGCTGCGTGTATTCCGGCGCCGTCGCCATCGCGATTTCCGGAATGCCCGCGTTCGCGTAGATGCGCGAGGCGGGAATCGTCGTGCCCGAGTTGAAGTGGCCGAGCATGCCCTTGATGCCGTCGTCGACGAGCTTCTGTGCAACCGTCGTGCCCGTGCGCGGGTCAGCCTGGTCGTCCTGCGTGCTCAGCACGAACTTCACCGGCTTGCCGCCGATCTTCGGGTTCGTCGCGTTGAAGTCTTCCAGCGCGAGCACGATCCCGTTCTGCATGTCCTTGCCGTAGTGCGCCTGCGCGCCCGTCATCGGCCCTGCGTAACCGATCTTCACGTCATCCGCATGGGCCGTCCCCGCCAGCGACATGACGGCGACGAACGTCGCGCCTGCCACCTTTTTCATCGTGTGTTGCATAGCATCTCCTTGGTACCAGGGTAAATGAAGCGGCTTCGGGATCGCCTTGCCGCTTCTTTGTTTGATCCGAACGGCAAGGATGATCAGCCGATCGTCATCAAATTCGCATTGCCGCCCGCCGCGGCCGTATTCACGCTCACCGAGCGTTCCGTCAGGAGCCGCTCGAGCGCGTAGTCTTCCGCATCGCCGTTCTCGAACGCGCCCACCGACACGCCCTGCACCGATACGATCGGGCCCGGGCGCTGCGCGACGTCCTTCACGAGCGTCTGCAGTTCGTCGCTGTCGCCTTCGAACAGCACCGCGTCGAACGGCGCGTCGGCCTGCTTGCGCACGCTCGCATGCGCCTTCAGCGATGCCGGCAGCGCGGCGACCAGCGCCTCGCCGGCCGCGCCCGCGAACAATGCGCGGTTGCCGGTGGCCAGCACCGCCGCGAACTGCGCGCGCGCGCCGCTCGGGGTGGCCGCGACACACAGCACCGTGCCGCGCGGGCCGAGTGTATACGTGTTTCGCTCGCCCGTCGGCCCGGTCAGCACGGCGGTCGCGCCGGCCGGCACCTGTGCCAGATAGCCGTCGCAACGCGCGGCCAGTGCCGGCTCGCGTTGCTCGATCAGCCAGTCGCGCAGCGTCGTGAGCGCCGCCGCCGGATTGCCGCGCGCATCGCCTTCGACCGCGCCGTCCGCGATCAGCGTCTGCGCGAGCGAGCGCGGCAGGCCCGACGGACGCGTCGCGAGCAGGCGCTGCAGGTACAGCGCGCCCCCGGCCTTCGGGCCCGTGCCCGACAGCCCTTCGCCGCCGAACGGCTGCACGCCGACCACTGCACCGATCACGTTGCGGTTCACGTAGATGTTGCCCACGTGCGCATTCGAGATCACGTGCGCGATCGTCTCGTCGATCCGCGTGTGGATCCCGAGCGTCAGCCCGTAACCGGTCGCGCGGATCTGCTCGAGCAGCTTGTCGAGCTGGCTGCGGCGGTAGCGCACCACGTGCAGCACGGGGCCGAACACTTCGCGCTTGAGCTCGTCGATGCTGCCGATCTCGATCAGCGTCGGCGGCACGAACGTGCCGTGCGCGCAGGCCTCGGGCGTCGGCAGTTGCGTGACCGCATGGCCCTTGTCCTTCATCGTCGCGACGTGCGCGTCGATCGTCTGCTTCGCTTCACCGTCGATCACCGGGCCGACGTCCGTCGACAGCCGGTCGGGGTTGCCGAGCGCCAGCTCGTGCATCGCGCCCTTGAGCATCGTCAGCGTGCGGTCCGCGACGTCGTCCTGCAGACACAGAACGCGCAGCGCCGAGCACCGTTGACCGGCCGAGTCGAACGACGACTGCATCACGTCCGCGACGACCTGCTCCGCGAGCGCCGACGAGTCGACGATCATCGCATTCTGGCCGCCCGTTTCCGCGATCAGCGGAATCGGCTTGCCCTCCGGGTCGAGGCGCGCGGACAGCGTCTTGTTGATCAGGCGCGCGACTTCGGTCGAGCCCGTGAACATCACCGCACGCGTACGCGGATCGGCGACCAGCGCCGCGCCGACGGTCTCGCCGGTACCCGGCAGCAGCTGTACCGCGCCGGCCGGCACGCCGGCCTCGCGCAGCAGGCGCACGGCCTGCGCGGCGATCAGCGGCGTCTGTTCGGCCGGCTTCGCGAGCACCGTGTTGCCGGCGGCGAGCGCCGCGGCGACCTGGCCCATGAAGATCGCGAGCGGGAAGTTCCACGGGCTGATGCAGACCACGGGGCCGAGCGGGCGATGCGTGTCGTTCGAGAACTCGTCGCGGATCTGCGCCGCGTAGTAGCGCAGGAAGTCGACCGCTTCGCGAATCTCGGCGATCGCGTTCGGCAGCGACTTGCCGGCTTCGCGCACGATCAGGCCCATCAGCGTGTGCATCTGCGCTTCGAGCAGGTCGGCTGCGCGCGCCAGGCAGTCAGCGCGGGCGTCGACCGGCGTCGCCTGCCAGATCGGCGCGGCGGCCACCGCGTGCGCGAGCGCCGCGCTCACGTGTTCGGCCGTCGCCTCGCTGACCGTGCCGACCAGGTCGCGCTGGTCGGCCGGGTTGCGCACGTCGCGTGCCGGTGCGTCGGCGAGCGCGTCGTCGGCGAGCATCGGCGCCGCGCGCCACGGATGATGCGCGCTCGCGAGCAGCGCGGACGACAGCGAGGCGAGCCGGTGTTCGTTCGACAAATCGAGGCCCATCGAATTGGGACGCTCGTCGCCGTACAGGTTGCGCGGCAGCGGGATCTTCGCATGCGGCGCGCCGAGCGGCACGACTTTCGACGCTTCGTCGACCGGATCGGCGACCAGTTCCTTCACCGACACGGTCTTGTCCGCGATACGGTTCACGAACGACGTGTTCGCGCCGTTCTCGAGCAGGCGGCGCACGAGGTACGCGAGCAGCGTCTCGTGCGTGCCGACCGGTGCGTACACGCGGCACGGACGGTTCAGCTTGTCGCGGCCCGTGACCTCCTCGTACAGCGGCTCGCCCATCCCGTGCAGGCACTGGAATTCGTACTGGCCCGGGTAGTAGTTCTGGCCCGCGAGCTGGTAGATCGCGGCCAGCGTGTACGCGTTGTGCGTCGCGAACTGCGGGTAGACGGCGTCGGGCGCCGCGAGCAGCTTCTTCGCGCACGCGAGGTACGACACGTCAGTGTAGATCTTGCGCGTATAGACCGGATAGCCTTCGAGGCCGTCGACCTGCGCGCGCTTGATCTCGGTATCCCAGTACGCGCCCTTCACGAGGCGGATCATCAGGCGGTGACGGCTGCGGCGCGCGAGATCGATCAGGTAGTCGATCACGAACGGGCAGCGCTTCTGGTAGCCCTGCACCACGAAGCCGATGCCGTTCCAGCCCGCGAGATCCGGATCGAAGCACAGCGCCTCGAGCAGGTCGAGCGACAGCTCGAGGCGGTCGGCCTCTTCAGCGTCGATGTTCAGGCCGATGTCGTAGCGGCGCGCCAGCAGCGCGAGTGCGCGCACGCGCGGCAGCAGCTCGCTCATCGTGCGGTCCTGCTGCGAGCGCGAGTAGCGCGCGTGCAGCGCCGACAGCTTGATCGAGATGCCCGGGCCTTCGTAGATGCCGCGGCCGCCGGCCGCCTTGCCGATCGCGTGGATCGCCTGTTCGTACGACGCGTAGTAGCGCTGCGCGTCCTCTTCGGTCGTCGCCGCTTCGCCGAGCATGTCGTACGAGTAGCGGAAGCCGCGCGCTTCGTACTTGCGGCTGTTCGCGAGCGCTTCGGAAATCGTCTCGCCGGTGACGAACTGTTCGCCCATCAGGCGCATCGCCATGTCGACGCCCTTGCGGATCAGCGGCTCGCCGCCGCGGCCGATCAGGCGCGTGAGCGCCGACGACAGGCCCGCTTCGCTGTTGGTCGTCACGAGCTTGCCGGTGATCATCAGCCCCCAGGTCGCCGCGTTCACGAACAGCGACGGCGCGTGGCCGACGTGCGAGCGCCAGTCGCCCTTGCTGATCTTGTCGCGAATCAGCGCATCGCGCGTCGCGCGATCGGGAATGCGCAGCAGCGCCTCGGCGAGGCACATCAGCGCGACGCCTTCCTGGCTCGACAGCGAGAACTCGTGGATCAGCCCTTCGACGCCGCCGCCCGAGCTTTTCTCGCGTAGCGCCTCGACGAGCTTCGTCGCGAGCGCCTGCACGTCCGCCTGCAGGTTCGCCGGCAGGCGCGCCTGACCGAGCAGGAACGGCACGCATTCCGGCTCCGGGCGGCGGTACGCGGCCGTGATCGCCGCGCGCAGCACCGATTGCGGCTGAACGTTCTGCGCGAACTCGAGGAACGGATGCGGCGAGTTGTCGTCGTCGCCGTCCGCCGCCTGACCGTCGGCGAGCTCCGTCACGCCGCTGTGGCCCGACAGTTCGGGCGGCAACTGGCCGTGCTCGATCCGCTCGAGATACGCGAAGATCGCCTGCTTGATCAGCCAGTGGGGAGTGCGCTCGAGGCGCGCGGCGGCGTCCTTGAGGCGCGAGCGGAGAAGGTCGTCGACTTTGACGCCGAGAGTCGTGCTTGCCATGGTGGGTTCGTGCGCCGGTGCGAGCCCGGCGATGTGGTGTAAGAGGATGCGCGAAATCCTACGGCACGCAATAAAAAGGTGCAACCAAATTACCGAACAGGTTGCACCCACAAGTTAGTCAATATAATCAGCCACTTATGTGGTTGCAACCTAGGGGTTGCCCGTGGTCGGCGGATCGGTGTTTTCCCTGATCGGGCCGGCTGGACGCGCGTGTGCAACCGTCGACGCGCGTGGAAGCGGCCGAAAACGGGTTGCACTGGGTGGGAGAAACGATGCGACGCCCGGTTCGGACGCGCGACGAGAGGCAGGCGGATGACGCCCGGCGGGCCGGGCTTCTTCATACGGCAGCGCGCCGCTCAGATATCCAGCGGGTCGACTTCGACGCTCCACCGCAGCACGCCCTTCAGCGCCCGCAGTGCCGGCTGCCATGCACGCAGCGCATGCTGCAGCGCCGCCCGCGATGCGCTTTCGAGCAGCAACTGCGCGCGATGGACGTTCGCGACCTTGACGATCGTCATCGGCACCGCGTCGTACACGGTCACGCGATCGGCGCCCGGCAGCCCCGGCAATGCGGCCGCGGCCTGAAGCAGGAACGCGAGCGCCGCGTCGAGCGTGCGCCCTTCGGCGCGCAGCAGCGCCTGGTAGACGAACGGCGGCAGGTGCGCGTCGCGGCGCTCGCCGAGCGTCGAATTCGCGAAGCCGACGTAATCCTGCCGCCCGAGCGCGTGATACAGCGCATGACGCGGGTAACGCGTCTGCACCATCACCTCGCCCGGCAGCCCGGCCCGCCCCGCGCGGCCGCTCACCTGCATCAACTGCGCGAACAGCCGTTCGCTCGCCCGGAAATCGTGCGAAAACAGCGCGGTGTCGGCATTGAGCACGCCGACGAGCGACACGCGCTGAAAGTCGTGCCCCTTCGCGATCATCTGCGTGCCGACCAGGATGTCGACCTCGCCCGCATGCACGTCGGAGAACAGCGCCTGCGCGCTGCCCTTGCGGCGCGTGCTGTCCGCGTCGATCCGCAGCACCCGCGCGCCCGGCACGGCCTCGGCGAGCGCCTCCTCGATACGCTGCGTGCCGCGCCCGAGCGGCGCGATGTCGACGTTCCCGCACTCCGGACACGACCGAGGAATGCGCGCCTCCCAGCCGCAGTGATGGCAGCGCAGCGCATGCTCGGGCTTGTGCAGGACGACGTACGCGCTGCAGCGCGGACAACCGGCGACCCAGCCGCATGCGTCGCACGCGAGCTGCGGCGCGTAACCGCGCCGGTTCAGGAACACGAGGCTCTGCTCGCCGCGTTCGAGCCGCGCCTTCAGCGCCGCGACGAGCGGCCCCGACAGCCCGCCCATCGACGCGCGGCCGCGCCGTCGCTCCTCTTCGAGATCGATCAGCCGCACGGTCGGCAGCGTCGCGTCGGCCACCGCGCGGCGCGATAGCGTGAGCTTCGTATAGCGCCCCTGCTCGGCCTGCCACCAGCTTTCGAGCGACGGCGTGGCCGAGCCGAGCACGACCGTGATGCCGAGCTGCTTGGCGCGCCACACGGCGAGAT
Source organism: Burkholderia seminalis (assembly GCF_001718535.1). NCBI lineage: Bacteria > Pseudomonadati > Pseudomonadota > Betaproteobacteria > Burkholderiales > Burkholderiaceae > Burkholderia > Burkholderia seminalis. The sequence goes on along the minus strand of NZ_CP013398.1, from coordinate 134,917 downwards.
CGCGCGCCGAATAGCGCAGCCCTTCCTGCTGCTTGTACGCCGGCTCGTGCTCCTCGTCGACGACGATCAGCGCGAGCGTCGGCATCGACGCCAGCACCGCCAGGCGCGTGCCGAGCACGATCCGCGCGCGGCCCGTGTGGGCGGCCAGCCAGTTGCGCGCCCGCTCGCCCTCGGCGAGCCCGCTGTGCAGCGTGACGATCGCGTCGTCGGCGAGCGCCCCCGCGAAGCGCGCGCGAAACGCGGCCTCGAACTGCGGCGTCAGGTTGATTTCGGGCACGAGCACGAGCGCCTGCGCGTCCGGCCGTGCATCGAGCAGCGACGCGAGCGCATGCAGATAGACCTCGGTCTTGCCGCTGCCCGTCACGCCGTGCAGCAGGAACGGCGCGAAGCCCGCTGCCGCGCGGATCGCGTCGAGCGCCTCGGCCTGCTGGTCGGTCAGTGCCGGCGGCACGGTTCGTCCACCGGTTGTCGACAGGTTATCCACAGCTTTGGGCACAGGCGCATCGGCCCAGCCGATCTCCTCGACGTCGACCCAGCCGCGCGCGGCCCAGTCATCGAGCGTCGCGGCCGCCTTCGGATGCAGCACCCGCGCGTCGGGCAGCGTCAACGAACCGGTATTGACGAGCGCCTGTGCAAGCCGCCGCAGCGCGGCGCCGCGCGCGGGCAATGCATCGGGCAACGCCGCGCGGCCGGCTTCGGTCGGCTGGTAGCGCACTTCGGGCGCGAGCAGCCGCCCCCAGCGCCCGGCGTCACGCAGCGCCTGCGGCAGCGCCGGCAGCGCAACCTCGCCGCGCCCGCGCTGATAGTAGTCGGCGGCGAACGACACCAGGGCGAGCCAGTCCGCCGACAGCGGGGGCAGGTCGGCGCAGATCGCGTCGACCGCGCGCAGCCGTGACGGCGGCACATCGGTGTGAGTCGTCACTTCGCAAACGAGCCCGACGGCCTGCCGCTTGCCGAACGGCACCTGCACGAGCGTGCCGGGCACGGGTGCCGGCTGCGCGTCGCAGCGGTAGTCGAACAGGGTCGCGAGCGGATGGTCGAGCGCGACGCGCAGGTAGGTGCCGCTCATTGCGGCGCCCCACCGGCAGCGGTACGCGAAGGACAGGCGGCTTGCATCCGCGTCCGCATCGCGGCAGCGAACTTAAAGTAAAACTTCAGATTCCGCGCTAAGTTTTGGATTCGCATTAGGAATCGCCGTATACCCTGCCCAGTCCTGTGGATAACTTTGTTGAGAACTCGCCCCCGAATGGCCGCAACGCGCGCGGGGCCGTGCTTTCCGCTGTTTTTCGCCGCGCGGGGCGCCGCCCCGCGGAGCCTTATTCCATAAGGCTGCTATTCAAATTACCGAACAATAGCGAGACAAATTGACCGATACAGGGCTCTACCGCGCTGCAACGTGGAAAATGTGTATAAGTCAAGTCTTGACAAGCACCGGATCGGCAGCGGGAGCGGGGTTGCGCCCTGTTTAGTCCCGACAGCGAAACGCTGTCATCCCGCAGTGCAGCATGACAACGCTTGCGTTCAGCCAGCGGGTCGGCTACGGATCGCGCGGCTGTGGTTGTGTACTTCGTCGACGAGTTCGGCGACGTGATCGGGCGACGTGAATTGCGAGATGCCGTGGCCGAGGTTGAACACATGGCCCGGATGGTTGCCGTAGCTGTCGAGCACCGCGCGCGCCTGTTCGCGCACCGCGGCCGGCGGCGCAAACAGGATCGTCGGATCGAGGTTGCCCTGCAGCGCGACACGCCCCGCGACGCGCTCGCGCGCGGCGCCGAGGTTGACCGTCCAGTCGAGCCCGACCGCATCGACGCCGGTCGCCGCGATCTCCTCGAGCCACAGCCCGCCGCCCTTCGTGAACGTGATCACCGGCACGCGTTCGCCGTCGTGCTCGCGCTTGAGCTGGCTCACCACGCGGCGGATGTAGTCGAGCGAGAAGCGCTGGTATGCGCCGTCGGCCAGCGCGCCGCCCCACGTATCGAAGATCATCACGGCCTGCGCGCCCGCTTCGATCTGCGCGTTCAGGTACGCGGCCACCGCCTGCGCATTCACGTCGAGGATCCGGTGCATCAGGTCGGGGCGCGAATACGCCATCGACTTCACCGTGCGGAAATCGTCCGACCCGCCGCCTTCGACCATGTAGCACGCGAGTGTCCACGGGCTGCCCGAGAAGCCGATCAGCGGCACGCGCTGGCGGCCCTGGCCGTCGGTGAGCGCGCGGCGGATCTCGCGCACGGCGCCCGTCACATAACCGAGCGTCTCCTCGATGTCCGGCACCGCGAGCTTCGCGACGTCGGCCTCGGTGCGCACCGGATGCGCGAACTTCGGCCCTTCGCCGACCTGGAAGTCGAGACCTAGCCCCATCGCGTCGGGAATCGTCAGGATGTCCGAGAACAGGATCGCGGCGTCGAGCGGGAAACGCTCGAGCGGCTGCAGCGTCACCTCGGTCGCGTAGTCGGGATTCTTCGCGAGGCCGAGGAAGCTGCCGGCGCGCGCACGCGTCGCGTTGTATTCGGGCAGGTAGCGGCCGGCCTGGCGCATCAGCCAGATCGGCGTGTAGTCGGTCGGCTCGCGCAGAAGCGCACGCAGGAAGGTGTCGTTGAGCAGGTTATGGGCCACGGTAGGAGCGACGATGCGAAGGCAAAGCGGCATTTTACCGGACAGCCGCCCTCAGGCTGCGCATGCCGACGCGATGGCGGCCATATGACGCGCGCGATGGCTCCGTTATGATCGGACGCTCATATCGAATGAAGGAGGAGACCGATGAAGACATTCGCCACGCTCGCCGCTGCCGCGCTGCTCTGCTGCGCCGCCGCGCACGCGCAGACCACCACCGGCACCACCGCCGCGCCGGGGGCCGGTTCGCGGCTCGACGACGTGCTCGCGCGCGGCACGCTGCGCGTGTGCACGACGGGCGACTACAAGCCGTATTCGTACTACCGCACGGACGGCCGTTTCGAGGGCATCGACATCGACATGGCCGAATCGCTCGCGAAATCGCTCGGCGTGAAGACCGACTTCGTGAAGACGAGCTGGCCGAACCTGACCGCCGATTTCGTCGCGAAATGCGACATCGCGGTGGGCGGTGTGTCGACGACGCTCGAGCGCCAGAAGCGCGTGTTCTTCACGCAGCCGTACGTCGTCGACGGCAAGACGCCGATCGTGCGCTGCGCGGACGCCGACAAGTACCAGACCGTCGCGCAGATCGACCGGCCCGAGACGCGTGTGATCGTGAATCCGGGCGGTACCAACGAGCGGTTCGCGAAACAGTTCTTCACACATGCGAACCTGACCGTCTATCCGGACAACGTGACGATCTTCAAGCAGATCCTCGCGGGCAAGGCCGACGTGATGGTGACGGATGCGTCCGAGACGCAGTTGCAGCAAAAGCTGAATCCGGGGCTGTGCTCGGTGCATCCGGACAAGCCGTTCCAGTTCGGCGAGAAGGCGTACATGGTGCCGCGCGGCGACGTCGTGTTCCAGCAATACGTCGACCAGTGGCTGCATCTCGCGCTGTCGACCGGCGAATACCAGGCGATTTCGGACAAGTGGCTGAAGTAAGAAGCCCGTCCCGCGGCGGCCGATAACGGGCATCGACCCCGTGGCCGCCGCCTGCCGAATGCGCGGCATGGCGGCGGCGAACCTGCCGCCGTTACACATTGCCCTCGCGTCGCCCGACCCGACAATCGGCGCGAAACCACCCGAATCGGCCGATCGGCCGACTTCCGCGCATTCCGATCACGTTTCAAAATCTTTCTGACGAATGAATCGTCATCCGCGGTATCGATCATGCCGCGCACTTTCTGACGTGAAAATCGGCCATTCATCGCGCCCGATACGCATGAAAAACGCATCGTGCGCATCGGCTGAAAACGCAGCGGAAAATATGGGTAAAAATGACCTTTTTCAGGACCCCGAAAACAGCAAAAAATCCCGGGAAGCCTTATCTGGCGGGCGTTACAACCTGAAACACTTTGTTACCGCGACGGGTCATTAATTCGCCCACAATGGCCTCAACGGTTTCAACACGGATGCGGTCTCGTGTGCCAAGTGTGAGCGGACGCGAAGCGCTGCGAGCCAGTCGGTCACGTACCGAAGCCCTTCCGAGGGGCATCCCTGTTGGAGTCGTTTCCGGCCCCCCGCCGGATTCGGTTTCATCTTTGGTCTCCTCGCGCTAACCCCGTAGCGTGTGGTTTTTAGCGGGCTAATAAGCCCGCTTTTTTTCGTCCATCGAAAACGTAACGGCCCGCAGGCCGCCACGTTTTTTCCCGCATTTTTCCCGCGCCGTCCCGCATCAAGCGGTCTTCTGCACGTCGAGCTTCAGCTCCTCGATCATCCGGTCGCGCATCACGAACTTCTGCACCTTGCCCGTCACCGTCATCGGCAGCTCGTCGACGAAGCGGATGTAGCGCGGAATCTTGTAGTGCGCGATCTGCCCGCTGCAGAACGCACGCACGTCGTCCTCCGTCATCTGCTCGTCCGCGCGCAGCACGATCCACGCGCACAGCTCCTCGCCGTACTTCGCATCCGGCACGCCGAACACCTGCGCGCTCTGGATCTTCGGATGCCGAAACAGGAACTCCTCGATCTCGCGCGGATAGACGTTCTCGCCGCCGCGAATCACCATGTCCTTCAGGCGGCCGACGATATTGCAGTAGCCGTCCGCATCGAGCGTCGCGAGGTCGCCCGTGTGCATCCAGCCGTCGACCAGCACCTCGCGCGTCTTCGCGTCGTCGTCCCAGTAGCCGAGCATCACCGAATAGCCCTTCGTGCAGAGCTCGCCCGTCGCGCCGACCGGCACGATGTCGCCGCTCGCATCGACGATCTTCACTTCCAGGTGCGGCTGGATGCGGCCGACCGTCGTCGTGCGCTTCTCGAGCGGATCGTCGGTCGAACTCTGGAACGATACGGGGCTCGTCTCCGTCATCCCGTACGCGATCGTGATCTCCGACAGGTGCATCTGCGACACGACGCGCTTCATCGTCTCGATCGGGCACGGCGAGCCGGCCATGATCCCGGTGCGCAGCGTCGAAAGATCGAAGGTCGAGAACGCCGGATGATCGAGCTCGGCGATGAACATCGTCGGCACGCCGTGCAGCGCGGTGCAGCGCTCGCCGGCCACGGCCGCGAGCGTCGCAACCGGATCGAACGCCTCGCCGGGGAACACCATCGCCGCGCCCTTCGACACGCACGCGAGCACGGCCAGCACCATCCCGAAGCAGTGATAGAGCGGCACCGGGATGCACAGCGTGTCGTGCTCGGTGAAGCGCATCGCGGTCGCGATCGAGCGCCCGTTGTTGACGACGTTGCGGTGCGTGAGCGTCGCGCCCTTCGGGCTGCCGGTCGTGCCGCTCGTGAACTGGATGTTGATCGGTTCGTTGGCCGTGAGCGTCGTGCCGATTGCATCGAGCAATCCCGGATCGACGGCCTGGCGGCCGCGTGTCATCACGTCCGCGAAGCGGAACATGCCGGCCGGCGCGACGTCGCCCATCGACACGACCGTGCGCAGGCTCGGCACGCGTGCCGCGTGCAGGTCGCCCGGCGTCGTGGTCGCGAGCTCCGGCGCGATGGCCTGCAGCATCTCGACGTAGGCCGACGACTTGAAGCGCTCGGCCGTGATCACGGCCTTGCAGCCGACCTTGTTCAGCGCGTATTCGAGCTCGGCGAGCCGGTAGGCCGGATTCAGGTTGACGAGCACCGCACCGATGCGCGCGGTCGCGAACTGCGTGAGCAGCCATTCGCTGCGGTTCGGCGACCAGATGCCGACGCGGTCGCCCTTCACGATACCGAGCGCGGCCAGCCCCGCCGCGAGCACGTCGACCTCGTTCGCGAACTCGCGCCAGGTCCAGCGCACCTGCTGCTCGCGGAACACGACGGCCGGACGGTCGGGAAAGCGGCCGGCGGTGTCGCGCAGGAACCGGCCGATCGTCGCTTCGGACAGCGGCACGTCGGTCGCGCCACGCACGTACGACAAGCCGTTCTCGGGCGCGATCAGCGCGCCCACGCCAAGGTCTGCTGCCATGAATGTCTCCGTCTTTTTGGTCTGATCGGCCCGCGCGCGCCTGCCGCGCCCGCCTCCATCGCCTCGATCGCGACGGACAGCCTCACTGCGGATGATGCCGCGCTCCGCTGACGACACTCTGACATCAATTCGCGGCGGACGGATGAAATAGCACGACCGGACGGAATGATCTGGCCCGCAATCCGCAGACGAAAAAAAAGCAGCCCGAAGGCTGCTTTCTTTCGCGGGATACGCGGCGCGGCTTAGTGCCGGCTGCGGATCTTCGCCAGACGCTGGATCGCTTCGAGCTGCGCCATCGCGGTCGCGAGCTCGGATTGCGCCTTCGCGAGGTCGAGATCCGACTTCGCGTTCTGCAGCGTTTCCTCGGCACGCTTGCGCGCTTCCTCGGCTTTCGCCGCGTCGAGGTCCTTGCCGCGGATCGCGGTATCGGCGAGCACCGTCACGGCGCCCGGCTGCACTTCGAGAATGCCGCCCGCGACGAACACGAATTCGTCGTTGCCGCCCTCGACTTCGATGCGCACCGCACCCGGACGAATCCGCGTGATCAGCGGCGTGTGACCCGGCAGAATGCCCAGCTCACCCGTTTCGCCCGGCAGCGCGACGAATTTCGCCTCGCCCGAGAAGATCTGCTCTTCCGCGCTGACGACGTCTACTTTGATGGTTGCCATATCGACTCCTGGTTGAGCGTATTACGTGGGCGCCGTGTCTCCTATCCCCGGGGGTATAGGAGAATCAACGACCTCAACGGCGCCCGCTGCGTTACACCCGACCCTTACTGGATCTTCTTGGCCTTTTCGAAGGCTTCGTCGATCGTGCCGACCATGTAGAACGCCTGTTCCGGCAGGTGGTCGCACTCGCCGTCGACGATCATCTTGAAGCCGCGGATCGTTTCCTTCAGCGGCACGTACTTGCCCGGCGAGCCCGTGAACACTTCAGCAACGTGGAACGGCTGCGACAGGAAACGCTGGATCTTACGTGCACGTGCGACCGACAGCTTGTCTTCCGGCGACAGTTCGTCCATGCCCAGAATCGCGATGATGTCGCGCAGTTCCTTGTAGCGCTGCAGCGTCTGCTGAACGCGACGGGTGATCGAGTAGTGCTCTTCACCGATCACGTTCGGGTCGATCTGGCGCGACGTCGAGTCGAGCGGGTCGACCGCCGGGTAGATACCCAGCGAAGCGATGTCACGCGACAGAACGACGGTTGCGTCCAGGTGGCCGAAGGTCGTCGCCGGCGACGGGTCGGTCAAGTCGTCCGCAGGGACGTACACGGCCTGGACCGACGTAATCGAGCCCTTCTTGGTCGACGTGATGCGCTCTTGCAGCTTGCCCATTTCTTCAGCCAGCGTCGGCTGATAGCCCACTGCCGACGGCATACGGCCGAGCAGTGCCGACACTTCGGTACCGGCCAGCGTGAAACGGTAGATGTTGTCGACGAAGAACAGCACGTCGAGGCCTTCGTCACGGAAGTGCTCGGCCATCGTCAGGCCGGTCAGCGCGACGCGCAGACGGTTGCCCGGCGGCTCGTTCATCTGGCCGTACACCAGCGCGACCTTGTCGAGAACGTTCGAGTCCTTCATTTCGTGGTAGAAGTCGTTCCCTTCACGGGTACGCTCGCCCACGCCCGCGAACACGGAGTAACCGCCGTGTTCCTTCGCGATGTTGTTGATGAGCTCCATCATGTTGACGGTCTTGCCCACGCCAGCACCGCCGAACAGGCCAACCTTGCCGCCCTTGGCGAACGGGCAGATCAGGTCGATGACCTTGATACCCGTTTCGAGCAGTTCGGTCGACGGCGACAGTTCGTCGAACGCCGGAGCCTTCTGGTGGATCGAACGCGTATGTTCGCTTTCGATCGGGCCGGCTTCGTCGATCGGACGGCCGAGGACGTCCATGATCCGGCCGAGGGTCGGCTTGCCGACCGGCACCGAGATCGGCTTTGCCGTGTTCTTCACGGTCAGGCCGCGGCGCAGGCCGTCGGAAGCACCCAGACAGATGGTACGGACCACGCCGTCGCCCAGCTGCTGCTGGACTTCGAGCGTCAGTTCCGAGCCATCGAGAATAAGCGCGTCGTAGATCTTCGGCATGCTGTCGCGCGGGAATTCCACGTCGATAACGGCGCCGATGCACTGTACGATCTTGCCTTCTACCAAAGCAGCAGTACTCATCGCTTTTCCTTTAAATACCTGATTCTTTACTCGCGCAAAGGCGCAGTTGTCGTCCCGGGCGCGCGCTTAAACAGCGGCTGCGCCGCCGACGATCTCCGACAGTTCTTTCGTGATCGCGGCCTGACGGCTCTTGTTGTATACGAGCTGCAGTTCGCTGATCACCGTCTTCGCGTTGTCGGACGCGGCCTTCATCGCGACCATGCGCGCCGATTGCTCGGACGCCATGTTTTCCGCGACGGCCTGGTACACCAGCGCCTCGACGTAACGCACGAGCAGTTCGTCGACGACTGCCTGCGCGTCCGGCTCGTAGATGTAGTCCCACGACGTGGCCGGCGTACCGTCATCGGCTTCGAAGTGTTCCGACGACAGCGGCAGCAGCTGCTCGATCACGGCTTCCTGCTTCATCGTGTTGACGAAGCGCGTGTAAGCGATATAAACCGCCGACAGCTTGCCTTCCGAATACAGATCGAGCTGCGTCTTCACGGCGCCGATCAGCTTGTCCAGATGCGGGGTGTCGCCGAGGTGCACGACCTGCGACATCACCTTCGCGCCGAAGCGGTTCAGGAACCCGAGGCCCTTGCCGCCGATCGCGGTGGCTTCGACCTTCTGGCCCTTCTCTTCCAGCTCCTTGAACTTCTGCACCGTCGCACGCAGCACGTTGGTGTTCAAACCGCCGCACAACCCCTTGTCCGTCGTGACGAGGATGATGCCGGCCGTCTTCGCGCCGTCGTTTGCCACCATGAACGGGTGGCGGTACTCCGGGTTCGCACGGCTCATGTGCGCGGCGATGGCACGGACCTTGTCCGCATACGGACGAGCGGCGCGCATGCGTTCCTGCGCGCGGCGCATCTTCGATGCGGCCACCATCTCCATCGCCTTCGTGATCTTGCGCGTGTTCTGCACGCTCTTGATCTTGCCGCGAATTTCCTTCATTCCAGCCATAGCTTGCTCCTTTGCGCCCCGGGTTAGCGCTTTAGCGCTTTACTCGGGGCTCATGCATCGCTCACCGAAGCGGCGCGGGCGCATCAGCACCCGCGCGGCCTCAATGTGTCACTCGCGGATCAATAGGCACCGGACTTCTTGAAGGATTCGATCGCCGAGCGCAGCGCGCCTTCGTCGTCCTTCGAGAGATCCTTGGTGTCTTCGATGCGCTTGATGAGGTCAGCGTGGCTGGTCTTCAGGTTTTCGCGCAGGCCCTTCTCGAACGACAGCACTTGCTTGACGTCGAGATCGTCGAGGTAGCCGTTGTTCGCGGCGTACAGCGACACGGCCAGTTCCCAGACCTGCAGCGGCTGGTACTGCGGCTGCTTCAGCAGTTCCGTCACGCGGCGGCCGCGCTCGAGCTGCTTGCGGGTCGCTTCGTCGAGGTCCGATGCGAACTGCGCGAATGCAGCCAGTTCACGGTACTGCGCGAGGTCGGTACGGATACCGCCCGACAGCTTCTTCACGACCTTCGTCTGAGCGGCGCCACCGACTCGCGACACCGACACGCCGGCGTTGATTGCCGGGCGGATGCCTGCGTTGAACAGGTCGGTTTCCAGGAAGATCTGGCCGTCGGTGATCGAGATCACGTTCGTCGGAACGAACGCGGTCACGTCGCCCGCCTGCGTTTCGATGACCGGCAGTGCCGTCAGCGAACCGCTCTTGCCCTTCACTTCGCCGTTCGTGAACTTCTCGACGTACTCTTCCGACACGCGAGCGGCACGCTCCAGCAGGCGCGAGTGCAGATAAAACACGTCGCCCGGGTACGCTTCACGGCCCGGCGGGCGGCGCAGCAGCAGCGAGATCTGACGGTATGCCCAGGCTTGCTTGGTCAAGTCGTCATAGATGATCAGCGCGTCCTGGCCGCGGTCGCGGAAGTATTCGCCCATCGTGCAGCCGGCGTACGGTGCGAGGTACTGCATCGCGGCCGAATCCGACGCCGAAGCGGCGACGACGATCGTGTATTCCATCGCGCCCGTTTCTTCGAGCTTGCGAACCACGTTCATGATCGACGAAGCCTTCTGGCCGATCGCGACGTAGATACAGATCAGGTCCTTGCCCTTCTGGTTGATGATCGCGTCGAGCGCCACCGCGGTCTTGCCGCACTGACGGTCGCCGATGATCAGCTCACGCTGGCCACGGCCGATCGGCACCATCGCGTCGATCGACTTGATGCCCGTCTGCACCGGCTGCGACACCGACTTGCGCCAGATCACGCCCGGGGCGATCTTTTCGATCGCGTCGGTCAGCTTCGCGTTGACCGGGCCCTTGCCGTCGATCGGGTTGCCGAGCGCATCGACCACGCGGCCGACGAGTTCCGGACCCACCGGCACTTCGAGAATGCGGCCCGTCGTCTTGACGACGTCGCCTTCCGAGATGTGTTCGTATTCGCCGAGAATCACCGCGCCGACCGAGTCGCGCTCGAGGTTCAGCGCGAGACCGAACGTGTTGCCCGGAAACTCGAGCATTTCGCCCTGCATCACGTCCGACAGGCCGTGGATACGCACGATACCGTCGGTCACGGAGATCACGGTGCCCTGGTTGCGAACGTCTGCGCTCGCTTCAAGGCCCTGGATCCGGCTCTTGATCAGCTCGCTGATCTCAGAGGGATTGAGTTGCATTATTCGCTCCTGATAGTCAATTCTGTTGCGTGCCGGCGTGGCGCTCAGGCGGTCAAGGCAGCCTGCATCGATGCGAGGCGCGCGCGAACCGAGGTGTCGAGCACTTCGTCGCCGACCGTCACGCGCACGCCGCCGATCAGCGACGAATCGACTTCGACCGTCGGTTTCAGCTTGCGCTTGAACTTGCGTTCGAGGCCCGAGACGAGACTGTCGAGATCCGCGCCGTTCAGCGGGAACGCGCTCACGATCTCGGCGTCGGCTGCGCCTTCACGTTCGTTCTTGAGCGCCTCGAACTGCTCGGCAATTTCCGGCAGCAGCGCGATGCGATGATTGTCGACCAGCATCTGCACGAAGTTCTTCGCTTCGGCGCCGGCCGCGAGCGGCGACTTCACCGCAGCAAGCAGCAACTCGGCTACTTGCGTGCGCGTCACCTTCGGGCTCGACGCGACCGACAGCACTTCCGGCAGACGCGCAACCTGGGCCAGCTCTTGCACGAGCGTGGACCAGGCGGCGATGTCACCGCCCTCGGCCACGCGGAACAGCGCTTCTGCGTAAGGGCGGGCGATGGTTGCAAGTTCGGCCATGATCAGAGCTCGGCTTTCAGTTGATTCAGCAGTTGGGCGTGGGCCGTTTGATCGACTTCGCGCTTCAGGATCTGCTCGGCGCCCTTCACGGCCAGCGCGGCGACTTCGCCACGCAGCGCTTCGCGCGCCTTCACGATTTGCTGTTCTGCTTCCGCCTTCGCCTGAGCGACGATGCGGGCGGCTTCAGCCTGGGCGTTGGCCTTGATTTCCTCGGCGACCGCCTGGGCACGCTTTTCGGCGTCGGCGATGCGCTGCTGGCCGTCGTTGCGGGCCTGCGCGAGTTCCTGGTCCACGCGCTTGTGCGCTGCGTCGAGTTCCGCCTTGCCCTTCTCCGCGGCGGCGAGGCCGTCGGCGATCTTCTTCGAACGTTCGTCGAGGGCGTTGATCAACGGCGGCCACACGAATTTCATCGTGAACCACGCGAGGACCAGGAACACGACCATTTGCGCAAACAGAGTTGCGTTGAGATTCACGGTGTTTCCTTATCTGCTATTCCGGAAAAATGAAACGGTAAGGCGCTCATCGAGTTGCATTCGATCAGCGCCCCAAGTCTCCGTTCCGCCCTGCGCCGGCTCACGCCGGACGCATATTTCCGAGGAACCTTAGCCTGCGAGCTTCGACAGGAGCGGGTTCGCGAACGCGAACAGCATTGCGACACCAACGCCGATCAGGAATGCAGCGTCGATCAGGCCAGCCAGCAGGAACATCTTCGTTTGCAGCGGGTTGATGAGTTCCGGCTGACGCGCGCAGGCTTCGATGTACTTGCCACCCATCAGCGCGATACCGATACAGGCGCCGATTGCACCCAGGCCGATGATGATGCCGATACCGATGGCGGTCAGACCCTGGATGTTGGCGATGTAAGCTTGCATGATCACTCCTTTGTGAAAAGACTTGGAACTGAGATTTAAAAAACTAAAACGAAGACTCTTTCTTGCACGCCGCGCTTAGTGCTTGTCGTGCGCCTGGCCGAGATACACCAGCGTCAGCATCATGAAAATGAATGCCTGCAACAGAACAATCAGGATGTGGAAGATTGCCCAGACGCTACCCGCGATCACATGACCAACGAAGCCGAGGAACGTTGCGTCGCCACCGAAGCTCCACATGCTGCCGAGCAGGGCGATCAACAGGAACAACAGCTCACCCGCGTACATGTTGCCGAACAGCCGCATACCGAGAGAAACGGTCTTCGCGAGATATTCGACAATGTTGAGCGCGAGGTTCGGGATCCACAGCAGCGGGTGTGCGCCGAACGGTGCCGACAGCAGCTCGTGCACGAAGCCGCCCGCGCCCTTGATCTTGATGCTGTAGTAGATCATCAGGACGAACACGCCGAGCGCGATGCCGAGCGTGCCGTTCAGGTCGGCCGTCGGGACGATGCGATGGTGGGAAATCACGTCCGACAGACCGAGCAGGCCGATCACGCGGCCCGGCAGGTCGACCGGGAGGAAGTCGAGGGAGTTCATCAGCGCGACCCACACGAACACCGTGAGGGCGAGCGGAGCGATGAAGGTACGATTGCCATGGACGATGGCCTTCGACTGGTCTTCGACCATTTCGACGAGCATCTCGATCGCGCACTGGAAGCGGCCCGGCACGCCCGACGTCGCCTTGCGGGCGGCCAGACGCAGCAGGACGATCGTCACGATGCCGCACACGATCGACCAGAACAGCGTGTCGAGATTCCAGACGTGGATGTCGAAAATCGACGTCTGATGCGAGGTGGAGAAATTCTGCAAGTGGTGCGCAATGTACTCGGACGGATCCGGACCGCGCGTGCCTTCGCTAGCTGCCATATCGTTAATGCCACCCAAATTGTCGAAAATCGTTTTGCCTGTTCCGCAACACGCTATTGCGGGAACGGGCCGGTGCGGTTCGCTGTCGAAACCGCACGCTGCTTGTTCCTTACCGCCAGGCCAGCGCGATCCAGTAGGTCTTCAGCACGACGAGGTACGTGACGAGGAACGGCACCCAGTGCACGCCGGCCCAGCCGAACGCCACTGCGGTGAACATCCCGATCGTCAGAGCGAGCTTCAGGGCTTCGCCCATCACCCAGCTCATCACGGTGGCCGAGCCACCTGCCTTCAGTCGTGCCACGAATACCGCACTTGGCACCCAGCCAATCGCTCCGCCCAGAAACGCGGATTGCGCAGCGGCGCCCGGCGACTTCGAAAACAGCCACCACGCCAGCGTTGCAACCAGGGACAGGACCACTTGCGCGAACACCACCTTGTAGGGGGTCACGCGCGAGGGCTTGCTCACGTTCGGACCGAACAGCCTCTCGGCTTCCGTCCGTGTAAGCGGAACGATGTTGTTATCTTGCTGCTCGACATCCCAGTCGTCGGATTCGCGCCACTCACCGGCCGCCGAAGCGGGGCGTTGCGTGCGCTGATCATCGTGCCTGTCGTCCGGCGCCTGACCCGCCATCGCAATCTTCCGCAAAGTCCTTGAACCCGACCCCAAGCTTTCTGAAAGCTTTCAGGGGTGCCTAGCTAACAAATCCGGGCGATTGTAAGCGATAGTTGCAAGTGATTCAAGGCTTTAGACGCGACAAAAACCTGCATAAAACGACGCCTCATCATGTGAAAAAACACCCGATTCGACGACGTACGATGACAGTTGTAAGGTCGATTTCTTGCACCGGTATTTCTTGCGCGTAAAACGCCGGCGGCAGGGGGAATGACGGGGAAACGATGCCCGGTACGGGTCCGGGCGGAGCGGCACGATCGCCGCGGGAAATGCGCGGTGAAACACTCGCCCGGAATGACTTGGCACGACGGCCCGGAACACGCGAAGCGCCCTGGCCGATCGGTCGTGCGCGACGGGTGAAATTCGACCGGACGCTCGCGCATCGATACGTCCAATCAGTTGTCGCGCCACCACAGGTGTTCGACTGTGGGTTGCGGCACTTATCAACAGCCTATAACCACCGCGAACACTGCACCCTTCCCCGCCCCTCGAATCGCACACCTGTGCCGCGCACCCGCCTTGCTCAACCGTGAACGAGCAACCACGCGCCAAGTGCCGCGCTCACGAGCGCGAACGGAATCGACACCAGATGAAACGGCAGCCACATGCGCGGCTCCTTCGCGAGACGCACCGCGATCAGGTTCGCGAGCGAACCGATGGCAAAACCGAAACCGCCGACCGATACGCCGAACGCCAGCGCACGCCAGTCGTGCGTGAATTCCGACAGCAGGATCGCCGCCGGCACATTGCTGATCACCTGTGACAGCACGGCGCCCGCGGCATAGACGCGCAGCGGCGAATCGAGCCGCGCATTCGCGATCGTGTCGTGCACGACGGGCAGCGCGGCCGCGCTGCGCAGCACGACGAACATCAGCACGAAGATCAGCAGCAGCAGCCAGTCGATCTTCAGGACTGCGTTGCGTTTGACGGCGAGCAGGACGATGGCGACGCCGACGAGGCCCGGCAGCGGATGGTGGGCATCGGCGAGCAGTACGAATGCAGCGAACAGCACTGCCGCGATCAGCGCGTGCATGCGCTGTACCGGTAACGCGATGGCGTCGCCGGACAGATCGAGCGGCTTCGCGCGAAACATGAACGCGGTCAGCACGAGCAGCAACGCCATCAACGCAAGCGCCAGCGGCCCGAGCGTAACCACGAAGCGGCCGAACGACACGCCGCTCAATTGCCACAGGAAAAGATTCTGGGGATTGCCGAGCGGTGTCGCGACGGACCCCGCGTTGACGGCCAGCGCGACGACGATCACGAGCCGCCGGAACGGTAGCGGCGTCAGTGCACGCAGCGACACCATCAACGGCACGACGACGAACAGCGCGACGTCGTTGGTGAGCCACATCGACAGTACCGCGGCGAATCCGACCAGCAGCATCGCGAGCCCGCGTTCGGAATGCACGTGATGCACGATGCGGTGCGCGAGCCACATCAGGCAACCGGACAGCTCGAGTGCCTTGGTCAGCATCAGCAGGCCCGCGAGCGTCGCGACCGTCTGCCAGTCGACGCGACCTGCAAGCACCGAAAATGGTTGCGGACGCACCCATTGCAGCACGATCAGGCCGAGTGCAAGCACCGACAGTACCGGTTCCTGCGCAAGCCATCCGAGCCACCGGCGCGGCGCCGGTGCGCCCGTCTTCTCCATTGGCTGTCCTTACTCTTCGGTTGCGACGTTGCCGCGCAGCCGCGCGAGAATGCCCTCGAGCGCATCGAGGTTGCCGAAGTCGATCGTCACCTGCCCGCGCCCGCGGCGGCCGAGCTTGATCTTCACCGTCGACGCGAGCAGGTCGGACAACTCCTCTTCGAGACGGCGCGTATCGCGGCCGCCGTCGTCCTTCGCGCGCGCCTTCACGGCCGGCGCTTCCTTCGTCGTATGTGCGACGAGCTTCTCGGTTTCGCGCACCGACATGCGCTTGTTGACGACCTGATGCGCGAGCGTGATCTGCGTGGCCGCATCGACGGCGAGCAGCGCGCGCGCGTGCCCCATGTCGAGATCGCCGGCCAGCAGCATCGTCTGCACCGGCGACGCGAGGTTCAGCAGGCGCAGCAGGTTCGACACCGCGCTGCGCGAACGGCCGACCGATTCGGCCGCCTGCTCGTGCGTGAAACCGAACTCGTCGAGCAGGCGCTGGATACCGTGCGCCTCTTCAAGCGGGTTCAGGTCCTCGCGCTGGATGTTCTCGATCAGCGCCATCGCGGCGGCAGCCTGATCGGACACGTCCTTTACGAGCACCGGCACTTCATCGAGACCGGCCAGGCGCGCCGCGCGGAACCGCCGCTCGCCTGCAATGATCTCGTATTTGTCTGATGAAATGGGCCGTACCAGGATCGGCTGCATCACGCCCTGAGCGCGAATGCTGGCCGCGAGCTCCTGCAGGCTGCCCTCGTCCATCCGCGTCCGCGGCTGGTACTTGCCGGCCTGCAGCTTGCCGAGCGCGAGCGTGTTCGGCGCCCCTTCGATCTTCACCGCTTCGGTGATATCGGCGCTGCCGCCGAGCAGCGCTTCGAGGCCACGTCCCAAGCCCTTCTTCTTTGGTACCGCGTTCATGTCTTTCTTCCTCGCTTCGCTCATGTCCGGATCACGACACCTCGAACGCGCGGACGCGTTCGATCATCTCGGCACCGAACTGGAGATACGCCTGCGCACCGCGCGAGCTGCGGTCGAACACGACGCCCGGCAACCCGTAACTCGGCGCTTCCGCCAGGCGCACGTTGCGCGGAATCACCGCGTCGAACACCTTGTCGCCAAAGTGCGCTTTCAGTTGATCGGAGACTTGCTGCTGCAGCGTGATGCGCGGATCGAACATCACACGCAGCAAGCCGATGATCTTCAGGTCGCGGTTCATGTTCGCGTGAACCTGCTTGATCGTGTTGACGAGGTCCGACAACCCTTCCAGCGCGAAGTACTCGCACTGCATCGGGATCACGACGCCATGTGCCGCGCACAACCCGTTCAGCGTCAGCAGCGACAGCGTCGGCGGGCAATCGATCAGCACGAAATCGTAGTCGTCGGCCACGCGTTCGAGCGCTGCTTTCAGCCGGCGCTCGCGGTTGTCGATGCTGATCAGTTCGATCTCGGCACCGGACAGCTCGCGGTTCGCGGGCAGCACATCGTAGGTGACGCCGTCCGGGCGGATGCGCGCATCGGCGACCGACACGCCATCGACCAGCACTTCGTACACGGTCGCCTCACAGGCGGCCTTGTCGATCCCGCTGCCCATCGTCGCGTTGCCCTGCGGGTCGAGATCGATCAGCAGGACTCGTTGCTCCTGCGCTGCAAGGCTTGCGGCGAGATTGACCGATGTCGTCGTCTTGCCGACGCCCCCCTTCTGGTTCGCAACGCAGAAGATCTTTGCCATCGTTGGTGTGTTCCCTTTACCTTCAAACAAACGGCGCGCTACCGCGCGCCTTCAATTCGCGTCGTCGACGGCCACTTCGAACAGATGCCGCTCGGCATCGAGCATCGGCACCGCCAGCCGGATCGTCTGCTTCACGCGGCTGCCTTCCGGCAAACGCGCAATTTCATCATCCGGGTGAACGCCCTTCATTGCCCAGATCGATCCACCCGGCGCAACCAGATGTCGAGCAAGTTTAACGAAGTCGGACAGATCCGCGAAAGCGCGGGATACGATCATGTCGAATTTTTCCGGCACTTCGACGCCCGGCTGCAGCGATTCAACCCGCCCGGTGACGACCGACAGGTTCGCGAGCTTCAGTTCCGCGCGCATCTGCGTCTGGAATGCAGACTTCTTCTGCACGATATCGTTCAGCGTGACCTGCCAGTCCGGCTCGACGATCGCGAGCACGATGCCGGGCAACCCGCCGCCCGAACCGACGTCGAGCACACGCGCCGACGCACGGCCGCGCAGATGCGGGACGATCGAAAGCGAATCGAGGATGTGCTGGATCAGCATCTGCTTCGGGTCGCGGATCGCGGTCAGGTTGTAGACCGCGTTCCACTTGCCGAGCAGCGCGACATAGTCGAGCAACTGGTTGCGCTGAGCATCCGTCAGCGTGAGGTCGAGCGCCGCCGTGCCTTCGACGAGCATCTGTTCCAGTACGTCCCGATTAACCGCCGGCGCGCGACGCGCCGTCATTGTTGCGTCGGGACGGCGCCGTCCCCCTGCTCCGTTGCCTCGGCGGCCGTGCCATTCCGGCGGCCCAGCCCGCGACGCTTCAGGTGCACCATCAGCAGCGAGATTGCCGCCGGCGTGACGCCCGAGATGCGCGATGCCTGCCCGATCGTTTCCGGCCGGAACTCGTTGAGCTTCTGGCTCACCTCGAACGACAGCCCGCGCACTTCACGGTAATCGATACCGTCCGGCAAGCGCGTGTTCTCGTTCGCGTCGTTGCGTTCGATCTCGGATGCCTGGCGCTCGATATAGCCCTGATACTTGATACCAATCTCGACCTGCTCCTTGATCTGCTCGAGCAGCACCGGATCGTCGGTCAGCGGCTCCGCGGGACCGCATTCACCGCCCTTCAGCCCGCATACGCCGTCGTAGCTGATGCCCGGACGACGCAGCAGTTCGGCGAGGCTGTATTCGTGATCGATCGCCTTGCCGAGCAGCGCGGTCGCCTCTTCCGGCGGCAGCGTCTTCGGCGTGACCCACGTCGACTTCAGGCGTTCGGTTTCACGTGAAACAGCGTCGCGCTTCCGGCTGAATGCGTCCCAGCGCGCGTCGTCGACGAGCCCCAGCTCACGGCCGATCTCGGTCAGGCGCATGTCGGCATTGTCTTCACGCAGGCTCAGGCGATACTCGGCACGGCTCGTGAACATCCGGTACGGCTCGGCCACGCCACGCGTCACGAGATCGTCGACCAGCACGCCCAGATAGGCCTGGTCACGGCGCGGGCACCACGCGTCCTTCTCCTGCACATAGCGACCCGCATTGAGGCCGGCCAGCAAGCCCTGCGCGGCCGCCTCTTCATAGCCGGTCGTGCCGTTGATCTGGCCCGCAAAGAACAACCCGTTGATCGCCTTGGTCTCGAGCGACGCCTTCAGCGCGCGCGGGTCGAAGTAGTCGTACTCGATCGCATAACCCGGGCGCAGGATGTGCGCGTTCTCGAGGCCGCGCATCGAATGCACGAGCTCGAGCTGGACATCGAACGGCAGGCTCGTCGAGATCCCGTTCGGGTAGAACTCGTTGGTCGTCAGCCCTTCCGGCTCGAGAAAGATCTGGTGCGATTCCTTCGACGCGAACCGGTGGATCTTGTCCTCGATCGACGGGCAATAACGCGGCCCGACGCCTTCGATCACGCCTGTATACATAGGCGAACGGTCGAGGCCGCCGCGAATGATGTCGTGCGTGCGTTCGTTCGTATGCGTGACCCAGCACGGCAGCTGCTGCGGATGCTGCTCCGCGCGGCCCAGGAACGAAAACACGGGAATCGGATCGAGGTCACCCGGCTGCTCGTCGAGCTTCGAGAAGTCGATCGTCCGGCCGTCGATACGCGGGGGCGTACCGGTCTTCAACCGGCCCTGCGGCAGCTTCAGCTCCTTCAGGCGCGACGACAGCGACACGGCTGCCGGATCGCCGGCGCGGCCGCCCGTGTAGTTGTTCAGGCCGACGTGGATCTTGCCGTCGAGGAACGTGCCGGCCGTCAGCACGACCGCACGCGAGCGGAAGCGGATACCGATCTGCGTGACGGCGCCCACCACGCGATCGCCTTCGACCATCAGGTCGTCGACGGCCTGCTGGAACAGCCACAGGTTCGGCTGGTTCTCGAGCCGGTGGCGGATCGCGGCCTTGTACAGGATGCGGTCGGCCTGTGCACGCGTCGCGCGCACGGCCGGGCCCTTCGACGAATTGAGGATCCGGAACTGAATACCGCTCTCGTCCGTCGCGGCGGCCATTGCGCCACCCAGCGCGTCGACTTCCTTGACCAAATGGCCCTTGCCGATGCCGCCGATCGACGGATTGCAGCTCATCTGCCCGAGCGTTTCGATATTGTGGGTCAGCAGCAGCGTCTTCGCGCCCATACGGGCGGACGCCAGCGCGGCTTCCGTGCCGGCATGACCGCCACCGACGACGATGACGTCAAATTCTGTGGGAAAAAGCATGGTGGATTCCGCACGCCGAGCTGCGCACGAACCTATCAGAGAAATGTATGGGCCGAATTATAGCGGGTTCGCTTTTCACCCGAATGCCGTCCGAATGGTAGGGTCTGTGCATTTCGTCGATTTTTGGGCCGTGGACGGGAGAATCCAGGGTGTCGAGCCTGTTCAGGCAAAGCCCGAGCACGGTTTGCCGTACATCGCTGCACCTGTGCAAAAAACCTGACTGGCGAGAACGCCGCAGGCGGAATATGACCCGATCGATATCCGTGGCCCGCGAGGCCGCGCGAACACGACATGCTGTGCCCCCTTCTCTTCACAGCATTTCTGCCGGTTACTCTCACCCTTGTCCACCGAGGTTCCACACATCATCGGCCTGTGGAACGAGCCACCACCGCACAGGACTTAAGACGATTCCTCCGGCGCTTATCCTCAGACCTCGAGCCAACAAGGCCTCACCGGCAAATAAAAACGGCGTGTTTCACGTGAAACACGCCGTTCGTTTCCCGCCAACCGCTCGGTCCCTCAAGCCGTCTTCTTCGCCAGCCCCAGGTACGTTTCGATCACGCGTGGATTCTGCGCAAGCTCGGCGGCAGGCCCTTCCAGCGCAACCTCACCGGTCTCCAGCACATAGCCGTAATCCGAGATCTGCAACGCGGCCCGCGCGTTCTGTTCGATCAGCAACGTCGCCACCCCCGTACCGCGCAACGCGCTGATGATATGAAAGATCTCCTTCACGATCAGCGGCGCGAGCCCGAGGCTCGGCTCGTCGAGCATCAACAGGTCGGGCTTGCCCATCAGCGCGCGGCCGACCGCAAGCATCTGCCGCTCGCCGCCCGACAGCGTGCCGGCCGCCTGCTTGCGGCGCTCCTTCAGCCGCGGGAACAGCACGAACACGTGGTCGAGCTGGTCGAGGAAGTTCGATTCGCCAGCCTGCTTGCGGCGATACGCACCCAGCACAAGGTTGTCCTCGACCGTCATCGTGCTGAACAGCTCGCGCTTTTCCGGTACGAGGCACATCCCGCGCGCGACACGCTGCTCGACCGGCAACGCACCGACGTCGCTGCCGCGGTACACGACCGCGCCCGACGCATGCCCCGTAACCGGCAACGCGCCCATGATCGCGTTCAGCAGCGTCGACTTGCCGGCACCGTTCGGGCCGATCACGCTGACGATCTGCCCCGCACCGACCATGATCGCCGCACCGTGCAGTGCCTCCACCTTCCCGTACCGGACTGCCAGCCCGCGCACTTCGAGAATCGGCATCGTCGTGTCCGTCATCACTCCACCCCGCCCAGATACGCTTCGAGCACGGCCGGGTCCTGCTGCACATCCTGCGGCAGCCCTTCCGCGATCCGCGTGCCGAACTCCATCACCACCAGCCGGTCGGTGAGATTCATCACGAAATCCATGTCATGTTCCACGAGCAACACGCTCATGCCTTCCGCCTTCAGCCGTCGCAGCAGGTCGGCGAGCTGTTGCTTCTCCTGGTAACGCAGCCCCGCAGCCGGCTCGTCGAGCAGCAGCAGCGTCGGATCGCAGCACAGCGCGCGGGCGATTTCGAGAATCCGCTGCTGGCCGAGCGCGAGGCTGCCCGCTTCGTCGTACATGTGCTTCTCGAGCCCCACGCGGCGGATCTGGCGTGCGGCTTCGGCCAGCAGTTGCGCCTCCTCGTGTGCATTGAGCCGCGCGATGCTGCGCCAGACGCCCGTATGGCCGCGCAGATGCGCACCGATTGCGACGTTCTCGAGCACCGTCATCGCGGGCAGCAGCTTCACGTGCTGGAAGGTACGGCCGATGCCGCGGCGGACGATCTGGCGCGACGTGAGCCCGTCGATGCGCTCGCCACGGAACGTGATCGTGCCGCCCGTCGGCTTCAGCACGCCCGTCACGAGGTTGAACGTGGTCGACTTGCCGGCGCCGTTCGGACCGATCAGGCCGATGATCTGCCCCGCTTTCACGTCGAAGCTGACGTCGTTGACGGCCACGAGCCCGCCGAACTGCTTGCGTGCATTGTCGACGACGAGCAGCGGCTCACCGGCCGCCGGCTTCGCACGCTGCGGCAGCGGATCGGCCTGCTCGGGCACGTGCGCGCTCGGCCCGCGCGGGAACAGCCGGGCAACGAACGGCCACACGCCCTGGCGGGCGTACTGCAGCAGCAGCACCATCAGCACGCCGAACACGATGATCTCGAAGTTGCCTTCCGAGCCGAGCAGCTTCGGCAGCAGCGTCTGCAGGTAGTCCTGCAGCACCGTAAGGATCGCTGCACCGAGCACCGCGCCCCACACGTGCGACACGCCGCCGACCACGGCCATGAACAGGAACTCGATCCCGTGATTCAGCCCGAACGGGGTCGGGTTCACCGCACGCTGCAGATGCGCGTACAGGAAGCCCGACACGGCCGCCAGCACGGCTGCGTAGACGAAGATCACCACGCGCATCCATGCCGTGTTCACGCCCATCGCCTCGGCCATCACGCCGCCGCCGCGCAGTGCGCGGATCGCGCGGCCCGGGCGGCTGTTCAGCAGGTTCTGCACCGACACGATCGCGGCCAGCACGACGGCCCAGATCAGGAAGTACAGGCTGCGGCCGCTTTCGAGCGCGAGGCCGAACAGGTTCAGCGCCGGAATGCCGTTGATCCCGTCGTACTTGCCGAGCAGCTCGAGGTTGCCGAACAGGTAGAACAGCGCGAGGCCCCACGCGATCGTGCCGAGCGGCAGGAAGTGCCCGGACAGCCGCATCGTGACCGCACCCAGCACGAGCGCGACGAGCGCCGTCAGCACGACGCCGACGATCAGCGCGAGCCACGGCGATACGCCGTAGCGCGTCGTCAGGAACGCGGTCGCATACGCGCCGATGCCGACGAACGCGGCCTGCCCGAAGCTCGTCATCCCGCCAACGCCCGTCAGCAGCACGAGCCCGATCGCGACGATCGCATAGAGGCCGATGTAGTTCAGCAGCGTGATCCAGTACTCGGGCACGTGCAGCGCGCCGGGCAGCACCGGCAGCGCGAACAACACCACGAGAAACACCCAGAAGGTCTTGTTGCGTACCATCGTCTTCATCGCGTCACTCCTCTTCCTCTTCCGCATGCGGCGTCACGAAGCTCCGCCACAGCAGCACCGGAATGATCAGCGTGAACACGATCACCTCCTTGTACGCGCTCGCCCAGAACGACGAATACGATTCGAGCACGCCAACCAGCAGCGAGCCGGCGGCCGCGAGCGGATAGCTGACGAGCCCGCCGATGATCGCGCCGACGAAGCCCTTCAGACCGATCAGGAAGCCCGAGTCGTAGTAGATCGTCGTCAGCGGGCCGACGAGGATCCCGGACAGCACGCCGAGCCCCGCCGCAAACGTGAACGCGAGCCGCCCCGCTTCCGTCGTGCCGATGCCGACGAGCCGAGCGCCGAGCCGGTTCACCGACGTCGCACGCAGCGCCTTGCCGGCGATCGTGCGGCCGAAGTACACGTAGAGCGCACCGATCAGCACGAGCGCCGTGGCGACGACCAGGATGCTCTGCACCGAGATCGTCATGCTGCCGATCGCCAGCGACGCGTCCGAGAATCCGTTGGTACGCGAGCCTTCCGCGCCGAACATCACGAGCCCGAGGCCGACCATCGCGAAGTGGACGGCGACCGACACGATCAACAGCAGCAGCGTCGTGCCTTCGGCGATCGGCTGGTACACGAGCCGGTAGACGAACGGCCCCATCGGCACGACGATCGCAAGCGTCAGCGCGATCTGCGCGAGCATCGGCATCGGCTGCGCGGCAAAGCTGCGCGTGATCGCGAACACCGCGAGCGGCAGCAGGATGTAGCGGCTGCCGAGCGTCGCGAGCGTGCGGCCGAGCTGATGGCGGCGCTCGCGATGCCGGATCAGGCCGCCGACTTCGAGCAGGAAGCACGCGATGCCCATCACGAACAGCAGCCAGCAGGTGGCGGGAAATTTCTGCGCCTGCAACGCGGCAAGCGTCAGCGCACCGTAGGCGACGAATTCGCCCTGGGGAATGAAGATCACCCGCGTGACGGAAAACACCAGCACGAGCGCCAGGGACAGCAATGCATAAATGGCGCCCGTCGTGATGCCGTCTTGCGCGAGGATCGCCGCAATCGAGAGATCCATACGTTTCGTGTATCGAGAATGCTGCGGAGAAACGAAAGGCGGAAACGCCGCGGGGCATGGGCGACACGGCAGGCGCGTCACCCGCCATGTGTCGGCCCCCGGACGTTCCAGGCAGCCCGGGGCGCGGCCCGTCAGGCCCGGCGCCCTGCCGACGGCATGCGCGGCGCCGTTCGCGCCTCGCATGCCGGTTTCACGTGATGCTTACTCGGCCTGCAGCTTCCACTTGCCGTCGACGATCTGCACCATCACGCGCGCACGCGTGTCGAAGCCGTTGTGATCGGTTGCCGTCATGTTGATCACGCCGTGCGACACGGGAAGGTCCTTCACGCTTTCGAGCGACGCACGCAGCGCCTCGCGGAACGCCTCGGTGCCCGGCTGGCCCTTCTTCAGCGCCTCCGGAATCGCACGCTGCAGCAACAGCCCCGCATCCCACGCATGGCCGCCGAACGTCGACAGCGAGCCCGCGCCGTAGGCCTTCTCGTACGCGGCCTTGTAACCGAGCGCCGGCTTCTTCACCGGGTTCGAATCAGGCAGCTGGTCGGTCACGAGCACCGGGCCGGCCGGCAGGATCTCGCCTTCGCAATCCTTGCCGCACACGCGCAGGAAGTCGTTGTTCGCGACGCCGTGCGTCTGGTACACCTTGCCCTTGTAGCCACGCTCCTTCAGCGTCTTGGCCGGCAGCGCCGCCGGCGTGCCGGAGCCCGCGATCAGCACCGCATCCGGGTTCGAGCCCAGCAGCTTCAGCACCTGCCCCATCACCGACGCGTCGGTGCGGTTGTAGCGCTCGTTCGATACGACCTTCAGGCCGTTCCTCGCGGCCGCCGCGTTGAACGTGTTGTACCAGCTGTCGCCGTACGCATCGGCGAAGCCGACGAAGCCGACCGTCTTCACGCCGTGCTTCGCCATGTAGCCGGCGATCGCATCGGCCATCAGCTGGTCATTCTGCGGCACCTTGAACATCCACGCGCGCTTCGCGTCCATCGGCGAGATGATCTGCGCGCTCGCGGCGAGCGAGATCGTCGGCGTCTTGCCCTGCGATACCGGGTCGAGCATCGCGAGCGAGTTCGGCGTGACGGACGAGCCGATGATCGCGTCGACGTGGTCCTCGTCGATCAGCTTGCGCACGTTCTGCACCGCACGGCTCGTGTCGGAGGCGTCATCCAGCACGATGTACTGCACGCTCTTGCCCGCGATTTCCTTGGGCAGCAGCGCGATCGTGTTCTTTTCCGGGATCCCGAGCGACGCGGCCGGCCCGGTGGCCGACAGCGTCACGCCGATCTTCACCTGCGCCGACGCCGTTGCCGCCGCGCACACGAGGCCCGCGGCAAGCACGGCCTCCATCCATCGATTCATCTTCATTTACGTTGTCTCCAAACGCTGCTCGAAAAAGCCACGGGTCGCTCGGGCGGCTCCCGGTCCCCAAAACAAGTTAATAATTTAACTATCTCGCCTGGCCGCGCCTACGCTCGTTTTCCCGTGAAACCCCGCACACCCGCCGCCTGCCGCCTGACACGGCCGTTCGCCCGCCACGATGCGCAGCAGCAGTGTCGTCAGGATGAAGGTGGCGAAGAAATACGGGATCGTGCGAACGATCGATGCATGCGCAACGATGGCGGGAACGCACGCCGCTCCGGCCGGATACGGCCAGGTATGCGCGCGGTGAAACGTCGAAAAAACGGCGGCTCATGAGAATGCGGATACGGATGCGAACGCAACGACCCGCGATGGCGTCGCAGCGCGCGTACAGGCCGCAGAACGGCCCGGGAAGGCCGCGCTGACCGTTGCCACACCCCGCGACGAACGGGCGGCGCCAGCCGCCTTTCCTGCCCCGAACCATCGTCCCGCGCTGCTCATCCAACCGTACTCCCTCTTCTGCATTCTGCTTGTAGGAGAACTGCCGACCGTTTTCCCGACCGCTCGGTCGGCGAAAGCTGAGTGTAACGGACGCGATTCGCGCACGCCAACCGGGTAAGCCCGGACAGCATGTGCGCGACGGCGCGCTGTCTGCAAACGAATGACGGGAACGGGAAAAATGGAGAACGCGGCGAAGCGCGGAAGCGATGCGATGCGCATGCAGGCGCGGGGCACGACTATCGCGCAGGCCGATGCACCATCGGGGGAAATCCGTGCACGCAAATGAAAAAGCGCTGTTGGATTCCGTCCAACAGCGCTTTGGGGTCCGGGCACTTTGTGCCTCGATTGTCTCCTCGTTCTCCACCTGCAAATTCGTTTCGCGGTGCATCAGAACTAGAGTGAATCTTAAAGAGGCTTAAGCACCACGACAACTTAGCATTTACCCCTATGGTGCATTGCCGCACGAAAATGGGGCACCAGCCTGTCGCGCGGCGCCGGCCCGAGCCGGCCGCAATACCCTTTTCGGCGCATGCGGGATGGTGCTGCGCATCAGCGGGCGGCGATGCGTACGGCCTGCGCTCAGGGCGATGCCCGGAGCGGCTTGATCCGCGCAACCATCTCGCCGACGATGCCGCGCCGGAATGCCAGCACGCATGCGATGAAGATCAGCCCGGTGACGATCGTCGCCGATTCGCCGAGCGAATGGAACCACGCGACGCCCGTGGCCGACGCGAGCCATTCTCCGATGTCGCCGAGCCGGTCTTCCAGCGCGACGATCAGCGCGGCGCCGAGAAGCGGCCCGAACAGCGTGCCCATCCCGCCGACGAGCGTCATCAGCACGACCAGGCCCGACATCGTCCAGTGCGCGTCGGACAGCGTCTCGAAGCCGAGCACGAGCACCTTCAGCGAGCCGGCCAGCCCCGCGAGCCCGGCCGACAGGATGAACGCGAGCAGCTTGAAGCGGTCGGTGTCGTAGCCGAGCGAGATGGCGCGCGCTTCGTTTTCCTTGATGGCGACGAGCACCTGGCCGAACGGCGAATGGACGACCCGCACGATGAACGCGCATGCGGCGACGACCACCGCCAGCACGACGTAGTACAGCGCGACGTCGTTCGACAGGTCGAGCAGCCCGAACAGGCGGCCGCGCGGCACGCCCTGCAGGCCGTCCTCGCCGTGCGTGAACGGCGCCTGCAGGTAGATGAAGTAGACCATCTGCGCGAACGCGAGCGTGATCATCGCGAAGTAGATGCCCTGCCGGCGGATCGCGAACAGCCCGACGACGAGCCCGAGCAGCGTCGCGGCGACGGTGCCGACCAGCACGCCGAGCTCCGGCGTGAAGCCGAGCGTCTGCATCGAATAGCCGGTCGCGTAGCCGGCCGTCGCGAGGAACATCGCATGGCCGAACGACAGCAGCCCCGTATAGCCGATCAGCAGGTTGAACGCGGCCGCGAACAGCGCGAACGTCAGCACCTTCATCACGAACACCGGATACGCGCCGATGAACGGCGCGGCGAGCAGTCCGGCGAGCAGCACGCCGTAGAGCACTTTTCTCTGCATCATTTTTCCTTGCCGAAGAGGCCCGCCGGGCGGAACAGCAGCACGATCGCCATGATCACGAACACGACGGTGGCCGACGCTTCCGGATAGAACACGCGCGTGAAGCCTTCGATCACGCCGAGCAGCAGGCCCGTGACGATCGAGCCGAGGATCGAGCCCATCCCGCCGATCACGACCACCGCGAACACGGTGATGATCATCGGCTGGCCCATCAGCGGCGACACCTGGATCACCGGCGCGGCCAGCACGCCGGCGAACGCGGCGAGCGCGACGCCGAAGCCGTAGGTGAGCGTGATCATCATCGGCACGTTCACGCCGAACGCCTCGACGAGCTTCGGGTTCTCGGTGCCCGCGCGCAGGTAGGCACCCAGACGCGTCTTCTCGATCACGAACCACGTCGCGAGACACACCGCGAGCGACGCGACGACGACCCACGCGCGATAGTTCGGCAGGAACATGAAGCCGAGGTTGGTCGCGCCCGACAGCTGCGACGGCACGTCGTACGGCTGGCCCGACGATCCGTAGATCGACCGGAACACGCCTTCGACGACCAGCGTGAGGCCGAACGTGAGCAGCAGCCCGTACAGGTGATCGAGCTTGTACAGCCAGCGCAGCATCGAGCGTTCGATCGCGATCCCGAACGCGCCGACCACCAGCGGCGCCAGCACGAGCATCGCCCAGTACGGCAGCCCGAAGTACGACAGGCCCATCCACGCGAGCATCGCGCCCAGCATGAACAGCGCGCCGTGCGCGAAGTTGATCACGTTGAGCAGCCCGAAGATCACCGCGAGCCCGAGGCTCAGGATCGCGTAGAACGAGCCGTTGACGAGCCCGAGCAGCAACTGGCTCAGCATCGCCGGCAACGGAATGCCAAAGATTTCCATCGACTTAGCCGTCAGAATGAGTTTCGTTGCGTGCGCAACCTTCAGGCGCCACGCACGCGGGCGGCGCAGCGGGCACATCGCGGCAGCCGCCACCGAGCGGCGCGCCCGTGCGCGCCGCTACGCCCTGCTTACTTCCACAACGCGCAGCGCGTCTCCTGCTTGGTCCCGAACGCCTGTTCGCCCGGAATCGTCGCGAGCACCTTGTAGTAATCCCACGGCTCCTTCGATTCCGACGGCTTCTTCACTTCCATCAGGTACATGTCGTGGATCATGCTACCGTCCGTGCGGATGTAACCCTTCGCGTAGAAGTCGTTGATCTTGATCTTCTTCAGCTCGGCCATCACCTTGTCGGAGTCGGTCGTCCCGGCGGCCTGCACGGCCTTCAGGTAGGTCGTCACCGACGAGTAGTCGGCCGCCTGCAGGCTCGACGGCATCTTCTTCATCTTGCCGAAGTAGCGCTGTGCCCACTGGCGCGACGCCGCGTCGCGGTTCCAGTACCAGCTGTCGGTCAGCACGAGGCCCTGCGTCGTCTCGAGGCCGAGGCTGTGCACGTCGTCGATGAACATCAGCAGCGCGGCGAGCTTCATCGTCTTCATGATGCCGAATTCCTTCGCGGCCTTGATCGAGTTGATCGTGTCGCCGCCGGCGTTCGCGAGGCCGAGAATCTGCGCCTTCGACGCCTGCGCCTGCAGCAGGAACGACGAGAAATCCGATGCCGACAGCGGGTGGCGCACCGCGCCGAGCACCTGCCCGCCGTTCGCCTTCACGACGTCCGACGTGTTCTTCTCGAGCGCCTTGCCGAACGCGTAGTCGGCCGTCAGGAAGAACCACGACTTGCCGCCCTGCTTCACCACCGCCGAACCGGTGCCTTTCGCGAGCGCCATCGTGTCGTATGCATAGTGGACCGTGTACGGCGTGCACTGCTCGTTGGTCAGCGTGTCGGCGCCCGCGCCGATGTTGATGTAGACCTTCTTCTTCTCGGCCGCGACCTGGTTCATCGACAGCGCGGTGGCCGAGTTCGTGCCGCCGACCAGCAGGTCGAGCCCGCCGCGGTCCATCCATTCGCGCGCCTTCGATGCGGCAATGTCGGCCTTGTTCTGGTGATCGGCGTAGACGACCTCGATCGGCTTGCCGAGCACCTTGCCGCCGAAATCGGCGACCGCCATGCGGATCGCCTCGAGGCCGCCCTGCCCGTCGATATCCGCGTAAAGCCCCGACATGTCGGTGATGAAGCCGATCTTCACGGTATCCGCCGCGTGTGCGGCGCCGGCGGTGAACGCGGCGGCCGCGAGTGCGAGACAGGCCTGTGCGAGGGTCTTCATTTTCATTGACGTCTCCTGTTGTTCTGATGCGTTGTGGTTGTTCGAGGGCCGCCACGGCTAGCGGCAAGGGCAACGGGGCGGCGTCACACCCCAAGCAGGTCGTGCAGGGTCGGCATCTTGCTTTCCAGTTCGGCCGCCTGGAAATGCTCGACGATGGTGCCGTGCTCCATCACGTAGAAGCGGTCGGCGAGCGGCGCGGCAA
This sequence comes from Burkholderia seminalis, assembly GCF_001718535.1. NCBI lineage: Bacteria > Pseudomonadati > Pseudomonadota > Betaproteobacteria > Burkholderiales > Burkholderiaceae > Burkholderia > Burkholderia seminalis. The sequence continues at coordinate 105,061 of NZ_CP013398.1, read as the reverse complement.
AGCGGAAATTCTGTTCGACCATCACGATCGTGTAGCCGCGCGCCTTCAGCGCGACGATCATCCGCGCGAGCGCCTGCACGATCACCGGTGCGAGGCCTTCGGAAATCTCGTCGAGCAGCAGCAGGTTCGCGCCGGTGCGCAGGATCCGCGCGACCGCGAGCATCTGCTGCTCGCCGCCGGACAGCCGCGTGCCCTGGCTCTGCCGGCGCGACGCGAGGTTCGGGAACATCGCGTAGATCTCGTCGAGCGACATCGCGTGCTCGCGCGGCCCGATCAGCGGCGGCAGCATCAGGTTCTCCTCGCACGACAGGCTCGAGAAGATCCCGCGCTCCTCCGGGCAGTAGCCGATGCCGAAATGCGCGATGCGGTGCGTCGCGAGACCGATCGTCTCGTGGCCCGCGACCTTGATCGACCCGCTGCGGCGGCCCGTGAGACCCATGATCGCGCGCAGCGTCGTCGTGCGGCCCGCGCCGTTGCGGCCGAGCAGCGTGACGACCTCGCCGCGATGCACGGTCAGGTCGACACCGTGCAATATGTGGGATTCCCCGTACCAGGCCTCCAGGCCCGTGATCTCCAGCGCGGGCGTACCGCTCTCGACGCCGCTCAATTCGCGTTCCTCCCGTTCGCTGTGCTTCATGCGTGCGCCCCCGCGAGCGCCGCGTCGGCGCTGCCCATGTAGGCTTCGATGACGAGCGGATTCTTCGAGACCTCCGCATACGAACCTTCGGCCAGCACCTCACCGCGTTGCAGGACGGTGATCGTGTCGGAGATGCCCGCGATCACGTTCATGTTGTGCTCCACCATCAGGATCGTGCGGCCGCTCGCGACCTTCTTGATCAGCGCGGTCACGCGATCGACGTCCTCGTGGCCCATCCCCTGCGTGGGCTCGTCGAGCAGCATCAGTTCGGGCTCCATCGCGAGCGTCGTCGCGATCTCGAGCGCGCGCTTGCGGCCGTACGCGAGCTCGACGGTCGGCACGTGCGCGAAATCGGTGAGGCCGACCTGCGTGAGGAGATCCATCGCGCGGTCGTCGAGCCGCTTCAGCGTGCGTTCGCTGCGCCAGAAATGGAATTCGGTGCCGAGCGCGCGCTGCAGGCCGATGCGCACGTTCTGCAGCGCGGTCAGGTGCGGGAACACGGCCGAGATCTGGAACGAACGGATGATGCCGCGCCGCGCGACCTGCGCGGGCCGCTCGTCGGTGATGTCGATGCCGTTGAAGACGATCTGGCCGGCCGTCGGTGTCAGGAACTTGGTGAGAAGGTTGAAGCAGGTGGTCTTGCCCGCGCCGTTGGGCCCGATCAATGCGTGGATCGCACCGCGGCGCACACGCAGGTTGACGCCGTTCACGGCGGTGAAGCCCCTGAATTCCTTCGTCAGTCCGCGTGTTTCCAGAATCGTGTCGCCGAGAATCATGTTCCCTTCCGTACGAAGTCAGGCGAAGCACCGGGATGCCTGGCGCAAGCGGCCGCGAACAGGTCAGCGGATCAGCGGGCTGCCCCCGGGCGCCGTGGTACGCCTCGAGGGTTGGTCTCCCGCGCCGACGCGTATGCACATTGCGCAACATTGTCGCGCCGTTGGTGCAGTGCAATCATCGGGATTTGCACTTATAGGGCTGACCGCCCTGTCGCACGCGGCCGAACGCGATTTTTCGCCATGCTTTTTTGACACGTGCATCATCGCGCGTTGACCTTCCGCCACACCCGGCACGCGCGATGAAACAAGCCGCGCGACTGCGCGGCCTGCATCGAGCATGGATCGTGCCGCTCGCGCGGCCGCGGCGACGGCTTGTTTCGCATAGCGAATCAGCGGCCGCGTGCATGACGGCCCGCTGACGCGCGCGTCAGCGGGCTGTCACGCAACCGACGCCGCAGCGTCGGTTCGCACCGGCGTCGCCTCGCGCGCCGCGCGGCGATCGGCGCGGATCATGTCGCTCGCGCGCTCGGCGATCATCAGCGTCGGCGAATTGGTGTTGCCCGACGTGATGAACGGCATCACCGACGCGTCGACGATCCGCAGCCCGGCGATGCCGCGTACGCGCAACCGGCTGTCGACCACCGCGCGTTCGTCGTCGGCCCGTCCCATCCGGCAGGTGCCGACCGGATGGAAGATCGTCGTGCCGACGGCGCCGGCCGCCTCGATCAGCTCGGCTTCGCTCCGGTATTGCGTGCCCGGCAGGATTTCCGCGGGACGATAGCGCGCGAGCGCCGGCGCGGACGCGATCCGGCGCGTCAGGCGCAGCGCGTTCGCGGCGACATGGCGATCGTGATCGGTCGACAGATAGTTCGGCGCGATCGCCGGCGCGATGCCCGGATCGGCGCTCGTGACGTGCACGCTGCCACGCGAGGTCGGCCGCAGATGACACACCGACGCCGTGAATGCGTTGAAGCTGTGCAGCGGTTCGCCGAAGCGTTCGAGCGACAACGGCTGCACGTGGTATTCGAGATCGGGGCGCGTGAGCGCGGGATCGTCCGGATCCGATTTCGCGAATGCGCCGAGCTGCGACGGCGCCATCGACATCGGCCCGCGCTGCAGCAACGCATATTCGGCGCCGATCATCAGCTTGCCCCACCAGTGCGCGGACAGCGTGTTGAGCGTGCGCACGCCTTCGACGCGAAACGCCATCCGCAACTGCAGATGATCCTGCAGGTTTTCGCCGACGCCCGGCAGATCCTGCACGACGTCGATGCCGAGCGCCTGCAATCGCCGGCCGTCGCCGATTCCCGACAGCTCGAGCAGCTGCGGCGAATTCACCGCGCCGGACGTCAGCAGCACTTCCGCGAGGGCCCGCGCGACGTAGTCGGTGCCGCCGCCGCGATACTCGACGCCGACGGCGCGCCGCCCGTCGAAGATCACGCGCTGCGCCTGCGCGCCGGTGATCACGGTCAGGTTCGGCCGCGCCATCGCGGGCCGCAGGAACGCCTTCGACGTATTCCAGCGCACGCCGCGCTTCTGGTTCACCTCGAAATAGCCGACCCCGGTATTGTCGCCGCGGTTGAAATCGTCGGTCGCGGGGATGCCGGACTGCTGTGCGGCCTGCGCGAACGATTCGAGGATCTCCCAGCGCAGACGCTGCTTCTCGACGCGCCAGTAGCCGCCCGCGCCGTGCGCGTCGCTCGCGCCCGCATGGTGATCCTCGCTGCGCTTGAAGATCGGCAGCACGCTGTCCCACGACCAGCCGGCGTCGCCGGTGGCCTCGGCCCAGCTGTCGTAATCCTCGCGCTGGCCGCGCATGTAGATCATCCCGTTGATCGACGAGCAGCCGCCGAGCACGCGGCCGCGCGGATACGACAGCGCGCGCCCGTTGAGCGCCGCCTCGGGTTGCGTCTTGTACAGCCAGTCGGTGCGCGGGTTGCCGATGCAGTACAGATAGCCGACCGGAATATGGATCCAGTGATAGTCGTCCTTGCCGCCGGCTTCCAGCAGCAGGACGCGGATGTCGGGATCCTCGGTCAGGCGGTTCGCGAGCACGCAGCCCGCGGTGCCAGCGCCGACGATCACGTAATCGAATTCGCCTTCGAGCGTACGTGGAGTACTCACGGCGTGTCCCCTTCTTCCTTGTTGTGCGCCGCGCGGCGCGATGCCGCGCGCATTTTCAGCATAGTGCGTCGCGGGCCATGCAGGCGGCCGCGCACACCATGACCCGAGCAAGCGTACTCCCGCGGTCGGCAGCCGATCCAATGAGTTATGCTGAACCGCGTTATAAGCCACGCTCATATCACGACGATGGATCTCACCCTGCTCCGCGCGTTCGCGACGGTCGCGCGCGAAGGCAACCTGACGCGCGCCGCCGCGCAGCTGCACGTGACACAGCCGGCCGTCAGCCTGCAGATCAAGCATCTGCAGGAGACGCTCGGCGTCACGCTGTTCACGCGCACGTCGCGCGGGCTCGCGCTCACGCGCGACGGCCAGACACTGCTGCCGCATGCGGAACGCGCGCTCGCCGCGGCCGCCGACGTGCAGCGCGCCGCTGCCGCGCTGCGGCACGAAGTGCGCGGCCGGCTGCGGATCGGCACGATCCTCGATCCGGGTTTCCTGCGGCTCGGCGGCTTCCTGCGCGCGCTGGTCGAGACCCATCCGCAGATCGAGACGGCGCTGCGGCACGGGATGTCGGGCTGGGTGATCGAACAGGTGCGCACGCGGGCGCTCGATGTCGGCTACTACATCGGCCGGCCGGGCGAGGACGATTCGCTCGACGGCGCACTGTTCCACACCGTCACGCTCACGCATTTCCAGTACCGCGTGCTCGCGCCAGCCGGCTGGAAGGAACGCGTGCAGCGCGCGCACGACTGGCGCGCGCTCGCCGCGCTGCCGTGGATCTGGACGCCGCCGGCGTCCGCGCACCACCGGCTGCTGTCGCGGCGCTTCGCCAACGCCGGCGCGCAGCCGGTGAAGGTCGCCGAGGTCGACCAGGAGCAGTCGATGCTCGACCTCGTCAAATCGGGGATCGGACTGACGCTCGCGCGCGACTCGACCGCACTGGCCGAAGCGCACGCCCACGCGCTGACGATCGTCGAAGGCGTGACGGTGCCGACCGAGCTGACGTTCGTGACGCTCGCCGAGCGGCGTGACGAACCGGCGATCGCGGCCGCGCTGCGGCTGATCGAGGCCCAGTGGGCGATATGAGCCGTGCTGATGAAGGTGGCGTGACGGCCCGCACGCGTCATCCCGCCACACCGGCGGTCACGCCATCGTCTTCGCGTTTTTGCTAGATTGTGCGTTCGCACACCGCGAGACCCCGATTGAAGGAGACCCGCATGGCCCGCAACATCGAGATCAAAGCCCGCGCCCGCGAATTCGACCGGCTGCGCGAACAGGCTGCCAAGCTCGCGACCGAAGCGCCGCTGTTCTACCGCCAGCAGGATTTCTTCTACGACGTGCCGCGCGGCCGGCTCAAGCTGCGCCGTTTCGAGGACGGCACGCCGGCCGAACTGATCTTCTACCAGCGCGACGACCGCGACGGCCCGAAGGCGTCGTACTACACGCGCAGCCCGGTGACGAACCCCGACGCGATGCACGCGCTGCTCGCGACCGCGCTGACCACCCGCGGGATCGTGACGAAGGAACGGCACGTGTACCTTGCGGGTCGCACGCGCATCCATCTCGACCGCGTCGACGGCCTCGGCGATTTCATCGAACTGGAAGTCGTGCTTGGCCCGGACGACGACGAGGCCGGCGGCGAAGCCGAAGCGCACGACGTGTTCGCGAAGCTCGGCGTGGCGCAGGACGATCTCGTCGCGGTCGCGTACGTCGACCTGCTGAACGCCGATACGCAGCACGAAACGGCCTGATCCGGCCCTTCGGCGGCCGCGCAGCGCGGCCCGCCTTCAGCCCTGCCGCCGCCCCATCATTGCGTCATTGCGTCATTGCGTCATGCGGCGCCGGGCGCCAGGTGCGCGAGCGGCAGCGCGCCGTTGCGCTTGAAGGTCGTCAGCACGATGTTCGAGCGCACGCTGTCGACGCCCGGCACGCGCATCAGCTTCTTCATCACGAACTGCGACAGCGCGTTCAGGTCGGGCGCGACGATCCGCAGCAGGTAGTCGGCATCGCCCACCACCGCGTGGCATTCGAGCACTTCGGGCAGCACGTCGATCTGCTGCTGGAACTGCTCGATGATCGAATCGCCGTGGTGCTTGAGCTTCAGGCTCGTGAACGCGGTGACGCCGAGCCCGAGCCTTTCCGGGCGAAGCATCACGCGATAGCCTTCGATCACGCCGGCCGCCTCGAGCCGCTGCAGCCGCCGGCCGATCTGCGACGGCGACAGCGGCACCTCCTCGCCGAGCTGCTGATGCGTCGCGCGACCGAAGCGCTGCAGCACGTCCAGCAGCGCGAGATCGAAGTGATCGAGTTCCAGCATGAGCATTCTCCGCATTGATTCATGATTTGATGCACGATTATCGCATCAATCATCAAATCAGCGCCAACGATGCGCCCTTTCCGCGCGCGGCCCGCTCTACACTTGCATGGTTACCCACCCCAGCGTGCAGAGCCTGATCATGTCCACCGTCGTCACCGCGAAACTGCAGGAGCAGTTCGACGCGGGCCTCGAAACCCGCGCCGATTTCACCATCGACCAGCCGCTGCGGCGCTACGGCCAGGTCGACCACGCGGTGTGGAAGCAGCTCTATGCGCGCCAGTCGGCGCTGCTGCGCGGGCGCGCGTGCGACGCGTTCGTCGCCGGGCTCGGCAAGATCGACCTGCCGGCCGACCGCGTGCCGTCGTTCGCCGACGTGAACCGCCAGCTGAAGCCCGCGACCGGCTGGGAGATCGTCGCGGTGCCGGGCCTCGTGCCCGACCGCGTGTTCTTCGAGCATCTCGCGAACCGCCGTTTCCCGGTCACCTGGTGGATGCGCCGGCCCGACCAGCTCGACTACCTGCAGGAACCCGACTGCTTCCACGACCTGTTCGGCCACGTGCCGCTGCTGATCGACCCGGTGTTCGCCGACTACATGCAGGCGTACGGCCGCACCGCGCTCGCGGTCGCCGACGACGAGGCCGCGCTGGCGCGGCTCGCACGGCTCTACTGGTATACGGTGGAATTCGGGCTGATCCGCGATCCGCGCGGCCCGAACGGGCTGTCGATCTACGGCGCCGGGATCGTGTCGAGCAAGGGCGAAAGCCTGTACAGCCTCGAAAGCGCGGCGCCGAACCGGCTCGGTTTCGACCTCGAGCGCGTGATGCGCACGAAGTACCGGATCGACACGTTCCAGAAGACCTACTTCGTGATCGACGATTTCGCGCAGCTGTTCGCGCTCGCCGGCGTCGACGGCCGTGCGCTGGCCGACCGGCTCGCGGCGCTGCCCGAATTCGCGGCCGGCGCGGTGCTCGATAGCGATCGCGTGCTGCACCTCGGCACGGGCGAAGGCTGGCCCGACGACGCCGACGCGTGACACGCCCGGGCGCCGAGGCCGGTGCCCGTCACCCTTCCCGCAACTATGAAACAATGAACGGCGCCGGCCGTGCCGCGCGGCGCAGCCGCGCGCGGGCGCCGTTACCGAACGAGAGGTGCAAGATGATCCACAAGCTCACATCAGAAGAACGCAAGACCCGGCTCGCAGGCCTGCCGCTCTGGACGGCCGTGCCGGGCCGCGACGCCATCCAGCGCAGCCTGCGCTTCGCCGATTTCAACGAAGCGTTCGGCTTCATGACGCGCGTCGCGATCAAGGCGCAGGAAATGAACCACCATCCGGAATGGTTCAACGTGTACAACCGCGTCGACGTCACGCTGTCGACCCACGACGCCGACGGCCTGACCGAACGCGACATCGAACTCGCGCTGTTCATCGACCGCGCCGGCGCGCACGCGCAACCGTCCGCCTGACGCTTTCCTCTACCGCCGCGCGTCTTTTGGTGCGCGGCGCGTCAACTTTTCATTTCGATGAACGTTTTCTAGGATGTACTCAGCGAAAGCCTTCAGCTTTCCAAGCCATCCTTAAGGCGCACGTAAGTCTCATACGCTTTCCGTGCCTTGGGGTCCAAACCTTCCAGTTGCAACGCGCTTTCGCGCTGTACAATCAGCAGCGCATACGGCTTGGAGAGCGCGCTGGCCTCTTCGCAGAGTTTGAGTTCGTCGCCGCTCGACGGCGAGCGGGCGCGCCAGAAATTGATCGCGGCTTCTAGGTCGTGGATCGAAATATCGGACATGATTGGATTTAATCGTTCGCTGGCCGCCATGCTTGATTGTCAGGTAAGGCGGCGCCCCTGTGGAAACGGCGTCGTGCTGTCCGCGTGCCTGAACCGCCAACCCATTGTACTTGAGCGAACTTCATGCGACTCCTTCTGATCGAAGACGACCGCCCCATCGCACGCGGCATCCAGAGCAGCCTCGAGCAGGCTGGCTTCACCGTCGACATGGTGCATGACGGCATCTTTGCCGAACAGGCGCTGGCACAGAACCGCCACGAACTCGTGATCCTCGACCTCGGCCTGCCGGGCATCGACGGGATGACGCTGCTCACGCGTTTCCGCCAGACCAACCGCCACACGCCCGTGATCGTGCTGACCGCACGCGACGAGCTGAACGACCGGATCCAGGGCCTGAACTCCGGTGCCGACGATTACATGCTCAAGCCGTTCGAGCCGGCCGAGCTCGAGGCGCGCATCCGCGCGGTGATGCGCCGCAGCGGCCCGCACAGCGACATGCCGCGGCCGGAAGTGTCGCTCGGCGGCGTCCGCCTGTCGGGCGTCGACCGCCGCATCTTCAACGACGACAAGCCGCTCGAGCTGTCGCCGCGCGAATTCGCGGTGCTCGAGATGCTGCTGCTGCGTCACGGCCGCGTCGTCAGCAAGGCCCAGCTGCAAGATCACCTCACGCACTTCGGCGGCGATCTCGGCGACACCGCGATCGAAGTCTACGTGCACCGGGTGCGCAAGAAACTCGAGCAGTGCCGTGTCGAAATCGTCACGGTGCGCGGCTTCGGCTACCTGCTGCAGGAAATCCGCCAGACGGCGAGCGTCTGAGCGGCGCCGCATGCCGGCCGGCCAGGTGTCGCCGGCGTGTGCGCCGCCCGCTCCGTTGCGCCGCCCGGCGTACGACCGCGCCGCTCCCCGTGAGCGGCGCTTATCCATTTGCCCGTCGAAATGTCTCCTGATCCGGCTGTGACCACCAGCCTGCGCCGTTCGCTGCTCCGGCGCCTCGCCGCCCCGCTGTCGATGCTCGCGCTGATGAGCGGCCTGATCGCCTACTGGCTCGCGTGGCAGTACACGCAGCACGTGATCGACCGCTCGCTCGCCGATCTCGCCACCGCCATCTCCAAACAGATCCAGATCGCCGGCCCCGACGCGCCGTTCACGGTGCCGCCGCTCGCGCAGGCGATGTTCTCCGATCCCGCCGAAGCGCTGATCTACCGGATCAGCGACGGCGAGCAGGAACTCGCCGGCGATCCGAAACTGCCGCTGCAGGGCATCAACGTGCGCCGCATGCATCACGCGTACGTGTTCGAGGCGGAGTACGACAACCGCGCGGTGCGCGTCGCGCAGGTGCGTGTCGACAACGTTGAGGGCGGCAAGCCGATGGTCGTCGAAGTCGCGCAGCCGGTGCGGCACCGCTACCGGATCGCGGCCGAATTCCTCGTCGCGATCATGATGCCCCTGTTGCTGCTGCTGCTCGCGGGCTGGGGCATCGTGTGGCGCGTCGTGAACCAGCAGTTGGGCCCGCTCACGCATCTCGCCGATTCGCTGAACCGGCAGACCCACACGTCGCTGGAACCGGTCGACGAAACCGAGGTGCCGCTGGAGATCCGGCCGCTGACGAGCGCGATGAACGCGCTGCTTGGCCGCCTGAAGACCGCGCTGGACGCGCAGCGCAAGTTCATCGCCGACGCCGCGCACCAGTTGCGCACGCCGCTCACGGCCGTGAAACTGCATGCGGAACAGGCCGCCGTCGCGCGCGATCCGCATCAGACCTATGCGGCGGTGCGCGAACTGCGTGCGGCCGCCGACCGTGCGGTGCGGCTGTCCAACCAGTTGCTGTCGCTTGCCCGCGCGGAACCGGGTGAGCAGGCCGCACGCTTCGTCGATGTCGACCTCGCGGCGATGGCGTTCGAGACGGGTGCCGAATGGGTGCCGCGTGCCCTCGCGTCGCACGTCGATCTCGGTTTCCAGCGCGCCGACGGCGCGGACGACGACGAGAAGCTGACCGTGCGCGGCAACCCCGTGCTGCTGCGCGAGGTGATCGCGAACCTGCTCGACAATGCGCTGAAATACGTGCCGCTTGCCCGGCCGGACGGTGCGCGGATCACGGTGAACGTCGCGCGCAGCGCGCTCGAGGACGGCCAGCCGGCCGCCGAGATCGTCGTGGAAGACAACGGCCCCGGCGTGCCCGCGAACCAGCAGGCCGACCTGTTCAAGCGCTTCTTCCGCGGCGACGCGCAAAGCGGCAACGGCGTCGAGACGGGTGCCGGGCTTGGGCTCGCGATCGTGCACGACATCATCGCGATGCATGGCGGCACCGTGTCGTACGAGGATGCGCCCGACGGCGGTTCGCGCTTCGTGGTGAGGGTGCCGCTCGCCGCGCATCCGGAGAAGCCGGCCAGCGAAACGCCGGCGGCGGCGTCGACGCACTGAGCGATTCGCGGCGAGCGACCCGCCGCCCCGGGGCCCGAACGACAGCGGCGGCGCTAGGTGCGCCGCCGCCTGTCTTACTTCTTGCTCTTCTTGTCCTTCGGCTTCGACTCGGACTTGCCGTCCTTCCTGTCCTTCTTCTTTTTCTTCTTCCCGCCTTCGTCCGACGTCGCGAGCAGCGTGCCGCGACATGACACCGCGCCGCAGTGGCACGCGTATTCGCGCTTGAGCTTCTTCGTCAGCTTCGCATCGATCACGAGGCCGTAGTCGTAGAACAGCTCCTCTTCCGGCCCGATGTCGCGCAGCGCGTGAATGAACACGCGCCCTTTGACTTCCTCGGCCTCGCAGTTCGGCGCGCACGAATGGTTGATCCAGCGCGCGCTGTTGCCGTCGATCTTGCCGTCGATCACGCCGCCTTCGTCGAGTGCGAAGTAGAACGTATGGTTCGGCTCGCTCGGGTCGTGCGGGTGGCGGCGCAGCGCTTCCTTCCACGAGATTCGCTCGCCCTTGTATTCCACTACGCGCTCGCCGGCCTTGATCGGCGCCACGGCGAACACGCCCTTGCCGTGTACTCCCGAGCGGCGCACCGCGATCCTGCGTGAACTCATCGAACGAATCCTTGTGAAGACGACTTGAATGGAAGCGGCCGCGATCGCGGCCCGGCGTCGCGCCAAACGAAAACGCGGCACCGGGTGGTGCCGCGTCGGGGCATGCGGCGGATCACCCGCATCCTACACGTTCACGATTGCTTCGTTCAACATCGCACGCAATATTGCATGCGGAACGCTCAACGCTGGCCGAATGCGATGTCGCCGAACAACGCCTTGTGCTCGCGCGGCTGCGAACGCCAGTATTGCGGCGGCGCCGTCACCTGCGCGCCGAGCTCGGCCGCCGCGTGCCACGGCCAGCGCGGGTCGTACAGCATCGCGCGCGCCATCGCGACGAGGTCGGCATCGCCGGCCTCGATCAACCGGTTCGCATGCTCGGGCTCGTTGATCAGGCCCACCGCTATCGTCGGCATGCCGACCGCGCGCTTCACCGCCTGCGCGAACGGCACCTGGTAACCGGGCGACAGCGGGATCTTCTGCAGCGGCGACACGCCGCCGGACGACACGTCGATCCAGTCGCAGCCGCGCTGTTTCAGCGCGTGGGCGAACGCGATCGTATCGTCGAGCTCCCAGCCGCCTTCGACCCAGTCGGTCGCGGACACGCGTACGCCGACCGGCCGGTCCTCCGGAAACGCGGCACGCACGATCTCGAAGATCTCGAGCGGAAAACGCATCCGGTTTTCGAGCGAGCCGCCGTATTCGTCGGTACGCCGGTTCGCGAGCGGCGACAGAAACTGGTGCAGCAGGTAGCCATGCGCCGCATGCACTTCGATCGCATCGATGCCGAGCCGCGCCGCACGCTTCGCCGACGCGGCGAAGGCCTCGCGGATGCGGTTCAGGCCCGCGGCATCGAGCGCGAGCGGCGGCGTCTCGCCGTCCTTGTGCGGCACGGCCGACGGGCCGTGCGGCAACCAGCCGCCGTCGGCGACCGATACCAGTTGCCCGCCCTCCCACGGCACCGCGCTCGACGCCTTGCGTCCCGCATGCGACAACTGCATCGCGATGCGCACCGGCGAATGCTTGCGGATCGCGGCCAGTACCGGTTTCAGCGCGGCTTCGGTCACGTCGTCCCAGAGGCCGAGGTCGGCGTGCGTGATGCGCCCGTCGGGTTCGACCGCGGTCGCCTCGATGCAGAGCAGCCCGGCGCCCGACAGCGCGAGATGGCCGAGGTGAATCATGTGCCAGTCGGTCGCTTCGCCGCGTTCGGCCGAGTACTGGCACATCGGGGAGATCACGATCCGGTTCGGAAGGGTCACGCCGCGCAGCGTGAACGGAGAAAACAGCGCAGTCATGGAAGCCGCTCGCCAGGAAAGGGAAAGAGCGGACGAGCGTAGCACGCAGGCTGGAAGCGTGCAGACGGCGCAACCGGCAGTAAGCGGATGGTCAGGTACGGCCGGCAGCAGCGTGCCGGCGATGCGGAAAATGCGGGGCGTACGGCAGTGCGCCGGCCTGCGACGGATGCGGGCCGGGCCAGACCTTCGCGGCGGGCGGAGCCGCCCGCGGCGCTATAGCCCGACGCTGTCGAGCCACTCCGCGAACATGCGCCGCGCGGCCGTTTCGAGCACGGGGCCGTGCTGCACCGTATCGGCACGCAACCGGCGCGCGTCGATGCCGGGCGTCGCCGCGATTTCACCGGCGTTCGCGATCAGCCAGGGTTCGAAGCGGTCGGTGCGGATTTCCGGGTGGCATTGCAGCGCCAGCACGTGCTGCCCCCACGCGAATGCCTGGTGGCGGCACGCCGGTGTCGACGCGAGATGGATTGCCCCGCCCGGCAGGTCGAACGTATCGCCGTGCCAATGGAGCATCGACGTCGCCGCGCCATCGAGGTGACGCAGCGGCGACGCGCGGCCGGCATCGGTGAGCGCCAGCGGCGCCCAGCCGAGTTCGTGCTGCGCGGCCGGATAGACACGTGCGCCGAGCGCCCGCGCGATGAACTGCGCGCCGAGGCAGATGCCGAGGATCGGCAGCCCCGCGTCGATGCGCTGCCGGACGAGCGCCAGGAGCGGCGCGATCGACGGATACTGCGCATCGTCGTACACGCTGATCGGCCCGCCGAGCACGACCAACAGCGACGGCTCCAGCACGTTGAGCACCTCGACCCGCGACGATCCGACGTCGACATAACGCACCCGCCTCCCCCGTTCGCCGAGCACCTGCTCGAAGCTCCCGAGATCCTCGAAATGCACATGGCGGATCGCCACGACTTCAGCGTTCATCATCGGCCTCCCGGTCGATCGACGGACGTCAGCCTGCGAAAATCTTCCAGGTCTTCTTCTGCGTCGCCGCGTCGGCTTCTTCCTGCACCGAGCAGTCGAGACGCAGATCGCTGTCCGACATCGAGATGTCGAGCGCCGCGCAGTGATGCACGGTCTTCTTCGACAGCTTGCCCGGCTGGAAATGCGCGCACGTCAGGCACATGCGCTGCGGCGGCGTCGCACCGGCCACCTGCAGCTCGCGCAGCGTCTTCAGCAGCGCGCGGTACAGCGTGCCCTGCTCGTCCGCGCCGAGCTTGCCGACCGCTTTCGTCAGGAATTCAGGCCATTGCAGCGCCTTCTTCGCGGCCGTACGGCCACGCGCCGACAGGCGCACGGCCAGTGCACGGCCGTCGTCCAGCGCACGGCGCTTCTCGACGAGCCCCTTCGTCTCGAGCGTGCTGACCGCATCGCTCGTGGTCGCCGCGGTGAGCTGCGTCTCGCGCGCGATCTCGCCGAGCCGCATCGGGCCCTTGCGCTGCAGCAGCAGCACGAGAATCTCGCCCTGCGTCGGCGTGAGGCCAGCGCCTTCCGCCCAATCCCATGCCTGGCTCCGCATGGCCGTGCTCAACCGCAGCAGGCTGTGGGTCACACGTCCCGAAGCCTGGTTCCCGTAAACGCCTTCGCTCATAGTCTTTTCGCTTTGCCGCCGCCCGGATTGCCGAGCGGCCGTAGTGTGGAGATCGAATGTCTATCTCAAAACAAACGCGCTCTCTCGAGTGCGTCATCACGGCCGTCACGAGGCACACGCGGCGGTCGCGTTCGCGGCGACCGGAATGACACACGCCGTTCCGGTGTCCGCAAAGCCGACATTCTAAGCGAGAGCGGAAAATCGCACAGCTAAGTTATCCCCTGCATTCTGTGGAAAATCACTGGATAACTGAAATTTTTCGTTGTGCCCGCAATGCCGCGCGCCCGCGCAACGGGGCGCGCCAGCATTTTCCTGTTCGGATCGGCCATCGGTCGAATGGCATTGATCCACCGGGTTATCCCGCGCACAGATCATTGACTTTGCAGCGGAATATTAGGTTATCCACAGATTTTCAGGACGACCGGCACCGATTTCGGCCGGACATGGCGCCAACCGTCATTCAGCGAATCGCGACGCGGTCGAGCCTGCAATCTGCAAAACATTTTTTCACTCACGCCAACGTAAGCACTGCTGCCGGACCGTCTCGTTCAGCGATTTTTCCTGTTTGAAAACGGTTCTCAACCACGATGCGTCGTTCACGCGGGCTTTCGCGAGCGCGCCGATCTCGTCGAGCGCCGCGCGCGAGCCGAGCGCGGCCGCATGCGGCGCGATCCGGTCGAGCGTGTCGAGGATGTCTTCCGCGATCGTGCGGCGTTCACCCGTCTGAGGATTCACGCACGTGCCCTCGAGCCCGAAGCGGCACGCTTCGAAACGGTTGAACGTGTAGACGAGGTAGTCGTCCTCCGACAGCTTCAGCGGCCGGTCGGTCAGCAGGTAGCGCGCGAGCGTCTGGATGTAGCAGGCGATCGCCGCGGCGCGGTCGACCGACAGCGGCGTGTCCATCACGCGCACCTCGATCGTGCCGAAGCCGGGCTTCGGGCGGATGTCCCAGTAGAAATCCTTCATCGAGTTGACGACGCCCGTGTTCACCATCTTCGTGAAGTACTCCTCGAAGCTGTCCCAGGTCAGCACGAACGGCGCGCGGCCCGACAGCGGGAACGCGAACACCGAATTCAGGCGTGCCGAATGGAAGCCCGTGTCGACGTTCTGCACGAACGGCGACGACGCGGACAGTGCGATGAAGTGCGGAATGAAGCGCGACATCGAGTGCAGCAGGAACAGCGCGCTGTCCGCATCGGGACAGCCGATGTGCACGTGCTGGCCGAACACCGTGAACTGCTTCGCCAGATAGCCGTACAGCTCGGAGATGTACTGGAAGCGCGGCGCGTCGTAGATCTGCCGGTCGCTCCATTGCTGGAACGCATGCGTGCCGCCGCCGGCCAGCCCGACGTTGAGCTGGTCGGCCGCCTTCACGAGCACGTCGCGGATCGCATGCAGCTCGCTGACGGCCTGCTCGTGCGAATGGCAGATGCCGGTCGACAGCTCGATCATGCTCTCGGTGATTTCCGGCGTGATGTTGCCCGGAAAGGTCTCGCCCTGGATCAGGCGCATCAGGTCGGATGCCGCCTTGGTCAGGTCGTAGTTGTGCGTGTTGACGACCTGGATCTCCAGTTCGACGCCGAACGTGAACGGTTCGGAATTGACGAAGGTTTCGAGTGCCATGGCAGGTTCCGGAATCAGTTGCTGTCGCTGCGTTCGCCGACCGCCGACAGGCAGCGGTAGACGACGAACGGGATCACGAGCTGCAGGATCACGATCGAGCACATCACGATCGCGCGCAGGTGCGGGTCGAAATTCGGGTAGAGCTGGTACGTGTCGTCGACGAGCAGGTACGACAGCGCGGACATCGGCGTCAGCGCGATGCCGAGCGCAATGCCCTGCTTCATCCCGAGGCCGCTCGGCTTCGCGAACGCAACGACGCCGGCCAGCTTCGCGACGAGCCGCGTGACGATCAGCACGATCGCGAGCAGCCCGCCGAGCGCGATGTCGCCCCACGTGAACGACGTGAGCGTCAGCACGAACAGGACCACCGTCAGCAGCCAGCCGGCCGTGCCGAAATGCTCGGGCCACAGCTGCGGCCGCGCCTCGAGGTTCTTCACGATGATGCCGGCGAGCAGCAGTGTGAGCAGCGTCGACAGCTTCAACGCCTGTGCGACCGCGATCGCGAGCATCACGAGCCCGAACAGCGCGACGAACGAATGCTCGTCGCGCATCGTCGCGGTCATGTGGCGGAACAGGTAGTTGCACGAACGCGCGACGAGATACGCGACGATGAACGAGCCGGCGATCAGGTACACGGGTTGCAGGATCGTCGCGAACACGTTGCCGTACGCTTCCTGGTGAAGCCAGCTCGTCACGAGCTTGGTCAGCACGATCGCGTACACGCTGTTGAGCGCGGTGAGCGTGATGAGTCGTTGCGACACCTGCCCTTCCGCGCGCAGTTCGGTCTTGAGCTGGATCACCATCGACGGCGACGTCGCGATCGCGATCGCCGACAGCACGAGCGCGACCATCCCCGACACGCCGAGCGCGAGCATCACGAACAGCACGAGCACGAACGTCAGCGTGGCTTCGGCGAGGCTCGACGCGACGAGCCACGGATTGCGCCGGATCCAGCGCAGGTCGAGGCGGCTGCCGAGTTCGAACAGCAGCAGGCCGAGCGCGACATCCATCAGCAGCCGCGACGTTTCGTCGGTGCTGGTATCGATCACGCCGAATCCGAACGAACCGGCAATGAGACCGATCACCGCATAACCGGTGATGCGCGGCAGACGCCACGCGCGGTAGCACAGCTCGCCGCACAGGCCGGCCGCGAACAACGCGAGCCCGGCCCAGAACACGGCATCCGGCGCGAGCGGCCAGTTGGGCAGGAATGAGAACGCCGACTTCATCGTGGTGACTTCTCCTTTGGAAGCAACCGCCAGCGACGCGGGGTCAAGCGTCAGAAATGGATGCGCGCCGGCTGGGTATCGCCCCGAATGTGATTGTTGTGGTCGACGACGGCGGGACATGGGATCCGCCTGTTCCGCCACAGGGCGGAACGTCGTTCAGGTTGCCGATCTGGATTGTCGGCCTGATGTGTGAACGGACTGCGCAGTCTCGAAGATTCAGATTCGAAATCGTGCGGACCGTTCCATTGAAGCATGTCCGGCGCCTGGCCGGACGAACGCGAAGGAAACCGATTGTGCCACAGCTTTTTCGTTCCGGAACCGATTGAATCGACTCGCGGCGCTGTGCGGCACCACAGGTCTTTGGTTTCAAAGGTTTGCTTGTATATATACGTAGTAGAAGTTAACAAAGGACGCACAGTTCTGTGGATAACTTCGGTTTACGCTGACGGATCAAGGCGTTGGCGAAACCATAACCGGTTGCACAGGCTGTTCGTGCACAGTCGTTTGAGTTGAGCAACTTTCGGGCCGTTGCACAGCTGTGCGGAGTTGCCCAGTTTACGTCCACTGTGATTACACACGAAGTGCGTGCGGATTCCGCGCGGTTATCCACAGCGTGGCGTGGATAACCTTGCGCGAAAAAATCGGGAGACTGTGCGCGATTCGCGTGCCGGTCAGCCGGCGGAGCCGACGCGGCGTGCGCGCAGTGCGCGGATCAGGAAGCGTGCGGGGTCGACGGCGTCGGCGAGTTCGCGCTCGAGCGGCCAGGGTTCGCCTTCGAGTTGCGATGCGATCAGTTCGGCGCCGAGCGCGGCCCACACGAGGCCGCGCGAGCCGAAGCCGAATGCGCCGTAGAGGCCGGGCGTACGCGGCAAATCGCGTGCCTGCGCACCGCCCAGCGCGCGGGCGTTCGCGAGCGCTCGCGTTTCGTCGGCCAGCGGGCCGAAGAGCGGCAGGCGGTCCCCGACGACCCAGCGGAATGCGACGCGGCCGCGCAGCGTGGCGGGATCCGGCAGCTCGCCGATCAGGCCGGGCAGCAGGTGCCGCACACGATCGAGGTTTTCAACGTGACCGGCCGCGCGCATCGCCGGATCGACGTCGTCGGGCTCGAACGTGGCGCCGATCAGCAGCGTGCCGTCGTCGAGCGGCACCGCATATCCGTCGCCGATCGTCGGGCACGGCAGCGGCGCCGTGGTGCCCGGCGGCAGCAGCGTGAGCTGGCCGCGTACCGGCTGCAGCGCGACATGCTGCAGCCCGGCAAGACGCGCGGCGTCGCCCGCGTTCGCGAGCACGACGACGGGCGCTTCGGCGAGCGTCGCACCCGTATCGTCGAGCGCGTGCCATGCATCGCCGTGCCGCTCGAGCCGCGCGACGCCGGTGGAGGCAAGCAGGCGTACGCGCTCGCCGGCCGCCGCGTACTGCGCCGCGCACAGCGCGGCCGGCCAGACGGCGCCGCCGTGCGGAAACAGCAGGCCGCCATGTGCGACCGGCAGGTTCAGATGCGCACGCGCGGCGTCGGCATCGAGCAGCGTCACATAGTCGGACGGCGCGCCGAACGCGTCGAATGCGTCGCGCATCCGCGCGAAGTCGCCGGCCGATTCGGCGAGATGAATCATGCCGTGCGTGCTGCGCGCGAACGCATGACCCGCGCGTTCGAGTGCGCGCCAGCGTGCGATCGCGTGCAGGAAGCCGCTGCGCGTGAGGCGGCTCGCGACGTTGTCGTCGCGCGTCATCAGCGGATGGAATACGCCGGCCGGATTGCCCGATGCTTCGCTCGCGATCCGTTCGTGCCGCTCGATCAGCGTGACGTCCCAGCCGCGCGCGGCCAGGCGTTCGACGACCGCGCAACCGGCCAGGCCCGCGCCGATCACCAGCGCGCGACGCGTGGCAACCGCCAGCGCGCGCGGCGGTTCGTGCCGGCGCGCGCGCCAGCGCGGCGCATATTCGCCGACGAGCCGATCGTCGACTTCGCGAAAAATGAAACCTGTTTCGCCGAGTGCGTGCTTCATCTCGTCGGAACGTGCACGCGTTGCAAACGTCGCGGCGTCGCCGGCCATCTTCGCGAGCGCGCGGATCACGTCGGTCGATGACGCGGCGCCGTCGAGGTAGAACGCGTCGGCCCGCACGACCAGCTTCTTCAGCATGTCGGCCGTATCGCCGAAGGCGAGCGTGAGCACCACGCGCCCTTCGTCGAATTCGAGCCGGTGCAGGCCGGGCACGAGCATCGGCCATGCGTCGATCAATGCATCGGCATCCGCGGATATGGTTGTGTTCGCAACGATATTGGAAACCGCGCGACGCAGGTCTTCGCGCGAAAACGGATGCGGTTCGACCGCGACGAAATGGAGCCGCTCGCAGCGCGACGGATCGTCGCGCCACGCGGCCCAGGTCGCGAGGAAGCCGGCGCCCGTGCCGAATTCCGTCGCGACGATCGTGAAGGTGCGACGCTGTCGCCAGCGAGCCGGCAGCCCGTTTTCCGCGATGAACGCGTGATGCGCGAGCGCGCCTGACGCACTGCGATGGAGCTCGCCGAACTCGGGCGAGACGAGCGTGCCGTCGTCGCGAGGCGCGAGCGTGGCGGGTACAAGTCGGTCGGGCATGCGAAACAAAAAACGTGGCAGCCAAGCCTGGCAAGGGATTGCGCGGAGCCGTCCGACCGGCCGTTGGAAAAGGGCAACGGGGCGGCGCACGGGCGGACCGCGCTGCGTATCCTGTCCGGTTGGCGCAGGTCAAAAAACGGGCAATCGACGATTCATTCGGCGAAATACCGATGAAAATCTTTGAAACCCTTGTCGTTATTGGGTTTGCGCTGCGCTATCATAGCAACGCCGTACCGCGGGGTGGCCGCCGGCAAGCCGGAGGGCGCGTCGCGCGGGCCAGGATTCGGCGCTGTGCCGTCGGAGTCTGACTCTCGACGGCACGGTTCGCGCACGTATAATCGGCGCGTTCGCGCTGTTCGTGTCAACCTAACCTGATAAAGGAACCTTAATGAACAAACAGGAACTGATCGACGCCGTCGCCGCCCAAACGGGCGCCAGCAAGGCTCAAACCGGCGAAACGCTGGACACGCTGCTCGAAGTCATCAAGAAGGCCGTGTCGAAGGGTGATGCGGTTCAGCTGATCGGCTTCGGCAGCTTCGGTTCGGGCAAGCGCGCAGCACGTACGGGCCGCAACCCGAAGACGGGCGAAACCATCAAGATCCCGGCAGCCAAGACGGTCAAGTTCACGGCTGGCAAGGCGTTCAAGGACGCCGTCAACAAGCGTTAAACCAGCGCCTGTTCCAAGAAAAACCCGCCTTTCGGCGGGTTTTTTGTTGGGCGCGCGCGGCATTTTCGCCACAGTCCGAGCCGCTCTTGCAAAAGTTAACGGTTACTTTTACAAGCCGTTACGACGTGGTCAGTCGTGCACGATCTGCGTGTTGCCGTGATCGTCATCGTCGTGCGAATCGACGTCCCATGCCGGGAACGGATCGTCGAACGCGGCCCAACCCGCCGCGCCGACCGCGAACTCCGCATCGGTCAGCAGGCACGCGTCGAGTTTCGCGCGCCACGCATCGGCGTCGAGCGCGATGCCGATCAGTACCAGTTCCTGCCGGCGATCGCCGACCGCGCGATCGTCGAGATCGCCCAGCCATTCGGCGCGGATTTCGCCGAGCAATTCGTCATCGTCCGGCCATTCCGCGCGATCCTGCGCGGCCCACCACAGCCCGGCCGGCCCATGCCGGCAGACGCCGCCAGCCTGCGACAGCGAACCGGCGATGTCGTTGCGCGTCGCGAGCCAGAAGAAGCCCTTGCTGCGCAGCACGCCCGGCCACTCCTGATGCAGCAGCGCCCAGAGGCGGGCCGGGTGAAACGGCCGGCGCGCGCGGTAAACAAAATTACCGATGCCGAATTCGTCGGCTTCGCCGTGCACGTGCGCATGATGTGCGTCATGGCAGTCGGGGTCGTCGCACTGCGTGTGATCGTGATCGAGCGATGCGAGCCAGCCGGGTGCGTTCGCCGCTTCGTCGAAATCGAAGCGGCCCGTGTTCAGCACTTCGTCGAGCGGCACGTTGCCGAACGTCGACACGACCTGGTGCGCGCGCGGATTGAGCCGCGCGAGAATGTGCTGCAGGCGGGCGAGATCGTCGGCGCCGACGAGGTCCGCCTTGTTGATCACCAGCACGTCGCAGAATTCGATCTGCTCGATCAGCAGCTCGACGAGCGTGCGGTCGTCGTCTTCCGACGCGGCGATGCCGCGCGTCGCGAGCGCGTCGTCGGAGCCGTAGTCGCGCAGGAAGTTGTAGGCGTCGACCACGGTGACGAGCGTGTCGAGCCGCGCGATCGACGACAGCGACGCTCCGTCGTCGTCGACGAACGTGAACGTTTCGGCGATCGGCATCGGCTCCGCGATACCGGTCGATTCGATCATGATCGCGTCGAAGCGGCCTTCGGATGCAAGGTTGCGGATTTCGACGAGCAGGTCGTCGCGCAGCGTGCAGCAGATGCAGCCGTTCGACATTTCGACGAGGCGTTCCTCGACGTGCGACAGCGCCTGCGCATCGCGCACGAGCGACGCATCGATGTTGACCGCCGCGAGATCGTTGACGATCACCGCGACCTTCAGGCCCGCGCGGTTCGCGAGGACGTGATTGAGCAACGTGGTCTTGCCGGCGCCGAGGAAGCCGGACAGCACGGTGACGGGCAACGGCTGGTTCATTGCCGGATTCATGATGATATGCACCAACGGAAAAGATGAAAAAGCGGCCGCGGCGCCCTTCCGGGGCGCGATCGGCCCGCGGACGGGCGAAGTTGCGGCGCGAGATCCGCATTGTGCATCAAACGGGCGCCGGCCGGCCGGCACCGGGTCGGGCCGCGACGCGGCGCCACGTCATTGCACGGGCGGCAGCAGCTTCCACTGCGACAGGATGCCGGCGATCTGCCGCGCATACTTGTCGCGCAGCGACGGGGTTTCCGAATGATAGGCGCCGACGGCCTGCCACGTGTTGCCGTAACGGTTCATCTTCTGCTTCAGATGCCACGCGGCGATGTAGACGTTCTTGCACGGTTCCATCAGCGTGTCGCGGCCGATGCCGTAGCGCGACAGCGCGGGCAGGTGAATCGAATTGATCTGCATCAGGCCGTAGTCGACCGAGCCGTTCGTATTCTTGTTCAGCGCGCCGGGGCGGTTGCGCGATTCCTGCCACGCGATCGCGCGCAGGATCAGCGGATTGACCTGCTGGTATCTGGCCGCTTCGTCGAAACAATCCGCACGAGCGTTTGCGCTGGCGAACCACGCGCCAGCGGCGATCAACGCGATCGAAGCGAACCGTCGTCTGTTCATCGTGCGAAAACGAAAAGGAATTGCGCGAAGGTCGGGAAAACCCGTGCCTGTTATTAGTGCGACGAGAAACGCGCCGACCGTATCATACCGGCAGACCGTCAGATTGCGACATGCAGGAATACGGCAGCCCGGTTATACCGCATTTTCATGTCGGTTCGTCGCGAATCGGGGGCGATGGCCGACATGCGGCGGGCCGCCCCATCCTTACATATTGCATACGATTCGCCGGATCCCTGTCGTATGTGAGACAGTCCTCGGATCAATGTGATATTTCGGACATGAAAAACTGCTAATGTCGCCTCTTTCGGACTTGGATCCCAGCACTACCGCCGGAAGTGGCCTGAGCCGGCATCGACCCATTCATCCATGACAAGAAATCGCTTCGTTATGCGGCGCATTGCCACGACCCTCCTCGTCGCCGGCATCATCGTCTCGCAGGCCGCCTACGCTCAGGTCACGCTCAATTTCGTGAATGCGGATATCGACCAGGTCGCGAAAGCGATCGGCGCCGCGACCGGCAAGACCATCATCGTCGACCCCCGCGTGAAGGGGCAGCTCAACCTCGTGGCCGAACGGCCGGTACCGGAAGACCAGGCACTGAAGACGCTGCAGTCGGCGCTGCGCATGCAGGGCTTCGCGCTCGTGCAGGATCACGGCGTGCTGAAGGTCGTGCCGGAAGCCGACGCGAAGCTGCAGGGCGTGCCGACCTATGTCGGCAATGTGCCGCAGGCCCGCGGCGACCAGGTGATCACGCAGGTGTTCGAGCTGCACAACGAATCGGCGAACAACCTGCTGCCCGTGCTGCGCCCGCTGATCTCGCCGAACAACACGGTGACGGCCTACCCGGCGAACAACACGATCGTCGTGACCGACTATGCGGACAACGTGCGCCGCATCGCGCAGATCATCTCCGGCATCGACAGCGCCGCGGGCGCGCAGGTGCAGGTCGTGCCGCTGCGCAACGCGAACGCGATCGACCTCGCCGCGCAGCTGCAGAAAATGCTCGATCCGGGCGCGATCGGCAACAGCGACGCCACGCTGAAGGTGTCGGTCACGGCCGACCCGCGTACCAATGCATTGCTGCTGCGTGCGTCGAACGCATCGCGCCTCGCGGCCGCGAAGCGGCTCGTGCAGCAGCTCGACGCGCCGAGCGCGGTGCCCGGCAACATGCACGTCGTGCCGCTGCGCAACGCCGATGCGGTGAAGCTCGCGAAGACGCTGCGCGGGATGCTCGGCAAGGGCGGCAACGACAGCGGCTCGTCCGCTTCGTCCAACGACGCGAACAGCTTCAACCAGAACGGCGGCTCGTCGTCGAGCGGCAACTTCTCGACCGGCACGTCCGGTACCCCGCCGCTGCCGTCGGGCGGCCTCGGCGGTTCGTCTTCGTCCTCGTCGTACGGCGGCTCGTCCGGCGGCGGCGGTCTCGGCACGGGCGGCCTGCTCGGCGGCGACAAGGACAAGGGCGACGACAACCAGCCGGGCGGGATGATCCAGGCCGACGCGGCGACCAACTCGCTGATCATCACCGCGTCCGATCCGGTTTACCGCAACCTGCGCTCGGTGATCGACCAGCTCGACGCGCGGCGTGCGCAGGTCTACATCGAAGCGCTGATCGTCGAGCTGAACTCGACGACGCAGGGCAACCTCGGCATCCAGTGGCAGGTGGCGAGCGGCCAGTTTCTCGGCGGCACGAACCTGAACCCCGGGCTGGGCCTGGGCAACAGCATCGTCAACCTGACGGCCGGCGGTTTGACCAACGCCGCCGGCGGGATCACCGGCGGCGGCCTGGCCTCCAATCTCGGGCAGTTGTCCCAAGGGCTCAACATCGGCTGGCTGCACAACATGTTCGGCGTGCAGGGGCTCGGCGCGCTGCTGCAGTATTTCGCGGGCGTGAGCGACGCGAACGTGCTGTCGACGCCGAACCTGATCACGCTCGACAACGAGGAAGCGAAGATCGTCGTCGGCCAGAACGTGCCGATCGCGACGGGTTCGTATTCGAACCTGACGAGCGGCACGACGAGCAATGCGTTCAATACGTACGACCGCCGCGACGTCGGCCTGACGCTGCACGTGAAGCCGCAGATCACCGACGGCGGGATCCTGAAGCTGCAGCTCTATACCGAGGATTCGGCGGTCGTCGCCGGCACGACCAGCGCGCAGACCGGCCCGACCTTCACGAAACGCTCGATCCAGTCGACGATCCTGGCCGACAACGGCGAGATCATCGTGCTCGGCGGCTTGATGCAGGACAACTACCAGGTGTCGAACAGCAAGGTGCCGCTGCTCGGCGACATCCCGTGGATCGGCCAGCTGTTCCGTTCCGAATCGAAGGTGCGCGCGAAAACCAACCTGATGGTGTTCCTGCGCCCGGTCATCATTTCCGATCGCAGCACCGCGCAGGAAGTCACGGCCAATCGTTACGACTACATCCAGGGCGTGACGGGCGCGTACAAGTCGGACAACAACGTGATCCGCGACAAGGACGATCCGGTCGTCCCGCCGATGCCGATCGGCCCGAGCCAGGGCGGCACGGCCGCGGGCAACCTGTTCGATCTCGACAAGATGCGTCGCCAGCAGGTACAGCGCCAGGTGGTGCCGGTGCCGGCCCAGCCGTTGCCCGAGGCGACGCCCGCGCAGCCGCAGAGCGTGCCGCAGCAGGCGGTGCCGCAACAGCCGCTGACCGCCACGCCGGGAGCCTCGCAGTGAGCGACGTGCTCGCGTCTTCCGCCCACGACGGCGCGCCGGGCGAACGCCAGCCGCCGTCGCCGCTCGCCGCGCGGCTGTTGCCGTACGGCTTCGCGAAGAGCGGCCAGGTGCTGATCGCGCACCAGCTCGACGACACGCTCGAGGTGTGGATCAGCGAACGCACGAGCGATGCCGCGCTCGCGGAGATCGCGCGCAACTTCGGCTCGATTGCCGTGCACCACGTGCCGGCCGACGAGCTCGCGCAGGCGATCAACCAGGCGTACGCGCGCCAGGACGGCAGCGCCGCGCAGGTGGTCGGCGAGGTCGAAGGCGAAGTCGACCTGTCGCGGCTGATGCAGGACATCCCCGAAGTCGAGGATCTGCTCGAGTCGGAAGACGACGCGCCGATCATCCGGATGATCAACGCGCTGCTCACGCAAGCGGCGCGCGAACAGGCGTCGGACATCCACATCGAGCCGTTCGAGAATGCGTCGGTCGTGCGCTTTCGCGTCGACGGCACGCTGCGCGACGTCGTCCGCCCGAAGAAGGCGCTGCACGGCGCGCTGATCTCGCGGATCAAGATCATGGCGCAGCTCGACATCGCGGAGAAACGCCTGCCGCAGGACGGCCGCATCACGCTGCGCGTCGGCGGCCGGCCGGTCGACGTGCGCGTGTCGACGCTGCCGACCGGGCACGGCGAGCGCGCGGTGCTGCGTCTGCTGGAAAAGGATGCGCAGCGCCTGAACCTCGAGGCACTCGGGATGGGCCGCGACACGCTCGTGCAGTTCGACAAGCTGATCGCCCGCCCGCACGGCATCGTGCTCGTCACGGGGCCGACCGGCTCGGGCAAGACGACCACGCTGTATGCGTCGATGTCGCGGCTCGAAACCGCGACGACCAACATCATGACCGTCGAGGACCCGATCGAATACGACCTCGGCGGCATTGGCCAGACGCAGGTGAACGAGCGGATCGGGATGACCTTTGCCCGTGCGCTGCGCTCGATCCTGCGCCAGGACCCGGACGTGATCATGATCGGCGAAATCCGCGACCTCGAAACCGCGCAGATCGCGGTGCAGGCATCGCTGACGGGCCACCTGGTGCTCGCGACGCTGCACACGAACGATGCGGCGTCCGCCGTCACGCGCCTGACCGACATGGGCGTCGAGCCCTACCTGCTCGCGTCGTCGCTGCTCGGCGTGCTCGCGCAGCGTCTCGTGCGCCAGCTCTGTCCCGTCTGCAAGGAAGAGCGGCACGAGGACGGCCGCACCGTGTGGCATCCGGTCGGCTGCGACAAGTGCGGGCATTCGGGTTACGCGGGCCGGCGCGGCGTATACGAACTGCTGCTGGTCGACGAATCGATCCGCTCGCTGATCCACCGCAACGCGGCCGATGCCGAGATTCTCGCCGCCGGCCGCGCGGAAGGAATGCGCACGCTGCGCGACGACGCCGAGCGCTGGCTCGCGTCGGGGGCGACGTCGCTCGAGGAAGTGCTGCGCGTGACGGGAGGCGCATAGCGCGATGCCGGCATTCCGTTTCGAAGCAATCGATGCGGCGGGACGTGCGCAGAAAGGCGTCATCGACGCCGACAGCGCACGTGCCGCGCGCGGCCAGCTGCGCACGCAGGGGCTCACCCCGCTCGTCGTCGAGCCGGCCGCCAGCGCGACGCGCGGGGCGCGTTCGCAGCGGCTCGCGTTCGGCCGCAAGCTGTCGCAGCGCGAACAGGCGATCCTCACGCGCCAGCTCGCGAGCCTGCTGATCGCCGGGCTGCCGCTCGACGAGGCGCTCGGCGTGTTGACCGAGCAGGCCGAGCGCGACTACATCCGCGAACTGATGGCCGCGATCCGCGCCGAGGTGCTCGGCGGCCATTCGCTCGCCAATGCGCTGGGCCAGCACCCGCGCGATTTTCCGGAAATCTATCGCGCGCTCGTCGCGGCCGGCGAACACACCGGCAAGCTCGGCATCGTGCTGTCGCGTCTGGCCGACTACATCGAGCAGAGCAACGCGCTGAAGCAGAAGATCCTGCTGGCCTTCACCTATCCGGGGATCGTCACGCTGATCGCGTTCGGCATCGTCACGTTCCTGCTGAGTTACGTCGTCCCGCAGGTCGTCAACGTGTTCGCGAGCACGAAACAGCAACTGCCGATCCTCACGGTCGTGATGATGGCGCTGTCGGATTTCGTGCGGCACTGGTGGTGGGCAATCCTGATCGCTGTCGTGCTGGTCGTGTGGTTCGTGAAGGCGACGCTGTCGCGCGACGGGCCGAGGCTCGCGTTCGACCGCTGGGTGCTGACCGCACCGCTCGCGGGCAAGCTCGTGCGCGGCTACAACACGGTGCGCTTCGCGAGCACGCTCGGCATTCTCACCGCGGCCGGCGTGCCGATCCTGCGCGCGCTGCAGGCGGCCGGCGAGACGCTGTCGAACCGCGCGATGCGCGCGAACATCGACGATGCGATCGTGCGCGTGCGCGAGGGCTCCGCGCTGTCGCGGGCGCTGAACAACGTGAAGACGTTTCCGCCGGTGCTCGTGCACCTGATCCGCTCCGGCGAAGCGACGGGCGACGTGACGACGATGCTGGATCGCGCGGCCGAAGGCGAGGCGCGCGAGCTCGAACGCCGCACGATGTTCCTGACGAGCCTGCTGGAGCCGCTCCTGATCCTGGCGATGGGCGGCATCGTGCTCGTGATCGTGCTGGCGGTGATGCTGCCGATCATCGAGCTGAACAACATGGTGCAGTGACGTGGCGGCCTGACGGTCAGGCCGTCGCCGTTCAGCGCATGTAGATCGCGGGGGACGGCGTGTTCGCCGGGAGCTGGATTTCGGCGCGGGCGCCGTTGCGGTCGACGATGATCGAGCGCGGGCGGACTTCGGCGAGCTTCGCGCCGGGCGTGACGTCCGCGCCGAGCGACACGGCGCGCGGCGGTTCGCCGCCGACGCCGACGATCGCGGCACCGCCATGGTCGAGCGCGAGAATGCCGAACAGGTGGATGTCCTGGACGGGATTCTTGTCGAGCTGGCCGCCGAAGAGCGCCGCGGCGTCCTCGGTGCGGATCGGCAGCCGCGCGGCGGCGGCGGGCAACGGTGCTTCGCGGGCCGACAGCGTGACGACCCAGTAGGTGGCCGTCGCGCACAAACCCGCGAAGAGGGCGAGGGAAAGGATCCGGATCGAGAGCGCGTTCATGCGCGCTATTGTACGGATGTATATGAAATTTGCGTTGGGTGAAAGCCCTCGACGATGCGCGCCTTACAATGCGTGCTCCGCGCCCGCGGGACCGGAAGCTTGCTGTCAGGCAATCGTCCGGTGCGCGGGGTGCGTCACTCAATCGACGACATTTTTTGGAAGAGGTAGTCAGTCATGCAAACGTGGATCACTCGCCGCAACGCGGCCGTGCGTCGTCAGCGCGGTTTCACGCTGATCGAGATCATGGTGGTGGTCGCGATCCTCGGGATCCTGGCGGCGCTGATCGTGCCGAAGATCATGAGCCGCCCGGACGAGGCCCGCCGCATCGCCGCGAAGCAGGACATCGGCACGATCATGCAGGCGCTCAAGCTGTACCGGCTCGACAACGGCCGTTATCCGACCCAGGAGCAGGGCCTGAATTCGCTGATCCAGAAGCCGACCACCGATCCGATCCCGAACAACTGGAAGGACGGCGGCTACCTGGAGCGCCTGCCGAACGACCCGTGGGGCAACGGCTACAAGTACCTGAACCCGGGCGTGCACGGCGAGATCGACGTGTTCAGCTACGGCGCCGACGGCAAGGAAGGCGGCGAAGGCAACGATACCGACATCGGTTCGTGGCAATAAGCCGGCACTGATCGGCCCGGCGTTTCACTCCCGTTCTTCATGCCCGCCATTCGCACGACCTCCCGCTGCGGTCGCGATCGCCGTGCGCGTCGCGGCGCGGTGTCGGCCGTACTGGCGCGTGCTGGCGGCGGGCCGGTGAACCACCGCGCGCCGCGTCGTCGCACGCGCGGCTTCACGCTGCTCGAAATGCTGGTCGTGCTGGTGATCGCGGGGCTGCTGGTGTCGCTCGCGTCGCTGTCGCTGACGCGCAATCCGCGCACCGACCTGCGTGAAGAAGCGCAGCGCGTCGCGCTGCTGTTCGAGACGGCCGGCGACGAAGCGCAGGTGCGCGCGCGGCCGATCGCGTGGCAGCCGACCGAGCACGGTTTCCGTTTCGACGTGAGTTCGCCCGACGGCTGGCGCACGCTGCGCGACGACCTGCTGCGCCCGCGCGACTGGGACGGCGGCGTCACCGGCGCCGAGATCGACTATCCGGGCTCCGACACGCAGGCGAGCCGCGTCGTGTTCGGCACCGAGAGCATCGACACGCCGGTGCGCGTGACGCTGCATTCGGCCGCCGGCAGCGCGACGATCGTCGGCACCGGCAACGGCCGCTACGAGGTGCAATGACGATGCGTCGTCGCCTGCCCTGTTCCGTTTCTTCATCGCGCGGTTTCACGATGATCGAGGTGCTCGTCGCCCTCGCGATCATCGCGGTCGCGCTCGCCGCGTCGATCCGTGCGGTCGGCACGATGGCGACCAACGCGTCCGACCTGCATCGCCGGCTGCTGGCCGGCTGGAGCGCCGACAACGCGCTCGCGCAGTTGCGGCTCACGCACGCATGGCCGGAGGTCGGCGAGCAGAGCTTCGACTGCTCGCAAGGCAACGTGCAGCTCGTCTGCACGCAGCGTGTGAGCACGACGCCGAACCCGGTGTTCCGGCGCGTCCGGATTTCGGTGAGCATGCCCGGCCAATCCGGCGTGCTCGCGCAGATGGTGACGGTGGTCGCGAATGAAACCAGCCGTCCGCTCTGACGCGCCGATGCGCCGCCCGTCCGCCCGCCGCGTCCGCGGCTTCACGCTGATCGAGCTGATGATCGCGATCGCGATCCTCGCGGTGGTCGCGATCCTCGCGTGGCGCGGGCTCGACCAGATCATGCGCGGCCGCGACAAGGTCGCGGCCGCGATGGAAGACGAGCGCGTGTTCGCGCAGATGTTCGACCAGATGCGCATCGACGCGCGGCTCGCCGCGACCGACGACGAAGCCGGCCAGCCGGCGATCGGCGTCGCCGGCAACACGCTGCAGATCGTGCGCGAACTCGAGGTGCCGGGCGCCGCGCCGCGGCTGCAGGTGGTCCGCTACCGGATCGCCGGCGGGCGCGTCGTGCGCTATGTGTCGCCGCCGATCGACGACGCGAACCGGCTGCGCACGATGCTGAAGGACAGCAGCGTCGAAGGCTGGAGCTGGGTCGCGCTGATGGGCGGCGTCGGCGCGATCGACGCGAAACTGTACGTGCCGCGCGTGGGCTGGACCACCAACCTGCAGACGGCCGACGACGCGCTCGCGCAGAACAACGACGCGCTCAAGGTGCCGCAGATCGGCAACGCGCCGCCGACGCGCGCGGTGACGGGGCTGCAGGTCAGCATCGGCGCGACGTCGCTGCGCGTGCCCGTCACGCGCATCTTCCTCGTCGGGGAATGACGATGCGCGCGCGCCGCTCCCGTCCGCCCTTCCGCAACCGCGGCAACCCCGCCGCCGGTCGCACGCGTGCCCGCCGCGAGCGCGGCGCGGCGATCATCACGGCGCTGCTCGTCGTCGCGCTGTCCGCGATCCTCGTCTCGGGGATGCTGTGGCGCCAGCAGGTGCAGATCCGCCGCATCGAGAACCAGCGGGTGATCGCGCAAGCGCAGTGGGTCGCGCGCGGCGCGCTCGACTGGACGCGGATGATCCTGCGCTCCGAAGGCGACACGGCGCCCGGCATCACCTATCTCGGCGGGATCTGGGGCGTGCCGATCGCGAAGACGAAGCTGTCGGATTTCCTCGGCAGGATCGGCGCGCCCAACGACAGCGGCGGCGAAGACACCTATATCTCCGGCTCGATCGAGGACGCGCAGGCGAAGTTCAACTTGCGCAACCTCGTGTCGTCGCCGGCGCCCGGCGTGCTGCAACTGAACGTCACGCAGCTCCAGGCCTTCCAGCGCCTCCTGACGACGCTCGGCTACGACGGCGCATTCGCGAAGCGCATCGCGCTGCAGGTGCGCGCGGGCCTGCTGCATTCGGCGACGCGTTTCCAGATGCCGAACCTGCCCGGTGGCGGCGGTACCGCGGCGAACGCCGTGACCGCGCCGGTCACGACCGACCAGGGCGGCGGCGGCTTCACCGACGATCCCGGTATGGCCGGCGGCGACCGCGGGCCGGCGCCGCTGATGATGACGAGCGTCGACAGTCTGCTCGACGTCGACGGCGTGACGCCCGAGATGGTCGCGCGGCTGCGCCCGTTCGTCACCGTGCTGCCGACCACGACACCGGTGAACATGAACACCGCGCCGGCCGAAGTGATCGCGTCGCTGGTGCCGGGGATGAGCGTGTCGTCCGCGCAGGCGCTCGTGTCGCGCCGCGAGACCGTGTTTTTCCGGAACGTCGGCGACGTGCAGCTTGCGCTGCGCGGCGCCGGCGCGCCGAACGTGACGATCGACTCGAGCCTCGTCGACGTCAATTCGAGTTATTTCATCGTGCATGGCCGGATCCAGCACGACCGGGCGGAGGTCGACCGCACCTCGCTCGTGTATCGTGATCCGACCACGCACTCGACGCGGGTCGTGCGTATCCGCGACCAGCTATAACGACGCCAATCGGGAGAGGAGCTCTTGTGAGCACGTTGATTGTTTCTTTGCCGCCGCGCGAGCCTGCCGTGCCGTTGCAGGAATGGCAGTGGCCCGAACTGCCGTTCACGCTCGTCGACAAGGCCGGCCAGGTGCAGCGCGCCGGACGTGCCGCGCTCGCGCTGCTGCCGCGCGCGAACGCGACGGTGCTGATCGTCGCCGCGCGCGACGTGCTGCTGCTGGCCACGGCCGTGCCGCCGCTGAAGGGGCCGAAGCTGCGCCAGGCGCTGCCCAACATCGTCGAGGATCAGCTGATCCAGGATCCGCTCGGCTGCCACATCGCGCTCGATCCGGTCGCGCTGCCCGACGGGCGCCGCGTGCTGGCCGTCGTCGATCGCGCGTGGTTCCGCACGATCTGCGAAGCGTTCACGGCGGCCGGCCACCGGCACCTGAGCGCGGTGCCCGCGACGCGCTGCCTGCCGGCGCCGCGCGCGTCGGCCGAACCGGCACCGGTCGCGCCGGCCGATGCCGCCGCGCTCGCCGCGGAGGCGCTCGAGCCGGTCGCCCGTCCGGCGACGGTTGCCGCGGTGCTCGGACTCGCGACGTCGGTCGAACCGGTGCTCGTCGAAGCCGGCGCGCAGCCGGCCGCGGCCGGTGCGCCGCGCCTGGAACTCGCGGTGGCGCGCGGCGCACTCGGCGAAGGCTTCGCGGCGCCCGCGGCGCGCGCGGCCGGCACGCTGGCCGCGCTCGCCCGCGGCGGCGACGTCGAGCTGTACGAACTCGGCGAACCGGGTGCGGAACCGCGGCTCGCGTCGGTCGGCCGGTCCGACGCGGCGCTGCTGCCGGGCGCCGCCCCGCTGCCGTTCGACACGTTCGCGCGCCGCGCGCTCACCGAGAAGTTCGATCTGTGCCAGTTCGAATTCGAGTCGCAGCCGTGGCGCTTCGACCGCGCGACGGTGAAGCGGCTGCGCGTGCCGCTCGCGCTCCTCGCGGTGACGCTCGGCGTCGCGGTGATCGGCATGAACCTGCACTGGTGGAAGCTGTCGCGCGAGCGCGATGCGCTGTCCGCGCAGATCACCGAAACGCTGCTGTCCGCGTTCCCGAAGACGACGACGGTGCTCGATCCGCCCGCGCAGATGCAGCGCCAGCTCGACCAGCTTCGCCTGGCGGCCGGCGAGCTGTCGCCGAACGATTTCCTCGCGCTGGCGAGCGGGCTGTCGCGTTCGATGGGCGCGCTGCCGCTGAACGGCATCGCGTCGCTCGACTATCACGACCGGCGGCTCGACGTCGGCTTCAAGCCTGAGGTCAAGGTCGATCCCGATTTCACGCAGCGCCTCGCGCGCAACGGACTGTCCGGCGAAGTCGACAGCAACACGGGCAAATGGACGATCCGGAGCCGCTCATGAAAACCGAACAACTGAACCAGACGCTGGCCCAGTTCTGGGGTGAGCGCTCGCCGCGCGAGAAGATGCTGCTCGGCTGGGGCGGCGCCGTGCTGGCCGTTGCGATCGCGTATTCGGTGCTGTGGTCGCCCGCGCAGGAAGGCCGAGCACGAATCCAGCGGGAGCTGCCGGCGATGCGTCACGAACTCGCGCAGATGACCGCGCAGGCGAACGAGGCGAAGTCGCTGGCGGCCGCCGCGCAGGGCGTCGCGCCGACCGGCCTCGCGCTGAAGGACGCGCTGACCGCGTCGTTGTCCGATCACGGGCTGCAGGGGGCGCAGGTGCAGATCGTCGGCAACGGCGTGCAGGTGCAGATGAAGAACGTGTCGTTCCCGGCGTGGACGCAGTGGCTCGACGATGCGCGCCGGCAGTTCAAGGTGCAGGTCGGCGAGGCGCACGCGACCGCGCTGAAGGACGACGGCCAGGTCGACCTGACGGCCGTGATGCAACCTTCCGTACAGAAATAAATGACGCAGTGGATGACGCAAGCGGCGGTCGGCCGATGAGGCCGGGGATCAGACGGCTCGCCGCCGTATTGCCGTGGGCACTGGCGGGCGGGTTGGCGACGGCGGTGACGCTCGTCGCGCTCGCGCCGGCGGCATGGATCGCGCCGCAGTTCGCGCGCGCGACCGGCGGACACGTGAATCTCGTCGACCCGGACGGGTCGCTGTGGCACGGCTCGGGCACGCTGATGCTCGCGCCGGGCGCCGACCAGAGCGCGGCGACGCTGCTGCCGGGCCGGGTCGAATGGACCACGCGCTTCTGGCCGCTGCTGACGGGGCGCGTGCAGATGCGCATGCGGCAGACCGAGGCGATGCCCGATGCCGTGACGCTCGATGCGACATGGCGCGGCGCGGTGCTGTCGGCGGGCACGATGGCCGTGCCCGCATCGCTGCTCGCGGGGCTCGGCACGCCGTTCAACACGCTCGACCTGCAGGGCGACGTGCGGATCGGCTGGAGCGACTGGCGCCTGTTCGGCAGCAACGCGTTCGGCCAGCTGACGGTGACGATCGACTCGATGAGTTCGCGCGTGTCGCGCGTGAAGCCGCTCGGTTCGTACCGCGCGGTGCTGCAGGCGAAGGGCGCGGGCGCCGATCTCGACCTGTCGACGACGCAGGGCCCGCTGTTTCTCGACGGCCACGGCAGCTTCGGCCCCGGCCAGGGATCGTTCCGCGGCACCGCGCATGCGGCGCCCGAGCAGCAGGCGAACCTCGCCGGGCTGCTGAACCTGCTCGGCCACCCGATCGGCAACAACGCGGTGTCGCTGATCTTCGGCGACGCGCAGCGCTGACCCGCGCGTCGCCCGCTGCCCTTACTTCTGCGCGAGCGGCGTCGCGGCCGCGCCGGATGCCGGCAGGGGGGCCGGCGCCGCCATGCCGCCGTTCTCGCGCGCGAGGTCCGACACGTCCCAACCGCCGCCGAGCGCCTTCACGAGCCCGACCGACGACACCATCCGCTGGCCGGCGATCGTCGCGAGCTTCTGCTGCGCGGTGAACGCGGTGGTCTGCGCGGTCAGCACGTTCAGGTACGCGACCGTGCCGGCCTTGTACTGGTTCGTGACGATCGCGAGCGAGTGTTCGGCGCTGTCGACGGCCTGCCGCTGCACGTCGATTTCCTGCGCGAGGATGCGCTGCGACGCGAGGTTGTCCTCGACGTCCTGGAAGGCGGTGAGCACCGCGAGGCGATACGCGGCGACATCCTGGTCGTAGGTCGCGCGCGCGGCATCGGTCTGCGCGGCGCGCAGCCCGGCATCGAACAGCGTGGCCGCGAGCTGCGGGCCGACCGTCCAGAAACGCGCCGGCAGCGTGAACAGCTGCGACCACACCGAGCTCTGGAAGCCGCCGGTGGCCGACAGCGTGAGGGTGGGGAAGAACGCCGCGATCGCGACGCCGATCTGCTCGTTCGCGGCCGCCGCGCGGCGTTCGGCCGCCGCGATGTCGGGCCGGCGTTCGAGGATCGTGGACGGCACGTCGACCGGCGTGATCGGCGGTTCGGCCGCGAGCGGGTTCGGCGGCAGCGAGAAGGTCGACGCCGGTTCGCCGATCAGCGTCGCGATCGCGTGCTCGTACTGCGCGCGTGCGACGCCATTGTCGATCTGTGCGGCCTGCGCGCTCTGCAGCTGCGTCTGCGCCTGGATCACGTCCGCGCGCGCGGCGACGCCCTGCGCGTACTGGTTCTGCGTGAGCTTCAGCGACTGTTCGTACGACTTCACGGTGTCGTCGAGCAGCTTTTGCAGCGCGTCGGACGTGCGCAGCTGGAAATAGGTCTGCGCGAGCAGCGCCTGCTGCGACAGCCGCGCGTTCGCGAGATCGGCCGCCGCCGCCGCTTCGCCGGCGCGCTGCGCGCTGACGGTGCGGCTCACCTTGCCCCACAGGTCGGGCTCCCAGCTCGCATCGAGGCCGACGCTGTAGCTGTTGTTGATCGACCCGGACGACCCGCTGCCGAAACTCGACGAGCCCGACGACACCGACGTGCGCGGCGTGCGGGCGCGCGAGCCCGACGCGGTCAGCCCGACCGTCGGGAAATACGCGGCGCGGGCTTCGGTGACGAGCGCGCGTGCCTGCCGGTAGGCGGCCGCCGATTGCGCGATGGTCTGGTTCGAGGCGTTGAGCTTGCCGATCAGCGCGTCGAGCTGCGGATCGTTGTAGACCGTCCACCACGGGCCGCGGTCGGTGCGGTCGGCCGGTTGCGCGACCTTCCAGCCGGCCGGCGCTTCCTTGAAGGCTGCGGGAATCGACGTGTCGGGCCGGTGGTAGTCGGGCCCGACGGCGCAGCCGGCGAGCAGCACGGCCGTCGCGACGGCGACGGCGGCGCTCAGCGGGCGAAGGGCGCGCGGGAGGGAGGCGTACGGCATGGTGGTTTTCCTGTCTGGGCGTGACGGCCGGCGAGCGGCGTCGCGCGATGCGGTCGTCATGCCGCTGGCGGACAAATGGTAACTGACGGCGGGGAAGCCGCGCAGCCCTAAGGGTACGGTGCGCGCGGGCCGGATTGTGTTACCGGCGCGGCCGGCCGGTTTACCGGCCATTACGGATCGCTTGCGGGAAGACGGGCGTGCGGCGCCGGCCACGCGTGGCGCGGCGGGCGCCCGGCCGAATCAGACGGGAAAACGGGGGCGGGGCGACGTCAGTGGCAGCGCGCCGGCACCGGGATGGGCTCGGCGGCGGCGCGCCATGTCGACGGCTCCGTGGCGGCCGGCTGGCTCGTGCGGCGGGCGCCGCCCTTCGCGTTGCGCTGCCGGCGATGATCGAACCAGGCGAACCCGAGCGCCGCGAGCGAGCCGCCCGGCACGACCAGCATCGTCACGTACAGCGCGATCTTCCAGCCGCGGTGCGGCCCGGAAAACACATGATGAGCGGTATCGGTCAGGTTGCGGCGCAGCGCGCCGGCGGCATTTTTCAGGAACAGCATCGCGAACATCCTCGGGTGCCCGGCAGCGCGGGCGCATCGGTCAGAACATAGTCTCCGGCAGTGCAACATGCACGTCGTAACTGGTTGCCTCAAATAATATTGACTAAGCAATCATTTTTCAAGATACTGGGCGCGTTTTAACCTGAAACGCACTATTGCTGCGCGCGCAATCGTATGACCGGCGGCCTCTACGATCCCGAGAACATCGCGCTGGAAACGAGCCTCGGCTATTACCTGTCGAAGGCGAAGCAGGCGCTCGTCGAGCGGATGGATCGCGCGCTCGAGCCGCTCGACCTCACCGCGCAGCAGATCGGCGTGATCCTGCTGCTGTCGCGCGGTTATGCGCGCACGCCGTTCGAGCTGTCGCGCAAGATGTCGTACGACAGCGGCTCGATGACGCGCATGCTGGACCGGCTCGAACGCAAGGGGCTGATCGCCCGCTCGCGCAGCGAGCAGGATCGCCGGATGATCGAGCTGACGCTGACCGAGCGCGGCGCCGACGCGGCCCGCGCGCTGCCGTCGCTGGTCGCGACCGTGCTCAACGCGCAGCTCGACGGCTTCTCGGCCGACGAACTCGCGACGCTCACCGGCCTGCTGCAGCGCTTCATCGCCAACGGGCCCGGCTCGACCGGCTGCCCGAAACCCGACGAAGACGCCTGAGGCGCGCGGAGG
Organism: Burkholderia seminalis; assembly: GCF_001718535.1. NCBI lineage: Bacteria > Pseudomonadati > Pseudomonadota > Betaproteobacteria > Burkholderiales > Burkholderiaceae > Burkholderia > Burkholderia seminalis. Next base: position 68,524 of record NZ_CP013398.1, on the reverse strand, counting down.
CCCCATGTCTAGGTTAAGCATTCGCTTATTTCTCTGTCTGGGCAGAAGATGACAGGACACGCGCTGCGCTTTTCCCCTTTTTCGTTCCACCCGGCCGGGTTGCGCTGCGTCGCACGCCCGTGCGTTGTGCCGGCGCGTCGTGCGCGCCGCCTCTAGGAGATTCCGATGTCCGCCACCACGGCATCCGCCGCCTCCCCCGCCGCCGAACCCGCGCCGCTGTCCGGCGGGACGCTCGCGCTGCTCACCATCGGGCTCGCGCTCGGCACCTTCATGGAAGTGCTCGACACGTCGATCGCGAACGTCGCGGTGCCGACCATCTCGGGCAGCCTCGGTGTCGCGACCAGCGAAGGCACGTGGGTGATCTCGTCGTATTCGGTCGCGTCCGCGATCGCGGTGCCGCTCACCGGCTGGCTCGCGCGGCGGGTCGGCGAGGTGCGGCTGTTCACGCTGTCGGTGCTCGCGTTCACGATCGCGTCGGCGCTGTGCGGCTTCGCGACCAACTTCGAGACGCTGATCGCGTTCCGGCTGCTGCAGGGCCTCGTGTCGGGGCCGATGGTGCCGCTGTCGCAGACGATCCTGATGCGCAGCTACCCGCCCGCGAAGCGCGGGCTCGCGCTCGGGCTATGGGCGATGACGGTGATCGTCGCGCCGATCTTCGGCCCGTTGCTGGGCGGCTGGATCAGCGACAACTACACGTGGCCGTGGATCTTCTACATCAACCTGCCGATCGGCGTCTTCTCCGCGGCCTGCGCGTATTTCCTGCTGCGCGGCCGCGAGACGAAGACGTCGAAGCAGCGGATCGACGCGATCGGCCTCGCGCTGCTCGTGATCGGCGTGTCGTGCCTGCAGATGATGCTCGACCTCGGCAAGGACCGCGACTGGTTCAACTCGTCGTTCATCGTCGCGCTCGCGCTGATCGCCGTCGTGTCGCTCGCGTTCATGCTCGTGTGGGAGGCGACCGAGAAGGAGCCGGTGGTCGACCTGTCGCTCTTCAAGGACCGCAACTTCGCGCTCGGCGCGCTGATCATCTCGTTCGGCTTCATGGCGTTCTTCGGCTCGGTCGTGATCTTCCCGCTGTGGCTGCAGACCGTGATGGGCTACACGGCCGGCAAGGCCGGCCTCGCGACCGCGCCCGTCGGGCTGCTCGCGCTCGTGCTGTCGCCGCTGATCGGCCGCAACATGCACCGGCTCGACCTGCGGATGGTCGCGAGCTTCGCGTTCATCGTGTTCGCGGGCGTGTCGCTGTGGAACGCGACGTTCACGCTCGACGTGCCGTTCAACCACGTGATCCTGCCGCGGCTCGTGCAGGGGATCGGCGTCGCGTGCTTCTTCGTGCCGATGACGACGATCACGCTGTCGAGCATCTCCGACGAGCGGCTCGCGAGCGCGTCGGGGCTGTCGAACTTCCTGCGCACGCTGTCCGGCGCGATCGGCACCGCGGCCAGCTCGACGTTCTGGGAGAACGACGCGATCTACCATCATGCGCGGCTGTCGGAATCGGTGAGCATCTACGCGCAGAACACGACCGACTACCAGGGCGCGCTCGCGCAGCTCGGCATCGTCGGGCAGACGGCCAACGCGCAGCTCAACCAGCTCGTCACGCAGCAGGGCTTCATGATGGCCACCAACGACTTCTTTCACCTGTCGGCGGTGATGTTCATCGCGCTGGCGGCGCTCGTGTGGATCACGAAACCGAGGAAGGGCGCGGGACCGGCGATGGGGCACTGACGGCGGCATCGCGACCCGTTCGACCGGCTGCTGGTTGCCCAGGTGACGTCGGAAGGCATCACGCGACTCACGCACGACCCCACGGTGGCCCGGTATCCGGGCCCGATTCGACACGTCTGATCGCGCCGCACGCAGGGCCGGCCGTCACTCCCGCGCCCGCAGCCCGCCGAACGCCAGATCGTCGCCGGGCGCGATCGGCAGCGTCGCCCGCGCGACGTCGAGCCACGCACGCGCCGCGTGCGACAGGTAGCCCTTCTTCAGCCAGCCGAGCGCGATCGCCCACGTGATTTCCGGCTCGACGATCGGCCGGCACGTGAACTGGCCCACGTCGAGCCGCCGGCAATACGGCTCGGGCAGCAGCGCGATGCCGACGCCCGCATGCACGAGCGCGGCCATGAAATCCCAGTGGCCGCTGCGGCTCACGATCGACGGCGTGAAGCCCGCCTGCCGGCACGCATCGAGCACCGCGTCGTGCAGCGCGAGGCTCTCCGCATAGAACACGAACGACTCGCGCGCCAGGTCGGCGAGCGGCACGGCCGCGTGGTCCTCCCAGCGCGACTCGCGCGGCGCGACGAGCCACAGCGGCGCGCGCACCATCGGCAGCCGCTCGAACGTGCCGGGATCGACCGGCTCCAGCAACCCGCCGAGCTCCAGCTCGCCCGACGTCAGCGCGGCCTCGATCATCCGTGCGCCCTGCTCGAACAGCTTCAGCTCGATGTTCGGATAGCGCTGCTTGTATGCGGCGATGATCGGCGTGAACAGCGAGCCGCCGAGCGGCGGGATGCCGATCGTCAGCTCGCCGCGGCCGAGCGTGCCGAGATCGTTCAGCTCCGACTGCAGCTGCGCCTGCGCGGCGAGCACGTCCTGGCCGCGCTGGAACACGATCCGCCCCGCATCGGTCAGCACCATCTGGCGGCCGTCGCGCAGCAGCAGCGGCGAACCGATCTCGTCCTCGAGCGCCTTCACCATCTTGCTGATGGTCGGCTGCGTGACGAACAGCTTGTCGGCCGCCGCCGTGAAGCTCTGCTGGCGAACCACCTCGACGAAGTACCGCAGCGCGCGCAATTCCATCGATATCTCCCCAAATTGGTGCGGAAAGTCCAAACTGAATTCCGAATTGGAATGATAAGGATAGAGACAAGTCATTTTATTTATGGTTAGGGGAAACCCTATACTCACACCATCGACGCACTATTCCGTATGGAGCCCGCCATGACCAAGCCGACCGCCGCTGCCGCCGCCCGCCCTGCCGCTTCCGGCAGCCTTGCGCATACGGGCCGGATCGCGCTGCAGGCCGCCGCGCTCGGCGCGCTGTGGATGGCCGTCGACTGGGCCGTGCGCAAGGTCGGCCTGCCGATTCCGTCCGGCGTGATCGGCCTCGCGGTGCTCCTCGTGCTGCTGTTCTCGGGCCGCGTCGCGCCCGCGTGGGTGAAGGACGGCGCGAACTGGCTGCTGTCCGACATGCTGCTGTTCTTCGTGCCGGCCGCCGTCGCGGCCGTGCAGTACGGCGGGCTGTTCCGCGAGGACGGCTGGCGCATCGCGCTGGTGATGCTCGCCGGCACCGCGTTCGTGATGGTGGCGGTGGCCGTCGCGGTCGATCTCGCCGCAAAGCTCGAACGCCGGTTCGCCGCGCAGCGCGTGTTCGCCGAACGCCGCCGCGCGCGCCTGAGCGCCGTGTCCGCGCACTGAGCCGGAGCCGACCATGCTCGCCGCGCTATCGAACCTGCCCGCCGACCGCGTGAACACCGCGATCTCCCTCGGCTGCTTCGTGCTGACGGTCGTGCTGTACTTCGTGTCGAAGCGGCTCTATGCGTACAAGAAGACGCTGCTGTTCTCGCCGCTCGTGTTCGTGCCGGGCGTGCTGGTGCTGCTGGTGCTGCTGACCGGCATCCCGTATTCGGTCTACTTCCGCGATACGCGCTGGCTGATGTGGCTGCTCGGCCCGGCGACGATCGCGTTCGCGGTGCCGATCTATGAATATCGCGACCTGATCCGCCGCCACTGGCTGTCGCTGTCGGTCGGCGTCGCGGTCGGGATCACCGCGGGCGTATGCGGGTCGCTGCTGCTCGCGAAGCTGCTGCACCTGTCGCCCGAGCTGCAGCGCTCGCTGATGACGCGCTCGGTGTCGACGCCGTTCGCGCTCGCCGTGTCGGACAAGATCCACGCGCCGAAGGACCTCACGGCCCTCTTCGTGATCGCGACCGGCCTCTGCGGGATGCTGCTCGGCGAGCTCGTGCTCGCACTCGTGCCGATGCGCACCCGGCTCGCGCGCGGCGCGCTGTTCGGCGCGGCCGCCCACGGCGTGGGCACCGCGAAGGCGCGCGAGATCGGCAGTGAGGAAGGCGTCGTGTCGAGCCTGACGATGATGATCGCGGGCGTCGCGATGGTGCTGATCGCGCCGCTGCTCACGCTGCTGCCGATCTGACACCCCCGCGCCGGCCAGCCGACGCCCGCCCGGCGCGCCTTCCCGCCGCGCTCCGCCGGCCCCGCTGCCCAGCATCCGGCCGACAATCGGCTGAGATAGCCGCAAATCCCCCCTCTTTTCCGCCCATCGGGCTCGGCCCGGATGCCGAACAATGCATGCTACGAGACATCACGCACGCATTCACATGGCCTCCACGACTGCAAACCCGACCGCCGACAAGCCGGCTTCGTCCGGCAAGTTCAAGCGCATCGCGCTCATCGCCGTCATCGCGCTGGGCGCGGCCGCCGCCGCCGCCGGCGGCATGTACGTGTTCCTGAGCAAGGCAGGCGTCGGCCATGCGAGCGCGCCGGCCGAACCGCCGCCGCTGTCCGCGCCGGTGTTCTTCCCGCTCGACCCGCTGACCGTGAACCTGCAGTCCGACGACGGCATGCAGCACTACCTGCGCGTCGGCCTGTCGCTGAAGCTCACCGATCCGAAGGCGCAGGAGCAACTGACCGCGCGGATGCCGGAGATCCGCAGCCGGATCCTGCTCGCGCTGTCGAACAAGCATCCCGAGGAACTCGCGACGCCGGACGGCAAACGCTCGCTCGCGAAGGAACTGCGGGACCTGATCGAGCAGCCGACGCAGCCGGGCAACCAGCGCGCGAAGGTCGACGACGTGCTGTTCACCGAATTCGTCGTCCAGTAACGCGGCCGCCAAAGGAGCGCGTATGGGTCACCAGGAGTTCATGTCCCAGGAGGAGGTCGATGCCCTCCTCAAGGGCGTCACGGGCGAAGCCGATTCGGTCGACGAGCAGCGCGACACATCGGGCGTCCGCCCCTACAACATCGCGACGCAGGAGCGGATCGTCCGCGGCCGGATGCCCGGCCTCGAGATCATCAACGACCGCTTCGCGCGCCTGCTGCGGATCGGCATCTTCAACTTCATGCGGCGCACGGCGGAAATCTCCGTCAGCCAGGTGAAGGTGCAGAAGTACAGCGAGTTCACCCGCAACCTGCCGATCCCGACGAACCTGAACCTGGTGCACGTGAAGCCGCTGCGCGGCACGTCGCTGTTCGTGTTCGACCCGAACCTCGTGTTCTTCGTCGTCGACAACCTGTTCGGCGGCGACGGACGCTTTCACACGCGCGTCGAGGGCCGCGACTTCACGGCCACCGAGCAGCGGATCATCGGCAAGCTGCTGAACCTCGTGTTCGAGCACTACACGACCGCATGGAAGAGCGTGCGGCCGCTGCAGTTCGAATTCGTGCGCTCGGAAATGCACACGCAGTTCGCGAACGTCGCGACGCCGAACGAGATCGTGATCGTCACGCAGTTCTCGATCGAGTTCGGGCCGACGGGCGGCACGCTGCACATCTGCATGCCGTATTCGATGGTCGAGCCGATCCGCGACGTGCTCGCGTCGCCGATCCAGGGCGAGGCGCTCGAAGTCGACCGCCGCTGGGTGCGCGTGCTGTCGCAGCAGGTGCAGGCCGCCGAGGTCGAGCTGACCGCGAATCTCGCCGAGATCTCGTCGACCTTCGAGAAGATCCTGAACCTGCGCGCGGGCGACGTGCTGCCGCTGGAGATCGAGGACACGATCACCGCGAAGGTCGACGGCGTGCCGGTGATGGAATGCGGCTACGGAATTTTCAATGGTCAATACGCATTGCGCGTGCAGAAGATGATCAGCGCGGGCGATACGATGAAGGAAGGTGGATATGAGTGAGCTGAACCAGACGCCCGACGACGACATCCAGGCGATGGCCGACGCGGCCCTCGCGGCTTCGGCCGGCGACGCGCAGGCGGCCCCGGCCGCGGCGGAGGAAGATCCCGGCCTGGACGACTGGGCGGCCGCACTCGCCGAGCAGAACCAGCAGCCGGTGCAGGCGGGCGCGACGGGCGCCGGCGTGTTCCAGCCGCTGTCGAAGGCCGCCGCGAGCTCGACGCACAACGACATCGAGATGATCCTCGACATCCCGGTCAAGATGACCGTGGAGCTCGGCCGCACGAAGATCGCGATCCGCAACCTGCTGCAGCTCGCGCAGGGTTCCGTCGTCGAGCTCGACGGCCTCGCCGGCGAGCCGATGGACGTGCTCGTGAACGGCTGCCTGATCGCGCAGGGCGAGGTCGTGGTCGTCAACGACAAGTTCGGCATCCGCCTGACCGACATCATCACGCCGGCCGAACGCATCCGGAAGCTGAATCGATGACCGTCGTGAAGCCCGGCCGCCGCGTGCGCAACGCGATTGCAGCGGCGGCGCCTGCCGTCGCCGCATCGCTCGCGTGCACGCCGGCCGGGGCCGCCGACATGAACGCGGTGAACCATGCCGGCTCGATCGCATCGAGCGTGATGGTCGGCTCGGCCGCGCCGTCGCTCGGCATCGGCGCGGTGCTGCAGACGCTCGTCGGGCTCGCGGTCGTGATCGGCCTCGTGTTCGCATGCGCATGGCTCGCGCGCCGCTTCGGCTTCCAGCCCGCGCGGCGCGGCGGCCCACTGAAAGTCGTGTCGAGCGTCGCGGTCGGCGCGAAGGAAAACGCGACGATCGTCGAGATCGGCGACACCTGGCTCGTGCTCGGCGTCGCGCCGGGCAACGTGCGCCTGCTGCATTCGCTGCCGGCCGGCTCGGCTTCGGCCACTGCAACGGCGCCGGCTTCGGCCGACGCGCCCGCCGGCGGCAACCCGTCCGACGGCGGCCTGCCCGGCACGTTCGGCTCGCGGTTCCGCGACGCGCTCGCGGGCGAAGCCGTGAAGCGCCTCGGTCGCGGCAAGGACCGCTGACATGGCGCCGCGCCCTCTTTCCGTCTCCGCATTCCGATGAAACACGCATTCCTGCGTCGCGCGGCGCGCGTCGCGCCCGTGCTGATCCTCTGCCTCGCCCCGGCGCTCGCCTGCGCGCAGGCGAACGGCCTGCCCGCGTTCAACGCGAGCCCGGGCCCGCACGGCGGCACCACCTATTCGCTGAGCGTGCAGACGATGCTGCTGCTCACGATGCTGTCGTTCCTGCCGGCGATGCTGCTGATGATGACGAGCTTCACGCGCATCATCATCGTGCTGTCGCTGCTGCGCCAGGCGCTCGGCACCGCGACGACGCCGCCGAACCAGGTGCTCGTCGGCCTCGCGATGTTCCTCACCTTCTTCGTGATGTCGCCGGTGCTCGACCGTGCGTACAACGACGGCTACAAGCCGTTCTCCGACGGCTCGATGCCGATGGAGCAGGCCGTGCAGCGCGGCGTCGCGCCGTTCAAGACCTTCATGCTGAAGCAGACCCGCGAGACCGACCTCGCGCTGTTCGCGAAGATCTCGAAGGCCGCGCCGATGCAGGGCCCCGAGGACGTGCCGCTGTCGCTGCTGGTGCCCGCGTTCGTCACGAGCGAACTGAAGACCGGCTTCCAGATCGGCTTCACGGTCTTCATCCCGTTCCTGATCATCGACATGGTCGTCGCGAGCGTGCTGATGTCGATGGGGATGATGATGGTGTCGCCGTCCACCGTGTCGCTGCCGTTCAAGCTGATGCTGTTCGTGCTGGTCGACGGCTGGCAGTTGCTGATCGGCTCGCTCGCGCAGAGCTTCACCTAAGCGGCGGAGGATTCGCGCGATGACGCCCGAACAAGTGATGACCCTCGCGCACCAGGCGATGATGATCGGCCTGCTGCTCGCGGCCCCGCTGCTGCTGGTCGCGCTCGTGGTCGGCCTCGTCGTGAGCCTGTTCCAGGCCGCGACGCAGATCAACGAATCGACGCTGTCGTTCATCCCGAAGCTGCTCGCGGTCGCCGCGACGCTCGTGATCGCCGGCCCGTGGATGCTGACGACGATGCTCGACTACCTGCGCCAGACGCTGCTGCACGTCGCGACGCTCGGCGCCGGCTGAGCCGCGCGCACCGCCCGGCGGCCATGTTCTCGGTTACCTACGCGCAGCTCAACGGCTGGCTCACCGCCTTCCTGTGGCCGTTCGTGCGGATGCTCGCGCTCGTCGCGACGGCGCCCGTCGTCGGCCACGCGTCGGTGCCCGTGCGCGTGAAGATCGGCATTGCCGCGTTCATGGCGCTGGTCGTCGCGCCGACGCTCGGCGCGATGCCGGACGTCACCGTGTTCTCCGCGCAGGGCATCTGGATCGTCGTCACGCAGTTCCTGATCGGCATCGCGATGGGCTTCACGATGCAGCTCGTGTTCGCGGCCGTCGAGGCGGCCGGCGACTTCATCGGGCTGTCGATGGGGCTCGGTTTCGCGACTTTCTTCGATCCGCATTCGAACGGGGCGACACCGGTGCTGGGCCGCTTCCTGAACGCGATCGCGATGCTCGCGTTCCTCGCGGTGGACGGCCACCTGCAGGTGTTCGCGGCGCTCGCCGCATCGTTCCAGTCGCTGCCGGTGTCGGCCGACCTGCTGCACGCGCCCGGCTGGCGCACGCTCGCCGCGTTCGGCGCGACCGTGTTCGAGATGGGGCTGCTGCTCGCGCTGCCGGTCGTCACCGCGCTGCTGATCGCGAACCTCGCGCTCGGCATCCTGAACCGCGCGGCGCCGCAGATCGGCGTATTCCAGGTCGGCTTCCCCGTCACGATGCTCGTCGGGCTGTTGCTCGTGCAACTGATGATCCCGAACCTCGTGCCGTTCGTGTCGCACCTGTTCGACATGGGGCTCGATGCGATGGGGCGGACGCTGACCGGCTGGCGCTAGCCGCATCCGGCCCCCGTTGCTGGAAAACCCCTAAAGGAATCGCCGGCCCGCGAAAGGTAGCGGAAGGTTTCGCGTCCCTATACTCGTCGTGACGATGCAGCACGCATCGCGCCAGACGAATACAACGAACGGAGACGACCCGATGCGACCCATCCTGCGCACCCTCGCCGTGGCAGCCAGCCTGAGCTGCGCGCTTGCCGCTCACCCCGCTTTCGCCGACGACGGCGGCAAGATCACGATCATGGTCGGCGGGATCGCGAAGCTGATCTACCTGCCCGCGCGGCTCACGCAGGAGCTCGGCTACTTCAAGGCCGAAGGGCTCGATGTCGAGCTGCTGTCGCAGCCGGCCGGCGTCGACGCCGAGAACGAGCTGCTGGCGGGCGCCGTACAGGGCGTCGTCGGCTTCTACGACCACACGATCGACCTGCAGAGCAAGGGCAAGGACGTGAAGGCGATCGCCGTGTTCGGCCAGGTGCCGGGCGAAGTCGAGATGGTGTCGACCAAGGCCGCGCCGACGTTCAAGTCGATGGCCGACGCGAAGGGCAAGACGCTCGGCGTGACGGGCCTCGGCTCGTCGACGAGCTTCCTCACGCAATACCTTGCACTGCAGCACGGCGTGCCGTCGACGCAGTACACGATGCTGCCGGTCGGCGCCGACGCGAGCTTCATCGCCGCGATCAAGCAGGGCCGCATCGATGCCGGCATGACGACCGAGCCGACGGTGTCCGCGCTCGAGAAGATGGGCGACGCGAAGGTGCTGGTCGACCTGCGCACGCTGGAAGGCACGCGCGCCGCGCTCGGCGGCACCTATCCGGCCGCGAGCCTGTACGTGCAGTCCGCGTGGGCCGATGCGCACAAGGCGGAAGCGACCAAGCTCGCGCACGCGTTCGCGAAGACGATGCAGTTCATCCACACGCACAGCGCCGAGGACATCGCCGCGAAGATGCCGGCCGACTACCAGAAGGACAAGGCGCTGTACGTGTCCGCGCTGAAGGCGTCGCTGCCGATGTATACGGCCGACGGCAGGATGCCGGCCGACGGCCCGGCGACCGTGCTGAAGGTGCTGTCCGCGTTCAACCCGTCGGTGAAGGGCAAGCACATCGACCTCGCGCGCACCTTCACGAACGATTTCGTGAACGCGAAGTAACGCGCGGCGCCGGCGGCGGCGATCCCGCCGCCGTGCGCTCCCCGTTCCGGTCGGCTGGCCGGCCCGGCGTCGCCACGCTGCGACGCCCTCTTCACCCGCAGGACGAATGCGATGAACCAGGCAGTCTCCCCGAGCACACCGGCGATCGAGTTTCGCAACGTGTCGTGCCGCTTCATTTCGCCGGAAGGCAAGGCCACCGTCGCGCTGCGCGACTTCAGCATGAGCGTCGCGCGCGGCGAGTTCATCGCGATCGTCGGGCCGACCGGCTGCGGCAAGTCCACGACGCTGAACCTGATCACCGGGCTGCTCAAGCCCGTGACGGGCGAAGTGCGCGTGATGGGCCGTCCGGTCGACGGGATCGACCCGCGCATCGGCTTCGTGTTCCAGGCCGACGCGGTGTTCCCGTGGCGCAACGTGATCGACAACGTCGCGGCGGGCCCGCTGTTTCGCGGCCGCTCGAAGGACGTCGCGTATGCGCAGGCCGAGGAATGGATCCGCAAGGTCGGCCTCGACAAGTTCACGAAGCACTACCCGCACCAGTTGTCCGGCGGGATGAGGAAGCGCGTCGCGCTCGCGCAGACCTTCATCAACCAGCCGGAAATCCTGCTGATGGACGAGCCGTTCTCCGCGCTCGACATGCAGACGCGCACGCTGATGCAGGACGAGCTGCTGCAGCTCTGGTCCGCGAACAAGGGCTCGGTCGTGTTCGTCACGCACGATCTCGAAGAGGCGATCGCGCTCGCCGACCGCGTGTTCGTGCTGACCGCGCGCCCCGCGACGCTCAAGCGCGTGTACGAGATCGACCTGCCGCGCCCGCGCGTCACGTCGGAGATCCGCTACGACACGCGCTTCATCGAAATTTCCAAGGACATCTGGCACGACCTGCGCGAAGAAGTGCAGATCGGCTGACGCATACGCCGCACGGCAAGGACAGCAAGGACAGGAGCATGACCGACATGACGCTTCCCCCCACCGCCATTCCGGCGACGACGCTCGAGGACGACGAGCGCGCCGCGCAACGCCGGCTGCGACGCCGGCGCAACCTGATCGTCACGCTGCGGATCGCCGTGCTGGTCGTCGTGCTGGGCGGGTGGGAACTCGCCGCGCGGCTCAAGTGGATCGATCCGTTCTTCTTCTCGATGCCGTCGCTGATCTTCGAGCAGATCCGCGACTGGTTCGTGAACGGCACGTCGCAGGGCCCGCTGCTCACGCAGGTATGGGTCACGCTCGAGGAAACCGGGATCGGCTTCGTGATCGGCTCGGTCGCCGGCGTGATCTGCGGGATCGTGCTCGGCCGCAACAAGTTGATGGCCGACGTGTTCGGCCTGTACATCCAGATCGCGAACTCGATCCCGCGCGTCGTGCTCGGCTCGATCTTCGTGATCGCGCTCGGCCTCGGGATGGCGTCGAAGATCGCGCTGGCCGTCGTGATGGTGTTCTTCGTCGTGTTCGGCAACGCGTTCCAGGGCGTGCGCGAAGCCGACCGCTACCTGATCGCGAATGCGCAGATCCTCGGTGCGTCGCGCCGGCAGATCACCACGGCCGTCGTGATCCCGTCCGCGCTGAGCTGGATTCTCGCGAGCCTGCACGTGAGTTTCGGCTTCGCGCTGGTCGGCGCGGTGGTCGGCGAATTCCTGGGTTCCAAGCAGGGCATCGGGCTGCTAATCTCCACCGCCCAGGGCGCGTTCAACGCGAGCGGCGTGTTCGCGGCGATGATCGTGCTGGCCGTGGTCGCGCTGGCCGCCGACTACCTGCTGACCTGGCTCGAGAAGCGGCTGTTGAAGTGGCGGCCCGCGGCGTTCTGAACGCCGCTGGTGCACGCCTGACATGACACTTCCGACCGCGCCGGCGACCCCGGCGCGGTTCGGCATTGCGGAGAAGGAGCACAACGGGATGGCGCACAGCCTGCGCGGGCGGCTGCTGTGGTGGCTGCTGCTGCCGCTCGCGGTGTTCGTGCTGATCGCGGGCGCGATGTCGTACGACACCGCGCGGACCACGGCCGGGCTCGTGCAGGACAGCGCGCTCGTCGCATCGGCGCGCACGATCGGCGAGGACGTCGAATGGCGCAACGGACGGCCGATGGCCGACGTGCCGCCGGCCGCGCTGGAGATCTTCGAGTCGCCGTCGGGCGATTCGGTGTTCTACAAGGTGATCGACGGCCACGAGCGCCTGCTCGCCGGCAATCCGGCGCTCGAGCTGCCCGCGCGGCACGGCGTCGAGCCGACGCTGTACGACACGTCGCTCGACGGCGTGCCGCTGCGCGCGGTGGCCTACGATCGCCAGCTGTACGACGAGGGACAGGTCGAGACGGTCACGGTGGTCGTCGCGAAGACGACGCGCTCGCACGGCGCGATGGTCGCGACGATCTGGCGGCCGCAGCTCGTGCGGCTGTCGCTGATGCTGGTGCTCGCGGTGGTGCTCGTGACTCTCGGCCTCACGTTCGAGCTGCGTCCACTGATGAAGCTGAAGGACGACGTGGCCGACCGCGGGCCGATGGAGCTGGAGCCGATCCGCCCCGAGCGGCTGCAGCACGAACTGCGGCCGATCGTCGACGCGATCAACCAGTGCATCGCGCGGCTCAACATGCACACCGCCACGCAGCGCCGCTTCATCGCGGATGCGGCGCACCAGCTGCGCACGCCGATCGCGGTGCTCGATACGCAGATCCAGTATGCGCAGCAGCGCGGGCACGACGATCCTGAGCTGGCGGCGGTGCTCGACAGCATGCAGCGCAGCAGCCGCAAGATGGCCGACGTGACCGACAAGCTGCTGCTGCTCGCGCATGCGGAAGCGACGCCGTCGACGCTCCTGACCCATCGCGTCGATCTGGCGGCCGTGGTGTCGAGCGTGCTGGAGGAGACGATCGTGCTTGCGCAGCGGCGCGACATCGACCTCGGCGCCGATCTCGGCGAGCGGCTCGACGTCGCCGGCAGCGACAGCCTGCTGACCGCGCTGGTGATGAACCTCGTCGACAACGCGGTGCGCTACACGCAGCCGGGCGGCTGCGTGACCGTCTGCGCGCGGCGCGACGGCGACGCGGTCGTGCTCGACGTGGTCGACAACGGCCCCGGCATCCCGGCCGAAGCGCGGCCGCACGTGTTCAAGCGGTTCTACCGCGTGTCGGCCGACACCGAGGGCTCGGGCCTCGGGCTTGCGATCGTGCGCGAGATCGCGCAGGCGCACGGCGGCAGCGCGTCGCTTGCGCCGGGGCCCGGCAATCGCGGTATCGTCGTGACCATACGGCTGCCCGCCTACGATTGAAGAGAAAGCCGTCATGAAACTCCTGCTGGTCGAAGACAACGCCGAACTCGCGCACTGGATCGTGAACCTGCTGCGCGGCGAGGATTTCGCGGTCGACTGCGTCGGCGACGGCGAACGCGCGGACACCGTGCTGAAGACCGAACGCTACGACGCCGTGCTGCTCGACATGCGGCTGCCCGGCATCAGCGGCAAGGAGGTGCTCGCGCGGCTGCGGCGCCGCAACGACAACGTGCCGGTGCTGATGCTGACCGCGCACGGTTCGGTCGACGACAAGGTCGACTGCTTCGGCGCGGGCGCCGACGATTACGTCGTGAAGCCGTTCGAGTCGCGCGAACTCGTCGCGAGAATCCGCGCGCTGATCCGCCGGCAGGCCGGCGTCGGCACGACGCAGCTCGTGTGCGGCGACCTCGTCTACGCATTCGGCACGCGCGAATTCCGCTGCGGCGAAACGGTGCTGGCGCTGCGCCGCCGCGAGCATGCGATCCTCGAAACGCTGATGCTGCAGCAGAACAAGACGGTGTCGAAGGCGCGGCTGATGGACAGCGTGTTCGCGCTCGACGACGAGCCGAGCGCCGACGCGATTGACATCTACATCCACCGGCTGCGCAAGCATCTCGCGGGCAGCACGGCCGAAATCATCACGTTGCGCGGGCTCGGTTACATCCTGCGCATGAAGAGCACGCAGGACTGACGGGCGCGCTCCCGTCGCACGAAACGTCGATTCGTAGCACGAAAGGTTGACCAGGCCAGCCGGATGCCGGCAGGCCCGCTTGCGCGCGCCCGCCCGATCCGTGATGGTCGCGCGTTCGGTGTTTTCACCGATCCGATTGTTGCGTCCGGGAAAGCGTCGTGAAGGATTGCACGCTCTACGATGCTACGCGTCGGCCCTCTCGCTGTGGCCGGCAAGAGTCGGCATAGGCATACATTACGTACTGCGAACGACCAGATTTCAATGCGGCAGCTCGGAGGAGACGATCTTGAAACGAAAAACCCTTGCCCTTTCCATCGCGGCGGCCGGCCTGTGCGCCGGCACCCAGGCGCATGCGCAGTCGAGCGTGCAGCTCTACGGGCTGATGGACCTGAGCTTTCCGACCTACCGGACCCACGCCGACGCGAACGGCAATCACGTGATCGGGATGGGCAACGAAGGCGAGCCGTGGTTCAGCGGCAGCCGCTGGGGCCTGCGCGGCGCCGAAGACATCGGCGGCGGCACCAAGGTCATCTTCCGCCTCGAAAGCGAATTCGTGGTCGCGAACGGCCAGATGGAAGACGAAGGCCAGATTTTCGACCGCGACGCATGGGTGGGTGTCGAGGACGAGCGCTTCGGCAAGCTGACGGCCGGCTTCCAGAACACGATCGCGCGCGATTCCGCCGCGATCTACGGCGACCCGTACGGTTCCGCGAAGCTGTCGACCGAGGAGGGCGGCTGGACCAACTCGAACAACTTCAAGCAGATGATCTTCTACGCGGCCGGCCCGACCGGTACGCGCTACAACAACGGCATCGCGTGGAAGAAGCTGTTCAGCAACGGCATCTTCGCGAGCGCCGGCTACCAGTTCAGCAACTCGACCTCGTTCGCGACCGGCTCCGCGTACCAGGCCGCGCTCGGCTACAACGGCGGGCCGTTCAACGTGTCGGGCTTCTACAACCACGTGAACCACAACGGCTTCCGGAACCAGACGTTCTCGGTCGGCGGCAACTACACGTTCAGCATCGTGCGCCTGAATGCCGGCTACTTCCGCTACAACGGCGACCAGGGCTCGCTCGGCCAGCGCCACGACGATTCGTGGACGGTGTCGGTGAAGGTGGCGCCGCCGGGCGCGCTCGACTACGAGCTCGGCTACCAGCAGATGCGCGTCAAGAATGCCGCGAACAACGCGGACGGCTTCACGCCGAACGCGAACCTCGGCGCGTTCAGCCTGACCAACGGCGTCGCCAACGGCTTCAAGGAGACGATCTACGGGTCGGTGTTCTATCACCTGAGCAAGCGCACCGAGGTGTACCTGGCCGGCGACTACATGAAGCTGCACGGCGGCTACACGGTGTCGTCGACGTTCGGCGCGAAGAACCAGCTCGAACTGACGTCGGGCATCCGCACGCGCTTCTGATCTGAGCGCCGGCCATCCGGGCGGGGCCTGCCGGGCCCCGCCGCACCCTCCATCCGGGATTCTCCATGCGGGCACGCCGGCGCCAGACGCCAACCGTGCCCTTTTTTTCGTGCTTTCCAGCGCGCCGCTGAACGCCCGCGGCACGGCCGCCGGCCGCTGCGTGCGACAACCGGCCCGAATCCGCTGGCGGCCCGTCCGGCGGGCGATCGCGGCCGATGCCCGCACGCTCGGCCCACATCGGCGCTTGACCTGCGCCGACCGACTCGCTAGCGTTTCGGGTTTGCCCGGGTGGCCATTGCCGCCGGTGCCGTGAGCGCGCCCGACGTCCTGGCGCGCGCGGCCGGGCTCCGATGGAAAAGACGATGCAGAAACTCGATGCGGCCAGCCCGCAGGCGATGTCGACGGATTTCACCGCCGACAACGTCGCGCGCCTGAAGGCGCTGTTCCCCGAACTCGTGACCGAAGGGCCGGACGGCGCGTCGGTCGACGTCGACGTACTCAAGGCGCTGGTCGGCGAACGCACGGTCGGCGACGCCGACGAGCGCTACGGCTTCCACTGGCACGGCAAGCGCAGCGCGCGCCAGGCCGCGCTCACGCCGTCGACTGGCACGCTGCGGCCCTGCCCCGACGACAGCGTCGCGTGGGACGACACGCGCCACCTCGTGATCGAGGGCGACAACCTCGACGTGATGAAGCTGCTGCACAAGAGTTATGCCGGCAAGGTGAAGCTCGTCTACATCGACCCGCCGTACAACACCGGCAGCGATTTCGTCTATCCGGACGACTTCAGCGACAGCATCCGCCACTACCTGGCGATGACCGGGCAGACCCAGGGCGGCGTGAAGCGCAGCACCAACACCGAGGCGAACGGCCGGTTCCACACCGACTGGCTGAACATGATGTATCCGCGCCTGAAGCTCGCGCACGCGCTGCTGTCCGACGAAGGGCTGATCGCGGTGCACATCGACGAGCATGAAGTGCATGCGCTCGTGCTGATGCTGCGCGAGATCTTCGGCGAGGAGAACGAGCTCGGCGTGGCCGTGTGGGACAAGCGCAATCCGAAGGGCGACGCGCGCGGCGTCGCATACCAGCACGAATCGCTGGTGCTGTTCGCGCGCAACGCCGAGACGCTGCTCGAACGCGCGCCGCTCAAGCGCCCGAAGCGCAACGCCCAGCGCATGCTCGATGCCGCGCACGACGCCATGTACCGCAGCGGCAACGCGAAGGACGCGCAGAAGGCGTATCGCGCGTGGATGAAGGCGCAGACCAACCTGTCCGGCGGCGAAGTGATGTATGACCGGCTGTCGGAGGAAGGCCGCGTGTACCGCCTCGTGTCGATGGCCTGGCCGAACAAGAAGAAGGCGCCGGAAGAGTATTTCACGCCGCTGATCCATCCGGTCACCGGCAAGCCGTGCGCGATGCCCGCGCGCGGCTGGCGCAACCCGCCCGCGACGATGCAGGCGCTGATCGAGCGCGGCCAGATCGAATTCGGCGCGGACGAGACCACGCAGCCGCAGCGGATCTACTACCTCGACGAGAACATGTACGAGAACGTGCCGTCGGTGCTGCCGTTCGCCGGCTCCGACGACGCGCTCCTGAAGACGCTCGGCATCCCGTTCGACCTGCCGAAGCCGGTCGATTTCGCGGCGGCCGTGATCGGCTGGTGCACGCGCGGCGACGACATCGTGCTCGACTGCTTCGCGGGCTCCGGCTCGACCGGCCACGCGGTGATGCAGGTGAACGCCACCGACGGCGGCGCGCGCCGCTACATCCTCGTGCAGTTGCCCGAGGCGCTCGACCGCCGCGACAAGACGCAGCAGGCGGCCGCCGATTTCTGCGCGAAGCTGAAAAAGCCGCTGACGCTCGCCGAAGTGACCAAGGAGCGCCTGCGCCGCGCCGCGCAGCAGGTCGCGCGCGACTATCCGGAAAGTTATGGCGACCTGGGCTTTCGCGTGTACCGGCTTGACACCACCAACGTGATCGAGTGGGATCCGCGCCGCGACGATTTCGACCACGCCCTTTTCGCATCCGTCGAGCACGTGAAGACCGGCCGCACCGAGGACGACCTGCTCGCCGAGCTGACGCTGAAGCTCGGCCTCGACCTGTGCACGCCGGTCGAGCATCACCAGGTGGCGGGCAAGACCGTGCACCTGATCGGCCGCGCGATCGTCGCGTGCTTCGATGCGCGCATCGCGCGCGACGACGCGGGCCCGCTCGCCGACGGCATCGTCGACCTGCTCGACGCAACCGGCGCGACGCGCGACGTCACGTGCCTGTTCCGCGACAGCGGCTTCGTCGACGACGTCGCGAAGCTCAATCTCGCCGCGCTGCTCGAACAGCACGGCGTGAAGCGCGTGCGGAGCCTGTGATGCGGCTGCATTTCGAAGCGGATCTCGACTACCAGCGCGAGGCGATCGACGCCGTCTGCGACCTGTTTCGCGGCCAGGAATCGTATCGCGGCGACTTCAGCGTGCTCGCGAACGCCGCGCCCGGCACGACGGCCGCGGCGCAAGGCTCGCTCGGCTTCGCGGTGTCGGAGCAAGGGGTCGGCAACCGGCTGTCGCTGACCGACGACGCGCTCGCGCGCAATCTCGCCGACGTGCAGCTGCGCGGCGGGCTGCCGCCGTCCGGCCTGCCCGGCTCGCGCGACTTCACCGTCGAGATGGAGACCGGCACCGGCAAGACCTACGTGTACCTGCGCACGATCTTCGAGCTGAACCGCCGCTACGGCTTCACGAAGTTCGTGATCGTCGTGCCGTCGATCGCGATCAAGGAAGGCGTGCACAAGACGCTGTCCATCACCGAGGATCACTTCCGCGCGCTGTACGCGGGCGTGCCGTACGACTACTTCCTGTACGACTCGGCGAAGCTCGGCCAGGTGCGCCACTTTGCGGCGAGCGCGGCGATCCAGATCATGGTGATGACGGTTGCCGCGATCAACAAGAAGGAAATCAACAACCTCTACAAGGACAGCGAGAAGACCGGCGGCGAGAAACCGATCGACCTGATCCGCGCGACGCGGCCGATCGTGATCGTCGACGAGCCGCAGAGCGTCGACGGCGGGCTCGAAGGGCGCGGCCGCGAAGCGCTCGCCGCGATGGCGCCGCTCTGCACGCTGCGCTACTCGGCCACGCACGTCGACCGTCACCACATGGTGTACCGGCTCGACG
Organism: Burkholderia seminalis; assembly: GCF_001718535.1. Lineage (NCBI taxonomy): Bacteria > Pseudomonadati > Pseudomonadota > Betaproteobacteria > Burkholderiales > Burkholderiaceae > Burkholderia > Burkholderia seminalis. The sequence goes on along the minus strand of NZ_CP013398.1, from coordinate 50,027 downwards.
CGGTCGACGCGTACGAGCGCAAGCTCGTCAAGCAGATCGAGATCGCGTCGGCGATCGTCGAGGATGCGCACAACAAGCCGTACGTGCGGCTCGTCGGCGTGTCGAACCGGCGCGGCGCGATCAGCGCGCGCGTCGAGCTCGACGTCGCGACGGCGGCCGGCGTGAAGCGCCAGATCGTGACGGTCACCGACGGCGACGATCTCGAACGCCTGACCCGGCGCGCGCTGTATGCGGGGCTGCGGATCGGCGAAGTGCACGCGGTGAAGGGTGCCGAGTACGTCGAGCTGCGCCATCCGGAAGGCGAGGCGTTCCTGTCGCTCGGCGAGGCGTTCGGCGACATCGACACGCTCGCCGTGCAGCGCGAGATGATCCGCCGCACGATCCGCGAGCATCTCGACAAGGAGCTGCGCCTCGCGGAGCGCGGCGTGAAGGTGCTGTCGCTGTTCTTCGTCGATTCGGTCGAGCGTTATCGCCGCTACGACGAGAACGGGATGCCCGTGAAGGGCGACTACGCGCTGATTTTCGAGGAGGAATATGCGCGCGCGGCACGCGTGCCGGCCTACCGTGCGCTGTTCGACGGCGTCGACGTCGCGCTCGAAGTCGGGCGCGCGCACAACGGCTACTTCTCGATCGACCGCAAGGGCGGCTGGACCGACACGAGCGAAAGCAGCGCGGCGGCGCGCGAGAACGCGGAGCGCGCGTACGGCCTGATCATGCGCGAGAAGGAAGCGCTGCTGTCGTTCGACACGCCGCTGAAGTTCATCTTCTCGCACTCGGCGCTGAAGGAAGGCTGGGACAACCCGAACGTGTTCCAGATCTGCACGCTGCGCGACATCCAGACCGAGCGCGAGCGCCGCCAGACGCTCGGCCGCGGGCTGCGCCTCGCGGTCGACCAGGACGGCGAACGCGTGCGCGACGCGGGCGTGAACACGCTCACCGTGATCGCGACCGAGCGCTACGAGTCGTTCGCGGAAAACCTGCAGAAGGAAATCGAGGCCGATACGGGCATCCGTTTCGGGATCGTCGAGGAACACCAGTTCGCGGCGCTGCCCGTGCAGGAAGCCGACGGGCCCGCGCACGCGCTCGGCATCGAGCTGTCGCGCGTGCTGTGGAACCACCTGCATGAGCAGGGCTACGTCGACGCGCAGGGCAAGGTGCTCGACCGGCTGAAGGATGCACTGCGCCAGAGCGCGCTGGTGCTGCCCGAGGCGTTCGAGAGGCTGCGGGCGCCGATCGTCGCGACGCTGCGCAAGCTGTCGGGCCGCTTCACGGTGCGCAACGCCGACGAGCGCCGCGCGATCGCGTTGCGGCGCGATGCGTCGGGCAAGGCCGTCGTGTTCGGCGAGGATTTCCGGTCGCTGTGGGACCGGATTCGCCATCGCACCGTGTACCGCGTCGAGTTCGACAACGCGAAACTCGTGCGCGACTGCGCGGCCGCCTTGCGCGATGCGCCGGACATCGCGCGTGCGCGGCTGCAGTGGCGCAAGGCCGAGATCGACATCGGCAAGGCCGGCATCGAGGCGATCGAGGTGGCCGGCGCCGGCACGGTGCTGATCGACGAAGGCGAGCTGCCGCTGCCCGACCTGCTCACCGAGCTGCAGGACCGCACGCAGCTCACGCGCCGTTCGCTCGCGACGATCCTGGCCGACAGCGGCCGGCTCGACGATTTCCGCGTGAATCCGCAGCAGTTCATCGCGGTCGCGGCCGAGGCGATCAACCGCTGCAAGCGCCACGCGCTCGTCGCGGGCATCGCGTACCGCAAGCTCGGCGAGCGCCACGTGCATGCGCTCGAATCGTTCGAGAGCGAGGCGCTGACCGGTTATCTGCGCAACCTGCGGCCCGATGCGCGGAAGTCGATTCACGAAGCGGTCGTGTGCGAGACGGACGCGGAGCGCGCGTTCGCCGACGCGCTCGAGGCGCACGACGGCGTGAAGCTGTACGCGAAGCTGCCCGCGTGGTTCCGCGTGCAGACACCGCTCGGCAGCTATCACCCCGACTGGGCCGTGCTCGCGGAACAGGACGGCGGCGAGCGGCTGTACTTCGTCGTCGATACGCCGAATGCGGACGGCCAGGTGCCGAGCGAGCACGAACGCGCGAAGCTCGCGTGCGGCGAAGCGCATTTCCGCGCGCTGGTGGACGGCGACGGCGCGGCGCGCTTCGTGCGCGTGCGGCAGGCCGACGCGTTGTTCGAGCCTGCGGTGCCGCCGGCGGGCGCCGGGCGGTAAGACGAAGGGCGGCGGCGAGCCGCCCTTTTTTCTGCGTCGGTCGATCGTGCCGGGTGCCGTTGCGACGCGCGCGCCGCGTATCGATTCCGCTTTTGCCGACCGCTCGAAGGCGATCCGTATTCTCGCCTGCGCGCCATGCGGTTACGGGTGGTTGCAAATCGGGTCGGCTCGAGGTTCCGGCGCAACAGGGGCGTTGCGTTTCCGCCATGAAAAAAGGGCGCCGAAGCGCCCTTCTCCCTTTTCCCGCATGCGTGCGCCGTGCTTACAGCGTGCGGCCGAATGCGTTGTGATGCGAACGATGCGCGGACGTCGACGCATGCGCGGTATGGCCTGGCGCATGCCCGTGCGTATGACCGCGGCCCGGCTGCACGCCGGCGCGGTCGGCGATCGTGTCGGAGCGGTCGGCTGCGCGCGACAGGCCCTTGTCGCGGTCGCCCGCGCGCATGCCGTTCGAGTTGCTCAGCGCCTGGCCGCTCATGTGGCCGCCGGACATGCCGCCCGCGTTACCGCCCGAGCCGCCTGCGCCATGACCGCCGCCGTTGCCGCCGGCCGCCGCGTACGCGGACACCGAGCCGAGCGCGAGCAGCGCGGCCGTCAATACGGACAGATATCGTTGCTGTTTCATCTGGTACTCCCTGGAGCGCGTTCGTGTGACTGCATTCTATGAACGCGCAAAATTCGCGCCGCACGACGTTGTAAATGATCGTAACGGCGCGCGTGGCGCGCATTCGTCGGATCAATCCGGGTCCTGCGTGAACGGGAAACGAAACAGGTGGTGGCGGCGCCTCGGCGCCGCCCCGGTGATGAAGTGCTTACTGCGCCGGCTGCGTGCCCTGCGCGGCTGCCCGGTGTTGCGCGGCCTGTTCCTGCGCCTGCTTCTTCGCCATGTGGTGGCCGACGACACAGCCGCCGACCGCACCGACGACCGCGTGGTGGCCCGCGTAGTGGCCGGCGACCCCGCCGACCACCGCCCCCTTCATGCAGCCCGCCGCGTGCGCGTTGCCGATCGTTGCGAGCGCCACGGCAGCGGCCGCGGCATACACGCTGATGTGTCGAATGGGTTTCATGTTGTCACTCTCCTCTCGTGGCAATCAACCGGGCCGCTCAGTCCCAGCGGCCGCCGCGCCAGCCGCCGCGGTCACGCCACTCGTGCTCGCGCCATTCACGGCGGCGCCACTCGTGTTCGCGCCATTCGCGCTGGCGCCAGCCATCGCCACGCCAGCCGTCATCGCGGTAGCCGACCGGCGCGTACACGACGGGCGGCGGCGGCGCGACGTAGACCGGTGCCGGCGCCGCGTAGACGCCCGGCACGCCGATGCCGACCGACAGGTCGACGTGGGCCGACGCGACGCCCGAAGCTGCCAGCGCCGCTACACCGAGAACTGCACCGAGAATAAGTTTCTTGCTCATCTCGCGACTCCCTGCACGTGTCGTGCGTCATGTGAATACGGTTCGGAGTCTAGGCACCGGACACGGACACAGGTGAAACGGGTATGCGAGACAGGTAACGGACGTTTACGAAGAGCCGCAAACCCTTGCGGGACAAGGGAGAGGCCGCACTCGAAACACCGTTGCGACGGTGCATCGCACCGGTAAAAAGGGCGTTTCGGCACGAAACCGGGCGATTCGATCGGGCCGGCCGGCGTGCGCGGGATGCGAACCGCCCGCACCGCGCGGCGCGAGCGGTTCGCCAACGCGCGGGTCAAGCGCGGATGTCGTCGACGCTGCGCAGCCAGTGCACGCTGAACAGGTTGTCCGCGTCGGTCCACACGGTATCGGGCTCGAACCCGGCGCGGCGCGCGATCGCCTGGAAGCCGTCGATCGTGAACTTGTGCGAGTTCTCCGTATGGATGCGCTCGCCGGCTTCGAAGCGGAACGCATGGCCGCGCACGTGCACGGTTTGCGCGACGTCGCTGACGAGATGCATCTCGATGCGCTGCCGATCGCGGTCGTAGAACGCGCAATGCGAGAACGCAGCGATGTCGAAGTCCGCGCCGAGCTCCGCGTTCGCGCGCACCAGCAGGTTCAGGTTGAACTGCGCGGTCACGCCCTGCGCATCGTTGTACGCGTCGTGCAGCGTGCGCTCGTCCTTCACGAGATCGACGCCGACCAGCAGGCCGCCACCGCGCAGCAGCCGCGCGGCATCGCGCAGGAACGCGTCGGCTTCTTCCCGCGAGAAATTGCCGATCGTCGAGCCGGGAAAGAAACCGATGCGCCGCGCCGGTGTCGCGGTCAGCGCGGCCAGTTGCTCGGCCTTCGTATAGTCGGCCGCGAGCGGCGCGACGTCGAGCCACGGATAGGCCGACCGCAGTCGCGCGGCCGCGCCGTGCAGGTAGTCCGCCGAGATGTCGACCGGCACATAGCGTGCCGGCGCGTTCGCATAGTTGCCCGCGAACGCGTCGAGCAGCACGCGGATCTTCTCGAGCGAGCCGGCGCCGAATTCGACGAGTTCCGCATGCGGGCCGACGCGCCGCACGATCTCGGCCGCGCGATCGCGCAGGATGCCGAGCTCGGTACGCGTCGGGTAATACTCCGGCAGTTCGCAGATGCGGTCGAACAGCGCGGAGCCGGCCGCATCGTAGAAGTATTTCGGCGAAATGCTGCGCGGCGTGCGCGACAGTCCGTCGATCAGGTCGCGCTCGAACGCGCTCGGCCGCGCATCGCGGGCGGGTTGCTGGCCACCGCTCGTGGCCGTCTGCTCAGACGTCTCGCGCAAGTCGCACTCCCGTGAATTGCCAGCGTGCCGCCGGCGGAAAGAAATTGCGGTACGTCGGCCGTTCGTGCCCGGGCGGCGTCGCGATGCTGCTGCCGCGCAGGACCTGCTGGCCGACCATGAACTTGCCGTTGTATTCGGCCGCGACACCCGCGAGCGGCCGAAAGCCCGGATACGGCTCGTAGGACGAGCGCGTCCACTGCCATACGTGCCCGAGCATCTGCCGGATGCCTTCGGCGGCAAACGCGGTTTCCCATTCGAATTCGGTCGGCAACCGCGCGCCGGCCCATTCCGCATACGCGGCCGCTTCGTAGAAGCTCACGTGACACACCGGCGCGTCCGGCGCGAGCGGCTCGATGCCGTGCAGGCCGAACGTGCGCCGCACGCGCGTGGCGGCCGCATCGTCGTCGTCGGGCATCCAGTACGCGGGCCCTTGCCACCCTTCCCGCTGCACCGTGGCCCAGCCGTCGGACAGCCAGAACTCGGGGCGTGTGTAACCGCCATCGGCGACGAACGCCGCGAACTCCGCATTCGTTACGAGACGGTTCGCGATTTCGTACGGCCGCACGAGCGCCGTGTGGCGCGGCCGTTCGTTGTCGAACGAGAACGCGTCGCCGTCGTGGCCGATCTCGACGAGCCCGCCCGGCTGATGCAGCCAGCGCAGCGCGCCGGCGTCGCCGGTCGCCATCGCATCGCCGTCCATCCCGTTGCGCGGCCGGAACGCCGGCTTCAGCGGGTTGCACGAGAACGCATGCAGCATGTCGGTGACGATCAGTTCCTGGTGCTGCTGCTCGTGATGCAGGCCGAGCACGACTTCGGGCGCGATCGCGTCGAGCACCGCCGCATCGGCGCCGGCCAGCGCGCGCAGCATCGCGTCGTCGACGTATTGCCGGTACGCGTGCACCTCGTCGAGCGACGGGCGCGTGAGCAACCCGCGCTGCGGCCGCGGATGGCGCGGACCAAGCGCTTCGTAATAGGAATTGAAGAGGAACTGGAACGCGTCGTCGAACGGCGCGTAGCCGGGCACGCGGCGCATCAGCACGACGGTTTCGAAGAACCAGGTCGTATGCGCGAGATGCCATTTCGTCGGACTCGCGTCGGGCATCGACTGCACGGCCTGGTCTTCGGCGGACAGCGTCGCGGTCAGCGCGACGCTATGGGAGCGCACGTCCTGGTAACGGCGCTGAAGCTGCGAGGCAAGAAGGCTCATCGGTTTACCGTCCACGGCGCGATGCGCTGCGTTGCGTTGCCGGAAAAAGGAAAGCCTTGCGCATGATGCGCGCGGCTGACGTGCGACCTGCTGCGTCGTCGGGCAGCCGGCGCGCGCGCCGGGCCGCGGATGCGGCGTCACTTCATCTGCCCGTGCAGAACAGTATGGTCCAGAAATGTGAATGCTGCGAATCGGGATGCCGATGAAACGCGACAGAAAGACAAATGAAAGCATCGGGTGCGCATGTGCCGGATGCGTGACGACGCGGGGATGCCCGCCCGGGCGGGCTTTGCCGGATGCCAGCCTGCGCGGCGTGCTACTGACGGCCCATGACAGCCGCGTGGCGTGCGAGTTTGTCTGACGAACGCCGTCGTGTACGGTCATTGGCACGGTGTTGAATCGCTCGGCCCTTCGCTTGCGATCTCCATCCGTGCGTGATTCGAAAAATTTTCTGAGTCGATGTCACACGCGCGGGGGCTCGCTCGTCATGTCACCGGAACCCACACGAAAGGAGAAGGAACCATGACTGCGAAACTCAATCCGTTTGCCGCCGCCCCCGCGCTGATGAAGAACTGGATGGCCGTATCGGTCGCCGCTGCCGGGAGCCTCGAGCCGACGCTGATCGAGCTCGTCAAGATCCGCGCGTCGCAGATCAACACGTGTGCGAACTGCATTAACATGCACACCGCCGAGGCGCGCGAGCACGGCGAGACCGAGCAACGCATCTACCTGCTTGCCGCGTGGCGCGAAGCACCCTGCTATACCGACCGCGAACGCGCGGCGCTCGGCTGGACCGAAGCGCTCACGCGGCTGTCGGAGGGCCACGCCGCGCATGAAGCGGCCTATGCGGCGCTGAACGATCATTTCAGCCAGGAGGAACAGGTGAAACTCACGCTGATGATCAACGTGATCAACGGCTGGAACCGGCTCGCCGTCGGCTTCGGGCTGTGGATCGAGCCGGCCGATGCAAAGGCCGCCGCCGCGAAAATGGTGGCCTGATGACGGACCACGCCCCGGCCACGGGCAGCGCCGAAGCACGGGCCGATGCGGCGGCGAGCTTCGACCCGCTGCGCCGCACGCTGATCCGCGTTGCGTACCGGATGCTCGGTTCCGTCGCGGATGCCGAGGACGTGGTGCAGGACGCGTTCATCCGCTGGATGGACGTCGACCGTACCGAGGTGCGCGTGCCCGAGGCGTTCCTGCGCCGCATGGTGATGCGCATGTGCCTCGACCAGCTGAAATCCGCGCGGCACCAGCGCGAGACCTACATCGGCCCGTGGCTGCCCGAGCCGGTCATCGAGGAAGACGAACAGGACGACGTCACGCTACCGCTGCTGCTCGCGCTCGAACGGCTGTCGCCGCTCGAACGCGCGGCGTTCCTGCTGCACGACGTGTTCGGTCTCGAGTTCGACGAAGTGGCGACGACGATCCAGCGCGACGCGGCCGCGTGCCGGCAACTTGCCGCGCGGGCGCGAACGCACGTGCGCGAGGCGCGGCCGCGGTTTCATGTCGAGAAGCAGCGCGGGATCGAGCTGGCCGAGGCGTTCTTCGCGGCGTCACGCAGCGGCGACATGCGTGCGCTCGGCGCGATGCTCGCCGAGGACGTGAGCCTGCATTCCGACGGCGGCGGCAAGCGCACGGCGGCCGGCAAGCCGGTGTTCGGCTTCGAACTCGTGATGAAGGTGCACGCGTACCTGGCGGAGCTATTCGCGACGCATGCGTCGAAGCTCGTGCGGGCCGGGTTCATCAACGGCTTGCCGGGATTCGTCACGCTGGAAGCCGATGGCGAACTGCAGACCACCGCGCTGGAGGTCGACGACGGCAAGATCGTCGCGATCTATGTCGTGCGGAATCCTGACAAATTGAAGCATCTGCACTGAAGGTGACGCGAGCCGGCACCGCATGCCATGCGGATGCATGGCGACGGCGCCGTCCGCCCTCTTCTTTCTGCTTCACCGATCGCCGGCTACAGCAATCAGTACATCGCGCCTACGGTGGTGAGCATCAGTACGCCGAGCAGCGGCGTCGCGACGGCGAAACCGGCCGCCGCCAGCCAGTTCGTGCCACCTTGCGCTTCGAGCAGCGTGAGCAACGATTCGCGGGATGTCGCGCTGGGGCGCAGTTTTTCGATCCTGCGTTCGACGTGCCGCTTGTAGAGGCTGTTCCCGCACCAGCCGAGCGAGACCGCGATCGCAATCGTGACCGGGTCGAGCATGCTCGATTCGAAGTAGTTCGGGAAGTACAGCAGCTCGACCAGCGTGATGCCGAGCGTGGCGGCGAGCACGGCGGCCGCCTGCCAGTACATGCATCGATACGCCATCCAGACCGGGCCGAGGAAGCACGCGGCCCAGTTCCATGACTGCCGGCTCTTGCGCGCTTCGGCGATCGCCCATTTGCGCTCGAACCAGGCGGCATTCTTGCCGACGTAAGCGGCGATTTCGTCGTTGCTTGCGGACGATCCGGCGGTCGTGACCTCGGACATGGTCGTGTGCTCTCAGTCGCGCGGAGTGCGCGTGGTTGTTCTGATGCGGTGGAAATCGGGCGATGGGCGAAGCCGCCACGTCGATGCGCAGACGATTCTACGCGCCGTACAGCGACCGTTGCATGGCAGGTCGGGACCGCGATTCGCGCAACGCATCGGGGCTTCATGCGTTGTTTCGGACCGGAAAAGAAAAACGCCACGCGATGTTGCCGCGTGGCGTTTGTATGTTTGGCGAGCCGCGTTGCCTGTAGGCAAGTTGTGCTGCCGGACCCCTTCATTTTGTTCGTTGGTAGGCTCGATTGGATTCGAACCAACGACCCCCACCATGTCAAGGTGGTGCTCTAACCAACTGAGCTACGAGCCTAAGAAGCCGCGAATTATAGAGAGGGTTTTTGAGGAGCACAAGCCCCTTCGTGAAAATTTTTTGAAACGGCGCGTGTGGACGCTGACGATCGATGGTGCCTGGCGATGCCGGGAACGTTGGCTTCACGTGCTCGCGTCACAGCAAAACGCGTCGATGCGCTGTGGTGTTATCCACATTGCCCTCTGGATAACCGTCCGGCAAGCCTCTGGATTCACAGTGGAACGATTGAGGATAGGTCGGCGAAGCGGCGAATCGACGAAAAGTTGTTCTGTGCTGCCGGGCGCTGTTCACGTCGCTCACCCAGGGTTATGCATTTCGCTTCATGTTGAAAATTCAGTGCGTTACGGAGGTTATCCACTGTGGGCCACAGGACTTGTTAACTATCACTACGTATATATACGAACCCTGTTAACACCTTTGGATAAGCACAGTCCGCCGACTGTGATCTGCTCGGGATATGCACTGCGTGCGGCGGGCAGAGGAACGAATCGGGAAGCTGTGAAGCGCTTGGGTGATACGTGAGCCGTCACATTTGTAGAATCGCTGGCATCCAGGGGAAGCCGTTCGTTGATGACTGAACCGCACGAGGTACAGTGATGACGTACAAAGTACTGATGGTCTCGCGCGGAGCGATCGATTTATCCGATGGCGTGCACGTCGTCCGCGTATTTGGCGAAGCGCTGCTGCCGATTGCGGACAACAGTCCTGCATTCGTCGTCTACGTCGACTCGATGAAGCACGTGGACCCAGGACATGATGAAAAGACGATCGATGCCGTCACACGCCAGGCCGTGATCTCAGCGATCACCGCGTATTTCTCGTCACGCCGGATGACAGTCGACTTCGAACCCTGATCGACGAAGGTGAAAACCGGCGCGATGAAATCGAAGAAAAAGCCGAGCAATGCGGGAGATGCTCACGCACCGGCTCGGTACGAGGATCCGGGCCGTGGCGCTCAGGCTCGATGACGATGCGGGTTTCCGGAAATAGTGGGAAGCGGGCGAGTTGATTGGCAGGTGCTGTCTACGAGAGACATTGAAGCACAGCGGCAGCGACGACATGCTGGCGTGAACCGAACGATGCGACAACGGCAGGTGCGATCCGCATCATGGATCGTGTGGCGCGTGTTCTGGTCATGTTTCTTTTCTTGGTCCGACGATTAACCATAACGTCCTGATTAAACGGTAAAATCCCGCCCGACAGAGTCACAGACACCATCCGAGGGTGCTGAAATAAAAAAAGGGCTGCATCATGAACATGCCGGACATCGGCGCCGCGCTTCGCGGCGGCTTGCTTCAGCAGGATCGTTTGCTCAAGTTGGACACCCCGCTGGGGGGCAACGCACTTGCCGTACAGCGCGCAGTCGGCCGATCGCAGATCGGCAGGGACTATTCGTTTACGCTCGACGTCGTATCGAGCAATGACAGCCTTGAACTCAAGAAGCTGATTGCTCAGCCTGCGACGCTCTGGATTCGGCTCGGGAACAGCGCATATCGGCCGGTCAGCGGCTACATCTACACCGCGCGCCGGCTTGGCGCGAACGGTGGGTTGACGACCTATCAGCTCGAGTTGCGCGCCTGGATGCACGTGCTCCGGTTTCGCCGGGACGAGAAGATCTGGATCGACAAGAACGTCGAGGAAATCATTTCCGACGTACTTGGCATGCATCCGGAAGCGCGCGGGCGGTTCCGCTTTGCCTTGTCACAGCCTTTGGCGAACCGTTCGTACACGCGACAGAGCGAGACGGACTGGAACCTCGTACATCGGTTGATGGAAGAGGAGGGGCTTTACTGCGCGTGGCAGCAAGCCGACGACGGCAAGTCGCATACGCTCGTGATCACCGACAACCTGCAGGCGTTCGCGCCGCTGTCGCCGGAAATCGTGCGCTTCTACCGCGGTGGCACGGCGGGCGAAGCGGACGCGTTCACGCAATGGTCAGGCACACGCACGCTGCAGAGTGTGACGCTCACGACGCGCACATTCGATTACAAGAATCCTGCACAGCCGTCGAACCCGAAGGGCACGTCGTTGCCGACGATGGCCGGCCAGGGCGAGTTGCCGGATCAACTCGAAGTCTACGAGTACACCGGCGCTTATACGTATCTGGACCAGGCCCGTGGTGATCATCTTGCGAAGGTCAAGATGGAGGGATGGGAGTCGCAGGCAAAGCGCTTCCATGCCGTGGGCGGCGTGCGCGCGATCGACGCCGGCCGACGCTTCACGCTGGCAGACCATCCCGAGCATGATCGTGATTCCGCCGATCAGCGGGAGTTTGCCGCAATCGAGGTCGCGTGGTGGATCGAGAACAACCTGCCCGTATCCGGTAGCGATTCGGATTTCCCGCACAGCTTGAAACGCTCGCTCGACCAGACGCGAGCACGTTACGAAAACACGCCTGGGCTTCAGGTATCACATGACGACGGATCGGTCGGTTTCTATCTGGTCGAGGTCGAGGCGCAGCGCGTGAGCGTGCCGTATCGCAGCCCGTTCGAGCATAAAAAACCGGAGATGCACCTCGAAACGGCAATCGTCGTTGGACCGCAGGGCGAGGAGGTCTATACCGACGAACTGAACCGGATCCGTGTGCAGTTCGTATGGGACCGGTTGAATCCGGCCAACGAGAACGCGTCGTGCTGGGTACGCGTGGTGCAGTCGGATACGGGCGGCGGCTACGGCGGCGTGCACGTGCCGCGCATCGGCGAGGAAGTGCTGATCGACTACGTCGGCGGCGACTGCGACCGGCCGCTGGCCGTCGGGCGCGTGTACAACGGCGCGAACCAGCCGCAGTGGCATAGCGACGGGATCCTGTCCGGCTACCGGTCGAAGGAGTATTCGGGCGGCGGCTACAACCAGCTCGTGATGGACGACGCGACCGGGCAGAACCGCGTGCAGCTGATGAGCAGCAGCGCGAACAGCCTGCTGCATCTCGGCTACCTCATCGACCAGAACGGCAATTCGCGCGGGTCGTATCTCGGCAGCGGGTTCGACTTGCGCTCGGATGCGTACGGCGCGGTGCGGGCGAGCCAGGGCCTTTACGTGACGACGCACCCGAAGGCGCCGAACAGCCAGCCGCTCGACGTGAAGGACGCGCAGCAGCAACTCGTGACGGGTGAAAGCCTCGTCGAAGCGATGTCGGGTGTGAGCGAGCAGCATCAGGCGGAAAGCCTGAAGGAAGCGCAGGACACGATGCGCGCGTTCACCGACGCGACGCAGGACAGCAAGTCGGGCAGCGCATCCGGCGGGCGCACGGCAGGCGGCGGCACGGGTAACGCGAACGCGTTCAAGGAACCGGTGATGCTGTTCGGCAGCCCGTCGGGAATCGGGATGTCGACGCAGCAGTCGGTGCATGTCGTCGCGAACGATCATGTGAACGTGGCGAGCGGGCAGAGCGTGCATGTCGCGGCGGGCAAGTCGCTGATCGGGAGCATCGGGCAGAAGCTGAGCCTGTTCGTACAGAACGCGGGGATGAAGCTGTTCGCGGGCAAGGGCAAGGTGGAGATCCAGGCGCAGTCGGACAACATCGAGGTGACCGCACAGAAGGCGGTGAAGGTCGTGTCGGCGACGGATCGCATCGAGATCGCGGCCGATCAGGGGATTCTGCTGACGAGCGGCGGGGCGTACATCCGGATCAAGGATGGCAATGTCGAGGTCCATGCGCCCGGAAAGATCGACGTGAAGGGGGCGTCTCATACGTTCGCGGGTCCGGCGAGCATGGGGTATCCGTTGCCGAGCCCGCGGCCGGATCAGCCGGGGCAGCTGGAGTTGCTGCATCAGTACGCGAACGGCGAGGGTTTCAAGGGCGGCAAGTTCACGGTGCTGGACGCCAGCGGCGGCGTGTTGCGGGAAGGCGCGCTTGATGCGAAGGGACATACGATCGTGAGCGGCTTGCCGGCCGGCGCTGTGCAGGTCCAGTTCGGCGAGGATCCGCGCAATCAGTACGATCCGTCGAGCGTATTCAAGACGGCGCAGTGGCCAGCGAAACCGATGCAGGGAGCGGATCCGACCGCGACGGCGATGTCTCAACTCGGCGGTCTGCTGCCGCCCGGGGCACTACCGGCTGCGACGAAGTTGGCGGCTATCGCGGGGCAGGGCGCGCAAGGTGGTATCGGGAAGGCGTTGAGCGGACAGGCGATGGGGCTCGCGCAGGGGGCGCTCGCAAACGTGTTGCCGTCGGGCGCGATGGGTGCGATGTCGGGGGCGACCCAACTGGCCGGCATGGCGGGGCAGGTTGCCCAGGGAGGTGTGGGTCAGGCGATGAGCCTCGCCAAAGGTGCCCTTGGCAGTGCTTTGCCGTCTGGTGCCAGTGCGGCCCTTTCGCAGGCCAGCCAACTCGGCGCCGCAGCCCAGCAGGTCGGTGCGCTCGCCCAAGCCGCGCGCAGTGCTGTGCCTGCGCTGAAGGTTCTCTGAGTATCCGCTCGCGCAAGGCGCGACCCACCACTTTCGAATAAAGAACAATCATGACCGCTTCTTCGGGCGTCATTCTTCCCAAGCCGACCGAGGTCTACGTCGCGCCGTTGCTGCAGATCGAGACCATCGATGTAAAGGCTGGCGTCAAGGCCTGTGACCGATGGTTGCGTGCCATCAGCCACGACTTCATCACCATCGAGCGGCTCGAGATGGTTGCCAACGCGCTGCCGGTGGTGGCGAATATCATGGCAGCCGTCGATCTCGTGCTCGATATCAAGGACATGATCGAGCATGGGCAGAGTGGCAAGCATCCCGATGTGTTCGATTATCTGAACCTCGGTCTGGACCTGATCGGCATCATCCCGATTCCGCCCGGTACTGCCGAATTCCGGATGGGTGTGCGTCCGGTGATGAAGCTCGTGCGGCAGAAGGTCGTCGAAAGCGGCAAGGCACTCGGTGAAGCGACATTGCAGGTCATGCAGACCGCACTGCTGCAGGCACTGATCGATAGTCTGAGCGAGCAGTTCGCCGGCCGTATTCAGAGTTTCGTCGATGGCGTGAAGAAGGAGCTGGACAACCTGCTCAAGACCTGCGCCGATTACATCGAGAAATTCATGATCGGCTTCGCGCGCCTGTTCGAGGAGGTGGCGGGCGAGAAGCAATTGAGTGTCGCGCACAATGTGCGGGCGGTTGGGCAGCATGCGGGCCAGGTTGCATCTGGCTTCGCGGCGCATGATGCACGCAAGACGTTTGCGGGGCTCGGTCATTTGATCGTCGACTTTGTGAAGATCGAAGCAAAGGAGCTCATCAACACCGGGACGCAGGCGGCGAAAGTGCTCGATCTCAAGTATCGCGAGCCGTTGCTGAACGTTGCGAAGGCGTTGCGCACCATGATCCCGGTGGTCAAGGAGAAAATCCTCGCGCTGGGCGGTATCGACGCCGGCAAGATCGGCTGGTTGATCAACCTTATCCAGACTGCCATCGACAAGAAGCGCGATGCGTTGCGTAAGCAGAAAGTGCATTCGACTGGCATCAAGGAACAGGGCACGACGAAAGTTCATCGTCATGAAGGTGAGGGGCAGAAGGAGACGGTCAGGCATACGGAACCGGCCCAACATCCGGGGCCGAACGACAGCAAGCTGATCTGTCCGCGACCTTCGCCGCCGGTTGCGACGAAGCGTTCGGTGGGATTTGCGCTGGGCGACGAGCGACTCGAGCACCACGATTTCACGTTGCCCGGTGTTCTTCCCATTACCTGGACACGGACTTATCGATCGTTTTTCGACGCGAATGATTCGGGCGGAGAGCTTGGTGCACGCTGGATTACGGCATACACCACGCGTATCGATGCGCATCGGGATCGATTTACGTACCACGACGCGACAGGCCGCAGCATCGACTATCCACCGCTTGCGCCTGGCGACGCCCATGTTGACCGGAGCGAGGGCGTGACGTTGTTGCGCCTCGACGACACGTGGATCACGTTGACGCGGGGACATGAACTGCTTGAGGCCTATGAATTTCGCGGCGACGCATTTCGTCTCGCCTTCGTCAAGGACCAGTCGGGCAACCAGGTCACGCTCGACTACGACGATCGTCATCGACTGACGCGGTTGATTACGCCGACTGCGATCGTTGCCTTCCATTACGACGAAAAAGGGCGGATCGTCGAGGCAACCCATCATGATGCCGATGGCAAGCGTATCGATACGCTGGCACGTTATATGTATGACACGGACGGCGATCTCATCGTGGCGATCGACCGGAATGGAGGTCGTCGCGAATACGTGTACCGTCACCACCTCATTACACGCTATACGGATCGAACCGACCGTGCGATGAACCTAGAGTGGGACGGTACGGGGCCGAAATCGAAATGTGTTCGCGAGTATGCGGATGACGGCAGCTTCGACACGCGACTTGCATGGCATCCCGACTTCCGCATGGTCAGCGTGACGGACGCGCTCGGCAACGTAACGAAGCATTATTACGATCTGCATGGCTACACGTTCCGCATCGTCCATCCGGATGGTCGAGAGGAATGGATGTATCGGGATGCTTATCATAATCTCGTACAGCATACCTATCCGGACGGTGGCGTGGAACGCATGTCCTATAACGAACACGACAACCTTGTCCGGCATGTTCGTGTAGACGGAAGCGTGACCGAGATGGACTACGACGACAAGGACCATATGGTTCGAATCGTCGATCCCCAGGGTGCCGTGTGGTTGCGTGAATATGACGACGCGGGGCGCGTCACCGTCGAAACCGATCCGCTCGGACACAAGACGACATATAGCTACAACGCACAAGGCTTGCCGGTAGAGGTGACCGATGCCAAGGGTGGCGTCAAGGTCATGGCGTATGACGACGCGGGCCGGTTGATCTCACATACGGACTGCTCGGGCAAGACGACGACCTGGGCCTATGACGTGCAGGGTCGATTGACCGAAGAGACGGATGCGTCAGGCGGGGTAATCGCGTATCGATATGGCAGCAATGGGCGGCTCGAAGCAATTCGCACGGCAGCCGGTACTCGACGTGTTCAATACGACGCCGAAGGACGCCTGCTTGCGATCACGGACCCGATGGAGCGTACATCGCGCTACAGCTATGACGTTGCGGGGCGCGTCGCGGTGCGCACCGATGCGCTGGGGAACACGCTGAGTTACGGCTACGACAGGCTCGGGCGTCTGGTGAGATTGACCGACTCGAATCATGCGACCTATCAGTGCATGTACGATCCCGTTGGCCGGCTGCTCGAGACCGTCGGCTTCGACGGTACGGAAACGCGCTATGTCTACAGTGAAGACACCGGCTATGTATCTGCCATCGATGTAGCCGGGAAGATCACCCACGTCGAATTCGATCGCGGAGGCCGGCTGGTACGACGGACGTGCGATGGTAACGAAGAGCGGTTCGCCTACGATGCGCTCGGTCGACTCGTCGACGCGCAAAATGCCTGCAGTCGCATCCAGCATTTCTTCGATCCCGCGGGAAACCTGGTGCGGGAGCATCACGCATATGATCTTTTCGGCGAACAGCGCAGTTACGTCTGGCATCACACGTACGACCAATTGGGCACGCGTATCGGTACGGTGCGGCCGGATGGACACAGGATCGACTGGCTCACGTATGGATCAGGGCACGTCCACGGGATGTTGCTCGACAACGAAGCGCGCGTGAATTTTGAACGTGATGATTTATATCGCGAAGTTCAACGAACCTACGCGAGCAAGCTCGAACAGCGGACCGAATATGACCCGGCCGGCCGCTTGCTGAACTGGACGCTCCATCGCGAGAAGGCCCCCGCGCCGTTGATGGCCCGGCATTATCGCTACGACGCCGCGAGCCAGATCACCCATATTGAGGACAGCCGGCGAGGATTGTTCGACTATCGATACGATCCGGTCGGGCGGTTGATCGAAGCGACCGGGCACGGCAGTGCCGAGCGTTTTGCCTTCGACCCTGCCGGCAACCTTGTCGATGCCGGCAGCCCGGAACATGCGCGCACGTCAGCGCCGCCGAGCCCGGTTCGATCGGTCAGCACGCTGCCTCCTGCGGTGCCGAAAGTGCTCGGCAACCTGCTGAGGGAATATGCCGGTTCGCGCTTCAGTTACGACCCGCAAGGGAATGTCACCGAGAAACGAACGCCGGAAAGCGTGCAACGCTTTGAATGGGATGCGTTCAATCGATTGGTTCGTGCACGAATCGAATCGCCGGCGCGCCAGACCGATGCGCGGTATTTCTACGATGCCGCGGGCAGACGAATCGCGAAGGAGGTCGACGGGATCGCGACGATATTCGGCTGGGACGGCAACCGGCTCGCTTATGAGAGCGATCGCGAGCGCAGTACGCACTATGTGTACGAAGCGAATTCCTTTGTGCCGCTTGCACAATACGTCAGCGTACCTGTCGGTGGAATCCCGACTCCGACGCGTGATGGTTCGGCACGTTATGCGTCCGAAGACGATCCATTGCAGCGGATTCCGGTCTCGGAGGCGGACGCTCACCTGTATTACTACCACTGCGATCAAGTCGGCACGCCATTGATGCTGACCGACGAACTCGGTGAGGTTGTGTGGGAGGCGACTTACAAGGCGTGGGGTGAAGCGAAGGAAATTGTTTCACGCGTCTCGCGCGCATCCGGGCACGCGGTGCGGAACGCGATTCGTTTTCAGGGGCAGCAACTGGATGACGAGACCGGGCTCGCCTATAACCGTCACCGCTACTACGACGCCGCGACGGCACGCTATGTCAGTGCCGATCCCATTGGCTTGTTGGGGGGCGTCAATCAATATCGCTATGTGTTGGCGCCGACCGGGTGGGTCGATCCGCTGGGGCTGAGCGAAGATCCTTGTTGCAACTGCGGCGGCAAGGCGATTATCCGGCACTACGACACCGATTCGGCGACCGGGCATTACACCGTAGAGGTGGAGAGCGGCTATATGTCGGTTCACACGCATCAGGTGACGGACAATGCGGCCGGAACCACCAAGATCGTGAACGAGAGGCGTGAGCGCTATATGACCGGTGACCCGATTCTGCATACCGCCGAGGTTCCGTTGCCTGACGCAAAGGCAGCCATGGCCTATCAGCAGTCTCAGATCGGAAAGACGCTTGGCGAGTATGACGAGCGTACGAACAGTTGTGTCGACCATGTCGCGAATGTGCTTCGAGCCGGGGGAGCGGATGTTCCGAAGGGGCCCTTGGGTCAGATGAGATATCTCGGAAAGCTGGGTTTCAAGGCAAAGGTAAAGAAGGAATGAGATATCCGGGCGACCGGATTGGAAATCAAAGGTGAAATGATGCCGCTGGTGAATTGTTCATATCACGGACATGTCGGAGGCGAGCTCGTGACTCGTGCCGTGTCCGATCTCGTCAACGATCGTGGCAACTGGAAGGGTGGCCACAGGGTCGTGCCGCTAACGCTGGTGCGCGATGAGCTCGAGTTTCCTGGCTACATGCTCGAATCCGAAGAGACGAAACTGCTTGAATTGGGTGGGACGCGTGAAGGAGGAGGCGTCTATCGGTTCGACGACGACGAGTCGATGGAAACAGCGATCGGATTGTTGACGGCAACGTGTGTTGAATGCCTGAGGGAATTGATGGCCGGGCAGGATGCAGGGTAGAAGTGTGGCGACTTCGGGGAGGGGCGATGACCCAATTGAATTTCGGCGTGGTTGATCGATACTCAGTCCAGCTCAATACCGCGACGCTGCTCGGCCCGAAGGCCGCCTATGAGGACTTTGCGAAGACCGGGCAGGACCTGCGCAACTTCGAGATCTACCTTGAGGACGAAGGTGCAGCGAGGGTCGATCCCAAACCGTAGGATCACGTCATCGGCATTACGTTCATGGCGAAACTGATTCCCGGCATGCGGGGGCTTGGCGACGCAAACCGGCTCGGGAAGTCGATCCATTACGTCATTTCGCCGGAGACGGGCGGGATTCTCGGGACTTATTTGACCAAGTGACTTCGGAGACGGTGGAGGTGATCGGCCTTCGCATGTGGATAACCAAGGCACAAAACGATGCGAAACGCTGTGAAAGCAGAAGGTGAGCGTGCAGCCGGATCGCAGGCCAGGCGTGGATTTCGGTGAATTCTGATCGTGAAGAGCCGAACCGAATGCGCGAGCGCACAACTGGATGGAGACGGCCGACTCGACTACCTGGACGCATGCGGAATGTGCGTCGTGTCTCGTACGCTTGTCGGCGGCCCGTATGTGGACAACTCACGCATCCGACCAGTCGAATTGCTGTGCATCGAACAGGTGAGCGCCTTGCATTCGGCTACGCGAATCAGCCAGAACGCCTTTTCTGACAAGGATTTGCCGGAATGGAGCTGGTGGTGTGGAGCGTGTTCGCGGTGATTGAACGCCTTGTGGATATCGAGCAGCCAAGACACTCGAAATCCTGTGCAGCCAATGGGTGAGGGTAAGCGAATTCGGTGCGGATGTTCGCGTTATCTCACGGGTTGTGGATATCGCGCACCCAAACAACCCGAAACGCTGTGCAGACCCAAAGTGAGTGGACCGATCGATGTCCGCACGGAGCGCCACTATGATCGATGTGGACATCCCGCTCCGCGGCAACTTGAAACCCTGTGATTCCAAAGGCGAGAGTACCGAACGCACCCCTTCGATATGGAAAACCAACCAGCAAAGTCAGTTGGAACGCTGTGCAATCAACCGGTGAGCGTTGTCGCATCCAAGCCCGCCGAGCCACACCGCATAAGGCCCTGCCGCCAACCACCGATCTCCAGCCGGGCGCGCATCGTACCACTCAAGTCTGCTGATCGAGCGCCTGCACGACCGCCTTTTCCCCGAGGCTCCCCGCCGGCCCGACCACCGCATAGTTGAGCCCGTTCACCGATCCATACCGCGCCAGCAGCGCGCCATCCACGCGTTGCCCATTCGGCAGCAGCCGATGTTCCGATTCCGCCGGCCGGAGATAAAAGCTCAGCGTCTGCCCGGCGTCATCCTGGTAGAGCACCATCGCGGCCGTGGCGCCGCTGTCCGTCGTGAACAACCGCCCACCGACCGGCCTGAACCCCGCCGCGCTCAAATCCGGCAGCTTCGCCGATGCGCCCACGCCTTTGGTGAGCCATCCCTGCAAATCGCCCGCACCGGTCGGCCGGTAGTCGACCTTGGCCGTCCGATCGACCACCATCATCCGGTAAGCCTTGACCGCATCGCTCATCGGCGCGATGGGCGGCGCCGCGTTCCACCCGCGCGCCTGCCATCCGCCGAACGTCCCGAGCCCGACGCAGAACACGAACGAAGCCGCCATCGCGAACCGCATCCGCGAGCGTTCCGCGCGCCGGCCGCGAATCGCCGCCGGATCCAGCGCGGGGTTGTCGGGCGGCATCCGCACGCTTTCCAGCGCGGCCCGCAACCGCTGCGCATCCTGCTGCCATTGCTTCACCTGTTCCGCGCGCTCCGGATGCAGCGCGAGATAGCGCTCGACCGCGGCGCGCGCATCGTCGTCGAGCTGGCCGTCGACATAGGCGTGAAGGTCGTGTTCGTTCGGAGGCGTGTTCATTTCTTCATCAATCGCAAGGAAGGAGCGGGAAGCTCGCCGTCGCTGAGCTGGCGCAGCGCCTGGCGCGCGCGGGAGAGCCGCGACATCACGGTGCCGATCGGCACCTCCAGCAGGTCGGCGGCTTCCTGATAGGTGAAGCCCTCGACCGCGACGAGCAACAACAGGCTGCGCTGCTCGTCCGGGAGCCGGCCAAACGCTTCGAGCGTCGCGCGTGCCGTGAATTCGCGTTCGGCGGAGGGCCAGTGCGCTTCGTCGTCGTCCTGGATACGGCCGAGCAGCCACGCGTAGCGCTTCGCGCTGCGTTTCCCGTCGAGGAATTGCCGATACAGGATCGTGAAGAGCCAGCTGCGCAGCGATGCGTCGTCGCGACGGCTCGTCCAGCGCGACAGCGCGCGCTCGAGCGTCGACTGGACGAGATCGTCGGCCGCATGGACATCGCGCGCCAGCCAGAGCGCGAAGCGTCGCAGCCTGGGGATGAGTTCGCGTAATGCTTCGTCGTCGAGGGCGGTGGAGGGCATGGCCGGGCCGGTTGCCGAAAGGGTCGTGGATGCCGCGTAGGACGTCGGCCGGCATCGATTATTCCCTCCAGCATAGGAAAAATTTTTTCGTGGAATAAAGCGGCGCGGGCGGCGTCCTACGCGGGTTCGACAATGATCTGACGATCGGGAGCGCATTCATGAAGCAATCTTCCTCTTCTTCGCCGCAGCGCGAGCCCGGGCGCGGGTGGTGGCGCTGGGCCGTGATCGGCGGCGCGGTGGCCGGCGTGGCCGTCGCGTTCGGCTATGCGGGTGGCTGGCTCGCACCGGCCCGTCTGACCCCGCAGCGGCTCGTCGACGCGCTGCAGACCAACAGCGGCGTCCACCCCGGCTTCCGGCGCAATCACGCGAAGGGCGTGTGCGTGACCGGCTACTTCGAGGGCAACGGCGCCGCGAGCGCGTATTCGGTCGCGCCGTTCTTCAACGCGGTGCGCACGCCGGTGGTCGGGCGCTTCGCGCTGCCGGGCGGGAATCCGTACGCGCCCGACAGCAGCGTGCCGATCCGCAGCCTCGCGCTGAAGCTCACCGCGCCGGACGGCGAGCAATGGCGGACCGGGATGAACGCGATGCCGGTGTTTCCGGTCGCGACGCCGCAGGCATTCTATGAGCAGACGCTCGCGACCCGCCCTGATCCGAAGACGGGCAAGCCCGATCCGGCGAAAGTGAAGGCGTTCTTTGGCGCGCATCCGGAGGCGGGCGCGTTCCTGCAATGGGTGAAGAGTGCGAAGCCGAGCGCGAGCTACGTCACCGAAAGCTATTACGGGTTGAACGCGTTCTACTTCGTCGACGCGGCCGGCAAGCGCCAGGCGGTGCGGTGGCGCGTCGTGCCGGAGCAGACGGCCGGCGCCGGCGACGTCGCGACGGCCGCGGATCCGAACGTGCTGCAGCAGGACGTGACGCAGCGCATCGCGGCTGGCCCGCAGAAGTGGAAGCTGCTGGTCACGCTGGCGGAGCCCGGCGATCCGGTGGACGACGCGACGAAGGTCTGGCCCGCGCAGCGCACGACGATCGACGCGGGCACGCTCGTGCTCGACCGCGTGGAGGCGCAGGACAGCGGCCCGTGCCGCGACGTGAATTACGACCCGACGGTGCTGCCGCAAGGGATCCAGGTGTCGGGCGATCCGTTGCTGGCGGCGCGCTCGGCGGCGTATGCGGATTCGTATCTGCGGCGCACGAGTGAAGAGGCCGGGGTGGCCGGCGTGGCCAGGTTGAGTTCGGAGGGACGGTGATGAAGGCTTCTACGACGTTTGGTTTGCCGGCGCGGCTGCTGCACTGGGTGATGGCCGCAATGATCCTCGCGATGCTGTTCATCGGGGTGGGGATGGTGGCGTCCGTTTCCGAACGGCACGAGATCCTGGTGGCGATTCACAAGCCGCTGGGTGTGGCCGTGCTGGTGCTCGTGTGTGTGCGGATCGTGGTGCGGGTGCTGTCGAAGCCGCCCGCGTTGCCCGAGGATCTGCCGTGGTGGCAGAAGGTGGCCGCGCACGGGTCGCATCTCGTGCTGTATGCGCTGATGGTCGCGATGCCGCTGATCGGCTGGGCGATGCTGTCGGCGGGCGGGTATCCGGTGACGCTGGGCGGCGGCGTGCAGCTGCCGGCGCTGGTGTCGGCTGATCCGGTGACGTTCGCGTGGCTCCGGGTCGCGCATCGCGTGCTCGCGTATCTGTTCTTCCTGACGTTCCTCGCGCACTTTGCCGCGGCGCTGTATCACGGGCTGATTCGGCGGGACGGCGTGGTGAGGGCGATGGTGGGGCGGTAATCGACGGAAGTTGCGTTCGATGCGGCGGGGCTGTTCAAGGGCGACCGAGGCTGCGCCTGCCGTGTCGCCTGTATATGAGCACTGGGAAAGCTCAGCGGCCCCCGCCCTAGCATGTCAAAAATATTTCACAAAAGGGGTTGCGGAGACCGGGGCAGATGCATAGAATCACGCCTCTTTCGCGCTAACGGAAACACGGCGCGGGGGAAGAAGAGGGAAGCGGTGCTGTTGAAGTCGGTTTTATCGATTCCAGTGCACGCGAAATTAAACCGCAGTCGTCGCAACGAAGTAGTTAAAAAAGTTGTTGACGAGTCTCAAAAAACGGTTGATAATCTCGCTTCTCTGCTGCTGAAAACGCAGCGCTGCCGGGAAACACGATGTTTCTCGCAGATTGCTCTTTAAAAATTAACAGCCGATAAGTGTGGGCGCTTGATGACAGCGAGCTGATCCTCGGATCAGATAGCGAAAGTATCAAGAGTCTCACACTAAAGTAAGTCAGGTTTATGAAGTGATTCATATTCCTGTCAGCTTTGAGTGAGCGACCGGTTCTTAACCGAACCGAAAACAGTAACAGGTTTAAACTGAAGAGTTTGATCCTGGCTCAGATTGAACGCTGGCGGCATGCCTTACACATGCAAGTCGAACGGCAGCACGGGTGCTTGCACCTGGTGGCGAGTGGCGAACGGGTGAGTAATACATCGGAACATGTCCTGTAGTGGGGGATAGCCCGGCGAAAGCCGGATTAATACCGCATACGATCCATGGATGAAAGCGGGGGACCTTCGGGCCTCGCGCTATAGGGTTGGCCGATGGCTGATTAGCTAGTTGGTGGGGTAAAGGCCTACCAAGGCGACGATCAGTAGCTGGTCTGAGAGGACGACCAGCCACACTGGGACTGAGACACGGCCCAGACTCCTACGGGAGGCAGCAGTGGGGAATTTTGGACAATGGGCGAAAGCCTGATCCAGCAATGCCGCGTGTGTGAAGAAGGCCTTCGGGTTGTAAAGCACTTTTGTCCGGAAAGAAATCCTTGGCTCTAATACAGTCGGGGGATGACGGTACCGGAAGAATAAGCACCGGCTAACTACGTGCCAGCAGCCGCGGTAATACGTAGGGTGCAAGCGTTAATCGGAATTACTGGGCGTAAAGCGTGCGCAGGCGGTTTGCTAAGACCGATGTGAAATCCCCGGGCTCAACCTGGGAACTGCATTGGTGACTGGCAGGCTAGAGTATGGCAGAGGGGGGTAGAATTCCACGTGTAGCAGTGAAATGCGTAGAGATGTGGAGGAATACCGATGGCGAAGGCAGCCCCCTGGGTCAATACTGACGCTCATGCACGAAAGCGTGGGGAGCAAACAGGATTAGATACCCTGGTAGTCCACGCCCTAAACGATGTCAACTAGTTGTTGGGGATTCATTTCCTTAGTAACGTAGCTAACGCGTGAAGTTGACCGCCTGGGGAGTACGGTCGCAAGATTAAAACTCAAAGGAATTGACGGGGACCCGCACAAGCGGTGGATGATGTGGATTAATTCGATGCAACGCGAAAAACCTTACCTACCCTTGACATGGTCGGAATCCTGCTGAGAGGCGGGAGTGCTCGAAAGAGAACCGGCGCACAGGTGCTGCATGGCTGTCGTCAGCTCGTGTCGTGAGATGTTGGGTTAAGTCCCGCAACGAGCGCAACCCTTGTCCTTAGTTGCTACGCAAGAGCACTCTAAGGAGACTGCCGGTGACAAACCGGAGGAAGGTGGGGATGACGTCAAGTCCTCATGGCCCTTATGGGTAGGGCTTCACACGTCATACAATGGTCGGAACAGAGGGTTGCCAACCCGCGAGGGGGAGCTAATCCCAGAAAACCGATCGTAGTCCGGATTGCACTCTGCAACTCGAGTGCATGAAGCTGGAATCGCTAGTAATCGCGGATCAGCATGCCGCGGTGAATACGTTCCCGGGTCTTGTACACACCGCCCGTCACACCATGGGAGTGGGTTTTACCAGAAGTGGCTAGTCTAACCGCAAGGAGGACGGTCACCACGGTAGGATTCATGACTGGGGTGAAGTCGTAACAAGGTAGCCGTATCGGAAGGTGCGGCTGGATCACCTCCTTTCCAGAGCTTCTCGCACAAGTTGAGCGCTCACGCTTATCGGCTGTTGATTAAGACAGAAAGACTGTCTGTTAGCGGTTTTATCGGCTATAATGCCGGCCGCTTTCGATAATCTTCAATGAAAAACATTCGAATGATGATTTATTCGAGTCTTTCTCATTGGCGATTGAGCCAGTCAGAGGATATCAACGGATATCGGCTGTCGTTCTTTAACAATCTGGAAGAAGTAAGTAATTTGGATAGCGGAAGCGTCTTGAGATGGACGTGGAAACTATCCGGGTTGTGATTGTATCGATGTATCTCAAGATGATTCGAACTCTATGTTTGACTCAATTGGAATACGGCACAACGCGAGAACTCAACCTGTAGCGGCTGTCGATGAGACAGACTCGTTATAGGGTCAAGCGAACAAGTGCATGTGGTGGATGCCTTGGCGATCACAGGCGATGAAGGACGCGGTAGCCTGCGAAAAGCTACGGGGAGCTGGCAAACGAGCTTTGATCCGTAGATGTCCGAATGGGGAAACCCACTCCTTTTGGAGTATCCATGGCTGAATACATAGGCCATGCGAAGCGAACGCGGTGAACTGAAACATCTAAGTAACCGCAGGAAAAGAAATCAACCGAGATTCCCAAAGTAGTGGCGAGCGAAATGGGATGAGCCTTGCACTCTTTATTTGTATTGTTAGCCGAACGCTCTGGAAAGTGCGGCCATAGCAGGTGATAGCCCTGTAGGCGAAAACAGTATGAAAGAACTAGGTGTGCGACAAGTAGGGCGGGACACGTGAAATCCTGTCTGAAGATGGGGGGACCATCCTCCAAGGCTAAATACTCGTGATCGACCGATAGTGAACCAGTACCGTGAGGGAAAGGCGAAAAGAACCCCGGGAGGGGAGTGAAATAGATCCTGAAACCGCATGCATACAAACAGTCGGAGCCTCGTAAGGGGTGACGGCGTACCTTTTGTATAATGGGTCAGCGACTTACGTTCAGTAGCAAGCTTAACCGTATAGGGCAGGCGTAGCGAAAGCGAGTCCGAATAGGGCGTTCAGTTGCTGGGCGTAGACCCGAAACCAGGTGATCTATCCATGGCCAGGATGAAGGTGCGGTAACACGTACTGGAGGTCCGAACCCACTAACGTTGAAAAGTTAGGGGATGAGCTGTGGATAGGGGTGAAAGGCTAAACAAACCTGGAAATAGCTGGTTCTCTCCGAAAACTATTTAGGTAGTGCCTCGTGTCTCACCTTCGGGGGTAGAGCACTGTCATGGTTGGGGGGTCTATTGCAGATTACCCCGCCATAGCAAACTCCGAATACCGAAGAGTGCAATCACGGGAGACAGACATCGGGTGCTAACGTCCGGTGTCAAGAGGGAAACAACCCAGACCGCCAGCTAAGGTCCCCAAATATAGCTAAGTGGGAAACGAAGTGGGAAGGCTAAAACAGTCAGGAGGTTGGCTTAGAAGCAGCCACCCTTTAAAGAAAGCGTAATAGCTCACTGATCGAGTCGTCCTGCGCGGAAGATGTAACGGGGCTAAGCTATATACCGAAGCTGCGGATGCGTGCTTTGCACGCATGGTAGGAGAGCGTTCCGTAAGCCTGCGAAGGTGCGTTGAAAAGCGTGCTGGAGGTATCGGAAGTGCGAATGCTGACATGAGTAGCGATAAAGGGGGTGAAAGGCCCCCTCGCCGTAAGCCCAAGGTTTCCTACGCAACGTTCATCGGCGTAGGGTGAGTCGGCCCCTAAGGCGAGGCAGAAATGCGTAGCTGATGGGAAGCAGGTCAATATTCCTGCACCATTGTTAGATGCGATGGGGGGACGGATCGCGGAAGGTTGTCCGGGTGTTGGAAGTCCCGGTCGCTGCATTGGAGAAGGCACTTAGGCAAATCCGGGTGCGCAATTCAAGGGTGTGGCGCGAGCTCCCTAGGGAGCGAAGCAATTGGAAGTGGTTCCAAGAAAAGCCTCTAAGCTTCAGTCTAACGATGACCGTACCGCAAACCGACACAGGTGGGCGAGATGAGTATTCTAAGGCGCTTGAGAGAACTCGGGAGAAGGAACTCGGCAAATTGGTACCGTAACTTCGGGATAAGGTACGCCCTTGTAGCTTGACTGGCCTGCGCCAGGAGGGTGAAGGGGTTGCAATAAACTGGTGGCTGCGACTGTTTAATAAAAACACAGCACTCTGCAAACACGAAAGTGGACGTATAGGGTGTGACGCCTGCCCGGTGCCGGAAGATTAAATGATGGGGTGCAAGCTCTTGATTGAAGTCCCGGTAAACGGCGGCCGTAACTATAACGGTCCTAAGGTAGCGAAATTCCTTGTCGGGTAAGTTCCGACCTGCACGAATGGCGTAACGATGGCCACACTGTCTCCTCCCGAGACTCAGCGAAGTTGAAGTGTTTGTGATGATGCAATCTACCCGCGGCTAGACGGAAAGACCCCATGAACCTTTACTGTAGCTTTGCATTGGACTTTGAACCGATCTGTGTAGGATAGGTGGGAGGCTATGAAACCGGAACGCTAGTTTCGGTGGAGCCGTCCTTGAAATACCACCCTGGTTTGTTTGAGGTTCTAACCTTGGCCCGTGATCCGGGTCGGGGACAGTGCATGGTAGGCAGTTTGACTGGGGCGGTCTCCTCCCAAAGCGTAACGGAGGAGTACGAAGGTACGCTAGGTACGGTCGGAAATCGTGCTGATAGTGCAATGGCATAAGCGTGCTTAACTGCGAGACCGACAAGTCGAGCAGGTGCGAAAGCAGGTCATAGTGATCCGGTGGTTCTGTATGGAAGGGCCATCGCTCAACGGATAAAAGGTACTCTGGGGATAACAGGCTGATACCGCCCAAGAGTTCATATCGACGGCGGTGTTTGGCACCTCGATGTCGGCTCATCTCATCCTGGGGCTGTAGCCGGTCCCAAGGGTATGGCTGTTCGCCATTTAAAGAGGTACGTGAGCTGGGTTTAAAACGTCGTGAGACAGTTTGGTCCCTATCTGCCGTGGGCGTTGGATATTTGAAGGGGGCTGCTCCTAGTACGAGAGGACCGGAGTGGACGAACCTCTGGTGTACCGGTTGTCACGCCAGTGGCATCGCCGGGTAGCTATGTTCGGAAGAGATAACCGCTGAAAGCATCTAAGCGGGAAACTCGCCTTAAGATGAGATATCCCTGGGGACTAGATCCCCTTGAAGGGTCGTTCGAGACCAGGACGTTGATAGGTCAGGTGTGTAAGCGCAGTAATGCGTTCAGCTAACTGATACTAATTGCCCGTAAGGCTTGATCCTATAACAAGTCTGTTTTACAGACAGCGGTTGAATGACCGCGATGTGCTGATACGCACAACCCCAAAATTACTGCTTCTTCCCAGATTGGTCGCGTTGCGAAGCAACGTGACAACCCCCTTTGCCTGATGACCATAGCGAGTCGGTCCCACCCCTTCCCATCCCGAACAGGACCGTGAAACGACTCTACGCCGATGATAGTGCGGATTCCCGTGTGAAAGTAGGTAATCGTCAGGCTCCCTAAGCCAAGAACCCCCGCCCGAACAGGCGGGGGTTTTTGCATTGGTGCGGCGCAAATGTGCGCGGAACAGATAAGGCTCGATTTAGTTAGAGCCAGACGGCGTCACTCGCTTGCCAGGAATTCTTGCTGGCTGGCGATCAGCGAGGCGCCACATGCAGTCTTCATCCCGTCTAGCGCAACGGCGCGGCCTTCAATCGTGTACTGGCTGGAGCCCTGAACGATCGGGTAAGCACCCTGGCATTTCGGGCACAGGACCATATGGCCAACACCAGATGCCGGTCGGCCGTTCAAGTTCGAAAGGCCGAAGCCGTCGAGCACTGTGCCGCCGTGATCCGTTGTGTCGCCTTTTCGGATAATAGGTTTCATCGAAGAGCCTTGGGAAGAGGACTATTTCGGTATTCTTACTAAGCTCACCGACTTCGGGCGGCGAGCTGCGGAGCGGGATCCCCGAGTGCACCACGTTGATTCGGATCGCTCAACTCGAACCCCCAAATTCGGTTTCGATCGAAAAACGCTGATCAAAATATCTCACGCAGCAGGCTGGCAGCATCTGTTGCTAAGTCGGGATCTTGGTGCCGCCACTCGATTCGGCTCATCTCGTCTAGAAAATCAATGATGCAATTTCGCTGATCTTTTGCATACGTCTTCGAAATTTCATCGAGCCAGTCGCTCGCCCCACCTGTTGCCATTCGGTGCAATTTGTAGACAAGAGAATCGGGGATATTGTCCGCCTCGTCGTACTCATATGTAGCTATCTTCATGAACAACGGAAGAAAAAAAGCAAACGCTTTCGGCTTCATAAAAGTGAGGCAAGCCGACTCGTCGCATTCGTAGTCTTCTCTTAATTGTTTGAGCGTTATTTCGAAGCGCTTCTTTCCTCGAAAAAAATCGTCGACAGCACATGACTCGATCCCAGATCTGTCTGTGATCGGCTCTCCATTCGGGAAGGGATCGTTTGGAAAAGTTGAGAAATTCAAGCTCATTTTAGTAATCCCTCGCACTTCGCAACATTCGCCCAGGCTTCGAGTGCTTCGTTACGGTGGTTGGCGTCTCCACCCGCGAAGCACTTTTTGTTGATCAGGTCTCGCGCCATCGCACATTCCCGGTTGTTTTCGCGCATCTGCAGAATGGTCGGCTGGTCCATGTTAGCCTTACACGCTCTGGGGCGCTTGCACGCACGGTTGACCTCATCCTGGAGCCTGCGATGTTCGCCCGGGGAGCAATTGCCCGGCGGTTGTATTGTGTCTGCGATCGGACTGACTTTGTTCCCGGCTTTGTCCGATGATACGGAAGACGCCATCCAGACGAACACGCCAATCCCCGCCAATGTGCCAACTGCGGCACCAATTATCGTGCCGATTCCGGGAAAGACTGCCGTCCCTGCAGCTGCACCCATTTCAGCGCCGGCGGGAATCGACAGCAGGCCGATCGGATCAATTGCCATGGAGGGGCGGCTGTCGGCATAGGCATATTTATTGGGGCCTGCGAGCAAACCGAGAGGATCCTGATTGATATATCTGCCGGCCTCCGGATCGTAATAGCGGTGACGGTTGTAGTACAACCCGGACTCTGCATCGTGATACTGACCCGGAAACCGAATCGGATTGTCGATTTTCGCGACAACTTGTTGGCCACACCGCCCGTAACCGTCGAAGTCTGCAGCCCAGACGACTTCGCGCTCGTCGTCGACGAGTTCCTGTGGCGCGCCGAGATGATCGCTCAGATAGTGGTAGCACTTGCCATTCGCCAGTTGTGCCAGCGGTCCACGGTGATCAGGGTGCGGAACATAGGTAACGAGCGTGTCACCTCGTGTGCTCGTGCCGGCATGTACTTCCTGCAACATCCAATCGTTGTCCCATACGAACAACGTCATGCGCGATGCCTGCCCGGCCGGCGTGTGAATTTTGGCGATTCGGCGTCCCAAGGCGTCGTAACGATATTCAGTGTGGTCGCCATTGACGTGGTCGACACCAATCAGCTGATGAGCAGCATCATAGCGATAGCGCGTGACATTCGGTGGTAGAGCTGTCTCGTTCGGCTCGGAGGCATTGTGTCGTGGCAAAAGTCGCTCAAGAATACCCGACGCCGCTTTGACGACAGGTTTGTCCGATATGACCTGTGCCGTACGTGATGCCTGGTTCCCGTGACCGTCGTAAGTAAAGTGGAGCAGCGTTTGAGTGGATACCTCAGACGTGACAAATTGGTGCAGTCGATCCCCGGCCACACTTTGTACGCCTTCCACAAACGGAACACTCGGGGAGCTGCTCGACATCAGTCTAGCGATCAAATTTCCTGTGGAATCGTAGCGAAACGACTCATTTTTCACATTGAGAATGGTTTCCCCCCGTTCGCGTGCAATACCTAGCAGTTGCGAAAGAGGATCGTAGCTATAGTGCTTGGCACCTCGCCATGCATCGTGCAAATCGGTTAATTGTCCGGCTGCGTCGTAGCGCCACGCCCGCCACGGACGCGCGTCCGCTCGTGGTTGACCTTGCGAATCAAGATCCTGAAGCTGTTGCGACGCGAGTTGTCCGGAGTCGGTATAAGCGAATAGCTGAGCGATTGAACCCTGTACATTGGTGACCGTGCGGTGTAGCGCATCTCGCTCGAAGCTCGCAAGCGGAGCACCGTCAAGCAGCACGCCGTGAATGTGGCCGCTTCCATACCGCTGCCATGTCAGATTGCCAACCCCGGGTAGGTGCGTCTCGCTGCGATTTCCGACTGCATCAAGTCGATGTTGAAGGCGCCAAACACGACCGTGATGTGCTTGAACTTCGGCAGTACGTCGCCCGGCTGCATCGTACTCGTAGGTTATTTGCGATACGGCGCCAGCCTCTCGATGGTGATAGGCCTGTTTAAGCAGACCTCGCTCGTCATAACTGAAAGTACTCAGCGTGTTGTCGCTCAGTTGGCGACCGGTCATCTGACCGAGATTGTCGTATATCAGCGTCGTGCGAAGTTGTCCGTCGTTACCACAATCGATCTGCTCGATCAGTTCGCCGGCGACGTTGAATCGAAATTGTTGGCGCCGACCATCGAACCCGCTCTGCTCGATGATGCGTCCCAGTTGGTCATACGCAAAGGTGCCACGTTCGCCCTTGGGGTTCGTCAGTGCGGTGAGCTTGCCGCGCTCATCGTACTCGAATCGATATGAGCCACCCATCGCATCGATTATGCTGAGTGGCCGATCATAGGCATCCCATCCAACTCGCGTAACGCGACCGAGCGGATCGGTATAAGCGACCGGCAGGCCAGCTTTATCGTACGTGGTGCGCCAGCATCCGAGTCCGGCAGGTTCGATTGCAGTCGTGTTGCCGGCAGCGTTGCCGAGAACCTTGGTCGTTTGCCCTAACGCATTCGTCGTGCTTGTTTGGCGCCCGAAGTCGTCGTATGCGTATTGAGTCTTGAAGCCTGAGCAATCGGTACGCTCAAGGAGTTGACCCGCATCGTTCCAGAGCATGTGTGTCACATTGCCGAGCTCGTCGGTTTGAGCAACGGGCAGCCCTTTTTCGTAGACCGTCGAGGTTGCATTTCCCAACGGATCGATTGCCTTGACTAGGTGCCCGCTTGCATCGTACTCACGCTGCCAAATTTGGCCAGCTGGATCAGTTATTCGAGTAGGTAAGTTGTGCTCGTTGTATTCGATTCGCGTTAGATGGCCAGCTGCGTTGCGAATCGCGATGGGGTTTCCGTGTAGGTCACTGATGACTTGGGTCTTGCGGCCTAAAGGATCGACTCGACCTGACACATTGCCCGTTTCGTCAAATTCAATGTGTTCAGTGCTGCCATCCGGATGAGTGATCTGATCGACCGCCCATAGTCCGTTGTATCGGTAGGTTGTCGTTTGGCCTGCCGCATCGGTGACACGAGTGATCTGCGCAGCAGGCAGATAGTCGAACCGGGTGTCCCGCGTAATATCGTGTTTGTCGCTGTTTCCAACGGTATAAGCATATGTTCGAACACAGCGTGCGTATGGCGTATCACCGTCCCATTCCGAGGCAAACACTGCGCCGGCGGGCGTTTCATAGCTTGTGAGGAGATGGTTCGCGTAGCTGTACCGCCAGGTCTGACCTCTGCGGTCTACCGCCTTACTCAGATTACCTTCGTCGTCGTACTGATAAGCAGCCAACTTTCTTTTTGAATCGCCATGCTTATCTAGCAGATGTACTTCGATAATTCGCCCCTGATCATCGTGTGTACACGCGACCACATGAACGTTATTGCGAACTTCTTGCAAGCTACCCATTGTTGTGTACTTGAAAGTAAGCGCCTGTCCGTCACGAGTTTCGGAACACCGGAGCAGATGTCGATTCGGATCTACTGGATGTGGCTCATAGGTTTCGACAAGCCCATTCGGAAAGCGGACTTCATACGTTGGCTGGTTTGCTCGATCCTCAAGTCGCGTAAGGGTGTATTTTTCGAGCGGATGAAAGTGTTCTTGTCCAGTCTCGAGAAACGGGAAGTGCAGTTGTCGACCGTCAAAATCGACATAGATCACCTTCCGGGTGCCGTCCGGTGACGTACGCACATGGACCTCCGTAGCGTATTGCAACTTCCACGCGACGCCAAAGCTACCATTTCGCTGATCGGCACTGCGATATCGCCGATTCCACTGGATCGGCACTCGCCCCGGCAAAGTGAAGTCGTCGTGAGTGAGAAGCTTTTGCCCTGTCGCAACATCGACAGGGTGCGCAGACTGGGTCTTCTTCGCGCATTCCGCGCAGTCTGCTTCGGTGACGGGAGCGAGACCTCGCGCACTTCCGCCGCTTTGCGTGACCGGGCCATCGAGGTAGATTCCCTTGCCCTTCAGGTGAATGCCTGCGGCGTCAATGGTGATCGTGCCACCCGGGCCAATCAACTGAGCTGTTGACGCGCCAGAAAGGCTTGCCTGACCTTGATCGGTGATCCGGATCTGGTTGCTGTCCGAGCTCTGAACAGGGGCCGGAATTTGCGGACTGAAGTCCGGTGAAATATCGAGGGGCTTTTCCTGATCCCGTTTAACCGCATCTCCAACGGCTTTGCCACGCACCGTTACGGCGTACGTATGGCCCACATGTGAGGTCCAGTCTTGCACCACTCGGTCGACACGGCTTAGCCCAACGGTGGTAGCCATTTCCAGCACGACATTGCGCAAATAAAGGCCGCCAACATTGACGTTATACGCGAGCCCGACATTGAGCATCTTGCCGAGTCCCACGCTTTGTACGGATGCGAGGCCGACTGTTTCGAACTTGACGCCGCCAGTGGAAAGCGTCCAGTTCCGGCCAATCTTCACGCTCTCGTCGTTGCCGATCGACTTGTCGCGGTCGTTGCCTACTGAGTGCGATTCGTCATTTTCGACTTCGATGCGCTGGTCCTTCTCGGCATGCAGCCAGACTTCTTCTTGACCCTTCCGATCTTCGAAACGCAGCGCATTCGCCGTGTCGGAACTTCCGCCCTTGGTCGATCGCGTCAGAATCCCGCTTTGCGTTGCATTGGCTGGGAGTTGCCACGGCGGCATGTTCTGCGCGTTATAGACGGACGAGATGATCAGCGGGCGATCAGGGTTTCCGTCGCCGAACACGATGACTACTTCGTCGCCGATTCTGGGCAACTGAATCATCCCGAAGCCGCCGCTTGCCCAAGGCTGAGAGACACGAACCCAGCACGAGCTCGCGTGATTTTTCTTGCCCAGCCGGTCCCAATGAAACTGGACTTTCACGCGGCCGAGTTCATCCGTGTAGATTTCCTGTCCCGGAGGGCCGACGACAATCGCGGTTTGGATCCCATGAATGACAGGATGCGCAATTGTCCGCAGCGGTCGATACGGGATCTTCTTGCGGATGCATTTGAATTCGTTCGAATAGGTCGCGACGCCGGGCTGTGCCTGGTAGTTGTTCGTTCCGTGATGCCGGATCGACGTTAGCAGGAACTGGCGGTCTTCCGGCTGCGAACGCTCGTGATCGTAGTGATCCTCGATCTGGATGTAACGGTCAAGTGCAAGGCGCCGACAGTAGCTTTTGCCGACGAAAATCTTGCTATGTGCCGCCAGCGCTTCGGTACGGAACCGCGCGAGCTGTTCACCGCGATCGCTATCCGGGAAGCCGTGTGCACCGAGGTAGTCATAGACCTCGTAGTTCTCGACGTCACCCTGATTGATGCCGGTGTCATCCTGGGCCTGCCGCCTTGCTCCCGGCGCTTTGTAGTCCACTGTCTTGAGCGTCGCACTTCCGGAGGTAAGTTGGCGGCGGGCCGCGAACGACGTGATGACCTGTTCGTCGTCGAGAATCTCGTCGGTCGAGTAGCGCAAAGCAGCGCTACGACCGGGGATCGGCTGCGCGTTGACAGACGTATCGCTGATGATCAACTTGTGGGCGTCTTTCGCATGCTCGAAGTAGAAGAACAGCCCTTCCTCCTGCATCAGCCGCAGTGCAAACGCTAGATCCGTTTCCTTGTATTGTGTGCAGTAGCTGCGATTCGCTGTCGGCTTTTGCAAGCGGAACTCGACGTCGCCGAACTTTCGATATCGATGGAGTACGGCGTCGAGGATTTCCTCGACCGTCTGCTCCTGGAAGATGCGAATGTCCTGGCGACGGTCCATGAAAGCGATCCAGGGGCGAGCGATGGCCACGTATGTTGCGAGCCCGCCGTCGGTGCCGGTGTGCTCGAAATCCGTGACATAGCCCTGGAAATAACGTTCCTCCGAGCTGGCGGTTGCGTCAGTGAGCTGCAGGGTGATCGTGACAGGCTTGCCGATCAGCTTCTTGAGCTCGATGTTGGGGTCCTGCGATGCGAGCTTGAGATTGATTTCGAACAGCTGGCCGAGCGCTTCGTCGCAGTCGAACTCGGTCAGTACGAGCTCGGAACGGCCGGAAAGCGGTGTCGCAATCGTGAATAGTCGATTGGTTTGAAGCGCGAAAAACTGCTTCGCGATCTCGGAAAGGGAGAACGAAGACATCAGCGGCCCTGGGATCTGGTTAATCGTTTGCGCAGATCGTACCGCAATGTTTCAGATCGGGGGAAGTATTACCGGTCAGCGTTCTAATTCTGATTCAGTATTGAGATTTATGTGATGGACTAACGCGTTCCCGTGATTCATTGTGCGTTGTGGCGCGTGGATTGACTAAAATCCGTTAAAAATGGCTTTAATTGCTTGATGTCATAGTGTCAACATCTTACGTTTGGATGATCATGTTTGAGAAACATTGTCGATAACTGTTACGTTTGACGATCCGATCGCGGTTGCGTGGTTCACGCACGCTGTGGTGGTTACTGCGCTTGCGTCATCTCGACGGCTGTACGGCAGCAGGCCTGAGTTACCGGCCCGCTGCAATTGCAGAACAATCGTCGCTTGTCACAGTTACTAACGGTTCGGAGTATCGGGCACCGAGCCAACTAACGGATGGTGACTTGCGACGCCCACCATCGGCAGTGCGCCGTTCACATCGGCGTGATGATGAGCCGCTTGTCTTCGACAGTGATCCGGACGCGTTCCCCTGCCTCGAATCCGTCTTCAAGCCATACTCCCGCTATTTTGATCCACGGGTAATACGTCGTGTTCAGTTTCCAGTGCGCTCTGATAGCACGGAGAACCCTAGACAAGGAATGATGGCGTGCTGACTCTTGGACGGTGACGAAGCGTTCCGTTACGACGGGGCGTGACTTATGATTGGCGTTAGCCATTTCCGACTCCTGTATTGAGTTGGTTGTGGTCAGCGGGCCGTATGGGTGGCAGCCCATACGGCCCGCGCTTTTTGCGGTGATGCTCTCCAAGTGTAGCGGAACGGGGGTCTCATAATTGGTCGGTGTGCGACGTTGGCCGAATGGTCTACCGAATATGGTCCGTTGCGACCGTCATGAGCTGCTATTCACAGAAGCCGCCCGCAGGGGTGTTCCAACTTCGGACGTCAGGAACGATCGACTATCGAGGCCTTTCGCCTCGCTGGCGGGCCAAGAATACACTCGTACGTGACCTTCAAATACGGGGCCGAATCAAGTATGGATACACGGACGTGTATCCATGTTAAGCTCGCGGCCATGTTACCTAAAGACGTCGGCATTCGAATCCGCGTAGAGAGAGAGCTCCGAGAGGCGTTCCGGAGCGCGTGCCTTGCCGAAGGGCAGAAGGCATCTGACGTTTTGCGCATATTTATGCGCAGGTACGTCGAGGAGCAAGGTCTCGGAAAACAAGGAAATTTATTTATTTCCACAACCGAAAACAATGCACGCGAACTGCTGCCAAGAGTAAATGACTAAGCATATTTCAATGAAGTCTTCGCAAAGCGAGAAAACCGCTCCGACCGTGCTAGACACTTTTGCTGGTGCTGGAGGCTTCAGTTTGGGGTTTCAACAAGCTGGCTATTCAGTGATTGGAGCAATTGAGCGTGATAAATGGGCAAGTGATACGTTTGCTTTCAATCACCCGGGTGTCGCAACAGTTCATTCTGACATTACGCAGCTTACAGATGAACGTATCCTTGAGCTTTTCGGAGATAATTCTCCGGATGTTATTATTGGTGGACCTCCATGTCAGGGCTTTTCGATCGCAAATAGAAAAGCTGGTGATGCTAAAGATCCGAGAAACTCTCTGTTTAAGGAGTTTGTTCGCGTCGGAAGGCTGCTTCGCCCATCTGTTATGCTAATGGAAAACGTTCCAAATCTGGCAGCTTCAAAAACCAGTGAAGGTGAAAGTGTTCTTGCGATCATAAAAGAAAGTCTCGAAGAGCTCGGATACAACACGTATTCGACAGTATTGCAGGCAACAGATTATGGTGTTCCGCAAATAAGAACACGACTTTTCGTATTGGCCACGAAATTTCCGGTGGAGCAACCCTTTCCGAAGGCAACTCACAGCATTAGACGCGATGCTGAGAGATCTCTTTTTGACGAAGAGCTTGAAGAATGCCCCACGCTTTGGGACGCAATATCCGACCTTCCGCCGCTCCTTGCGAGTGAAGGAGGGGAGGCTCTCCCGATCGAGTCGCCTCCTGTAAATGACTATCAGAAGATGTTGCGTGGTGATTGTGAATTTGTTTTTAATCACAAAGCAATGAATCACACGAGGAGAATGGTTGAGCGATTTGCGTCGATGGAATGCGGGCATTCCGTTAGCGATGTTGCTGATCACTTAAAGCCACGCAAAAGAAACTCTAACGAAATTTCTGATCGTGTATACGATCAAAATAACAGGCGGATGCATCCGGATCGACCTTGCCATACGATCCCCGCATCGTTCTATGCGAACTTTGTACATCCTTTCCAGCATAGAAATTTCACTGCACGAGAAGGCGCAAGAATCCAGTCTTTCCCAGACAGCTACAGATTTTTGGGGAAGCCGACAGTAGTGAGTCACAAGCTTTTGGCAAGAGAAGATCGTCAAGAAGAATTATTTCTTTGTCAGTATAATCAAATTGGGAATGCGGTTCCCCCGCTGTTGGCAAAGGCAATTGCCGAGAATATTTATCCAAAACTGATTGGTTATAAAAATGCACGTTCACGGAAGCAATCTGGCAGGGAAGAGGGAGCACAAGTCGAAGTATCGTGATGCTGAGTCTGTTCAATATTTAAAAGAAATACAGATTGAATATGATAAGTGGAAAGACCGAAATTTGGCTCTCAAGGGGCCGGGCGTTAAGGCGAAAAAAGACGATCGCATGATTCTTGGCGAGCGTGTACGACTGCTTCAAGAGTATAAGGATTTTATAGATCAGCAGCATTATGCTGAGAAGTTTGATTCTCGGTCTAATCTGCACTCTTCCGTATTGGAAGAATTTATGTTGTTCCTTTTTAAGGATTTGGTCTCTGAAATTTCAGCAGATGCTCTTATTGGAAAATCACATGCTTTCAAAGACATTTTCTTTAGGGCAAATAGCTTCGATCAACTGTTAACGGAACCGGAAATCATGATTGAGAAGAAGGATCATGATTTCACGATTGGTGTGCATGTTGATGCGACGTTTAGGCCGAGCGGGCAGATCGCGGGTGTTATTGATAACTGGGATATTCCTGCGGTTGCGGTTGAGTGCAAGACTTATTTAGATAAAACGATGCTTCAAGATGCATCGACTGCAGCCGAACAAATAAAGCAAAAAAATCCGAATGCGATGTACATCGTCGTTGCTGAATGGTTGAAGTTAACGGAGGCTGTCAACCTAAAGAAATATAAAATAGATCAAATTTATATTTTACGTAAGCAAAAAAATACTGATCGAGAATTTCGATATATGGATGGTTATGTTAAAAAACCAATTCATGCTGATGTTGTTGCACACTTATTCTTTGAGGTGCGAGATTTCTTAACGAAATCATGGGAGGGTGGGATTGCCCACGGTTTGGAGCGCGGTTACCTAATTGAAACAAGTTACGCAAATAAAGGTGCACTGAAGGACGAATAGTTTGTCGATGTGAATTGGCAGTGCAATATGAGGTTTTAATAAAAAGACCCATAAATTAAGAAATTTATGGATCTTTTTTGACCTTTCATCTACCTGTATTGCGAGGATTACGAATTCGTTAGACTGTGCTTGCTTAAGAATCAAGTACCTACTAACGAATTCGATCCGTCTGTGTGGACCTTCCGAACCGAAATAATTGGACTTGCCGGACTTTCGATGCGCATTCGTTAGACTGGGTCACCGCCGTCGCGTCTGGCCTACTCCGGCGCTTACGTAGAAATCAACATTCCAGTGCCGACCGACAGCGCCCGAGGCGGACTGGCAACAGCGAGTTCTTAACAGACTATTTACTCAAGTTCTCCCGAGCTCGCCACATCACCACGGCGTCGTTCGCAGGCGCTAAAGTCAGGTCGACAAAGGTGTCGACAAGCTCTTGCGACAGTTCGCTCGCAGCCGCGAACGCCCTCGAGTTCTTCACCGCACTATAGAGATAGCCGGCGCCCACCGACGCAAACCACGAGGTCCATGGAACAGAACTTGGCATCAAGCGCGTCAGTTGCCAATTTTGTCACCAAGCTCATGGCGACGGTATCCGCCTGCCACTTGACGAGGAAATTCCGCCGACGCTCGAACGCACGTACCTCGTCATTGAGCTTTGCCACCAAGCTCCTTAGTTCATCACCGTTCGCTGGTCCACTGACCGACCCCATAGCTACTTGACGAAATCGAGACACGGAACTCGAGCCGGAATTTTTGGGTTCATCGTGGAATTCCGGGGAATGCGGCGCGGATCTTGAGGAAGAAGTACTCCTCGTCGCGGTACCCATAAGCCCTGCGCTTGATGACCTTGATGGTGTTGTTGATGCCTTCAACGACGCTGGTGTTGAGCGGATGACGACAGCGAGTCACGATTCCGTGCCAGTACCCCCGCAAGCGCTGGGCGAACTTTTGTAGGGCGGCAATCCCGCTTTGCCGAGCCTGCTCGAACCATTGCCCCCAGGCCTTTTCCGCCCAGGCTGGCTTTCGGTAGAACCAGAGCCGTTTGAGTTCGTCGCGCAGCACGTAGACGCATAACAGCGACTGATTGGCGGCCAGTAACTCCTTCAGGTGCACGGCCTGATCCGGCTTCAGATTGTGGCGGTTGCGCAATAACAACCAGCGGCTGGACTTCAGAACCTTTCGGGCCGGCTTGTCATGTCGGAGTTGATTGGCCTGATCCACCCGTACTCGGTCGATCACTTCGCGCCCGTACTTGGCCACGACGTGGTACAGGTCCAAGACGATTTCCGCCTGTGGGCACTGCCCTTGATCTCCAACTCGTAGGCCGTGGTCATGTCGATCGCAACCGCTTCGATACGCTCGGCCACGCCTTCAGGAAGTTGTTCGAAGAAGGCTCGCGCCGTTTCGCGTGAACGTCCTGGCCCGACCCAGAGCGCCTGCCGGCCGATCGGATCAACCACCACCGTGGCGTAGCGATGGCCCTTATGCAGCGCGAACTCGTCCATTGCCAGAGAGCGGATCGTCGACCAGTCCGGCTCGGCCACGCGCGCTCGCAAGCGCATCTCGTCGATCGATTTGACCGTGTCCCAGCCCAGATCGTAGAAGGCCGCTACCGCCTGCACGCTGGCGTGCCTGCAGCAGCTTCTCGCACGCCTTGGCGAGGCACTCTGTCACTCGCTGGTAGCGGCCCAGCCACGCCAGCTTCTCCAGTCGCGGACCGCCGCAGTGTTCGCACCAGACCCGGCGACGGGGGACGTGCAACACCACCCGGTATTCGAACAGCGGCAGATCACGCACTCGGCGGTAATCCCCCCGTTTTCCACGGGGTTCAGAAGTAGAAACTAAGCGGCCATGGCCAACCGCTGCTTTGGCGTAAATCCGCCCAGGGCCATGTTCGGGCGGTCACGATTGTAAGTCCACATCCAATCAGTCGCGAAGCGCTGCACGTGGTACAAGTCTTCCCAGTGGTACTGCGACAGCCATTCGTACCGCACGGTCCGGTTGTGCGCGTTCCTTTTTCGTTTCACGGCGGCGGCGCTGTGGGCGGCTCGGATTTTCTGTGCCTGACAGATGGGCTTTTGGCCAGTTCAGGCACCGCTGCGCGCGTTCTGCGCGATGGCCTGCATGATGTGGTGTTAAGAAAATTAGCGTCGAACTGGATTTTTGCGATGGCGACGGCGAACCCAAGCGCGCTCAGGGTTGCGATTGCGTTCTTTAGGGTCACTCTTGAAAAGAACGGTAACGCATGTGGAAGATCCTTTGTGGTGATGACGGCATAGACGATCCGATAGTTGCCCGCTTCGGGCTTAACGGACGGATCGGAAAGCTTGATCCGGGCGGGCAGTCGATCGTTTAGCTTTGTTCGAAAGATTTCGTCAGCAACGAACGTTTCAGCCGCCACGCTGCCTTGGGCAAACAGATGGCTCAGCGTCGCCGAGTTTTTGTAGATCTTTACGTGGATCAGGTCGCGGCCGTCCCGGACCAAGTCGCAAAACTCGATTTTGTCGTAAGCGCCGCCAAACGGAACCGTCTTTCGGTCGAGCAGTTCATATGCGGCGGAGTCGGCCGCCACGCTCTCGTTGTATGCCGCTTCGCTGGCATGCTTGAACAGGGGCATCTCGATCTTGTCCACTTCAAGCGTTGAGAGCTGCCCATCCACTCGCTCGATGAAGCTTTGCTTGACCTCGTGCCAATCGCCGTTGCGAAGAATGTATGTTTGCTCTCCGTTGGCGATTTCGGCATACAGGCACCGATAGGCCGACCATTTTTTGAGCGGCGAGAATCGGTCGTCGATGGCGTAGACGTGATGCCTTTTTAGAGCCTCAACCGTCGGGTCGTCCCCGTGCTCGGTCATGTATTCGAGCAGCGTCGGCAGTTGTAGGGTCTTGTGGATGAGCGTGCGCTCGCGCAAATCGAACGAATAACCGATCTGCGACTCCCAGTCGACGATCTCCGGCTCGCCCAGCCACACATTGTCGGGGAGGTGGTCCGCTTGCAGGATCGACGAGAGCTCCATGTCAAGGATTTGCAGCGTGTCGCTGTCCTTTTCGCGCCGTAGATCCTCGACCCACGCGAACCGCTCTGGCAAGCCTCGTTCGTAACGGCGAAAGGCTTCGGCGAGCACGGTTGGCAGGTCATCGAGTGTGATCTCCGGCGAGATGGTCAGAGCATCTCGCCCCGTAACGTGGCTGCCGAACAAAGGCTCCGTCGATGTTCCTGTTATGGCGTAAATTAGGTCAGTTTCAGTGTTGATGAGCAAATCGAAAATGTCGGCGTCCCTGGGGCTTTGGCTTCTCGTGTTTAAGGGATTGGACTCGTAGCTCGCCTTGTCCAAGCTACGCAACCTGTCTGGATCGGAAGCGCTGAGCGCCACGCGCAGACCAAAGTCGCGCACGACGTGGTCAAGGTCGACCATATGGAAACCCGTTCCGAAGGTCAGCGCGAAGGTCGTCTCGTCATTGCGGAAAATCAAAACGGCGCCTTCTGATCTTCGTCCCTCAAACAGGCCGTCGGGCACTTCCTGACCATCGATCAAAAACTCGGACCAGGCGGGCTTTGTGAGAGGAGGCGCCTTCTTGACGTATAAACGGGCGCTTCCGGACGCGATTTTCAGATCGACCGGGCGTTTCGCCGCACTGGTATCAATGATCTGCTCGTCACGAAGTGCTGAATCCTTGGCCAAGTAGATGGTCAGATGCTCGCTTTTGGCTTGATGTTCTTTCATCGCTGCCCCCGTAACAGTCACGGTTTTTGGCTTTCCAAGAAATTGGAAATTTCATCGTGGTGCGTTTGCGAATTTTGCGCCTTGCATGTTGTGCGCCAATGCCAACGTTGAGTCGAACAGCTTTTTGTGATCCTTTCGGGCGCGCAATTTTAGGGGAGTGACCATGACGAGAGGAGCGCTCGTTCACTCGCCCAACGACAGGGCTGGTATGAAGGTGGAATCTGCAGGGACTGCTCCGATGGCGTTCATTAGTGTCGGAACGGTCTCAAAAAACAGTTGCCCGCCACCGAGACACGCTTCCTTGTCCTTATTTTTGAAACGATTGAAGCGCGCGGTCCAAGAGTCGCCGCTGTCATCCGTGATTCGGTATGCGATCGTAAACGTTCGAGT
This sequence comes from Burkholderia seminalis, assembly GCF_001718535.1. Lineage (NCBI taxonomy): Bacteria > Pseudomonadati > Pseudomonadota > Betaproteobacteria > Burkholderiales > Burkholderiaceae > Burkholderia > Burkholderia seminalis. The sequence goes on along the minus strand of NZ_CP013398.1, from coordinate 7,175 downwards.
TAGTCGAGCGAACTCGTCCAAGTAGTTATGCGCCATCCATTCGGAGACCAAGGGCCAATTAGGCATCTCGCACCATGTAGGTTGCGCAAAGGCACACCGGAGCGCCTTTACGACGGATGCGGAGCCCCGACAAACACCCTTGCATGTTCTTTGCTTTTCGAGCATGAGTCGTCTGATTATATCGCCTCGAAAGCCGAAGGGATGTCGCTTGCCTTGGCGATTATCTCCCTGTTTACCCTGCCCAGCGCTTCGGCCTGCGTCAAGTCTTTGGCCGCTGCATGCGCATGGCTATCTTGTCGTTTATTTGAATCTTTTTTCCGATTTGCTTGCTGGTCAAAACGCGTTTCCGCATGATTTTCAAATAAAAATCGCGCTCCCACTCATTGATCCATGTCTTCTCAAAAGCGTGGGCGATAGCTTCCCCATTGAGCGACTTGCTGGGGTCTTTGCGAACCCGTTTGACCGCTTGAAAAATCTTGTCTGAGGGCAGTCCGATAAAACGTTTGACGCAGCAGTTGCCCACATCAGCCGTTTGTCCTGTGACGCGATTTTTGAGGGTGCATATTTCGATGATGGGAAAGTGGCCACAGAGACACGTCTCCGGCTCCTCGGCCTCGTAGACTTCGGCCAACGACCATTCGGTTTTCGCGAGGTCCCAGGTCTTCGCCTTTGATCTTGCGATGATTTCCGCAGTGAGCTTAAATTCGGACATGCTGTTTTCCGAGGGAGCCGGCCGCATGGTTGGCCGATTTAAAAACGCTGACGTTGCGCGTAGTATATTCCGACCTGGCTCATCCCGCCCGGATTGTGAATCCTATCTTCGATCCCGCAGAGACTCCAGCTCGTCGGCGTTTAAAGGCAAATCGGCGTATCAATGTCAAAGCGATCGAGGGGCACTTTGAGCTTCACCAGCGGCTTCTCGTGTTGGTAGTGCACGAAATGGGGTGAACTAAAGTCGACTTTTGATTGGTCATGGTGTCCCACGAGCGCCATCAACATTGCGGGCTGGACATTGAGGTCGGTCATCCTTATGAACGTATGCCGGAACGAGTAGAAGACTTTTCGGTCATCCGTTATCTTGCGCTCGTCGAGATAGTCGGCGAACCCGCGAGTGACGTTTTTCCCGTATCCGTTCGCCCCTGGTTCGAGTTCTGGAAAGGGCTGGGTCGCGCCGCGCTCGCGCAAGTCTTCGACTTAGGCCAGAAAGCCGGATTCGACAACGACCCGGTGAAGGGGAATCCGGCACTGCAAGTTCGCGTTCTTCGCTTTCTGGATATCGAAAAACCAAACGTCGCCCTCGCGTTGCAACTGGTCAAGTCGAAGGCTTGCCAGCGCCAACAGTCTAGCTTGCCGGAAGTCTTTCATGTGCCGCGAGCGCTTGACCTCCTGGCCGCCGCGAGCGGGCCGGAGATAGAACACGCCGCGGCGCGATTTGAACAGATGGGGCAGCTTGTGCATCGGGCGGATGGCTCACTAAGTGGCTCACCGCGCGCACAAGGCAAAAGGCCCGTGTTCCTGAGAACACGGGCCTCTGCGCTAATTGGGTGGCGAATCAGGGACTCAAACACAAGACGTTACAGAAATCGAAAAGAACACGGACCGGTGACAATCCCGGCAGTCTCACCTTTTCGGCTCTTTCAGTCTCACGAACCGTGCTGCAGTCTCACGAATTCCGTTTCCCTGCACGATTGCCAGGATCAAACGTCAATATTCCCCGCCCGCAACGCATTCGACTCGATAAACGCCCGCCGCGGCTCGACATCATCCCCCATGAGGGTAGTAAAGATCCCGTCCGCAGCAATAGCATCTTCGATCTGCACACGCAGCAGACGCCGCACAGCCGGATCCATCGTCGTTTCCCACAGCTGCTCGGGGTTCATCTCGCCGAGGCCCTTATAGCGTTGTTTGGAGACGTTGCGCTCCGCATCCGCCAGCAGCCACTTCATCGCGCTCTTGAAGTCCGCCACGGCCATGCTGCGCTCACCGCGCTTGATGACCGCACCTTCCCCAATAAGCCCCTTGAACGTATTCGCCGTCGTCACGAGCTGCTGATAATCCGCCGTGTGCTGGAATTCCTGATCGATGACGGAAACCCGCACGTTGCCGTGATGCGTCCGCTCGACATGCAGTGCCCGCTGTTCGCGAACCGCGTCATACGAAGGCACGACACGCACTTCGTTCTTCAAAGCCTCGTCATGCAACGCCGCATGAAGCGCCTTAGCCGAAGCCTCAGTCGAAGCCTCGCTGGAGAGATCGATCACCACCCCATCCATGACCGCTTCCAGCGCAGCCGGGTCATACAACCGGCTCAACCGCTCGATCACGCTCTGCGACAGCAGATACGACCTTGCCAGCTCCCCAAGCGCATCACCCGAAATCGCCGCCGCATTCTCACCCGGCACCAGCTCCGAGCCTTGCAGCGCCAACCGCAGCATGTGCGCGTTCAGCTCCACGTCATCCTTCAGATACCGCTCGTCCTTGCCCGCCTTGATCTTGTAAAGCGGCGGCTGCGCGATATACACGTACCCGCGTTCGATCATGTCCGGCATCTGGCGATAGAGGAACGTGAGCAGCAGCGTCCGGATGTGCGCACCGTCCACGTCCGCGTCGGTCATGATGATGATGCGGTGATAACGCAGCTTCTCGAGGTTGTAATCGTCCTTGCCGATCCCGCAGCCAAGCGCGGTCACGAGCGTGACGATCTGCTCCGACGACAGCAGCTTGTCGTAGCGCGCCTTCTCGACGTTCAGCACCTTGCCGCGCAGCGGCAGGATCGCCTGGAACTTGCGATCACGCCCTTGCTTTGCCGACCCACCTGCCGAGTCACCCTCGACGATGTAGATTTCGCACTTCGCCGGATCCTTCTCCTGACAGTCCGCGAGCTTGCCCGGCAGGCCGACGCCGTCGAGCACACCCTTGCGTCGCGTCATCTCACGCGCCTTCCGCGCAGCATCCCGCGCCCGAGCAGCCTCAACAATCTTCCCGCAAATGATCTTCGCGTCGATCGGCGTTTCCAGCAGGAATTCTTCCAGCGCCTTCGCCACAACCTCTTCAACCGGCGCACGAACCTCGGAAGAAACCAGCTTGTCCTTCGTCTGCGAACTGAACTTCGGCTCCGGCACCTTCACGGACAGCACGCACGACAGCCCTTCGCGCATGTCGTCGCCGGTCGTCTCGACCTTCGCCTTCTTCGCGATTTCGTTGTCGGTGATGTACTTGTTGATGACGCGCGTCATCGCGGCCCGCAGGCCGGTCAGGTGCGTGCCGCCGTCGCGCTGCGGAATGTTGTTCGTGAAGCACAGCACGTTTTCGTTGTAGCTGTCGTTCCACTGCATCGCGACTTCGACGCCCACGCCGTCCTTCTCGCCGTTCGCGAAGAACACCGTCGGGTGCAGGTTGGTCTTCGTCTTGTTGATGTACTCGACGAAGCCCTTCACACCGCCGGCGAACGCGAAATCGTCTTCCTTGCCCGAACGCAGGTCCGTGAGACGAATCCGCACGCCGTTGTTCAGGAACGAAAGCTCGCGCATCCGCTTCGCGAGGATGTCGTAGTGATACTCGACCGTGCCGAAAATCGTCGGATCGGCCATGAAATGCACTTCGGTGCCGCGGTTCTCGGTGTCGCCGGTCACGAGCATCGGCGACACTTCCACGCCGTCCACCACCTCGATCACGCGATCCTGCGCGACGCCGCGGTGGAACTCCATGAAACGCTTCTTGCCGTCGCGGCGCACGGTGAGGCGCAGCCAGCTCGACAGCGCGTTCACGCACGACACGCCCACGCCGTGCAGGCCGCCCGACACCTTGTAGCTGTTCTGGTCGAACTTGCCGCCGGCGTGCAACTCGGTCATCACGATCTCGGCGGCACTGCGCTTCGGTTCGTGCTTGTCGTTCATCTTCACGTCGGTCGGAATCCCGCGGCCGTTGTCGGTCACGGAAATCGAGTTGTCGGCGTGAATCGTCACGTGGATGTCGTTGCAGTACCCGGCCAGCGCTTCGTCGATCGAGTTGTCGAGCACCTCGAACACGAGGTGGTGCAGACCGGTGCCGTCCGACGTGTCGCCGATGTACATCCCGGGGCGCTTGCGCACCGCTTCCAGACCTTCGAGGATCTGGATCGACGAGGCACCGTAGCTGCTGTTATCGGGTTGCGAATTGTGCTGTTCACTCATGGATATCTTCCGGTTCTGCGAGGCCACTCTAGTGGCGGCGCGGTGCGTTTCAGCGAAGGAAACCGCCGGGCCGCTCCAGTTTCCTGGCCCATCCACGGTGCCGGTCAGGCACCGAAAGGACGGGTTGTCGGTTCGCCATAAAAACGCCAAAGGGGCTTGCCGCCCCCTGGTGTGTGTCTTGATGTCGTGCGCGTCAGATGCGCATCGGCATCACGACATACTTGAACTCGTCGTTCTCGGGCACGGTAATCAGCGCGCTCGAGCTGGCGTCGCCGAGGCTCACCTGCACGGTGTCGACCTTCAGGTTCGCGAGCACGTCGAGCAGATACGTGACGTTGAAGCCGATGTCGACGGTATCGCCCTGGTAGGCGATTTCGAGTTCTTCCTGCGCCTCTTCCTGATCGGCGTTGGTCGACATGATCTTCAGCTGGCCCGGCGCGATGATGCAGCGCACGCCCTTGAACTTGTCCGAGGTCAGGATCGCCGCGCGCTGCAGCGAACGCTGCAGTTCTTCACGGCCGATCTCGAACGTGTTCTTGTGCGCCTTCGGGATCACGCGCTGGAAGTCGGGGAACTTGCCCTCGACGAGTTTCGACACGAGCTCGACCTGGCCGAACGTGAACTTGGCCTGGGTTTGCGCGATGTCGATGGTGACGGTGTCGTCGATGTCCTCGAGCAGGCGCTGCAGCTCGAGAATCGTCTTGCGCGGCACGATGACTTCCTGGCGGCCGAACGTGCCGCCTTCGAGCTTCATCGACGAGAACGCGAGGCGGTGGCCGTCGGTGGCCACGGCCATCAGCTGGTCGCCGTCGACGACGAGCAACATGCCGTTCAGGTAGTAGCGAATGTCCTGCTGCGCCATCGCGAAGTGCACCATGCCCAGCAGCTGGCGGAACGACTTCTGCGGGACGGTCAGCGTGGCGCCGAAATCCTTGGCCTGCGCGACGGTCGGGAACTCGTCGGCCGCGAGCGTCTGCAGTGCGAAGCGGCTCTTGCCCGATTGAACGGTGAGGCGCTTGTCGGCGAGCGACAGCGTGACCTGGCCGTCAGGCATCGCGCGCAGGATGTCGAGCAGCTTGCGGGCCGCGACGGTGGTCGCGATCTGGTCGCCGCCGACGCCGAAATCGGCGCGCGTGGTGATCTGCAGCTCCAGGTCGGTCGACAGGAATGAAACGTCCGGGCCGTTCTTGGTGATCAGCAGGTTGGCGAGGATCGGCAACGTATGGCGGCGTTCGACGATGCCGCTGACCGTTTGCAGCGGCCTGAGGAGGGTGTCTCGTTCGGTCTTGACCAGTTGCATAGAGTTCCTTCGTTGAGTAACGGCCTGCAGCGCAGCAGCCTCGCAGCGCCCCGCCGGCCGGGCTCTTGGCCCGCCACCACCGGGGCGGTCAAACCAGTATTGTGCCTCAAAACCGAACCGCCCCCCTTAAATTGGGGCGGAGGCCGAATTATCAAGCGCGGTGCGCGCGCTCAGCCCTTCAGCGTCTGTTCCAGCACGTGCAGCTCGTGGTTGAGCTGCGCGTCCTTGCTGCGCTCGTCGGCGATCTTGCGCACCGCGTGCAGCACGGTGGTGTGGTCGCGCCCGCCGAACAGCTCGCCGATTTCCGGCAGGCTCTTCTGCGTGAGTTCCTTCGCCAGGTACATCGCAATCTGCCGCGGCCGCGCGATGTTCGCGGGGCGCTTCTTCGAATACATGTCGGCGACCTTGATGTTGTAGAAGTCGGCGACGGTCTTCTGGATGTTCTCGACCGAAATCTGCCGGTTCTGCACGGTCAGCAGGTCCTTCAGCGCTTCCTTGGTCAGCTCGATCGAGATCTCGCGGCCATGGAACTTCGAATACGCGAGGATCTTGCGCAGCGCGCCTTCGAGTTCGCGCACGTTCGAGCGCAGGTGCTTCGCGACGAAGAACGCGACGTCCTCCGACAGGTTCACGCCTTCCGACTGCGCCTTGCGCATCAGGATCGCAACGCGCATTTCCAGCTCGGGCGGCTCGATCGCGACGGTCAGGCCCGAGTCGAAGCGCGAGATCAGGCGATCGTCGATGCCCGAGATTTCCTTCGGATACGTGTCGCTGGTGATGATCACCTGCGCCTTGTTCGCGACGAGCGCCTCGAACGCGTAGAAGAATTCCTCTTGCGTGCGCGATTTGCCGGAGAAGAACTGGATATCGTCGATCAGCAGCAGGTCGAGCGAGTGGTAGTAGCGCTTGAAGTCGTCGAACGCCTTGCGCTGGTACGCCTTCACCACGTCCGACACGTACTGTTCCGCATGGATGTAGCGGATTCGCGCGCCGGCCTTGTCGAGCAGCAGCTGGTTGCCGATCGCATGGATCAGGTGGGTCTTGCCGAGGCCGACGCCGCCGTACAGGAACAGCGGGTTGTACGAGATGCCAGGGTTGTCCGCGACCTGGATCGCGGCGGCGCGCGCGAGCTGGTTGGCCTTGCCGGTCACGAAGTTGTCGAACGTGAGCACCGGGTTCAGCTTCGAGCGTTCGTACATCGAATCGGCTTCGCCGCCGTTCGCGGGGGCCGCGCCGGGGCCCGGGCGCCACGTGCGGCGGCCGGCCGCCGCTTCGTGCGCGGGCAGGCTCGGCAGGTCGATGTCGGCGTCGTCGGCGTTCAGGTGATGCGCGGCGGCCGCCGACGGCGTCATCGGCACGTCGGCCGGCGCGCTGGGCGCGGCGGCCGCATTCGCGGTCAGGTTGGCGGCGATCGCGGCGACCGTCGCGGCCGGGCCGTTCGGGGTGAGCGGCGCGCGCGGGGCGGCCGGCGCGCTGCCGGCGGGCGCGCTGCGCATGCCGGCCTTCGGATCGAGGACGAACTGGACTTCGATCGGCGCGTTCCAGAAATCCCGGGCCAGATCGGAGATCCGTCCCGAAAACTGGCTCTTGACCCAGTCCAGCTTGAAACGGTTCGGCGCGGCGATGGACAGCGTGTTCGCCGACGCATCGAAGGCCACCGGGGCCAAGGGTTTGATCCACGTCACGTACTGCTGGGGCGTCAG